>JAKFUK010000006.1 GCA_021732745.1 Nevskia sp. | reverse complement strand
GGGCGGTGGGGGCGGCGGGTCGAGCGCCATGCACTCGGATTCCACCGATCGCACTTCCTGAACCAGATTCGTCGATGCATCTGCGTCAGCCTTGCGCTCGACGTTTTCCTTCAGCGCGCCAAACCAGATCGTCCGCGCCTCGCCAGGATCGGAACACCCGCAGACTTTCCGCACACCGCTGCGATTGACGAGCTTCAGCGCCGAAATCATCACCGCATGCGTCTGCGGCGTCCGTTTCTGGTCGGCGAGCTGCGCGGCAGCGAATTGCAGGCGCGTGCAGAACGCCTCGGAGACGGTCTGAACCTCGCCATCGTTGTCCGGCTGACCCGAAGGCAGATCGACGAGCGACGACAGCAGCACGCTCGCCGCGTCGCGATCGGCCCGCTCCGCTTCCTGCTGCGTCTGCTCGCGAAGCGCCTGTTGCTGGCGCTGATGATCGGCGCGGCGACTACGGGCTTCCTGCGCTTCCTGAAAGATGCCGGCCGCAATCGGCAGCATCGCCGCGATCAGCGCAGCGCTGCGCGTGCCATTGCTCCAGGGTTTCGATGCTGCGCCGGATTCCGCCATGAGCCTCGCCCGTCGATGTGCTGCCTGATCCTGAGTCGCGCCTCATGATCGCGACAGATACCGGCTGCTTGGCAAGCGGCGGAGGACGAAACCCGCCGCTGCCCTGTGACCGAACGCACGCTGTTTCCGACAAGCCGATCTTCCGCCCGCCCTTCCCGGCGGCTCAGGACGCCGGTCGGCTCAGCCGCCGGCAGTAGTTCTCTTCCTCGCGGCAGTAAAACGTGCGGCGCTGGATCAGCACCCCGGCGCTTTCGGCGGCATCGCGGCGGGTGATGCCGGACACGCCGTAGCCGCAAGGCCAATAGACGCCGCCATCGGTCAGTGATCGTGACGAAGCGCCTTTGCAGCCGAGATAGTCGTTCCATTCCTGCGGCGTGCGCCAGCCCGAGGTCTGTTGCGGGTGTACCGCTGTACCTTCCGGGGCCAGCGGGCTGTGGCAACGGAAGTGTTCGGGACGATCCAGCCGTACACAGACCGATACCGCTTCCGGCACCGGCAGATAGCTGCGGGCGATTTCCTGTTCGCGCTGGCGCTTTTTCTCCTCCGCTTCGCGCTTTTCGTCGGCGCGGCGCTTGTCTTCCGCTTCGCGACGCTCGTCCTCCTCGCGCTTCTGGGCCTGCGCCAGTTCCTGCCGCTGCGCCTCGGCTTCGGCTTCGGCCGCGCGGGTTTCTTCGGCCTTGCGCTCGCTTTCCAGACGTTCGGCGTCGCGCTTCAGGGCATCTGCTTCCGCTTGCAGGACAGCCGCATCCTCGCCTTCAGCCGCAGCGGCCTTGTCGGCGGCTTCCGACGCTTTCTGCTCGGCCTCCGCTTCCGCCTGCTTCGCGGATTCGACAGCGGCGGGGCGCGGGCTGCCCGCGCCGCCGCTCGCCGGCTTGCGAGCCTTGAACTGCGCGCTGGCCCGAGCGCTGTTGCGAGCAAACAGGGCGCGCTGCTCCGGCGTCATCACCCGGGGTGCGTAGCTGCCGTTCTGCCGCGCGTAGCTGTCGATCTGCGACTGCTGCAATTGCCGACTGCTGCTTTCCACCGAACGGTTGAGGTCAGCGAAGGCGCCATTGATCGCCCGCGCCAGCGAGGCATCGCGCTGGGCCTGTTCGCGGCGGCGCTGCTGTTCGTAGGCCACTTCCTTCTGGACTTCCGCGCCGTACGAGGCCGCCTCCTTTCGGTTGTAGGCCTCGTTGGCGGCGAACACCCGCCCCCAGTAGGCATCGGCCTGCGGGTTGCCCAGGCGCTCGAAGATGGCGTCGAGCTGCTGCTGCGTCACCTTGCCTTGCCGGTAGCTGGACGGATCGGCGATCCGGGCCAGCGTGTCCGGCTCCGGCGTCACTGCCGACTTCGGCGGCAGGCTGCCGGGTGCGAACAGATAGCTGGATGCGTAATAGCGGCCCGGGGGACCGAGTGCCGTGTCGACATGGGTTTCGATGCGCACCGGCGCTTCTTTGGTGGGGATCATCATCAGCCGCAGCGCATCGACCGGCTGGCGGTACTGCCAGCCACCGTCCTTGCCCTTGCGCAGCGCAAGATCGTGCTCGCCCGGCATCGCAAAGCCGATCGGCAGCATCTCGTCGAACGGATCGCCGCTGCGGTTCATGAAACCAGTGACGCTGTGCGAGCCGTCGATGGCATGGAAGGTCGCAAATTGCGGCCCCTTCAGCTCCAGATTCATGCCCGGGCCCGCGCCATAGGGCTGGATCGCCACCTGGGTGGCATCGCTGCCGCCGAAGATGAAGCCGTTGGCGCGGTCCGACATGCCGTCGAAGTAGCCGATTTCCGGGATCACCAGCCGGCTCACCACCGGGCCATCGGACAACATCTTGGTGTACAGCAGGCGGGCGTCGCGCAGCTCGCGGGTGATGAACAGGCCGCGCGCTTCCAGGGTCATGATCATTTCGCCGTTGCGGTCACCAAACGCGCGCCAGGCACCGCCGGGGTTGTCGGTGTCGATGACCAGGAAGTTGCCGCTCAGCGGGTCGTATTCCACTCCCTTGCCGACCGCCACCGGATTGCCGCTGGCCGCCTCCACCGCCAGATCGCCGGCCCAGACCTGGCCGGTGGCCCGGATCAGCAGGCCGCGCGTGCGGCCGTTGACGCAGGCCCCATCGGCGATACGCACTTCGCGCAGGCCGCTGCGGGCCGGCATCTGCCAGACCGCCTGCACCAGGCCGGCCGTGCCGCTGCAGGGACGGATCGCCTTCGGCAGCTTGTCGTCGTCCTCGACTTCAACCCGCTGCGCGGGCGCCCAGCCGGCGACGGTCAGGCGTTCGTGGATGTCACGGGCAGCGGCGATCTGCGGCAGATCGTCGGTTTCCAGTACCAGTGGAAACGGCGCGATGCCAGGCGACGGAGCGGGGGCATCGTCACGCGCCAGCGGTGGCTGCAGGAAGCCGTCGATCCGTTCCACGCCCTGCGCCGCCAGACCGGCCAGCAGCTCGGCCGGGTTGCGGAAGCTGAGCGGATTCTTCTTCGATGGCGGCCCCAGACGCGCGTAGGTGCCCGGCGGCCCGAGCGGCGACGCCATCCGCGTGTGGACCAGAATGGCCGGCGGCGGCGTTCCCGACGTTGCCTCGTACACCCACCGGGTGCTGAGCAGCCCCGGCTTCATCAGGCGCAGCTCCGGCGGTGCCGTGTAGTCGGACTTGCCGAGTTCGGTATTGATGCTGCCGCGCACCACCAGACCATCCGGGAAGTAGAAATCGCCGGTGCCGTGTTGCGAACTGGAATCGAAGCTGCCGACGAAGCTGCGGCCGTCCTTCCACAGCAGCACTTCGCGCCGTGCGGGCGGCAGCCAGGAGGCCGCGCGCCACATGGCGTCCGACACCGCTTCGCGCGCCAGCGCGGCATCGCTGAAATGGAAGGCGGCCGGCTGATAGTCCGGGTCCCAGTACACGGTGCCGGCGGGAACCAGCGTGCGGATGGTGTTGGCAAACCAGCCGCCGCCCTTGAAATGATCAAGCCGCGCGGACGGATTGCCTTCCGCCACCCGCGCCAGCAGCACCCTGCCGCCGCCGTCGTAAACATCCAGACCCAGCCCCTGCTCGATCGGGATCAGCACATTCCTGACCATCCGGTCGAACTGCTGGCTGTGCTTGTCCCGGGGTTCGTAGCGGGCGACTTCGGCCAGCGTGCGCACGCTGCCCACCCAGTAGCGCCGCGTCGGCTTTTCGGCCGAGTTCTCGCTGGCATGGATCAGCAGGCCGTCACCCTGCGGAAAGCAGCCGATCGACGGGCCACGATAGACGTCCGGCCGGCCCTGATCGAGCAGATAGAACTGGATCTCGACGGTCAGCGCCCGGCCCGCGACGCAGGCCTTGCGCACCGAGGACGGCAGCTCGAAATCACGATCGCGCACCGTGAACGCGACATCCGGCTTCCAGCCCGGTGCACGCAATTCTGCATGCAAATCAAGCAGATGCTTGACCCGCTCCGGTACCTGGGTTGCGCTCGATGGCGGTGTGAAGAACGCGATCTGCGCCTTGCTGGGCGCGGAGGCGATCAGCAGCAAGCTCACGACAAGGCGGGCACGGCGCAGGAAGGAGGGCATCGGCGGCTTCCGGAAAGTGGGCAGTGCGCCAGTTTGAATCGACTCGCCGATCGGTGGCGAGAAAACTTGCTGCACCTTTCGTTCAAACACCGCCCCATATTCGTCATCCCCGCGCAGGCGGGGATCCAGTTTTGACGCCAGCGCCACGCGGGAAGCCGGTGAACTGGATTCCCGCCTGCGCGGGAATGACGGATTCATGCGTTCGTTCAAATCGAAAACGATCGAGCGCGGAGGCACAGCGGTAGAAGAAAGGACGCGGAACAGCGCGAAAGGGCAGTGCCGAAGTTCGGAGATGGAAACAAAAAGGGGCGTGGCTCAGTTTGAAATATGGTCACGATATTTCTCACGAAGTACACAAAGAACACGAAGAAAATCAAATCAATACCGTCAACTCGACGTCTTTCTTGGTGGCCTTCGTGTACTTCGTGCGAAACCGACTCCGTGTAATTTCAAAGTGATGCGCTCCCAAAAAAACCCAGAGCACAAAGGCACAAAGGTGAAAAGCAAGGGCACAGAGATGGCTTGTCCTTTGTGCCCTTGCTGTTGCTTCTCTTTCTGCCTTTGTGCCCCCGAGCTTTTGGCTTGGAAACGAGGCATCACCCGATATCGCGACCGCCCTTCAAACCGCCGGCTTGCCCGCCGCAAGCCTCCGACGTTTCGCCGGCTCCACCGGCAGCAGGCTGCTGGTGAGCTTCTGGTACTGCTCGAACAGGAAGGCGACGCGCTCGGCATCGCCGCTGAACGCGCGCTTGCCGTAAGCGGCGTCGACCACGCGATCGAGCGCCTGATGGGCTTTCAGCAGATTCACCGGCATGGTCAGCGGATCGTAAAGATCGGCCAGCGTGCTGCCGGGGTGTGCTGCACGGGCATCGAGCACGGTCTGCGCGGCTTTTTCGATGGCGGTGCGCTGGGCCTCGCTGGCGTCGATGGGCCAGGGGAAGTTGTTGTAGACGATGCCGGCGGAGTAGCGGAAGTCGCTTTTCAGGCGGCCGCAGACGGTACGGACCCAGGCCATGTGCATAGCGGAGGCAACGATACCGAAGGAAAACGCCGAGGCGTCGGCGATCGTGTAGAGCAAGTTACTGGCGATCACATCGCTCGGCATGAAGCCAACTGGAAGATAGATTCTTCTCTCTGACGAGACCTCGGGTACCGCCAGATAGCGAACAGTTGGCTGTCTCAACTCCGCGAAAATTCCCGGGCTGGCGGCAGCGCCTCGCGTACTTTCCTTTGTGCTTGCTTTTCTGAACTGACGAACCGCATCAAGTGTCGCGAGAACTCGCGGTAATGATCGAATGACATCGGGTGCTACGCCTGACAGCCAAAGGCACCAGCGAGCATTGCCATTTATCAGTTCCTCGGAGCCAAGAAAGCGTCTGAATAATCTGAGTGAATCAGGTTCGGCAGCAACGAAAGCATCTTTCTCTGCGTCGTCGAAGATCAGGAATCCGCCGTCTGCTGGTTTGCTGCCGTAGAGCATGGGCTTGGCTTCGCATAGCGGCTGACGTCGCTTTGCAAGCAGAACAATCGGCGCATCTACCAAGTAAGGATTGATCTGCTTGGCCGGAATAGCCATCGGCTCACCGCGGATATCGCGGTAGTCATAAATCAACTTTCCGTCGCGATCTTCGCAGCCGAAGCCAATCACGACACAGTGCACAGCCGCGATGCCAGCCGCCTCGTTGCTCCACTGGAAGGTGCGATGCGCAAACTGAATCCTCACGCCCTGCGCCAGCATCCAGCCCCAGAGCACGCCGACCTGCTCGCCCTGACAGATGCTGTTGGTGGACACGAAAGCCACCCGCATCCCTTCAGCGTCATTCCGGCGAAAGCCGGAATCCAGAGTCGCCTTCGTGTCTGCCAGCGGGTCTGGATGCCGGCCTGCGCCGGCATGACGGTTTTTGAGGTAGCGCGCGGCCTTGACGTACCAGGCGGCGACGAAATCGAGCACGCCGCTGCCGTCGACGCCGTGCATCGCCAGCGCGAAGTCTGCTTTTTGGCCGTCGGTTTGGAGAGATTTGCCACGAAACGGCGGATTACCCATCAAATAGCTGCACCGCTCGGCCGGCAACACGGTGTTCCAGTCCAGCCGCAGGGCGTTGCCGTGAACGATGTGCGGGGTCGATTTCAGGGGGATGCGGGCGAAGTAGAGGCCGAATTCCTCGCTGACTTTCAGGTTCATCTGGTGGTCGGTCAGCCAGAGCGCCACCTGGGCGATCAGGGCCGGGAATTCCTCGATTTCGATGCCGTGGAACTGGTCGACATCCAGTTGGGTGAGGCTGTGGGCGTCGATGTCGCGCTGGCCGCTGGTGCTGCGCGAGGCGCGCAGCACGTCCAGTTCCAGCAGGCGCAGTTCGCGATAGGCCACCACCAGAAAGTTTCCGCAGCCGCAGGCGGGATCGAAGAACGTGAGGCTGCGCAGCTTCTTGTGGAACTCGAACAGCTTGTTGCGATTGCCCTTGACGCGCTCGAACTCGGCGCGCAGTTCATCGAGAAACAGCGGCCGGATCAGCTTTTCGATGTTGCGTTCGCTGGTGTAGTGAGCGCCCAGATTGCGCCGCGCCTTGCTGTCCATGATCGACTGGAACAGCGCCCCGAAGATCGCCGGGCTGATCTGGCTCCAGTCGAGCGCGCAGGCGTCGAGCAGGGCTTCGCGCATGTCGCGGTTGAAATCGGCGATCGGCAGCGCTTCCTCGAACAGGCGGCCGTTGATGTACTCGAAGGCCGCCAGTTGTTCGTCCAGCGTCTTGCCGCGCTTGTCCTTCGGGGTGTTCAGCACCTGGAACAGGCGCGCAAGCAGCGGGCCGAGATCGCTGCCGTCTTCATGCGTGCGCGTTTCGACCCAATCCTGGAACGCCTTGCGCGGCTGGAAAATGCCGGTGTCTTCGGCAAACAGGCAGAACAGCAGGCGCACCAGCAGCACTTCCAGCGCATGGCCTTCGTAGCCGCCGGCTTTCAGGGCATCGTGCAGGCGGCCCATGCGTTCGGCGGCGCGGCGGTTGACCGGGTCTTCGGGGCTGAGTTTCTGGGTGGCGTAGCCGGCGATGAAGCCGAACAGGCCGACATGCTTGTGAAAGTCCGCCAGCGCGAATTCGTGGGTTTCGCCGCTTTCCAGTTCGTACAGGCGGACGCGCTCGAAATCGCTGACCAGCACGCGCTTCGGCAGGTCGCGTTCCTTCAGGCCGGCGAAGTAGTCGAGCGCCTGGCTGTAAGCCTTGTCCAGACTCTTGCCGCGCGACTTGTGTTCGACGATCAGCTCGCCCTTCCAGAACAGGTCGATGAAGCCCTGCGCGCCGCCGAGCTTCTTGACCGGTTCCTGAAAGCTGGCAAGCCGCCGCCGACTGACGCCGAAAACCTCGAAGAAACCGTCCCAGAAGCTGCGATCTTCGGCGTTCTCGCGCGCATCGTCGGCGAACTCGCGCGAAAACTTCAGCGCCCGGTCCTTGATCTCGTTCCATGACAGCGGCATCGCGCACTCCGTGTGGGTCGGCTTCGGCGATGGTCACATCGGCGGCGCGTGAAGACAATTCGGCCGCTCGTCCGTAGGGTGGGCAGGCTGTATCCGCCCACGCGGTGCGCGGTCGTCAAACTTCGGCGAATCGGTGGGCAGGTGAAGCTTGCCCACCCTACGGATGATTTTCGTGATGCTTCAGGTTGTCTGGTTCAAGCGCGATCTGCGCATCCACGATCACGCCCCGCTGGCGCAGGCCGCTGCGGCCGGGCCGGTGCTGCCGATCTTCATCGTCGAGCCGTCGATGTGGCAGCAGCCGGATGCTTCGGGGCGGCATTGGGCGTTCATCCGCGAAAGCCTGATCGAACTGCGCGAAGCGCTGGCGGACATTGGCCAGCCGCTGGTGATCCGCCGGGGCGAAGCGGTGGCGGTGTTCGAGGCGCTGCGCGCCAAACGCGGCGCGTTCGCGCTGTGGAGCCATGAGGAAACCGGCAACGGCTGGTCGTTCGGGCGCGATGTCGCGGTCGGCGACTGGGCGCGAAGCCACCGCATCGCCTGGACGGAAATCGCCCAGAACGGCGTGATCCGGCGCATGCGGACCCGCGACGGCTGGGCGCGGCGCTGGGATCAGCGGATGTCGGCGGATGTGGTCGCCGCACCGCTGCAACTGCCGCCGCTCGAAGTCGACCCCGGTCCGATGGCTCCTAAGCAGCTTCCGTGGCTGGCAGCGGACGACTGCCCCGGTCGCCAGCGCGGTGGCCGAAGCGACGCCCTGGCAACCCTGCACAGCTTCCTGAACGAGCGCGGCAGCCATTACCACCGCGAGCTGTCGAGTCCGCTGACGGCGGTGGAATCCTGTTCGCGGCTGTCGCCGCATTTGGCGTTCGGCACGCTGTCGCTGCGGGAAACCGCGCAGGCGGCAGCCCGGCAGTTGCAGAACCTAGAGCGCCTGCCGCCGGACGAGCGCAGCACCTGGAAACGCGCGCTGCGCGCTTTCATCGGCCGCCTGCACTGGCATTGCCACTTCATCCAGAAGCTCGAAACCGAGCCGCAGCTGGAATTCGCCAACACCCATCGCGCTTGCGACGGCCTGCGCGAGGCTGAGTTCGACGAAGCGAAATTCGCTGCCTGGTGCGACGGCCGCACCGGCCTGCCGTTCGTCGATGCCTGCATGCGGAGTTTGATTGCCACCGGCTGGCTCAACTTCCGGATGCGGGCGATGTTGTGCGCGGTATCGAGCTATCAGCTGTGGCTGCACTGGCCGCGACCGGCGCTGCATCTGGCCCGGCTGTTCACCGACTACGAGCCGGGCATCCACTACCCGCAGATGCAGATGCAGAGCGGGGTGACGGGCATCAACACCATCCGCATCTACAACCCGGTCAAGCAGGGGCTGGATCAGGACCCGGACGGCATCTTCATCCGCCGCTGGCTGCCGGAACTGGCGCGGGTGCCTACAGCGCTGATCCATACGCCGTGGCGGATGGACGCCGCCGCGCAGCGCGACGCCCTTGTCGTGATCGGCCGGGACTATCCGCTGCCGGTGGTCGATCCGATCGAAGCGGCGCGCATTGCCCGCGAGCGCATCTGGGCGGTGCGCAACGGCCAGGAATTCGAGCGCGCGGCCGACGTCATTCAGGAGCGGCATGGCAGCCGCAAGGCCGGCTTGCCGCCAACGGCGCGGCCGCGCAAGGCTCGGCCTGCGCTACCGCAACTGGGGCTGGATTTCGAGGCAGCGGCGGGTTCCGGCGAGGCCGATTGATGTCATGTTTGTCGATGAAATGTCATGTCGACCTCGAATCAAAGGCTTCGGGATAAAAAACCCCGGGATTCATGTCATAAAAATGACGGGTAGCTAGCCGATATCAATGCATCGGGATGGCGTTTGCGACTTAATCGGGTCAAACCATCACTAAAACAGTTGTACACGTCCTTCCGACTTAGGGTTACACCAGCATGAACAATCCGCTTGATTTGAAATTCACCGGCGGCTGCCAATGTGGGGCCGTGCGCTATGAAGTTCGGGCACCGCTGGAAATGGTGCATTACTGCCATTGCCGCATGTGCCAGCGCGCCGTCGGCAACGCCTTCGCGCTGATTGCCGGCGCACCGCGCGACAAGCTGAGCTGGGTGCGCGGCATGCCCCGGCTGTTCAATTCTTCGTCACTGGCCACGCGCGGTTTCTGCAACGAGTGCGGCACGCCGCTGACGTTCGGCTATCACGAGTCGATGTTCACCTACCTGACCATCGGCAGCCTCGATCATCCGGAAATGGTCACGCCGGAACGCCATTACGGCATCGAAAGCGCGATTCCCTGGCTTCACATCGACGACGATCTGCCGCGCGAAACCACGCCGGACGATCCGCGCTATCTGGCGATGGTCGTGCATCAGCACGCGCTGCCGGTCAGCTGATTCGCGCACGCAGCCGATCCCCACGCCCGGGCGGCTGCGGTTAAGCTGGTTTTGCCGCATTCGGCGGCGGGCCGGCAGGAATTCAGGCGTTGCGCAACTTCCGTTACTACGATTTCCTGATGGCCGGCACCGTCGCGGTGCTGCTGTGCTCCAACCTGATCGGCCCGGCAAAGGCCTGCGTGGTCAGCTTGCCGATCCTGGGCATCGTCACGTTCGGTGCCGGCAACCTGTTTTTCCCGATCAGCTACATCTTCGGCGACGTGATGACCGAGGTGTACGGCTACGCCCGCGCGCGCCGTGCGATCTGGGCCGGCTTCGCGGCGATGGTCTTCGCCACCGCCATGAGCAGCATCATCCTGGCCATGCCAGCCAGCCCGACCTCCGAATACAACAAGGTGCTGCAACCGGCGCTGGAAACCGTGTTCGGCAATACCTGGCGCATCGTCGTGGCCAGCATGCTGGCCTTCTGGGTCGGTGATTTCGTCAATTCCTATGTGATGGCCCGGATGAAGGTGGCAACCCAGGGCCGGCATCTGTGGATGCGCACCATCGGCTCGACCATCTGCGGCCAGTCGATCGACAGCCTGCTGTTCTACCCGGTGGCCTTCTACGGCATTCTCGACAACGCCACGCTCGCCGCATTGATGACCTTCAACGTGCTGTTCAAGATCGGCGTGGAAGTGCTGTTCACGCCGCTGACCTACGCCGTGGTCAACGGCCTGAAGCGCGCGGAAGGCGTGGACACCTACGACACCGGCACGTCGTTCTCGCCGTTTTCGCTGGCCGACGAAGGCGAGACACGGCGCGTCGATTAGGGTTTGTTCAGTTGCCGTACGGGCAGCGTCTGCGACGGTCTCCCGCCGACTGCCAGCCCCGGATTCGCCGCCATGACCTTGACCCGTCTTTATCTGTCGTTCCTCGCCGCTGCCGTGCTGATCCTGTTCGTGGGCCGCGCGCAGGCCGGTGGCAGTGCCAGCATCGTGGCTGGCGACAATCTCGACGATCCTTCCGCGCAGTCGGTGCGTTCGCGCATCGAATTCGACACGTCCAGGCGCGTGCGCGTGCAGGCCGATCGCAGCGGCAACAGCTATCTGGTGGTGCGTGACGCGGCCGCCTACGCGGTGGCCGATGTCAACGGCCAGACCCTGGTTTTCGACTACGCGCAGGCGATGGCGACCATGGGCGGCATGGCGCGCAGTCTGGCTCCGCGCTCGCTGGTCACCGACGGCCGCTTTGTCAGCCTCACCGGCCCCGGCCGGACGGAAACCATCGCCGGCTTTAGCGGTCAGGTCTGGCTGCTGACCACGGTCAACAAGGCCGGCCGCGAGCGTCAGGACGAAGTGGTGCTCACCCGCGATCCGCGCGTTCGCGAACTGACCGACGCGATGCTGGCCACTGGCCGCATCGTCGCCCGCGCGTTTCCGGAACTGGATGCCGACGCCAACGAGCAACTGGCGGCGGAACTGCGCAATCGCGGCACCGGCCTGCTCCGGGTCGGCAACAGCTACCTCGTGGAAAGGCTCGATCCGGCGACGCCGCCCGCGGCGCGTTTCGCGCTGCCGAGCGAGCCGATGGTGTTGCCGGATCTGGGCGGCCTGTTCGGGCGCTGAGGCCTTCAGTAGCCGAACGACAGACTGGTGAAGATGGTCTCGAATTCGGCCCGCTCGTGGCCGGTGATCGGCTGGGTCCAGACCACGTTGGCTTTCCAGGCCCCGACCGGCGGCACGGTGAAGCGGGCAAGGCCTTCGGCGTCGCTGACCAGGGTTTGCAGCTTGTCGATCTCGGCATCGACGCGATGCACGGTGACCCGCGCGCCGGCCAGCGGCTTGCCGCGGAAATAGATGCGGATCGGCAGGGCGTTGTCGGCCCGCACGGCGTAGGGATGGGCTTCCGGCACGATTTCCAGGGTCTGGCCGATCGGCTGGGTGACCTGCGCGGACAACACGCTGCCGACCTGCAGCAGGGTTTTCGAGCGCCGCGAATACAGTTCCCGGCCGTTGGCCGCCGTGGTCTTGCTGGCCTTGCGCTGTTCGATGGCCGGCGTCAGCCCTTCGGAAATGACGTAGGGGTTGAAGCGGGCGGCGTCGAGATCGCTGTAGGAATGGTGGCTCTGGAACACGATAATGTGGGTGCCGGGGCCGCTGACCTGGGCCACGGCCCCGCCCTTGTCATCCGCGGTGGTGAGCCGGATGCCGGTCTGAAGATCGCGGGTGACGGCGTCCGGCCCGATCAGTTGCAGGGACACCACGCGCTCCCAGCGCAGTTTCCAGGGTTCGCTCTTGCCGGCATCGCCGATCAGGAAGGCGAACGGCACGGCTTCGCCATCCTTCAACTGGTAACGCTCGGGCTGCATCCAGAAATCATGGCAACTGGCAACGACGGGAATCGCAAGGCAGGCGGTGACGATGAGGGAACGCAGCATGGTTCAAGTCCGGATGTGAGGTTCAGAAACGGTAGCTGAGGCGCGCGCCGTAGAGACGGGGTTCGCCGGCAGTGACCTGGAGATCGCTGCGCGGCACGAAGTATTCCTCGTCGAACAGATTGTTGACGAAGACATCCAGCCGGTAGCCGCGCAATTCGTAGGACGCATTGAGATTGGCCACCGTGTAGGCCGGCCGCTGCAAGGTGTTGGTGACCGAGGCGAAAGCCGCGCCCAGATAGCGGAAGCCGCCGCCCAGCCGCAAACCTTCGAGCGCGCCGGTGGCAAAGCGATAGCTGGCGAAGCCGTTCAGGGAATCCTGCGGCGTGCCCGGCCGGCGCTGGCCATCGCGCGCCGGATCGGTGTCCTTGCTGATCGCCGCGTCCAGATAGGCGTAGCCGCCGCGCACCAGCACGGTGGGTAGCGGCTGCCAGTTGAGGTCGATTTCGACGCCGCGCGTGGTTTCTTCGCCGCCCTGGGTGAGGAAATCGGGGTCGGACGGATCGGCGACCAGGATGTCGTCGCGCACCAGCTCGAAGATCGACGCCGTGCCGGTCAGTCCGGCCAGCAGATCGGTCTTCACGCCCAGTTCCACCTGCCGGAAGAATTCGGGATCGAAGCGTTCGCCGGTCAGGTTGCGCTCGGCGGCGATGGTGCTGTTGGCCTCGAAACCGGTGCTGGCTCCGGCAAACACCGCCAGCCGCTCGGTCAGCTTGTAGCTGGCCCCCACTTCATAGAGCAGCTCGTTGAGCTTGTTGCCGTCGTCGAATTTCGTGTTGCTGTAGCGCAGTACGGTGTTCAGGCTCAGCGGGCCGATGCTCAGGATGTCGGCGATGAACGCTTCGCGGGAGCGATCCGTGGTGCGCGAAGGCACCGCTGCGCCGAGGAAGGGTTCGAGGCTGTCCGCCAGGTAAACCGGGGCCAGCACGTCGATCGGCGGCACGCGGTTGTTCGGGATGTTGCGGTTGTCGATGGCCAGCTCGAAGGAGAAATACTCGATGCCGGCCGTGAGCTGATGCCCCACCGGGCCGGTGTCGAACGTCCAGTTCACCAGGGCGCGGCCGTTGTACTGCGCCTCGTTCAGGTCCAGACGCCGGGCGCGGGTGCGGGCAACGTCGAAGGTCGCCGGGTCCACCACGCCGAAGGTGCGCACTTCGGATTGCTCGAAGTTCACCGCCGTCCGCCGCCCCTGAAGCTTGACGCTCAGATCCGGCGTGATCGCATACGCCGCTTCGCCGTAGACGATGTTGCCGAAAGCGTGCTGGTTGTCGAACGCCGGCTCGCCGAGATAGGTGCTGCGGTCGATGCGCAGCAGGTCACGGCCGGTGATGGTGCCGAAGGTCGGCAGGCCGAATCGCGACATGGTGTTGTCGTCGCGGCTGGACAGGTTTTCGTAGCGCAGCAGGGCGCTGAACGCGCCCTGCTCCCAGGCCAGCGCGCCGGAAAAGTTCTGCCGGTCGATCTCGGCGAAATCGACGAAGTTGTCGGAGCGTTCGATCTCGCCAGTCAGACGAATGCCGAAGCCGTGGCCAAGCGGTGCCGAGACGTCGGCGCTGGCGATGCGGGTGTCGCGATTGCCCAGCGTGGCGGCGATCCGGGCCTCGAACGCCTTGGCCGGACGCTTGGTGACGATGTTCACCGTGCCGCCCGGCGCGCCGCTGCCGTAGACCAGCCCGCCCGGCCCCTTGAGCACTTCCACGCGGTCGACATTGACCAGCGCCGAGTTGTCGATGTCGCCGAAGTCGATATCGCGCAGGCCGTCGCGGAACACGGCGGTGTTCTGGCCGCGCAATTGCAAGGTGGCGCTGCTGAACGGCGTCGACCGGGCCAGCGAATTGGTGCTGCCGGCGACATTGTTTTCGAGCAGATCGGACACCGACAGCACGCTCTGGTCGTCGATCAGGTCGCGGCCAAGCACTTGAATGCTGCGCGGAATCTCGATGATCGGCTGCTCGCCGAAGCCGGCCACATCGCTGTCGGCGCGCGTGTAGGGGCGCGTCGGTGCCACACCTTCGACCACCACGCCCGGCAGTTGCGCGGCCTGCTCGGCCGCCGGTGCGGGATCTTCGGCTGCGGCCTCGGCCCAGCCTGAAACGGCAAGACCCGCCATGAAGGTGAGGGCACAAGAGGGTTTGCGGCGCGGGCGGAGCGTCATGGTCGGCACAGGATTGGAGATCAACCGCGTACGGCGATCGTAAGATTTATGAAATGTTAGTAAGTCTGCATAACAACTGACGCAGCATTCCGTTCACCGTCGAAAAAGTCAATCCAATGCGGGGTGGGCAAGCTGAATCTGCCCAGCTGCGAAGCTTCAGGCAGCGAGCACTGCCAGCACTCGCTCGATCGACCAGTACGCCGCCACGCTGCCCATGAGGTACAGCGCCGGCACGCGTGCAGCGATGAATGCCGGCGCACGGGCCAGCAGCTTCCAGACGGAGAAGGCGATGCCGACGACCAGCAACTGGCCGATTTCGACGCCGACATTGAAGCTCAGCAGCGCCGCTGGAAGATGATGATCCGGCAAGCCGATTTCCTTGAGCGCGCCGGCGAAACCGAGCCCGTGAACCAGGCCGAACAGGAAGGCGACGAGCGCCGGCCAGCGCCGTGCCAGGGTCTGGCGGCTGTGCAGCGCTTCGGCCACCACCAGCAGGATCGACAAGGCGATCGTCGCCTCCACCGGCGGTGAGCGCAGCGTCAGCCAGCCGAGCGCACTCGACGCCAGCGTCAGGCTGTGGGCGACGGTGAAGGCGGTGATGGTCAGCACCAGCCGCTTGTTGAAGCCGACCAGAAACAGCAGCGCGAACACGAACATCAGGTGATCGAAGCCGCCAAGGATGTGTTCGACACCGAGCGCGACATAGGCGCTGGCGATCGCGCCGAGGCCGCGATCATCGTCGGCGCTGCCGAACAGGGGTACCTGCTGCTGGCGCGTGGTCAGGGTGTGGACGCGAGTCTGGCCGTCGAGCCAGGTGATGCGGACGATGGCCGCCGAATAGCGCTGGCCGAGGCCGTCGATGGCGAGCGGGCCGCGCAGGCCATTGCTGCAGCGCAGGCTGTTGGCCGCGGCGATGCAGCCGTCCGGCCAGCGCACGCGCAGATCGTTGTTCATCGGCCGCTTGTCGTTGACCGCCGACCATTGCCAGATGAACGCCCCCGGTGCCTGCTCGCGCAGTTGCATCTCGGCCATGCTCATTTCGTGCGCCGCGACCATTTGCGGCAGCAAAACCAGCAACAGCAAGGCAAGCAGGCGACTCATTTCGCGGCGGCTTCGGCTTCGTTGCGGATGCTGTAGCGGCTGGCGATCTTGCGCACGGCGGCGGTGCGCAGATCGGCGGCGATGGCGTCGCGCCAGTCCTGTAGCACCGGGCCGCGCAGCGCCTCGAAGCTGGCGGCTTCGCTGGCCGTTTTCGCGTTCAGACGCATGGCGCGCCAGCCGTCTTTTGTCGGCAGCGCCTGCCAGACGCCGGGCGGCGCGGTGTCGATGGCGGCAGCGAATTCCGCACCGTAGCTCTGCACGATGTTGGCGTACGGCCGGCCCTTGAACACCCGGAGCGCGGCGTCGATGTCGGTGGCGGTGGCCTCGTTGAGCCGGGCGACCACGGCGCGCACCGCCGTCTCGGAACGCTCGCCGCTGACCGTGGCTTCGTCGAAATCGTAGCGGGCTGGCGTGTCGTACTTGTCGCGCCGGGCCTCGAACCAGGCGCGCAGTTCGGCGTCGCTGATCTCCGGCACCCGCAAGTCGGCGTCGATCAGGCTCAGGGCCTTGAAGATCACCCGCTCGCGGATGGCGCTGTCGCCGCGATCAACCCCCAGTGACAGGCCTTCGCGATACAGCACTTCGTTGTCGAGCCAGACCTGCCGCAGGGCCTGCATTTCCTCGGCATTGGGCCGGCGGCCGCGGGAACTCTCGAACAATTGCGCGGCTTCCTCGTCGACTTCGGCGGTGACGACGATGGTGTTCAGATCGTCCTTGCTGCTCAAGAGCCATTGATCGAGGGCGAACAGCAGCGCGCCGATCAGCAGGAAGTGCAGCAGCGGTTCACGCAGCCAGGAAGCAGACGGGGATGTAGCCATGAGCGGGAACGGTCCAGAGTCCGGTGCGCGCCCGCGATGGCGGAACGGCTGACGCCGGACGGCCGCCGAAAATAGGCGGCGCAGATGTCAGAACGAAGTCAGACGCGGCTTCAAGCGGCCGGGAAATCGACGTTGAGCTGGGCGTGAACGATGCCGCCACGCTCGAAGACCAGTTTCATCGGATAGGCGCGGCCCAGTTCCAGCGGCTGGCGCAGGCCGGTGAGGCGCAGGTGCACGCTGCCTTCCACCAGTTCGGCGTTCCGGCCCGGCAGCAGATCGAAAGCCAGGGCCTGCGGGCCGTCCGGCGTGCCCAGCTCGGCACCGCTGGCAACCGGCGTGATGACGCCGATCAGGCGGTCGGCGGCCAGCACATTGCTGAATTTCATGCTGACCACGGCGAAGGCGGCGTCGGCGGCGGTGGCCCGGGTCCAGGGATGGGTGACGGTGAGCGTGTCGGCGTCGAACTCGCAAGCCCAGGCTGCCGGCACGGTGGTGACTGCAACGAGGGTCGCGGCGGCGCGCAGCAGGCTGCGGCGGTCGAGAATAGGGTTCATTCAAGCGTCTCCGGGTCCGGCCAAGGCCGGACTTTGAGCAATTCGGGGTATTGCAGCGAGGCACCGCGCATGGCTGCGCGGTGCCTCGTTTTCATCGGTCAATCAAATACTTACTGCACGCCCGCCACGACCGTCGAGCCACTCACTTCGACATAGATCGGGTTGGAGTAGAACCACAGGTCGGCCCAGGCGGCCACGTCATAGCTCACCGCCTTCTGGCCCGCGATCGGCGAGGCGCCGGTGGCGATTTCCATGTGGTTCGGGCAGCCGTCGATGTTGGTGCCGGTGAACAGCACGCCGTTGGCCGGCACGTTGGTTCCCACCGTGGTGCAGGGGATGGTCAGACGGGTCGGATCGGCGGCGTTGGTGTAGACATCGGCCAGCGGATTGCCGTCGGCATCGGTCTCGAACGGCACCGAAGCCGGCAGGTTGGAACCGCGCAGACGCAGGTACTGCGAGGCCGCCACCGCCGGAATGCGATACGACATGCGGTAGAAGGTTTCGCCGTTGCGGGCGTTACCGACGCGGACGCGAGTCCAGGCATTGGCACCGGCCGCGCTGAAAGTGCGGGCGACATCGGCGCTCACATTCTTCGCCGCTGCCGGCACCACATCCAGACCCGCCGTGGTGCCATCGGCACGCAGCCAGTTCAGGTTGCGCGGCCATTCACCTGCGTAGCCCGCCGTACCCGGCGTGCGGAAACCGCTGACCAGGCCGCTGATCACGTCGATGTGATCGAGCACCGGGGCGTTGAGCGGCTGGGTCACGCCGATCTGCAGCAGCGACGGGTTCGGGAACGTGTACGGCGCGAAGTTCACGCCGTTCGGATCGCGCACCACGATCGCCACCACCACTTCGGAACCGGGCGACACCACCAGCTTTTCGCCCATCGTCGCGCAGTTGTCGTTGAGGATGGTGGCGTTGTCCTGCGCGGCACGCAGGGCGATCTGCTCCACCGCAGCATTGCTGCGGAAGCCGCCATTGCCACGGCCGGACGCGCAGGCGATGAACGACAGGCGGTCGATCAGGTCACCGCTGGAGGCAAAGTTGTTGCCGGTGCGCAGGCCGTCAACCACCGTCTGCGGGTTGATCAGCACATTGTCATCGCGACGCGACAGCGCGTTGCGCGGACGCGGATCGGTGCCGGTCACCAGCGTGTAATTGCGCTGGTACTCGCCCGGGTAGAAATCCTGCGTCGAGCGGGTGTCATCGGGGCCGAACAGGCCGCGGTTGTGCCAGTCGGAGCTGGCGAAGAACCACCAGTTGCGACCTTCGCCGAGCAGTGCATCCCAGACGCCGCCGACCTGCGCGCCGTAGACGCCGGTGCCGCCGTAGGTGGTGCCGCCCACCGAGTCGATGCGGCCGACGACGGTGCCGAAGTTGTTGCGCAGCACGTTGTACTCGCCACGGGCATCGGAGGCACCGTGACCGGGCTGGGTCTCGAAGCCGAAGGCGATGCGCGGTGCGGCGTTGTTCATGTCGCGCAGATGTTCGACATTGAAGCCGTTGTTGCCGTCCGGGTTGAACGGTCCGGCACGTTCCAGATGCGCCGGCACGTAGTAGCTGCCGTTCGGGTGGAAGGCGGCCATCCAGCGGATGCCTTCGATGGTCTTCTGCGCGCCGCGGGTGCCGACGCCCGGGCCGGTCAGCGGAATCAGCTTCTGGCCGGTGGCGTTCCAGTTCGGATCGCCGGCATTGGCGCTGCCCGGCACCGAGCAGTTCCAGTTATTGCCTTCGGTCGACGGCTGCGGCAGCGTGTTGCCACGGCTGGTGTCGGTATCGTTGCGATCGAAGCAGTACTCCCACTGGGCCAGCGCGTTGGCGTTGCCGAGCGGGGCGTACGGCGGAGCCACCGGCAGCGGCGTGGTGGCGATGGCGGCCGGCACCTGGCCGGTGATCACGGCCATCGAGGTGTGCTCGTGACCCGGCACCACGGTTTCGATGCCCATGAACAGCGGGCGATTCTGCAGCGCAGCGAAGTATTCGGTCTGCGGATACTGGAATTCCTGCACCGACTGCCAGCGCCACATGTTGCGGTTGTTGCCCGCGCCGCCGGTGACATTGCCCTTGACGGTGACGCCGCTGTTCAGCCAGGTGGTCGACGGACCCTGACCGGCCACGAACGGATAGGCCGGAGTGGCCAGCGATTCATCTTCGGCGAGCGTGCAGTTGCGGTTGCCGCTGCCGCCGTGACCGGCCTGCACGAACCAGTCGAGACCGTAGTTGCCGGGGCCGGTTTCCGTCGACTTGCGGAACAGCCGCTGCATCGAGATCGAACCGTCCGAGCAGGTGGTGTGATTGTGGAAATCGCCGGTCACGTACTTGCCCGGCGTGCGGTCGATGGCGGCGGCGGTCAGCGGCAGGCTGACCGCGGCGGCTGCGCCAACGGTGGCGGCAATCGCCAGCGCGATGCGCGTCTTCTGGTACCCGTGATTCGAGTTCATCTGCGTCACTCCGATGTTTGTTGAGGTCTATTGACGACGGCATCAGCGGGCCCGTCTTGATAAAGCTCAAGGAGTTTCGGGGGGCTTGATGACGTGGCAATGAAGCTTTGGTGAAGGGTCGAGGGGCTGCTCAGGGCGTCGGCGTTGCCGATCGCAGCGCGGCCAGCGCCGCCGCCGCTTCGCCGCGCGCTGGCTGGATCTGGTCCAGGGTTTGCAGCAGCGCCGCCGCCTGCTCCGGATCTGACGCCGCCAATGCCGTGGCCATGCCCAGCAGCGGGTCGTAGGCCGGCCGGAAATCGGGGCTGCCGCGCAAGACCGCCAACAGCGGCCCGCCGATCTGCGCCAGCAGCGCGTCGGCATTGCCGCCGGGCTGCACGTCGCGACCGATGCGGATGAAGCGGTCGCGGGCCTGACGGTAGGCCGCGAGCCGGGCCTGCGCCGGCATCGGCGCATCGGCCCCGATCAGCTCCGCAGGCGACACCGACAGCGCTTCGAGCAGTGCCAGCAGGCGCTCGGCCGGCCGGGTATCCGGCGCGTAGACCAGCCGGGGCGCGCGGTAGGCGACGATCGGCCGGTCGTCAGTGTTGGCGGGGGCATCACCCGCGTAATGCGCCAGCGCTGACGGCCCGGCGATGAAGCTGCCGAGCAGGGCGTAGGCATCTTCCAGTCCGTAACGCGCGGGTGGCGGGCTGCTCGCGGCGGCAATCCGGGCGTCGATGGCGGCGATGCCGAAAACCTGCGGGCGGCGCTGGGCGATCAGCCCCAGGGTCGGCGTTTCCAGCCCGTAATTGGCCAGCAGCGCGCGGCCGTCGGGATACACGCGCAGGAAGGCCTGGATGATGCTGCGCAGGCTGTCGGCATCGAGCTGGTGCAGCGGCAGCCACTGGCAGAACAGGCCGTCATCGGCGAGCCGCGCACGCACCGCCGCGAAATGCTCGACCGTGTACAGCGCGCCCGAACCGCTGCGCGCCGGGTGAAAGTTGTCGGACACGATCACGTCGTAGCGCTGCTCGCTGGCGCGCACGTAGCGCCGGGCATCGGCGGCGATCATCTGCGGCTGGCCGTCCGGAGCGGCCGGTATTTCAGGCTGCGCAAACAAGCGCGCGGCAGCGATCACTTCCGGCAGCAGTTCCACGGCATCAACCCGCAGATGGCGGTCGATCGCCGCGGTAGCGGCCGTAGTACCGGTGCCCAGGCCCAGGAACAGCACGCGCTCAGGGGCCGGATGCAGCAGCAGCGGCATCAGCGCCTGGCGGCCGTCGACCCGCTGGGTGGCGCTGCTGCCTTCCTGCTGGCGATTGTTGATGCGCAGGCTGCGAATGCCGTTCGCGTCTTCGGTGACGCTGACGGCGGCCATCACGCCATCGCGGTAGCGGAGCAGGCGGCCGCCGGGCGGAATGTCGACGAAAGCCAGCGGCGGCAGCCATCCGGCGAGCAGCAGCAGGGCCAGCATCGGTGCTGCCGCCCGCAAGGTCGGCCGATCGGCGCTGAGCGGCGTCATCACCGTGAAATAGCCGGCCGCCACCAGCAACAGCGCCCCGCCAGCCCCGAAGAGCGGCAGCAGCAGCACGCCGAACAGCGGCGCGGCGAGCGCAGCACCGAGCGTGTTCAGGCCCAGCGCCCGGCCCAGCCCCACGCCTGCGCGGCTGGCCTGGGTGGCCAGATGGCTGAACATCGCGCCCATCGCCAGGGTTGGCAGCGCGAATGCCAGCAGCGCCAGCGTCGCTTCGGCGCTCAACGCGGCGCCCATCCCCGGCGGCAAGGCCGCGAGCACGGCGGCATGCACCCGGTCTGCGGCCCAGAGGCTGGCAGCGCCGATCAGACCGCTGAGCGCCAGCGCCCACAACAGCCATCGGCCGAGCCGTTCGCCATCGCGGACGACGATCCGGCGATACAGCGCCGCACCCGCCGCGCTGCCCACCAGATACACCGCCAGCAGCAGCGCGAAGGTGTAAACCGTGTCCTCGGCAACCTCGCCGATCACCCGCACCACCACCACCTCGTAGCCGATGCCGAGCAGGCCTGTTGTGAACAGGCGGCGGGCGAGCAGCGGATCGGCTGGCCCGTCGGCAACACGCAGCGGCGTCACCGGCACCGCCGCTGGAAAAGCCCGCCACGCCGCCAGCGCGCAGGCCAGATTCAGCGCAACACATACCAGCGCCGTCGCCCGCAGGCCGAGCATCGGCACCAGCAGGAAGGCGATCGCCAGCACCCCGATCACCGCGCCGAAGGTGTTGGCGGCGTAGAGAGACGCGACGGCGCGGCCCTG
Source organism: Nevskia sp. (assembly GCA_021732745.1). Lineage (GTDB taxonomy): Bacteria > Pseudomonadota > Gammaproteobacteria > Nevskiales > Nevskiaceae > Nevskia. The sequence goes on along the minus strand of JAKFUK010000006.1, from coordinate 164,538 downwards.
GTCCTGCCAGTGCGCGGTGATCCGCGCCATCGCCGGCAGGGTTGCGCCCATCGCGGCCGTCGCGGGCAGCAGCAGCAGGAAAGTGCCGCCGAAGGCCAGCGTCCATTGCCGAAACGGCGTCGGCTGCGGGCCGATGAAGCCCAGCAGCGCGTCACTTGCCGGTGCCATCGCCAGCGCCAGCAGCAGGCTCCAGCCCGCGATCAGCAGTTCGCAGCCGGCATACCAGCGGCGCGGCGCGCGGCTGCGTTCGATGATCGCGCCGAACCACCAGGCGCCCACCGCCAGCCCGCCGAAGAAGGCGGTGACCACGGCCAGCACCGCCGCCGCCTCATGACCCAGCCAGAGCGCGGCCTGCTGGGTCCAGACGATCTGGTAGCCGAGCCCGGCAAAGCCGGAGGCCAGCATCACCGCCAGCGCCGCCGGTCCGCGCCGGGCGGCCGACAGGGGCGTGATCGTCAACCGCTGAACCCGATGACGTAGCCCCAGGAATCGAGCCGCGACGGAATCGCGTTGAAACTCAAGGAGATGCGCCGCTGGCCCTGATTGGGCGGCACGGCGTGCATCAGATAGCTCGGGAACAGGATCAGGTCGCCGGGTGCCGGTGCCGGGCTGATCCACTTGTCGGCGCTATAGGGCGTGGGCTGCACGCCGAGGTGATCGTTGCGGAACAGGAAATCGGTGCCGCCGGGCGATTTCATGAACACGGTCTGCGAGCCAGCGTGCGTCGGCGTCAGGTAGACGACGCCGGAAATGAAGCTGTTGGCGTGGTTGTGCATGGCCTGATGGCCGCCGGGATCGAGCACGTTGACCCACATTTCCTTGATCGACCAGCCGATCCGCTCGCCAAAGAGTTGGGCCCCGAAATCGACGAGCTTCGGCGTGATCGCCTGCGCCGCCTGCACGAACAGCGGGCTGTCACCGGGCTTGAGCATTTCCGTGTGGCTCAGGCTGCGCGAGGAATTGTTGTCGCAGATCGCCTGCCCGGCGAAATGCCGGATCAGGCCGGCGACCAGCGGCGCGCCGAGTGTTGCCGGCGCGCGCAGCAGCGGGGTGGGAAACAAGTCGATGATCTGATCCATCGGCGGATTGTCCCGGAACCGGGAAATTCCGTCCAGAAGCAAGGACTTGGCCGCGATTTCCGTCACAAAACTGCAATCTGGCCGCCGCTTACCGGCGTTCGACCTCCACCACCGAAACCGCTGGCGCGTCGTTGCCCCATTCGCTGCGGATATAGGTCAGCACCGCCGCGATGTCGGGGCGCGAAAGCTGGTGGCTGAACGGCGGCATGCCGTAGGGGAAGGGGTTGCCGTCGGTGGATGGCGGAAAGCCGCCGTCCAAGGTCAGCCGCAGCGCATTGGTGGCCGATGCGGCAGTGACCAGACGGCTGCCGGCCAGCGCCGGGTACTTGCGGATCTGGCCTTCGCCGTCGTCGCCGTGGCAGTCGGCGCAGTGCTCGCCGTAGACCACGGCACCGCGCTTGCGCAGGGCGGCGCGCTCGTCGGCCGATACCTGGGGAACCTTTGGCGCGGCAGGCGCTTCGGCTTTCGGCAGGCGGCGCAGATAGCTGACGATGGCGGCGATGTCGTCGTCCTTCAGGTGCTGAAGGCTGTGGAACACCACCTCGGCCATCGGCCCGGACACCGCCTGCCGGCTGTTGACGCCGGTTTTCAGCAGCGACGCCAGTTCCAGATCCGAGAAATCGCCGGTATCGACGATGCCGGCCAGCGGCAGGGCGTCCCAGCCGAGGCCGATGATCTCCCCACCCATCCAGGCGTTGGCGCTGCGCGGACCACCGAGCGCGCCACGCGCCGTGTGGCAGGCCGCGCAATGGCCCAGACCTTCGACCAGATACTGACCGCGATCCATCGCCGCGATGTCGGCATCCTTCGCCGGGCGGAAATAGAGCGCACGCCAGACGCGGGTGGCGATCTGCAGTTCATAGGGCGGGCGCAGGGTCGGCGGCGGCTGGGCCTGATCGACCGGCGGCAGCGCCCGCAGCCAGGCGAACATGGCGTCGGAATCGGCGCGCGTGAGATTCGTGTAGCTGGTGTACGGAAAGGTCGGCGACAGCCAGCGATCATCCTTCGAGCGGCCGTGGCGCATGGCGCGGTAGAAATCGGCGTCGGTCCAGCGGCCGAGGCCGGTGTCGTCATGCGGCGTCAGATTGCTGGAATAAACCGCCCCGAACGGCGTTTCGATGGCTTTGCCACCGGCAAACGGCGCGCCACCAGAAGCCGAATGACAGCCGGCGCAATTACCGGCACGCACCAGATACTCGCCGGCCCGCACCTGTTCGGTGGTGGCCGACGCCAGATTGGCCGGGGCGATCGGATCGAGATCGAGATCGGGCTGGTTGAGCCAGATCGAGAACAGGAAGGCGAGCAGGATGGCGCTGCCCATCACCAGCACGCGGCGCTTCTTCATGGCAGCACCCCGCCGCAGTCGATCGGAAGCTCGCCGGGCAGCGAATCCGCCGGTTTCGCGTCTTCGGCATAGGGCCGGCTGGCCAGCCAGGCGCTGATCGCCGTGATTTCGGCCGCCGTCAGGCTGCGGGCGATCTTGCCCATGCAATCGGGTGTGGCCGCACGGCGCTGGCCCTGCTTCCAGGCGCTGATCTGGGCATCGAGATAGCGGGTTGGCAGGCCCCGCAAGCCCGGAATCGACGGCTGCACACCGGTCAGCGCCTCGCCGTGGCAGTCCATGCATGGCGGAATGTTGCGGCTGGCATCGCCGGCCACCGTCAGGCGTTCGCCGATCGCCAGTTGCTCAGGCGTTGCACCCTCGAACACCGGCTGCTTCGCATGCGGCTGCGCCGCGTAATAGCGGGCGATCTCGCCGAGATAGCGATCCGACAGCGTGCGCAGCATCGCCGCCATGACCGTGTGCTGACGCCGGCCATCGCGAAAATTCTCAAGCTGGGCATAGAGATAGCGCGCCGGCTTGCCGGCAATCGACGGGTAATAGGTGTCGCCCACCGTGCGGCCTTCGTCGCCATGACAGGCGGCGCAGGCCTTGAGGCGGTCGGCCATGTCGGCGACGGCTTCCTGGGCCGCGACTGGCGCGGCGAAGAACAAGCTGATCAGCAGGACAGCCAGCGACAGGCGAGCGGGGGATGCAGGGTGATCGGGGGCGGGCATCAGCGGGTGCGGACGGATTCAGGCGGGGCCGCCATGGTGCAGCATCGCGCCGCGCATCGGTATCGGCAGCGCCCGCCCGCCGCTGCTGCAATCCCGCCCCCGTACAATCGCGGCCCTACCCCCGCTTCGAGCCGTGCTTCCATGCTGATCAGCTTCAAGAACGTGAACCTGAACCTGGGCAACACCGTGTTGCTCGATCAGGTGAATTTCACGCTGGAGGCGGGCGAGCGGCTGTGTCTGGTCGGCCGCAACGGCACCGGCAAGTCGACCCTGATGAAGGTGCTGAGCGGCGAAGTCGCGATCGACGCCGGCGAGCTGGTGCGTTCGCAGGGTCTGCGCATCACCGAACTGCCGCAGGACGTGCCGAAAGGTGTGGAAGGCTCGGTGTTTGAAGTGGTGGCCGACGGTCTCGGCAAGGCCGGCCGGCTGGTCGCCGAATACCATCACCTGCTGATCCATGAGCCGGAAAACATGGACAAGCTCGGCCGCGTGCAAAGTGCCTTGGAAGCGCTCGATGGCTGGACCATCGACTCCAAGGTGCATGCCATGTGCGAGCGCCTGCAACTGCCGCCGGATACCGAATTCGCCGATCTGTCGGGCGGCTTGAAGCGCCGCGCGCTGCTGGCCCGGGCGCTGGTCGCCGAGCCGGATGTGCTGCTGCTCGACGAGCCGACCAACCATCTCGACATCGACTCGATCACCTGGCTCGAAGACTTTCTCGCCTCGTGGCCGGGCACCTTGCTGTTCGTCACCCATGACCGCGCCTTCCTGCGAAGGCTCGCGACCCGGATCATCGAGCTCGATCGCGGCATCCTGCGGTCCTGGCCGGGCACCTACGACGAATATCTGGTGCGCAAGGAAGAAGCGCTGCGCATCGAGGAACAGAGCAATGCCCTGTTCGACAAGCGGCTGGCGCAGGAAGAAGTGTGGATTCGCAAAGGCATTCAGGCCCGGCGGACCCGCGATCAGGGTCGTGTCGAGCGTCTGAAGCAACTGCGCCGCGATTCCGAAGCGCGCCGCAACCTGCCTGGCGAAGCCAAGCTGGTGCTGCAAGAGGCCGAGCGCAGCGGCAAGCTGGTGGCGGAGGCGAAGAGCATCGCTTTTTCGCGCCCGGACAAGATGATCGTCAAGAACTTCTCCACGACCATCGTTCGCGGCGACAAGATCGGCATCATCGGCCCGAACGGTGCCGGCAAGACGACACTCCTCAACCTGCTGCTCGGCAAGCTGGAGCCGCAATCCGGCACGGTGCGCATCGGCACCAAGCTGGAAGTCGCCTATTTCGATCAATTGCGGGCGGCGCTCGACGAAACCAAGCCGGTGTTCGAGAACATCGGCGGCGGCAAGGATTTCGTCACCATCGACGGCAAGCAGATGCACGTCATGAGCTATCTGCAGAACTTTTTGTTCACGCCGGATCGTGCGCGGTCGCCGGTGAAAGCCCTCTCCGGCGGCGAACGCTCGCGTCTGCTGCTGGCGCGGTTGTTCGCCGAGCCCTCGAACCTCTTGGTGCTCGATGAACCGACCAACGATCTGGACGTGGAAACCCTTGATCTGCTTGAAGAATTGCTGACCGATTACGCCGGCACGGTGCTCATGGTCAGCCATGACCGCGCGTTCCTGAACAATGTCGTCACCCGCACGTTTGTCTACGAGGGCGGCGGGCGGATCGGCGAATACATCGGCGGCTATGACGACTGGCTGCGCCAGCGCAAGGAACCGACCTTCACCGCCGTGCGTCCGGATGCCGCGCGTGCCGAGACCACGGCCGCGAAAGTGGTGTCGAAGCCGGCCAATGCCTTAAGCAGCAAGGACAAGCAGGAACTCGATCAGCTCCCGAAAAAGATCGAGAAGCTGGAGACCGAGCAGAAAAAGCTGACGCTGGAAGTCAGCGATCCGAAGTTCTACACCGGCCCCCGCGACAAGGTGGTGGCGACCCAGAAGCGGCTGGCCCAGGTCGACGGCGAACTGGCTGTGGCCTATGCGCGCTGGGAGGCGCTGGAAGCGCTGCGCGGCTGATGCGGAAACCCGTCCGGCGGCGTCTATTCCGGGCGGCAACTGTTGTAGGCTTCCGTACGAATTTTGCGCCACGACCACGAGGTATCCGATGAACCTGCGCTCTCCCCGATTGTTGCGAGCCGCCGCATCCCTGCTGCTTCCCGCCGCCGCGCTGGTCACTGCCGCCTCGGCGCAGGCCCACGAATACCAGCCGTTCGGTGAAATCCGCGGCTATCCGAGCGGTGCCATCCTGTCGGCCGGCCTTGGTCACGAGTACAGCGACAACTGGTACGGCTCCGTGCACGGTGCCTACAACTTCGTCGATCGCGGCAGCAATGGCGAGTTCGACAACGAGGATGGCGGCGGCTTCGGCTTCGGCGTCACCGCCGACAAGTTCTTCCGCGCCAGCCAGACCGGCTGGTTCGTCGGTGCCCGCGCCGAGCTGTTCTTCCTCGAAATCGACTACCGCGATCCGGGCGTCCGCGGCTCCAGCGACACCACGGTGTTTCAGCCGACGGCACGCGGCGGCTACGGCTGGCAGTTTGCCGGTGGCAAGTACGGCCTGGTCGCCGCCTTGAGCGTCGGTGCCGAAATCAATGTCGCCACCGACGGCCCGGAAGTCGGCGAAGGCGCGATCCTGCTCGGCGGCATCGCGTTCACCTTCAAGCCCTGAAGCCCATCCGCCCGTCCGAGGATTGACATCGGCACTGCCGGTTGAGCGTTCGAGCGCGCCATTCGGATCGTGAACAGCCGCGTTGGTGGGGCGCGGCTTCGTCGTTTGCCGTTCATGCGCTGCTGATTGGCCTGGTGATCGTCACTTTCCGCACGCCGCAGCGCGGCGCGCCGGCCTCCAACCTGCCGAAGTCGATCCAGATCACCTTGGCGCCGCCCGCTCCGCCGGCGCCGCGCGTGGTGGTGCCGCCGAAGCTGGCAGCGCCGAAGCTGCCGGTGCCGCCGAAGGAAATCGCCAAGCTGGTGCCGGTGCCGACTCCGCTGCCGACACCGATTCCAGCCAAGCCGCGAACGGCACCGAAAGCCGCCGCCAAGCCGCCGCCGACGCCGGTCAAGCCGGCCGGCTCGTCAACCCAGACGCCGAGCCCGGCACCGCCGGTGCCGCCGGTGGAAACGCCGGAGGAATCGCTGCTCGGCCGCTTTCACGACAACTGGTTGCCACCCGCGCGCCGGCCGCGGAACTTCCAGTGCACGATCCGGATCGACTATCTGGCCGGTGGTCGCATCACCGCCGTAGAGTTCCTCGACAAGTGCGGCGAGTACGATCTCGACGAATCGGTCCGCAAGGCGATCTGGAAAAGCCAGCCGCTGCCGCTGATCGAAGCCAAGACCACCGCTGGATCCATCGAAATCGAGTTCACGCCGTGACCCGCCTGCTGCCGCTCGCCCTGCTTGTCCTGACGCCGATGCTGGCCGCGCCACCGGCGGTGCTGGCCGCCGACGACGCTTCGACCGCCGCCTGCACGACCACCCGCAGCCGCTCCGCCGATCGCCGCATCGGCTATTTCCGCCACTGTCCGGATACCCCGGAGATGGCCTCGTTCCGGGGCGGCCGTTATGCGATGGGCGACTCCATCGGCAGCGGCCAGCCCTACGAGCGGCCGGTGCATGAGGTGACCGTGGCCCCGTTCGCGATCGGCCGTCATGAAGTGACGCGCGGCGAATATCAGGCCTGTGTCGATGCCGGCAGTTGCAGCGAGCCCAGCCTGCCGCCCGCCGCCAGCGAAGCCGGCGCGCGGCATCCGGTGGTCGGCGTGTCCTGGACGCAGGCCAAGGCCTATGTCGCCTGGCTCAGAACCCGCACCGGCCGCGCCTATCGCCTGCCCAGCGAAGCGGAATGGGAGTACGCCGCGCGCGCCGGCACCACCGCCAGCTACAACTGGAACTGGGGCCAGGTCGACAAGGTGACCTGCGGCCACGCCAATGCGCTCGATCAGAGTGCCAAGGCGCGGCATCCCGAGCTGTACTGGGCGATCGACTGCGACGACCGGTTTTCGCAGACCGCGCCGGTCGGCAGCTTCCCGCCGAACGCCTGGGGCGTGCACGACATGCAGGGCAACGCCTGGGAGTGGGTGGAAGACTGCTGGCATCCCGATTTCACCGGCGCGCCGACCGATGGCCGCGCCTGGCTGGAGCCGGGCAGCGACGGCACCTGCACCAAGCGCGTCAATCGCGGCGGCGGCTGGGGCAATGGTTCCTCGTCGCTGCGGCTGTCGAACCGCGATGCCGATCCGCTCGGCAACTTCAGCGATGGCCTCGGTTTCCGGGTGGCGCTGAGCCTGGCCAAACCCAAGCCGGCCGCCACTGCTGTTGCGGCACCCACGGCACCCTGAGCGCATGCGCACCCGGCCCAACCGGCATCAGGCCCTGATCACCGCTGCCTTGCTGGCGGTGCCCGCGCTGGTTTCAGCGGCTGCCAAGCCAGCGAACGCCATCGACCGGGTTTTCGAGTTCCGTCTCGTCGTCGACGGCCAGCAAAGCTGGAAGAACGGCCTGCAGGCCACCGAAGCCACCACCCGGCAGGAATACGTGGTGCGCACCACCCTGCGCTCCGACGGCTTCCTGTACAGCGACAACCTGCTCGACGCCGATCAGGCGCTGCGCCTGGAAATCAAGCCGCAGTTCTACGCCCGCAAGGGCTTGAACGCGCTGAAGGCGCTCAATGGCGGCAAGCTCCCGAGCGCCGAAGCGGCGGACGCGCTGGCCGAGCGCGACGGCAAAGCCGGCGCGAGCTGCTTCGACGGCTACGAGTGCAACAACCGCGCAGTCGAACGCCTGGCGGCGATCAATGCCCTGAAGGCCAACAGCGCCGAGGAACTCGAAGAATTCCTCGCTGCGCCGGGCATCGCCGATGTGCCGCGCTACCTCTATTTCTTCGGCTACGCCGGCTGTCCGGTGTCGATCAAGCTGCGCTACGACGTGCAGGTGAAAGGCACACGCGCCTTCGATCGCGACCGGAAAAAGCTCGAGCCCTACGCGCTCAGCCGCAGCGCCGACAGCCCCGGCAGCGACGACGACCGGAAGACGCTGTGCGAGAAATACGTGGTCACCGTCGACACGCTGAAAGGCGGCGTCTTTGTCGAAAACCTGTTCCTGCCCTCACCGCCCGGTACCTCGGTGACCACGCGCGGCAGCAGCGCCGGGCCGATCGAGCAGCTACCGCTGCCGCCGCCCTTCGAGGTGCTGAACTGGACCAGCGAAAAGCTGCGCAGCACGCCGGGCGATCAATTCAAGCAGGCCGTGACCCTGCCGATCACCGCCCCGCTCGACGGTGATTACACGATACAGGGCAGCTTCACCGGCAGCCTGATGGTGAACTTCGCGTGGTCGTTCAAGCCGGCAGCGGCAGCCAAGCCAGCCCTGCCACCGGCCGCGCAGGGCGCGCGCAAGCCGGTCACGCACTGACTATTTGGCGAACACCTTCTTGAGCAGGGCGCTGGTCCGCGCTGCCGGATTTTCGCGAATCGCCTTTTCCTCGTCCGCCACTCGCAGGAACAGGCCGTCCAGCGCTTTCTGGGCCACGTAAGTATCGAGATCCGGCGCGCCAAGGGTCGCAGCCAGCGGCCCGGCGCTGGCCAGCACCCGCTTGTACTGCTGGGCAAGACCGGCCTTGGCGGTGATGCCGGCAACGATCGGCTTGAAGCGCGTCAGCAGGGTGTCGCTGCTCGACGTGCGGAAATACTGCGTCGCGGCGTCGGGCGCGCCGTCGAGAATGGCGCGCACATCGGTCAGCGTCATCTGCTTGATCGCCCCGGAAAACACCTCCGCTGCCACCGGCACCGCCGATTCGGCCGCGCGGTTCATCGACAGATGAAGCTCATCCAGGCGCGGCCCGGCCCCGAGGCTGCGCAGCAGCGCGTCGGACTTGGCCAGGCTTTTCGGCAACGGAATCTTGAATCGCGGGTTCTGCCAGTAACCATCGGCGCTGCCGAGCTGCTTGACCGCACTGCTCGCCCCCTTGGCCAGCGCCTCGCGCAAGGCCGAGCCGATGTCGGCCTCGCTGACATTGCCGCCGTTGGCGCGCTTGGTCGCTTCGTAGGCCTTGGTCGCGAAATCGCCCAAGGGGCCGGCGGCAACCGGAAACCCGAGAGCCAGAGTCACGAATACGGCGGCAGCGCGGCGGACGTTCATCGGCGTTCTCGGGGTGGAATTTGGCGAGCAGGCGTCAGGATAAAGGGTCGGGCATGGCGCGCCGTATACGCGACGCAAAAAGCGTGAGCTCACGCGGAGAACGGCAACAGCAAGAAATCAGGAGGAAGCCGTGTTCGAAACAGCCGACCCTGATCACGTCGATGCCACATGCCAACGGGATCGCGGGTCCGCTTTCGGCTTTTCTCCGCGTCCTTTGCGTTCTCCGCGTGAGACCCGGCTTTTGCAGGGGATGAAAAACCCGGCACGATTTTCGCGAACGGCGCATGCGCTTTCACGGCGAGATGCGTACAATCTGCGATCTTTTTCTTGCTGCGCCGCAGCAAGTCGCCAACCGAGAAGTAGATCGTGAGCCTCGAGAATCTCCGCAACATCGCCATCATCGCGCACGTCGATCATGGCAAGACCACCCTCGTCGACAAGCTGCTGCGCCAGTCGCAGACGCTCGATGCCCGCGAAAACCTCGGCGAACGAGTCATGGACTCGAACGATCTCGAACGCGAACGCGGCATCACCATCCTGTCGAAGAACACCGCGATCCGCTGGCTCGACAAGCGCACCGGCACCGATTACCGCATCAACATCGTCGACACCCCCGGGCATGCCGACTTCGGCGGCGAAGTCGAACGCGTGCTGTCGATGGTCGATTGCGTCTGCCTGCTCGTCGACGCCGCCGACGGCCCGATGCCGCAGACCCGCTTCGTGACCCAGAAAGCCTTCGGCATGGGTCTGAACCCGATTGTCGTGGTCAACAAGATCGACCGTCCGGGCGCCCGCGCCCACTGGGTGATCGACCAGGTGTTCGACCTGTTCGACCGCCTTGGCGCCACCGACAAGCAGCTCGACTTCCCGATCGTCTACGCATCGGCTCTGCACGGCTATGCCGGCGACAACCCGGACATCCGCGAAGGCGACATGGACGCGCTGTTCCAGGCGATCGTCGACAACGTGTCGCCGCCGAAGGTGAATTCCGACGGCCCGTTCCAGATGCAGGTGACCTCGCTCGCCTACTCGTCCTACGTCGGCGTCATCGGCACCGGCCGCATCACCCGCGGCAAGGTCAAGCCGAACCAGCAGGTGTCGATCGTGGCCCGTGACGGCACGGTTCGTACCGGCAAGGTCCTGCAGGTGCTCGGCTTCATGGGCCTCGACAAGATCGAAGTGCAGGAAGCGGAAGCCGGCGACATCGTCGCCATCACCGGCATCGCCGATCTCGGCATTTCCGAGACCATCTGCGACCTGAAGAACCCGGAACAGATGGCAACACTCTTGGTCGACGAACCGACCATGAGCATGATGTTCGAGGTCAACAAGTCGCCGTTCGCGGGCAAGGAAGGCAAGTTCGTCACTTCGCGCCAGATCGGTGACCGCCTGCAGCGCGAACTCAAGACCAACGTCGCGCTGAGAGTCGAACAGGGCAACGCCGGTGACCAGTTCAAGGTCTCGGGTCGCGGCCTGCTGCACCTCGGCATCCTGCTGGAAACCATGCGTCGCGAAGGCTATGAAATCGCCGTCGCCCGTCCAGAAGTGATCACCAAGGAAATCGACGGCGTGATGTGCGAGCCGTATGAAACTTTGGTCGCCGACGTCGAGGAAATGCATCAGGGCGGCACCATCCAGGGCCTCGCCGAACGCGGTGGCAAGATGACCAACATGGTCCCGGACGGCAAGGGTCGCGTGCGTCTGGAATACACCATTCCGTCGCGCGGCCTCATCGGCTTCCAGACCGAGTTCATGTCGATGACCTCGGGCACCGGCCTGCTGTTCCACAACTTCGACCACTTCGGTCCGAAGTCGGACAGCGCCGGCATCGGCCAGCGCCGCAACGGCGTCTTGATCTCCAACGAAATGGGCAAGACCGCGCCGTACGCGCTGTTCAACCTTCAGGAGCGCGGCCGCATGATGGTCGACTCCGCCGTCGAGGTTTATGAAGGCCAGGTGGTCGGCATCCATTCGCGCGACAACGACCTCGTCGTCAACGTGCTGAAGGGCAAGAAGCTCACCAACATGCGCGCCTCGGGCTCGGATGAAAACGTGCTGCTGACCCCGCCAGTCAAGCATTCGCTGGAGCAGGCGCTGGAGTTCATCAACGAGGATGAACTGGTCGAACTGACGCCGACCTCGATCCGCGTCCGCAAGAAGTTCCTCAAGGAACACGAGCGCAAGCGCGGCCGCAGCGAAACCGCTGCCGCCTGAGCTTACTCGGGCTGATGCGGTACCCAGAACGCCGACGAAAGTCGGCGTTCTGCTGTGTGCGGTTCGCGGCGTCGGGAATTTGCCCCGCCGAGGCGCAGCGGAAGTCGGGTTACGCTGTCGCCGTCGTCCTTGCCTGCTCGATGCAGGCGACGCGATTCACACCCCGGATGAGCCGCAAAGCCGATCATCGTTCGCGGAGCAGCCGTCGTGCTGAAAGCCTGGAATTACGGTGACCCCTCGCTCATTCCACGCATCCAGGAGCGTTCTGGTGCGAATATCTGGATGAGTCCGGACCCGCGAGGCTGCTGGTGACAAATAATCAATCAGCCGCACCCAAGGTCTTTGTCTTTGAATTCATCGGCGTCGAGTCCTTTGACTGCGCGCTCGGGGAATTAGTAAGGTGTCAACGTAATTCCCCGGCGTATCCGGGCTACCTTGCTGTGACTCCGGAGGCGGGGAATGAATCTACTGCTCGGATCGGCTTTTGGGATTTCGCTCTTGATGCTCATAGTTAGCGAGATCCATCGTTCGGGACGAATCGCTTACTGGCCGGGTCGGCCACGCCTAAAAGCGACACGGTTGCAGTTGTGGCTGTTGGCTGTCATTTCGACAAGCGGGCTGACTTTACTTTTGCGTGCGCTCTGAGCCTGGGAATCGGTACTTATGGCTATGTCAGGGAATTACGGAATTGCGGTGATACCTTACGCATTACCCGCATTGCGGAGTGTTTTATCGCAAGTGTCTGGATGAGTCCAAACTTGCAGGAGCTGTTGGTGACAATTCATCAATTGACCACGATCAGGATTTTACTTTTGGGCTTGTCGGCATCAAGTTTCTCGTTTTTTTCCTTGGGGAATTGGTAAGGTGTCACCATAATTCCCAAGCTTCAACAACGAGGATAACGGGATGACCGGCGACGCTTTTGATGAAGCCTTCAACAGCTACCTCGCCGCTGCTGAACGGCTGGGCAGTCTCGTGCACAAGGTAATACTCCCGCTTGCCGATGAGGCTTCACTCGACGCGCTCCGCGCACTCACCAACGTGACCTTGCCTGCTGAACTGGTCGCGTACTTCCGCCGCGTCGACGGGTACAGTATTGACGCCCTTGCTGAGTATGAATTATTCGAACCCAGCCTTGCGTGGTCAATGTTCGCGTTATCAGTCGAGGACGCTCTGAGTGAACACGAGAGCCTTCAGTGCACTATTATCGACGACGAGCCCGGCTACTGGGCCGATGGATTCCTACCCATTCTCACAGACGGCGCGGGTTCTGTCGTAGCGGTGAACTGCATTGCTGAATCGCCCACCTTCGGCGCCGTTTATGAAATGATCGACTGCGTAGGTCTCGTCCGGATCGCTTCATCCTTGACGGAGTTTTTCAAAGCCAGCACCGCTGCAATTGACTTGGGGCTCATCCAGTACGACGACGGACTCTTGGCTCCGGAGGATCATCCGCGCTTCATTCGAGAAGCAGCCCCTCTGTATGGTGACTCGCCGTATTTCGCTCGTACCGGGCAGGAAGATGATCAGATCGTCGACTGGCTTTGAAGAAATTTATCATGGTCCTGATTCGATACCGGGCAATTAGCACGGTGTCACCAAAACTTCTGAGACAGCGACGATAGTGACGACGCGATCCTTCCTCGTGAATATGCTCGGCTTGGCTTTCATCGCCGTTTGCCTGTACTTCACCGTCGGTCATATTGGTTACTTGAACAAATCGGGGAAACCGAGTCGAGAAGCCATCATTAGAGAGCTAGATGATGTTATCGCGGCTTTCCCTGGTGAAAAGTCATCAGCCGTAGATGTGTTCGACAAACAGGTCGTGTACATCTCAGCTCGTGTGCAAATGAAGAGGGTTAATGACGGGCTCCCAGCAGACTACAGCCGGAAGCGGATGGAGGCACGCAGTTGGCGCAAGGTGCGAGTAGCTTACGGAGACGCTGAGCGCTACTGCAAAGGTGACCTCGTAGCAGAAGTTACGCCGTTGGAACCCAGCAACTCCTACGCTTTGCAAGTCAACTGGGGAAATGCCGATGCTGTTTGCTCTTCAATGTAAATGAAATTATGGGGACTTATGGGGAATTACGGTGCTACCTTACTTACTCCCCCTTTCCACGCTTTCCAATGAACGAGAAAGGGCAATCAGTGATATCGAAGCCGTGATCAGGTCTATTCCTTCCGTTGCACCTTTGGATAATTCGTAAAATTTTGTCGTGATTGGACCAACTTGTCGTCAGCCATCCAAACAATTCCATAATTCGGTCCTATATATGCGTCTCGATTTGGCCGCATGGATGACTTCGCTTTTGCTCTGCGCTTCAGTTAGTTACTTTGCTTTTGATGGTGAACATAATTTCCTTCAGATTGCTCTAGGGTTCGGTGTATGCATTGCCCTATTGCATGAGCATGGCTTCAAGTTGTACCTGAAAAACAGGAGATTTATGGTTTATACATTTTTCTACGCGCTGCCGACCACAATCGCACTTGTTTGCATTTTATTGAACGCAGATACATTTCTATAGTGTTCTAATTTTATTAATGGCGGTGAAACTTTACACAATTCTCATGTCCTGTGATGTTTTATTGCGAAGCTCCGGATGAAGCAAGCTTGCACAGCTTGTCTGTTTCGCTTGACCAATCCGCCGTACTGAGAATCATGCCTATGCATTTTTTGGAAACCACTCTTTCAATCATCCCGTGAGCAATTCGCAAGGTGTCACAGCACGCCCAACGTAGATACGTCTCGTGAAATCCGCAAGAATTATTTTGGCTATTTCCATCTCCGTCGCCTCGTTAGCGACGGTCGGTTTTTTGTTGCCGACCAAAGATTCAAAATGTACCAGAGAGCTTATACGTTATGACTCCAATCGCGCCTCGTTAAAGCGCAGATATTCAACTAGCGAAAGCGCTACAGCCGTCCCGAGTATTTCTGATTTAACACTTTATTTTGATTATCCGAAGGATCAATGGGGGCACGCCTACAGGATTTTCTATTTGGGGGAAGACGTTTTCTTAGTGACTTCTTTGGGTTTAGAAAAATTCTGCAGAGACGAGCACTTCAGCATGCGGCAATGACGCGTGGGAGTTACGATGACACCTGACCAATTCCCATTACTTTAGAAGACAGGTCATCGCGCATGGCGACAGACAGACACTGGCTTCAACGCACTGGTCAGGCTTGGAAGGTGCATCTGGCAATAGTCATGTTACTGGTAGCGTCAGCGACGTACGTCTATTTTGGCTACGTGAGCAGGGCAAGTCCTTATGGAGAACCGCTAAGCCTCGCTTTCCTTCTGGCATCGGTAGCCTGGTTTGCGTTCTCTCTCCGGTGCGAGAACTGTGGCCGAGGAGTAATCTATCGAATGCTTACTCAGGAAGCAGCCCGGGGGTTTGTTAAGAGATTGCTGCGATCAAAAGAGTGCCCCGGCTGCGGAATAAACGGGGCTAGCAAGTAGCCCGGATGCAATCCGGGACTGCCTTGGAAATGACAGCGCCACCCTACTCATTCCCCGCGATTCAGAAGTGTTCTCTGGAGGTTGTCCGGATGCAGGCAAACCTGCAGGGTTGCTGGTGGTGCTAAATCCATCCGCCGCACTCAAGATTTTTCGTCTTTGAACTTGTCGGCGCTGAATCTTTCGATTGCGACCTTGGGGAACAAGTGAGATGCCACCACAATGCGGGTGAATCCGCGAGCTGCCCAGCGCCAGCCATGCCTCGACCTGCCGGCAATACCGGCGCAGCCGTCAGGCGGGATTCCGGGCAGCGCTCATGCGCGAGGCGATTGCGAACGTCGGCGGATCAGAAATTGACCCGCAGTTCGCCGAACAGGGTGCGTCCGGGGAACGGGTGGTTGATGAAGTAGCGCTCGTTGAGCAGGTTGTCGACGCCCAGGCCCACGCCGGCGTGCTCGTTGATCTGCCAGGTGAGCTTGCTGTCCAGCACCACGAACTTGCTCAAGCCGTTGAAGGCGCGCGGATTGATGTCGCTGTTGTCGAGCGTGGCGAACTGGCGACCGGAGTAGCGGCCAGCGAAGGTCAGGCCGATGTCGCGGGTGATGCCGTAGGTGGCAAGGAAGCTGCCGCGCACTCTCGGAAGCTGGGCGAACTGCTTGCCGACCGTCGACGGCCGGTTGCGGTTGGCCAGCACCTCGGATTCGTTGTAGGCCGCCGTCACGTTCAGGTTCAGGCGCGGCACCAGCAGATCCCGGATTTCGCCGGTCAGCTCGATGCCGTAGATCCGCACATGGTCGATGTTCTGGGCATCGCTGGTGCTCGGCACGGTGCCGGAATTGGTCTGATTGAACAGGGTGTCCTGGGTGTCTTCGAGGTACAGCGAACCGCGCACGCGCGCCTTGAGCCAGGTGCGTTCGGCTGCCAGCTCGGCAAAATGACCGCGTTCCGGCTTGAGGTTGGGGTCGCTGTTGGCGAGCACCACCGGCGAAGTCGAGGCCTGAAACAGTTCGACGACCGTCGGGTAGCGATAGGCACGCGCATAGGACAGTCGCAGCAGCCAGTCCGGCGTCGGGGTGTACTCGATGGACGCTTTCGGCGAGATCGACTGCTCGCTGCGGCTCGGCAGGCTGATCGTCGCGTCGGCAGCGTCTCGACGGTCCGCGTCGAAGCTGCGCCAGTGCTCGGCACGGGCACCGATGACGGTCTTCCAGTCGGGCGCGAAGGTCCAGGCGTCCTGAGCGTAGAGCGCATGGGTCTGTGTCTTGCCGCGCACGATGCTGACCACCGCGCCGGGCGCACCGTCACGCCAGTCGCTGGTCGTGAAGTTGTCCTGCACGAATTGGTACTGGTCGAAGTGGTAGCCGAAAGTGAACCAGTGCGCTTCGCCGGCCACCGGCTTGCGGTCGGTCTTCAGATCGAAAGTCGCCCAGCCGCTTCCGGCCTGGTCATTGATGGTGCCGGCGCCGCCGACAAAGCTCGACGGCGGTGCGGTCGACGCGGTTCGCGCGATGTTGTCGGCGAAGTCGTAATAGCTGGCGATTGCGCTTACGTTCCAGCCGGTCGGATTCGCGGTCGCGAGGGTGGCGGCATAGTTCCAGTGCTCCTCGTAGCCGGAGCGCGGCGAGAAAGTGCCGGCCGGAATCGTGTAGCGGAAACCGCCGATGTTGACCGGGCCGGCAAATACGGCATTTCCAGCCGTATCAAGGAGATAGCTGGTGTCGCCGGCATCGCCCGCGTACCGGTCGTTGTTCCAGCCGGCGATCAGCAGCCGGCCCTGAAGGGTCGGCGTGAAGTCGTAGCCCAGCTTCAGCTTGAACTGGTTCTGCCGGGTGCGCTCGATGCCGCCACCGCCAACGCCGATCAGTTGCACGTCCTGCCCCTGACGGTTCTGGGTGGCGAAGCTGCCGCTGGCGATCACCGTGTCGCCGGGCGCAGCGACGGTGGTTGACTGCGCAAGGCTGGCGAAGCCGGTGGGCTGGGTCGTCGCATCGAGCCGGTTCAGGCCAAGCTGGTAAGAAAACTTGCCGCTGCGATTGCCGATGAAGGCATTCGCGGTATAGCCGGTGAAGTTGCGATCGGTCTGGAAGAAGCTGAAGTCCTGGTTGTAGACCTGCACGCCGGCGCTGGTCTGGAACTCGGTCGGCAGACGCGTGGTGAACAGCACGGCGGCGCCGATGGCGTTGCCGGAGTAGAGAGCCGAATAGGGGCCGTAGATCACGTCGACGCGCTCGATCTCCTCGGGCAGCACCATCGACCAGCGCGGCGCGATCTGATCCTGCGAGCCGATGAAGTTCGACAGCAGCACGCCATCGACCAGCACCAGCGCCCGCGCCGTCTGCCGGTTGTTGGTGCCGCGCGTTTCGAGTCCGCCATTGCGATCGCCGATGTAGCGCTTGCGGGTCGCGATGTTGGGCAGGTACTTGAGACTGTCTTCGGAACTGGTGATGTTCTGCAGCTTGAGGTCGGCACGACTCAGGCTTTCAACGGTCGACGGGATGTTGCGATCGACGGGCGATTTCTGACCGCGCACCTGCACGCTTTCGAGTTGGACGGCGCGGCTGTCGGCAAGCTCCCGCGCCGCCGTTTCCGTCGCAGACGATTCGGCAGCCGATTCGGCGGCTTGGGTCTCGTCCGCCGCGACCGGCGGCGCGGCCAGCGCCAGACTCAATGCGGACGACAGGAACACATCGCGATGACGCAGCACGGCTTCCCCTTCGATGTTCGGTAATGCCGGCACCTGAATGGCCCGGCGGATGGCCGCGCGAAAGCGCGACCATGACGTTTTGATTACGTCATACGAAAATTGCTTACATAAGCGGAACAATAGTCCGGACCGCGAGCGAAGCTCGTTGATCCCGATCAGGAGGCGCGCATGGAGGCCGATCGACGGCCTTGATCGGAGGCGACGGGAACTTGCCCGATCCGATCGGCGTCCGAGGCGGTGTAGGCTTCGACGGCCGCGCCGGTTCCCTGCGCCGTTGTGCCCCTGCCCCCGAAATCCCTGGAGAAGAAGCCGTGCTGAAGCGCCTTTCCGCCGTTGCCGCTGTATTGGTCTTGCTGCCCGGAGCCGCACTGGCCCACGGCCCATCGCGCCTGAAAGTCACTGAAACCATCGAGATCGCCGCGCCTGCGGACCAAGTCTGGGCAAGGCTCGCGAAGTTCGACGACGCTTCGTGGATTCCGGCGGTCGCGAAAACCATCGGTACGGGCGGCAGCGCCGTCGGTGCCACCCGGGTGCTGACGCTGAAAGGTGAAGGCGCGCCGACTGTCGAGGAAGAACTGACCAAGATCGACGCCGAGGCCAAGACCCTGACCTACAAGATCACCAAGGTCGATCCCAAGGTGCTGCCGGTCAACAATTATTCGTCGACGATCAAGGTCAGCGGCGATGCCAGCAAGAGCACGGTTGAATGGAAGGCCGGCTTCTATCGCGGCTATCCGAACAACGATCCGCCGCCGGAGCTGAACGACGAAGCCTCCGAAGCCGCCGTGAAAGGCCTGTACACCGCCACGCTTGCGGAACTGAAGAAGTCGCTCGAAGCGAAGTGAGGGTGCCGCTGCATCGCGCGCCGCGACTGGTCTGGCTGGTCGCGGCGCTGCTGTTTCCGGCGCTTGGGTCTCCCCGCGATATCGCGTTCGTGCCGTCGCAGGTCGCCAATCGGGTCACCGTGATCGACCTCGATTCGATGCAGCGGCTGGCCGATATCCCGGTCGATGGCAAACCGGCCGGCGTGGCGATCGCGCAGCAAGCGGGCCGCGCCTACGTCACCAGCCCCGAAGGCAAGTTCGTGACCATCATCGACACCGCCTTGCGCGTGGTTGTCGGCCAGATCGAGGTGGGCGGCGGGCCGCTGGGCATCGCGGTGCATCCTTCGGGCGCGCCGGTCTATGTCGCCGACTGGTACCAGCATCGCGTCTACGCAGTCGATCCGCTTCGTCGTCTGGTGACGGGCTTTGCAACCGTCGGCCAGTCGCCATCGGGGCTGGCGATCAGCAGCGATGGCCGCACCCTGCTCAGTGCCGATCGCGACGACGACCAAGTGTCGATCATCGACACGGCGACGTTCACCGTGCGCAGCGTCGTCAAGGTCGGCACCCGGCCGTTCGGGGTGACGCTGTCGGCCGATGGCACGCGCGCCTATACGGCGAATGTCGGCAGCAACGACGTGACGGTGATTGACGTGGCGCGCGCCGAGGTGATCGGCGCCGTGAAAGTCGGCGAGCGGCCTTATGCAGTCGCGCTCGCCAACGGCCGCGCCTTCGTCAGCGACCAGTACGCAGCAACGGTCAGCGTGTTCGACACCGCAACGCTGGCGAACCTCGCCACGATCGCCGTCGGCGACTACCCGGAAGGCATCGCAGCCGCCTCCGATGGCCGCTCGGTGCTGGTGGTGAACTGGGAAAGCAATACGGTGCAGCGGATTGATGCAGAAACCTTGAAGGTCACCGGCAGTGCGGAAGCCGCCGATGGGCCGCGCGGCTTTGGTCAGTTCATCTGGCGGCAGCCGTTCCCGAATGGCTGTCTTGCCGCCAGTTGCCTAGACTGACCCGGCTGCCTGAGGAAACCCGTCATGTTGAGTCCAGCACTGAAGACCGCCATCGACGCCCTGTCCGTCCAGGACAAGCTCGACGTGTTCGAAACCATCCGCGACAGCGTCATGCCGGCGTCCGAAAGCGGCTTTCCGGAACTGACCGAGCGGCAGCGCGCCGAACTGCTGCGCCGCGCCGCGCAGGCGGTAGCCGATCCAGGAGGCGGTCGCAGTTGGGCCGAAGTCAAGGCGGGCGTGGCCCGCTGATGGCGAAGCGCTTCTAGATCGTCATCACAGATGATTCGGTAGAAGCTGAAATGCGAGAAGCGTCAAGACGTTCGACGTCCCGATTGGAAACCGACCTCAGCCAACCGAGACAGAGCCCTTCTCCCCCCGGGAGAAGGGTTGGGATGAGGGAGTTTCAAACAAAGTGCTCCAGTGCGAGTGAGTCCCTCACCCCCGGCCCCTCTCCCGGAGGGAGAGGGGAGACAGGCCGATACAGGTTCGCCGCACTTCGGTCCCAATCAATTGCGCCGTAATGCACGCAAAGCAAACACAGTTGTTCGCCGTACCTCGCGTCTTTCCTTCTTGTCCGTTGAAATGAACCGGCTTGCCTTTGCCTCGTCGTCACGCGTCAACTGTCGAGGCCTCAACGCACCTTGGCCGCATCAAAATGCGGATTCTCGATGATCGAAAACCGGTTCCCGAAGGGATCGAGCACATCGGCCACCCGAATCCCGCCGCCGACGTCCTTGACCGGCACCAGCGGCGTCGCGCCCAGCGCCAGCAGTTGCGCGTAGGCCGCGTCGGCGTCGGCGACGCCCCAGAGCGCCTGGCAGCCATCGGCGTGCGGTATTTCGTCGGGCAGCAGGCCCAGCTCGAAGCCGCCGACGCTGTAGCCGACGTAATACGGCTCGTCGAAGTAGGGCTCGACGCCAAGCACGGCGCTGTAGAACGCCTTGGCAGCGGCGAAATCGGTGACTGGGTAGATGGCGGTGCGGAGTCCAAGAATCATGTCGTGAACCTCATGGGTGGGGGCATCATGGTCAGTGCTCGCGCACTGACCGACAAAAGCATGAATCAAAAGTTAAACGCGAAGGCGCAAAGAACAGCAAAGAGGAGAACATCAACGGACCTGCCCTGAAAATTCTTCTTTGCGTCCTTTCTTTTCCCTTCGCGCCTTTGCGTTTAACAGTTGACTTGCGTCGTTCGCTCGCCCGGATTGTGCACAAAGCCCGTGCTAGCATTTTCGCCGCGCGGGCCGTCGGGTCCGCGTTCGCCCGCCCTCAAGCCCGTCTGACACCCGAATGCCCGAACCGCAAGCTGTCGACGCTGCCGAATCCTTCGGCGACACCGCCGAAGACCCTCCGCAATTCAAGCATCCGGGCGCGTCCGCATGAGCGGTCTGGTGGTGGTCGACCAGCTCACCGACTGGCCGGTGGAGATTCCCGGCGTCGAAGTGGTCACGGCCTGGAAATACCTGACCCACGACGAGTTCACCCGGATTCGCGGCGCCCGCGTCTACAACCTGTGCCGCACCTTCAGCTACCAGACCACCGGCTACTACGTGTCCTTGCTGGCCGGTGCGCGCGGTCATCGCATCCTGCCGGACATCACCACGGTGCAGGATCTGAAGCTCGCCGAAAGTCCGAGCGTGCTGAACGACGAGATCGAGGAGCTGATGCAGAAGAGCCTGGCCCGGCTCGGTTCCAGCGAATACGTGCTGAACGTCTATTTCGGCGACAGCCCCTACGTGCGCCACGAAAAGCTGGCGCGAGCGTTGTTCAACCTGTTCCCGGCACCGCTGCTGCAAGCGAAGTTCGTCTGGCGCGGCGATGAATGGCGGGTCGACACGCTCGGCCCGATCGCGCTTGGCGAAGTGCCGGCCAGCCATCACGAATTCCTTTACCAGACCGCGCGCGACTACTTCACGCGCCGCCGCTCGCCGCCGAAGCGCCGCGATTCCACCCGATATGACCTGGCGATCCTGGTCAACGAGGACGAAAAGGAACCGCCGTCGAATGCCCGCGCGCTGAAAGCCTTCGAGAAGGCCGCCGAAGACCTCGGTTTCTCTGTGGACTTCCTCGACAAGGGCGATTACGGCCACGTTGCCGAATACGACGCGCTGTTCATTCGCGAGACGACAGCGGTCAACCACCACACGTATCGCTTTGCACGGCGGGCCGCGAGAGAAGGCCTGGTGGTGGTCGATCACCCGGAGTCGATCCTGCGCGCCGCCAACAAGGTATTCCTGGCGCAATTGATGGAGCGCCATCGCATCCCGCAGCCGAAGACCTTGCTGGTGCATCGCGCCAATCTTGATGACGTGGTGCGCCAGCTCGGCTTCCCGATGGTGCTCAAGCAGCCGGATTCGCAGTTCTCGAAAGGCGTGATCAAGGTCGACAACGCCGCTGCGTTCAAGCGCGAGACCCGCGAATTTCTCGAGCGCTCGGACCTGATCGTCGCCCAGGCTTTCGAGCCGACCGACTACGACTGGCGGGTCGGTGTGCTCGACGGCCAGCCGCTGTACGCCTGCCGCTACTTCATGGCCAAGTCGCACTGGCAGGTGGTCAAGCGCGACGCCAAGGGCGCGAAAAGCGAGGGCGACCACGAGACCGTCGACATCGCCGCCGTCCCGAAAACCGTGCTGAGCGTCGCCTTGCAGGCGGCCCGGGCAGTCGGCGACGGGCTGTATGGCGTCGACCTCAAGCAGTTCGGCAACGTCGTCAAGGTCATCGAGGTCAACGACAATCCGAACATCGACTGGGGCGTCGAGGATCTGGTGCTGAAGGAAGCGATCTACCGGCGGATCATGGAGTTCTTCGTCAAGAAGCTCGATGCGCAGACTCGGATGCGCGAGCCGGATTGATGACGGCTGACGTCGTAGTTCGCTGCGGCAAGGCCGATGACGTCGACGCGATGCTGGCGCTGGAAGCAGTGTTTCCCTCGGACCGGATGTCGCGACGCAGCGTGCAGCACTTCCTGAAAGCACCGACGGCGCGGGTGCTGGTCGCCGAAAGCGCCAGCGATGCGATGCTCGGCAACATCATCGGCCTGCGCCGCAAGGGCAGCAGCGCGATGCGCATCTATTCAGTGGTGGTCGCGCCCGATGCGCGCGGTCTCGGCATCGGACAGAAGCTGGTCGCGGCACTCGAAACGCTGGCGGCGAATGAAGCCTGCGACCGCGTGACGCTCGAAGCGCGCACCGACAACGCGGCCGCGCGAGCGCTGTACGCCAAGCTCGGCTATCGCGAAACCGAGGCGCTGCCCGGCTACTACGAGGATGGGTCAGACGGCCTGCGACTGTCGCGCGCGATCGGCTGAATGGCGGGCGGCAGCGCATCCGGCACGACCGTCGCCTTGATGATCGGCACCTGGGCATGACGACGCCGCAGCCAGCGCAGCTGGAAAGCGACTCGCGCCGCATGCGCGACCTCGTTCAGATACCAGGCGTTGACCGCCGCGCCGACAAAGGCCCCCATCAGCGGCAGCGCGCCGCCTGCCTTGGCCAGCCCCAGACGCCGGGTGATCGCTGCCGACAGGTTGCTGATGCTGAACACCGCCGCTTCCTTGGCCAGTTCACGCTCGGCGGCGCGTTCCAGGCCATCGCGGACGGCGGCATTGCTGGCCGAGGCGTCGTGCTCGATCGCGGCCAGTGCGGCCTCTTTCTCCTCCTGCGAGTTCGCAGACGCCAGCGCGAAGATCGCCACCGGCAGGCGCTTGAGCGCTTCATCGGCGCAGTCCTCGCCATAACAAAGGCCGGTGCGATGGATCACCCGGAAAGCCTGCACCAGCAGGCTCGGCACATCGGCAACCAGACCGGCCGCGCCGATCACCCCGAACAGCGCGCCACTGCCGCCAGCCAGTGCCGCACCACGACGGCCGACGCTGGCGGCGACCTGGTCGCAGTCTTCGAGTGCGCCCGCGCGCAGAGCGGCCAGATCGTCGACCTTCGCTGCGCGCAGCACCGAGCGCTGGTCGGCCATGCGCGCGGAGGTGCGCTGCACGCCGGTCAGGGCCGAGCGCAGCCAGTCGACCGGAATCGCGCGTTGCACGGCTTGCGCGGCCGGTGACATCGCGCGGCCAAAGGCCTGTGAAAAGAAATCCGGGGATTCCGCCCGCCAGGCAACGATGCGGGCAAGCTGCTCGCGTTCGTAAGCGGTCGGCGGATCGGGCATGCGGCGCGTGGTCGGCATCGCGGAGCGGGCTTGGAAATGGACGCCGCAGTGTGCCTTTCCATCGACCGGCCTGCGCACTGACGGGCCGCTCAGGCATCATTTCGCCCCATGTGCCTGATCGCCTTCGCCTACCACGTCCATCCGGCGTGCCCGCTCGTCCTGATTGCCAATCGCGACGAATTCCTTGCCCGTCCCACCGCGCCGCTGGCGCCCTGGGATGACGACCCGGACATCCTTGGCGGCCGCGATCTGGAAGCCGGCGGCGGCTGGCTGGCGCTGGATCGCCGCCGCTCGCGACTGGCCGCCGTGACCAACGTCCGCGAGGTCACCCCGCCGCCGCCAGCCAAGTCGCGCGGCGCGCTGGTGCGGGAGTTCCTCAGCGGCGACGAACTGGCCGTGTCGTTCGCGGAACTGCGCCGCGTCGACGGCAACGACTACGGCCCGTTCAACCTGCTGCTCTGGGACGGCGACGACCTGATCGTCGCTACCAACCGCCTGAAACCGCGCTGGGAAGCGGTGCAGGCCGGCGTGCACGGCCTGTCCAACGGCAGCTTCGACCAGCCGTGGCCGAAGACCCGGCGGCTATGCGGCGCGCTGGCCGAATGGCTGGACAGTGCGGCCGGGCGTGCCGCGCGGCCGGATGACGCCGTCGATCTCGACCCGCTGTACGCCGCCCTTGCAGACGAGCAGCGCCCAGTAGATGCCGAATTGCCGGTCACCGGCGTCGGCATCGAGCGTGAGCGGCGGCTGTCGACCGCGTTCATCAAGCTGCCCGGCTACGGCACCCGCGCCAGCCAGATCGTGATGATCGGCCGCGATGGCCGCACGCTGTTTGCGGAGCGCCGCTTCGGGGAGAACGGCAGTCTGCTCGGCGAGCAGCGGCAGCTCTTCGAGCGTCCACAAGGTCCGGATTCATCCGGACATCACGGTTGGCCCGAAAAAACGTCCGGATGAATCCGGACCTACGTCAGGCGCAGGGCGCCGTCGACCGGCAGGATCACGCCGTTCAGGTAGGCGCTGGCCGGTGACAGCAGGAAGGCCACCGCGCGAGCGATCTCGCCGGGCTCGCCCAGCCGGCCCATCGGGATGCGGCTCAGTTCCTCGTCCTGCTGCGCGGCGGTGAGCGCCGTCGATTCCGCCCACAGGATGTGACCGGGCGCGACACCGTTGACGCGCACCTGCGGGGCCAGCTCCACCGCCAGGGTCTCGGTCAATGACCAGAGTGCGGCTTTCGCCGCGTTGTACGGCGCAAAACCGGGCCGGGCGTGGCGAGCCAGGGTGTCGAGGATGTTGACCACGGCAGCCTGCGCGCCGAACAACGGCAGGCAGGCCTGGATCAGCAGCAGCGGGGCCTTGAAGTTCGAGGCGATCAGCTCGTCGAAGATCGCGGGCGTGATTGCCCCCATCGGCGTGCGCCGGTAGCCGGAGGCGTTGTTGACCAGCGCATCGAGCCGGCCCCAGTGCGCGTGGGCGTCGACCGCAAGCTGTGCCACGGCCGCGTCGTCGGCCAGCTCGGCGGTCAGCACGATCGCCGAATCGGCGCGCTGTGCGTTGAGCCTTGCGGCAAGTGCTGCGCCTTCGGCTTCCGAACTGCGGCAATGGATCGCCACGTTCATGCCGAGCCCGTGCAGCCGTTCGACGATCGCTGCCCCGACGCGACGCGCGCCGCCGGTGACCAGCACCACCCCTTCCAGCGCTTCATTCGACACGTTCTGCATCACTCGTCCCTTATCCTGTCGCGGCCCGCATTATCCCCTCCCAACGCCCCGAATCCCGTGAACGACCTGCTGCAAGTCATCCTGCTCGGCATCATCGAAGGCATCACCGAATTCCTGCCGATCTCGTCGACCGGCCACCTGCTGCTCGCCGAACAACTGGGCCTCGGGCACCGCTCGGACCTGTTCAACATCGTCATCCAGGCCGGCGCGATTCTCGCGGTCACCGTCATCTACTGGGATCGGCTGTGGAAGCTGGCCACCGGCATCAACGAGGCCGACAACCGCATCTACATTGCCAAGCTCGGCGTGGCCTTCCTGATCACCGTGGTGCTGGGGCTGGTGGTCAAGAAGCTCGGCTTCGAGCTGCCGGACACCATCGGGCCGATCGCCTGGGCCTTGATCATCGGCGGCTTCTGGATGCTGGCTGCGGAGTGGTACGCCGGGAAGCGGCCGGAACAGGCCGAGATCCTGTG
The DNA here is from genome assembly GCA_021732745.1 of Nevskia sp. Taxonomy (GTDB): domain Bacteria; phylum Pseudomonadota; class Gammaproteobacteria; order Nevskiales; family Nevskiaceae; genus Nevskia. Next base: position 138,693 of record JAKFUK010000006.1, on the reverse strand, counting down.
GACGGTGGCGATCGCCGTCGGCATCGGCCAAGTGGTGGCCGGCGTGTTTCCCGGCACGTCACGTTCGGCCACCACGATCTTCGCGGCGATGCTGATCGGCGGCGCCAACCGCGCGGCAGCCACCGAATTCGCCTTTCTGGTCGGCATCCCGACCATGTACGCGGCCAGCGTCTACGAGCTGTACGGCGAGCTGAAAGACGGCGGCGGCAACGAGAACTGGACCAATGTTGCGGTCGGCTTCGTGGTCTCGGCCGTCGTGGCCTTCGTCGCCGTGAAGTGGCTGCTGCGCTACATCCAGACCCACCGCTTCACGGCCTTCGCCTGGTACCGGATCGTGCTCGGGGCGGGCTTGCTGGGCTGGGCGGCGCTGGCTTAAGGGTCCAAGGGCACTCGCAGCAACGGTGCCGCCGCACCTTCGCTGCTGACGAACATGGACTGGCCGTCGGCCGCCACCGCCAGCGCTTCTGCCTGACGCAGGAACGGCAGCGTGATGATCTGGGGCGCGGCCGACAGGGCGTCGAGCCAGCTCTGGTCGGCGCTGCGCCGCCAGTGCAGCGCGTTCTTGTAGGTCAGCACCAAAAGGCTGCGGCCGTCGGGACTCAGGTCCAGGGCGGTGGGCATGCCGAAGAAATGGGCTTGCACCGGGTTGCTCAGGTGATCGAAGGCGTTCGGCTGGGGCACGGTGCTGATCTCGCCAAGCAGTTCGGCAGTGGCCACGCCGATCGGCGGTTTGTGCGTCGGCAGCGCCAGCCGGTACAGGTGCTTGGGGTTTTCGCGCTTGCTCAGCAGCAAGACGCTGTGATCGGCGGCGTCGACGGCCACGGCTTCGCAGTCGCGAGGCTGGTCGGGGTAGCGGAAATCGAGTTGCCAGAGCAGTTTCGGCCGGCCTTCGCGGCCGGGATCGCTGACCGCGTAGAGCGTGACCGTCAGCCGTTCCGACCGGTTGTCGCCGACATCCGCGATCAGCAGCGCCGGCCGGCCCTGCCATTCGAAAGCGGCGATGTCTTCCCAGTCGGTGGCGCGGATGCCGGCGATGCGCACGCTGCCCAGATCCGCGCCGTCGCTGCCGATGCGGAACAGTTCCGCGCCGCCGCCGCTGTCGTTGTGGCCCCAGAGCAGCGTGGGGTCGGCGCGCGACACGGCCAGCCCGCTGAGCTCATCGAGCCGCGCATGGCTCAGCAGCGGGGCGTCCGGCTGCGACAGCAGCACGCAGGAGTTCAGCAGCAGGGCGGCACCGAGCAGGGCGCGGCCAAGCCTGCGAGTGCAGCGGACGGCGATCAACTCGGATTGATTCATGGCGCGGCATGATAGCGGCGCAGGATCGGTCGGCCCGATGACCTTCGCCCAACAAAAAGCCCGGCTTGTGGCCGGGCAAAGTCGAGAAGAGACAAGCTGATTCAAGCAAAAGCCTTGCCAATCTTTCGGTGTCCGCGCCGATTGCCCGTTTCCCGCACGAGAGAAGCCCTCCCCTGATGCGCATTCATTGGCTGCAGCATGCTGATTTTGAAGACCTTGGCTGCATCGAGCCGTGGCTGGCCGCGCGCGGCCATGTGGTCTCCGGCAGCCGGCTGCATGCAGGCGAAACGCCGCCGCCGGTGGCCGCTTTCGATGCCCTGATCGTGCTCGGCGGGCCGATGAATATCTACGCTTGCCACGAACATCCCTGGCTGCGCACCGAAAAGGCGCTGATTCGCACTGCCATTGATCAGGGACGGCGGGTGCTCGGCATCTGCCTCGGCGCGCAATTGATCGCCGACGTGCTCGGCGGCCCGGTGAGCCGCAACGCCGAGCCGGAAATCGGCTGGTTCGAGGTTGAACTGAACGAGGCCGGACGTGCGGAGCCGCTGTTCGCCGGCCTGCCGCCGCGCTTTACCGCCTTCCACTGGCATGTCGACACCTATGCGCTGCCGCCGGGCGCGATCGGTCTTGCCCACAGCGCCGCCTGCGCGCAGCAGGCGTTCAGCTTCGACTGCGGCCGCGTGCTGGGCCTGCAATGCCATCTCGAAGTGACGCGCGACAACGCCATCGAATGGTTCCGCTACGAAGCGGTGACATCGTCGCGCTACGTGCAGACAGCGGACGCGATCCTCGCCGATGTCGATGCCTTCGCCGCCAACAACGCGGCGATGCGGGCGATTCTCGAGCGCTGGTTGCCGTAGGGCGGGTCAAGACCCGCCGTGACGTTCGCGCAACCGTCAAAACGGCGGGTCGCGACCCGCCCTACGGGGCACCAGCGTCGATCCACTGGCCGATCAGCGCCACGCCGTCGGCATCGACGACATGGCTGGCGAGGTTGGGCATGCGGTTTTCGTCGAGCCGGCGCATGCGCTCCCAGAGCACGCTGCGCTCCTTGACGCCGGGGGCCACGCGCCGGGCGTTGGCGATGCCGAGATCGCCGTTCTGCGGCACCACGCCGATCAGGCCGGTGCTGGCAATGGCGGTGGTCGCCCGCAGGTCGATGCTGACGGCGGCCGGGCCGCCGGGCTGGTGGCATTGCGCGCAATTGCTGTCCAGATAGGCACGGGCGCGGGCGGCCAGCGGCTGATCCTCGTCCAGCGGATTGACGCGCGCCGGATAGCTGCCGGGCGCGCCGATATTGGTGGTGAACAACTCGATGTGATTCAGCGTCATCAACTGGTTGGCGGTGGCCAGCGGATAGGCAAAAGCACCGTTCAATTGCGCGGTGCCGATGCCCAGCACATAGCCGCTGGCGGCGGTGTGGCAGGCAGCGCAGGCCGCGCGGCTGGGGTATTCGTAACTCTGCGGCGGGCTGCCGAAAGCGGTGAAGGTTTCGCTTTCCGCAGTGGTGAGCAGGGTGGCGTCGGTTTCAGCCGTGTTCCAGCGATAGGTGTAGCCCTGCCAGCCGCTGGCGCGATTGAGGAAGATGCGGGTTTCCAGGCGCCGGTTGCGGCCATCGGCGAGCCGGATGTTGAACTGCTTGACGGTCACCGAGCCGACCGGCCAGGTCCAGGCGCCGGTGCCGCTGAAAGTGATCTGCGTGCCGTTGGGAATCGCGAACCAGCGCAGCTTGTCGGTGCGGTCGGACCAGAATTCGGCGTTCGGCGCGTAGGGAATCAGGCCCGGATTCGGCGTGAGCTGGGCGGTATTGCTGAACAGGCCGGTGGCCGACAGGGTCTGCGGGAAGTTTTCGGCACCGCCGCCGCCGGTATTCGGCACCAGCTTGTAGAGCGCGCCGGCGAACAGGCCGGTGGCATACAGCTCGCCATCGTGATCGGCCGCGATCGACGAGGGATTGCCGGGGATCGCGCCGATCACCGTGCTGGTGGCCACGCTGCCGTCGACCGGCGTTGCCGCCCACAGCGTGCCGGAGCAGAAATCGGTGTAGACGTAGGCACCGCTCAGGGAAGGCAGCGCGCCGCCGCGATAGACGGTGCCGCCGGTGACGCTGCAACCCTCGTCGTGGTCGTACTCGACGACCGGTTCGATGAAGTTGTTGCCGGGCGGCAGCGGCGTGTTCTCGGTGGGATAGCCGTGGAAGCCTTCGCGGACATTCCAGCCGTAGTTGCCGCCTCGGGCGATGACGTCGATTTCCTCGTACTGGTTCTGGCCGACATCGCCGGTCCACAGGCGGCCGGTGGCGCTGTCGAAGCTGGCGCGGAACGGGTTGCGCATGCCGTAGGACCAGATTTCCGGGCGGGCGCTGGAATCGGCGACGAAGGGGTTGTCGAACGGCGCGCTGCCGTCGGTGTTGATGCGCAGGAACTTGCCGAGCAGGGTGTTCAGCCGCTGGCCGTTGCCCTGCGGATCGCCGCCGGAACCGCCGTCGCCGGAAGCGATGTAGAGCTTGCCGTCAGCGCCGAAGCCGATCCAGCCGCCGTTGTGATTGGAGAACGGCTGCTCGAATTCCAGCAGCACCAGTTCGCTGGCGGCATTGGCGACGCTGCGATTGGCCGACACCGTGAAGCGCGACACGCGGGTGCGCCGGGTGGGCAGGCCGGCGCTGTCCTGCACCGAAATCGGGTTGTAGTTGACGTAGAAGTAGCCGTTGCTGGCGTAGTTCGGATCGAAAGCCAGGCCAAGCAGGCCGGTTTCGCCGCCTTCGTCGGTGACCCGGGCATCAATGTCGAGAAACACGCTGCTGGTCGCCGCAGCCGGATTGTCGAGCGCGAACACCCGCACGACGCCGTTCTGCGACACCACGAAGCCGCGCGTGCGGTCTCCCGGGGCCACCGCGAACAGCAGCGGTGCCGGAAAACTCAGCGCCGGGAAAGCGCGCTCGACGCGGACATCGCCGCTTTGCGCAGCACCGGTCGGGAACGCCAGCGGGGCCAGCGTGGGCCGGGTCTGGATGCCGACGGTCGGTCCCGGTGGAGGTGGCGGCGGTGGCGTGGGGGTCGGCGGTGGAGCGGGAATAGGCCCCGGTGGCGGTGTCGGTCCCGGTGTTGGTGCCGGGGCTGGCGTCGGACTCGGTGCGGGTGCTGCGGCCGGAGACTCGCCACCGCCGCCGCAGGCAGCGAGCAGCAAAACGGCAGCGACAGACAGGGGAGCGAAGTAAGCGAGGCGCATCGGGTTTCTCGGGTTCAGGCTCGGGTCGGACCGGCTTTCGATCGCGGTGACACTTCAGCCGACGGGTTTGGCCCTGTCGGCCGCGATGGTCGACAGGGTCAGACGGGAAATGCAGACGAGCCGATCCTGCTCGTCGACGATGCGAATCTCCCACACCTGCGTGGCGCGTCCGATATGCAGCGGACGAGCGGTCCCGATCACGAGGCCACTCGTCGGCGGGCGAATGTGGTTGGCATTGATATCGAGCCCGACCACCGCGCCGTCACCCGGCGCCACGCAGAGATAGGCGGCGACGCTGCCCAGTTCCTCGGCCAGCACGCAGGACGCGCCGCCATGCAGGCGACCGTAGGGCTGGAAGGTTCGCGTGTCGACCGGCAAGGTGCCGCGCAGGTAGTCGGGACCGACTTCGGTGATCCGCAGGCCCAGGTGGGCACCGAGCGTGTTCGGCGGGGTATCGAGGCCGAGGCCGATGGTGACGGGTTTCTTCCAGATGCTCATGAGCGGGGGGCGGATCGGGCAAAAAAGGAGCCGTCACTGTAACGCGCGGCCGGTGCCGTCCTCATGTCGCGCGCTAGACTCCGGCTCCCTTGTCAGCACGTCCCGGATCGTCCATGGCCCGCACTGCCCTCCTTGCTGGCGCGACCGGACTGGTCGGCGCGGCGCTGCTCGAACGCCTGCTGGCGGCACCGGAATACACGGTGGTGACGGTGATCGGCCGCCGCGCACCGGATATCCGCAGTCCGAAGCTGCGTTTCCTGTCATCCACCCTGGAAGACCTGGACACGCTCGCCGATCCGCTCACCGCCGATGACCTGTTCTGCTGTCTCGGCACCACCACGCGGGCAGCGGGCGGCAATGCCGGCCTGGAGCGGGTCGACTATCACATGGTGCTGGCGGTGGCGCGCGCCGCGCAGGCAGGCGGCACGCAGCACTTTTACGGTGTGTCCGCCGCCGGTGCCAGCGCCACGTCCCCGGCCTTCTATTCGAGGGTCAAGGCGCGCATGGAAAAAGCGCTGGCCGAAGTGGGTTTCGAGGCCGTGCACCTGTTCCGGCCGTCGCTGCTGCTCGGCGCGCGCAGCGAATCGCGACCCGGCGAAGCTTTCGCCCAGAAGCTGGCACCGATGCTGGCCCCGCTGTGCATCGGGCCGCTGCGCAAGTACCGGCCGATCAGCGCCGCCGAGGTCGCGGATGCCATGCTGCTCGTTGCCCGGTCAGGCGCGGTCGGCATCGTCATTCACGACCTGCCCATGTAGGGTGGGCAGGCTTCATCTGCCCACCGATTCGCGGCGATCAGACTTTGGCAAATCGGTGGGCAGATACCGCCTGCCCACCCTACGCCTCACTCGGCTTCGAGCTGCGCCCGCAGGGCCGCGAACTGTGCCTTTTCGGCTTCGCCGGACACCGGATAGCGCAGATCGAGCTGCTGTAGCGTGCTGACCACGATGTCGGCCACCGCTGACCGCATGTAGGGCTTGGAATCGGCCGGAATCGCGTACCAGGGCGCGTGCTCGCGCGAGGTTTCGTTCAGCGCGTCCTCGTAGGCCTGCATGTAGGCGTCCCAGTGACCGCGCTCGGCGACATCGCCGGCCTCGAACTTCCAGTTCTTTTCCGGCTCGTTGAGGCGAGCCAGGAAGCGCTGCCGCTGTTCTTCTTTCGAGACGTTGAGCCAGAACTTGAGGATCACCGTGCCGTTGGCCGCCAGATGCCGTTCGTGATCGCGGATCGACTCGTAGCGAGCTTTCCAGAACTTCTTCGGCTGCTTGCCCGGCCGCAGGCGCTGGGCATCGAGATATTCCGGATGCACCTTCACCGCCAGCACTTCCTCGTAATAGCTGCGGTTGAACACGCCGATCCGGCCGCGCTCGGGCAATAGCCGGGCGCTGCGCCAGAGGAAATCGTGGTCCAGTTCCTGCGGCGTCGGCCGCTTGAAGGCGTGCACTTCGCAGCCGGCCGGATTGACGCCGGTGAGCACGGCGCGAATGGTCGAATCCTTGCCGGCAGCGTCCATGGCCTGGAACAGCAGCAGCACCGAATGATGATCGTGGGCGTAAAGAATGCGTTGCAGATCATCGAGTTGCTCGACCGATTCGCGCAGCCGCGCTTTCTGAACGTCGTCGTCACCGGCGTCCTTCGGTGGCGCGGTGCGCGCCTTCTTCACCCGGAAGGAGCCGTCATCGGGCACCAGAAAGGGGCTGTCGATCACTGGGAAACCCTTGTTCTTGCTCATGATTTCACCGGGTTGGCAGGGCCGGGCAGGACATAGAACAGCACGCTGAAGAAGTGGAAGATGCTGCCGGCCAGCACGAACACATGCCAGATCGCATGGCTGTAGCGCAGGCGCGTGGCGGCATAGAACACGGTGCCGACGGTGTACGAAAGCCCGCCCGCCAGCAACAGCCAGAGGCCGGTGTCCGGCACCGCCGCCATGATCTCGCTGCCGGCGACCACGCCGCACCAGCCCATCGCCAGATAGACGCCCAGCGACAGCCATTCAAAGCGGCCGGTGGTGAAAATCTTGAACAGGATGCCGACCGCCGCCAGCCCCCAGGTGAAAGCGAACAGGCGCATGCCCCAGGGGCTGTCCGCGAGCGCGATCAGGGTGAACGGCGTGTAGGTGCCGGCGATCAGCACGTAGATCAGGCAGTGGTCGATGACCCGGAAGATGTGCTTCGGCCGTGCCAGTGGAATCGAATGGAACAGGGTGGAAGCGGCGTACATCAGGATCAGCGCCGCACCGAAAATGCTGCTGGCGACCAGTTCCCGAGTCCCGCCGTACAGCACGCTGCGGGCCACCAGCACGCAGAGGCCGATGATCGCCAGCATGGCACCCAGGCCGTGGGTCAGGCTGTTGGCCAGTTCCTCGCCGAAGCTGTAGAGGTTGAGGGTGACTTCGCGGACCACGGCCCGGGCGCGGGCCTCGCCCGGCGGGGCGGTGTCGGCGGCATCGTGGACCCGCTCTTCGGACGGCGTGTTAATGCGCGTGCCCGGTGTCGACCGGCTCCACCTTCAGCGTCGCGCCGTCAGTGCCGACCACCCGCACCAGCGCGCCGGCCGCGCACTTCGGCCCGGTGACCCGCCACACCGAATCGTCGAGCCGCGCCTGGCCGACGCCGTTGTCGATATCGGTGACCAGCGTCAGCTCGCGACCGATGGTGTGCCGGCCGCGCTGGTTGAGGCCGTTGTCCTCGTCGTCGCTGCGGCGCATCGGCCGGAACTTGAACCACAGGCCGACTGCGGTCAGCGACAGCAGCGCGAACATCACGATTTCGCCGGCCCAGCTCAAACCGGGGATCGCCCAGGCGGCGATGCCGGTGACGAAAGCGGCCGCCCCGATCCACATGAAGAAGGTGCCCGGCGTCAGCACTTCAGCCACCAGCAGCAGGAAGCCGAGCACCCACCAGTGCCAGAACACGAAGCCGTCGCTGAGGATTGCGTCCATGAGTCTTGCTCCTGCTTGGCGATCGAATCAGGACTTCACGGCAGCCTGCGCGGACGCCGCCTTGGCGAGATCGGCGATGCCACCGATCGCCCCGATCACGCTGGCCGCTTCCAGCGGCATGAACACCAGTTTCTGGTTCGGGCTGGTGGCGATGTCCTTGAGCGCTTCGATGTACTTGGTGGCGACGAAGTAGTTCACCGCCTGCACGTCGCCCTGGGCGATGGCGGTGGACACCAGCGCCGTGGCCTTGGCTTCGGCTTCCGCCTGACGCTCGCGCGCTTCGGCGTCACGGAACGCGGCCTCCTTGCGGCCTTCGGCATCGAGGATCGCCTGCTGCTTCATGCCTTCGGCCGACAGAATCTGCGACTGCCGCTGGCCTTCGGCCTTGAGGATCGCCGAGGCCCGCGAGCCCTCGGCTTCGAGAATCTGGGCGCGCTTGTCGCGCTCGGCCTTCATCTGCCGACCCATGCTTTCGACCAGATCGCGCGGCGGCCGGATGTCCTTGATCTCGATACGCGTGACCTTGATGCCCCACGGCGAGGTTGCCTGATCGACCACCGCCAGGAGCCGCACATTGATGTGATCGCGCTGGCTGAGCAGGGCATCGAGGTCCATCGAACCCATCACCGTGCGCAGATTGGTCTGGGTCAGGTTCAGCACCGCGTATTGCAGGTTCTGCACCTCGTAGGCGGCGCGCGCAGCGTCCAGAACCTGATAGAAAACAACACCATCGACGCCGACCATGGCGTTGTCCTTGGTGATGACCTCTTGCGAGGGCACGTCCAGAACTTGCTCCATCATCGACAGCTTGCGGCCGATGCGGTCGACATACGGCAGCAGCCAGTGCAGGCCAGGCGTGAACGTGGCGCGGTACTTCCCGAAGCGCTCGATGGTGTATTCCATGCCCTGCGGCACGGTGACCACGCCCTTGTAGAGCGTGACCAGGGCGAAGATGAGCAAGGCCAGCGCGAAATACGACATGGGGATCCCTCCTGGTGACGAACCCTTCGAGTCTACGCGAGGCGGATTGCGCTTCGGTTCCCGCCAAAAGCCTGATCTCACGCAAAGAACGCGGAGATCGCAGAGAGAAGCAAAAGCTCCGGATCACAAAGGCACAAAGGTAAAAAGCAAGGGCACGAAGAAAATCTTTAACGCTTTTCTTTGTGTCCTTGTCGTTGCTGTTCTTTGTGCCTTTGTGCCCCGGAGCTTTTCGCTTTTCTCGCCGTGGCTTTTCTCTGCGGCCTCCGCGTTCTCCGCGTGAGACCTGCTTTTACCCAGCGCCGACAGCAGTAGCCGCCATCTGCCGAATCCGCTCGACCATCGCGTAAAAGCCGTTGCGGCGGTTCATCGACAGGTGGCTTTCCAGCCCCAATTGCGCGAACGCGGCCTTGATGTCGGTGTCGAGCACTTCACGCGCCGTGCGGCCGTCGGTCAGGGCCAGGATCAGGGCGATCAGGCCTTTGACGATGTGGGCGTCGGAATCGCCGCGCAGATGCAGGCGCTGTTCGGCGTCGACCTCGCCCGCCAGCCAGACCTGGCTCATGCAGCCCCGCACCTTGTGATCTTCCGTATGCTCGGCGTCCGGCATCGCGGGCAGCTTGCGGCCGAGTTCGATCAGGTAGCGATAGCGCTCCTCCCAGTCGTCGAGCATCTCGAAAGTGTCGACGAGGTCCTGCAAGGCGGTGTCGGCGGGGGTGTTCAAGCGTCCGGATTTCATGATTCTGGCGGTCGCCGACTATGTTACGGAGAACCGTCGGCTTAAGCTTGAGTCAATTGCGCAAGTTCGCCGGAGTTGTCGACATGTTGATTCGTGTTTCGCCGCAGTACCCGATCAAATCGTCGGAAATCACCTCCGAATCGACCTACCAGGATCGCCGTCGTTTCCTCGCCCAGATGGGTCTTGCGACCGCCGGCATGGCGCTGGCCGGTTGCAGCGATGCCAAGACGCCGCCGCCAGTGGCGCCGCCATCCGCTGCCGGCACTGCCGCCACCGATGGGGCCGCCAGCGCCGAACTCGCGGCGCTCGACGTCAAGACCAAGGTCAACATGGCGGGTGCGGAGAAGGTCAGCAGCTTTGAAGACATCACCAATTACAACAACTTCTACGAGTTCGGCACCGGCAAGGGCGAACCGGCGAACTACGCGAAAAAGCTGAAGACGCGGCCCTGGTCGGTCGCCATCGAAGGCGAATGCGATGCCCCCGGCATGATCGACCTGGAAGACCTGATCAAGCCGCACGCGCTCGAAGAACGCATCTACCGCCTGCGCTGTGTCGAAGCCTGGAGCATGGTGATTCCCTGGGTCGGCTTCCCGCTGGCCGATCTGCTGAAGCGCTTCAAGCCGAATTCCAAAGCGAAATTCGTGCAGTTCTTCACCCTCGCCGATGCCGAGCAGATGCCGATGATCAAGCGCGGCGTGCTGCCCTATCCGTATCGCGAAGCGATGCGCATGGATGAAGCCATGCACCCGCTGGCGTTCATGGTGGTCGGCCTGTACGGCAAGGTGTTGCCGAACCAGAACGGCGCGCCGATCCGCCTGATGGCACCGTGGAAGTACGGCTTCAAGGCGGCGAAGTCGATCGTGAAGATCAAGTTCACCGAAACCCAGCCGGAAACCACCTGGAACGCCATCGGTGCGGCCGAATACGGGTTCTACGGCAACGTCAACCCGGAAGTCGATCACCCGCGCTGGAGCCAGGCCAGCGAACGCCGGCTCGGCGAGCTGTTCCGCAAGCCGACCCTGCCGTTCAACGGCTATCCGGAAGTCGCCCCGCTGTACGCCGGGATGGACCTGCGCCGGTACTACTGATGTCGCCTGCGGCAAGCCTGTGGACGGCGCGGGCGCTGGTCTGGATCGGTTGCCTGACGCCGCTGGCCTTGCTCATCGACCGCACGCTGAATGGCGGGCTCGGAGCCAATCCGATCGAATATCTGGAACGCGCGCTCGGCGACTGGTCGCTCAGATTCCTGCTGCTGACCCTGTGCATGACGCCGCTGCGCAGCTTCACCGGCTGGATCTGGCCGCTGAAGCTGCGGCGCACCGTCGGTTTGTGGGCTTACGCCTATATCTGCCTGCATTTCGCGGTGTACATCGTCTTCGATCTCAACATCCTCGAACCGGCACGGGCGCTGGCGCAGCTCGCCGAGGATCTGGTCAAGCGCCTGTACATCACCGTCGGTTTCGCCGCCTGGCTGTTCATGCTGCCGCTGGCGATCACCTCCACCGACGGCTGGCAGCGGCGGCTCAAGCGCAAGTGGAAAACCCTGCACAAACTGATCTATCCGGCCGCCGTGCTCGGCGTGCTGCACTACATCTGGCTGGTCAAGAAAGACCTGAGCGATCCGCTGCTGTACGCCGCGATCCTCAGCATTCTGCTGCTCTGGCGCTGGCCTTGGCCGAAAGTGCGCGGCGCTATACTCCGCGCCCGTTCAACGCCCGCCGCCCCGACTAGTGACCAGACCCTCCGGTAGAGCCCCCGACCAGCTTCGCGCCGTTTCCATCGAGCGCAAGTTCACGCGCCACGCCGAAGGTTCGGTGCTGGTGGCCTTCGGCGACACCCGGGTGCTGTGCACGGCGAGCATCGAGGAACGCGGCCCGGCCTGGAAGAAGGACGGCGGCTGGCTGACCGCCGAGTACGGCATGCTGCCGCGCTCCACCCACACCCGCTCCAAGCGCGAAGCCGCGCAAGGCAAGCAGAACGGCCGCAGCCAGGAAATCCAGCGCCTGATCGGCCGCAGCTTGCGTTCGGTGCTCGACCTCGAAGCGATGGCCGGCATCACCATCACCATCGACTGCGACGTGCTGCAGGCCGATGGCGGCACCCGCACCGCCAGCATCACCGGCGGCTACGTGGCGCTGGTCGATGCCGTGGCGCATCTGCGCAAGATCGGCAAGGTCAAGCGCGACCCGCTGCACGGCCAGGTCGCCGCGATTTCCGTCGGCATCTACAACGGCGTCCCGGTGCTCGACCTCGACTACCCCGAGGACTCGAACTGCGAAACCGACATGAACGTGGTGATGAACGACGCCGGCGGTTTCATCGAAGTGCAGGGCACCGCCGAAGGTCACGCCTTCCGCCGCGAAGAGCTGGATTCGATGCTGGCGCTTGCGCAGAAGGGCATCGCCGAGCTTTGCATCGCGCAGCGGGCGGCGCTGGCGATTTAGACTGTCGCCAGACTTGAGGCGAGCGGGGCGCGCGATGAAATTCCAGATCACGATCGAACGCGATGAAGACGGTGCCTGGGTGACCAGTTGTCCGTCGATTCCGGGGTGCTTCAGTCAGGGCGAAACCCGCGATGCCGCACTCCTGAACATCGAGTTGGCGATCCGCGAATGCCTTGACGTCCGCGCCGAGCAGGGCATGCCGCTGACCATCGAGACGCGGCTGATCGACGTCGCCGCCTGACATGCCGCCGCTGGCATTGCTGAGCGGGCGGGACGTCGCCAAGGTCTTTGTCGCGCACGGCTGGCGCATCGTCCGTCAACGCGGCAGCCACATCATCCTGACCCGCGAGGGCGACATGTTGACCTTGTCGGTCCCAGACCACGATGAAGTCGCGCGCGGCCTGATCCGTGCCGCTGGCCTGACGGTCGAACAATTCAACGCGCGAATCTGAATGCCGGTGTCCGATCTCGTCCTCGCCAGCCGCAACCGCAAGAAGCTCGTCGAACTCGAAGCCTTGCTGGCGCCGCTCGGCTACCGGCTGCGGCTGGTGTCCGAGTTCAGCGATGTCGAGCCGGAAGAAAGCGCGCCGACCTTCGTCGAGAACGCGCTGATCAAGGCGCGTCATGCGGCGGCGGTTTCCGGGCTGCCGGCGATTGCCGATGACTCGGGGCTGGAAGTCGCCGCACTTGGCGGTGCGCCTGGCGTCTACTCGGCACGCTATTCCGGCGTCCATGGCGACGATGCGGCGAACAATGCCAAGCTGCTGAAAGAATTGACGAATGTTCCAGACGAGCAGCGCGGTGCGCGGTTCATCTCGGTGCTGGCGATGCTGCGCCACACCGACGATCCGGTGCCGCTGATCGCTTTCGGTGCCTGGCCCGGCCGCATCCTGCATGCGCCGCGCGGCGCTCAGGGTTTCGGCTATGACCCGCTGTTTCTCGATCCCGAATCCGGCCTGTCGGCTGCCGAAATGAGCGCTGTCGCCAAGAACGCCGTCAGCCATCGGGCGCGGGCCTTTTCGGCGCTGCTGGCGCTCGTGAGGCGTGAGGCGTGAGGCGTGAGGCGGAACAGCGGAGGCTGATCGCCGAGGACATTCCGCTTGCGCTCTACATTCACTTCCCGTGGTGCGTCGCCAAGTGCCCGTACTGCGATTTCAACTCGCACGGGCTGCGCGGAGCAGTGCCGGAAGACGCCTATGTCGACGCGCTGATTCGCGATCTGGACTGGGAATTGAACCCCACCGACGCCTCACGCCTCACGCCTCACGCCTCACGAAAAATCACCAGCATCTTCATGGGCGGCGGCACCCCGAGCCTGTTTTCCGGCCGCGCCATCGCCCGCGTGCTGGAAGCGTTCGCGGCGAAACTGAACTTCGCGCCGGACATCGAGATCACCCTGGAAGCCAATCCCGGCACCGTCGATGCCGCGAATTTCCGCGACTACCGCGCGGCGGGCGTCAATCGCCTGTCGATCGGCGTGCAGAGCCTTGATGACGCGATGCTCAAGCGCCTCGGCCGTATCCATGGTCAGGGTGACGTGCTGAGAACCGTCGAAATCGCCCGCAGCGCCGGCTTCGACAACCTGAATCTGGACCTGATGTACGCGCTGCCGCAGCAAAGCGAAGCGGAAGCCGAGGCCGATCTGCGCGCGGCGATCGCGCTGGCCCCCGAGCATCTGAGCTACTACCAGCTGACCCTGGAGCCGAACACCGAATTTGCCGCGAAGCCACCGACAATCCCGGACGACGACAGCGCCTGGGCGATGCAGTTGGCCGGGCAGGCGCTGCTGGCGGATGCCGGTTACGCGCAGTACGAGGTGTCGGCCTATGCGCAGGCCGGCCGGCAGTGCCGTCACAACCGCAATTACTGGCAGTTCGGCGATTACCTCGGCATCGGTGCCGGTGCCCACGGCAAACGGAGCGCATCCGACGGCATCGAACGCCGTGCCCGCCACAAGCTGCCGCGCAGCTATCAGGCCGGGGCCGGCACTGCGACCGCGGTTCAGGAACAGCGCACGCTGGAAACGGCCGATCTGCCGTTCGAGTTCATGATGAATGCGCTCAGGCTCAACGAAGGCTTCACGGCGGCGCTGTTCGAAGCGCGCACCGGCTTGCCGATGTCGACCATCGAGCCGAAGCTCGCTAGCCTCGCGAAACGCGGCCTGATCGAGCAGGTCGACGGTCACACGCGGCCAACCTCCCTGGGGCGCGCGCATCTGAATACACTGGTTGCCGAATTTCTCTGACCTGCCACCCGCCACGAGCCATGCGCGAAGACGTCGAAGTCATCTGTCCGGCCTGCCACGAATCCATCCCGCTGACCGTCAATCCGGCCAAGGGCTCGAAAACCTGGGAGGAAGAATGCTGTGTCTGCGACACGCCGATGGTCGTGCGTCTGGTCGTCGATGAAGACGACGAGTACACCGTCGAGGTCGAGGAAGTGGCCGATGTCGAGCCGGGCACGGCGGCGGCCGAGGGCTTGTCGGAAACCAGGGTCACCTGCCCGGCCTGCTGGGAGGAAATCCCGCTGACCATCGACCTGTCCGCCGGCTCGCAGACCTATTCCGAGGACTGCTCGGTGTGCTGCCGGCCGATGACGGTGCGGGTCTGGGTCGATGACGACGGCGAGGCGCATACGGTGGACGTTGAAGCCGAAAGCGAGTGAATGGCTTGCTGTTCACAAGCGACTTCTTTACACTCCGCGTCCTTTCGCCCGAACCGACTGTCCGGGCCGTGAATTTTCGAGAGATCGCAATGAAGCCCGACATCCACCCGAACTACGTCGCCATCAACGTCAACTGCAGCTGCGGCAACACGTTCGCAACGCGTTCGACCGTCGGCCGTGACCTGCAGATCGAAGTCTGCTCGAAGTGCCACCCGTTCTACACGGGCAAGCAGAAGGTTGCCGACGTCGGCGGCCGCATCGACAAGTTCCGCAAGCGCTACGCCACCGCTGCCTGAATTTTCAGGCCCGAGGCACCGCCGCAAGCTTGTGAAAAGCCGCCTTCGGGCGGCTTTTTTGCGTAATAGTGTCAAATATTGCTGAACAGTCTGTCTTCCCGGCCGCATCGGCTCGCCGAAAGACCGCGAAAATCGTTATGCTTGACCCATTCGCCGGGATATCCCCCAAGACCACTTCGCCGCCCTCATAGCGTGCAGACGTGCGATTGCGGGGATTGAATGCGGCACTGCACATTTTTTGCGGGACACGACCGTCCAGTGTTCCAACAGTCCCACGGAGATGACGCGATGACGACGCCTAGCTACAGCCTGATCAACAACGAGACGGGCGAAAAAGTCGATTTGCCGGTGGTCAAGGGCACGCTGGGGCCGCTCGGTGCCGATGTCGGCAAGGTCTACGACAAGATGGACCTGTTCACCTACGACCCGGGTTTCACCTCGACCTGCTCGACCAAGAGCGCGATCACCTACATCGACGGCGACAAGGGCATCCTGCTGTACCGCGGCTACCCGGTCGACCAGCTGGCCAAGCACTCGACCTTCATCGAGGTCGCCTACCTGATCCTGCACGGCGAGCTGCCGTCGAAAGTCCAGCTTGATTCGTTCGAGGCGTCGATCCGCCGCCACACGATGATCAACGAGTCGCTGCGCCGCTTTTTCGACGGCTTCAACTACGACGCCCACCCGATGGCGATGCTGACCGGCATCGTCGGCAGCCTGTCGGCCTTCTATCACGACACCACCAACAACAAGGATCCGAAGCACCGCGAGATCTTTGCCCACCGCATGATCGCGAAGATTCCGACCATCGCGGCGGCGGCGTACAAGAAGTCCTTCGGCCAGCCGTTCATGTACCCGAAGAACAACCTCGACTACTGCTCGAACCTGCTGCGCATGATGTTCGCCGTGCCGGCCGAGGAGTACGAGATCAACCCGGTCGCCGCCAAGGCGCTGGACGTGCTGTTCATCCTGCACGCCGATCATGAGCAGAACGCTTCGACCTCCACCGTGCGCCTTGCCGGCTCCACCGGCTGCAATCCCTACGCGGCGATTTCCTCGGGCATTGCCGCCCTCTGGGGCCCAGCGCACGGCGGTGCCAACGAAGCCGTGCTGAAGATGCTGGAAGAGATCGGCGACGTGAAAAAGGTGCCGGACTTCATGGCCCGCGCCAAGGACAAGAACTCCGGCGTCCGCCTGATGGGCTTCGGCCACCGCGTGTACAAGAACTTCGACCCGCGCGCCACCATCATCCGCGAGCAGTGCCACAAGGTGCTGAAAGAGCTGAAGATCGACGATCCGCAGCTGGAATTGGCGATGAAGCTCGAAGAAATCGCGCTGTCGGACGATTACTTCAAGGAGCGCAAGCTGTACCCGAACGTCGATTTCTACTCGGGCATCATCTACAAGGCACTGGGCATCCCGGTGAACATGTTCACCCCGATGTTCGCGATTGCCCGCACCGTCGGCTGGGTTGCCCACTGGAGCGAAATGACCGCCGAGCCGGGCGGCGTGAAGATCGGCCGTCCGCGCCAAGTCTACACCGGTTCGCCGGTGCGCGATTATGCGCCGATCGCCACCCGCTGATCGTCGCAAGCTGCAAGAAAAGCCCGCTTCCAAGCGGGCTTTTTTCCAGGCGAATTGGAAAGGTGTCTCCGTCGTTTCGCTGTGGCCAGGATCAAATACCTGCGGCCTTCCGAAGTTCGTCGTCAATACGCGACTGTCAGCTTCGCCCCTGCTTCTGAAGTAAGCCAGAACCTCGGGCGACAGGCGCAAGGAAACGAGTTTCTTGCTGGGTTCTTTTTGCGGGCCGCGCTGTCCGGGACGACGCGAGTCCTGGGCTTTTCGCGCGGCGGCCATGCCGCCACCGTCCACCGCGACGCTGCGCGATTCGATGGCGGCTTCCTCAGCAAGCGCAGGCGGGCTTTTGCCGGCCGGCGCATTTGCCAGAACGGTCTGCCATTCAGCCTCGCTATCGAAATCTGCCATTGATGTTCGGCGGCGTTGCTTGCCAGCTTGTCCGCATCCCAAGTGACCATGTCGGGTTGCTTCTGCCGGTCCCTCCCATTGCATGGCGCCGAGCATCGCAGCGATCGGAGGGGGCGACCGGCATGGATGCCGGTCGAGCGATGCCGGGCCATGGATGGCCCGTCAGCGCGGTACCCCGGAGAGCGCGAGAAGCACAGGGCATCGACTCGCGCTTTTGTTTCATGCGAGTCGACGACATGCCTGGGCCGCTCTTCTTTGGTTACTTTCTTCAGCGGTTGAAGAAAGTAACTCGCGCGATAGCGCGAAAAAGTGCAATGAAGTCAGCCGATCAAAGCAGTCCCACCAAGAAGCGGTCTAATAGAAATTGAGGAATTGGTAAGGTGTCACTGTAATTCCGTAATTCCTTAGCTGGCCAGCTATCCAAAGCCAGTCGCCTGAAATTCCTAGCGACAGAAATCACTTCACGGAAAGCGGCGGGTCGCGACCCGCCCTACGAGCTACGAGCTGGGTTGGTGTCGACTGAGCGCATCCAGTGCTTGACTGTGAAACAAGTCGATACATTTCATTGTGTTGTATTTTCCATCAATAGAGCCGGAGTAATTGCGCGCCAGATACTCGTCGACGAGCATCTCGCCTTTCTCATACATCTCAATTGACGAGAATCCATACTCCAGATACGCACTCGCGCTGATCTCTGCATCTCGTTTCGTGGCATCTGCTGAATAAGCTTTTGCAATGCAGCGGCTCAGCACCCAGTTTTTGAAAATCATATCTGGCGAATAGGTTCGTGGAACCGAGTTCGGATTGCTTGCCACGGCGCAAGCAATTGTCATCGCTGAAAATAAGCACACTATGTATCTCATGCCAGAATCCAAAGATAAGTCACCTCAGGGACGAAATCGCCATTGGATGGATCTCCCGCAGAATGACAGGTGTCAGCACATATTGTGCCGTCCCAAAGGGTGACGTGTCCTGTTGCGTTGCTCCAACCATGTCCTTTCGTAACCATAATTCCGCGCTTGCCAGAAAATTCCATCATCGTCGGAGGCTTGGAAACAACGTCAGGGGTCCCGAACTTGTCGGACAGAAAATTTATTGCGTCAACAACGCGAAAGAGATACCAGTTTCCGTCGCTGCCACTTACCACTGCATACTTTTCCTTGGGCTTTATCTTGAATCCCGATCTATTCAATGCGTAGCTAATTCTGATCGGACATGCATTCTGGAAAATTCCAGAATCAATGTTTGCTTTTACTTTTCCTCCGATCTTCGCACCCACGGCTTGAACATCAATGTTCACAGCTTTGAATGCAGTCCAAGCTTTCTGAAAATTCGGTCTCTCTTTAGCCACGATCAATCCTCCTTGAAAAATACTTCGATTTGGTAAACTCAAGGCTAGAGCAACATGTTGTCAACCTTGCAACTAAATTTTTATTTAGTAAACAAGGGAACTGGTAAAGTTTCACCCTAATTTCTAGTTGCCACTATATGCTTTAAATCTGACCGGTATGCGGAATCGTAGAGTTGCAGCGTGAGCTGTACTGGCACCGCTATTGCCACTGACGCCGCCACCGACAATTGCAGCAACTACATTAAGCTTCGCCTCACTGCCGGATTTCGTTTCCGTATTTACTGCGACCTCAAACTCAATACTTTGCAGCTCACTGATTCCCATTTCAATAGCTTTGTAGCTAGAACTTACTGAAGGAATAATTTCAGTACCTTCAACTTCTGATTGCGCGTCGGTGATTGCTCCTGCGATATCGCAAAGCGCTTGTTTTATGAAATTTCGAAGCTCCATCAATTCCTCCGGTTTAAGGTCTAACGACAATTAGAACTAAAAAACTAACTATAGTAAGTTGTACTGACCGTAAAAATGCAGAGTAAAGTGGTTGCATATCCGCCAAAAACGTCGTGCCCGATTAGTCAAATGATTGATTACACATATAAAGAGTCAACGCACGCCACGCGCAGAGTAAGCTGGCACCAGCAAGCACATCAACACTCGCTGCTCAGCCGCACGCCACTCAATCAATCAACGGCGACCCCCCACCCGCCGCGTTCCACCCAAACCGCCTCAAGCTCACCCGCTCGCCCTCGAACACCACCCCTTCAGCCCGCAGCCGCGCCTTCTGCTCCCGATAAGCCTCGCTGAAAGTCGGCAACGAAATCTGCCCCGAAGCATTGATCACCCGATGCCAAGGCGTCGTAGACCCAGCTTCCAGCATGCCGCCCAACACGCGGCCGACAAGTCGGGCGCGGCCCGGATAGCCGGCGATCCAGGCGATCTGGCCGTAGGTCGACACCCGCCCAGCGGGTATCCGCTCAATGACAGCCAGGATCGCCCGCCGCGCCATCTCGGCAGCATCGAGATCAGCCGCCGGTGCCAGCGGTTCCTCGAACTCGCGACCGCGCCCGCGCCTGCCGCGCGAAGGATCAGTCAGCCGGCGCGCCATAGAGCGCCGTGCCGCAATTGACGAAACCGTCTGCATTGAAATCGAACACTTCCGCCGCCAGCAGGCGCTGCGGCCCCAGTTCGGCGATGTAGCGAATCAGCAGCGTGCGGCCATGCATGTCCCAGTGCGCGGACTCGAAGCGGAAATGCAGACTGGAGATGCCGGAAACCGCGCGCGTCCAGTAATCGCGCAGGGCGGCCTTGCCGATCACCGTGCCGCAGCCGGTGATGACGGCGGCCTTGGGGCTGCGGAATCGGCAATCGTCGGCGAACAGGGCCAGCACGGCGTCGATATCGAGCGCGTTCCAGGCGGCGATCCAGTGCGCGGTCCAGCGCGTTGCAGTATCGCCATCGGTCGGCATCGCAGGCATCGAAAGGGTCTCGCGGATGGTCAGGACTTGGTGGAGAATCGGCCGCCTGAGCACCTGTTCATGAGGGGTTCAGACTGGTTCGGCATTCTGCGCAGGCCCGATTGCGACCAGCAAGCAAGGGCGACGCGCAACCCTTCTTGTTTCGCTGACTATCTCTTGTCCGGAGTACCTCGATGAACCGCAAACTGATTCCCGCCGTGATTGTTGCCACCCTGATCGCCGCCGCCGGCCCGTCGTTCGCCGCCGGTGCCGAAGCCGCTGCCGGTGTCGGCCTTGGCGTGAACGCCGGTGCCTTGAACGCCAATGTCGATGCCGCCGCCAAGGCCAAGCTCGATGCTGAAGCCGCTGCTGCTGCCAAGGCCCGGTTGAATGCCGAAGCCGCCGCGTCCGCCGCTGCTGCCAATCAGAGCGAAGCGCGTGCCGCTGCGCAGACGGCGGTAGATGCCAAGGCTAACGCCGCTGCCGGTGTGGAAGCGGGCAAGAGCGGCGCGAATGCTGGTGCCAAGGCGGGCCTCGGTCTGGGCCTGGGCCTCGGCAGTGCAGTGAAGGGCACGGTCGGCGCGGCTGGCGGTGCGGCGAAGGGTGCGGCGGGCGCCACCGGTTCGGTGGTCAAGGGCGCGGCGTCGACCACCAAGGGCGTGGCCAAGACCGGCGTCGGCGTGGCCAAGGATGCGGCGGTCGGCACCAAGGCGGCGGTCGGTTCGACGGTCAGCACCGTCGGCGGCGCAGCTTCGACTGGCGTGCAGACCGGCGTCAATGCAGCGACCGGTGTCGGCGCGGCAGCGGCGGATGCCAAGGTGGACGTCAACGCCAATGTCGAAGCGGGTGCGAAGGGAGGTCAGTAAGCCGCAATCCGGGCCGCTGTTGAAAGCGGCCTGAACCAAAAAGCGGCCGGTCAGCGATGACCGGCCGCTTTTTTCATGGCCGCGAGGGGTTGATCGTCAGGCGCGGTGCAACTGATCGTAGATTTCGCCGCGCAGCGGACCCGAAGCCCATTTGACCAGCGCCGCCGGGCAGGCGGTGTTGGGCGGAAAGCCGGCGGCGATGCGGAACAGATCGGAGGTGATCCGCTCGATGGCCATGTGATAGCCCTTGAACAGCTCGTCCTTGTTGCCGTGCATCGACTTCAGCGAGGCCAGCAGCACGCTGACCGGCACATAAGGCGCGATGCGGTCGAGAATCCGGTCGACCAGCGCCAGATCCTTGTCCTGCGGGCCTTCGTCGAGCACCACGCTGACCAGTTTCGGGTTGCCGCCGGTGCGATTGGCCGATTGCTTGCGCAGTTTCGGGTCACGGGCGTAGTAGGCGGCAGCGGCGAGGATGATGAACAACTCGTCGTAGGAATCCTCGGTGAAGTTGATGTCGTCCGGGATCAGGCCCTTCAGCGCCGGCTTGAATGCTGCCAGCAGGCCGGGGAATTCCTCGTCCAGCCGGGCAAGGCGGCGGAATGAATCGGTCATCGCAACGTCTCCGTGAACAGTAGTCCCGATGCCTGATGCACGGGCTTTGCCAAAGTATAGCGGTCGGGTCCGGACGGCTTGGTGACGGCCGTCGCAGTCGCTCAGACGTGCAGTGTTCCCGTCAGCACCCGAACCGCGTGGCCGCCCACGCGTACAGCAGTAACCGCGCCAGCGACACGATCGGCCTCGATATGCAGCACACTCGGCCGGCCCATTTCCAGGCCTTGATGGATGACGGCGCTGATCAGGCCGTCGGCGATTGCCGAATCCAGCGCCAGCCGGCCAGCCAGCGCCACGGCGGCGGAGCCGGTGGCCGGGTCTTCGAAGACGCCGGAGCCGGGTGCGAACATGCGCGCCCTGATTTCGCCTTCGTAACCCTGCGCGTAGACGTACAGGTGATGCGCCCAGGCTTGCGCCAGGTGTTCGCGCCAGGTCGGCAGGTCCAGCGCGATGCCGGCGAGCAACTCCGGGGCGCGCAGCGGCAGCAGCAGATAGGGGTAGCCGCAGCTGACGAAGGCGGCATCGCCGATGTCGGCGGCGTCCAGGCCGAGCATGGCGGCCAGCACGGCTTTCGAGGGCGGGGCCGGGCCGCGTTCGGGCAGCACGGCGGTGGTCAGCTCGCCGAACGGCGCGCGGCCGGCGTCGCGGCGCACGCGCACCGGCACCAGACCGACGTTTTCTTCGAGCACGAAGCGCACGTCATCACCCTGCGGTGCCAGCCCCAGTTCAGCAAGCAGGCAGGCCGTGCCGACCGTGGGATGCCCGGCGAACGGCATTTCGACTTCCGGCGTGAAGATGCGGACCTTGAAATCGGCCTTAGGCTGCGTCACCGGCAGCACGAACACGGTTTCCGACAGATTGAATTCGCGGGCGATGGTCTGCATCTGCCGGGTGTTCAGGCCATCGGCGGCCAGCACCACGGCCAGCGGATTGCCGCCGAAGCGGGTTTCGGTGAAGACGTCGAGGCTGTGGAAAGCGTAAGTGGCGGTCATCGGCGCGGCATCGCGAACGGCGTGGAAGGGCGCATACGGTAACGCGATCGCGGCAGCTTGATCCCGGACAAGTGCGCTGTTCAAGAAATTGTCAACAAAGCGTAATGTCGGTGTCAGGACTGGCTCGGCGTGGGGTATGTGCGAGCCGGCATCAACCATCACGAACGTCCGCGCTTGCTGCCCCTCGTGGCGGGCCGGCGTTCCCGGGAAACGGGAGTCACCAGATGAAGACAGGCAAAGGGAAGGCGCAGGCCTTGCGCGCCGTGGGCTTGCTGCCGGCATTGCTGGCCGCCGGCATCGCGCAGGCGCAAGACGCAGCACCGGCACCGGCGGAGCAGGCAACCCGGCTGGAAGCGGTGGAAGTCACCGGCTCGCGCATCAAGAAGTCCGAAGGCGAAGGCGATTCACCAGTTCTGGTGCTGACAGCGGCCGATCTGAAAGCCACCGGCATCACCTCGATCGGCGACATCATCCAGCGGCTCGGCGTCAGCGGTTCCTCGCTGAACACCCGGTTCAATTCGGCGGGCAATTTCGGCTTTCCGTCCGATGGCGGCGGCGTGGGTTCCGGTTCGACCACGATCAGCCTGCGCAATCTCGGTGCCCAGCGCACCCTGGTGCTGGTCGACGGCCTGCGCTGGGTCAATGAATCCTCGGCGTCCGGCGTGTCCGGCGCGGTGGATCTGAACACCATCCCGTTCAGCGCCATCGAGCGGGTCGAAATCCTCACCGACGGTGCTTCGTCCCTGTACGGCTCGGACGCCATCGGCGGCGTGGTCAACATCATCACCAAGAAAAGCCAGAAAGGCGGGCTCGCCAACATTTATTACGGCGATTACCAGACCGGCAACGGCCAGACCTACACCGGCAACCTGTCGCTGGGCGTGAAGGAAAAGCAGTACGAGTTCTTTGTCGACCTGTCGCATTACCAGCAGCGCGAGATCAGTTCGTCGGCGACCGAACAGTCGAGCTTCCCGATTCCCGGCACCGGCACCGCCTTCGGTTCCTCGTCGACGCCGACCGGCCGCTTCGTGTTCTTCCCGAATGGCAACAACACCAACGGCGGCCTGTGTCCGCTGACCGACACCAATGGCGACAACGTCCCCGATACCGCGTTCTGCAACATCACGCCGAATGGCGTGAATTCGGCGTTTCCGGGCCAATACCACGGCTTCACCAATGACGATCGCTTCAATTTTTCGCCGTTCAACTTCCTGCTGACGCCGTCGCGGCGCAGCGCCCTGTTCGCGCAGGGCCGCTACAAGATCAATGACGACATCCGCCTGAGCCTGAAAGGCCTGTACCAGTCGCGAAAGTCGGTCAATCAGGCAGCACCCGAGCCGGTGTTCATCGGCCCCGGCGCCGGTACCGGCGGGCTGGCCGATACCGTCGGCATCGACGTCAGCAACCCGTTCAATCCCTTCGGCTATTCGCTGGATCCGGGGAGCAATCTGGTGTTCGCCGCGCGCCGGCCGGTGGAAGGCGGGCCGCGGGTGTTTACCCAGAATGTCGATACCCGCTATTTCTCGGCCAGTTTCGACGGCAGTTTCGACCTGTTCGACCGCTTCTTCGCTTGGGACGTCAACTACGCGAACAGCGTCAACGCAGCCGACCAGACCATCAACGGCACCTACAACATCCGCCGCATCGCCCAGGCGCTGGGGCCGGTGGCCAACTGCACGGCACCCTGCGTGCCGCTGAACTTCTTCGGCGGCCCGGGCACCATCACGCCCGACCAGTTGGCCTACATCTCGTTCATCGAACGCGATTCCAGCCGCCAGACGCTCGATACGGTGAGCTTGAACCTGTCCGGTTCGGTGCTGCCGCTGCCGGCGGGTTCGCTGGATTTCGCCACCGGTTACGAGCATCGCAAGCTGTCCGGCTCCTATTCGCCGGATGCGGTGGTGGTGGCCGGTGAATCGAACGGCGTGCCCAGCCTGCCGACCAGCGGCCGCTACTCGATCGACGAGCTGTATCTGGAACTGGCGGTGCCGCTGCTGGCCAAGCTGCCGCTGGCCAAGCGCCTGGATTTGAGCTTCGCGACGCGCTATTCGGACTACACGACCTTCGGCAGCACGGTGAAAAGCAAGGTCGGCCTGCGCTGGCAGCCGATCACCGACCTGACCCTGCGCGGCAACTACGCGGAAGGCTTCCGGGCACCGTCGATCGGCGAA
Source organism: Nevskia sp. (assembly GCA_021732745.1). Classification (GTDB taxonomy): domain Bacteria; phylum Pseudomonadota; class Gammaproteobacteria; order Nevskiales; family Nevskiaceae; genus Nevskia. The sequence goes on along the minus strand of JAKFUK010000006.1, from coordinate 114,168 downwards.
TCCTTCGGCTCACCCGCTCGTTTCGATGCCTCGATCGAAGATCCCTGCTCCGGCGCCACCGGTGCCACGGCCACCACCTGCCAGAACGTGTTCGGCACGCCGGTGGGCTTCCAGCAGGCCAACACGCAGATTTCGATCCGCACGGGCGGCAATGCCAATCTCGATGCCGAAACCTCGCGCAGCTACACGGCCGGCCTCGTCTACAGCCCGTCCTGGGCCGAAAAGAGTGCCTGGTCGGACCGGGTGGACCTGGAGCTGACGTTCTACAAGCACCGGATCAACAACGCGATCCAGTCGCCGGACGCCCAGACCCAGCTGAACCGCTGTGTCGCCAGCGGCGATCCGAACTCCAGTTTCTGCTCGGGCATCAGCCGCGGCACCAGCGGCGACATCAACGGCTTCGACTCCACCCTGCGCAATCTCGGTCGCCTGTCGACCCAGGGCTACGATCTGGGTATCGGCTGGGTGGCACCGCGCAGCCCGTACGGCAAGTTCACGGTGAACTGGCAGGCCACGTACACGGAGTTCTTCCGCGCCGTGTCCACCGATACAGGCCTTGAAGAACCGCGCGGCGTCGGCACCGAAGTCAGCGACAGCGGCATTCCGCGCTGGAAATCCACGGTGCGCGCCAACTGGGAACTGGCTCCGTTCACCGCCGGCTGGACCGTTCGCTACATTTCGGCGCTGGTCGAGCAATGCGGCGATGCCGTCGATTTCGCGAGCTGCGGCAATCCCGACAACGGCAGCAACCGCCTCGACGCGATCGTCTATCACGACCTGCAGGCCGGCGTGAAACTGCCGATTCCGTATGCACCGGAGGTCTCTGCTGGCGTCAACAACGTGTTTTCGGCCGGCCCGCCGATCTGCGTCAGTTGCTCGCTGAACGGCTACGACGCCTCGAACTACGACATCGCCGGGCGCTTCGCCTATGTGCAGGCGGTGGTGAAGTTCTGATGCTTTGCTGGCGGTAACGCCAAGGGCCGCCATGTGCGGCCCTTGTCGGTTCAGACGCAGGCCGTCAGCCGCTGCCACTGCGCCAGCTTCGCGGCCATCGACTGGCTGGCATTGGCCGGGCTGGTCGACGGCAGGGCGATCACTTCGATGGCGTCGAGCCGGCTTCCCCGCACCGGCCGGACATGGCGCTTGAAGGCATCCCGCGCCGTGCCGCCGTTCAGGGCGATCGCCCGCAACTGCCGGTGATGATCGAGAAAACTGTTGAAATCATTGGCAATTTCGCTGGACCGGACGATGCTGGAATCGAGACTCCCCGGCCGCTCGCAGGCCTTGAGCACATCCCAGAGCGCGATGCCTTTCGCGGTCAGGGCCGCGACGCGCTGTTCGTAGGGCAGCGCGAACGGCACGCCGAACAGTGCTTCCATCGTCGGCCAAAAGCGGTTCTGCGGATGGCCGTAATACTGCGCGGCGCGAAGGCTGGCGATGCCCGGCATCGAGCCAAGGATCAGCAGCCTCGCCGACGCCGGTGCCAGCGGCGGGAAGCTTTCGACCTTCAGTTGAAGCTGCCGCCGGTGATCCGCCCTTCGCTGTCCAGTTCCGGGAAATAGCGGCTGCGGTCGCTGCGGTATTCGCGCGTGGCGATGGTGCCGGGCAGCACCATGAACACTTTCGGATAGCGCTTCTGGAACGCGGCCACCGTCGGCTTGCTGGCGATGTAGCGGTCGAAATCGGCCCGATCGTTGACGTCGGCAGGCGTGTCGACGATCGGCGCAGCAGCCTCGGGCACGGCGGCTTGCTGATCGGCTGCCAGCAGCATGGTCGGCGTGCGCGGCAGCGAAATCAGCTGGAAGAACTGCTGCCATTGCTCGTGCGAGCCGGCTTTCTTGTTGGCGTGGCGCTCGATGTGGCCGCGCACCAGTTCCTCGCCCCAGCTGTAGTTGATGACATAGGCGCGGTACTTGTCGATGAACTTCAGGCGCTGCGCTGCGCGCTCCGGCGAATAGAGCAGGAAGCGCTGCATCCAGACGATGGTTTCGTCGGCGCTGGCCTTGCCGTCCAGATAACGCCGCGCCGCTTCGATGCCGGCCGGTTTCAGCGCGCCGGCTGCGTCGCTGATGTCGAGATAGCGCTCGGCATCCGCTGCTTTCAGACCGGCGGCCTTGAACAAGGCCCGGGTGAAGGCGAGCTTTTCCTTGCCCGGAAAGGCCAGCCCGACGCCGTAGTCTGCCGTGCCTTCGGCGATCAGCGACTGCGGCGAAAACAGCGCGTAGACAGTGAATTCCTGCCAGTTCTGGCCGATCACCAGGCCGTTTTCGAGCAGGGCGTTGTAGACGTGGTGGCCGGGATAGCCTTCGTGGGAGGCCAGTTCGATGACCCGCGAAACCGGAATCGGCAGCTCGGTATTGATCTCGATACGGCTCTGCAGCCGGCCCTGATACCAGTTGTAGGCGCTCCAGGGCTTGGCACTGACGAAACTCAGCGCGAAGTGCTCGCTGACCGGGATCGGCATGTGGTTGTAGCTGCGAACGCGCGCTTCCTCGATCGCCAGCGTCATCACCGCTTCCAGCTTCGCGGGCGGCACCGCGTAGCGCTCGATATAGCGGTTGTAGCGCTCGGCGAGCGTGCGTTCGGCATCGCCTTTCTCGATCGGCAGGCGCTTTTCGATGCGCGCGAGTGCTGGCGCGAAGTCCGATTCCTGGTAGTGCGGGGCGGCCGTGTCGTAGAGCGCGCGGGCTTCCTCGTCGAAACTGAATTTCCGGCCTTGCAGCATCTGCGCGCGGGCGACGAGCGACGCCAGTTGCCGGGTCAGATACGCACGCCGCAGCGCGACCATTTCCGGCCGGGTCTGGAACTGCGGGCTGTCAGCGCCGTCGACGCCGGCCAGCAGGCGCTGGGCCTGCTTTTCGATCGCCGCCGGCTTCAGCGCCTGCTGCTTGACGGCGTCGCGGGTGGCGGCGGGGCCGTAATAGGCGTCGACATAGTCCGGATCGTGCTCGCCAAGCGCCAGCACCAGCCGCAAATACTGTTCGCCGATCTCGTTGAGGGTCATGACAGTCGTGGCGCTGGGCGGATCGCTGGCGGCATCGCGGAACGGGTTGAGGTTGGCGCAGGCGGCGAGCGCCAGCAGGGCAGTGCAGAGCAGCGATCGGAAGGCGATGCGCATGGGCGGGTCGGCAAATCGGGGGAGTTCCGTATCATGGTCCGGTCCCCGAATCCGCGTAAACCTTCATGCCCTTCCCCGATCTTCGCGCCGCGTTTGCCGCGCTCACCTTGAGTTTGTCGACCATGCTGAATCCCGTGCTGGCGGGTGATGTCGTCGACACCCATTCCTACGCCAACAGTGCCGAGGTGCGGACGAGCCATCTGGCGCTCGATTTCGAGGTGGATTTCGCGAAATCCCGGCTGAAAGGTCTGGCCGAAATCCAGTTCCAGCGCCTGAAGCCGGATGCCGACCGCATCGTGCTCGATACCCGTGCGCTCGACGTGCGCTCGGCTGAAGCCAGTGTCGACGGCACGGTTTGGACGGCGACGAAGTTCGCGCTTGGCAGCGATGACGCCGTGCTCGGCCGGCCGCTGACGGTGATGCTGCCGGCTGCTGCCACGCGCGTGCGCATCGGCTATTTCACGCGTCCCGAGGCTTCTGGCCTGCAATGGTTGAAGCCGGCGCAGACGGCCGGAAAGAAACAGCCTTTCCTGTTCTCGCAGTCGCAGGCGATCCACGCCCGCAGCTGGATTCCGCTTCAGGACTCGCCCGCCGTGCGCGCCACCTACGAAGCCCGCGTCAAGACCCCGAAAGGCCTGCGCGCAGTGATGAGTGCCGAGATGTCGGAGCAGCGCGACGCCGCCGGCCGCTGGACTTTCCGGATGCCGCAGCCGATTCCGAGCTATCTGATCGCCATCGCCGTTGGCGACATCGCCTTCCATAGTCTGGGCACGCGCACCGGCGTCTACGCCGAGCCGGCGATGCTCAAGGCCGCCGCCTGGGAGTTCGCCGAGACCGAAACCACGGTGGCCCTGTGCGAAAAGCTGTTCGGGCCGTATCGCTGGGGCCGCTACGACCTGCTGGTGCTGCCGCCGAGCTTTCCCTACGGCGGCATGGAAAACCCGCGCCTCACCTTCCTGACCCCGACGGTGATCACCGGTGATCGCGGCCTGGTGGCCCTGATCGCCCACGAGCTGGCGCATAGCTGGTCCGGCAATCTGGTGACCAACGCCACCTGGGAGGATTTCTGGCTCAACGAGGGCTTCACCGAATACCTGACCTACCGGCTCACCGAAGCGCAGTTCGGCACCGCGCGCGGCGACATGGAGCGGGTGATCGGCGTGGCCGACCTGAAAACCGACCTGGGCCTCGCCAAGTCGGACGAGGACCGCAAGCTGGTCCGCGCCTATCCGTCGAAAGACCCGGACGAGGTGTTCAGCACCATTCCCTACCAGCGCGGGGCCTTGTTCCTCGTCTATCTGGAAACGAAGTTCGGCCGCGAGGCTTTCGATGCCTTCCTGCGCGGCTGGTTTGACGCCCATGCCTTCCAGAGCGCCACCAGCCCGCAATTTCTTGCCTTTCTCGACGAAAAGCTGCTGAAAGCGAAGCCCGGCGTGGTTTCGCAGGCCGAAATCGACGCCTGGGTGTCGTCGCCGACCCTGCCGGCCGATGCGGTGTATGCGTCATCCGACGCGCTGGCCAAGGTCGATGCCGCCCGCGAGGCCTGGCTGGTCGGCAAGACGCCGATCAGCGCGATGGGCGCTGGCAACTGGACGGTGCAGGAATGGGAGCACTTCTTCGAGGGCTTCCCGACCACCGCGAGCGCCGCCCAGCTCAAGGAACTGGACCAGACCTTCAAGCTGACCGGCAACGGCAACGCCATCATCGCCAGCCACTGGTACCGGCTCGCGATCAAGGCCGGACAGACCGACAGCGTGCTGCCGGCAATGACCGAATACCTGGCCCGGGTCGGCCGCATGAAGCTGATCAGCCCGATCTACCGCGCGCTCGCCGCCACCGATGCCGGCCGCGCGCAGGCGAATGCGATCTACAAGAAGCTTGGCGCGGGCTATCACCCGATCGCGCAGCAGGCCTTGGAGCGGATTCTGGCGGGGTCCTGATCTGCGCTACACCCTGCGTTTCGCAGGATACCGACCGCTTTCAGCGCAGCGGCAGGGAAAACAGCGAAAAGGAGAACACGGAAAAGCTTCACTCACCCTGTGTTCTTCGTTGCTGCATCGTTCTGGCGACGCTGCGCATGAAGCCCCGCTTGCCAAGAACGGGGTCAGATGTCGCGGATTGAACGCCTTTACGCGGCGTTCTTCGCCTCATTCGAGGTTTCAGAGATGGGCAACGATATCCAGCCTGCCCGCTCTGCGGATCACCAGAACCCGCGCGGCTTGTCCGGATCGTCCGGATTGTCGTCGTCAGCGGCCGGCTTTTTTGTCGACGAAAGCCGCCGTGCCTTGTAGTGCGATACCGCTCGCAAGGTGGCGAACGGGCCGACGATCAGCACGACGACAAGCAGCAGGACCCAGATCACGGTGGCGTTCATCGCCGGATCGTCACAGCTTTTCCAGATGCGCGTACGACAGCATCAGCCACTTGGTGCCGGCATCGCGGAACTTGATCTCGATGCGGGTGCGGTCGCCATCCCCGTCGAAGCTGAGGATGGTGCCCTCGCCGAACTTCAAGTGACGCACGCCGTCGCCGAGCCGGAAGCCGCCCGGGCCTTCGCCGGTGGTGGCCGCGGTCATCTGGGTCCGCGATGGCGGCACATCGGCGGCGCGGGCATAGCGATTGCCGCTGCCGCCGTAAGAGCCGCCGCCACCGCCATAGCCGGACGAGGGGCCGCCATAAGCCGGGCGCAGGATGCCGGCGCGCGGTCGGGTCTCGACCAGAGTCTCGGCCGGAATCTCCTTCAGGAACATCGACGGCATGCCGATCTGCTCCTGACCGTGGATGCGCCGCACTTCGGCGTAGCTCAGATACAGGTGCTGTCGGGCACGAGTGACGCCGACATAGGCCAGCCGCCGCTCTTCCTCCAGCGAGCCGCCATCGACTGCGCGCTGGCTCGGAAACAGACCGTTTTCCATGCCGACCAGGAACACCACCGGGAATTCCAGCCCCTTGGCCGAGTGCAGGGTCATCAATTGCACGCAGTCCTCGCCGACGCCGGCCTGTCGCTCGCCGGCTTCCAGCGAGGCATTGGCGAGAAAAGCATTCAGCGGATCGAGGCCGTCATCCTCCGGCGGCCGCTCGAAGCCGCGCGCGGCGTTGATCAACTCGTCCAGGTTGTCGAGCCGCGCTTCGGCCTGCTCGCCCTTTTCCTTCTTGTAGTGCTCTCTGAGCCCCGAACGCTCGATCGCCAGCTTCATCAGCTCCGCAAGCTTGAGGTTGGCCCCATCGCGAGCCAGCCCTTCGATCAGATCGAGAAAGCCCTTCAGATTGCCGGACGAGCGGCCGAGCGTGGCACCAGCCCCGGACGCGGCCTTCCACTGCGAAACACCCGCATCACGCGCCACGGCGCGCAGTTTTTCGATGGTGGTCGCACCGATGCCGCGTGCCGGCGTGTTGACTGCGCGCTCGAAGCTGGAATCGTCATCGCGATTGGCGACCAGGCGGATGTAGGCCAGCGCGTCCTTCACTTCCTGACGCTCGAAAAAGCGCAGGCCGCCGTAGATGCGATACGGCAGGCGGTTGCGGATCAGTGCTTCTTCGAGCACGCGCGACTGCGCATTCGAGCGATAGAGGATCGCGCTGTCCTTCAGCGCAAACGTACCCTCGTGATGCACCTTGATCCGGCCAACGACGAATTCCGCCTCGTCGTATTCGTTGAACGCGGCGTAGAGCTGGATGGCATCGCCCTCCTTGCCATCGGTCCACAGCACCTTGCCGAGCCGGCCGCTGTTCTTCTCGATCAGGCCATTGGCGGCCTTGAGGATGGTGCCGGTCGAGCGGTAGTTCTGTTCGAGGCGGATGACCTCCAGCCCCGGAAAATCCTTCGATAGCCGCGCCATGTTCTCGACCTTGGCGCCGCGCCACGAATAGATCGACTGATCGTCATCACCCACCGCAAACATCGTCCCGGTATTGCCCGCCAGCACCCGCAGCCAGGCGTATTGGAGCGTGTTCGTATCCTGGAATTCGTCGACCAGGATGTGCCGGAAACGCTGCCGGTAGTGCTGCTGAAGCTGGGCGTTGTCGCGGCAGAGTTCGTGGGCGCGCAGGAGAAGCTCGGCGAAATCGACCAGCCCGTTCTGCGCGCACTGCGCTTCGTAGGCCGAATAGATGCGCACCAGTTGCCGCTGCGCGAAGTCGCCCTGATCGGCCATGCCCGAGGGCCGCCGGCCTTCTTCCTTCTGGGCGTTGATCCAGCCGGTGACCACTTTCGGCACCCATTGCTCTTCGGAAAGATCGAGCGCCCGGATCACCCGCTTGACCAGGCGCTGCTGATCGTCGGCATCGAGAATCTGGAAGTTCTGGACCAGTCCGGCTTCCTTCCAGTGCAGGCGCAGCATCCGGTGGGCGATGCCGTGGAAAGTGCCGACCCACATGGTCCGCACCGGCACCGTCACCAGATTTTCGATGCGGCCGCGCATCTCGGCGGCGGCCTTGTTGGTGAAGGTCACCGCGAGGATCGAATGCGGCGACACGCCTTCCACCGCGATCAGCCAGCCGATGCGATGGGTCAGCACCCGAGTCTTGCCGGAGCCGGCACCGGCCAATACCAGACGGTGCTCGGGCGGGGCCATTACCGCTTCCGCTTGCGCCGGATTCAGGCCGGCGGTGAGGGTGGCGACCTGCTCCGCGTTCCTGCCTCGACCCGCCAGCAGCTCCGCGTAATCAGTGCGTGCCATGGCTCGACAGGTTCTTGCGCATCCGCAGATTCAGCAACTCCACCGCCACCGAAAAGCCCATCGCCGTGTAGACGTAGGCCTTGGAGAAATGCAGGTCCACACCTTCGGCCATCAGCACCAGGCCGATCAGCACCAGGAAGGCGAGCGCCAGCATCTTGATCGTGGGGTTGTCGTCGACGAAGCGCGACAGGGGCCCGGAGAAAAACATCATCGCGATCACCGCGACCACGATCGCCGCGATCATCACCGGCAGGTTGTCGGTCATGCCGACGGCGGTGATCACCGAATCCAGCGAGAACACGATGTCCAGAATCATGATCTGGACGATCACGCCAGCGAAGGTGACACCGGCCGCGCCCGCCGCGCTGCCGGGGGCTTGCGGCGCACCGTGCAGCAGGTGGCGGATCTCCGTGCCGGCCTTCCAGACCAGGAACACGCCGCCGAAGAACAGGATCAGGTCGCGCCCGGACACGCCCATGCCGCCGATCGCGAACAGGTCGTTGGTCAGCTTGGCGATCCAGGCCAGGCTGACCAGCAGCAGGATGCGGGTGCCCATCGCCCCGGCCAGACCGATGGTTCGCGCCCGCGCCTGCTGATGCAGCGGCAGCTTCGCCGCCATGATCGACAGGAAGATGATGTTGTCGATGCCAAGGACGATTTCCAGCGCCGCCAGCGTGAGAAAAGCGACGATCAGTTCGGGGTCGAGCAGGTTCAAGGCAGGATTCGGGGCGGCAGCGGGACGGGCGATTATGATGGAATCGGTCAGCCAGGGAGGTCGGTGATGGACGATGCAGGAAGGGATGCACGCGGGCCGGATCGCGCCACCCAATGGCTGATCGTCGTGATCGCCGAGATGGCGGCGATCATGCTGCTGGTGCTGCATGAGGGCAGCGATCGCAAATGGCCCGGCTTCGCCGATCAGGGCCTGCGGATGCTGCTGTACACGCTGGCCATCGCCCCGCCCCTGATGCTGGCGCTGATGGTGGAGCGCCTCCGCGAGCGCTTTTCGTATTTGGCGATCGGCCTGCTGGCGGTGCTGCTGGCCGGCATCGCATTGCATACCGGCAACGCCTGCCTGCCGGGGAGCTCGAGCTGCATATCGGTGCTGAATTCGTACTGGCTCAGCCTGCTGGTGGGTCTGTTCGTGCTGCTGCCGTTCCTGCAAACCTGGCGCGATACCGGCACCCGGCTGCCGATCGGCCTCCCATACAGCGGCCTGTACCACCACGCCTGGGACAACGCGCTGGCGCTGGCCGCAACCGCCGCCTTCGTTGGTGCCGCCTGGGCGGTGCTGTGGCTTTGGGGAGCGCTGTTCGCGCTGATCGGCATCCCCGAATTCCGGGAATTGTTCGACAAGCCGCGCTTCGTCTATCCGGTCACCGGCCTGGTCACCGGCTTCGGGCTGGTGATGAGCCGCGCGCAAGGCGGTGCCCTGCGCGCCGTACTGCGCCTATGCCTGAGCCTGACCCGGGCGCTGCTGCCGTTCGTGATGGGCCTTTCGCTGCTGTTCCTCGCCGTGGTGCTGTTCAAGGGCGTGGATACGCTGTGGCTGACCCGCCGCGCCGCCTCGCTGCTGCTGTGGCTGGTGCTGTTCGGCGTGGTGCTGGCCAACGGCGTTTATCAGGATGGCGGTGCCGAAGCGCGCTATCCGCGCTGGCTGCGCGGTTTCGTGTCGGCCGGTCTGGTGAGCCTGCCCGCGCAGGCGGCGCTGGCGATTTGGGCGATCAGCCTGCGGGTGGACCAGCACGGCTGGACGCCGGAGCGGCTGACCGCCCTGATGGTCGCGGTGATCCTGGGCCTGCACGCGCTGCTGCTGGCCTGGGCCGCGCTGCCCGCGCGCGATGGCCGCTGGCTGGCGCGGTTGTCAGTCGGCAATCCGCTGATGGCCGGTGTTGTGGTGGTGCTGGTGCTGGCTTCGCAGTCGCCGCTGCTGGATTTTCGGGCGATCACGGTCAATTCGCAGTTGGCGCGGCTGGAGCGGGGCGAGGTCGATCTGGTGGGTGTGGACGCCTGTATCGACAAGGCCGCGCAAGCGTTCGTCAATGGCGTGGAGACGCCGGTCAATTCCGAATCGCGCCCCTGCGAGGACGGCCGTCCGCCGGAAAAGCGGATCGAGCAATTGGACATCCACCTGTTCGCGCGTGAACTGGGCGTCCAGGGCCAGCGGGCGCTGGAAGCCCTGAAGACCGACCCCCGCTATTCCGGCGATGCGAAGCTGGTTGCCGAGATCGACGACGCCCTGCGCGATCCGTCCAACCTCCAGCCCGAGTGGCGCACGCTCGCCGCCGCCGATATTCACGTACTGCCGGCTGGTACCGCGTTGCCGGCCGGATTGTTCGAGGCCCTCGCCGCCGACCTGAAGCTGGACCGCAGCGCGCAACACCTCGGTACGCGCTCCGACTGCCACCGGGAACTGCGCATCTGCGTGCTGATGGCCATCGACCTTGGCGGGCCAGAAGGCCTGGAATGGCTGTTCGTGCCGTCCGAGGAAAGCTATGAGTTACCGCCGCTGGTCTACGGACAGACTGCCGATGGCGGCTGGCAGTTGATGGCCTGGGCACCCCACCGGTACGACAACGCCAGACTGAAAGCAGCTCCTTTGCTGAACCGGCTGCCAACCGCCGCAGCCAGCCGCTGGTGGCAGCTCCGGCTGGGCCGCGAGCAGTTCCCGATCGTCGACGGTCGCCCCGAGCTGCTCGACCGCAATGCGAGGCCGGTGTCCGCCGACCCCTGAACCCACCGCAGCACGCCTTTCACCAAACCGTCATCGCGCCGTCATCCCGGAGTTATCACCGCTTCATAACGTGTCATCGACATTCGCCCGCAACAAAAACGGGGAGCGGCGACGACATGAAGATTGCTTACGGGGTGATGGGCTACGGCCGCGGCCACGCGATGCGCACGATGGCGGTGCTGCCGAGCATCATGGCCGAGCACGAGGTCACGGTGTTTGCCGGCGGCGACGCCTACGAGGTGCTCGCCCCGCTGTTCCCGACCGTGCGCATTCCCATGATCGGCTACGTCTACCAGGCCAACGGCAGCCATTCGGTACCGAAGACGGTGGCGAAGAATCTGGCCCCGATGGCCGACCTGTTCTTCGGCGGCCACGGCTGCGAAGTGGTGGAACGCGAAATCAAGTCACGCGGCATCGAGCTGGTCATCTCGGATTCCGAAGCCTGGACGCATCGTGCCGCCAAAAAGCTGAAACTGCCCCGCATCAGCTTCGATCATGTCGGCATCATCGCCTACTGCAAGCCGCACTTCCCGCCTGATCTCTGGCTCATGGGCATGCGCGACGCCATCGGCTACCGCAGCCTGATGGGCATTCCCGAACGCATCCTGATCGCCAGTTTCTACCCGGCCGAAGGCGCGTATCCGGGCGTGAAAGTCATCGGCCCGATGCTCCGCGACGAAGTGCTGCGCACCAAGCCCACCGACGGCGATTTCCTGCTCGCCTACTTCAACAAGGGCGAGCATCAGTACCGGCCGAACATCGACCACGCGCTGCGCCAGCTCGACTGCCCGGTGGTGATCTACGGCACGCCGTATCGCGGCAAGGTCGAGAATCTTGATTTCCGCGCGCCCTCGAACGAATGGTTCGTTCACGATCTGGCGTCCTGCCGCGCGGTGATGTCGACTGCCGGCAACCAGACCATCGGCGAGGCGATCCACTTCGGAAAACCCATTCTGGCGCTGCCCGAGGAAGCCTTCGAACAGCGCCTGAACGCCTGGATGATCGAGCGCATGGGGGTCGGCATGCGCGGCAACCGGCTGAATCTCACACCGAGCGACGTCGACCGCTTCATGGGCAATTACGACTTCTACAAGTCGAACATGAGCGCCCACGCCGGCGACGGCCGCGCCGAAGCCATCGCCACCATGCGCCGCTACATCGACGAGCTGGCCGTCGAAATCAAGGCCGGCGGCCGGGTGAAGGCCAAACGCGGGACGGTGGTGTCGGTGGCTTGAGGCTGCGCGTCACTCTCGGGGGGCGGCGGCTCGTCCGGGGCAACATCAAAAAAAGATGGGCGCTGCGCGCAAGGCGCAAAGGGAAAAGAAAGGACAGCAACGGCAACGGCTGAAAAGCTTTTGTCGAAACAGCGGGTTGCGGTTCGTTTGCGTGCTTGCCAAGAAATTCCTTTATCGTCAATCGTTTACGTAGGGTGGGCAAGCTTCATCTGCCCACGCGGCGCAACGGTCGAACGGTAGCGAATCGGTGGGCAGATGAAGCCTGCCCACCCTACGGAGCTAGCCCTGCCGGACCAGTTCCATCCGCAGCACCGAAACCACCCGCTGGCCGTCGTATTCGTATCGGTAATGCCCGCTCTGGCGCACGGGGCTGATCGCCGGGGGCCGGAACAGGGCCACGCAGCGGCCGCCGGGATGGCGGACCGAGTGGTAGCTCAGCCCCCACGATCCCGCTGCACGGAGTTGTCGCGCCAGCGCCTGCGCGGGCTGGTAATCGTCGGGGTCCATGATGTCGGCGGGCAGCGTCGGCACCAGGCCATCGTGCAGCGGCATCTGCAACTCGCCGACGTAGCAGCGCATGTCGACGAAGCAAGCCGACTCGGCGGTCGCGCGCAGGAAACGAACCCGGTGGTGGATGGTTTCGCTGATCGCGGTGTCGATTTCCGCAGCCGCGCAGTACACGCCGAACTGACCATCGCTGAATCGCGAGCCTTCGGGATTCGGGTGACAGAACGCCGCCATCACCGGCGTCCAGCCGGTGCCGAAACGCCAGTCGCCATCGGCGATCAGTTCGGCGCGCGGCGGCTCGTGCAGGCGATCGTTGGTCCGCGATTCGAGTTCCGCCAGCAGCTCGAATTCGGCCTTGTCGGCCACCCGGTCGAACAGGCCCACCGGCGGAAAACGCGACGCCACCAGCCGATGCACCGTGATGAACGGTGCCGCACGCACGCGCACGCTGGATCAGCCGCGCTGGGCGTCGAGATAGCGGCGCACGCGGTGCAGATCGTCGACGCCGCCATCGAGCATCACCGCCAACGCCGAGCGCTCGGCGAACACCGGGCTGCTGCTCGGCCGCTGCACCCAGCCATCCGCCTGGGCGGCGTCGGGAAACAGGATCTGCAGCGCCTTGTAGATGCCGAGAATCAGGCTCAGGCGATCCTGCAAATCCCGGCGCACATCGACCCGCAAGCTGTTGCTGGTGGCGCATTGCCGCCAGCGTCGAACGGTCGACACCCCCACCCCGCCGAGCAGCGCCGAGGCCTGGGCATCGGCAAGACCCCAGCGCTGGAAGATGTTCAGAACCGCCTTGATTCCGGCATGGGTCAAGGCGGCTTCGCGCGCGGGGCTGGCGTCCCTTGCTGAGTGCGTGGCAGTGGCGATCGAGATCATATGAATGCTTTCTGTGAATTAGCGCTCATATGATCCTACGGTGATCGACCCCATCCAGCAACCGATGAAGGCCGATGCGTCTCGGGCGGTTGCGGGTGCTGGCGGGCAACGTCAAAAAAAGACGGGCGCTGCGCGCAAGGCGCAAAGGGAAAAGAAAGGACGTCAACGGCTGAAAAGCTTTTATCGAAACAGCGGGTTGCGGTTCTTTTGCATGCTTGGCGCGAAATGCCTTTCTCGTCAATCGGTTACGTAGGGTGGGCAGGCTTCATCTGCCCACGCGGGGCGGCGGTCGAAGGCTGGCGAACCGGTGGGCAGATACCGCCTGCCCACCCTACCGGCGGGCGAGCACGCGGCTCAGGGCTGCGACAGTGGGGTGGTTGAAGATCAGGTCGTCGCTGACCATCACGCCCAGCCGCTCTTCGATCTCCATGCCGATGCTGAGCGCGGCGATCGAATCGACGCCGATGGCGAGCAGGGAGGTGTCGTCGTCGTACACCGGCACCGCGCCGCGTTCGGCGAGCAGGTAGCGGTCGATGGCGGCGCGGATGGTGGCGGCAAGCGTGGCTTCGGTCATGGTGGTTTGGGAGAGAGGAGCGGAAGAAAATCGGTTTCAGGCAGCCAGGCTGTTGATGTGCAACAGTTTTTCCGGCTTTGCCGCGCGCAGCTTGGCGGCCAGCAGGCGCTGTTTCTTGCCGCTGGAGGTGCGCGGGATGCTCATGGCGTCGACGAACAGGATGTCGGCCAGGGTCACATCGAGCGTGCGGGCGACGGCGATGCGGAAGGCGCCGGCAATGGCATCGCAGGCTTCCTTTTGGGCACCGGGGAATTCGACGATCACGCCAACGCTTTCGGCATTGCCCTGCACCGCCACGGCGACGATCTGCGACAGCGGCAGCGCCGGCACCGCCTTGGCGCAGACCAATTCGATCTCGTCCGGGCTCAGGTTGCGGCCGCGGACGATGATGGTTTCCTTGATCCGGCCGCTGATGTACAGGCGGTTGTCGCGCAGGAAGGCGAGATCACCGCTGCGCAGCCAGGGGCCGCTGCCATCGGCGGCGCGGGCGGCGAAGGTGGCGGCGGTTTCTTCCGGCCGCTGCCAGTAGCCCTGGGCGATCTGCGGGCCGGCGATCCAGATTTCGCCGATGCGGCCGTCGGGCAGCACGGCGCGGGTTTGCGGGTCGACGATGCGGATTTCGGTGTTCCAGCCCGGCGCACCGGCCGACACCAGCGTCACGGCGTCGGCGGCTTCCGAGCGCTGTGCAATGCCGGCGGCGAGTTGCATGGCGTCGAAGCGGCCGATCGTCGCCCCTTCTCCGGGCGGGCCTCCGGCGACGCCTATGGTTGCCTCGGCGAGACCGTACGCTGGATTGATCGCCTGCTCGCGAAAGCCGCAGGGCGCGAATTTCTTGACGAAGCCGCGCAGCGTGTCGGCATTGACGGTTTCGGCACCGTTCCACAGCGTGTCGAGCGTCGACAAGTCCAGGCCGTTGGCGCTGCCGCCCATGCGGATCGCCAGATCGAAGGCGAAGTTCGGCGCGCCGGTGCAGGTGATGCCGTAGCGGCCGATGTCGTCCAGCCAGCTGCGCGGCTTGCGGATGAAGCGCTGCGGCGTCGACAAGGTCAGGCTGCCGCCGTGGATCGCGGGTGAGATCGCCATGCAGACCAGCCCGGCGTCGTGGAACACCGGCAGCCACGACAGCGCCCGCGTGCCCCGATGTTTGGCGTAGGCGCGGTTCATCATTTCGATGTTGACCGCCAGATTGCCCTGCGACACGACGATGCCCTTTGGCACGCTGGTCGACCCGGAGGTGAACTGGATCAGCGCGAAATCGTCCGGGGCGGGCAGCGGATCGGGCACCGGGCACTCGGCTTGCGCCTCGATCGCCTCCCAATCCAGCGCCAGCAGCCGAGGTGCCACGCCGGTGGCGGCGAACAGTTCGGCAAGCATGCCGGTGTCGCCATCGAGACAGACCAGCAGTTCCGGCGATGCAGCCGCCAGCACCGCGCTCAGCCGTTCGGCATTGCTGGCCTTGCGCGGCCGCGAGGCGGGCACGGCGATCGCACCGCACCAGAGGGTGGCGAAGAAGGCGACCAGGAATTCCATCGAGTTCGGCAGCATCAACACCACCCGGGTGCCGGGGCCGACGCCGTGGGCGCTCAGCAGGCTGGCGGCGCGACGAGTCAGCGACAGGAATTCGGCCCAGGTGGCGGTGCGGATCTGTTCGTCATCGGCGATCACGCGGTACAGCAGCGCAGCAGGCGTGCGGGCAGCGTGGGCGAGCAGACCGTGCAGCAGAGTCGGGTAGCGGTCGTGGATCAGCGGCGTCGGGACGGACATGGCGGCGAGGCGAATGGCAGGTCGCCGGGTTGGCGACGGCTGCAATTTGCGCGGCGGGCGGGCTTGAGTCCTCGCGGATTTATAACGAAATCGCATCGGTTTGTGTTCGCCGGCCGGGCCAGTCGGCGGTCGGCGCGCTAAAGTGGGGCACAACCACAAAAAAGCGCGAGAAAACGATGGCCACCCGTCTGAAACCGCTCGATGCGTCCTGGCTGTACATCGAATCCCGGACCACGCCGATGCACGTCGCCGGGCTCAACATCTTTTCCTTGCCGGACGATGCGCCGCCAGATTTTCTGGCCAAGCTCGTGGCGCAATTGAAGGACGCCAAGGCCTTCATGCCACCGTGGAACCTGCGGCTCAAGGATTCGCTGCTCAAAAGTGTCGCCCCGGCCTGGGAAATCGACGACGGGCTTGATCTGGAATATCACGTCCGCCATTCGGCTCTGCCGCATCCGGGCGGCGAGCGCGAGCTGGGCGTGCTGGTGTCGCGCCTGCATAGCCACGAGCTGGACCTGAGCCGGCCGCTGTGGGAATGCCACGTCATCGAAGGGCTGGAGAACAACCGTTTCGCGTTGTACATCAAGATTCATCACGCGCTGATCGACGGCGTCGGTGGCATCCGGATGACGGCGCGGGCGTTCTCGACCAACCCGAACCAGCGCAGCATCGTGCCGCCGTGGACCATCGGGGCCGACATGAAGAAGCGTCGCGCCAAGCGTGACGCCGCCGACGCGCCGGCCACGCCGTCCACCTTCGATCGCCTGCGCGAACAACTGGCGCAGCAGATCGATCTGGTGCCGCAGGTGCTCGGCGCGCTGACCAAGATCTGGGCTGGCAAGAAGCCGAATGATGCGCTGGCCACGCCGTTCAAGGCCCCGAAATCGGTGCTCAACGACCGGGTCGACGGCCAGCGCCGCTTCGCCACCCAGCAGTATGATCTGGCCCGCCTGCGCAGCATCGCGGAAGTCGCCGGTGTCACCCTGAACGATGTGGTGCTGGCCATCTGCGGCGGCGCGCTGCGGCGTTTTCTCAAGGAACTCAATGCCTTGCCGCGTCGGTCCCTGACCGCGGGCCTGCCGGTGTCGCTGCGGCCGAAGGGCGATGAGCAGCTAGGCACGGCGATCAGCTTCATGCTCGCCGACCTCGGCACCTCGATCGCCGATCCGGTCAAGCGCCTGCACTGGATTCACAGCTCCACGCTCGGGGCCAAGGAACACCTGCAAAGCCTGCCGAAGAGCGGCCTCAACAACTACACGATGCTGTTCATGGCCCCGTACATCATGGGCATGCTCACCGGGGCTGCCGGGCGCATCAAGCCGATGTTCAATCTGGCGATTTCCAACGTGCCGGGGCCGGATCAGATGCTGTATCTGGGTGGCGCGAAGCTGGAGGCGATGTATCCGGTCAGCGTGCTGATGCACGGGCAAGCGCTGAACATCACTTGCCTGTCCTACGCCGGCAAGCTCAACTTCGGCTTCACCGGTGCCCGAGATGCACTGCCGCACATGCAGCGGTTGGCGGTGTACACCGGTGAGGCGCTGGATGAGCTGGAGGCAGCGGTCGGGGCTTGAGTCCGGACCGACCGGACCATGGATCGCCAGCCGCCGCCTGCTGCGCCGTCGACCGGCGAGCTGATCCTGTATCGCGGCGAGGATGCGCGCAGCCGGATCGAAGTACGGCTTGAAGGCGGAACGGTGTGGCTGACGCAGGCGCAGATGGCGGCTTTGTTCCAGACCACGGTTCCGAACATCAACATCCACCTCAAGACGATCTACGAGGACGGCGAACTGGTTGAAGCGGCAACTGTTAAGGATTACTTAATAGTTCGGCAGGAAGGTGTTCGGCAGGTTTCACGCTCGGTGCTGCACTACAACCTCGACACCATCCTCGCCGTCGGCTACCGGGTTCGCTCGCCGCGCGGCACACAGTTCCGTCAGTGGGCGACCGAGCGCCTGCGCGAGTTTCTGGTCAAGGGCTTCACGCTTGACGACCAGCGACTGAAACGCGGCGCCGATGACGGCTACTTCGACGAGTTGCTGGCCCGCATCCGCGACATTCGCTCGTCCGAGCGGATGTTCTGGCGGAAAGTGCTCGATATCTACGCGACCAGTGTCGACTACGACGGCAGCAGTGCCGCCAGCCAGCGCTTCTTCAAGACCGTGCAGAACAAGATGCACTGAGCCGCACACGGCCACACTGCTGCCGAAATCGTCATGGCGCGGGCCGATGCGGCGCAGCCTAACCTCGGGCTGACCAGCGTCAGCGCCGGCCGGCCACGCAAGCAGGACGTTGGTATTGCCAAGAACTATCTGAATCCGGAGGAACTGGACGCGCTGAACAAGATCGTCAACGCCTATCTCGAATTCGCCGAAGTTCAGGCCCTGAGTCGCCGGCCGATGGCGATGGCGGACTGGCTTGCGAAGCTCGACGATTTCCTGCGCCTCGGCGACCGCGAGGTGCTGAAGCATGCCGGCAACATCAGCCTTGACGCCGCACTCCAGCATGCGGAAGCGCAGTTCGCGCAGTACCGACGCCAGCAGGCGCAGGAGACATCGGCGGTCCAGCGGGATTTCGAGGCGGCGGCGAAAGCGCTGAAGACGATCAAGGCACCGCGACGCAAGCCGTGAACGCCCGCGCAGCAGGCTTTGTTGCTGATGGCTGGGCTCGACTGCCGGGATGTCCGGATGAATCCGGACCTACGGAACGGGGGGCGGGATCGGAGGCGGGTTCGCGATGTTCGGCCGGTTGACCCGTGAGGCCAGCACCCGCAGCGCCGGCCGCAGCGCGAAGTACAGCAGCAGAATCGCAATCGGCGCGGTCACCATCCAGGCTGCAACGCCACCGAGCGCCACCAGCCCGAATTCGGCGATGAATTCCATCGGCCCGGCTTGAAAGCGAGCCAGCATTTCCGGAATCGACAGGCTGACATGCGGCGCGCCGAACCTTTCGCCGGCCCGGTAGAACGGCAGCAGCAGCACGAATTGCAAGGGATAGCAAAGGTAGTTGACGAGCTGGATGATCGGCTGGTTGAGCCGCAGGCCCCAGGCGACGAGGCCGCATAAAAGCGTAGTCGCACCCAGAATCGGGAACACGGCGATCACGGCCCCCAGGGCAGCCGTCAGCGCGATCTTTTCCGGGGTGATGCCCTGGCGCAGCTGGGCGAGGATCGGAGCGACGACCTTGCGCTGCCAGAACGAGCCTTCCGGCTTCGCAGTGGCCGCGCTCATCGCGGCCGGCGCAGCAGGAAATCCTCGATCGCCGCGTCGGCCGGCAGCTTGTAAAGCTGGATCAGCGCATAGACCGCCATCGCCATGTTGCCGGTCACCAGCACCGCGATCAGCCACAGGCCGCGCGACAGCCAGGACGTTTCCTTGTAGGCGATCCACAGCCAGAACCACAGGAAGGCGAAGTAGGTGTCGAACAGCGTGGCAACGAACCAGGGGTTGTTGCCGGCGGCCGGGTTGGCGATCAGATCCTTGATCGCCGTGAAGATGCCTTGATGGCCGGTGGCCCAGATCGATGCCCCGATCAGCGCCGCGAAAGCGAGGGCGGCAAACAGCCCGATGCGCAGCTTCATGTCAGGCCGGCTTGTTCAGGGTGAGGTGCATGAGGTCGATCGAGCCGGTGCGGAAGCCGCATTCGCAGTAGGCGAGATAGTAGCGCCACATGCGCAGGAAGCGTTCGTCGAACTGGTTGACGATCTGCTCGCGCACGCCGAGCACGTTGCGATGCCAGGCGGCGAGCGTGTCGGCGTAGTCGCGGGCGTAGAACGTCGGATTCACCGGTACCAGACCGGCCGTGCTCGCCAGATCCTGGAACAGCCCCGGCGGGCACAGCATGCCGCCCGGGAAGATGTATTTCTGGATGAAATCGCGCTTGCTGCGGTAGTTGTCGAAGATTGCCGGGTTGATGGTGATGCCCTGGATGGCGGCGATGCCGCCGGGCTTCAGCGCCTTGGAAATGGCGGCAAAATAGCCGGGCCAGTATTCCTCGCCCACCGCTTCGTACATCTCGATCGACACGACTCTGTCGTAGCTGAAGCTCAAGTCGCGGTAGTCGCGAATCTCGAACGTCACCCGGTCGGCGACGCCGGCCTTTTCGGCACGAATCTTGGCTTCGGCGTATTGCTCGTTCGACAGCGTGATCGAATGCACGCGGCAGCCGGCATGCTTCGCGGCATAGATCGCGAAGCCACCCCAGCCGGAGCCGATTTCGAGCAAGGTGTGCTGGGGCTTCAGGTCCAGCCGCTCGTACATGAGCTGGAACTTGTTGATCTGGGCATCCATCAAGGTTTCGTTGGGCTTGATGTACATGCCCGAGGAGTACGCCATGGTGTCATCGAGCCACATCTTGTAGAACTCGTTGCCGAGGTCGTAGTGGTATTCGATGTTCTTCTTGGCGGTGCGCTTGCTGTTCGATTTGAGCCGGTGCTTGAGCATGCCCCACAGCCGGCCCAGCCAATTGATCTCGAACGGGCCCTTGTAATGCGGCTCGTTGAGGTACATGACCATCAGCAGGCGCGTGAGGTCCGGGCTGTCCCAGCAGTCGTCGAGATAGGCATCACCGATGCCGACTTCGCCGCCGGTCAGCAGATGGCGCATCAGCCGCTCGTCCTTGATCCGCCACAGGCCGTGCGGGCCGGGCTCCGTGCCCTGGAAGCGGCGCTGGCTGCCGTTGGGCAGCACGATGTCGAGCGTGCCGACACGCACGCCGGACATCATGTACATCAGGATTTTCAGGCCCCAGCTCAAGCCGGCGTTGTCGCCGCGGGTGGCGAAGTCTTCCGGCAGATCGGGCGAAAAGCCATCGCGGCCCATGATCTGGTCCAGTGATTCGCGGCGATCGTCGTTGGTGTCGTCGTGCTTCATGGTCGTGGTCGATACGCGTTTTGGTTGTTCGTGGCTCAGCTCACTTCCTGCTCCGGTGCCGCAGGCTTGCCGTGGAAACGGCCGCCGCGCAACCAGATTTTCAGCGCTTCCCAGTGAATGCCGGCGACGACCTTGAGGGTCATCAGCGGCATCCGCAGCACCTGCCCCAGCACCGCCGCGTCGCTCAAATCCCGGCGTTCACCGGCCAGGGTCGCATCAAGAATCGGCACGCCGTCGCGGGTTTCGTGGATCACCACCCGCAGGCGCTCGCCGGGGTCATCGAGCGTGAAGCGGTAGCGGCCGACCAGATCGAAGAACGGCGACACGTGAAAGCATTTCTCCTTCTCGTGCCGCTGCTGATACGGCATCGGCTCGCCGCCGGATGCGAGCAGGTAGCAGTGCTTTTCGCCGAAGGTGTTGCGCACTTCGGCGATCACCGCACGCAATGTGCCGTCGCGATGCTCGCAGTACCACATCGAGATCGGATTGAAGGCGAAGCCCAGCAGGCGCGGAAAGGCGAGCAGGCGGATGCGGCCGCCGTCGAGCGTGATCCCGGCGCTGGCGAGCATGGTTTCGACCCAACTGCGCAGCGCGCCCGGCTCGCCGCTACCGTGGTCGCGGTCGTGGATCGCCAGCAGGTTGAAGCGGTTGTGCGACACCAGCCGCAAGCCCGCGACCGCTTCGTCGATGCGGTCGATGTCCCAGACGATGTAGAAAACCTTGTAGACGAAGCGGTAGAGCGGGGCGATCAAGCGGCGGTGCATGACGCGGCTTGGGTAGAGCGCCGCTGCGGGGGCTTGCGCGTGAAAGCCCTCTCCCCCCGGGAGAGGGTTGGGTGAGGGTCTTTCAAACGACGAGCCGTCCTCCGCCTGCGTGGCCCTCACCCCTGCCCCTCTCCCGGGGGGAGAGGGGTTCAAGGAATTTGGCGTCTTCCCGAATTTCAAATCACGGACCACGCCGGCAAGCAGCTCACATCAATCCCCTGCACCGCACGCAACCCGGACTTCAGCCCATCCTCATGAAAGCCGTAGCCCGTCCAGGCCCCGGCCCACCACAGCCCGCCGCTGCCCTGGATCGACGGCAGCTTGGCGTGGGTGATCTGGCTGGCTGCCGTGTACAGCGGGTGGTGGTAGACGGTGTCGTAAATGACTTTCTCGCGCGGCACCGGGCGCTGCGGGTTGAGCGTGACGATGTAGTTCACGGCGCCCGGAATGTGCTGCAACAGATTCATCCAGTAGCTGCCGGAAATGCGCTGGTCGTGGATTTCCGAGACCGGGTGGGTGTAGTTCCAGCTGGCCCAGGCCGCTTTTCGCTTGGGAAGAAAGCTGTCGTCGGTATGCAGGATCACCAGCGATTCGCTGTACGGCACGCCGGCCAGCACTTCGCGTTCGGCGGCACTGGCGTCTTCGAGCAGGCGCAGCGCGGTATCGGAATGGGTGGCGCAGACCACGCGGTCGAAGCGCTGCTCGCCGCCCGGCAGCTTGATGATCACCCCGCCCTCCGCTGCCCGGCGAATGCCGAGAATCGGCGTGTTCAGGCGCAGGCCGCCGCGATACTTCGCCAGCAGCTTGCCGACATAGACATTGCTGCCGCCGATTACCGAGTGCCAGGTGGGCTGCTGGGTAGCGGTGAACAGGCTGTGGCTGTCGAAGAAGCGCATGAAATCGTCAGCCGGATACAGGGCTGCGGCCTTCGGCGAGCAGCTCCAGATCATGCCGGCCATCGGCAGCAGGTAATCGCGCTTGAGCCCTTCCGAATAACCTTCGCGATCCAGGAATTCGCCGAGCGTACCCTTGGGCAGATTCCCGGACTTCAGCAGCGCATTGCAGCGCTTGTTGAGCTTCAGGATGTCCAGCAGCATCCGGATGTGACCGGGCTTGAACAGGTTGGTCCACTGCGCGAACACGCTCAGGATCTTGTCGCTGCCTTTCCATTCATAGGCGCCGCCGCCGATCGACACCGCGAACGACATGCTGGTCGGCCGCGTCACCACGTCCAGTTCCTTGAACAGCGCGGTCAGATTCGGGTAGTTGATGCCGTTGTAGACGATCCAGCCGGTGTCGACCGCGCCCGGGCCGGTCGGCGTGTTGATCGGGATGGTGTTGGTGTGGCCGCCGACGCGACCGTCGGCCTCGAACAGCGTCACCTCGTGCTTCTGCGCGAGGAAATAGGCGGCGGACAAACCGGAGATGCCGGAGCCGATGACGGCGATTTTCATGAGTCGATGCAGGTGAGGACAGGCGCGAACATAACGCGCAGGCCGTTACGGCGCGGCGGCAGCCCGGGATGCAGCCGCCAACTTCAGCACCGGCAGCAGATGCGGCCAGACCGCGTCGAGCATCAGCGGCTGCGCCGCATTGTTCGGGTGGATGCCGTCGTCCTGGAACCACTTCTGGCGGTCGGTCGCGACCGGCGCGAGGAAGAACGGCACCATCGGCGTTTTCGTGCTGTCCGCGACCTCGGCGAAGGTCTTCTGGAAGCGGCCGGTGATCACCGGGCCGTAGTTGGCCGGGATGCGCATCTCGAAGATCACAGGCTTGGCACCCGCTTTTCGGACCAGCGCAATCATCGCCTCGAAGTTGCTGCGCATGGCTTTCAGATTCAGGCCACGCAGGCCGTCATTGCCGCCAAGTTCGATCAGCACCACGTCCGGCTGGTGTCGGCTGAGCGCTGCCGGCAACCGGGCCAGACCGCCAGCCGTGGTTTCGCCGCTGACCGAGCCATTGACCACTTTCCAACCGCGCAAGCCGGCGTCGGCTTGAGTTCCGAGCTTTTGTTCCAATAAACGAACCCATCCCCGCTGACTGTCGACGCCGTAACCGGCGCTCAGGGAATCGCCCCAGACCAGCACGGTCTGTGCTGCGTGCAAGGTGCCCGCGCCGGCAAGCCCGGCGACCAGCAGCAACCATCGAATCAGGAGTGTTGGACGCATGAGTGCAGATGCCAGCGGCTTGAAACCGGCCGTGATTGTCGCCGAAAAGCTCGTGCAGACCATTTCCAGCGGCGGCGAGCAGATCGCCATCCTCGACGGGCTGTCATTGAGTATCGCCGCCGGAGAAACGGTGGCGATCGTCGGTGCCTCCGGTTCCGGCAAGACCACCCTGCTGTCCTTGCTCGCCGGGCTGGACTCACCGACATCGGGTTCGATCATGCTGGCCGGCCAGCCACTTTCAAGTCTGGACGAGGATGGCCGCGCAGCACTCAGGGCTGGCCGGGTCGGCTTCGTGTTCCAGTCGTTCCAGTTGCTGGCGGGCTTGACCGCGCTGGAAAACGTGATGCTGCCGGCCGAGCTGGCCGGCCGTGCCGACGCCGAAAAGCTGGCCCGCGACACCCTGGCCAAAGTCGGCCTTGAAGCCCGCACCGGCCACTACCCTTACCAGCTGTCCGGCGGCGAGCAGCAGCGGGTGGCGATTGCCCGCGCGTTTGCCGCCCAGCCGGAAATCCTGTTTGCCGACGAGCCGACCGGCAATCTCGACGCCGCCACCGGTACGAAAATCGTCGACCTGCTGTTCCAGCTCAACCGCGATCGCGGCGCGACCCTGGTGCTGGTCACCCACGACATGACACTCGCCGCCCGCTGCGGCCGGGTGCTGCGCCTGAACGCGGGGCGTTTCGATGACTGAGCGCCGACCGAGCGCACTGCGCTTCGCATTCTTGAGACTGCGCCGAGGCTGGACCAGCGGCGAACTGCGGGTGCTGGTGCTGGCGCTGGCGATTGCCGCTGCGGCGGCGATTGCCGTCGGCCTGTTCACCGATCGTGTGCGGCTGGCGCTGGAATCCGGGGCTGGCGAGCAATTGGGCGCCGATGCGGTGATCTCAGGCCGCGATCCGCTGCCGGACGCGCAGATGACAGCACTCCGTGAAACCGGCCTGCGGATCGTCAGCGTCACCAGCTTTCCGAGTGTCGTCGCCCGCGTCGACGGCGAGGAAACCCAGCTGGCGACGATCAAGGGGGTCGACGCCGGCTATCCATTGCGCGGCAAGCTGCTGCTGGCCCGCGAGCCGTTCGGGGCGACGGAAATCGCGCCGCCGCAGCCGGCGCTCGGCGAGGTCTGGGTCGATCTACGCTTGTGGACGACGCTGGGCCTGAGCCTCGGCAGCAAATTGCAGGTCGGCACCTCCGAACTCGAAGTCACCCGCATCGTCGCCGAGGAACCGGGCCGCAGCGGCGGCTTCGGCGATCTGGCGCCGAACCTGATCGTCAACGCCGCAGCACTGCCCGCCACCGGCCTGCTCGGCCCCGGCAGCCGCTTGCAGATCAGCCTGCAACTGGGCGGCACGCGCGCGCAGCTCGCGACTGCCGAAGCGATCGAACTGCCGCCCGGCTTCCGCTACACCACACCCGAGAACGCCCAGCCGCAGGTCCGCAATTCGATGGACCGTGCGCGCAGCTTCCTGAACATCGCCGTGCTCGCCACCATCCTGCTGTCGGCAGCAGCGGTGGCCTTGTCGGCGCGGCAATACAGCCAGCGGCTGCGCGATGAAGTGGCACTGCTGAAGGTGCTCGGCGCGCGCCGGGCCTTCATCCGCCGGGTGCTGGTGCTGCAAGTGCTGCTGCTCGGCTTGATCGCCGGGGGCCTGGGTGCAGCTGTCGGCGTTGGCGGGCAGGCGGTACTGGCCAATCTGGCGGCACCGGTGCTGAAGATCGTGCTGCCGCCGCCCGGCTGGCTGCCGCTGCCGGCGGTGCTCGGTCTGGTGCTGCTGATGCTGGCCGGCTTCGCCTTGCCGCCGGTACTGGCCTCGGTGGAATCGGCACCGGTGCGGGTATTCCAGCGGGCTGCGGATCGTGAATCGCGCGGCATCTGGGGGATCGCCGCCGCTGTCGTCGCCATCGCGGCGCTGCTGTGGCTGCAAGCCGGCAGTCTCAAGCTCGCCAGCTTCGTGTTCGGTGGTGCGCTGCTCACGGCTGGCGTGCTGGCGTTGTTCGCCTGGCTGCTGGTGCGCGGGCTGGCCGGCATCCGCTCCAGAGGCGGCATCGCCTGGCGTTTCGGACTCGGCAACATTGCCCGGCGCAAGGCGGCTGCGGTGGCGCAGATCGTCGCCCTGGGCATTGCCTTGATGGCGCTGCTGCTGGTGACGGTCGTGCGTCAGGATTTACTTGCGACTTGGCAGGGCAAGCTGCCGCTCGATACGCCGAACCAGTTCCTGATCGGCATCCTGCCGGATCAGGTCGCGCCCCTTCAGGCCTTCTTCAAGGCGCGGGGAGTTGCAGAACTGAAGCCGCAGCCGATGGTGCGCGCCCGTCTGAGCGCGCTGCGCGGCACCGAAGTGAACGCCGAAAGCTTCGAGGACCCGGAAACCCGGCGCTGGATCAATCGCGAATTCAACCTGAGCTGGACGTCCTCGTTCGGCGACGACAACGAATTTGTCGAAGGAAAGCCCTGGGGCGGGGAAGCGCGCGGGAAGCCCTGGCTGGCGGTCGATGATTACGCCGTCGAGCGGCTGAAACTGAAGCTCGGCGACACGCTGACGCTGGACCTCGCCGGCACGCCGATCACGCTGGAAGTGCGCGCCGTGCGCAAGATCAAGTGGGACAGCTTCAAGCCGAACTTTTTCCTCGTGACCCCGCCCGGCGTGCTCGACGCCGACGGCCTGAACCCGCCGCTGCAATGGATCGCCAGCTTCTACCTGCCGCGTGAACAAAGAGGACTGTTGAGGGAGCTGATCCGCGAGTTTCCGAACGTCACCGCGCTCGATCTGGACGCCGCGCTGAATCAGGTGCGCGGTATCGTCGACCGCATCGTCGGCGCGCTGGAATTCATCTTCCTGTTCACCCTGCTCGCCGGCCTCGTGGTGATGATGGCGGTGATCGAAGGCTCGCGCGCCGACCGGGTGCGCGAAACCGGCGTGCTGCGGGCGCTCGGTGCTTCGCGGCGCGTGATCCGCCAGGGTCTGATCGCCGAGTACGCCGTGCTCGGCGGGCTGGCCGGCGCGGTGGCCGCGTTTGCAGCACAAGCGCTGGCCTGGGCGCTGGCAGTCGGCGTGCTGGAACTGCCCTACGGACCAAGGCCGCTGCTGTGGCTGATCGGCACCCTGGCTGGTTGCGCCATCGTCACCTTGGCCGGCTGGTTCAGCTTGCGAAAAATGCTGAACACCTCGCCGCGCACCGTGCTGGCCGGCGGTGCGGCATGAGCAGCGCTCGCCTGCCGCCTGAAAGCCTCGACGCCATCGAAGCCGAAGCCTGGGCCTTGATCGAAGCCGGCGGCCGCTCGTTCCGCGCGCCGTTCCATGCCGCAACACTCGGGACCATCAGCGAGGACGGCCCGAACCTGCGCACGGTGATCCTCAGAGGCGCGGACGGCCCGACGCGGCGCATCTGGTGTCACACCGACATCCGCTCGCCGAAGATCGCCGAACTACGCACCGATCCGCGCATCGGCTGGACACTCTATGACGAGCCCTCGCGCCTGCAATTCCGCGCCTGGGGCGTTGCAGTGATCCATCACGGCGATGAGGTCGCGCAGCAGCGCTGGCAAGCGACGGTGCTCAACAGCCGACGCATCTATCACGCCGTTGCCGCACCGTCGTCGATCAGCGCCGTCGCCACCGGCGGCCTGCCGCCAGAACTCGACGACGCCCGCTGGACACAAGAATTCAGCGAGCGCGGCGCAGCGAACTTCGTGGCGCTGGAAACGGTGATCACCCGGCTCGAAGCGCTGTACCTGCACCACGCCGGCCACCGCCGGGCCTCGTTCCGCTATGACGCGAACGGTACCCGCACGGCGGCCGACTGGCTGATTCCCTGACGCCAACGGCCGCGCCGGATTGCCTGCGGGCGACCAGCGTTCAGCCGGTCCTGCGGCTCAGTTTCACCATCATCTTCGAGTAGCCGCGCACGAAGTTGGACTGAACGATTTCCGGCTCGCCGACGACCTTGATGTCGTCGAAGCGGGCCAGCAGTTCCTCCCACAGGATCTTCAGTTGCAGCTCGGCCAGACGGTTGCCCATGCAGCGGTGCACGCCGAAGCCGAAGGCCATGTGCTGGCGGGCATTCGGGCGGTCGATGATCAGCTCGTCCGGCCGTTCGAACTTGCGCTCGTCGCGGTTGCCGCTCGCGTACCACATGACCAGCTTGTCGCCCTTGCGGATGAACTGGCCGCCGAGCACGGTGTCCTGCGTGGCGACCCGGCGCATGTAGGCCAGCGGCGTCTGCCAGCGGATGATCTCCGACACCATGTTCGGAATCACGGCCGGATCGGCCTTGAGTTTGGCGAACTGCTCCGGAAACTTGTTGAGCGCGTAGACGCCGGCACTCATCGAGTTTCGCGTCGTGTCGTTGCCACCAACGATCAGCAGCGCCAGGTTGCCGAGGAATTCCATCGGCCGCTTGATCAGGTCGCGGGTGTCCGGGCTCGACTGCATCAGGGTGATCAGGTCGAAGCCCGGCTTTTCACCAGCCGCCAGCCGTGCGGCCTTGTCGTGCCAGAGCTGGGTGAACTGCCGCGCCATGTCCGGAACGCCTTCGAAGATCTCGTCAGCTGTGGACGTGCCGCCGGTGGCCGAGTTGCTGCCCGACGCGAGGTCGGACCAGAACACCAGCTTGTGGCGCTGCTCGTAGGGGAAGTCCAGCAGGGTGGCGAGCATCCTCGCGGTGAGTTCGATCGACACCCGCGGCACCCAGTCGAAAGCTTCGCCGACCGGCAGTTCGTCGAGCACTTCCTGCACGCGGCTGCGGATCAGCGCTTCCATCTCCTGCAGGTTCTTCGGCGCCACCACGCCCTGCACGGCCAGACGCTGCTGGTCATGCCGGGGCGGGTCCATGGCGATGAACATCTCCAGTTCGAGCCCCTCGGGCGGCTCGCCCATGACGATGAACGGCTCCGCCGAAAAGCGCGCGTGATCCTTGTCGACGGCGAGGATGTCGTCGTAGCGGGTGATCGACCAGATGCCGCCGAACGGCGTGTGGCCCTGCCAGTGCACCGGGGCTTCGTTGCGCAGGCGCTGGAAGTAGGACTGCCAGAGGCCCTGGCGATACAGGAACGGGCTGGTGACGTCGATCTGTTCGAGCGGCAGGCTGTCCACCGCCGGCAACGGCGTTTCGACCAGCGGCGGCAGCGGCGGCCGCTTGAGGACGCGGCGGCGGGCCTTCTGGAACAGGTGCATGCCCTTGATCTGCAGGTCCATCGGCACCGTGGCCTGCACCTTGTTCAGGGCCAGGTTGAGCGTGTCGTCGGCCCACTGCTTGGTGGTGTTCTTCATGGCGTGCGCTCCGGGGTGCGGGCTCAGAACTGGTGCTCGGGGACCTGCACGCGCAGGCCGTCGAGGGCGGCGGTGGCGACGATCTGGCAGGCCAGACGCGAGGTTGGCTGACGATCGACAATCATCGAAAGCATGCGGTCTTCCTCGGCATTCGGCGGCGCCAGCCGTGCGGCCCAGGCGGCGTCGACGATCACATGGCAGGTGCCGCAGGCGCAGCTGCCGCCGCAGTCGCCATCGATGCCCGGCACCGCGTTGACGCGGGCCAGATCCATCAGGTTGCTGCCCTCGGTCAGGCTCACGTCCCGGGTGCTGCCGCCGTGCTGCGCGTATCGGATGATGGCCATCTGCTGCGTGCTCCGGATGAATGAGCCTGGCGGGCTCTCGATGCTGCCTATCTTGTGCCCGGGGCGCTGTCCGGCCTATGTTCCGGCCGCGCCATAAAATTGTGAGAACAGCTCAGTTGCGTATCGCCAATCCCCCGCGTGAGCCGCAGATGACGGCGCATATCCTCGCCCAGCTGCTCGATTCGCCGGTGCTCGACGCTGCCGCGATCGGCCGCTTCCAGGCGCTATTGCAAGGCGAAGGCTGTGAGCTCACGGCGATGATGCGGCAGGGCGTGCAGACGCCACTGCGCTGGTTCCGCGAGGTGTTTCCGGCGCTTGATGCCGATCAGGCGGCGCGGCTCGGTTATGCCGCCGGTGAACAGGCGCGGCTGACGTCGTACTCGCCGCTGAGCCTGTCGCTGGTCAGTGCCGCAACCATCCACGAAGCGCTGCGCCTGCTGGTGTTCCTGCCGCTGATCTCCAACAGCCTGTCGGCGCATCTGGTCGAGCGCGAGCAGGACGCGGCGATCGTGCTGACCGCCGCATCCGGCGATCCGGTGCTCGACCGCTTTCCGATCTTCTACTGCGCGGCAGCGGTCAGCCGGCTGCTGCAGCTGCTGACGGATAAGCCGGTCGATCTGGCCATCGACATCGCCTGGCCACGGCCGGTGGGCTTCCAGCCGCCATCGGCCAGCGATGCGATCCGCTTCCGCTTCGATGCGCCGCGCCACCAGATCGTCGTGCCGCGCGCCACATTGCAGGCCGCCTGCCGCTTCGCCGATCCGATCGCCTACCAGACCGAACTGGCTGGCTTGCAAGCGCGGATGGCCAGCCTCGGCATCGGCGACGACATCACCGCGCGGCTGCGCCGGCTGCTCGACAGCCCGCGCAGCCTGATCTCGATCGAGGAAGCTGCGCCGAAGCTGCACCTGTCGGTGAGTACGCTGAAGCGCCGCCTGGCCGAGGCCGGCACCAGCTTCCGCGCGCTTCGCGAATCGGTCTTGCAGGATCGCGCGCTGCTGCTGCTCGGCGACCGCTCGCTGTCGCTGGACTCGATCGCCGGCATGCTCGGCTACAGCGATCTGGCCAATTTCTCGCACGCCTTCAAACGCTGGACCGGCACCTCGCCCGGCATGTTCCGCCGCAGTGCGGCGGCGGCGGCGATCCCCGAGGAGCGCCGCGCCTTGGCACCTCAAGGGGCGGCCGGCGGCGTTCGCTACAGGACCCGCGCCCGGTCGACATCCGGACTGCGGTAGGTCGCTTCCTCGATCTTGCCGAGCGTCGACGGGTGTACCTGGCCCGGTGCCAGCCCGTAGAACTTCTGGAAGCTCATGATCAGCGGGTTCCAGCGGTCGGGGTCGATGCGGTTGTCGTGGCCTTCCATCAGCAGCGAGGGATGGACGTGGACGCGCTGGATGCGCACCTCGAAGACATGAATGCCGACCTTCCAGACCGGATCGTCGGCCATGAAGCCGTTCTGCGCGGCGAGCACTGCTTCGAGCTGCACCGGGCATTCCAGCGCCCGTGGCGGTGCCACCGTTTCCGACGCCACCTGGGTCAGGCCCGAGGCCTCCCACTTGCGCTTCTCGGTGGTGTAGCCACGCATCTGCTTCGCATCCGGGATCGGATCGGAGCCGGTGGTACGGGCGATGCGATCGACCGCGCCGACTTCGTTGACCGACGGCAGGTTCAGCACGCACTGGCCGGTGCGGATCAGGTTCTCGGTGGTCTTCGACGAGGCATCAAGGCCGAGGATGCAGCGCCAGCCGAGCCAGAACGCCGATGACATCGGCGCGAGGTTGGAGCTGCCGTCCTCGTTGATCGTGCTGATCAGCACCACCGGCGTGCCGAAGTAGAGGATGGCGGGTTCGATGGTGACGGTGGCGGGCTGGCTCATGGTCGAAGGGCGGCAGGGATGGAGTCGACAGCCTGGAACGCTTCGCCCTGCAAGGCACTCCGATTCTTGCGATCGTAATCAGCGCGCCAGTGGCTCGAACGGGTTGATCAGCGCAACACCGAACGCCTCGAAGTCCGACACGTTGCGCGTGACCACCGTGAGGCCATGCACCTTGGCGGTGGCGGCGATCATGGCGTCATCAAAAGCGGTGTTCGAGCGCCGATGCATCAGCCAGGCCCAGGTCCGGAACACCGTGGCGTCCGTCGGCAGCACGTTGTAGCTGCCGGCCACCTGTTCCAGCCAGGCTTCGATTTCCCGCGCTTTGGCTGGATTCTGTTCCCGGGTCAGTTCGATGCCGGCCTGGATTTCGCCGATGGTCACCGCCGACAGATGCAGGTGAGCATCTTCGGCCGCCTGCAACCAGGCCAGCACGGCACCGTGCGGCTTGGGCTTGCGAAGCTCGGAAACGACGTTGGTATCCAGCAGATACATGTCACCTACTCAGCCGCGCTGATCGGCCTTCGCAGGGCAGAACCCCGGGCCGGCACGACGAAATCCACGTCGACCCGCGCCGTATCGGCCAGCAGCAGCGACTTCAATGACGGCCGGGCGGCCGCTTGAAGCCGCCGCCATTCGTCGATCGGCACCAGTACGGCCGCTTCGGCACCGCGCCGAGTGACCAACTGCGGGCCTTCGACGAGGCAGGTATCAAGGAATTCGCTGAACCGCGCCTTTGCGTCCTGAAGAGGCCATGTCTGCATGATCGCGCTCATCTCTGACTAGACTGCTGACTAGTTTAGCGCGGCCCATTCGCTACGACCAGCGAGCGTCCTGCCCCCATTTCTGCCAAGCAGATCACAGCCGCCATCCGGACTTTCCCGATCGCGACGCGACTGTGAAGCACCGCACAGTGTTCGTGAAAACAAGGCCTTACCTTTCGCCCCGCGTCAAAGACGCCGCTCAGGAAATCGGACCACGGACGTCCGGTGTTTCAACACAGGCGACGCGGAGCATGTAACCGACGTTCGTTGCCTCGTCGCCGTGGAGAGGGGCCATGTGGATGGTGCCTTCCACGGCGGCGCTATTCGATGTGCTGATGCTACGATGCGATCGCATCAATCAGCGAGATCGCATCATGTCAGCTACCGCCCGCACCACGCTGTCCTTGGAACCAAAAGCCTTCCGGATCGCCCGCGAACGCGCTGAGCTGCGCAAGATCAGCCTTGGCAAGGCGGTTTCGGAATTGATCGAGGAGGCTGATCGTCATCGGCCGAAGATGCGCGTCGAGACCGATGAACGAGGGTTCCAGGTGCTCGTATCGCCGGAAGGCTCGCCGCAGATCACCTCGGAAATGGTCAAGGAACTGCTCGACAATGAGTGGTGAGCCGGTTGCGCTGCTCGACGTCGATGTCCTGCTGGCACTCGGCTGGCGCAACCACACGCAGCATCGCATCGCCCGGCAATGGCTCGATGATCGCGAAGAGGCTCCCTGGGCCACTTGTCCGATGACCGAGTGCGGCTTCATTCGCATCGCGGCCAATCCTCGGCTCAGCGCCGGTGCCGGGGATGTCGGGTCCGCGCTGGCGGTGCTGAGCTCGCTGCGCGAGCGGAACGGTCATCAGTTCTGGTCCGCCGACATCAGTCCGATCAAGGTCCCGCTGATGGCGAAGCTGCAAGGACACAACCAGGTCACCGACAGTTACCTGCTGGCGCTCGCGATCCATCGAGACGGCGTGCTGGTCAGCTTCGATCGCGGGCTGGCGGCCTCGGCCAGTGCATGGGGCGTCGGCGATCGGGTTCGCTTGCTGGCAGCCGCTTGATCGACATGTCGCGCGCCTCGTCGTGATGGCCCCGTTCGCGCCCCACCGGCCATCAACGGCATAATTCGCCGCCCGAAAAGCACAACAAACCCTTCTCCCCCGAACAACAGGAACCGTTTCCATGAAGAAGCCCGTCAAGGTCGCCATCACCGGCGCCGCTGGCCAGATTGCCTACTCGCTGATTTTCCGCGTCGCATCGGGCTCGATGCTCGGTCCGGACCAGCCGGTCATCCTGCAGCTGATCGAAGTGCCGGTGCCGGAAGTGCTCGAAAAGCTGAAGGGCACGATCATGGAAGTCGAGGACTGCGCGTTCCCGCTGGTCCACTCGATCGAGCTGCATTCGAGCCCGGAAACCGGCTTCGAAGGCACTGACTACGCCCTCCTCGTCGGCGCCCGTCCGCGCGGCCCGGGCATGGAGCGCAAGGATCTCTTGACCGCCAACGGCGGCATCTTCGGTCCGCAGGGCACGGCCCTGGCTGCCAAGGCCTCGAAGAACGTCAAGGTGCTGGTGGTCGGCAACCCGGCCAACACCAATGCCCTGATCGCCGCGACCGCCGCCGCCAAGGGCGGCCTCGATCCCAAGCAGATCCACGCCATGGTCCGTCTGGATCACAACCGCGCGGTGTCGCAGCTGTCGTCGAAGACCGGCGTCCACGGCAACGACATCGACCAAGTGATCATCTGGGGCAACCACAGCTCCACCCAATACCCGGACGTGAGCCATTGCACCATCGGCGGCAAGCCGGCGCTGAGCCTGGTCGATCAGGCCTGGTGCGAAAAGGACTTCATCCCGGTTGTGCAGCAGCGCGGTGCGGCGATCATCAAGGCGCGCGGTCTGTCATCGGCGGCATCGGCAGCATCGGCTGCGGTTGACCACATGCGCGACTGGGCGCTGGGGTCGAACGGCAAGTGGGTGTCGATGGGCGTGCCGTCGGATGGCAGCTACGGCATCGCGCCGGGCATCGTCTACGGCTATCCCTGCATCTGCAAGGACGGCGGCTACGAGATCGTGCAGGGCCTGTCGGTCGATGAATTCTCGCGCGGCAAGATGAGCATCACCGAAAACGAGCTGCGTGAAGAACGCGCCGCCGTTGAAGACCTGCTGAAGTAAGACGCACCGTGTCGTTCGCCGACGCCGGTCCTGCACCGGCGTCGGCGATTTGCAGTTGTCGCGAGCAAAAACGAGGTCCGCACCCATGAAACAGCCCCTGTTCCTTGCGCTTGCCGCCTTGCTGTTGCCGCTGTCCGCCAGCGCCTTCGAGATCAAGGCGCGCAGCAACAGCGCCGTGCTCGACGAGGCCACCATCACCGAGATGGTCAAGGTTGTCGCTGCCGAAGTCGGCCACACGATTCCGCAGGATCCGAACATCAAGGTGTCGGTCTACACCCGGGCCGTCGTCTCGGAAATTGAAGGCAAGATGATCTATTTCCACCGCGTGCAACTGACCAAGGCCTTCGTCGGTCAGGCCCCGTATCCGACCGCCGCCTGGCTGCCGGTCAAGACCAACGAACGCTACGGCATCGACGCACCCGAAACCCTCAAGGCCAGCTTCGAGACGACGCTGCGCGATTTCTTCCAGCAGATGAAATTGATCGACCCGAAAATCGGCTTCCGTTGAACGCGGCGACCGCGTCCATGCAGATCTATCGGCTCAACCGTCAGGGTGAAATCCCGGTCCGGCTCGACAGCATCGAGCAACTGCCCGACGAAGGCTTCATCTGGCTCGATTTCACTCGCAGCGATGCCCGCGAATGGCCGCAATGGGCCGAGCGCCTGAGCGGCGAAAAGATCCACGACGCCCACATCGCCGACAGCTTCAACGGCGACCATCCCTCGTACTTCGACGGCACCGAAGACTACGACATGCTGATCTTCCGCGGCCTGACGCCGGAAGACTGCGAATCCGCCACCCACCTGATCGTCACCAAATCCGCCGCCTTCTTCCTGTTCGACCGCCTGCTGATCACCGTGCACGCAGCCGAAAACGTATCGTTCCAGCGCGTCAAGGAGAAGTTCTGCGAAACCAAGCTGCGCTTCCCGTCGACCCCGATCGGGCTGGTGCACGCCATCCTCGACATCATGGTCGACCGCTACCTGACGATCGTCGACGAACTCGAGGATCGGCTGGAAAAGCTCCAGGACGCCCTGCTCGACCCGAAAGACCCCTTCGACGACTGGCAGGAACTGCTCGATTACCGCAAGCAGGCACACCAGTTCGAACTGCTGTGCGAGCACAACCTGCAAACCATCGGCACCTGGCGACGGCGCATGCGCATCGAACTCACCGAAAACCAGCGCGTGCGGCTCGATGACCTCGTCGAGCACCTCACTCGCGTGCAGGTGCATGGCGACGCGCTGCAGAAGGACGTCGAAGTCGCCGTGCAACTGCACTTCGCCGCCGTGAGCCACCGCACCAACGAAGTGGTGCGCACCCTGACCGCCGTATCGATCATCTTCTTCCCGCTGACCCTGATCACCGGCATCTACGGCATGAATTTCGAGCACATGCCGGAACTGAAATGGCGCTACGGCTACTTCATCGTCCTCGGCGTGCTGATCAGCCTCGGCCTCGGCTTGGTGTTCTGGTTGAAGCGGCGGAAGGTGTTTTGAGGTTTGGTGGGCCCTGTCGGACTTGAACCGACAACCAAGGGATTATGAGTCGGCCCTTCAACCGCTAACCGTATGATAGTTAAGTGATTGTTGTTGCCTACACGTGCTGCTAGTGTCGTTTAGAAACAGCGGGTTAGCGCAGTTTGGCGTAGTCGAGTACGCACGAGGTCCGTACCACTGGTGTACCGCTCGGCCGCCTAGCCAGTACGAAGCCCGTCGTGTTGGGATGCCCGTGACGGTCCCCCTGCCGAAAAGGGCCGCGTACGGGCTCGGCCAGGTGAATATTCAAGGGCCGCTCAGCCGCTTAAGCACCCGGAACCATCGCGTGGCCAAATGACTCGCTATAGCCCGCGGCATTTGCCAGCCGTCGCCTCGTGTCGCCGAACAGCTCCCATATCGAATCCAGCGCAGCACTTGGATCAATCTCGTGCCGACCGGTCAGCAGGATCTTTCTGCTTCCGTTGACTGCCACGGCGTCCGGCAGATATCCCTCGCCAGACCAGGTCAGCCGGACCGTCTCGACGATCCAGTTGCCCTCTCGCCAATTGGCATCGAACGAGATCCAGCGGGTCTTACTTCCAAGCTCAGCTATCACGTCCGGTGCCTGTTCACAGGGCAACCGCCCCGTGCAATCAGGCAGCGCTGGGTGCTGAAACACTGCACTGCCGTATCTCGACATGGCAACTTCCATGTGGGCACTGCAGGCAACACAACGATAACCGCCCGACGTGTACCTCGCGTAGTCCGCATGACGCATGGTCCCTTCGTGATCGCATGCGTACCGGACCGCTTCTCCCTCGTAGATCGCGATTCCAACCTTCAAGGCCGTCTCCTGGCAAAGCAGTGGGGAGACCGATTAAAAGTTGCAGGGAACCGAGGGGATAGGTGAAAACACGGTTCGTGTACCGTTCCGAAGCCACCTTTCGATGACCCCCACCGAGCAGGATCTCCGAGCATTCCTCGACTGGCTCGCGTCCGAGCAACGAACTGATAGCGCTGCACGTGCAGCGCGACGCCTCGCCCAGCTCAGCCTGGAGGAGCTGGCGAATAGCCGACCGCCGGGGAAATACCCGCGAGTTGCGCTTCGCGATCCCGGGCGAGATGTCGCGAGCATGTCCGCCTCGGAGCAGGCGAAGGCGGATATTCGGACAACTGCGCTTCATAAATTCTTCACTGGGAACCGTCGGCAGATCGAAAGCTGGATTGCGGCGAACGGGCTGCGGGAAGTCGGCGCTCTCCAGCTTCGAGACCATCAGCCAGCCCAGGGTGCCGGTGTGGAAAAGGTCTTCTGGCTTGAACGCGCCGCGGCACTAGGCACGGAACCAGCGCCGGCACCAGTACCCGAAGCCGGACTTCGTGCCGCCGTTCACGAGGGCGCGCCACCGTCCGAGCAGCACTTGGTCGACTACCAGATGACCTACTGCTCAGGCCCTGATCTGAGCACTTGGGGGCGGTTCATTTTTCGCGACGGCAGGCTGCGTCGCGGCCACTGGCGCTGGAAGCTGCTTGCCGGCCGGGTTCTCGTCAGCGTTGTTGGCGCCGGTGCCGCTGTTGTCATCGCGCTGCTGACTGCGTTGACTGCCAAGGCCGGTGACATCGCCCTGAAGTTGGCGCTTGAGGCAGCCATCTTCGCCGTCTTCTTGTACTTCAAAGCACGAGCATGGCACCGGACGATCGAAGATCGGTTGCGTAGCGCCCCTGACGAGTTGGTAAGTCCGAGCGACCCAACGCAACTCGAGATCGTTGGCGTTGGTCCGCAGGCCGAGTGGCGCATCGTTCGGTACACCGGTACCTGCACCGTCTGCTCAGGTGAAGTGCAGGTCAGGCCGGGCGAGCCGGATTTCCCTCGGCGTATGGTCGGGCGGTGTGCGCAAAGTCCGCGCGAGCACGTGTTCAGTTTTGACCGGATCACCCTGATCGGCGGCCCACTTATTGTTCCGCCGACAAGGCGCATCAAGGAGAGGGTTGAAGGAGCTCCCGAGTCAGCAGGCGACGCAGCACGCACTGGCAAGCGCTCGCACCACGAGCTGCATGCGGCCGATCGAATCACGGGGACTCAGTAGCCACAGTTCTGGCCTAAGCCATTACACCAATCCCCACCGAAAGCGCAGCCTTCTGCAACGTGGCAAACTCGAGCGCCCCCAAGACATCCCGTTCGAACCAAGGGCAGCAATGCTCATACAGTTCGAAACACAAGATTTGCGTTCAATCTGTGAGGACGAAGTCACGGCTACCAATGCTCTAGGAGTCGAGGCGGCTTTAGTGCTTGCCGGACTCGCTGATCTCCGCTCCGCTGCGGCGCTTGGCGACCTTCCGCCGGGTATCGCCGAACCCGGCACGAGCCCCCACTCGTTTGTCATGGCTGCTGGTTCCGTTCGCGTAATGTTTAAGCAGGGCCATGCCTCCGCTCCCCTGGATACGCAAGGAAACCTTGATCTCGGACAAGTTAGCCGAGTGAAAATTATCGCGATTGAAGACCATGCCTGAAGCGAGCTTTAACCCGAATTGGGCGAGTCCCCCAGGCGTGACCATTAGCCGCCTCATGGATCGTGCCCACCTCCAGCCGGCCGATCTGGCGGTAGCGTTAGATATGACCCTCAACGAAGTGCGCGGGCTAATCTCCGGCATTGCGGCGCTGACACCCGCTTATGCTCATGGGCTGGCCGGCGTTTTCGGGGGCTCTCCGCACTACTGGTTGACACGCGACGAGCATTTCCGCGCTGACGTTACCTCGGTCCCGATCGAACGACGAGCAGAGGCCGCGTGGCTCAAGACCCTGCCGTACGGCGACCTCGTTAAGTTTGGTTGGCTCAAACCCTCAAAGAATGAAGCAGAGCGCGCGCAAGCATTGCTTGATTTCTTCGGCATACAGCATTCGGCGCAATGGCCGTTGCGTTATCCGGTCGCAGGGTACGGCAGCCTTTTCCGAACCTCCAATGCCTTTGAGACCCGTCACGAGGCCGTTGCGACTTGGCTCCGGCAAGGGGAGCGGGTTGCCGCGCAGATAGAGTGCGCTCCGTGGGACCGAGCCACATTCCGAGCGAAGCTCATCGAGGCGCGCAGCCTGACCAAGAATCGCCATCCTGCAAAATTCTTCCCCGAGCTTCGGCGCCTTTGTGCCGAGTGTGGCGTTGCGCTCGTTGCCTCGCCAACACCCTCAGGGTGCTTTGCCAGTGGGGCCACTCAGTTTCTTAACCGCAGAAAAGCGTTGCTGATGCTGAGCTTCCGTTTCAAGTCAGATGATCAGTTCTGGTTCTCGTTTTTTCATGAAGCGGGCCACCTCGTCCTGCACGACATCGATGCAGTCTTCATCGACGATGCTCTCAATGGCGATAGCCCCGAGGAACAGGAAGCCAACTTGTTCGCCCAAGACTTGCTAATTCCGGCAGAACGGCGGCAGGAGATGTTGAATCTCTCGAGACGATACGCGGAAGTCATCCGCTTCGCGGTCCAGATCGGGATAGCTCCGGGGATTGTGGTCGGTCAGATGCAGAAGGCAGGGATTTTGCGATACCAAGACCTGAACCGTCTAAAACGTCGGTTTGAGGACGAGCAAATCCAAGCAGCATTTACCCCCTAAATGGGCGGTATAACCTTGGGCTCTTTTCCCAATTACACAGCGCGTCTTCCATAACCTGCATGGGAATGTTCAGCGCCAAAGACAACCGTGCTGCTGGCGCATCGTACGTTCTCAAATTTGCCCCCATCAACAGTTTGGCGCCTGCTAAAGGTCCGGTCGCGCTGTCGATGTAAGGGTGGCCAGGCGAGATTGGAGCCAACTCTAGTTTTCCGAGCATGCATAGGTAGTCGAATTTCGCCAGCCGACCAAAGCGTCGAACACTGCGCATCGATCGATAGAGCCGATCGAACGCTTCGTGTTCATCCCCCTCGACGAGAGCGAGCGCTTCGTCGAAGAGGGCTTGATGGCCACCGGCCCGCCCTACCCAATTTACGTAGCTTTCTACTACTGCCCCAGTGCCATTGGCTGTATCGCGCAGAGTCTCGTACTTGCGATGGTTCCCGAATTTGGCCCGAGTTCCAGCCGCAGTCCATGACCGGTTTTTTGTTGACAGCCACGCTCGAAAGGAACCGATACCGGCTGCTACGGCTTTCCAAGTCCATTCGCTTCCCGAATCTTCACCCCCATAAAGATCACGGACCAACTTCCAACCTTGGCTGCCATGCTTGCCACAATGGATCGATAAGAAGACTAGCCAGCACGCCTCGTCGATATTGCCTGCTGCCTTGAAGCGCATGGCAGCTCTCACAGGGTCGAAAGCTGGGTCGCTGACCGATTGCCGGATCGGCGATATTTTCCGCGCGGCGGTCGCGTTGATGAATTGAATTCTCCGAATTCCATCGACAAGCTGTTCGACGAACGCTTCGCGGCACGCATTCGTCCGGATACCGGGCAAGGCACCGTGTTGTTGCTCGTAGCTTTCAAGGTCGCCTAGCAAGCGCGCGCGTAACGGCTCACGTGAATTCAATCTTCGGTCTCCTCCTGAACCCAGCGAGCAATATTGCGCACAACGGCGCCAGTTACACCGAAACTGCTCTGAATATTGTGATTGAATCCGAGCACCTTAAGCGGACGAGACAACGACTCTCCGAGAAGTTCATCAC
This sequence comes from Nevskia sp., assembly GCA_021732745.1. Taxonomy (GTDB): domain Bacteria; phylum Pseudomonadota; class Gammaproteobacteria; order Nevskiales; family Nevskiaceae; genus Nevskia. The sequence goes on along the minus strand of JAKFUK010000006.1, from coordinate 74,331 downwards.
ACATTCCGTGGTATGCAATCCCCATCACGTGATCCCCGCTTGCGCGGGGCAGTGACCAGGTAGGCATCTCGTTCGCTTCCAACTCGATGCCCGTCGCAGTGACAAACTCAGCCACTACAGACTGGCCATTCAAAATGATGAGATCAAGGTTTGATGCTTGAATTAGTTCCCGAAGCAGATCCGAGTTGCCGTTCAAAATGCTTTTTCGCCTAGTTGCCGCAAGCGACCCCCATTTCGCACCCGTTGCGAATGGCAGAAGATCAATATGGCAGGCGGGGAACATTCGGTCGTAGTAAGACGAGCCTGCCGCAGCCACGATCGGATTCAGCCGGTTGAACCAGTTGCCGTAGGGATTTCGGAAAAAATACTCGCTACAGGATTCGATGATTTGCTCGATCTCCGCATCGCCGGCATCCATCCAGCGCTCGATTTTGAGCGAGTTAAGCGTATGGAATCTACGAGCCGAATCCGTCAGCTCATCTCCGTTTTCATCTACAAACTCTCGGTTACTTGGATTGATGCCTAAAGTTGCTACCGAAGCCGCTCCAAGATTGCCGAAACATGGCACAGGTGCCGCCCACGAAAGCACTTCTTCGTGTCCGCAGCTATCGAGACGTTCAAGCATCAAGTTGACGAGGTGATTCATTTGACTTCCGCTTGCTGGAGACTATTGAGACGCGGTTTTATATACGGATCAAAAATATTGGCGATTCGCCGTTCCCAGGCGGCATTTGCACGATGAAGATCTTTGCTTTTGAAGTGGCGCAGGCACTCCAGAAGCCAAATCAATAAGTCCCAGTATTCGCTGCCGGTGCTGCGCCAAGGCTCAGCGCGTCCCTCAACGCGAAACGCGTACTCTGCTTCGAGCAGCTGCTTGATGTATTGCCAAGGATTTCCTTCAGGCATGGGAGGCATAGCGGTGCCGATCGTGGACTGCCATCCTTCCGCGATCAATGCCTGTGCTATTACACCGTCGCGCTCGTAAATATGCAGACTTCCGACCCAGTGTCGGTAGATTCCTGGTTCGACTCCGAGTGATCTTGCGATCAGTTCCTGCAGCATCGTAAAAGCGAATAAGTCGTGCGGCAGCCCGCGAACTGCGTCATTTGATCGCATCATCGTTATTGCATCGAGTCGATTCTCTCGAAGCAAAAATTGCAGCGTACAAGTGCAAGGAACATCCCGACGGCCATTCGAAAGGTCATTGCGGTCGAAGAGCTGAATGACGGCCTGTCTTGAAGCACTACGCTCACGCAACAGTTCAATGACTTGTGTGACCTGATCGACACCATGCCAAGCAAAAAGTCTGGGGCCATACGCTTCCGGCACCTTCCCATCGATGACGTCAACAAATTCGGCATATTTTGGTGCGTAATACTTGATGAAGCCGATGTCGTCGCTTCGCGCCAGATACCACAGGAATTCACCAAGGCAGCTATAGAGCGTCGACCTCGATTCGCTTAGGCTGAGCCGTGCGAACGGATTCGTGAGTTCGATCTGAGCACCTACAACCTCACGATTGGCGCCGCGTGTTGACCCGATTGATGCGCCTGACGACAAGATGACCTCGTAGCACCGAAGTAGTGCGTCATCCAATGTTGGAACGGTGAATCGCATCAGCTGGATTTCTGCTTGTCGAGCTTCAGGAAACCATCCTTAACCAGCCGCTCAATCTCGCGGGATATCAGGGCGCTAGCTACTTCGGTTGGCTTTGATCCATGGATGCCGAGGTCAGAGAGCTGGATGAGGTATCGCTCGACCTGCTCGGTAACGGTGAGATTGATACGGACGGGCTTGCGCATCGTCGATTCACCGAGTACGAAAAAGTTACGAAATAGTACTAGAAGCGCGACCGAACGTCTTGCTGGTTACCCCATATCAGCCAAGCCTGCGGATACGTCGTGTGATTGCTCCGGCGACGCAGGACGATAGCGGCGGCTTAACCTGCGGTTGCTGCCAGGTTCATCATCATACCCAGACCCGGTGTCACCAGAGGCCCACCACCATGCCTTGAGGCTTGGCCTAACACGCTCGATCCACTCCACGGCGACTTCAGCGTCAGCCGGCTCCGGGACGCTTTTCGAGACCCCGCTGACGCGCTAGTTCGATAGATGTTCCCGTCAGTCCGACGACTCCGGCAACCAGCATCGCAAGCGCCCAGCCCTTCTCGGCAGCCAGGGCATAGTCCCAGAGCACCCAAATGCTCAGCACACACGCTGCGCAGGACAAGCCCACAAGTATCCGCACAACAATCTGGATATGGTCGACCGAATCACGGGTCTCCCCGGTGATCGCGATCGCCGCGTGTTCCGCACGTGCAACTCGAACTTCGTCTTCCGGTCGCATCCTTAATCCTTCGGTTCAACGCGCTGGATGAGTTTCCTTGCCGATTGCTCCATCTGCCCTTGAGGTAATTCGCCGTCTCTGATGGCGAGCTCGACGAAGACGTTGAAGAGCAGTGTTTTCGCTTCTACGGGAACTGGGATTGCCGCCTTGCTGAGCGAGGTTTCCCAAACTTCGTAAGTCCGCTGGGCCATTTCCGTCGCGCCGCCGAGCCTGTCCCCTGCTTCCGGAGCCACCCCTGGTCCAAACAGCAGCCAGTCGCTACTTGTCGCGTACCGGGCGCGCAATCCGCGCAGAACCTCCGCGGGAACGTCCTGCTTGCCGCTCTCGTAGCTTTGGACGCTCCGATAGGACACCCCGAGCTCCTCGGCAAGCTCAACCTGCGTCTTGCCTAACCGGCTTCGCAAATCCGCCAGTCGGCGTCCAGTTTCAACGCGATGCGGATCGACCTGTTGCACGCAAGCCTCCAAGCATGATACAACGCAATAAAATGTGCATACACGCAAAATCTTTCGCTTTCATTGTTTGAAGCACCGCTGGCTTCGCTGATATTCACTATTAATCACACGATACACGAGGATACGACATGAGTGATGTAGCCCTCCCATCCACTCTGCTAACGCTCGAAAACTTGGCGGCGCTGCTGCATCGAACCCCCAGCGGCGTGCGGGCAACACTTCATTGCCACACAGAATTTGCCGGTCGGCTCAAGTCGGCGCGCGTAAAACTTGGCCGGCGCATTTACTTCCGACGCGACCTCATCGACCAACTGATCGTCGAATCGACCGGAATCTGAATCCCGTGAGGCAGCGCGAGTTCCGTCAGGACGAGCTTCGCGCGTTTGCGAGCAAGGACGACCAGGCTTCGATGGCCTTCCCGTTCTTTTCGCTTCGGAAAGGCGGGGAGAAGGAACCCGTGAGCTTCGTAGACCCGCGAAGCGGCACGCGCATCGAGATCCTACCCTCGACGATCGGTTCAGCAACGATCTGGGACAAGGACATCCTGATCTACCTCGCGAGCCTCATCAGGAAGTCCTTGGACGCGGGGCAGATCATCGGCAACACGTTAGCTGTCACCGCAGCAGACCTGCTTGAGGCCATCCGACGCGGTTCTGGTGGTCGGGACTACCGAGAACTTGAATGCGCGCTTGATCGGCTCGTCGGCACACGATTCAAGACGAATCTGCCGACCGGAATGATGGTGGAGAAGCAGAACTTCAGCGTCTTGACGGCATACGAGTTTCGCGAGTCACGGCAGGGGCGGCTGACCTGCATCCACATCACCGTCAGCGAATGGTTCATGCGCTCCATCCAGAGCAAGACCATCGTCACGATCGACCCGGACTACTTCCTGCTCACCAGCGGCATCGCGCGGCGCGTGTACGAGTTGGCCCGAAAGCACCTAGGCGACCAGGTGCGCTTCAAGATCAAGCTGACCCGCCTTCAGGAGAAGTGTGGATCGACGCGCGATCACCGTCGGTTCAAACATGACCTCAGGCGAATCATTGGCGAGCGCCCCACTCGGTTGCTCGATCTTTGGGTATTTCAGGACGGCGAAACGCTGTTTGCTTTCCAGACCGAACTCGCGGCGAGCGCCGAAATCTGCGCGGCTGCCGCCCTCACCACAGTTCCGGCCATCGGGGCGTCCGCGATACCCCGATCAGCCATGGTCGACGTATCGGCCAACAGCGAAGCAGTTGTTCCATCAACAACGCGACAGTCGGATGCGCGCGAGCCTCGGCCGCTTCAAGACAAGCGCGCGGCCAGCGGGGGCCAGGGTGCCAACCCAATCCTCAGAAGCGAGCGCATCAACGGCCCACATGACCCAGTGCGGCTTGCCGATGCCATCAGCGCCCTCTTGATTCAGGAGGGCCTCCGATGAGCCGCTCGTTCCCAACACATCCACCTGTGGATTCAATCGGGGGATCGCGGACGCCAACTCCGGGGTATCGCGGACGAATTCTCGGGGTATCGCGGACATCCATGACGGGGTATCGCGGACAGAAAGAGTATTTTTCACGAGGTTAATCAATGGCCTGCAAAACCGTAACACGCGCGCGCGTCTTTAACTTTCTAACGAAAAGCTTTGGTAACGATTGGGGCCTGTGGATAACCACAGCTTCTTGGCGTCCCAGGCCGGCAAACAGCGGCGCGCGCCAAAGAATGCTCGGTGCAGTACCAGCGAGGCTCTGATCGTGATCCTGACCGTAGCCAACACCAAAGGCGGCGTCGGCAAGACGACGATCGCGCTCAACATTGCCATTCGTCATGCAATTGCTGGCCGGGACGTCTGGCTAGTCGATGGGGATCGCCAAGCCACGGCCTCGAACGCGGTGGCTGTACGGTGTGAATCTAGCCGCAGGCCCTCGATCGCCTGCTCCAGCTTTTCAGATGGTGGGCAGCTCCGCAGCCAGGTCCTTCAGCAGGCGCCGAAGTTCGAGGAGGTAGTGATTGATGTCGGCGGACGCGACTCATCTGCGCTACGGGCCGCACTCGTGGTCACAGACGTGCTGCTGGTGCCCTTCCAGCCCCGCTCCTACGACGTATGGGCGCTCGCGGATATCGCGCAGCTCATCCAGGAAGCTCGTTCAGTGCGCGAAGGCCTGCAGGCGTTTGCCGTCCTTAATTGCGCTGACCCGTCTGGCGGCGACAACCGCGAGGCTGCCGCAGCGGTTTCCGAGTATCCCGAGCTCGCCTATCTCGACTCCCCGCTGCACCGACGCAAGGCGTTCGCCAACGCTGCTGGGGCCGGTCTCTGCGTTTCGGAGCTGAAACCAGGAGACCCCAAGGCTGATGCGGAACTCACCCAGTTGCTGCGTCACCTGTATGTCACCGATCCCCACGCGGCCAACGGTGATTCGTCGGTGACATGTAACGATGGATCGGTGATTTACGGCGATCAGCTGATGATGTTCTCGCGGGAGACGCCGGTATGACCATCACTCGGGTGAAACCCGGATCACCACGCGTTGATGGCTTCATCGCCGCGGCCCCCGATGCGGCGGCTGTCGTACCCGTGGCCCTCTCTCCTCCTGGGCTGAAGGCGAAGCGCGGGATCGACCGCAGCCAGGTGTCGGTCGTGCTGCCAGACGCCGTGCTCGCGAGGCTCGATGTCCAGGCAGGTCGGCGATACATGAGCCGATCTGCGCTGATCACCATGCTCATCAACCAGTTCCTCGAACGCGGACAATAGGCGAACCCCGTGCAATCCGCGTCCGGACAACGATGGAACGGGCGGTTGAATGCAACGTCGCCCGATGCGCACTCGGTCACCGAGAACTCACCGATCTGGCATTACGGATTGGTGATATCGGCGGCGGCTACCGGCAGCACCTTCGGCATGCCGACGCCAGCAGAGCCCCCCGCAGGATCGGATAGCAACAGCAACAAATTGCGGGGGCTGTTCAGCGGGCGCGCGGCACTGCTGCCGAGCCAAGCAGCGACCGCCTTACCCACCGCCTCCGGACTCGATCACGCGGCCCTGCGGCCGTGGATAAGCCGGCCGCAGAGCGCCCTGATCCCTCCGTGCGCACCCGCCGCTGCCTCCAAGATTTCGGCCCTGCTAAGCGGCGGCGAACAGGGGAGCCCCACGTATGAACTCGCCGCACGCGGGGCACGCTGGCGCCGCCGCCGAGGCTCGACTGAGCCGGCGCTCGGCGGGCCGTGCGACGACCTATTGGCGGGCAAGATCGCCGCAATCCTGCGGGCATTACCGCGGCCGGCTAGCTGGATCTGCGACCCGATCACGATTGCCACGGCACCGTGGACGACACCCGTTCGCGTCGGCGAAAACCCGACGAAAGTTTCCGTCCTGCGCCCCCGTCCAGTGCTTGGACCTTGCCGCTCGGAATCCGTCGGGAACGAGCCGATGGGTGCAGACGCATGGCTCTCGAAGATCGGCGTCGATAGCCATACCGACATAGGTCGGATCGAGCAACCCGCCGACAAAGCAGGCCTCTCGGTCGCAGCTATTCGTCCGCCATCTGCGCGCGCACTTCGCCCGACAGTTCACCAGATTGAACCGGATACGTCGGCGCGGGTCAGTTGGCTCGGATCCCCTCATCAGGCCACAGCATTGTTGGTTTCAATCCCACCGAGGCTCACCCTGAATGATGCTGCCTTGGCACTGCCAGGCCACCCAGACGTTCCTCATCGTTGCACCGAAATCTTCCGGTGGGTTCACCGCTGGCTGGCCGGCATCTGCCCCGGACGAATTGGGGACGGCTGGCCCATGAACCCACCTGATTCCTCCGATGCCATCAACCAGCCGGCCACGGTTGAACACCGGTTCCAGGGCAGCGGATGCCTCCGGATTCGCTCTGCCATTGCGCCGAACAAAGCCCCCCTGGCCCCCGACGAAAACCCCGCCGGTCACGCGGCCAACATCCCAGAAGCCAGGCCCGATCTCCCGCGCCGCGGGCCCCTTTATCTGGTCACACCTGATCTCACCAATGGGGTGGTGCAACAACAAGCGTGCAAGTCAATGTTTTTGCTAATTAAGAACGTCTATTTCCCGTCGGACAAGCGTCGGACATGGAGACCACAATCGCGCTACAAAAATAGTAAGCCTATATTTTTATTGATTATTTTTTGCCGCCCTGCCTGCCTTCCACAACCCAGTCAATCAAGGAGCTGAAATGGACGACCGAATCACGATCAGGGTCCCCAAGAAGCTGCTCAAGTCGATCGACGGCTACTGCGCCGCCAGCGGAAAAGGTCGATCCGAGGCCATCCGATTCCTTCTGGAGCGAGGCGCCAAAGAGGTCAGCACGCGCTACAGCTGGAACGACCAGCGAGCGGATTGGACGAGGTTGCTGCGACCGATCATGCGGTATTTCGACACTACTGCCCGGCAGATTTTGGACGAGGTTGCGAGGCGCATCATCGATGAGCTTCACGTCTCCATGGCAGGTCTACAGGATGATTTCGCCCGAACTCAGCAGCAGCAAGGAGACTTGATCGAATCGATCGAGGGGCTGCAGCAGCAACTTCAAAACAGTCCTGTCTGGTCGGCTGAACTCGCGCTGACGCTTGCCGAAGTCCGCGGGATGACCGCGGCGCTGATCAATGAAAGGGGCCACGACAGACGCGAGTTTGTAGACATGGCGGTCCGCAGCGCGCGATCCATCGGCAAGCGCCTCGGGGTGAAGTACGAAGTTTTCCCTGACCATGATTCGGCTCGAAAATCTTAAGCGCCGGACCGCAACCTAGATCCTGATTCGCTCGATCTCATCGAGCGCGGTCACATCCGGTCGCCGGTCATAGAGACCGGTCGTATTGGCTGATTCGGGGCTCGCCATTTGCCGGGACGACTGTGGTGGCCCTGCCGGCCTTCAGGTCCTCGGTGATGCCGGTCGCTTGGAAGGGGTGATTCGTGACCCTCACCGCGAAGCGCCTTCCAATCGGGCCAGGTCATGGGTTCAGCGGATACAGCCTGTGCACGCGCACGAATCCGAGCAGCTGCCCCGGCCGCTTGGTTGCTGGGGAGCGTCTCGGTGGGGGAACGGACCAGGCTGGCGATGGCCTTGCCGCCCCAGGTGATGACGACCTTGCTCGTCAGCCTCTAGCCAGTCGAGCAAGGTGCCGAAAGGTGTTTTCGCCTCGAAGGCGCCAAGCGATTATTGGAAATTATTGTGGGGCAATAACTTTGCGGCCGGCGGACGAGCCGATCGGCCGGTCTGGCTGGCCTCGTTGACGAAAAGCGGGAGGACATCATCACCACTGGTAGACTCCAGACGACTTGAAACGACTCCTGCCGTCCCGTTTGGAATGCACGCCATGACCACCGAACCCTGGGTTTCCGTAGACAAGGTCGCCCAACATCTTGGGGTGGCCAAGGACACGGTGTACCGCTGGCGTGAGCGCCGGAGCCTCCCGGCCCACCGCATCGGACGCCTGTGGAAGTTCAAGCTCTCCGAAGTCGACGCCTGGGTCGTGGCCGGCGGCGCTACCGAAGAACCGACGGGCCAAGCCTGACCAACTGCGTATCCGATGAACATCCAGCAACTCGAAAACGAACTCTGGGACGCCGCCGACCAGCTGCGTGCCAACTCCAAGCTCACGGCCGCCGAATACTCGATGCCGGTGCTGGGCCTGATCTTCCTGCGTCACGCCGACAACCGCTTCAAGGCCTACCTGCCGGACATCGAGGCCGACATCCCCAAGCAGGTGCCGGACGCGCGGCGCGAGACGCTGATCAAGCTCGGTTTCCAGGGCAAGGCGGCGATCTACCTGCCAGCGGCGGCGCGCTTCGATCGCATCGCCAATCTGCCAAAGGGCGCGGATGTCGGCACCGTCATCGACGAAGCCATGGACGTCATCGAGGCCGAGTACGAGGTCCTGAAGGGCGCGTTGCCGCGCGGCTACTCGACCTTCGAGCCTGACCTGCTGGCCGATCTGGTAAAGATCTTCGACCGCCCTGCCATCAAGGCGGCGACCGGCGACGTGTTCGGCCGCATCTACGAATACTTCCTCAACAAGTTCGCCATGAGCGGCGCGCAGGAAGGCGGCGAATTCTTCACGCCGCCCTCGCTGGTGCGCATGATCGTCAACATCATCGAACCCTCACACGGGCTGGTGTTTGATCCCGCCTGCGGATCGGCCGGCATGTTCGTGCAGACCGGCCACTTCATCGAAGACGTGCAGCAGGCCGTCGTCAACGACGCCGTCACCTTCCATGGCCAGGAAAAGTCGGACACCAACACCAAGCTCGCGCGCATGAACCTGGTGGTGCACGGGCTGGATGCCTCGAACATCCGGCAGGGCAACACCTTCTACGACCAGGCCGAGCACCTGATCGGCCAGTGCGACTTCGTGATGGCCAATCCGCCATTCAACGTCGACAGCGTGGAAACCAAGAAGGTCGCCACGCAGGTTGATCCGGCCGGGCGACTGCCGTTCGGCCTGCCGGGCCTCAACGGCAAGACCGGCGCCATCTCCAACGCCAACAGCCTGTGGATTCAGTATTTCTACGCCTACCTCAACGACAGCGGCCGTGCCGGCTTCGTCATGGCGTCGAGCGCGTCCGACGCCGGCAACAAGGACCGCGAGATCCGCGAGCAGCTGGTCAGCACCGGCCATGTCGATGTGATGATGGCCATCGGCAACAAGTTCTTCTACACGCGCAGCCTGCCCTGCACCTTGTGGTTCTTCGACAAGGGCAAGCCCGCAGCTCGCCGCGACCGCGTGCTGATGATCGACGCGCGCAACGTCTACCACGTGGTCTCGGCACGCTCGCATGTCTTCACCGAGGAGCAGCTCGCCAACCTCACCGCCATCGCCTGGCTGTATCGCGGGGAACAGCACAAGTTCGTGGCGCTGGTGGGCCGCTACCAGCGGCGGGTGGATGACTGGCTCGCCTTGCTGCCCGAACGGATCGCCGCCGATACCGCGGTCGTCGAACAGCTCGCGGCGCAACTCCAGGCCTTCGCCGATGGCGCAACGCTGGATGAGCTGAACGCGGACCAGCCCGAGGAAGCCCGGCTCACGCAGGCCGTGCTCGATGCCTTCAAGGCCGAGCTGGATGCTGCGCGTGTGGATGCGCAGGTCAGCGACGCTGCCACAGCGCTGCTGGCCGACGTCGCGTCGGCACGTGAGGGCATTGCGAACGCGGATCTCGCCAGCCACGCCGGGCAGGTCAAGCTGCAAGCCACGCTGGATGCGCTGGCCCCCAAGCTCAAGGCGGCCGGCAAGCTGCTGGAGGCCCGGCACAAGCAGTGGCTCAAGCTGCTCGACACCGCCGAGAAATCATTGCGCGCGCGCCTGTCCGATGCCTTCGACGGCAAGGCGGCGCGCGAGGCCAAGCGTGCCCTGCTGGCCGCCGATACGAAGAAGAACGAGTCACCGACGGTTCGTGATGCCGTGCTCGATGCCTTGAAACATGCGGCGTACTTCATCCATCAGGTGCACTGGCTGTACAGCCGGTTTCCGGATGCGGTGTTCATTGACGTTCCGGGGCTTTGCAAGCTCGTCACGGCCGAGGACATCGTCGCCGCCGACTACTCGCTGACGCCCGGTCGCTATGTGGGCGTGTCGCAAGCTGCATCCGAGGATGAAGACGACTTCGCTGAGAAGCTGCGCGGGATTCACGACGAACTGGGCGAGCTGAACGAAAAGGCGGCTGCGCAGGCCCTGACGATTGCACGCAACATTGAGGAATTGCTCGGATGAGTTGGGCGCGCAAACCGCTGGGCGAAGTAATTCGTCTAAAACGTGGTCACGACCTTCCGACAAGTGCGCGAGTGGAAGGTGAGGTGCCGATTGTCTCGTCATCAGGCATCACCGGTTATCACAACGTAGCGAAAGTAGCTGGGCCGGGCGTCGTGACGGGCCGATACGGAACCCTTGGCGAAGTTCATTACGTGGAGGCCGACTACTGGCCTCTGAACACGGCTCTATACGTCGAAGACTTCAAAGGCGCCCATCCCAGGTTCATTGCATACCTGCTCATGACCTTGGAGCTTGGGACCCAGAATTCTGCGGGCGCTGTTCCGGGGGTAAATCGAAATACTCTCCATCAGATGAGCGTGCTCGCTCCCGATGTTGAAATTCAACGGCAAGTGGCCGCAGCCCTCGCCAACTACGACGACCTGATCGCCACCAACCAACGCCGCATCGCCTTGCTCGAAGAAGCCGCCCGCCGCGTGTATCGCGAGTGGTTCGTGCACCTACGCTTCCCGGGCCACGAGTCGGTTCTGCGCAGCGACGGAATCCCGGCTGGATGGCAGCGAAGCACTTTTGCCGAGCTTGTACAGATCAACCCACGCACGGCATTCTCGAAGGACATCGAACGGCCGTTCGTAGACATGTCATCCCTGTCCGAAACCTCAATGGTGATCGGACCGCGATCAGCGCGACTTATTGGCGGCGGTGCGAAATTTCGCAACGGCGACACGCTCTTCGCGCGCATTACGCCGTGCCTGGAGAATGGCAAGACGGGCTACATCCAGTTTCTGGAAGACGAGCATGCGGTGGCCAGTGGTTCGACGGAATTCATCGTGTTTCGCAGCAAGCATGTGAACCCGTGGTGGGTCTATTGCACAGCGCGCGAAGACGGCTTCCGGGAGCACGCGATTCGCAGCATGTCGGGCGCGGATGGACGCCAGCGCGTGAGCACCGAGTGCTTCGACAAGTTCATCACACTGCGCCCATTACAGACGGTGCTCGATCAGTTCGAGGCCGCGGTCGCCGCCTCGTTTCCGTTGATCGAGCAGCTTTGCCGCCAGAACCAGAAGCTCGCGGAAGCCCGCGATCTCCTGCTCCCCAAACTGATGTCCGGCCAGTTCGACGTCTCCGGCATCCGCCTGCCCGACGAGATCGCCGCATGAGCCTTGAAGGCCAGCATCTCGATCGCAAATCCCTGCGTGCCGTCACCGGCAGGACGGCAGATTGGCCGGAGCTGGCCAAGGACTGCGTGGCCTTCGCCAATGCACTTGGCGGCCGGCTGCTGATCGGCATCGAAGATGGCGAGGCGCTGCCGCCGCCTGCGCAGCGCATCCAGGCCGAGCTGCCCGACACGCTGCGCCGTCGCACCGGCGAACTGACGGTGAACGTATCAGTCCGCCCCGAACTGCGCACGGGCGAGAACGGCGGCGAATTCATCGAGCTGGTGGTCGAGCGCTCGGCCTCGGTGGCATCAACCGCCGATGGCCGCTACTTCTTGCGCATCGGAGACACCAGCAAGCCGGTGGTCGGTGACGAGGTAATGCGTCTGGCCTCGGAGCGTTCGGCGCTGCCGTGGGAAACGCTGACCGCGCTGGGTGTGACGCGCTCGCAGGCTGACCCTAGCAAACGCGGGGCGCTGGTTGCTGGTATCCGTGGCTCGGATCGCGTCAAGCCTTCCGTGAAGGAGAAGAGTGATGACGAGCTGCTCGATCATTACCTGCTGGCGCAGGGCGACCGACTGACCAATCTGGGCGTGCTGTGCATCGGCCGCCAGATGGACCGGGCACGTCTTGGCACTGCGCCGGTGATCCAGTTCATCAAGCGCGATGCGCAGGAGAACAAGGTCAACAAGCTGACCTGGGACGACTACACGCTATCGCCGATGGAGCTGATCGACGCGGTGTGGCGCGATGTGCCGGATTTCCGCGAGTTCTACGAAGTGGCGGAAGGCTTGTTCCGGACTCAGGTGGCCGCCTTCGATGAGCGGGTGATCCGCGAGCTGCTGATCAATGCCCTGGTGCATCGCCCATACACCCAGCGCGGCGACATCTACCTGATGCTGAGCCCGGATCGGTTGGAGATCACCAACCCCGGCCCGCTGCCGCTGGGCGTGACGCCGGACAACGTGCTGCATGCCTCGGTGCGCCGCAACGAGCACCTGGCGCGGCTCTGCCACGACTTGAAGCTGATGGAGCGCGAGGGCAGCGGCTTCGATGCGATCTATGACGTGCTGCTGTCTCAGGGTCGGCCGGCGCCAATCGTCGCCGAAGGGCCGGACTGGGTGCGGGTGACGCTAGCTCGCACCGCGCCTGACAGGCAGGTGCTGGCCTTCATCACCAAGGCCGGTGAAACCTACGAGCTCAAGCAGCGCGAGCGCATCACGCTGGGTTTGCTGGCGCGGCATGAGGCACTGACCGCCAAGGAGCTGGCCGGCAAGCTGGAGCTGGCCAGTGCCGATGACCTGCGCCTCTGGCTGGATCGTCTCTGCGAATGGGGCCTGGTCGGCCAGAGCGGCCGCACGCAGGCCACGCGCTATTTCGTGAAGCCGGAGCTTCTGCGCACGCTGGCGTTCCCGGCAGTGACCACGCTGAAGCGCATCGAGGATCACCGCCTGCGGGCGCTGGTGCTGGAGGACGTGCAGCGGTATCCGGGCTCTGGCCTCAGGGAGATTCACGACCGTATCGGCGTGGAAATTCCGCGCCGACGCCTGCAGACGATGCTGGGCAACCTGATCGCGGATCAGCACCTGCGCTCCGAGGGTGTTCGCCGGTGGACCCGATACTTCGCCGTGGCGAATCTATGAACCGTTTTGGCTGGAATCAGGCCGACTTTGTTCATACGAAGCGTTCATACGCGGGCCAATGGCCCTATAACTATCTGAAAAAAATAGGCTTCCCTATGAACCGCCTTTTGCGTTCGTCGCCGACTTTGGGTTGAGCAGATGGCCAAAAAGGATTACTCCGAAGACCTGCTGATCCAGGAACCAACTGCCAGGCTGCTCGAGCAGAAGCTCGGCTGGGAGTCCATGTTCGCGCAGGACAAGGAAGGGTTCGGCCCGGACAGCCTGCTCGGCAGGTCATCTGACCGCGAGGTCGTCCTGACCCGGGAAGTGCTGGCGGCACTGAAGCGCCTGAATCCCGGCCTGCCTGCCGAGGCCTACGCCGAGGCCCTGGCGCAGGTGGCTCAGGAAGACATCACCAAGACCCTGGTGCAGATGAACCAGGAGAAGTACCGCCTGCTGCGCGATGGCGTGCCGGTGAAGTACCGCGCCACGTCGGGCAGGGACGCTGGCCGACTGGTCGAGAAGCGGCTGAAGCTGATCGACTTCGACCAGCCCGAGCGCAACCGCTACTTGGCGGTGCGCGAACTGTGGGTGCGCTCGCTTCACTACCTGCGCCGCCCGGACATCATGGGCTTCGTCAACGGCCTGCCACTGGTATTCATCGAGCTGAAGCGCTTCGAAGTGCATGTCGATAACGCCTTCAAGGACAACTTCAGCGATTACCTGGACACGATCCCACAGCTGTTCAACTGGAACGCACTGGTCATCATCTCGAATGGCCACGATGCACAGTACGGCTCGATCACGTCGACAAAGGAACACTTTTACCGCTGGAAGCGGCTGGACGAGGATGATGCGGAACCGCCGAAGGACAAGCCGCTGCTGCCGATCCTGCTGACCGGCATGCTGGACAAGCAGCGCCTCAACGACATCGTCGAAAACTTCATGCTGTTCGACACCACGGACGGCAGCACGCAGAAGATCGTCGCCCGCAATCATCAGTACCTTGGTGTCAACCGGGTGATCGAGCGGCTGACTTCCGAAGATTCCCAGGTTCAGGCCGAAGTGGCCGCCGGCCAGCTCGGCGTGTTCTGGCATACGCAGGGCTCGGGCAAGTCCTACTCGATGGTGTTCCTGACCGAGAAGATTCACCGGAAGATCTCGGCCAGCTACACGTTCGTCGTGATCACCGATCGGGTCGAGCTTGATGAACAGATCGCGTCGACCTACACCAACTCTGGCCGGGCCAACGCCAAGACCGATCAGGCGAAGAACGGGGACGCGTTGCGCAAGATGCTGCGCGACGAGAACCGCCGCTATGTGTTCGGCCTGATCCAGAAGTACCGCGAGCGCGTGACCGAGCCCTACTCGGAGCGTGACGACATCATCGTCATCTCTGACGAGGCCCACCGCACGCAGTACGGCAGGTTCGCGCTCAACATGCGCAAGGGTCTGCCGCACGCGAAGTTCCTGGGCTTTACCGGCACGCCGCTGATCGACAGTGGCGAAAAGCAGCTGACCCGCGACGTGTTCGGCGGCTATGTGTCGATCTATGACTTCCAGCGCGCCGTGATCGATGGCGCGACGCTGCCGCTGTTTTACGAGAACCGCGGCGAGAAACTCAAGATCATCGACCCGACCGTCAGCACGCGTGTCGCCGAGCACGTCGAGGCTGCTCGCCTTGCGGCGACGCTTGATGATCCCTGGACCGACGAAAAAGAAGAAAAGCTCTATCGCACGATGGAGCGCGACTACGTGGTGCTAACCTCGCCGACACGACTGGAAAAGGTCGCGCAGGACTTCGTCACGCATTTCCATCAGCGGCGAGGCGTGGTTCAGGTCGGCGGCGGCAAGGCCATGATGGTCTGCCTCGACAAGATCACCTGCGTGAAGATGCACGACCTGATCGCGGCAAAGTGGCAGGAGCGTGCCGTCGAACTGGAAGCTTCAGTGGCCCACGAGGAGGCGATCTTCGCCACCAAGGGCAAGGCACCACCAGCGACACTGCTGCAACGCCGGGCGCAGGTCGACTGGATGAAGGAAACCGAGATCTGCGTCGTCGTCTCCCAGGAGCAGGGCGAGATCAAGGAGTTCGCCAAGTGGAAGAACTTCCGCGACGAGCCTCTAGACATCGCACCGCACCGAACGAAAATGGTGAAACGTGATCTGGAGAAGGACTTCAAGAAGTCCGAGCATCCTTTCCGGATCGCCATCGTCTGCGCGATGTGGCTCACCGGCTTCGACGTGAAGTGCCTCGCTACGCTGTATCTCGACAAGCCGATGCAGGGCCATACATTGATGCAGGCCATTGCCCGCGTGAATCGTGTTGGCGGTGGCAAGAAGCACGGCCTGATCATCGACTACAACGGCATGCTCAAGAGCCTACGCCGCGCACTGGCGACATTCGCGCAGGGCGATCGAGCCGGCACGGGCAAAGGCGAAGGAGAGCAGGACAGCGTCCGCGACGATACCGAGGCACTGGCCGAATTTGCTGACAGCCTGAACCAGGCGATCGACTTCCTCGGTGACCTGGGCTTTGAAGTGCGGGCCGTTGTCGAGGCAGGTGGTTTCGAAAAGCAGGAGCTGATCCTGACAGCGGTGAACCTGCTTAGCGAAAGTGATGAGCGCCGCAAGACGTTCCAGGTGATCGTTGAGGACGTGCAAGCCCGGCACCGCGCCTTGTTTCCGCATCCCGGCCTGTTCGATTACGACGGCGAGGAAAGCGCCGTGTCGGCGATCTGCAACAAGCTTCAGGAAGCCCGTGTATCGCCGGATATCAGCGAGCTACTGCAGTCGCTTTATGAGGTCGTGGATACGACACTGGCCACCGATGAGGCTGGCGGCAAGCTGGGTATCAAAGAGCCGACCAGGAAGTACAACCTTTCCAACATCGACTTCGACCGGCTGCGCGCCGAGTTCGAGCGGACGCCATACAAGAACGTCGTCACCCTGAACCTGAAGGAGAAGATCGAGGAACGCCTAGCGATGATGCTGGCGCGCAATCCCACGCGCGTCGATCTCTATGCGAAGTACCAGGAGATCATCCAGGCCTACAACAAGGACAAGGACAACGCCGAGATCCAGAAGGTTTTCGATCAGCTCAATGCCTTCAACAACTCGCTGAACGACGAAGAAAAGCGCTATGTGCGCGAGGGCCTCGACAACGAGGAGCAGCTCGCCGTCTTCGACCTGCTGCAGAAGGACTCGCTGACCAAGGGCGATCGCGAAGCCATCAAGAAGGTCGCCCGCGAGATGCTCGACAAACTGACCTTAGGGAAGCTGCAGATCGACCGCTGGCGTGAAAAGGCGACAGCCCAGGCGCAGGTCAAGGCGGAAATCATCAAGCACCTCTTCGCCAACCTGCCGGCCGGCGCATACGACGCCGATGAGATCGATCTAAGGGCAGGGGCCGTATTCACGCACCTTTATACGGCTGGGTTTGGTGAGGGGGCGCGGGTTTATCACTGATGGCATGCGATCAGTTCTGTCCCGGTGGTTCAAGGAATACATTATTCGTTCCATTTAACTCGACCCGACAAGATCCAAAAATGAGACCGACAACCGGTGGTTCGAAGCACTGAAGGGTAGAGCGAAGGTCGCCCCCGTCGATCGACCGTCAGTTCCCACCTCGGCTTAGCCTGCTTGAGGAGCATCAATTCGATAGCCTGCCCGCAGCCACACGGGCACCGGAAGGCTGCGCTCCAGTCTTCGACATCATCTTTCAGCAGGACCAGGTCACGTTGCGGTAGTGGGTCAGGCAAGGTGTCGCCTTTAACGACCACCAAGTGCCTCGCGGGGAGCGAGGCTTCCTTGGTGGTGCGCCACCATCTTTTGAAGCCCTGAATCATCCTGCTGGCCCAAACGCCTGGATGCCCAACAACGGCTCTTCGTCACCGCGCGCCAACACTAGAGAAGGACTTGCTTCGAAGGAGGCTTCCGAAAAATAGTCTTCGTCGCACGCCGCCAGGCTGAAGTTGGTTCTCGCGTATCTGCGATTCGGTTCAAGTCTAAATGGGTAACAACGGGCAATGAACTCGTTCACCATGGCCGATGCGGCGCGCATATTGAGCGTGATCACGCTCGGCGCTTCCACCTGAACGCCCTTGATGTAGCCGATATTGACCTCATGTCGGAACGACTCAGGATCGACCCGTCGCAGCTGCTCCTGCCGTAGCCTTTCGCTGTCGTAAACGCCGCGCTGCGCGAGCGTGGAAGCACCTGGCTGGACGTAGTCAACCCGTCCGCAGACGTCAGCAATAGCCCGCTGGTCGTCGAGCGTCTTCCTCGTTGGAATGGCCACTCCGCCATCAAAGAGCGGCAGCAGAAAGGCTGAGCACATAAGGTCCGCGATCTGACGGCCTTCTAGGGTGTCGACGCAGCAGAAAACCACGTCCGCCTGGCTGGCTGACAAGACGGCTTCACGCGTCGAGATAGACACGGCGAGCGGGTGAGCCACACCATCGCCTCTGCACGCTTTGATGGCTTCGCTGAAGGCCTCTACCTTAGGGGTTTGTTTCTCTGCATGTGCGAGGTGGGAATTGAGGATACGGTTGAGATTCTTCTTCTCGATCACGTCGAAATCGATCAGCCTTACCTCACCGAATCCCAAACGTGTGACCTGCTCGGCGACTATCGAACCGATCCCTGATACGCCGATGACCACGCAGCTCAGCTGACCGAGCTCCAAGGTCATGTCCGGATGGAATGCGATGGGGCACTGCTTCGCTTTAGTGCACCCCTCCCACGATTTCCAGAAGAGCCGAATGTCGTCCCCGATGACCGAGACGAGATCGACATCGACGTGTCCCATGTTGGCCGAATAAAGCCTTGCAATCATCGACCCGTCAGAAACCATGATTGCGCTGCCGTGCGACGCTGAATAGGCGGCATGCACGCAGGGGATTACTCGGCTATCACTGTCGTCATCAACATCCGAGAAGCGGAGTCTACCGCCAGGATGCGAATGCACGAGAACGAGGGCGAGTCGTTGTGGCTCCCCCTGATCAATCGCCTGCTCGAGATAATCGCCAGGCCAGCTGAGACCCTCCCGCTCGCGACGGACACAAGCTTGATGCGGAATCAGCACAACCTCTTTGGCCAGCAGCCGGGCCCGAGGGCCCGGCACTTTGGAACACAGTAGGATTGCCGCAGCCTCGAGCCCGTCGCCCGGAAACAGGTGCGCGTACAACTTGGAGTGCAGCGCACCGCAAAGGGACAGCGTGGAGCCGATCATTGCTCCACCTCCTTTTCAAGGCAGGCATTGACGGTTAACAGATGGGTGCGAACGCTGTCAGTCGCCGGATCCCAAGGCGGTGACGTGCGGCTTCTGGACCACCCGGCCACAGACTGACCGAGGATGGATGCGGACTGAGAGACGTTCGGGATCTCGCGACCGCTGCAGAGCGCAAGTCGAGGGTGGGTGAAAAACCCGTACATCGGGCTTTGGGGAAACGTCGGCTGGAGCTCCATCGCCAAGAGAAAGGACGAGGATGTGTAGCCTTCGGGCAGCGGATATTCATAAACGAGTACAAAGCGGCGCTGCTGCTCGACGATGGTCTCCCATCGCAAGCCAAGCCGGTTGAGGCGCCCTTCATCCGCCGCCGAGAGCGTGAACTCCCGTCTCGGTGTCAGGGGCCCGTCGGCGTTCTGCACCTCGTCCGGTGAAAGCCGCAGACGCTCGATACCTGGCGCAGAAAGATCGATGACTGTTTCAAGCGTTACCTTTTCCTTGGGCTTGCCCTTTACGACCAGGAAGATCTGCCAGCGCTCGGCCGGGTCGAACCCTGCCTCGACAAGCGCATCCTTCACCACGATCGAGCTCGTTGCAGAGCTGATGGTCACCCCTTGCACATCCAGCTTCCAGTCAACAGCGCGCGAGCGGAAGGTCTCAACCCCAGCCTCGTCGAGATCAACAAGGTCCGTGTGCCCGAGCTCGCGGTCGGGACGATCGACGCGTTCGTGGTAGAGCTTCTTCGCAGGGCCGATCTGACCTATCTTGCGCACCTGCGCGCCGGAGATCACCCGACAGCCCCACTCCGAAAACACACCGTCGACGGAAATCCGGTAGAGCCGGTCGCTGGCGACTACTACGAAGTGGTCCTGACCGGCGACAACGGTGAAGGATTCGTCGGCTCGGATAGTTTCGAGCTCACCGTTGGCAAGCACAGCCATGACGACCGGATAGTCCGCCGGCCTGTAGCCGAGGAGGGCTGCGATCCCGGCACCGTTCATATGTCCGGGGTCGAGCTGGTAGGGGTTGAAGGAGAGAGACTGATTTGAAATGAAGACGTTGAGCATTGGTATTTCCTTTTGACAGCAAGGTTCACGACGACCGAAACCGGTCATCGGCTTGTTGACAGCTGCGGAAATCCAACGAAGAATTGCAGGTGCTAACCCGGGCATTCCTTCATTGGATGTCCACGGCGGTCGAGTACTTCGGTATTCGACCGCTTTTTTATTGGCGCTTCATGTCTATCTCCTTGGTTGGTTTGAGAAAAGTCAGTTCAACTGATCGGCGAACAGTGGTGTTACCTGTCCTCCGTCTCGAATCAAACTGGCCAGAAGCCGCCAGTCGCCGGTTTCGTGACGGATGCGGCCGGCGACGATTGCCGGGTTAACCCCTGCCTCCTGAGCGAGATTGATCGCGTCTTCGAGTGCGAAAGTCGTCCGGACACTTGCCTGATCCCATAATTTCCTTGGGATCAAGGCGTCGCGCGCACCGGTATCGGCCTCGTCCTCTTCGGTTTTCCCGGAACGGGCCTTATCGTCTAGGTTGTCCGCGATGAAGACCTGACCGCTCTTCAGATGCTTTTGCACATGTACGATCTCGTGCAGCAAGGCGAACCAGAAGTTGTCGAGGCGGTCGTGACGAAGTGTCAGTGCCACGATGGGTTCGCTGCCGTCCAGCATAGCGGCGCCGTCGAGGTAGGTTTTCGGGAAATGCCTCTCAAACACGAGACGGATACCGTGGCTGAGAAGGAACTCCTGCGCCAAACAGGGTCCCTTCTTGAAACGGGATAGTTTCGCGAGTTCGCGCATCCACTCGACCGTGATCGAACCCTGCTTGTACTTCGTTGGTGGCGTGACACGGCTTGCCTTCGAGAGGACGCGAACAAGCCAGATCATCAGCGCATACTCGTCCATGGAGCGCGAACCGCTTTGCTGCATGGGTGCTCGCAGAAGAGCGCCGGAGAGCTTCATGGATCCTTCGCGCAGAAACGGCTCAACGTACTTCTGCGGGTTGGCGCGGAGACTACCCATTGACACGTTCGGGAAATACCCGCGGCTCGACATCTCAGCCACCGGAAACTTCTTGTAGTCGTACTGAATGTCGTCTTCGCCAAGCTCGGCTTCGGATTCGTTCAAAAGCGCGCTTGCAGGAATCCCGAGACCTTTAGTGAGGCATCGCATCATCGTAACCGTCAGCGGACGTTTCCCAGAAAGCACCTCCGAGACCCGCGGGACCGAACCGATGTAAGGGGCCAAATCCTTCGATCGCAGCTTTTGCTGATCCATACGGAAGCGGATTGCCTCGATAGCGGAGACAGGTATTCGCTCGTCACGCTTTGCTTCGTAGGACGACACCAGTACACGCAATACCTCCAGCTCTTCATCCTCTGACGAGCCGGACGCTGGCAGGTTATCCAGGAGACCTGAGATGCGCGCCATGGCCGCGTCATAATCGGCTGGCGTTCGAATGACTTTGATCGAGTTGCTCATATCTGAGATTGCCAGGTTAGTTGAGTCGCGAACGAGTGTTTGCGACGGCGGTGGCGCGCCACGCTCGCTCAACCACTAGCAAGCCTTTCTCGTAGACGATCCGTGTCCCCAACCAGTAGCAGTTCTCGAGAAAGGCGAAGTTCACCGTATTCTCACCAGTGATCTCTGCCGCTTTGTAGCGAGACTGAACCTGCATGGCCCCGGCCCATTGCGCCTCTTCAACCTCAAGCCGCCAAGCGGCGAACGGCAATCGACACTTCGCGTGCTGGCTAGCGAATGCGTTTAGACGTACGAGCCCAAGGACTTGCATGGCGATAGTTATTGAATTTGGCAACCAAAGAATAGCACGATTTTGGTAACTATCAATTCTGAACGTGAGGTTCGTCGATGCGCGAAGCGCTGCAGTATCGTCTCAAGAGCGGTTCTTGTCGGAAGGACTTGATGGCTTAGTCGAAGCGCGCGATCGCAGTGGTCACCGATATGTGATGCTGGACCTTGAGCGCTGAGAGGCGCGCCTTTTCGAGACGGAAATTGCCTTCCGCCTGATGAACGCGATGTGTTTCATGAAGGCGCTGGAAGGCTACGACGGATGTCGTGTTGCTCCGCAGCGGCTCGTGCTCGCGCTTCTGCATCACTTGGCAAAGGACGACGGATAGGGCCGTAGCAGCTAATGCGCTGATCGATGGATTGCACATGTGCAACCAATGAAGCGCGGCACCCACCTGCGCGATCCCTCGGGCACTGCAGCAGCTCAAGGACTAGTACCGGCGAGGGCATCCCAGCTCGGCACCCTGGCAGTCGTCGGGGTATTACGCAGTACCTCCTCCATCGTTCCAGCGTGAAACGGACTTCCCTTGCCGGCCGTACACAAAGTTCGTCGCTGCTGATCGCGATGCCGACGCGCGCACCCGCTAGGAGTCCGCGTTGGTCGGCGAATGCCCCGGGATGGTCATCAACAGAGATCGGCCGGATTGGCGAAGCGTCGCGGTGGCCACGCGAGCCTCCTGTTGGTCATGAGGTTCGTCAACGGACGTAACCGATATGTCATCAATTACCGACGACACGCCGGTTAGCGCTCGGTGGCTCTACCAGTAATAGACGTACGGTTTGTGGTTACCGAGGGGCCAGACCATCGCCTCGGGATCATCGCCGAGCGTGACCTGATGGCACAGGTGGCGATGGGTACGGCGGCGTGGTTGGTTCATGGTCTCTCGCACCCACCAGCCGGGTGTTGACCAGGGCCACGCTGGTCGGCGGTAATGACGCTTCAGACGGCCGCGCTCGTCGCGATCGAGCGCGCGGTTGTAGGTGGACATGCTTGAGGCTCCTGTTAGGTCCTAAAGCACGTCACACCTCCCTTTGCTCAATGAATTCGCCACAAGGTTATACCTGAGCGGCTAGCCCTGACTTCGACGCACCAGCTCGACTACCGGCTGGGCATCGGGCTGCGCTGCATCGAGGCTGCTGTAGCCGGACATGGCCCGGATGGTGGCCTTGCAGATCAGCCGTCCTGGGTCGTTGTCGGCCGGATCGCAGCGATCCAGGGTGTAGGTCATGGCGACCGCGACCTTGCGTTCTCCGCCGACCTGGCTGAGGTTCTCCAGTATCCGGACCGCCTGATCCGGGCTTGCGGGCACGATCCAGCCGCTCTTCGAAAACCACACTTCAGCCTCGTTGAAGCCGTAGTCCTTGGCGATCACGCTCATGCCGCGCGTGCGCCCCTCCGTCGACTTGCCGGTCCGAACATCGTCATTGGTGTATCGGACGCTGGCATTGCGATCGAACGGCTCCTGGAACAACGGGAAGCCGCCCAGTTGCTTGTCGTAGGCCTGCACCGTGAAGTTGGTCCGGACCAGGAACAGCTTCGAGCGCAGTTCGAGCGAGACGGCTTCGATCTCGGCGGCGGCTTCCTGCTGCAGCGGCTCGACGCCGACGCCAACTTCCTTGGCGGCCACGTAGCGATCGAAGGTCTTGGTCTGGGACCGCAGATAGCGATCGAGCGTTTCGTCGCGTCGGGTCGGCAGGTTCGCGGCACCGTAGCTGGCCAGCAGGTAGCGGAATTCCGGCTTCACCGCGTCGGCCCACGGTGCCCGGTACTGCGGTACGGCCGGCGCGGGTGGCGCGCTGGCGCAGCTGCTGACCAGCAGTGCGAGTGAACCGACGATCAGGGTTCGAACGATCATGCGTCCCCCTTCTTCAGCAAGGCGATGGCCTTGGGTGACATACCCAACACCAGGCGCAAGAAGCGCTCGCCCTTGTCGCCGAAGTCGTCGAGATCGATGCCGCCGGTGTTCCTGATCCAGACGAAGACCAGCAGAACGTGGTCAAGGAGGTCCGAGGGTAGACCAAACAAGACCGCGCCCGGCGTTACCACCCGATCTGTACCGGCCTGGCAGGCCACCAGGATTGCGCGGATCTGCTTGGCGTACAGGCCACCGGCCTCGATGTGATCGAGCAGAGCCAGCAGCGCCTGGTAAGTGGGTTCCCCGGGCTTATGGCGGCAGGTATGCAGAGGCGGGGGGCTTTCCATGGTAGTCAGGCCACCACCGTGATCCAGCCAACGCTCTTCCTGAGTTTGATCTTCGACTTCGTTCATGGCCTTTCCTTGTGAGCACTAAACACAGGCTATTTAAACAAAGTCGCTTTATATCTGGCTATGCGAAGAATGGCGAGGATGCGCAAACAGCATCCCTCGATCGAAGCAGTTGGAAGAGCAATCCGGACTCGACGGGAGGCGATGGGGCTCTCCCAAGATGATTTCGCCGCCCGTGTGAACTTGCACCGGTCCTACTACGGCCACGTCGAACGCGGTCTGTACAACATCACCCTTGAGGTCTTGTTCCGCATAGCTGTCGGGCTAGGCTGCCCTCCGGCCGAGCTGATGCCAGACCTGTCAGCGTTGACCGACATGCCTCACAGCTCGCGCGCTCGAGGCCGCAAGAAAGTCCCGGCTTGAGCCCTCAGCGCGGCCAACTACTTCGCTGGGTCGTCGTCGTCAGCGAACAATTCCGGCAGCTGACCCTTTTACTGGTTGCGCCCAGGGCGACGCCGGACTTTGGCCAGATCATCAAGCCGAGTCACCAGGTCCTCCGCCCGTAGATGGGTGTAACGCTTGAGCATCTGCATGGATTTGTGGCCACTGATCGCGGCGACTTCCTGGTCGCTCAGGCCTGATTCGACGAGGCGGCTGACGGCCTCGTGCCGAAGGTCGTGGAAGCGGAAATCGGTGATGCCGACCTCCGCCTTCACGGTGGCCCAAACCTTGTTGAACTCGTAGGGCCTGCGGATTCCGTCACGGCCAGGCTCGCCGAAAAAGATCAGGTCCGTGTCGATCGGGCGGGCAGGATGATGAAGCGCCTCGTTGAATAGCGCCACTGCGTCTAGGGTGAGGGGAACCGTTCTCTGCGAGGTGTTCTTGGTGTCCAGCAACCGGACAATCCGGCGCTGGAGGTCCACCTGATTGCGCCGGAGGTAGGTGATTTCCGACGACCGCATCCCGGTCTCCAGGGCGATGCGGACGATCCAGCGCAGCATCGGGTTGCTGTGGCCGTTGACTCGCGCGAGCAGTATCGCTTCCTCGTCCTGCGACAGCCGACGACTGCGCCCGGGACCGGGGGCTGGCTTCCGGATGTTCTGAACCGGGTTGTAGATAAGGCCCAGTCGCCATTCCTTGATCGCCACCGTGAACACGTGGCTCAGCAACGCAAGCTCCAGCCTTATCGTGTTAGCAGCCCTCGGCCGACGCTGACCGGTCTTGGGATCGACATCGCCGGCAAGGCGGCGATCCCGAAAGTCGGCGATCAGATCTGACGACAGGGCAGCCATCGAGTAAGCGCCGAGCGATCGCTTCACCGTTTCGATCCTGCGCAGCTCGCTGTCCCTGGAACTGGCCTTCTTCGTCGGCGTGACCTCGCGAGCGTAACGATCCAGCGCTGCGCTCAGAGTCATGCTCTCGGCCGGAGCCCGTTGGATGAAGACGCCGCGCACCATCTCGTCTTCGATGCGACGAGCCCAGTCTTCTGCATCCTTCCTGGTGCGATAGGTCTTGCTGGCGGTTGGCCAGCCTGTCATGCGCACCAGCGCCTTGTATCTGTACTTCTTGGGTTTGCTCTCACCCTGTTCGGCCGGATCAACCGTTCGAGGCTTGCGAGGCTTGACGGGAATTTTGACGATGGTGGCCACAGCGCTCTCCAGTTCGTCGCTGTACCAGTTTTGTACCTGCGAACGATTTATGGTGAATGGTGGGCCCTGCCGGACTTGAACCGGCAACCTAAGAATTATGAGTTCTCTGCTCTAACCAATTGAGCTAAAGGCCCTTTATCGACATTCACCGTCTTAGGGAAATTTGAAGGACCGCGCGCCCGCCGTCAAGGACTTGGGGATTATGAGTCCCCTGCTCTAACCAATTGAGCTAAAGGCCCGTGTGCAGATTGCCGCCGTATTGTGCCAGCGAAGTGCGCTGCTTCAGGCTTTTGCTGCTTCGTCGTTCGGCACGGCGCCGATCTGGGCGCTGCGGGCGGCTCGGCGGGCGCGGCCGGGGCCGTAGCCGTGGATCTTCTTGAAGGCGCGGCGGAAGGCGGCTTCGGTCTGGTAGCCGAGCTTTTCGGCGATGGTCGCAGCACTCGATTTCGGATCGGCCAGCAGGCGCAGCGCTTCGGCCATGCGCCATTCGGTGAGGTACTGGTACGGGCTGACGCCCAGCACTTCGTTGAAATGCTGGGCGAAGGCGGTGCGCGACTGGTGGGCGAGTTCGGCGAGCATCGCCACCGTCCACTGGCGGCCGGGTTCGGCGTGCATGGCTTCGAGCACGCGGGCCATGCGCGGGTCGATGAGGGCGGCGATCAGGCCTCGGCGTTCGGTGGCGCTGGCGATGTGGTGACGCAGGGCCATGACGAACAGGGCGTCGGCGAGCTTGTCGAGCACCAGCTGGCGGCCGAAGGATTCCTGGCGCGCTTCGTGGGCCATGAGCCGGGCCAGATGGCGGAACTGCTGGTGGCTTTCTTCCTCGCGGACCACGATCCAGTCCGGCAGGGCGTCGAGGATGGGGTTGCGGCGGCCGGTGGCGAACTCGAATTCGCCGCAGAGGATCGAGGTGAAGCGGTTGGCGGCAGGGCCGGCGTTGCCGTCCGGCGGGCTGCGAAGGGTGTGGGCGGAGCCGTGCGGGAACATCACCAGATCGCCGGAGTTGAGGTCGATGGAACCGGCGCCGCGCGCGAAATCGACCACGCAGGAGCCTTCGTCGATCAGGTGGAACATGCCGCGGGCGCAGGCGCGTTCGGGCTCGGCGAAGCTGCCGCAGTAGTGCGGGTTGTCGCTGATATAGGCGCGCAACTGGTGAGCACCGAGGACGGCCGCGAAGGCGGTTTCGGCAGAACGATCGAGCATGGTTTGCGAACCCGGCGATACAGACAGTGCCGGCGGCACTGCCAAGACTCCCGCAGTATAGAAAACCCGGTCGATCAAGACCTTCGCCGAAGCCTCAAGCCGCTGATGAAAGCCCTGAATCGCCTGCAGGATCTGCTCGACGCCACGCGCGCGGTCGATTGGCTGGCCCCGCTGGCGCTGCGCCTGTATCTCGCCCCGGTGTTCTGGATGGCCGGCACCACGAAGCTGGCCAGCTTCAGCGATACCGCCGAATGGTTCGGCAATGCCGAGTGGGGTCTGGGCCTGCCGTTTCCAATGCTGATGGCTGGGCTTGCCACCGGTGCCGAAGTGGTCGGCGCGCTGGCCTTGCTGTTCGGCTTGGGCCTGCGCTGGTTGTGCGTGCCGCTCTTGATCACCATGGTGGTCGCGGCGTTGACCGCGCACTGGGACAACGGCTGGCTGGCGATTTCCGAAGCGCAGGGCCTGTTCGCCACGGAGCGCACCGCCGAGGCGGCCGAGCGGCTGGCCAAGGCCAAGGAAATCCTCATGGAGCACGGCAATTATGATTACCTGACCGAGCACGGCCGTCTGGTCGTGCTCAACAACGGCATCGAATTTTCGGTGACGTATTTCGTGATGCTGCTGTCATTGTTCTTCACCGGTGCCGGCCGTTATGTCAGCGTCGACTACTGGCTGGCGCAGCGCTTGCGCAAGCCGGGCGCGAATCCGTAAGCGCGGCAGGCCCGTAATCGCGACGGCTGGTCGGCGTCAGTCACCGTTTTCCACGCTCCCTTGAGGAGCACTTTCGAGACAGAGGAGATACTTCGATGAGCATCAACAAAAAGCCGTTGACCGTGGTGCTGGGTGCCGCTTTCGCGCTGACCGGCGTCGCCGCTCAAGGATCGAGCCTGTTCCAGGCCGCCGATCTCGGCGCCGGCTACATGGTTGCCGCTGCCGGCGACACCAAGAAGGCTGACGGCAAGTGCGGCGAAGGCAAGTGCGGGGGCGACAAGACTGCCGCCGCTGCCGGCGACGTCAAGAAGGCCGACGGCAAGTGTGGCGAAGGCAAGTGCGGTGGCGACAAGTCCGCCGCTGCGGCCAGCGACGTCAAGAAGGCCGACGGCAAGTGCGGCGAAGGCAAGTGCGGCGGCGACAAGAAGCCGCATTAAGACTGCATTCGCGATGCACCCCGCCCCGAACCCGGCTGCCGGCAGTAATGCCGTGACGGCCGCCGTTCGCGGCGCGGGGCTCGGCCTGCGGCGCGAATTGCTTGCGCCGCTGGCCGATGTGGCACCGGGGGCGATCGGCTTTCTGGAAGTCGCCCCGGAAAACTGGATGAAGCTCGGTGGCGCTTTCGGCAAGCAGTTCCGCGCCTTCACCGAGCGTTTTCCGTTCGTCACTCACGGCCTGAGCCTGTCGCTTGGCGGTGCCGCACCCCTGGACGAAGGCTTCGTCCGCGATCTCAAGCATTTTCTTGATGCCCACGGCATCGCCGATTACAGCGAGCACCTGAGCTGGTGCAGCGACGACGGCCATCTTTACGATCTGGCCCCGATCCCGTTCACCAGCGAAGCCGTCAGCCATGTCGCCGCACGCATCCGGCGCGTGCAGGACATCCTCGAACGGCGGATCGCGGTGGAGAACGTCAGCTACTACGCCGCCCCCGGGCAGGAAATCAGCGAGCTGGCGTTCATCAAGGCCGTGGTCGATGAAGCCGGCTGCGACCTGCTGCTCGACGTCAACAACATCCACGTCAACAGCATCAATCACGGCTACGACGCCGCCGCGTTTCTCGACGGCCTGCCGCTGCATCGCGTGCGCTACCTGCACGTTGCCGGCCATTACGTGGAGGCACCCGACCTGCGCATCGACACCCACGGCGCCGATGTGATCGACCCGGTCTGGGCGCTGCTTGAACACGCCTACGCGCGCTGCGGCCCGCTGCCGACGCTGCTGGAACGCGATTTCAACATCCCGCCGCTGCCCGCGCTGATGAGCGAGATCGAGCAGATTCGCCGCTTGCAGGCTGCCGCCCAGCCGATGCTGGCCGCGCGTGGCTGAACGCCGCAGCCATCTGGCGGTGCAGGCGGCATTCGCAGCCCATCTGCGCGATCCCGAAGCGAATCCGGCTCCGGCGGATGTCGAAGACCGGCGCATGGCGATCTACCGCGAGCTGTTCTTCAACAATGTTCGCGGCCTGCTCGCGACGGCCTTCCCGGTGCTGCGCCGGCTGCTCGACGACGAGCAGTGGACTGCACTGATCCGCGACTTCTTCCGCCGCCACCGCGCCCGCACGCCAATCTTCCACAAGCTGGCCGAAGAGTTCGTCGACTGGCTCGCCGATGGCCGTGGCACGGTGGCAGGCGACCCGCCGTTCCTGGCGCAGCTCGCCCACTACGAATGGGTGGAACTGGCGCTGTCGACCGCCGAAGACCCGCCCGCCGCCGCCATGCTGGCGAACCCCAATGGCGACCTGATCGAACGTCCGCCG
Organism: Nevskia sp.; assembly: GCA_021732745.1. Taxonomy (GTDB): domain Bacteria; phylum Pseudomonadota; class Gammaproteobacteria; order Nevskiales; family Nevskiaceae; genus Nevskia. The sequence goes on along the minus strand of JAKFUK010000006.1, from coordinate 45,470 downwards.
CTGGTATCGCCTTTGAGCTGGACCTTGGCCTACGACTGGCCGGTGCACCGCATCAGCCCCGATTTCCAGCCGGCCGCGCCATCCGGCATGCAGACCTTCCTGGTCGTCTACCGCAATCGCCAGGACGAGGTGAAGTTCATGGAAATCAATGCCGTGACGGCCCGTCTGCTGACCCTGGCCGAGGAACAGCCGACTGCCAGCGGCGGCGATTTACTGGTGCAGATCGCCGAAGAACTGGCGCATCCGGACATCGACGCCGTGATCGCCGCCGGTGCCGAGATTCTGGAATCCTTGCGCGAACGCGGCATCGTGCTGGGCGCGCGGCGCGGCTGATTGACCGCTGCCGACGCGGCGTAAACTTTTCGGACCCGTGTCTCCGGAATCCACCTGATGGCCACTTCGTCGCCGACCCTGAACCCGGCCCAAGCCGCTTTCGTCGCCGCCCAGCCGCTGTACTTCGTGGCCACTGCAACCGCCGACAGCCGCATCAACCTGTCGCCGAAAGGCATGGACAGCCTGCGCGTGCTGGCCCCCGACCGGCTGATCTGGCTGAACGCCACCGGCAGCGGCAACGAAAGCGCAGCCCATGTCGCCGTCGACCCGCGCATGACGCTGATGTTCTGCGCCTTCGATGGCGATCCGAAAATCCTTCGCATCTACGGCTGGGCGCGCGCCGTGCACCAGCGCGACGCCGACTGGCCGACGCTGTACGGCCTGTTTCCGCCGCTGCCCGGCGCACGTCAGATCTTCGATCTGGCGATCGAGCAGGTGCAGACCTCCTGCGGCTTCGCGGTGCCCCTCTACGATTTTCGCGGCCCGCGCGACAAGCTGCGCGACTGGGCGATCGGCAAGGGCGACGACGGATTGCGCGAATACTGGACCCAGCGCAACACCACCAGCATCGACGGCCTGCCGACCGGCATCGTCGCCGGCAACCTCGGTGACGGCTCCCCCGAAACCGCGTCCCCATGACCCGCTACCGCAGCCTGTTCCTCAGCCACGGCGCACCGACCCTGGCCACCAGCCAGCATCCGGCCAACGCCTTCCTGCGCGAACTCGGCCGGGCATTGCCGAAACCGAAGGCCGCGATCGTGCTGTCGCCGCACTGGATGTCGCGCGGCTTTCCTGTGAAGCAGGCTGATCGTTATCAGGCCTGGCACGACTTCGGCGGCTTCCCGGCTGATCTCTACCGATTGCAGTACGCACCGTCCGGCGATGCGGCGCTGGCCGACCGCGTGCAGGCCGCCATCAGCGCCGCCGGCCTGCCGACGGCGCGGGACACGAATCCGCAGATCGACCACGGTGTCTGGGTGCCGCTGATGCTGATGTGGCCGGAGGCTGACGTGCCGCTGGTGCAAGTGTCGACGTCTACCGGCGACGCGGCTGCACACTGGGCGCTCGGTGCAGCGCTGCGGCCGTTGCTCGACGCCGATGACGAACTGCTGCTGATCGGCAGCGGCAGCCTGGTGCACAACCTGCGCGAGATCGACGCCGAGTACGCGCCCGCGCCCGAATGGTCACGCAGCTTCGATGGCTGGATCAGCGGCAAGCTGGCAGACAACGACCGCGACGCCCTGCTCGACTACCGCCAGCAGGCCCCGAACGCGGTCCGCGCCCATCCGACCGACGATCACCTGATGCCGCTGTTCACCGCTGCCGCCTCTGGCCACGGCCCGGCGACCAAGCTGCACGAAAGCTTCTCCTACGGCGGCCTGAGCATGTCCGCATACGGCTGGCCGCGCAGCGCCTGATCCGGGGCGAAAACCCTGCTGCGCTAGAATCGCGGCCTCTTTCCGGCTGCAATCCCATGACTTCCGCTGTCGCCAACGCCCAAGAACAGCTCGCCGAACAGGCCGCGCTGCGCCGCACCTTCGCGATCATTTCGCACCCTGACGCCGGCAAGACCACGCTGACCGAAAAGCTGCTGCTGTTCGGCGGCGCGATCCAGCTGGCCGGTACCGTCAAGGGCCGCAAGGCCACACGCCACGCCACGTCCGACTGGATGGCGCTGGAACAGCAGCGCGGCATCTCGATCACCACCTCGGTGATGCAGTTCCCGTACAACGGCAAGATCGTCAACCTGCTCGACACGCCGGGTCACGAGGACTTTTCCGAGGACACTTACCGCACGCTGACCGCGGTCGACTCCGCGCTGATGGTCATCGACGCCGCCAAGGGTGTCGAACCGCGCACCATCAAGCTGATGGAGGTCTGTCGCCTCCGTGACACGCCGATCATCACCTTCATCAACAAGTTCGACCGCTTTGGTCGGCCGCCGCTGGAGCTGCTCGACGAAGTCGAGAAGGTGCTGGGTCTCGCCTGCACGCCGATCACCTGGCCGCTGGGCATGGGCACCGAATTCGAAGGCGTCTATCACCTGCTCGAAGACCGCTTCTATCTGTACAGCGGCGACAAGCACAAGATTTCCGAGATCGAGACCGTCGACGGCCTGCACGCGCCGGGCCTCGCCGAGCGCTTCGGCCCCGTCTACAAGACCCTGCTCGATGAGATCGAACTGCTGCAGATGGCCGGCACCGCGTTCAACATCGACGACTACCGCGCGGCGAAGCTGACGCCGGTGTTCTGCGGCTCGGCAATCAACAACTTCGGCGTTCGCGAACTGCTCAACGGCTTCGTCGACTGGGCCCCCGGCCCGCAGCCGCGCACCGCCACCTTCAACGCCAACGAGCACGAGATCTATCCGGAGCACAAGAAGTTCAGCGGCTTCGTGTTCAAGATCCAGGCGAACATGGACCCCAAGCATCGCGACAGAGTCGCCTTCCTGCGCGTCTGCTCCGGTGTCTACCGCAAGGGCATGACGCTGCATTCGGTGCGTCTCGGCGGCCCGGTGCGGATCAACAGCGCACTGACCTTCATGGCCAGCGATCGCGAAGCGGTCGAGGAAGCCTTTCCAGGGGACATCATCGGCCTGCACAACCACGGCACCATCGCCATCGGTGACTCGTTCACCGAAGGCGAAGCCCTGAACTTCACCGGCATCCCCAACTTCGCCCCGGACCTGTTCCGCCGCGTGATCCTCAAGGACCCGCTCAAGTCCAAGCAGCTCAACAAGGGCCTGGATCAGCTCTGCGAAGAGGGTGCCACCCAGGTCTACCGCCCGATCACCAACAACGACGTGATCCTCGGCGCGGTCGGCGTGCTGCAGTTCGAAGTGGTGCAGTACCGGCTGCGCGACGAGTACAGCGTCGAATCGATCTTCGAAGCCGCCACGGTATCGACCGCCCGCTGGGTGTCCTGCGACGACCCGAAGAAGCTCAAGGAATTCCGCGACAAGAACGAAGTCCGCCTGGCCATCGACCACGCCGGTTATCTGGTCTATCTGGCGTCATCGAACGTCAATTTGCAGATGACCAAGGAGCGATTTCCGGATATCCGGTTTCTGGATACTCGGGAGCAGGGGGCGGCGGTGGAGCGGTGAGGGGACGGCCCATCGACCGAACGAAATGCCAGCCCGCGTAGGTCGGGAAAGCGGCTTCATCGCGCATCCCGACGGATTCGGTGCCGCCTGCCTCCCTGCGTGATCTCACCGCACCGAACTATTTCGCGCTATCGCGCGCGGGAAGCTTCAATCGCTTCCCGCTTTCTTCAACCGCGAAGAAAGTAACCAAAGAAGGGCGGCCCCATCGCTGCGTCGGTTCGCATGAAGCAAAAGCGCGACCCGATGCCCTGTGCTTCTCGGCCATGGCGGGGCTTTTCGACACGCCATCCCTGGCGTGACGAAAAGGCTTCGGCTCCTGCCTCGCCCCCTGCGGAGCCTATTCCGCCATGTCCTGCGATGCTCGGCGCTGCTCAAAGGGGGATTTAAGGCAAAAGCCACGGCAACTGCCACGGCCACATCAAAAGCCACAGCTGCCGCGCTTCGCGCTGCAACTGTTTGGCCGTAGGTCGGCAATCCTTTGCCGACATGGCGCTTCGTCAAACGCCCCGCACCCCAGCCCTTCCCCGCGAGCGGGAGAGGGAGAGGGAGAGGGAGCCGCTTCGGCTTTTGATTGGTTGCTGCTGCTGCGGTTGCTTGGCTGTCGCTTCTGCCTTTCTCCCCCATTGCATGGCGCTGAGCATCGCAGCGATCGGAGGGGGCGACCGGCATGGATGCCGGTCGAGCGATGCCGGGCCACGGGTGGCCCGTCAGTGCGGTACCCCAGAGAGCGCGAGAAGCGCAGGGTGAAGATTCGCGCTTTGCGAGCACTGCTCGCAGCGAATCTGAACGCCCGGCCGTGATGTTTGGCCGGGCCGGGGGGCAACCAGAAATTCTCGCGAGTCGACGACATGCCGGGCGCCTTTCCTTTGGTTACTTTCCTTGGGCAACAAGGAAAGTAACTCGTGCGATGGCGCGAAATATTTAGATGAATTCAGCCGACGAAAGCAGTCTGCCAAACGCCGGCCATGAGAAACTAGGAAATTGATAACGTGTCACCGCAATTCCGGTAGAAACTGGGGAATTAGTAAGGTGTCACCGTAATTCCTTGGGGAATTAGTAAGGTGTCACCGTAATTCCTGCACGCCTCTTTCGACGTTAGTCGCAAGCACTTTTAGCGAACTATCTAGCGAACTGCTTTCTCTGAGCAACCCGACGAGCGCGTTCTGATAGAGCATCTTTTCTTCAGGCTCAATTGCTCTCGCACGCTCTTCAAACAGCGCCCGAATCTTCCTGCGTCGTTTATTGGGAATACCAAGGCCACATGTATCAACAGACACGCCGGTGATGACCTTCACATCGGACTGAGTGAAGTAGGCCACCTTGTGCCCGATCAATTCATATCGACGCAGAATTTCCATGCATGGAGGGATTAGGTTTCCTGTGACCTTTTCGCCAGACATCACCACGTCATCGATATACACGGACATTCGGGCATCAACGCTTCTGGCTAGGCGAAGCATCTCATCGAACATCGATTCGTATGCAAAAAATGAAATCAGCGGGCTCAGAGGACTACCTGTCGGAAGCCTGCGACGGAAGCACGCGATTTCAGTAAGTAGATGCGCTACGTCAGGACTACACTCGAGTTTGTCCAAGAAGAATTTCTGGACATATCGATCTTGCGCGCTCTGATAAAATTTTTTTATATCGATCCTGAACGCAGCACCAGGACCTAGATGCACTTTAGCATTTGATCTGTACGAACGTCCCTTCCGAGCAGAGTGCAGGTAGTCTGGCAACTCAATTCTGGCAAGAAGCCTGACCAGCCGATCTTGAAGCAGCCGGAGCCCACCCAATGGCTGCTGAATCTTGCGCGGCTTGTGTGTTAGCGCGGGGTGCTTGCTGTTTGGAAATTTTGGCTCAGTTTCCCATTCTGAGTAGGAGCCAGAATTTTTTAAGATGCCGACTATTCCGAGCAGATCGGATCGACTTACGTCCAGTAGCTTAGCCAACCTCGACTTCGTCCGCAGCCGGAAAAAGGGCGAGCGATTGAGTGGGTATGTTGAAAGCGGATATTTCACGCAGACAACTTATCTCTGCGTCTGTCTTCGACCCAAGCTAGCAGCTTCAGCGCTGTTTCAGTGGAGGCCTTCCGAACACGCTCAGCAATCGGTCCAGACTCAACCGATTCGGAAAACAGCATGATTGCCGAAAGTGGCAATCCAAATCGACTTGAGTAAGATTTAAGCAGTTCTAAGCTCGGCTGCTTTTTGCCGGACTCAATCTCAGACAGATAGGAACGGGATATATCTAAATCGGAAGCAAGCTGGATCTGACTTAAGTCGTGGTAGGACCGCAGTAATCGCAGTGCTTCTGACAATGAGTTTTTACTCATGACGTCCTCCAAAAAATATAGATGATTTAGAGGTTAGTCAGCCAATCGGTGACCTGGCTCCAATGCTCATCGATCCAACGACCGACTCGCACCAGACGATCAACGACGAAGAAAGCCTTCACGGCGAGATTAACTCGCTCAGACTTTTTTTCAGCCGACGGGGAGGTATCAGGTTTACGACTTTTTGTGTTCATGCAATGTATTTCCTTTGAAATGACCTCCAGCAAAATTGCCGGCGGCCTCTCGGTACTTCAAAGGCACTACATGAAAGTCAGGTCGATACCCTATCCGCTTCCCTCTAATCACTAACGCCGTTCGCCTCTCGGCGGACGGTCAATGTCCCTGAGTCACAGGTTGTAGGGATTTCTCCTTGGACCTTCGACAGCGGAACGGGTAGGAGCACGAAGACTCCCTCAAGCTTTCGCTCATCACAGCACCCGAGATGCCTGACGCCGTAAACCTGCGGTAACTATAGGCAGATGTTCGCTCATAGTCAACACATTGTTTTCTCCTGGCGACATTTGTTCACATGCTGATCGGCCCTGCGCTGCAAGCCTCTCGCACAGCGCCTGCAATGAAATTGCCTCCACGCCTCGCGCCCGCCATCGGATAAGCCTCAGCCAACGCGTAGACAACTAACCCCGCATCCGCGGAATTACGCGAACTGCGGTAACGCTTTACCCATTCACCACGTCCTTCGGTTGAAGTCAGCACTCCCGCCCAGATCTCCCCCGCTCTCGCGGGCGAGGGAGCCCGCCCGCTCAGGCCTTCAGCTTCTCGCATAGCCCCACCAACGAAATCACTTCCACCCCACCCGCCATCGGAAATCGCTCGGAACCGGGATAGACGACAAACCCGGCGTCGGGCTGCACGTCCTCGCAGGCGTGGTGGAAGCCGCGTTCCAGCTTCGGGCTGAGGCTGCGTTTGATCTCGATCGCCCACGGTCCCTTGCTGGGGATGGTCAGCACGAGGTCGATCTCGGCACCGACGGCGGTGCGATAGAAGCAGGCTTCCGTGCCTCCCGGGGCAGCCGCCAACAGCGATTCGATGACCATGCCTTCCCAGCTGTTGCCGGCGATCGGATGTCCGAGCAGCGCGTCCTTGGTTTCGATGCCGAGCAGGGCGTGGACGAGGCCGGCATCGCGGACGTAGACCTTCGGCGACTTGACCAGCCTTTTGCCGACATTGCGATGCCAGGGCGGCAGGCGGCGGACCAGCAGCAGGTCGACCATCAGATCCAGATAGGCGGCGACGGTCTTGCCATCGACGCCGAGCGCTCTCGCGACTTCGGCCTGGTTGAGCAGACTGGCCTGACGGTGGGCGAGCATGGTCCAGAACCGGCGCAGGGTTTCGGCGGCGATTCGTGGCCCCAGTTGCGGGATGTCGCGTTCCAGATACGTGCGGATGAAATCGGTCCGCCAGCGCAGGCTTGCGGCATCGGACGGTGCCAGCAGGCTGTCCGGGAAGCCGCCGCGCAGCCATAGCGTGTCGAGTTCGGCAGGCGTGATCTCGGTCGCGAACACCGGCGTCAGTTCCAGCAGACGGATACGCCCGGCCAACGATTCACTGGACTGCTGCATCAGCGTCATGGACGCCGAACCGAGCAGCAGGAAGCGGCCAGTCTTGCGGCCGCGACGGCGGCCGGCGTCGATCAGGCCGCGCAGGGTCTGGAATAACTCCGGCACGCGCTGGATCTCGTCGAGGATCACGAGGCGGTCCTCAACGGCGCTCAGATACAGCTCGGGCTCGGCGAGCTTGGCGCGATCGGCAGGCGATTCGAGGTCCAGATACAGCGGGGGCGGTTGATCAGACCCCGCTTCGGCAACCGCCAGTGCAAGCGTGGTCTTGCCAACCTGACGCGGACCGAGCAGCACCACGGCCGGGGCTTCGGCGAGCGCGGTGCGGAGTCTGGGAAGATAGTTTCGGTTTATCATTGCTGTAATTATGGATTGATGTTCCATAAATGCAATGTTGTTGCGTTTTCGGAGGCTGTCAGGTGTCGCACCGACTGACCTTTCGTGACCAGCGTTCGTGGCCGCTCCCGTGTTGGCGACCTCCGACATCGGTTCGAAATACGATGAATTACCGCCGTCTGACGCAACAATGCATTGCCTTCAGCGGTGATTCTCTCGTGGAACAGCCTTTCTTACGATGACGCCTGCCAGCCGTCCTTCATTTCCTTCCGCCGGCTGCCAAAGGAGCCCCGCCATGAAACTGCATGCCCATCCGCTGTCCAGCCATTCGCATCGCGCAGCAGTGTTCCTGCCGCTGCTCGGCCAGTCGGCCGGGATGTCGAGGTAAGCCATGGACATCAAGGACATCCCCGCCGCCGCCTCGCCCTGGCATGCCGGCGAACTGGCGATGCAGCGCAGCGTCGGTGTGGCGGAGCGGATGGCGGATATCGGCAAGCGGGTGATCCGCGATCACCTGCTCGACCAGCACCGCGCGTTCTATCCGCTGCTGCCGTTCGTGGTGCTCGGTGCGGTCGATCCCGATGGCCAGCCGTGGGCGACCTTGCGCGCCGGACATCCGGGCTTCCTGCAGTCGCCCGATCCGCAGACGCTGCACGTGGCGATTCCGCGCGATTTCGGCGATCCGGCCGAGCGCGGCATGGAGGACGGTGACGGCATCGGCCTGCTCGGAATCGACCCGCGCAACCGCCGCCGCAACCGGATGAATGGCGTGCTGCGCCGCGTCACGGAAAGCAGCTTCGATATCAGCGTCGTCCACAGCTACGGCAACTGCCCGCAGTACATCCAGCTGCGCACGCCGGAATTCACCCGGGAGCCCGAGATTGCCAGCCCGCGCCCGGTGATATCGCTGACCGCGCTTGATGACCGTGCCCGCGACATCATCGCCAAGGCGGACACCTTTTTCGTCGCTTCGTCGCACACGCCGGAAACCGAGCCGCGACAGGTCGATGTCTCGCATCGCGGCGGCAAGACCGGCTTCGTGCGTGTCGGCGATGACGGCGTGCTGACGGTGCCGGATTTCCCCGGCAACCTGTTCTTCAACACCCTCGGCAACCTGCATCTGAACCCGCGCGCCGGGCTGGTGTTCATCGACTTCGCGAGCGGCGATCTGTTGCAGCTCGCCGGCACGGTCGAGATCTTGCTCGACACGGCGGAACACGGCGGCTTCCAGGGTGCCGAGCGGCTGTGGCGGTTCACGCCGCAACGCATCGTCCATCGTCCTGAAGCGCTTCCGCTGCGGCTGGCATTCCAGCCGGACGGCTGGTCACCGAGCTTGCTGAAGACCGGCAGTTGGGACGCGGCCAGCGGCCTGCCACCGGAACCCTGATCGGCGCAGCATCGCAACACCCCGTTTCGACCCAGGATTTCCGCAATGGATCGTTGGCATGCAATGAAAGTGTTCGTGCGCGTGGCCGAAGGCGGCGGCTTTGCCGAGGCTGCGCGACAGCTCGACATGAGCGCGCCGGCCGTCACCCGGGCGATCGCCGCACTGGAAACGCAGATCGGTGCGCGGCTGTTTGTCCGCACCACGCGCGCCGTGAAGCTCACCGAAGCCGGTAGCCGCTATCTGCTCGATTGCCGGCGCATCCTCGCCGACATCGACGAAGCGGAAGCGGCGGCTGCGGGCTCGTTCGTGACGCCGACTGGCACGCTGACGGTCAGCGCCTCGGTGATGTTCGGACGGATGTTCGTGCTGCCGATCTTGAGCGCGTACCTGCAGCGCAACCCGGCCGTCACCGGCCGCGCGCTGCTGCTCGACCGCATCACCCACATCGTCGACGAAGGCATCGACGTGGCAGTTCGCATCGCGCATCTGCCGGATTCCGGCCTGCGCGCGATCGGGGTCGGCAGCGTGCGACGGGTGGTTTGCGCCTCACCGGCTTACTTCGCCCGACACGGCATTCCTGCCCGGCCCGAAGCACTGGCCGGGCACACGGTGATCGCCGCGACCAGCGCCTGGACCTCGCTGGACTGGCGCTTCGGCCGCGATTCGACGATTGGCGTCAAGGTCAGCCCGAGGCTGTCCTGCAATTCCAACGAAGCAGTGATTTCGGCGGCGCTCGAAGGCTGGGGTCTGACCCGGCTGCTGTCGTATCAGGTAGCGCCGCTGCTGGCTGATGGTCGCCTTCAGGTGGTGCTGTCGGAATTCGAGGAACCGCCGCTGCCGGTCCACGTCGTCCACTCCGAGGGCCGCAACGCGGCAGCGAAAGTGCGCTCGTTCGTCGATTTCGCAGTGGCGAAGCTGCGCGCCGATCCGCTGATCAACTAGTCGCGCGCCCTGCTCGCGATATCAAGCGGCAGCAATGGATTTCCTGCGCACAGCTTGCGTCACTCGGACCCGTCACCAGTGATCAGCGGATCGTGATCATCATTTTCGGCCGCCAGACCGCGAGAATGATGTTGGCGATGCAGATGCCGATCAGCACCAGCAAGGTATTGCGCTCGGCAGTCAGCAGGTTCGCGAGCAGCGCGGGGTCGGCCGCCGCTGCCAGCAGTTCCTCTTTCCTGCGGCTTGCGCCGACGGTCAGCAAGGTGGCTTCGAATAGAGACAGTCCGAGCAGCGCCTTGACCCAGGCCCAGCCGGCTTCGTGGAAGCCGCGCGTCGCCGCGATCGACAGCAGTCCGCTGAGCAGGATGGCGGCAAGTGACGGAATCAGGATGTAGCGCGCGATGGCGTCGAAGCCTTCCCGCGCGGCCACGAAACTTTCGGGCGGACCGCCTTGGAACGCCAAGTTGATGACGAGGCAGGCAGCCAGCCCGCCCCCCAGACCGAGCGCCGCAACTTCGTGCAGCGCCTTCAGGCTGCGCCGCCAAAAACGGACTTTGTCCACCCATTTTCTCCGGAATCGCGCGAATGACGGCACGAATGACGGTGACACCTTACCCATTCAGCACAGTCTTCGGTTGAAGTCGCCGTTCCCATCCAGAACACCCCCACCAGTACTCCGCCGCTATGGCGCGGAGCGATCGGAAATGTCGTGCTCACCAATCACGTCTGTGCAACCGGCCTGCTGCTGCCGAATCATTTTCAGGCGCTGCAGGTGTTCGTCGACGATGTTGCGTCGCCACTGGTCGAGCCGGCGCTGCCGCAGGACACTACTGGCGGCGCACGATCAGCCAATCAGGACCGTCGGAATGCCGATGACGATGCTGCCGCCATGCGCAGTGAGATCGCCCATCCGGGCTGCGGGCACGCCGCCAATCAGCACCTTGAACGACCCGAGTGCGATTGCATCCGGCGGGCCGACACAAGTGACCATGTCGCCCACGCGGGCGGCAGGCAGACCGCCGATCAGCACGGTAGGGCAGCCAAGCGCGATCGGACCGCCAACATGAGGAACCACCCCTGTGACCATCGGGCAGACGTGCATGTCGCCAATGCGTGCCGCAGGTTTGCCGCCGCTGCTGCTGCCGCCGCCTCCGCCGCCAGCGGAGTGAGCTGTCAAAGCTGATATGCCGACCGCTGTCTTTGTGATTGCTGTCGCCACAGCACGATAGGCGGTGCCGAGTTCTTGAGCGAGCGGAGTCACGTTGTTGAATGCCGACGTCGGGTTTTGCGCGAGAACCGTTGCAGGAGTTCCGTTGACTACGGTACTGCTGGGATTTGCGAGGATGGCAGGAAGCTCGACGCCCCAGAAGACACGTTGGGAAACGCTGCCAAGCATCACGCTGATTTCGGCTTTAGCGGATGCGACAAATTCGTGGGACGCCTCACCCCAAAAGCTGTTCTTCAAGGACTGCGCGTTTCCACTGTCTCCGAAGAGCAGGCGATTCGCATGCATCGCAGCCGCTTTTTCGTCCGGGGTCCTGCATGTTGATGGATCCAAAACTTTATTCGCGATGGTCGATGCTCTTCCGCCTCCAACTCCGCAAAGCTCACCGAGTTTTGCCTGAAACGCGGCGTCCAGCAGAACGGCCGCTCGATCAGTCTGGTCGATGATCCCTAGGCCATTATCCATGGCGAGGGCGACGTCGAGCACGCTTCTCGTGTCTGTTCCGAAGCCAGCATATAGCAGCAGTTTTCCCTTGGAAGTGGTTGCTGGTACTTGCCGGACAATCGCTTTCAGTTCGTTCAATGTCGCTGCTGACCTGATGGCGACGAGTGCGTCTTGTGGCTGGAGTATCGGCACTTTGCATTCCCCTTAGAAAACGTCGATGAGCGTTCCGTCGCCCGGTGCAAACTCCACGTGCCGCAGGGGAAACTCTGTGAAGCAAGCCGTGTAGCGTCTAAGCAATAAGTCAATCTGTTGTTCGGCTGTTCGCCTGACGGTCGAATCCAGAAGGAGGTTATCGGCCGGAGGAAGAATTTTCGATCGCCCGAGATTCGTAACAACAGCGATTTCGTCGTCGTCGAAAGCGTTGCATTTCCTGAATGAAACGCCGCAGAAGAATCGGCCGATTGGCGAGCGGACCTGATACGCCCAGGGACCTCCGGGGAAAAGACTTTTCCCTAGATCGATGAGTTGCCAGCCATCGGAGGTAACAGGCCAGTCGGCAAGAAAATCTTGATCGGTTTCGTTCATGGTTGACCTCTGGTGAGCATCGTCGTCACTGTCCATTGATACGTACGACATCAGGTTGACTTCATAGTGCAGTGGAAACATCGATTGCGCTCATGTCTTCCCCTAAAAAATATCAAACTGACGATCGTCGCCGGAGCGAAATTCAATACGGTGGAATGCTGTGTAGTAAAAAAGTTTCGGATAGCTGGATAGATAATCCTGGACGTGCATCTGCGCTGCGTTCAGCACAGCGGATATGTTGAGCACCGAGTGATAAGGTAATTGTATCGACGAGCGTCCAAAACTTGTCACCACGGCTGTAATGACCGAGCGCGGCTCGACGGGCGGATCGAAGCTGAGGCCAAAATAAAAAATGCCGTTCGGCGAGGCGACTCGACAAGCGCCCGGGCCGCCAGGAAACAACGAGCGCCCGAGATCGACGACTTGCCAGCCATCGGGGGTAACAGGCCAGTCAGCAAGAAAATCTTGATCGGTTTCGTTCATGGTTGACCTCTGGTGGGCATTGTCGTCACTGTCCATCGATATGCACGAAATGTGGTGTGACTTCGTTGCGCGAAATGCAACAGACCGGCAGGACTGAAAGCACATGAGAACCGGGTCTTTGCCCGCCTCGCGAACCGATGGTCGCGAGCCGGACCTCCGTCAATACTGCCGACATTCCCCCCAGCCGTGAAGATGCGTGAAACCGACGCTCTGGAACCGCAAGAATTCATGGAAACCAACGTCCTAGAGCATTTTCGGTTTGAGCGCGTACACAAAATCCGTTCGGGCTGAGCTTGTCGAAGCCTTGTCGAAGCCTTGCTGGTCGACGCTGATGCGCATGCCCTTCGACAAGCTCAGGGCAAACGGGGTCGGGGCGATGTCGTCACTTGAACCCAAAATGCGCTAATCGGCAAAGGCTCCGCAGCCGACAGCCCGCAGCGGCGGCTGTTCGCCAAACACGGCAACCGTCACGGCCTGATCGCCGGAATTACGATGACGCCTTACCCATTCGCCACATTCTTCGGTTGAAGTCGGCACTGCCCCCCTCCCCAACCCTCCCCGCTACCGCAGGGGAGGGAGGCCAGCCGCTCAGGCGCGCAGCCTCTCGCAAATCCAACCGGTAGCTGAAGTCGTCACCGTCAGCTTCAAGCGACCGCTTCAGGGGTAAGACGCCAGCACCGGCGTCAGCAGCGTCGGCACGCCCGTCCATGCCTCGGGGGTGTTCAGAAGCTGGACGCGAGTGATGGTCAGGTCTGCGGGCACGTTGACGGCGAAGGCCTGGAAGCTGTCGCTGTCCAGCGGATTGGCGACTTCGGGCGAGAACGGCCCGGAAGGGTCGTCGAAATCGCGAAAACCGCCTTTCAGCACGATGTGACGCTGGGTGCCACCGGCGTAGGTGATTCTGAGCGTGTAGTCGCAGCCGCTGTTGACGCAATACCAGCGGAACGGGGCGCTGCCGCCCGGCGTGATGCTGGCGAGATCGGCGGTGTTGGTGGCGTCGACGGTCCTGAGCAGGTTGCCGGTGAAGCGCAGCGGTGGATAGATCTGTGTCGCACCTGGTGTGCCTGCTTTCGAGATGGTCAGGATGATGGCGTAGACCGGCACGTCGCGCTGGATCGGCAGGCCCTTGTTGAAGCCGCCTTGCGCAAGGCCGGTGGTGGAATCGTCGACATTGATCCAGGCGCGGTCGAGGCTGTCCCAGCGCTTGTAACCGCCGGGGAAGCTTGAATCCCGCACCAGCCGTCCGCCCGAGTAGGTGTGTTCGCCGTTGGTGCCGACAGTGGTCGTGCCTTCGAAATAGCGCTGGACGACGGCGTTGCTGTAATCCGAGAACATCGCGTAGCGCAGGCTGGCGCTCTGGTCGCCGCTGCCGCTCTGCATCGGGTCCTGCTTGATGCAGCGGCCGGCGCTGTCGCGGGCGCGCGGTTCATTGGCCGCGCCGAAGGTGTCGGCTGCGCAGCCGACGAAGGATGACGCCGTGGGTGGCAGGAAGGTCGGCAGCAGCCGGTTGGCTGACTGGTGGAAGCCCCAGGCGGAGCCGTCGAGGCTGCCCCAGCGATAGGGGTAGGCGTCGGCGTCGTAGGCCTCGCCGACATGCGGCAAGCCGAAGGCGTGGCCTTGTTCGTGAATGAAGATGCCGCGATAGGTTTCGTCGCCTGCGCCGACACTGCCGCCGCCGAGGCCACCGCCCGGGGCGTCGTAAGCGCCGTCGCTGCCCAGCGCCAGCAGCGGCGCGTAGTAGTGGGTGCCGAGCGGTGCATCGCCGTTGGCGTCCTGCAGGTCCCGGATGGTCGACAGCACGGCGGACAAGGCGTCGAAAGTGCCGCGATAGTCGTTGGTCGATCGGGCCAGGTAGGCCGGCTGTGCCGTGCTGCCGCTGCCACGCGGCGGGATGACCAGCTGGCTCCATTGCACCCTGCCGGCAGCGTGATTGACGGCGTCCAGCGCAGCCATCGGCCAGGCGGAAAAGATCGAGGCGCGCGTGGCTTCGTCGGGAGCGCCGATGGTGGCCAGCGTGCGGCCACCGGTATTCGTATCGTTGGCGCCGAACAGATAGAACGGCAGCACCCGGACCCGGTAGACGAAGTCGCCGCCGATTTCCGCAGGCTCGCTCAGCGCGCTGGCTGCGTAATTCGACGCCAGCACGCGGAAGCGCAGGCCCGGGCGCATCCAGCTTGCCGGCACGGTGGCGCTGTGGCGATCGGTGGCGTACGCCGGGCCGTCGTCCTCGGTCGGCGGCAGGCCGGCCGGCACTTGCAGCGTCACGGTGCCGAGCGAAACGCCATCGACAACGCCTTCCAGCCTCGGTGTCGCGGCATCGCTCGCCGACAGGCCGATCAGCGCCAGTGCGGCGCGGCCGCCTGTGAAGTGCAGGTTTTCGCGCCGGGTCACGGTGCCGCTGCCGTCACGCAGGGTCCAGCTTTTTCCCGCCAGCGGCAGGACGTGGGTCTGGGCCAGCTCCATGGCCCGGATCGCAAGCGCAGCGGCAGCGGGTGTCACCGATATCTCGACGATGTCGGTGCGCGTGGCAGCGGCGTTGTCGGTGACCGTCAGGCGAAAGCTGAGGATCTGTGCGGCGGTGACGGCGGGTGCGGTGAACGTGGGATTGGCGATCGCCGCGTTGGAGAGCGTGGCGGCAGGGCCGGCGGTCTGTGCCCATGCGTAAGCGACGATGCTGCCGTCGGCATCGGCGGAGGCGGCACCGCTGAGCTGCACGACGCTGCCCTGGGCAACCGATTGGTCCGGACCGGCGTTGGCCGTCGGCGCAATGTTGGCCGGTCCGCTGCCGTCATCCGAGCCACCTCCACCGCCGCCACAGCCTGCGAGCAGCAGGATGCAGAACACCGGAAGACAGCGGATGCTGCGCCGGGCAGCAGGTTTGATGGTGTTCGAGTTCATGCGTCTTCCTCTTCCGGGCGCGTGATGACGGGCCCCGAAGCCTTCCACAGGCGCGCACCGGCACGCCGGTTTGCGGTTGGACGGTAGCGATCCGGCGACGATGGATGCGAAGTGCGCCGGGGTTCCCGTGATGGACCCGTGCCGGCGTCAGGGCTTCAGCGGTGCCCCGCTCCGAACAGCGTTCGCCATGACCGGTGCCTCGCAAGCGCTTGTTTTTGGCAACTGACATCGGCAGGCTCGCACGATGCAAATGGTGACGACGGGCAGCGCCGACGAACGGAATGGAGTGACCCTGGCGGCACGGCCCGAGGCCTTGCGGCTGGCCGCGCGCGAAACGGCGGTCATCGTGATCGACATGCAGAACGCTTATGCGAGCGCGGGTGGCTATGTCGATCTCGCCGGCTTCGATATCGCCGGTGCGGCCGCCACGATCAGCAAGATCGCGACCGTGCTCGACAGCGCGCGCGCGGCGGGCGTGCAGGTGGTCTATCTGCAGAATGGCTGGGATGCCGCCTACCAGGAAGCCGGCGGGCCGGGTTCACCGAACTGGCACAAGTCGAACGCGCTGAAGACCATGCGGGCGCGGCCTGAACTTGCAGGGCAATTGCTCGCGCGCGGCGGCTGGGATTACCAACTGGTCGACGCGCTGAAGCCGCAGCCGGGTGACTTGAGCCTGCACAAGACGCGCTACTCCGCCTTCTTCAACTCGCAGCTCGACAGCACGCTGCGCGCGCGCGGCATCCGCAACCTCGTCTTCGTGGGCATCGCCACCAATGTCTGTGTGGAGTGCACGCTGCGCGACAGCTTTCATCTCGAGTATTTCGCGGTGATGCTGGAGGATGCGACGCATCATCTGGGCCCGCCCGCGATGCAGGAGGCGACGGTCTACAACGTCGAAAAGTTCTTCGGCTGGGTGAGCACCGTCGCGGATTTCTGCGGCGCGTTCGGCCCGCTTGCCCACGCTTCCCCCAACAACTGACGTAAGGACTGACCGCATGCCGTTCGAGACCATCAATCCGCCGCAATTCCCGACGCCGATCGCGCCCTATTCAGCCGGCACGAAGGCGGGGAACACCGTCTACGTCTCGGGCGTGCTCGCGCTGGGCGAATGCGGCGTGGTGCTGCATGTCGGCGACGCGGCGGCGCAGACCCGGCATGTGCTGGAAGTGATCAAGGTGACGCTCGAAGCCGGCGGCGCAACGCTGGCGGACGTGGCGATGAACCACATCTTCCTGAAGGACCTGGCCGACTACGCTGCGTTCAACAAGGTCTATGCCGAGTATTTTCCCGGCCCGAAGCCCGCGCGCTACTGCGTCAAGTGCGAACTGGTGAAGCCCGATTGCCTGGTCGAGATCGCCAGCGTGGCGCATATCGGCTGATGTCCGTTCGCGGTGGGATGACGGTGGACGCGTAGATGCCGGTCGCGGCGGGTCTGCATTACCAAGAACAGGGACCGGGCGACGCGCCGCCGCTGATCCTGTCGGCTGGTCTCGGCGGCGCGGGCGGCTATTGGACGCCGAACCTTCCGGCCTTGGCCGAAAGGTATCGCGTCATCGCCTACGATCATCGCGGCACCGGCAAGAGCGATCCGGCACCGCCTGATCCGGTCACGATCGCCGCGATGGCGCGGGACGTCGTTGCGCTGATGGATGCGATCGGGATCGAGCGCGCCTGCTTCATGGGCCATGCGCTCGGGGGACTCATCGGTCTGGAACTGGCGAGGCTCGCTCCGGCGCGGCTGGACAAGCTGATCGTAGTCAATGGCTGGGCCGTGACCGATCCGTACACTCGGCGTTGCTTCGACGCGAGACTTCACATCCTTGCGTCAGGCGGGCCGAAAGCCTATCTGGACGCGCAGCCGATCTTCCTGTTCCCGGCTCCCTGGATTTCGGAAAATGGCGAGCGGCTGGCGCGCGAAACCGAAGCGCATCTCGCGCATTTTCAGGGCGAGGAAACGCTGAAGAAGCGCATCGCGGCCATCGCGGCTTTCGACGCCCGTTCATGGGTCGGCGCGCTGACCACGCCGACACTGGCGCTGGCTTCGCGCGACGACATGCTGGTGCCTTGGACCGCGTCGGAAAGGCTGGCCGCAGCCAACGATCACGTATCGCTATCGCTGATGGACGGGGGTGGCCACGCCTGCAACCTCACCGATCCCGCTCAATTCAACCGCATCGTTCTCGATTTTCTCAGGAGCTGAACCCATGCAAGTCGGCGTTTTCGTGCCCATCAACAACAATGGCTGGCTGATCAGCGAGAACGCGCCGCAATACATGCCGTCGTTCGATCTCAACAAGCAGATCGCGCAGTCGGCAGAAAAGCACGGGCTCGACTTCCTGCTGTCGATGATCAAGCTGCGCGGATTCGGCGGCAAGACCGAGTTCTGGGAATACGGCCTGGAAAGCTTCACGCTGATGGCCGGGCTCGCCGCGGTCACCGAGAAGATCAAGATCTACGCGACCTGCCCGACCCTGGTCATCCCGCCGGCTTTCGCTGCGCGCATGTGCAACACCATCGACTCGATCAGCCACGGGCGCTTCGGACTCAACCTGATCACCGGCTGGCAGCGGCCCGAGTATTCGCAGATGGGGCTCTGGCCCGGCGACGAGCATTTCCGCAATCGCTACCAGATGCTCGACGAATACGCCCACATCCTGCGCGAACTGTGGGGAACCGGGCGCAGCGATTTCAAAGGCCAGTATTACCAGATGGACGATTGCCTGGTCCGTCCGAAGCCCGACGGCGACATGAAGATCATCTGCGCCGGCTCATCCGATGAAGGTCTCGCCTTCTCGGCCAAGTGGGCGGATTACGCTTTTTGTCTCGGCAAGGGCGTCAACACGCCGACCGCTTTCGCATCGAACAACGTCCGGCTCGCCGAGGCCACCGCCAAGACCGGGCGCGCGGTGTCGGTGTTCGTGCTGGTGATGATCATCGCTGCCGAGACCGACGCGGAAGCGATGGCCAAGTGGAAGTTCTACAACGACGGTGTCGATGTCGCCGCGATCGCCTGGCTCGGCAATCAGGGTGCGGCCGACAAGGTCAACAGCACCACCAACGTCCGCCAGCTTGCCGCACCGGAGGGCGCGGTGAACGTCAACATGGGCACGCTGGTCGGCAGCTACGAAAGCGTGGCGCGCATGCTCGATGAGATGGCCGAAGTACCGAACACCGGCGGCGTGCTGCTGACGTTCGATGACTTCATTCAGGGTGTGGAGGATTTCGGCACGCGCATCCAGCCGCTGATGAAAAGCCGGCAGAACGGCTGAGCGCCAGGGTTCATGCTGGCAATCTGATCGACGTTTTGCCGGGTCTTGCCCGGCCTTGTCGGCGGCACTTGTCCTGCGACGGTGCCGCCCGCCCGGCAGACTTCAGTGAGTGGCGGGCAACTTGCCGGGAAGCTCGCACAGGCAAACCGTCATTCAACCGCGTACCGCCGCCCGGATGGCCGCGACGTCGATCTTCTGCATCGTCATCATCGCCGCGAACGCGCGCTGCGCCACCTCGCCGCCGGCGGCCATCGCGTCCGTCAGCACGCGCGGCGTGATCTGCCACGAAAGTCCCCAGCGGTCCTTGCACCAGCCGCAAGCACTTTCAAACCCGCCATTGCCGACGATCGCGTTCCAGTAGCGGTCGGTTTCCGCCTGATCATCGGTGGCAATCTGAAACGAGAATGCCTCGCTTTGCTTGAACATGTCCCCGCCATTGAGGCCGAAGCACGCAATGCCGCAGACCGTGAACTCGACCGTCAGCACATGCCCGGCCCGGCCGCCGGGAAAGTTGTCTGGTGCGCGGAGCACCCGGCCGACGCGGCTGTCGGGAAACGTCCGGGCGTAGAAGTGGGCCGCTTCTTCCGCATCCTGCTGGTACCACAGGCAGATCGTGTTCTTGCTCATCATCAGCCTCCTCGTCAGTGAAACGAACCCTCGGCGGTAGTCGCCGGGTCGTCCAGCCTCCTGAAGCAGAGTCGAAAAAAATATCGGAAAGTTGCCGAACAGTCTGTCGAATTCCGGTCTCGCCGTTCGTCGTGACCATGAAGGCAGGGCCAAGAGCTTTTGCTGAAGACTCTGTAGGCCTGTGACAAGGAGAATGCCGTGAGAAAGCTCAAGATTACCGAACACATCTCGCTGGACGGCGTGATCCAGCACTCCGCCGACGACGGCATCAACGAATCCCACTTTCCGTACAGCGACTGGACCGCGCCCTATCGCACCCCCGCCGGCCGCGATGCGGTGCTCGCCGCTTACGGCGAGCGCTTCGATCTGCTGCTGGGCCGGCGCACCTATGACATCTGGTCCGGCTTCTGGCCCCAGGCGCCGAACAGCCCGATGGCGGACCGCCTCAATAACGCCACGAAGTACGTCGCAACCCACCGCCCGGAAAGTCTTGAATGGGGACCGTTCGAGGGTCTGGGTGTGGCGCTGGGCCTTGTCGAGGCCGTTCGCCGCATCAAGTCGCAGCCCGGCCCGGACCTCATCCTGTCCGGCAGCTCCACACTGACCTCAAGCCTGCTCGAACACGGGCTTGCCGATGAACTGCTGCTGATCGTCTATCCAATCCTGCTTGGCAAGGGCAAGCGCCTTTTCGCCGAACGGACGCCAGGATGCTCGTTCGGGCTGGTCGCGACCCAGGCGTTTTCGTCCGGCGTCATCCTCAGCACCTACCAGTTCGCCGGGCCTTTGACCGCCGCGTAAAGCAGGAGAGCCACTGATGCTCCCGCCCTGCGCAAGCGCGCAAGATGTCATCACGGCAGGTGTCATCGCGCAGCGGCGATGCTTTTTCCGACGCGCCAGGCCCGGGTGGCGGCTGCGCGCGACCACGTATGTTGGAATTTCGGTGACACCTTACCCATTCACCCCATTCTTCAGTTGAAGTTGGCACCACCGTCCAGCGCCGCTCCCCAAGGCTCCCCCGCTATCTCGGGGGAGGAAGCGACCGCTCAGGCGCTCAGCTTCTCGCGTAGCCTCGCCAGCGAAATCGCTTCAACCCCACCCGCCATCGGATCGCGCTCGACGCCCGGATAGACGACAAAGTCGGCATCCGGCTGCACGTCCTCGATTGATGAGCGATCCGGCCGCCGCAGGCTATCTTCGCCCGCGATGGTGGTTCAGCAAGCGCCGAGCAATTTCGAGCACCAGACGAGCACTTCACGGGCAGCGCCAACGCCGAAGCTGGTCTTCGTCCGGCTCTGCAGATGCCCACGCATTCCGCACCGCAGCCGCCCTGAATCCGGCGCGTTCGCGCCAACCCCGCACCGCCCGGGCGGTGCTGCCACCTGAGGAGTGCTGACATGTCGACCCAAGCGCGCGGTATCCGGATGTTCCACCTGGCGTTCGGCGTGCTGGTTTTGGCCGGCAGTGTCGCTGCGGTGCAGGCCCAGCCGCCGCCGGTGATCAAGGCCGATTTGCCTGACTGCATCCAAGGCTTCAGCGCCGGCAGCAAGGACCCGAAAGGCGGTTATGACTGCACGAGCAAGCCGGTCATTTGCCCGGGTGACGATCATGTGCTGACCGCGAAGCCTTACCCGGACGATGCACCCGGCGCGGCGCTGGTCTATCACTGCGGGCCGAAAACAGTGCCGCCGCGCGGACCGGACATCCTCAAGGGGCCGAATGCGCCGCCGGTCGAGAATCCGCAGAACTTCCGGGTTTGCTGCGAAACCCTGCTTCCCTATCCGAGCGGGGACGGGCCATGGGGCTTGCAATGCGAGTACCACCAGACCGGCACCCTGTATTGCGATCCGCTGCGGCCGCAGGAACTCAAGTGCTCGACGAGCAACAAGCCGGTGGTCCGTGCGCTGGAAAAGGGTTACTGCACGAAGAAATAGATCGGCGGCCTGCCGGGTCGCTTGATGCAAGCGGCCCCGCAGGTCCGGATCAGCGCCGAGCAAAAACGAGCAGAGAACGAGCATCGGGCGGACAGACGGCAGCGCGATGCTGACGCTGCCTGATCCGGAACTCGTCTTTCGGACCGCCCACCGAAGCCCGAGAACGCCCATGAACCACCGCCGCCATCTCTCTGCTTTTTTCGCCGCCGCACTACTGCTGCCAGCATTGTTGCCTGGCACGGCCGTCGCTGATGTCTACGACGAGCACAACAATAACGACACGACCCTGTCGCGCATCGAGGGCCTTTGGCTCAAGCAGACCGGGGCCACGCCGGTGGTGCGCCTGCGCGCCAGCGGCGATCAGTACGACACGGTTGCCGCCCAGGGCTTCCCCATCGAGTACGAAGGCAGGGCCGCGTGCCGGGGTGCCTGGGATCTGCACTGGCTCAAGGTGGAGATGGACGACACCTTCAACAGCTTCATCAACGAGCCCAAGGAAGACTCGGGTCTCTACGCGAAGACTTACATCCCCTGGGGCAAGGATTCCGGCAGCCGGGAGCGCAGCTTTTCCGATGCGCTCGGTGCCGTGGTGCCGCACGCGAAGGTCGCCAAGGACGGTTACAAGCTGTGCAACGACGCGCTCGAAAGCCGCATCAAGAGCGGCATGAGCCGCGACGAAGCGCTGAATCAGGAGGTCACGTTTCTGGCCAAGGATCGCAAGAATCCGCCGTTTCACATCGAGGCCTACCTGCACTGCGGCGATACCGGCGGCGATCCCAAGTTCACCCATTCCTGGCAGAAGGTGAAGATCGACTACGTGTGCGCGGCCAAGCCGTTGCCGCCGACCACCCGGCCTGCCGACACGCGCCCGCCGGTGGTGAAACTGGAGCCGAAGCTCAAGGTCACCGACGTTGATCTGAAGCTGTCGCCGCCCCAGCACAGCGGCGCCTGCCCGGCAGAGATCAAGCTCGAAGGCCGCATCGTCGCCAGCCGCGACGGTGAAGTGAACTATCGCTGGGAAAGCGCGACCGGCGCGAAATCGAAAACCTACACGCAGGTTTTCGCCGCTGCCGGCAGCCGCGACGTCAGCACCCTGGTCAAGATCGGCAAGAAGGTGAACAGCACGATCGGCGATCTGAAGAATGCCGGCGAGCTGGATGACGAAAGCGAATCCGCCAACGGGCAGTACAACGGCAGCTTCAAGCTGGTGGTGCTGTCGCCAACGCCGGAAATGACCGCAACGGCCGGCTACCAGGTGCAATGCCTTGCCGCACAGCCGGACTTGCAGCCGGGCAAGACCTTCAACATCGGCGGCAAGTCGGTTGCCAACGGCGGCACGGTGAATCTGACGCTCGGCGACATCAGCGGCACCGTCGATGGCGACTGCCTGTTCAAGTTCGCCTACGAGCACACGAACAAGTCGGCGTTTCCGGCCGAGGGCTACAGCAACATCATCTAGGTCCAGATCCTCGATCACAAGATCGACGGCCAGACCCTGTCCGCCAATCAGACCCGCACCGTGCTGGGCGAACTGCGGATTCCGGACGGCACGCACCCGGTGAAACTGCTGCTGGATTTCGGCAACAAGCTCGACGAATCGAACGAGACCAACAACAGTTTCGCGTTCAACGCCAAGATCAGCGGCTGCAAGACGCTGGTGCCGGGCTAAGCCAGCGGAAACAGCGCCGGCAGACCGGTCGACGCCGGCTGTCGGCACTGTTCGGGATACAGGGCGGAGGCTTCGTTGTCCTCCGGGTTCAGCTCGATCATCCGCGCACCGCGCCGTCGGGCGCGCTCGGCGAAGCCCGCCGCCGGCCACACGGCACCCGAGGTGCCGATTCCGACGAACAGCTCGGCGTCATCAACCAGCATCGCGGCGTGCTCGAAGACATCGGCGTTCACCGCGTCCTCGAACCAGGTGATGTCGGGGCGCAGCCACGGCGCGCTGGCGGGCGGGCAGTCCGGGCAACGGCGATGGGCGAAAGCGCTGGCAGCATGATCGTCACGTATGCCGTGCAGCGGACAGCGCAGCCGCCACAGGCTGCCGTGCAGTTCGGCGTCCACCCGAACCCCGGCGCGTTGCAGAAGGCCGTCGATGTTCTGGGTGATGACCTGTACGCCGGGATGCACGGCCTGCATGGCGCGGATGTGGGCGTGGCCGACGTGCGGGGTGCAGGCGAGCACCTTGGCGCGGCGCAGTTCGTGGAAATCCAGCACTTTCACCGGGTCGCGGTCGAAGGCGCGCTGGCAGGCGTAGTCCTCGTAGCGGTATTCGCGCCAGATGCCGCCGGCACCGCGATAGGTCGGCACGCCGGATTCCGCCGACAGGCCGGCACCGGTGAACAGCACGATGCGGGAGTAACGCTGCCAGTCCGGAATGGTCGGCTTGATGGGCGTGCTGGGGTCAGTTGCGGGCACGGGGGCGGTCCGGTTTTGTCTTGACGAGGGATGATCGGCGTCTGACGAAAGGGCTGCAACGGATGCTCGCGATGGAGGTCCAAGGCGTCGCCACCCGCTACCTGCGGGGGCCGGCGATCGTCCGCCGAAGCTCAGTTGCCGTTCAGCTTGCGGTGCTAACCTGCGCTCACTTCGACACCTGAAGCCATGGAGAACCCCCGATGTACAAGAAATTGCTGCCGTTGCTGGTGATTGCCGTCCTGACCGCTTGCGGCCCTGCGCCGCAGCCGCCGGCCGAAACCGTTGATGCGGCCGCTGCCGCTGCCGCAGAAACGCCCGCAGCCGCCGCACCGGCACCGGTTGCTGAAGCGGCACCCGCGCCGCGTCCGCGTCCGGCACCAGCCCCGCGTGTTGCTGCCGCACCGCCTCCGCCGCCGGCCGTTCAGGTCTGCCAGGACTGCGGCACGATCAGCGCCGTGCGTGATGAGCGCATCCAGGGCGAAGCCTCGGCGGTTGGCACGCTTGGCGGTGCTGCTGCCGGCGGTGTTGCCGGTGCCCAGTTCGGCAAGAAGTCCGGCAAGGTGCTGGCTACCATCGGCGGCGCGGTGCTCGGCGGTCTCGCCGGCCGCGAAGTCGAAAAGCGCGCCAAGGGCGAGTGGGTCCATCACGTCACCGTGTCGATGGAAGCCGGCGGCACCCAGACCGTCACCGTGCCGCGCATGGACGGCCTGGGCGTCGGTTCCAAGGTTCGCGTCTCGGGCGGCAACCTGATTCCGAACTAAAAAGCGGCGCGCGGTATCCAGGGTCTGAGCGGCCGTTCTTCTCGAACGGCCGCTCAGACCCTTGTTTTTGCCCAGCGTCGGCCGATCCACAGCCAGGCGAAGATGCCGGTCTGGACTGCGCGATAGCCGGTCATCAGCATCCAGATCGTCGGCAGGCCGCTGCCGAACACGACTGCTGCAGTGTAGGCACCCGGCAGGAAAAACCCCCACTGCAAGCCGACCGCGACCAGCGCCACCGGCAGGCTGGCGCCCACACCCAGCAGCGCGTTCATCAGGATGAAGCCGAGGCCGTCGAGGGTGACGCCGATGCCGATCAGGCGCAGCGGCATCCGGCCGACATCGACCAGATGACCAGCAGTGGCCGGATCGTTGAAGAACACGTTCAGCACCGCATCGGTCGCGAACAGCATCGGCGTGGCCAGCAACGCGAACACCCACCAGGTGGCGCGAAACACGTCCCATGCCCAGGCGGAGGCGTCGTCGACATCGCCTCTTCCCAGCGCGGAGCCGGTCAATGCGGCAGCCGCCAGACCGAACGCCATGCCCGGCAGCACCGCCGCCAGGGTGATGTTGATCAGCACATTGGTGACCGCCAGTTCCGCCGTGCCGATCTGCCCGATGATCCACAGCAGCACCGAAAAACCGCCTGCAAACAACAGGTTCTGCGCGCAGGACGGCAGACCGATGCGGAGCAGATCCTTCAACTGCTGCCTTGACGGCATCCGCCGCAGGAAACCCGCCGGCCGGGCTTCGCGCCAGGCCAGCCACAGGTAGGCGGATGCGCCGGCAAAGGCGCTGATCAGGTTCGCAAGCCCTGCGCCGCGCGTCCCGAGTTCCGGCAGGCCGAACTTGCCGAAGATCAGCAGCCAATCGAGCAGGATGTTGAGCGCACTCATGCCGCCGAGCACATAGAGATAGAGCCGGGCGCGGCGGATCGCGCTCCAGTAGCCGCGAAACGAGAAATTGATGCCGACGGCCACGATGCCGGCCAGCCGGAATTGCAGGTAGGCCGTGCCTTCGGCACCGACCGCCGGATCGGCATACAGCGTGGCGAACAGCCAGGGCGCGGCCGCGATCAGGATCAACGACAACGGCAGGCCGATCGCCAAGCTCAGCAGCAGTCCGCCATTGAGCGACACGGCAGTTTCGTCGTGCCGACCTTCGCCGTAGCGCCGTGCCACCATCGCCTGCACGGCCGACGACAGGCCGGTGATCGCCGAGAACGCCGTGAAGTGCAGGAAACTCGCCGCCCCGACACCGGCGAGGGCATTGGCACCAAGATGGCCGACCATCGCCAGATCGACCAGATTCAGCAGCACCTGCGACAGCATCGCGCCGAGAATCGGCAGCGCCAGTGCCCAGACTTCGCGGAAACGCGCAGCAGACATCATCCGGGGCGGCTCGGGCAGCGTGGAATCGGGATTGGCGAGATGGCGCGGGCAGATGCTTCATCGCTGCGCATCGCACGATGGTACGCGAGGCCTGTGACAGCCCGTCGCCCGCCGATTTCATGCTGCACTGCGGGTCTAGGCGGCGTCAAAAAATGACGCTAGTCTCAGGCCCATCGAGCGACGCGGAATTCCACGACGACCGAAGCTTTCCGGCAAGCGCGTCACGCCGGTCGTTTTTTGGGGGGAGTGCTTGAGGCGGGGATCGAAAGGTCTCCGCTTTTTTATTGGCCGCGCGGATGAATTCCCCGGCGCGTCAATCGTCGGTGAAGGTCAGGCGGTTGCCGAAAGGGTCTTTCACCGACATGTCGAGCCCCCAGGGCATCTCCTCGATACCGGGCCGCGCGTAGCCGTATTGCTTGGCGAGCAGTTCGCGATGGAAGCCCTGCAGATCGTTGACAGGAATTCGCAGCGCTGCACCGGGGCAGCAGTCGCCATGATGCTCGGACAGATGAAGCACGCAATCGCCCTTGGATATCTCCAGATAAAGCGGCAAATCCGGTTCGAAGCGATGCTCCCAGGCAATCTCGAAGCCGAGAAAGTCGATGTAGAACTCCCTGGCCTTGGCCTCGTCGAAGATGCGGAGTATCGGCACCGCGTTGCCGAAGATCATCTCGACGCCCCCGATGTCATGACTTCTTTTCCTCGGCGACATTGACCACCGCCGCCACGAACTGGAACGGCTGATTGCCCAGCAGCGCGCTCAGCGCTTTCGGCAGATGGCGCTTGTCGACCTGGATCAGCGACACCTGCGCAAAGCCGGGCGTCAGGCCGCCGGTGGCACCGGCCCAGGTCTGGGCCATCGGGCCTTCGGCCGGCATGGTGGTGTCGATGCCCAGCGCCTGAAGCTGCGCGCTTTCCGGCAGCAGGGCGCGAGCGCCGTCGACGAGATCGGCGGTGGAGGCGCGAATGTCGATCCAGGTGCTGATGTCGTGGCGGATGAACGGCGTCGCGGCGCGGCGGATCGCCGGCACTTTCAGACCCATGCGCAGCAGGCGGCCGACGCTGGCCGCCGGCAGGCTGACGGTGTTCGGCCCGCCGATCGCGTCCTGCGCCTTGCGCGGGGCTGGCAACGGCGTCAGCGCGCTGGCCATGTTGGCCTGGACGTGGGCGCGCAGCCGGAAACGGCCGCCTTCGCCGAGTTCCTCGCTGAGCATTTCCAGTTTCAGCCGCAGCAGCGGCGCATCGGCGGTCAGGCCGGGCAGTTCGGCGGACAGCGAAAAGGAATCCTGACCGGCCAGATCCAGCGCTCGTCCGGCCACGGCGTCGAGGCTGCGGCCCAGACCTCTGCCCAGACGCTCGCGCAAGCGATTTATGATGTCCAGTGCCATCAACCGTGCTCTCTCGAGCGCCTTCCGAAACCGAATGTTGCCATGCAGGAATCTTACCGCTTCGTCGTGACCGGCCGGGTTCAGGGCGTGGGCTTCCGCGTTGCGACCCGGCGCAAGGCGCAGGCGTTGGGCCTGTCCGGCTGGGTGCGCAACTGCGCCGATGGCTCGGTTGAAGGGCTGGTGGCCGGGCCGAGTTTCGAGTCGCTAGGTGCCCTGCGCGACTGGCTGCGCCGCGGCCCGCCCGGTGCCAAGGTGGAAACCCTGGAATGGCAGGCGGTCGACGCGCCGGTGGAAGCCGGCACTTTCCTGGTCCGCCGCTAAAGCATCAGAGGGTGATGCTGCGGTCGTAGATGAAATCGAAGCTGAAGCTGCGCACACCAGCGGCTTTCGCTTCAAGGTAATCGGCCATCCGCGCCAGACGCGCCGGAATCTTCATCAGCTTGTCCTGGCATTCACGGCCGGCGGCTGACAGGCCGCTCAGCGCGCCGATCTTCCAGTGGTCCAGCAGTTCCTCGACGATCGCCTGATAGTGGCGCGGGCCGTAGATGTCGGCGCGGCGAACGACGTCGGACATGTGGTCGTAGCCCGGCATCGAATGGCCGGGCATGGCCAGCGCCGGCATCACTTTCAGCAAGGAAAACAAGGCGTTGTTGGTATCGCGCTCGAGAATGCCGCCGAAACTGGCGCGATAGAAGGCGTAGTGGCGCGATTCGTCGCCGGCGATGTGGGCGAGGATGCGCTGGATGCGCGGCTCGTACTTCGCACAGGTGCGGCCGGTGTTGGCATGGGCGACCTGGGTCGCCTTTTCCTGCATCGAGGTGTAAGCCAGCAGGCGATACGGGTCTTGCTGCCAGTCCGGATTGAAGCCGGATTCGATGTAGCGGTACTGCATCTTTTCCAGCGCGCCCATGTTGAAGATGCGGGCGTCTCGGCAGTAATCGCGCATCGCGCAGCCGTGGCGGTCTTCCTCGGCCGTCCACATGTTGTTCCAGGTGCTCCAAGGCGATTCGTTGCCGAGATGGGTGGCGATCAGGCGATGAAAATGCGGCAGGCCTTCCTCAGTCAGCAGATTGAGGGCCAAGGCCACCCGAATGACGTCCGGCAGGCCTTTGGCCGCTTCACGGACTTCGGCGAGATCGGCATCGGCGGCTTCGGTGTCGTGGGCATCCGCAGACAGCAATTCGTTTGGAAACCAGAGCTTGCGACGCTCCAGATGTTCGGCGGTCTGCTGTTCGACAAAGGCTTGCAGATCGACCATGACGGCGATCTGGTCCGGCGTGCCGAACGTCTGGCGAGGCGCTGCACTGCCCATGGCGGTGACTCCGATAATGCGGGTGGCGGCAGGCATTCGCCGCAACAGGTGGTACTACGGCCGATTATACGAACGAAGTGTCGGGCCGATTCAACGATCCGGCCCGCACCGCGTCTGCGTCGATCAGCCCCGGATCAGCGTCAGGAATTCCTGACGGGTGCGCGGATCGTCCCTGAAGCGGCCCAGCATCATCGACGTGGTCATCGACGAATTCTGCTTCTCGACGCCGCGCATCATCGCGCACAGATGTTTCGCTTCGACGACGACCGCAACCCCCTTGGCATCGGTCACTTCCTGGACGCAGTTGCCGATCTGCTGGGTCAGCTTTTCCTGGATCTGCAGGCGGCGCGCGAACATGTCGACGATGCGCGGAATCTTGGAAAGCCCGATGACCTTGCCGTTCGGCAGGTAGGCGACATGGGCGCGGCCGAGAAACGGCAGCAGATGGTGTTCGCACATCGAGTACAGCTCGATGTCGCGAACGATGACCATCTCGTTGTTGGCGGTGCTGAACACCGCATCGTTGACCAGTTCCTTGAGGTTCTGGCGGTAGCCCTGGGTGAGGAATTCCATCGCTTTCGCGGCGCGATGCGGCGTGCGCAGCAGACCTTCACGGTTGGGGTCTTCGCCGACGGCTTCGATGATCGCCTTGTAATGCTCTTCCATGGTGGTGGTTTCTCGATTTGAAAGGAATCGTTGAGCGGGATCGGCGCGCCATGCGGCTTGCGACTCGATCGACCAGCTTCTGTATGGCTGCGCTGCGCGGTCCATGGCCGGCGCGCATTGGTGGTTCAATATCGCGATTATCCCACAGCCCTCAAGGCCCCACGGCGCATGGCTTCAGGCGACTTCGTCCGCCAGATTCCGCTGGATCTGATCCGCCCCGGCTCGACCCAGGCGCGGCGGCGTTTCGCGGCCGACGCGCTGCGCGAACTGGCCGAGTCGATCCGCGAGAGCGGCATCATCCAGCCGCTGGTGCTGCGTTCCATCGGTGCCGGCGCGCGTCGCGAATACGAGATCCTCGCCGGAGAACGGCGCTGGCGCGCGGCACAACTGGCAGGCCTGCACGAAGTGCCGGCGCTGATCCGCGACGATCTCGACGAAGCCGAAGCCCGCGTGCTGGGCTTGATCGAGAACCTGCAACGCGAGTCGCTATCGCCGATGGAAACCGCCGAAGGCCTGCGCAAGCTCGGGGACGCGCATGCGCTGACGCATGAAGCGATCGGCCTGCGGATCGGCAAGTCGCGCGCCTATGTCAGCAACTTCCTGCGCCTGCTGGCGCTGTGTCCGCAGGTGCAGACGCTGCTCGACGAAGGCTCGATCAGCCTCGGCCACGCCAAGGTGCTGGCCGGCCTCGCGGTCAGTCAGCAACTGCGCTGGGCCGATGCCTGCGTCAGGGAGCGCCTGAGCGTGCGGGCGCTGGAACGACGGCTGGCCGGCAACGGCAACCTGGCCGCAGCAGCGCCGAAGCCGGACGACTGGCAGAAGCTCGCCACGCGGCTGTCCGACCATCTCGGCTACCCCTCGGCGTTCAAGCCGGGCAGCGGCGGCGCGGGCGAATTGCGGGTGAAGTTCCACGATCTCGACGAACTCGACGGCCTGCTCGCCCGCATCGGTTATCGCGAAGATTGACCCGCTCGCACGGTCGGCGGGCATGGCTTTCGCAAGCGCAGCGCAGACTGGCCCGCATACAATCCGGTGGCATGCCCGTATCCGTCGACATGACTGCTATCCGACATTTCCATGGCTGACCTGCTGGGGCCCTTTGCGCCGCTTCAGCTGACCGAACGAGTCAGCGCGCGTGCCCGCAACATCCGCATCGAAGTGCGGCCGGACGGCAATGTCCTGCTGGTGATTCCGAAGCGCGTGCCGCGCGCCACCGCGCACGCCTTCCTGAAGAGCCGCGAAGCCTGGATTCGCGACAAGCTGGTCGAACTGAAAACCCGCGCCGCGCGCATCCCCCTGAAACGCCCGATGCGCTGGGACGGCAGCGACACCATCAGCCTGCGCGGCCGCGAGATGAATGTCCGCGTGGTGCTGGCGCGCCTCGCCCGGCCGACCTTGCGCTTCGGCGACGACATCAGCCTGTTCTGTGCGGCGACCGATCTTACCGATCCCGATCATCTGTCCCAAGCCCTGCGCGCAGCACTCGCCAAGCTCGCCCGCCACGATGCCCGGGTGCTGCTGGACGCGGAAAGCGCGCGACTCGGCGTTGATTTCAGCGGCCCGCGCATCGCCGACCAGAAATCGCTGTGGGGCAGTTGCACGCCGGACGGCCTGATCAGCCTCAACTGGCGGCTGGTGATGGCCCCGCCGGAAGCGCTGCGCTACGTGGTGATCCACGAACTGTGTCATCGCCGCCATCTCGATCACTCGCCGCGCTTCTGGCGGCTGGTGGAAAAGCAGATGGCCGATCACGCGCACTGGCGCGGCTGGCTGCGCGAGCACGGTGCGGCCCTGCACGCGGTGCTGCCGAAAGCCGGGGTCGAGCCGCCGCCTGCGGGCCTGTTCGACGGCGCGTTGTAGGGCCACTGCTGCTGCGGTTGTTTTTCGCCTCGCCTGCGCGCTACTGTCGGGACCGGTGAGGGGAGAAAACTAGAATGGCAACGCTTGATTCCGTCAAGGTCCGCGATTACATGACGACGAAGCTCGTCACATTCCGTCCGGACATGGAAGTGATGCACGCGGTACACACGCTGGTCGAAAAGGGCATTTCGGGTGCGCCGGTCGTCGATGCCAAGGGCAACCTGGTCGGCGTGCTGTCGCAGCGCGACTGCCTGGAAGTGGCGCTGACCGCCGCGCAAGACAGCTGCATCGCCGGCCCTGTCGCGCAGTACATGAGCGAAAAGCCGGTCACCGTCGATCCCGAGACCAATCTCACGCAACTGGCGACCATGTTCTGCACCGCCCCGTTCCGCCGCTATCCGGTGATCGAGAACGGCCAGCTGGTCGGCCAGATTTCGCGTTCGGACGTGCTGCGGGCGATCAGCCAGATGTGCTAAGCCTCAGGCGCTGCGCCGCAGCAGCCCGAGCCGCTTCAAATGCACCAGCAGCAATGACACCGCCGCCGGCGTGACGCCGGAAATGCGGCCCGCCTGCGCGACCGTCTGCGGCCGGTGGCTGGCCAGCTTCTGGCGCACTTCGTTGGATAGCCCCAGCACCGCCGCGTAGTCGAGGTCGATCGGCAGCGGCGCTTCGTCGTAGCGCGCGGCGCGGTCGATCTCGACCTGCTGGCGCTCGATGTAGCCGGCGTACTTGACGCGGATTTCGACCTGCTCGGCAACCGCGTCGTCGATCGACGCATCCATCAATCCGAAGCGCTTGAGAGCCGCGACATTGCCTTCCGGGCGGCGCAGCAGTTCGAGCGCGGACGCGCCGTTGTCGGCACGCGCCGGGCCGAAAGCCGCGACCATGTCCGGCAGGCCGAGCTGCGCCGGCTTGAGCCAGATCGCATCGAGACGCGCGGTTTCGGCGTCAATGGCGTCGCGCTTGGCGCAAAACGCATCCCAGCGTGTGTCATCGACCAAGTTCATCTCGCGGCCGACCGGCGTCAGCCGCAGATCGGCGTTGTCCTCTCTGAGCAGCAGGCGATGTTCGGCCCGCGAGGTGAACATGCGGTAGGGCTCGGCGGTGCCACGGGTGATCAGATCATCGACCAGCACGCCGATGTAGGCCTCGTGCCGCGCAGGGCACCAGGGCGCTTCATCGCGTGACTTGCGGGCGGCGTTGATGCCGGCCAGCAGGCCCTGCGCCGCCGCTTCCTCGTAGCCGGTCGTGCCATTGATCTGGCCGGCGAAGAACAGCCCGGCGATGACCTTGGTTTCGAGGCTCATCTGCAGGTCGCGCGGATCGAAGTAGTCGTACTCGATCGCATAGCCCGGCCGGGTGATGTGGGCGCGCTCGAAGCCCTTGATCGAATGCACCAGCGCTTCCTGGATGTCGTAGGGCAGGCTGGTGGAGATGCCGTTGGGGTAGACCTCGTGGGTGTTCAGGCCTTCCGGCTCGATGAACACCTGATGCGAAGTCTTGGCCGCGAAGCGATTGACCTTGTCCTCGACACTCGGGCAGTAGCGCGGCCCGGTGCCTTCGATGACGCCGGTGAACATCGGGCTGCGGTCGAAGCCGCTGCGGATGATGTCGTGGGTGCGCTCGTTGGTGTGGGTCATCCAGCAGGAAATCTGCCGCGGATGCTCGGCGACCGAACCGAGGAACGAGAACACGGGTGTGGGCGCATCGCCTGGCTGCTCGGTGAGCCCTTCGTAGTTGATGGTCCGGCCGTCGATGCGCGGCGGCGTGCCGGTCTTGAGCCGGCCGACGCGCAGCGGCAGTTCGCGCAGGCGCGCGGCGAGCGCGTTGCTCGGCGCATCGCCAGCGCGGCCGCCCTGATGGTTGACCATGCCGACGTGGATCTTGCCGGCCAGGAAGGTGCCGACGGTGAGCACCACGGCGCGCGCGGTGAAGCGCAGGCCGGCGCGGGTGATGACCCCGCGCACGGCTTCGCCTTCAACGATCAGGTCGTCCACTTCCTGCTGGAAAAGCGACAAATTCGCCTGGTTTTCCAGCAGCTCGCGCACGGCGGCGCGATACAGCATGCGATCGGCCTGAGCGCGGGTCGCCCGCACCGCCGGGCCTTTCGAGGCATTGAGAATGCGGAACTGGATGCCGGCACGATCGGCCGCGCGGGCCATCGCACCGCCGAGAGCGTCGATCTCGCGCACCAGATGGCCCTTGCCGATGCCGCCGATCGCCGGGTTGCAGGACATCTGCCCCAGCGTCTCGATGTTCTGCGTCACCAGCAGGGTGCGGGCACCGCTGCGGGCCGACGCCAGTGCCGCTTCGGTGCCGGCGTGACCGCCGCCGATGACGATCACATCGAAATTGCTGCTGTTCATGGTCGGCACCGCAGAGAATGACTGGTGATATTTTAACCGCGTCACCCGAACGCCCGTTTCGCGAGGAACGCCCCATGCAGAACGCATTTGCCCGCATCAGCGTTGCCGACTATCTGGACGGCGAGCTGCGTAGCGAGATTCGCCACGAATACATCGACGGCGAGGTGTACGCGATGTCGGGGGCATCAAGGCGGCATCACTTGATTGCGACCAATCTGGCTCGCCATATCAGCAATACCGCCGTGAACCGCCGCTCCTGCCAGGTGTTCATCGCCGGCATGAAAGTGTTCATCGAAAGCCGGAACATCTTTTACTACCCGGACCTTTTCGCCAGTTGCGACCCCAGCGATCGCGACGACTACTTCTCGACCAAGCCCTGTTTCGTCATCGAAATCCTGTCGCCGAGCACCGCTGCCATCGACCGCCGCGAAAAGCGCCAGAACTATGCGCTATTGCCGAGCCTGCGCGAATACGTGCTGGTCGACCAGGACCGCCAAAGAGTTGATGTCTATCGGCGTGACGAGCAGGGCGCGTTCAATGTCACGCGCATCGAAGGCAGCAGCAGCCTGCACCTGAGCTGCCTGAATCTCGACTTGAGTCTCGACGACATCTACCTCGGCGTCGAACTGCCGACAGGGATCAGCGAACCCGATTCGCCGGTTTACGCCTGATCACTGGGACGTTGGGCGTTCAGAATGGAATGCGCCCAGTCAGCATGTCCTTGAACATCACGAAGTCGCCGGCCAGGCTGTAGAACGGGGCCTTGAAGGTTGCCGGGCGATTCTTTTCGATGAAGAAATGCGCGACCCAGGCGAAGCCGTAGCCGAACAGCGGCATGAACCAGAGCGCGGTGTAACGGCCGGTGACCACGGCATAGATCGCGGTCAGGATCACCAGGGAAGTGCCGACGAAATGCAGCCGTCGGCAGGTGCGGTTTGCGTGTTCGCCGAGGTAGTAGGGATAGAACGCGCGGAAGCTGGTCGTCGGCGGATTCGCGGTTTCGGTCTTGCTCATCGCATTGCACTCCTCGGAACCGGTCAGGCCGCTTTCGCGCTTGCACGCCGGGCGCGGTGCATGCGCCAAGCCTTCCGGTATTCGTCGAACAGGTAGCCGGTGAAGGCAGCAAACACGCCGAGCTTGAAGTTCGGCTTCCTGCCATCCGCGAGGCGCATCACTTGCAGGTAATACCAACCCTGCTGACCAAATACGTTGATCAGGCGAAAAAGATGCACCGTGGTGGTCGGCGCGAAGATGCCGGGGCCCAGCTGCATGTTTTTCTCGTAGCGCGGCAGTTCGCGGATCGAACCATTCAGCAGCCGCTTCGGCAGATCCGGTTCGCCGCACAGCGGACGACCCAGGCCGATCACGTCGCAATCGCCGCTCGTCAGCGCTTCGTCCATGCCTTCGCGGCTGCGAAAACCGCCGGTGACCAGCATCGGCATCCTGGCGACTTTGCGAATGGCGGTCGCGTATTCGAGGAAGTAGGCCTCGCGCTTCTTCGTGCTTTCCAACTGCTTCTGCGGTTCGGCCTGATCCGGACCACGATAACCGGCGACATCCTTGGCCTTGCCCTCGTAGCCGAGCAGGCGCGGCTGCTCGTAGCTGCCGCCGGAGACCTCCAGCAGATCGATCCCGGCCTCGTTCAGCCATTCGACGACCTTCAGGCATTCCTCGTTGCTGAAGCCGCCTTTCTGGAAATCGGCCGAGTTCAGCTTGACGCTGATCGGGAAGTCCGCGCCCACCGCCTTGCGCGTCGCCTTGATCGTTTCCAAGAGCATCCGCGCGCGATTTTCCAGGCTGCCGCCCCAGGCATCGGTGCGCAGGTTGGTGACGCCGGACAGGAACGAGGACAGCAGATAACCGTGGGCTCCGTGAATCTGCACGCCGGTGAAGCCGGCTTCGCGGGCCGTGGCGGCAACGCGGGCGTAACGCTGGATGAAATCGAGGATTTCGTCTTCGCGCAGCGCGCGCGGCTTGGCGTAATTGGCCAAGAGCTTGAGCTGCACGGCACTCGGCGCCAGCGGCTCCAGGGTCACGTACATCGGCGACTGCCGGCCGGCGTGGCTGATCTGCATCCACAGATGATTGCCGGCCACCGTGCCGGCCTTCGCCCAGGCTTTCAGCCGCTTCATCATGTCCGGGTCCGCCGCTGCCGGATCGACGGCGACATTGCCCGGCCGCTCCAGCACCCGGCGGTCGATCTGCACGTTGCCGGTGATCAGCAGGCCGCAGCCGCCTTCCGACCACTGGCGATACAGCACCTCGTGGCGCGAAGTCGGCCGCAAGTGCTCATCGGCCACGCCCTCGGTCATCGCGCTCTTGCACAGGCGGTTGGGCAGTACTGCGCCGCAGGGAAGAATGAGGGTGTCGCTGAGCTGGGGGCTGGCCACGAAAGAGATGCTCCTGAAGCAGATTCGGGAAGCCGGTCTTGTCCTGTGATCAAGCTCACAGTTGCCGGGTGCAAGCGGC
Source organism: Nevskia sp. (assembly GCA_021732745.1). Taxonomy (GTDB): domain Bacteria; phylum Pseudomonadota; class Gammaproteobacteria; order Nevskiales; family Nevskiaceae; genus Nevskia. Next base: position 9,361 of record JAKFUK010000006.1, on the reverse strand, counting down.
GAAGACTAGACGCAATGATCGCGCTGACGCCACGCCCCGGGGAACGTCATGAACGACAACAAACATACGGACCGCGTCAGCAATGCTCAGGAACGCGCCTATCCGACCGAACTGAGAACGCCGGAGACCGCGCGCCTTGACGCAAGACGCGAAACCCTGGGGATCGCCGTCGCTGCTCCGACCATCGGCTTCGCCTTGTCCGGCGGCGGCATTCGCTCGGCAACCTTCTGTCTCGGCATTTTCCAGGCCTTGGCGAAGGCGAAGCAGATCCGCCGCATCGACTTCCTGTCGACGGTATCGGGCGGCGGCTATTTCGGCGCCTTCCTCGGTCGGCTGATCACCCGCGGCATCGATCCGGCCGATGGCATTGACGGCGCGCTGCACCCCGACACGCCAAGCGTCAGGCTGTCCCCCGATAAACCCGGGACGACGGACGGGCACACCGTCAAACCGGTGGTCTGGCTGTTGCGGAATGGCAATTACATGGCACCCGGTGGCGGCAGCGATGTGTTGGGCCTGCTCACCAATGCGCTGCGAAATCTGTTGACCCCGCATGTGCTGGTCGCCGCCAATGTGCTGTTGCTGGCGCTGTTGCTGCGGGCGGTCGAGCACGGCCTTGCCGTCTGGTCGTTTTCCTCGACCTGGCTTGGCAGGCTGCCCTCGGTCGGCCCGCTGTTGTCGAAGGCCACGGGCGGCCTGCTGGCGGCCAGTCCGGTTTTCGACGTGTTGCCGGTGCTCGCCGTTCTCCTGCTGCCGCCCGCCGCCGGTTACTGGCTGATCGAGCGTCATCACCGGGAATCGCGGAATCCGGCAACACAGGCGGGGTGGCTGGTGCTGGCAAGCGCCTACGTGATGCTGCTGCTCTGGCTGGCGTCCTTCGACGGCTGGTCGCCGGGCAGCGGGGTGATGCTGGCGTTCGCAGTCGTCGGGGCGGTCGCCTTGAGCGGGCTGCTGGCGATGCGTCATGTGACCTCGCGTCAGGACGGTCTGGATTGGCGCGAGCGTCCGAGCGCCGAATCCCTGCATGCGACCGGCGAAGCCCGGAACCGGCTCGGAAACCTGTTTGGTACGGCGGTTCTTGCGATCGTCGGCGTCGCCATGCTCGGCGCGATCGACGGCATGGGGCTGGCCATCTACCAGACCACGCTCGACGCCCCGAATCGCGGCTGGTGGGGCGGGCTGATCACCTTGTTCGCGCCGCTGGCACTGCGCTTCACGAGCTTCAATGTGCTGATCGGAAAGGTGCTTGGCTCGGCGACGCATCGCTATGAGCTGCCGGTCGGCACCCTGGTGGCCTTGTTCGGCTTCGCGGCCTGGGTAACGGTGGGGGTATTGCTCTGCGCCCTGTCGCAGGGCATCGCCCATGGATTCAGCGGGGCAAAAGGGCCGGCGTCGATCGACGCGGCAGTGCTGTACCTGAGCATCGTCCTGCTGCTGCTGGTCACCACGCTGTTTGCGCGAACCTGGGCGTTCATCAATCGCTCCTCGCATGCAACGGTCTATGCCGCGCGGCTGGTGCGCACCTTTCTCGGGGCCTCGAATCCGAAGCGTCACGGGTCGCCCCATCAGGCCGATGGCGCGGGTGCAACGTCGACCGCGCGGTCGATCAACGACCCGCTTCAGGACGACGACAGCAACATGCGGGATTACTACCGGACGCTGAGCGAGCACGGCGGCCCGCTGCACTTGATCAATGTGACGATCAACAAGACTGCCTCGCTGACCCGCAAGAGTGTCGATCGCGACCGCAAGGGCATCGGCATGGCGGTTGGCCCCTGCGGCTTGTCGGCCGGCATCCGCCATCACGCGATTCTCAAGGACCAGGATGTACAGGGGGACGCGGAATGGCATGTGCCGATCGAACCGGTGCCGCTGCCGCCGCCGGATCGGACGTCGATGTTCGCGCATGACCCGAACGTGCTGCCGGCATCGCAGAACGCACCAGTGGAAGTCGAACGGCTGACGCTCGGTCAGTGGATGGCGATTTCGGGGGCGGCGGTGTCCACCGGCCTCGGCAGCCGCACCACGCTGGGCCTGAGTCTGGCGCTGTCGTTCGCGAATCTGCGCCTCGGTTATTGGTGGGACAGCGGCCGCCGGGTGAATATTCCCTGGTCGCATCGCCTGAGACTGCTGTTTCCAGTGCAGGCGCACCTGCTTGACGAAATCCTCGGCCGCTTCGTCGGCCCCGAAGAGCGGCACTGGTACCTGAGCGACGGTGGCCACTTCGAGAACACCGGCGGCTACGAACTGATCCGCCGCCGCCTCGATCTGATCGTCGTCATCGACGCCGAAGAAGACCCGACCTACGCCTGCAGCGGCTTTGCCGGTCTGGTGCGCAAGGCGCGACTCGATTTCGGTGCCGAAATCACGGTGCTCGCGCGCGACGACATCCGCTGCGCGTTTCCATCGCTTCCCGACGTATTCGGCTCGCTCGACGAGCTGAGTCCGCCGGCCGGCAAGGCCCATTCAGCGCGCCGCGCAGTGCTGGCGAAGCTGACTTATGCCGACGAGTTGCCCGCAAGTCCGCACTGGCTGCTATACGTCAAGCCCACGCTCGACGGCACAGAACCTGCGGACCTGCGCGAATACCGGGCCTTGCATCCGACGTTTCCGCAGCAGCCGACCGCCGACCAGATGTTCGACGAAGGTCAGTGGGAGAGTTACCGCAAGCTCGGCGAGTGTGTTGGCGACGCCGTGTTTGCCGGGTCGCGAACGGTCGATATCCTCCTCGGCGAGCCCCGCACCAGGCCTTCTACCGCTGGCACCCGGGACACCAGCAACTCGCCCGATTGCCCAGTCGGATTCCCTTGATCGCGGTGCCGCAGACCCGGCAGGGCTGGCCTTCGCGGCCGTACACGTACAGATCCTGCTGGAAGTAGCCGGATGCGCCGTCGGCACCGGCGAAATCGCGCAAAGTCGTACCGCCCTGGGTGATCGCCTCGGCGAGCACGGCGCGGATGGCGTCGGCCAGTCGCGCGTATTCGGCGCGAGTGACGCGGCCGGCAGCGCGGGTGGGGCGGATGCCGGCGTGGAACAGGGATTCGGCAGCGTAGATGTTGCCGGCACCGACGACGATCTGGCCGTCCATCACGAAAGTCTTCACTGCGGCTTTCTTGTTGCGCGAACGCCGGTACAGGTAATCGCCGCTGAACGCGTCGGACAAGGGTTCCGGCCCAAGCGCGTCGATCAGCACATGGCCGGCTTCCGCTTTCGGCCAGGGCAACACGGCGCCGAAGCGGCGAGGGTCGTGGTAGCGGAGCAATCGGCCGTTGTCGAGTTGCAGATCGAGGTGATCGTGCTTGACTACCGGGTGATCCGCATCGAGCACCAGCACCCGGCCGGTCATGCCGAGGTGGACGATGATCCGGTCGCCGCCGTTCAGCGCGAATATCAGGTACTTGCCGCGCCGACTGACGGCGTCGATGCGCTGCCCGCGCGCGAACGCGGCGAAATCCGTCGGCACCGGCCAGCGCAACCGGGCATCGCGAACGGTGACCGCGACGATGCAGCGGCCGAGCACATGGGGCTCGACACCGCGCCGGACGGTTTCGACTTCGGGCAGTTCAGGCATCGGCCAAGCCTGCCGGAACGATTCAGGGCGCGGCAGCTTCCGGCGCGGCTTCGGCTTCCGGTTCTGCTTCTTCGGCCGGCGGCGGCGGCATCAAGCTCAGCAGGCGCGCCACTTCAGCGGGCACGAACTGATAGCTGACCGGCACGTCGAGCCGCTGCAGGAAACGGCTGTCGGCCTTGTCGATCAGCTTGTAGCCGATGCGGCTGCCGTCGGCGAGCGTCACGGCAACATCGGCCTTGCTGGTCGGCGAGGCGCTGGTCAGCGGCGGCACGGTGGCCAGCGCGCGGACATCGCGCCAGGCGTTGGCGAGTTGGTCCATCGCTTCCGGCGTGGCCAGGGCGGAGGCCGGGGTTGCCGTCCAGCCGGTGCCGGCAGTGTCGCGAGCCAGAACCAGGCCGGGCACTTCGATGCGGGCGATCTGGGCATCGAAGGGCAGCAAGGCCTTGTTGATGAGGTCGGTGTATTCGCCGTCGAACACTTCCGGCGCGAAGTCATCGACCAGGCTGATCCGGTTGTTGGCGCTGCCCGGGCTCAGTTCGATGTAGCGGGTGCGCTTCAGCGGTTCGATTTCGCCGATGCCGAGTTCGATGTCGTCGAGCAGCACGGTGCTGCGCGCCGGATCGAGGCCGAGATCCGGGCGTTTCGCGACCTTGGTATCGATCGAACCGCGCGTTTCCAGCGTGGCGAGTGCGGTGAGATTGCCGATCTGCACCAGATCGGCGGCGACCGCGACCGGCTCCCGCATCTGCCAGCCGTAGTCGCTCTTTTCCAGCACGATGTCCGGGCTGGCGCTGTTCTTGAGGCGGATGCGGCGGATGGCGTTGGCATCGAGCGTGGTCAGCGGCGGCTGGCGTTCGATGGCCTTGGCGATCTTGGCTTCTTCCTTGTTTTCGTCGAGCACCAGCAGCCAGAACAGCCCGGCGGCCACCGCCACCAGCAACAGGTTCAGATGGATCTGTTTCATGGGGCGCGACTTACTGGCGGCGTCGGATCAGCCAGCGGCCGACGCCGAAGGCCAGCAGCAGCAGCGGAATGATCACGGTAAAACCCGCGCCATACAGCCAGAACGCCCACGGCGGCAGGTTCAGCGACACGTCCGGTGCTTTCGGCACGTCGATGGCGATCTGCGCGTCACGCGAGGAAATCCATTGCAGCAGGATGGTCGCCAACTGCTTGTTGCCGTGGCGCTGCAGCATCAGGTCGGACATGAAATCGCCGTCGCCGAACAGGGCAACGCGCTGCACGCGCTTGGCCTGAGTCTCGGTCGCTGCGACATCGCGGGTCATGGTCAGGCCGATGGTCACCGGGCCGAGGATGTCGCCCTTTTCGGCGCTGAACGTCACTTCGCCGTCGAGCTTGCCGGATTCCAGCCAGGCGTCGTCGCCGGTCTGCACCACCGGCACATAGGTCCAGCCGGCGGCCTTGGGCGTTTTCGGGGTGTCGAACTCGATCGCCCGGGACAGCGGGAACGAAGTCAGGTTGCGGAATGACTGGGTGACGGCGTTCGGTGGATAGCTGGTGGCGAAGAATTCCACCGGGCTGCGCGCGCCGACCTTCTGGTAGTTCGCGAAGATCACCGAGCCTTCGAGCCAGCGCACGCCGAGCAGGGTCTGGATGGTTTCCATGCCGGCCGGGTAGTCCGGATCGGCCAGCCACATGAGGTTGCCGCCGCTTTCGACGTATTCCTTGATCCGCTCGATTTCGCTGTCGAGCAGGGTTTGCGTCGGCGTGGCGATCACCAGGGCGGAAGCGTTCTCGGGAATCTTCGGTGTCGACACCAGATTCAGGGCGAGCACCTTCAGCCCTTTCTCGGTCAGCGATTCCTTGAGCTGCGACAGGTCGTACTGGGTTTTGCCGACCACCGCTTCCAGGCCGCGTTCACCGTGGCCCTGCAGGAACAGCACATAGCGTTCGGTGGCGTCGGCCAGCCGTTGCAAGACGGTGCTGATCGCCTGTTCGGACATCTGGCTCAGCGATTCGTGGCGGCCCTGGTATTCAAGCACCGCTTCGCCAGGCTGGGTGATGCCGTAGTCGCGGGCCTTGACCGGTTCGGCACCCGGGTCGATGAAATCAAGCCGGACATTGGCTTTCACGCGCTGGTAGCGCGCGACATAGGCTTCAATCTCGCGACGGGCGTTGGAGCCGGGGTAGTCGAAGACCAGGAAGCGGATGTCGTCCGGCATTTGCGCCAGTTGCTGCTGGCTGGCCGATGACAGGGTGTTGCGGTTGCCGTACGTCCAATCGTACTCGGCCGAGTAGCGGGTTGATACCCGCGCGGCGAGCGCCATGACGACGAGGATCAATACGGTGTTGAAGATGCGCTGCAAGCGCTTTCCGGAAGTCTTTTTCATGAGCGTGAGGTCCGGTTCAGCTGCGTTCGCTGTCGAGTCGCAACACGGCGAGCCACAGGAACAGTCCGGTGAACAACAGGTAATAGATGACATCGGCGGAGCTGAACACGCCGTGCCGCAGATTCTCGAAATGGCTGACCAACGCCAGGTAACCAAAGATGTCGCCGAGCACGCCGTGCTGCGTACCCATGATCTGCATCATCCAGAACACCAGCAGCAGGCCGAAACTGCCGACGGCGGCAATGGTGGGCTCCTTGGTCAGGGTCGATACGAACAGCCCGGCGGCACCGAGCGCCATCATCAACAGCGTCAGACCGAACAGACCGGCGGCGATGCGGCCGACATCGAGATCGGTACCGGTCATCAGCACCAGCGGCATCGCCGCGAGCAGGATGATGGTTGCGAAAAAGAACACCGACAGGCCGAGAAACTTGCCCATCACGATCTGGATCAGCGACACCGGCGACGACAGCAGCAAGGTCAGGCTGCCGGTCTTGCGCTCTTCGGCGAACAGCCGCATGGTCAGGATCGGCATGATCAGCAGCAACACGATGGTCGCAAAGCCGTAGAGACCGCTTCCGACGTAATCGGCGATGCCGGTGTACTGGTCCTGCCCACGCGGGTTCTGCGCGTATTCCAGCAGCAGTTGCAGGAAAACGATGCCGAGAATGGCTTGCACCACCGCCAGCACGGCCCAGGCAAGGGGAGAAACGAAAATGCGCCGCGCTTCGGTGCGGGCGACGGTGAGCGTGGTCAACATCAGGCGGCTTCCTTCACGGGTTCGGCGGCGCTGTCGCGCGAGGTGAGTTCGACAAAGATTTCTTCCAGCGTGCGGACCTGGGCATGCAACTCGACCAGACCCCAGCCGCCAGCGCTGGCCGCAGCGGCGATGGCAGCCCGCGGGTCCTGACCTTCGACGATATGAATGCGGAAATGCTGGCGCGGCAGCGGCTCGACCCGGGCCACGCCCGGCAGCTTCGCCAGGGCATCGGCCGACGGCGGAGCCGTGAAGCCGGCCAGCACGGTCTTGAAGCCTTCGGTGCCGGCGGCGGCCAGCGGTTCCGAGTACACCAGACGTCCGCGATGGATGATCATCACCCGCGCGCAGACCGCCTGGATTTCGGGGAGGATGTGGCTCGACAGGATGACGCTGTGGTCGACGCCCAATTCCTTGATCAGTTTGCGGATTTCCAGAATCTGGATGGGGTCGAGGCCGACCGTCGGTTCGTCGAGGATCACCACCGCCGGGCGATGGATGATCGCCTGGGCGATGCCACAACGCTGCTGGTAGCCCTTGGACAGATTGCCGATCAGGCGCTTGGACATCTCGGTCAGACCGCAAGCCTGTTTGGCGCGCAGCACGGCTTCCGCACGCGCTGATCGCGCCACGCCGTGCAGTCCGGCGCAGTAGCGCAGATATTCGTCGACGGTGAGTTCGGGATAGACCGGCGGCTGCTCGGGCAAGTAGCCAAGGCTTTTCTTCGCACCCTTGGGATCGTCGGCAACCGAGATGCCGTTGATCGTTACACTGCCTTCGCTCGGTGCGAGCACGCCGGCCAGCATCTTCATGGTCGTCGACTTGCCAGCACCGTTGGGGCCGAGCAACCCGAGGATTTCACCCTTCTTCAGGCGGATATTGATGTTGCTGGCCGCGCGGTTCGCGCCGTACACGCGTGTCAGTCCGCTGGCTTCAAGCAGGATGTTGTCAGTCATGGGTCGCAGTGCCGAATCGGTTGTTCTTGTCGAATGTTCATTGACGGTGTGCCTGCGCCGCGCCTGCGGGCGGCGTCAGGGGCTGGATTCTATGCGTCTCTGATGACAGGGCCATAGCCCGATCGTGTGGAAAATCGTTCGGCATCAATCTCGATCAAGCGTTTGGGTGGTAAAAACCCGCTTCGCCAACAGGGCGGCGACGGTATCGACGATAGCTCCACCAGTATTGGCTGGGCAGCAGACGGATGCAGGTTTCCAGGCCGGCGTTCAAGGCTGCGGGGCCGTGTTGCGGATCGGCGATGCCTGACGGCGCGGTAAGGACATGAAAGCGAAAGCCCTGCGCCCATGGCCGACGTTCAGCAATCACATACAAAACAGGTGCGCCGGTGCGCGCTGCGAGCTTGGTCACCAGATCCATGGTGTTGGCCGGAATGCCGAACAAGGGCGCGAAAACCGTGCCGGATCCTTCAGGAGGATCGTGATCGGGCAGGATGCCGACCATGTCGCCCGCTTTCAGTGCCGCGAGCAGCGCTTTGACGCCGGCTCCGGTGGTCGGCACCGGGGTGACCTTCGCTCCGCGCGCGCGCCCGTCGCGAATCACGGTATCGGCTGCACCTTTCTGTGGCTTGTACAACACCGTGATGGGCGCAATCTGCGCGCAGAAAAAACTGGCCAGCTCCCAGGCACCTTGATGCGGCGTCAGCATGATGACGCCGTGGCCCGGACGCTGAGCATCGCGGATGATGGCGAGTTGTTCGGGACTGGCGACAATCCATCGCTGGCGCCGCGCAAGCGGCCCGAACCAGATCGCGGGTGCCTCGAATATCGCCTGTGCGCTGGCGATCAAGCTGCTGCGTTCGATCTGTAATCGTTCGGATGCGGGGATATCGGGCAGGCATCGAAGCAGATGCAGCCGGGTGATCGTCCTGTAGCGATTGGGCAGACGAACCAGCAGCGCGCCGAGCACGAGACCCAGCATCCGTAATGCCGGCAAGGGCATCAGGCCAAGCAAGGTGAACAGGGCGCGAAGTACAGTCTGCATGCCGGGATTATCGCCCGAGCAGCAGTGTTCACGAGGAGTCAGAAACGCGATGATCGGCTTGTTGCAACGCGTCAGTCACGCCAGCGTCGAGGTTGATGGTCGCTGTGTGGCTCAGATCGAACGCGGGCTGCTGGTGTTGGTCGGCGTTCAACGCGGTGACGACATCGGGAAGGCTGCTCGAATGCTCGAACGCCTGCTGGGTTATCGGGTGTTCGAGGACGAAAAAGGGCGCATGAATCGCAGCCTGCGCGATCTTGGGCCGGATGTCGGGGGCTTGTTGCTAGTCCCTCAATTTACTCTGGCGGCCGATACTCGCAGCGGTACACGCCCGAGTTTCACGTCTGCTGCTGCTCCGGACGATGCACAGGCGATCTACGAAAACCTGGTGAGCGCTGCGAAATCTGCTTGGTCCGGCACGCAAAGTGGCGTTTTCGGAGCGGACATGCAAGTCAGCTTGCTGAATTCGGGGCCGGTGACGTTCTGGCTGGAGACATAAAGCGTCCGTTCTTTGCTGAATTTTGACGAAGATTTCCGCACGATTGCGCCCATTTGAGGCGCAATAAAAAACCCCAGACTTTTGGGTCTGGGGTAATTTATGTTGGAGCCTGGCAGTGTCCTACTCTCGCATGGTCTTGGCCACACTACCATCGGCGCTGAGTTGTTTCACTTCCGTGTTCGGGATGG
>JAKFUK010000005.1 GCA_021732745.1 Nevskia sp. | reverse complement strand
CACCCCAGCCCTCCCCCGCACGCGGAGGAGGGAGCCGCTTCGGCTTTTGATTGGTTGTTGCCGTTGCTTCTGCCTCTCCTCCCCATTGCATGGCGCCGAGCATCGCAGCGATCTCTGGGGGCAGACGGCATGGATGCCGGCTGAGCGATACCGGGCCATGGATGGCCCGTTATCGCGGACCCCAGGGATCGCGAGAAGCGCAGGGAGAAGATTCGCGCTTTGCGAGCACTGCTCGCAGCGATTCTGAACGCCCGGCCGTGATGTTCGGCCGGGCCGGGGGTCAATCAGGAGTTCTCGCGAGTCGACGCCATGCCGGGCCGCCCTTCTTTGGTTACTTTCTTCAGCGGTTGAAGAAAGCGGGAAGCGGCTGAAGCTTCCCGCGCGCGATAGCGTGAAATAGTGCAATGAAGCCAGATCAATCAACGAAGCAAGCGGCAGCGAACCCGTCGGGATGCGCGATAAAACCGCTTTCCCGACCTACGTCCAGCAGATTGCGAAATCACCCCCGCCCGGCGATCGTTGACGCCCACCGGAGCCCGACACGCCATGAGCCAAGCCGATTGCGGCACCCCACCGATCGCCCCAACCCCCATCCACGCTCGGCTGGCCCTGCTGGCCGGCGACTGGAGCGGCACCACCACGGTCTGGTTCGAGCCAGGCGTTGTCGGCGACGTGTCGCCGGTGGTCGGCAGCATCCGCAGCGTGCTGGGCGGGCGGTTCGTGGTCTGGGACTACGCCGGCAGCCTCGGCGGCAAGGCGCTGGCCGGGGTGCTGACCCTGGGCTGGCATGTCGACCGCCGCCGCTACGAAGCCAGCTGGATCGACAGCTTCCACAACGGCAGCGCGATCATGTCCTGCGTCGGCGCGGCCGATGACAGCGCCATCTCGGTCCTCGGTCACTATGGCCCCGAAGGCGGCGAATGGGGCTGGCGCACGTCGCTGGAATTTGCCGACACGGCGGATACCTTGATCATCCGCGCCTGGAACATCGCCCCCGGCGAGCCGGAAGCGCTGGCGCTGGAGAGCCGTTTGCAGCGGAGCTGAGGTCAACAAAGTTTGATGGCTGTCAATTATTTGACGTTTGTCAAGTCGTCAAAATAATCCATTTCTCCTTACACCCCTGTGGAAGCTGCCGCCCGTCGGTCCTGCGACGGTGCGCCTCAAGGGAATGCGCATGGTGTCGACAACCCGGGAGCACCCGCCAGTCGATGCGGGACGGGTTCGTCACCCCAGGAGCCCCACCATGCCCATCCCTTCTCCCGTTACCTCCGGCAGCCGCCGCCCGCGCGGCTTCACCTTGATCGAAATGCTGACCGCGGTCGCCGTGCTTGCGGTGACCACCACGGTGGGCATCCCGGCACTGAACGGCTTCGTGACCGGCAACCGCGCCGCTGCCCAGGTCAACAGCCTGATCGGCGCGTTGAATTACGCGCGCAGCGAAGCCGTGAGCAGCGCTCGTCAGGTATCGCTGTGCCCATATACGGAAGATGCCGATGCCGCCGACGCAGCAGCCCGCTATTCCTGCATGAATTCAACCACCTGGCAGCAGGGCTGGGTGGTGTTCCGGGCCGTTGTCGATGAAGCCGGCAACCCGACCGGGGCGCGCGAAATCCTGCGTGTGTTCGGCCCGCTGAGCAGCGGCGACGCCCTGAGCGGCAATGTCAGCACGATCACCTATCTGCCGACCGGATTTCTTGCCGACGACGCGGCCAGCCCGCGCTTTTCGCTGATCCCGCAATCCTGCAGCGCCGATCAGCGCCGCGAGGTTTCCCTGAGCTTGCAGGGACAGGCCCATGTCGCGACTGCGAACTGCTGAACGTGGCGTCGGCCTGGTCGAGGTGCTGGTCGCCACCGTGCTGGTGTCGATCGGCCTGCTGACCCTGGCCTCGCTGCAGGCCCTGAGCCTGAAGCGCAGCACCAGTGCGGCGCTGCGCACCGAAGCGGTGGGCCAGTCCTATGACCTGCTCGATCGCATGCGTGCCAACCGCGCGCAGGCGATTGGCGGGCTGTACAACCTGGCGTTCGCCAATGCCCCGACCGGCAGCACCCTGGCCAGCGCGGACCTCAGCGCCTGGAAAGCCGCGCTCGATGCCAGCCTGCCGGAAGGCGACGGCCAGGTGCTGGTGGAAGCGCAGGTGGTGACCATTACCGTGCGCTGGCGCGATACCGGCGTGGCCGATGACGCCGAGCCGGCGGTGGTCAATTTGAGGACGCAGCTGTGAACAGGCGCGCCCGGCAGCGCGGCATGTCCTTGATCGAATTGATGATTGCCCTGACTTTGGGCCTGCTGCTGCTGGCCGGCATCTATCGCATCTTTCTGTCGACCTCGCGCACGGCGCAGACCACCACAGCCCTTGGCGACCGTCAGGAAGCGATCCGCTATGTCAGCGCCCGGCTCGCCCAGGACGTGCGCATGGCCGGCTTTCGTGGCTGCCTGAGCGACATGGGCGAGGTGCGCAACACCCTGAATCCGGACCCGGCGGCCAGCGGCGGTGCCCGCACCGTGTTCACCCACAGCGATTTCCGCTACCGCTACGAGCGCTACGCGGAAGGCTTCGATGGCGGTGCCAGCGCCTGGTCGCCGAGTCTGCCGAGCGGCTTTTTCGCCACGGCGCGTGCCGGTACCGATGTGCTGACCGTACGCGGCCCGGTGGACGCCGAGGTCTTCGCCATCCGCGACATGGCCACCACCACGGCCGAGCTGAACATCAATCCGGTAACCCCGATGCCGCTGGCGGCCGGCGATATCGCGATGGTCGCCGACTGCGGCGGTGCCGCCATCTTCCAGGTCAGCGCCAGCAGCATCGGCAGCGTGGCGCTGTCTGGCGGCGGCACCGGCAGCATCGGCACCATCGTCCACGCTGCCGGCAGCGGCGCGCCGGGCAACTGGAGCGCGGATCTGGACCGCGCTTTCGGCGCCGGTGCCCAGCTCTATCGCATGGGCGCGGTCAGCTATTTCATCGCCGACAGCGCACTCGGCAGCGGCCCGTCGCTGTGGCGGGCGGTTGACGGCGACGCCCGCGAGATCGCCGCCGGCATCGAAAACCTGCAAGTGCTGTTCGGGGAAGACAGCGACGGCGACCAGGTGGCCGATGCCTATCGCCGTGCCGATCAATTTGCCGACACCGCCGCCTGGCGGCGCGTGGCGGCGGTGCGCGTGGCGCTGCTGTTTTCCGGCACCCGCGACCGCGTAGGTCTGGCCGATCCGCGCAGCTTCGATCTGCTGGGCGTCACCGTTGGCCCGTTCAGCGATGGCCGCCTGCGCCGGGTGGTCACCCTGACCCTGGCACTGCGCAACCGCCTGCCATGAATGCCCCGCGCGCACAGCAGGGCGTGGTGCTGCTGATCGGTCTGATCATCCTGCTGCTGCTGTCGCTGCTGGCCATCGGCTCGATCCGCTCTACCACGCTGGAAGAGCGCATGACCGGCAACAGCCAGGATCAGCAGATCGCCTTTCAAGTCGCCGAAGCGGCGCTGCGCGAAGCCGAGATGATGCTCGGCCAGCCGATGCTGCCGCCGTTCGTCGATGTCGGCGATGCCAATGCCGACGGCTTCTACCTGCCCGATCCGCCGAATGGCGACGCGCCCGACACCGTCTACCGACCGCTGTGGCTGCGCACCGCCGCCGACGCCCGCAACCCGGTGTGGCGTGCCGCCTCGGTGACCACCGACGCGCCGCCGGCACCGATCGACCGCGCGCGCGGCGATTACCTCATCGAGCAACTGGACATGCAGGAAGAAGCCTCGCCCGGCGAAAGCCTGCAAGCCGATTCGGCCGAAGACCGCCGCGAACGGGTGATCTACCGGATCACCGCCCGCGCCTGGGGTGCCGCGACGGCCGATCAGGCCGCGCCCGCCGTGTTGCTGCAATCCACCTTCAAGCGCTGATCGCGCCCCGTTCAGGTACGCCGCCCATGCGCACGATCCTCTACCTTGCCGCACTGACGCTGGCCGCCGGCAGCGCCGGGGCGCAGATTCCGCAATCGACCCAGCCGCTGTTCCTGTCGACCTCGGTCAGCCCCAACGTGATGCTGCTGTTCGACAATTCCGGGTCGATGCTGAACCTGACCTGGGCCACGGCCTACAACCCGTCGACCACCTATGCCGACTGGAGTCCACGCAGCTGCGGCAACGACAACAATGTCCGCTGCTGGCTGCCGACCGACGGCAATGTCGGCATGGACAACATCGAAGCCGGCAGTTGTTCATCGAGCCGCCGCGCCGGCCGCCTGAACGGCAGCGGCAGCACCAAATGCCTGCTGCTGCCGACGCCGGAAGGCAGCGACACCCGCTACACCGGCAACTACCTGAACTACCTGTTCGCGACCTACGCCAACAACAGCAACCTGACCACCGGCACCATCCCGACCATCACCCGCCTGCAGGCCGCGAAGAACGTCGCCACCGACGTCGTCAACGGCAATCCGACCCTGCGCTGGGGCCTGGCCCGCTTCAATGCGCCGGTATCGGGCAATTCAGGCCCCGGCGGCCGCGTGGTCGCCGCCTGTGGCAGCACGCCGGCCACGGTGACTGGTGCCATCAGCGGTCTCGATGCCGACAGCAACACGCCGCTGGCCGAAACCTTCTACGAGATCACCCGCTACTTCCGCGGCCTGTCCTCGTACTACAACAGCAACTTGAGCTACACGAGCCCGGTGCAGTACCGCTGCCAGAAGAACTTCACGATCGTGGTCACCGACGGCTTCCCGACCTACGACTCGACCTTTCCAACCAACGATCCCGACGATGTCGCCAACAACTTCGTGGCGCTGCCGAACTGGGACGCCCGAACCCCGTCGACCACCTCCACCACCTACCCGTTCTTCCCGCGCTATTCGGACGGCTTTCGCGGCCAGAACAACACCACGGAAGCGATGGAAGCCTGGTCGCTGTATCTCGATGACCTCGCCAAGTTCGGCTACGACACCGATCTGAAGAAAACCGGCAACGACCTGACCGGCACCAGTTACGAGGACGCGAACTTCAAGGTCCAGCGCATCCAGACCTATTCGGTGGGTCTGGCGATCAACAACCAGATGCTGCAGGACGCCGCCGAATACGGCCTGGGCAAGTCCTACACCGCGAACAATGCCGCGCAGTTGCAAAGCGCGCTGCAGGCCGCGCTCAACGACATCGCCTCGCGAACCAGTGCCGCTGCGTCGATCGCCACCAATTCCACGCGCCTGACCGCTGACACCTCGATCTACCAGGCCCGCTTCGCCACCGGCGACTGGTCCGGCCAGTTGCTGGCCTTGCCGGTCAATCTCGACGGCACCGTCGGCACGCCGCTCTGGGACGCCGCCACCCGCGTGCCGGCCGCCGCCAGCCGCAACATCATGACCTACGATCCCGGGCTCGCCGTCCGTGCGCGCGGCCGCAGCTTCCTGTGGGCCCAGCTCAACAGCACGCAGATCGCAGCCCTGAACAAGGACGCAGCCGGCGTCACCGACAACCTCGGTGCCGGCCGCATGGCCTGGCTGCGCGGCGACCGCAGCAACGAAGGCGAAGCCGCCGGCAATTTCCGCAAGCGCAACCCGGCCACCGTGCTGGGCGACATCGTCAATTCCGACCCCGCCTTCGCTGGCCAGCAGGACTACGGCTTTGGCCGCCTGCCGGGCAGCGAAGGCAGCAGCTACACGAGCTTCCGCAACTCAAACGCCTACCTGAACCGCCCGGCGATGCTTTATGTCGGCGCCAACGACGGCATGCTGCACGGCTTCAGGGCCAGCAACGGCGACGAACTGCTGGCCTATGTGCCCGACGCCGTATTCGCCGGCTTGAGCCCGCTGACCGCGCAGACCTACAACACAAACCATCGCTATCTCGTCGACGGCTCGGTACGGGTGCTCGACGCCCGCATCGACGACGCCTGGAAGACCGTGCTGGTCGGCACTCTCGGCGGCGGCGGCAAGGGCGTGTTCGCGCTCGATGTCACCACCCCCACCAGCTTTGGCACCGGCAGCGTGCTCTGGGAATTCACACCGGCCAGCGACGGCGACGTCGGCTATTCCTACCCGCAGGCCTCGATCGCCCGCATGGCCAACGGCCAGTGGGTGGCCCTGATCGGCAACGGCTACAACTCCACGGCTGGCAAGGCGGTGCTCTATGTCGTCGATCTCGACGACGGCAGCATCATCCGCAAGTTCGACACCTTCGTGGCCGGCGACAACGGCATGTCCTCGCCGATCCCGGTCGATACCAACGGCGACCGGGTCACCGATCTGATCTACGCCGGGGACCTGAAAGGCAATCTCTGGAAGATCGACGTCCGCGACCCCGACGCCGCCAACTGGGGCTTCGATTTCGGCACCGCGCTGGTGCCGCAGCCGCTTTACACCGCGTGCAGCGCCGCCGCCTGCACGGCCAGCAATCGCCAGCCGATCACCGCGCGGCCGGAAGTGGGCATCGCCCCCAGCGGCGGCTACCTCGTCTACTTCGGCACCGGCTCCTACTTCGCCGCCGCCGACAACACCGCCACCGGCGTCGCCAACAGCTTCTACGCCATCGTCGACAGCGACGACGGCAGCAGTCGCCCGTTCAGCCGCAGCGATCTGCTGGCGCAAAGCGTGATTGCCGAGGTGCAGCGAGATTTCGGCAGCCGTACCGAAAAAGTGCGCGTCACCACCAACCATCCGCGCGCGGTCGACGATCTCGGCTGGTATCTGGATCTGCCAGCCTCCGGCGAACGCCAGGTATCGACGCCGATCCTCCGGGGCGGGGCGATCATTTTCACCACCCTGATCCCGAACACCGCCGCCTGCGGCTTCGGCGGCGACAGCTTCCTGATGGAAATCGACGCCATCACCGGTGCCCGCCGCCCCACCACGCCGTTCGACCTGAACCGCGACACCGCCTTCAACAGCGAGGACGAAGTGGTGATCGACGGCGTCAGTTACGTGGTCAGCGGCAGACAATCCAAGGAAGGGATCATCAAGACCCCGGCGATCATCGCCGCCGGCGCCTTCGAGGTGAAACTGGCCAGCGGCACTACCGGCGGCATCGACACCACCATCGAACCGCCGGCCGGTGTGGAACCCGGCGGTCGGCTGTCATGGCGGCAGATGCGATGAACCGCCGCCGCCAGCACGGCTTCACCCTGATGGAACTGATGGTGGTGGTGGTGATCGTCGGCATTCTCGCTGCCGTCGCCCTGCCCGCCTACCAGACCAGCGTCCGCAAGGCCCGGCGCAGCGACGCCCGCATCGCCCTGACCGAAACCGCGCAAACCCTGGAACGCTGCCAGACCCAGTTCGGCCGCTACGACGATCCGGCCTGCCCGGTGGCCGCCAGCTTTGCCAGCAGCGATGGGTACTACACGATCACCGTGACTGCCGACGCGGCGCAGTACAGCCTGCGGGCCGATGCCGGTGGGGTGCAGGTTTCCGATGTCGGCTGTGCGGCGCTGATGCTGGATAGCCTCGGCGTGCGGGCGGCCCTCGATGCTGACAGCGAGACCAGCACCTGCTGGTAGGGTGGGCAGGCTCCATCTGCCCACCGATGCGCCTCCGCCGGCCTCACCACAAAATCCGGATTTAATCGGACGCTCTTGGCTCGACGTCCTTCAAGCAAGACAACCGGTTTTGAAGCAAGGCCGGAACGACATGCAACAAAGCTTTGATTCGTCTTATGGACCGGCTATCGAACGCCCGGCATAACGAACTGAGCTCCGCTCAACGCAGCGTCGGCGATTCGCTTTTCTAGGCTTTCCTTGGCGGATTGATTGACATAGATGCGAGTTCTGGCTGTCAGGGAATCCTTGAATACTGTCGGGACATCCGGAATTGCGTCTTCAAGGAAAGCCTCCTTGAAAATCGAACCACTGCTCCGCTTCTCCGATCGCTCAGCGTCTACGCAATCAAGCAGATTCGTGACGTTGTAGAAGTACACGTATCCGCCTTCGCAGCTCATTTCGAGCAACTGGCCAAATCGCGACAAGAAATCTTGGAGAGCAGCGAAGGCTTTTTCATTGAGAACCAGCACGCCAGGCACGAAAGTCATGATATCCGCACGTGGCTTTTGCTTTTTTTTTCGCTTTTCCATAAGAAATTCGACCGAGGGCCGGCCTCGCCAAGCTAAAGGTCGTCCCTCGACATCAAACATTCCAGAATGAAGTTCATTGGCACTCGAATGGATTAATTGGGCAGTTTCATTGATCAAGCCGTTTCTGAGTTCCCAGACCTTCATGATCATCTCCTTCAGTAGGGGAAAACGCCAGCGACCAAGTCTTGTTTCATCGACCGCAGTTCCAATCGAGCTTTCTGAGAGGTTTCACCTGCAATGGCCCGAAGTCGCTCAATGACTTCAAGAAAATAGACGCCCGTATGAATTTTCTCATGCGCTGAAGCATTGGATATATTTGTTGGCGAGCCTACCCGTTTCGGAAGGTACACGCCGTTGTCGGCATCATTGATGCCAATCCCCCAATCAAACAGGTAACGTCTTGACCGATCGGCTCGAATGTCCAATCTGGCAACGATATGGTGAGCGTCGGCTTCGATAGATTTCTCCTGTCCGGTATTGTTCTTAATGTTTCGGGCCAGTATCCGGGAGTGTCGAACATTTCTCTCGGAATCCGCCAGCAGCTTCTTCGCCGAATTCGGGAGGGTAATGCCATTCCGGTAACGAACGCGATCCTTGGCGGAGGCCACAATGCGAGCATTGCGGATTTCATAAGCATTGGTGTCCTCATCGTTTACCGCAATATGGTTGGCCGAGACGGTGAGTTCGACAATGCCATTGGTTGGTACTGCAAAATCATCAGGCCCGAGCATAGAATTTCCCTTGTCCGTAATATCATCCATGACATCTCAACCCTCATTCAATCGTATCGTCGTATTCTTGCAAGACCTTGAGAATTCCGTCGTCGGATTCGTACTTTCGTCGCAACGCTGTGAGCGCTTGATCGGTTCCCTTGCATGATTGTTCGAGCAGCACTTTCAGTTCAGCCGAACGAGTAGCGTCATAGGCCTCTTCGCCGCGCAGGTGATCACAATCATCACGGCGAGCGCGAAAACTCTCGACGTCCTGCGGCATGCTGTCGATCGCAGGGGTGGCAGCACCCGTCTCAGTGTCGACAGACGCTGGCGGTGCTTTAGCTGCGACTGCATTCGTGGTGTCGGAGGCAGCCGGCGGTGCCGCAGGTGGAGTGACAGATTCGTCTGCCGTGCCGCAACCCGCCAGCACGACCATCGCCACTGACCCACATATAGAACGAAAAGACTTTCGCACGGTGACGCTCCTCCTGAGCTCCCGGTAACTTCCCCGAACGGCCTTGCCAGGTCAAGACCGACACTGCTGCTTGAGCAGCGCCGAGACGCTCACTCGCGCCGATTGCGGATCTCCACCACCTGCTGGAACGTCGGCCGGTTGATCCAGCGGATCGCCGGCACCGGCAGCAGGCTCAGGCCGATGTGGCGGGTGGCGTCGTAGTCCTCGACCGTTTGATCCGCCGCCGGATCGCTGCTGCGGGCGCTGTAGACGCCGAGCGTGGTGCCGTCCCAGTTGGCCTGGTTATCGATGCCGCCGAGCCTTGCAAGCGCGGATTCCAGCGCTGCCAGCACCGCCGTCCGGCAGGCGGCTGCCCCACCGCCGCCCGCGCACTGCAATTGCCGGTACGGCGTGGTGCCGGGCAGGCCGAGCGCGGTGTCGAGCACCCGCTTCAGATGCTCGTACCAGCCGGCGATGTAGGCCGAACCCTGCGCGCGCGGCGCGTCGTAGCGGCCTTGGGCGACGAAACCGTCGTGGGCCGCGAGCTGCGGCAGGACGGTGTCGATCAGGTAGGGATACCAGGCGTCCATCAGCACCACGGCCGGCCGGGCATCGTAAAGGCCGTCGTTGTTGCGGTCGCGACGCATCGCGCCGAGCGCCAGCGGGTAGGCGCTGCCATTGCCGCCGGGGCCGATCCAGGCGCGCGAATCCTGTGCGTTCAGCCAGGCCTGCATCAGGGTCGCCGCACGGGTTTGCGCTTCGGTCAGCGGGCCGCTGCGCATCAGCGCCAGCAGTTCCGGCAGCACTTCCTGGCCGCGAAGATCGGCGTAGGCGGCGTCGCCCATGATCTCGACCATGTTGGCGAAGTCAAACGGCCGGTCGGTGGCCTGAAAGGCGCGCAGGCGTTCGGCGAGCACGTCGACGCGATGGGTCGGCCCGTAGCTGCCATCGAAGTCGGCAGCCCACCAGCCGGCGGCCGGGGAGTTGTTCCAGCTGGTGATCAGGCCGCCCGGCGGGTTGATGGCGTTCGGGTGCGCGGCGAAGGACATGAAATCCGGCCATTCGAAGAAGCCTTGCAGCGGATCGCCGGAACCACGCACCACCGGCACGGCGCGGCTGGTCGAATAGGCCTCGCCGGACTCGAAACGAGTGAAATAGTCGGCTGGAAGTACCCGGTGGCTGGCCCATTCGTAGCGGCCATCGCCCCAGACCGGGAGTTCCGGATGCGCGTCCGCCGCGCGCTGCGGATAGAGGCCGGAATGGATGTAGCCGACATCGTCCTCATCGACATACAACCAGTTGAAGCTGCCGGTGACGCCGTTGAACAGCTGCTGGAAGCTGGTGGCATCGTGAACCACGCGGGTCGAAGCCAGCGCGAACGGCGCGATGGTGCCGATCTCATCGAAGAACGTGCTGCGCTGCTGGCTGATTGCCACCGGCGCGCCGCCGACGGTTGCGGTGGCGAACACCGGGCCGTAATGGGTGCGCAGCACGAAGCGGCGCACGGCCTGCGGCAGCACCGGCCCGCCGAGGGCGATGCTGGCGACGGTCGG
Organism: Nevskia sp.; assembly: GCA_021732745.1. Classification (GTDB taxonomy): domain Bacteria; phylum Pseudomonadota; class Gammaproteobacteria; order Nevskiales; family Nevskiaceae; genus Nevskia. The sequence continues at coordinate 312,268 of JAKFUK010000005.1, read as the reverse complement.
CCGCGCGGTCCATTCGTCGACCCGGCGCAGGAAGCGGCGGCAGACCATGCCGGCACCGTCGCCGCTGTCGTAGAGATAGCCGTCGGCGTCCGGAAAGCCGTCGGCGTCGGCATCGTCACGCGAGGCGGTACTGCCGTCGAGATTGCACATCCGCGACACGCGGGTGTCGATCAGGTCCGACGAACCCGAGGTCGCGCTCCAGGCGAAATCCACACCGCGACCGATGTTGATGTAGGGAAGATCGGCGAAGACGATGCCGCGGCCAGCGAAATCCTGCGGCGTGCCGCCGTTGGAGCGCATCGACACTTCCCAAAGCAGTTGCGGCACGAAATAGCTGGTCTGCGGCCCCATCACCGCGATCGGATGGCCGCTGGCGGTCTGATCGCCGGTGACGGCGATGAAGTTCGACATCCGCTCCGGCAGCGGAATGCCGGCTGCCGCCAAGGCCAGCCGCGCGGCCTTGGCCGGCGACAGGTCCGCGAACACGGTGCGCGCCTTGGGTGCGGGCAGATCGAGGCGGAACGGCACGACGGCCGAAGTCTGGCGCGGCGTGTTGCCGAACAGCGCCGGGATCATCCGCAGCCGGTCGAGCGGCGTCTGCACCGGCGTCGAAACCGGGAAAGGCAGCGGCAGCGCCGGGTTGCCGATCGGCGTGTTGCCCGACACCAGCACCGCGCGCGGCTGCACGCTGCCGACATCCCAGATCGCAGCACCAGCAGGCAGGGCCTGCGGGCAGCTTTCATTCACCGACGCCGGAAACTGGGTGGCGAAGCTGGCGCTGATGGTGCGATGGGTGTCCGGATCGTTGGCGTGGCGGACATCGCGCCAGAACTCGCAGGCGGTCTGCGGGATCGTCGTCGCCCCGGCGGTGAATGCGGGATCGAGCCGTTGCAGCAGCAGTTCGGAGGTCGATTCGTTGCCGCCGCCGACTGCGAAGATCGACTGGATCAGGATCGCCGAAGCGACGATGTCATTGCGCGTCCACGGCCGGGGCGGGAACGGCAGCACGCCGTCGCCGAGGCCCGGCAGGCGCAGGCTCACGTACTCCGGCGGCCGTTGCAGCAGCGCGGGGCCGCTGAGCGTTGCGATGTAATCGTTGATGCCGGCGACCATGCTGTCGAGATCGGCAATCGCCAGATCCCCGAGCGTGCCGAAGCGGCTGCGCGCCAGTTCCACCATCGCGCTCAGCTCGTCCTCGGTGTAACCGGCGACGACGGCGATGTTGCCGTCGAAATCGAAGGTGTCTGCGGCCGGTCCCAGGAACTCCGAAAACGTGCCGCGACCGATGGCGCGCAGCACGTCATGCAGCCACAGCCGGTCCTGTGCGGATGCGTAGCCGAAGCCGTACATCGCGGCTTGCCGGGTGTCGCCATTGATGAACGGCACGCCCCAGCGATCGCGGCGCAGGCTGACGTTGCCGCCAGCGGGCGCGGTCAGATTCAGGGTCGATACCACGGTGCCGGCGACCGGCTCCAGACTTTCGGTCTTGAAGTAGTTGCAGGCCAGATCGGATGCAGCGACGTGCTCGCTGATCGCCAGCGGCGGCGCGCAGGGCGTGGTCTTCAGGCCCGGACGGGCGTAGCTCAGGTTGCCGTACAGCGCCAACTGGTCGACGAAGTTTTCCGGATAGCGCAGCACCGGCAGGCCACCGACCGGCAGACCCAGCCCGCCCGCCGAATTGCCGTTGGAACCGGGCGGCAGCACGTTCAGGAACAGGTCCGGCCCCGGTTGCTGCACGCGGCCGTCGCTGCCGCCATCACCACCGCCGTCGGCATCCGGCGAGCCGCCATCGCTGCAAGCCGCGAGGCCAAGCGCGGCGAGACCGAACAAGCTCGCGCGCAGCACGGTACGCCAGTCAAATCGGTTCATCCCTGCTCTCCTCGTGGACGCATGCGCCGGGATCGGCGTCGGCCAGCCTGTTGTTTTGGTTTCTGCTGCTTAGGTCGATCATAAACGCCTGTATCCCTGCCCTCCGGGGAAAGTTTGCTCTAATCGCATGCATGGTCATGCCCTGCGAACAATTGCCGGATGGCGCGCTGCGCACGCTGCTCGAAGCGCGCGGGCTCGGCATCGAATGGCTGCCGCGCGGGGCGGCGATTCCCGGCAGCTACTGGGGCGAACCGGAAGCCGGGCTGGTCGGCAACCGCCTGTACCTGCGGCGGGACACGCCGGTGCATTCCGCCCTCCACGAAGCCTGTCACTGGCTGTGCATGGACGATGCACGCAAATCCGGCCTGCACACCGATGCCGGCGGGACCGACACCGAGGAAAACGCCGTCTGCTACCTGCAATGCCTGCTGGCCGACCAGCTCGCCGGTTACTCGCGGGAACGCGCGTTCGCCGACATGGACGCCTGGGGCTACAGCTTCATTCTGGGCTCGGCGGCGGCGTGGTTTGTCGACGACAGCGAAGACGCGCAAGCCTGGCTGGCCCGCCACGCGCTGCTTGAGCGGAGCGGGCAATGCGCCTGAGCCGCCGCGCGCTGCTGCTGACCGCCACTGCCTTGTCGGCCGAGGGCGCGCCATCGAGTGATGAAGACGCCATCCGCCGCCTGCTGGCCGCCCAGGCCGAAGCCTGGAACGACGGCGATCTCGACCGTTTCATGGCCGGCTACTGGCAGGACGAAGGCCTGCGCTTCGCCTCCGGCGACCGCGTCCAGCACGGCTGGCAGGCCACGCTGGACGGCTATCGCAGCCGCTACCGTGATCGTGCAGCGATGGGTCGGCTGCGCTTCACCGAGCTGGACATCGAAGTGGTCGGCACCGACGCCGCGCTGGTTTTCGGCCGCTGGTCGCTGGAACGCGCCGCCGATCGGCCGCACGGCCTGTTCACCCTGCTGCTGCGGCGGATGGCGGACGGCTGGAAGATCACCCGCGATCACACCTCGTCCGCAGACTGATGAAATTGATGATTTCTCAATAGCAAGTCGTCAAAACCACCCATACGCTCGTCCACTGCGCTCGTCGGCCTCTTCGGTCGAGCCAGGAAATCGGGGCCGAAGCTGCGAACGCGCCATCGCCTCCGATGCCGCCGCCACGCTTTGGAAACCCCCGCCATGCTCGCTCGCTCCCTGCTCGACCGTCGCCCGTCCGGCCGTCTGCTGCACGCCCTGCCCGCCGCCGCGCTGGCGCTGGTCGTCGCCCTTGCAAGCTGGCTGGCACCGGGTGTTGCCGAAGCGCAAACCTACCCGCGCCCGGCGATCAGCAACTTCACGCCTGCATCCGGCCCGGTCGGCACCCAGATCACCGTTGCCGGCACCGGGCTGGCCCAGATCAACCGGGCCACGATCGGCGCGGTGACCGTGCCGCTGCTGTCGGTTTCGGAAACCAGCGTCGTCATCAGCGTGCCGGCCGGCGCTGCCAGCGGCCGGATCAAGCTGTCGAATCCGCGCTACACCGGCACTTCCAGCAGCAATTTCAAGGTGATCCTGCCGCCGACGATCAGCAGCTTCAGCCCGGCTTCGGGCCTCCCCGGCACCCGGGTGACGGTCAACGGCAGCCGCTTCACCGGCGCGACCAGCGCCCGGATCGGTACCGGCGTCAGCCTTGCCGTCACCGTGAACAGCGCCAGCCGCCTCAGTTTCGTGGTCCCGGCCGGGGCCGTTTCGGGCACCGTGCAGGTGACCACGCCGGGCGGCAGCGGTAGTTCGGTGGCGAGCTTCACGGTGACCACGCCGCCGGCCCCGGCACCGACGATCAGCGGCTTCAGCCCGGCTTCGGGCCTGGTCGGCAGCACGGTGACCGTGACCGGCAGCAACTTGAGCGGCGCCACCAGCGCCCAGCTCGGCAGCAGCACCAGCACCGCCGTGACCGTGATCAGCGCGACCAGCCTGAGCTTTGTCGTCCCGACCGCCGCCACCTCCGGCACCGTGAAAGTCACCAGCCCGGCCGGCACGGCGACCTCGGCCGCCAGCTTCACGGTGACCGCCCCGCCGGTGGTCCAGGCAGCGGTCAGCGAGCACATCGTGGTCGACCAGTTCGGCTACCGTCCGGCCGCAGTCAAGACGGCGGTGATCCGCAACCCGAACGTCGGCTACGACAGCAATCGCCGCTACACGCCGGGCAGCGTCTACCGGGTGATCCGCAGCAGTGACGGGGTCAGCGTGCTGCAAGGCGCGCCGACGGTGTGGAACGGCGGCGCGGTCGATGCCAGCTCCGGTGACGCCGCCTGGTGGTTCGATTTCTCCGCCGTGCAGACGCCGGGCCGCTACTACGTGCTCGATGTCGACCGGAACCTGCGCTCGCCGGCCTTCAACATCGGCAATCTGGTCTACCAGCCCGCGCTGAAGGCCGCCGTGCGCATGTTCTTCTACCAGCGCAGCGGCTTTGCCAAGCGCCAGCCGTATGCAGAAGCCTGCTGGACCGACGAGGCGGCGTTTGTCGGAGCCAACCAGGACGGCCAGGCCCGCAATGTCAACGATCGCAACAACACCGCCACCATCCGCGACCTGAGCGGCGGCTGGTTCGATGCCGGCGACAGCAACAAGTACGTGAGCTACGCGGTCAGCCCGGTCCACCAGTTGCTCGCCGCCCAGGAAGAAAATCCGGCTGCGTTCACCGATGACTTCAACATCCCCGAATCGGGCAACGGCGTGCCCGATGTCATCGACGAAGTGAAGTGGGAAATCGACTGGCTGAAAAAGATGCAGAACCCTGATGGCTCAGCGCTGCTGAAGGTCGGCCAGATCACCTACAACGAAGTCACGCCGCCGAGCAGCAGCCCCGAGCCGCGCTACTACGTGCCGACCTGCACTTCGGCAACGGTGGCCGTGGCCGGCATGTTTGCCCACGCGGCACTCAGCTTCCAGCGCTATCCGGCACTGGCCCAGGACGCTGCCGACCTGCGCAGCCGCGCCATCCAGGCCTATGACCGTTTCGCATCGAGCAGCACCCGGCAGACTGCCTGCGACGACGGCACCGTCAAGTACGGCGATGCCGACCTCAGCGTTCAGGATCAGGACAACTTGCAGACCGTTGCGGCGATCTATCTCTACGCATTGACCGGCGAGGCCCGCTATCAGGACCGCGTGCGCAGCAGCTACCGGGCGATGCGGCCGTATCACGACATCGGCTGGAACCGCTATCTGCCCGAACAGGGCAGTGCGCTGCTGTTCTTCGCCGCCCTTCCGAATGCTGATGCAGCCCTTAAAGCGACGATCCGCAACGACAAGCTCAACGACGCCAACAACAGCGCCGGCAAGGTCTACGGCCTGATCGCCAACGACGATCCCTACCGCGCCTTCCTGCATCCGGATCAGTACCACTGGGGCAGCCACCAGCCGCGCGCCAACTACGGCAACAGCAATCGCGATGTCGTGAGCTACGGCATCGGCGTGGCCAATCCGGCCGCCTTCGAGACGCGCGCCGAAGACACGCTGCACTACTTCCACGGCGTCAACCCGCTGGGGCTGGTCTATCTCAGCAACGTCAATTCGCTGGGCACCACCAAGTCCCTGTCGACGATCTACCACCAGGCCTGGTTCCAGGACGGCCATCCGCTCTGGGACGATCTGCGCAACGCCGGCACCACTTGCGGACCGGCACCGGGCTACGTTCCCGGCGGGCCGAATGCCAGCGCCCAGAACAACGGCGTGCCGGGCTGGCTGACACCGCCCACCCAGCAGCCTGCGCAGAAGGCGTATCACGAGTGGAACAACCCGGCCGAAGCGGCTTACGCGGTCACCGAACCGGCGATCTACTACCAGGGCGCTTACGTGAAGCTCTTGTCGAGCTTCATCCGGCCCTGATCGCTCAGGGCTTCTTCTTCGGCCGCACCCACCACGGCAGGGAGCGCTGGTCGCGCGCGCGGTTGATGGTCAGCTGGTCGTCGGGTGCGTCCTTGGCGATCGTCGAACCGGCGGCGATGTAGGCTCCGCGGCCGATGTTCACCGGGGCCACCAGCTGGCTGTCGGTGCCGATGAAGGCATCGTCGCCGATGAAGGTGGTGAACTTGTTGGCACCGTCGTAGTTGCAGGTGATCACCCCGGCACCGATGTTGACGCGCGCGCCGATCACCGCATCGCCGAGATAGGCCAGATGGTTGGCCTTGGAGCCATCGCCGACCGTGGTCTTCTTCAGCTCGACGAAATTGCCGATGTGGACGCCGCTACCGAGCACGGTACCGGGCCGCAAGCGCGCATAGGGGCCGACGATGCAGGCGTTGCCCACTTCCGAGTCATCAAGCAGCGAATAGGCGTCGACACGGGTGCCGGCTGCGATCGTCACGTCGCGAAGGACGCAGTAGGGGCCGATCTGCACGTCGTCGCCCAGGCTGACGGTGCCTTCGACGATGCAGCCGATGTCGATGCGCACATCGCGGCCGATGGAAAGCGTGCCGCGCAGATCGAAGCGGGCGGGATCGGCCAGATAAAGTCCTTCGCGCTGCAAGCGTTCGACGTGCCGGCGCTGGTACACGCGCTCGGCACGCGCCAGTTGCAGCGGATCGTTGACGCCTTCGACTTCCTCGTGTGTGGCCGCATTGATGGTGCGGATGGCCACGCCATCACGCGCCGCCAGACCGACGACATCAGTGAGATAGAACTCGCGATTGGCGTTGTCGTTGCCGACATGGGCGAGCCAGCGGCGCAGGCGGCGCGCCGGTGCGGCGATCAGGCCGGTGTTCACTTCGCGGATCGCGCGCTGCGCAGGCGTGGCGTCCTTTTCCTCGACGATGCCGGTCACCCGGCCTTTTTCGTCGCGCAGGATGCGGCCGTAGCCGCGCGGCTCGTCCAAAGTGACGGTCAACAGGCCGAAACCATCGGCGGCGGCGGCGATCAGGGCTTCCAGGGTCGCGGCACTGATCAGCGGTACATCGCCATAAAGCACCAGCACCAGCGCGGTATCGGGCACATCCGGCATGGCCTGCGATACCGCATGCGCGGTGCCGAGCTGCTGCTGCTGGATCACGCTGCGCGGGGCCTCGACCGCGCGGCTGGCCAGCCAGTCGCGAACCTGATCGGCCCCGTGGCCGAGCACCAGATGGGCGCTGCCAATACCAGCGGCGCTGACCGCATCGAGCACATGGCCGAGCATCGGTTTGCCGCCGATGGCATGCAGCACCTTGGGCTGCGCGCTTTTCATCCGCGTGCCCTGACCGGCGGCGAGAACGATGGCGTGGACGCGGTCAGTCATGGCTTCGAGCAAAGGCGAGGGACACCCATGATAAGACGCAGCCCCAATGAAAAGGCCCGCCAGCGTGAGCCGGCGGGCCTTGATCAGGCCGCGTTTTCAGCTGCTCAGGCGGTGACTTGCACCAGCTCGCGACGCTCGTCGCCGCCTTCGGAGCGGCTTTTCAGCAGCGCCCAGTCGACGATCAGTGCCGATTGGGATACCGGCGCCATCCGCGCCCAGTCCTGCAGCAGCACCAGCACCGCGTAATCGACATGGCGCAGACGGTCGATATCCAGCGTCAACTGCGTGCCCGGCGGAATCTCGTCGAGAATCTTCGCGATCCAGGGGATATTCAGGAAGGTGGCGAAACCGACCATGCGCAGGGTCTTGGCACCCGGCTCCTCGCCGTTCTTGAGGTTCAGATGCAGGCGCGCCGAGCGCAGCGCCAGCCTGAGCAGCGCGAAGCCGATGCCGACCATCACGCCCATCAGCAGATCGGTGGCGACGATGGTCAAGGCCGTCAAGGCGTAGACCGCGACGTTGCCGCGTCCATACTCGGCCAGTTCCTTGATCTGCGAAGGCTTGACCATCTTGAAACCGGTGTAGACGAGGATGCCGGCCAGGGCCGAGATCGGGGCCAGACGCAGCAGCCACGGCAGCAACATCACGAAGGCCAGGATCCAGCTGCCGTGCAGGATGGTCGACAAGCGCGACTTGGCACCGGCCTGGACATTGGCGGCCGAGCGCACGATCACGCCGGTCATCGGCAGCGCGCCCACCAGACCGCAGAGCGCATTGCCGACGCCCTGCGCAGTCAGTTCGCGGCTGTATTTCGTGCGCTGCCCGTCATGCATGCGATCGACCGCCGCCGCCGACAGCAGGGTTTCAGCACTGGCGATGAACGCGAAAGCCATTGCCGACACCAGCAGCGATGGCGTGGCGAACATGCCAAGCATCTTGGTCGGCGTGACCCAGTCGATGCCGGCAACGAGATTGTCCGGCAAGGTCACCCGGTTGACCGTCAGCTGCATCGATTCGGCGATCACGGTCGCCACGATGATGGCGATCAGCACGCCCGGCAGCAGCTTGAGCTGCGCCGGCCGCAGCTTGTCCCAGACCAGGATCATGGCGATGGTCGCCAACCCCAGCAATGCCGCCTGCGCCCCGGCACCGTTGGTGAAGGCGTTGAAGACGAGCTTCGGCGCGGCGAAGAAATTCTGGAAGCCGGTCGGCAGCGGCTTGGCGTCGAACATCACATGCAATTGGGAAGCGATGATCAGGATGCCGATGCCGGCCAGCATGCCGTTGACCACCGCCGGCGACACCATGCGGAAGTACATGCCGAGACCAGTCAGACCGGCACCGACCTGAATCAGGCCGGCCAGCAGCACCACGGGTCCGAGCGCCACGATGCCGTGCGCTTGCACCAGCTCGAACACCAGCACCGCCAGCCCCGCCGCCGGGCCGCTGACCAGGAGCGGCGACCCCGCGATCGAACCGACGATGATGCCGCCGATGATGCCGGAGATGAGTCCGGCTGCCGGCGGCACGCCGGAGGCGATGGCGATGCCCATGCACAGCGGAACGGCGACCAGGAAGACGACGATCGAGGCGAGGAAATCGGCCAGCAGACCGCCTTTCGCGGCACTCGCCGGTGTCGCGTTTGCCGTCACGCTCACAGATCGCTCCCGGCGTACGCGACGGCCCGCAGATAGCCGGCGCGCGAGGCATCGGCGGCACCACCAGCGCTGCTGTTCGATGCAGCGACCGCCGCCATTTCCGGCGTTGCCAACACCTTGTCGTCATCGCCGATCTGCAGGGTCACGAAGCGCCGCGCCTCGGCATCGAACACGCGGATATCCGCCGTTTCGATGTCGTAGACCCAACCATGCATGCTGATCTTGCCGGCCGCCAGACGCGCCGCCACCGACGGATGGGTGCGCAGGTGATCGAGCTGCGAAATGACGTTTTCCTCGGTCAGCGCGTGCAGCCGGGCCTTTTCATCATCGAGTTCGTAGTTCTGCTCGAAAACATGACGGGCCACTTCGGCATGACGCAGCCAGGCGGTGACCGCCGGCATCGATTCAGTGCTGCCGGGCTTGAGCGTCGCCTTCATGGCACCGCAGTCGGAATGACCGCAAACGACGATGTCCTTCACGCCGAGCACCACCACCGCGTACTCGATCGCCGCCGAAACACCGCCGACGAACTGCGCGTACGGCGGCACGATGTTGCCGACGTTGCGGACCACGAAAAGCTGGCCGGGATCGGAAGAGGTGAAATATTCCGGCACCACGCGCGAATCGGCGCAGGTGATGACCAGGGTGTGCGGTGCCTGTGCGGTCGCCAGCTTTTTGAACAGCCGCTGCTTGGTCGGATAGGTGACTTTGCGAAACCGCTCGAATCCTTCAATGAGCTTGTCCATCTGCGAAACCTCGAATGTCGTGGACGCATGGCATTCGGCGACCGTATCGGCCGCTGCCATGCGTCATTGGATGTTTGAAAACCTCGCCGGGTCGTGGCTCACGAACGTGCTCGTTCGATAGGACCGCCGACCTGCCACACGCCTGTCCTGCAATCCGGTCAAACCGGAGGCGAAGGTTCAGATCGCGAACGAACGCCCGGTGTGACCGATCAGGCGATCGGGCGGGCGAAAGGTTTCCGAGGACATGCGCAGGATGGCGGCAAGATCCCGGTTGCGAGGCATGCGCGCCACCACGGGTTGCAGCAGATGGGTGAATTCGCGCAGAAAGAACAGCTTGACGTCGTGCGTCTCATCGAGCGCGACCAGCGGCACCGAATCACAGTCCGCCTCGTCGCAGCCACAACCGGCAGCCGCTGCATCCCTGGCTTCGTCGACGGCGGCCAGCGCCACGGCGAGATCGCCGTCATCCACTGCCGACACCGTCTGCGCCACCCAGGTCACCGTACACATCAACAGCACAGCGACGGCAGCAACCCGCATCCAGCGGGTCACGGCGAGTTGCCGGATGTGATCGAACAGGGACATGTGACTTGAGGCGGCTCCGGGAAATACAGGCTTCAGACCTTGTGGCCTGCAAAAAGTGCTCCGTCGTCCGACTGTACGCGAATCAGGTCCGTCAATTGCCAATGATTCGTCAACGGATGGCAAAAGACCGTCAACGGCATTCAATTGCTTCGAGCTTAGTCCGGGACGTTTCCAAGGCCATGACCGGCAAGCAATCCGGAACAGTGCGCGCCCCACAAAAAAGCCGACCCGGAGGTCGGCTTTTCCTGTGTCGCAGGATGCAGCGTTTCAGTGCGTCGACTTCTTGATCTTGGTCAGGAATTCGGCAAGGGCTGCGGCCTGCATCAGTTCCGCCTGCGCCTTGGCCAGATCGACATCGGACTTGGCGTTCGACAGCTTCTCTTCCGCCCGGCGCTTGGCTTCGGTGGCCAGCGCTTCATCGCAATCCTTGGCGCGGATCGCGGTGTCGGCCAGTACCGTCACCAGATGCGGCTGCACTTCAAGGATGCCGCCGCCGACGAAGAACGCCTGCTCGACACCGTCGACACCCTTGACGCGAACCGCGCCCGGCTTCAGACGGGTCAGCAGCGGCGCATGACGCGGCGCGATGCCGACTTCGCCCATCTCGGCCGGTGCGAACACCATCGACGCCTGACCGTGATGGATCTGGCCTTCGGCGGAAACGATGTCGATTTCAATGGTTGCCATATCTTTCCCTCGGTCCGACAAGTTAAGCGTCGCGAAGCGTACGCTTCAACTCGACGATTTAATCCGGCGCACGCAGTGTGTCCGGATTAAAGCTTCTTCGACTTCTCGACCGCTTCGTCGATGGTGCCGACCATGTAGAACGCCTGTTCCGGCAGCGCGTCGTGCTTGCCTTCGACGATTTCGCGGAAGCCCCGAATCGTTTCCTTGAGGCTCACGTACTTGCCCGGCGAGCCGGTGAACACTTCGGCAACGTGGAACGGCTGCGACAGGAAGCGCTGGATCTTGCGGGCGCGGGACACGGCCTGCTTGTCGGTTTCCGACAGCTCGTCCATGCCGAGAATCGCGATGATGTCCTTCAGTTCCTTGTAGCGTTGCAGCACGCCCTGCACGTCTCGGGCGGTGTTGTAGTGCTCGGCACCGACGACGTTCGGATCGAGCTGGCGGCTCGTCGAATCGAGCGGATCGACCGCCGGGTAGATGCCGAGCGATGCGATGTCACGCGACAGCACGACGGTGGCGTCGAGATGGGCGAAGGTGGTGGCCGGCGACGGATCGGTAAGATCGTCCGCAGGCACGTAGACAGCCTGAATCGAGGTGATCGAGCCGGTCTTGGTCGAGGTGATGCGCTCCTGCAAAGCACCCATTTCCTCGGCCAGCGTCGGCTGGTAACCCACCGCCGACGGCATGCGGCCGAGCAGTGCCGACACTTCGGTACCGGCCAGCGTGTAGCGGTAGATGTTGTCGACGAAGAACAGCACGTCGCGGCCTTCGTCACGGAAATACTCGGCCATGGTCAGGCCCGAGAGTGCGACGCGCAGACGGTTGCCCGGCGGCTCGTTCATCTGGCCGTAGACCATCGCGACCTTCGATTCCGGCAGGTTGTCGCGGACGATGACCTTGGAATCCGACATCTCGTGATAGAAGTCGTTGCCTTCGCGGGTACGCTCGCCGACGCCGGCGAACACCGACAGACCCGAGTGTTCCTTGGCGATGTTGTTGATCAGTTCGAGCATGTTGACGGTCTTGCCCACACCCGCACCGCCGAACAGACCAACCTTGCCGCCCTTCGCGAACGGACACAGCAGGTCGATGACCTTGATGCCGGTTTCGAGCAGTTCGGTCGAGCCGGACTGGTCTTCGTAGCTCGGCGCATCGCGGTGGATCGCCCAGCGGTGCTCGGATTCGACCGGACCGACTTCGTCGATCGGCTCGCCAAGCACGTTCATGATGCGGCCGAGGGTGGCCTTGCCGACCGGCACCGAAATTGGCGCGCCGGTGTTGGCGGCGATCAGGCCGCGCTTCAGGCCGTCCGAGGAACCGAGCGCGATGCAGCGGACGACGCCGTCGCCAAGCTGCTGCTGCACTTCGAGCGTCAGCTCGGTGCCGGTGACCTTCAGTGCGTCATAGATCTTCGGAATCGCGTCGCGAGGAAATTCGACGTCGATGACCGCGCCGATGATTTGAACGATCTTGCCAGTGCTCATCGCTGTTTCTCTATCCAGAATTCTTGGGGTACAGCTTTGGTTAATGCGTGCTCAGACCGCTGCCGCGCCGCCGACAATTTCCGCCAGTTCCTTGGTGATGCTGGCCTGGCGGGCCTTGTTGTAGGCAAGCTGCAAGCCGTTGATGATCTTGCCGGCGTTGTCGGTGGCCGCCTTCATCGCCACCATGCGGGCGCTCTGTTCGCTGGCGACGTTCTCGACCACGGCCTGATAGACCTGCGACTCGACGTAACGCTGCAGCACGGTGTCGAGCAATTCGGCTGCGCTCGGCTCGTAGATGTAATCCCAGTTGTCGGCGAGCTTCTGCACGCCGGCATCCGGCTGCACCGGCAGCACCTGACGGACACCCGGACGCTGGGTCATCGTGTTCACGAACTGCGTCGAGGCCAGGTACAGACGGTCGATGCGGCCTTCGCGGTAGGCGTCGGTCAGTACCTTGATGGCGCCGAGCAGCTGGTCGATATGCGGCTTGTCGCCGAGATTCGAGTTCTGCGCCACCACCTGACCGCCAACGCGGCGGAAGAACGACAGACCCTTGTTGCCGATCACGGCGTATTCGGCGTCGATGCCGGCATCGCGCCACTCGCGGATCGACCGCGTCAACTGACGGAACAGATTGGTGTTCAGACCGCCGCAGAGGCCACGGTCGGTCGAAACCACCAGCACACCGACCCGCTTCACTGGCCGTTCGGCCATGAACGGATGGGTGACTTCAGTATTCGCCTGCGACAGATGCGCGATGGTGCGACGGATCTTTTCGGCGTACGGACGCGCTTCGGTCATCCGGACCTGAGCGCGGCGCATCTTCGAGATCGCCACTTTTTCCATCGCGCGCGTGATCTTCTGCGTGTTCTTCACGCTCTTGATCTTGCTGCGGATTTCTTTGGCGCCTGCCACTGTATTTCTCGGTCGTGCCTGAAGGGGCGCTTAGATCGCGGACTGCTTCTTGAACGCCGTGATCGCGGCCTTCAGTTCGCCTTCGAGGCCGTCGTTCCAGTCGCCCTTGACGTTCAGCTTGTCCATCAGCGGCTTCTGGCTGGTGGCCAGGAACTGCTGCATCGCGGCTTCCCAGGCACCGATCTTTTCGACGGCGACGTCGTCCAGGAAGCCCTTTTCGGCGGCATACAGCGAAGCGGCCATTTCGGCGACCGACATCGGCGCGTACTGCTTCTGCTTCATCAGTTCGGTGACGCGCTGGCCGCGCTCGAGCTGCTTGCGGGTGGCTTCGTCGAGATCCGATGCGAACTGCGCGAAGGCGGCGAGTTCACGGTACTGGGCGAGTGCCAGCTTGATGCCGCCCGACAGCTTCTTGATGACCTTGGTCTGGGCTGCGCCACCGACGCGCGACACCGAGATGCCGGCGTTCATCGCGGGACGGATGCCGGCGTTGAACAGATCGGTTTCGAGGAAGATCTGACCGTCGGTGATCGAAATCACGTTAGTCGGCACGAAGGCCGACACGTCACCGGCCTGGGTTTCGATGATTGGCAGCGCGGTCAGCGAACCGGTCTTGCCTTTCACCGCACCGTTGGTGAACTTCTCGACGTACTCGGCGTTGACGCGGGCCGCACGCTCCAGCAGACGGGAGTGCAGATAGAAGACGTCGCCCGGGTAGGCTTCGCGACCCGGCGGGCGCTTCAGCAGCAGCGACACCTGACGGTAGGCAACGGCCTGCTTGGACAGATCGTCATAGACGATCAGCGCGTCTTCGCCGCGGTCACGGAAGTATTCGCCCATCGTGCAACCCGAGTAGGGGGCGACGAACTGCAAGGCGGCTGCGTCGGACGCCGACGCGGCGACTACGATGGTGTGTGCCATCGCGTTGTTTTCTTCGAGCTTGCGCACGACGTTGGCGATCGACGACGCCTTCTGGCCGATGGCCACGTAGACGCATTTGATGCCGGTCGACTTCTGATTGATGATCGCGTCGATCGCCATCGCGGTCTTGCCGGTCTGACGGTCACCGATGATCAGCTCGCGCTGGCCACGGCCGATCGGGATCATCGCGTCGACGGCCTTGTAACCGGTCTGCACCGGCTCGTCGACCGACTGACGGGCGATGACACCCGGGGCAATCTTTTCGATCGGCGACGTCGCTTCGGCGTCGATCGGACCCTTGCCGTCGATCGGACGGCCGAGGGCGTCGACGACGCGGCCGAGCAGCGCACGGCCGATCGGCACTTCGAGAATGCGGCCGGTGGTCTTCACCGTGTCGCCTTCCTTCAGATGCTTGTAGTCACCGAGGACCACCGCACCGACCGAGTCACGCTCGAGATTCAGTGCGAGGCCGTAGGTGGCGCCGCCATCAACGCCCGGGAATTCCAGCATTTCGCCTTGCAGCGCGTCGGACAGCCCGTGGATGCGGACGATGCCGTCGGCGAGGCTGACGATGGTGCCGGTATTCCGGGCCTCGGTCGCGGCCGAGAAATTCGCGATGCGGCCCTTGATCAGGTCGCTGATTTCGGAAGGATTCAGTTGCATGTCGTGTGCTCGTTACTCGCTCGCCGCGTCAGACCGCGACGGCTGAATGTGGGAAATCAGGCAACCAGTTGCTGGCGCAGGCGTTCAAGCTCGCCAATCGACGAACCGTCGATCACGAGATCGCCCGCGCGAATCACCGCACCGCCGATCAGGCTTTCATCGACCTTGGTGGTGACGTTCAACTTGCGGCTCAAACGCTTGGTGATCGAATCGACCAGCACGGTGAGCTGCGCCGGCGCAATCGCCGTGGCCGTGGTGATCTCGACGTCGATGACGCTTTCCGCTTCTGCGCGCAGCGCCTCGTATTCGGAGGCGATGGCCGGCGCCAGCTTCAGGCGACCGTTGTCGATCAGCAGGCGCAGCAGATTGGAACCGTCAGCGCCGATCTTGCTGCCGATGGCCTCGATCAGCGCCTGCGAAAGCTGGCCCTTGCCGATCGCCGGATGGCCGATCGCAGCAGCAACGGCCGGATCGCTGACGGCGTCGGCAAGGCCGCGCAGCACGTTCGACCAGTCGCCGAAGCGGGACGTGTCGCGCGCCAGCTCGAACACCGCTTTCGCGTACGGCCGCGCCAGTGTGCTCAGCTCGGCCATCAGACTTTCGCCGCCAGATCAGTCAGCAGCTCGGCGTGGGCACCGGCGTTGATTTCGCGCTTGAGAATCTTCGACGCACCGGCAATCGCCAGTTCACCGACCTGCTTGCGCAAGCTGTCCTTGGCCTGGGTCAGTTCGCGAACCACTTCGGCGTGGCCGGCGGCGACGATGCGGGCCTTTTCGGCCTCGGCATCGGCGCGCGCCTGCTCGACCATCTGGGTCGCCTGCTTGTTGGCGGCAGCGACGATGTCCTGCGCCTGGGTGCGGGCGCTCTTCAGCGTTTCGTCACCGCTCTTCGACGCTTCGAGAAGCGCCTTCTGACCCTTCTCCGCCGCAGCCAGACCGTCGGCGATGCGCTTCTGACGCTCGTCGAGGGCCTTCGTGATCGGCGGCCAAACGAACTTCATCGTGAACCAGACGAAGATCGCGAACACGATCATCTGGCCGACGATGGATGGAATACTGGCCTGCATCGCTTAGGCTCCGAAAAAGAGGATCAACCGGCTTGTGTCAGGGCGTCGCAATTACGGCGCGGCAACCTGGACGACGGCGAGCAGCGGGTTCGCAAACATCATCAGCAGGCCCATGGCGACGCCGATGATCGCGACTGCGTCGAGCAGGCCGGCGATGATGAACATCTTGGTCTGCAGCATGTTCGCGAGTTCCGGCTGGCGAGCGGCGCCTTCCAGGAACTTGCCGCCGAGCAGGCCGAAGCCGATGGCGGTACCGAGGGCGGCCAGACCGAAGATCAGACCGATGGTCAGCGCGGTGTTGGCTTGGATTTGGGCGACGAGTTCCATGAAGTGCTCCGTTGGGGTTTCAGCGTTGAAAAGCGTTTGGGGAATGTGCAGCGACAGCGGGCGACTGCTTTTAATGATGCTCGGCGTCGTCGTGATTCTCGTTGGCCATGCTCAAGTACACGATGGTCAGCGTCATGAAGATGAACGCCTGCAGGGTCACGACGAGAATGTGGAAGATCATCCAGCCCATGCCGGGGATGACCTGCGCCCACCAGGGCAGCAGGGCAATCAGAATGAAGATCAGCTCGCCGGCATACAGGTTTCCGAACAGTCGCAGCGCCAGCGACAGCGGCTTGGCGAGATATTCGACCGTATTCAGGATGATATTGAACGGCAGCAGCTTCGGACCGAACGGATGGAACAGGAATTCCTTGCCGAAACCGACAACGCCCTTCGACTTGAAGCTGTACCAGAAGATGAAGAAGAACACCGACAGCGACAGCGCGAAGGTTGCGCTCATGTCAGCCGAGGGAACCACGCGCAGGGCGTGCAGGCCGAGGACGTGCTCGCCGAACAGCGGCAGCAGGTCGACCGGCACCAGATCCATGCAATTCCACAGGAAAACCCAGCAGAAGATGGTCAGCGCGAACGGGGCGATGAACGAACGATCGCCACGGAACGAGTCCTTCACCGAGTTGTCGACGAATTCGATGATGACTTCGACGAAATTCTGGAGCTTGCCCGGCACGCCGGAGGTGACGCGGACGGCCGCCATGCGGAACGCGGTCAGGAAAATCAGGCCGAGCACGGTGGAAAAGAACAGCGTGTCGATGTGCCAATTGCTCATCGTCACGAAACCGGCATCGTGATTGGACGTCAGATGCATCAGATGATGCGAGACGTATTCCGCCGGAGTCTTGGCCGCGCCGCTTTCTGCTGACATCACGAATCCCAGGTCAGAGCCCACCAGTAAACCAAAAGCGCAACCGCGAACGTCGAAATCAACGGCGCGAAATTGCTGCCGAATATCTTCACTGCCACCACGAACAACACCACCGCCAGCGCGAACTTGCGCATCTGCGCCCGGTAAAAATTCGCGACCACCCGATTCGGGTCGTCGGAATGCTTGCCGAACGTCTTGAGCGCCGCGTAAAACGTGAGCGTTGCCGCGATTGCCCCGCCTGCTAACGCTGAACCTCCAGCCTGGATATCCCTGATCCAGAACCAGAAGGCCGCACCCAGCAATCCGATGACAAGTTGCTGTAGTGCGATGCGATTGGCTGTTTTCATGCGAGCTTGCAAGCGTCGCGATGAGCGCCGGGGGCGTCAAAGCGGGCGGAGTATACGCATCTACAGCGCCGATCTTCAACTATCACGCCCGGAAATCCCTGCAATCTCCGCGCATTGCGTTTTTCATAGGCTGTCTCGTGCATATGTAACTTGTCTCTGCGATGACGCGCTTCGGACCATCGGAAAACCTGCCGATCCAGCGCCGGCCGTCGTCATTGCGTGCCCGGGATGTCGCGATTTCGTCAGCAGAGGACAGTGCAATCAAGGCCTTGGCAGCGGCGATTGCATGGCCATCCCGGCGGTGGCCAGCGTCATCCTGCCGATACAGTCGTTTGTGCTGCACTGCCGCAAAATCGGCACGGGACAGCCGCCCGGATGGGCGGCCACGCGGCATCAGCCGCGCATGATCTTGCCGACCACGCGCATCAGCACACCACGCGGCGTGATGGCGCTGGCAAGGGCACCGACCTTGGTCATGCCGCCCGGCACCACCACGCGGCTGCGGCTGTTCAATCCGGCCAGCGAGGCATCGACGATGTACTGCGCCGACACCATCGAACCCTTCGGCACTTTCTTGCGCAGATTGTGGGCACCGGTGGCGTCAAAGAACGCGGTGTCGACCGGCCCGGGGCAGACCGCCATCACATGCACCCCGCGCGCCCGGACTTCCTCGTTCAGCGCATCGCTGAACGAATAGACGAAGGCCTTAGTCGCTGCATAGACCGCGAAGTAGGGCATCGGCTGGAAAGCGGCGGATGAGGCGATGTTGATGATCGCGCCGTGCTTCGCTTCCAGCATGGTGGGGAGGAAAGCGTGCGACAAATCGACCACCGCCGAAGCATTCAGGCGGATTTCCTCGGCTTCGCGCGCCGCGTCCTGCTTCTCGAAGGCGCCCTGGGTGCCGAAGCCGGCGTTGTTGATCAGCAGATCGACCGACATTTCCAGCGCGTCGACCTGTTTCCTGAGCTTATGCCCGCATTCCGGCTTCGACAGATCGGCGGCAATCACCTGGATGTTGCGGCCGGTTTCGCGGGTCAACTCGCCGGCCAGTGCCCGCAGCTTGTCTTCGGAACGGGCGACCAGGATCAGATCGACACCGTCACGCGCGAGCGTGGCGGCAAAAGCGGCACCGATGCCGCTGGAGGCACCGGTGATCAGGGCAGTTTTATAGAGCGTCATCGAAGAAGTCTCGTTGGATTAATGGGACACGCACCGTAGGTCCGGATTCATCCGGACGCATTGCCGAATCGGGGTGCGCGGGTGTCCGGATGAATCCGGACCTACAAATAATTCAGTTCCGTGGGGTGGGCAGGCTTCATCTGCCCACGCGGACGCTGCTGTCCGATGGCGGCGAATCGGTGGGCAGGTGAAGCTTGCCCACCCTACGCGCAAGATTCAGCGCAGCAGCTTCAATAGCTGCTGCAACTGGGCATTGCTGTCAAAGGAAATGACCAGTTTTCCCTTGCCCCTCGGCGTCTGGCTCAAGGTCACCGGAACGCCAAAGCGCTCGCTCAGCTCGACCGCCACCGGCGATGGCGCAATCGGCTCGGGCGCGGCCGGTGCCGGGCGGGACGAAGCAGCCAGCAGCGCTTCCGTCTGCCGCACGGTCAGATCGCCTTCGATCACCTTCTTGGCGAGTTCCGCCTGCTTGGTCGGGGTCGCCCCGAGCAGCACCTTGGCGTGACCGAGCGACAGCATGCCGTTCCTGACCAGCGCCTGGACCCCCGGATCAAGGTCCATCAAGCGCAGCAGGTTCGACACCGCCGCCCGCGACTTGCCGATCGCCGCCGCCGCCACTTCATGGGTCAGCCCGCAGTCGTCGATCAGCCGGCGCAGCGCTTCGGCTTCTTCGAGCGGGTTCAGATCGGCGCGCTGGATGTTCTCGACCAGCGCCACGGCCATCGCCGTGCGGTCTTCCATCTTGCGGATAACTGCCGGGATGACCTCCAGCCCGGCCAGTTTCGATGCCCGCCAGCGGCGTTCACCAGCGACGATCTCGTAAGCGTTGTCGCCGACTTCGCGAACGATGATCGGCTGCACGACCCCTTGCGCCTTGATCGACTCGGCCAGCGCTTCGAGCTGGGCCGGATCGAACACGCGGCGCGGCTGGTGCCGGCCCGCCGTCAGCTGATCGAGCGGCAGCTCGCGCAATTCATCGCCGGCCGCTTCCACGGCCTGCGGCTGCGAGCTGCCGAGCAGCGCATCGAGTCCGCGACCCAGGCCTCTTTTCTTGATCGACACTTATTCGTTCCCCAGACGCAGCTGGCCACCATCGTGACGGCGCAGCAGTTCGCCGGCCAGCGCCAGATAGGCCTTGGCACCGGCGGACGAGGCATCGTAGGTCATCACCGGCACGCCGTGACTCGGCGCTTCGGCCAGACGGACGTTGCGCGGCACCAGCGTGCGGTAGACCTTGTCGCCGAAATGCTGAATCAGCTGGGCCGACACATCGTTCGACAGGTTGTTGCGCGGATCGAACATGGTGCGCAGCAGGCCGTCGATCTCAAGGCGCGGATTGATCACCCGCTGGATCTTGTTGATGGTGTCGACCAGCGCGGTCAGGCCTTCCAGCGCGTAGTACTCGCACTGCATCGGGATCAGCACGCCGTCTGCGGCGACGAAGGCATTGACGGTCAGCTTGGAGAGCGCCGGCGGGCAGTCGATCAGGATGTAGTCGTAATCGGCAGCCACCGTTTCCAGCGCGAGCTTCAGCGCGAAATCGCCGGCCGGCATGTCGCGCAGCTTGATTTCGGCTTCGGTCATGTCGGCATTGGCCGGCAGCACGCTGAACCCCAGGCCGTCGGAGGTGGCGATGGCATCGCGGGCGCTGACCGCTTCGAGCAGCACGTCGCGAACGCTCCACTTGAGCCGGTACTTGTCGACGCCGCAGCCCATCGTCGCATTGCCCTGGGCGTCGAGATCGACCAGCAGCACGCGCCGCCGAGTCGCTGCCAGCGAGGCCGCGAGGTTGATCGTCGTCGTGGTCTTGCCGACGCCGCCTTTCTGGTTGGCGATGGCGATGATGCGGGTCATAGGCGGTCCGTGAGGCGAAAGGCGTGAGGCGTCAAAAGCTTAAACGGCGCGGATAACCAGCAGCTGCCGCATCTCGTCCAGCCCCGGCACCGGCAGCCGGATCGTCGATTCGATGACGTAGCCATCCGACAGTGAGGCGCGCTCGGCGTCGTCGACATGCGCCTTCATCGCCAGCCAGCGGGTATCCGGGCCGGCCAGATGCTCGGTGACACTGACGAAGTCGGACAGATTGGCGAACGCGCGGCTGATGATGAAATCGTAGGGTTCGGCCGGCGCGTGATCCTCGGCGCGGCCTTCGAAGACATCGGCATTGGCGAGGCCCAGCGTGCGGATCGCGTGGCGCATGAAGCGTGCCTTCTTGCCGGCGGAATCGAGCGTCGTGACCTTGAGCCCGGGCCGGGCGATCGCCAGCACCAGCCCCGGCACCCCCGCCCCGCTGCCGACGTCGATCAGCCGTGTGCCGTCAACCAGCGCCGGCACCGCCGGCAGCACGGTCAGCGAATCGAGCAGATGGCGCAGCACCATCTCGTCGACGATCTTGATGCCGGACAGGTTGTAGGTGGCGTTCCACTTTTCAAGCTCAGCCAGATAGCGCATCAGCGGATCGGTCAGCTCGACATCGAGCCCGAGCCGCTCCAGGCCGAGCCGCAGACGGCGTTCGCTATGCGGATGGCGGGACTCGCTCATCGCGGAAGACGGGGCAGGCAAAGGGTCTGACGGGAGCTGGACAGCATGGTCGGCGCGCGGGACAAGGCCGCGAAGTATATGCCGGAGCTTTCGGGGCTCATGTCGCGCCGGGTTCAGTTACGAAAATCTCCCGCAAAAAAAAGCCAAAGCATTCAACGCAAAGAGCGCAAAGGAAAAGAAGAAGCCAAGGACGCAAAGAAAAGCGCAAAAAGGACCTCAAAGCTTTCCTTTGCGTCCTTTCTTTTCCCTTTGCGCCTTTGCGTTTAACTGTTCTTTGCAGCACACACCGACACCGGCGCCCCCGGCTGCCCGCACAGCAGCTTGCGGGTGTTCGCGAACAACTCGACGGTGCTCGGCGGTGGCTCCGACACCTGTTCGAGCAGGAATTCGCCGCGCTGCACGGCAAAACCGGCGCCGATCAGATCGCCGTTGGCGGCACGCACCTGGGCCAGCAGTGCCCAGGCGGCGGCGTGGCGATTGCTCGGCTCGGTGTAGACGCGATCGGCCATCGCCGCCGCTTCCTCGGCGATCTTCAGGGCACCGGCGGCATCGCCGTTCAAGGTGCGCAACTGCGCGACACTGCTCAGCGCCGTAACGATCCTCGGATGCTCGCCGTTGAATACCTTGCGGCGGATCGCCAGCGCCTGTTCGTAAAGCTTAAGCGCCGCCGGCAGGTCGGCGCGGTCCTGGGCCAGCATCGCCCGGTTGTAGACCGCCGTGCTCAGGTCCGGGCTGCCGTTCGGGAACTTGGCGCTGAGGATGTCGATCGCCTGCGCGTACAGCGTGTCGGCGCGCGGATAGTCTTCAAGGCCGTGGGCGACCTGGGCGAGGTTGTTCAGCAGATTGGCGCGATCGGTCAGCATCGCGGCCGGCAGCGGCATCGGCATTGCGGCCAGCGCGCGTTGCAGCAGCGGATCGGCATCGGCATAGCGTTCCTGCGCCAGCAGCAGGTTGCCAAGGTTACCAAGCGCGTTGACGTACAGCGGATCGCCGGTCAGGTCGGCAGCTTCGAGCCGCTTGATGGTGTCGAGGTACAGCGTTTCCGCCTGATCGAGCCGCCCCTGCTCGAAGCGCAGGCCGGCCACGCCATCGAGAATGCGCAGGCTGCGGATGTCGCTGGCTCCACGCTCCCGCGTGCTTTCGTCGAGCGCCTTCAGCAACTGGGTTTCGGCCGCATCGAGCTTGTAGCGGTTGACCATGCCGTAGCCGATGCCGAAACGGATGTCGGCCGACAGGTCCGGACGATCAGCAAAGCGACTGTCGATGCTGTCGACGGCCTTGTCGAGCGCCTGGCTCAGGGTCAGTTCGCTGCCGGTCTCGAAGGGATCGCCGGTTTGCAGCACTTCGAGCAGGAAACCGTTGATCGCCTGCGTGTCCGCAGCCGACTGGCGCGCTTCCCGCGCCTGCCAGAACGCCAGGCCGGCAGCGCTGACGATGGCGATCAGCGCCGCCGCCGCCGCTGCCGTGCCGATCCGATGCCGGCGCACGAACTTGGCGGTCCGGTAGGCCGCGGAATCGGGGTGGGCGCGTACCGGCAGGCCATCGAGATAGCGTTGCAGCTCGTCGGCCAGTTCCTGCGCCGAGGCATAGCGCCGCGCCACGTCCTTGTGCAGCGCCTTGGCGACGATGCGTTCGAGATCCGGCGCGATCTGCGCCAGCCGCCGCGCATGCTCGGCATCGACGATCGGCGCGCTGCGCAGGATCGCGCGCAAGCCCGGCGGCTCGGTCTCGCAGACCAGCCGCTCGGTCTGTGCCGGACTCAGGCCGGCCAGCTCGTAAGGCCGGCGTCCGGTCAGCAACTGGTAGAGCACCACGCCGAGCGAATAGACATCGGAACCGGTCGACAGCGGCTCGTTGCGCAACTGTTCCGGGCTGGCATAGGCCGGGGTCATCGCGGTCAGCATCGTGGCGTTGCCGCCGACCGGCGTGCTCAGGTCCTCCAGCGCCCGGGCAATGCCGAAATCGAGCAGCCGCGGCTCGCCATCGGCACCGACCAGGATGTTCTCGGGCTTCAGATCGCGATGGACGATCAGGTGCCGATGGGCGTCCTGCACGCCGTCGCAGACCTTGCGGAACACCTTGAGCCGGTCGCGGATGTCGAGCCGCTGCGCCTCGCACCAGGCGATCAGCGACTGGCCTTCGACGTACTCCATGACCAGATAGGGAATGCCCGAAGCGGTGCTGCCGCCATCGAGAATGCGGGCGATGTTCGGATGCTGGAGCCGCGCCAGCAGCGCCCGCTCGTTCTCGAAACGGGCGATGAGCTGCTCGCGGAACGCCGTGCCGGCACCGAGATGGGACGGCCGGATCAGCTTGATCGCCACCGTCTGCTCGTAGGCTTCGTCGGCACGGCGGCCGAGGAACACCACGCCCATGCCGCCAGCGTCGAGCTCGCGAATCAGCTCCCAGTTACCGATGCGCTCACCCGGCTGCGGAAACTGCGGGCCGGCCAGCGATGGCGGCAGTTCGGCGGCCTGCTCAAGAAAGCCATCGGTGGCCGCTTCGACCGCCAGCAGCCGCTGGACGCGCGCCAGCACCGGTTCCGGCAAGGCCTGCGCCGCCAGCCATGCGGCGCGCGCGGACGGCGGCTGATCGAGCGCTTGCTCGAAGATCGCGAGGATTTGCTGTTCGGCGGCACGGGTCATCGTCTGGGGCAGCCGGGCATGGTCGACGATCGAACGCTAGCAAATCCGGCGCGCCTGAAAGTCCGATGCCATCGAGCCCGCGATTCGGCGGCTCTCCCCTCTCCCCCCGGGAGAGGGGCCGGGGGTGAGGGACTTTCAAGTCAAGGGGCGCGGCTGACTGGAGCTCCCTCATCCCAACCCTTCTCCCGGAGGGAGAAGGACTTTTCTCCTTTTGCAGCGTCCCGATTCGAGCCGAAAGGCCGCTGCTAGACTCGAAACGATGAACCGGGAATTCACCCAACTGCTGTCCGACTGGAAGCTAGGCGATGCCTCGGCACGCGATCGCCTGATCGAAGCCGCCTACCCGGAACTGCGCCGGATCGCCAACCGCCAATTGGCCGGCGAGCGCCGCAATCACACCCTGCAACCGACCGCGCTGGTCAATGAAGCCTGGCTGCGCCTGAACGGCGCGAAAGGCATGGATCTGGCCGACCGCACGCATTTCGTGCGCATCACCGCCAAGCTGATGCGCGAAATCCTGGTCGACCATGCCCGCCGCTTCAACGCCGCCAAGCGCGACGGCGGCGAGCGGGTCGGGCTGACCAACCTGGTGATCGCCGACGAGCGTGCCGATGTCGATGTGGTCGGTCTCGACACCGTCCTGGCCCAGCTCGAAGCAATCGACCCGGACAAGGGCCGGATCGTCGAACTGCGCTACTTCGGGGGCCTGACCATCGAGGAAACCGCCGAAGCGATGAACCTGTCGCCAGCCACCGTCAAGCGCCACTGGATGGCGGCGCGGGTCTGGTTGTTCGATGCGCTGTCGGGGCAGGACAGCGCCTGAATCCGTAGGTCGGCAATCCTTTGCCGACAGCGCCTTTTGATCACTTGCGCATGTCGGCAAGGGATTGCCGACCTACATCGACGGATCGGTCGCACGACCGTTCGTCGGCCGGCATCCAGAACCTGAGCCGATTTCCCGCGCCGCGACGCATTCCTGAATAACCGGGCCCATTGCCCGCTTGTTCGAGGAGTCCACGTCATGCGATCCGTTCCCCGTCTTTCCCTGATGCTCGGCGCGCTGGCGCTGGCATCCACTGTTGCGCCGGGGCAGGCCTTCGCCGGCCCGACCCAGACCGTCGCCATCGACGACATCAACGGCTTCGGCCGGCCGATGCGCGCCGCCACCGTCGAGATTCCGGCCGGCTGGCGCGCCCAGGGCGGCATCCGCTGGGACAACTCGACCGACTGCGTGTCGAACCGCATGCGCATGAACTGGCTGGCCAGCTCGCCGGACGGCAAGACCGCCTACGAGATCATGCCGGGCCTCGCCTGGCAGGTCGCCGGCACCGAAAACCCTTTCAACCCCTGCCCGGCCGTGCAGTTGAACAGCGCTCGCGCCTTCCTGGAGCGGATCGTCAACCAGCGCCATCCCGGCGCCCGGGTGATCCAGTACCGCGATCGTCCGGACCTGTCGCAGGCCTTGGCCAAGGGTGCCCCGGCGATGCAGGGCGCGCGCAGCCGCCATGACAGCGGCCAACTCTTGATCGGCTACCGCGACGGCAATGTCGAGATGCGCGAAGTGCTGACCGCGATGGTCAGCTTCAGCGAAGCGCAGGGCAACGTGGTCGGCGGCACGCCGACGGTCAGCGCGCTGCGCAGCCCGGACGGCCGGCTCGATTTCGCGATGGCCGACCGCATCGGCAATTCGATGCGCGCCGACAAGCAGTGGATTCCGATGATGCAGCAGGCCACCCAGCGGGCGATCAAGGACATTTCCGATCGCCAGTCGGCCGGCATCTCGGCGCGGCACAACCGCCGGATGGCGGAGATCAATTCGCGCGGCGCGGCCGATCGGGCGGCGATCTCGCAGGAATCGAACCGCGAAGTCGCACAGATCTATTCCAACGTCTGGAAGAGCGGCCAGGCCACCGACGAGCGCATCCATCGCCGCAATCTCGAAGCCACCGGCGAATACAACAGCTACGCCAACCCGGGCGAGAACAGCACGGTTCAGAACTCGATCCACAACGGTCCGCGGGTGTTCAGCCACGGCAACAACACCTACACCACGACCGACGATCCCTACGCACAACCCAACCCCTACGGCAGCACCGAACTGGAGCGCATCCCATGAAGCAGAGCACCTTGAATCGCCTGAGCCTGATCGTTGTCCTTGGCGCGCTGGTCATCAGCGCCGCCGCCAGCGCCCAGAACAGCTTCGGCAACGAAGCGCCTTCGCAGAACAACAACCGTCCGCAGCCGCGCACCAACACCTACAACATCGACGAGAACAGCGACGTCCGGAACATCGAGGACGGCCCAGTCAGTGTTGATGGCGGTGGCGGTGGTGACGACGGCTACGACGGCGGCCGCTCGGCACCGCCGCCGCAGGCCTCGTCATCGGAATCGCAGGATTTCGGCGTCGCGCCGACCGACCGGCTGCGCCCCAGCGACAAGACGCACGGCCCGACACCGAGCCGCATTCCCGGCGGCCTGGTGATCACCACCGGTGCCTTGCAGAAGATGCTCGGCAACCGTCAGTCCGGCGCGGTGGTGCTCGATGTCTATGGCGCGCCGCAGATGCTGCCGAACGCGGTGCATGCCATGCCGGCCTCGCAGGGCGGCAGCTACAACGACGAGACGCAGAAGGGCTATGGCCAGTTCCTGCAGCAGATCACCGGCGGCGACAAGAGCCGCCCGATCGTCACCTACTGCGCCGGTGTCCAGTGCTGGCTGTCGTACAACGCCGCCCTGCGCGCCATCAAGCTCGGCTACTCGAACGTGCTCTGGTATCGCGGCGGCCTCGAAGCCTGGACCCAGGCCGGCCTGCCGACCGCTCGCCCGCCGCAACAGGGCGGCAATGACGGTCGCGGTCAGGATGGCCGGGGCCAGCAGGATCAGGGTCAGGGTCAGCAGCAGCGCGACCCGAATCAGGTCGGCCAGCGCGACGGCTACTGAAGCGCACGACCTCGGAAAGGATGGAACACCCGCCATGAAATCGAACGCCTGGACCCATTTGAGCCTCGGCATCGCCATGGCGGCGCTGCTGACCGGCATGGCCGCCACCGCGCAGAACAGCTTCGACAAGGCACCGATTCCGCCGCCGGTTTCGCATTCGCAGCCGCCGTCGACGGTGAAAGCGAAGCCATCCTGCCCGGCCAGCCGCGCCGATCGCTGGGGCGGCTGTCGCGGCAAGGACTACAACGGCCCGATCGGCGACTGGGGCGACCCGGAGTACGGCGATCGGCTCGGGCACATTGACGGCTACTCCAGCACGGAGCAGTCGGGTTCCGAGTTCGCCGAACCCATCCCGTAGGGCGGCCCATGGCCGCCGTGCGCCCTTGTCGATCGACGGTGCCGGCGGCCGCGGGCCGCCCTACGGGGCGGGTTTCGCGCCGCGTCTTTGCTGCTCGACCATCAGACAGCGGTCCTGAACCACCGCGATGCCGGCACGGGCCAGCGTTTCGGCAAAGGCATCATGGCGGATGCCGGATTGCAGCCAGACGGCGCGCGGCTTCGCGGCGAGGATGTCGTCGAGATGCGCCGGCAGTGCCGACGGCAGCCGGAACACGTCGACCAGATCAAGGGTTCCGGGCACATCGACTAGCTTCCGGTGCACCGGCTGGCCAAGGATGCTGGTGACGTCAGGAAAATAGATCGGCACCGGCACGATCTGGTACCCCGCCCGCGCCATCGCCGCCGCCACGAAATGCGCCGGCTGGTCGTCATGCGATTCCGGCTTGATGCCGAGCACGGCGATGCGGCGGGTGGTGGCGAGCAGCGCGGTGATGCCGTCGGCCGTGGTGATCAGGTTCTGTTGCCAGGACATGGCGGATGACTTCCTCGAAATGCACCGTAGGTCCGGATTCATCCGGACGGCGCGGCGGTCGACACGAGAGCGTCCGGATGAATCCGGACCCACAAGGCTAGCGACCGTAATTCGGCCCTTCGGACGGCAGGTATTCATAGCCGCCGCCGTGTCCGCGCACGGTGCGGATCACGGTGGGATCGCCGGGCACCGGTTCGATCTTCTTTCTGAGCCGCGTGATGCGCAGGTCGATGGCGCGATCGAAGACTTCGCCGGGATCGGTGCCGGAGAGTTCCAGCAGCTTGTCGCGCGACAGGATCACCTTCGGATGGTCGGCGAACGCGCACAGCAGGCCGAATTCGGCCCCGGTGATCGGCAGCACTTCACCCGCAGGATCAACCAGCCGCCGCCGCGCCCGATCGAGCCGCCAGCGGCCGAACCAGGCTTCACCGCTCGCAGCGGTGACCGCAGGAGTTGCGGCCTTCACCTGCGGCGCAGACATCGGTACCGCAACCGCCGCTGACGAAGCCGGCCGCCGCCGCAGCACGCTGCGCACGCGCGCCAGCAGTTCGCGCAGGTCGGCCGGCTTGGCGACGTAGTCATCGGCACCGAGTTCCAGACCCACCACGCGGTCGATGGAAGTGTCGTTGGAAGTCAGCATGATCACCGGCACATCGGAAGCGGCGCGCAGCCAGCGCAGCACGCTGAGGCCGTCCTCGCCCGGCATCACCAGGTCCAGGATCACGCAGTCCGGCACCGGATCGGCGGCGAAAAGCGCGCGCAGGGCGGCACCGCCTTCGCAGGGCAGGGTTTCGTAACCCTGTGACGCGAGGTAGTCGACCAGCACTTCGCGCAGCAGCGGGTCGTCGTCGACGATGGCGATCCGGGACGGCAAGGCTGTGGCTCCTGTCGAGGTTTTGTTAAGTATGCGGCGATGGCCGGCGGCTCAGGCTTGCCAATCGTCAAGCTGGGCGCGGATCGCGGCACGCGCGGCGATGTCCTGACGATCCATCTCGGCGAGCTTGAAGCCGGCGTCGGCCGCAGCGGCCAGCACCGCCTGTTCGACCGCCGATGCGGCTTCCGACAGCGCCTGCGCCCCGAGTGCCGCCGCCACGCCCTTCAGCGTGTGGGCACCGCGCCTTGCAGCATCGTGGTTGCCAGCGGCGAGATTGCGTTCGATATCGGCGGCATCGCGCGGTGTATCCAGAAAGCGGCGGCCCAGCTTCTGCCACAGCGCGCGGCTGCCGCCGAGACGGTCGACAGCAGCCGCGAAATCACAGCCCTCGCCCTTGCCGGCAACCGTGCGCGGCGTGCGCAGGGACGCCGCACGCGCCGAACCCACGGCCGGCCGGGTCCAGCGTTCCAGCAGTGCGTAAAGCCGGCGCACGTCGATCGGCTTGCCGAGGTGGTCGTTCATGCCGGCTTCCAGACAGCGGGCGCGGTCTTCGGCCATGGCGTTGGCGGTCATCGCAATGATCGGAATGCGCGCCAGTTCGCCACCTTCGGCACGCAGGGCGCGGGTGGCTTCCAGGCCATCCATCAGCGGCATCTGCAGGTCCATCAGCACGGCGTCGAAATGATGGGCGCGCGCTTCCTCCACCGCCACCAGCCCGTTCGGCGCGATGCAGACCTCCACGCCCGCCGCTTCCAGCAGTTCGCAGGCGACCTGCTGATTGATCTCGTTGTCCTCGGCCACCAGCACTTTCAGCCCGCGCAGGCCCGCCGGTTCGGTGCTGCCATCGAACGGCGGCAAGGGCTCGCGACCATCGCTGACACGGGCGCTGCCGAAAGCATCGAGGATGGAATCGAACAGCAGCGACGGATTGACCGGCTTGACCAGAAAGCCGTCGAGTCCGGCATCGCGCGCCTCGCGCTCGATTTCCTCGCGGCCGAAGGCGGTGACCATGATGATCAGCGGCGGCTGCGGCGGCCCCAGCGCACGAATGCGCCGCGCCGCTTCGATGCCGTTCATCTGCGGCATCTGCCAGTCCATGAGCACCAGGCCGAAGGGATCGTGGCGCGCGCCCTGCACGCGGGCCACGGCTTCCGGGCCGTCTGCTGCCAGCGCGATCCGGAAGCCGAAGGCATCGAGATGGCTGCGCAGGATTTCGCTGGCCGTGGGGTTGTCGTCGACCACCAGCACCCGCAGTTCGCGCAGGGCTTCCGGCACGATGCGCGGCGTGCTGCGCGCCGACACGCCGACGCGCACCGAAAAGCGGAAGCAGCTGCCCCGCCCCGGCTGGCTGTCGATGCTGATCTCGCCGTCCATCATCTCCACCAGCCGCTTGCAGATGGTCAGGCCCAGACCGGTGCCGCCGTAGCGGCGGGTGGTCGAGGAATCGGCCTGTGAAAAGGCCTGGAACAGGCGGCCGATTTCATCCGTCGTCATGCCGATGCCGGTGTCGCTCACTGCAAAGCCGAGGCGCACATGGTCTGCTTCGCGGGCGATCACGCCGACCTTGACCACCACCTCGCCCGCGCCGGTGAACTTGATGGCATTGCCGGTCAGGTTCATCAGCACCTGGCCCAGACGCAGCGGATCGCCGATCAGGGCGTCGGGGGCCGTGGCGTCGATGTCGAACAGCAGTTCCAGCCCCTTTTGCGCCGCCTGCACGCTCAGGACGCTGGACAGGTTGTCGAGCACCGCGTGCAACTGGAACGGTGTCGTTTCCAGACTGAGCTTGCCGGCCTCGATCTTCGACACATCGAGCACATCGTTCAGCACCTGCAGCAGCGACTGCGCCGAGCCGTGGATCTTGCCGAGATATTCCTGGGCCTGACGCAGGTCGCGGGCGCGGGAGCCCAGGTGCGACAAGCCCATGATCGCGTTCATCGGCGTGCGGATTTCATGGCTCATGTTGGCCAGGAACTCGCTCTTGGCGCGGCTGGCGGCCTGCGCGGCTTCGGTGGCGTCGGTCAGGGCGGCTTCGGTGCGCAGGCGCTCGCGCTGATCGGTCATGGTCGCGAAGATGAAGGGTGTTGCGCCCAGTTCGACGCGGGTGAGCGCCACTTCGCAGGGCCGCAGTTCGCCGCTGCGCGTCTGGTGCATCCAGAAAAAGCGCCGGTAGCCGTCATCGAAGGCGCTGCGGATCATCAAGGCCGCCTTGTCCATCGACGGGCTGCCGTCCGGCTGGAACGGCGGCGAGAACGAGGGGAAATCGCGCGCGAATTCTTCCTCGTCCTCGATTTCCAGCAGCTCGCGCAAGCTGGGATTGGCATCGGAAAATTTCAGGTCGGCGTCGATCATCACCAGGCCGATGCGGGTGTGATCGAAGATCGCCCGCAGACGGCGTTCGGCAGCCTCCAGCCGCGCCTCGGCTTCCTTGCGATCAGTGATCTCGACCAGAAAGCCGTTCCAGACGATGGCCCCGTCGGCATCGCGATGCGGCACCGCCGAGGTGCGCGTCCAGGCCATGCGGCCGCCGCGCAAGGGCTGGCGCACTTCAATGGTGTACGGCGTCAGGGTTTCCGCCGACACCCGCCGGGTTTCGTAGATGCGCTCGACATCCTCCGGCGAAAAGAAGGCCTGCTCCTGATGACGCTGCAAGGGTGTGCCGTCCTCCGGGTACTCCTCGGCGAACATCTCCGACAAGCCCTTGCTGACGAAGGGATAGGTGACCGTGCCATCGGCCAGCAGCCGGCGCTGGAAGACCGCGCCGGGAATGTTGTCGGTGACTTCGCGGACCAGCTTTTCCGCCGCCAGCGCCTTGTCGCGCGTGGCCCGCAGTTCCAGTTCCAGCGCCTTGGCATCGCTGATGTCCTGCCAGACGCCGGTGAACGCCGTGGAGCCATCCTTCTGCCGGCGCGGCGTGCCGATGGTGCGCATCCAGCGCACCTCGCCGGTCTTGGCATGAACAATCCGGAAATCGCAGCGCAGCGGGCCTTCACTGGCAATCGACGCCAGGGTCGCTGCTTGCAGCGCCTCGCGATCTTCCTCGACCACGATTTCCGACAGTTGCCGGGAGATCGGATTGCCGACGGCGGCCATGTCGCCCGCCGGTTCGATGCCGGTGAGTTCGCGGATGCCATCGCTGACAAAGCTGGTCTCGAAGCGGTTGTCGCCCAGCGCCCGGAAGCGATAAACCATGCCCGGCACCGCCTTGACGATCTCGCTCAGGCGCTGCTCGATCGCTTCCAGCTTCTGGCGTGTCGTCACTTCCGCCGTCACATCGAGCGTGAAACCGCTCCAGGCCACCGAGCCATCGGACTGCGGCACCGGCTTGGCAAAGGTGCGCAGCCAGGCTTCGCGGCCACCGGCCACCTTCGAGCGATAGGTCACTTCGATGTCGCGATTCTCCTTGGCCCCGAGGATGAAACCGCCAACGAGTTTGGCGCGATCAGCCCCGGTGACCAGGGAAATCAGCGCCATCGGATTGCTCAGCACTTCATGGCGCGAGGCCCCGAACAGCTTTTCGCCCTGATCGGAAATCATCGTGTAGGTGCCGACTTCCTGCGGCGCCATCCGGTACTGGTAGACGACGCCGGGCAGCGAATCGGTGATCTCGCGCAGGCGCTGTTCGGCGGCCTCGCCTTCCTTCAAGGCAGTGACATCGACGGTGATGCCGTCCCAGACCAGCGCGCCGTCATCCTCGACGCGCGGCGTGATGATGTTGCGGATCCAGCGCGTGCTGCCATCGGCATGGCGGATGCGGGAAATGTTCTCGCGCCGCGTCATATCCTCGGCGGAAGCCTTGAGCCCGGCCAGCAGGCGCGGCCTGTCTTCATCGACCACCACCGCCAGGAACAGGCCGAAGTCCTCGAACACGGCTTCGCGGCTGATGCCGAGCAGTTCCTCGGTGGCTTTCGACACATAGTTGACGCCGATCGAGCCATCGTCGTTGCGGCGCAACTGAAACACGATGCCGGGCACCGTGTCGGTGATCGCGCGCAGGCGTTTCTCGGCGCGCTCGGCAACATCGCGCAAGGCGCGTTCGCTGTCGATCAAGCGCTCGCGGCGCTCCACTTCCTCGCTGACATCGTTCCACCAGCCGTTCCAGACAAAGCCGTCGGCGGTGCGACGCGGCGTGGCCGAAGTGCGCATCCAGCGCTGCACGCCATCCGGCCGCTGGATGCGGACATCGACGGAAAACGGCTTCAGCGACTGCGAAGAAGTCCAGTAAGCCTTGAACAGCAGCGCCGAATCGGACCCAAGCACCAGCTTCGGCGGCAGCATCGGATCGTCGAGCACCGCCTGGGATTCCACGCCCAGCACTTCGCGCACGCGGGCACTGACATAGCGATAGCGAATCCGCCCCTGACGATCCATGGCGATCTGGAACACCGCGCCGGGCAGCGATTCGGCGAGATCGGCCATGTTGCGCTGGTGCTCGTCGGCCGCCGACAGCTCGT
The DNA here is from genome assembly GCA_021732745.1 of Nevskia sp. Classification (GTDB taxonomy): domain Bacteria; phylum Pseudomonadota; class Gammaproteobacteria; order Nevskiales; family Nevskiaceae; genus Nevskia. The sequence continues at coordinate 279,352 of JAKFUK010000005.1, read as the reverse complement.
CGGCCGGACGCAGGCGGCTCAGGTCGGCATCGGCAGGCGCATCCTTGGCCGCATCGGGCGTGGCAGGCGCGTCATCGGTCATCGGGGTCGGCTCCGCGTTGGGCGCTTGCAGCATCGGTCAGGCCTTGTGTCGAAGGCAATGGACGCGCCGCCATTTGAAAGAAAGAACCGTCATTCCGGCGAAAGCCGGAATCCAGAGCCCCGAACGCCGCCGCTGCTCAGCTCAGCCCAGCCGCAACTCGGCGATCAGCAGTTCGCGCGCTTCGGCCAGCAGGCGGCGATAGGTCGAGTAGCCCATGCCCAGCGCTTCCGCCGCCAGTTGCTGCGAACGCGCCGGCTCGAAATAGCTGCGATGCAGGATGCGGGCGGCGCGGGCAGTGGCCGGGTTGGCGCTCAAGCGTTCGCTGGTGCTGCGCAGCCAGTCGCGCAGCGCATTGAGCCTTGCAGCGGCTCCGGTTCCGTGCGTTTTGACAGCGTCGCATTCCAGCAGCGGATTGGCTTGCAGACGGTGGGTCAGATGGAAATCGTCGAGCGCGGTGCGGACGGCCTTGGCAAACGCTTTCCCTGCATCATGGTCGTCTTCGGCTGTGTCTTGGACGATGGGGCTTGTTCGATGCTGGCCGACATGGTCCTGGGTCCGCAGCAACAGCCATTCGCCGGTCGGTGCCCGTACCGCCACCAGCGAATCAATGGTGATGCCGGCGGCTTGCAACTGCTGGAGCAGTTCGGCGTTGACGCCGGCTGCGGCCGTCGTCACCGGCTTCGGCGGGCCAACGCGATGCCGACGACGCTGGCGCGGAAGCAGTTGCGGCTCGACGGAACGGTGAATCGCGGCAGTGATGTTCATGGCGGCAGGTCCTTGTCTCAGTCTTCGGCAGCAATGCGAGTGCAGGCTTACGTTCGTCGCTGGATGAGGAGCAGATTGCGGGTGCCGCGTATCGACGCGATGTTAGAAGGCTGATATCTGGTGTCAGCAAGGTTTCATTGCGATGCCGCTCGTGGCTCCGGATGGCACTTCCTGTCTGGTAGATGGACTTCGGAATTATTTACCCAGCTTGGCGCAGCCTTAAGGTATCGTGACGCTATTCACATTATTTTATCAGTCGAATGGGGTAGGCTTCGCGAAGATCATCAATAATCGGCCCGGCACTACCGCCATGCGATCTGAGTGGGGGCGTATTCCGATAACGTATAAAATATCGGCTTTAGTTGTAATTTCTGCTTTTAATCATAAATCACTGCAGGAGTAAAAATGCCTCAATCACGATCATTTGTCGCAAGCGTTCTTTCCACGCAGAAGCAACGTCAAAGATTCTATTATTTTCGTTATTTCACCGCCCTTTTCTGCGCCTTCGGTGCTTTTCAAGCAGTCGACGGGCCAGTCGGAATTGGGTTAGGAGTTGTTAGCTTAATAATTGGCTATTTTACAATCGCACCTGTCGTAGCTTTTCTAGTTTGTTTTATTGAGAAAATTTGCTCATGAAAAGTAATGTTGAGAGCATAATAAACTTCGCTCGACTGAAACTTACTTCATGGGCGTTAATTGGAAGTCTCGCTGCATTACTATCTTTTATCGGCTTTCACCTTATATATACTGCAGGCATTTCCGAATACGTAAAAGAGTTTATAGCGGGTTGTTTGGGCGCTTTAATTACGATTGCGGCAACTGCCGCGCTGCTCAAATCTCAGACTGACGGCGAGATAAGTAAAGAACAAGTTTCGGGAATATTTAAGGAAAAATTGCAAATATACAATCATTTCATCTCACATTTGAATGAGGTGAATTGCGATGCTGTACTTACTCAAAAGGAATTAAACTCGGTGATTGATTGGGCTACTCGTTTATCATTAGTTTCAAATGATTTTGTAGTTCGTTCGATCTATGAACATATTTTTCAGATCGTAGCATTTAATGCTTTTTCATTCGAGGATTTAAATCCTACACAGGTCCGTCAGTGGAAAACATGGCAAAAGTCAATTTACGACAATGATCAAAACTATTACGAAACAGAAGATTGTGAAGGTGATTTCGTATCATTTGGTCATGTGCTAGCTGCTTTACGAAATGATCTGCTTAATAGAAAATCTGCCACCTTAGATGACGATGTTAATGTTGCAAACGAAGTCAACCTTATTCGTGAACTCCAACATGTTGTAGCAGTAAGATTTTCCGGTGAAGATATTCATCTTGAATACGAAGAAGCCCAGCCGAAGCCAAAAAAACCGAGAGTTCGGCCTGTTGCAAGCTCGCGTAAGCCGGGATAGCCCGAGTAGCCCGGGTAGGTCGGGAAAGCGGCTTCATCGCGCATCCCGACGGATTCGGTGTCGCCTGCTTCCCTTCTGCTTCTGACGGCATCGAACCATTCCGCGCTATCGCGCGGGTAACTTTTCCTTGAAACGCACAAGGAAAAGTCACCAAAAGGAATGCGCCCCCGTCGCTGCGTCGGGTCGCGAGAAGCAGAAGCGCGACCCGATGCCCTGTGCTTCTCGGCCATGTCGGGGCTTTTCGACACGCCATCCATGGCGTGACGAAAAGGCTTCGGCTCCTGCCTCGCCCCCTGCGGGGCCTATTCCGCCATGTCCTGCGATGCTCGGCGCGCTCAAAGGGGGATTTACGGCAAAAGCCACAGCAACCGCCACAGCTAAATCAAAAGCCACAGCCGCCGCGCTTCGCGCGGCGGCTGTTTGGCAGGCGCTCCGCCAAACGCCCCCACCCCAGCCCTCCCCCGCAAGCGGGAGAGGGAGCCGTTTCGGTTTTGATTGGTCGTTGCTGTTGCCGTCGCCGTCGCTGTGGCTTTTGCCGTTGCTTCTGCCACTCCCCCCATTGCATGGTGCCGAGCATCGCAGCGATCGCAGGGGGCAACGGGCATGGATGCCCGCTGAGTGATGCCGGGCCATGGATGGCCTGTCCGCGCGGTACCCCGGAGATCGCGAGAAGCACAGGGCATCGACTCGCGCTTCTGCTTCTCGCGAGTCGACGACATGCCGGGGCCGCCCTTCTTTGGTTACTTTCTTCGTGCGGTACGAAGAAAGTAACTCGCGCGATAGCGCGAAATAGTGCGATGAAGCCAAATCAATCAACGAAGCAAGCGGCACCGAATACGTCGGGATGCGCGGTGAAGCCGCTTTCCCGACCTACGCTGGACCTCAATCACCCACCGGAGCAGCACCATGCAACTAGGCGCTTTCTCAATCAGCCTCGCAGTCAAGGACATCGCGGCGTCGCGGCGTTTTTATGAGCAGATCGGCTTTGCGGTGTTCGCCGGCCATCAGGAGCAGAACTGGCTGATCATGAAACACGGTGACCATATCGTCGGACTGTTCCAGGGCATGTTCGAGCGCAACATGCTGACCTTCAATCCGGGCTGGAATCAGGACGCGGCGGCCGTTGATCCGTTCACCGACATCCGCGACTTGCAGCGCCGCTTCAAGGCCAGCGGCCTGAGTCTGGTGACCGAGGCCGATGAAGGCAGCAGCGGTCCGGCCAGCTTCATGCTGATGGACCCGGACGGCAATCCGATTCTCGTCGATCAGCACCGCTAGCCTTCCAGCCGCTGCGTTCAACGGATCAGGCGGCTGGCCGGGTATTCGCCGGGCCGCAGGATCGGCAGTTCGATGGCGGTGACGGTGACCTGATAGGGATTCGGGGCGGCGATCAGGTTGGTGTCGAGTGCGGAGCCGATCGCCGGGATGGCGGTGCCGAGCGCGATGTTCACCACGTTGGCCAGATTCGGCACGCTGAGCGCGCTGACCACGGCGGCGTACTGCACCTGCTGCTCGTAGAACAGCAGGCCGACTTCGTCACCGGATTCAAGAATTTCGCCGACGCCCGGCAGCGCGATGCGCGCGTTCTGCTGGCCGCGATTGCTCGTGTGCAGGCCTTCGACAAACGGCGTCACTTGTTCGTCGACCAGAATCAGGCTGCCGTTGCGACGGATGCCGACACCGACGAAGGCGATCGCCGCGCGCGGCAGCAGGCTTCCGCCGCGCACCACTTCGACGCTGCCCAGCCTTGGCACGCCGGCCAGCACGTAGCCGCCCGAGGGCACGGTGAGCACCGGCACGAAGCTTGGCGGCGAACCGAGCGGCTGGCCGACGCTGGCGACGGCCGTGGCCAGCGTCGCCGGCAGGGCACCGGTGCCGCTCAGGCTGCCGACCGGCACGCGGTCGATCGCAAGGCCGGCCGGGCTGCCGCCGGGTTGGCCGTCCACCGTTGCCGCGACGCTGATGCAGACCTCGGGAAGGCTGTCGAAGGCCGCCGTCCGGCTGCCTTTCAGCCAGCGCGCGTACCAGGCCAGCACGGCATCGACGCCGACGATGGTGCCGCAGTTCGCAGTACCTTCGATCTGGTTGGCGAGCGGGTTCATGTGGCCGCCTTCGGTGCTCAGCAGGCGCACATCGGCACCGGCGGCGCGGAAGTAATCGGCGTTCCAGACGCCTTCGGTCAGGTTGAACAGCACATCGCGATTGCCCTGCAGGAACAGCGCCGGCACGGCGCGCAAACGGGCGGACGCCTCGCCGAAACCCCAGGGCGCGTTGGCGGCCTGACGGGTTTCGAGGTAACGCGTGCTGTGGCTGAAGAAGAACGGATCGATCTCCTCCGGCGTGACCGCGCGCGGCTGCGACGTGGGACGGCCGAGGGCGGCGGTCAGGTCTTCGCGGGTGCGGATCGTCGATGCCAGCAGATTGCTCGGGCTGACCTGATTGCACAGCGCCGCGACCACCGGCGTGTTCTCCACACCCCCGGTGGTGCTCAGCAGGCACAGCAGGCCGTCGAAGGACAGCTTGACGCCATCGCCGGGCAGCAGGCTGTAAAGCAGATTGTTCCAGGTGCCGTTCGGCACGATGGCGTCGATGCGGGCATCAAGCGCGGCCAGCGGCATCTGGAACCCGCCGCCGTAGCTGACGCCGAGCGTGCCGACATTGAGGTCGCGGTCGACGCCGGTGCCGGTCTGGCGCTCGAAGTTGAAGGTTTCGGCGTTGTCGTAGGCCCAGTCGAGCAGGCGGCGCAGATCCTGGATTTCCAGCAGCGGGTCGATGATCCGGGCGTTGGTGGTGGCTGCCGAATCGCCGTGGCCACGCTGATCGACGCTGATCACCGCGTAGCCGTGGAACGGCAACGCCCGTGCCAGCAGCTCCATGGATGGGAAATGCGCGGCACTGCGCGCAGCCACCAGATCGCCATTCGCCGCCAGCGTCGTCAGCCGCGAGCCGCCGTAGCCGTGGCTGTGCAGCACGATCGGAAACACGTCGCCCGGGCAGCGCGGTGGCAGCAGCAGGCTGTAGTGGATGGTCGACGGCCGGGTCGGATTGGTCGACGGATCGCTGTCCGTGGGCAGGTCGACATCGAGCGTGCGGTCGAGCGCTTGCGCTGCGGTCGGATTGGCGCAGGCCGCCGTCGGCGGCCGGGCGCTACCGCCATCACCACCGTTGCCGCAGGCAGTCAGGATCAGGGCGGACGCACAAAGTGCAGCACGGAGGATCGGATGCATGGCCGGTCGGCCCTCGAAAAGGTGAGGGCGGGAGTATGCCGACCTCTGCGCGCTAGTCGAGCGCAGCGCGGTAGATCGAATTGCGCGGCTGGGCGAAGACGCGGCGCAGCATCGGCTCGAAGTAGGCCAGCGGCAGCGTTTCGGCGGCAGGATCGAAAGCCGGGCTGTCGTACTTGGCGCAGAACTCCTCGGTCAGCGCGTAGTGCGGCGAATCGCGAAACTGCTCGCGCATGTCGCGATCCATGCCGAGATGATGGAAGAAGTAATAGCCCTGGAAAATGCCGTGGTGGGCGACCATCCAGTGGTAGGCCTCGGGCACGAACGGCTTGATCAGTGCCGCTGCGACATCGGGATGGTTGTAGGTGGCCAGCACGTCGCCCATGTCATGCAGCAGCGCGCAGACCACGTATTCCTCGTCGCGACCATCGCGATGCGCCCGGGTCGCGGTTTGCAGGCAGTGGGTCAGGCGGTCGATCGGAAAGCCGCCGAAATCGCCGTCGAGCAGCTTCAGGTGGGTGAGGATGCGGTCCGGCAGCTGGCGTGCGAAGTCGCCGAATTCCTTCGCGATCAGCTGCCAGTCGGCGGCGCTGCTGGTTTCGATGCTGGTGAAGGTCGCGCGGTCGGCGGTTTCGGGGGTCATCGGGGTCAGCCTCCTTGAACGTCGCAGGAAGATAGCAAGCCTCGTAGGGTGGGCAGGCTTCATCTGCCCCCCGATTCGCCAAGGCTCGATGTTCGCGCACCGCGTGGGCAGATACGGCCTGCCCACCCTACGCCGCCATGTTTCGCCGGGCCGCCCTTGGCCGTCCGGATGAATCCGGACCTACGGTGGGGGAGTCCTGAACCGCTGTGGTTGTAGGTCCGGATTCATCCGGACTTTCAGTGCCAGCCGCAACGTCGGCATCTCGCCGCCCTACGACGGTTTTCGCAACTGCTTCCACAGGAACGCATACGCCAGCCCGCCCATCAGCGCCGTCTGCGGATTGTTCGCCGCGCCGCCGTGACCGCCTTCGATGTTTTCGTAGTAGAGGAAATCGTGGCCCTGCGACTCCATCCGGGCGGCCATCTTGCGGGCGTGGCCGGGGTGGACGCGGTCGTCGCGGGTGGATGTGGTGAACAGCACGCGCGGGTACTTCGCGTCCGCTTTCAGGTTCTGGTACGGCGAGTATTTGGCGATCCAGTTCCACTCTTCGGGAACATCCGGATTGCCGTACTCACCCATCCACGAGGCACCGGCCAGCAGATGGCTGTAACGCCGCATGTCGAGCAGCGGCACCTGGCAGACCACGGCGCCGAACAGTTCCGGCCGCTGGGTCAGCATCACACCCATCAAGAGCCCACCGTTGCTGCCGCCCTGGATGCCGAGATGCTTCGGGCTCGTGACCTTGCGACGGGTGAGATCCTCGGCGATGGCGATGAAATCGTCATAGGCGCGCTGGCGGTTGGCCTTGAGAGCCGCCTGATGCCAGTCCGGGCCGAATTCGCCGCCGCCGCGGATGTTGGCCAGCACGTAGACGCCGCCTTTTTCCAGCCACGCCGCCCCGACACCGGCGTTGTAGTTCGGCAGCAAGGACACCTCGAAGCCGCCGTAGCCGTAGAGCAGGGTCGGATGGCCGCCGTCGAGCTTCAAGCCCTTCCGCGACACCTGAAAATACGGCACCCGGGTGCCATCCTTCGACTTCACTTCGTGCTGCACGATCTCAAGCCCGTCGGCATTGAAATAGGCCGGCAGCGCTTTCAGCCGCTCGGGCTTGGCCGCGCCGAGGCTGGCCCGATACAGCGTCGTCGGCGTCAGGAAATCGGTGACGGTGAGCCAGTAGTCGTCGTTGCTGTCGTCGTCGACGGCCGACACGCCGAGCGCGCCGAAGGCCGGTGCATCGAGCGGCGTGCGCGTCCAGCGGCCGGCGGAAGGCTTCAGCACATAAAGCCGGCTGCTCACCTTGTCGAGTTCGTTGACGATCAGCGCCGTGTGCAGTTTCGCCACGCTGCTCAACGACTTGCGCGGGCCGGGCGTGTACAGCACCTGGAAATCGCGCTGGCCGTCAAGGAAGTCGGCAATGCCGATGACCAGCAGCGCGCCGCCCGGATGGACGGTGCCGCCGATCGCCCAGTCGCTGCGCAGTTCGACGGTCATCTGGTTGCGCCAGAAATCGACTTCGGCATCGTCCGGCACGTTCAGCAACTGGAATTCGTCGCCGACCTTGAGCCAGTTTTCGCCGCTGTAGAAGGTGGTGGTGCGGCGGATCACCTCGTGGTGGTAGCCGGCACTGTCGATCACCACCGGGCCGCTGGCGACATCGTCGCGGGCACCGGCAAACACCGGCACGGCCTCGCTCAGCGGCGTGCCGCGCAGCCATTCGTGGACCAGACGCGGATAGCCGCTGTCGGTGAGCGTGTCGGGGCCGGAATCGGTGGCGACGTAGACGCGGTTGCGATCGGCCCAGACGACCTCGGATTTCGCTTCCGGCACATTGAAACCATCGGCAACGAAGGCTTTCTCGGCGATGTCGAATTCGCGGATCACCACGGCGTCGCCGCCACCGCGAGATAGCTGCACGAGGCAGCGGTCGTAGTCCAGAAACAGGCAGTCAGCGCCCTTCCAGACCCAGTTTTCGTGCTCGCTTGCCGCCAGCGCGTCGAGATCGAGCACCGTTTCCCAGACCGGCTCGGCCTTGGCGTATTCGTGAAACGTGGTGCGCCGCCAGACGCCGCGCACCTGCTTGGCATCGCGCCAGAAGTTGTAGTAACGATCGCCGATCTTGCTGACGTAGGGGATGCGCGCTTCGGAATCGAGAATGGTCAGCAGGCGGCTGCGGATCGGCGCGAAATCCGGGCCGGCTTCGAGTTCCCTGGTCGAGATCGCGTTGCGTGCCCGCGCCCAGTCCAGCGCCTTGGGATCGTCGACCGCTTCGAGCCACAGATTCGGATCATCGGCGGCGTTGTCTGCCGCCATCGCCGCCGCTGCACCGCCCAGCACGCTGACCGCCATTGCTGCTCCCAGTAACCAGGTTTTCATGGATTTGAAGAATTCGGAAGTTGCTGCACCGTAACCGCGCAGCGGGCTGCGCGGCAATGTCGGGCCGCCCAGGCGAGCGGAAAGCAATCTCCCGCTTTTCGCCGTAGCCCCTAACCCCGCGATAAGCTCGGCCACTGCCGCTTCGTTCACGCCCCGGACGTCCTTCATGATCCGCTTTGTCTGCCTGTGCGCTGTCCTGCTGCTCGCTGCCTGCGGCGACCGCAATCCTGCGGCGAAGCCAGCGGCTGACCCCTTCCCGTCGACCTACAAGCCGCCCGAAAGCGGTGCCGTGCTGATCCGCGGGGCCACGGTGCTGACTGGCATCGACACCCGTCTGGACGACACCGATGTGCTGCTGTCCGACGGCAAGATCGCCTCGATCGGCAAGGCGCTGGCATCGGGCGGGGCGACGGTGATCGAAGCCAAGGGGCGGTATCTGACACCCGGCATCATCGACGTGCATTCGCATCTCGGCGTCTATCCGGCCCCCGGCGTCTGGGCGACCAGCGACGGCAACGAAGCTACCGCCCCGACCACGGCGGAAGTCTGGGCCGAGCATTCGATCTGGCCGCAGGACCCCGGCTTCCAGGCCGCGCGGGCCGGCGGCATCACCACGCTGCAAGTGCTGCCCGGCTCGGCGAATCTGATCGGCGGACGCGGCGTGGTGATCAAGAACGTGCCGGCGGTGAGCTACCAGCAGATGCTGTTTCCGGATGCCAAGCGCAGCCTGAAGATGGCCTGCGGCGAAAATCCGAAACGGGTCTACGGCAAGAACGGCGGCCGCTCGCCGGCCACCGGCATGGGCAATGTCGCGGGCTATCGCGCCGCATTCGCAAAAGCCGCGAGCTACCGCGCCAAATGGGACGCCTGGAACGACAAGAAAGCCGGCGCGGCACCGGATCGCGATCTCGGGCTGGAAACGCTGGCGGAGGTCTTGCGCGGCAACGTGCTGGTGCAGATGCACTGCTACCGCGCCGACCAGATGGCCACCATGCTCGATGTGGCCAAGGAATTCGGCTTCAAGATCAATGCCTTCCATCATGCGGTGGAGGCGTACAAGATCGCCGACCTGCTCGCCGAAACCCAGACCTGCGGCGCGCTGTGGGCCGACTGGTGGGGCTTCAAGCTGGAAGCCTGGGACGCCATCAACGAGAACATCGCCATCGTCGATGCAGCGCGCAGCGACAAGGGCGCAGGCTGCGCGATCGTCCATTCCGACGATCCCAATGGCATCCAGCGGCTCAATCAGGAAGCCGCGAAAGCGCTCGCCGCCGGTCGCCGCGCCGGCCTTGCGATCAGCGACGAGCACGCCATCGCCTGGCTGACCGCCAATCCGGCGAAGGCGCTCGGCATCCAGGAGAAGACCGGCACCATCGAAACCGGCAAGGCCGCCGACGTAGTGCTCTGGAGCGGCTCGCCGTTCTCGGTCTACACGCGCGCCGATCTGGTCTGGATCGACGGTGCGCTGCGCCTGGATCGCGCCCATCCCGATGCCGAACCGGACAGCGATTTCATGCTCGGGGCCGATGTCGACGAAGCTGCCGCCGCGCAATTCGCGGCAGTGCCGGCCGCCGCAGCGGTGATCGCCGTACCCGAGGTTCCCGAAGCCGCAGCCCCGACTGGAGACGCGCCATGATCCGCCGCCACCTGCTGACCGGCGTCGTCATCGCCCTGCTCGCCACCCGTGCCGAGGCCGAGCTGTTCGCGATCCGCAACGCCGTGGTTCACACCGGCGGCCGCGCCGGCACCCTGACCGGTGCCACCGTGGTGGTGCGCAATGGCCGCATCGAGGCGGTCGGCACCGATGTGCTCATTCCGGAAGGGGTGACGCCAATCGAAGCCCATGGTCGGCCGCTGACGCCGGGCATCATCGTCGCCCACAGTCATCTGGGCTTGAAGGAAATCGATGGCGTGGAGGAAACCAACGATGTTGCCTCCGAGCAGAAGCGCTACAGCGCCGGCCTCGATGTCGCCGACGCCCTGAATCCGCGCTCCGCCCTGCTGCCGGTCAACCGCATCGACGGCGTGACCCGCGCCATGAGCGCGCCAGACGCGAAGAAAGGCGGCAGCCTGATCGCCGGTCAGGGCGCGATCATTTCCCTGGCCGGCAGCCTGGCGGAAGGCGGCAACTGGATCGTCAAGCCGCGTGCGGCGATGTTTGCGGCACTCGGCGAGCAGGGCCGGGAAATCGCCGGCAGTCGCCCGGCCGCGTTTGCGGCCATGCGTGAAGCGCTGGAGGAAGCGCGCAGCGGCGGTTTGCGGCTCGGCGACGGCCTCAATGGTGATGCCCAGCTGAGCCCGCTCGATGTCGAAGCGCTGAAGCGCGTGCTGAATCGCGAAATGCCGATGGTGCTGCAGGTGGAGCGCGCCTCCGACATCCTGGCCGCACTCAAGCTGGCCGATGACTACGGCTTGCAGTTGATCGTCAGCGGCGGTGCCGAAGCGCATCGCGTTGCTGCCGAGCTGGCCAGCCGCTCGGTGCCGGTGCTGATCGACCCGAGTCGCAATCTGCCCGCGCATTTCGAGACCCTGCACGTCCGCCCGGACGCCCCCGCCGTGCTCGCCAAAGCGGGCGTGAAGTTCGCCTTCATCGACAGCGACGACAAGGGCAGCCACAACGCCCGCAACCTGCGCCAACTGGCCGGCATCGCCGTTGCCAACGGCATGCGCCACGACGATGCCTTGGCGGCGATCACCCTGAAACCAGCGGAGATCCTGGGCTTGTCGAACGTGCTGGGCTCGATCGAGCCCGGCAAGATCGCCGACCTGGTGCTCTGGGATCGCGATCCGCTGGAAGTCACGAGCGCGCCGGATCGGGTGTGGATCGAAGGCCGGGAGATGCCGATGGTCAGCCGCCAGACGCTGTTGCGCGACCGTTACCTCAAGCGCTTGAAAGCGCCGCCTGCGAAGTGACCGACGCCGGTCATCGCAAGCCGTTATTGTTGCCGCGAATCCCGTCCACCGAGAGAGCGTTTCCCGATGAACCCAAGTCCGTCGTCGCGCGCCGCGCGATCACTGCTGATCCTGTCTTTGCTCGCGGGCCTCGTGGCCTGCGGCGGCAAGACCGAAGCCGTCGCCGAAGTGGCACCGGCCGCGAAGGGCGACCCCACGCCGCCGCCCGGCTTCTGCGAATTCGAGGCGGATGGCGAATACCTGAACCCGCTCGGCTGCCGCAGCACCGTGGTCTGCGCGAAGAAGGAAGTCGTCGAAGTGAAGCAGTGCCCGCCCGGACAGGCCATCAACAACATCCTTCGCGATCAGTTGTTGCAATGCCAGCCGCTGGCGGAAACCGGGCTTGACGAAAACTGCCGGCTCACCCGGCCGCCGCCGCGCCCGGATTTCGCTCCGCCGCCGGAGCCGACGCCGAACGTGCCGCTGACGCCCGCTGACGGCGTCTGATCGCGCCCGCAACGACGGTTGCAACGAAAAAGGCCCGGCATGCAGCCGGGCCTTTTTCGTTTCGGAGAACCCGCGCGGGTTCAGCGCCGATAAGGGCTGACGAAGTTCCAGATCAGGCCAGTGGCCTTGATGTCCTGCGAGGTGATGCCGGCGGTGGAGGTCAAACCGCCGGGCCAGGCGTGGCCGCCGCCGAAGACGGTGTAGGCGCGGTTTTCGCCACCGCCGATGCAGCCGGTGTAGCGGACCAGTTGCACGGTGGTGCCATCGGTAAGCGAGCGGTTCGGAAGGCTGCTGCCGATGACGCCGCCGCAGGCCTGCTTGCTGTTCCAGAACGACAACGTCGACTCGGCCGAGCGCAAGTCCAGCGCGCCGTCGATCGGCACGATGGTGTCGGCGCTGCCGAGGAACCAGGCTTTCGGTCGCGAAGTCTGCGTGCCGCAAGTGCTCGACACGCCCAGCCGCGTGGTGGCGGCGACGATGCCGAAGGCGGCGATCTTGTCCGAGGCGGCGCAAGCCAGCCGCGTCGCCATGAATCCGCCGTTCGAGTAGCCGGAGACGTAGATGCGCGACAGATTTGCACCCTGGGTGCCGAGCTTGGCGATCAGGGCGGTGATGAAGTTGACATCGTCGCTGCCGGAGGTCCGGGGATCGTCCTTCCAGACGCCGCCGACCGCCGCCGGCAGCACTGCCCAGAAGCCCTGGGTGGCTGCGAAATCGGCGACTTCGGTCAGCGTCGCCATCACTTCCGGCGTCACGCTGTTGGCATGCAGCATCATCAGCACCGGGGCGTTGCTGGTCAGCGCCGTCGGGCGCATCAGCAGGTAGCGGCGGGACACGCCGTTGACGGTCAGGGTGGCGCTGCTGACCGTGGTCAGATGGTTGGTCTGCACGTAGCCGCCGCTGAGCATGACCCAGCTGCGGCGCAGGCTGCCGCTGACGCTCAGGTGACCGCTGACCGGATCGACCACGCCGCTGACCGCTGCTGTTGCTGCTGGCGTCCGGGCAGGGGACTTGGGCACGGCCGCCATCGTCGGCACGGCCATTCCCAGCAAAACGGTGCAGATCAGACGGCTGAAGCGAGCGAAATGGGTAATTTTCACGACTGGACCTTTGTTGTCAGTTCTGGGTGGACACAGGTTTTGCGACTTCGTTCAGCGTCGCAAATCTTCTTGACCAGCGGTCGCCGCGCGGGGACAACAGCTCGCGCGCCCAAAATCCGCGCCGGAATTGCGTCGCGCGAGCGCTAGTGCAGCGCACCCAACGAAGCGTTAGTGATGTGGCGACGGATCGTGGTGCGAATCAAGGCGCGATGAGGAGCCATAGTTGTTCTATGGCGACGATTCGCAACGCAGAGTCGCGCCGCGAGGCGCGGCACAGCGCTAACGATTTGTTGGACGCGCTGCACTAACTGAGCACCATCAGCGACACCCCGAACATCGCAAAAGCGATGCCGACCACCTGCCTCCGGCCCACCCTTTCGTGCAGGAAGACCACCGCCAGCAGCACGATGAACACGGCCGCCGTCTCGTTGAGCACGGCCGCCACCGACGCGCTGGTGTACTTGTAGCCGGCCAGCCACAGCATCATCGACAGATAAGTGCCGGCCACCGCGCCGGCCACGATCTGCGGCCAGTGACGCACGGCCCGGTATTCAGCCAGCAAGGCCCCGGCATTGCGCTTGATCGCAATCACCACCAGCAGGCCGGCGACGCCTGCGAGCACGCGCAGCCAGACCACCCACAGAAAGGCGTGCAGCGCCAGCATCGGCTTGGCCATGACGATGCCGATCGCCATCAGCAGCACCGACAGCACGCCGTATCCGGCACCGATACGCAGCCGCCGGGCATCGACGGCCGACATCGCCGCGTCGCGGGTCCAGGTCACCAGCACGATGCCGCCGAGCACGAAAGCCGCACCCAGCCATTGCAGGCCGTGCAGGCGCTCATCGAGGAAGATTGCCGACAGCACGATGACGAACGGCGAGAACAGCGTCTGCGCCACCGCCATCCGGCTGGCCCCGATGGTGTTCAGGGCGCGCAGGTAGTAGCTGTCGCCGAGGCAGATGCCGAGCAGGCCGGAGATGACGATCAGGCCCAAGGAAAGCGGCGTGAAATCAGGGACTTCCGGGGACAGGACCAGCACCGTGAGGCCCAGCAGCACGGCCGCGAGACTGTTCTTGAACAGGTTCAGCGCGAACGGCGCGATGCTTTCGCCGGACTTCTTGAACAGCACCACCGCCACCGCCCAGACCAGCGCGCAGGCCAGGGAATAGAACTCGCCGATGCCGAAATTCATCTGTTCGTGAGGGGGAAGGTGTGAGGCGAGAAGCGAAAATCGATCTCACGCAGAGAACGCAGCGAACGCGAAGAAAAGCTTTCAGGCCATTGTCTTTGGCTTTCCTCTGCGTCTCTCCGCGTTCGCTGCGTGATGCCCGTTTTGTCGTCAGACCGGCGTCACCGCTGACACGGGAAAGCCCATCGTGAAGCGCGGCACCTTGACGCAGGCCAGCACCTTGCCCTGGGCCAGATCGGGAAACAGTGCCGCGTCGAACGACCAGTCGGTGACTTTCGCGAACTGAATCTTGCCGCTCGCCGAAGGCACGTAGACGAACTGCCGGCCGCCGTGCACCTGCGCCAACCGCAGCAGCGCATTCGGCACGATGGCCGACGAAAACGGCAGCTTCCAGCCGCCGGCCTTGAACGCGAACGTCGCGAAGGCCTTGCCGTTCAGGCTGGCCTCGCAGCGGTCCTGACCATCGCTGCCGTACTGGAAATCGAAGTCGCACTGATCCTTCGGGATGCCCCAGTTGATGCGGCCGTTGACCACCGATTCCATGCTCGACACGTAGATGCGGGTGATCGACTGGAGCGCTACGTCGCCAAACGCGAACTTGCCGGGGATGTACAGCAGCTCGCGATACGGGCCGACCGCCGAGCTTTCGTAATCGACCAGCATCACCGCCGCCATGCCGCCACGGCGCTTGCCGCGCAGGGCTGCCGGCGTGTGGCGAGGGTCGTCGAGCGCCGCTGGCGGCAGCTTCATCAGCAGGATGTAGCCGGTCCCGGTCAGCGACCACGGCGCTGGGGCCAGCGGCACCGTCGGCAGCGCAGCGTCAGGGGTCAGCAGGATCGAATCGTCAGACATGGCGGCAGCGGGAATGATGAACCGGCCTGCATTTCACGCCATTCCGCGCTGCGATGCAGCAAAAAACCTGTCTTACCGACGGCAGCCGCCTGAAAGCAGAATCAACAGACATCGTAGGGCGGCAAACCTTTGCCGCCGCCGCGTTTCGGCCTAGGGAGCATGTCGGCAAGGGATTGCCGACCTACGGCCACGTCAGGCAACTGCTTCGACAGGCTGCGGCTCGCGCGCCATCGCATTCGCGGTTTCCCGCGCTGCGGCCACCAGCGCCAGCCGCGCCACCACGCCATAGGCGTAGAAGCGGTTCGGCGAGGCATCCGGGTTCTGCGCGGTGTCCGGGCAGTTGCAGGGATCGGCGAAGGCCAGCGGCTGGAAGCTGGCACCCGGGGCGTTCAAGTTTTCGGTGTTCGAGCGCCCGCCGTGGACACGGTAGAAACCGCCGACGACGTGCTTGTCGATCATGTAAACCACCGGCTCGGCGGTCGACTGTTCGTCGCCCCAGCGCTCGAAGGTGTAGACGCCTTCCTGGATGATCGCGCCGGTGACTTCATTGCCTTCCTTCGCCGATGCCATCTTCTTGCGGGCGTCGCGGTTCATGTTGCGGATCTCGTCCGCGCTCTTCACCGTCATCACGCCCATGCCGTAAGTGCCGGCATCGGCCTTGACGATCACGAAGGGCTCGTCCTTGACGCCGTACTGGCGGTATTTCTCGGCGATGTCTTCCAGCAGCAGCTCGACATTCGACGCCAGGCAGTCCTCGCCTTCGCGGGTCTTGAAGTTGATCTGGCCGCAGTTGCGGAACAACGGATCGACCCACCAGGGGTCGATGCCGAGCAGCTTGCCGAATTCGGCGGCGACTTCGCGGTAGATGCCGAAATGCTGAGTCTTGAGCCGGGTGTTCCAGCCGACGCCGAGCGGCGGAATCACCGGCTGGGCAATACCCGCGAGCAGCGCCGGGCGGCCGGACGACAGATCGTTGTTGAGCACCACCACGCAGGGCCGGAAATCGCCGGCGTAGATGTAATCGCCGTCGCGGTGGATCGGCTCCAGATACAGGCTGCGGCCGGAATCCAGGGTGATGGTTTCCGGCTCGTGCAAGTCGGTCCGCAAGGAACCGAGGCGCACCGTGTAGCCGGCCTTCTGGATCAGCCCTTGAAGCGTGGCGACATTTTCCAGATAGAAACGGTTGCGGGTGTGGTTCTCGGGCACCAGCAGCACGTCGCAGGCGGTCGACATCACCCGTTCGAGTGCTGACTGGATCGCCTGCACGCACAGCGCCTCGAAGGCCGGGTTGAGATTGTTGAAGCCGCCCGGGAACAGATTGGTGTCGACCGGGGCCAGCTTGAAGCCGGCATTGCGCAGGTCCACCGAGCAGTAGAACGGCGGCGGGGTCAGCGCCCACTGGCCGCGGAACCAGCGCTCGATATCGGCCGCGCGTTCCAGCAGCAGGCTTTCGAAGCGCAGCAGCGGGGCGGTCTGCGCGGTGGTCAGGTTCGGTACGGCGTGGTGCGAAGTCGAAGGCATGGCGCATCTGCCGGCGGGGCGCAGTGGGCCTGCGCGGGGTGCGTAGCGTAACCGATCGGTCACTTTTTTCTAGCGGGCCTTCGGGTGTTCGGTGCCGGATCCAGTCCGTTACCTGCAACGTCAAAAGTTCAACGCAAAGACGCAAAGGGAAAGGTGAAGCAAAGGACGCAAAGAAAAGCCTTGAAGACAACTTTCAGTAGCTGTTCTTCGTGTCCTTTCTTTTCCCTTTGCGCCTTTGCGTTTAACGGTTGATGGTTGCTTCCAGTAGCGCCGGACGGCGCAGCAACGCGCCCTTGTCCGGCCTGAAGTCACGGTCGTCGGCGGCGGTGGGGCACGCTGGAATCGCGTGCTACAAGCCCCGGACACCTCTTCCGACGAGCGCCCGACCGTGGCTTACGACGACCTTCAGATGCCGCAATCCGACGCCGCGCCCCGGCTCAAGGTACTGGTCATCGACGACAGCCAGACCATCCGCCGCAGCGCGGAAACCCTGCTCAGCGCCGCCGGCTACGCCGTGGTCACCGCCGCCGACGGCTACGAGGCGCTGGCCCAGGTCGCCGACGAAAACCCGGATCTGATCTTCATCGACATCATGATGCCGCGCCTCGACGGCTTTCAGGCCTGCGCGCTGATCAAGCGCAACCCGCGCTACGCCGCCACACCAGTGGTGATGCTGTCATCCAAGGACGGCCTGTTCGACCGCGCTCGCGGCCGCCTCGCCGGGGCCGACGAATACCTGACCAAGCCCTTCACCCGCGACGAACTGCTGGGTGCCGTGCGCGCCGGCCTGCCCGCCCGAGCGGCCTGAACCTGCCGATGTCCGCTGCTTCCGCCCTGCGCGACCTTGCGCCCTTCGATCTGCTGCTGGCGATCGAAGCGCAACTGCGTGGCGGCGGCGATCCGCCCTCGACAGCTGGGGCCGATGCCTGGACCGGCCTCGGTTTCCGGCTGCGCGAGCGCTGGTTCGCAGTGCCCGGCGACGAGGTCCGCGAAGTCACCGGCCGGCCGCGCCTGACCCGGGTGCCGGGTGCGAAACCCTGGCTGCTGGGGGTTGCCAACGTGCGCGGCAAGTTGCTGACAGTCACCGATCTCGGCGGCCTGCTCGACTGCCGCCCCGCCAGCGAAGCCCGCGATCAGCGCGTGCTGGTGCTCGATCTCGACGGCCTGCCGGCCGGTTTTCTGGTCGATGAAGTCGCCGGCCAGCGCCGCTTCGTGCCCGAAGACCAGCGGCCGGCGATCACCGCGCCGGCGGCCTTCCAGCCCTGGCGGCTCGGGGCTTTCCATCGCGAAGGGCGCGACTGGCTGGTGCTGTCGCTGACGCGGCTCGCGCGCAGCGAGCGCTTCATCCGCGCCGGCCACTGAGCAGCGCACGATGACCGCCATCGAACCGGCATTGACGCTCGAACTCGGCCTGTCGCTGGGCCGGGTCCACGCGGCTCTGGAAGCGCTGCCGGAATATCCCGACGCCGCCGCCAGGCATCTGCATGTGCTGGGTAGCGAACTGCGCGGCCTGCGCGGCGCTTACGAACTGCTTGACCACCGCGCCGCCGCGCAATGCACTCGGGAAATGCTGGCGCTCGTCGACCGGCTGTCCGGCACGCCGCCATCGGACGCCGCCTGTACCGCCCTTGACGATGCCGCGCTGCTGCTCGAAGCCGGCGTCGACCGGCCGCTCGACGATGCGAGCCTGCGGCCAGTGCTTCACGCCCTGCGCCGTGCTCATCAGGCCGCATCGCCGGACGATGCCGAGTCTTTCGCTGCCCGCGCCGTGGCGGAAGCCTGGCCGGCCGGCATCGCCCGCAGCGGGCCGGCGTCCAGCGTCGAAGCGGCGGAAGCGCTGGCGCGGCGCGAATTGAGCGCCTTCCAGACCGCCTTCCTCGGCTGGTTCCGCAAGCCGGCGGACGACGAATCCCTGCGCCGCATCGCCAGCATCGCCCGTGCACTGGCGGACGCCGTCGCCGACGATCGCCTGCGCGCGCTGTGGCAGGCCCAGGCCGCGCTCGCCGACAGCCTGATCGGCCGCCGGGTCGATGCGCTGGACATCCGCCGCCTGCTCGGGCGCGCGGTCAGCCAGATGAAAGTGCTCGCCGACAGCGGCGAAGCGGCAGCGCTTGCCGAAGCCGGGGACACCATCTGGCGGCTGCTGCACGCCCTGCGGACCACCGATACCGACCCGGCCGCCGCGCTGCGTGCCGCCCTGCTGCCCGATGTCGGCGGCGCGCCGCAGCCGATTGCCGCCGACCGCAACACCCGCGCCGCCGTGCTCACCGCGCTGCACAGCGAATTCGCAGTGATCAAGGACGCCATCGACCTGCGCCTGCGCAGCGGCGGTGCCGCCGTCGATCTCGCCGCCGCCATCACCCGGCTGGAACGCGCGGCGGGTGTTGTCGGCCTGCTGGGCTTCAGCGAATCGGCCGCCAGCCTGCGCGCCACGGCGCTTTCGCTGACCGCAGCGCCGTCGTCGACCGCCCCGGATGTCTGGCTGCCGATGGCGGTGGCGCTGTTGCGCATCGAACTGGGGCTCCACCCTGCCCTGCTGCGCAACGCGCCGGGGGACGACGCAGCCCTGCCGCATCACGACATCTGCCGCGAAGCGCGCGCGGCGCTGATTCGCGAAATGCTGATCGACAGTGCCCGGCTCAAATCCAGCCTGGAAAAGACCCGGCGCGATGGCGACGAAGAATCACGCGCCGCGCTGCCGATGCTGCTGCGCGCGCTGGCCGCCGCGCTGCGGCTGCTCGGCGTCGACGATCTGGCCAATGCGACCGCAGCGCTCGAACAGCACACGGCAGCGCCGGGTTTTGCTTCGGCGATCGTCTGCCTCGATACCTGGCTCGAAGCCCAGCGCGACGAAGCCGAGCACGGCGATGCGCTGGTCGCCGAACTGCTGCGCCAGTTGGACCAGCTTGCGGTCGCGGCACCGCCGGTGAAGATGGCCGAGGCCGGGGAAGCGGTCTTCAGCGCCGCCGACGATGCCGCCGAGCTGCGCGCCGTGTTTCTCGACGAAGCCGCCGAAGTGCAGGCCGGCATCGAAGCGCTGCGCGCCGCCTTCCATCGCGATCCCGGCCGCAGCGACACGCTGGCCGGCTTCCGCCGCGCCTTCCACACCTTGAAAGGCAGCGGTCGCACGGTCGGCGCGGAGGCCATCGCCGCTGTCGGTGCGGCGATCGAAACCCTGCTCAATCGCTGCCTCGACGGCGCCATCACGCCCAGCCGCGCCCTGATCACCGTGGTCGACGACGCCATCCAGGCGCTGCCCGGGCTGATCGACGCCTATCGCGGCGGCGATGCCACACTCGATCCGGCCAGCGCCGCCCTGATCGAGCGCGCCGAACGGGTTGCCAGCGGCCGGGCGGTGTCCGAAGTCGATGTCCGCGCCGTGTTCTGCAGCGATGCCCGCGCCCGCCTCGACGGTGTTCGCCAGTGGCTCGCCACGCGCGACCGCAGCGCCCCGACGTTCGCCATCGACGACAGCCTGTCGCGCGGTTTCCACACGCTGCGCGGCAGTGCGGCGGTGGTCAACGCGGTGGCGCTGAGCCGCCTCGCCGGCATGATCGAAAGCACGCTCGATACGCTGCAACGGGCCAATAGCGGCCTGCCAGCCGCCGGCCTGCCGCTGCTCGATGAACTGGTTCGGCAACTGGCCTGGTGGGTGGACGCGGTGGCCGACGAGGAGCCGATTCCCGACGAAGCCGCCGATCGCTACGCCGCCCGCCTTGCTGAACTGCACGAGTTGCCGGCACCGATTGCAGACCCGCCGGCCGAACCGGCAGCAGTGCTCGCGGTGATCGCCGCAGCGCCGGAAGTCGATGCCGAATTGCAGGAGATTTTCCTTGGCGAAGCCCAGGAACTGCTCGATGCGCTGGCGGTGTCGTCCGGCCTGTGGGGCGGAATGGCCGATGACGCGCGCAGCCTCGGCAGCCTGCGCCGCAGCCTGCACACCTTGAAAGGCAGCGCGCGCATGGCGGCAGCTGCCGCGATCGGGGCCGTGGCGCATCGTCTGGAAACCCTGCTCGATCGGCCGGCCGATCACGCAGCCGCTACGCTGGTCGCCGCTTTCGACAGCGGTCTCGACGCGCTGCAACGCCAGCTCGATGCACTGAAACAGGGCCAGCGCCTGCCGGCGGAGCCGGTGCTGGCGGCGATCGACGCCGCACTTGGCTGCTCGCCAGCGCCCGCGATCGTCGAAGTGCCGGCCGTGCTGGCCGAACCGGCTCCCGAAGCGCCGCCGCCGGCCGTTGAACCGGCGCCAACAGCCGCGACCGCCATCGATGGCTGGCTGCCGGGCCTGTTCCCGACTCCGGACGACGCCGGTGCCGACGCTCCGCTCAACCGTCGCGAAACCGCGCGGGTGCCGGTCGAGCGGCTCGACGCCATGCTCAACCAGGCCGGCGAGATCGCCATCGCCCGCGCCCGGCTCGACGAGCATCACGCCGCGCTCAAGGTTCAGCTTGGCGAAACCACCCAGACCATCGCCCGCATCCGCGACCAGTTGCGGCAGATGGATATCGAGACCGACGCCCGGATCAGCAGCCGCGCCGCCGCGCACGCGGAAGCCGAGGACCGCTACGGCAACGAGTTCGATGCCCTGGAGATGGACCGCTACTCGCGGATGCAGGAATTGTCGCGGGCGCTGGCTGAATCGGTCGGCGATCTCGGCTCCCTGCACGGCTCGATGGAAGAAGCGCTCAGCAACGCCGAAGCCCTGCTGGTGCAGCAGGGCCGGCAGACCACCGAGCTTCAGCAGGGCTTGATGGGCACCTTGATGGTACCGTTCTCGCGTCAGGAACAGCGGCTGAGTCGGGTGGTCCGCCAGACCGCCGCCGAGAACGGCCGCGACGCCGAGCCGGTGTACATCGGGGCCGATGCCGAACTCGATCGCAATCTGCTGGAGCGCATGACAGCACCCTTGGAACATCTGCTGCGCAACGCCGTCGTCCACGGCATCGAGCCGCCGGACGTGCGTCTCGCTGCCGGCAAACCGGCGCGCGGCAGTATCGAAATCAAGCTGGCGCATGAAGGTTCGCAACTGCTGGTCGAAGTCGGCGACGACGGCCGCGGGCTCGATTACGCCGCGATCCGCAGCAAGGCGATCGAACGCGGACTGATGTCGGGGCGGGTCGAACTGGCACCCGAAGCGCTGGCCCGATTCATCTTCGAGCCGGGCTTTTCCACCGCCAGCCGCCTGACCCAGGACGCCGGACGCGGCATCGGCATGGATGTCGTCGCCAATCAGGTCCGCCAGCTTGGCGGCACGCTGGAACTGCGCTCGGAACCGGGCCGCGGCGCGCGCTTCATCATCCGCCTGCCGCTGGCGCTGGCGGTGTCGCAGGCGCTGCTGGTGGGCATCGGTGCCGAAACCTTCGCCATCCCGCTGGCCGGCATCGAAGGCGTGGGCCGGCTGCCGCGTGCGCAGGCCGAGGCCCTGCTGGCCACGAACGGCGGCCGCTTCCGCTACGGCGATGAAGACTGGCCGCTGCGCCATCTGGCCGATTACCTCGATCTGCCGCGCAACGCCACCAGCGACAGCCGCACTGCCAACGCCCTGCTGCTTCGGCTCGGCGCGGGCCAGACCGTCGACGGCAGCGGCCTGCTGGCGCTGGTCGTCGACCGCCTGATCGGCAGCCGCGAAATCGTCAGCAAGGGTGCGGGTCCGCAGCTCGGCTCGGTGCCCGGCATCGGCGGTGCCACCATCCTGGCCGATGGCCGGGTGGCGATGATTCTCGATCTGCCGGCCCTGATTGCCGCGCGCGAACGGCGCGCACTGCTGGCCCATCCGCCGCTGCACGACGACACCCGAGCCGGCGACGCACGGGCAACGGTCATGGTGGTCGACGATTCGATCACCATGCGCCGGGTGGCTGAACGCCTGCTGCTGCGCCACGGCTACCGGGTGCTGACCGCCCGCGACGGCGTCGACGCGATGGCACAACTGCATACCGAAACGCCGGACGCGGTGCTGCTGGACATCGAGATGCCGCGCGCCGACGGCTTCGAGGTCGCCGCCTTCATCCGCCAGCACGCGCAACTGAAACGGCTGCCGATCGTCATGGTCACCTCGCGCTCGGGCGAGAAGCACCGCGCCCGGGCGCGGCAACTTGGCGTCGACGGCTACCTGACCAAGCCCTGGCAGGACGAGCAACTGCTGGCCACCCTGCGCACCCTGCCCGGCATCCGCCAATGAGCCAGGACGAACGGCTCAACGCCATGCTGCTGCCGCTGCGCGACGCGCAACTGCTGCTGCCCAATCTGGCGATGGCCGATGCGCTGGCGGCCAGCGAGCTGCGCCCGGCGGCGGACGGCGCGCCGGACTGGCTGGCCGGCTGGATCGTCTGGCAGTCGCTGGATCTGCCGGTGCTGCACTTCGAGCGGCTCCACGGCAGCGGCCTCGCCGTCAGCGGCCGGCGGGCGCGCGTGGTGGTGCTCAAACCGGCGAACGCCAGCACCGGCCTGCCGCGCTGCGGCTTGCTGTGCGACGGTCATCCGCAACTGCTGAGCCTGCGTCGCGACGCCATCGAGGCGCTGCCGCTGCGGGCCTCGGACGCCGCCGAACGGGTGCTGGCGCGAGTGCGCGTCGATGGTCGCGAAGCGCTGATTCCGGACCTTGCCGCGATCGAAGCGCGGCTGGCCGCGCTGCTCGAAGCCGGCACGGCGGTGGCCTCTGCCTCTTGAACCGGAGCGACGCGACCCTAGCGTTGGGGGCACGGGCGAGTCGCAGGCTCGCACCGGATTTCCTGACCCATCCAATGGAGGTTTCCATGTCCAACATGATCCGTGAACGCAACTTCGGGCCCTGGGCGATGCACCGGGAGCTGGTCAATGAACTCAATCGCTATGTCAACGGCGACAGTGCCGCCGCTGCCAACGACGCCTCGTCGGGCGCGACCGCAGACTGGGCGCCGGCCGTCGACATCGCCGAATACCCGGATCGCTTCGTGCTCCATGCCGACGTGCCGGGTGTCGATCCGGCGTCGATCGAAGTGACGCTGGAAAAGGGCGTGCTGATCTTGAGCGGCAGCCGCGACAAGGCGGTCGATGCCGCCAACGTCGAGCGCCGCCGCGTCGAACGCGCCCACGGCCGCTTCTTCCGCCGCTTCAGCCTGCCGGATACCGTCGATTCCGAAGCAGTCAGCGCCCGAGGCAGCAACGGCGTGCTCGAAGTGGTGATTCCGAAGCGCCCGACCGCCCAGCCGCGTCGCATTTCCGTGGCCCACTGAACCGACTACTCGCAAACTGATGCCGTACATTGCGGGGCGTCGCGGCCGTCTGGTGCTGCGACGCCCCGCTGCTGTTTCAAGAAAACGCGATGGAATACAAGGACTACTACAAGATTCTCGGCGTTCCGCGCACGGCCAGCGAGGCCGACATCAAGCGCGCCTATCGCAAGCTGGCCGGCGAATTCCACCCCGACAAGAACAAGGCCCGTGACGCCGAAGATCGCTTCAAGGCGGCCAACGAGGCCAACGAAGTCCTGAGCGATCCGAAAAAGCGTGCCGCCTATGACCAGCTCGGTGCCAACTGGCAGAACGGCCAGCGCTTCACCCCGCCGCCCGGCTGGGGCGGTGGCCGCGGCGGGGCCGGTCACGGCAGCGACGGCGCCGGTTTTTCCGATTTCTTTTCCTCCCTGTTCGGCAACGGCGCAGGCGCGGGCGGCTTCGGCGGTGGTGGTGGCGGCTACGAGGAGTTCGGCGGCGGCGTTCAGCGCGATCAGCAAGCCAAATTGGCGATCGCCCTGGAAGATTCCTTCGAGGGCAGCACCCGCAACATCACGCTCGGCACCCGCAATCTTTCCGTGCGCATCCCCCGGGGCGTGACCGCCGGCCAGACCATCCGCCTCAGCGGCCAGGCGGTGCGCGGCGGCGACGTGCTGCTGGAACTGAGCTTCGCGGCCCATCCCGTGTTCAAGCCGGACGGCCGCGACCTGCACATGACCCTGAACGTCGCGCCCTGGGAAGCCGCACTCGGCGGCGCGGTGCCGGTCGCAACCCTTGGCGGCGCGGTGGAACTGAACCTCCCGCCGGGCACGCTGTCTGGTCGCAGGCTCAGGCTCAAAGGCCGCGGACTGCCGGGCAGCCCGGCCGGGGATCAGTTCGTCACCGTGCAGATTCAGACGCCAGTGGCGGAAACCGAGGCCCAGCGGCAGCTTTACGAGCAGATGCGCGCACTTTTTCCGGATTTCGAGCCTCGAAACCGGCCCGCAGGCTGATTGATCTGATTCAGGGGACGACTTGTGACGCATCACACGGCACAATGGCGGTTTTCCCGCCGCTCGGCGGCACCGCCAGCCGGCGGCGCTGACGACAACGGCAAGGCGATTTCCGGGCGTCGTGGCGCAGAAAACGACACGCCGCCCACGCGGACAGGACAGGGTTTGACGACGATGGCACGCGACAACTTCAGCAAGTTACTGGCGATGACGCCGGCCGCGAGCCCGGTGTCGTACGCGCTGAACTCGAAGCGCTGCCTGCCGCTGACGCTCGGCCCCGGCCCAGACGTGCTCGAAGGCACCGATCCGGCCGATGCCAGCGCCTTCCACCGCTGGATCCTGCGCCGCCTGCGCGCCGCCAACGCCGATTTCGCGGCCGGTGGCTACGGCGAAGACCGCGCCCTGTACCGGATGAGCGATCTCTACGGCACCGGCTCGGAAGAACCGCGCACCGTGCATCTGGGTGTCGATCTCTGGTTGTCGGCCGGCACCGTGATCCACGCCGTGCTGCCCGGGGTGGTGCATTCCACGCGCGACAACAAGGAATTCGGCGATTACGGCCCGACCATCATCATCGAGCACGAAATCCAGGGCGTGCGCTTCCACACGCTGTACGGTCATCTGTCGCGGCAGTCGCTGCAACTGACGCCGCGCGGCCGCAAGGTGAACATCGGCGAGCCGATCGGCTGGCTCGGCCAGCCGCACGAGAATGTCGGCTGGGCACCGCACCTGCACTTCCAGATCATCCGCGAACTCGATGGCCGCGAAGGCGACTATCCCGGCGTCTGCCGCGCATCGGAAAAAGCCACCTGGCTGGCCCGCTGCCCGGACCCGAACCTGCTGCTGCGCATCGACGCCCTGAAAAAGCCGGTGCGCCGTCCGCGTGTTGCCGCAGCGCCGAAAACCGCCGCTGCCGCTGCGCCCAAGAGAGCGAAGACCGCCTAGTGCTGAAAGCAGGGATTTTCCTCGACGTCGAAAACCTTTCCAGAACCGGCGGTCGCGGTTTTCGCTACGAAACCGTTCGCCGGCTGGTCGAAGCGCAGGGCGCCACCGTGCTGCGCGCCAATGCTTATCTGGCGATCGACCTCCAGCGCGAGGACGAAGACGACAGCTACCGGCAAGCCAAGGAAAACCATCGCAACGCGGTGCGCCGCAACGGTTTTCATCTGGTATTGAAGGAAGCCCGGCGCTATCGCAATGACGACGGTCAGGAAGTGGTCAAGGCCAATGCCGATCTCGATCTCGCCGTCGATGCGCTGTTGCAGGCCGAAAACCTCGACTACGTGCTGCTCGGCACCGGCGATGGCGATTTCCTGAGATTAGTCAGAGCCTTGCAGGACAAGGGCAAGCGGGTCGACGTACTTAGCTTCGGCAATGTCAGCGGCGACCTGAAGCGCGAAGCCGACTACCACCACTACGGCTTCCTGATCCCCGACCTGCTGCCAGCCAGTGACCGCCGCATCGGCGTCATGCACTACGTCGACGAGCGCGGCTTCGCCTATCTGACGGTGCGCGAAGGCCTCTCGGTATCCGACCTGCGCACCGACGTCATCCTCTACGCGCAGGACTACACCGAAGACGGCCGCAAGGTCAGCGCTGATCGCTTCCGCGATCTGAAGACCCGCGAAGTGCTGATCGAATTCGAGCTGATCGAAGGCGAAGGCAAGCCGCGGGCGCGCAATGCCACCGAATTCAACTGGAAGTAAGTCAGATCGCGGCGCGACGCCCGGCCCATGGCGCCGCCACTTCCAGCTGCGAGGCCAGCCGGATCAACTGGCCTTCCCCGCCACTGGCGGCCACGAACTGCATACCGATCGGCAGCCCGTCGCGATCCATGTGCAGCGGCACCGACATGCTCGGCGTGAAGGTGAGGTTCGATAGCTGGGTGAACGGAACCCGGCCGAGGCTGCGCGCGGCGACCTTGTCGATCAGCCCGCTTTTCAGCACCTGACGGCCCAGCCCGAGCTTCAGCATCGCCCGCATGCCGAGCTGTTCGGACCACGGCAGATCCTGGCTGCCGATCCGCGCCGGCCCCTGTGCGGCCGACGGCGTCAGGTACAGGTCGTAGCGCTGGTGGAAATCGCCGAGCGCGCGCATGAAGCCGTTCCAGTGCTGGCGGCGCGCAACGTATTCGCCAGCGGTCAGGCTGCGCCCGAACAGCGCCAGCGCGCGGGTTTCCAGCTCGAAATCAGCTTCGCAGGCACCGGCCAGTTCGCAGGCATGCTCGACCGCTGCCGCCGTCTGGCCGTAGTACATGGTCAGGTAGCAGCGGGCCAGCGCATGGCCGTCGATCGCCGGGCGAGCTTCCTCGACATGGTGACCCAGGCTTTCCAGCAGCTTCGCGGTGTCATGGACAGCGCGCACGTAATCGGGATCGACCGGCTGGTTGATCGGCGACGCGGTCGAAAAGCCGATGCGCAGGCGGCCCGGATCGCGGCCGACTTCATCGGCATACGGCCGCTCGGGCGCGACGATCCGGAACGGCCCGCCCTGGTCCGGGCCGTGGATGGCATCGAGCAGGCCGGCGGAATCGCGCACCGTTCGGGTCAGGACGTGCTCGCTGGATGCACCTTCCCAGAATTCGTCGTGGGTCGGCCCCGGCGGCACCCGGCCGCGTCCCGGACGCAGGCCGAACAGGCCGCAGAACGAGGCGGGAATGCGGATCGAGCCACCGCCGTCGGAAGCACTGGCCGCCGGCACGATGCCGGCCGCCACCGCCGCCGCTGCACCACCGGAGGAGCCGCCCGGCGTGCGATCAAGGTTCCAGGGGTTGCGCGTTGCCCCCCAGAGCGGGCTTTCGGTGCAGCCTTTCAGCGCCAGCTCCGGCAGCGTGGTCTTGCCGAAGCTGACCAGCCCCGCGCGCTCAAAGCGCAGCACGATTTCCGAGGTCACATCCGGGCACCAGTCCTTGAGCGCGCGGCTGCCGGCGCTGGTCGGCACGCCTTTCACATGCTGGGCGATGTCCTTGATCAGGAACGGCACGCCGGCAAACGGACCCGACAGCGGGCCTGCGGCGCGGGCACGCGCGGTGTCGATCATCGGCGTGCAGAAAGCGTTGATCTTCGGGTTGACGGCCTCCAGCCGGGCAAGCGCGGCATCGAGCAATTCGGGTGCGCTGACATCGCGATTCGCCACCAGCGCGGCCAGGCCGGTGGCGTCGTACTGCAGGTATTCCTTGAACACGGGGAGAGATCGAAAGCGGAGTTGACAGGATTGTAGGCGGCTGGCCGCGTCCATCCGTCAAAAATGTCAACGAAAAATGAAATACACCGCGCCGCACATGCACAACGCCGCCCACAGGAAATCCAGCTTCAGCGGCTGCTTCATCACCAGCAGCGCGAACGGCACGAACACCAGCAGGGTGATCACTTCCTGAAGAATCTTGAGCTGCGCGAGGCTCATGGTGGTGAAACCGGCGCGGTTGGCCGGGACCATCAGCATGTACTCGAACAAGGCGATGCCCCAGCTCGCCGCAATCGCGATCCACAGCGGCTTGTCGTGCAGGGTTTTCAGATGCCCGTACCAAGCCCAGGTCATGAACAGGTTGGAGAGCACCAGCAGGCCGGCGGTCTGGGCGAGGATGGTGAGGTTCATGGCGGCTCGGTCTGCGGTCGGAAAAAGAAAAACCCCGCGACCGGCGCGGGGTTCTTGATCATGCAGCGACAGCGTCTCAGTCGTCGCTGGAAGCGAAGCCGAGCAGCTGCAGCAGGCTGACGAACAGGTTGTAGATCGCCAGATACAGGCCGACGGTGGCCAGCACGTAGTTGGTCTGGTAGCCCTTCACGACGTCGGAGGTCTCCAGCAGGATCACGCCGCACATCAGGATCGCGAACATCGCCGACACCGCCAGCACCAGCGGCTGGAAGTAGTAGCCGAACATCGAGGCGACCAGGGCACCGATCGACAGCGCGAAGGCGATCAGGATGCCGCCGGTGACCATGCCGCGCATGAAGCTGAAATCACGGCCGGACTTCACCGCGAAGGCCGACAGGCCGACGAAGATGGTTCCGGTCAGGCCGAAGGCGGTCATGATGATCTGCGAGCCGTTGGCGAAGCGGCCGATGTAGCCGTTCAGGATCGGACCGAGGCCGAAGCCCAGCAGGCCGGTGACCGCGAACACCACCCAGATGCCGCTGGACGAATTCGCGGTGCGCGGCACCACGAACCAGAGCAGCCCCATCGACACCAGCGAGCAGACCAGCGACAGGCCGCGCGGCACGTTGATCGCCATCGACAGGCCGGCCATCAGTGCCGAGAACAGCAGGGTCGCCGACAGCAGCAGATAGGTGTTGCGCAGCACCGTATTGGTGGCCAGCGCGCCGCTTCCGGCCTGCGAGGTGGCGGAACCAACGACCGGAACACTGCGGAAAGGATTGGGCGTGCTCATTGCGATGCTCCTTGTAAATGAAAGGTAAATCAGCGGCACAACTGCTGCCGAAGTGGACCGATGATAGCAGCGCGAGTTCCCGCTGAGCCGCCGTGCGGTGAACGGAAAAGGCGGAAGCCCAACCGTTAAACGCAAAGGCGCAAAGGGAAAAGAAAGGACGCAAAGCAAGAAAACCAATATGTCCTTTCTCCGGCTTTCCTTTGCGTCCTTGGCTTCTTCTTTTCCTTTGCGCCCTTTACGTTGAATGCTTTTGATTTCGCAGCGCCCGCTGCCCGGGATCGCGCCACCCCGATTTGCGGCTCGCACCGCAGCAAACGCAGACTGCGCGACGCCAAGCACGAGGTGAGGCCGCATGCTGCAGATCATCGAAGTCACCGATTCCGACGGCCGCATCGTCGCTGCCCGCTGGCTGGGTCTGGCCGAACATGTACACCGTCAGCTGCGCCCGCAACTGATGCCGAACTACAGCGACCAGATGCTGCGGGTGTTCGCCGGTGGCGGGCGGATGCTGGTGGCGGTCGACAACGGTACTGTGCTGGGCCTGTGTGTCTGGCGCGTGATGGAAAAGACCTTTTCGCGCAGCGAGCTGTACATCGACGATCTGGTCAGCGATTCCAGCCACCGCTCGGAAGGCGTCGGCAAGGCCCTGCTCGGCTGGTGCGAAGCCAAGGCCCGCGCGCTGGGCTGCACGCAACTGACGCTGGATTCCGGCACGCCACGGCTGAAAGCCCACAAGTTCTACTTCCGCGAGGGACTGCAGATCACGTCCTTCCACTTCGTGAAGACACTCGACGGAGACGACCGGTGAATCACTCCTGGAAGCTGCATTTCTCGCGATTCCTCACCGCCCGCCCCGGCCGTCTGCACGTCGCTGCCCACAGCCATCACCCCTGGCCGGATGTCAGCTACTACGCGCAGTCCCAAGCCTGGACCGACGCCGCCGACCTCGCCGACGACAAGTGGGGAAAGATCTTCGGCGAAGTGATTCCGGCCGCGCAGGCGCATGTCGCCCAGGTGCTGCACCTGCCCGATCCGAAAACCATCTGCTTCGCCGGCAACACCCACGAACTGTTCATGCGGCTGATGTCGTCGATCGAAGGCAAGCCGATCCGGGTGCTGACTACCGATGCCGAGTTCCACAGCTTCAACCGCCAGATGCAGCGGATGGCGGAAGCCGGGCAGGTCACGGTCGAACGCATCGCTGCCGAGCCATTCGCGAGCTTTGCCGAACGCTTTTCAGCCGCCGCAGCGCGCGGCGGTCACGATCTCGTCTACTTCTCGCAATGCTTTTACAACTCCGGCTGGCTGGTCCACGAGTTGGCGCCGATCGTCCACGCGGTGCGCGATCCGGCCACGCTCGTGGTGATCGACGGCTACCACGGCTACATGGCGCTGCACACCGACCTGTCGGCGATCGCCGGCCGCGCGTTCTACTTGAGCGGCGGCTACAAGTACGCGATGTCCGGCGAAGGCAATGCCTTCATGCACTGCCCGCCGGGAATCGCGCTGCGGCCGGTCGATACCGGCTGGTTCGCCGGCTTTGCCGAGCTGTCGACCGGACCGGTGCAGGTCGGTTATGCCGACGGCGGGCTGCGCTTTCTGGGTGCCACCTACGACGCCACCGCGCTGTATCGGCTCAATGCGGTGATGGACTGGTTGCACGCGCAGAAACTGACCCCGGCGCGCATTCACGCCCGGGTTGCCGCGCTTCAGGACCTGTTTCTCGAAGGTCTGGACCGGCTGGCGCTGCCGCTGCTGAACGGCGCGCTGCTGATTCCCGGACGCGGCCAGCCGCGCGGCAATTTCCTGTGCTTCCGCACCTCAAGAGCCGGCGAGCTGCATCAGCGGCTGGCAGCAGCGGAAGTGATGTGCGACTACCGCGAAGACCGCCTTCGCATCGGTTTCGGCGTCTATCACGACGAGGCCGACGTCAACGAACTGCTGCGCCGGGTAGCGATTTCGCTGGCGGTCTAGCGTTTCTCGCGCAAAGGCGCGGCCGCCTCCGCGAGCCCGCGTTCGAGCGGCGTCCAGACCATGCCGAGTTCGCGCTCGGCGCGTTGGCTGTCGAGCCGGATGGTCTGGGTGAATAGCCTTGCCAATGACGGCGACACCAGCGGCGGCGTGCGCAGCCCGAGCTTGCGGCCGATGATCTCGATCACCTTCAGCAGCGGCGCCAGCAGACGCTCGCACCGCCAGCGCAGCGGCGAGATCACCGGCACCGGATTCAGACCGAGCGCCCGGCCGTAGCCCGCGATGTAGGCATTCCAGGTCAACGCATGCGGCTGCGACAGGTTGTAGACCTTGCCCGCCGCGTCCGGCGAACGCAGCGCGGCGACGATCGCCTGCACCACGTCGTCGACATGGACGACATTGCACTGGCCTTCGCCGGCCGCACCGAGATCGCCAAGCCGGCCGGCGAGCAATAGACGGCCAAGATCCTCGCTCCACGGCCGGCTGCCGGCCCCGTATTCGGCGGATGGCCGCAGGCAGACCGCATTCGGGCAGGCCCGGGCGAGTGCGTCGGCAGCGAGCTTGGCGGCGGCGTAAGGCCCGAGTTCGGCCGTCAACGGCGAGGTTTCATCGACCACCCCAACGGCCGCGCCGTACACCACCATCGAACCGAGGTGGACGATGCGCAGCGCCGGCAGCGCTTTCGCCGCCTCGAACAGCCGCTGCGCGCCTTCGGCAATGGCCTGCGGGTCTTCGCTGAGCGCGTTGACGACCGCGTCCACGCTGCGGATCGCATCGAGCGATCCCGGTTCGGCCATCAACTGCTGCCGGGTGACGCCGACCGGCACCGCCCAGTCGCTCCCGGCCAGTGCCGCAAGCAGCCGCGCGCCGACGAAGCTGGTGCTGTCCAGCACCAGCACGCGCAGCTTCGCCGCGACGGTTGCGGCGGCAGCGGGAAATTCGGTCATCGTCATTGTCGCAAGCGGAGGTGTGGAAACGACAAGGCCGCCCGGAGGCGGCCTTGTCGGCAATGACCCAAAGCTTAGAACGGATTGATCCGCTTCTCGCGGGTGTAGGCGAGATAGCCGATGCTGGCACCGGCGCGCAGGCCGACGCCGGTGCGGATCGGGGCCAGGGTGATGCCGTTGGCGCGCTGATAGTTCAGCCCGACGCCGGCCACGATGTACAGGCTGCCGTCGACACCCGGGAAGCGCTGGTACAGATCCTTGGTCCAGCGCAGGTCATAGACCAGGGTGAACACCTTGGAAGCATTGCCGCCGATGTCCCAGCCCACCGACGGACCCTGCCAGTACACCTTGGTCGAGCCGCCGCCTTTGTAGACCAGTTCGCCCTCGCCGTAGCGCAGGCCAACGACGAAGGCACCTGAGCCTTCGTTGCCGATGATGTAGCCGACCGGACGGCCGAGTTCCGAAAACGCTTTCTCGATCGCCTTGGCCAAGCCGCTGGTGGTGCCGCCGAAGAACTTCTGGGCGGCGGCGACGGTTTCTTCCTGGGTGTAGGTGTTCTGCGGGATTTCGCTGCCCGACTCGCCCTGGGCAATGTTCGCTTCGGCCTGCTCGGGGGCGGGTTCGTCCTGGGCGCGGACGGCATTCGGTACGGTCAGGCCGATGGCGAGCGTCAGGCTCAGGGCCAGCGTGCCGAGGAAAGCGGGGAGTTTCTTGAAGCGCATGGCGGGGTTACCTTTCTTGGTCTTGTCGGGGGCTACTTGAGACCGCACTGGCTGACGAGCGTTCGCCGATCACCACGGTGTCCACCGGAGCATAGCCCTGACGCATGAACGCGCCCTGAAGCGGCTGCCATCGACGATTCAGCCGTACTGCCGCCCGCCCAAGTCCAGATCGGCGCGCCGGTAGAGATCGGCCAGCAACCACAGCGGCCCGATCATCAGGAACTGGATGTCCTTGAAAAAAGAAGGCTTTTTGCCTTCGATCCGATGGCCGACGAATTGCCCGATCCAGGCCAGCACGAACACCGCCGCCATCAGCGGCAGATGCCAGAACCCGAGTGCGGCATGGCTGGTCTCGACCAGCCACAGCACCAGCATCAGCAGCGGCACGATGCCCAGCGCCAGCCGCCACGACAGCAGGAAGTAGTAGATCAGGGCGAGTGCGGCCATCACCGTGGCCGGGTTGAGCAGCGCGTCACCCGACGGCAGCGCCCGCAGCGCGCCGAACACGGTGATCACGATCGGCGGCACGCACAGCCAGTGCAGGCGCTTGTTGGCCGGGTTCTGGTGGCTGTCGTTGTATTCGGCGAGCCAGGTGTGGATCGATTTCATGAGCGCAAAGGGTGGCAGCGGGCTAGCTTCGGCGCAGGATAGGCGCGATCAGGCCGGGCGCGGATGGTAAATCCCGCTCCGCCGCCCACCATTGATGACCAAGAGCCCCCTTCCGGATGATGCCAGCCGACCGCAGGAACCCGATTGCTCACGAGGAAGGCCTGCATGCCGCCGTCGATCCGGTCGACGCCCTGATCGGGCGGCTTTATCGCGGCGGTCTGGCCGTGTCGCCGGGCCGATTCCGGGTCTGGGCCCTGAGTGAACTGGCGCGGCTGCTGCGCTTCGACGCCGCCATCTGGGGCACCGGCACCGTGCGGCGCATGAAGTTCCACACCTGCACGGTGATCAACCTGCCGGCCGCGTTTCCCGAGGCGCTGGAAGCGTCACAGGGCATCAATCCCATCGTTCCGGTGTTGCTGGCGCAGCTGGAAACCCCGGTGGACATGCAGAGCGTGCTGCCGGACCCGCAGTTCTACGGTTCGCAGGTGTACCGGCAAACCTTTGCGCCGTACGGCATCGAACGAATCCTGTCGACCATCCACAGCGATACCGACAGCGGCCTGTATTCGCTGGTCAGCCTGTACCGTTTCGATCGCCGGCAGCCGTTCACCGCCTGCGATGCCGCCAAGGTCGGCCGGGTGATGTTTCATCTGTTCAACGCGGCTTCGCATGCCTTCTTCCTGCAGATGTCGCGGCGGCTCGCTGACCGGCCAGCCGCCAGTGCCGCCGCTGCCGTGGACGCCACCGGGGTCTTTCACGAAGCGATGCCGCGCTTCTTCGAGTTGCTGGACCGCCATTTTCCCGCGCGCCAGCCGCAGCAACTGCCGTTCGCGCTGCCGCCGGAGGGCGAAACGGTGGTGACTGCCGGCCTGTGCATCCGCGCCGAGCCGCTGGACGAACTGCGCTGTGTCCACATCTGGGCCGCCGGCCCGCTCGATCACCTGACCCGTCGCGAGCGCGACGTGGTCGCTGCCGTCGCCCACGGCCTGAGCTTCAAGCAGGCCGCGAAGCGCATCGGCATCGCGCCGTCGACGGTCGCCAACCACCTGTATCGCGTCTATCGCAAGCTCGGTGTCTACAGCCGTGCGGCACTCGCCGAACTGGTCTATCCGGACGCCACGGGCGGCAGCGGTAAAGAACCGCAAAGCTGAAGCAGAAGGCAGGAAATTCAGTCCGGACAAGGCTTTGCTGCGTGCTAGGCTGTTTCCAGTTCACCTTCGCACGCCCCCGTTCCGACCATGCAGAACCTCGCCCCGGACGCCTTCAAGGCGCTGATCGCCCAGCCTGGAACCATCCTGCTCGACGTGCGCATGCCGGAAGAAATCGACATCGCCGCCCTGCCCGGCGCGGTCTGCATTCCGCTCGCCGAACTCGGCCAGCGGGTGGCCGAGTTAAACCCTTCCGCAAGCATCGCCGTCCTATGCCATCACGGCGTGCGCAGCGAAATGGCCGGGCGCTTTCTGGAGCGCAACGGTTTTGCCGATGTCTCGCATCTAACCGGTGGTATCGACGCCTGGTCGCAGCTCATCGACCCGGCCGTTCCCCGCTACTAACTGTCCATTCTTCAGGAAGATTCATGCGCCGTTCCATCGCCCGGACCGTTCTCGCGTCCTGCTTCCTTGCGCCGATCTTCGCCGTCGACGCCAACGATCTGCTCGAAACCTATCGCAAGGCGCTCGATCAGGACACCACGCTTTCAGCGGCGAAATTCGCGCGTGATGCGGCGATCGAGGTGAAACCGCAGGCGCTGTCGGCGTTTCTGCCGCAGTTGAATGGCGGCGTCAGCGGCACGCGTTCGCGGACCTCGGTGACCCAGTCGGACGTTATCGTGCTCGATCCCGCCCAGCCGCCAGTGGCCGTCGAAGGCACCACGACCTTCGGCAACGATGCCTTGTCGTATCAGGTGACCCTGTCGCAGACCGTCTGGAGCTTTGAAGCTTGGCGGCGATTGCGCCAGACCGATTCCCAGGTTGCGCTTGCCGAAGCGACCTATCGCAGCGCCCAGCAGGCGCTGATCCTGCGTGTGGCACAGGCCTATTTCGTCGTGCTCAGCGCCAGCGACGCGGTGCGCACCAATACCGCCGAGCGCGACGCCAACGAACGCCAGTTGCTGCAGGCGAAGAAACGCTTTGAAGTCGGCCTTGCCGCGATCACCGACGTGCAGGAAGCGCAGGCTGCATTCGACGCCAGCGTGGCGACGCTGATCGGCGCAGAGCGCACGCAATCGAACGCCCGGCGCGCGCTCGGCGAGATCACCGGCGGCTATGCCGAAACGGCCGAAGGCTTGATCGAGGAAATCCCGCTGGCCAGCCCGAATCCGGTGTCGGTGGACGACTGGCTGAAAGTCGCCCACGACAGCAATTTCGACTTGCAGATCGCCGAACTGAACGCTGAGGTCGCAAAAAAGGCCGTCGGCGTCGCCTATGCACGCCACTACCCGACGCTTGGTATCGACGGCAACTATGGCGAGAACCTGAACAGCTTTTCGCGCAATCCCGACACCACGCGCGGCCAGATCGGCCTGTCGCTGAACGTGCCCATCTTCAGCGGCGGCCTGACCCAGTCGCAGGTCAGGCAGGCGGCGGCAACGCGCGACCAGTCGCTGGCCCAGCTCGAAGGCTCGAAACGCTCGATCGAACGCCAGACCCGCGACGCCTACCAGGGCGTGGTGTCCGGCATCGCCAGCGTCAAGGCGAACCTTCAGGCCGTGAAGTCGAACCAGACCGCGCTCGAATCCAGCCAAGTCGGCCTGCAGGTCGGCACCCGCACCGAAGTGGATGTGCTGAACACCCTGCGCAATCTCTACATCGCCCAGCGCACCTACTACCAGAGCCGCTACGACTACCTGATCAGCGTGCTGACCCTGAAGCAGCAGGCCGGCCGGCTGACCGAATCGGACCTCGCCGACATCGACCGGCTGCTGCTGGCGGTGCCGGTGGCTGCGCCTGCTCCGTAAAAACAGCAACGGCAACGTCAGAAAAAGACGGGCGCTGCGCGCAAGGCGCAAAGGGAAAAGAAAGGAAAGCAAACGCCGATTCAATCAAGGCAGCCCTTCTCCCCCCGGGAGAAGGGTTGGGATGAGGGTCTTTCAGGTTAAGTGCCCTTCCGCCGACGAGTCCCTCACCCCCGCCCCCTCTCCCGGAGGGAGAGGGAAGACCAGCCAAGCCGCCCGATCATCATTGCCCGTCAGGCCGTTTCCCAAAACTCTTCAAGCTTTTCTTTCTTTTCCCCTTTCTTTTCCCTTTGCGCCTTGCGCGCAGCGCCCGTGGTTTGATTTTCCCTGACGGCGGCGCAATCCCCCGCCACCCGCGTGCAACAATCGGCCGCATTCCCGAATCAACCAGCGGAGTGCCCCGATGACCCCTGCCGCCGTTCCGCAACTGACCTTCCGCGCCGTCTTCCTGTCGGTGATCCTGGCGATGATCCTCGCCGCCGCGAACGCCTATCTGGGCCTGTTCGCCGGGCTGACCATCGCCACGGCGATTCCGGCGGCGGTGGTGTCGATGGCGGTGCTGCGGGTGCTGGGCGGCGGCACCATCCTGGAGAACAACATCGTCCAGACCGGCGCTTCCGCCGGTTCCTCGATCGCAGCCGGTGTCATCTTCACCCTGCCGGCGCTGATCATCCTCGGCTACTGGCAGAACTTCCGGTATTCCTGGGTGCTGGCCATCGCCGGTCTCGGCGGCCTGCTCGGCGTGCTGTTCTCGGTACCCTTGCGGCGGACGATGATCGTCGAAGAACCGCTGGCCTTCCCGGAAGGCAAGGCAGCGGCGGAAGTGCTGAAAGCCGGTGAAAACCCGGGCCAGGGGGTCAAGACGCTGGCTTTCGCCGGTGGCCTCGGCGCGTTCATCAAGCTGGCTGCGGCCAGCGGCCTGAAGCTGATTCCGGATGCCGCCGTCGGTGCCACCTTCATCGGCAAGTATTTCGCCTTCATCGGTACCAATCTGTCGCCCGCCCTGCTCGGCGTCGGCTACATCGTGGGGCTCAATGTCGGCATCGTCGTGGTGGCCGGCAGCATCCTGAGCTGGCAGTTCGCGATCCCGATCTACCACGCCTTCTTTCTCGATACCGATCCGGCCCTCGCCGCAAAGATCGCCGGCATGCATGCCGAGGAGCTGGGCTACGCGATCTGGTCGGCGAAGATCCGTTATCTGGGCGTCGGCGCCATGCTGATCGGCGGCATCTGGACGCTGTTCTCGCTTCGCAAGTCGCTGGCCTCCGGCATCAAGTCCGGCCTCGCCGCTGCGCGCAAGAACACCAGCGGCGTGGAAATCGCCGAAACCGATCGCGATCTGCCGATGAAGTGGATGCTGGTGGCGCTCGTGCTGTTCACCATTCCGCTGGCCATTCTGTATCAGGCCATCGTCAATGACTGGCTGGTCAGCATCCCGATGACCCTCATCATGATCGTCGCCGGCTTCCTGTTCGTGTCGGTGTCGGGCTATCTCGCAGGCCTCGTCGGCTCGTCGAACAATCCGGTGTCCGGCATCACCATCGCCACCATTCTGTTCGCCTCGCTGGTGCTGATCCTGCTGCTCGGCAAGGATTCGCCGATCGGGGCGGTTGCCGCGATCATGATCGGCGCGGTGGTTTGCTGCGCGGCTTCGGTCGGCGGCGACAATCTTCAGGACCTGAAGGCGGGCTATCTGGTCGGCGCCACGCCGTGGAAGCAGCAGTTGATGCTTGGTATCGGCGCCTTTTCCTGCGCGCTGGTGATGGCCCCAGTGCTGAACCTGCTGGCCGCCGCCTACGGCATCGGCGCGCCAACGCCTGAGCATCCGAACGCGCTGGCAGCACCACAAGCCAACCTTATGGCCTCGGTCGCCAAGGGCATGTTCGGCGGCGAACTGCCGTGGAACTTCATCGCCCTCGGTGCCGTGGTCGGTGCTGCGATCATCGCGCTCGACGAATGGCTCAAAGCCCGCAGCTCGCACTTCCGGGTGCCGGTGCTGGGGGCTGCGATCGGCATCTACCTGCCGCTGGAACTGATGGTGCCGATCTTCCTCGGCAGCCTGATCGCCTGGTTCGTCGAGAAAAAGGCCGGTGTCGCCGCCACCGACGAGGACGCCCGCGACAAGCTGCACCGCACCGGCACCCTGTTCGCTGCCGGCCTGATCACCGGTGAGGCGCTGATGGGCATCGTCATCGCCGTGCCGATCGTGCTCAGCGGCTCGGCCGATGTGCTGGCGGCCCCGGCCTCGTTCCAGTTCGGCCAGTTCGTCGGCCTGGTGGTGCTGGCCGTGGTCGGCGGGCTGCTGTATCGCTCGGCGGCGAGCGCCGAACGCTGAGCCATCAGCGTTTCGCAGCGGCCAGCATCGCCAACCGACAAGTGACGATGCCGGCCAGGATCACCGCTCCGCCCAGCGCCTGATTGACGCCGAAGCGCTCGTTCAAGAGCGCCCAGGCGAACACGGCGGCGGCGACCGGCTGCACCAGCAGCGTTACCGAGGCGAACGAGGCGGTGACATGCGCCTGCGCCCAGGCGATCAGGCCCTGTCCGCCGATGTGGACGACCAGCCCGAGTGCGGCGAGCAAGGCGAGGTCGCGAGCGCTGGTCGGCACGATCTTTTCGCCGAAGGCGAGGCTCATCGGCAACAGGGTCAGCAGGCCGGCGAGGCTGGCCCAGAACATCACGTCGAGTGCCGTGTAGCGGCGTCGGCTGCGGCTGACCAGCAGTTGATAAATGGCGTAGAACACGGCCGTGCCGACCGCCAGCAGGTCGCCGATGGCGGTTTCATGGCTGATCGTGAAGCTGTCGGCCACCAGCCAGGCAGCCCCGGCCAGCGCCAGCAGCAGGCCGATCCAGAAACGCGGCGGATGACGGTCGCCGAAGCCGAAATGCAGGGTCAGGGCGATGAACACCGGCGACAGATTGCTCATCAGGGTGGCATTGGCCACCGAGGTCAGGTGGATCGAGCGATGCCACAACGCCAGATCGAGCGCGAAGGCCACACCGGCCAGCAGCATCAGCGTGATCGCAGCGCGATCCGGCGGCATGTCCGGCTTCGGCTGCGCCCGTCGCGCCAGCCACAGCACCGGCACGGCGATTGCCAGCCGCCAGAATGCAGCTGCGGTCGGCCCGACTTCGACCAGCCGCACGACGATCGGCGCAAAGCCGATGAGGACCGCGCCGAGCACCAGACCCGGCAGGCCGAAACGGGCGCTGGCGGTGCTCATCGCGGCAAAGCGGTGCAACAGGCGAAGCGTGAGGCGGACATGATCGGCATTCGGAGCGAGGTGGGCGATTGTCCGGCTTCCCTGCCGGCGGCGCGAGCAGCGCAGAATCCGCTGTCCGGAAAACGCCGCAGCGGCGGGCCTTTGCGGCCGATTGGGAGATCCTGTGATGGGGTAATCCCAAAGGATTCAGCGAGCCAAATTGCTGTTATGCACAAGAGCCCGAAAACCCCTTGCATCGCGCTGTCAATCCCCGGTAATGCCCAGAAGCCTTGTCAGTTCGCGCATTTCATTGATTTATCTATGAATATTCTGGATGCGATGCGAAACGTCACCGTGTCGATCATGGATCGGCATTTCGGCAATATCTGTGTCTCCGGGATGTACACACGCTTATCCACAGCCCCTTTGTGAACCTGATCACAATTTCAGTTCCGGTTCCATTGCGCCGATCGTTCGAGTACGCGGTGCCGGACGCACTCGCGGCACGCCTTGTGCCCGGCCAGCGCGTGAAAGTGCCTTTCGCGCGCCGCGAACTGATCGGCGTGGTGGTCGGCCCCGTCCGCGACGAAGCTCCGCCCGCCTACGAGATCAAGCCGATTACCGCCCTGATCGACGAGCAGCCGCTGCTGTCGGAAGCCTTGCTGGCGCTGTGCCGGTGGACGGCCGATTACTACCTGCATCCGCTTGGCGAAGTGATCGCCGCCGCCCTGCCCGGGCCTTTGCGACGCGGCGAAGCGCCCGCGCTGCGGCCACCGGACGGCCTGCGCCTGAGCGATGCCGGCCGCGCCGTCCTGCCCGGACTGCCGCCGCGATCGGCCACGCTGCGCAGCCTGCTGACGCTGCTCGAACCCGGCGTTCGCAGCGCATCGGCCGTCCGCCACGCCCTGCCGAACAGCGCCGCCGCGCTGAAAAAGGCGCTCGATACGGGCTGGATCGAACGCTGCACCGACGACAGCACGCCGCTGGCGCTCCAACCGGCGCTGCCGCTGACCACCGAACAGGCCGCAGCGCTCGACGCGCTGCAAGCCGCCGCCGGCCGCTTCGGCGTCAGCCTGCTCGAAGGCGTGACCGGCAGCGGCAAGACCGAGCTGTACCTGCGGCTGACCGAAACCGTGCTGGCGGCCGGCGGTCAGGTGCTGGTGCTGGCCCCGGAAATCGGCCTGACGCCGCAACTCGCTTCGCGCTTCAAGGCGCGCTTCGGCGATGGCGTGGCCAGCTTTCATTCCGGTCTGGGCGAAGCCGAACGCGCCCGCCACTGGCTCGCGGCCGGCAGCGGCAGCGCGCGAATCGTCGTCGGAACCCGTTCGGCGGTGTTCGTGCCGATGCCCAAACTGGCCCTGGTGATCGTCGACGAAGAACACGACGGCTCCTACAAACAGCAGGACGGCCTGCGCTACCACGCCCGCGATGTCGCCATTGTCCGCGCTCGCGATGCCGGCGCGGCGGTGGTACTGGGCAGCGCGACACCGTCGCTGGAAACGCTGCGCAACGCCCACGAAGCGCGCTATCGGCACCTCAAGCTCGACCGCCGCGTCCACGACACGCCGCCGCCGCGCGTGCATCTGCTCGACGTGCGCCATGCCGTGCTCGAAAACGGCCTGAGCCCGACCCTTGTCGACGCCGTTGCTAGACATCTCGAACAGGGCCATCAGTCGCTCTTGTTCCTGAACCGCCGCGGCTACGCGCCGGTGCTGCTCTGCCACGACTGTGGCTATGTGATGCCCTGCCCGAACTGCGATGCGCGGCTGGTGGTGCATCGCGCCCGCAAGCGGCTGGCCTGCCACCACTGCGGCCACGTCGAGCCGCAGCCGCCGGCCTGCCCGGACTGCGGCGGCCGTCAGGTGCCGATCGGCCAGGGCACCGAGCGCATCGAGGACGCGCTGACGATGCGTTTTCCCGAAGCGCGGATCGAAAGAGTCGATTCCGATCGCCTGAAAAGCGGCGCTGCGCTGACCAAGCTGCTGGCCGATGTGCAGGCCGGCGATGTCGACGTGCTGGTCGGCACCCAGGTGCTGGCCAAGGGCCACGACTTCGCCGGGCTTGCGTTCGCCGGCCTCGTCGATGTCGATCAAGCGCTGTTCGGCAGCGATTTCCGGGCGCTGGAACGCATGGGGCAACTGGTGACGCAGGTCGCAGGAAGAGTCGGCCGCAACGGCCAGCCCGGCGAAGTGATCCTGCAAACCCATCATCCCGAGCATCCGCTGCTGAAGCTGCTGGTCGAACGCGGTTATCCAGCGTTCGCGCAAGTCCTGATGGCCGAGCGCCAACAGTTCCTGCTGCCACCGTTCGCCAATCTGGCGCTGCTCAGAGTCGAAGCAAAAACCGACGGCGAAGTGATGGCCTTCCTGCGTCGCGCGAAGGCGCTGCTGCCGGCGTCACCGTCCATCGAAGCACTCGGCCCGGCCCCGGCGACGATGGCCCGCCGCGCTGGCTTCCAGCGCGGGCAACTGCTGCTGAAAAGCGCGTCCCGCGCCGCCCTGCATCGCGGGCTGGAAGGCTGGCTTCCGGAGATCGAAGCACTCGGCCAGCAGACCCGGCAGCGCTGGTCGCTGGATGTCGATCCGGGAGATTTGTTCTGAGCGGCTACAAAACC
Organism: Nevskia sp.; assembly: GCA_021732745.1. GTDB lineage: Bacteria > Pseudomonadota > Gammaproteobacteria > Nevskiales > Nevskiaceae > Nevskia. The sequence continues at coordinate 237,171 of JAKFUK010000005.1, read as the reverse complement.
GTCCAGCCAATCGCCTGTTGGACCGCGATGCGAAACACATCGAGCACCGCATTCAGCACCCGCTCCGCAATCTGCAGGGTGATGATCGCCACCGAGCGGATGCGCACCCGGGCGATGGTTTTCTGGTCTTCGAGGTAGACGCGGGCGTCGTCCTCGTTGAACTCGCCGCTGAGCTTCTTGCGGGCGATGAACTTGATGTCCGCCGTCAGGCCGTCGGCGACGTTCTGGAGGATGTCCTTCAAGCCTTTCCAGGTTGACGGATCGTCGAGCAGCACCTTGGCCGCCGTCAGCGCATCCTTGCCGACTTGGGAAAAATTGACGCCATTGATCGTGGTGGCCATTTTTTCTTCTCGCGGGTGGGGAATCAGGGCTGCTTCGACAACTGGGCGCGCTGGATCGCCAGCACGATGCGGAACAGGCTGGCGCGCCGGGTTTCCCAGTTCGCGCGCTTGAGGATGAAGGTGTTGCGGGTGAGTTCCGAATCGGCGTGCTGCTCTTTCCAGCGCGTCAGCAGGCATTTCAGATCGACGTGGTTGCGCACCGTCAGGCTGGTCGCACCCAGTTCATTGAAGCGCTCGGTCAGCTCGGCGCAGACGCTGGGCACCGCGTTCTCGATCGCCTCTTCGATCTTCGCTTGCAGCTTCCGCCCGAGCCCGTCGATGTCCTCGCTGCCGGCCATGGCGCGCAGGATCATCAGGTCCGTCGCACGGATCAGCTGGTCGTAACGCGGCTCGAAGCGGCTGAAATGGCCGTCAGACTTCGTGGGCGGCCGAATCGCGTCGCGCTCGGCATCGGTGCGCGGACTGGTGGCGACACCGTCGTCGATCACCGCAGATGCCTCGGCGTACAGCGCTTCAGTGCTGGTGACCAGCGCCTCGTCGTAAGGCTGCACCAGTCGCGGCATGCAGCCGGACAGGCACCAGGCCAGCAGCAGCACGCACATCGTAGGAAGCGGCTGTCGGTGCAAGCGCGACAAGGCAGCAAACGTCATCGTGACCATGGGCGATTCCCCCGCGACTGAATAACTGTAGCCTGCGCTCCACCCATGATTCCGCGCAAACAACGCCCACCTGTCAGGCCGCCGGGATCGGGAAGCGGCTTGGCAAAACGGAAACGGGCAAGGTTTCACCGTGATCCAGTCGTGCATCCATACCAAGTCGTTGCCCGGATGAAATCCAAGACGAGGCGCAAGCACTCCGGCCGAAACTCCCGGATTGCATCCGGGCTACTTGCTCAACCTGAGCACGCTAAGCGTGGGCCTTACAATAAAAAACCCCGCTAGTGCGGGGCTTGGTTAGCTGCTCAGGCAGCCACCGGGATATGGTGGGCCATATCTTCAAGATTTTGTTCGTGCATCTTGTCCAAGATGTTATTGATGCGTTCTAGGATAGCGAACGCTTCTTGGTATAGCTTCATCCTTTCAAGATCGTTCATGTGCCAGGTTTCCCCTGTAATTCGCTCACCAGCGTTGACAATTCTATTGCGTCTGAGTTCCGAACGGCAAGAGCAATTCGCTTCATCAGCAAGGTGTATTCAAACGCTTTTTGAGCCATCATCGGGTCAAAATCTATCGCCAATGCAGTTACGATAGTTCCAAGCTTATCGGCCGCCTGCGCAATTTCTTCCAAAGACGGGTCTCGCTTTGCAAGAATTTCAATCGGCACGTTCGCGCATTCATGCATGAGCTTGTTGGCTGTTTGTCTAATCAAGTCATACAGTTTCTGCGCTCTCTCCATCTGTCTTGGGTCAACGCTCTTGCCAGTCGAATCGGCCACAGGCCCGCTCTCTGCTCACGAAAAGGCATCAAATCGTACGTGGACTCGCCAACACTTGCAAAATTTTGCGGAAGGTGCGCGCGCGGCTCGTAAAGCCGTCTCAAGCGCAAATCCGGCTGACAAGCGGCAAATTTTCAAACTGACCCACTACCCAAGGCCAGCAGCAGGAACCCCGACCTTCGGAATCGACCCTCAATACAAGCGGGATAGGGCAAAAATCGACGTCGGGATCATGGGAGATTCCCTCGCGACGGGAAAACCGGGAAGGCCATAGCCAGCGCTCCGCGCATTATTTCGTGCAAACAACGCCCATCTGTCACGCCGCCGCAATCAGATGGCAGCTTGGCGACAGGGAAAAGAGTAAGGTTTCATCGCGATCCAGTCGTGCATCTATGCCGAGCCGTAGCCCGGATGAAATCGGGAGCGCGGCGCGAGCGGTCCGGCCAAAATTCCCGGATTGCGTCCGGGCTACTCGCTCGTGGCGCTACGTCTCCAACCCCTCAACCCGCACCTCAGCAAGCTTCTTCGCCCGCTTGACCAGTGCCACATCGAACGTAACGAACGCTGCTGCGCCTCGGCTCGTCGCGACGTGGAAGGCATCGGCGAAATCGAGGCCGGCTTCGTGCCAAGTGATGATCTGGGCGAGGCGGCTGGCGTCGTTGACGGCGACATTGCCGAGGCCGCAGAGGCGGCGGAAGGCCTCGCAGATATCGGCCGGGCGCAGGCCGTACGCCGCGCGCAACGCCCATTCGGTTTCCAGCCAGACGGTGTCGGCGATGTGGATGCTGCTCGCGGCGAACAGGGCCCGGCTGGCCGCACTCTGCGCGGGATCGTCGCCGACCAGCAGTCGGACGAGGACGTTGGTGTCAACCGCGACCATGCCATTTCTGCTGGACGTCGCGGGCCAGCGCAGCGGCGATGTCCGCGTCGGACCTGCGCGCCACCTGCCCGGCAAACATGCCGGCAACATCCGCAAGGCTCGTCGCCGGGAACGGTGCTTTCGGCTTCAGCAGCAGGCCGTCGCCGGTGTCGATCACAGTCAGTTCCAGGCCCGGCGCCCACTGATGCTTGTCGCGACAGGCTTTCGGGATGATGACCTGCCCCTTGCTCGACAGCCGCGTCGTGTCCATGCGTCACCCGTTGAGTAAGATGACGGTAAGACTAGACTGTGAACGCGGACCGGTCAAACAAGGCGGCGCGGACTCCGCTTACCAATGCTCACCCTTGAACACATTGGCGAACACCACCTGTTCCAGCGTCGGCTTGTCGGACTTGTGGTCCCGGTCCTTGGCGCCCTTGGCGGCGGTGGATGACGGGAACAGCTGGAAACCCTTGGACAGGATGTAGTCGTTGAGCTTCGGCCACACCGCATAGGAAAGTGCTGCCGCCGTGCCCAGCGGCGTGGCGACCGACTTCGGCTCCTCGATGATCGCCTTGAGCACGGTGTCGGCGGCGTCGTCCGGCGACCAGGTCGGGATATACGAGTAGATCTTGGTCGGCGCGATCATCGGCGTGCGCACCAGCGGCATGTAGATCGCCGTGGTGCGGATGTTGCTGCCCTTCACTTCCGCCGACAGGCAGCGGGTGAAGGCATCAAGCGCCGCCTTCGATGCCACGTAGGCCGAGAAGCGCGCCGCGTTGGCCAGCACGCCAATGGAACTGATGTTGATGATCTGGCCTTCTTTACGCTCGGTCATGGTCGGCAGCAGCGCCATGATCAGGCGCACGGCGCCGTAGTAGTTCAATTCCATGGTGCGTTCGAAGTCATGGAAGCGGTCGAAGCTTTCCATCACCGCACGGCGGATCGAGCGGCCAGCGTTGTTGATCAGGATGTCGACGTGACCGAAGTCTCTGAGCACCTTGGCGGCCATCACGTCGATGGCCTTCATGTCGATCAGATCACAAGGGTAGACGTAGCTCTCGCCGCCCGCCTTGGCGATGATGTTCTGGGTTTCGATCAGCGTCGATTCGGTGCGCGCCACCAGAATCACCTTGGCACCGGCAATCGCGAGGTTCTTGGCGGTGGTGAAGCCGATGCCCGATGAAGCGCCGGTGACCAGGATCACCTTGCCCGACACCTTGGCGATCAGCTCCGGGCTTGGCTCGTAGTGGATGTCGAGGAACTGCTCCCAGTAGCCCCAGATCGCCTTCACGTAGTCGCGGAATTCCGGGCACCTGATGCCGGTACCTTTCAGTGCTGCGCGGGCGTTCTTGTCGTCGAACACGGCGCGGTTGGTGATGTAGCCGAGCACGGAGATCGGCGCGCCGATGGCTTTCGCGATCTGCTTCTTGACCGGGTTCGGCAGCGCCCCGCCCATCTGGCCGCCGAGCTTGCGCATGGCGCTGGGCAGGGTCGGCAGCTCGTATTTCTTCGCGAAACGCGGGCCGTGCGCGGCTTTCAGGATCGACTGGATGACGTCGCCAACGGAGGGCGAATTCGACTGGATCAGATGAAAAGTCTGGCCGTTCAGGCCGTCCTTGTGGGCGATGGCATCGAGCGCATCGGCGATGTAGTCGACCGGCGCGATCGGCACGCGGCCACCCTCGATGCCGAGCAGCGGCAGCCACTTCGGGATGCGATGGGACAGCTTCTGGATGGTCTTGAAGAAGTAGTAGGGACCGTCGATCTTGTCCATCTCGCCGGTCTTGGAGTGCCCGACGACGGCACCCGGCCGGTAGACCCGGAACGGTACTTTTGCTTCCTCGCGAACGATCTTTTCGCTCTGGAACTTGGTGCGGAAGTACGGGTGCTTGACCGGCTGGCCTTCATCGAACATGTCTTCGGTGAAACGGCCGTTGAAGTCGCCACCGGCCACCGCCACGCTCGACACGTGATGCAGCACCACATCGCCGCCGAGCGCGTTGGCGAAGGCCACGGTGTTGCGCGTGCCTTCGTTGTTGATGCGGTCGCCCTGCTCGTCGCTCATGTTCATGTCGTAGACGGCAGCGAGATGGAACACATGGTCGACCTTGCCCTTGAGCTTTTTCAGGTCGGCGGCCGACACCAGACCCGGCGTGGTGATGTCGCCGGCCACCATGTACAGGCGGTCAGCCGCGTCGCCGTAGCGCTCCTGCAAAGCCGAGAACTTGTCCTCGGACGAGGCGCGAACCAGCACCTGGACTGTGGCATCCGGCCGCGCCAGCAGGCGCTCGATCAGATGCTTGCCGATGAAGCCGGTGGCGCCGGTGACGAAGTAATTCATGTCTGCTCCTGGGACCTGTTTGCCGGCCTGTCGCGGCCGATCATGGTTGCTGTTGATTCATCGTAAGCCCTGCTGCGGCTCACCACTATTTTTGGGCCTGCCGCTTGGCCAGCCGTTCGGCGCGGTCCTTGTCGCTGCCCCAGATCACTTCCGGGAACAGCAGCACGCGCAAGAGACCAATCAGCATCCAGCCATAGCTGATGGTGAACAGCAGGCCGCAGAACAGGCTGATCCACTCGAAATTCGCCGACACGTACTTGATGCCCCACCAGGACATCACGTCGACGAGGCTGGCTGCGAGGCCCACCGGGAACACCCACTGGTAGACCCGCAACTGGTTGAACTGCAAGGAAAACGGGATGCCGACGATGAAAAAGCTGGTGGTGAAACCGAACAGGTGGGCGTGGCTGAAGGCAATGAGTTTTCCGAGCGACATCTGCTCGAAATAGGCACTGGCCGAGCCGTGCAGGTTCAGCTGGTAGCTGATTTCCGAGGCCCCGAACACGAAGGCGATGCCGAAGATCACCACCGCCATCGCGATGCCACGCTTCGCAGCAGGGGGAAAGTGGCGCAGGTTGATGTCGATCGAATGCGACGAGAACGGCACCAGCCGCCAGATGACCAAGTTCAGCGCGAAGAAGAAGGCTAGCAGCGCGATCGGACCGCCGATGGTTTGCCAGGCCGGCTTTTCCGGCGGCAGTTGGACGATTTCGGCGGCGGCGACCGGCTGGTCGCTGAAGAAGTCGAAGCTGTCGCCCGGGGCGTCGGCATTCGCAGGGGCGACCGCTTCAGCAGCAGGCGCAGCCTCATCGGCACGAACGGCCTGCGTCATCGCAAACGCCAGCAGAAAGGCGAAGAGCCCCAACCGTAGGGCGGGTCTCGACCCGCCTACGCTGCGCCTCGCCGACGAGCGCAGCGTCGGCATGAATGCCGCCCTACGGATGAATTCGAGCATCAGGCGCTCTTCAGCCGCACGTACAGCAGGGTGCCAGCCTTCTTGACCGCCGCCGTGATCACGCCATCGATATCGCTGCCCGTCGCCGCCGGCAGCTTGTCCACCGCCACGCCCTTGAACCGCGCGTAAACCGCCGACTTCGCCGCGTCCGGCACCTGCCGGGTATTCATCGGCTCGACACTGGCGATGTTGAGCGCGCGGTCGGTGGTCAGCAGCAGGTAGAACGGCTTGCCCTGGTATTCGGCTGCGAAGATCAGCGCCGTACCGGACGGGCGCTGGTCGGCCAGCGGGATGTAGATGGTGTTGTCGTCGGCCTTGCTCAGGCGCGCGCCGAGTGCTGCGGCGCGGGCGACATCGGCATCGGTCAGCAATGCGTCCTTGGGCAGCCAGGTCTTCACGCTGGGGAAGCGCGCCTGCACTTCTTTCGGGATCAGGCTCAGGGCGTCCAGCCAGTCGCCAGGGGCTTTTGGTGTCGATCCCTTGAAACCGGGATTGGTCTTGGCGACCGCTTCCTCGCCATTGGCGAAGCCGTCGCCGTCTGAGTCCTGCTTCTCGATGGTCTTGAACGCGGCGAGGGTCTTGCCGGCCGCCTTGAAGGCATCGCCATAGGCATTGACCGCCGTGCCGCCGCCGTCCTTGTGGCAGGCGTTGCAGCTCGGGGTGTAGCCGAATTGCTGCTTGTACATCAGGGCGAAGACGGGCTGGGCGGCGGCGGATGGCGCCAGCGCCAGCAGCACCGCCGCTGCCGCCGCCGCCGCCGTGAGGCGTGAGGGGTGAGGGGTGAGGCGTGAAAAGCCGAAGCCGCGTCCGCAGCCACTTAGAGCCACGCCGTTGCCGTTGCGCCTCACGCCTCTCCCCTCACGCCTCACGATCAACCCCCTCACGATTCAGAAATCGAACAATCCGGGCACCACGGCCCGCATCTCGTCCAGCAGTGCCGGATTCTGCGCGACTGCGGCTTGCAGGCGCGCGTGCTGCACCGAATCGGCGGGTGGCATCAGCTTGTTGGCCTTGTCGGTGCCTTGATAGCGGGACCAGTCCAGCGCGTCGCGGATCGTGTCCTTGGCCTTGATGTTGGCCAGCACCGTGGCCTCGTCGGCACCGCTCATGAAGTTGAGCTTCTTCGACGGATTGCCGCGATGGCAGGCGAAGCAGTACTGCTCGAAATGGACCAGCGGCGAGCCGGCAGCGAGCACCACCGGCGGCTCGCCGCTGGCGATCGGCGGCGACAACTCGGCGGTGTCGAGACAGCAGTAGTTCAGCGGCGGGCTGCCGAGCGCTGCGAGCAGCGCGTTCATCGTTTTCACCCGCGAATAGACGGCGGGCGCAAAGAAGGCTTCGTCGATGCCATCGACGGCGCTGAGCAGCTTCGCGGCATCGAAGCCGGCGGCGGTTTCCAGCAGTTGCCGATCAGCGTCGGAGAAAAGTGCTGCGAGCCCATAGACGCCATCGAGATCGCTGGCCGCCAGCACCCGTTTCGGTGGCCGCGAGCTCAGAGGATCGAAGGCCGCTTTCAGTCTTGGCAGACGGTCGAAGGCTTCGAGATCTTCGTTGGTCTTGGCACCGTCGCCCGGCCTGGGCTGACGGGTGCCGAGCCGTCGCCACCAGCCCTTGATGCCGCGACCTTCCTCAATGGGATCGCGATTGGCGAGATCGCTTTCGGCGACGTTGATGCCGTCTTTCGGCCAGCCAGCGGCCTGCAATGCGCGCAGCTTCGCGGCATCAGCGGACTGGGCATCGAATCCGGCCGGATTTTCCAGCCAGCGCAGCGCCAGCTTCAGCATGGTCCGGCGGCAGTCGGCCGATGTGCCGCAGGCGTCGATCCACAGGCGCTGCGTGGCCGGGATGAAGCCGCCGACATCAGTCAACTGGTCGTAGCGTTCCGGCGCGCTCAGGGCATTGGCCAGCGGCACGTCGAGATAGGCCTGCTCGTTGCCGCGCGCGGTCCGGATCGCGGCGGACGTGGCCGGTGCGCCATTGGTCTCGTTCCAGGGCCGCTGCGGGAAGATCGGCACCGCGCCCTGATGGCAGGCAGTGCAGATCGCCCGCTTGGCGTAGACCAGCTTCGGAATGCAGCCCGCGCAGTAGTTCTGTATCAATTGAAACTCGTAGCGGCCGGCGGCTTCGTTGTAACTCAGCACTTCGACCTCGGCGGCGTTCTCGACAAAGCCGAGGAACAACTGGCCGCGCGGACTCAGGCCCAGCGAAGCGGGGGTCGCCGCCGCCTGGAAATCGGCAGCGGCGAGCACGCGGGGATGGGCGTCATCGGCGAGCCCCTTGAGCAGCGAGCGGCCCTGCGGAATCAGCACCGTCAGCGGCGCGCCAGCGTCCGGATCGTGCTTGCGGATCAGTTCGACCAGCTTCGGAAACGGATAGGGAATCTGGCCGTTGGCGGCGATCAGATGATCGAACAGCGAGCGCGTGCCCTCCGGCGGCAGGTCGTCGGACGGGATCAGCTTGGCGCTCAAGGAATCGGCTGCCAGCGCGCCCGGCTGCTTCGCGAGCTGGGTGATGCCGCTGCCCTCGTCGTTGCCGCAGGCCGCCAGCAGGCCGGCGGCGACGACGGCAACAACGGCGCGCATCGCCCTGTTCACATCAGCTTGAGGAATTCGCGCAGCGCCAGCTTGTCGGCCGGCGACAGGCTGACGCCGAACGGATGGCCCTTGTTCTCGACCGGGTCATCGCACTTCATGAACAGCGGATGGTGCGGGTCGGCACTGGCGAAGTTGGCGATCGGCGTGCCCTTCGATACCGGCAGCTTGATGAAACCCTGGCCGTCTTCGCGCGGGGCGAGCCAGAAATCGCGATCCACCGTGGTGATCTTCTGCGGCCGATGCGGCGTCACCGCCGGATCATCGGAGGTCATCAATTCGGCGAACGCCTGCTCGAACTGCGTGATGCGGCCCTTGACGGTGTAGTCCAGCGTCTTGCCATCGGCGAGCCGGGTCTGTTCGCCGATGGCGTTGTTGTGCAGGAAGGGTGCGGTGGCCCAGGCCGACAGCAGCGAGATGTTGCGGTAGTAGCCGGGGCCGCCTTCGATCTTTTTCTCGCCCATTTTCCGGCCGCCCAGGCCCGGCAGCATGCGGTTGAGCACTTCCGGCACGCTGCCCGGTGACGGCCGGGCCTTGTATTCCTCGCTCGAAAACTCCTCCCAGATATGGCCGGCGTTGTGGTTGTCGTGCAGGGCGCGGCACATGTTGGTGCCGATGATGTTGAACGGGGTCGGCTCGTCGTTGCCGAGCCAGTCCTGGCCGAACACCTCGTCCTTCGCGAACTGCGTCGGGCGCAACTTGCCCGCCGCGTCTTTCGACAAATGCTTGGCGATGAACAGCGGGCTGCTCCGTTCGGCTTCGGTGAACTCGTACTGCCAGTAAGACTCCGAGCCGAACACATGGCCGTCGTAATAGCGCTCCAGCAGGGCCTTGTCAGCGCGGACGTTTTCTGGGGCCACGAGTGTGGAGTGGCAGCTCGCGCATTCGCGGGCGAAGACTTTCCGGCCTTGCGGGACTTTCGACAGGTCGATGTAGTCCAGCCCGCTCTTGCCGTCGACGTCCTTCGCCGCCGGCAGGTAGTTCGGCCCGCCGGTGATCAGGAAGGCGGCGAGGTCGTCCATCTTGGCGTCGGCGTAGTTCCAGGGCTCGCAGTCGCGGGCGCACTGGGCGATGCGGAAGGGCTTCTGCTTCGCGGAATCGCCAAAGAAGCTGCCCGGCGACGGGAAATTCGGCGCCCAGCATTCCTCGGTGCACATGCCGATGTTGACGTAGACGCGGATCAGCGCCAGATGATCGCCGACCGAATCCTCCCCGCCTTTCAGCACATGTTGGGTGCGGCCCTTGGCCAGCACACCGGTGATCGGATCCTTGATCGTGTTCGTGAAGACCCGACGATTCTGGAAATCCATGATGTTGTTCTGGGTGCCCGGATTGTTCTGGAAATCGTTGGCGACCAGGCTGGTGTCGATGGTGCCGTTGCGGCCGGCCTGCAGCGCGATGCGGGCCAGCGAATCTTCAGGTGCGCCCTGGAAGAACATGGTCGGCTGGTTGATGTGCTGGTTGCCGATGGTCGCCGACAGGTTTTCCCACTTCGGCAGGTTCGGATTGGCCGGCGGCCGTGTTGGATCGAAGCCGACATGGCATTGCACGCAGGGATGGCCGATCACATAGCGCAGGTTCTTTTTCAGTTCATCCGGCTGGTAGGGCGACTTCAGCGGATCGAACACGACCTTGCCGTTGACGTCCTTGGTCGGGTCGGCGGTGTACTTGCGGTAGCCGAGCACGCCACTGGAATGCGCGTCCGGGCACTTGTCCCACCAGTAGGTACTGGCATCGCCTTCAGTACAGTCCGGGTCGTTGATCAGGCCGTATTTCTCGAAGCGCTTGGCGCGTTCGCGGGTGTCGAGCCACGGGTACCAGATGTCGGCGATGCCATTCGGCACCGTGCGCGCGAAATGCAGGTAGATCTCGTCCTGGTTGCCGAAAGTGCCCTTGAACCAGACGTCGCGGCCGCGTCTTGCCTGATCTCGCAGCGCTTTCGCCTTCGCAGGATCGGTCGCGGCCACGTCTTTGAACAGCTGGTTCACGTAGCGGCAGCTTTCGGCGTCATAACCCGTGGGCTGCGGCTGATCACAGGGCGGCGGCGGGGCCTGGGGGATCGGCGCGAAGGTCCAGGTGATCGGGCCCTGCCAGTCGTGCGTGTAGTGCTGGGCACCGTCCGGCCAGACCTTGCGGGCAGCGAGGGTCGCGTAGAAGTTGGCGTCGTACCAGGCGCGCTTCGCGTTGAGCTGCGGTGTGCCCTTGTACGTGCCGAGCGGCAGGATGTCGCGCTTGGCGAGGTCGTCCAGCGACACCGAGCGCACCGTCATGCCGTATGGCGTCTCGGGCACCGGATAAAGCCCGGTCGCGGGTGCCGCCGCGTAGCCAGCGGGCAAGGCCGTCAGGCAGACCGCAAACAGGGCCGCCGCACGCAGTTTCTGGTTCATCGTGACCCCCTTGGAACGCACTCTTGCGGTGCGTTGGCGCGAGTCTACAACCTCGGTCGCGATTTCCATACTGTGGCGTATTGATAGCTCGGCAGCGAAAATCTTTAGCGCGGAGGCGCGGAGATAAAAGAAAGGACGCAGAAAAGACACAAAGCATCAGCGTCCATCAGGGCTTCGTGCTTTTCCGCGTCCTTTCTGTTGCCTTCGCGCCTCTGCGCTAAAAAGCCGTTCATCGTCGACGCGATATTCAGTTCAAGCTGACCCTAGGCCAACCGCCGCTCGCAGCCGCTCGATGGTGGCATCGCGAACAGCCGGCTCGTAGTCCAGCGCCGGCAGCCGGCCCCAGACCGGCGCCGGCCAGGCCGGATCGGTGTCGTAGCGGGCGATGTGGTGGACGTGCAGCTGTGGCACCACATTGCCAAGTGCGGCGATGTTCAGCTTGGTCGGCGTGAACACTTCCATCAAGACTTTCGACAGCCGCATCGACTCGCGCAGCAACAGAAGCTGATCGGCCTCGCTCAGCGCGTGGATTTCGCGGATGCCGACGCGGCGCGGCACCAGGATGGTCCAGGGATAGCGGGCATCGTTGGCCAGCAGCAGGCGGGACAGCGGGAGGTCGCCGATGGTGACGCTGTCGGCGGCAAGACGCGGATGCAGCGTCCAGCCGGCGTCGCTCATGTGGTTGCCCACATCCGCGTGAGGTTGTGATAGCAGCCGGACAGGCGCGCCAGCTCGTCGCTGTCACCGCCGCGTGCGCGCAGGGCGGTGATCGCGGTGTCCATTTCGTAGAGCAGGCGGCGGCGTTCGTCTTCGCGCACCATGCTTTCGACCCAGAAGATCGCGCTCAGGCGCAGGCCCCGGGTGACCGGCTGGACACGGGTGAGCGTCGACGCCGGATAGAGCACGGCATCTCCGGCGCGCGGCTTCACCGTATGACTGCCGAGATGATCTTCGAGCACCAGCTCGCCGCCTTCGTATTCGCGCGGATCGCTCAGAAACAGGGTGGCGGCGATGTCGACGCGAACCTGGGTGCCGGTGGCCGCGTACAGGCGCATCGCGCTTTCGATGCTGGCACCAGGATGGCTGGCGATGGTGTCGTGGCGATTGAACTGCGGCGGGAAAATCTTTTTGGGCAGCGCGCCGGTGAAGAACAGCGGGCTCAGGCTCAGCGCTTCGATCACCAGCGCCGACGCGGCCCGCGCCGCCTTGCCGTCTTCCGGCAACTGGCGATTGCCGCGCACCGGCGCCAGCGGCTGGCCAGCCACCGCACCATGGGCACGCATTTCACTCCAGTCGGCCGATTCGATCAGCGACCGGACACGCGCCACCGCCGGCGCCGACAACACTTCGGGAACCCGCAGCAGCATGCTTTTCGAGCCGGCGACGCCCGGGAATCGGGCCTCCCGGATTAGACAATGTTCCGGTCGGCCGCGGTAGCGGTGACGACCGCCCGGGTCAGCCCGCCGCGATCACTTGGTCAGCAGCAGCTTGCCGGCGCGGGTGACTTGCAGGCAGTAGCGCTCGCCTTGATGAACGATCACTCGCCGCCGGCTGCCGGCGAACAGGCGCTGGCTGTCCAGTTCATCGCCGGTGCTGGTGGCGTCAGCGGCGGCGGGCACGCGGACGCTGTCGGCGACGGCACGGTCGAGCTTGGCGGTGTCGCGGTCGAATGCGGGCATGGTGCGGGAGCGTCCGGAAGGTCTTTCTTGCGAATGATTATCATTAGTAGGCTTCGATCACGCAAGTGGCTGCGTCGCGCCAGCCCGGATTTCCACTGCAAGCGATCTTCTTTAAGCATTAAATCGTCTAATTTGCATTTTTCTTATTCGATAGCATTCCGACTTTCCCGATCCAGAAGTCGCGCCTCATGTCCCTGTTCCGGTTTGCGCGTGGTGCCGCCGCGTTGCTCGCTGTCCTGCTCGCCGGCTGCACTGCCCAGCCGCCGCCGGTGGCTCCGATCCGGGTCGAGATTACCGCCGTGGCCGGCGCGCAGCCGCTGGCCATCGGCGACAGCATCCGCACGGCGGCCGGCGAGGACTTCACGGTTCGGCGCTGGCAGTTCTACCTGTCGCGGCCGCGCCTGCTGCGCGCCGATGGCAGCTGGGTCGAGCTGCCGGACGATGCGCAGTCCGATGCCGGCTACTACCTGTTCGATCTGGCCAAGCCTGACAGCGGCCGCTTCCACTTGCCGCCGGTTCCGGCCGGCGACTACGCCGGCATCGAATTCACCATCGGCGTCGACGCCGCGCGCAATGCCGGCGGCGCCCAGACCGGCGTGCTCGACCCGGCGCGCGGCCTGTTCTGGACCTGGGCGACCGGCTACATCCATTTCAAGCTCGAAGGCGTTTCTCAAGCTTCGACAGCGCCGGATCACGCGGTCAGCCTGCATCTGGGCGGCGACGGCGTGCAGCGCAGCCTGTTCCTGCCGTTCGCCGCGAAGCCGTTGCGAGTCAGCGCGGATCTCCAGCCGATCGTCCACCTGCACGCCGACCTCGCCGCCTTTTTCGGCGGCGAGCCGCCCTTTTCGTTCGCGGGCCAGTCACAGGTGATGCAGGCGCAGGACGGCCTGCCGCTGGCGGATCGGCTGGTGGCGCTGCTGCGGCTCGATCATCTTCACCACGAGCCGGCCGCGAATCCGGCGCCATGAAGGCCGTGCGGGCATGGCGGCGCTGCGGCGGCCGGGTTCAGGTGCTGGCGGCGCTGCTGCTGGCGCTGTTCGGCGCGCTGGCCTTGCAGGCGCGGGGCGGCGTCGCTCTGATTGCCGATGCGCTGCTGCTGGCGCGCACGCCGACACTGAGGATTCCGCCCGGCTGGCCGCAGCCGGCCTACGATTTCCGTGACAACCCCATCAGCCGCGCCGGTTTTGCCCTCGGCCGCCGGCTGTTCCACGACCCGGCGCTGTCGCGCGACGGCAGCATTTCCTGCGCCAGTTGCCACCAGCAATTCGCCGCGTTCGCGCACTACGACCACCCGGTCAGCCACGGTATCGGCAGCCGCAACGGCACGCGCAACGCACCGGGGCTGTTCAATCTCGCCTGGCTGCCAACGCTCATGTGGGACGGCGCGGCCCATCATCTGGAAGTGCAGGCGCTGGCGCCGATCGCCAACCCGGTCGAGATGGATCAGGATCTGCCCGGCCTGCTGGCGCGGCTGCGCGCCGATCCCGATTACCGGCAGGCCTTCGCCGCCGCCTTCGGCAAACCCGGCATCGACAGCCAGCGCCTGCTGCGCGCGCTGGCCCAGTTCACCGGCAGCCTGGTGTCCGCGAACAGCCGCTACGACCGTTACCTCAATGGCGATCAACAGGCGCTGTCGCCACTCGAACAACAGGGGCTGGATCGCTTTCGTGCACTTTGCAACGGCTGCCATGTCGAGCCGCTGCTCAGCGATTTCCAGTTCCGCAGCAATGGCCTGACGCCGTCCGGCCGCGATGCCGGCCGCGCCACCGTCACCGGCCGGGAACAGGACCGCGACCAGTTCCGCACGCCGAGCCTGCGCAACATCGGCCTGACCCCGCCGTACATGCACGACGGCCGTTTCGACACTCTCGAACAGGTGCTCGACCACTACCGCGAGCGCCTGCAATTCGGCAGCGACGAACGGCGGGCCCTACTGGCCTTCCTGCGCAGCCTCGACGATGCCGCGTTCGTCGCCGACCGGCGCTACGCCGATCCGGCCGCGCGCCGCCGCCACTGAAGCGCCGATGTTCGCGACCCTCCTGCGCCTGAGCCTCGGCCACCGCGCGCTGGTATTGCTGCCGGCGCTGGCGCTGGCCGCCATCGGCTTGCAGCAGGTACCACGGCTGCCGGTGGACGTGCTGCCCGACCTGACGCGGCCGACCGTTGCCGTGCAGGTCGAAGCCGCCGGCATGGCGACCGAGGAGGTCGAGACCCGGATCGCCTACACGCTGGAAGTCGCCCTCAGCGGCCTGCCGGGCGTGACCCGGCTGCGCTCGGTGTCGAGCCCCGGCCTCGCCATCGTCTACGTCGAGTTCGACTGGTCGGCCGACAGCTATCGCAGCCGTCAGCTCGTTGCCGAACGGCTCGACGTGGTGCGCAGCCAGTTGCCCGCGGGGCTGGCACCGCGCATCGGTCCGCCGACCTCGCTGATGGGCGAAATCCTGCTGGTGGCCCTGCAAGGCGACGGCGTTTCACCCGAGCGCCTGCGCGATCACGCCGAATGGACCTTGCGGCCGGCCTTGCTGGCCGTGCCCGGCGTGGCGCAGGTGCTGGCCATCGGCGGCGAGTTGCGCCAGTACGAAGTGCAGCCGGATCAGCAGCGCCTGCGCCAGCACGGCGTCACCGTCGATGAACTCGAAAGCGCGCTGCGCGGGCACGGCCAGAACCTCGGGGCGGCGCTGCTCGAGTCCCACGGTGCAGAAGTGGCGGTGCGCAGCCTGGCGCTGCCGTTCGATTTCCAGGCGCTCGGGCAAGTGGCCATCGCGCGCCGGGGTGAGGCGATCATCCGCGTCGCCCAGGTGGCCGAACTGGCCCTGGGGCATCGCTACCCGCGCGGCAGTGCCGGAGCCAACGGCCATCCGGCGGTGATTCTGGCGATCCAGAAAGCGCCCGGCGTCGACACCCTGGCGCTGACCACGCAGCTGGAAGCGCGGCTCACCGCGCTCGATGCCCGCCTGCCGGCCGGGGCAACGCGGCTGACCGTGTTCCGGCAGGCCGATTTCATCGAACACTCGATCGGCAATGTCCTCGATGCGCTGCGCGACGGAGCCCTGATCGTCGCGGTCATCCTGCTGGCGTTCCTGCTCAGCGGCCGCGCCACCCTGATCGCCCTGACCGCGATTCCGCTGTCGGTGCTGGCCGCCGTGCTGGCCTTGCAGGCGCTGGATCTGTCGATCAACACGATGACCCTCGGCGGGCTGGCGATCGCCATCGGCGAACTGGTCGACGATGCCGTGGTGGGCATCGAAAACGTGGTCCGCCGGCTGCGCGGCCAGCGGCTCGGCGCGGCGGCGCTGCTGGTCGCGGTGGGCCGCGCCACGCTCGAAGTGCGCGCCGGCATCCTCTACGCCACCCTTCTGATCGTGCTGGTGTTCGTGCCGCTGTTCGCGCTCGGCGGCGTCGAAGGGCGGCTGTTCGCGCCGCTCGGCATCGCTTATGTCGCCGCGATTCTGGCCAGCCTGGTGGTGGCGATCACGGTGACGCCGGTGCTGTGCGCGCTGGCCTTTGGCGATGAGGCCCGGCGGCCGATCGAGCCGCGCTGGCTCGCAATCCTGAAAGCCGGCTATCGACGCCGGCTCGAATGGGTGCTTGCACACGGCCGCGCCGTGCTGATCGCCAGCGGCCTGCTGGTGCTGGTCAGCGCCGTGCTCGCCGCCGGGCTGCCGCGCGCCTTCCTGCCGCCGTTCAACGAGGGCAGCCTGACCATCAATCTGGTCGCCGCGCCCGGCATCGCGCTCGGCGAATCCGACCGCCTGGGCCGGATCGCCGAAAATCTGATTCTTGAGCTGCCGGAAGTGGCCGCCGTCGGCCGCCGCACCGGCCGCGCCGAGGCCGACGAGCATGCCGAAGGCGTGCATTACTCGGAACTCGACGTCCGCCTGCGCGACCACGGCCGCCCGCGCCGCGCGGTGGCCGCCGACATTCGCGCCCGGCTGTCGCTGCTGCCGGCGGCCGTTTCGATCGGCCAGCCGATCTCGCACCGGCTGGATCATCTGCTGTCCGGCGTCCGCGCGCCGCTGGTGGTCAAGGTCAGCGGGCAGGAGTTCGCCGTGCTGCGGCAACTCGCCGAGCAGGTCCGGGCAGCGCTGGCGGCGCTGCCGGGGCTGACCGATGTCCGGGTCGAAGCGCAGATCGACACCGCACAGGTCGACATCCGCGTCGACGCCCGCGCCGCTGCCGATGCCGGCATCGCGCCGGCGCGCGCGCAGGCGGCGATCGCGCGGCTGCTGGGCGGCGAGGTGCTGGCGCAGATCGTCGACGGCGAAAGCCGCTATCCGCTGGTGCTGCGCTTGAACGAAGCGGCGCGCCAGCCGGAAGCGCTGGGCGCGCTGCTGATCGACGGCATCGGCGGGCCGGTGCCGCTGGCCTGGATCGCCGACATCACGCCGGGCAGCGCGGCCAACCAGATCCTGCGCGAACACCTGCAAAGGCGGATCGCGGTGACCGCCTTTCCCGCCGATCACGGCTTCGAGGCGGCGGCACTGGCGGCAAGCCGGCAACTGGCGGCGATGAAGCTGCCGGCCGGCTATGCCATCGCCCTCGAAGGGCAGACGGCGTCGGCCGGCGAAGCACGGCAGCGCCTGCTGCCGCTGGCGGCCTTGTCCCTGCTGCTGATGGCGGCGCTCTTGCAGGCGCGCTATCGCTCGCTGGCGCTCACCCTGATCGTGCTCGCCAATGTGCCGCTGGCGCTTGTCGGCGGCGTGGCGATGCTGGCTTTGAGCGGCACGCCGCTGTCGGTGGCCAGCCTGGTCGGCTTCGTGACCCTGGCCGGCATCGCGGCGCGCAACGGCATCCTCAAGATCAGCCATTACCTGGCGCTGGCTCGCGACGAGGGCGAAGTGTTCGGCACTGCCCTGGTGCTGCGCGGTTCGGCGGAACGCCTGACGCCGGTGCTGATGACCGCCCTGATCGCCGCCCTGTCGCTGCTGCCGCTGATGCTCGATGGCGACGCGCCGGGCAAGGAAATCCTCCATCCGGTGGCGCTGGTGATCTTCGGCGGGCTGCTGTCGTCGACCCTGCTCGACAGCTTCCTGACGCCGCTGCTGTTCCTGCGTCACGGCAGGGCGGCCGTCGCCGCCATTCAAACGAAAGCGCTGGACTGAAGCCGTGGATCGAGCACTTTCTTCGATAAACAAAGAACCTTTTCGGCGATCGGCGGCAGACGCTCGGTGAAAGTCATTTGTTTATTCCGGAATATCCCGGAGATTTTCGGAATCAATCCGTAAACCACTGATCTTTAGCATCTTATTTCGGGACACCGGCAAAAATGATCTATTCGGAAGCGCTCGGGATGCACGCTTGTCTCTCTAGGATATGCGAGCACTGAAGCGGGTTCTTGTTCCATTTCCGGCATAAGCAAATGGAATCTCGATCCGGCCAGGCAAACCCTCGAAATCAAGATTTTCCGAGTGATCAGACCGACATGGGAGAGGTACACATGAAGCAGAATCATCGACACCGGCGCAGGCTCGGTGGCCTTGCCACGGCAGTCGCGATGGCAGCCGCCGTCGTCGCTGCCGGCGCGCCACTGCAAGCGGAAGCACAGCTCGTGCAGCGCCTGCTGGGTGCGGGCACGCAGACCCCAGCCGCCGACAGCGGCCCGGTCCGCAACCTGCTGCAACTGCCGCGCAACCAGACGCCGGCAGCCGGCGCGCCGGCCGCCGTCAACAAGTACACGAACCAGCCGATCAGCAATGGCTCGGTGCTGCTGATCTGGACGTCGGACGGCTGCGCCACTCCGGTCTGCAACCCGCAGACGGCGCAGGATTTCCTCGCCGTGGTCGACGCCGAGCCGAACTCGACCACCTACGGCAACGTGATCTGGACCGCCGAGCTGCCGAAGGTGCTGCTGTCCAACGTGCTGCCGGTGGCGACCTCGGGTGCGGCCTCGGATTCGCACAACGATCCGCACCACATGCTTAGCTACACCTCCTACATTTCCGGTGGCGGCGACGGCCTGCAGCGCGGCCGCAAGTACCAGTTTGCCGGCGGCGTGATCTCCAAGAACGTGTTCCGCTTCGACATCACCTCGGTGCGCTCGATCGGCAAGGCGGATCTGGCGGTCTGCGGCACCCAGGTGCGGCGCTCCTCGCTGACCGACGATTTCGTGGTCATGCCGTCGACCGGCGGCAACCACAAGATCCTCTACACCTACATGTCGAACTACGTGTACGGGCCGGGCGGCTCGGTCACCGAAATCGAACCGGATCGCGTGGCACCGACTGCGCTCGGCGTCTGTCTGGCCACGGCACCGGCGGTGTTGCCGCTGCTGGAATCGGTACAGGTCGGCGGCCTGATCGGCAACATTCCGGGCCTGATCACCGATGACTCGAACCTGCTCGGCCACGCCGGCATCACCGAATACGGTGCCGCCGTGCGCGCCAACCAGACCCGCAATCCGACCAACTACACCAGTTACCCGGACCTGCGTCCGTCGCGTCGCGCCAACCAGGGTGCGTTCTATCTGGGCAACGACGATGTCGGTATCGAAGCGCTGCCGCACGGCATGGCGCTGACCTATGACGGCAAGTATCTGGTGTCGTCCGACTACGCGGTGGCGGCCTCGATCGGCCTTGCCGCGATCAACGGCGCGCTCAGAGGCATCTGCAACCAGGGCGGTCCGAACGGCGATCGGCCGGCGGGTCCGTTCGGGGTTTGCGGTTCGACCTTCGGCAGCTCGGTGCGCGTCTTCGAGACCAGCTTCGAGTACAACCGCGGTGCCACCCGCGATTCGCTGAAGCCGGCCAACGTCTACGCCTCGAACCCGTATGTCCGCTCGGTTTCGGCGGTGCCGGACGGTCCGCGCGAGGAATTCGTGCTGTTCCACGAGGAAAACGAAGGCCTGATGCCGTTCGGCCTGCCGCATCAGTCCCATCACTGCGTCAACCAGAAGGGCTGGGTCGACAACGGCGATGCCAGCTACGACGCGGCGATCACCCCGGCCGGGCTGGTGGCCAACGCCGCTTCGCCGGTGGATGTCGACGACTGCCAACCCGGCGATGCCGACTACGTGCCGCATGACGGTGCCTTCACCGGCGCCATGTGCGGCGGCACCTTGTTCTACAGCCCGGACATCCGCATTTCCGGCAACCAGACCAATGTCTTCGGCGGTCGCGGCCCGTACTGGCGCGCGGTCTATGACGTCGGTCCCTGCCCGGGCGTGTCGTACTTCAGCATCGCTGACGACGACCGCTTCCTGATCCAGCCGATCGCCGGCATCGAAAGCCCCGGCGCCATCGACCCGGTCGGTGCTGCCGAGTTCGATCGCGACTATCCGCGCGAGCACAGCCGCCGGGTGCTGACCCTGGACATCCGTCCGCTGATCGCCAAGGGCCGCGCCAGCACGCCGGAAACCGCGATTGCCTGCGATTTCCCGCCGCCGGATCGCGCCCGGCCTTCGAGAAGTTCGCTCGGTGAATGGGCGCAGCGCGCCGATCAGTCCGGTGGCATCTCGGGCAAGTTCAACATCCTGAAGCACAACAACGAAGCCGATGACTGCCCGCGCGTGCGCGGCGTGGTCGGTCAGTTCGAGGATGGCCCTACCGGCGTCGGCGGTCAGACCACGCTGTCGTCCAACGTCTCGCAGCTGGGCACCGGCTATCCGCGCTTTGCGCAGGTGATCGAGGAAGTCACCGCCGTCAATCCCGGCGGCATCCTGCTCAACGCCACCAAGACCGGCGGCGAGCCTTCGGGCACCGGCGGCGGTCCCGGCAGCGGCAACCTCAACAGCCTGCAGAACCTGTACACCCACGGCGGTCCGCACTTCACCACCATCGACCGCGTGGGCTACCAGGCGACGCCGACCAACGAGGGCGGTTATCTCGATCTGAGCCCGAAGGACAACGGTTCCGGCCTCGGCGTGCCGCGTGACGCCGTGGTCGGCGGCGCCGCTGCGCAGGGCGTGCAGCGTTACGCCTTCATCCAGTATTTCGTCGAACTGAACCACATTCCGGGTGCCGGCACGGGTTCGGACGGCGATCGCACCATCTGTCTGGCCAAGTACGACCGCCGCACCGGTGCCACCGTGCTCGACACCAGCTTCACCGACGAACTGCTGGGCACGCCGTGCATCGACTTCGACTCCGCTGCACGCGACGCCTGGCTGTGGCCGGGTGCCCGTGGTGTCAAGGGCGGTGCCAAGCCGCATGCCGCCGTGTTCGAGCGTGACGGCGCCGCACTGTTCGGTCCGGGCTACTACCCAGCCGCACCGCTGGATGTGGATGGCGCGCGGTAACTGATGTTGCGGGTCTCCTTCCGCTGATGGCAGGGGAAGGCCGCTTTGCTCCTTCCCCCGCTTGCGGGGGAAGGCTGGGATGGGGGCGTTTGACGGCAGCGCACTGTTCAACCGCCCCCACCCAAACCCTCCCCCGCATGCGGGGGAGGGCTTTTTCTACTGATCGTCATGGAGCAAACCCGATGTCGCAGTTCCCGATTTCCCGCATCACCCCCAGCCTGATCGTCGCCGGCCTCCTGGTCTTCGCCGGCACCGCTCTGGCACAAGCCAAGCCGGCCTCGACCGCCGATGAAGGCCTTGCCGTCGATCTCACCGTCAACGGCCGGCCGATCAGCCGCAACCACATCACCCTGATGGGTGCCAATTTCACCGAAGACCGGCAGTCGCCCGGTCCCGAAGCCCAGGCGGCGGCGCGTGCCGAGCTGATCACCCAGGAAGTGCTGGCCCAGGCCGCGTTGAAGGAAGGGCTCGACAAAAAGGCCGTCATCGCCGACCAGATCGCGTTCCAGCAGCGCGCCATCCTGTCGCGCGCCTATCTGGAGGATTACTTCGTCAAGCATCCGGTCACCGATGACACACTGAAAACCGCCTACGACTTCTCGGTGGCCGGCGGCAAGCTCAGCGAATACAAGGTTCGCCACATCCTGGTGAACGCGCTGCCGAAGGCCGAGGCCATCGCGGCCCGGCTGGCCAGGGGCGAGGATTTTGTTGCCGTCGCCAAGGTCGAAACGCTCGATCCGGGCGGTCAGAACACCGGCGGCGACCTCGGCTGGTTCCGCCCGGACATCTTCATCGACGCCAACTTCGCCAAGGCCGTGCAAGGCCTCAAGAAAGGCGAAACGACCAAACTTCCGGTGCGCAGCCGCTTCGGCTGGCATCTGATCAAGCTCGAAGACGGCCCGCGCCCGGTGGCCAACGCCCGGAAATGGGAGCAGCTCGACGAGCCGATCAAGCAGGCGCTGCGCCAGCGCGCGGCCCAGGCGCGTCTGGAAGGCCTGACCGAAAGCCTGACCGCGAAGGCGAAGATCGCCGGCCCGGGTCTGGCGGCGGCACCGGCCGCAACCGGCAAGACCCGGAGCGCGCCATGACCGCCCCTATCGTCCATCACGCGGCAGCCCTGCTGACTGCCGCCGTGCTGCTGTCCGCCTGCGCCCAGCAGGCCGCAAAGCCGGAGGTTTCGACGGCGGCCGCCGATCCGTCGAAAGCGGTGCCGCCGACCCTGTCGACGCTCGACCCGGCCAGCCTGTCCGCCGAGGACCGGATCGGCCTGACCACGCATTTCGCACGCATCGGCGATCTTCCCGCCCTGAAGCGGATGCTCGACGCCGGGGTCGACGTCAACGGCCGCGACAGCCTGGACCAGACGCCGTTGATCGCCGCCGTCAGCCAGAACGCCGTGGCCGGCGTGGCCGAACTGCTGAAGCGCGGCGCGCGCGTCGACGATGTCGACAAGGCCGGCTGGACGCCCTTGCACTTCGCCACCTTCTTCTCCACCGAGACCGAGGTCATGACCGCCCTGCTCGACGCCGGTGCTGCGGTCAACGCCCGGAACGATCGCGGCATCACCGCGCTGTACTTCGCCGCCGCCACCGGCCACGAAGCGCAGGTGCGCCTGCTGCTGGCACGCGGGGCCGACCGCAGCATCGCCTCGAAGGCCGGCTGGACGCCGCTGCAGATCACCCAGGTCAAGGGCATCGAGCCGATTGCCCGGCTGCTCGCGCCGGACGGCGGTTCCTGATCGCCATGAGCATCGCCCGGCGCTGGCGGCTGCTGGCCTTGCTGCTGCCGCTGGTCAGCGGTGCCGACCCGGCCCCGACGACCGCGCGCTGGCCTGCCCGCGTGGTCAGCGATGCGCGCCACAGCGTGGTCGTGGCGGCCCCCGAAGCCGGCGCACTGCTGGCGCCAGCCGGCGGTTTCGTCCGCCCCGGACAGCCGGTGCGCGCCGGGCAGGTGCTCGGTCACGTGCGACCGGCCGTCCCGCAACGGCTGCGCC
This sequence comes from Nevskia sp., assembly GCA_021732745.1. GTDB lineage: Bacteria > Pseudomonadota > Gammaproteobacteria > Nevskiales > Nevskiaceae > Nevskia. Next base: position 214,355 of record JAKFUK010000005.1, on the reverse strand, counting down.
GCAACATCGAAGCGCAGCTCGTCGATGCCCGGCGCGACACCGCCATCGGCGCGCTGCAAGTCGACCGCTACGGCATCACCGAAGCCCCGCACTTCGACATCAGTCTGCCGACCCAGACCCTGCAGATCCTCACCGACTACAAGGCCGCGAAAATCCGCCGCGCGCAGCTTGAATCAAGCCTCGACGGCAGTGTTGCGATCATCGCCAGCCACGGCGGCCGGGTGCTGCGCAGCGAAGCCGGCCGCAACCGCCAGCTCGCCGCCGGTGAAGCCCTGTTCACCATCGAGACCGACGGCGGCCACGCCGTCATCGAACTGAAAGCGATCGACGATGGCTTTGTGGCACCGGCGACCGCCATCGCCGTGCTCGATGACGGCCGACGCCTGCCGCTGCGCCGTATCGGCGGCGGCTTCGATGCCGCACAGCGCGCCCATGTCGCGCTCTACGCGCCGGCTTCACCGGCCGAGGGGCTGGTGGTCAATCAGCGGCTGCGCCTGCAATGGCCGTGACGCGCCTGCTGGCAGTCGCGCTGCTCGGCTGCGGCCTCTGCGCGAGCGCCCACGACGGCGAAGTACACGCCGATCCATCCGCCGCCGATCCATCCACCAGCACCCGCGTCGCGCTGGAACGGCCGCTGCGTTTGTCCGACGGCAGCCTGCGGGTCAGCACCGCAATGCAGGCGCTGCTGAAACTGCGCAGCGAAGCCTGGTCGGCTGCCAAGCAGCCGCAGGCCGTGCAAACGCTGATCGCCGCAGTGCAGGCGCAGCCGGAAGCCGCGCTGTCAGTCATTGCCAGCGAGCGTGGCCGGCTCGCCGCGCCGGCCGGCGGCTGGCGACTGCCGGGCCAGCCGGTCGCCGCCGGACAGGTGCTGGCCTGGCTGCATCCGCTGCTCAGCCAGCAGGAACGCACCGAGCGCCGCGCCCGGCTGGCCCGGATGGATGCGGAACTGGCGATCGTCGATATCAACGTCGAACGCCAGCAACTTCAGAGCGCGGTCAACAGCGACAACGGCGGCGTTGCCAGCGGCAACATCTGGGCCGAGAAATACCTGGCCGAACGCGATGCCCTGCGCCGCAATCGCGAACTGCTGGCGCAAAGCCTCGATGACCGCATCGCCCTGCGCGCGGCGCACGCCGGCCGGGTGATGGCGGTGGCGGCGGCACCGGGCAGCACGGTCGACGCCGGTGCCATCGTCGTGCAGCTTTCGGATGCTGGCGCGCTGCAACTCGTCGCCCTCCACCAGCAGGCCGGTCTCGGCGCGGGAATCGTTTCGGCGACGCTGGCCGATGGCAGCCCGCTGCGGCTGCGCAGCGAAGAACCGCTGGCCGATGGCAGCGGCTGGCGACTGCGCTTCGACCTGGCGGCCGGACATGACCGCCTGCATGTCGGCCAATTGACGCCGCTTCGGGTCGCGATCAGGCCGGGCACCGCGCAGGTCCGGTTGCCGGCCGGGGCTTGCGTGCGCCGCGCCGACGGCGGTGGCGAAATCTGGCTGCAACGCGCTGCCGAGCGTTACGAGGCGCGCCGGGTCATCGCTTGCGACGCCCAGGGCGCGGTCGCTGCCGCGAGCGTGCTGAACGACGGCGAGCGTGTTGTCACCGCAGGTGGCGCCTTGCTGAGCCGCTATCGCTGAACCGCAGGCCGACCGAAAACCCGGCCCGAGCGGCTCACGCGACGATATGATCGGCGGCGTTTTTCGCGCGATTCGTCGAGGCCGTCATGGATGCCGCCGCTGCAGAACACCTCTGGCATAGCCTTGCCCCGCCGGGCATCGCCGGGCCGGCATGGCGCTGGTCGTACAGCGAACTGGAGCCGGCGCTGCGGGCTGTCGGCACCGCCGGGGCAGTGCTGCTGGCGCGAGTGGCGGCGCTCAGCGACGAGTATCGCCAGCAACTGGAAGCCGAGCTTTGCTGCCGCGAAGCGGTGTCGACGGCCGCGCTCGACGGCGTGGTGATCGACAGCCGCGAGGCCCGGATGCTGGCGCTCAAGCGCCTGCGAGCGGGCCGCGCCGCCACCGCGCCTGACGAGGAATCGGCCGGCGCTGCGCTGCACGGCCTGATCGACCTGCTGGCCGATGCCAGCGGCAACCCGGGTCTGATGAGCGAAACGCGGCTCCGTGTCTGGCACCAAGGCCTGTTTCCGTCCGACACCGGGGTGCCTTCGCGTGCGTGGCCGGAGGCCGGGATCGGGCCGTTCCTGCACTGGTTCAACGGCACCGGCCATGCCTCCAAAAGCGGTCTCGACGCCCCCTTGCGCTGCGGCATCGCCCAGCTCTGGTTCGAAACGCAGCGCCCCTTCGAGGACGGCAATGGCCGCATCGGCCGCGCGCTTGGAGAACAGGCGTTGATCGTCGGGCAGGCGACGCCTGCGGAGGGCCGGATCGCGCGCATCCAGGCCCTGTCGCCGGTTTTTCTCCGACGCCAGCGGGACTATCAGGACCAGCTCGAAGCGGCCCGACGCGGCGAATCGCCTGACATCACGCCCTGGCTGCTGTTCGTCGCCGCCTGCATGATCGAAGCGGATACCGAGGCGCTGCGCTGCATCGACCGCATGATGCAGATCGCCTGGTTCTGGGTCCGCCATCGCGGCACCCCGCTCAACGACCGCCAGCGCAAGGCCTTGGACAGTGTGCTGTCCAGCGACCCGCTGGACGGCGGCTGGCTGACCAATCGGCTCTACTCCCAGCTGACGCAATGCCCATCCGCCGTCACTGCTTCGCGCGACCTGGCGCAGCTCGAACAGCTGGGTTTGATTCGTCGCGATCCGGGCGCGGGTGGGCGTAGTACGCGTTATGAAGTGGTGCTGAGCTGATGGGTTACGATCCGGTGGCCCTGCCTGAACCGATTCTTTGCTGCTGGCCTGCCGAATCAACGGGCTGCGCTTCTGATGCTTGCCAGGTGAATTTTTTTTATTGCGCGGCAGATTGTTTCTATTTCACCACCTGATCGTCGTTGAGCACTGCAACCACGAGATTTCATGCACATCATCATCAGCGTCATCACTGCGATTGCAGCGCTGCTGTGGGCTCTCAACAGCCTGCAACGCTCCGGCTTCGACCTGAATGCCCTGAATCCATTCTTGTGGGCAAGGCGAAAGGAATGGGAAAGGAAACGGAACACCCGTCCCATCTACAGTCTCGAGCATCCCATCGAGATCGCCGCTGTTCTGGTGGTTGCTGTCGCCAGCGAGGGTGGCGCGCTGTTGCGCAGTGACAGGGAGCGTGTCGCCGGCATCCTGGTCAAAGATTTGAAGCTGACCGAGGACTACGCGCGGGAAATGCTGACCTTGTCCGAGCACATGCTTCGCGACGGTCCATCCATCAACAACGAGGTGCCGAAAATACTGGCGCCGGCCAAAGGAAAGTTCACGGCGGCCCAGGTCGAATCACTTGCCGCCATTCTGCGAGCGGTTCCCACATCCAGACCGCCAACACCCGGGCAGCTGCAAATCATCACCAGTTTCGAAGCGTGTTTTGCGCAGCCGCAACAGAACAATGGCGAATGGAGGCGGGACTGATACGGCATTCCCGGCGATGGTCTTGCCTCGATGGACTCATCACCGGAACTCGCGGCAGTCCCTACTTGTGCAAGCGGGCGGAAGTACGTCCGTTCGAATTGGCGCGCAGGTCAACAGCGAAGATCCTCAGCACCAAAGTGCCGCGATCACAGATGCAAGGACGCAGAGAAAAGTCAGTATCGACTTGATCTCCCGGTTTTCCGCGTCCTTTCTTTTGCCTTTGCGCCTTTCCACTAAAAGCTGGCCTGATTAGCAATGAACCTCGGCAAGCCGGAAACGGCCGGTCTCCCCTCTCCCGCCGGGAGAGGGGCGGGGGTGAGGGCCTCGCAGGCGAAGGAGCTCCCTGCCTGACAGACCCTCATCCCAACCCTTCTCCCGGGGGGAGAAGGGCTTAGTCCGGATCGGTTGAGCTTCGTTTTTCATCAAGAAAGCTGTCGTCGTTTCCGTGATTCCTGATTCAAGTTGATGTCCCGAGTTGTTCCCTGTCCTACACGCAGTTGGCAGACTCCGCCGCGCGAGCGACGCCCAGTTCGGCATTGAACTCTTCGTCGGTGTAGCGCGCGGGCTCGCCGCCGTCAGGTGCCGGCTTGAACAGGCGGCGGGCGGTCTTTTCTTCGAGATAAGTGATGCGTTCGCGGGCCTTGGCGCAGCGTTCCAGGGTTTCCGCCTTGAGTTTCAGGCCCGCTTCGCGGGTTTTCGGGCCGCCGCCGAGGACGGTGTCCTTTTTCGGCGTCGACGTGCCGCTGCCCGGCGCGCCGGAAAACGGAGAGGTCGACTCGACGGGAATCTTCACGAACTGCACGCCCTTCGGCGGTGCTTCCTGAGTGAAATGGCGGACACCGTTGCTGTCCGACCAGCTATAAACCTCAGCGCAGGGGGCGGCCAGCGGCAGGCAGATCAGCAGACTCAGGAGGGGTCGAAGGCTCATGGTCAAGAGTCTAGGCAGGCGCGCGGTGGCCGACAACGGCGGACGCCGAACGGCTTCATCGAGCCGAATGTCCGGACGCCGACAACCGTTTCCGCGCCGCTCGCCCGGCAGGCGCATTCGCCCGGCGATCAGCCGATTCGGCTACGCCGCCTTGCCGCAGCCGGACCCGGGCCGTACATTCATCGACATACCTTGACGTATGGAACCCGTTGCCGATGTCGATCGACGTATCGCCGCAATCTCCCGCCGCCCGGGGTGCTGAGGCCGCAGCGGCCGCCGCCGCGAAATCGAGCCTGAGCCGCGAAGCCTGGGGCGAGGCAGCGCTTGAAGCGCTGGCGCTCGGCGGGCTGGAAGCGGTGGCGGTCGAGCCGCTGGCGCGCCGCCTGGGGGTGACCAAGGGCAGCTTCTACTGGCATTTCCCGAGCCGCGAAGCGCTGCTCCGCGAAGCGCTGGCGCTGTGGGAAAAGCACGAAACCGTCGACGCCCGGGCCGGTGTCGACGAACTCAGCGATCCCTACGAGCGCATCGTCCGGGTGTTCAAGCAGGGCAATGCCAGTTACAAGGCGGGCCGCCTGTATCTGGCGCTGGCGGCGGCCAGCGACGATCCGGTGGTCGGCGAAGTGGTGCGCCGGGTGTCGTCGAACCGGCTCGCCTACCTGTATCGCTGCTACCTCGATCTCGGCCTCAGCCCGATCGACGCCCGTTTGTGGTCGACCTTCGCCTACGCCACCTTCATCGGCAACCAGCAGGTGCATCGCGACACGCCGGCGCAGTTCCCGGCCGGCGAAGACTTCCGCGCCTATTTCAAGCTGATGCTGAAGACGCTGGTGCCGCGGCCGGTGGGTGGCCCCCCTGCCGGGCAGGAAAACATCAAAAGTTAAACGCAAAGGCGCAAAGGAAAAAGAAAGGACGCAAAGCAAGAATAGTAGTAACGATATTCAGGCAAGTAATTATTTTTGCTGGTTATTGTAGATTTACTTTGCGTCCTTTCTTGTGCTTTTCCTTTGCGCCTTTGCGTTTAACTGTTTTGGGCGAGCGGCCGGCGAGCAAACCCGAGCACTTCGCGAGCACCCGGCGAGCAGGCCGCGCGCCGATACTGGGCTGGCTGGCTCAATCGAAAACCCTTCGCTCAGGAGCGACGCCCATGACCCCCTTCCTCAAGCTGTTCGCGCTCGCCGCCGTTGCGGTGGTCAGCGCAGTCGTCGTCCCCTTTCAGGCCGCCGCGGCCGAGTACGGTGAGGTTTCCGTGCTCGCCCAGGTGCCGATTCCGAACGGTTTCCCGGAAGGCATCGCGGTCCGGGGCAATCGTTTCTATGTCGCCGGTCCGGCGACACTCGGCACGGTGTTCAATGGCCGGCCGTCGCGGGTGTTCGAGTACGACGTTGCCACCGGTGCCCTCTTGCGCACCCTGGAAACGCAGGGCGAGCAGGTGTTTGGTGCCGAACACGCCAATTCCTGCCTGACCTTCGACGGCGCAGGTCGCCTGTACGTGCTGAACAACCAGCTCGGCACTTTCCGGCTCGATCTCGGCAGCGCCGTGCAGTCCAGCTATACGCCGCCGTATCCGAACCTGCGCCCTTGCTCGCCGTTCAGCAGCGGCCCCTGCTCGCCGAGCTTCCCGAACCTGCCGGCGCTGCCCAACGACCTGGCGTTTGATGATGCCGGTAACCTCTACGTCACCGACAGCTTGCAGGCGACCATCTGGCGGGTGCCGGCCGGTGGCGGCGCACCGCAGATCTGGTTCCAGGACTCACGGCTGGCCTCGCCCTATGTCGGCGTCAACGGCCTGCGCATCTCGCCGGATCGCAGCCGCATCTTTTTCACCGTCACGCTCGATTTCCTCGGCATCGGCCACGTTTACAGCCTGCCGCTGGTGGTAGCTCCGCAAGCCAGCGATCTGGTCGAATTCCATCGCTATTTCGCCGGTGGGCCGGACGGCATCGCCTTCGGCGCCAGCGGCAAGCTCTACGTGGTGCTGGCGCTGCCAGGCCAGAACGGCATTTCGGTGCTGAACCCGGATGGCAGCGAATTCGCCCGCATCGGCAATCCCGGCCTCAGTCTGATCAGCCCCTTCGATTCACCCGCCAATCTCGCCTTCGACGGCCTCGGCAACGCCCTGGTCACCAACCACGCCTTCGCCACCGGCCTGTTGCTGCCCAACCACTTCCAGGTGCTGAAAGTGTTCGTCGACGACGTCGCCTCGCCGCTTGTCGAACCTTTGGTCCCTTAAGAGAAGCGACGGCCAGAATCAAAAGAAGGGCGCTGCGCGCAAGGCGCAAAGGGAAAAGAAAGAAAAGCGACGGCAAGGAAAGCAACGGCAAAAGACTTTCGGGAAAAAGCCGGGATGGGGCCGAAACAAAGCCAGGCGCGAGCTGGCTTTTTCCAACAAAAGCTTTTGATTTCCTTTCTTTTTCCTTTCTTTTCCCTTTGTGCCTTGCGCGCAGCGCCCTTCTTTTGACGTTTCCCGCCCGGAAGCGCCACGCCCCGAGGGTTGTCATTGCGCCGCGCGCCGCCGAAGCTAGCGGTCTCCGCTCCCGCTCAATCCCGCGACCCATGGAATCCAACGTCCTCATCGGCAAAGGCGCTGCCCCCGACAGCCCGCAGCAATGGCTGTTCGCGAAATACGGCAACCGCCATGGCCTGATCGCCGGAGCGACCGGTACCGGCAAGACGGTGACCCTGCAAAGCCTCTGCGAAGGCTTTGCCGATCTGGGCGTGCCGGTGTTCGCGGCCGACATCAAGGGCGATCTGTCGGGCCTTTCGATGGCCGGCGAGGCGAAGCCCAAGCTGGTCGAGCGCGCGGCGATGGTCGGGCTGACGAACTACGTACCGACCATCTACCCGGTGGTGTTCTGGGACGTGTTCGGCGAGCAGGGCCATCCCCTGCGCGGCACGGTGTCGGACTTGGGGCCTTTGCTGCTGTCGCGCCTGCTGAACCTGTCGGACGTGCAGGAAGCGGTGCTGCAACTGGTGTTCAAGTTCTGCGATGACCAGGGCCTGCTGCTGCTCGATCTCAAGGATCTGAAAGCCGCCCTCAACCATGTGTCCGAGAACGCCAAGACGCTGGGTCCGGATTACGGCCTGATCTCGAAAGCCTCGATCGGGGCCATCCAGCGCGGCCTGATCGCGCTGGAAGCCGATGGTGCGGAAAGCTTTTTTGGCGAGCCGGCGCTGGATCTGGACGACCTGATCCGTCAGGACATGATGGGGCGCGGCGTCATCAACATCCTCGCCGCCGACAAGCTCTACCAGAAGCCCGCGCTCTATTCGACCTTCCTGCTCTGGCTGCTCTCCGAGCTGTTCGAGCGCCTGCCGGAAGCCGGCGATCTGGACCGCCCCAAGCTGGTGTTCTTCTTCGACGAAGCCCATCTGCTGTTCACCGACGCCCCGAAAGCGCTGGTGACCAAGGTGGAGCAGGTGGTGCGCCTGATTCGCTCGAAAGGCGTGGGCGTGTATTTCGTCACCCAGAATCCGCTGGATTTGCCGGAAACCGTGCTTGGCCAGCTCGGCAACCGCGTGCAGCACGCGCTGCGCGCCTTCACGCCACGCGACCAGAAGGCGGTCAAGGCGGCGGCGGAAACCTTCCGCTCCAATCCCAAGCTCGACGTGGCCGAAGCGATCCAGCAGCTCGGCGTCGGCGAGGCGCTGGTGTCCTGTCTCGGCGATGGCGGCATTCCCGGCGTGGTCGAACGCACCCTGATCCGGCCGCCGCGTTCGCGGATCGGCGCGATCACGCCGGACGAGCGGAAAACCGTGCGCAGCCGCAGCCCGGTCGGCAGCAAGTACGACACCGACATTGACCTCGAATCGGCCTACGAGAAGCTCAACGCCCGGGCCTCGGCCGCAGCCGAGGCCGCCGAAGCGCCGCCTGCAGCAGCCGCGCCAGCCGGCGGCGGCTGGTGGGATCAGGGCAGCGCCCAGGCAGCGCCGGTTGCGAAAAAGGCCGCTGCACCCCGCACATCCAGCCGCGAAGGCGTGTTCGAGACCGCCGCCAAGAGCGTGGTGCGCAGTGTCGGCTCGCAGGTCGGCCGGGAAGTCGGTCGGCAGTTGCTGCGCGGCCTGCTCGGTTCCCTGACCGGCAAGCGCCGATAAGCGCCCACAAGCAGAACCCGCCGACGAGAATTGCCTTGTCCCTGAACCCTGTCCTGCCGCTGCTGGCGGTCCTGCTGGCGGCGCTACCGCTGTCTGCACGCTCGGAAGCGGAACCAGCCCCCGCGCTGGTGCTGGAAAAATCGGTGCTGCTGATGCGCCACGGCGTCCGTTCGCCGAATCAGACCCCGGAACAGCTCGCCAAGTCCTCGACCCGACCGTGGCCGGCCTGGCCGGTCGGCCCGGGGCTTCTGACCGAACGTGGCAGCGCGCTGTTGCAGACGCTGGGCGGCTGGTATCGCCTGCATTACGCCGATCTCGGCCTGCTGCCGGCGGACGGTTGCCCGGCGAAGGGCAGCGTCGTCAACTGGTCCGACAACGCCGCCGCGCGCATCCCGCTGAGTGCGCAGGCGCTACTCGACGGCCTGGCACCCGGCTGCGGCCTGAAAGCGGCGTTCGCGCCGCAGACGGCAGTCGACCTGCTGTTCAACCCGGTCGGTGCCGGCACCTGCCCGATCAAGGCCGGGCTGGCGGCGAAGGCGGTGCGCAAGGCCGCCGGTGGCGATCTCGACGCCGCCGCCGCGTCGATCCGCCCTGTGCTGCGCCGCCTGCAGGAAATCCTGCGCGTGCGCAGCCTGGTCGGCTGTGCCGACGGCGCCAGCCCCTGCGGGCTCGACGGCCAGATCAATATCCTGAGCGACGGACCCGACGGCCCGAAGCTCGACGGCGGCATCACCCGCGCAGCGACGGTCAGCGAAAACTTCCTGTTCGCCTACATGGACGGCCGGCCGGACAGCGAGATCGCCTGGGGCGACGCCACCACACCGGAAGCGCTGGCCGAACTCAGTCCGCCGCGCAACCTGTTCCTGAAGCTGCTGCGCAAGCCGCCGTATCTGGCAGCCCGCCACATGACCACACTCGGCCGCGCCGTGCTGGCCGAACTCGACGCCGCCGCAGCCAACCCGGCGCGGCTGGTGATCTTCATGGGCCGCGACCAACATGTGGCCGGCATGTCCGGCCTGCTGGGCATCGACTGGACCCTGCCCGGCCAGCCCGACGACGCCCCGCCCGGGGCCACGATCGCCTTCGAGCGCCTGCGCAATCCCGCCAACGGGCAGACCTACGTGCGTCTGAAGCTGTATTACCAGACGCTGGTCCAGATGCGCGAAAACGCTGTTCTCGATCGCGAACATCCGCCCGGCGAAGTGCGCCTGCCGATTCCGGGTTGCGAGGCCTACGCTATCGACGGCGCCTGCCCGCTGCCGGTGCTGCGCGCGCGGCTGGAGCAGGCATTCGCGCCGGAGTGTCCGATCCGGCTCCAGTAGGCTGCTGGCAACGGACCGACGAACGCCATGCGAACCGCGGCATCCATCCTCGTCATCGCAGCCTCGGCCGCACTCTCCGCTTGCAGCCTCGGTGCCACGCTCGCCGATTCGCCGCATTCGGCACCTGATCGGCAGACGCGGCGGCCGATCGTCATCGGCCATCGCGGTGCCAGCGCTTATCGCCCCGAGCACACCCTGGCGGCCTACGAACTGGCGATCGACCTCGGTGCCGATTTCATCGAGCCCGATCTGGTGCCGACCCGCGACGGCGTGCTGGTGGCCCGTCACGAGAACGAGATTTCGATGACCACCGACGTGGCCAGCCGCCCGGAGTTCGCGGGCCGCCGCACCACGAAGATCGTCGACGGCATCAGCCTGAGCGGCTGGTTCACCGAGGATTTCACGCTGGCCGAACTGAAAACCCTGCGCGCCATCGAGCGCATTCCGCAGCTTCGCCAGCGCAACACGCTGTACGACGGCCGCTATCCGGTGCCGACCCTGCAGGAAGTCATCGACCTGCAGCGCCGCAAGTCCCGCGAGACCGGCCGCAGCATCGGCATTTACCCGGAAACCAAGCATCCGACCTACTTCGACGGCATCGGCCTGTCGATGGAAGAACCGCTGGCCGCGCTGCTGCGCCGCAATGGCCTGGATCGAAGCGATGCGCCGGTGTTCGTGCAGTCCTTCGAAGTGGCCAACCTGAAAGCGCTGCGCCGCCTCACCCGGGTGCCGCTGGTGCAGCTGTTCGGAGGCCCGGCCGACCGTCCCTTCGATTTCGTGGCGGCGGGCGACAGCCGCACCTACGCCGCACTGGCCAGCCCGGCCGGTCTCGCCGAGATTGCCGGCTACGCCGACGGCATCGGCCCGCCGAAAACCGCCATCGTGCCGCGCAACGCCGCTGGCGAATCGCTGCCGGCAACTTCTCTGGTGCGCGACGCCCACGCCGCCGGCCTGCTCGTCCACCCCTACACTTTCCGCAACGAAAACAATTTCTTGCCGGCGGAATTGCGCACCGGGGATGCCGCCAATCCGCTGACACCGACGCTGTACGGCCGCGCGCTCGACGAATACCGGCAATTCTTCGCGCTCGGCGTCGACGGCCTGTTCAGCGACAACCCGGACAGCGCAGTCGAAGCGCGTCGGGACTTTCTCGCCGAATAAGCCGCGCGGCGAACCGGCGTTCAGCCCATCGGCACCCGCGCAGCAGCGATCGGCAGGTTCGCCAGCCGGCGCATCTCGTCGTTGGCCAGCACGGTGGGGTCCGCAAGGCAGGCGGCCGCGAAGGCCATGCCGTCGACACCCCAGAACAACTGGCCGTCGATGACCAGGGTCGGCACGCCGAACACGCCGGCTGCAATCGCGTCCTCGCCGTTCGCCCGCAACTGCTGCTTCACCTCGGGTGCCGCGAGCGTCGCCAGCGACACCCCCAGACGGTCGGCCAGCGTCGCCACCAGCGCCGGATCAGCGGGATCGGCACCGGTGGTCCAGAGCGCTTCGAAGATCGTCCGGGTTGCCGCCCGCGTCGCACCGGCCGCGAGGCACAGGCGCAGATAGGGCAGCGAGTTGTAGGGATGCGCCGCCGGAAACCGGAACGGGATGCCGGCCTGCGCCGCCGTCCACGCGCAGGACTGGTAGGTCCAGACCCGCTTCGAGGCAATCTCCGCCGGCCCCTTGTGGCCGTGATGGTTCAACAAGCCTGCGAACAGCAGCGGTCGCATGCGGATTTCAGCATCCGCCGGCAGCGTTTCATCGAGCTTCAGCAGCGCGAAGTACGCATAGGGGGAGATGAAGTCGAAGTACCAGTCGATGGTGGCCATGGGTGGGTTCGGTTCAGGTGCAAAGCCGGGGTGGCAACAAACCCTAGACCGCCGTGAACTTCATCCTGCTGACGTTGACAAGATCAATCTCCCGGCGCGCATGCCAGAGATCGTGGTTGTACTGCATCGCCAGCCAGCTTTCAGCCGATCGCCCCAGCGCCTTCGACAGCCGCAATGCCATCTCCGGGCTGACCCCGCTCGTTCCTTTCAAGATGCGGCTGAGCGTCGAAGGCGCAACGGCGAGCCGCACGGCGAGTTCGCGGCCGCTGAGATTATTCGGCTCCAGATAGACCTGGGTGATGAATTCGCCGGGATGCGGCGGGTTATGCATGCTCATCAGTGGTAGTCCTCGTAATCGAGAATGTAGGCATCGCCGTCACGGAACTCGAACGTCAGCCGCCAATTGCCGTTGACCCAGATCGACCAGCGTCCCTTTTCGGTGCCTTTGAGCGGATGCAGCCGGAAACCCGGCATCTCCATGTCGTCGATGCTCACCGCCGTATCGAGTGCCGCGAGTTGCATGCGCAGGCGCGGCGCGTGGTGCGGCTGGATACCGGACGCGCTTCCCTGCTCGAAAAATTTGCGCAGGCCTTTGTGCCGAAACGATCGGATCATGGCGAAGCTTAGGCCCTGTGTTGCGTGATGCGCAACACAGGGTGAACGAACATTCCTTGCGCTTATTCCCCCGCCGTCCAGCGCTTGATCCAGGCCGTCACCGCCTCATGCCATTGAACGGAATTCTGTGGCTTGAGCACCCAATGGTTCTCGTCCGGGAAGTGCAGCAACTGGCTCGGCACGCCGCGCCGCTGAAGCGCGGTGAAAGTCGAAATGCCCTGGTCGAGCGTGACCCGGAAATCCAGCCCGCCCTGGACGACCAGCATCGGCACCCGCCACTTGGCGACATGGTTGACCGGGTTGAACTGCTCGTAGGCCGCTGGGTGCTCGAACTGGGTGCCGCCGTGCTCCCATTCATCGAACCAGAGTTCTTCGGTGGAATAGGCCATGGCGCGGTTGTCGAAGACGCCGTCGTGGTTGACCAGCGCTTTCCAGGGGGCGGACCAGTTGCCGGCAATCCAGTTGATCATGTAACCGCCGTAGCTGGCACCGAGCGCTGCGGCGCGCTTTTCATCGAGAAAATCGTACTTGGCGAGCGCTGCCGCATAGCCCTTCTGCAGATCTTCGAGCGGCCGGTCGCCCCAATGGCCGGAGATGGCGTCGGTGAAGGCCTGGCCGTAGCCGGTGGAACCGTGGAAGTCGATGAAGACGACGGCGAAGCCGGCGCCGGCATAAGTCTGCGGGTTCCAGCGATAGTGGAAGTGGTTGCCCATGCTGCCCTGCGGGCCGCCGTGGATGATGAAGGCGATCGGGTACTTCTTGCCCGCAACGTAACCGACCGGCTTGACCACATGGCCGTAGACGGTTTCCTCGTTCCAGCCCTTGAAGCTGAACTGCTCGTAGTCGCCGAACGCCAGCGTGTCGAGCGTCTGCGCGTTGTGCTGGGTCAGTTGCAGCGGCGCGCTGCCGGACAGCTTGACCTTGTACAACTGGGTCGGTCCGGCCAGCGTGTTGTGGGCAACGATCAAGGCATCGCGGGCCAGTGCGAAGCCTTCGACATAGCCGTCGCCGGTGAGCGCCTTGGCACGGCCGGTGGCGACTTCGATGGCGAACACGCGATGCTGGCCGAGGTCGTCGGCGGTGGCGTAGAGCTTGCGGCCGTCCGGGGAGAATTGCAGCGTGTCGGCGGAGCGATCCCACTTCGGGGCCACTTCCCGCGCCGGGCCGATCTGGCCGTCGCGGCCGATTTCGCGAACGATGATCGCGTAGCGGTCGGCCTCGAAACCGGCGCGCTTCATCGCCCGGTAGGCCAGCCAGCGGCCGTCGGCGGAGACCACCGGGCCGGTGTCGGTGGCCGGGTTGTCGGCGGTCAGGTTCTCGGGCTTGGCGCTGCCATCGGACGGCACTCGGAACAGGTCGAGATTGGTGCTCCAGGCTTCGCTGACACCAGCGATCCGCGCGCCGAAGATCACGCTTTTGCCGTCCGGCGTGTAGGTGATTTCCTCGTCGCCGCCGAAGGGCTTCGAGGGCACATCGCCGTCGATGCCGTTGGACAGCCACTGGGCGTTGCCGGTGGCTGCACCCTGCTCGTCGAGTGCAAAGCCGAACAACTGCGCGCGCGTGCCGTTCTTCCAGGTGTCCCAATGACGCACGAAGAGCTTGTCGTAGAGCACGCCACTGTTTTTCTGCGCGGCGCGTGCGTCGAGGCGCTTCTTGCTCGCCGCGAGATCGGCACCGAGGTCCGGGTAACTGTCGACGGAGATGGCGATGCGGTCGCCGGTCGGCGACAGCACGAAAGCGCCGACATCGAGCGGCAACGCGGTGACCGCCTGCGCTTCGCCGCCGCCATCGAGACTCAAGCGCCAGACCTGCTGGGAATCCGAGCGCGTCGACAGGAAGTACAGGCTACCGTCGCTGGCCCAGCGCGGGCTGTGCGACGAACCCTTTCCGGCGGTCAGTCGGCGGGTGGTGCCGGCTTCGAGATCGTGCAGCCAGATCGCCTGCATGCCCTTGTTGGCATCGTAGTCGGTGGTCCGCAGGGTGTAGGCAACGGCGCGGCCATTGGGCGCGACCCGGGGATCGGAAACGCGCTCCAGGCGCACCAGGGCGTTGGCATCGAAGGGCTTGGCGGCACTGGACACGGAAGCGGCTCCGGCGGCGGGATGAAAAGGGGCGGCGGCAGCGGTCGCGACGGCGAGCACGGCAGCGAGGCGGGCGAAGGTCATGGGGATCGGGCAATGGTTGCGGATCAGCGTCGAATGGTACTGGACGCGCCCGGTGGAACTGCGGAAAGCAATCTCACGCGGAGAACGCCAAGTACGCAGAGGAAAGACAAGGCGAGAACGAAATCCGGTGCTGCTGTTCGCTGCGTTCTCGGCGTTCTCTGCGTGAGAAAAGACTTTGACGTTCAGCGCTCTGCGCCCGCCGCCGCAAGCCGCTGGACATAGCGTTGATAGCGCGGCCTTGCCGGCAGGTACTCGGCCGGATCGAAAGCCGGCCAGCGGGCGGTCGCGATGTCGGCACGCCAGGCTTTTTCCAGCGCTTGCAGATCACGGGGCTGGCCGCGCTCGAAAGCCTGTCGAAAGGCGGCGATGCCCTGTTCGCGCAGCAGCCAGCCGACGAACGAGCCACCGACCACATAGGCCTGCCACGATCGGAAATCGCCGTCGACGCCACCTTGATAACCCGGAAGCGCGAAGTAGCTGTCGAGCGGCAGCAATTGCCCGCGCGCCGCGAACAGGGCCACCCAGGCGTCGAGCCGCTGGCCGTATTGTGGCCAGCCTTCGGGCAGCGCGCGGCCGTCTTCGCGCCACAGCGCTTCGACGGTGTACGAGGCCACGCCCTCCTTCATCAGGAAGCTCGAATCCTGACCGGTGGCGTGATGCGCCAGCTCGTGAACCCAGGTTTCGCGCAGGTCGGCGTCGTCGGTATCGGCCGGCAGCCAGATGCGGCCTTGGTGGTAGTAGCCGATGTCGACTTCGCGGGTCAGCAAGGCCTCCACCGGGCCGGGATCGGTCGCGCCGAGCAGCGCGTAAACCCGTTGGCCGAGGCCAGTGAACACCGGGCCCAGCGCCTTGACCTTCGCAGCCGGCAGGCGCGCTTCGTTGACCAGGCGGAATTCCGGCTCGGCAGCGCGCAAGGGCAACACGGTTGCGAACACGGCAGGAAGGGCAAGATGGAGCAGTAGGGGCAGGCGCATGGAAGTCGGACCACGGCCGGCAGCGGCGGTTCAGGCTGGCATCGCCCGCTGCCGCTGCCTATGCTCGCCGCCTCCACTCTGACCGGCTTTCCGAGTTCGCCATGCCCCAACTGACCGCCGCTGGATCCTTCGACGTGACTCTGACGCCGCTAACCCTCGACGCCCCGGGCGACGACAGCGCCCGCGGCCGCATGCGCCTCGACAAACGCTTCCACGGCGGGCTCGATGCCACCGGTGCCGGCGAGATGCTGACCGGCATGGGCGCGGTTTCGGGATCGGCGGCTTATGTCGCGATCGAGCGAATCAGCGGCACGCTCGAAGGCCGCAGCGGCAGCTTTCTGGTGGTGCATCGCGGCGTCATGACCCGTGGCGCACCGGAACTCGCGGTCAGCATCGTGCCGGACTCCGGCACCGGCGAACTGACCGGCATTGAAGGTGCGATGACCCTGATCGTCGGCGGCGGCCGCCACGACTACCGCATCGACTGCACGGTGCCGGACGCTGCCTGAACCGTGAGCGATGCGCTGCCCTATCTCGCCGGCTATCCGGTGGCGACACTGGACCAGGTGCGGCGGCTGATTGCCGAAAACCGCCTGCATGCCTATCTGGCGAAGAAATACCCGGAGCGGCACGCGGTGCAGTCGGATTCCGCGCTGCTCGACTACATCAGCGAGTTGAAGCGCGAGCACCTGCGCAGCGCCGCCCCGCTGCATCGCGTGCGCTACGAAAACGGCATGGATGCCATCAAGAACGCGCTGGGCCTGCACCTGCGCAGTTCGCGGGTGCAGGGGGCGAAGCTCAAGTCGAAGCAGGAAATCCGCATCGCCTCGGTGTTCCGCGAAGGCGCGCCGGAATTCCTCGAAATGATCGCCGTGCACGAGCTCGCCCACATCCGCGAGGCCGATCACGACAAGCGTTTCTACGATCTCTGCGAGCACATGCTGCCCGACTACCACCAGCGCGAATTCGACACCCGGCTGTGGCTGATGGCGCGCAAGCTCGAAGCAAAATCCGCAGCCCCGGAATGACCGGCGGCGGCAAGCCGCGCCTCGTCCGGATCGCCACACGGCAATGGCTGCGGCCTTAAGCGAGTAAAATCGCGCCGTCATTCGAGTGCCGCGGTTTTTTCGGGCGTTCGTAACCCGCCAAGAAACCCCGGTCGCTCGCACGCGAGTGTCCTACCCAGGTATCGACATGTCCGAATCCGTCGCCGACGGCACCGTTACATTCCGTGATCTCGCCTTGTCGGAGGCCGTGCTGGCCGCCCTCGATGCGGTCGGTTACGAATCTCCTTCGCCGATCCAGGCGGCGACCATTCCGCCGCTGCTTGAGGGCCGCGATGTGCTGGGCCAGGCGCAGACCGGCACCGGCAAGACCGCCGCCTTCGCGCTGCCGATCCTGTCCAAGCTCGATGCCGAGCAGCGCCTGCCGCAGGCGCTGGTGCTGGCGCCAACCCGCGAGCTGGCGATCCAGGTCGCCGAGGCGTTCCAGAAGTACGCCGCCAAGATTCCCGGCTTCCACGTGCTGCCGATCTACGGCGGCCAGAGCTACGGCCCGCAGCTCTCGGCGCTCAAGCGCGGCGTTCATGTGGTGGTCGGCACGCCGGGCCGGGTGCTCGATCACATGAAGCGCGGCACGCTCGATCTGTCGCAGATCAAGTGCCTGGTGCTGGATGAAGCCGATGAAATGCTGCGCATGGGCTTCATCGAAGATGTCGAATTCGTCTTGAAGGAAACCCCGCCGGAACGCCAGGTGGCGTTGTTCTCGGCGACCATGCCGGCAGTCATTCGCCGCATCGCCCAGACCTATCTGAAGGACCCGGCCGAAGTCACCATCAAGTCGAAGACCTCGACCGCGACCAATATCCGCCAGCGCTACTGGCTGGTCTCGGGCATGCAGAAGCTCGACGCGCTGACCCGCATTCTCGAAGCCGAAAGCTTCGACGGCATGCTGATCTTCGCGCGCACCAAGGCCGCGACCCAGGAATTGGCCGACAAGCTCGAAGCGCGCGGCTACAACGTGGCCGCACTGAACGGCGACATGGAACAGCGCGCCCGCGAGCTGACTGTGGCGCGTCTGAAGGACGGCCGTCTCGATATCGTGGTCGCCACCGACGTCGCCGCGCGCGGTCTCGACGTGGAGCGCATCAGCCATGTCTTCAACTACGACATCCCGACCGACACCGAGTCCTACGTCCACCGCATTGGCCGCACGGGCCGCGCTGGACGCTCGGGCGAAGCGATCCTGTTTGTTGCCCCGCGCGAGCGGCACATGCTGAAGCTGATCGAAAAGGCGACGCGCCAGCCGATCACGCCGATGGATCTGCCGTCGATCGAAGCGGTCAATACCCAGCGCATCGCCCGTTTCACCCACAAGATCGCGGAGACGCTGGAAGGCGGCAATCTCGAAGCCTTCAAGACCATCCTCACCGACTTCGCGGCCGAAAAGGGCGTCGAGATGATCGACATGGCCGCAGCGCTCGCCAAGCTGGTGCAGGGCGATGCCGATCTGCTGCTCGACAACGTGCCGGAGCCGCCAGCGGCAGCGCGCAGCTACAGCGTCGAATCGTCGTCGCGGCCTTCGCCGCCGCGCCGCGAATTCGATCGGACCGCACCGCCGCCAACCAGCTACGCCGAGCGTCGCGAAGCCGCAGCGGCCGCCGGCAATCCTTCCGCGCGTCCGCCGCGTGCGGCACGTCCGACCCGGTCCGAACCGCCGGTGCGCGCCGAGCGTCCGCTGCGTCCGGATGAGCCGACGGCTTTCGAGCGCCGTCCGCCCGCCGCCGCGCCGCGCAGCTTCGACGAGGCCCCGCGCCCGAAGCGCGCGCCGCGCGAGGAATCGGTGCCGATGGAAACCTTTCGCGTCGAAGTCGGCCATGCCCACGGCGTGAAGCCGGGCAACATCGTCGGCGCCATTGCCAACGAAGCCGGCGTCGAATCGAGCTTCATCGGCCGCATCGAGATCGAGAACGAGTTCAGCCTCGTCGACCTGCCGGCCGGCATGCCGAAGGAAATCTTCCGCGACCTGCAGAAGGTCTGGGTGGTCGGTCGGCAGCTGAAGCTGAGCCGGCTCAATGCGCCGCCCGCCAAGACGCCATACGAAGCACCGGCCGGGGCCAAACCCAAGGCCAAAAAGCCGCGTCCGGAATAGGGTCTGTTGACATTCACTTTGCTCGCTGCGGCGGAGGTCGTTTTTGCCCAGTGCAACTCGATCGGAGCGGCCAATGGTTGTTCCATTGGCGCGACGAGAGAGGCAGCAATGGGCCCAGTAAATTTACTTGGCGATCCCGCCCCGAAGGGTTGCGGCCAAAAAGTCGCCGGGACTTCGTTGCGAACCTTGACCATAGGGTGGCTATGGCCTGCGGTCCGCGCCTCGCCCGGCGGCTTTTTGACCTGCAACGCAGCGAGCAAAGCGATTGTCAACAGACCCTGTTTCGCGCGGTTCAGGATCAATTCAGGACCACAGGTGCAATCTTCGTCTCACGGTGCAACGTGCATCGAAACCTGATTCGGAGAGACCCCATGTTCAAGTCAATCATTGCCGCCTCGGTGCTGCTGGCCAGCGCGGTCAGCGCCCCGGCAATGGCGGGCGGCCGCGGCGACCAGATCATCGGCGCTGCCATCGGTGCCGCTGCCGGCGTCGCTGTCGGCCAGTCGGTCGGTGGCCGCGATGGCGGTGTCGTCGGTGGTGCCATCGGCGGTCTGGTCGGCGCCTCGATCGGCGGCCAGGATCGCTATCGCGACAACCGTCACTATGATCGCGGCTACGATCGTCGCTACGTCGACAACCGCTACTACGACGACCGTGGCTACGGTCGCGGTTACGATCGCAGCTACAGCCGCACCACTGTCTATGTTCGTGACGACCGGGGTCGCGGTCGGGGTCGCGGCCACGATCATCACCATGATCGTTACTGCCACCACTAAGCGGTAGCTGCACAAAAAATAAACGAGCGGCCGGCATTTCCCGGCCCGCTCCATGCAACAAGAGGATGAACCGATGAACCTGAAACAGATTTCCGCAGCCCTGCTGCTCGCGTCGACCCTGTCGATCCCCGCCTTTGCCGGCGATACCGCCGGTGCCGTGATCGGCGGTGCCGTGGGTGGTGGTGCCGGTGCCGCCGTCGGCGATTCGGTGGGCGGCCGCAATGGTGCCATTCTCGGCGGCGCGATTGGTGGTGCGGTCGGTGCAGGCATCGGCTCGGATGTTGGCGACAACAACGATGGCCGCCGCGATGACCGTCGTCGCTACGATGATCGTCATGACCGTCACGACCACGGCAAGCACAAGGGCCACAAGAAGCACAAGCATCACGACCACGACGACTGAGCGCACTGAAGGCGCATGCCGCTGAAGGTTCCGAAAACGGTGCTGGAAGCCGCGCTCGGCAACGGCACGGTCAAGAAGTTTCGCGACTTCGCGCTGGTGGTGCTCGATGGTGAAGGCGCGCTCTGCGTACCGAACGATGTCTGGTTGCCGGCGGCGTCCTGGGCCAATGGCCGGGCACCGTCCGGCAACCGCATTCGGGACCGGATGCAGTTGCTGGGTCGGCTCGATGTGCTGGTCACCCGGCGCGGCACGGCGATTGTTTCGACCAGCGGTGCGCCACTCCGCCTGGCGCGCTTGCGTGATCAGATGAAGCGCGATGGTCTGGACATCGGTGAATGGAATTTCCCGGCGGCTTCAGTGCTTGATGCCGCCTTGAGCCCCCCGCCCTCGCCGAAGCATGTCGGAGCGGAAGCAGAAGCTGATCCCGGACCGGATGAACCGCTGCCCACAACGACCGACGCCTGACAAGAAAAAGCCCCGCCATCGAGCGGGGCTTTTTCTTGCAGCTTGCGTCTGTCAGTCGACCAGATCCACCGAGTAGATCGTCGTCGTGCCACTGACTTCATTGCCGATCACCAGCAGCGGCTGGCGCGTCGGGCTGTCCTTGGCTTCGATGAAGGCGAGGCCTTCCGGACCGTTGTCGGTCGGCGCGGCACCGGTCGGCGACAGGGTGAAATCACGGTTGTTGACGTAGTCGACAAACGTGGCGCTGGCCGGGTCGGTGATGTCGTAGATCATCACGCCGCCGATACGCTCCAGGCCGATGAAGGCGAAAGTGCGGCCGCGAACGGTGCCGAGCACCACGCCTTCCGGCTCCGGACCCTTGTTGTCGCTGCGGTCGTCGAAGTTGTTGTTGTCGTTGGAGGCGTTGAAGTTCAGCGGGTAACGCTCGGCGGTGATGCGCTCGAAGTCCGAACCGGAGTCGAACACCAGGCTGCCGGCTTCGTTGAAGATCGAGAACGAACGGGCACCGATGACTTCCAGCTCGGTGAGCTGGCCGAGCGCGTTGCGGGCCGAGGTGGCGGCGGTGACGGTCAGGCGGCCGAGCGCAGCGTTGTTGCGCAGTGCGGTGATGTCGCCGAACACCGCCGGATCGAGCCCCGGGCTGGTCGCCAGTGCCGACACCCGACGGGTTTCTTCGCCCACGATGAAATCGTTGCGATCATCGCCTTCATTGGCAGTGATGTAGTAGGTGCGGCCGCGCACGCGGTAGCTGGCGATCGCATCCGGCTGGTACAGACCCTTGACCGGCCAGTTGCGGATGTTGATGGCGTTGTCGCGGTCGCTGGCGTCGAACTCGTTACCCGGAAGCGAATGATCCTTGGCGCCGAACGGAATGATCCGCGTCACGCTCGGAGCCGACAGGTTCGACAGATCAAGCACGGCGGCAGCGTTCGCTTCCTGCAGCACCACCCAGGCGCTGCGGCCATCGGCGGCCACGCTGATGTATTCCGGCTCCAGATCCTGGGCCACCGTCGCACCGGGGCCGTAGATGCGCACGCCCTGCGCGAGCAGCGCCGCCTTCTGATCATTGAACGCGCGGAAGTCGATGGTGCGGACGCGAGCGTCCATGTTCAGATCGCGGCCGAGCAGGCAGCGCAGCATGCCGCCAACCGGACGCGGGCGCGGCAGGCCGACCAGGCAGTTGCGGGTCAGGCGCAGGTCGATGACGCTGACCGAGCCTTCCGGATCGGCCAGACCTTCGCCGTAGCCATCGGTTTCGCCTTCGTTGGCCACCAGCACGGCGTTGCCGTTCGGCGTGAAGGTCAGCATGTCCGGCAGCGCGCCGACGGTGACCGCCGCCAGGCGTTCCAGGGTGCGGGCATCGTAGAACACCACCTGGCCGGGATCGGTCTTCGGATCGGCGGCAAAGGCCACCGCCACCAGACCATCGTGCACGGCGACCGAATTGGCGTCACCGCCTTCTTCGCTCAGGGTGCGGACCAGTGCCGGCTGCGCCGGGTTGGCGATGTCGAGCACGTCGATGCTCGACTGCGCGGCATTGATGATGAACAGCCGCTGCTCGCGCGGATCGTGAGCCACGATTTCGGCGGCGCTTTCGTCGCGCAGGCCGGAGTCGTAGCTGCCGAGCGCGGTCAGCGTGATGCGGGCCGGTTCGCGGCGCAGCCCCTGGGCATGCGCGGCCAGCGCGGGGACAGCCGCCGCGATCGCGGCAGCGGCCAGCAGGATCAGTTTGCTGTTCTTCATTCTCGAGTCTCCCGGTGAAAGAACCCGAGACTCTAGTCAGACTATGTTGACGCCAGATGACGGTCCGTTCGGCGCGCCAGCCGACCTATCATCGGCCCTTTCCTGCTCCTTCATGACGCCATGACCTCCTGCATCCTCGACCGCATCGCCGGCCGCGCCCGCGATCTCGGCGGCTTCTCCGTCAAGCGCGTGCTGCCGATCGCCCATCGCAAGCTGATCGGCCCGTTCGTGTTCTTTGACGAAATGGGGCCGGCCGCGTTCACGCCCGGCAACGGCATGGACGTGCGCCCGCATCCGCACATCGGACTGGCCACCGTCACCTATCTGTTCGAGGGCCGCATCCGCCATCGCGACAGCATCGGCAGCCTTCAGGACATCACCCCGGGCGACGTCAACTGGATGACCGCAGGCCGCGGCATCGTCCATTCCGAGCGCACCCATCCCGACGATCGCGCCAGCGGCTACGCGATCCACGGCATCCAGAGCTGGGTGGCGCTGCCGGTGGCCGACGAGGAAATCGAACCCGATTTCGTCCATCACCCGGCCGCGAGCCTGCCGCAGCTGGTGCGCGACGGTGCCCGCCTGACCGTGATCGCCGGCACGGCGTACGGGGCGCAGTCGCCGGTGGCGGTGCGTTCGCCAACGCTTTATGTCGCCGCCGATCTCGATGCCGCTGCCGTGCTGCCGGTCTGCGGCGAACACGAGGAGCGCGGCGTCTATGTGGTCAGCGGCAGTGTCGGGATCGGCGGCGAAACCTTCGCGAGTGGCGAACTGGCGGTGCTGGTACCCGGTGCGGATGCCGCGATCACCGCCGTCGAGGCCAGCCGGCTCATGCTGCTGGGCGGCGCGAAGCTGCCCGAGGAACGCACCATCTGGTGGAATCTGGTGTCGACGCGCCCGGCGCGCATCGAACAGGCCAAGGCCGACTGGCTGGCCTATGGTCAGCCGGGCACCACGTTTCCGGTCGTGCCGGAGGAAGAGGAGTTCATTCCACTGCCAGCCGCTTGAGCGCCGTGGCGTACGACACTGCCTTCGACCGCTTTATTGGTATCGACTGGTCCGGCGCCGCCCAGCCGGGCTATGCCGGCGTCGCCGTGGCCAGTTGCGCGCCCGGCCGCACGGCACCGGCGCTGGTCCCGCCGCGCGGCAAGACCTGGACGCGCGCCGCCGTGCTCGACTGGCTGTACCGCGAACTGGCCAAGCCGCAGCGGCTGCTGATCGGCTTCGATTTCGCCTTCGCGCTGCCCGGCGATGGCCGACCGGCGGCCGCGCTCTGGGCGGAGGTCGAAGCGCGTTGTGTGGCGGATGCCGACTTGCTGGGCAGCCGCTACGCCAGCGGCGATCCGCGCTTCTGGACCGCCGGCCCGCAGCCGAAAACCTGGAACGAAGCGCCGCGCGAAACCGAAATCGCCTGCCGCGCGGCCGGGCTCGGCAACCCGCAGACGCCGTTCCAGCTGATCGGCGCCAAGCAAGTCGGCAAGGGGGCGCTGGCCGGCATGAGGCTGCTGCATCGGCTGGAACAGGAGGCGCGGACCCAGGTCGCGATCTGGCCGTTCGACAGCGCTGCGGGGTACGACCGCCGCTCGGTGGTCTGCGAAATCTATCCGCGCCTGTTCATCCGCCGCGCCGGTTTCGGCAACGCCAAGCTGCGCAGCCGCGACGATCTGAACCACGCGCTCAACGCGCTGGTGTCGATCGGCCTGGCCCGAGGCGAGTTCGACGACCATCAATGCGATGCGCTGATCACCGCCGCCGGCCTGCGCCACTGCGCCGACGATCCGGCGCTCTGGGCAGCCGGTGACGGCGAGCCGGAAGGCTGGATCTTCGGTGTGCCCAAGCCTGATCCCGGGCCATCCATCGGCTGACTTGAGCCTTTCAGGACGCTGACGCCCGGAGGCGTGCCGAAGCGGCGCTGCGGAGGCACAGACTGATCGTGTGACTGCGCCTGTGACCGCCGCGCGGCTGCAAAACCCGCCCCTGAATCCCGGCCGATCGCGGAGACCTTCCGATGCTCGTCACGCTGCACGCACGCCATACCGCGATGTACCGGGTCCTCCGGCAGCAGGGCTTGAGCCGCACGGCCGACCGGATCGAATTCCACAAGCTGGATCGCGCCTGGGAACGCCGCTGCGGCCTGCGCCGCGCCGATCTGCTGGAAGCGATTGCCGAGCTGAGCCTGGCCGACGTGATCACCCAGACCTCCGGCTCCGAAGGCACGGTGATCGAAGTGACCGAGCACGGCAGCCGTCACTTGCAGTCCGGCGCGAGGCTACTGCGCAGCTTTTCCTGGTCGCAACCACTGGCCAGCGCGGCCGAAGCGCTGCATACGGCCGTCACCCTGTATCGCGCCGGGCTGCGCACGCGGCGCTTCCTGCGCAGCTCGCGCACCCTGGTGATCGACCGCCGCGGCCGCGTCTGATCGCGCGAACGCCACGACCGCGATTGGTCGGCGGGGCTTGAGAACGGCGACAATGCGGTCATCGCCGTCTGTCAGGCTGCGCCTTCACTACCGATCCTGCCCATGACCCGTCGCACCAAGATTCTCGCCACCCTCGGCCCCGCAACCGATGACCCTGCCGTGCTGAAACGGCTTCTGATGGCCGGCGTCGATGTGGTCCGGCTCAATTATTCGCACGGCAAGGCCGAGGATCACGCCCGCCGCGCGGCAGCGGTTCGCAGCGTGTCGCGCGAAATGGGCTACGACATCGGCATCCTCGCCGACCTGCAAGGGCCGAAGATCCGCATCGAAAGTTTCGCCAACGGCCCGGTGGAACTGATCGAAGGGGCGGCGTTCCGGCTCGATACCGCGATGGCGGCAGATGCCGGCGACATCAACGCCGTCGGCTGCGCCTACAAGCAGTTGCCGGACGACACCCGCAGCGGCGACATCCTGCTGCTCAACGATGGCGCGATCACCCTGCGCGTCACGGCGGTCGAAGGCACGCGCATCGACACCGTGGTGGTGCTCGGCGGCGTGCTGTCGAATCGCAAGGGCATCAACAAGCAGGGCGGCGGGCTGTCGGCAGCCGCCCTCACCGACAAGGATCGCGAGGACCTGCTCCACGCCATCGCCATCGGGGCCGATTTCATCGCCGTCAGCTTCCCGCGCTCGGCCGCCGACATGAACGAGGCGCGCGAACTGATGAACGCCGGTGGCGGCCGCGCCGCACTGGTCGCCAAGATCGAGCGCGCCGAAGCGCTGCCGAATCTCGACGCGATCATCCAGGCCAGCGATGCCGTGATGGTGGCGCGCGGCGATCTCGGTGTGGAAATCGGCGATGCCGAACTGCCCGGCTGGCAGAAAAAGATCATCGCCGCCTCGCGCGAAGCCAATCGCATGGTGATCACCGCCACCCAGATGATGGAGTCGATGATCGTCAATCCGATCCCGACCCGCGCCGAAGTGCTCGACGTTGCCAACGCGGTCATGGACGGCACCGACGCGGTGATGCTGTCGGCGGAAACCGCGAGCGGCAAATGGCCGGTCAAGACCATCGAGGCGATGGCGCGGGTCTGTCTCGGTGCGGAGCGGGCGATGCCGTCGCGCGAGCGTTCGCGGCGCACCATGGGCAACCACTTCGAGCGCATCGACGAAGCGGTGGCGATGGCCACCACCTGGACCGCGCAGCAGATGCATGCCAAGGCGATCGTCAGCTTGACGGAATCCGGCTCGACCGCGCTGATGGTGTCGCGCACCGACACCACCATCCCGGTCTACGCCCTGACCCGCCACGAAACCACGCGCCGCAAGATGGCGCTGTGTCGCGGCGTGTACCCGGTGGCTTTCGATCCTTCGACCTCCGACGCCATGCAGGCCGAGCGCGAAGCGATCGACTGCCTCAAGTACCGCCGGGTGATCGTCCCCGGCGACCGCGTGCTGCTGACCCGTGGCGACCTCACTGGCGAACTGGGCGGCACCAACACGATGAAGATCGTCACCATCGTCTGAAGCGGGCCGCGTGCGACAACAAAAGGCCGGGTGTCTCGCGACACCCGGCTTTTTTGCATCAACTGCCCTTGGCGATCAGAAACCGCTGGCGTTCAGTCGGCCATTGGTCAGCACGCGGCCATTCAGCGACGGCGTCGGCACGGCAGCGGCGAGGATCGCCGCCTTGATCTGCGGTGCGGTCGCACCCGGATGCGAGGACGCATACAGCGCGGCCGCACCGGCGACATGCGGTGTGGCCATCGAAGTGCCGTTGTACGAGGCGTAGCTGGAGATCACCTGGCCGCGGCTCGACGCCGGAATCGTCGAATTGACGGCAACACCCGGTGCGCCGATGTCGACGCTGGTGGCACCGAAATTCGAGAAGCTGGCCAGCGCGCCGGTCGAGCTGATCGCCGCAACGGAGATGATGTTGTCGCTGTTGTAGCTGGCCGGATAGCTCGGCGAGGCGTCGTTGTTGTTGCTTTCGTTGCCGGCAGCGGCCACGAACAGGATGTTGGCGTTGCCGGCGCGGTTGATGGCGTCGAGCAGGCCCTGCGAGAAACCACCCCCGCCCCAGGAATTGTTGGTGACCACGATGTTCAGGCCCTGATCGTTCTTCAAGTCGGTGAAGTAGTCGACCGAGGCAATCGCATTGGCCGTGGTGCCGCCGCGACGGCCGAGAAACTTCGCCGCCAGCAGGCGGGCGTTCCAGCAGACGCCGGCCACGCCGACACCGTTGCCGCCACGCGCCGCAGCGGTACCGGCGACATGGCTGCCGTGATCGTCGGTGGTGCCGTCGAAGGTGGAATTGTTGCCGCCGTCGAAATCCCAGCCGGTAATGTCGTCGACCAGACCGTTGCCGTCGTCATCGACGCCAGCCGCACCGGCCGCCTCGATCGGATTGGTGCCGGCATTCGGTGCCAGATCGACGTGGTTCAGCATCACGCCTTCGTCGATGATGCCGATGTACGGCCGGCTCTGGCAGGTATTGCCGCGCGCCCAGGCTTCGCCGGCCTGGCTGCCGAAGGCATTGGCGGGCGTGGTGGCGTCGCCGTACATGCCGAATAGCTGGTTGTTGACATAGAACGGATCGTTGGAGACCGAGGCGTGCTGGTAGATCCAGTTCGGTTCGGCGAACTCGACGGCGGCATTGGCCGACAGCGCCTCCACCGCCCGATTCAGCGCCACCGCCAGCGGCACCCGCACCCGCTGCAAGTCACCCTTGCCGGCACGGGCCGACGCAGCGCGCACCTTCGAGATCAGCTGGCCGCCGATTGCGCGCAGTGCCGAAGCACGCGCCGCCGCCGAGGCTTCCGGCCGGAATTCGACCAGCATCTCGCCGGCCACATGATCGCGACCCGCCGACAGCCCGGCCAGCACTTCGGCCGGACGGCCACCCGCCTGTGCGCCCGCTGCGGCCACGATCAACCCCGCGCCGAGCACTGCCTTGAAATTGTTCATCGTCACCGCTCCCATTGATCAAATTTCACATGATTGAAATGTGTCGCACGCATCAGGTTTAGCAAGTTGCGCGTCTTGCCGCAATTGGACGTTAGAAAAGTCAATGGGAAAATTTCCCGATGATCAGGCGATTCGCTGTCGGCACGACGACAGCAGCGCTCGCCAGCCGCTACAGTGTTGACCGCCCGTCCCATCATGTCCGGAGTTCCGTCATGAGCGCAGCGACCGCATTCACCGTCATCGGCCACCGCGGTGCACGCGGCCACGCTCCTGAAAACACCCTGCTGGCGATCGACACCGGCATTGCGCTCGGCGCGCCCTGGGTGGAGTTCGATGTGCAGCTGCACCCCTCCGGCGCGCTGCTGGTGTTCCACGACCTGACGCTCGATCGCACCACCAATGGCTGCGGTTTTCTGGCCGACCACGGCTTCGAGGCGCTGCGCGCACTCGATGCCGGACGCGGCCAGATGATCCCGACGCTCGAGGAAGTGCTGGACCTGGTCGATCAACGGGTCGGCGTCAACATCGAGCTGAAATCGGCCGACGGCACCGCCGAAGCAGTGGCCGGCGTGATCCGCAACTACGTCGCGGCCGGCTGGCCGATCGAAAAATTCCTGGTGTCCTCGTTCCATCTGCCGGAACTCTGGGAGTTCAAGCAACTGGCCCCGGAAATCCCGGTCGGCGCCCTGCTCTGCGGCGTGCCGCTGGACTGGGCCGGCTGCGCGCTGGAACTCGGCGCCGCCACGCTCAACCTGTCCTCCGAATTCGTCGACCCGCGCCTGATCGCCGACGCCCACGCCCACGGCATCAAGGTCTACGTCTACACGGTCAACAATGTCGCCGAGATGCGAATGCTGCGCGGCATGGGCGTCGATGGCGTGTTCACGGATTATCCGGAGCGGGCGCTGGCGGGCTTCGCGATCCTGTAGCACAGCGCTCGATGCTCGATGCGACCAAGACAAAGTGGCTTTTTAAAACCGCATTGTTCGCGATATTTACAGCCGTCGATCTTGATCAACTCGCCATTACGACTTTGTTGGCGTATCGTCGGTGACAGCTAGCTCGACGAATGGATTCTGATATGACGTTCAAGCATGGATCGCGTGGAACGGAAGTGAAGCAACTTCAGGCGACGCTTGTCGCACTCGGATATGCCCTCGCTACAGATGGCGTTTACGGAACAAGTACAGCAAATGCGGTGCGAGCCTTTCAGATACAGCGAGGACTGGTTCCTGATGGAATTGCGGGGGATAAGACGCTTAGTGCCCTGTCGGCAAATACTCGAATTCCATCAATCCATGCGCTTGCTAACGTCCCGCCATCGCCAGATCGCATCCGCGATCTGATGAACGTGATTGGCAGCTTTATAGTGCCAATCGCTGTTGCTCGTACTCGAGCCCCTCTTCGCTCTGATCCTCTGCGTCCTGCATCTGCATGGTCAATGTCGGTTTCGGGTCTACAGTTCATTTACTCGCATGAGACTTTAGCCGGTGTCAGCAACCGCTTGCATTGGCCTCGGGGAGCTAGCGGAGTCACTTTAGGCCCAGGATATGACATGAAGGAACGAAGTGCGACAACCATCGAGTCGGATATGCTGTCGCTCGGACTGGAATCGAAAGTCGCGCAAGAAATTTCACTTGCAGCAAGCTTGAAGAACGAAGAAGCGCAAGAGTTTGCCAAACATCACAAGTCTCTCGTGGACCTGACTCGAGCACAGGAAGTCCGCCTACTCTCCATCATCATCGAACAGTACGAAAGACTGGTGCGAAATCTGGTTTCGATTGGAATATATCAGCATCAATACGATGCGCTTACGAGCTTTGCGTACAACCCGGGTGGGCGATTGAGGCGTGTAGCTGATCATCTCAATGGCGGACGAATCGCCGCTGCGATGCAGGAGATGCAACGAGCTGTCACGTCCGGTGGCATCGTGATGAGAGGACTCAGCTTACGACGTCAGCACGAGGTAACACTCTATTTGTACGGGCGCTACGCGTAAAGATGGCAGCTTGATAATGGCAACCGTGTACCTTGCGATGCGATCCTATTTGTATTCGATGTTATCGGTGCTCGTTGCGCCCGGCTGTCAAGCCGAGTCGACACCAGCGCCGCCAGGCAGCGACAGCGGCTTGCCTGCGCAATGGCTGGGCGACTGGCAGATATCATCGGTTCATGTCGATGGCGAAACGTCGAGGCGCCTGCATTACCAGCACGACGACCCTCGGCTCGTCGGTCGCCGTGTGCAGGTAAGGCCAACTGAAATTACTTTCGGGACTCCTGAGCACGACCGCTGTCGCGAACCAAGTGTCAGGCGCGAAACGCTCGAAGCCCAAGCGTTGATTGCGTCAAATCTGCCGGGCAGCACGGCTCGCTCACCAGCAGGTTTCGGCCTGCCAGTCCCCGATTCTGCCCGGCTGAACGTCGCCTGGATTTCGTGCTCGGCGGGTTCGGCCGGGCCTGAAGGCACCCCCGCTGCGGCGGCGAGCGATTGGTGGTTTCAGGCCGGCGCAAAGCTATACCTGCGAGGCTATGACGGAACCATCCTCGCGCTGTCGTCGGTCCGTGAAGGCGCACGCGCCCAGCCGTCTTTTGACTGCGCGAAGGCACAATCACCGACCGAGCAAGCGCTTTGCGGATCGCCTGAACTCGCGGCCTATGATCAGAGCATCGCCACCGCGTTCGCTTCCCGATTGCAGTTTTTGGCGGAGATCGAGGATCGCGAGGGTGCGGAAAAATTACGCGTTGCGCAAAGGGCATGGCGCAAAACCCGCGATGCCTGCGGAACTCGATCTGACTGCCTGACCCGGGAAATGGAAGCACGCCTGGAAGTACTCGCGGAACCCCGAGACGACTGAGCCCGCGAATAAAGGTCGCACCTCACTCGTTCCTCAAGATCTGACCGATCCCGGCTGAACAATCCGGCTGAGACGATGCGTGCGGACGGCGACTGCCTGCTCGTTCCCCGGCTTCTGCCCATTGGCAGCAGGAGCCGCCCAGGCGACCAGGCCATCCTTGCTCGCAATCAAGCCCGCTTGACGCCCGCCGCTCACTACGCGAAAAAGCACCAACGCTGCTCATTGATGGCAGTGCATTAAAACGACTTTCGCGAGGAGATGACCATGACGAAGCACCCGTTTGCCCGGTTCCGGGCGGCGCTTTGCGCCTGCCTGCTGCTGTTGACCCTGCCATTCACCGCGTCTGCCGCCGGTTACACCCAGACCCGCTACCCGATCGTGCTGGTACACGGTCTGTTCGGTTTCGATTCGATCGCCGGCATTCCTTACTTCTATGACATTCCGGATGGCCTGGTGTCCGGCGGCGCGCGGGTGTTTCTGGCCCAGGTGTCGGCGACCAACAGCAATGAAGTGCGCGGCGAGCAATTGCTGTCCCAGGTGCGCCAGGTGATGGCGATCACCGGCGCCACCCGGGTCAACTTGATCGGCCACAGCCAGGGCGGTTTGACCGCCCGCTATGTGGCCGCCGTGCGGCCGGATCTGGTGGCCTCGGTCACCAGCGTCGGCACGCCGCATCGCGGCTCGCGGGTGGCGGATCTGGTGCGCAACATCCTGCCGCCGGGCTCGGTCAGCGAAAGCGTGGTGCGAGACGTGATCGAAGGTGTGGCCGATCTGATCGACACCGTCTCCAACGGCAATCTGCCGCAGAACCCGCTGGCAGCCCTCGATGCCCTGACCACGCCCGGCACCCAGACCTTCAACAGCCGCTATCCGGCCGGCCTGCCCAGCACGTCCTGCGGCAGCGGCGCGGCGCGGGTCAACAACGTGGCGTATTACTCGTGGGGCGGCACGGCCCGCTACACCAACTTTTACGACATCTCCGACGCCATCCTCGGGGCCACCGGCAGCGTTTTCGGCAACGAGGAGAACGATGGTCTGGTCGGCCGTTGCAGCAATCATCTCGGCACCATCATTGCCGACAACTACTTCCAGAACCATCTGGATGAAGTTGATCAGGTTTTCGGCCTGGTCAGCCCGTTCACCACGAACCCGGTGACCCTGTTCCGCAATCAGGCCAACCGCCTGCGCAACGCCGGTTACTGAGTTCCTGACGATGATGACTGCACGCGGCGCGGCCCTTGCTGCCGTCGCCGCGCTGCTGGCGACTCTGGCGTGGTGGGCGGGCAGCGGAACACGCCCGCCACCCGCCGCGCCGGGGGCCTCATCCCTGGCGCGACCACCGGTGTCGCTCGCTACCCGGGAAGCCGATGCCCGCACCCCCGCGCCGCTGGTGGCGGCTTGGGTCGGCGGCGATCCGGATGGCCTGCTGACGCTGTCCGCCGATGGCCGCTTGCTGACCGATCTGGCACTGCGCCGCCGCTTCGACTGGCTGCTGTCCGCCGATGCCGGCATCGGCCGCGATGCCATGCGCGCCCGTTTGCAGCAGGACGCCGCTGCCGCCGGCTTTTCCCCAGCCGTGACCGGCGAATTGCTGGCCCTGTTCGACCGCTATCTCGACTATCTCGCCGCCACCGACAGCCTGGACCCCGGTGACCGCTCCCCCGAACAACTGCGCGCCGTACTCGAACGCCGCCGCGCGCTGCGCCGCGCCGTGCTCGGCGTGGAAGCCGCCGACGGCTTCTTCGCCGCCGACGAAGCGCGCGATGCCTGGTTTCTCGACAACATGGCGATTGTCGGCGACCGATCGCTGGACGCCGCAACGCGCGCCGCGCGGCTGTCGGCCTTGCGGGCCACGGCTCCGCTGGAACTGCGCCAGGTCGAGGAAGACCGCGCAGCACTTGCGGCATTGACCGCCGCCGATCAAGCCAGCCCGGCGCAGCGTCAGGCCCTGCGCGAACAGGCCGTGGGGCCAGCCGCAGCTGCCAGATTGGCCGCACTCGATGAAGAAGACGCCGCCTGGGCGCAGCGGCTGGCCGAAGCCGCCGTCGAACAGCGGTCGATTGCAGCGGCCGACTTGTCAGCGGACGACCGGCAGCGGGCGCTCACGGCGATGATCGAACGCCGCTACACCGGCCCGGAACAGGTCCGGGCGCGGGCACAACTGGGTATCGACGCGCCCTGACCGGCGGCCGGCGCGCTCAGACCTCGGTATCGGCGCGCCCGCGCGCCCGTTCGAACTCTTCCAGTACATGGCTCAAGCGATCGCCCAGATGCTGGGTCGCGGCGCGCTGCATGGCCCGCGACACTTCGGCGTGCACCGCCATCTCCACCAGCGGCCGCAGCCGCCAGATCAGATCGCCGATCTCGGCTGATTCGCCGGGCGGCGGCAGGCCGTCGCCATATTTTTCCAGCAGATGCTTGTCGATCAGCTGGACCATCGCTTCGGCGGCGCGCTCGACATTGGCGCGCAGCTGGCTCACCACTTCCAGCATGTCGGCCAGCGGAATGCCGATCTTCACCAGTTCGGCGGCGGCGATGATCATCTTCGGGCTGGGGGCGACGAACTTGCCGCCCTGCTGCTGGAGGATGTCGAGATCGACGACGCTCGCCAGCACCCGCGGATCGAAATTGCCCTCGAACAGCTTGACCAGCTCCGGCAGGGTGTAGAGCGCGGGCTGTTCGTCGGTCCAGGGGCTGGCGACGGCCGATTCGATGCCGATCACCTGCGCCAGATTGTGGCCCTGCGCCAGTGCTTCGATCAGCTCGCCGATCGACGACAAGGTGTAACCGCGCGCCAGCAACTGGCCGACGATCCGGAGCCGCGACAGATGGTCGGCGCCGTAGACGCCGGCCCGGCCGCGTCGCTCCGGCGGCGGGATGATGCCGCGATCCTGATAAGCGCGGACATTGCGCACCGTGGTGCCGGCCTGGCGCGCGAGTTCGTCGATCGTGTACTCGCGGACTGCGGTCGCGAGGGCCTCCGATCCGCTCCTGCGAGCAGTTGCCGGCTGCGAAAACGGGGACAGACGACCGAGGATGCCTTTCATGCGGCAATCATACCTGCCGACCACTGACCGTCCGCAGGCCGTGGTGGCAGCGGCCTCGCGTTCGCGCTAGCGTCGCCCACTTCCCCGAATCCGAGCGTCCCGATGATCGACCTGTTCACCGCCCCCACCCCGAACGGCCACAAGGCCTCGATCATGCTGGAGGAGCTGGGCGTGCCCTACACCGTGCAGCGCCTCGATCTCGGCAGCGGCGCGCAGAAGACACCGGAGTATCTGGCGATCAATCCGAACGGCCGCATTCCGG
Source organism: Nevskia sp. (assembly GCA_021732745.1). Taxonomy (GTDB): domain Bacteria; phylum Pseudomonadota; class Gammaproteobacteria; order Nevskiales; family Nevskiaceae; genus Nevskia. Next base: position 180,836 of record JAKFUK010000005.1, on the reverse strand, counting down.
CGATCGTCGATCACGCCCCGCTGGATGGCGGCGCGCCTTTCCCGGTTTTCGAGTCGGGCGCGATCCTGATCTATCTCGCTGAAAAATATGGGAAATTCCTGCCGGCCGAGACGCGCCTGCGCTCCGAAGTGATCCAGTGGACGATGTTCCAGATGGGCGGCCTCGGCCCGATGCAGGGTCAGGCCAACGTGTTTTTCCGCTACTGGCACGAAAAATACCAGCCGGCCATCGACCGCTACCAGAACGAGACCAAGCGCCTGTACAAGGTGCTCGACCAGCGTCTCGAAGGCCGCGATTACCTTTGCGGCGCGGGGCGCGGCGAGTACACCATCGCCGACATCATCATGTTCCCCTGGCCGAACATCCACGGCTGGGCCGGTGTCGAGATCGCCGATTTGCCGAACCTGTCGCGCTGGCGCACCGCCATTCGCGAGCGCCCGGCGGTGCAGCGCGGGCTGGCAGTGCCGGGCGATGTGCCGGCCGCCGATGTCGTCAAGTTCGCGCAGGCGATCGTGGTGCGCTAGGCGGGTGGCTGCAACGGCAATATCAACAGCTTTCACGCAGAGGAAAAGAAGAAGACAAGGACGCAAAGCGCGCAGAGAACAGCAAAATCGGGAAAATCTCGATCAGGCATTTCTTTGCGTTCTTTCTTTTTTCCTTTGCGTCCTTTGCGTTGAAATGTTTACCGGCTTCCCGCCCATCGCGACCAAGTCCGCCGTTCGCCTGTCGCGTCATAAAACCTTCGCAAATCAGGCTTCTAGTAGGATTCGTCATCCTGATCAATGCTGTAATTCCACATGACACCCGCGCTGCCCCTGCCGTCATTCATCAACCGCGAGCTGTCGCTGCTCGAATTCAATCGCCGGGTGCTGGCCCAGGCGGAAGACACCCGAGTGCCGCTGCTGGAACGGCTGAAGTTCCTGTGCATTTCCTGCTCGAATCTCGACGAGTTCTTCGAGATTCGCGTCGCCGGCCTCAAGCAGATGGTCAAGGTCGGGGCGGCCATCGTCGGGCCGGACGGCAACTCCCCGGCCGAGCTGCTGGCCTCGATCGCCGCCTCCGCGCACGCCCTGGTCGACGACCAGTACCGGGTGCTCAACGACGTGATGATCCCGGCGCTGAAGGCCGAGGGCATCCGCTTCGTGCGCCGCACCCACTGGACGGCGGAGCAGGGCGAATGGCTGCGCGAATACTTCGAGAACGAGGTGCTGCCGGTGCTGTCGCCGATCGGCCTCGACCCGGCGCATCCGTTCCCGCGGATCATGAACAAGTCGCTGAATTTCATCGTCGGGCTTGATGGTCGCGACGCCTTCGGCCGCAACATCGGCTACGCCGTGGTGCAGGCCCCGCGCTCGCTGCCGCGGCTGATCCAGCTGCCGCCGCCGGTGCCCGGCACCGGGCGCTACGATTTCGTGTTCCTGTCCAGCGTCATCCACGCCCAGGTCGGCCAGTTGTTCCCGGGCATGGAACCGAGCGGCTGCTACCAGTTCCGGGTCACCCGCAATTCCGACCTGCTGGTCGATGAAGCCGAAGCCTCCGACCTGCTCGAAGCGCTCGAAGACGAGCTCGAACAGCGCCAGTGGGGCGACACCGTGCGTCTGGAAGTGGCGCACAACTGCCCGGACGAGCTGATCCGCTATCTGGCCGACGAGCTGAACCTGTCGAGCGGCGACATCTATCCCTGCAATGGCCCGGTCAACCTGATGCGGTTGCTCACCGTGCCGGACCTGATCGACCGCGCCGACCTGAAAGACCCGCCGTTCACGCCCAGAGTCCCGAAGCCGCTGGCCGGCGACCTGTTCGCTGCGATGCGCGAACGGGATCGCTTGTTGCAGCATCCCTACGACTCCTTCGCCCCGGTGCTGGAACTGCTGCGCCAGGCCGCGAAGGATCCCAACGTGCTGGCGATCAAGCAGACGCTGTACCGAACCGGTGCCAAGAGCGCGGTCGCCGAAGCGCTGATCCAGGCGGCGCGCGCTGGCAAGGAAGTGACGGTTGTGGTCGAGCTGCGCGCACGCTTCGATGAAGCCGACAACATCACTTTGGCCGAAGCGCTGCAGGACGTCGGCGCCCATGTGGTCTATGGCGTGGTCGGCTACAAGACCCACGCCAAGATGATGCTGATCGTCCGTCGCGAAGATGCGGGCCTCAAGCATTACGCCCATCTCGGCACCGGCAACTACCACCCGCGCACCGCACGCGGCTACACCGATTACGGCCTGCTGACCGCCGATGCCGAGATCTGCAAGGACGTCCACAACGTCTTCCTGCAGCTCACCAGCCTCGGCAAGGTGCCCGCGCTCAAGCGCCTGCTGCAAGCGCCGTTCACCCTGGCGATCGGCATCCGCGAACGCATCGACCACGAACGCCAGCAGGCGCTGAAAGGCAAAAAGGCGCGCATCGTCGCCAAGCTCAACGGCCTGGTCGAACCGGAAACGATCAAGGCGCTGTACGAAGCCTCGCAGGCCGGCGTGCAGATCGACCTGATCGTGCGCGGCATGTGCAGCCTGCGTCCCGGCGTGCCGGGCATGTCCGACAACATCCGGGTGCGCTCGGTGGTCGGCCGTTTTCTTGAGCACCAGCGCGCGTTCTGGTTCCACAACGCCGGTCACGATGAAGTCTGGCTGTCGAGTGCGGACTGGATGGAGCGCAACCTGCTGCGCCGGGTCGAGATCGCGTTCCCGCTGCGCGATCCGGACATCAGCGCCCGGGTCCGCGAGCATCTGGAAACCTACCTCGCCGACACCGCGCAAAGCTGGCTGCTGCAAGCCGACGGCCGCTACGTTCGAGCCGAAGGCCCGGTCGACGCCATCGGCGTGCAGGTGCGGATGCTCGCCGAAGCCGGGGTCGTCGCCATATCCGGCCTCGCCGCCAGCGACGAACCGGCGCTGAAGCTGGCTCCGAAAGCGCGGCCGAGGCGCAAGGCCAACTGATCGGCCGCTGCGGGTAGCCGGGCGGGCAGACATTCCGCCAAGCTTTCCGCCTGCTGCGGATCAAAGCGTCGGCACGCCGACCTGACGCGCCAGGAGCACGTATTCGCGGGTCTGGGCAACCACCGGGTTGTCGATGCTGATCAGACGGTTGATCTGGAACAGCGGCTGCACGGTCGGGGCCAGACAGGCCTTGAGGCTGGCATCCGCTGCGATCAGTTCGACATCGTTGCCGTCGCCGCCGCGATAGCTGATCGACAGGCCGACGCCGTCGGCCGTGCAGGCGGCCAGTGCGCCTTCGGGCAGGCCGTTGAACTCGCCGCTGCTGCTGCGGGCGACCTTGATCAGCTGGAAACGGTCGCCGCGCACCGGGCGGAACTCGTGATGCAGGTTCAGCCAGAGATGGCCGTCGAGCGCCACGCTGTCCGCCGTGAGCGTCGAGTAATGGCCGTAGCCTGCGGCCAGTTGCAGGGCACCGCTGGCGTCGCGGCTGGCGCTTGCCGGGCTGCGGCCGCCAAGCCCGAACTGCATGCGGAAGCCATCGACGAGCTGCACATGGGTCTTGGCGACTGCGCTCGGATCGAGCCACAGCCCGCCTTCGGGACCGAGCAGGCTGGCGCGGCCGGGCTCGGTGATCAAATCGCCGCCGATCCAGCCGCCGCCATGCATGACGATGCGCGCCGTCGTTGCCTGGCGGTGCATGACCTGGCGCGATTCCATGACCGCGCCCTGCTGGGTGGTCAGCTGAGCGGCCGCGACGATGATGATGTCGTTGTAGGCGGCGGTTTCCTGGCCGGGCGCGGCCAGCGCGAAGTCGATGGAGACGCGGTCGCGGCCGTCCAGTTGCACGCAGTCGTCGATGCCCGGTACCCGGCCGATGCTCCAGTTCGCGGGGTTGTACCAGTTGCCGTCCCGGCCTTCGTATTGGGCCGGGGTCGGCGGCGGCGGCGCACCGACCTGGGCGGCGGCGGGCAGGACCTGAAGGCTGGCGGTGGCAGCGAGCAGCAGGGCGGTGATCGGCTTCAGTTCGAGGTTCATGTCGGCTTCTCCTGTGGTGTCGGGGACGGACGCCCCCGCTCGCCGCCAGTGTCGAAAGCTCCCATTTCGACGGTTTTTCGAGCTCGCGAAACATGATGTCGGGCCAGTGTCGGCCCGGCTGTTCTATCCTCGCGTCGAACTTGATCCCTTCGCCCGCCATGACTCTTCGCGCACTGCTGCCTGCCCTCGCCTGCCTGCTGCCGCTGCTGGCAGCCGCCGAACCCGGTTTCGCGATTCGCAACGAAGCCACGCTGAGCCGCAGCGCCACCTTGCCGACGCTTGGCGAAGCGCGGGTGCTCGACGCGGGCCAGCTCGCCACCCGCTTCACCGTGGACTGGAGCAACGAGTACGTGACGCAGGCGAACGCGCGCGAAGCGCTGACCATCGACGCCGAAACCCAGCGGGTGAGCTTCGGCTTCCGGCGCGGAATCGCCGAAGGGGTGGAACTCGGCGTCGACCTGCCGCTGCTGTTCACCGGTGGCGGCGCGCTCGACAGCGTCATCGAAGGCTGGCACGACGCCTTCGGCCTGCCGAACGGCGGCCGCGAGCAGGTGCGCCAGAACCGGTACCTGGTGCAGTACGTGGTCGACGGCGAAACCCGGATCAACGAGGACGAAGGCGCCAACGGCATCGGCGATGTCGAACTCAGCGCCGGTTTCCGGCTGCGCGAGGATTTCGCCTTCCGGGTGCTGGCCAAGCTGCCGACCGGCCGCAGCAGCCGCCTGCACGGCGGCAATGCCGGTGGCGCGTTGTGGTTCGACTTCAACCCCTTTCACGGTGCCGCGAACTGGTTCGGTTATGTCTCGGCCGGCGCTTCGTACAGCGGCCAGAACGAGGTGATCGGCGCGCAGCAGCAGCAGTTCGTGGCGCTGGGCGGCGCGGCCGTCGGCTATCGCATCTGGCGGCCGGTGGCCTTGCTGGTGCAGTTCAACGGCCACACGGCGCTGCACCAGGATTCCGGCCTCAATGGGCTTGACCGTCCGGGCGGCCAGCTGAGTTTCGGCGGCCGGATCGACCTCGCGCCGAAGCTGCAGCTCGATCTTGGCGTGCAGGAAGACGTGCTGGTCAGCTCGTCGCCGGATTTCAGCATTCACATCGGGCTGCGCTATCGCTGAGGCTATAGCAGCGCCGCAGTCAGCTCGGCCACCGCTTTCGGCGCAGCACTTTCCGGATCGTCGACCATCGCCGCACCGCCGCTGCGTGCGGCCAGCAGGCGCGAGCGGATCGCGGACCAGATGCCGCCGATATCGGGTGCCGCAGGCTCGGCCGCCAGCGGTTGCACCGCGCCATGACCGCGCCGTGCCAGCAGCGCGAGCAAGCCGAGATTGCGCGCCAGCAGCGCGCGGATGACGGTGTCGGCAATCTGCACGGTGTCCTCGCCGCCGACATGGCGTCGCCAGGCCAGCTTCAGCGGATTGCGCAGCGCCACCAGCGCGCCACCCGCCGCCCCGAGCGCAGCACCGGTGCCGAAGGACAGCCCGCCGACGGCCGCGTCGATGCCCGCACCGGCCAGCGCGCCACCGGCGATCGGCCCGAGGCCGTCGGCACCGGCGCGCAGCAGGGTTTCCGCTGCAAACAGATCGGCGGTCCAGCGGCCGTCGGCGTCCAGCAGTTCGGGAAGTTGCAGCAGGCCGAGATCGTGGCCGTGCAGCCGCACCAGGGTTTCGACCAGTTGCGCTTCCTGCTCGCGCGCCCAGCTTTTCGAGGCCTCGATCGCCGCTGCCCGCTTCGCGGCATCGCCCTGCGGCACCCGAATCTCGTGCGCGGCGAGGCGCAGCAGGAGCACCGCGATGCGCTGCGCGCCGGTCTGCCGCCGCCAGTCGCGGTGCTGCTCGCGCTCGGCAATCAGGGCGTCGAACAGCGCCGTCCAGGCTGGCAGCAGCACGCGCAGGCGCTCGTACAACTGGCGTTCGCTGGGCCAGTCGGCCAGCACCACGTCGAAAGCCACCACCAGATGCTGGCCGAGTCTGGCCAGTGCTTCGCGCCAGTCGCGCTCGCGGCTGTCGCGGCCGGCAGTGAAGTTGAGCAGGATCACCATCGGCCGGCCGCAGGCGGCGAGCAGCGCCAGTTCATCGAGATACTTGCCGAGCACCGGTTCGCGGGCGTCGATGACCACGATCAGCGCGTCGGCCGTCTGCACTTCGCACAGCACCCGGGCTTCCTGCTCGAACGCCGGTTTCCAGGCGGGATCGTCGATCACCGCCGTGATCGCGGCCCAGCCGTCGGCGCGCCGCTGGGGCTGCGCTTCGACCCGTTCCAGCAGTTCGCCGGCACGTTCGAGGCCGGGCGTGTCGGTCAGGCTCAAACATCCGGCGGCGGACTCGAACAGGCTGAGGCTTTCCGCCTGCCGGGTCGTGGCCGGCGCATCGGCCACGGTGCCGAAGCGGGTGATGCGCGCCAGCGTCCGCAGCAGCGAGGTCTTGCCGACGTTGGTGTGACCGACCACGGCGAGGCGCAGCGTGGTCATTCGCCCAGCTCCGGCAGCGGCCGCTGCAACAGCGCCGCCAGTTCGCCGATCCGTACCTGTTCCGCGCTGGCATCGGCCGCATGGCGATGCCAGTCCGCTTCCCGCAGCGCGGCATCGCTGCCGCGCTGCGTGCAAGCTTTGCGATCGGCGAGCAGCACGGTGAGCGGGGCCGCGGCGGCCGCGCTCAGCGCCTGAAGACCGGCCACTGCGCCGCGATCCGGCGTGCGCAGCAGCGAGGCGACCACCAGCAGCCGCGCCGGCCGCGCGCTCATCGCTGCCAGATCAGCCGCCACGCGGCGCAGATCGTCGCGGCCGGCAATGCTGCCGAGATCGAGTGCCGGCCAGAAGTCGCTGGTTGCGCGGGTTTCCGACACCGCTTCCGGTTCCAGCCGAACGATGGCGACGTGGCGGCCGACCGGTCGCTCATCCGGCCCGGAAGCCGGTGCCGCCGGCCGCGCGACCTGCGCCGGTGCCGGCGCGCCCTGCGGCGTGGCGACAACCGCCGCGCGGCCGATGCGCAGCAGCAGATCGACCCAGAACGGCTGCGACAAATCCAGCATCGGACGGCCCAGCACCCGCCGCGCCAGCAGCGCCGAAAGCGCCGCCGCGAGCAATCGCGGCAGCAGGCCGTAGGCGATCAGACAGGCGATCACGAACAGGCCCCAGGCGCGCCGGGCCGCGTCCGGCGGCAGATCGGAGGCCGGCGGCGGCCAGCCGAGCAGCGACGGCAGCAGGCCAAGCGCTTGCTGTACGGCGTCCAGATTCGGCGCGGTCAGCAAGGTGGTTTGCAGCAGGAAATCGTACTGCTGGAAGGTGAAGCGGAACGCACAGGCCGCGATCATCCCGACGAAAGCGCCGGCCCAGAGCAGATGCAGCAGCAGGCTGCGCGCCCAGACCCCGAAAGCCCCGCGCGCCAGCAGGGCCAGCAAGGCGGCAGTGCCGGGTGCGAGCCGCCGCAGCAGTTTGGCGAGCAGCGCTTGCAGCCAGCCGCCGTCCGGCGCCGACGCCGGGCGCAGCCGCAGCAGCGCCCACAGAACCAGCATGGCCAGCGGCCAGACCAGCGATCCGGCGAGCAGGGCGCTGACATTGATCGGCCCGTCGCCGCCCAGCAGCAGACTCAGCGAGCCACCAGCGGTGAGGGCGGTCATCAGCATCGCCAGTCCGCCGAGCTGCAACAGCAGGCGTAGCGCCGTCGCATTGGCATCGCGCAGCGGTTGGCTCCCGGCTTGCAGCGCGCTCCAGGCCAGCAGCCGCGCTTCCGGGCTTGCGGCCTTCGCGGCCAGACGCAGGGTTTCCGGCGCATCGGCCGGCAGCGGCTGCCGCGCCCCGCGCAGCCGCAGGGCTTCGGCGAGCAGCAGTTCATGCAGGCGGGACGGCGCAGCAGCCATCGGGGCAACCGGATCGGGAACGGCGTCAGCGTAGTCGATCAATGTCCGCCGCTGTCATCGGCCACGGTGAGCCAGCGTGCCGCGATCAGCACCGCCGCCGCTGCCAGATAGGCGCTGCCGAAGGTCCAGGCCGGTTGCAGGCTGAGCACCGTGTCGGCACCGGTGTAGCGGAAGGAATGCATCAGCCCGGTCGCCGACAGCGCCGCCGCAACCAGCATCCAGATCGCGGCGGTGGCGAACTTGCGCTCGATGATCGCCACCGTCGCCGCCGACAGGATCATGGCGCTGAATACGACACCTTGTTCGAGCGCGAAAGCCCCTTCGGCCCAGACATCGGCCGCATGAAACGCCGGCAGCAGCGCTTCGGTGATGCCCGGTCCGCCTTCGCTGCCGGCACCGGCCGCGCGCAATCCAGCCTTCAACATCAGCGCGCCCCACATCGCCAAGCCCGGCAGCAAGCCGACGACCACGGCCGGAAAGTGCGCGCGCGGCGTCGCATCGAACGCCTGCACGCTCATGACGATGCCGATCCACAAGAGGATGGCGATGCCGGCGTCGATCGGCACCGCCCAGGCGACGTGGGCGATGGTGCCGCTGAAGCAGAGCAGCGCGATGAACACGCCGCTCAAGCTCGAATAACCGGCGCGCGCGCCCATCGCTTTCCAGCCGGGATGGCCGATGTACAGCGTGGTCGGGAAGCAGGAGCCGAAGGCGCTCGCGACCAGGGTGGCGATGCCGTTGACAGCCAGCGACGAGCGGGTGTCGTAGCGATCCCCCGCCGCCTCCGCCGATTCCAGGTTCTGCATCGAGCCGACCACCGAGATCAGGCCCATCGGCACGATCACGGCGGCGTAGCTCAGGAACTGATCGACGCTCAGGCTTTGCCACAGCGCGCCAAGTACCGGTACCGGCAGCGACAGCTTCGGAGGCGGTGGCGGCGGGCCGGTCGGGGCCAATCCGAGCGTCCAGCCCAGCGCAATTCCGAGCAGTACCACGACCACGCCGACCGGCAGCCCGCCGCGCAATTTCACGCGGCCGAAGTAGCCGATCAGCACCACGGTGAGCGTGACGATGCCGATCAGCGGATGGGCGTAGGCGCGCATCAGAAAGCCGAGCGCAATGAAGGCCAGCGCCAGCCCAGCGAGTGTCGACAGCAACGCTGCCCGCGGCGTGTGGCGGCGCACCCAGCCAGCAGCGAACGCGCCCGCGAACTCGATCACGCCGGTGCCGAAGCAGGCCAAGAGCCCGGCCTGCCAGGCGGCGCGGGCCGGATCGGCACTGCCGGCAGCGATCGCCGCCAGCTTGGCCGGCAGCATCACCAGGAACACGAACGAGAACACGGTGATCGTGTTCAAGCCGAACGGCAGCGCGCAGACATCGTCCCGGCCTTCGCGCGCCGCCAGCCGCCGCGCCTGCCAGGCAAAAAACAGATTGCCGACCAGGAGCGACACCGCCGCACCGGGCAGCACGGTGCCGAGCAGCAGGGCGTCGTCGAAGCCGAGCAGGTAGCGGCAGAGTGCGGAAATCAGCAGCAGCAACACGAGGTTGTCGAGCGCCAGACCGACGAAGCCGTCGAGGTCGCCGCGGACGAAGGCGGGAAGGGTGGTCGACACGGATCGGGCAGGACGGGAAGGATCAGGAACGGGGCGAAGCATGGGCCATGCCGACCGGATACGGACCGTCGCCCGCCAGCGGCACCGGATGGTAGGGCTTGCGGCCGATGGCCAGCGCCAGTGCGCTGCGATAGTCATGGCCCGCTTCGAGGCGGGCGATCAGCGCGGCGAAATCCCAGCGCGGCTGCCAGCCGAGCTGGCGACGAGCGAGGGCGTTGTCGTAGACCCGATCGAGGCTATCGGTCATCCGCCAGCCGCGCCTTGCGTAAACAGCTTCGTACTGCGGCACCCGTTCGCGCAGCACGGCGGCCGGATCGCGGCGCAGGGCGGCGGCATCGTCCGGCGTGAATGGCGTGGTGGCGCTGATGATGTAGCGGCCGAAGCCGATCGCCGACGCGCGCTCGATCGCCAGCAGATGGGCGCTGACGACATCCTCGATCTCGACCCGGCGATGCAGGAATTCGTTGAGCTTCAGATTGGCATCGACGTAGGCCGCGCGCGCGTCCGCCGCGTCATCGGCTTCGAGGAAGAAGCGCGAGGTGCGCAGCACGATGCAGGGCAGCCGTTCCAGCCGATGAAAAAGCTGGCACAGATCCTCCGCTGCCAGCTTGGTCGCGCCGTAGATGTTCTTCGATACCGGCACCACGTCTTCGGTGATCCACGCGGCCGGTGCATCCGGCGGCGGCGTCAGCGCGGCACCGAAGGCGCTGGTGGTGCTGGTATGGACGAAGGCGCGAACGCGGCAGCGCGCGGCCGCTTCCAGCAGGGTCAGCGTGCCGCTGATGTTGGTGTCGACGAACTGCTGCCGCGTATGGGTTTCGACATGCGGCTTGTGCAGCGTCGCGCTGTGCAGCACCGCGTCGATGCCGGCCATGCAGCGCTCGACGAATGCGGGGTCGCTGATCGAGCCGACATGATCGGTATACGGAGAAGGCTGGATATCGATGCCGATGACCTCATCGCCGCGCGCCCGCAGCGTTCGGATCAAGGCATCGCCGAGATGGCCGCTGCTGCCGGTGACCAGTACCTTCATTGCCTGTCGACTCGCCGTGATCGAGGCGGCGATTTCAACCGCCATGCCGCGATCCTGCAAGCTTCGGGCGTTTGCAGCAGGCGCTGGCGGGCCTTTGCTGCCGATGCATTGGCGCATGGCTCACCCGTTGGCAGTGCATCCCTTTGAAATGGCGATGAAGCGGTGTCGCACGACCTACACAAAGGCCACCCGGAAAGACGTCGATCTGATGGAGTGGATTGATTTTCTTGGTGTTCTTTGTGACCTTTGTGCGAAGCATCACGACCACATTTCAAACCGGGTCACGACCGATGGCACCGCCGCAAGCGACCACGCTCAGACGATGGTCCAGTCCTGCGGTTTCGTGAAATTTGCCGTCGCGACGGTGACCGCTTCCCAGATCGTGATCAGGTGCCGCGCCCGCAGTTCGTTGCCAATCGACATCAGGCTCATGGTGCGCTTGTTCCACTCCCACTGCTGGCCCGCACTGAGGGCCAGCTTGTTGGTCGCGCTGCAATGGATGGCGTAGGCGTTGCTTCTCAGGTCACCGTCCTTCTTGATCTCGCCACCGGCGTTGTACTCGTCGGGCAGGCCGATCATGTGGCCGTATTCATGCGCCACGATGTTGTACTGAACGACCACCTCGTCCATCTTGATGCCGAGCAGGCTGGAGTTCATGCCCACCGGCCGCCCCGATTGCGAGTTCAATGCAGCACTGCTGACCGCCTTGGGATTGCCGCTGATGATCTGCGCCAGATTCAGCCGCGAGCCGCCGCAGTTGAACATCTCCGGGATGATCGGCGGCGCCTTTTCGATGTCGGCAATGATGTGGGCATCTCTTGGATTCGCGGTGAAACGCAGATTGAATTGCGGCTTGTAGTCGATGACGCCCCAGCCCGGTCGACTCAGTCGCAGCCGGAACGGCGAGGCATTCCAGATGCCGTCAATCGCTGCCTGCTGCTCGTTCTTCCACTTCAATTGCTTGTCCGCAGTCCACGGCTTCAGCTTCGCGAAACCTTCGCGCAACATCTGCGGCACCTTGTCGATGTCGAGCGTCGGCATCGTGAACGTCGGATACACGAGCACGGTGATGCTGATCTGCGGGCCGGCACCGCTCATGCCGAGGTCGAACAGACCGCGCTGGGTCGCCGGCATGAAGCTAGTCAAGCGGAAGGTCGTGTTCTTGAACGCCTTCTTCTTCGCATGCGGCGCACAACCGGTCGCCCAGTCGACGGCCAGCGAACTGTCCTCGCGCGGCGTCAACGCTGATTTGTGCAGCGGGCAGATTGCCGCCTCGCCCCAGCGCAGGCTGATCCGGCAGGGCTTGTGGACGCAGGTAAAGAGCGGCATCGGGTTCCCCTGAATGATGTATCCAAGTTATGCCGTCGGATTGTGCGGTGCTGTCACCCTGAAGCCAACCGTGGGCGCGGTCTGCTGTCGACTTATCATGGCGGCTGCTCCCGCTGTCCCGCCGCCCGTGACTGCCACGCCCTCGCTGCAAGCCCGATTCGACCTGATCCGCGACCGATTGCTGCTGCGCGACGCCGCGCGGCTCGGTCGTTCGGCGGCCGGTGCCCGCAACAATCCGAAGTTCGATGTGGCGCGCTTCGAGAAGGATGTCGAAGCCGCCTTGCTGGCCGCCGAGAACCGTCTGCGGCTGCGGCCCGAAACCATCAACTACCCGGCCGAGCTGCCGGTCGTCCAAGCCAAGGACGAGCTGCTGAAAGCGATCGCCGAGCATCAGGTGGTGGTGCTGTGCGGCGAAACCGGCTCTGGCAAGACCACCCAGCTGCCGAAGCTCTGCCTGGAACTCGGTCGCGGCACGCGCGGCCTGATCGGCCATACCCAGCCGCGCCGTCTGGCAGCGCGCAGTGTGGCCAACCGCATCGCCAGTGAACTCGACACCAAGGTCGGCGAACTGGTCGGCTTCGAGACCCGTTTCGATCGCCGCATGTCCGAGCGTTCGCTGGTCAAGCTGATGACCGACGGCATCCTGCTCGCCGAACTGACCCGCGACCGCGAACTGCTGGCCTACGACACGATCATCATCGACGAGGCCCACGAGCGCAGTCTGAACATCGACTTCCTGCTTGGCTGGCTGAAGCGCCTGCTGCCGCGCCGGCCGGAGCTGAAACTGATCATCACCTCGGCCACACTCGATCCGGAAAAGCTGGCCAAGCATTTCGCCAACAGTCGCGGCGAGCCCGCGCCGATCCTGCTGGTCGAAGGCCGGACTTATCCGGTCGAGATGCGCTACCGCGAGCCGGATCAGGACGACGATCTCGAAGGGCAGGTCGCGTCCGGCATCGACAGCCTGTGGCAGTCCGGAAAAGTCGGCGACACCCTGGTCTTCCTGCCCGGCGAGCGCGAGATCAACGACCTGGCCCGCAGCCTGCCCGGCCGCTTCCCGCGCGCCGAAGTGCTGCCGCTGTACTCACGGCTGCCGGCCGAAAAGCAGGACAAGGTGTTTTCCAGCGGCGGCGCACCGCGCATCGTGCTGGCCACCAATGTCGCCGAAACCTCGGTGACCGTGCCCGGCATCCGTTATGTGATCGACACCGGCACGGCGCGCATCAACCGCTTCTCGCCGCGCCTCGGCGTGCAGCAGTTGCAGATCGAAGCGGTGTCGCAGGCGGCGGCCAACCAGCGTGCCGGCCGCTGCGGCCGCGTCGGCCCCGGCGTCTGCCTGCGCCTGTACGACGAGCCGAATTTCGTCACCCGGCCACCGTTCACCGATCCGGAAATCCTGCGCGCCAATCTGGCCGGCGTGATCCTGCAGATGGCCACGCTCGGCTTGGGCGATGTCGAGGAGTTCCCCTGGCTGGACGCCCCCGAAGGCCGCCACATCGCCGACGGCTATCGCCTGCTGCAAACGCTCGGCGCATTGGATGACGACAAGCGCATCACCCCGCTCGGCCGCGAGCTGGGACGACTGCCGCTCGACCCGCGCATCGCCCGCATCGCCCAGGCCGGCCGGGGCACCGCCCATCGCGAACACGTCTGGGTGCTGGCGGCGGCACTCTCCGTGCAGGACCCGCACGACGTACCTATGGACCAGCAGAACGCCGCGCGGCTCAAGCACGCCGAATGGCGGCATCCGAAGTCCGATTACCTGACCCTGCTCAACCTCTGGGCGCGCTACCAGCAGTGGAGTGCCAACGCTTCCAATCGCCAGTTGCGCAAGCTGTGCAAGGAGCACTTCGTCAGCTATCTGCGTATGGAGGAATGGGAGTCGGTCTACAAGCAGATTCTCGACATGCTCGGCAAACAGGACGCCGACAAGCCCAAGACCACGCAGCCGCTCGACAAGCTCTACACCGACATCCACAAATGCCTGCTGGCCGGCTTGATCGACAACATCGGCCAGAAGATGCCGGAAAAGCCGGAGTTCAACGGACCCCGCGGCCGGCGCTTCAAGGTGTTTCCGGGCTCGGTGCTGTCGAAGAAGCCGCCGCTGTGGATGATGAGCGCGCAGCTGTCGCAGACCAGCCAGCTGTTCGCCCGCATCAACGCCGAAATCGAGCCGGAATGGCTGGCCGATGTCGCCCCGCATCTGGTCAAGCGCGTGCTTCAGGACCCGGTCTGGCATGCCGAGCGCGGCGAAGTCACAGCGATGGAGGTGGTGACCCTGTTCGGCATGCAGGTGCTGCGTCGGGCGCGCCACTACGGGAAGGACGAGCCGGCCAAGGCCCGCGAGATCTTCATCCGCGAAGCGCTGGTGCGCGGCGACATGCCGAACAAGCCGGCGTTCCTGGAAAAGAACCTCGCGCTGTGCGACGAAGTGCGCGACAAGGAAGCGCGGCTGCGGCGGCCTGATCTGCTGGCCGATGAAAGTCAGTTCTTCGACTTCTACGACACGCTGCTGCCGGCCGACATCTGCACGACCGTCGGCCTGAAAAATGGTCTGCGCCGTGAACCGGCGCTGCAGAAACAATTGCTGATGGGCGAAGCCGACGCGCTCAAGCCCGGCGCCAATGCCGACGTCGCCAGCCTGTTCCCGGACCATCTCGACCTCGCCGGCACCCGCCTCTGCTTGAGCTATTCGCACGACCCGGGCACCGACGAGGACGGCGTCACGTTCGCAATCCCGATCGCGCAACTTTTCACCTTGCCTGCCGCGCGTTTCGACTGGCTGGTACCCGGTCTGCTGCCGGCCAAGATCGAAGCCCTGATCCGCAGCCTGCCGATGAACCTGCGCCGCCTGTGCACGCCGGCTGCCGAGTACGCGAATGCCATCGCCAATGCCGCGAACCCGAGTTCGGGCGAACTGCTGGACGCGGTCTGCGCGCGGTTCAAGGACATGAACGGCGTGCTGCTGAAGCCGGACGATTTCGCCCCGGCCAAGCTCGAAGCGCACCTCAAGCCCCGTCTGCTGCTGATCGCCGCCGATGGCAAGCCGCTCGGCGAAGCCGAATCCCTGCTTGCCCTGCAGCAGCGCTTCGGTGGCGCGGCGCGCACCGAACTGACCAAGCGTGCCGAAACCAGCGCAGAAGCCAAGCGCTGGACCCGCGAAGTGGTGCTCGACTGGGATTTCGGCGCAATGCCGGCGCACATCATGGTCGGCGCGGCGAAGGCCTATCCGGCGCTGGTCAGCGCCAATGAAAGGATCGGCCTGAAGCTGTTCGAGTCCGCCGAGGCAGCCGCCAAGGCGCACGCGATCGGCACGCAAGCCTTGCTGCTGGCACGGGTCGCCGATCGCCTGAAGGATCTGGCCAGAACCGCGCGCGCCAAGCTCGGCATCTCGCTGGCGCAGACCGGCCTGTCCGCCGAACAACTGGCCTTGCAGGTCGCCGAACGCGCTGCCCGCAGCTACTGGAACCCCGAAGCCATCCGCGACGAGCAGGCCTTCCACGCCGCACTCGCCAAGCGCGGCGAATTCGGTCGCGAAGCGGCGAAACGGCTCGAAGAAGTCTGTGCCTGGCTCACCACCGGCATGGACCTGCGCAAGAAGCTCGACACGATCGCCAAGCCCTGGCCCGACGCCAACAGCGACCTGCGCAACCAGTTGCAGACGCTGTTCGCGCCCGGCTTCATCGACCAGATCCCCGACGACATCTGGCCGCGTATCGGCATCTATCTGAAAGCCGCGACGATCCGCACCGACCGACTACCCCACAAGCCGCAGCGCGATCTGGAGATGCTCGCCCAACTCAAACCCTTGCTCGCGAAGCTGCCCGGACCGTTCCGCCCGGCGCGCTGGGTGATCGAGGAATGGCGCGTCGCGCTGTTTGCGCAGGAGCTGAAGGCCAATGGCTCGCCGAGTGCTCAGAAGGTTCAGGCCGCGCTTGCAGCCTGAATCGTGGTGCCGTTTGAACTGAGCGGGCCGTTGCGGCGCGTGGCTGAAAATCCAGAGTGAAATGGCGGCTGCCACTTCGGCTGGAACGACAGGTCAGGGTACGCCGACGGCATACTTGCCGATAAATTCGGTTGCGAGTTGCTGCCCACGCTGCAATTCCGCCTGTGTCAGTCGATCTGTGAGACTGATGATGGATTTGCGCGCATCGGCAGCGATCTGCTCCTCAGTAGCGTCTGCTGCCCCCTTGAGATGAACTTCGGCGCTGGCGATAGCGCACCGGTACCAGGCATACGCCACGGCTTGGTCCATCTCTACGGCCTGTCCTTTCTCATATGCATCGCCCAAATGCCATTGAGATTCTGCATGACCTCGCATCGCCGCCGATTGCCAGAGAGTCAATGCTTTCTCTTGCTGCTTCTCCACTCCAAGACCATTGAACATGAGGAACGCCAGGTTGTTCTTGGCGCTGATATCCCCTGCCTCCCCTGCGGTTGTCCACTGTGCTGCCGCTTCGCTGTAATTCTTGCTTTGGTATGCGTGGACGCCTCTGTTGTATGGGCTGTCCGGAGTAGTCTGGCTCGCACACCCGCTGAGCAAGACCGCAACGAAGACATGGTGCGCTCTCATTCGTCTCTCCGAATAGCAGAATGCCAACTTGAGCCGCGACCCTACCGCAGCGAAGCGGAGGCAGGGCCGTCGGTCTTGAAGCGATAGTTATACCTGCGGCTCACTTGACGAAGACCTTGTTCTCGCCGGGCGACGCAAACGCAGCTCCCATTTTCACTCTACCGTCTGTGATTTTATACGGGAAATAGACGATCACCGAATAGTTGTCTCGATGATCTAACGCTACTGCAATGGCATCTGTTTTTTCCGAGGTGCCTGGCGGAATGACGCGGACATCGTAGAAGAGGCCGGTGGCCTTGTAGGTACCTGCCTTCGCTCCGGCACGGAACCCTGAAGATATTAGATCAATGACGTTTTGAGATGGCGGATGCTCAGAACCTTCGTAGCCACCGACGCTTATCACCTTGCCGTCGATGGTCGTGGCACCACCATACGGATAGAACTCCCCGTGTTTCTCGAGCATCTGTTGCCCAAACGGGAGCATTGCGCTCAAGACTTCTTCAGCTTCTGATTTTGGGGTGCTCATGGAATCGGCATGGACAATTATGGTGGCGAGGACTGCCAAGACAAAGACGGCGACGCATCTCATCTTCTAGGTATAACGCCTAAGTCCACCGGAAAAACCGTCGTAGCGAAGCGAAAGCGGGTTTTTCCGGTGCAATGCCTTGTTAGGCATGACATACCCTTGGTTGTGCGTTTAAGAAATGAACCAGATCAGAAACAGTGTTGACTTTGTCGAAGTATGGATTGGCTGCCGTGTCTTTCATTGAGCGTCCAGCTCTGGCTGCTGCGGCCTCAGCAACCTCCTGAAGGTCTAGAGATTCAATGTTTAGGCTGTAGTTGGAGAACAGATTGTCGGAGGCGAGTAACGGAAATGGAGCATTATTGGAACTAAGGTAAGCGCCAAGCTCCTCGTAAACCGCGCGGATTACCCATGTATCTGTTTCAGCACAGTTGAATGAGCGTGCAAACTCACAAATGCCGACATGTGGCCGAGATAATGCAATACGCTTCATACGCCGCTGCTCGTAAAGCACGCCCACTGACAACAGCGCGAGGATTACGAACGTAGGAATCGGATAGCACCACGCCGCATATGCCACGGCACCGCAAAAAGCTGCAAGAGCAAGGTATCCGAACGCACGAGCCACTGCAGAAACCCGACGGGTCGGTGCTGCTGGCATTTGGCGGGAAGGTTTACGCATACGTATGCATAACGCGCCTTTACTTGCCAACCCGCCGACCAACACTGACCGCATAAGCCCCCGGCCGCGCCAGCAGGATCGGGTCGGCTGACGGCGCAATGCCGTCGACCAGCAGCAGCGGATTGAAGAACAGGCTCTTTTCCGCCTTGGCGCCGTCCGGCAGCAGCGCGTCGATGGTCAGGGTGCCGAGCGTCACTTCCACGTGCTTGCTGTCCCAGACCTTGGTGGCATCGTTGACGTCGTCGCCGTCCTTCGCCAGCTGGACCTTGATCGAATAGGCGATCGGCCCCTTGGCGAGGCGCGCAGCGAGATCATCGACGAGGTAGTTCGGCGCAGCCTTGGCGGCGTCGGCATCGCTCAGGCGCTGATCGCCCGCCACCGGCACGATGCGATAGCGCGTGTAGACCGAGGCACCCGCCGCATTGGTGAACTTGAAGGCGTTGACGCCGAAAAACGGCAAGGTCGCGTAGCTGACCGGGGCCGGCTTCGGCGCGGTGGCGAAAGCCTTGGCTGCCGGATGGCCGCCGAGGAAGGCTTCGACCGGCGTCGGCTTCTTCGCATCCGGACCGCTGGCGGCGATCGCGTTCAGCAGGCCGAGAAAATCTTCCAGGGTGGCGGCCGGAAAGCCGTCGAAAGAAATGCTGACGATGTCGGTGACCCTGCCTTCCGGCAGCTGGAAGCGGATGGCGATGCCGTGCGGGCTGGCGTTGGGATTGGCGTCCGGCAGGTTCGGCACGCCGGTGGCGTTCGAGTAGCGGACGATCACCGGCACCGCAGCACCCTGAAGGTGTGCCGCCTTGCTCAGCTTCTTCGCTTCGGCCGTGGCGACGAACTTGCCTGTGGCCAGCACGCCCTTGGCATGGTTGGCGCGGAATCCGGCGTGCGGGCCACCGGCGAGCTTTTCCAGCGTGTCGACGGTCTGCACGGCAACGCTGGGCGTGGCGGCGGCTTCGGCCGCGATGGCCGTCGGCGTGCCGAGCAGTGCCGCGACAACCG
The DNA here is from genome assembly GCA_021732745.1 of Nevskia sp. Lineage (GTDB taxonomy): Bacteria > Pseudomonadota > Gammaproteobacteria > Nevskiales > Nevskiaceae > Nevskia. The sequence goes on along the minus strand of JAKFUK010000005.1, from coordinate 162,264 downwards.
CCAGGGCCAAGGGGCAGCGTCGGCTCAAGGCTGGATACGACAGGGAAACGAGCATGCGAAAACCTCGCGGTGACGATCAGGAGTGCCGAATCCCTTGCGCGGTAAGGTGTTCAGGGCCGGGGTGATGGCCCGAGCATGGACCGCGCCTGTCGCCGCTCGCAAGCGCGTGCAGACGCGTGCAAACCTGCTCAGGGCGCGGTCGCGACTTTCGACGCCGGCAGGACCAACTGCTGGTCGAGCCGGTCGGCATCATCGAAATGGCGGTTGCCGACATAGGCCACCGGCACGCGGCCCAGCACATGCAACGCGCCGGGCGTCGCGACTTGATCCCCGAATAGCCCCGCCTGCTTATCATCGCGAACACCGGGAATCACGCCGCCAGCGTCGTACAGGCTGCGGGTCTTGCCGTCGCTGGTGGCGAGCGTGAAGACTTCCTCGTAACGACGCAGTTCGTAGGGCGTACTGCTGCCGGACGCGGTGGCGGTGGCCAGCGGCACGACCCGCAGCAAGTCATGGCTACCGGCGGCAATCCGCAAGGCGACCGGCCAGGCGATCGGCTCGGCCTGCGGGAACAGGGCGGCATCGGCCAAGTCCTTCTTGCCGGCGTCGCGACGCTTCAGCGGCTGGGCCGCGAACCACAGGTGATCGCGGCCGCTGGCGTTGACGGCTTCAAAGACCAGCGGATGGGCATTAGCGTCGAGCGTGACGCGCCAGATCAGGCTGTCGAGCGCACCGGTGTTGCCATCGCGGCCGGCGAACCAGATGAAGTAGTTGATCTCGGCCAGCGGCTTACCCTTAAACCGGGTGAAGGTGATCTGGTAGTGCATGCGCGGCTGCGCGGGATCGACGGTGAATGCGCCGTCCTTCGTGATCGGCATGCCCGGCTGGTCGCGGGCAGCGGCGGTTTCGATCCACAGCGCCGGGGCGTGCATTTCGGCAAAGGCGCGCCATTGCGAATCGATCAGCGCCGGCACGCCGAGTTCGTCGGCAATGGCATTGCCATAACCCTTGGCGATCAGGCTCAGGTCCTCGACCGGCTTCGCGGCCCAGAGCTTGAGCGGTGCGGCAGCGGCCGGCAGTTCGCCGCTGAAGCGCTTGAGCACCTCGGCCTGATGGGTGGCGATGGCCTTGCGCCGAGCGTCAGTGAGCTTTGCCGGTTTGGCCACGTACTCGCTGCCCGGGGCAACCTGCTTGCGCAGGAAGGCGAGGTTGGCGTCCTCGAACAACTCCAGATTGGCGAGGCCGCCGCCGCAGGACAGCAGGTCATAACGCCAGGTGCCGATGTCCTGCTCGGACATGCCGAGGTTGCGGTATTCGAACTCGCGCGCTTCCTGATCGAATTCGCGCATGCGCCGGGTCCAGCCGGCCACTTCGTCGAGCCCGGTAACCTCGTCCTTGAACGAGGCGGCGTAGCGATCGGTGCGCAGGTACGGGAAGCCCGGCACCCGGTAGTAGCTTCCGTCGCGGACACCGGCGGCGTCGATGCGGGCGTCCATTTCTTCGTACTTGGCGCGGCAATCCTTGTAGCCCTTGAGCATGCCGACGAACAGGCTGGGGTCGAGCGGCACCGGCAGTTTGGCCGGCGTCGTCGGGGCGGCCAGCGCGGCACTCGCAACACTCAGGATCACGGCGGCGGCAAGCGCTCGGGACTTCGGCAGCGGGCAGACCTGAGACATGGCGGGCGACTCGGCGGCAATGGGCCGTCATTGATGCCGCAGCGTCGCGGCCCGGACAACCGAGGGATAACCCTTCGCCCGCGCCCGATCACGCCGCCAGCGCCTGCCGCTGCCGATAGCGGCAGTTCAGCACCAGGGTGGCGATCACCGCGAGGCTCAGCGGGCCGAACCAGGCCAGCAGCTGGACTGTGTTCGCGTAGTCCTTCGGCAGCACTCGCGACAGGCCGATGGCAAGGAATGCGATATGGGTGCCGACGCCGTTGCCGATCATCGCGCCGTAATGTTCCTTGAGCCACCAGCCAGCGGCCGGCGTTGCGCGGCGGATGTTGCGCCACATGCCGAAACCCACCGTGAAGCCGACGCTGGCAAAGCCGATCAGCAGCACATTGCCGGTGTTCAGGCCGTAGCCGAGCGAGGCTGTGGCTGCCATCGGCAGCAGCACGGCATAGACGCAATAGCCGCCGCTGCGAAAGGCTGCGAAGTCCTGCTTGAGGCGGACGGAGCGCGGCGCGATGTACACCGTGGTCGCGACCAGCACCACCAGATAGCTCAGGAACACGCCCTGCGCCGCCTGGCCCCGGACGAAGGCGGCCAGCGCCATCGGCAGGCCGGTGAGCAGGATGCCGCGCATCGCCGCGAGGTAGATCGCACCGGCCTTCACATGCAGGCCGCCGCGTGATTTCCGGGCCAGACCGGCGGTCCAGAAAGCGATCAGCGCGACGATACCGGCGGCGATATGCAGCTTGACGATGAGCCCGTAGGCGATGCTGGCGAGGTCGGTCATGGCGGTGGTTTCCTGCGCTGTGGGGGTGTTGCCATCGTCGTCGTCAGGCCTCGCCGCGCACAGATGAGAAAAGGCACGGCGCGGGGGTGAGAAAACTCACCTTGGCGCGGCTGGCGCGGGCTGCGATGCTCGGCCGATGACTTCTTCTTCGCAGCCCGCTGCCGTTTCGTCTCCGTGGAATTCGCCGACTGCGCCGCTGAACCTCGCGGCCTACGTCACCTGGGTGGCGATTGCTGCCGGCCCCTTGCTCGATCTGGTCGACACCCGCTTGCAGCCGGACGCGCGAACGCTGGTCGGCGTCGCCGGACTCATCGCCCAGCTGCTGCTGTTCCTGCGTCGGGCGATGACCGACTTGCAAGGCGACGAAGCGCGCGTGCGCCGACTGGTGCTGCTTCAGGCCGTGGCCGCGCTGCTGGCGGTCTGGGGCCTGCCACGATCCGGTTCGATGGCGGTGCTGCTGATTCTGGTCAGCGCGCAGAGCTTCGCGGCCTTCCCGACTCGTCGCGCCTTGCTGCTGACCCTGGCGATCAATCTGCTGCTCGCGGTGCTGCTGATCGCCGAATGGGGTCTGGCGTCAGCACTTCCGGCGCTGCTGTCCTACGCCGGCTTCCAGGCCTTCGCGGCGCTGACCACCACCTACGCCCGCCGCGCCGAGCAAGCCCGCGACGCGATCCGCGCGGTCAATGCGGAGCTGCTGGCGACCCGGCAACTGCTGCTGGAATCGGCACGCGGCGAGGAGCGGCTGGCCTTGTCTCGGGAGTTGCACGATGTCGCCGGCCACAAGCTGACGGCGCTGAAGCTGCAACTGCGGATGCTGGCGCTCGCCGCGTCCCCTGAGCAGCGTGACGCGCTGAAGGACTGCGCCCGGCTGTCCGACGAGCTGCTGGCCGATGTTCGCTGTGTGGTCGACACCCTGCGCCAGCACGATGGCATCGACCTGCATGCCGCCCTGCAAGCGCTGGCTCCGGCGCTGCCGCGGCCGCTGGTGCGCTTTGCACTGGCGGCCGACGCCCGGGTGTCGCGGCTCGATCAGGCGCAGGCGCTGCTGCGGGTCGCGCAGGAAGCGCTGACCAATGCGCTGCGCCATGCGGCCTGCGGCGCGGTGCTCATCCGGCTTGATCGGGATGATGGCGGCGTCGTGCTGAGCGTCGACGACGATGGCCGCGCGACGAGCGCACCGATCGAAGGCAACGGCCTGCGCGGCATGCGCGAGCGGCTGGCCGCACTCGGCGGCGCGCTGGCGATCACCGTGAAGCCCGAAGGCGGGCTGCGCCTTGAAGCGCGCCTGCCGGTGAGCCGATGAGCACGCGGCTGCGCCTCGCCCTCGCCGACGATCAGGCGCTGGTCCGCAAGGGCTTGCGGGCGCTGCTGGAAGCGCTCGGCGATCTCGATGTGGTTATCGAAGCAGCCGATGGCGCGGCGCTGCTGGCGGCGCTGCAAGGCACGCAGGTCGACGTGATCCTCAGCGACATCCGCATGCCGGTGCATTCGGGCATCGAGGCCACGCGCCTGCTGCGCGCGCGCGGCGATTACACGCCGGTGGTGCTGCTGACCACCTTCGACGAGCCCGGCCTGATGCAGGGCGCGGTCGATGCCGGCGCCCAGGGCTATCTGCTGAAGGATGCCGAGCCCGAAGCCCTGGCTGCCGCGATCCGCACCGTCGCCGCCGGCGGCCGATTGGTGTCCCCGCAAAGCCTCGCTCTGGCCCGCGCCCGACTGCCAAGCGATTCGGCAGCCGCCGTGCGCCTCACCGAACGCGAGCTGTCGGTGCTGCGGCTGGTGGCCGGCGGCTACTCGAACAAGGAAATCGGCCGTGCGCTGAACATTTCCGACGGCACGGTGAAGAACCATCTGACCGAGATTCTGGCCAGGCTCGACGCCCGTGATCGCACCCATGCGGTGATGAAAGCGATTGCCGCGCGGCTGTTGTAGCCACCTGCGCGGATGCGCAGATAGAATGCGCATGTCAGACGAACTGGACACTCCGCGATGCTCGCCAAAACTCAAGCCGCCAAGCCGGAACGCCGCGCCGTGAATCTGTCGGTCAGCAGCAAACTGATCGACGAGGCACGGGCGCAGAAGCTGAATCTGTCGCGAGTGCTGGAAGAAGCGCTGGAGATGCGTCTGAAAAGTGATCGCGAGCAACGCTGGCTGCAGGAGAATCGGGCAGCGATCGAAGCAAGAAATGCGCATGTCGAGCAGCACGGTCTTTGGCACCGTGGCCTGACCATCTGGTACTGATGGGCGATGACGCCGTACACCCAGTTCGACGTTCATGCCGTCCGCGGCGATGCTGCGCGCTTGGCGCCATTCGTCTTGGTCGTTCAAGCCAATGTGCTGTCGAGCCTGAAAACCGTTGTGGTGATTCCCCTGCAACGGCCGGAAATGCTGCCGAGCCCCATCGACGGCCTGCACGTTCCCGTGATGTTCAACGGCGACGCCCTCATAGTGGCGACAGAACACCTGGTGGCGCTGCCGCGAACGATGCTGGGCAAATCCGTTGGATCGCTGGCCGTTGATGAATACGCCATCAAGCGGGCGATCGACATCCTGTTCTTTGGAATCTGAGACCTTGAGCCCGCCCCGCAACAATATTCCCCCCCGCGACCGCCTGATCGTCGCCCTCGACGTGCCCGAAGCCGACGATGCCCGCGCGCTCGTCGAGCGCATCGACGACGGCGCTTCGTTCTACAAGATCGGCATGGAACTGTGCATGGCGCCAGGCTTCTTCGAACTGCTCGGCTGGCTGCGCGCGCAGGACAAGAAAGTCTTTGTTGATCTGAAGTTCTTCGACATCCCGGAAACCGTGGCTCGTGCCGTGGCGCGGCTGTCCGAACAGGGCGCGCAGTTCTGCACCATCCACGGCAATCAATCGATCATGCAGGCGGCGGCACGCGCGAAATCCAACGGCATGAAGGTGCTGGCGGTGACGGCACTCACCAGCCTTGATCGCGGCGATCTCGACGATCTGGGCTTTGCCTGCGATGTCGAAGCGCTGGTGCTGTCGCGTGCCCGACGGGCACTCGCCGCTGGCTGCGACGGTGTTGTTTCCTCCGGTCTGGAAGTCGCGAAGCTGCGGCTTGAGGCCCCGAACGAACTGATTTGCGTGACGCCGGGCATCCGCCCGGTGGACAACGATGTCGCCGAAGGCCTTGGCGACCAGAAGCGGGTGATGACGCCGACGTTGGCCCTGAAGGCCGGTGCCGATTACCTCGTCGTCGGCCGTCCGATCCGAGATGCACAAGACCCCCGCGCCGCAGCGCTGGCCATCCAAACTGAAATCGCAAGCGCCCTCACCCCATGAGCAACCAGCCCGAAATCTTGCAGAACGATCGTTTCCTCCGCGCGCTCAAGCGCCAGCCGGTCGACCGCACGCCGGTCTGGCTGATGCGTCAGGCCGGCCGCTATCTGGCCGAGTACCGCGCCACCCGCGCCCGCGCCGGCAACTTCATGAACCTGTGCAAGTCGCCGGACATGGCCTGCGAAGTCACCTTGCAGCCGATCGACCGCTACGGCTTCGACGCCGCGATCCTGTTCTCGGACATCCTGACCATTCCGGACGCCATGGGCCTGGGGCTGCATTTCACGGAAGGCGAAGGCCCGGCGTTCGAGAAGACCGTGCGCACGGCGGCTGACATCGCCGCGCTGCCAATTCCGGACCCGGAAACCGAGCTGCGCTATGTCATCGACGGCGTCCGCGCGTGCAAGAAAGGCCTGGCCGGCCGCGTGCCGCTCATCGGTTTTGCCGGCAGCCCGTGGACGCTTGCGACCTACATGATCGAGGGCAGCGGCTCCAAGGATTTTCGCAATGCCAAGGCGATGCGCTACGGCGCGCCGCATCTGCTGAAAGCGCTGCTCGACAAGCTGACCGAATCAGTCGCGCTGTATCTGGCCGCGCAGGCCGACGCGGGTGCGAATGCCTTGATGATCTTCGACACCTGGGGCGGCGTGCTCGACCCCGAGGGCTACAAGTTCTTCTCGCTGGCCTCGATGGCGAAGCTCGTCGACCGCCTGAAGGTGCTCGCCCCCGGCGTGCCGGTGATCCTGTTCTCGAAGGGCTGCGGGCAGTTCCTCGTGGAAATGTCGGCAACCGGCTGCGCGGGCTTGGGCGTCGACTGGACCACCAACATCGGCGACGCCCGGCACATGGTCGGCGGCAGCGTGGCCCTGCAAGGCAACTTCGATCCGACCGCGCTGTTCGCCCCACCCGAAACGATCCGCGAGCTGGTCGGAAAGATCCTCGACGACTACGGTCCGGCCAACGGCCACATCTTCAACTTGGGCCACGGCATCGTGCCCGGCACGCCGCCGGAGAACGTCGCGGCCCTCGTCGAAGCGGTCCGCGAGCTGAGCCCGCAATACCACGAGACGGCGGACGCCGAGGCACCTTAAGCCTGATGAAACGCTGGCTGCCGCCCCAGGCCATCGGGGTACTGACGTTTGTCACGATGTTCATCGTGCTGATGATCTGGGCAGGCATGCTGATCCTGCCGGCCGGGATCGTGAAGCTGCTGCTGCCGTTTCCGCCGCTGACCCGCCTGCTCGATCGCTGGATCGCCTGGTGTGCCAACCACGGCTGGGTCGGCTGGAATCAGCGGGTGTTCCAGGTGCTGCACGGGCGGCGCGAGAACTGTTCGATCAACGGCGCGCTCGATCCGGCGCGCAGCTGGATGATCGTCAGCAACCACCAGAGCTGGGCCGACATCCTGATCCTGTTCGACGTGATGTACGGCCGCACGCCGTTCCCGCGCTTTTTCCTGAAGCGCGAGCTGATCTGGATTCCGCTGGTCGGCTTCGTCTGCTGGGCGCTGGACATGCCGTTCATGAAGCGCAATTCGGCGGCGGCGATTGCGAAGAACCCCGGCCTGCGCAATTCCGATCTGGAAACCACGCGGCAGTTCTGCGAGAAGTTCAAGCGCAGGCCCATCGCGGTGGTGAACTTCCTCGAAGGCACCCGCTACACGCCGGAGAAGGCGGCTGCCAAAGGTTCGCCGTACCGGCATCTGCTGCGACCGAAGTCCGGTGGCTTCAGCTTCACGCTCAATGCCATGGGCGAGCAGTTTGCGGGCTTGGTCGACGTCACCATCGTCTATCGGCCGACCGGCAATACCCGCTCCAAGCTGTGGAGCTGGCTGTGCGGCGAGCAGAACGGCGCGTTCGTGCAGGTCGATGTGAAACCGCTGCCGGCCGAGCTGCTGGGCGGCGACTATCAGGATGACGAAGCCTTCCGCGAACGCTTTCAGGACTGGGTCAACGGCCTGTGGGCGGACAAGGACGCCTTGATTGCCCGGCAGTTGTAGGGCGGCCCATGGCCGCCAGCGCCGTCAATCAGAGCAAGCGCAGGGCGGCAACCCCTCGCCGCCTCACCCCTCACGCCTCACGCCTCACGTCTGACGAAAATGATTGAAGCCTTCGGTGTTTCCACGCTGCTCGTCGCCATCGGCGAGATCGGCGACAAGACCCAGTTGCTGGCCCTGCTGTTGGCCTGCCGATTCCCGCGCGCGCGGTGGCCGATCCTGGCCGGTATCCTGGTTGCGACCATCGCCAACCACGGTCTGGCCGGGCTGTTCGGGGCCTGGGTGCGCGATCAGTTGGCACCTGACACCCTGCGCTGGATCGTCGGCCTCACCTTCCTCGGCATCGCCGCCTGGGCGCTGGTGCCGGACACGCTCGATGAAGGCGAAGCCAAGCCGGCAGGCCGCTACGGCGTGTTCGCGCTGACCGTGGTGACTTTCTTTCTCGCCGAGATCGGCGACAAGACCCAACTGGCGACGGTGACCCTGGCCGCGCGTTACGACGCCCTGATCGCCGTGGTCTGCGGCACCACGCTGGGCATGATGATCGCCGACGCGCCGGCCGTGATCTTCGCGGCCCAACTCACCCGCAAGCTGTCGTTCAAGCGGATTCGCCAGATCGCCGCCGCCTTGTTTGCCGCACTCGGCATCGCGGCGCTGATCGGCGTGGGTTGAGGTCGCGGCGCGAAATCCTCTATTTTTATATACGTTTCTGATCTATAAACGAGCTAAAAATAAACCGAAACGCGCCTTGATTTACGCTGTCCAAATTAATTGATATTCGTTTTAGCGCTAAAGGAAAGCTTTGTAAATCTTTTGAAATCGGCAGCGTCTTGCGAATAATCCGCCGGGTTCGCAGCCGCCGTCGGGGTGGCTGCCGGTTTTTGCACCTCCTCGAACTCCCATGCGCTTTCGCCATTCGGCCATTCGGCTGGTCCTTGCCGCCGCCTTGTCCGCTTTCGTGCCGGGCACGCAGGCGGACCTGCTGAATGTCAGCTACGACCCGACCCGCGAGTTCTACAAGGACATCAACCAGCAGTTCGCTGCCGACTGGCAAGCGAAATCGGGCCAGCGCACGCGCATCCAGACCTCGCATGGCGGCTCCGGCAAGCAGGCGCGGGCGGTGATCGACGGGCTGGAAGCCGATGTCGTGACCCTGGCGCTGGCCTACGACATCGACTCGATCGCCGAACGCGGCGCGCTGCTGCCGGCCGACTGGCAGGCGCGGCTGCCGAACCATTCCGCGCCCTATACCTCGACCATCGTGTTCCTGGTTCGCAAGGGCAATCCAAAGGGCATCAAGACCTGGGACGATCTGGTCAAACCCGGCGTTTCGGTGATCACCCCGAATCCGAAAACCAGCGGCGGCGCGCGCTGGAACTATCTGGCCGCCTGGGGCCATGCCCTGAAAGCCAGCAAGGGCGACGCGGCCAAGGCCAAGGCTTTCGTGACGGCGCTGTTCAGGAATGTGCCGGTGCTCGACACCGGCGCGCGCGGCGCGACCACCACTTTTGTCCAGCGCGGTCTCGGCGACGTGCTGCTGGCCTGGGAAAACGAGGCGCTGCTATCGATCGGGGAACTGGGGCCGGACAAGTTCGACATCGTCGCCCCGGCTGATTCGATCCTGGCCGAGCCGTCGGTAGCGCTGGTCGACAAGAATGTCGCCCGGCACGGCAACCGGGCCGAAGCCGAGGCCTATCTGAATTTCCTGTACACGCCGGTCGGCCAGAAGCTGGCCGCGAAGCACTATTTCCGGCCGTCGAAGCCGGAACTGGCCGATCCGGCCGACCTCGCCCGCTTCCCGAAGATCGCGCTGTTCAGGCTCGACGAGGTATTCGGCTCCTGGGCGCAAGCGCAGAAGACGCATTTCGCCGACGGCGGCCAGTTCGACCAGATCTATCAGTCGAAATAGGCCGCCCGTGTCTGCCGCCATGACTGCCGTGGACCGACCCGGCCGGCGTCGCAGCCGGCGCACCCTGCCCGGCTTCACGCCGACGCTCGGCTTCACGCTGTTCTATCTCGGCCTGATCGTGCTGATTCCGCTGGCCGGCGTGTTCTTCAAGGCTTCCGGGCTCGGTTTCGCCGGCATCGGGCAGGTGATCGGCTCGGAAAGAGTGCTGGCGGCCTTGCGCCTGAGCTTCGGCGCAGCGGCGATCGCCGCCCTGCTGAACGCCGTGTTCGGCTCGATCGTCGCCTGGGTGTTCGTGCGCTACGAATTTCCCGGCAAGCGCCTGTTCGATGCCTTCATCGACCTGCCGTTCGCCCTGCCCACGGCGGTGGCGGGCATCGCGCTGACGGCGCTGTATTCGGAGAACGGCTGGATCGGCTCGGTGCTGGCGCATGCCGGCCTCAAGGTTGCCTACACGCCGCTGGGCATCGTCGTGGCGATGACCTTCATCGGCCTGCCGTTCGTGGTGCGCACGGTGGAGCCGGTGCTGCGCGAAGTCGAGCGCGATCTCGAAGAAGCCGCCGCCACGCTCGGCGCGCGGCGCTGGCAGACGGTGCTGCGGGTGATCGCACCGGCGGTGTTTCCGGCGCTGGTCACCGGCTTCGCGCTGGCGTTCGCGCGGGCGGTCGGCGAATACGGCTCGGTGATCTTCATCGCCGGCAACTTTCCGCTGGTCTCGGAAATCGCGCCGCTGCTGATCATCATCAAGCTGGAGGAATTCGACTACCCGGGCGCGACCGCCGTCGCCGCGACGATGCTGGTGCTTTCGTTCCTGCTGCTGCTGACCATCAATCTGTTGCAGGCGTGGACGAGAAAGAAATGAGTCTCGACACCGCACCGGACAGCCCGGTCAGGCTGCCGTTTGAGCCATTACAGAAAACCAACTCGGTCATCAACGAGCCGCCGCTGGTGCGCGGCCTGCTGATCGGGGCGGCGCTGGCCTTTCTGTCGCTGTTCCTGCTGCTGCCGCTGCTGTCGGTGTTCGTCGAAGCGCTGCGCAAGGGCCTGGGCGCGTATTTCGCGGCGTTCGGCGATCCGGAAACCTTGGAAGCGATCAAGCTGACGGTCATCGCCGCGCTGATCGCGGTGCCGCTGAACCTGGTGTTCGGTCTCAGTGCGGCCTGGGCGATCACCAAGTTCGAGTTCCGGGGCAAGCAGTTCCTGATCACCTTGATCGACCTGCCGTTCTCGGTATCGCCGGTGGTGGCGGGGCTGGTTTTCGTGCTGATCTTCGGTGCCCAGGGTTGGGCGCAGCCGTGGTTTGGCGAAAACGTCGGCAGGGTGCTGTTCTCGACCCCCGGCATCGTGCTGGCCACGGTGTTCGTGACCTTCCCGTTCATCGCTCGCGAGCTGATTCCGCTGATGCAGGAACAGGGCACCGAAGACGAGCAGGCGGCCTTGAGCTTGGGTGCCACCGGCTGGCAGACCTTCACCCGGGTCACGCTTCCGAACATCAAGTGGGCGCTGCTTTACGGCGTGCTGCTGTGCAATGCCCGGGCGATGGGCGAATTCGGCGCGGTCAGCGTGGTGTCCGGCCACATCCGCGGCCTGACCAACACCCTGCCGCTGCATATCGAGATTCTCTACAACGAATACCAGTTCGTGTCGGCGTTCGCCGTGGCCTCGCTGCTGGCGCTGCTGGCGATGGTGACGCTGGCGCTCAAGTCCTTCCTCGAATGGCGCTATGCCGACCAGCTCGCCGCGACCCGTCGCCACTGATCGCCCTGCACCTCACGCCTCACCCCTGACGACCCATGGACATCCAGATACGCGGCGTGCAGAAGCATTACGGCAGTTTCCACGCGCTGCGCGGCATCGACCTCGACATCGCCTCCGGCGAATTGCTGGCACTGCTCGGCCCCAGCGGTTCAGGCAAGACCACGTTGCTGCGCGCCATCGCCGGGCTGGAGCCGCTCGACGGCGGATTGGTGAAGTTCGGCGATGTCGATGCGACTGCGCTGTCCGTGCAGGAGCGCAAGGTCGGCTTCGTGTTCCAGCAGTACGCGCTGTTCAAGCATATGACGGTGCTCGACAACATCGCTTTCGGCCTCAGCGTACGGCCCAAGAGAGAGCGCCCGGACGCGGCCACCATCAACAAGCGGGTCCGCGAACTGCTGGAACTGGTGCAGCTCGGCGGCCTGGAAAAGCGCTATCCGGCGCAGTTGTCCGGCGGTCAGAAGCAGCGCGTGGCGCTGGCCCGGGCGCTGGCCATCGAACCGCGAGTGCTGCTGCTCGACGAACCCTTCGGCGCGCTCGACGCCAAGGTGCGCAAGGATTTGCGCCGCTGGCTCCGGCAACTGCACCGGGAAACCGGCTACACCACCATCTTCGTCACCCACGATCAGGAAGAAGCGCTGGAACTGGCGGATCGCGTGGTGGTGATGAATCGCGGGGTGATCGAGCAGGTCGGCACCACCGACGAAGTCTGGGACGCGCCCCTCACCCCGTTCGTCTACGACTTCCTCGGCACGCCGAACGTGCTGCCCGGGCAAGTGGCGGGCGGTGTGCTGCGCCTGAGCGGTGCCAGCGGCGCGCTGGATGCAGCACCGGCAGCGGCCGAAGGCACGGTCGATGTCTACACGCGGCCAAACGAGCTGCGGGTGGCGGCCGCCGACGATCCGGCAGCGCTCGCCGGCAAGGTCGTGGAAACCCAGCGCACCGGGCTTTTGCTGCGGCTCGGCGTGCAACTGCTGGGCAGCGGTGCCGTGATCGAAGTCGAGCTGCCGCATCCCGATCCAGCCGTGCAGCGCTGGCAGACCGGCGACACCATCCGCCTGCGCCCGGCGCGCTATCGCCTGTTCCCGCGCAGCGGGCTCGCCGCCGACGCGGCCACCGGCTTCGATCCGACCCTGACCGTGACCGAGCACCGCAGCCGCAGCCGTAGCTGAACCGTCGTCGCGGCGGCGGCGGTCTTTCATATAACCCGATGACCGTCGGGCGCTCATTCGATCTGATTATTTCGTCATTCAAGAATGGCTTGCGGCTTGCATACTGCCGACAGTCCCTGAATTGCCGGAGTCTTCGTGAACAGCCGCGCCAATGCCCCCGTCGTCGCCATCGTCGGGGCCGGTTTCAGCGGCACCATGGTGGCCGTCCACCTGCTGCGCGAAGCGCGCCGGCCCTTGCGCGTGCTGCTGATCGAGCGCGCGGAAACGGCGGCGGTCGGCATCGCCTATCGCGAGCAGTCCGACCGCCATCTGCTCAACGTGCGCGCCGAGGGCATGAGCGCGTTCCCGGATCAGCCCGGACACTTTCTGAAATGGCTGGCAGCGCTGCGCGGCGACGAAGCCCTGGTCAACCCGGCCGCCTTCCTGCCGCGCCGGCTGTACGGCCAGTATCTGTGCTCGCTGCTGGCCGATGCGGCGGCCAACTCGCACCCCGGGGTGCGGCTGGAAATGGTGCAGGACGAGGCCGTCGGCATCGGCGTCGATCACGGTGCTGCGAGCCTGCGGCTGGCGAGCGGCGCTTGCCTGGCTGCCGACCGGCTGGTGCTGGCGCTCGGCAATCCCGGCCCGGCCGATCCGCAAGTCGAGGACCGCCGCTTCTACGCATCGCCCCACTACCAGGGCAATGCCTGGGCGGCGCAGGGCCTGATGTCCTTGCGCCACGATGACGATGTGATGCTGATCGGCTCCGGCCTGACCACGCTGGACTGGATCGCCTCGCTCGCCGAGCGCGGCCATCGCGGCCGCATCCATGTGATTTCGCGGCGCGGCCTGCTGCCGCAGGCGCATCGCCCGGCCGCCAGCCACACGCTGAGCTTCGATCTCGACGCGGTACCGGCAACGGCACGCGGGCTGACCCGCCGGATCCGCGCGGAAATCGCAGCGGTGACGGCCAGCGGCGGCGACTGGCGCTCGGTGATGGACGCGCTGCGGCCGCACGGCCAGCGGCTCTGGCAGCGCCTGCCGCGCGCCGAGCAGTTGCGCTTCCTGCGTCATCTGCGCACCTGCTGGGACATCCACCGTCACCGCGCCGCGCCGCGCAATCTCGACACCGTGCAGCGGCTGATCGACAGCGGCCAGCTCGAAGTGCTCGCCGCGCGGCCGATCCGCTATGTCGAGGCCGATGGTGCCGTGGTCGTCCACCTGCGGCCGCGCGGGGCGGGGGACAGCGTCAGCCGCCGGGTCCAGCGAGTAGTCAACTGCACCGGCCCGGACGGCAATTACCGGCGCTACAACCATCCGCTGATGCAATCGCTGCGCGAGCAGGGTCTGGCGGTGGTCGACGACAACGGCCTGGGCATCGAAACCGACCGCGACGGCCGCCTGCAACAGGCCGATGGCCGCACGTCCGCCTGCCTGTACACGCTCGGTCCGCCGCGCAAGGGCTCGCTGTGGGAAACCACAGCCGTGCCGGAGATTCGCGGTCAGGCGCAGGCGCTGGCGCGGCAGTTGCTGGCGAGCGTCCCAATGCCGGCCACGGCCCTGATCGGTCGAAACGATCGCAGCGCAACGGATGCTCAGCCCAGCCGTTGAGGCATCGCCAGATTAATTAATTGCATATTAAAAGCATTTAATAGTTCTTTATCTGCTAAAAACAGCGCCGTAAGCTCTCGCTCCGTTGTCCTTTTCCGTTTCAGGAGCGAGTCATGGTGATCCACGCGATCAACAGCAGAAACCAGATCCCCGGCCGGATCGTCGAGATCGTGCTCGGCCCGGTGGTCTCCGAAGTCGATGTCGAAACCGGCTCCGGCATCGTCACCTCGATCGTCACCACGCGCTCGATCAAAAGCCTGAACCTGCAGGTCGGCAGCGAAGTGCTGGCGGTGTTCAAGGCCACCGAAGTGATGCTCGCGAAGATCTGAGCGAGCCCGCCATGTGCCTGATCATCCACCAGCCGGCGGGCAGCACCACGCCGGTCGAACTGCTGCGCTCCGCTGCCGAATACAACCCGGACGGCTTCGGCTTCATGGGCTTCGATCGCCACGGCCGCAGCCATATCGAGCGCAGCGGCGAGGCCGATGTGGCGCTGGCCACCCGCCTCGCCGGGGAGTACGCGGGCCGCAACTGCGCCTTCCATTTCCGCCGCCGCACGCGCGGTTCCTCGGCAGCCGAAAACCTGCATCCGTTCAAGCTGGCACCCGGCCTGTACCTGATGCACAACGGCACCGCGAACGTCGATATCCGCCTGGCCGGCCGTTCGGACACCTGGCATCTGGTGCACGACTACCTGGCGCCCTTCCTCGCCAATCGCCGACGGCTGATCTACGACCGCGATTTCCGCCACATCCTCGATGCCTGGCTGGGGCCGCAGAACCGCATCGTGTTTCTGGACGAAAACGAAGGCCGTATCGAACTGCTGCATCGCGCGGATGGCCTGGACTGGAACGGCCTGTGGCTGAGCAACGCCCGCTGGGTCGATCGCCGCCTGTTGTCGCTCGATGGTCACGACGGCGTCTACCGGGCCAGCGAAGCGCAGTTCTGCTGAACCCCGCTTGAAAACGCCGGATCACGAAAAGCCATAAAAGGGACGCGACATGAAGCTCCGTCAACTGCATTACGTGCAGGAAATCGCCAAGCGCGGCCTCAGCGTCACCGCTGCCGCCGAAGCGCTGTTTACCTCGCAACCTGGCGTGTCGAAACAGGTGCGCCTGCTCGAAGAAGAACTGGGCGTCGAGATTTTCGTGCGCAACGGCAAGCACATTGCCGAGATCACGCCGGCCGGCCAGCGCATCCTCGAATACACCCGGCGGCTGCTGCTGGAAGCCGACAACATCCGCAACATCGCCGACGAGTTCCGCACCGCCGATCGCGGCGATTTGAGTGTCGCCACCACCCACACCCAGGCCCGTTATGCCTTGCCGGAAGTGATCGGCGGCTTCCGCCGCGCCTGGCCGTCGGTGGCGCTGCATCTGCATCAGGGCAGCCCGATCCAGATCGCCAAGCAGGCGGTCGAAGGCAGCGCCGATTTCGCCATCGCCACCGAAGCGCTGGAGCACTTCGACGATCTGGTGATGCTGCCCTGCTACCACTGGAACCGCAGCGTGCTGGTGCTGCCGGATCATCCGCTGGCCATCGGCTACCGCGACCGGCCGGAAGCACTGAGCCTGGAAGCGATCGCCGAGCATCCGGTGGTCACCTACACCTTCGGCTTCACCGGCCGTTCCAAGCTCGATCAGGCCTTCGCCGCCCACAGCCTGAAGCCGGATGTGGTGCTGACGGCGGTCGATGCCGACGTCATCAAGACCTATGTGCGCCTGGGTCTGGGCATCGGCATCGTCGCTTCGATGTCGCATGACGCCAGCATCGACGCCGATCTCGTGGCCCTGCCGGTGCATCACCTGTTCGAGCCGAGCACCACCTGCATCGGCTTCCGTCACGGCATGTTCCTGCGCGCCTACATGTACGACTTCATCCACCGCTTCGCGCCGCACCTGAGCCGCGAACTGGTCGATGCGGTGGCGGAAATTCCCGACGCCGAGTCGCGCCGCAGGGTCGTGCTCGACCGTATTCCGCAGCTCCAGTTGCGCTGACGCCATGCGCCGATTGCGTCTCATCGCCGCTGCCGCAGCGGCCTTCGGCACGGCCGCGCCCGCCCCGGCCAGCGCGCAGGCCACTACCGAACCATCCGCCGTGCGCATCGAGGAAATCGTGGTCACAGCGACCCGCCGCGATGGCTACATCGACGAACTGCCGACTTCGATCAGCGCCTTTGCCGGCGACGACCTGAAAGCCGCCGGCATCCGCGACAGCCGCGAGCTGTCGAAGCTGGTCGCCGGCTTCACCTACGCCGATTCCGGCTTCAACACGCCGATCTACACCTTGCGCGGCGTCGGCTTCGCCGATTCCAGCTTCGCCAACCAGTCGACCGTCGGCGTCTATCTCGACGAGGTCGCGCTGCCCTATCCGGTGATGAGCAAGGGGCCGAATCTGGACCTGCGCCGCGTCGAAGTGCTGAAAGGCCCGCAAGGCACCCTGTACGGCCGCAACGCCACCGGCGGCACCATCAACTACATCGCCAACAAGCCGACCCGGACATTCGCCGCCGGCCTGGAAGCGACCGGTGGCAGCTATGGCCGCTTCGATACCGAGGGCTACATCAGCGGCCCGCTTGGCGACTCCCTGCGCGTGCGCCTGGCCGGCTCCTTGAGTGAATCGCAAAGCGGCTGGCAGCGCAGCAACACCCGCCCCGACGACCGCCTGGGCAAAGTGTCAAAACGTGCCGCACGCGGTATCGCCGACTGGGATGTGAGCGAGGCGGTCAGCGTTCGCCTGGCGGTTTCGGGCTGGCTCGACAAGAGCGAGCCGCAGGCGCCGTACGCCGTCGACATCCGGCCACAGAACCCGCTGGTGCCCGGCAATGCCGCGATTTCGCCGCGCCTGCGCAACTACCCGCTGATCGCCGACAACAACAGCAACAAGCTCGCCGACTGGAACCCGAACGGCGGCTTCGGCCTCAACGACAATTTCTGGAACGCCACCCTCAAGCCGCAATGGCAGATCAGCGAAAACCTGAAGCTGACCGGCCTGTTCGCCTATTCGCAGGTGCGCTCCGATGGCTCCACCTTGCCGCAGGGCGGCACCGATCTGGAAAACATCGACCAGTTCCTGCGCGGCAACATCCGCACCCTGTCCGGTGAAATCCGCCTGGAAGGCAGCATTGGCGAGCGCGGCGAATGGCTGGTCGGCGTCAATTCCAACTACGACGAATACGGCATCGTGGTGGAAGGTCGCGCCTCCGAGAACAGCCTCAATTTCCCGCTGTTCGGCTCGACAGCGCCCTTGTTCACGCCGCTGCTGCTCAATCGCGGCTCGGCGCGCGGCGACGGCCAGATCCGCTCGAACGGCGCGTTTGCCGACGCCTCCTGGGCCTTGGTCGACACCGTGAAGCTTAGCGCCGGCCTGCGCTACTCGCGCGAAGCGCAGGCCTACAGCGGCTGCACCTTCGAGAACGTCGACAACAACTCGCTGGTGCCGCTGTCCAGCCTGTTCACCTTCGCCAGCATTGCCCGTGGCGGCAACACCGTGGTCACGCCCGGCGAATGCGGCAGCGTCGATGCCCAAGGCAACGCCGGCCTGTACGCGGACCGGCTGAAACAGGACAACCTCGCCTATCGCGGAGTGGTCAGCTGGACGCCGGTCGACGACGCGCTGTTCTATGCCTCGTACACGCGCGGCTACAAGTCCGGCGGCTTCCCGACCGTGTTCTCGGTCGATCAGGCCAGCCTTGCCCCTGTGGTCCAGGAACGGCTCGATGCCTGGGAAGTGGGTGCCAAGCTCGGCCTGTTCGGCAAGCGCGTGCAGATCAACAGCGCGGCTTTCCAGTACGAATACAAGAACAAACAACTGCTGACCTATTTCAGCGACCCGATCTTCGGTGCCCTGCAATACCTGCAGAACGTGCCGAAATCGCGCGTGCAGGGCGGTGAAATCACCGCCACCTGGCTGCCGGTCCGCAATCTCTACCTGACCGCACTCGGCTCCTATGTCCGCACCCAGGTCATCGAATTCACCGGCCAGACCGCCACCGGCGACGACTTCGACTTCGCCGGTCGCCCGTTCAACTACGCGCCGCGCCTGCAAGCCAGCCTGCTCGCCCACTACACCTGGACCGTCGCCGAAACGCTGAACCTGTCACCGGGCATCACCTGGAGCCACACCGGTGCCAGCAACTCCACCCTGGAAGGCGACCCGGTATTCGCCCTCAACGAACACCAGATCATCGACCTCCGCCTAGGCTTCTCGGCCCCGGGGCAGAAATGGCAAGTCACTGCCTTCGTCCGCAACCTCAGCAACGCGTTCTATCGCGCATCGGTGGTCAATCTCGGCGATACCGCGTTTGCCTACGCCGGGCAGCCAAGGACCGTCGGCGTGACTTTCAGTTACGACCTGCGTTGAGGCTTTGAGTCGGGTTGTTGGCGGTTTTTGTCGGGCTGCGGGCTGTCTCAGTCTCCGCGCCGCCATCCACAGTCCTGACGAACTGCTGCGCAGATATCAAAAATGGAATCCCGTTGTCGCGAGGATGATGTTCGCGGTACGTTCCGCGCTTGACCTAAATCTCGCTATTCCTGGAATGTGAGCCAGGAGGCAAAAGCTTCGGCACAACTTATAGAATTAGAAGAGTTGCACGGTGCCAATTCAATTAAAATTAAAGGGAACTAAGCACTTAAGTCATTAGCTTTCTTAGCTGTAGTCGTTTTGCTTTGGGTCGGACAGATTACCCACAACAAATTGGTTACCGTTGAAGTATCTACAAAATCTAGTCTTGTAGGTTGTATCAGCACCAATAAAAGCATCTCTATAAGTAATTTCCCCATACAGATAAATCATCTTCGATTGATCGGCGTTAACCTCATCGACCATTTCTTGCGTTATCGAGCTATGTCTATGTGCCTTTCTCGGCCAGAGCTCTCCACCAGAAAGCACCGACCCTCTGGGCATTTCGACGGATTCCGATTCCGGGATAAGTGCAGCGCTTGGCGGCATGTTCGTCGAAAACACCCCAACATTGTGTTTAATTTTCGACACGAAGGCGGGAGTGCTGCCGTGGTTCATCAAATTAAAACCAAGTACGTTTTCATATCCGCTGTTTGGATGAGAAACGTCATCATCGGATTTCTTAACAGTACGAAAGAAAAAAACGTAAGGCCTAGCATTTTGAATAGCGATAGTGGCCTGTCGCTCGGAGGCAACCACCTGTTTTTGAGTTTCTCGGAAAGTCATCCAAACAAGCATCGTAACAATAATGCCGGAAGCAAATCCCAACCAGCTTGCAAGCGCTTGGCTTTCGGCAGCTTCAGCAGCACGTGTGTAGACATTCAGATTTTCTTTGTCGTAACTCTTGGCTGGCTCAGCGCCATTGCCGGAGCCGAGTTTATACAGAGAAGGATTTACGACAGTGACAGAATCCGTCGGTTCTTTCTGCGCATCGCTAGTGCCGCACTTCTGAGGGTCTACCTGACCCTGCCGGGTTGGAGCAGTTTCGGGAAACCCGGAACCATGTGAGGGAACTGTGGGTTGCCCCCACGCGTTGGGGCAAACAAGACCGACAACTAGCGCAATCGCTGCCAGTCGGCTCACTTCTTCCGCTCTTTCGACTTCATTGGCTTTGCCTCATGAACAGCCGTTTCATTTCGACTTGCACTGCCTTGCACTACTGGGACTTTCGCTCTTTCGGCGGTAAATATTTTCGAGACTTGATCGACCATGCGGTCGGAAGGCTCGTCTTTACATACGGTCAATTGCGCGTAAGTCATGCTCGTACCCTCCGACTTAACAATCGACGAGTCATTGCGGCTCATCGCCGGAATCTTGCACTTGCCTTCGTTGGAGCGAAAAGTGAACTCCTTGACGTAGCTCGTCTTCTGGCCACGCGGTGCGCGACGGTCAAGCCTTTGCGAATCGGTGGGCAGATGAAGCCTGCCCACCCTACGAACCTGCGCTCAGCCAGCCCCCGATGTCGGCGACTGCGCCGGAATCGCAGGCGGCAGCTGGCGTGGCATCACGAACCACAGCACCAGGTAGGCGATGAAGCCCGGGAACGCGGCTGAGCAGATCGAGATCAGCACGTAGAGCACGCGGACCGACAGCGGCGTCCAGCCGAGGAATTCAGCGATGCCGCCGCAGACACCGGCAATCATCTTTTCGTCATCCGAGCGCCACAGGCGCTTGCCGTTGTTCATGTCGATCGGTCTCCAGGTTGCGATGTCTGCCGCCTTGACATGATTCTGTCGCGCCGCCGGATTTTCAAGCGCCCAGCAAAAAGCCCGGCAGTGCCGGGCTTTTCGTGACTGCCTGAGGCGTAAGGCTTACTTCTTTTCGGCCGGGGCCGAGGCGTCGCCCTTTTCGATCTTGATCAGCTCGACTTCAAAGATCAGCGTTTCGTTCGGGCCGATCTTGCCGCCGGCACCGCGATCGCCGTAGCCGAGGGCGGCCGGGATGTAGAACTTGGACTTGCCGCCGACCTTCATCAGCTGCAGGCCTTCGGTCCAGCCCGGGATGACGTTGGCCAGCGGGAAGGTCACCGACTGGTTGCGGTCGTAGGAGCTGTCGAACACTTCGCCGTTCAGCAGGGTGCCCTTGTAGTTGACTTCGACCTTGTCGGCGGCGGTCGGCGCGGCGCCGGTGCCTTCGGTGATGGTTTCGTACTGCAGGCCCGAGGCGGTGGTCTTGATGCCCGGCTTCTTGCCGTTCTCGACGAGGAAGGCTTCGCCCTTGCCCTTGGCTTCGTCAGCGGCCTTGGTGCGCTCGGCGACCTGCTTTTCCTGGATCTTCTTGGAAACGGCGTTCTTGATTTCTTCGCGGGCGGCGTCGTCCATGCGCGGTTCCTTGCCGCCGGCCACTTCTTCGAGGCCCTTCTTCAGTGCGGCGAGGTCGACTTCGTCCTTGACCGTGGCCAGCGAGCGGCCGAGATCGACGCCGATGGCGTAGCCGAACTTCTGGGCATCGGTGGCGAGATCGGCGTTGCCGGCGGCGGGGGCGGCAGCAGCGGCGGTGTCGGTGGCCGGCTTCGAGCAGGCGACGAGGAACGCGGCGCCGGCAATCAGCAGCAGCGCGCGGGAATGCTTGAGCATGGGTTCAATACCTGTTGGGAAAAGGGTTCGTTGAGCAATTCAGCGGGGGATCGGCGGTGGGGTCCCGCCGCATAGCGGCCGGATTATAGCCCAGCGTTCCGTTCCGTCATGACGGCCGAAGATGATGCAGCCTCTGCGGTTTCCTCGTCGGCTTCCGCCGGGGCGGGGGCTGGTTCTGGTGTCGGCGTTATCGCAGCCGGCTCGGTCTTCGGCGTCCGGCGACGGGCCAGCAACTGTTGCAGCGTCTGCCGGGTTTCGTCGCTGAGCAGTTCCACGGAGCGCTCGGCGATGCGGTCACAGCGGGCGTCGACGGTCAGCACGCCGCCGGCTCCGGCGGTGACCACGCCGACTTCGATCAGGGTGTCGAGATAGGCGGCGAACAGTGCCTTGTCGAAGAACTCTGGCGCTTCGCGGCCGGTCAAGACCGCCATGCGTTCGGCAAGCAGGCGGCAATCGCTTTCGAACTGCTCGCGCTTGACCGTGCCGCTGCGCTTCTTTTCCTCGGTCAGCAGCAGCACTGCCATCGCCTGGCGTTCGAGGGTTTCGCCGAGCACGCGGCCGAGGGCTGCGAAGCCGGAATACGCATCGCTGCCCACTTCCGGACGGCGCAGTCGCGCCTCGCCGTCGCGAATCAGCAGGCCGGTGGCCAGCATCTTGTCGAGATAGCCGCGAGCAACCTTTTCACAGTCGGCGACCGGCCAGGGCAGGAAGAACTCGTTGCGCAGGAACGGATAGAGCGCGCGGCAGCCGGTCAGCACCAGCTCGTCGGACAAGATGCCGCGCGTGCGGAAGAACGCCGCGATCAAGGCGGGTACCGCGAACAGGTGCTGGATGTTGTTGCGGTTGTAGGTCATCAGCACGGCGTCGCGGCCGTTGGCGGCCAGCAGATCGCCCCAGGGATGAGTGATGCGCTGGATGCGCGCCACCGGCCCGGCCCAGTCGAGCACCGCCTTGGCGTCCGGTGTCGGGATCATCAGCTCCTTGCCGCCCGGCCAGGGTTCGAGCAGGTCGATGAAATGGCCGATCTGTTCGACCAGCTCGTCCTCGGTCGCCGCACCGCGCGGTGCCGCCAGCAGCGCGCAGGCCGCGAGCCCGACGGGACTGGCGATCGCCGCCGCATTGATCCGCCGCATGTGCTCGAAAGCGAGCATCCGCACCCATTTCGGAAAGCCGTCCGGCCGGCCATCGGGATCGGCGGCCATCGCCGCACGCCAGCCCGGCAGATGGGCGTCGGCGTGGTCCTGCAGGATCACCGGCTCGCCAAAGTTCACATAGGCGCGGCCGTAGCTCTTGCCGAGGATCTTGGTTGCCTTCAAGAGGCCTTCGGCTGATTCGCTCTGCTTCTTGGCCCCTTTCAGTTCCTTGAAGTAGCTGCCGACCTCGAAAACCTTGTCGTAGCCGAGAAATACGGGCACCAGCGCCACCTTGCGCGAGCGCGAACGCAGGCCGGATTCGGCGACCATCGCCAGCAGGCCGGTTTTCGGCGGCAGCAGCCGACCGGTGCGCGAGCGCGTGCCTTCCGGGAAGAATTCCATCGAGTAGCCACGCCGGATCAAGCTGTCGACATAGGCGCGGAACACGGCGGTGTAGATCGGATCGCCGCTGAACTTGCGGCGCATGTAGAACGCCCCGCCCTTGCGCAGAAGCGCGCCGACGGGCCAGAAATTCAGATTGATGCCGGCCGCGATATGCGGCACCACCAGACCGTTGGTGTAGAGCACGTAACTCAGCAGCAGGTAATCGGCATGGCTGCGGTGCGAGGGCATGAAAACGATTTCATGCGACTGCGCCAGCGCCCGCACCCGCTCCAGGCCCTTGACCTCCACCCCCTTGAACACCCGGTTCCAGATCGCTTCGAGCACCCGTTCCAGCACCCGGACGGTGGCCGACGAGTAGTCGGCGGCGATCTCGTCGATGCACTTGCGGGCCTTGGCCTCGGCTTTCTCGATCGGCAGGTTGAGTCGCTTGGCTTCCGCGATGATTACGGCGCGCACGCCGGCCGACTCGACCACGCCCTTCATCACCACGCTGCGGCGCAGCAGCGTCGGACCCAGGGCGGCGGTACGAGCGCGCAGAAAGTGAAAATGCAAGGCACGCGGCAGCGCCCGGGCCAGCTTCTGAGAGGCCTGTTCGGTATTGCCGCCGATGTTTTCGGTGACGCTGACCAGGTAGTCGCGATAGCCGAGCGGCTTGCCGAAATTGGCCAGCACGTTGCGGCCGTTGGCGACACCGATCAGGTATTTGCGGACCCGGCCGGCCTGGACGCTGTCGGCGAAGATCAGCTTGAACAGCGAGGTTTCCTGACCCGGATCGCGGCCCCAGAAGATCGACACCGGCACGATCTGCACGTCGAAAGCCGGGGTGGATGCCGCTACCGCCATCAAGCGCGCCAGATCGGTATCGCCGCGATGCCGGGGCGCGAAGGTTTCCAGCAGCGCCGGCAGATAGACCAGACCGGGGCGTTCCGGAGTCGGCAGCGCTGCGGCCGAGCGGCCGGGATTGGGCAGCCCGAGATCGCGGCAGATGCGTTCGAGCGCGAAACGGTCGATCCAGGACCGCTGCGGCAGCACGTAGACGACCGGCTTCAGCGGATCCAGCGCCAGCGTGCCGATCGCGGCGTCAGGTGCCACGCGGTACTTCATCCAGTGGATCAGCGGCTTGGTCAGCCAGCGCGCCAGCAGGAAGGCGAATTCGATCAGCGCCTTCAACTGCGCACTCCGCGATCGACGTTGGACAGCGGGCGGATGAGGATCACGGAAGCGGTGGACCTGGGCAGTCGGCTGAGCGCGGTCATGAATCCGACCGCAGGTTTTGTCGGCCGATTATAGAAGCGTGCCGGGGTATTGCCTTTTCCACGAGGCCGGAAGCATTTCTCACGCAGAGAACGCCGAGACCGCAGAGAACGGACCAAAGCGCGGGGTGGCAAGAATTAGCCGCTTTCCGCTGTTGTCGCAGTCGTGCTTTTCTCTGCGATCTCCGCGTTCTCTGCGTGAGACCGGTGGTTGCCGCGCCGCAGATGCGAAATGTCATTGACCCGTCACACAGCCCGCCGCCATAGTCGGCGCTGACCCTGATCCCCACCTTTTTATGTCCAGCCAGACGTTTTTCGGCCATCCGCGCGGCCTCGCCACCCTTTTCTTCACCGAAATGTGGGAGCGCTTCACCTTTTACGGCATGCGCAGCCTGCTGGTGCTGTTCATGACCGCGTCGGTGATCGGCAGCGACAACCCGGGCCTGGGGCTCACCGAAGGCGAAGCGAACGCGATCTACGGCCTGTATCTGTCCTGCGTGTATCTGTTCTCGCTGCCCGGCGGCTGGGTCGCCGATCGCCTGACCGGCCAGCGCACGGCGGTGATCGCCGGTGGCGTGATCATCGCGCTCGGCAATTTCATGCTGGCGATCGGTGATCGCACGCTGTTCTTCCTGGGACTGGTGGTGATCGTGCTTGGCGTGGGCCTGCTGAAACCCAACATCAGCGCCATGGTCGGCAAGCTGTACGACGGCCTGCCTTCGGGTCAGCGCGACGCCGGCTTCTCGATCTTCTACATGGGCATCAATGTCGGCGCGGTGATGGCGCCACTGCTGGTCGGCACCATCGGCGAAAAGATTTCCTGGCAGGTCGGCTTCGCCGGTGCCGGCATCCTGATGCTGCTGGGCCTCGTGCAGTTCCATGTCATGCGCAGCACCCTGCCGCCGACCGCTGACGATTCCAGCGCCAAGACGCCGGAAGAGCGCCGCAAGGCCTGGACGGCGCTGTTCATCGGCCTCGGCCTGTTCGCGGCCTTGATCGCTTCCGCTGCGCTCGGTGCCTTCAATCTGGAACCGGTGGCGATTGCCGAGAAGGTCGGCGTGGCCATCGTCATCATCGCGGCGTTCTTCTTCGGCTACGTGTTCCTGTTCGGCAAGCTGACATCGGATGAAGCCAAGCGGGTGTCGGTGATCCTGGTGCTGTTCTTCGGGGCCGCCACCTTCTTCATGGGCTTCGAACTCGCCGGCTCGACCTTCAACCTGTTCGCCCGCGATTTCACCGATCGCACGGCCTTCGGCGGCTTTTTTTCCGATGGCCAGCATCCGGCCAGCTGGTATCAGTCGCTGAATCCGCTGTTCGTGGTCGCTTTCTCGCCGGTTTTCGCGGCACTCTGGGTGCAGCTCGGCCGGCGCAATCTGGAGCCGTCGATCCCGGCCAAGTTCGCGCTGGGCTTGATCCAGATGGGCCTCGGCTTCGTGGTCATCGCCTATGCCGCGCATGTCGTGGTGACCGGCGGCGATGGCACCAAGGTGCTGCCGGTGTGGCTGTTGCTGACCTATCTGCTGCACACCTTCGGCGAGCTGTGCCTGTCGCCGATCGGCCTGTCTGCCGTGACCAAGCTGGCCCCGCCGCGCTTCGTCAGCCAGATGATGGGCACCTGGTTCGCGGGTACCGCGCTCGGCAACCTGCTGTCCGGGCTGATTGCCGGCCATCTGGGTGCCGATGACATCGCCAGCGCGCCCAGCCGCTACCTGATGATCTTCGCGCTGGCCCTGACCCTGGGCCTGCTGATGGCGATCATGGTCAAGCCAATCAAGCGTCTGATGGGCAACGTCCGCTGAAATCGCTCAAACCTTTTCCGTGTGCGCTGCGTCCGACCCAATCGGGCAGCGCCCGCAAACAGACAACAAGGGGAGTCATTCCATGAAACAACACCTGATCCAGGCCGGCCTCGTCGCCGGTCTGGCGCTGGGCCTGTCGGCCTGCGGCAAGAAGGCTGAAACCGCCGCAGCACCAGCAGCAGCAGCGCCCACCGCCGCCACCTCGGCCGACGCCGACAACTTCGTCGCCAGCTTCAACCAGCAGGCCAAGGAGCTCGGCAAGTACTACGCCTCGGCGCAGTGGTTGCAATCGACGTACATCACCGACGATTCGCAGCTCATCGCCTCCAAGTACGGCGAGCAGTACCTGGAATTCAACTTCAATCAAGGCCAGGCCGCCAAGCCGTTCTACGCGCTGAAGGATCTGGCACCGGCCACGGCGCGCGCGCTGGACCTGATCAAGATCGGCACCGTGGCCCCGAGCGATCCCGGCAACCGCGCCAAGCTCGCCACCGTGCTGTCGGACATGGAAGCCAACTACGGCAAGGGCCAGTGGTGCCGCAAGAATGCCGGCGGCAACGAGGAATGCCTGTCGCTGCCGCAGATCGAGGAGATCGTCAACAACGTCGATGGCAAGCGCAGTGCGGCGGAGATCGCCGAAGCCTGGGCCGGCTGGCACTCAACCGCCAAGCCCATTCGCGACGACTACCAGAACTTCGTCGGCCTCTACAACGGTGCGGCGAAGGAATCCGGCTACGGTGATGCCGGTGAATGGTGGCGAGGCGGCTACGACATGAGCCCGGCCGATTTCTCGGCGGAAACCGAGCGTCTCTGGGGCCAGATGAAGCCGCTCTACGACGCCCTGCACTGCCATGTGCGCACCAAGCTCAACGCCAAGTACGGCGACGCCGTGGTGTCGAAGACCGGCCCAATCCCCGCCCACCTGCTCGGCAACATGTGGGCGCAGCAGTGGGGCAACCTCTATCCGCTGGTCGAGCCGTACAAGGGCGTGTCCGATCTGGATGTCAGCGCCTCGCTGAAAATCCAGCGTGATGCCGAACTGAAAACCCTGCTGGCCGGCTTCAAGGGCAAGCCGACGGCGGTGCAGACCGCCGAACTCGAGCACAAGGCCGATGCCGTGTTCGCCGAAAAGATGACCCGCACCGCCGAGGACTTCTATACCTCGCTGGGCATGCCGAAGCTGCCGGATTCGTTCTGGACCAAGTCGCTGCTGGTCAAGCCGCGTGATCGCGACGTGGTCTGTCATGCCTCGGCCTGGCCGATGGACGGCGAGAACGATGTCCGCATCAAGCAGTGCATCAAGCCGGACGAGGAATCGCTGACCACCATCCACCATGAACTCGGCCACATCTACTACTACCTGCTCTACAAGGATCAGCCAACCGTCTTCCAGGGCGGTGCCCACGACGGCTTCCACGAAGCGATCGGCGATACCGTCACGCTGTCGCTGACGCCGGGCCACTTGCAGAAGATCGGTCTGGTCAAGGACGTGAAGACCGACGAAAAGGCGGTCATCAATTCGCAGATGAAGCTGGCGCTCGACAAGCTCAGCTTCCTGCCCTGGGGCAAGCTGGTCGATCAATGGCGCTGGAAAGTGTTTTCCGGCGAAGTGGCGCCGGCCGACTACAACAAGGCCTGGTGGAAGCTGCGCGAGGAGTATCAGGGTGTCGCTCCGCCGCTGGCGCGTACCGAAGAGGACTTCGATCCGGGTGCCAAGTACCACATCCCCGGCAACACGCCGTACACGCGCTATTTCCTGAGCTTCGTGGTGCAGTTCCAGTTCCACAAGGCGCTGTGCGAGGCCGCTGGCTACACCGGCCCGCTGCATGACTGCGACATCTACGGCAACAAGGCAGCCGGCGAGAAATTCTCGGCGATGCTGGCCGCCGGCCAGAGCGCGCCGTGGCCGGAAACCCTGGAAAAGCTCACGGGGACGAAGCAGATGGACGCCTCGGCGATCCTCGAATACTTCGCGCCGCTGAAGACTTATCTGGAAGAGCAGAACAAGGGCCAGAGCTGTGGCTGGACACTGCCGGCAGATTCGATGGCGGCTGCGGGGCTGTAAAACAACAAGAATCCGGGCCACAAAGGCGCGAAGAACCGCAACAGCAAGGACACGAAGAGCACCTTTGTGTCCTTGCTGTTTTTCTTTGTGCCCTGGTGCTCCGGGCAGTTTGTCTGTTGGCTCGGAGCACGAACATGAAAACCTTCTTCAAAGCCCTGGGTGGCTTGTTCCTCGTCGTGCTGATCGGTGCGGGTCTGTGGATCGCCAACGTCGGCTTCTACAAGCCCTATTCGATCGACCTGTTCTACAACCGGGTGTTCGTGCGCTTCCTGCTGGAAAGCCCGGAACTGGTCACCAGCCTCGCCCCGCATCCGCTCGGCATTCGCTATTTCGATCGTCGATTGAGCGATGGCTCGGTCGCTGCGCAATTGAAACAGTCAGCGTTCGTGAAGGGCGAACTCGACATCCTGCGTTCCTACGATCGCAACGGGCTCGGCGACGGCCAGAAGCTGTCCTACGACATCCTGGAGGATTTCCTCGCCACCTCGGTGGACGGCATCCCCTGGCAGTTCCACGGCTATCCGCTGAACCCCACGGCCGGTGAGCAGAGCGAGTTGCCGAGCTTCCTGCTCAGCCAGCATCCGATTGATTCGCTTGCCGATGTCGACAGCTTCCACGCGCGTCTTGCGCAGTTCGGCACCCGCTTCGATCAGATCCTCGAGAGCCTGGCCCTGCGCGAATCACGCGGCATCCGGCCACCGAAGTTCGTGGTCGACAAGACGCTCATGCAGATGCGTGACTTCATCGCCAAGAAGCCGCAGGACAACGCGCTGTATGTCGGCTTGTCGGAAAAGCTCGCCAAGCTCGGCGATATCGACGACGCCCAGCGCAACGAATTACTCGATCGCACGGCGGCGATCATCAACAACACCGTCTACCCGGCGTACGGCCGGCTGATCGAGAACTTCGAGGTACTGGCGACGAAAGTCACCGAGAACAACGGCGTCTGGTCGCTGCCCGATGGCGCGGCCTATTACGCCTGGTGCGTGCGCCAGCAGACCACGTCCACACTTTCGCCGGACGCCATCCACGACATCGGCCTGGCCGAAGTGGCGCGCATCGAAGGCGAGATGAACGCGCTGCTCGTCGAGCAGGGCTATGCGGAAGGCAGCGTCGGCACCCGCGTCACCGCCCTGGGCGAGGAAGCACGTTTCAAGTACGTCGACGGTCCCGGCGTGCGCGAGCAGGTGCTGGCGGACTACCAGACGATCATCGACGAGATCGACGCAGGCTTGGCACCCTACTTCGACGTGCGGCCGAAGCTCGGCGTGCAGGTGAAGGCGATTCCGGCGTTCAAGGAAGCATCGGCCCCCGGTGCCTATTACGAACCCGGCGCGCTCGATGGCTCGCGCCCCGGCGTGTTCTTCGCCAACCTGCGCAAGGTCGACGAGATCAGCCGCTATGGCATGCGCACGCTGGCCTATCACGAAGCGATTCCCGGCCATCACTTCCAGATCGCCATCGCCCAGGAACTGAAAGGCGTGCCGGTGTTCCGCAACGTGCTGCCGTTCAACGCCTATGCCGAAGGCTGGGCGCTGTACGCCGAGCGGCTGGCCTGGGAACTGGGCTTCGAGCGCGACCCGTTCGACAACCTCGGCCGCCTGCAGGCCGAGATGTTCCGCGCCGTGCGTCTGGTGGTCGACACCGGCATGCACCAGAAGCGCTGGAGCCGCGAACAGGCGCTCAGTTTCCTGATCGACAAGACCGGCATGGCCGAAGTGGAGGCCACCGCCGAAATCGAACGCTATCTGGTCTGGCCGGGGCAGGCGCTGGGCTACAAGCTCGGCATGCTGAAGATTCTCGAACTGCGCGAGCGGGCCAAGACCCAACTCGGCGACCAGTTCGACCTCAAGGAATTCCACCGAGTGGTGCT
The DNA here is from genome assembly GCA_021732745.1 of Nevskia sp. GTDB lineage: Bacteria > Pseudomonadota > Gammaproteobacteria > Nevskiales > Nevskiaceae > Nevskia. The sequence continues at coordinate 132,519 of JAKFUK010000005.1, read as the reverse complement.
GACGCCGGGCTCGATGCCGCTGCCGGTGCTGGAAGCGGTGGTCGACCGCTGGCTGGCTGGGAAAGCGAACGGCTGAACGACGTTTGTCACGCGGAGAAGTCCACGGATCGTAGGGCGGCAATCCCTTGCCGCCGGCGCTCCCCGTTCGAGGCGCAAGGCGGCAAGGGATTGCCGCCCTACATTTACTTTTCTCTGCGATCTCCGCGTTCTCTGCGTGAGACCTGCTTCTCGCAAACAACCGCTCAAAGCGGATAAATCATCGAATTCGGAATCATCTCGCTGTCGTAGATGAATTCGCGGCGCGCGAACTTGAGCCCTGCCGGCGTTCGCACCACGACATCGAGACTGCGGCCGACGTTGTAGACCGTGGTCAGCTGGCTGAGCTTGGTGCGAAACACCGCGTAGTTCGCTTCCACCTCGATGCAGCCATCGGCAACGCGCAGCAGGCGCGGCACACCGACGACGTGGCGCTGGTAGTAGGGATCGTGGAACAGCGTCTCGCGAATACCGTAGGCGCGGTCCTTGAGCATGCCCTTGCTTTCGAAGCTCAGGGTCGCCAGCGGAAAACCGCGCTCATGGTTCTCGCGCGGCTGCACACGATAGACGCAGTCCTCGGTGAAGAACTCCGGCCACTGCTCCCAATTTCCGGCATCGACCACGCTCGCATAGTCGGCATAGAGCTGGGTCAGCGCGTACCAGTCCTCGAAGCGGAGGGCCGCGCTCATCGCGCCATGACCTCGCGCCAGTAGCGGTACATGCCGCGAATCAGCGTTTCGGTGACCATGTGCTCGGTGTTTTCGACGTCGCGGCCACCGAGTTCTGCAAGCGTGCGATGCGCGGGCTTCGCCTCGAAGCTCTCCTGCGAGAACTCGATCACTTCGCCGTCGTCGGCCGACACGAAACCGGCCGGCCCGAACAGGTTGGCTTGCCGCAAGCGCCGCTGAGTCATCTCGGCCGTGTCGTCCTCGAAGCCGAAATGAGTCCAGATGAAATCGAAGTGGCCGTGGCCGTCGGGGATGATCTGGCGGGTCGACACACTGTTGACCTGCTGTTGCAGGATCACGCTCGGAAAAAGAGTCGTCATCACTGCGGTCGGGCCGTTCCACCAGGGCTCGGGGACGATGTCGAGGAAGCGCGGATCGTGCAGGTTCATGGTCTGCTTGAAGCTCGACACCCGCGACACTTCCGACACTGCACCAGCATTGCCGCGCGTGGAAATCATCGCTGCATGGCGGTGATGCGCGTCCATCACCATCTGCGCGCGGTTGTCGGCGCGCCACAGACCAAAGGTCACGAACCAGGTGTGCAGCAGGCCCGGGTGATAGGGGTCCTTGATGTTTTCCTGCATCAGCTTCCAGTTGCCGGGAATGCGCTGCCGGTTGTAGCCGAGGATGGTGAGCTGACGCCCATCGAACAGACGATCGAAGTAGCGCAGCACGTCGGGCCCGACGAAATCCTCGAAAGACTCCACCTGGTGATCGAAGCTGGCGAACACCACACCACCACGCACCGCCACTTTCAGCCGGGTCAGGCCGTGATCGGCGAGATTGAAATCAGCCGGCATGCCGCCCTGGACCACACCGTCGCGCTTCACACCGTGGCGCATCGGCACGCCGCGCAGGCGACCGTCGAGCGCGTAATTCCATTGGTGGTAGGGGCAGATGAACGCCTCACGATTGCCGAAGCGTTCGCGACAGAAAGCCACGCCGCGATGCGCACAGGCGTTTTCGACGACATGGATAATGCCGTCCAGCGCCCGCACCAGCAGCACCGAACGCTCGCCGATGCTGCTGCGCTTGTAGTCGCCGGGCTTTGGAATCTCCGCTTCAAGCCCGACATAGCACCAGTGCTTCTCGTAAAAGAAGCGCTGCAATTCCAGCTTGTGGAGTGCCGGATCGTTGTAGACGGCGAACGGAATGCGGCTGGTGCCGCGCTCCCAGTTCATCGTGGAGGCCGTCAGCTCGGCGAGTGGAATCGGCGCGTTCATCGCAGGCGCTCAGGCCAGCTTCGCGAGCAGGGCCGACAGCTCGGCCGGGCTGTCCATCATCAGGCAGTGACCGCCGGGCAGGCGATCGAGCGTCCAGCCGGCGGCACCGTCATAGCGCGCCGCTTCGGCCTGGAACGGGCTCGGCTGCCAGTCGTCGGCAACGATGTAGCTGCGCGCAATCGCGTCGGCAGCACCGGTCAGCAGCACCGGCCACTGGAAGGTGGCGAGCGACTGCGCGTTGCACTGCCGTTCCATCCACGCGGTGGTGGCCGGGGTCTGGCCGAACAGTGCGCCGGGAATCGGCGGAATCAGGCCGTCGTTCTGGCGCGCCTGATGAAAATGGCCGATGAAGATCGCTGCGGCTTCCGGCGGCAGGTTACGGCGGATGCAGTCGACGAGGTTGTCGCCATGCGTCGGCACGAAGGCATCGAGATAGACCAGCCGCTTGATCCGGTCGGCGCAGCGATCGGCGGCCGAGGTGATCACCATGCCGCCGTAGGAGTGGCCGACGAGGATCACGTCGTCCAGCTCCTCTGCGGCAATCAGCCCGAGCACGTCGCGGGTATGGGTTTCCAGGGTGATGCGCTCGCCGCCGAGATGACGGGTTTCGCCATTGCCGGTGAGCGTCGGCGTGAACACCGTGTGGCCCTGCGCGCGCAGGGTTTTCGCGACCTCGCGCCAGCACCAGCCGCCGTGCCAGGCACCGTGGATCAGGACGTAGTGGGCCATCTTCGGGCTCCTCGTTTGGGTTTGTTGTTATTTCGCGACGTGGACTTCGATGCTGCTCAAGCCAGCGATCGTCCCAAGCATCACATCGCCCGGCAGCACGGCATTCACGCCTTCCGGCGTGCCGGTCATGATCAGATCACCCGCTTCCAGTGCATCAAACATCGACAGCTGCGCGATCGACTCGGCGACCGACCAGATCAGCTTGTCGATGTCCGAGGACTGCCGTGGCTGGCCGTTGACGGTCAGCGCGATCCGCGCGTGCTCCGGATGGCCGATGTCGGCTGCACGATGGATCGCGCCGATCGGTGCCGACTGCGCAAACGACTTGCCGAACTCCCAGGGCCGGCCCTTGTCGCGGGCGTCGAGTTGCAGATCGCGGCGGGTCATGTCGAGGCCGATGGCGTAGCCGTAGACGTGATCGAGTGCCGACTCGACGCTGATGTCAGCGCCGCCCTTGTGGATCGCCACCACCAGTTCGATCTCGTGGTGGAAGTTCTTGGTGCGTGGCGGATACGGAATCGTGGCCGGCGCGCTGGCATCGACCGCCGCCTGCGCCGGCTTCATGAAGAAGAACGGCGCTTCGCGGTCCGGATCGCGGCCCATCTCGCGGGCGTGGGCGGCGTAGTTGCGGCCGACGCAGAAGATGCGGTTGACCGGGAAGCGCTCGGGGCTGCCGGCGATGCTCAGGCTGCGCTGCGTCGGGGCGGGGATGGCGTAGGTCATGTCGTGCGGTGGCTCGTATCGAAAACGGCAACATCAAAGGCTTTCAGCGCAGAGGCGCAGAGATAAAAGAAAGGACGCAGAACAGCTTTTTCAGATTCGTTGCTGTTCCGCGTTCTCCTCCTGGCTGTTCTTCGCGCCTCCGCGCTAAAAAAGCTTCTCGACCAACAAGCGCGCTCACAACCGCTCCTCGCGCCACAGCCCCAGCGCCTGCTGGATCGGGCGGTCGGAAAAGCTGAACAGCATCGCGTCGTCGTGGCCGGCGCGCAGTTTCAACGCGTGCCAGGACGGCACGACGAAGATGTCGTTCTCGGCGAAGCGATACGTCGTCCCCGCAATCTCGGCCTCACCACTGCCTTCGAGGCAGACGTGGATGGTGCCGTCGGTCGAGCGCAGGCTGCGGGTCTCGAAGCTGGCCGGAATCGCTTGCGTGAACGCAGCAATGGTCGGCATCGGCGAAGCGCCGGTGGCCGGATTGACGTAGCGCAGCTTGTGGGCGAGATGCGGATCGGGCGCGCCAGCGGCGGCGATCGCCTGCATCGAAGCGCGGGTCTTGGCATGCGGGTAGACGAACACCCGGGTCGGATCAGCCGCTTTCGGGGCGTAATCCATCGGCAACAGATTGCTGCCGTAGCGCGCCAGCGCATCGCCTTCCGGACGGGAAACGGTCTGCGAATGCGCGGCGGCCTTTTCGGCAAAGCCGGCATCGAGAAAACGCACGGTCGGAATGTCGAGGCCATCGAGCCAGACCACCGGCTGATCGCCAAGGTTGCCGTGATCGTGGAAGGTCCAGGCCGGGGTGATGATGAAATCGCCGCGGCGCATCGTGGTGCGTTCGCCATCGACCGCCGTGTAGGCGCCCTCGCCGTCCAGCACCAGCCGCAGTGCCGATTGCGTGTGGCGATGCGCGGGCGCGACTTCGCCCGGCAGGATCAGCTGCAAGCCGGCGTACAGCGACTGGGTGATGCAGGACTGGCCGCGCAGCCCCGGGTTTTCGAGGATCAGCACGCGGCGTTCGGCTTCCTCTGCCGTGATCACCCGGCCGGCCTCCATGACGTGCTCGCGCAGTTCTGCGTAGCGCCACAGCGCAGGAACTGCGGGCGAGCGCGGCGACGGCGGCACCAGCGCGCCGAGCACTTCCCAGAGCGGCGTCAGGCCGTGGGCATTGATGCGGTCGTAGTAGGCGCGGCGGCTGTCGGTCATCGCTTTTGTGGGCCAGGAAACAAGGCGGTCTCACGCAGAGAACGCGAAAGACGCAGAGAAAAGCGCAAAAAAAGACGAAGTAGGTCGGCAAACCTTTGCCGACACGCATGCTTGATCGAGAACTGTCGGCGGCGAGGGGTTGCCGCCCTACGTTGCTCTTTCGCTTTTCTCTGCGTCCTTTGCGTTCTCTGCGTGAGACCGCTTTTTTTTAACTGTCGCGAACGAATCATCCCCGCCCAAGCTTCATCAGCCAATAGAATGTTCTGAATACGAAACATCACGTTTACGAATGAAAGACCGGCGATGGACCTGCGCGAAATCGACCTGAACCTGCTCGTGGTGTTTCGGCAGCTGATGCTGGAGCGCCGCGTGTCGCGTGCCGCAGAGACGCTAGGTCTGAGCCAGCCGGCGGTCAGCAATGCGCTGTCGCGGCTGCGCCGCTTGTTCGGCGACGAGCTGTTCCGCCGCACCTCGCGCGGCATGGAGCCGACACCGTTCGCCGAAAGCCTGGCCGAGCCGGTGGCAACCGCCCTCGGCCTGCTGCAGCGCGCCGTCAATCAGCGCAGCGGCTTCGCTCCGGCGACGGCAGAGCGCGGCTTCACCATCGGCATGACCGACATCGGCGAAATCTGGTTCCTGCCGACCCTGATGGACGCGCTGGCCCGCGAGGCGCCGCAGATCACCATCAGCACGGTGCGCAACACGGCGGTGAACCTGCGCGACGCCACGGAGGCCGGGCAGGTCGATCTGGCGCTCGGGTTGCTGCCGCAGTTGAAAGCCGGTTTCTTCCAGCGCCCGCTGTTCTCGCAGCGCTACGTCTGCCTGATGCGCCGCGACCATCCTTTGAGCCGTGCGCCGCTGACGCTCGATGCCTACTCGGCGGCCGAGCACGTCGTGGTGATGTCGGCCGGTACCGGTCACGGACGGGTTGATGCGCTGCTCGATCGTCAGGGCATCGCCCGGCGGATCCGGCTGCGGGTGCCGCATTTCGTCGCCGTCGGCCACATCCTGGCGGCCAGCGACATGATCGCGACGGTGCCGGCGCGCTTCGCCGAAAAGATCGTCGAACCGTTCGGGCTGCGGGTCGTCGACCATCCGGCGAAGCTGCCGGAGATCGCCATCAAGCTGTTCTGGCACACCCGCCAGCATCAGGACCCCGCCAATCTCTGGCTGCGGGAACTGATGCTCAGGCTCTACACCGTCAAACCTTGAGCTGGGCGATCCAGGCTCGGGTGTCGTAGCCGAACGCCACCTGGCCGTCCTGCTGGTACTGATCGAACAGGGTCCGCAGGGCATCACACAGCGGCTCGCGCGCCGGATCGCCGGGCTTAGGCGTGTACGAGGACGACAGCAGCCGGCCCTTCAGACCTTCGAAATCGAAGTGCTGCTGGTAGTCGAAGTCGACATGCCGGGTTGTCGCCGGGCCGAAGTAGCGGGCGATGTCGGCAACCGATGCCTGATGCGGCTGGCCGGCCGCGTAGTCCGGGCAGCGTGCCATCAGCAGGGTTTCGTAGGCTTCGGCGAACCGGCTGTCGATGCGCCGCACGTTCCAGATCAGCGCTGCATGACCGCCGGGCACGAGAATACGGATGCTTTCCGCCCGCGCCGCTTCCGGCTGAAACCAGTGATAGGCCTGGGCAGCGGTGACGAGCTTCACCGAGGCATCCGCCAGCGTGGTTGCTTCGGCCGTGCCGTCGACGCTGGAAAAACCCGGGTAGTGACCGAGATCGGCTTCGGCCGCCGCGCGCATCGGTGCGTTCGGCTCGACAGCGCGAGCGTGGAGGCCGGCGGCCAGCAGATCGCGGGTCAGCAGGCCGGTGCCGGCGCCGATGTCGGCCACGGCGTCGCCGGCGTCAAGTACCGCTTCGGCGATCAGCCAGCGGGTCAGGGCACCGGGGTAGCCGGGGCGATAGCGGCGGTAGTCGTCGACCCGGTCGCCGAAGCGTTCGGTCGGGCGGTAACGGTCGGGATCGTGCATGGTGCAGGGTCGGTCGAAACGGGCTGTCATTGTGAAGTCGTGGCCGGTCTTGATGTGGCGCAAGTCCGACCCGATCCCGCGAAATCGGGAAGGAATTACCGTTGCCGGATCGAGCAGGCTGCCGCAGCATCGCTGAATGAGGCGTCAGAACACGATTGTTCTCGTTCGTTTGGCCTCCCCCTACAGCCTGCTCAGAGGTTCCCGTCATGAAAATGAAGTCACTTTCCCTGGTCACGATCGCTGCGGCGATGCTGGCCGCCGGCCCGTCCGCCGTTGCCGCCGCGCCGCGTGTGCCGGTCAGCAATGCCATTGCCAGCCAGTACATCGTGGTACTCGATCGCAAGGCGATGGCCGGCACGGTGCAGCGCGATGGCCTGCGCAACACCGTGCAGAACCTGCTGACCCGGGTCGGCGGCGCTGAAGTGATGGCCGAATACAGCCACGCCCTGCTCGGCTTCGCCGCGCGCATGAGCCGCACGCAGGCCGAGGCCCTGGCCAAGCAGCCGGGCGTGGCCTTCATCGAGCAGGATCAGGTGATGAGCACCACCCAGACGCCGACCAGCACCCAGACCGGCGCAACCTGGGGTCTGGATCGCGTTGACGAGCGCACGCTGCCGATGGATGGTCTGTATGTCTACCCGGCGCAGGCCGGTGCCGGCACTCACGTCTACATCATCGACACCGGCCTGAGCCCGACCCACACCGACTTCACCGGCCGAGTCGGCGTCGGCCGCAACTTCGCGTCGAATTCGCGCCTGCCGCTGGGGGCGCTGGGCCGTGTCGATCCGGTCAACACGCTCGACTGCAACGGCCACGGCACCCATGTTTCGGGCACGGCGGTCGGCACCACCTACGGCGTGGCAAAGCGGGCCACCGTGCACCCGGTGCGGGTGCTGGGCTGCAACGGCAGCGGCACCAATGCCGGCGTGATTGCCGGTGTGGATTGGGTGGCGGCCAATGCGATCGCCCCGGCGGTTGCCAACATGTCGCTCGGTGGCGGCGCTTCGGCGGCACTCGACCTGGCGGTGGAGAACGCTGTCGACGCGGGCGTGGTGTTCGCGGTGTCGGCCGGCAACAGCGATCAGGACGCCTGCTTGCAGTCGCCGGCGCGCACGCCATCGGCGCTGACCGTCGGTGCCACCACCAACACCGACGCCCGCTCATCGTTCTCGAACTTCGGCGAATGCGTCGACATCTTCGGGCCCGGCTCCTCGATCACCTCGGCCTCGCACACCAATGACACCGGCACCCGGGTGCTCAGCGGCACCTCGATGTCGTCGCCGCATGTTGCCGGTGCGGCAGCGCTGGTGCGCGGCAGCAATCCGGCGGCGAATGTCGACGCGGTGATCGACGCGCTGCTCGGTGAAGCCACGCTCGGCGTGCTCAGCGATGTCGGTCCGGAATCACCGAACGCGATGCTGTACGTCGTCCATTAAGACGTTCGGGCGGCACTGAAAAGGCGGGCCACTCGGCCCGCCTTTTTTGTTTCTGCGAAGCTAGCGACATGCCGATTCCACTCCCCGAAAGCGCATGGACGTAGCCGCCATCCTGTCGCAATGCGGGCTGTTTGCCAGCCTCGACAGCCGGGCGATCAGCCAGCTCGCGACACTGTGCAGCCACCATCCGGTGGCCGGCGGCGAACGGCTTTTTGCCGCCGGGGGCGCGGCTGATTGCCTGTACATCGTCGCCAGCGGCCGCCTGCGCGCGCTGCGGCCGGACGGCTCGGTGGCCGGCGATATCTCGCGGCTGGAGCCGATCGGCGAAATCAGCGTGATGACCGACGAGCCGCGCAGCGGCGAGGTCTACGCGCTGCGCGACAGCCTGCTGCTGCGCATCGAGCGTGAGGCGCTGCTGGCCTTCATCAGCCGCCATCCAGCGACCTTGCTGGAAATCACCCGGGTGCTGATCCACCGGCTACGCCAGAATCTGCGGCCGACATCCGGCTTCGTGCCGCAGTCGCGGCCGGCGCTGGCGATCATGCCGGCGGGGCCGTCGGTGCCGATGGCGGGTTTTCTCGATCGTCTCGACGCCGCATTCCGCCGTCATGGCGAAGCGCCCGAGCGGCTCGATGCCGCGCGCATCGATGAAGCGCTGGGCGAAGGCGCAGCGCAACTGCCGCTCACCGGCGGCGACGGCGACGAACGCCTGATCCAGTGGCTGGCCGAACGCGAGCATGCCGGCCAGCGCCTGCTCTACATCGGCCGTGATGGCGGCAACGGCGGCGGAGACGCCTGGAGCGAACGCTGCATGCGTCAGGCCGACCGGGTGCTGATCGTCACCGATACCCGCACCCGGCCGATCGACAGCCCGCTGCCGGCCCTGCTGCGCCGCCTGCAACTGCGCACGCCGGTGGAACTGGTGATGCTGCGCGAGGGCGCGGGCACGGCACCAGTGTCGATGCTGCGCGACTGGACGGCCAACTGCGATCTCGACGCCCACCACCACCTGCATCCGCTGCGCGCTGCCGATCACGATCGCCTTGCACGCCTGCTCAGCGGCCGGGCGCTGGGCCTGGTGCTGGGCGGCGGCGGCGCACGCGGCTTCGCTCACATCGGCCTGATTCGCGCGCTTGAAGAGATGAGTCTGCCGGTGGACCTGATCGGCGGCACCAGCATGGGGGCCTTTTTCGGCGCGCTGCTGGCTTGCGGAGCCGACAGTCGCGAGCTGCGCCGGGTGGCGATGGAAACCTTCGTGCAGCAGAACTATCTCAACGATTACGTGCTGCCGCGGGTGTCGCTGATCCGCGGCCGCCGCTTCAGCACCAGGCTGCGGGCGATCTTCGGCGAGCAGATGATCGAGGAACTGCCGCTCAGCTATTTCTGCGTCAGCACCAACCTGACGCGCGGCAATACCATGATCCACCGTCAGGGACCGCTGTCGCTCTGGGTCGGCACCAGCATGGCGGTGCCCGGTGTCGCGCCGCCGGTGGTCTGGAATGGCGATCTGCTGGTCGACGGCGCGATTGCCAACAGCCTGCCGACCGACATCATGCAGGCCGATGGTCGCGGGCCGATCATCGCCTCCGACGTGTCCACCGAAGGCGGCCTGAGCCTGCCCGGCGTCGATGGTCCGGACCCGGAAGCGCTGCTCAAGCAACGTCGCGATGTCGCCGGACTGCGGCTGGCCGACATCCTGTTCCGCAGCGCCACCCTGACCAGCGAAAGCGGCACCAAGGCGCGTGCCGCGCGCGCCGACTTGTACTTGCGGATGCCGGTTTCCGGCATCGGCCTGTTCGACTGGAAGCGGATCGACGAGCTGATCGAACGCGGCTACCGCCATGCGCTGCGCGGGCTGGAAGGCTTCGTTCCAGGGGCGCGGCGGGACGCCTGAAGCAGGCAGCTCAGAGGCGCTGATATTCGAGCACGCACTGATCCGGCGTGGTCACCGTGAAGTGATCAGACCGCAGCTGCCAGCGATAGCGAATGATCGCGTCGTTGGCGGTGGACAGATGCAGGGAATCCGGCGGCTCGATGCGATAGCTGCCGAGGTCCCACAGGATGAAATCTCCCGGATTTGCCGCCTCGGCCCGGTAGCGGCCGTCGTCGCTGAAATGGATCAGCAGCGGGTAGGCCGCCGCGCAAGCCTGGCTGCTGAGCTTGCGCCAGCTTCCGGCCAGATCGGACTCGGGAATCGGCATGGTGGATGGCTCCGGTGAAGCGCTGCGATGGCAGGCAGTCAAAGCGATGCTGACTGCCGCAGCAAGGACGGCCGGCCGGATGGTGCCGACCGTCCCCCGCCACATGCGCCGCCACCGCAGCGGCGACGGCGCATGCCGGATCATGCGCCGGTCTTGCGTCCGGCGGTCTTGCCCGCTGCGGCCTCATCGCCGGCATCGGCCATCAGCAGCTTGGCCTTCTTCGACTCGGAGTCGGTCATTACCGTCTTCGTGGTGATCAAAGCCGCTGCCTTGCGGGCATCGGCCTTGCGCTTGCCGAAGCGCTGGCCGAGCCGCTTGGCCTCGATGTAAGCGTAGTGCGGGCGCAGCACCGGGTTGTCCAGCGCGGCCTGCACGGCTTCAAGTCCGTCAGTGAGGTGATCGCCGCCGAAAACCAGCACCAGCAGCGTGTCGGGTGTCGACAACACCTTCAACGCTGCCCGCGCATGCGCATCGTCGACCGGCGGCGTGATCATGACCGCTGTCTCGCCGCTGACCTGCTTGGCGTTGCCGTCAGACTCCCAACAAGCATCGACCTGCACCCGATGCAGGCCGGCCGATCCGAACAGGGCACCCTGTGGCCCGCGCATCAGGGTCAGCGCGCTGCGCACGGACTTGCCCGGTGCCAGATCGGTCTCGCTTTCGTCATCGAGACAAACCAGGCAGGACGAGAATTGCCGGGCATTGCCGGCCGGGTCAATGACCTGTCCGCGAAGGGTGCCGCCCTTCATGCTCAGATGGCCGGGCACGGCGACCGGGGCATCGCCGGCATTGACCAGCTCGAGATTGATCCGCACCGGCGCGCCCAGCGGCACCACGTCGAGCAGGGCGCTGGTCTTCAAGTGCAGGGAGTCGTCGCTGATCACGCTGTCGCGCGGACTTTGCGGGGTCGATGCGTAGCTGGTGCCGAACGGCGTGCCACCGGGGCGGACGTAGATGTCCGGGAAATGGCGGAGCCGCATCAGGTCGTCGGTGGCAAAGGACCACTGGATGTTGTTGGGAAACGGGTTCGAGGCCGTGGCCGCCGCCGCGATGCTCGGCGTCACGTTCATGAAACCGAGATCGACACTGTTGTGATACAGCCCGAAGGCGTGACCCAGCTCATGCACGGCGGTGCGGAAGTAGGCCTTGGACGAAGCGCCGAAGCGCTGCCCCTTGGCCAGACCCCAGGGGGCGGCGTTCGGAATCACCCAGTGCGAGGAAATCCCCACCCCTTCTCGCGGCACGTTGTTGGAATCGCTGCCATTGCCGTCGTACATGATGCCGCGCTCGGTGGAATCGAGGCGCCGCACGGCGAGGACGTGATAGCGCCATTCGGCGTCGAGATTCGAGGCATCGCGCTTGGCCAGCATGGTCTGGTGCATTTCCGCATCCGACCAGGATTCGCCGCTGGGCTGGACGATGTTGGCGTCGCTGACATCGACCGTGCCCTGCCAGTTGATCGCCTCGAACACCGACGCCCAGCTATTGCTGCCGCCATCGTTCAGCGGCGCTTCGGACACTGAAACCCGGTCGATCTCGACCGTCACCTTGCGCAGGTATTTCGAGACCCAGCCCATGGTCAGCGTGCCGACCGCGACGTTCGATGCGTTCTTGACGATGCCGCTCAGGTAGTCCTTGGACGACGGATAACCGGCTGGTGCCGCCATCCAGGTCATCAGCGCGGTGAAAGCACCGAGATTGCTCCAGGTGCGGCTGACGCTGTCGAAGCGGCGGCGCTCGAAACCGAGCGTGAAATTGCTGCCGAACGTGAAGTTCTCCAGCAGGCTGGTGACGCGCAGATACTCCCGGTACTGGCCGCGCGCGAAGATCGGGATTCCCGCAGCAGGGTTCGGCGGCGGCTGCAGGCTGATCACGGTCTGGCCAGTGCCAAGGCGCATCGCGCGGATGCCGCGCTGGTAGAGATCGCCACTGGCGGTACGTCCTTCGGCATGGCATTCCACGCGCAGGGTGCCGTCATAGGTCACCAGTGCCGAGCCGGCGGACGGCTTGAAGTTGATCAGATAGCAGCCGCAACGCAGGCTTCTGGTCGGAATCGGCGTGATCACGCCGGGATGGACCGCCACCGGGGCGGAAGGTGCGACCAGTCTGGTCGTGTCCGTGTTGGCGATGAGCTCGGGCAGCGGCGGGGTTCCCGATGGGCCGTGATCGTGGGCGTCGTCGTGGGTGTGTTCCTGAACCATTGTCGTTCTCCTGGGGTTTGAACCTGAAAGAAAACCAGGACTCGGCAGGTCAAGCGGAACACGTCAGACCGTCAGCAAGCGTTCCGTACCGTCTCAGCCCCGATGCCCGGGCGCTCAGGGCGGAAGCCCGGGTGCAGGCAGTGTCGGCCTGGGTTATCGACGACGATGCGGGCTGCCTCACAGTTTCCGGGCATTTTTCCCGGATTCGGCGGCGCTTCGTGACGCAGTTCATGCATCCGGCGTCAGCAAGCCTTGAAAAGCCGGACACACAAAAAAAGCCGCCGGACTTTCGTCCGGCGGCTTTCAGCAGCTTGAGAAAAGGCCTTACTTCTTCTTGACCTTCACCGTCAGCGGCTTGTTCAACACGTTGAACTCGACGCGGCGATTGTCGGCGCGGCCGGCTTCGGTCGCGTTGTCGGCGATCGGCTTGGCTTCACCGTAACCGACGGCGGCAGTGCGTTCCGGCGCAACACCCTTCGCAGCCAGATAGGCCTTGACCGAGTTGGCGCGGCGCTGCGACAGACCCTTGTTGTAGGCGTCGGAACCCTTCGAGTCGGTGTGACCACCGATTTCGAGCGTCAGCTTCGGCTGGGCCACGAGGCCCGGCAGGATGCTGTCGAGGATCGTCTTCGCTTCGGCCGTCAGCTGGTCCTTGTCGTACTCGAAGTTGACGCCGCGCAGGATGACCACCTGCTCGATGATGCAGCCTTCGGCATCGACCTTGAAGCCCTTCGGCGTACCCGGGCACTTGTCGAGGTAATCCGGCACGCCGTCACCGTCGCTGTCGAGCGGGCAGCCGTCGGCATCAACCTTCACGCCAACCGGGGTGTTCGGGCACTTGTCGCGGCTGTCCGGCACGCCGTCCTTGTCGCTGTCAGCCGGGGGCGGCGGAGGCGGCGGCGGCGCAACGACTTCCGGCGGAGGCGGCGGCGGGGCCACGTAGGGCTTGCCGAACGCATACTGCACGCCGAGACCGAAACGGGCATCGCCGAGCTGGTCGTTCGACGGGTAGGAATTGTTGTTGAAGTCCACCAGCCAGCGCGCTTCGGCACGGGCCGAGAAGCGGTCGGTGATGGCGATCAGCAAGCCGCCACCGGCATTGATGTACGGATTGATGGTGTCGCGGTCGTTGGTGGTATCGAGCTGTTCGCGGATACCGCCGGCGCCCACCAGCAGGAACGGCGAGATCGGCCCGCGAACCAGCGGCAGCAGCAGGTCGACGCCGAGACCGAACTGGCTGTCGGTGCCGTTATCGGAAGCGCGACGCAGGGTGTTGCCGAAAAAGCCGAGTTCGACATTCAGATGCTCGGCGACCGGCTTGCCGAACAGCACGACGGAACCACCGATGCCGTAGTCGGCGTCACGGTCGTCATCCGGCAGCACGTAGGTGCCGAGGACGGCGCCATACGGATTCTTGGAAAGATCGCCAGCCGACACGAGCGGCGACGAAACCGTCACGCCGAGGCCGAGCATTAGCGCAAGAGCGGTGTTCCTCATTGCGGAAACTCCTTGATTAGTTATGCGAGGGGGATGCAACTACATCCATGATAACGGCAAGCCCATGAGATCTGGCGAGATACCAGCCCGACTTGCTCCCGAACCAACAGCGATCTTGCCCGATCGCGACCAGCTTGGGGCGGGTTTTCTGCGATTTTCCGAAAATAGCCTGCTGCCGAGGGTCATTTTCAGGTCCGCAGCTCCTTGCGCAGGATCTTGCCGACGTTCGATTTCGGCAATGTGTCGCGAAACTCGAAAGCTTTCGGCACCTTGTAGCCGGTCAGGTGCGCCTGGCAGTGCTCGCGCAGCGCTTCCGGGGTGAGCCCCAAGTCGCGACGCACGACGAACACCTTCACCGCTTCCCCGCTCTTGTGGTCGGGAATGCCGATGCAGGCGCATTCGAGCACGCCGGCATGCAAGGCAACGACGTTTTCGATCTCGTTCGGGTACACGTTGAAGCCGGACACCAGGATCATGTCCTTCTTGCGATCAACGATCCGGAACCAGCCGGCTTCATCGACCGTGGCGATGTCGCCGGTCTTGAACCAGCCGTCGGCGGTGAAGGCCTTGCGGTTTTCCTCCGGTTTGTTCCAGTAGCCGCGCATCACCTGCGGACCCTTGACGCAGAGTTCGCCCGGTGCCCCGATCGCCACTTCCTGCTCGTCGTCGTCGCGCAAGGACACCCAGGTCGACGGCAGCGGCACGCCGATGGTGCCGTTCCAGTCCGGGCGATCGAGCGGCGAAAAACAGACGCCGGGCGAGGTTTCCGACAGGCCGTAACCTTCGGTCAGCGCAACCCCGGTGACGGCTTTCCAGCGTTCGGCCACCGCCTGCTGCACCGCCGCACCGCCGCCAACCGCGAACTTGAGCGCGGAAAAATCGACATCGGCGAAATCCGGATGATGGAGAAGGGCGTTGAACAGGGTGTTGACGCCGGTAAAGGCCGTGAACGGCTGGCGATCGAGTTCGGCGACGAAGGCGTCGAGGTCGCGCGGATCGGTGATGAGCACGTTTTTCGCTCCGACATGGGCGAACAACAGCGCATTCACCGTCAGCGCGAAGATGTGGTAGAGCGGCAGCGCGGTGATCACCACGTCGCGGCCTTCGTCGAGCTTCGGGCCGATCCAGGCCTGCATCTGCATGAGATTGGCGACCATGTTGCCGTGGCTCAGGGTCGCGCCTTTCGACAAGCCGGTGGTGCCGCCGGTGTATTGCAGGAAAGCGACATCGTCGTGGCCCAGCTGCACGCGGTGGTAAGGCTGGGCGCGGCCGCTGGCGAGCACGGTGCGAAACGGCAGGCTGTTCGGCAGCCGGAACGCCGGCACCCGCTTCTTCACCCGCTTGACCACGAAATTGGTCAGCAGGTTTTTCGGAAACGGCAGCAGATCGCCGATCCGGGTGGTGATCACTGCTTCCAGTGGCGTGTCGGCGATCACCTGTTGCAGGGTGGCTGCGCAGTTTTCGACCACCACGATGACCCGCGCGCCGGAATCCTTGAGCTGGTGCTGCAACTCGCGCGGCGTGTACAGCGGGTTGACGTTGACCACCACCAGCCCGGCGCGAAGGATGCCGAACACGGCGATCGGATACTGAAGCAGGTTCGGCATCATCACCGCCACCCGGTCGCCGGGATGCAGGCCGGCGATGTTCTGCAGCCAGGAAGCAAAGTCCTGCGACAGGCGGTCGAGATCGTCGTAGGACAGCGCGCCGCCCAGGTTCTCGAAGGCGGTCAGCTCGCGGTACTGCTCGCAGGCGCGGTCGATGACGGCGGCCAGCGAGGGGTAAGCGGAAGTGTCGATATCGGCCGGCACGCCGTCCGCGTATTGGCGGAGCCAGACCCGTTCGGCTCCCGCTGGTTGTCGCGCCGCTCCGCCGTTCGCCATGCACTTGCCTTTTTATCGTGGGCCACGTCGATCGGCGGCCTGGTTTGCAACTTTGCCGCCCGATTATAGAGAAGGGCCTTCGCCGCGCAGCCAGTCAGCGAAGCTGGGCTCGCCGGTTGCCGCTGCGCCGAGTTCGGCCTGCGCCAGCCAGCCGGCCAGCAGGCGATCGTCGGCATCGTTGCCTGCCAGTGCCGGCACGCTGCCACGACACCAGAGCCAGAGATCGGCCAGCCGGTAGGAGGCCGGATCGCGGGCCGGTAGCAGTCGGCGATCAGTGCCGCTTTCGCTCAAGACACCGCAGGCGACGAGCAACTGCACCGCACGGTTCAGGCGATCGTTGTCGGCGGCCATCTGGCGTTCGATATCGGCAAAAGCCAGCGGCGGCTGGCCGCTGGCGAAGCGGCGCACCACCAGCATCATCAGCCGGATCGGCAGGTATTCGGCTTCGCGGCTGGCCGGCGGTCGGATTTCGATCGCTCCGACCAGATGGCGCGGATGCTGGACATAAAAAGCCAGGCGGCAGCCGAACAGCACGATCACCCAGCTCACATAGAGCCAGATCAGCAGGATGATGACGATCGCGAAGCTGGAGTAGATGGCGCTGTAGCTCGATGCACCCGCCACGAACTTCGCGAAGCCAATACTGGCGCTTTCCCAGGCGACACCGGCGAAGAGGCCGCCGGCCGCCGCCGCCGCGAACTTCACCCGGGTGTTGGGAATGAAGCTGTAGATGAAGGTCAGCGCTGCGACGATCAGCACATAGGGTGCCAGCTTGGTCACCAGCAGCAGGGTGGTGCCGAAAGGCTCGTACTGCGCGAGGGTGGTCACCACGGTGCTGGAGCGCACCGAGGCGGTCAGGGCGAGTGCCGAGAACACCAGCACCGGGCCGATCAGGAGCACCGACAGGTATTCGCCGAAACGCTGGGTGAAGCCGCGCTCCTGCTTGATCTTCCAGATGTAATTGAAGCTCGCCTCGATCTTGGAAATCATCGACACCGAGGTGTAGAGCAAGAGCGCGATGCCGATCGAGCCGAGCACGCCGACCTTGATGTTGTCGACAAAGCTCAGGATGTTGGCGCTGATCACCACCGCTTGATCGCCGAGCGGTTCGAGCGCACGGTTGAGGATCGGCTCCAGCTGGTTGTGGACGCCGAAGGCTTTCAGCACCGAGAACGCCAGTGCCAGTAGCGGCACCAGCGACAGCAGCGTGGTGTAGACCAGACTCATCGCCCGCAGGCTGATTTCGCCTTCGAGCAGATCGCGGAACAGGGCCAGTGCGTAGCGGCCCGGCTTCAGCAGGCGACGCCCCCAGGAAGATGTCGGCTCGCGCAGCCACAGCAGGCTGTGGACGCGATGGTAGGGATTGGGGAGCGCCATCTCCCGATTGTCGCGAGGCCGGGCAGCTGTGTCCACGTTCGACCCTCACCCCTGCCAGCGGCAGGAGCGAGGGCGAGCGTTCAGGGATCGACCTGAACCTGGAAGCTGACCGTGCCGCTGCCGCCCGGCTGCAAGCTGCCGGTGAAGGTCCAGCGCAGCGCACCGCGTCCGCCAGGGGCCTGCACGGCTGCGCAGTCCACCGGTCCACCGGCGGGGGTGGTCTTCTGACAGGCCGTCAGGCTTGCCGGCAGCGGGCCAGCCGCAGCGGAAACGAAGCTGGTGAACGACGGCGTGGCATCGTTGACGACGATGGTGTTCAGCGGCTCGGTGCTGCGGTTGGTGTAGGTGATGGTGTAGGTCAGCACCGTGCCCGGCGACGCCGTGCCGCTGCTGACCGTCTTCGACAGCACCAGTGCCGCGCCGGTGGCATCGCCGACGGTGGTGGTATCGGTGCGGGTCTGGACGTTGTTCAGGCCCGGCAGCGCGTTGGTATAGGTGAAGGTGGCGGTGACGGTGACCACGTTGCGGGCACCGTCCGGTGCGGCAGCCGGCACGAATTCGCGGTCGACGATGCAGACCTGCTGGCCGGCCACCAGGGTCAGCGGGCCGGTGATCGGCAACTCGCCCGCGTCGATCGCCGCATTGCAGTTGGCGTCGAGGTAGATCACCTCGGTCCAGCCCGGAATCTGCGGACTGGCCACGGCTGCCGTGGTGAACACCACGCTGCCGCCGGTCTGCGCCGTGTAGGTGTGTGGATGGAACACCGCCGTGCCCGGGAGCGCGGTCTGGATGTTGTCGGTGGTGAAGGCATTCGGCGGCACATCGCCGAAATTGATGTTGCCGTACAGGCGCTGCGCAGCCGAATAAGTGAACTGGCTGCGCTCCACCGGCGTCAACCGTGTGTAGACGTAACTGGTGCCGCCGACCGAAGTGGCCGTGCCATCCACCGTTGCCGTGCCGGCGACATTCGCACCGGTCGACAGATAGCCCGGCAGGTTGATTTCCTCCACGCACACCGCCGAGCCGTCCACCACGGTCGACGGCACCGGCAGGAAATAGTCGCCATTGCCGTTGGTGGTGGTGGTCGCGTAGGTCGTGGCGGCGCAGTTGGTCAGGCGCACGGTGACGCCGGGCAAGCCCGGTTCGTCGGCCGGACTCTGCTGGATGCCGTCGTTCGCGGTGGGGCCGGAATCACGGAACACGCGGCCGCTGACCAGGCCACCGTCGATCAGGCCGAAGTTGTAGAGCAGCGCAGGCGTGGTGCCGACGGTGGCCAGCTGGCTGCCATCGGTCGGCGACACGAAGCGGAAGCCGACCGGTGCCAGCGGCGTGATGCTGACGGGGCTGTCGGCCACCACCAGGGTGTAGTTGCCCGGCACGACCGCCGGGAACTGGTAGAAGCCGCCGCCGACCGGCACTGCCTGCGAGTAGACAACGACCCCGCCTTGCACGGCGTTGACGAAGACCGGCGCGCCGGCGTTCCAGTCTTCGGCACCGTCGAGCGTGCCATTGGTGTTGGCGTCGTAATAGACGTATCCCGACAACGGCACACCGGCACCGACCACGGTCAGATTGGCGATATTGCTCGGCGGACCCGGGTTGGCTGGCGTCTGCGTGGTGACGACGCCGCTGGTGACGTTCGGATAGACACCCGCTGCGAGTGCCGTGACCACGACCGTCACCGTGCAACTGCCGCTGACCGGAATGGCGAGACCCGTGAAGCTTAGCGCCGTCTGACCGGCAGTGAAGACGTTGCCCGCCGCACCGACGCAGCTACCGCCGGCCGCGCCGTCGGCGGCGATGCTCATGCCGGTCAGCGCGTCGGTGAAGCTGGCACCGGTGTAGCCGCCCGGCAGCAGGGTGCCGTTGTTGGCGTTGGTCAGCAGGAAGCTGATGGTGCTGCTGCCGCCGACGGCGATGCTGGCCGGCGTGAACGACTTGGCGATCGTCGGTGCCACCAGGTTGGTCAGCGTGTCTTCGGCCGGATCGGCATTGGTGCTGCCTTCCGTGGTGGTCAGCGCGTTCGATGGAATCGAGTTCAGATAGGTGCCCGCCACCGCGGCCGTCACCGGCACGCTGACCTGGCAAGTCGAGTTCGGCAGGAAGGTGGCCCCGTTGACGCGGATCGAGGTCGCTCCCGCCACCAGCGGCGCGCCCGCGCCATTGGTCACGGTGCTGCCGACTCCGCAGGTGTTCTCGGTGGCTGGGCCAGCGGCCACGAGGCCGGTCGGGAAGTTGTCGATCAACTGGCCGTTGGTGCGCGTCACCGGCTCGTTGTTGACGAACTGGAGCCGCAGGATCGAGACATCGCCCACCGTGACCGTGGCCGGCACGAAGGCCTTGACCACCGAAATATTGCGCTGAACCGTCAGCGTTGCCTGCGGGGCGTTGGCGTTGCTGACGCCCTGCGCCGAACTGACCGCGTTGACCGGAATGGTGTTGGTCAGATTGCCGTCGATGAACGAGGTGACGTTGACGTTCAGGGTACATACCGAACCGGCAGCGACCGTTGCACCATTCAAGGCCACCGATCCTTCACCGGGAACTGCGGTGATCGTGCCGAGCGCGCAACCGACGCCGGTGAACGTCGGCGACGGCGTCGGGGCCACGATCATGCCGGTCGGGAAGGTGTCGAGCAGCGCGACACCGTCCAGCGGGATCGACGAAGGCTGGCTGTTGTCGATCAGGATCGCCAGCACCGACGGCGTGGCACCGGTGATGCTGGTCGGCGTGAATGACTTGTTGAGGATCAGGGTCGAGACGATCGCGACCCGATTCAGGGTTGCCGTGGCAGGTGCGTCATTGCTGATGCCCTGATCGGTGACCAGCGCGCCCGCGGGAATGGTGTTGGTGCCGATGCCGAGTGTGGCCGGGGTGCGCACGTTCACCGCGAACGAACAGCTCGTGGCACCGCTTGCCAGCGCGCCGCCCGTCAGATTCACGCTGGTACTGCCGGCCACTGCCACGACGCTGCCGCCGCAGGTATTGGTGATGTTCGGCACGGTGTCGACGACATGGCCGCCACCGAGCGTGGTCAAGTCATCGGCAAGCGCCACACCGGTGAAGGCCGGCGCGCCCGCAGCGTGGCTGATGGTGACCGACAGGCGCGATACCTGGCCGGCGCCGATGCTCGGCGGCGTGAAGCTCTTGGTGATGACGGCGGCCGGATTCAGCGTCAGATCCGCCGTGATCGGCGCACCGTTGGCACCGAGCGAGGCGCTGACGCCGCCAGCCGGAATGGTATTGGTGGCCAGGCCGACCGGTGCCAGCAACGATGCGGTGACGGGGACGGTGATCGTGCAACTGCCGGTGGCCGGAATGGTGCCGCCGGTCAGGCTCAGACTGGTGCTGCCGGGGGCGGCCGTCAGGGTGCCGCCGCAGGTGGAGACCGCCGCCGGTGTGGCGGCGATGCTGAAGTTGCCGCCGGCATCAAGGCTGGTGAGATCGTCAGTCAGCGCGAGCGCCGTGGCGGCGGTGGCACTGCTGTTGTTCAGCGTGATCGTCAGCAGCGTGTCCTGACCGCGGACGATGCTCGACGGCGTGAACGCCTTGGCACCTGAAATCGGGTTGGTGACGGTCACGAAATTGACGACGGTGACCGGGTTCGATCCCTGATCGGTCTGGATGGCACCAACGGCGATTTCGTTGTCCACCAGAGCCAGCGGTGCCCCCGCCAGCGGCAGCACCGGCACCGTGATGGTGCACGAACCGTTCGCCGGAATGACGCCATCGGTCTTGGTGATCAGCGTGCCGCCGACGGGCGCATTCACCGTGCCGCCGCAGGTCGTGCTGGCGGGCGGTGCGGCGGCAACCACGAACGTGCCGGGATCCAGGGTATTGAGATCGTCGGTAAAGCTGCTGATCGCCGCCGGGATGGCCGTGGTGTTGAGCAGGGTGATGGTCAGGGTGGTGACGGTGCCGCGCGGCACCGTCGTCGGTACAAACGCCTTGCTGCCGCCAATGTCGGAGCCGATGAACAAGGTGCCGAACGCGGCACCGTTGTTGGTTCCGCGATCGGTGACCACGCCGTCGACCTGGATCACGTTGGTGCGGCTGCCGAAACCGGCTGCCGCGCTGACCAGCACCGGCACGGTGATCGAGCACGAGCCGCCGGCCGGAATCACGCCGCTGGTCTGGGTAATCAGGGTGCCGCCGACCGGTGCCACCACCGTGCCGCCGACGCACGTCGTGCTGGCAGCCGGTGCCGCTGCGATCGTGATGCCGGCACCGGCGGTGGCGAGATCGTCGGTGAAACTGGCGATGGTTGCGGGCAGCGCGCTGATGTTGCTCAGCGTGATGGTCAGCGTGGTGACATCGCCCTGGGCGACGGTATCTGGCGCGAACGCCTTGCTGGCTGCGATCGCGAAATTGTTGCCGAACAGCACCGCGCTGGCACCGCTGTAGGCGGGCAGGCCGGCACCGAAGCTGCCGTCGGGGATGACGTTGGTCGCGTCATCCTCGACCGAGGTGACCACGTCGACGGTGACCAGACACTCGCCGAAGGCATCCAGCGCATTGGCCGCTGCCGGAATCGTTGCGCCGGTGATGACGATGCTGCCGCCACCCGGGGCCGCAGCCACCGCCGCCGCGCCGCAATTGACGGTGCCAATGTTCGGCACGGCCGCCACGCTGACACCGGCCGGCAGGTTGTCGGTCAGCGTCGCGCCGACAATGGCGGCAGTGTTGAAGTTGCGCAGCGACAGCGTCAGGGTCGAGGCTTGGGCGTTGTCGTTCAACACCGCCGCCTGGTCGAACGACTTGACGATCGCACCGCCGGATTCGACCGTGATGCTGGCCGACAGCGCCGCTCCGTTGATCGCACCTTCGAGCGTGGTCACGGTACCGGCGGCGATGGTGTTGGTGACCGTCGTATCGACCACGGCATTGCTGTTGGTCGGCCGCACGGTGGCGGTGATCGTGCAACTGCTGTTGGCGGCGATGGTGCCGCCGGTCAGACGGATACCGCCGTCGCCGTCACCGAGCGCGCCATTGCCGGGATCGCCGATCGTGCCACCGCAGGTATTGGTGAACGCCGCACCGCTGATCGCGATCAGCGAAGGGAAGGTGTCGGTGAACGCGAGGCCGGTGACGGCGAGGTCGTTCGAGTTGCTCAGGGTGATCGAAAACGGTGCCGTCCCGCCGCCCTTGACGAAGTCCGGATCGCCGTTGGGGAAATCCTTGACGCCAGTCAGGCCGATGAAGGCGCTGATGGTCAGCGTGGCGCTGGCCGGCTGCGGATTGGCCTGCGGGCCAAGGCCGCCGTTCGGGCCGCTGTCGCCGGTCGCGGCACCGGCGGGAATGGTGTTGATGTAGGTGCCCGACAACGAGCCGGTGACCGTCACGGTGACGCTGCACTGCCCGGAAACACCGCCGACCTGTGCCGGCACGTTGCCGCCCGTCAGGGCCAGGCCAGTGCCGCCGCCGGTCACCGTCACGACGCCGCCGCAAGTGCTGACCGGCGCGATGCTGCCGACCACGGTGACGCCGACCGGCAGGTTGTCGACGAACTGGGTGCTGCCGATGACCGCGCTTTCGTTATTGAACAGATCAATCGACAGCACCGAGGTTTCGCCCGGGCGGATATTGATCGGCGTGAACGACTTGTTGGCGTCCAGCACCGCCAGCGCCGGCACCGCCCAGCCACCGAAGCTCAGCGCGAGCAGACAGGCGCTCAGCCGCCGCAGCACCCGGCTCGAACGAGACGGACGCTGCGCGGAATCGGTGGCCGGATTGCAATTCATGGTGAGCGTTTAGTAGTCCGGCTGCAGGTCGAGCAACTGACGCTCGGTTTCGATGTCGCGCAGGCCTTCGAAGGTGAAATTGACGCGGCGCGCACGCGCAAAGGCGTCGATCCGCTTGAGACCCGGATCGTCGACGCTGACTTCGCCGGCCGCTTCCACCTTCAGCCGCTGTGCCTCGACACCGGCGCTGATCAGGTAGACGCGCACCGAACTGCCCCGCCGCATCGACAGACCAGCGTTGTACTCGGTCGTGCCACGGGTGTCGGTGGTGGCGATCAGCGTTGCCGTGATCTCCGGATGCAGGCGCATCAGCTCGGCGATTCGCGACAGGATGGCCGCTGACTCGTTGGCGATGCTGCTGCGGTCGAAGGCGAAGTGGACGTTGATCGGCACTCGCAGCGGTGCACGGCCCACTGGCAGGATTTCGTTGACGGCCGGGCACTGCTTTTCGGCAGCGACCGGCGGGCAGCGGGCAGGCGGCGGCGGCGTTTCAAAGGCAGCGCAGCTCGCCAGTTCATCGTCAACCGCCTTGCGATAGCGTTCTGCAGCACGGATTTCCGAATCGGCATGACGCCAGCCGAGATCGCGGTATTCGTTGCCGATCCAGACCATCTGTACTTCCAGCTTGGCCAGCGCGCAGGCGGCGCAGGCAGGCTTGGTGCCGGTGGATGCCGGGCCGGCGGCTTTCTTGTCGGCGATGAAGGTCCACAGATCCTCGCGCACGCGCTGGCTGTGCGGGGTTACCGGTGTGTCCGACCATTCGTAGCCGCCGCCGCCTTCCATGATGGTGATCAGGGTATTGGCTTCGGCGAGGGCTTCCTCGACGATGCCGGCGCGGTCGTTGTCGGTGTATTCGGAATAGCCGAAATCGACCCAGGCCTGCGCCTTGCACATCGAGTATTCGTCGAGCGGACGGCCGGCGTCGTTGAGCTTCTTCAGCCGCCCGCGCAGGGACTGGATGTAGCCCAGATCGCCCGCGATCACCTGATCGCTGATGCGGGTCTTGACCGGTGCCACGCCGGTCGGGGCTTTCGGGTCTTCGACTTCGATGGTCTGCGCGCAGGCGGTGAGCATGATTGCGGCAAGCGCCAGCGCGGCTCGCCATTGCGGCAGGCGCTGAACCGTGCGGCTCGTTGGGCGGGTCATGTCCATCACTCCAGGAACTTGAACAGGTCTTCGTCGAACTTGAAGCGAAGACGGATATACGGGCCTTGGCGGGTGTAGTCCGCGTCTTCGAGGTCGTCGTCCTGGAAGCCGAGGAAGTTGTAGCCACCCGACAGCCAGAGGTTGGAGGTCAGCAGGTAACCGGCTTCGGCACCGATGCCGTACTGGTTCGACTGGAAGCCGCCGCTGAACAGGTTCGAGGCCAGGATGCCGAAGTCGATCTTCTCGGTGACATCGACGGTGACGCGACCGGACAGCAGATGGGTGTTGGAATCTGCGTCCAGCTCGGTGAAGCGCTCGTCGACCAGCTTCGAGGCCCAGCGGCCGGCGAAAATCCAGGACTTGTAGGGCTGATAGTTGATGTTGGTCGACAGGATGTGGACCAGACGGCGGCTTTCCGCCGCTTCATCACGGTCGTAGCGTGCTTCGTAGCGGCCGAGCCAGATGAAATGGTTCGAATCGGTATCGCGATAGGCGAAGCCCAGGCGGATGCGATCGCGAACCAGCAGGCCGGTGCCTTCGCGGTCGCTCCAGGAGATGGTGTTGCGGCCGAGCACGGTCCAGTCGAGATTGATCTTGCGCGCCAGCGCCAGCGTGTTGAGGATGGAATCCTCGGTATCGCTGGTGCGGTACTCGACGCGCGCCGCCGCCTTGGTCAGCGGGTCGATCAGGTATTCGCCGCCGATCGAGGCCGCCGTGGTCTTGCGACCCTCGTCGTTGACCGGCTGGATGCGCTCGAAAGTGGTGTACAGCTTGACGTCCTTGATCGGGTTCCAGGTATTGCGCAGGCCGAGTGCCGCTTCCGCTTCGCGACCGCTGATGGCATCGCGCACCCGGTATTCGCTGAACACGGCACCGGTGTCGATGTAACCCCAGTCGATGCCGAAGACCGTGTTGTTCTGGTCGCGGGTATTGTCGGTAAGGTTGTAGACGCCGTTCAAACCGGTCAGGAACTCGTGCCGGGCGTAGAGCCGGGCGCGGGCACCGATCTGGTAATCGCCGCCGACAGCCGCGAGGCGCAGATCCTTGTCGTTCAGATCCTGCTCGTACTCGCCGAACACGCTGGCCTTGGCCAGGAAGGACGGCGTGTAGGTGAGCTTGGCACGCGCCGAGGTGGTGTTGATTTCGCGGGTGGTCGGTGCGCCGTTGAGGGTGCCGGATTCTTCGCCGACAGCACGGCGCAGGCCAGTTTCGAGCGTCAGTTGCGGCGTCAGCGCGTACTGCACGTAACCGAGCACGCCCTTGCGCGCCGAGATGACGGCACTGCTGTCGTTCGAGTAGATGCCCTCGGTGCCGACGCGCAGGCGATCGGTCAGCTTCAGCACGCCCTTGAAGCCGGCTTCGCGACGTCCCGAATTGATCGCCGCGTTGGCGTTCTCGAAGTCGTTGTCGGTCTGGCCGTAGAACACCCGGGCTTCGGTGCGCGTGCCGCGATGGATCAGCTCGCCGCGCGCAGCATTGCCCTTGCCGCCGAGATCGCTTTCCGAGCGCGCGCCTTCCAAGGCCAGGAAGGTACCGGCACCAAGCTTCACGTTCGCGTTCAGGCCATACAGGCGATAACGGTTGGTCGGGTCGTCGTCACGCGCCACGCTGGCACCGACTTCCAGGAAATCGGTCAGCTTGTACTGGCCTTCAGCACCATAGACCCAGAAGCGCTCGCCGCCGGTGTCCAGCTCGAAAGTGACGCGGATGAAGATCGGATTCAGGTTGGCATCGACGCTCGGCACCGGGCGGCCGAACAGGATGGAACCGTCGATCTCGTTGATCGAGTAGTCGGTGAAGCGGGTCAGCGCCAGCGTGTCGATGACGAACGAGGGCTGATTGCGGTCGCGGGTGATGACTTCGATCTTTTCGCTGTTGCGGACGAAGCCCTGCACGTTCAGCGGATACGGACCGGAAATGCCCTGGCCGCGAATCTCGCTGACCTGCTGGCGACGACGATCGTAGCTGGCGAACAGGCTGATCGCGGCGCGGTCGTTCTCGTAGTGGTAGCGGGCACCGGTCAGGCTGCGGTTGTAGTTGGCCAGCCGGCGTTCCAGCACCGATCCATCGCCCGCGCCGGAGGCGTTGTAGCCATTGCCACCGGTCAGGTAGTTGCCGTTGGTGTTGAAGTCGCCATAGAGCAGGTAGGAACGGCCCTTGTCGACCCGCACGTAGAGCTTGGATGTCGACTGCGCATCGAAGCCCTTGATGCCCGAATCGCCGTACACCGGGTAGAAGCTTTCCGGGTCGATGTCGCGGAACAGGCGGTCGCGGGTGTCTTTGTCGCTGTCGTAGGCGAGGGTCAGCAGCAGATCGCCCTTGACCTTGCCCTTGAGGAAGGCCGAGCCGCGCACGCCACCCTGCGAACGGCCACCGCCGAAGTTGATTTCCTCG
Organism: Nevskia sp.; assembly: GCA_021732745.1. Taxonomy (GTDB): domain Bacteria; phylum Pseudomonadota; class Gammaproteobacteria; order Nevskiales; family Nevskiaceae; genus Nevskia. Next base: position 106,026 of record JAKFUK010000005.1, on the reverse strand, counting down.
ATGTCTTCCTCGAAGCCGTCTTCGGCAGTCACCGGCTGGAGGTTGTCAGTCTTCAGCTTGGAGAAATTGAACGCGCCTTCGAGCACGCCGGAAGCAATCAGCGGCCGCAGATAGGGCAGGAACGGCAGCTTGACGTCGTGCTTGAGGCGGCCGCTGGTGGCGCGCAGACGCGCTTCGCCCGGCTCCGACAGCGGCACCAGATCGACCAGCGCTTCGCCGCCTTCGACGAAGATCTGGGTGCCCGGCTCCTTGGGATCGAGATCGACCACGTCCCAGCGGCCGATCGAGGTTTCCAGCGTCACCGGCGTACGCGCGGTGACCTTGACGCCCTTGTCATCGACGAGCCGCACGATCACATGAGCCGGGGTCTGGCCGTCGGCCACGGCACCGCTCGGCGGCGGAATCAGTTCGAGCTTGCCGAGGTCGCCCGGTGCGATCAGCGTGATCTCGGCGGTACCGCGCGAGTTGCCGAAGCTGTCGACAGCGGTGGCGGTGAGCCGGTTGGCACCCGGCTGCAGGCGCACGGCGATGTATTCCCAGGCTTGCAAGTCGCGGCTGGCGAGCACGGCTTTCTGGCCGACGCGCGCTTTGGGCACTTCTTCGCCGTTGACCGCCAGGGTGAATTCAGCGCCAGCGCGGCCGACCAGGCGCACGGAGAGATCACGGGTGGCGACGGTGTCGCCGTCGTTCAGGTCCATGAAGCCGAATTCGTTGCTGGTTTCCTTCGGCAGCTGGGTTTCCAGGTTCAGCGACGGCGCACTGCGGGCGCTGCCGTTGAGCGGCGGAATGCCATCAAGCTGGCTGACTGGACGATCGAAAAGCAGCGGCGAGTAGGCGCTGACGCGGCCGTCGCGGTCGATGACGCCGGACGACGGCTGGGTGCGCGGATCGATCCGCAAGGTTTCCAGATTCAGCGGATTGTCGAGGCGCTTGTTGATTTCCGCGCCGAACACTTCGCCCTTTTCGCGGCGCGCCTTGACGTCCTTGATGATGTCGACGGTGCACGAACCTTCGGCGAAATCGGCGCGATGCAACTCGCCGCGCTTCACATCGACAAAGCGGCTGTGCGGATCCCCGGCATTGCGGTTGGCGAGATTGATCAGCTCCGAACCCGGCGGCAGCGTGATCGGGTCGATCTTGATGACGTGGGTGCGCGGCGACACGCCGTAGAAGCTGAACTTGCCTTCGGCGTCGGTGATCACGAAGGTGCCGTCGTCGAGATACAGGCGCACACCCGGAATGCCGAGTTCCTCGCCGTCCTGCAGGCGGCTGTGATTGCAGTCGGTGTAGACCTTGCCGAGGATGTAGGCCTCGTCGCGGAAGACATCGTTCTCGATGGTGACGGTTGCCGTCGCCGTGTTGGACGTTGACTGGTCGCTGATCGCGGTGGCGCTATTGACGGCGTTGCCGGAGGAACCGACACCGGCGGTGACCAGATAGGTGATCTCGAACACCGCGCCCGGTGCCACCGAACCGACGGTGAACACCAGATTCGGCCCCGGCGCGCCGGCCGGTTCGGCGGCCACGGCACGGTTGTAGCGAACGCTGTTCGCGACATAGCGGAAGCCGCGCGGCAGGGTGTCGGTGACCCGAGTGTTGGTCAGCGCAAAGGCGGCATCGTTGCGCAGACGCAGGGTGTAGCGCAGCGTTTCGCCGATGCCGATCGAAGTCACCGATGCGGCTTTTTCCAGCGCCAGCGCACCGGGCGCCGCCCCTGGATCGAGCGGTACGTCGAGCACCACCGCGCCATTGGCGGCGTTGACGCTGAAATCACGTCCGTAGGAGCCGTCGTTGATGCGTCGGCCGATCGGCTGCTGGGCTGGCGGGAACTGCGACGGGAAGGTGTAGCCGGTCGGCGGCGTGACCACCAGCCGGTAGTTGCCGGGCGACAGGCTCGGGAACGAGAACACGCCATCCGGCCCGGTGACCACGGTATTCGGGGCCGGGTTGCCGTTGATGTCGAGAACCGTGGCCGGCGTCAGGCTGCCGTCGGGATTGACCACGAACAACTGCACCGTGGCACCAGCGACCGGCTGGTTGGTCTGCGAGTCATAGACCACGCCCGAGGGGTCGATGAGGATCTGGGTGCTCAAGGTAGCGCTGCCGCAGACCAGGGTCGCGGTCACGGTATCGCTCAGGCCGGCCTGCACGATCGCGTCGTTGGTGACCTGGGCATTGAGCGGCCACGGCGCGGTCGGCACGTCGATCAGGGTGAAGATGCCGCTGTTCGGGGTCGTCTCGCGGATGATGAAGCCGGTTTCGAGATCGTTGGCGTTGGCGGTGGTCAGGCGCAGCGGATAGCTTTCGGCCACCGTCGGATCGACGTTGCAGACCGCCGCGAAGGCTTGCAGGTACAGCGGGCTACCGGCGCTGGTGGCACCGATGACATTGTTGAAATTGCCGTTGTTGTAGTAGTCGATGCTGCCGTCGGCGACCGGCAGATCGAGGATCACCGGATTGGAAACCACGCGGGTCTCGGTGCCGGTGTCGTCTTCGGCATAGGCCTCGGCGATGTTGGTGATGCGGCCACCGGCGATGGCGTTGATCAACACGCGGAAGCTTGGCTCGACACGGCCGGAAGGCTGCACGGTGCCATAGCCGAAGGCAATGGCGTCGACCTGACCGAGATCGCCCGGTGGTGTCGTCGAATAGACCTGCAGGGCCTGGCCGACCGTGTGGTACAGGGCAATGCCGCCGCTGGTCTGCACCACGGAAACAAAGCGGGTGTTGACCGGAATGGTGTCGCGGATCACCACCAGATCGCGCAGCGCACCGTCGACGGTCACTGTGGTCGGCGGCACCGGCGTGTTGCCGACGTTGAGCGCGCTCAGGGTGTAGGTGATGGTGTCACCGGCCCGGGCCAGCGGATTGTCGATGGCCTTGGTCAGCTGCAGCTCGCCGCCGTTGCGGGTGATGGCGATGTCGGTGACGCTGTCAGTGACGCCGCCAGCGGTCGTTGCCACCAGGATCTGCACGGCACGGGTGTCCGGCAGCACCACGGCGGGCACGGTGCCGGTCAGCACCAGATTGACCACCTGCCCTGGCGTCAAGACCAGTGTGTCGCCACTGAACAGTTCGCGCTCGCCCGGATCGACGACGCCGTTGCCGTTTTCGTCGAGGAACAGGCGCAGACCGTTCAGGTCGTAATCATCGCCACCCTGGGGCTGGAAGGTCAGGGTGATCGTTTCGCTGACGTTGCCGGTGTTGGTCAGCACATGCGGGAAGGTCGCCGTGCCGCCAGGCGGCACGAACACCGTCAGGTCCGGTACCAGACTCACGCCTTCCACCGGTGCCACGGTGGCCACCGTGGTGTTCGAGGTGACGGTCTCGACGATGCCGAGCGTCTCGTTGCGGTACGTCGCGCTCGCCGTGTTGCTGATCGTCGACCCTGCCAGCGGCGTGCCACTGCCCTGCGCCGCTGCCTGGCCGCTGACCAGCACCAGCACTGCCATCAGCAGCAGCGCGAAGGCGGTCAGCCAATGCGGCAAGGCGACTCGAACGGCCCGAGCAGCCACAGCGTGGCCGTTCCGGTAGCGAGCTGCGAGCGGTTCAGGATGCATGTCGGTTCGAGTCGGATCGGTGGCGGAAGACGCGGTTCGCGCGCCTTCCGCCACAGGTGCTTTACGGGTTGATCCGGACCGTGAAGGTCAAGGTGGTAGTGCCCGCGGGTGCCAGCGGGCCCACCGTGTTGACCACCTGCCCGGTCCCGCCGTCGAGCGGCGTGGTCACCGTGCCGGTCGTCGCCACGGCCACGCAGGCCCCGGCGCAATCCTCGTAGGTGGTCAGGGCTGGCGTGGTGTCGGAGATCACCAGCGCCGTCACCGGGGTCGAACCGGCGTTGGTCGCGAGCACCCGGTAGACGAGGCAAGCACCCGGCACCGCATTGGCCAGCGGCGTGGTGATGAAGGCGGTGTCGGCAGTGCCGTCGCAGGCTGCATCCAGTGCCTGGGTCTTCAGCAGCCGGACGTCGCCGGTCACCACGGTGGTCACATCGTTGGCGGCGTTGTTGCCGACATTGGTTTCACCGGCCACCGGGGCGACGTTGACCGCCGTAGTGTTGCTGGCACCCGGTGCGGCACCGGCCGGCACGAACACCTGCACGATCAGCGGATAGCTGGTGCCCGGCGCAAGGCCAGCACCGGCGACCAGTGCGTCGATATCGGCGATGTCGTCGATCACCGGGTCGGTGGCGTCGATCAGCCCGTTGCCGTTGGCGTCGTAATAGATGACCGACGTCCACTGCGCCGTGCTGTTGGCGGTGGTCAGGGCTGCCGCGGTTTCAGCGACGTTGGAATTGATGGTCAGCGTATGCGTGTACTGCACCGCACCGCCCGGGAAGCCCTGCCCGGTGTTGTTCGGGGTGATCGCGATATCGCGCACCGCATTGACCACGACCGCGTCGTTCTTGATGTCCAGCGCGCCGCTTGCAGCCGAAGCCAAGCGGAAATAGACGCTCTGGCCGGGTGCGGCCACAGGCGCGTTGCCAGCCGGCACCAGCACCTGGGCAGTGAAGGCGAAGTTGCCACCGGCGGCGATCGTCGGCGTCGAGGTGATCACGCCGTTCGAGGCGTTGCGGAACACCACGGTCCAACCGGCCGGCAAGGCAAGCGTGGCGAAGGTCGGGTCGGTGCTGGCGGCCAGCGTGTAGCTGTCCGGCACGGTGCTGGTGTTGTTGGCGAACAGCGCGAAGCTCGCCGTTTCACCCGGGTTGACGGTGACCGTGGTCACCGGCGCGGCTTCCGGGCCAAGACCGGCACCCGGGGCACCGACACCGGCGCTGGTGTTGGTGAGATCGACGGTCGAGGTGGCAATCGCGGTCAGGCGATCGGTGGTGGTGTTGAAGACGTTCGGATCGGTCGTCGAAGTGGCAGTCTTGGTCACGTCGAACGGACCAACGCCGGTGGCGCCGGACGGCAGCACCACGCGCAGGAACACGCTGGTACTGGCACCGGGGGCGAGCGGGCCGGTATCCGGCGTGCCGTCACCGTTGGAATCGGTCAGCGGCGTGACGCCATCGGCTTGCAGCAGCTGGAAGCTGGTGCCCGCCGGGAACGACACGTTGGCGAAGGTGACGTTGAACACGTCGATGCCGTTGCCGTTGTTGGTGACCACATTGTCATAGCGCAGCGTCGAGCCCTGCGGCACCGGACCCTGGGTGACGATGTCGTTGTTGGCACCGTCGTTGTCGGTGGTGGAACCGGTATCGGACAGATCCACGGCCACCGTCGGGGTCACGGTGAAGATGACGGTATTGGTGGTGTCGACCACGGTATTGCCGCCGCCGTCGAGATAGCTGACGTTGACCAGATTGGGAATCGTGCCGGCCGGGGCGGCCGGGATCACCGACACCTGGAAGCGCACGAAGCCGGACTGACCCGGAGCCACGCTGGCGATGATCGCCGTCACCGTGTTGCCGGTGACCGAGTAGTCGATGCCGGCCGCATCGCCGCCGATGGCGTCGGTCAGCGGTGCCGGATTGGACACGCTCCACAGACCCGAGCCGGGCACGTAGGCGAAGCTCGCGTTCAGCGCGTCGGTCAGGGTGACGTTGGTCGCGGTGGTGTTGCCGGTGTTGGTGTAGGTCAGCGTGATCGTCACCGGCGTGAAGCCGGCCGGACCGGTGGTGATGTCCTCGGCCTTGGTGACGTTGATCACCGCATTGTTGGTGACCGTGACGGTGTCGGTGTTGGCGTCAGTGACCGTGCCGTTGAAGACACTGGTGGTGGTGACGGTGACGTTGTCGGTCTGGCCGGCGACAGCGGTGCCCGGCACGGTGACCGCGACGATGATGCCGTAGTTGCCACCCGGTGCCAGATTCGGCGTGATCGTGATCGGCGTGAAGTTGTCGGGCACGCCGTCCTGGTTCGCGTCGGCATAGATGACGATGTTGGCGAACTCGAAGGTGCCGCCGTTGTTGGTCGTCGCCAGCGTGTAGGTGTCGTTGCCGTTGCCGGTATTGGTGACGATATGCGGGAAGTAGATCGTTTCACCCGGCGCGGCCGTGTTGCTCTGGGTGGCTTCGATATCGACGCCGGCCACCTGGGCAACGATGGTTTCGACAAGATTCGAGCTGGTGGTCTGCGGGGTGCCGTTTTCGTCGACGTAGGTCGCCGTCGCCTGATTGCCGATCACCGAGCCGGCCAGCGGCGCAGCAACCGCAGGCGCGGAAAGGCCAGCCAAGGTCAACGCCAGTGCGCCGACTGCAAGTCCGCGAGCAGCGAGCTTCTGCATCGCCGCATATGCCGAATTCAACATGATCCCCTTCCCCTGTCTCTTCCTTGCTGCGTGGACCCACTACGGGTAATGCGCCGCTTTGACGGCGTCATCCATCAAACTTTTTTGACCTGCAACGCTCAGCCGGGCACCGCAAGCACCCGGACGCGGTAACGATAGGTCTGGCTGCTGCCGGCCTTGAGCGGCTCCTGGACTTGCCAGGCGATGTTGGTGATTTCTTCGTTCGGCAGCGGTTCGCGACGAACCTGCCCATCAGCCGCGCGCACTTCGCGCACAGGGGGCGTCGTCACCCAGGTCTTGCCGCCGTCATAGCTGTAGCGCAGCGTGTGGCGGGTCGCCGCAGCGGCGCTGTTCGGCAGGTAGGCCGTGCCCTTGGGCACCGGGCCATTGACGGTCAACTGGGAAATGCCGGTGCTGCCGGTATTGGCGTAGACCAGCCGGTATTCGAGGAGATCGCCGGGAGCCACTTCACCGGCTGGCGCAAAGGCTTCGACACCGGCGGCGTCGCGGGTGACTTTCATCGCTTCCAGACGGCTGGACACCGTTCCCTGCGCCTGGGCAGTGAAGCCAGAGGCGAGCAGTGTCAGCAACAGGAAGACGGAAACCCGAGACAGCACATACTTCATGGGAACGACACTCTTTGATGACGGCAAGATCGCTGAAAATAACGAAATTCTGCTTCCATGCCCTACTGGTGACGCAGCAACGCATCACCCGCCACGCGGCAAGCCGAATGACATCTGTAACCCTTCGCCTGAGTGTTCTGCTTTCCCGCGCTTTGCGTCTTCGTCAGATCAGATGAACCGTTCGTCGGATAGCGCTTGCTGCGTCTTTTTTGCAACGGGGTGAAGCTTACTGGTGTGAGCACTCGATCACAATACGAGTGTGGAGATAAAAACCTACTCATTCCAACGACGGATTGACTTGCGTCAAGTGCGGGCTAGGCAGACTTCCCGATCGGTCTGATTTCCGAAAATTCCTCAGGCTTGCCGACGTGATTGGCAGCATCCGGCGACAATGCCGCGCCCATCCGTACATCCCATCCGCTCCGACATGGAAAGTCCCCGCACGCTGGACGCGCTGAAGCGCTGGTTCGGCTTCGACAGCTTCCGGCCCGGCCAGCGCGAGGTGGTCGACGACGCCATGGCCGGCCGCGATCTGCTGGCGATCATGCCGACCGGCGGCGGCAAGTCGCTGTGCTTCCAGTTGCCGGCGATGCTCAGGCCGGGCGTGATGGTGGTGGTATCGCCGCTGATCGCGCTGATGCAGGACCAGGTGCGGCTGCTGCGCGACAACGGCATTTCGGCCGCCTTCCTGAACTCGTCGCTCAGCGCGCGGGAATCTGCCGACACGCTGTCGGCCCTGCTGAAAGGCGAGATTCGCCTCGTCTATCTGGCCCCGGAACGGCTGCTGATGCCGGATTTCCTGTCCGGCTTCCTGCCGCGCTTGAAGGAAGCGCAGGGCCTGTCCGGCTTCACCATCGACGAAGCGCATTGCGTGTCCGAATGGGGCCACGATTTCCGGCCCGAGTACCGGAAGATGCACGCGCTGCGCGATCACTTCCCGGACGTGCCGGTGTTCGCGTTCACGGCAACCGCGACCGGCCGCGTGCGTCAGGACATCGTTCATCAGCTCGGGCTGAATGATCCTTCGATCCACGTTTCCAGCTTCAACCGCCCGAACCTGCATTACGCGGTGTCGGCCAAAGACGGCCGCACCTATAACGAAGTGCTCGATCGCGCGCGCAAGCGGCCAAAGGATTCCGGCATCGTCTACTGCCTGTCGCGCAAGCGGGTCGACGAGCTGGCGTCGAGCCTGAAGGACGATGGCATCCGCGCCCTGCCGTATCACGCAGGACTCAACGCCGACACCCGGCGCGCCAACCAGGACGCGTTCATTCGCGACGACGTGCAGGTGATCGTCGCCACCATCGCGTTCGGCATGGGCATCAACAAACCCGACGTGCGCTGGGTCGTTCATTACGACCTGCCGAAGACCATGGAAGGCTATTACCAGGAAGCCGGACGGGCCGGTCGCGATGGCGAACACGCCGACTGCTGGCTGTATTTCGGCATCGGCGATCTGAAGACCGCCGAGTTCCTGATCGCCCAGAAAGTCGATCCGCAGACCGGTGCGCCGCTCGAAGCCGAGCAGCGGCTGGCCAAGCAGCAGCTGCGCAAGGTGCTCGACTACGCCGAATCCACCGAATGCCGGCGCGCCATCCAGCTGCGCTACTTCGGCGAGAACTTCGATCCGCCGTGTGGTGCCTGCGACAACTGCAACGCGCCGAAACCGGTCGAGGACTGGACGCTGGAAGCGCGGCAGTTCCTGTCGGCGATCGCCCGACTCGCCCAGCGCAACGAGCGCTTTGGTGCGGCTTACCTGATCGACATCCTGCGCGGTGCCGAAACCCAGAAACTGATCGACCGCGGCCATCAATCTCTCAGCGTCTACGGCATCGGCAAGCAACGCTCGCAGGACGAGTGGCGGCTGCTGGTCCGCGCGCTGACCCATCAGGGGCTGATCGAGGAAGTCGGCAGCGAATTCCCGGTGCTGAAAATCAACGAAGCCAGCCGCGCCGTGCTCAAGGGCGAGCGCAAGCTGGAATTTGCCGTTGCCCCGAAAGCCGAGAAGAAGAAGCGCAGCCGTGGTGCAGTGGCAGGGGAAACCGCAACGCCGGAAGGCGATGCGCTGTTCGAAGTGCTGCGCAGCCTGCGCAAGGATCTGGCCGACAAGCAGGGCGTGCCGCCCTATGTCGTGTTCAGCGATGCCAGCATTCGCCAGATGGCCGAGCGCCAGCCGCTGACCAGTGCCGCTTTCCTCGACATCTCCGGCGTCGGCAGTCGCAAGCTCGCGCAGTACGGCGCGGCGTTCACGGCGGCGATCCGCGCGTTTCTGGTCGACAAGGGCTTGGCCGCGCCGGAAGCGCCGGTCGAGGACGCCAGCGCTTTTGTCGTCGATGACAAGCGCATCGTCGACGAAGATCTGCCGGACACGGTTCGCAACACGCAGACGCTGTTCGATCGCGGGCTGGAAGTCGATGCGATCGCCGCCAAGCGCGGCCTTGATGTGGCGACCATCGTCGGCCATCTCGAAGCGCTGCTGGCGCATGGCGCCGCCATTGATCTGTCGCGGCTGATCGCCCATGACCGCGTGAAAGTGATCGTGGCGGCGCTAGAAACGCATGGCGAAGTGCGGCTCAAGCCAGCCTATGAAGCGCTGGGCGGCGACTATCGCTACGAGGATCTGCGCCTGGTCCGTGCCTGGCTGCACGGCAGACGCACGCCGGGTTGAGCCACGTTTGCTTCGTGTGCGTTGCAACATCAGGACAAACGTCTTGACTTCAGCCACAGGCTTGACACTGAAAAAACCGCTGTTATGATGCAGTGCATCAATTGTTGCGTCGCAACATTGAAGCCCCGCCCGTAATACGAGGAATGAAGCAAATGAACTTTCAGAGCGTTGTTGAAGATGTCAAAGGCCGCGTCGAGACCATCTCCGGCCACGGCCAGAAGGTTGCAGAAATCTCGATCGACAGCCTGAAGCAGGCTGGCGATGTCGTGGTCAACGGCGTCCAGACGCTGGTTTCCGAGAACACCACCGCCGCCAAGGAAATCTACTCGGCCGCCGTGTCGAGCTTCGAGAAAGCGAAGACTGACGGCTTCAAGGCCATCGCCGCCGATCCGATCAGCTACCTGCCGACCACCGACACCCTGACCGCCCCGTTCAGCCAGACGGTCACCGTCGTCTCGCGCACCGGCGAGGAGCTGTACAAGGTCGTCAAGACCGGCGTGGAAACCATCCAGGCCCAGCTGACCGGCAAGTCGCCGATCGTCGCCAAGGCCACCAAGGTGGCCAAGTCGACCGGCAAGAAGGCCACCGCGACCGTGAAGAAGGCCGTCAAGGCTGCTGAAAAGGCTGCCGAGTAATCAGCGCCGCATCCGCTTCATGCGGATGACCCTGAACCGCGCCGCCCGCAGGGGCTGCGCGGTTCAGTCGTTTATGGACCCCGATTTCACCTCATGAACACGCAGGAACTGATGCACGACCTGAGCACGCTGGCCCGTCACGAAGCGCAGGCATTGGCTGCGCATCGCGCGGCCTTGCGTGAACGCTGGCAGGTGGCGCGGCGCACGCGCACCTTCGCCGAACTGCTGCGCCATCAACTCGACTTGCTGCCGCTGACCACGCGCCGACTGGCCGACGATCATCGTCGCCGCATGGCGCTGCTGCGGGACTTGCTCCGCAGGCTGGCCGGGTTCCGGCAGGCGACGTCCTAAGCCGAAGGCTTCGGCACCGATTTCTTTGCTGCAGCCTTGCGGCGAGTCGCCTTTTTCCCGGTCACGGTAGCTCCCGCCGCCTTCACCACCTTGCGCGCCTTGCGTACGCCGGTGGTCACGGCCGGCTCGGCCACCTTGACGCTGACCTTGGTTGCCGACATCAGCCGCTGCCAAGGCGCGCTGGATTTCAGGCTCTGGAGGTTTTCCTTGACGAAGCTCGACGGATCCAGGGTTTCCGCCGCCGCGCCGAGCTTGTCGCGGACGAAGGACATCAGGTCCTCCTGCAAGCCGGCGACATCCGGCAGGCCGAGGAAGCGGCGCAGCTCTTCGGGTTTGACGTCGATCTCGATCTTGATCTGCATGGCGACGTTCCTCAGGCGATGGCGAAAAGACTCAAGCGGCGGACACGAACAGCGCAACGACGCAGCCCACCGCAGCGGTCCAGGCAATCGAACGCAGGGTCGCGAGATTGGCCAGATACAGCAGGCCGTAGACTACCCGCGCAGCGATGAAGCCCAGCGCCAGCGCGTCGATGCGGGGCTGCGGCACGGCCGTCAGGTGGGCGATGATCACCGCCGCCGCGAATGGCGGAAACGCTTCAAAACCATTGAGTTGCGCCCAGTTGGCGCGGGCGCGCCAGCCGTCGAGCTTCGCCAGCATCGCTCTGGGTGCCGCGTTGTCGAAATCCTTGCCGCCAGCGCCGAACTTGGCAATGCCAGTGAAGGCCAGCGGCAGGTAGGCGGCGATCAGCACGCACCAGTAAGCGGTGGTCATGGCTTTCAGTGTCCAGTGAGCAGACGCTGCGCTTCGCGATAGGTGGCGGCGGTGCGGGCGATGACGTTGTCGGGCAGTGCCGGCCCCGGTGCGGTCTTGTTCCAGTCCAGCGTTTCGAGATAGTCGCGGACGTACTGCTTGTCGAAGCTCGGCGGGCTGATGCCGGGCTGGTACTGATCGGCCGGCCAGAAGCGCGAGGAATCCGGGGTCAGCACTTCGTCGATCAGATGTAGGGTGCCAGCGTCATCAACCCCGAACTCGAACTTGGTGTCGGCGATGATGATGCCGCGCGTCGCCGCGAACGCGGAGGCTTCGCGATACAGGCGCAGGGTGATCTCGCGAACCTGATGGGCCAGCGCTTCGCCGACCAGATGCACGGTGTCGGCAAACGAGATATTGGCGTCGTGCTCGCCCTTCGGGGCCTTGAAAGCCGGCGTGAAGATCGGCTCGGCGAGCTTGCCGGCCAGTTCCATGCCTTCCGGAATCGGAATGCCGCAGACCGCACCGGTGGCCTGATAGTCCTTCCAGCCGGAGCCGATCAGATAACCACGGGCCACCGCTTCGACCGGCAGCGCCTTGAGCTTCTTCGCCACCACGGCCCGGCCTGCGCACTGCGCCAGTTCTTCCGGCGTCAGCCATTTGGCGAGATCGACGGAAGTGTCGAAATGATTCGGGATCAGTGCTTCGAAGCGCGCCATCCAGAACGCGGTCAACGCATTGAGCACCGCGCCCTTGCCGGGAATCGGGTCAGGCAGGATCACGTCGAAGGCCGACAGGCGATCGCTGGTGACGATCAGCAGATGGTCATTGCCCAGCGCGTACAGGTCACGGACCTTGCCGCTGTGCAGCTTCGGCAGGCTGGTGATGGTGGCTTCGTGGAGCGGCGTGGTCATGACTTCACGCTCCGGCAAAAAAATAGCGGCCGCCGCTGGCGATCGCGATCACCACCAGACCGAGCAGCAGATTGATGCCGACGAACAGGCGAATCTGCCCGACCCGGCGACCCGCTTCCGGCACATCGCCGGCAATCACCGCCAGCTTCAGGCGCTTCAGCGGTGCGAAATAGACGTGCAGCGCCAAAGCCATCATCACCAGCCCAAGCGTCAGCATGATGTGGACATGCGCACCGACCGCCGCCATGCCGCCGAGCTTGCGGATCATGTGCAGGCCGGTGGCGAGCAGCAGTGCAGCCGACAGGAACACGTAGCCGAAGAACCGATGCAGCACCTGCGCCCAGAGCGTGGTGCGGGTTTTCGCGTCAATGCCGGCGAGTGTCGGCCGCAAGCAGACATAGGCGAAGAACATGCCGCCGACCCAGATGGCGGCGAATAGCGTGTGAACAGCAGTGGCAAGACCCATGGAGCGTGCGGGGGTGTCAGTGGCGAACAGGCCGTCACTGTATTGAACTGACTCCCGCCGCGCCATGAAAAAGCGCTAGTCCTAACGAGGCAGGGCCGTCGTCAGCGTCTCGCAAGTGCTGGAAGCATGTCGGCACGCGAGGACAAAAGCGGGCTCACGCGGAGAACGCAAAGATCGCAGAGAGAAGCACATCTCCGAAACGGCGGTCGTTCGTGACTCCGTTTGCTATGCGGTCAATATATTTCGCACAAAGAACACAAAGGACACGAAGAGAAACCAATCAACGCCGTCGACTCGACGCTTTCTTCGTGGCCTTCGTGTACTTCGTGCGAAACCGCCTCTGCGCAACTTCAAAGTGATGCGCTGCCCGGCGGTCTCAGGCAGCGCACAAAGGCCACAAGGCGTCTGCCGTTTCCAGAAAGGCTTTTGCCGTTGCCGTTCTTTCTGTTCCCTTTGCGCCTTGCGCGCAGCGCCCGGCTTTTTTTGACGTTCGTTCCCGCAAAAAAGCCGCCGGACGAATCCGGCGGCTTTGTCAGTCCCGCAATGCTCGACTACACGAGGTCGAAGCGGTCCAGGTTCATCACCTTGGTCCAGGCAGCGACGAAGTCATCGACGAACTTCGTGTTGGCATCGGCTGCCGCATAGACCTCGGCCAGCGCCCGCAGCTGCGAATTGGAGCCGAACACCAGATCGACCACGGTGCCGGTCCACTTCAGTTCGCCGCTGGCGCGGTCGCGGCCTTCCATGACGCTGGCATCGGCCGCCGACTTCTTCCAGACCGTGCGCATGTCGAGCAGGTTGACGAAGAAATCGTTGCTCAAGGTCCCCGGCCGCCGCGTGAACACGCCATGACAGGCCTCGCCGACCGTCACCCCGAGCACCCGCAGGCCGCCGATCAGCACGGTCATCTCGGGCGCGCCGAGCTTCAGCAACTGCGCCTTGTCGATCAGCAACTCGGCCGTCGAGGTCTTCACACCCGGGCGTACGTAGTTGCGGAAACCATCGGCGATCGGTTCCAGCACCGCGAACGACGCGACGTCGGTCTGCGCCTGCTTGGCATCGGTGCGACCCGGCGTGAACGGCACCTTGATCTTGAGCTTGGCCTTCTTCGCCGCCGCTTCGATGCCGGCCGCGCCACCGAGCACGATCAGATCGGCCAGCGACACCTGCTTCTTGCTCTTGCCGTTGAACTCCTTGCGAACTTTCTCCAGCGCTTTCAGCACCTTGGCCAGCTCCGCCGGCTGGTTCACGGCCCAGTCCTTCTGCGGCGCCAGACGAATGCGCGCGCCATTGGCACCGCCGCGCTTGTCGCTGCCGCGGAAGGTCGAGGCCGAAGCCCAGGCGGTGCTGACCAGCTGCGCGACCGACAGGCCGGAAGCGAGCACGGCGGACTTCAGCGCCGCGATGTCGCGCTCGCCGATCAACGGGCCGTCGACTTCCGGCACCGGGTCCTGCCAGATCAATGGCTTGGCCGGCACCAGCGGTCCGAGGTAACGCGACGCCGGGCCGAGATCGCGATGGGTCAGCTTGAACCAGGCGCGAGCGAAGGCATCGGCGAAAGCTTTCGGGTTCTTGTGGAAACGGCGCGAAATCACCTCGTAGGCCGGATCGAAGCGCATGGCCAGATCTGCCGTGGTCATCATCGGCGCGTGGAACTTGCCTGGGTCATGGGCATCGACAACGGTGTCGGCTCCGGCACCGCCCTTCGGATGCCACTGATGGGCACCGGCCGGGCTCTTGCTCAGTTCCCACTCGTAGCCGAACAGGGTATCGAAGTAGCCGTTGTCCCAGGTGGTCGGCTTCGGTTTCCAGGCGCCTTCGATGCCGCTGGTGATGGCGTCGCCGCCCTTGCCCGAGCCATGCGTGCTGAGCCAGCCGAAGCCCTGGGCTTCGATCGGTGCGCCTTCCGGCTCAGGCCCGACATGCGATTCGGGGCCAGCGCCGTGCGCCTTGCCGAAGGTGTGGCCACCGGCGACCAGGGCCACGGTTTCCTCGTCGTCCATCGCCATGCGGGCGAAGGTTTCGCGAATGTCGCGGCCGGAAGCGATCGGGTCCGGACTGCCATCCGGGCCCTGCGGGTTGACGTAGATCAGACCCATCTGAACCGCAGCGAGCGGATTGGCCAGCGCGCGATCGCCGGAGTAGCGGCTGTTGGCCTTGTCGCTGGTCGCCAGCCATTCGGCCTCGGCACCCCAGTTGATCTCTTCTTCCGGCTCCCAGATGTCCTCGCGGCCACCGGCGAAGCCGAAGGTCTTGAAGCCCATCGACTCCAGCGCGACGTTGCCGGCGAGGATCATCAGATCGCCCCAGGACAGCGCCTGGCCATACTTCTGCTTGACCGGCCAGAGCAGGCGGCGGGCCTTGTCGAGATTGCCGTTGTCCGGCCAGGAGTTCAGCGGCGCAAAGCGCTGATTGCCGGTGCCGGCACCGCCTCGGCCATCGGCGATGCGATAGGTGCCGGCGCTGTGCCAGGCCATGCGGATGAACAGCGGGCCGTAATGACCGTAGTCGGCCGGCCACCAGTCCTGGGAATCGGTCATCAGCGCGGTCAGATCCTGGACCACGGCATGGAGGTCCAGCTTCCCGAAGGCTTCCGCGTAGTTGAACGACGTGCCGAGCGGGTTGCCGCTGGGTGCGTGCTGATGGAGGATTTTCAGGTTCAGCTGGTTCGGCCACCAGTCGGCGTTGCCGCGGACGCTGGCGACGGCCGCGGTCGGCGATCCGCCGGAAAATGGGCATTTCTGTTCGCTAGTCATTTCTCTCTCCTGTGAACTGCTGGCTCGATGCTGGCCGCGAGGCCGCCCTGCGCGCCGACCTTACGCAAACTGCCGCCCGGTCTCCAACCGCCGCACGCGCGCTTCAAGCGGATGCTGCGCAGTCTGGTGATCCGCGATTGATCGGTAAAGACAATCTTCTCCATGTTCTGAATTCGTTTTGACTATTTTCTCTGCCGCTTGATCCGGCTGTCGACAGCCGATGACGATTACCGGTCAAGCAGCAGCAATCTGATAAATTCCCGGCACTTCGTCGCCCAGCCACCGGACCCATCATGACCATGTCACCGCTGCCGCCCGTCATTGCCCCGAGCATCCTGTCTGCGGATTTCGCACGTCTTGGCGAGGACACCGCGAAGGTGCTGGCAGCCGGTGCCGACTGGGTGCATTTCGACGTCATGGACAACCATTACGTTCCCAACTTGACCATCGGCCCGATGGTCTGCGAAGCGCTGCGCAAATATGGCGTGACAGCGCCGATTGACGTTCATCTGATGGTCGAGCCGGTCGACGCCCTCGCCCAGCTGTTCGCCAAGGCCGGCGCGACGTCGGTGACCTTTCACCCGGAAGCCACCAAGCATGTCGACCGCAGCCTGCAGGCGATCCGCGATGCCGGCTGCAAGACCGGCCTGGTGTTCAATCCGGCGACGCCGCTGGATCATCTGCGCTATGTGATGGACAAGGTCGACATCGTGCTGCTGATGTCGGTAAACCCGGGTTTCGGCGGCCAGAGCTTCCTGCCGAGTGCGCTCGACAAGCTGCGCGAAGCGCGGCGGCTGATCGACCAGCACCGCGCCGAAACCGGCCGCGAGATTCGCCTGGAAATCGACGGCGGCGTGAAGGTCGACAACATCCGCTCGATCGCCGCCGCCGGGGCCGATGCCTTCGTCGCCGGCTCGGCGATTTTCTCGACCGGCGATTACGCGGCTACCATTGCCGCCATGCGGGCGGAAATTGCCAAGGCTTGAAGTCATGCGCGCTTTCCGGAGTGCCTCGGATGGCACTCCGGAGCATGACTTCAAGGGGCGGCAGCCCAGGGGGAGGCGTGAGGCGATAATGCAGCGTTGGGCATCAAGATGGACACGGTGACACGCGCTCAGATTCTGGCCGGCCTCGACGCAGCAGACGTTGCGCAAAATGTACGTGCAGCCGAGCTTGCGCATAAGCAATCCTGCGAGGCAGACATACCTTGGCTTTTGGAGCTTCTGAGGCATAAAAGCTACTTCGTGAGAGAAGCGGCGGCGTGGCCGTTGGCGGAGCTAGCCGGTCCGTCCGTTCTGCCAGAGCTATTGGGTGCATATCAGCGCGGTTTCGATGAGGGGCACGACAACGATGGCTTCACAACCGCGCTCATTGAGCTTGCCGCGCTTCACCCAACCGATACTCCTCAAGCGCTGCGTCCGCTCACCAGTGCGAGTGACCCAGCAATACGCGAGCACGCAGCATGGCTGCTTGGGTTTTGTGAGCGCACTGATACTGAACAATAGCTTCCAGCTAACGTATTTTCCTCCGCTTCGCCGCAGAAAATCCGCAGCTGAAGCTAGGCGACATACGGTGATCCAAGGCAAGCACGGGTGGCGATGGCGCTGAATCAAAGCGCCGCATGCACGGCCGCGTGCCGTTCCCGCCTCACCCCTCACGCCTCACGACCCAATGACCTACACCCATGTCGCGCTGACGCGCGAACTCGCCGGCGACCTCGATACACCGGTCGGCACTTTTCTGAAGCTGGCCAACCGCCCGTACACCTACCTGCTGGAGTCGATGCACGGCGGCGCGCAGTGGGGCCGTTATTCGTTCATCGGCCTCGGCGCCCGCGAAGTCATCCGCATCAAGGGCCACACGATCACCGTGACCGTCGATGGCGCGGTGACGCAGACGCTTGAAGCCGCCGATCCGATCGCCTGGCTGCGTGGCCACGCCGCCGCCATCCGCGTCGCCCCGAACGACAAGCTGCCGCGCTTCTCCGGCGGCTTCGTCGGCTATTTCGGCTACGAATGCGTGCGCCTGTTCGAGCCACGGCTGAAGGTCGCCAAGCCCGACCCTCTGGGCACGCCGGACGTGCTGCTGATGCGCTCGGATGAGCTGGTCGCCTTCGATTCGCTGCGCGCGACGCTCACGCTGATCGTCCACGCCGATCTGTCAGTACCCGGCAGCCGCGCGCGCGCCGAGGCGCGGCTCGACGAAATCGAAGCCGAACTGGCGAAGCCGGTGCCAGCGCAGCAGACGCCTGCCAGTGGCACCCAGCGGCCGTTCGTGTCCGGCTTCGGCGAGGACGCCTTCAAGGCCGGCATCGCGACGATCAAGGACTACATCGCTGCCGGCGACGTGATGCAGGTGGTGCCGTCACAACGGATGAGCGCACCGTTTGCCGAGCCGCCGGTGGCGCTGTACCGGGCGCTGCGCCGGCTCAATCCGTCCCCGTACCTGTACTGCCTGAATCTCGACGATCACCACATCGTCGGTTCGTCGCCGGAGATCCTGGTCCGTGTCGATAACAATGAACTCACCGTGCGGCCGATCGCCGGCACCCGGGTGCGCGGCAAGACCCCGGACGAGGACAAGGCGCTGGAGACCGATCTGCTCGCCGATCCGAAGGAGATCGCCGAGCACCTGATGCTGATCGACCTCGGCCGCAACGATGTCGGCCGGGTCGCGAAGACCGGCTCGGTGCGCCTGACCGAAAAGATGATCGTCGAGCGTTACAGCCACGTCATGCACATCGTCTCGAACGTCACCGGCCAGCTGAAACCGGGGCTCGATGCGCTCGACGCGCTCGCCGCCACCTTTCCGGCCGGCACGCTTTCCGGCGCGCCGAAAGTGCGGGCGATGGAAATCATCGACGAGCTGGAACCGGTGGCGCGTGGCATCTACGGCGGCGCGGTCGGCTATCTCGGCTGGGACGGCAACATGGATGTCGCGATCGCGATCCGCACCGCCGTCATCAAGGACGGGATGGTTCATGCGCAAGCCGGTGCCGGCGTCGTTGCCGATTCGGTGCCGCAGAGCGAATGGGACGAAACCGTCAACAAGGCCCGCGCCGTGATGCGCGCAGCGGCCGATGCAGCGGGCGTGAAGTCCAGCCTTTGAGCAGCGCCGCCATCAGCGTCCGCCGCTACATCGCCGACGACGGCGTGGCGCTGACCGCCGATGTCGGCGGCTATCCCGCAGCACCGGCGGTGATCCTGAGCCACGGCGGCGGCCAGACCCGGCATTCCTGGGGCACGGCGATGAAACGCCTGCTCGCCGATGGCTGGCAGGTGATCAATGTCGACGCCCGCGGCCACGGCGACAGCGACTGGTCGCCGATCGCGGACTACCGCATCGAACGCCTCGCCGCCGATGTGAAGCTGATCGCCGCCACCCTGCCCTCGCCACCGGCGCTCGTCGGCGCCTCGATGGGCGGCGCGGCCTCGCTGATCGCGGCAGCGGAAACCGGCGTCGCCAGCGCGCTGGTGCTGGTCGACGTGGTGCCGCGCCTCAATCCAGAAGGCGCGGAACGGATCATCGCGTTCATGCGCGCCCGGCCCGATGGCTTCGCCAGCCTCGACGAAGTGGCCGACGCGGTCAGCGCCTACTACCCGCAGCGGCCCCGGCCACGCGATCCCAGCGGCCTGATGAAGAACCTGCGATGGCGTGCCGACGGTCGCCTGCACTGGCACTGGGACCCGGCGTTCGTCGCCACCTCGCAGGTCGTCTCCGAGCCGCCACGCTTCACCGAAAAGCTCTATGAAGCTGCCGCGCGCCTGAAAGTCCCGACCCTGCTGGTGCGCGGCATGGAAAGCGACATCGTCGACGAAGCCAGCATCGCCGAGTTCCGCGTCCACACGCCGCATCTGGAAGTCTGCGATGTCGCCGCCGCCGGCCACATGGTGGCAGGCGATCGCAACGATGCCTTCAACGACGGCGTCGCCGGCTTTCTGCGCCGACACTTCGCATCGACGCGGGCTTAGCATTGTCGGCCGCGCTTCCGCGAAAGCCGTCGACCCTCGACAATCGCGACGTTTCCGGAGGAACACCGCGCCTTGCGATTCACCCGCTGCCTGTCCGTCGCCCTGATCATCGCGGGAATCGTCGCTGCCATGCTGTGGCGGCAGCTCCCGCCTGACGACGCGGCGCGCATGCAGCCCGGCGCAATCGAGATCGGCTTCGCGCAGTCCATGAGCCGGCATCACGCGCAGGCGATTGCCATGTCGCAACTCATGCAGGACGGTCGACCCAGCAGGCTGTCGCTGCTGGCGCGCAGCGTCGAAGGCGCGCAACAGCTCGAACTTGGTGAAATGCGCGGCTGGCTGCGGCTCTGGCAGCTGCCGCTGGAGGCGACCAACCGCAGCATGGACTGGATGCTGGCCGGCGATGCAGCGCCGGACGAGGAACTGCGCCGCTACCTGCTCGATTGCCAGCGCTCGCCGACCGGCATGCCCGGCCTGGCCTCGACCGACGATCTGGAGCGGCTGCGGTCGCTGGACGGCGATCGTCGCGATCGTCATTTCCTGCAGCTGCTGCTCGCGCATCATCGGGGCGCGTTGCCGATGGCGCGGTTCGCGGCCGAGCAGGCGCAAGTGCCGGCGGTGCGCGAACTGGCGACCCGCGTGGTGCTCGAACAGGCCCGCGAAATCGAACGCATCCAGCTGATGTTGCAGGCCTTGCTGACCGCCAGGCCATGACCGGCGAGACGGAATGTGATTCGATACCTTTCTCGAAACAGGGCCGACCATGAAACTGCGATTGCTCCGGACACTGCTGGCACTGACCACCGCCAGCCTCGCTGCCTGCGGCGGCAGCAGCGCCGTCGATCCTCCGGCACCGTCGATCGACGACGGACCGACGCCGCAAGCCGCCTGCGGCCCAGGCTCGCGGCCGGAAACCGGCATGCAGGGCCGCGTCAGTCAGACCGATCACGACAGCGGCCGCGCCGCCGAGGGCTACACCTGCAATACCGAACTGGTCGGCTCGTTCACGCGGCCCACCGTCATCGGCACGGTCGGCGGCTTCAAGGTCGAGCGTTACGTCGACCGCAGCGGCCGCGAATGCGCCTACTACGACACCACCCTGCTGTTTCCCACCAACATTCTCGACAACAACGCCGGGGTCAACGTGCTCGACATGAGCGATCCGACCCAGCCGCTGCTGACCGATCGGCTGACCTCGCTGGCGATGCTGTCGCCGCACGAATCGCTGGTGGTGTCGCAGCAGGGTGGCGTGCTGGCCGCCGTGCTCGGCAATCCGGCGCTGGCACCCGGTGTCGTCGATGTCTATGACGTGGCCGATGACTGCCGCCATCCGCAGCTGCGCTCCTCATCGTTGACCGGCGTCTTCGGCCACGAAAGCGGCATGGCGCCGGATGGCCGGACCTTCTACTCGGCCTCACCATCGTCGCCGACGCTGACGGCGGTGGACATCACCGACCCATCGCGCCCGCGACGGTTGTGGACCGGCAACTACACCGCGCACGGCCTGTCGCTCAGCGACGACGGCAATCGCGCCTATGTGTCGGCAGCCAACGGTGCCGGCGTGCTGATCCTCGATGTGTCGCAGATTCAGGCTCGCATGCCTGACCCGCAGGTACGCGAAATCAGCACCGTGTCTTGGGATAACCAGACCATTCCGCAGAACGCCATGCCGTTCACCCGCAACGGCCGGCCCTACCTGCTGGAAATCGACGAATACTCGACCAATCGCGCCGGCACCTTGCTGCCAGCCAGCAACGGCCAGACGGTGGGTGCCGGGCGGATCATCGACATCAGCGACGAAACACGCCCGGTCGTGGTGTCGAACCTGCGGCTGGCCGTGCATCAGCCGGAAAACCGCGCGGCGATCGTCAACGATCCCGGCGCCCGCAACATCACTGGCGGCTACGCCGGCCACTATTGCAGCGTGCCGACGCGGGTCGATCCCGACATTGCCGCGTGCAGCATGATCGTCAGCGGCCTGCGCATCTTCGACATCCGCGATCCGGCTCGCCCGCGCGAGATCGCCTACTTCAACGCCCCGGTGCTGCCGCGCCTGCTGCCGCTGCCGGCGAGGGCCAGCAACTGGTCGATGTCACGGCCGGCCTTCGCGCCGGAGCGCAAGGAAATCTGGTACTCCGACGGCTACAGCGGCTTCTACGTGCTGCGCGTGACCAATGGCGTCTGGTAGCGGCGGCAGCCATCGCGGCCGGGTAAACTTCGGCCCCTGACCTGCCTTGATCCATCCGTCATGACTCGCTGGCGTCGTTCTCCCTGAGTGGCAACCGGCTCGCGCCACGCGCGACCCGCGATGGGACCGCAGCCGCTGCGGACTACGAATACGACTCCAGCAGGTACCGTCATGATCGTGATGATCGACAACTACGATTCCTTCACCTACAACCTCGTCCAGTACTTCGGCGAGCTGGGGGCCGATGTCGCCGTGCATCGCAACGACCAGATCACGGTCGCGGAAGTCGCCGCCCTCAAGCCGACCCATATCGTGCTGTCGCCTGGTCCGTGCACGCCGAACGAGGCCGGCATCTGTCTGGAACTGATCGAGACACTCGGCAAGACCGGCGCGTTTCCGATCCTCGGCGTCTGCCTTGGCCATCAGTCGATCGGCCAGGCCTTCGGCGGCACCGTGCGCCGCGCGGCCAGCGTGATGCACGGCAAGACCAGCGCCATCCACCATCAGGCCAGCAGCGTGTTTCGGGCCCTGCCGACGCCGTTCACGGCGACCCGCTATCACTCGCTGATCGTCGATCGCGACGACTTTCCGGGCGAGCTCGAAGCCACCGCCTGGACGGTCAAGCCCGACGGCACGCCGGACGAGATCATGGGCCTGCGCCACAAAACCTTGCCGATCGAGGGCGTGCAGTTCCACCCGGAATCGATCCTCACCGAGCACGGCCACGCGATGCTGAAGAACTTCCTGGACAATTGGGCATGACCCCCCAGGCAGCGCTGGCGCGGACCATCGAGCACCGCGAGATCTTCCATGACGAGATGATCGCGCTGATGCGGCAGATCATGCGCGGCGAAGTCTCGCCGACCATGACGGCGGCGATCCTGACCGGCCTCAGGGTCAAGAAGGAAACCGTCGGCGAGATCGCTGCCGCCGCGACCGTGATGCGCGAGTTCTCGCTGAAAGTGCCGACGCCGGGTGGCGCGGCCGATACTCATCTGCTCGACATCGTCGGCACCGGCGGCGATGGCTCGAACACCTTCAACATTTCCACGGCGTCGATGTTCGTTGCCGCCGCCGCCGGGGCCAAGGTCGCCAAGCACGGCAACCGCAGCGTGTCGTCGAAATCCGGCAGCGCGGATGTGCTCGAAGCGCTCGGGGCCAACATCGAATTGATGCCGGACGCGGTCGCGCATTGCCTGGCGGCCACCGGCATCGGCTTCATGTACGCGCCCAAGCATCACCCGGCGATGAAGAACGTCGCCGCCGTCCGTCGCGAGATGGGCGTGCGGACCATCTTCAACATCCTCGGGCCGCTGACCAATCCGGCCAGCGCCCCGAACATCCTGATGGGCGTATTCCATCCCGATCTGGTCGGCATCCTGGTCCGGGTGCTGGAAAAGCTCGGCGTGCAGCGGGCGCTGGTGGTCTGGGGCCGCGACGGAATGGACGAGATTTCGCTTGGTGCGGCAACCCTGGTCGGCGAACTGCGCAACGGCGTGGTGAGCGAATACGACATCCACCCCGAAGACTTCGGCCTGCGCATGGCCGCCAGCCGCAATCTGGCGGTCAGCGATGCAGAGCATTCGAAGCGCGTGCTGTTGCAGGCGCTCGACAACACCGAAGGCCAGCCGCGCGACATCGTCTGCCTGAACGCCGGTGCGGCGCTGTACGCGGCCGGCGTTGCGGTTTCAATTGCTGACGGCATCACCCGCGCGCGCGCAGCGATCGCCAGCGGCGCTGCGCGCGCGAAAGTCGACGCCTACATCGCGGCGACCCAAGCCGCTGCTTCCGGAATCTGAGTCAGCGCATGAGCGACATCCTCGAAACCATCCTTGCGCGCAAGCGCGAGGAAATCGCCGCCCTCGAAACGCGCATCGACATCGGCACGCTGGAACGCATCGCCCTCGCCCAATCGGCTCCGCGCGGCTTTGCGGCTGCGCTGACGGCGAAAGCGGCGACCGGCGCTGCCGTGATCGCCGAGATCAAGAAGGCCAGCCCGTCGAAAGGGCTGATTCGCGAAGACTTCAATCCCGGCTGGCTGGCCGAGGATTACGCGCGCGGCGGTGCGGCCTGCTTGAGCGTGCTGACCGACCGCGACTTCTTCCAGGGCCATGACGATTATCTGGTCGAAGCTCGCCAGCACACCGCACTGCCGGCGATCCGCAAGGATTTCCTGATCGACGAGATGCAGATTGTCGAAGCCCGGGCGATCGGGGCCGACTGCGTGCTGCTGATCGCCGCTGCGCTGTCACCGGCACGGCTGGGCGAGCTGGCCCGGCTCGCGCAGGAGTTCGACATGGACGTGCTGATCGAAGTCCACGATCGTGCCGAACGCGACGCCATGATCGGGCTCGATCTCAAGCAGCCAGTGCTGCTCGGCATCAACAACCGCAATCTGCGGACCTTCGAGACGCGGCTGGAAACCACCATCGAGCTGCTGGACGGGATTCCCGCCGGTTACGACGTGATCACCGAAAGCGGCATCGCGGCACCCGCCGACGTGCAGACAATGATGGCGGCCGGCGTGCGGCGCTTCCTGATCGGAGAATCGCTGATGCGTTGCCTAAGCCCGGGCGATGCCCTGGCCCGGCTGATCACGTAGGTCCGGATTCATCCGGACTCCACGGCTGGCCTCGAAAGAGCGTCCGGATGAATCCGGACCTACCTCAGGTTTTTACCTTGGCCAGACGCCCGCTGGCCAGCACGATGATGCTGCGGCCCTGCGATTGCACGACGCCGTCTTCTTCGAGCTTTTTCAGCACCCGGCCGGCCATTTCTCGCGAGCAGCCGACGATGCGGGCGATTTCCTGACGGCTGACCTTGACCAGCATGCCGCGCGCATGGGCCTTGGCATCCGGCTGGGCGGCCAGGTCCATGAGCGTGCGGGCGAGGCGGCCGGCGACATCGACAAACGTGAGATCGCGCAGGCGTCCGGAGGTATCGCGCAGGCGCGCGGCGAGCTGGCCGGCGACTTCAAACATGATGTCCGGCTGTTCGCGCACGAAGGCGCGGAAGGCGGTATAGCTCACTTCCGCAAGCAGGGTGGGGGTGCGGGTGCGAACCACGGCGGTGCGCACTTGCTGGTCCGGGAACAGACCCATTTCGCCGAAGAATTCACCGGCGTTCAGGTAGGCCAGCACCATCTCGCGGCCGTCTTCGTCCTCGACCAGCACGCTGACCGAGCCGGTGAGGATCAGGAACAGGGATTGCGGGTTGGCACCGGCCGTGACCACGGTCTGTTTCGATGCGTAGGAGCGCTTGTGCGCGATGTTGATGAACGCCTGCACCGCTGGCTTTTCGAACACGCCGAATCCCCTTTCTTGTCGCGCTTCCAGCCGGGAAAGCAGCCCCCGGCGTAAAATCCCCAGCGGAAAATATCACAGCTCTTGCGGCGCTCGGAAAATCACATGGAAGCTCGGGTCAAGTGGCACGAAAACGCTGTTTTCATTGCCGAAAGCGGTAGCGGCCACGCCATCGTCGTCGATGGTCCGGCGGAGATCGGCGGACGCAATCTCGGGGTCCGGCCGATGGAACTGATGCTGATGTCGGTAGGCAGTTGTTCGGCCGTCGATATCGTGCAGATCCTGAAGAAAGCACGGCAGCCGGTGAGCGGCTGCGAAGTGAAGGTTTCGGGCGTGCGCGCCGACAGCGATCCGAAGGTTTTCCTGAAAATTCACCTGCACTTCATCGTGGCAGGCGCGGGGCTATCGGAAAATCACGTCAAGCGGGCGGTGCAGCTATCGGCAGAGAAGTATTGTTCGGCCTCGATCATGCTCGGCAAGGCCGCTGAAATCACGCACAGCCACGAGATCGCAGCCGCCGATTGAGGCGGGCGCGCGGCCTGTCTCCTGCCGGTCACAATGATCCGGGAGATTTGATGGATAATGTCGCCCCTTCGCTGGCTGCGCTTGCGCGCTTTTCCTGGCTTTTTTGAAGGTGCTGGTTTTCCGTTTTCCCCACCGGGAGATGCACGTTGGCAAAGCCCACGAACAATCCGAAGCTCAAGCTGCTCGGGTTCAACAACCTGACCAAAAGTCTGAGCTTCAACATCTATGACATCTGCTATGCGCGCAATTCGGCGCAGCAGCAGGAGTACATCGAGTACATCGACGAGGCTTACAACGCCGAGCGCCTGACCGCGATCCTGACCGAGGTGGCGCACATCATCGGTGCCAACATCCTCAATGTGGCGCGTCAGGATTACGATCCGCAGGGTGCGTCCGTGACCATGCTGATCTCCGAAGGCCATCACGATGGCCTGCCGACGCCAACCAATACCAAAACCTCGAAGGCCAAGAGCAAGGCCAAGGAATCGGTCGTCGCCCATCTCGACAAGAGCCACATCACCGTTCACACCTATCCGGAAAACCATCCGGACGCCGGCATCTCGACCTTCCGGGCGGATATCGACGTGTCGACCTGCGGCAAGATTTCGCCGCTGAAGGCCTTGAACTACCTGATCAAGAGCTTCGAGAGCGACATCGTGGTGATGGATTACCGCGTGCGCGGCTTCACCCGCAACGTGCGCGGCATGAAGCATTTCATCGACCACCAGATCGACTCGATCCAGAACTTCCTGTCGCGCGAAGTGAAGGACAAGTACGACCTGGTCGACGTCAACGTCTATCAGGAGAACATCTTCCACACCAAGATGCGCCTGAAGCAGCTCGATCTCGACACCTACCTGTTCGGCGAAGGCTCCTCCGAACTGCCGCCGCGCGAAGCCAAGCGCATCCGCGAACGGGTTGACCACGAGATCATGGAAATCTTCTACGGGCGCAACATCCAGCGCTGATTTCCGGCGCTTGCACTAGCCCGCCGCTGGCGGGCTTTTTTATGGGCGACGCCTTGGTGCGGGGTGACGATCGGGCCGGATAAAGTTTGAAAACAGGGCCAGAATCACGCTGCTGACAAAATTATCCGCGCTCGGCACGGGAAAGAACTACCCAAAGGCTGCATTCGCGGCTGCAAACTGGTAAGAACAAGTCCGATCTTCGCAATGTTCTCAAGCCTGCCGCCGTCCGATCTGCCCAGACCGCTCCGGAATTCGACGTGAAAGCCTTGCGCGCCCCGATCGCCCGCTTTATCGCTGCCTACCGGCCGGAGGCGCTGCCGATCCGTCCCGAATGGCAGGACGAATTCGCCGCCGACTGCTACCGCAGCGCGCTGGCCCGGATCACCAAGCTGTTCGTGGCGGCCACCGTGCTGAACCTGATCGCACTGGTTTCCTACGACTTGCCGCTGTACCTGAACGGCCTGTACGAACAGCAGCGGATGTACCACCACCTGCTGGTCTGGCGGATCGCCAACATCAGCATGGTGGGCCTGTGGATACTGACGGTGATCCGGCTCGGCCCGATGCCGGCCACGGACGTGGCCCGGCGCATGACCACGCTCGCGATTCCGCTGGCGCTCTTGATGTGCACCTGGCACGGCGTGCTGAGCCAGATGCTGTCGAACGATGTGTCGATCTACGCGCTGGTGGTGCTGGTGGTGGCGGGGCTGATCGTCACCCCCAGCCGCTGGAAACTCATCGCCTATCCGCTGAGCTTCGCGGTGCTGATGACCGGCGTGGTGCTGGTCAATCCGAATCCGCTGGTCACCTACGCAGTGGGTGTCAACGCCTTCTGCCTCACCGTCTGCGCCATGCTGGCCGATGCGGTCTGGTATCGCGCTGCCGTGCGCAATTTCCTGCTGCGCAAGACCCTGGTCGAAGAGCGCAGCCGCGCCGACGATCTGCTGCGCAACATCCTGCCGACCGCGATTGCCGACCGCCTGAAGCGTGGCGAGGATCATGTCGTCGAGTTCCATGACGAGGTTTCGGTGCTGTTCGCCGACGTGGTCGGCTTCACGCAGTTGTCGGCCGAACTGCCGCCGAACCGGCTGATCCAGTTGCTGGAAGCGCTGTTCAAGGCCTTTGACGAGATCGCCGACCGCTGCGGCGTGGAAAAGATCAAGACCGTCGGCGATGCCTACATGGCGGCAGCCGGCGTGCCGGACCCGGCGGCCGACCACGCCGCGCGCGTCGCACGCATGGCGCTGGCCATGCTGGCGATCTGCGACGACCTGGGCCGCGCCTCCGGCATTCCGCTGAACCTGCGCATCGGCATCGACTCCGGTCCGGCGATCAGCGGCGTGATCGCCCAGAAGAAATTCGCCTACGACATCTGGGGCGATACCGTGAACACCGCCAGCCGCATGGAAACTGCTGGTGCGATCGGCCGCATCCACGTCACCGAAGCCTTCCGCCAGCGGCTGGGCGGCAGCTTCGTGTTCGAGCGGCGCGGCCAGATCGAAGTGAAGGGCAAGGGCGTGGTGCCGAGCCACTTTCTGGTCTGCGAATCGGCGGCACGGGCGGCCTGAGCGCAGCCGCTCACCAGTACGACCAGTGTCCGGTGGCGAAAACATGGATCGCCAGCAGCAGGTTGGTAGTCATGTGGGCAATCACTGCATCGCCGATGCGATCACGGCGATAGCGCAGGCCGCCGTAGGCGAGCCCGGCCACCGTGCCGGCCAGCCATTGCCCGTGCAGGGCTCCGAACAGCAGCGATGAGCCGATGAGGCCGAGTCCGTCGAAGCGCAGGCGGGTGTCCGGCTTGACCGGCTGGCGCGACAAGACCGCCAGCAGATAACCCCGGAAAGCCAACTCTTCGGCGATCGGCACGGTGATCACCGCGCCGAGGGTGCGCAGCAGCAACCAGCCGATGGCCGCCGCCGGGGCCGCTGTGCCGAGCGCACTGGCGAAAGCCGCGCTGGCGGCTGCGTCGGCGTCGATCATCGCAATCCACATTGCATAAACCGCTGCGCCCACCGCCACCGGCAAGGTCGACGGCCCTACCGCCAGCGCCCGTAGCGGCTTCCAGCACAGCGCCAGCACCAGACCCACGGCGAGCACCCGTGCCGGATACAGCCAGACGAAGTCCCCGGAAAACGCGCCGGTCAGCAGCGTGACCGCCAGCAGCGCCATGAACGGGATCAAGAGCGCGCTTTCAAAGTCCAGGGTCCAGCCGAGGCGCGGCGAGTCATCGGCCGTCGCCCGCGCCACGAACAGCCGATGCGCGAGCGCCACGACGATGGCGCAGCACAGCAGCATCGCGATCGACCCGGCATTGGTATGAAAGCCTTTCGCCGCCACTTCCGGCGAAATCTCGACGCCGAGAATCACCAGTGCTGCGATGCGCACGGCGTTGAGGGCCAGACTCAGGGCGATGCCGAACGGCAGCAGCGCGGCCATGAGCCAGGGCCGGATTTCGGCGCGGAACAAGTAGCAATAGCAGGCAAGGAAGCCGAGCGTGAGGCTGACGCCGAGATAGCCGGAACAGACGTCGCTGATCTGCACGCGGAAGCCTTCCGCTTCGATGATCGCCGTGCGGGTATCCACGGTCATGGCGGGATACAGCGGCCGCAGCAGCCAGGCGCTGCTGTTCAAGGTCAGGTGGGCCAGCAGCGGCACGGTCTGCCAGGCGCGGTAGACGAGGGCGATCAGCGCGCCGCTGCCGATCACGCCGATTGCGGCCACGGCAAAAGCCTGCGTTTCGCCAGCCAGCAGCGTTCGCCAGTAACGCAGCGGTGCCAGCAGCCAGAGACTGGCCGCGCCGCAGGCCATGACACTGGTCGCCCAGGCGATCAGCAGCGGCCAGCCCAGATCGCCGATCTGCGCCGGGTGCGCGTACAACGGCCAGGCCAGCGCGTAGCAAGCGGTGCAGGCGCTGATCTGCGCGATCAGCGGCAGCGCGCCACGAGGCTGCGCCGTCGAATCGAGGAAGGCCTGCCAGTGCCGCCCCAGCCTCGGCCGGACCATGACCAGCCCGATCAGCGCGCCCAGCAGCAGCGCGCCGAAGATCGTCTGGCGATTGCGCAGCGGGAAAGTCCAGTTCAGCGCCGGATCGCTGAAGGCATCCGGCGTGGTGTAGCAGCGGACCGCGACAAACACCTGCGCGGCCATCATCGCGACGATCCAGCGCAGCGCCGTCGGCAGCGTGGTTGCGGTCAAGCGCTGCGTGCTGGCCGTCATCAGTCCTCGAACCTGCCGGGCATAAAAAAGCGCGGAGCCGAAGCCCCGCGCCGGTGATGAATCGGACCGCGCCGCGCGGTCCGCCGCAGCTTCAAGGTCAAGCTAAACCGATGCCTGCCGGCGACGACGCGAACGGGCCAGCAAGGCCAGACCGCCGCCGGCCAGCGCGATGGCCAGCGTGCCGGCAGCGGCGTCGATTTCCGGTGCCTGGACCGGCGAATTTGTTGGCGGCGGTGCCGGTGCAGCCGGTGGCGGCGACGGCGCTGCGCAGAGGATCGGCACGATCTTGCAGAGGGTCAGGGCGTGGGCATTTGCCATCGGGGTGGCGATGACAAGTGCTGCGATCAATCGCTTCATGATTTGCTCCGTGATGACAATCAGTGGGAAGGATATTTTTTGCAATCGGCGATCAATGATTGATCTTTGACAAGTTGATTTGACAAAACTATCTCGACTTGTTCCATGAACGGTAGTCGCGCAGGGATTCCTGCGCCAGCCGACTTTTTTGCCCACACGACTTTCCCGATGCCCGCAAACAACGGCCGCAGCCGCTGGAACTGAAGTGCGGAAGCGGCAAACGGGCGGCTGGCGGGGATCAGCGGCGCGAACGCGCCAGCCGGATGCCGCTGAACTGCCAGCGCGCCGACGGCGGAAAGAAGTTCCGATACGTTGGCCGCAGATGACCCGCCGGAGTGGCGCAGGAGCCGCCGCGCAGCACCATCTGGTTGATCATGAACTTGCCGTTGTATTCGCCAACGGCACCGGCGGCCGGCTGGAAGCCCGGATACGGCAGGTAGGCGCTGGCCGTCCATTGCCAGCAGCAGTCCTGCATCTGCCGCAGCGGGGTCGATCCGGACGCCGCGATCTCCCATTCCGCTTCGGTTGGCAGCCTTGCTGCGGCCCAGCGGGCATAGGCTTCCGCTTCGTAGTAGCTGACGTGGCAGACCGGCGCATCCGCCACTTGCGCGATGCGGCCCGCCAGCGTGTAGTGGCTGCCATCGTCGAACCAGTACAGCGGTGCCTGCCAGCCGCCGGCCTGCACGGCATCCCAACCATCGGACAGCCAGAGTTCAGGACGCTGGTAGCCGCCGTCGTCGATGAAGCGCTGGTAGTCGGCGTTGCTGACCAGCCGGGATGCCAGCTCGAAGGCTTCGGCAAACACCCGGTGGCGCGGGGTTTCGTTGTCGAACGAGAAGCGAGTTGTTCGGCCGTGGCCGATGTCGCGGACGCCGGCTTCGAAGCCGATCCATTCGAGCGCCGCATCACCACTGGCGGTGAGTTCCGGCTGCGCCCGATACGCCGGATACAGCGGATTGCGCGACAGGTGGTGCTTCAAGTCGGTGAGGATCAGCTCCTGATGCTGCTGCTCGTGATGGCAGCCCAGTTCCAGGGTCGCCACCTGCGTTGCATTGAGGCACCGCGCGCGGAAACCGGCGCTGATGCGGGCGTCGATCTCAGTGCGATAAGCCAGCACTTCGGCCAGCGTGGGCCGCGACATCAAGCCGCGTTCGGCACGCGGCGCACGGGCACCGATGCCGACGTAATAGGAGTTGAACAGCGCGCGATAGGCCGGATCGACCGGGAGATACTCCGGCCAGGCCGCCGCCAGCACGAAGGTTTCAAAGAACCAGGTGGTATGCGCCAGATGCCATTTGACCGGGCTGGCGTCGGGCATCGACTGGATCTGGCAGTCCTCCGCCGTCAGGCCTTCGATCAGCGCCAGCGTGTGCGCCCGCACGCGGACATAGGCGACGGCCGGCGACGGCATCGAGGTCATGCCGTCGCCAGCACCACGGCGAAGCGCTGTGCCGGGTCCTGCCAGACGCGCTGGCGACGGAAACCGGCGGCATCGAGCAGAGCGGCGAAACTGGCCGGCGTGTACTTGCAGGAATACTCGGTGACGATCACCTCATCGGCCTCGAAATCCCGCTCTGCCGGGTGCGGACGCTGGAAGCGCACGGTCTGCGGGGAGCGCGCGACCAGATGCATTTCCACCCGGCTGTCGACCTCGTTGAACCAGGCGCGATGGGCGAAGGCGCGCAAGTCAAAATCGGCCCCGAGCACGCGGTTGGCGACGCGCAGCACGTTGCGATTGAAGGCGGCGGTCACCCCGAGCGCGTCGTCGTAGGCGGCTTCCAAGCGCTGTGGATCGGATTCGCAGTCCACACCGATCAGCACGCCGCCGCGCCCGCCGCCGAGCTGGCGCAGCGCTTTCAGCATGGCGATCGCGCGCGGTGGCTCGAAATTGCCGATCGAGGAGCCCGGATAGAAGAACAGCGGCGCTTCCGCGACCTCGTTCAGGACCGGTGCCAGCGTCAGCGGCCGGGCCAGATCGGCCACCACGCCGATCGCATTCAGATCCGGAAACGCTTCGGCGATCCGCGCCACGGCCGGTGCCAGCCAGGCCTCGGCGATGTCGACGCCGACATAACGGCGCGGCGCGACCGCCGCCAGCCAGTCGCGCGATTTCGCGGCATCGCCGCAGCCGAGATCGACCCACTGGTAGCCGGCCGGGAACTCGCGGCCGATTTCGCGGGCGATGGCGACGCGGGCATCTCGGAAGATCGCGGCTTCGATGCGTGTCGGGTGGTATTCGTCGAGATGGCAGATGGCGTCGAACAGCGCGCTGCCCTGGGCGTCGTAGAAGAATTTCGGATCGGTGCGGGCGTCGCGCGCCAGCAGGCCGGCGAGCAGGCGGGCAGCATCGTCCGCCGCGTTGACCGCGTGCAGCTCGACGATGCGCGGCAGGCGCGCGGGGGAAGCGACGAAAAAATCGTCGCGCAAGGCAGAAGCAGACACTTTCGACACGTCGGATGCGCTCTTGTGGCCGCCCGGTTCGCGGACGGCCGTGGACAGGTTCAGACGCGGTAAGCGCCGAACTTCATGATCTGCGAAATGCCGGCCATCAAGCGCTTCACCGGCATCGGCACTGCGCTGGCACCGGCGTCCGCCGCTTCCTCGCCGTGGCGCGCTTCGTCGACGCGCATGGCCTCGACGATCGCCCGCGAACGCCGATCCTGGCGCGGCAGCTTGCCGAGATGCTCGTTGAGATGCTCGACGACCTGACGCTCGGTTTCCTCGACGAAGCCGAGGCTGGCCTTGTCGCCGATGAGCCCGGCCGCAGCCCCGATCGCGAACGAGCCGGCGAACCACAGCGGGCTCAGCACGCTGGGTTTTTCGCCGAGTTCGCGCAGCCGGGCGTCGCACCATTGCAGGTGATTGCGCTCTTCGCTGGCGGCGCGCAGCAGGTGTTCGCGCACCGCGCCATCGCGAGCCACCAGGGCCTGGCCCTGATACAGCGCCTGCGCCGACACTTCACCGGCATGGTTGACGCGCATCAGGCCGGCGGCGTGCTTGCGCTCGCGCTCGTCGAGCGGCGCTTCGGCAACCCGGTCGGCCGGATAGCGGGCAGGGTTGGCAGTATCGCTGCGCGGGGCTGCGAACGGCCCGCGCGACAACAGTTTCAGGCCTTTGCCGAGCGTCATCAGGGCGCGATCGGCGGGGCTGTAATCGCGCGCCGAATCGGCGTTCGACTGCGGGTGGAAAGACGTTGCCATTTGTGGCGCTCCAAGGTTTTTCCTATTCTGCGAGGGTTAACAGCCACCCGCCACCCATGAGGGCCGGACCGGGGGCCTCCTCGCTCACGGAATCCAACATGAAACTCTCGCTGCTTGACCGGCTGACGCTGGTTCTGGCCGTGATCGCATCGCCGTATGCCATCGCCGCCGAACCCGCACCCGCCTCCCCGTTTACCGCTGCCGGCCTGCCGGCTGCCGCGGCCGCCGCTGCGGCCGGCATCGACGCCGAACGCATCCGCAGCCATGTCCGCTTCCTGTCCCACGATCTGCTCGAAGGTCGCGGCACCGGCAGCCGCGGCGGCGACATCGCCGCCGAGTATTTGGCCACCCAGTTCGCGCTGGCCGGGCTGAAACCGGCCGGAGATGACGGCACGTTCCTTCAGAAAGTCCGCTTCGCCGGCTCCCAGACGCTGGACACCACCACGCTGTCGTTCATGCCGACGGCAGGCGAAGCGCTGCCGCTGAAAATCTTCGATGACTACGTGGTGTCGAACCATACGCTGAGCGAGCGCGCCGCCATCGACGCGCCGCTGGTCTTCGTTGGCTACGGCATCGAGGCCCCCGAGTACCAGTGGGATGATTACAAGGGTGTCGACGTGCGCGGCAAGGTGGCGCTGATCATCGTCAACGAACCGCCATCGACCGACGCAAAGTTCTTCAAGGGCGAAGCGCTGACCTACTACGGCCGCTGGACCTACAAGTACGAGCAGGCGGCGCGCAAGGGGGCGGTGGGCGCGGTGATCATCCATCGCGACGATCTGGCCAGCTATCCCTGGTCGGTGGTGAAAAGCTCGTGGAGCAACGAGGCGATCGCGCTGGCCGATGACAGCGCGCCGAAATTGCAGGCCGCGTCCTGGGTGCAACTGGAAGTGGCGCGCCTGCTGCTGGCGCTGTCGGGCAAGGATCTCGATGCCGCGATCAAGCAGGCCGGCACTCGCGAGTTCAAGGCTTTCGAGCTGCCGGTGCGCCTGAATGCCGCCATCGAAAGCCGGGTGCGGCGCTTTGAATCGAGCAATGTCGTGGCCATGCTGCCAGCCGCCGAAAAAGGCACGGCGAAGCAGGCGGTGCTGTACAGCGCGCATTACGATCATCTCGGCATCGTTGCCGACCTGGCCGGCGACAACATCTTCAACGGCGCCATCGACAACGCCACCGGCTGTGCCGTGGTGCTGGAACTGGCGCGGGCGTTCGCTTCAATGAAGGATCGCCCGCCGCATCCGGTGATCTTCGCGGCGGTCACCGCCGAGGAAAAAGGCCTGCTCGGCTCGAAGTATCTGGGCGAGCATCCGCCGATTCCGGTCGCCCAGATCGGCCTGAACCTGAATTTCGACAGCTTCGCGCCGCTGGGCGTGCCGGAAAGCGTGAAGATGCTGGGCTCGGAGCGCATCAGCTTTTTCCCGGCGGTGGAAAAGACCGCCAAGGCCTTCAAGCTCGCCATCGAAGCCGATTCCCGCCCGCTGGCCGGCAGCTATTACCGCTCCGACCACTTCAGCATGGCGCGCGTCGGCGTGCCGGCGTTCTCGGTCAGCCTCGGCGACAAGTTCGCCGGCCAGACCCGCGAATGGGCGCATGAGAAATCGCGCGAATACACCGCCAAGAACTACCACCAGCCGAGCGACGAATACCGCGCCGAGATGGATTTCGCATCGAGCGCGGAAATCGCCCGCTTCGGCTTTGCGCTCGGCTGGCAGGCGCTGAGCGCGACGACTCCGATCGCCTGGCTGCCCGGCGACGAATTCGAGGCGGCCCGGCTCAAGAGCGAGCGCAACCCCTGATGCCCCCGGCCTCACGCGATCGGGCACGCGGATGACCTACTGGCTGCTGTTTTTCCTGATCGCGATCGTCGCGCTCGCCTATGCGCGCGCCGGCATCCGCACCACCAGTGCGGTGCTGGCCAGCGTGGTGCTGTTCTACGGTGTGTTCGGCGATTCGCTGATCGTGTTCCTGCTGATGCTCGCCGCAGGTGTCGTGGTGCTGGTGCCGCTGAACCTGCCGGTGCTGCGTCAGGAATGGCTGTCGCGGCCCTTGTTCGGGCGCTTCAAGCGGATGCTGTCGCGGCTCGACGAACGCCAGCTCGCCGCCCTGTCTTCGTCCGGCAGCGGCTGGGAAGCGCAGTTGTTCGATGGCGCGCCGGACTGGACCCGCTTCCACGACGACTACAGCGCCCGGCTCACGGCCGACGAGCGAACCCTGCTCGACGGCCCGCTGGCCGAGTTCTGCAGCCGCTACGCGCGCGATCCGGATGCCTCGGTGGCGCAGGCCCGGCTGCGCGCCTACGGCCTGCACGGGCTGGCGATCGAAAGCTTTCACGGCGGGCGCGGCCTGTCGGCGCTGGCGCAATCGGCAGCGCTGGCCCGATTGAGCGCCAGCACCGGGCGGCGGCTGGCGCAGCGGGTGGGCTCGGCATCGCGTCTGGCCTGGATCGACGCCCTGCAACGCCACGGCACGGCGGCCCAGCAAAGCCGCTGGCTGCCGATGCTGGCAGCCGGGGCCACGCTGCAAACCGCCGAATCCGGTGCCGTGGTCGGCGACGCCGTGGTCGAATCGGGAGCCGATGGCCCGCTGCTGCAACTGGAACTGAATGTCGCGGTGGCCGCTGATGCCGACATCGTCGGCCTGTGCGTCGACCTGCGCGATCCCGCCGGCCGGCTCGGCCCCGACGCCGCCACCGGCCCGACCTGGCTGTTGATCGACGCCACCCAACTCCGCGACGCGCCGACCCGCCTGCGCGTCAGCTTCGACGCCGTGATCGGCGGCCGCGAGCGCAGCGGATCGGCCGCCCGCCACGCCGCCGAAAGCCGGGCGGTGGCCGATGCCGTCGCCCCGGTCGCGATTCATGCCGGTGCGGCCACCGCGCTGGCGCTGGCTGCCGGCAGCCTGGCCCGGCTGCGCGCGCCATTCGGGGAAGCGCTCGGCAACCGGGCGATGGCCGAAGAAGCGCTGGCCACGCTGGCCGCTCGCGCCTGGGCCGCGCAGGCGCTGGCCACCGCCACCGCGCGGGCGGTCGATCTGGGCGAAAAGCCTTATGCGGCAGCGGCGTTCGCGCGGACGCTGGGCCTCATGCAGGCGCGTGAATGCGCGGCGGCGGCGCGCGATCTCGGCGTTGACCGCACGGTGCTTTCGTCGCGGGTCGGCGATGTCGACGACCCGGCTCACGACGGTGCCGAGCCGACCCTGCTGGCGCGTCCGGACGTCTACAGCGCCTGCGTGCTGCGCAGCCACACGGCGTTCATGGCCGCACTCGGGGCCGCGCAGGACCCGAACCCGGCCACCGCCCTCACCCGCTTCGATGACGCCCTGTGGTCGCACGCCGGCCATCTGTTCGGCACTGCCACGCAGGCGTTTGCGCTCGGCCTCACCGCCGGCAGCAGCCTGTTCGGCAGCAGCGGCACCGAAGCCCAGCACCTGCGGCGGATCAACCGCTACAGCGCAGCACTCGCCTTCGCCGCCGATGTCGCCCTGAGCATCCTGGCTCGCGAGCTCGGCTCGCGGCGGCCGTACACCGCGCTGCGGGCGATGCGCGAAGCCTCGCGGCGCAGCCTGACCACTTGGCTTGGCGATGCCTTGGCCCAGCTCTATCTGGCCAGTGCGGCGCTGCGCCAGTTCGACGAGGGCGGTGCCCACGCCGACGAGCGCGCGGTGCTGGAACTGATCTGCACCGAGGCTTTCAGCGCCTGCGAGGAAGCGCTGGACCGGCTGATCCGCCATCTGTCATCGCCGCTGCTGGCCTGGACCACGCGGCTGATCGTGATGCCGCTCGGTGCCAGCCGCCGCGCACCGCGCGATGCCACCCAGCGCAGCGTCGCGGCGCAATTGCAGAACGACAGCCGGCTGCGCGAGCGCCTGGGCGAGCGGGTCGGCCTGCCGGCCGATGCCAGCTCCTGGCCGCCGCTCGACGAAGCCTTGAGTCTTCAGCGTGCAGCAGAAGCGATCGAGAATCGCCTGGCTGCGGCTGGCACCCAATCTGCACCGCGCCATGTGCCGACCCGGATCAGCGAAGCGCGCAGCGCCGGCTTGATCGACGAAGCCGAAGCCCAGGCGCTGCGCGACTGGCTGGCGGCTGCCGGCCGGCTCCAGACCCCGAATTGATTGAAGGATTGCACCGTTCATGGCGACAAGACCCGCGTTCCCCCTGATCCGCGACATTGCTGCACTGCAAGATGGAGCCTTCGACCTGCTGGTCATCGGCGGCGGCATCTACGGCAGCTGGACCGCCTGTGACGCCGCCCAGCGCGGCCTGAAAGTCGCACTGATCGAGCGCAACGACTGGGGTTCGGGCACGTCGCAGTCATCCAGCAAGCTGATCCACGGCGGCCTGCGCTATCTGGAGCATTACGAATTCGCGCTGGTCCGCCACGCGCTGGCGGAGCGCCGGGTGCTGTCGCGTCTCGCTCCGCATCTGGTGCGGCCGCTGAACTTCGTGGTGCCGGTCTGGAAGGGCGCCAGAGTCGGCCGCATGCAATTGCTGGCTGGTCTCACCCTGTATGACTTCCTCGCCACCGGCAAGCAGCCGGTGCCGCGCTTCAAGTCGTTTTCGCGCAAGAAACTGCTCGCCGCCCATCCCTATCTCGACGAAGCGGGGCTCAAAGGCGGTCTGCGCT
Source organism: Nevskia sp. (assembly GCA_021732745.1). Classification (GTDB taxonomy): domain Bacteria; phylum Pseudomonadota; class Gammaproteobacteria; order Nevskiales; family Nevskiaceae; genus Nevskia. The sequence goes on along the minus strand of JAKFUK010000005.1, from coordinate 68,271 downwards.
ACGGCGATTGTCAGGAAGACGATGCCCGGATGACCCTGTTCGTGGTCGCCGCCGCGCAAGCTGCGGGTGCGGTCTGCGCCAATGCCGTGGCGGCCGACGAGCTGCTGTTCGACGGCGAACGCTGCGTGGGTGCGAAGCTGCGCGACACCGAAACCGGTGCCGCTTTCGAGCTGCGCGCGGCCTGCGTGGTCAATGCCGCCGGGCCCTGGGCGCATCGGCTGCCGGGCATCGAGCCACCGGCGGTCAAGCTGGTCAAGGGCGTGCATCTGGTGCTGCCGGCGATTCCGGGCTTGGAAGACGCGTTCCTGCTGACCGCGCCCAGCGACGGCCGGGTGTTCTTCGTGATCCCCTGGAACGGCCGGACCCTGGTCGGCACCACCGAATCATCGGTACTCGATGCCAGCGGCGTCGGGGTCGACGACACCGAAACCCAGTACCTGCTCGACGCCGTCAACGCGCTGATGCCGGGCCTCGGCTGGACGCCGGCGCAAGTGATCGGCCGCTTTGCCGGCGTGCGCAGCCTGCAAGCGGAAGACGCCGAAAGTCTCGCGGCCGTCAGCCGCGAATTCACCGTGCTTTCTCCGCGTCCGGGGCTGGTCTGGCCGCTGGGCGGCAAGTACACGACGGCGCGCTGCGATGCCGTGGAGATCGTCGATCGCGTCTACGACAGCCTCGGGCTGCCGGCGGTCGAATCGCGGACCGATCAGGCAGTCCTGCCCGGCGCGCCGCACGAGGTGCGCGAGCTGGGCGATTTCACCGGCTGGCAGACGGAAGCCGTCGCCGGTCTTGCCCGGCGCGGTTTCGATGCCGAAACCGCACGCTCGCTGAGCCTGCGCCACGGCACCGGCATCACGCGCGTCGAAGCGCTGATCGACGAAAACCCGGCCTGGGCGCGCCGCATCCATCCAGACGCGCCTTACTTGCAGGCAGAAGTGGTGCTCGCCGTGCGCGATGAAATGGCGCGCACGGTCGATGACGTGGTCCGTCGGCGCATGCCGCTGAGTCTGGTGGTGCCGGCCGGCGACTGGCGGGCCGAGGTCAGCGCGCTGATGACGGCTGCCGCCTGAGCCGCAGCACATCGGCGACCAGCGCCAGCAGCAGGCCGATACCGAGCAGCCAGACCGGCCAGACGGCCGGATGCCAGCCGTCGCCGCGATCGAAGGCGTCGAGCACTTCGTAGCTGGCCGGGGCGAGGCTGAGCGCGGTCAGCAGCGTCCATGACGGTACCGCAGCGGCGAGTGGCACCAGCGGCAGCAGATACCAGGGAAACAGCACCGGGCTGACCAGCAGCGGCGCGGCCAGCGCCCAGGGCAGGCTGGCGGACAGTTGCTGCTGACGCGCCAGAAGGGCGGAACGGACGAGCATCAGCAACGCGATCACGGCCAGCCCGGCCAGCGCTGCCGACAACGGCAGCATGGCAACAGCCGCCGCGAACAGCGGTGCGCCGCCGCGCCAGTGCTCGAAGAACAGCGGCAGACTGCCGAGCGGCACCAGACCGAGCGCCAGCGCCAGACCGTAGGCGGCAGCCATCGTCAGGGCAGCGGAGGCCAGAAAGCGCCGGGCCCCACGGCCGGCAAACACCGCCAGCGGCAGCAGGGCCAGCGCCGGCAGCAGCTTGACCAGCGCCGCCAGCCCGATCGCGAATCCGGCCCAACGCCAGCGCGCCGTCGTCGCTGCCAGCAGGGCGGCGACCAGGGCGAGTGCGGCGAAGCTGTCGACATGGCCCCCGACGCCGCTTTCCAGCACCAGCAGCGGCGACAAGGCCAGCAGCGCCAGATGCCGTTCGCGACCCCAGGCGGCGAGCAGCCGCTGGCCCAGCCACAGCGTGGCAAGGCTGGCCGCCGTGACCATCAGCTTCCACAGCAGCGGCGCCAGCGTCGGTCCGCTGCTGGCGGCCAGCGCAAACAGGGCCAGCGCGCCGGGCGGATAAAGCGTGGCGTAGGCCGCATGCTCGGGCGGTGTCGGCCAGATGCTGCGCAGCGCGGCAACCGCCGCATCGGCGGGTGCCACGCGGTAGGGATCGAAACCGGCCGCCGCGACTGCGCCGTCCCAGAGATAGCGGTCGACATCGTGAGTGGTGAACGGCGCGGCCGGCAGCAGCAGCAAGCGGGCGGCAACGCCAGTCAGCAGCAGCCAGCGCAGGGTCGAAGGGCGGCCGTCGGTGTGCTGCCAGGCGACGAGCATGACCGCGGTCATCAGCCCATGCAGCAGCAGATAGGCGCTGCCGTGATGGCTCGCGGCGGCTTGCGCCAGCGGCGCACCGAGTGCCGCGAGCCCGACAAAGGCCAGACCGCTGGCGATCAAGGCCGGCGGCAGCCTGCTCATGCCCGGCTCACGCCAGACGGGTGTCGGTCAGGCCGCTGGCGGCGCGCTGCACTTCGCGCAGGCTCAAGCCGCCGATGAACAGGAAACCGGCGGCGAACAGGATCAGGAACGGGGCCAGCAGCCAGAGTTGCTGGCTCGCCGCCCACACCGCGTAGGCGGCATAAAGCCCGGCCAGCAGCAGTTCCAGTTGCGCCGGGCTGTTGCCGCGCGCGCGGTAGCGTGCCAGGTACTGCGGTTGGGCGCTGCGCACGATGGCGTGATGGCCGAGCTTCGGCGTGCGTACGAAATCGCCGGCCCGGCGGCTGCGCAGGCCTTCGATCACTGCCTGACCGTTGTTCAGGCCCAGGCCGATGGCTGCCGCCAGCAGCGCCGGCAACGGCAGCAGCCGGGCTCCGCGCCAGCCGTGCAGCAGCCACTGCCCGGCCATGAAGAACAGCAGATGGCTCAGGGTGGCGAGCACGAACAGCGACAGATCCAGCATCGGCGTCGGCAGCCAGCCCAGTTCGCGACGCACGAGGATGCTCGGCACCAGGAACACGGCGCTGTCGACGAGCATCAGCAGGTAGGCCAGATTGCCGGACAGGTGCAGGGTCGCCTCGATGCGGTTGCGCAGGCTGATCGGGGCCCGCCAGATGCTCGGCAGGAGCTTCCGCATCACCTGGATCGCGCCCTTGGCCCAGCGGTGCTGCTGGCTCTTGAAGGCGTTCATTTCCACCGGCAGCTCGCTCGGGCAGCCGTGGCTGTCGATGTAGGCGAAGCGCCAGCCGGCCAGCTGCGCGCGGTAACTGAGGTCGAGATCTTCGGTGATGGTGTCGGTCTGCCAGCCTCCGGCATCGACGATCGCCTGCCGCCGCCAGACCCCGGCCGTGCCGTTGAAGTTGAAGTAGCGGCCGGTCGCCGCGCGGGCCGACTGGTCGATGGCGAAATGGGCGTCGAGCAGGATCGCCTGCACCTCGGTCAGCGTGCTGTACGGCTGGTTCAGATGCGCCCAGCGCGCCTGCACCATGCCGATGGCGGGGTCGGCGAAGGACGGCAGCGTGGCCTTGAGAAAATCCGGGTTCGGCACGAAGTCGGCATCGAAAATCGCGATCAAATCGCCCTCGGCCTGGGCGAACGCGGCTGCCAGAGCCCCGGCCTTGTAGCCGCTGCGATCGCCGCGACGGCAGCGTTCGATGTTCAGGCCCAGCGCCCGGTAATGCTGGATGCGCGCCTCGGCGAGCGCGCCGGTTTCATCGCTGGAATCGTCGAGCACCTGAATCTGCAGGCGCGACCACGGGTAGTCGAGTGCCGCCACGGCGTCGATCAGCCGCTCGATGACGAATTTCTCGTTGTAGACCGGCAGTTGCACGGTCACCGAAGGCCAGTCCGCTGGCATCCGCAGTGCGTCCGGATGGCGGCCGTGCGACCAGCGCTGGCGCAGCGCCAGCCAGGTCAGCAGCAGGCGGTGAGCACCAAACACGCACAGCATCGCCACCAGAACGAAGTGAATCGTCAGGATCAGAAAAGCCGCAATGGCCAGCATGCCCGGCACCGGTCAACGCGCATCAGTACGCGTAGACCACCGCGAACATGTAGTTGACGCCCTTCAGGGTGTTTTCGCCGTACAGGTTGTTGGTGGCAGTGAATTCGGCCGCGAATTTCGGCGTGATCCACCAGCCGACCGTGGTTTCCAGCTTGCCGATGTTGAATTCGAGGTTCAGCAGCGGATTGCCGCTGCTGGCGTCGCCAACGCTGCGGCCGTTGCCGATGCCCTGGATGCCGTCGAGCTTGGCGCGCAGGTAGCCGGAACCCAGCACCTTGAAGCCGTATTCGAGCAGATAGCGGAATTCGTCAGCCGGCGCGCCAAGGCGGAAGCGGTAGCCGAGTTCGATGCCGATATAGCCCCAGGGACCGAAGCCCTTGCCGAACAGCAGGCGGCTCTCGACGTCTTCCTGGGCGTTGCCGAGCGGAACTTCATCGTTTTCGCCGTAGAAATACGGGGCCTTGAACAGCAGGGCGGTCGAAAGTTGATAGCTGGAACTGACCAGGTTGTAGCGCAGGCCCAGATCGAGATCGCCGATGCCGGTGGTCTTGAAGGTTTCACCGCCGCTGCGGCTTTCCAGCGATTTTCCAGCTACCGAGGTGAACAGGGTGAGGTCGTCGCGCAGGCCGAATTCACCGTAATAGGTGAGGTTGCGATCGTCGAACTGCTCGAAACCCGGGGCCGGTGCGCCGAAGGCTTCGTCGCTGGAAAAATAGTTGAATGACAGCTTCTGATAGGCACCGCCATCCTTCTGCGTCCAGGCACCGGCTTGCGCCGATGATGCGGCGACAGCGAAACCCAGGATTGCGGCAGTGGCGAGCTTACGTCCTTGTTCCAGCATGAGTGCGCTCCGTCGGGCGATCAAACCAGCACTGACGGTAAGTGGCACCGCACTGCGCCACCAGCCTGCCTTGACAGCCATCAAGCGCCTTGTTCAGGAAAAGTGAAACTCCAGCATCCCGGCTTTCGAGGGCCGACTGCCGGCCTGTATCCACGATGCGCAGCGGGCATCCGCCGTCAGGAACCAGGTCTGCCGCAGGCTGATGCCCCGGCTGCTGGCGAAGGCGCGGCAATCGAGCACGGCGGCGCAGGACGCCTGCGCCGGATCGCGCACCGAGCGGTAGCGGATCAGGCGGATGTCGGCTTCGTGTGCGGCGCGGGCGAGCGCGCGGCAGGCGCGGTAGTCGTCCGGGTGCATCCACTGCGCTTCATCGGCGTTCAGCGGCGCGAGGCCGAGGTCGATCGCCAAGCCACTGGCGGCTGCCCGGAATACGGTGTGGACAACGGCGTCGAGCGTTTTCAGGCCCGCGCTGTCGGCGACGAAGCGACAGCGCCAGTAGCCCACTTCCGCGCAGGCTGCGGCCACCGTATCGGCCCCGTACCAGACGCCGGGATCGCCGCGATCCCGAAAGCGCGAGCCGTGACGACCGGATGGATAGCGGAACGGGGTGTACAGCAGGTCATCGAGCGCGCGACAGGCCGCCGGGATCGCCGGTTTGGCGGCTTCGAGCAGGTTTTCGAGCAATTCCTGCTCGGCCATCGAATCGACCAGCGCCCGGGTAGCGGCAACATGCTGCGCTTCCACAGCCCGCCACAGCGCCAATTCGGCGGGGGCGGCCTCAGATGCGAGCGCGCGAGGCGTCCAGGTAATGGAGGACATCGATGAGCCCCTCGCAACTGCCGATCAGCTTCGCCGGTTCGCCACCAAGTGCCAAGTTGCCGGAATGCAGCCAGGCCTGCATCGCATCGACCTTGCCGCCAGTGATCGCATCCAGCGCGCGATAGACGCGGACCAGCAGCGCGGCCAGTTCCCAGGGCTTGGATTCGGGGCTCAACCGCCAGGTGCCGGCATGAAGGCGGGACGCAGTGGCCGGGCTCAGGCCGAGAGTTCGCGCCACTTGCGCCTGCGAAAGCGCGAGCCGCTCGGCAGCCCGCACCACGGCCGTCGACAGCACCGCCGCTGCCTCCGGGGCCGGGGCGGCAATGTTGTAGGCCGAGGCGGTTTCGCGAATTTCCATGGAAAGAAAACTGAACCTATCTTTCCGTTTTCGCAAGTGCCGACCGCTGGACGGCAAGATCAGCCGGAAAATCTCAGGGCAACGGCGGCGGTGGCTCGTCCGGCACGGCATTGACCGCTTCCGGGCCGCCGAGGAACTTCGGTTCGGTGGACAGCACGTAAAGATCCAGCACCGCCTTCACCCGGGCAAACACTTCGCGCAGGTAGGTGCGGCTGAAAAAGCCGATGTTGTCGCTGGTCGCGGCATAGCCGGCCACCCGAATCCCGAGCTTCTTGGCAATGAACACCGCGCGATAGGCGTGGTACTCCTGCGTGATCACGGTGATGCGCTCCAGATTGAACACTTCCTTGGCGCGGCTGATCGAATCGAAAGTGCGCACACCGGCAAAGTCCATGGTGATTGCCTGCGACGGGATGCCGGCCTTGGTCAGCTCGCGCCACATCTGGCGCGGCTCGTTGTAGGTGGAGTCCGGGTTGGCACCGCTGACGATGATCTTCTTGATCTTGCCGAGCTGATAAAGCTGCACGGCGGCTTCGATGCGGCCGTAGAACTGCGGATTGGGACGGCCGTTGCGCGCATAAGGACTGGTGCCGAGCACGATGCCGACCTCGTTGTCCGGCAGCAGCGACCAGTTCGAGTAGACGTAGGCCTCCGAGTTGTTGATCACCCAATTGTTGATCAGCAGCATCACGCCCGACACCAGCGCCGCAGCCCAGAGCAGGCCACGGCGCAGGCGACGACGTCCGGATGCCGTCAGCTTCAAACCAGCAGCCCGTAGAACATCAGCCCGAAGCAGACCAGTTGCACGGCCCAGAACGTGGCGCGGGCCAGCACCAGCGGCGTGTTGATGCCGGCGATGTGGACTGCGCTCTGCGCGACACGGGCGTAGACCACGATCATCGCCAGCGGCGCGGTGACTTCCGGCTTGCCGATGGCGGCCGCAGCGAGCACCAGCACGGCGAAGATCGGCAGGTTTTCCAGGGTGTTGGCGTGGGCATCGGCCACCCGCTGGATGAAGCCCGGATCGTTCGGATTCTTCGAGCCGCGCGGCCAGGCGGTGATCGGCGTGCCGGTCAGCAGGGCCACACCGCGGTAGGTGAACACGATCAGCACCAGCAGGAAGGCCCAGCCGGTGAACAGCAACAAGGCTTGCACTGAGACGGTCATTCTTGGAACTCCTTTTTTATTCGCGGCGAGTGTGCCGCGAACCCCGACTATATGCGGCGGTCGTCACGTCGGAAACCATTGAATTTCTTCGACGAATATTCAGAAAACGGATGCCGGTTCAATGGCTCAGGCGCTTGATCGCCTTGTCCAGCCCCGACAGGGTCAGCGAGAACATCCGGTCCTCCCCCATCAGCTCGCGCGCCGCGGCGATCGACGGCGTGTACTGCCAGCGCTCCTCGTGTTCCGGGTTCAGCCAGACGGTGCGGGGATAGGCGTCCATCAGGCGCTTGAACCAGACCGCACCCGCTTCCTCGTTCCAGTGCTCGACACTTCCGCCCGGATAGAGGATCTCGTAGGGGCTCATCGTCGCGTCGCCGATGAAGATCACCTTGTAGTCCGGCGTGTACTTGCGCAGCACCTCGAACAGCGGAATGCGCTCGCCGTGACGGCGGCGGTTGTCCTTCCAGACCGATTCGTAGATGAAATTGTGGAAGTAGTAGTACTCGAGATGCTTGAACTCGGTCTTGGCCGCCGAGAACAGTTCCTCGCAGACCTTCACATGCGGGTCCATCGAGCCGCCGACATCGAGGAACAGCAGCACCTTCACCGCGTTGTGGCGCTCCGGCACCATCTTGATGTCGAGCCAGCCGGCATTGCGGGCGGTCGAGGAGATGGTGTCGTCGATGTCGAGCACGTCCGGCGCACCCTGGCGTGCGAACTTGCGCAGCTTGCGCAGCGCCACCTTGATGTTGCGGGTGCCGAGTTCGACCTGATCGTCCAGATTCTTGAACTCACGCTTCTCCCAGACCTTGGCGGCGCGCTTGTTGCCACCTTCGCCACCGATGCGCACGCCTTCCGGGTTGTAGCCGGAGTTGCCGAACGGGCTGGTGCCGCCAGTGCCGATCCACTTGTTGCCGCCCTGATGGCGCTCTTTCTGCTCTTCGAGCCGCTTCTTCAGCGTTTCCATCAATTCCTCGAAGCCGCCGAGGGACTGGATCTTGGCCTTCTCCTCGTCGGTCAGCAGCTTTTCCATCTCGCGGCGCAGCCACTCGTCCGGAATCGCCCCGCCGAGCAGGTCGAACATCGACTCCACTCCCTTGAAGTAGGCAGCGAAGGCGCGGTCGTAGCGGTCGTAATGGGATTCATCCTTGACCAGGGTCATCCGCGCCAGCAGGTAGAAGTCGTCGATCGAATAGACCACGACATGCTTTTTCAGCGCGTCCAGCAGGGTCAGGAACTCGCCCAAGCCCGGCTTCAGGCCGGCGGCGCGCAGAGTCAGGAAGAATCCGAAAAGCATGGCAGTCGCAGGGCGGAAAGGGCTTTGCGGCATTCTACCGTCCCCGCCCGCTCCGTCCTGAACCGATGATCAAAGCCGCCACCATGCGCGCCGCCGAAGCCCATCTGCGCGCGGTCGATCCGCGCCTCGGCACGGTGATCGACCGCCACGGCCCCTGCACCATCGGCTCCAAGCGCCGCGACCCCTTCCATGTGCTGTGCAGCTCGATCATCAGCCAGCAACTGTCGATCAAGGCCGCCGACACCATCCAGGCCCGAGTCGCCGCACTCACGGGTGCCGGCGCGCGTTTCGCACCGGCGCATTTCATCGCCACCGATCACGAGGCGCTACGCAGTTGCGGACTGTCGAACGCCAAGGCCAAGTGGCTGCGCGCGCTCGCTGAAGCCGCAGCCAACGGCACGCTCGATTTCGCCAAGCTCAGGAAGATGGACGACGAAGCCGCGATCAACACGCTCGACGCCCTGCCCGGCATCGGCCGCTGGACTGCCGAAATGTTCCTGATCTTCGCCCTCGACCGCCTCGACCTCTTTTCCCTCGGCGACGTCGGCCTGCGCAATGGCCTCAATCGGCTCCACAACGGCGGAGCGAAGCTCGACGATGCCGCGTCACTGGCACTGGTGGCGCGCTGGGCACCTTATCGCTCGGTGGGGAGCTGGTATTTGTGGCGGGTGGTCGATGGCGATGTGGCGGCTGCCGGGTGACCCGCAGGCTGCGCTAGGGACTGCGCCAATACCCGGGCCTCCGGCGATGCGGAGCAACGGCCAGGACTTCGATGCAATCGCCGCGTTCACGGAACAGGACATTGAAAGGGAAGCCCGGCACCCGATACCGGCGCACGTCCGGCGGATACTCGATTCGCAGCCGGTGCGGTGCTTCGCAGATTCGCGTCATGGCCAGCGCGAACGCCCCGAGATATCGCGCGCCGAGGCCGGGCTGGCGTTCTTCGTACCAGGCGACATGGTCCAGATGCTCGGCCCGCGCCGCCTCCGTGAAGACGTAGATCACTTCAACAGCGCTTGTGCCTCGCGCATCACGAGATCGCCCGGGATCAGCCTGGCGACACCGCGATCAACCTCGTCGGCACGGCGTGCGGCTTCCTGCAGCCAGAGCTGCTCGATCTCCGCCTCGTCTTCCGACGCTGCATCCAGGCTCGCGAGCAGGTCCGCCGCCAGCGCCGCGCGCTGCTCGACCGAAAGCCCGAGGGCATCACGACGGATGGATTCGATGGTCACGCCGAAAATACTAGCACCGCGATGCAGTCATCAACGATCCGATCGTGCGCGGTGCACTCATTAAGTGCCAACGCGAGGTTAGTGCTCGAACCCGGCAGCGGCAGGGCGGTCGCGTTGATTCGTTGATTGGGCAGGCAGGCAATGCAAAGGAGCGGACTCCGTCGCCCGCTCCAACGAGACCAACTGTGCCGTACCTGCGTAGTCGGCCGCGAACCCGTCTGTCGCGCGCGGAAGCAAACGAATCCTTGCTTCGACGAACACTGGCTGATACCGCCGCCCTGTTCTTGCGAAAAGCGCTTCCGATAGCTGTTGGATGGGCGCAAGGACCGCCGAAGAACCCTCTGCCCAAAAGATCTGATCAGAACCGCACGATTGGAAGGTTTGAACCTCATGACCCAGAACAACGTGTCCAACAGCGCGCATCGTCTGCGCATGCGCGCAAAAAGCCGCCGACGCCGAAAGGACAAATGCGAGGATCAATCGCTTCATAACTAACGCAAGATCACCGGCGCATCCGGCATCTCGTTGCCGATGTCAGCCCGCCCCGAGGCATGCCGCGCCAGCACCTCGGCTACGGTCTCGATGCCGGCGACCGCACCTTCGGCATAGCGGCCGGCGCGGAAGTGGTCGCGCATGCGGGTGCAGGCGAGCTGCCATTCGGCGGGATCGACCCGGCCGTTGCCGACGCCGCGATCGGCAACGATCTCCACCGCATGGTCGGCGTACAGCAGATAGATCAGGACACCATTGTTGTGCTCGGTGTCCCAGACCTTGAGCCGCGAGAACACGTCGATGGCGCGTTCGCGCGGCGTCAGGCCGGACCAGAGTTCGCGCGGTTCGAGCACGGCTTCGATCACGAAGCGGATTTCGCCCGCATGACGGCCTTCGCAGCCGCGAACGGCATCGGTGATCTGGTCCATCACCGCTTTCGGGAACGCACGGCGTACCGCCAGCGTGCCGGTGAACAGATGGCGGAACCAGCGAATGACGGGATTGATCGGGGGATGCGGCTTGTCGGTCATGTCACCAGTCTCCCGAGGCACCGCCGCCGCCAAAACCACCACCGCCGCCGCTGAATCCGCCACCGCCGCCGAAGCCGCCACCACCTCCGAAACCGCCGCCGCCGTAGAACCCGCCGCCACCGCGACGTCCGCCGCCGCTGCTCCAGGCGATCGCGGCGAAGATCGCGGCAACGACGGCGATCACCGCGCCCGCCGCCAGCGAAGCGAGCACCAGCCAGCCGACGAAGCCGAGGATGCCGCCGACGCCGAGCGAAGCGATGCCGGTGCCCAGCGCCCGCTTCACCGCGCTCATCACACCCCAGACCATGAAGAAGGCGACGAACAGCAACTCGAACGGCGGATGCTTCGATGAGCCGGAAGCGCCACGCTGCGCTTTCGGCGGCGGCAGCGCTTCACCGTTGACCACGGCGATCATGCGGTCGACGCCGGCCGCGATGCCGCCCGGGTAATCGCCGCTGCGGAAACGCGGTGCGATGTCTTCGCGAACGATGCGTTTGGCGATCGCGTCCGGCAGCGCACCTTCCAGCCCGTAGCCGACTTCGATGCGCAGCTTCCGGTCGTCCTTGGCGACGATCAAGACCGCGCCGTCATCGACGCCCCTGCGGCCAAGCTTCCAGGATTCGGCGACGCGAATGCCGTACTGCTCGATGGTGTCCGGCTCGGTGGTCGCCATCAGCAGCACGGCGATCTGGCTGCCTTTTTCAGCTTCGAGCGCGGCCAGTTTGGCGGTCAGCGCGGCGGTGTCGGCTGGCGTCAGGGTGCCGGTCTGGTCGATGACCCTTGCGGTCAGCGGCGGCACCGGCACTTCGGCGCGCAGGCCGAAACCGGCCAGCAGCATCGCCGTGGCCAGCAAGGCGGGCAGCATTTGGCGCAGGCGCATCATGCGAGACGGAGAAAATCAAAAGCTCCGGAGCACGAAGGCACGAAGGTCAAAGGCAAGGACACGAAGAAAAGCCGTTCTCTGTGCCCTTGCCTTGGCTGTTCTCTGTGCCTTTGTGCTCCGGATCTGTCCATGTCGACCTGGATTCGCCGTCGGCAATCAGGGTGCTGGGGCAGGCGCGGGTGCCGGCGTGCTGCCGAAATCGACCTTCGGCGCGCTGGAAATCGCCTTTTCGTTCTCCACCTCGAAGCTCGGCTTCACTTTCGCGCCGGTGACCATCGCGGTCAGGTTCGACGGGAAGCTGCGCACCGTGGTGTTGTAGCTGGCCACCGAGTCGATGTAGCGCTTGCGGGCCACGGTGATGCGGTTCTCGGTGCCTTCGAGCTGGGCCTGGAGATCGCGGAACAGGCCGTCGGACTTGAGCTGCGGGTAGTTTTCGGTGACTACCAGCAGGCGCGACAAGGCACCACTGAGTTCGCCCTGCGCCTGGGTGAATTTCTGGAACGCGGCCGGATCGTTCAGCAGTTCCGGCGTGGCATTGATGCCGCCGACCTTGGCGCGCGCCTCGGTGACGCCGAGCAGCACGTCCTTTTCCTGCTCCGCGAAGCCTTTGACGGTGGAGACCAGGTTCGGCACCAGATCGGCGCGGCGCTGGTACTGGTTCAGCACCTCGGCCCAGGACGATTTGATCTGCTCGTCCTGCGATTGCAGCGTGTTGTAGCCGCAGCCGGACAGCAGCAGGGTGAACGCGACACTGACAGCAGCAAGGATTCGGGACATGCGGGCACTCCGGGACAGGTCAGAAAAGCGCAACTGCGCTGACTCGAACTCTGGGGACGGATGCCGCGAATCCAAGCGGCGGCGGAGCTGCGATCAGTTGCGCCGCGCCATGAAGGCGATGCGCTCGAACAGATGCACGTCCTGCTCGTTCTTGAGCAGCGCGCCATACAGCGGCGGCAGGCTTTTCTTGACGCTGGTTTCGCGCAGCGTGGCCGGGTCGATGTCTTCGGCCATCAAGAGTTTCAGCCAGTCGAGCAGTTCGGAGGTCGATGGCTTCTTCTTCAGGCCCGGCAGTTCGCGCAGGCCGAAGAAGGCTTCCATCGCTTCCTTGAGCAGGTTCTTCTTGATGTCCGGGTGATGGACATCGACGATCTTCTGCATCGTGTCCTTGTCCGGGAAGCGGATGTAGTGGAAGAAGCAGCGGCGCAGGAAGGCGTCCGGCAGCTCCTTCTCGTTATTCGAGGTGATGATGATCACCGGGCGATTGCGCGCCTTCACCAGCTGCTTGGTCTCGTAGACGTAGAACTCCATCTGGTCGAGTTCGCGGAGCAGATCGTTGGGGAATTCGATGTCGGCCTTGTCGATCTCGTCGATCAGCAGCAGCGGCCGCACGTCCGATTCGAAGCACTCCCAGAGCTTGCCCTTGACGATGTAGTTGGCGATGTCCTTGACCTTGGAATCGCCAAGCTGCGAATCGCGCAGGCGCGACACCGCGTCGTACTCGTACAGGCCCTGCTGGGCCTTGGTGGTCGATTTCACATGCCATTCGAAGTAAGGCATGCCCAGCGAGTTCGCCACTTCCATCGCCAGCCTCGTCTTGCCGGTGCCGGGCTCGCCCTTGATCAGCAGCGGCCGCTCGAGAGTGACGGCGGCGTTGACGGCAAGCGTCAGGTCATCGGTGGAAACGTAATCCTGGGTACCTTCGAAGCGCATGGAAGCGGGTCCGGAATGTGGGGAAAGGAAAGAAAGGAGTTTATCCGAACGGCCGATGCGCTCCCCCGACGAAGGCTTTGCTAGGATCACGGCTGACCCCTCGCAAGCCGCGCTGCGGCAAGGAAACTCGCATGAAGAAGCTGCTTTTCGCCGCGCTGCTGGTGCCGGCCCTCGTGTTCGCGCAAGCCAGCGACAGTGCCTCGCGGATCAAGAAGAAGGCGGCGGATACCTCGGCCGCGCCGGTCAATCTGATCGAGTACACGCCGTTCACGGAAGTACCGGCGGAACCGGCACCGACCGCGCACGCCTGCGTGCAACCGCCGGTATCCAAGGCCTTCGCCACCCAGATCGAGGCCGATCAGTTCAATGACGCCCTGAACAACTATCAGGCCTGCATGAAGAACTACGTGACCGTCCACACCACGGCGGCCAACGCGCACGCCGATGTCGCCAACAAGGCCGTTGCCGAAGCGAATGCCTACATCGCCGAGATCAACACCAAGTTCGCAGCACCAGCGAAGAAATAAGCAGCTTCGAGCTGTAAAAAAGGCGGCGACCGGGACCCCGGTCGCCGCCTTTTCCTTGTCCGCAGGCGAATCAGCCGTCGGCGCGGGCTTCGAGTGCAGCCACCGCCGGCAAGGTCTTGCCTTCGAGGAATTCCAGGAAAGCGCCACCGGCCGTCGAGATATACCCGACCTGTTCGCCGATCCCGAACTTGGCGATCGCCGCCACCGTGTCACCACCGCCGGCAATCGACATGGCGCTGGATTCGGCAATCGCGGCCGCCAGCACCTTCGTGCCATTGGCGAACTGATCGAACTCGAAAACGCCGAGCGGGCCATTCCAGACGATGGTGCCGGCGCTGACCATGATCTCGGCCAGCCGCTTCGCGGTGTCCGGGCCGATGTCGAGAATCAGGTCGTCGGCTGCGACATCGGTCGCCTTCTTGACCGTGGCTTCCGCCGTCGGCGAGAAGGCCTTGGCGCAGACCACGTCGGTCGGAATCGGCACCGAAGCGCCGCGCGCCTTGAGCTTGTCGATGATCCGCTTGGCTTCCGGCACCAGATCGGCTTCGGCCAGCGATTTGCCGATCGAAAGACCCGCCGCGAGCATGAAGGTGTTGGCGATGCCGCCGCCGACGACCAGCTGATCGACCTTGTCGGCGAGGGCGTCGAGAATCGTCAGCTTGGTCGACACCTTGGAACCGCCGACGATCGCCACCAGCGGCCGCTTCGGATTGCCGAGTGCGGCACCGAGCGCTTCCAGTTCGGCTGCCACCAGCGGGCCGGCGCAGGCGACCTTCGCCTTCAAGGCCAGCGCGTGGGTCGTGGCTTCGGCGCGATGCGAGGTGCCGAAGGCATCGTTGACGTAAACATCGCAGAGCTTGGCCATCTTTTCGGCCAGCTCATCGCTGTTCTTCTTTTCGCCCTTGTTGCAGCGGCAGTTTTCGAGCAGCACCACGTCGCCCGGATTGACGGTGAAGCCGCCGTCGACCCAGTTCTGGACCAGCTTGACCGGCTGGCCCAGCAGTTCGCTCATGCGCGCCGCGATCGGCGCCAGGGTGTCGGCGGGCTTGAACTCGCCTTCGGTCGGACGGCCGAGATGCGAGGTGACCATCACTGCCGCACCTTTCGACAACGCAAGCCGGATGCCGGGAATCGAGGCGCGAACGCGGGTGTCTTCGGTGATGTTGCCGGCGTCGTCCTGCGGCACGTTGAGATCGGCGCGGATGAACACGCGCTGGTTGGCAAGATCGAGATCAGCAAGCTTCTTGAATTTCATGACAGCACTCAGGTTGTTACGCAAAAGCGATCTCACGCGGAGAACGCAAAGAACGCGGAGACCAGCAACGGCGATTCCGCACGAAGCACACCAAGAACACGAAGAAAAACGAACCGATCACGCAAGTTCGCTACTCCCTTTGTGGCCTTCGTGTACTTCGTGCGAAAAAGCTTCATCACGATTTCAAACTGTCTCACCGGATATCGGTGTGCCTTGCAAGAACGGGCTTCCAGCCTTTCTCCGCGTTCTTTGCGTTCTCTGCGTGAGATCGCCTTCAGCTATTCAAGCCTGGCTTCAGCGTCCCGCCACCACGCGCGCCATTTCCAGGCACTTGTTCGAGTAGCCCCACTCGTTGTCGTACCAGCTCACCAGCTTCACGAAGGTCGGGTCCAGCGCGATGCTGGCTTCGGCGTCGAACACCGAGGTGCAGGTTTCGCCGCGGAAATCGGTCGCCACGACCTTGTCTTCGGTGTAGCCGAGGATGCCCTTCAGCGCACCTTCGCTCTGCGCCTTCATTTCGGCGCAGATCTCGGCCATCGTCGCCGGGGTCAGCAGTTCGGCGGTCAGGTCGACGACGGAAACATCCGAAGTCGGCACCCGGAAGGCCATGCCGGTCAGCTTCTTGTTCAGTTCCGGAATCACCACGCCAACGGCCTTGGCAGCGCCGGTCGACGACGGAATGATGTTTTCCAGAATGCCGCGGCCGCCGCGCCAGTCCTTGTTGCTCGGCCCGTCAACCGTCTTCTGGGTCGCCGTGGCGGCGTGCACGGTGGTCATCAGGCCGCGCTTGATGCCCCACTTGTCGTGGATGACCTTGGCCAGCGGCGCCAGGCAGTTGGTGGTGCAGGAAGCGTTCGAGATCACCGCCTGACCGGCGTAGGTCTTGTGGTTGACGCCGTAGACGAACATCGGGGTGTCATCTTTGCTCGGTGCCGACAGCACCACCTTCGGCGCACCGGCGTCGAGATGCTTCTGGGCGGTGATCTTGTCGAGGAACAGGCCGGTGGATTCGATGACGACGTCGGCGCCGACTTCGTTCCACTTCAAGTTGGCCGGATCGCGTTCCTGGGTCAGGCGGATCTTCTTGCCGTTGACGATCAGCGCACCGCCTTCGATCGACACGTCG
Organism: Nevskia sp.; assembly: GCA_021732745.1. Lineage (GTDB taxonomy): Bacteria > Pseudomonadota > Gammaproteobacteria > Nevskiales > Nevskiaceae > Nevskia. The sequence goes on along the minus strand of JAKFUK010000005.1, from coordinate 52,187 downwards.
CCCTTGAAACGGCCGTGGACCGAGTCGTAGCGGAGCATGTAGGCGAGGTAATCCGGCTCGAGCAGGTCATTGATCGCGACGATTTCGATGTCGCTGAAGTTCTGGACGGCGGCGCGCAGCACATTGCGGCCGATGCGGCCAAAACCGTTGATGCCAACTTTCACAGCCATGATCTTCCTCTCGGGTCGGTGATTCGCCTCGTGTGATCGACGATGTCCGCAGGGCGGTCAGCGGGGCATCGGCAGTCCAGCGCGGTTTGGCCGGCCGGGAAAGCGCGGCAATTCTACCCGCAATGAAAAAAGCGGAGCTGGCCAGGCCAACTCCGCTTTTTGAACGCAGATAACGACATCTGAAGACAGATTTCGGCTTTTAACCGCCGGAAAGCGTGAAGTTGATCGGCAGTTCGACCAGGAATTCGGTGAATTCCGGGCTGACCTGCGAGGGCACCGGCGGGAACTTGCCGATGCGGCCGAACACATTGCGCGCTTCCTTGTCGAGTTCGGTGAACCCCGACTTGTTGATCAACACGACGTCCAGGATGTTGCCATCGCGGTCGATGCGGACCCGCAGCTTGCACACCCCCTCTTCCTCGTTGCGCAAGGATTTGGCGGGGTACTGCACGTTCTGCTGGATCACGCCCTGCAGCGTGTTGTAGTACGACGTCGGCACGCCGGTACCGACCACACGCGCCGGTGGCGCAGGCGGTGCCGGCGGTGCTGGCGGCGGCGAAGGCGGAACTGACGGGATATCCGGCGGACCATCCACTGCCGTGGCAACCGTTTCCGGCGGCGGCGGTGCCAGTTCGACGATCACTTGCTTCTTCGGCGTAGGCGCGACGTTGACGGTCGGTCGCACCAGATTGATCAGGAACAGGATCAACGTACCGTGGAAGATGATCGAAACGACCAGCCCCGTGCTCCAGCCCTGTTTGGCCTTCTTGGAGGGATTGCTCACTGGGTATAGCTCCAGCCCATCACTGCTGGGCTTCGGCCATCAACGAGACCTTGTAGAACCCGGAGGCGCCCACGAGGCTGATCAGTTCGACCACCTTGCCGTACTCCACGCCCTTGTCGGAGCGGATGTAGACGAGGTTGTCAGCCTGCTTCGCGGAAATCGCGCGCATGGCCTGACCCAGCTGTTCGAAGGGCACCTGCTGGGTCAGCGGGCCGTTGTTGATGAAGTACTCGTTCGCGGTATCGATCGAGATGATGAGGGGATCACGCGGCTTGCCCATCTCGTCGAGCGAGGCGCGGGGCAGCGTGATCGGCAATTGCGGCAGCATCAGGGGCGCGGTGACCATGAAGATGATCAGGAGCACCAGCATCACGTCAACCATCGGCGTGATGTTGATCTCCGCAACCGGCGGCATTTCGCCTTCTTCGCCGTCCCCGGAAGAGACCTTGACGTTCAGGCCCACGGGATCAGCTCTTGCCGGCCGGGGCGAAACGCTTGGCCAGACGGCCGGCGTAGATGCCCACCACGGTGCCGACACGGCCCGAGTAGCGACCCATGTCGGTCGACAGCTTGTTGTAGGCCATGATCGCCGGGATGGCGGCGGCAAGGCCGATGCCGGTGGCGATCAACGCTTCGGCGATACCCGGGGCCACCGTGGCCAGCGAGGTGTCGCGATTGGCACCGATGCTGGTGAAGGTGTTCATGATGCCCCACACGGTGCCGAACAGGCCGATGAAGGGTGCCGCTGAACCCACCGTTGCCAGGAATGGCAAGCCCTTGTTGAGGCGACGGATTTCGTTGGAGAGTTCGAGACGCATGGCGTGCTCGATGCGGTCACGGACCTCGTGCAGCGCTTCATGCGCATGTTCGCCCGAGCCTTCGCGCCACTCGACGTTGCCGGCCTCGACGACCAGCGCCAGCGGATGCTTCTTCTCGTCCTCGTAATTGATCATGTCTTCGAGGGTGCCGGTCTCGACCTTGTCTTCGAGACGGCCGATGGCGCTGTTCGCCTTGGCCATGGCGATGAACTTCTCGAACATCACCGTCCAGCACCACATGGAGAAGAACACCAGGATGATCAGCACGCCCTTGACCACCGGGTCAGCGTGCGAGACCAGGGTCATGATCGACAGGTCGGCCGGGTTGATCGCACCGGCGGCCTCGGCCGCAAAATTGATGAGACTGGCTGCCACGGGAGGTACTCCGTAAATGAATTTCTGATGCGCCGAAAACGACTGGTGAGGTGCCTGCAAAAGATGCACCAACACCGGCGGCGTACTGGGGAAGCGCGAATACTACTGAGGTGCCGTCGCCATTAGCAAGCAAGCGTCCCCTGCCATCAAAACTTCATAAACCATTCGTTTGGCGAAAGTTTTTCGGTTTTGACCGGCATTCCGCAATTGAACGCAAGACCCGCGCCGTCCTGCTTCAGCGCATGGTCACCAGCTCTTCGGCGCTGCTCGGATGGATGGCCACCGTGTCGTCGAAGTCACGCTTGGTGGCCCCCATCCGGACCGCCACGGCAAAGCCCTGCACCATCTCGTCAGCCCCCATGCCGATGACGTGAACGCCCACCACGCGCTCCTGTGGCCCAACGCAGACCAGCTTCATCGCGGTGTCCTGTTTCACGTCCAGCAAGCCGTAATACAGGGCCTTGAAGCGGCTGCGGTAGACCTTCACCGCGTCGGCACCATGACGCTGGATGGCCTCGGCCTCGCCGATGCCGACGGTGCCGATCGGCGGATGGCTGAACACCACGCTGGGGATATTCGTGTAGTCGAGCCGGCGCTCGGCCATGCCGCCGAACAGGCGATCCGACAGCCGCCGGCCGGCCGCGATCGCCACCGGCGTCAGCGCCACATGGCCGCAGACATCGCCAACCGCATGGACGCGCGCGCGCGTCGTGTCCTGCCATTCATCGACCACGATCTGGCCCCGGTCATCCAGCGCGATTCCGGCAGCCGCCAGCCCCAGGCCTTCGGTATTGGCCTGACGGCCGGTCGCCCAGATCAGGCTTTCGCTGCTCACCGTCTGGCCATCGTCCAGGGTGATGCGCAGCAGCGCGGCATCCCGCTCGACTTTCGCGACCTGACAGCCGAAGCGCAGCTTCACGCCCTGATGGCTCAGGGCTTCCCGCAATTCATCGCCGAGCATGGCGTCGAAACTGCCGAGCAGGCGCGGCCCGCGCACCAGCAGCGTCACGTCGCTGCCGAGTGCGCGCAGCACGCCTGCCAGTTCCACCGCGATGTAACCGCCGCCGACCACCACCACCGACGCCGGCCGTTCCCGCAGCGCGAAAAAGCCGTTCGAGTCGATGCCCAGTTCGGCCCCCGGCAGGCTGGGCGGCTGCGGCTTGCCGCCGGTGGCAATCAACACATGCCGGGCGGCGATCCGGATATCGCCGCAGGCCACGCTGCCATCGGCCATGATCCGGCCGTAGCCTTCGAGCACCTGCACGCGATCCTTCTGCAAGCCGTCGCGATAGATGCCGTTCAGCCGCCGCACATAGGCTTCGCGGCGCTCGACGAGGCGCGGCCAGTCGTGATCATGGGCGCTGATGTCGAAGCCGTAGCCGCTCGCTTCGTGCAAGGTTCCGGCGATCTGCGCGGCATGCCACATCAGTTTTTTCGGCACGCAGCCGACATTCACACAGGTGCCGCCCAGCCGCCCGGGCTCGATCAGCACCACCTTCGCACCGTATTGGGCCGCGCGGCGCGCCGAAGCGATGCCGCCGCTGCCGCCGCCCAGTACCACGTAGTCGCATTGCAACGTCGATTCGTCGGGATTCATCTGCATGTCCGGTTGCCGGCGCGCATTACGCGCGCTTCCATTTGATGTTGCAGCCCACGCTGGGAACCTGGTCTTCGCTGACCGCGCCGCCCGCCAGCAGCGCATCCAGCGCAGCACGCATCGCTGCCCCGGTCACCGGGCGGCCGTTGCCGGGCCGCGCATCATCGAATTGACCGCGATAGGCCAGGGTCAGCGCGCCATCGAAAACGAAGAAATCCGGTGTGCAGGCAGCTTGATACGCCCGCGCCACGTCCTGCGACTGGTCATACAGATAAGGAAAGCCGAAGCCCGAGGTCTGGGCGAAAGCGCGCATCAGGTCCGGCGCATCCTGCGGGTAATGCTCGACATCGTTGCTGGAAATGGCGATGAAGGCGACGCCGCGCGGCTGGTAGTCGCGCGCCAGTTGCGAAAGCCCCGCACGCAGATGAATCACGTAGGGGCAGTGGTTGCAGATGAACATCACCACCGTCGCCTGCGGCGATTTGAGCTCGGCAAGCGACAAGGTCGCGCCGCTGACAGTGTCGGGCAGCGAAAACGGCGGGGCGATGGTGCCGAGCGGCAGCATCGTCGACGGAGTCTGGGCCATCGGTTGTCTCCGGTTGCGTGAAGGCTGGCGTGCTTGAGCGACGCGCGGCATTGTAGCCAGCCAAGCGCCGCGGTCCGGCAGGTGCATCGCCGGGAACCATGCTTTACCCTATCCGCTTATCCGCATAACCCGATCACACGAGGAACCCGCAGTGACCAAAGCCACGAGCAGCTATCTCTTCACGTCCGAGTCCGTTTCCGAAGGCCACCCGGACAAGCTCGCGGACCAGATCTCCGACGCCGTCCTCGACGCCATCCTGGCCCAGGACAAGCGCGCTCGCGTCGCCTGCGAAACGCTGGTCAAGACCGGCGTTGCCATCGTCGCCGGTGAAGTCACCACCTCCGCCTGGGTCGACCTTGAAGCGCTGGTGCGCAAGGTGATCATCGACGTCGGCTACAACTCCTCCGATGTCGGCTTCGACGGTGCCACCTGCGGCATCCTCAACATCATCGGCAAGCAGTCGCCCGACATCGCCATGGGCGTCGACGGTACCAAGAAGAAGGAAAAGGCGGCTGAAGACATCGGTGCCGGCGACCAGGGCCTGATGTTCGGCTACGCCTGCGACGAAACCAAGGAACTGATGCCGGCCCCGATCTACTACTCGCACCGCCTGGTCGAGCAGCAGGCCAAGATCCGCAAGGCCAAGAAGGGCGGCCTCGCCTGGCTGCGCCCGGATGCGAAATCGCAGGTCACGCTGCGCTACGAGAACGGCGTTGCCGTCGGCGTTGACGCCGTCGTGCTGTCGACCCAGCACAGCCCCGACATCAAGCTGAAAGACCTGCGCGAAGCGGTCATGGAAGCCATCATCAAGCCGGTGATCCCGGAAAAGTGGATCTCGAAGGCCACCAAGTTCCACATCAACCCGACCGGCAACTTCGTGATCGGCGGCCCGGTCGGCGACTGCGGCTTGACCGGCCGCAAGATCATCGTCGACAGCTACGGCGGCTGGGCCCGTCATGGCGGCGGCGCCTTCTCGGGCAAGGACCCGTCGAAGGTTGATCGCAGCGCCGCGTATGCCGCGCGCTATGTCGCCAAGAATCTGGTCGCCGCCGGTCTGGCCTCGAAGATCGAAGTGCAGGTGTCGTACGCGATTGGCGTCGCCGAACCGACCTCGATCTTCGTGACCTCCTTCGGCACCGGCAAGATCAGTGACGAAGCGCTGGAACAGCTGGTCCGCGCCCACTTCGACCTGCGCCCGGGCGGCATCATCAAGATGCTGGATCTGATCCACCCGATGTACCAGGCCACCGCCGCCTACGGCCACTTCGGCCGCAAGCCCTACGACATCACCCTGAACGGCGAGACCTTCACCGCGTTCTCGTGGGAGAAGACGGACAAGGCCGATGAGCTGAAGGATGCGGCGAAGAAGATGAAGTAAGCGCTGGATTCGAGCGCAGTTGCAGTGAACGAAAGCCGGCGCGAGCCGGCTTTCGTCGTCAGGGACCCGGGTTCTTCCGTGATCTGCCGCACGTTTTCGCGAATCCATCCCGAACAAACGGCTTGCGTCGCGGATGCACGCCGCGCACTGTCGTGACATGTTTTTCCAGTACCGAACCGCCGCGTGATGCGAACCACCTCGCCCGGCCCTCTGCTTGCATCGCGCCACCCGGTGCCCGCCATGTTCGCCGCACCCTGATTTCCGGTTGATGGGACCGCCCTCACGACGCCTCGCGCCGTGATCGTTCGCCATTGCCTCACGCCGATCCTGCGATCCGGCGTCACCGGAGCATCAGATGACCCAGCAACACGCCACGTCCGCATCGGCTGCGGACGCCAAAGCTCGTCGCATTGACCAGTTATCCGCCCGTGCCGATCAGGCCGAAGCCTGCGGTGACTTCCCCACCCTCGTACGGCTGCGCGAAACAATCCTCCGCCTGGCACCGGACTGGAGCGGCACCGCTTTCAATGTCGGCTACGCGCACCAACTCGCCAGCAAACACGCCGACGACATCGGCGATCTTCGGGCTGCCACGCGACATCGACAGCGCGCCGAATTCCATTACCGGCGTGAACTGCAACGTGATCCTCGCTGCGCCGTCACCCACAACAACCTCGGCAACCTGCGCGCCAGCGAGGCCCGCGGACTCAAGGCCGCCAACCCAGCGGCGGCGATGCATGCGATACAGGAAGCGATTGCGCTGCACACCGTCGCAACGCAGCTCGATCCACGCTATGCGATCGCCGCTTACAACCTCGGGGGCGACCATGCAGAACTGGCTGCACTGCTGGCAGACGCCGATCTGCGCGCTGCACGCCGACACTGGGCGCAGGCGGCCAAGTCCTTGTCGCGAGCGCTGCGCCTCGACCCGACCTATGCCGCCGCTGCCGGAAGGGCCGGCGATGCATTGGCTGCAGAAGCCCGCGCCATTGCCGACGACGAACCGCGCGCCGCGCTCGCGCTGTGGTCGACCGCACTGGATCGACATGCACGGGCGTTGCGGCTGGAACCCGGCGACACCACGGCTGCCATCGATTGCGGCAACGATCTGCTGCACATCGCCGAGATGACGTTTGCACACGATCGCCGCGCCGCACACCGGCTGTGGAACGACGCCCGGCGTCATTACCGGCTGGCGCTGCGGCTGGACCCGACCCTCGACATCGCCGAGCACGATCTCGGCACAGCCTGTTTCGATGAAGCGACGGCGCTGGCCGATATCGACCCGAAGCGAGCCGTGACGCTGCTGCTGTCTGCCGAAGCTCACTACGCCGCCGCACTGGTGCTGGCCCCAGACGCCCACGACAACGCGCGCAGCCTTGGCGACACGCTGGCGCTGCAAGCACGGCTGATCGCAGCGACCGATCTGCCGGAAGCGCGCCGACGGTGGCGTCGCGCCACGCACTGCTGGCAACGTGTGCAGCGCAAGGTTCCGGACGACCGTTGGCAAACCGTGCTGCTGGCGCGCGCCACGATTGCCGAGGCGGAAGCGCTCGCGCCCGTCGACCCGCAGTCCGCATTGCGCCTGCGCCGGCTGGCCTCGCGTCGCTATCGTTCGCTGCTGCGTCTGCCGCTGCCCGCCATTGGCGCCGGCGATTGCTATTCGTACGCGCAGCAGGTCTGCGAGGGCGCAGAAAATGAGTTGAACCCGCGCGCCGCCAGCAGCCGCGCGCTGTGGCGGCGCGCCGCCGACGGCTTCCTCGAAGCCGCACGACGCAATCCTCGCCATGCCTGGGCCTGGAACGACGCCGCGTACGCGCTGGCGGGCCTTGCGCTGACCTGGCGCAATGCCGCTGCCGCAGAACCCGTGACACTGCGCGCCGAGGTGATCCGCTGCTGCGAGCGGGCGCTGCGGATCCATCCGACGCATCACGCCGCGCACACGCAGTGGGGCAACGTCTGTGCCATCGAGGCGCGGCTGGCGACCGGGACCGCTGCCGACGACCTCTGGCAGCAGGCCATCGCGCACCATCAGAAGTCGCTGGCGCTGCGCCCCGACAAATCGTTTTCGCTGAGCTGCCTCGCGTGGGTCCATGCCGATCAGGCGGATGCCCTCGCTACCAGCGATGCTGCGGCCGCCTCCGACGCACGGGCCGCCGCGCTGGCGTACATCGCCGAAGCACAGCGCGCGGCAGACGCCAACGCAGACGGCGTCCGCACCGCCCGGGCGCTGATCGACCTCCGCTTTGCGGGTGCCGGCACGAGCCCCGAAGCACGGCAACGCGCGATGCAGCGGGTTGCCCGCCGCCTGCTCAAGCAACTCGACCGACGCGCGACGAGCCGATCAGCGGCCACACTCACGCTGGCACGCGCCGCGGCAGAAGCCGCGTTGGGACATACAGAAGCCGCCGTCGCAGCGCTGGAGCTTGCCGTGCTGCTCGGCGAACTCACGGATGTCGACGACATCGATGACCATCCCGCGTTCGATGCCGTCCGCGAAGACGCCGGCTTCCAGCGCTGGCGTCGAAGTCGGTTCGGCGCGGCCCGCCCGACGCGCCGGTGAGTGCGACGGACGCCGCTCAGTGCTGACTGGCCGGCGTCCGCACCTCGATGCCGTCGAGCGCGGCGTCGAAACGAAGCTGGCAGGCCAGCCGCGACGTCGGTTCCGGGTCGGACACCGCTTCGAGCATGGCTCGCTCGTCCTTGCCCATCGGCGTCAGTTTCGACAGCCAGGGTTCGAGGATGGTGACGTGGCAAGTGGCGCAGGCGCAGCTGCCGCCGCAGTCGGCGTCGATGCCGGGCACGCGGTTGCCGATCGCGGCTTCCATCAGGGTTTCGCCGTCGGTGCCGGGAACTTCGCGGAGGCTGCCGTCGTGGGCGATGAAGATGATCTTGGACATGGCGTAAGGAGTTCTAAGGAGTGAGATCGGTTGGGCGTGATGGCGGCACGGATCAGCGATGGATCCGCACCGGCAGCGATTCGTAGCCCTTCACGAACGGTGACGCCACCCGGCGTGGCGCGCCCATCACCTCGATCTGCCCCGGTCGCGGCCAGCGCGCCAGCAGTTCTTCCCAGAGGATCTTCAGTTGCAGTTCGGCCAGCCGGTTGCCGACGCAGCGATGCACGCCGAAGCCGAACGACAGGTGCTGGCGGGCACGCGGACGATCAGCGATGAAGCGGTCTGGCTGGTCGATCGCCTCCGGATCGCGATTGCCGGAGACGTACCACATGATCACCTTTTCGCCCGCCTTGATCTGCTTGCCGCCAAGCTCGGTATCGGCCGCCGCCGTGCGGCGCATGTGGGCCAGCGGGGTCTGCCAGCGGATGATTTCCGAAATCATCGACGTGCCGATGATCGACGGGTCCGCGCACAGCTTGGCGTACTCGGCCGGGTTCTCGTGCAGGGCAATGACGCCGCCGGTCATCGAATTGCGGGTGGTGTCGTTGCCGCCGACGATCAACAGCATCAGGTTGCCGAGGAACTCTTCCGGGGTCATCGACCGAGTGCGCGGATCGTGCGCCATCATCGACAGCAGATCGTTGCCGGGGGCGGCGTTGACGCGCTCGTTCCACAGCTTCGTGAAGTACATCGCGCATTCGCCGAGCAGGCGCATCCGCTCTTCCTCGGTCTCGACGATGCCGCCGGGGCCGGGAATGGTGGTCGCCAGATCGGACCAGAACGGCAGCTTGTCGCGATCCTCGAACGGGAAATCGAACAGGGTGGCGAGCATCTGCGTGGTCAGGTTGACCGACACCCGCTCGACCCAGTCGAAGGTCTCGCCAACCGGCAGTTGATCGAGTGCCGCCGCCGTGCGGCTGCGGATCAGCGCTTCCATCCGCGCCAGATTGTCCGGGGCGACGATCGGCTGCACCACCTTGCGCTTCTCGTCGTGGATCGGCGGGTCCATGGCGATGAACATCGGCAGGGTCGCGACTTTATTGGTATCGAAGATCGTGATGCCGCCGTGACTGAACGCGGATGAATAGATCTCCGGGTGCGTCTCGACAGTCATGATGTCCTTGAACTTGGTGACCGACCAATACGGCCCGAACAGGCTGTTCGCGCAGTAGTGCACTGGATCTTCGCGGCGCAGCCGGGCGAACAACGGCCAGTGGCTGTCATTCGCCCAGAGATCGGGATGGGACACATCGATGCTGGCCAGCGGCACGGCATCGACAGGCTCGCGTGACACAACGGGGGCCGCAGCGGCAACTGCACTCATGGCGCTCTCCTCTCTCTCGAACACGACTTGTCGTTTTGGTCTTGTCAGCCGTGGCGAGCAGCAGCGCACGGCCGCAGGGCAGAGATTGAACCTGTTGGCGGCAGGCGTCACTGGCGGCGGTTCCCGTACACGCATCGTCCCGTGGATGGGTTCGCAATGACCGGCACGGAGCAGGGCTCAACCGCGCAAGGATTGATCAAGTCCCCGAATGGGACTAGGCTGCGGCCATGCGAATCATCGCCGTGTCCACCCTGAAAGCCTTCTGGACCGGCAAGCCGGAGTACCACGATGCCGAGGAGCCGACCATGGCCTGGTATCGCGAAACGCTGATGGCCGACTGGTCCACGCCCAACGAAGTGAAGCAGCAGTTTGGAAGTGCCAGCGTCCTGAAAGATGGACGTGTCGTGTTCAACATCGCAGGCAACAAGTATCGGCTGATCGTCTGGATCAACTACCCGTATCGGGTGGTCTACATCCGCTTCATCGGCAGCCACCGACAGTACGATCAGATCGACGTACAGACCATTTGAGAGCGCCATGGATATTCGTCCGATCAAGACCGAAGCCGACTATCGCCATACCCTGCGCGAGATCGAAACGCTGATGACCGCACCCGCCGGCAGTGAAGCTGGCGACCGGCTCGATGTGCTGGTCACCCTGGTCGAAGCCCACGAGCGCACGCATTTCCCGATGGATCTGCCCGACGCGGTCGAGGCGATCAAGTTCCGCATGGAGCAGCAGGGGCTCACCGTCGACGACCTGGTTCCCGCGATCGGCCGCAAGAATCGCGTCTATGAAGTGCTGGCGCGGCGGCGTCCGCTCACCCTCCGGATGATTCAGGCGCTGAACAAGACCTTCAATATTCCGGCGGAAAGCTTGCTCAATCAGCGCGTTTCGAGACGCGCTGCCTGAGCGAGTGTGCCTGGCCTCACCCCGTGTTCTGCAACCCCTGCGCAACCCCATTGACCGTCGCAACCAGTGCATTCATCAAGGCCTCGTCCGATGAACCCGAGGCACGCCAGCGGGCGAGCAGGTCGACCTGAAGGAAGCTGATCGGGTCGACGTAAGGGTTGCGGACGCGGATCGATTCGGCGAGCCGGGGCTCGCTGGCCAGCAGGGTTTCCTCGCCGCGCAGTTTCAGCACCCAGTGGCGGGTGCGCTCGAATTCGGCGGCGATCATCGGGAAGAACCGGGCATGCAGGCCGCCGGACAGGCGCGAGAAGCGCTCGGCGATGTCGAGATCGCACTTGGCGAGGATCATGTCGGTGTCGTCGAGCATGACCCGGAAGAACGCCCAGTCGCGGGCCATCTGGAACAGGCGCTCTTCGCCGAATTCCTGGGCAGCGCGCTCCAGCCCTGCGCCCATGCCGTACCAGGCGGTGATGCCGGAGCGGCACTGGGTCCAGGCGAACACCCAGGGAATCGCCCGCAGGCTTTCGACGCCGACCATGGTGCCGCGTCGGCTGGGCCGTGAGCCCAAGGTCATCTTTTCGATCACGTCGATCGGCGTGGCGGTGCGGAAGTAGTCGACGAAGTCCGGGGCGTCGACAAACGCGCGATAGGCCGTGCGGCTGTGCGCGGAGATCGCGGTCATCGCTTCACGCCATTCGGCTTCGCGGGCTTCCGGTACACGCGGACGAAGGGAAGCACGCAAGGTCGCGCCGACCATCTGTTCGAGGCTGCGCAGCGCCAGCGCGCGGATGCCGTACTTGCGGTGGATGACCTCGCCCTGCTCGGTGACGCGCAAGGAACCGGCAACCGAGCCGCGCGGTGACGACATCAGCGCCGGTGTGATCTTGCCGCCGCCACGGCTGGCCGAGCCGCCGCGACCGTGGAAGAACTTGAGCTTGATGCCGAACGCCTGTGCGGCTTCCAGCAGTTCGACCTGAGCGCGTTGCAGGCCCCAACGCGAAGCCACCGTGCCGCCGTCCTTGCCGCTGTCGGAGTAGCCGAGCATCACCGCCTGCCGATCGCCCCGGGCGGCGAGATGGGCGCGGTAGACCGGATCGGCGAACAGGGCACGCAGGGTGTCGGGGCCGGCGCGCAAGTCATCGACGGTCTCGAACAGCGGCGCGATATCGAGCGGCACCTGACCGAGCGCATCGACCAAGCCGCCGTGGCGGGCCAATGCCAGCACGGCCAGCACATCGGCGGCGCGCTGCGCCATCGAGATGATGTACAGGCCGGTCGCTTCCGCGCCGTAGCGCTGGATCGAGTCAGCCAGCGTGGTGAAAACCGCCGCACAACGGACAGCGACCGGGTCGTCTGACGCGGCGAACGCCGCCGAACCACCGGCATGGGCGCGAACGCTGTCGGCCTGCGCATCACCATCGAGCTCTGGCCAGCCGGCATCGCCGATCAGCGCGGCGATGGCTTTCGAGTGCACCCGCGAATCCTGCCGGCAATCGAGCCGCGCCAGGTGAAAGCCGAAGATCCGCACCCGCCAGAGCAGGCGGCGCACCGAGTACCAGCCGGCATTCAGGCCCTTGCCGGCGAGCAGGCTTTCGGCAACCAGTTCGATGTCGGCCCGGAAACTTTCCGCATTCTCGTAGCCGCCGTCGGCATCGCGCGCGGTCGCGCGCAGACGGGCACGAACCAGGCTCAGGAACAGGCGGTAGGGCATGTCGGCATGACGCGGCTTGAGCGCCGCACCGGCTTCCGGCAGCAGGACTTTGTAAGCACCGATGCGGCGAATCATCTCGCCCGCGACATCGACCCGGTCCGCCGTCTGGCTCAAGGTGTCGGACAGTTCGCCGACTTCCGCCGCGTAGCGCTCCAGAATCCGGGCGCGCTGGCTGCGCAGCGTGTCGGCGATGGTGTCGGCACCGACGTTCGGGTTGCCGTCCATGTCGCCACCGACCCAGGAGCCGAAGCGCAGGATGCGCGGCATCTCGACTTCGGTGCCGTAGACGGCACGGATGGCGTCCTCGAAAGCTTCGAAGAAGGCCGGCACGATGTTGTAGATCGCGCCCCCCAGATAGAAGCCGACGTGGTCGCACTCGTCCTGCACGGTCGGGCGGGCGGCGGCGGTTTCGCGGGTCTGCCAGCTCGCGGTCAGCGACATCCGTAGCCGGCCCCAGTCGGCGGCGCGTTCCGGCGGCGTCAGGCTGGGATCGAATTCGTTGACCAGGCAGCGGACGATCTGCTGCTCCTTTTCCAGGATCGAGCCGCGCACCGCTTCGGTCGGATGGGCCGTGAACACCGGTTCGACATCGAGCCGGTTCAGCCACAGCAGCAGTTCGCGGGCGCTGACGCCGGCGGCTTTGAGCTGGCTCAGCGCATGCAGCAGCGAATCCGGCTGCGCCCCGGCCCCGGCGCGTTCGTAATCGCGACGGCGGCGAATGCGGTGCACGCGCTCGGCGATGTTGACGCCCTGAAAATAAGTGGAGAACGCCCGGGTCAGCCATTCGGCCTGCACCACCGGCAGGCCGGACAGCAGGGTCGACAGTTCCTGCGCTGTCGCCGAACCTTCGCGGCGGCGGATCGCCGTGGTCCGCACGGTTTCGACACCGTCGAGAAAGGCCGGGCCCTGCTGCTCGGCGAGCATCTCGCCGACCGTCGCGCCAATGCGGCGCACGTTCTCGCGCAGCGGCGCGTCGGCGGCGTTGCGGGCGGCTCGGGGGTCGGTGCTGGCTTGCGGGTTGGTGTCGTCCATGCCTTGACCGCCAGCAAGAGCGGTGCCGAGTTCGGCGGTGGGAATCACGCCGGGCCAACAAAACCGTTAAACGCAAAGGCGCAAAGGAAACAGAAAGGACGCAAAGAAATTTTTGGTTGACCTTCTTTTGCTTTTCTTTGCGTCCTTTGCTTCATCTTTATTCTTTGCGCCCTTTGCGTTGAACGTCTTGAGGCTTGTGTTTTTCGGCCTTGCAGTGGGCTCCGTACGCCGGATTGACGGTCTATCTCTTTATCCGCATAGGCGGATATACTCCGCCGCACGCCCGGTGAGGGGCGCTGCGACCGTCGCCATGCGATGACGGCCAGGCTCACCGGTGGCATTCCAAACGGCGCCCGTTCCAAACGATCACAACACTGGAGCGATGCTCATGAACGCTGTCCTGAAACCCGTCGTCCCCTTCTCCGATTTCAAGGTGCGCGACATCTCGCTCGCCGAATTCGGCCGCAAGCGCATCCGCATGGCCGAAGAAGAAATGCCCGGCCTGATGTCGATCCGCGCCAAGTACGCGCCGCTGCAGCCGCTGAAGGGCGTGCGCCTGACCGGCTCCCTGCACATGACCAAGGAAACGGCCGTGCTGCTGGAAACCCTCGGCCACCTCGGCGCCTCGGTGCGCTGGGCGACCTGCAACATCTTTTCCACCCAGGATGACGCCGCTGCCGCCGTGGCCGCTGCCGGCACCCCGGTGTTCGCCTGGAAGGGCGAGACGCTGGAGGAATACTGGGACCTGACCATGGACTGCGTCACCCACACCCTGCCGGACGGCACCTTGACCGGCCCGGAGCTGGTGGTGGACGACGGCGGCGACGTGACCCTGCTGATCCACAAGGGCTACGAGCTGGAACAGGGTTCGGACTGGGTCAACACCCCGTCGGACAACCATGAAGTGCAGGTGATCAAGAACCTGCTGAAGAAGGTCGCCAAGGAACGCCCGGGCTTCTGGACCCGCGTGGTCAAGGACTGGAAGGGTGTTGCCGAAGAAACCACCACCGGCGTGCACCGCCTCTACCAGATGATGGAAACCGGCAAGCTGCTGGTGCCGGCGATCAACGTCAACGACTCGGTCACCAAGTCCAAGTTCGACAACCTCTACGGCTGCCGCGAATCGCTGGCGGACGGCATCAAGCGCGCCACTGATCTGATGATCGCCGGCAAGGTCGCTTTCGTGGCAGGTTACGGCGATGTGGGCAAGGGTTCGGCATTCAGCCTGCGCGGCCTCGGTGCCCGCGTGATCGTCGCCGAAATTGACCCGATCAATGCCCTGCAGGCGGCGATGGAAGGTTTTGAAGTCAAGACCATCGAAGACGTGCTCGGCTTTGCCGATATCTACGTCACCACCACGGGCAACAAGGACATCATCACGCTTGAGCACATGCAGGCGATGAAGAACAACGCCCTAGTCTGCAACATCGGCCACTTCGACAACGAAATCCAGATGGACCGCCTGAACACCTCGGGCGCGGTGCGCGACCAGATCAAGCCGCAGACCGATCGCTACACCTTCCCGGACTCGGGCAAGAGCATCTACATCCTTGCCGAAGGCCGTCTGATCAACCTCGGCTGCGCCCACGGCCACCCGGCGTTCGTGATGTCGAACTCGTTCTCCAACCAGACCCTGGCCGCAATGGACCTCTGGAAGAACAAGGACATCTACGAAAAGACCGTCTATCGCCTGCCGAAGAAGCTCGACGAAGAAGTGGCCGCACTGCATCTGGAGCAGATCGGCGTCAAGCTGACCAAGCTGACCGCTGCACAGGCCGAGTACCTGGGCGTGCCGGTGGAAGGCCCGTACAAGCCGGATCATTACCGCTACTAAGCGTCATTCCGGACGGCGCTTGCCGCCGGAATAACTGACCGGATTCGAGCGAACGCCTGCGCGTCGCTCAATCCGGTCGGTTGCAGATTTCGAGGGGCGGGCGACTGCCCCTTTTTGCTGTCCGCGACAGACAGGATGCTTTTCATGGCCGCTGAACTCGCCCAATTCTCCTTCGAGCTGTTCCCGCCACGCACCCCTGAAGGTGTAGGGAAACTGCCGAACATCGCCGCTGCACTGGCAGCGGTGCAACCCAAGTATTTCTCGGTGACCTACGGTGCTGGCGGTTCCGATCAGGACGGCACCTACGACACCGTGGTCAAGGTCGTCGAAAGGACCGGCATCGAAGCCGCGCCACATCTGACCTGTGTCGGCTCATCGCGCGACAAGATTGCCACCCTGCTGGATCGCTACAAAGCGGCTGGCGTGAAGCGCATCGTCGCCTTGCGCGGCGACCTGCCGGCAACGGCGATGGGCACGGGCGCGCCCGGTGACTTCCATTACGCCAACGAACTGGTGTCGTTCATTCGCGAACGGCATGGCGACGCTTTCCAACTCGAAGTAGCCGCCTATCCCGAGATGCACCCGCAGGCACGGAACCCGGAAACCGATTTCGATGCCTTCCGGCGCAAGGTCGATGCCGGTGCCCATGCCGCGATCACCCAGTATTTCTTTGTCGCCGACGCCTATTTCGATTTCATCGAGCGCTGTGCGAAAGCCAACATCAGCATTCCGGTGATCGCCGGCATCATGCCGATCACCAATCACGCGCAGCTGACCCGCTTCTCGGCCGCCTGCGGTGCCGACATCCCACGCTATGTGCGGCTCCGGCTCGAACAATTGCAGGACGACAAACCGGCACTGCTCGACTTCGGCCTCGACGTCGTCACCCGGCTCTGCGAAAGCGTGCTCAAGGGCGGCGCGCCGGGCATTCATTTCTACACCCTGAACCAGGTCGAGCCGACGATGCGGCTGTGGAAGAACCTCGGCCTGCCGGTTCCTCACTAGGGTCTGTTGACATTACTTTGGTCGCTGCGGCGGAGGTCGTTTTTGCCCAGTGCAACGAACGAGGAGCGGCCAATGGTCGACCCATTGGCGCGACGATAGAGGCAGCAATGGGCAAAAACGATCCCGCCCCGAAGGGTTGCGGCCAAAAAGCCGCCGGGACTTCGTTGCGAACCTTGACCATAGGTGGCTATGGCCCGCGGTTCGCGCCTCGCCCGGCGACTTTTTGACCTGCAACGCAGCGATCAAAGTAATGTCAACAGACCCTATATGCCCTGGCCACCACTCGGCTTGGCGGCGATCCCATGAAAAGCCATGGGGCCCTCGCCGCAGGCCTCGGGTGGCCGCATTCATTTCTACACCCTGAACCAGGTCGAACCGACGATGCGGCTGTGGAAGAACCTCGGCCTGCCGGTCTGAAGCCTGTCTTGGGACCGCAGGGCGCGGTTCCTGCTTTACTGGCGGCTGATCCCTTCCGGAAACTTCCGTCATGCGCTTGAACCGTGTCGTCGCCGCTTGCCTGCTGTCCCTGACCACCCTGGCAGCGCAGGCAGCAGAGGGCCCGATCACGGCGATCCGCGCCGCCCGCCTGATCGACGGCCTCGGCAGCAGCCCGATCCGCGACGCCGTGGTGATCATCGACGGCGAGCGCATCGTCGCCGCCGGCAGCCGGCTGGCGATTCCGGCCGGCGCCACGGTCATCGACTTGGGCGACGCCACCCTGCTGCCCGGCTTCATCGACTGCCACACCCACATCACCGGCGAACCCGGCGATTACTACAAGTCGTTCGTCCGCGACAGCCATATCGACGACGCCGTGCGCGCCCACATCTACGCCGCGCGCACCCTGCAAGCCGGCTTCACCACCATCCGCAACCTGGGCGCTGGCGAATTCGTCGACATCGCCCTGCGCCGGGCGATCGACGAGGGCGTGGTCAGCGGCCCGCGCATCGTCGCCGCCGGTCACGGCATCGGGGCGACCGGCGGCCATGCCGATGACGGCGTCGGTGCCTCGCCGTATATCGCGCTGCAGGGCTTCAGCGGTGTCGCCGATGGTGTCGAAGCGGTGCGCCTGAAAGTGCGCGAGCAGGTCAAGTACGGAGCCGACGTGATCAAGATGGTCGCCACCGCCGGCGTGCTGAGCGAGGAAGATTCGGTGGGCGCGCCGCAGTACACGCAGGCAGAGATGGACGCGCTGGTCGACGAAGCGCACCGCTGGGATCGCAAGGTCGCCGCCCACGCCCACGGAGCGGAGGGCATCAAGATGGCGATCCGCGCCGGGGTCGATTCGATCGAGCACGGCAGCTTCATCGACGACGAAGGCATCGCCATGATGAAAGCGCGCGGCACGTATCTGGTCGCCGACATCTACAACGACGACTACATCCTCGCCGAGTTCGGCAAGCTCAACTACCCGCAGAAGATCATCGACAAGGAGCGTCTGGTCGGCCGCGTGCAGCGCGAAAACTTCCGCAAGGCGGTGCGGGCCGGCGTGAAGATCGCCTATGGCACCGATGCCGGCGTCTATCCGCACGGCGGCAACGGCCGGCAGTTCGCCAAGCATGTCGAATGGGGCCAGACGCCGATGCAGGCGATCGTCGCCGCCACCAGCAGCGCCGCGACCCTGCTCGGCCGCGACAAGGACATCGGCGCGGTGGCTGCCGGCCGGTTTGCCGATCTGGTCGCCGTCTCGGGCGACCCGCTGGCCGACATCACGCTGCTGGAACGCCCCGGCTTCGTCATGAAAGGCGGCGTCACCGTTCGCCGCGACGCGCAGCCGCTGGCTTCGCGCTGAGGCCTGCTGGCCGCCAGAAACTGGGTCTCACGCAGAGAACGCGGAGGACGCGGAGAACAGCCAACGCGAGAAAAGCCTTTATCCAGATCCTTTTCCGCTTTTCTCCGCGTCTTCGCGTCTTTGCGTGAAAACTTGCTTTGGCTTTTCTCTGCCTCCTCCGCGTTCTCTGCGTGAGAACTCGCTTTTTTCCCGCCGCAGCACGCGACGATCGGCTTAAGCTTTCAGCCGCATGATCCTGCAACTCCTCGACTACGCCGGTGCCGCCGTGTTCGCGATCAGCGGCGCGCTGGCGGCTGGCCGCAAGAGCCTGGACATGCTCGGCGTGGTGGTCATCGCCCTGGTCACGGCGACTGGCGGCGGCACCATTCGTGACCTGTTGCTGGATCGCAATCCGGTGTTCTGGATCGGCGATCCGCTGTACGTCGTGGTGATCATCGTCGCAGCCCTCGCCACCATCCCCTACACGCGCTGGATGCGGCCGCCCTTGCAGATGCTGCAGATCGCCGATGCCCTGGGGCTGGCCTTCTTTTCGATTGCCGGCGCGCAGGTGGCGATCACCGCCGGCCACGGCGGCCTGATCGCGGTGATCATGGCGACCATCACCGGCTCCTTTGGCGGGCTGCTGCGCGATGTGCTCTGCAACGAGATTCCGATGATCCTGCGCAAGGGCCAGCTTTACGGCGTGGCGGTGATCGCCGGGGCCTCGGTCTATGTGCTGGCGCTCGAAATCGGCCTGACGCGCTGGCCGGCGACGATCATCGGCATGCTGGTGATCGTGGCGTTCCGGGGCGGGGCGATCGTCTGGAACTGGTCGCTGCCGGTGTATTCCCTGCCCGACGCGCCTGACCGGAGCCGCGACTGATGCGCCGCCTGCGCCCGCCGCGTCGCAGCCCGCTCTTCTGGCTGGCCGTGTCGCCGCTGCTCATCGCAGCGTTTGCGATCCTGCAAGTGCTGATCCTGCGCGTCGTGCCACCGTTCACCAGCGCTTTCATGCTGGCTTCCGATGCGCCTCAAGTCCGCTACGACTGGGTGCCGATGACGCGCATCGCCCCGGCCGCCGCGCTGGCCATGGTCGCCGCCGAGGACCAGAAATTTCCCGAGCACTGGGGCTTCGATTTCGAGGCGATCGACAAGGCGCTCGACCACAACCAGCGCTCGCGGCGGGTCCGTGGCGCGTCGACGATCAGCCAGCAGACGGCCAAGAACCTGTTCCTGTGGTCCGGGCGCAGCTACATCCGCAAGGGGCTGGAAGTCGGCTACACCCTGCTGATCGAAGCACTCTGGCCCAAGCGGCGAGTGCTGGAGATGTACCTGAACATCGCCCAGTTCGGGCCCGGCATCTATGGCGTGGAAGCCGCCGCCCAGGCCTATTTCCGCAAGCCGGCGGCGCGCCTGACCCGCCGCGAAGCCGCCCTGCTGGCCGCCGTGCTGCCCAATCCGGTGCGCCTGAAGGTGGATCGGCCTTCGGCCTACGTGCTCGGCCGTGCCAGCCACATCGAAAGGCAGATGAACGCACTTGGCAGCACTTACCTGAACGATATGCACTGATAGAGAGCAGAACTCGTCGTTACCTCAAGAAAGCCCGCTTAAGCACTGAAATCTATGGGAAAGATGGTTTCACACACAGAATCTGTGGATAAGCTTGTGAACAAGCCTTGGGGAGGAGCCGTAAGTAACGGTCACGACATGGATTTTCTGCCTTCCGCCTAATTTCTGACCAAGATACATTTTCAATAAAATTCAGTTACTTGCGATGTTTTTCAGGGTTTTTGACAGATTTGTGTCGCAATCACGGGGCTTTGCGGCGAAGTGGCACTTTCGATGTGCATAACTGCCCGCCAGCGCCCCGACTGCTTCCCCCTTGTCAAGACTTTTCTTCACGCCACTTCCGATCACGCACCGAAAGATGACCCCGACCACCGCCGTGCTGTGTCTGTCCGGCCACGATCCGGTCGGCGGTGCCGGCCTGCAGGCCGACATCGAAACCCTCAGCGCCCACGGCGTGCACGCGCTCGGGCTGATCACCGCGCTGACCGTGCAGGACAGCCGCAACGTCCGCCAGGTGATCGCCACCGACCCGGCGCTGCTCGACGAACAGCTCGCGCTGCTGCTGGCCGACGTGCGCCCGGACGCGGTCAAGCTCGGCCTGCTGGGCGACATCGCCCAGTTGCCGGTGATCGTCCGTCACCTGGCGCGGCTGAACCTGCCGCTGGTCTGCGACCCGGTGCTGCGCGCCGGTGGCGGCACCGATCTGGTCGCCGTCGATTACCCCGATGCGCTGCGCCGCCAGCTGCTGCCGCTGGTCACCGTGCTGACGCCGAATGCTTCCGAGGCGCGCCGCCTGGTGCCGGGGGCAGGGGGCGATCTCGATGTCTGCGCGGATGCCCTGCTCGCGGATGGCTGCATGCGGGTGCTGATCACCGGCGGCGACGAGCGCGACATCGAGGTCATCAACCGCTGCTACGGCCGCGACACGCCGACCCGAATCTGCGAATGGCCGCGCCTGCCGGAAACCTTCCACGGTGCGGGCTGCACCCTGGCCAGCGCCATCGCCGCTCGGCTGGCGCTGGGCGACACGCCGGACGAGGCCATCGACGCCGGCCAGCGCTGGACGCAGGGCGCGCTGGCACGGGCGGTGGCGGTCGGTGGCGGGCGGCGGATTCCGGGACGCTTCATCGAATGAAGCCTCGCCTGCTCTATGCCGTGACGCCCGACGGTCTCGCCGCCGATCCGGCCCGCCTGCTCGACGCCTGCGCCGCTGCCCTTGCCGGTGGCGCGCAGCTGCTGCAATACCGCGACAAGCGCAGCGCAGCCGACGCGAAACAGCGCAATGCCGTAGCGCTCGCCGCCCTGTGCCGGGCGCGCGGCGCGCGTTTCATCGTCAATGACGATGCGGCACTGGCGAAAGCGGTGGCCGCCGATGGCGTGCATCTGGGCAAGTCCGACGGCGCGCTCGAAGCCGCGCGCGCACTGCTGGGGGCCGATGCCCTGATCGGCGCCAGTTGCGGCTCCGATCTGCTGCGTGCCGAAGCCGCGCTGGCCAGCGGTGCCAGCTACCTCGCCTTCGGCCGCTTTTTTGCCTCGAATACCAAACCGGACGCGCCGCCAGCCGATCCGAGCGCGCTGACCGAAGCACGAAAGCGTTTCACCGCCCCGATCTGCGCAATCGGCGGCGTGACGCCGGATAATGGCGCGCTGCTGCTCAGCGCCGGTGCCGACTGGCTGGCCGCCGTCGATGGCCTGTTCGGCGTCGGTGACCCGGCCGACATCGAGCGCCGCGCGCGCGCCTACTGCGCGCTGTTCGAGCAGCCCCGCTGACCCACGACGACCACTGGAACCCCGCATGACCCGCTCCGAAGCCCTGTTCGACCGCGCGCAAGTCTCGATTCCCGGCGGCGTCAATTCGCCGGTGCGCGCTTTCCGCGCCGTCGGCGGCACGCCGCGCTTCATCGCTTCGGCCGACGGTGCCTACATCACCGATGCCGATGGCAAGTCGTATGTCGACTACATCGGCAGCTGGGGCCCGATGATCCTCGGCCACCAGCATCCGGCCGTTCGTGACGCGATCGTCAAGCAAGCGCAGATCGGCGTGAGCTACGGCGCGCCGACCGAAGCCGAAATCCTCATGGCCGAACTGCTGTGCGCCCGGGTGCCGGGGCTGGAACAGGTGCGGCTCTGTTCCTCGGGCACCGAAGCGACGATGAGCGCGCTGCGTCTGGCCCGCGGCTACACCGGCCGCGACCTGATCCTGAAATTCGAAGGCTGCTACCACGGCCATTCGGACTCGCTGCTGGTCAAGGCCGGTTCGGGTGCGCTGACCTTCGGCGTGCCGACTTCGC
The DNA here is from genome assembly GCA_021732745.1 of Nevskia sp. Classification (GTDB taxonomy): domain Bacteria; phylum Pseudomonadota; class Gammaproteobacteria; order Nevskiales; family Nevskiaceae; genus Nevskia. The sequence continues at coordinate 30,130 of JAKFUK010000005.1, read as the reverse complement.
CCGGTGTGCCGGCCGATTTCGCGAAATACACGCTGACCGCCGATTACAACGATCTGGCGTCCGTTGAAGCCCTGTTCGCGGCCAATCCCGGCAAGATCGCCTGCGTGATCGTCGAGCCGGTGGCCGGCAACATGAACTGCATCCTCCCCGTACCGGGCTTCCTCGAAGGGCTGCAGAAGCTTTGCGCGGCGGACGGCGCGGTGCTGATCTTCGATGAAGTGATGACCGGCTTCCGCGTCGGGCCACGGGGCGCGGCCGGCGTTTACGGCATCACGCCGGACATGGTGACCCTCGGCAAGATCATCGGCGGCGGCCTGCCGGTCGGTGCTTTTGGCGGCCGCCGCGAGATCATGCAGAAGCTGTCGCCGGCCGGGCCGGTCTATCAGGCCGGCACGCTGTCCGGCAATCCGCTGGCGATGGCGGCCGGAATCGCGCTCTTGACCTCGCTCGACGACGCCGCGATCTACGCCCATCTGGAAGCGACCACGGCGGCGATCCTGGCTGGCCTCAACGCAGAAGCCAAAGCCGCCGGCATCCCGTTCACCACCGTGCAGCTCGGTTCGATGTTCGGCCTGTTCTTCACCGAAAAGACCGCGATTACCAGCTTTGCCGAAGTGACCGCCTGCAATCTCGATCACTTCAAGCACTTCTTCCACGCGATGCTCATGCGCGGGATTTACCTCGCCCCCAGCGCCTATGAAGCCGGTTTCGTGTCGGCCGCCCACGGCCCGCGCGAAGTTGAACTGACGATCGCCGCCGCTCGCGAAGCGTTTGCGGAGCTTGCAGCCGCATGAGCGAGGAGACCGGCAGCTTCATCGCGAAGCTCAGGAAAAAGATCAACAAGGGCGATTCCTGGCTGACCTATGACTTGGGCCGCCTGTTCACCGATGAAAAGCTCAACGACGACGCCATCGAAGTCATCGAGGAGCGCCTGCTGATCGCCGATGCCGGGGTCGAAGCGACGATGCAGTTGACCGCCGCCCTGCGCAACGAAGTGATGGCCGGCCGGATCAAGACCGAAGCGCAGTTGCGTCGCGAACTGAAAAAGGCGCTGCTCGACATCATCGGCCCCTGCGCCAAGCCGCTGATCGTGCCGCCGTACATCAAGCCCTACGTGATCTTCGTCGCCGGAATCAATGGGGCCGGCAAGACCACGACCATCGGCAAGATGGCCGCCAAGATGAAAAAGGAAGGCAAGAGCGTGCTGCTGGCCGCTGGCGACACCTTCCGCGCGGCGGCCGTCGAGCAGTTGACCACCTGGAGCCAGCGCGCCGGCGTGCCGATCCTGAGCCAGGGCGCGGGTGCTGATTCCGCCTCGGTGATCTTCGACGCCGTCCAGGCCGCGAAAGCGCGCGGCATCGACGTGGTGATTGCCGACACCGCCGGCCGTCTGCACACCCAGAGTCATCTGATGGACGAACTGCGCAAGATTCGCCGCGTGGTCCAGAAGCTCGATGCCTACGCGCCGCACGAGGTGATGCTGGTCGTCGACGGCACCGCCGGCGGCAACGCGCTGAACCAGGCCATTCAGTTCCACGAAGCGATCGGCCTGACGGGACTGACCATCACCAAGCTCGACGGCACCGCCAAGGGCGGCGTGCTGCTGGCAATCGCCAAGCGGATGGCGCTCCCCGTTCGCTACGTCGGCCTGGGCGAAGCAATCGACGATCTCGAAGTGTTCGATGCCGATGCCTATGCCGAAGCGCTGGTCGGCGGCACGGCACTCGGAGACCGGCATTGAGCGAGGCGCTGATCCGCTTTTCAGGGGTCAGCCATCGTTACCGCGACGGCGGCCGCGACATCCTGCGCGAGGCCGATTTCCAGCTTGCTCACGGCGAAATGGCCTTTCTCACTGGCCCGAGCGGTGCCGGCAAGTCGACGATGCTGAAGCTGATCGCGCTGCTGGAGCGGCCATCCAAAGGCGAGATCGTGGTCGACGGTCAGACCTTGTCGCAGGTCAGAACCCGCGATGTCCCGGCCTACCGCCGACAGTTCGGCATGATCTTCCAGAACTTCAACCTGCTGTCCGATCGCACGGTGTTCGACAACGTGGCGATGCCGCTGGTGATTCGCGGCCACACGGGCGACGACATCGGCCGTCGCGTACGCGCAGCGCTCGACGCCGTGGGTCTGCGCGGCCGCGAAAAGGACTGGCCGGTGACCCTGTCGGGCGGCGAACAGCAGCGCGTCGGCATCGCCCGCGCCGTGGTCGCCAAGCCGCGCCTGCTGATTGCCGACGAGCCGACCGGCAATCTCGATCCGGCGATGGCCCTGGAAGTCATGCAGTTGTTCACCCGCTTCAATGAAGTCGGCGTCAGCGTGCTGGTTGCCACCCATGCGCTGGGCCTGATCAACCGGCTGCCGCACCGCATCCTGAAGCTCGACGACAGCCTGCTTTCCGAAGTGCGCGCTGCCGAGCAGGCCGCATGAGCGCGTCCCGAAGAGTCAGCACGGCACCGAGCGGTGGTTCGCGCTGGCTGCTCGATCACACCCGGGCAATTTCGGCGACGCTCGATGCCTTGAAGCGCCGGCCGTTCGGCACCCTGCTGACCGCGCTGGTGATCGGCATCACCCTGGCGCTCCCCGCCGGCCTGTACGCGGTGCTCGGCGGGCTCGATGCCGCCTCATCCGGCTTGAAAGGTTCCTTGCGCGCTTCGCTGTTCCTGAAGGACACGCTCGACGAAGCCGCCGGCCGGGCCCTGCAAGCGAAGATCGCTGCCAAACGCGGTGTCGCCGAAACAAAATACATCTCCCGCGATGCCGCGCTGGCCGAATTCAAGGCCCATTCGGGTTTCGGCGAAGCGCTGGACATCTTGAGCGACAACCCGCTGCCGGCGGTGATCGTGGTGACACCGGACGCGACCTTGCCGAAAGCGCAGGCGCAGGCGCTGCTGGATGAATTGACCCGGCTGCCGGACATCGACAGCGCCCGCCTTGATCGCGAATGGCTGGAACGCCTGTACGCGATTCTGGCGGTGATCGAGCGGCTGGTGTTGCTGATCGCCGGGGCCCTGGCGCTGGCGGTGCTCGTGGTGGTGGCCAACACCATTCGGCTGGACATCGCCGCGCGGCGCGAGGAAATCCTGGTGCTGAAGCTGATCGGCGCACCGGATGCCTTCATCCGCCGGCCGTTCCTGTACACCGGCCTCTGGTACGGCCTGAGCGGTGCGCTGCTGGCCTGTTTGATGGTGATCGCCGCCGGCTGGTCGCTGGCCGGGCCGGCGCAGACCCTGTCCGGGCTGTATGGCATCGGCTCGAACGTGGCGGTGCTGTCGGTCGACACCGTGTTCTGGGTGTTCGGCAGCGGTGCCGCGCTGGGCTGGATCGCCGCGCTCTGGACCGTCAGTCGCCATCTCGGCGCCATCGAGCCGGATTGAACGGCCGCCGCCTCTTGCAAAGCCGATGGTCCGTACCCATCGCTTGAAAATGCAGGGATGGCGCGGCCCGGCCGCGATGCATAAAGACTATCGACATACCGAATGTCGACGGAACTTCTTGCCGACTTAGCACTCCGAAAATGCGAGTGCTAACATCTCGACCAAACTTTCGGGGGAAACACTGATGACTGCTCTCGTGCTTTCGCAACGCGCTTCGGCGCTGCCGGTGCCGCTGGCCGGCAGCCTCGACACCTACATCCGTTCGGTCAGCCAGATTCCGCTGCTGACCCCGGAGGCGGAACAGAAGCTCGCCCATGAACTGCATGACGAAGGCAATCTGGCCTCGGCGCAGAAACTGGTGCTGTCGAATCTTCGTTTCGTCGTTCACATCGCCCGCGGCTATCAGGGCTACGGCCTGCCGCTGTCGGACCTGATCCAGGAAGGCAATATCGGCCTGATGAAGGCCGTGAAGCGCTTCGATCCGGGTGTCGGCGTGCGCCTGATCAGCTTCGCCGTGCACTGGATCAAGGCCGAGATCCACGAGTACATCCTCAAGAACTGGCGGATCGTCAAGATCGCGACCACCAAGGCGCAGCGCAAGCTGTTTTTCAACCTGCGCAAGTCCAAGACCCATCTCGGCTGGATGACCCAGAGCGAAGTCGAAGCGGTGGCGCGCGATCTGAAGGTGAAGCCGGAAGAAGTGCTGCAGATGGAATCGCGGCTCGGCGGGGCTGATGTGTCGTTCAGCGCCACGCCGGAAGACGGTGAAGAGTCTTTCGTGCCGGAAGACTATTTGGCCGACCGCAGCGACCAATTCGCAGCGATCGAGGAAGCCGAATGGCAGGACGCCCGCGAGGCGCGCATGAAGCAGGCACTGGTGTCGCTGGACCCGCGTTCGCGCGACATCCTCCAACGCCGCTGGCTGGCCGATGAATCCAAGGCCGGCTTGCAGGAACTGGGTGACGAGTACGGCGTGTCCGCCGAGCGCATCCGCCAGATCGAGGTCGCCGCGATGAAAAAGCTGCGCAAGGCAATCGAGGTCGAGGAAGTCGCCGCCTGAGGCTGGGCACGCTGGACGACACCCAGGCATTGCGTTAGCTTCCGAGCATCAACGCGTTCATGGCAAGGATATGAAAGCCCAGATTTCCCCTGCACTGCGCACCGTGCTGCAAGACCCCAAGGCCAGCCGTGCCCTGAGTGACATCCTGGTCAAGGGCGGCGGCGGCGAAGTCAGTGTCAATGGCCGCCGGTACAAGGTGTTGGTCGGCTCCGAAGCGCTGAAGCAGGCCCGCAGCCGTTAAACCTCCCGCAGCGCCTGCAACGCTGACGCTGCCGCCGTGAACTTCGCAGTACCGGCCCTGCTGATCTTTCTGCTGGTACTGCCCGGCATCGTTTTCCGCTACGCCTACGCGCGCGGCCCCCGGGGCTGGACCAGCCCCACCTCGCTGCGCGCCATTTCCGATGAAATCGCGCTCGGCGTTCTCGCCGCAGCGCTGCTGCACACGGTCTGGCTCGGCCTCATCACCCATCTGCCCTGGCTCGAACGCGACGTTCGCTATGACGACTGGCTGTTCGTGCTGCTCGGCAACCCGGCCCGGGATTCAGGCCCGCTGACGGCGGTCATCGGCCGCGCCAGCGACAACATCGCGGCCATTGCCGGCTATTTCCTGAGCATCAACCTGCTGGCCGTCGCCGCCGGCATGCTCGTCCACCACACGGTCCGGCGTCGGGGATGGGATCGCAGCACTCGCCTGCTGCGTTTCGACAATCCCTGGCATTACCTGCTGAGCAGCGAGATCGAGGAGTTCCCGGATCGCAGCGACAAACTCACCATGCCGTCTGCCTTCCTGTCTGCCGTGGTCGAGCAAGGCAAGGAACCCTATGTGTATCGGGGCATCGTCGAGCATTTTTTCTACGGCGCCGACGGCCAGCTCGACCGGGTGCTGATGTCCAACGTCAGCCGCTGGAAGCTCACCGACGGGGCCGACAGCGACAAGTACGACATCCGTGGCAATTACTTCGTGCTGCGCTACTCGGAAACCAGGACGCTGAACATCGAGTATTTCCTGCTTTCGGATGCCGACGACGCTGCGGATACCGAACTCTCGAACTCAGAACAGCGCGCCGAGGTAGTGATCGACCAGCAGCGCCGTGAAGATAGCCATCAGGTAGACGATTGAAAAGCCGAAGGTTTTCATCGGCAGCCCCTTGCGTGGGCGGAACTTGAGCTGGATCGCCAGTTGCAAGAAGCGACCGCCGAGCAGGAGGGCGGCGATGAGATACAGCCAGCCGCTCATGCCGACGGCGAACGGCAGGATGGTCACCGCGATCAGCAGGAAGGTATAGAGCAGCACCTGGGTCGCGGTGTATTCGACGCCGTGAGTCACCGGCAGCATCGGCACGCCGACCTTGGCGTATTCCTCGCGCCGCTCGATCGCCAGCGCCCAGAAATGCGGCGGCGTCCAGATGAAGATGATCAGGAACAGGATCAGGGCGTGGGGATCAATCGTTCCGGTCACTGCGGCCCAGCCCAGCACCGGCGGCGCGGCACCGGAAGCGCCGCCGATGACGATGTTCTGCGGCGTCGCCCGCTTCAGGAACAAGGTGTAGACGCCGGCATAGCCGACCAGGGTCAGCTGAGTCAGCACCGCCGTCAGCGGATTGACCAGGAACCAAAGCACCATGAAGCCGGCGAGGCCCAGCGCAGTCGCGAAAGCGATCGAATGGGTCAGGGTCAGGGAGCCGGTGACCAGCGGCCGGCCGCAGGTGCGCTTCATGCGCGCGTCGATCTCGCGGTCGATGATCTGATTGACGGCCGCCGCCGATGCCGCCTGCAGCGAGATGCCGATCGTTCCCCACAGCAACGCAGCCAGCGGCGGCAGCCCGGGCACCGCCATGAACATGCCGACGATCGCGGTGAACACGATCAGCATCACCACGCGCGGCTTGCACAGCTCGTAATACTCGTTCAGCCGCGATACCGGCGCGAGCGCAGCTTCGATCTTCAGGGGCGGCGTCGTGGTTCGGGTCATCGGAAGTATTTCAGAGCGCGACGCGGCGGACATCGCCGCGCCAGACCGCGTGATTCAGCGCCAGCACTGCCAGCAGCAGCAGCGCCGCGCCGGCATTGTGGGCGTCGGCGAGCCACAGCGGCAGTTGCAGGTGAATCAGGCCCACCCCGATCGCGACCTGCAGCGCCAGCGCAGCCAGCAGCGCGACACCCAGCTGGGTGAACGGCGAGCGGCGCAGCGACAGCAGATAGCCGGCGACGGCGATCAGCACCAGGCTCAGGGCCAGCGCGCCATAGCGATGCACGAGGTGAATGCTGGCGCGGGCAGCAGTGTCGAGAACGCCGAATTCGTAGTCGATCCCTAAGCCCCGCCACAGCTTGAACGCCTCGCCGAGATCGCCTTTCGGCAGGTAGGAATCGTGGCAGGCCGGGAAATCCGGGCAGGCGAGTGCTGCGTAGTTGGTGCTGGTCCAGCCGCCGAGGAAAATCTGGCCGCAGAGCAGCGCGAGTGCTGCGATCGACAGCGGCTTCAGCAGGCCGGCCTTCGGCAGAGTGGTGGCCGACGTGCCGCGCGTGCCGAGCCACATCCACCAGAGCAGGGACAAGGTGGTCAGCCCCAGCATCAGATGGGTGGTGACGATGATCGGCTTGACCTTCAGGGTCACGGTCAGCGCCCCGAACACGATCTGCACCATCACCACCGCGACCGTTGCCAAGCTCAGCACTCGCGGCAGGGCGCGGCTGCGATCGCGCCAGGCCAGCAGCGCGAGGCCGCCGATCAGCAGGCCGACGATGCCGGCCAGATAGCGATGGACCATCTCCTTCCAGGCTTTCGGGGCCTCGACCGGCCGCTCGGGATAAGCCGCTTCGGCCGCCGCCACTTCGTGCGTGGCGTCCGGCACGCCGATATGGCCATAGCAGCCGGGCCAGTCCGGGCAGCCGAGCCCGGCGTTGGACAGGCGCACGTAGGCACCGAGCACGATCAGGACGAACGTGAGCACCAGGGTCAGCAAGTTCAGGCGGTTGAAGGTCTGGCGCATGGGGTTGGGGGTCGCGAGCCGTGCATTTTACTACTGCGGGGAGCGGGGCATTCCGCTGCCCGCCCCTCAGCCGATCGAGGACAGGCGCAGCAACTTTTTCAGATCCTTGAGCAAACCGCGCTGGAAGGCGTCGGCATCGGTCTGGTTCTGGTAGGTGATCAGCCAGTTGCCGTTGGGGTCGATCAGGTATATCGCCTGCGGGTCGGTGGGCTTGAAGATATCGGCGGCGCGCTGACCGGCCGCAGTTTGGTCGGCGACGATGTGCAGGATCTTGTGCGCCTCGCGCAGTTGGCTGCTGGCCGCCACGGCGGCATCGGCGCTCGGCACGATGAACACCCGTTGCACGCGATCCTTGTTGACGCCGGCCGCACCCAGCGCCAGACGCACTTGCCGAGTCAGCACCAGACGCTCGCTGCATGCTGCATCGCAAGTCTCGCCACCGAGTTGCACCAGGCTCCAGCGGCCGAGCATCAGCTCCGGCTGCGGCTCGCCCGCAGCGTTGCGCAGCTCAAGCTTCGGCAGCGGCGTGGTCGGCTGCACCAGCGTGCCGTAGTTGGTGGTCAGGCTCGGACGCAGGCCGGCGCTGTAAAGAATCCAGGCGCCGATCAGCGGGCCGACGAACAGCACGCCGAGCAGGATCAGGGTCAGGCGCGATCGGCGCAGTTGTGCGGCTTGCGGGTTCATGGGCGTCGTTTCAGATTGAGTTTGAGAAAGATCGCCAGCAGGGTCGCGGCGAACGCGAACCACTGTGCGGCGTAGCCGTAATGACGCTGCGGCGGGAAGCGGCGGTCGGCCTGGGTCCAGTCGCGCAGGAAGCCGTCCGCTGCTTTTGGGTCGAGCAGCAGCATGCCGGAAGCGGTGTCGGGGCCGTACAGGCAGCGCAGGTCGGCAGCGGTCGGATAGCCGACGATGCGCGGCCAGAGCGCGTCGGCCGCCGCGCAGTTGTCGATTTCCAGGCGGAGTGCGGGCTGCGGCAGCGACCGCCACAACCCCGTGATCTCGACATCGGCGTCCGGCACCGGCAGCGGCGGGAACTGGCTGCGATCGGGATTCTGCGCGACCCAGCCGCGGTTGATCAGGGCGATGCCACCGGACGCCAGCCGGATCGGCGTCAGGACGTGATAGCCCGGCATGCGGTCGTGGACCTGATTGTCGAGCAGCAGTTGCCGGCTGCCGTCGTAGCGTCCATTGACAGTCGCCAGCCTTGCGTCGGCCCCTTTCGGCACCGGGCTGTCGACCTTGAGTGCAATCGGTGCCGCCGCTTCCGCACTCAGGTATTGCGCATCCAGCGCTTCACGCGCGACACCGCGATGCCACTGCCACAGCCCCAGCCGGACGGTGATCGCGCAGCCGATCACGGTGCCGAGGATCGCCCACCACGGCGGGCGGAACTGCCAGCGCGCGGTCATCGGCCGCACCGCGTGATGCGCGCGAGGGCTGCATCACGGTATCGGGCCTGCACGCCGGGGCTTAACATCTCGTCACCACTTTTTCCTATCCCGCCATGCTTCCGAAACTGATCGTCACGGTATTGCTCGTCGCCATCGTCATTTCGCTGTTCTCGGCGCTGTTCTTCATGATGAAGGACTCAAGCCGAAGCAAACGCACGGTGCGGGCGCTGACCCTGCGGGTCGGCCTGCAGGTGGCGCTGATCGTGTTCCTGCTGATCGCGACGATGATGGGCTGGATCCGGCCGCACGGCGTCGGCGGCTGAATGACGAAAAGCCCGACCGGCAACGGTCGGGCTTTTCGGTCCTGCGAGCCGGCGCGATCAGCGCCGCCGACCCTGTCTCATCCGATTACAGGATGTAGACGAAGATGAACAGGCCAACCCAGACCACGTCGACGAAGTGCCAGTACCAGGCCACGCCTTCGAAGCCGAAGTGGCTTTCCGGCTTGAAGTGGCCCGACATCAGGCGACCGGTGACCGAAATCATCATGATGGTGCCGAGGGTCACATGCATGCCGTGGAAGCCGGTCAGCATGAAGAACGTCGAACCGTAGATGCCCGAGTTCAGGGTCAGGTTCAGCTCGTGATAGGCCTCGATGTACTCCGAGGCCTGGAAGTAGAGGAACACCGCACCGAGTGCGATGGTCGCCCACATCCACAGGATCGTGGCCCGGCGATGACCTTCCTTCAGCGCGTGGTGCGCGAAAGTGATGGTGACCGACGAGGTCAGCAGCAGCAGGGTGTTGATCAGCGGCAGATGCCAGGGCGAGATGGTCTTGAAATCGCCGCCGATGGCCGCTGGGCCGTTGGTCGGCCAGATGTTCTCGAAGGCTGGCCACAGCACTTCGTTGGTCAGCACGCGGCTGCCTTCGCCAGATAGCCAGGGCACCGACAGTTCGCGGGCGTAATACAGCGCGCCGAAGAAGGCCGCGAAGAACATCACTTCCGAAAAGATGAACCAGCTCATGCCGAGGCGATAGGTGCGATCGACCTGGGCGCTGTACTGGCCGGTCTCGCTTTCCGTCGCCACGCCACGGAACCAGGTGAACACGATGTAGAAGAACAGCGCGCCGCCGAGCACGAACGGAATCGGCCCCGGATGGCGCTCTTCCAGGTACATGCTGACGCTGTACAGGATGGTGCCGAGTGCGACCGTCAACATGAACGGCCAGGCGCTCGGCGCTGGGACGAAGTACCGACGGTTGCTCGGGTCGCTTGCTGCGGCATGGGTTGCCATGACGGGGTTCCTTTGACGGGTCTACTGACTGACGAACTTAACTTTCGGGTACGGCCGGCGTCGCTGCGGCTGCCGCATCCGGCTTGACCACAGCAAACGCCGTTGCATCGAAGAAGGTGTACGACAAGGTGATGGTCTCGACATCGGCCGGCAGCTCCGGATCCAGCATGAAACGCACCGGCATCAGCTTTTCTTCGTTCGCGGCGAACGGCTGCTGGTTGAAGCAGAAGCATTCGGTCTTGCGCAGGTGCCGCGCGGCATTCCACGGCGACACGCTGGGCACCGCCTGACCGATCACCGCCACATCGCGCTGGTTCCGGGCCGTGAAGTTCACTGTGTACAGCTTGCCCGGATGCACCTCGATGGTCGGCTGCTCGGCATTGAAGCTGAACACCCGGCCGCCGTTGACGGTGGTCACGAACTCGACCTTGACGGTCCTCGCCTTGTCTTCGCGCTCGACGATCTGATCGGCCGGCACCAGCATCGCTGTGTCCTTGCCGTTCAGATTCACCAGCTGGCAGATCGCGTTGTACATCGGCACCAGCACGAAGCCGAAGCAGAACATGCCGCCGACCACGATCAGCAGCTTCCAGAGGCCCCGTGCATTGCGCTTGCCTTCCATCAGCAGGTCAGCGGTTGCTCACGGCGATGAAGAAGCCGACATAGAAACCGACGGCGACGATGGCCAGCAGCACGCCCAGCCGCCAGTTACGGCGAGTGGACGGCGGGGCGGCGGGCTTGGGCATCGTCGTGGTCATGATCCCGGGTCAGGTTCAGTGCGCAGCGGCCGGCTCGTCGCCGACGTGCGGCGGGTCTTCAAAGGTGTGGTACGGGGCCGGCGACGGCACCGTCCATTCCAGACCGTGCGCGCCTTCCCAGACCTGCGACGTCGCCGGCACCATGCCCTTCCGCCAGATGGCGCAGCGGAGGAAGTTGTAGATCATGATGAACTGGGCGATGAAGTACAGGAACGCGCCCCAGGTCGAGATCACGTTGAAGTCCGTGAACTGCACCGCGTAGTCCGGGATACGGCGCGGCATGCCGGCCAGACCCACGAAATGCTGCGGGAAGAAGGTGACGTTGATGAAGATCGCGCTGAGCCAGAAGTGGATCTTGCCGAGGCGCTCGTCGTACATCACGCCGGTCCACTTCGGAATCCAGTAGTAGATGGCGGCGATGATCGAGAAGATCGCGCCCGGCACCAGCACATAGTGGAAGTGGGCAACCACGAAGTAGCTGTTGTGGTACTGGAAGTCGACCGGCGCCAGCGCCAGCATGATTCCCGAGAAGCCACCGATGGTGAACAGGAACACGAAGCCGATCGCGAACAGCATCGGCGTCTCGAAGGTCATCGAGCCGCGCCACATGGTCGCCAGCCAGTTGAACACCTTCACGCCGGTCGGCACCGCGATCAGCATGGTCGAGAACATGAAGAACAGCTCACCCGCCAGCGGAATGCCGACCGTGAACATGTGGTGCGCCCAGACGATGAACGACAGGAAGGCGATCGAGGCGACCGCATAGACCATCGAGTCATATCCGAACAACTGCTTGCGGGCGAAGGTCGGAATGATCGTCGAGACGATGCCGAACGCCGGCAAGATCATGATGTAGACCTCCGGGTGACCGAAGAACCAGAAGATGTGTTCGAACATCACCGGGTCGCCGCCGCCAGCCGCGTTGAAGAAGCTGGTGCCGAAATACTTGTCGGTCAAGAGCATCGTGACCGCACCGGCGAGCACCGGCATGACCGCGATCAAGAGATAAGCGGTGATCAGCCAGGTCCAGACGAACAGCGGCATCTTCAGCAGGGTCATGCCCGGCGCGCGCATGTTCATGATCGTGACCACGACGTTGATCGCACCGGTGATCGACGAGATGCCGAGCATGTGGATCGCGAAGATGGTCAGCGGGAACGAGGCACCACCCTGGAGCACCAGCGGCGGATACAAGGTCCAGCCGCCGGCAGGGCCACCGCCCGGCAGGAACAGCGTCGACAGCAGCATGGTGAACGCGAACGGCAGGATCCAGAAGCCCCAGTTGTTGACGCGGGGCAGGGCCAGATCGGAGCAGCCGATCATCATCGGCACCATCCAGTTCGCCAGCCCCACGAACCCCGGCATGACGCCGCCGAAGATCATGACCAGCGCGTGCAGCGTGATCATCTGGTTGTAGAACTCGGGGTCGATGAACTGCATGCCGGGGGCATAGAGTTCAGCGCGAATCACCAGCGACATCAGGCCGCCGATGAAAAACATGATGAACGAGAACCACAGATACAAGGTGCCGAGGTCCTTGTGATTGGTGGTCTTGATCCAGCGCATCACGCCCTTGTCGGGGCCGTGGTGGTGATCGTCGTGATCATGGGCGTGATCGTGCCCGTGTGCGTGACTGTGATCGTGCGTTTTGGCCATGACTCGGTGCTCCTGACTCAATCGAATGCTTGCGGGTGCGGTGGCGTGTAGCTCAGCGCAGCTTCTTGACCTGATCGGCGGTCACGGTGTCGCCCACCTTGTTGCCAAGGTTGTTGCGCACATAAGTGACGGCAGCGGCGATTTCGGCGTCGGACAACTGGGCGAACGGCGGCATCGCGTTCTTGCCCTTCAGCACCTGGGTGATGACACCGGCAGCGGGGCCGGCAACGACCTTGGAACCAGTGAGCGCCGGGAACGTCGGCGGCAGGCCGGCACCGGTCGCCTGATGGCAAGCAGCGCAGTTGCCGAGATAGACCTTTTCGCCGTTCGGGCCGGCGGCAGCGGGTGCAGCGGCCGGAGCAGCGGCAGCCACTTCGACAGGTGCCGCTTCGGGGGCTGCCGGTTCGGCAACCACTGGTTCGGCGGCAGCGGGAGCATCGACAGCCGCGTCCGTGGCAATGGCCGGGGCCGCAGCAGCCACCGTCTCGCCACCCTTCATCTTGGCCAGCCAGGCTGCGTATTCAGCTTCGGTCTTGGCTTCGACGACCACCGGCATGAAGCCGTGGTCACGGCCGCAGAGCACGGTGCACTGGCCGCGATAGATGCCCGGCTCGTTGATCTGGGTCCACATGTCGTTGATGAAGCCCGGGATGGCGTCCTTCTTGATCGCCAGATCCGGCACCCACCAGCCGTGGATGACATCGTTCGAGGTCAGCAGGAAGCGGACCTTCTTGCCGACCGGCAGCACCAGATAGTTGTCGACGTTGTGCAGGTAGTGCGGCACGGTCTTCGGGTCGATGCCCGAGCCGAGTTGGCGGGCTTCGTTGGACTTGGCGTCGAGCGTCGAGAAAAAGCTCACGCCTTCGCCGACGTACTCGTACTGCCACTTCCACTGGTAGCCGGTGATCTTGATGGTCAGATCGGAGTTGCGCGAGTCGTACTGCTTGATCAGCGTGCCGGCGGCCGGCACGGCCAGGCCGATGAGGATCACGAACGGGATGATCGTCCAGATGATCTCGACGGTGGTCGAATGATGGAACGTCGCCGGCACCGGATGCTTGGAGCGGCGGTGGGCGAAGATCGAATAGAACATCACGCCGAACACCACCACCGCGATCGCCACACAGACCCAGAACGCGGCCATGTGCAGATGCCAGACTTCATTGCTGATGTCGGTCACGCCTTTCGGCAGGTTCCAGTAGGCGTTTTCCATGGTGTCCGCCGCACGGGCAGCGAATCCAGTGAGGCCCGCAGTTGCGAGCATCAGGCCACGAATCAGGTTCGACATATCAGCTCAAGCCCCGCAATCAAGATTAATCAGTTGCCATCCGGTGCCGCGTCTGCCGCTCTCTCCAGCGGTCCGACACGCCATCCGGCCAGTATCAGCTCCCGCAGTCGCGCTGCGAGTTGCTCTCGATCCTCGTCCGTGAGGCATCGTCCCAAGGTCAGCCGTCGCGAGCCGTTGTTCAGACTCAACGCGGTCGGATCATTCCGGTGTATCCCCTGCTCCAGCAGCACCCTCGTCGACGACCGTGCCCAGTCGACCGAAAGCCGTGCTCCCTCCCCTGTCATGCCGCATTCGATGCGGACGCGATTGCCATCGAACACGATCACTTCGCGATAGCGATTGCGCTTCAGGCTGACCCATAACGCGACTCCCAAAGCCGCCAGTTCGAGCCCCGCGAACGGCAGAATCGGCCAGAAACCCTGCAGGGCGAACATCACCGCGATGCCCAGCGACACCACCGACATGATTCCCATCACGACCCATGCCATCCGGAGCGTCATCGACGCATTCGGGCCGATTACCAGTCGCGTGTCGCGCGGAGCTTTCACTGCGCTTGTCTCGATGCTCGCCGGAAGATGCCGGAATCGCAGCGGGCGGATTGTAGAGGATGCAAGGCCTCGCGCAAAGCCTTGTCTTTGTTGCCTAGATTGGCTTTCGACCACCTTTTGTCACGATCCTGCCATCGGCTGTGTCATGCCGAAAGTCTTGCTTGACACAGCCGTTGAACATTGTTCTAGACAGCGGCCCGCGCCTGCGTTTCCAGCGCCGCCAGCAGGGCCTTGATTGCATTCGGATCAAGCGCCGGGACCGCCGCCAAATCGGCAGGCAGACAGGCCAGCATCGGCGCATCGATCAGGCCTTGCAGGGTTTCGACATTGGCCGCCCACTCCGGCTGCTCGGGCGGCAGGCGGTTGGCGATCCAGCTGACCAGCGGCACGCGCCGGGCAATCGACTCCGCACTCAGCGCCGCATGGTTCAGGCAACCGAGCCTGAGACCGACCACGAGCAATACCGGCCAGCGATGGCTTTCGACCCAGTCGGCGACGCTCACACCGTCCGACAACGGGACCCGCCAGCCGCCCGCGCCTTCAACGACCAGCACCTCGCAATCGGCTGCCAGCCGCCGGTACGCCGCATCGAGCGCCGCTGTTTCGATCGACACTCCGGCCGCTCGCGCCGCCAGATGCGGCGCGATTGGCGGCTCGAAGGCGTACGGATTGACGGTTCCGTAATCCAGCGCCCGCCCGGTGGCGGCAATCAGCGCCAGCGCGTCGTCATTGCGAAGGCCGTCGGCCGTCATCTCGCAGCCGCTGGCGACCGGTTTCATCGCGCCGACTTTCAAGCCCTGCGCCCGCAGCGCGTGGATCAAGGCACAGGCGGCGTAGGTCTTGCCGACGCCGGTGTCGTTGCCGGTGATGAACAGGGTCAGCGCCACGCGATCAATCCTTGTGCGCGCTCGCATCGGCAATCGCGACGATCAACCCGTCGATCTGCGCCTCGGTATGCGCCGCTGACAAGGTCACCCGCAGCCGCGACGTGCCGGCCGGCACGGTCGGCGGGCGAATCGCCGCCACCCAGTAGCCGCGCTCGAACAGGCGTCGGGACAGCGCCATCGCCGGACCGGCTGGGCCCACGATCAGCGGCTGGATCGGCGTGGTCGAGGGCGACAGCGTGAACGGCAGCTCGCTGCCCAGGGCTTCGATGCCGCGCCGAAAGCGGGCGATGTTGGCGTGCAGCCGCGCCTGATGCTCGGGCTCAGAGCGAATGATCTGCAATGCCTGGCGCGCAGCTGCGGCTATCGCTGGCGGTGGTGCGGTGGAGAACACCCAGGTCCGGGCGCGCTGGATCAGGAATTCGATCAGGGCGTCGGAGCCGGCAACGAAGGCACCGGCGGCACCCAGGCTCTTGCCAAGTGTTGCGACATAGACATCGGCGTGGCGCATCGCGCCGCTGTCGGTGACGCCGAGACCGTGAGCATCGTCGACGATCAAGGTCGCGCCGTGCCGGCGCGCCATCGAGGCCAGCGCCGGCACGTCGGCTTCGTCGCCGTCCATGCTGAATACCGAGTCGCTGATGATGCCGATTTCGCCACCCTGCGCCTTTGCGTCGTCGAGCGCGGTTGCGAAACCGTCGAGATCGGCGTGCGGCACGCGGACATAGCGCGACCCGGCCAGCCGCGCGCCGTCGATCAGGCTGGCGTGGTTCAGTTCATCGCAGAGCAGGCTGTCTGATTTTCCGAACAGCGCGCGCAAGGTGCCGAGATTCGCCGCCCAGCCCGAGGTGAACAGCAACGCCCGGGCGCGGCCGGTGTAGTCGGCCAGTTCGTCTTCGAGCTGCGCGTGTTCGCGGTTGTAGCCGGACACCAGCGCTGCCGCGCCACTGCCGGTACCGGCACGACTCAGTGCCGTACGTGCAGCTTCGGCGACTCTTGGGTCGCTGGCCAGGCCGAGGTAATCGTTGGAGCAGAAGCTGACGCAGGCGCGGCCGTCGACCACCAGACCGACGCCGTGACTGCCTTCGACCACCCGCCGCGCGCGGTACAGATCGGCAGCGCGAAAGCCATCCAGCTCCCCTTGCAAACGGGCGTCGAGCGGCGACAGCCCGAGTGCCGCAGCATTCATCAGCAGCAGGCCGCTTCTTCGATCAGTCGCGCACCGCCATCGACGCGGATGTCGTTGTGGATGCCGAGCTTGGCGAACAGCGCGCGGTCGCGCTCGTTCTGCGGGTTGGTGGTGGTCAGCAGGCGCTCGCCGTAGAAGATCGAATTGGCACCGGCGAAGAAGCACAGCGCCTGGGTTTCATCCGACATCTCGGTGCGGCCGGCCGACAGCCGCACATAGCTCTGCGGCATCAGCACGCGGGCAACGGCGATGGTGCGCACGAAATCGAGCGGATCAAGCGGCGGCGCATCGGCCAGCGGCGTGCCCTTGACCGCCACCAGTTCGTTGATCGGCACCGATTCCGGGTGCTGCGGCAGATTGGCCAGCGCGCGCAGGAACTCCACCCGATCGCCATCCGACTCGCCCATGCCGACGATGCCGCCGCAGCAGACCTTCACGCCCGCGTCGCGGACATTGGCCAGCGTTTCGAGGCGGTCCTCAAAGGTGCGGGTGCTGATGATCTCACCGTAGAACTCCGGCGAGGTATCGAGATTGTGGTTGTAGTAGTCGAGCCCGGCCGCCTTCAGCGTCTGGGCCTGCCGCGCTTCGAGCATGCCCAGGGTGACGCAGGTTTCCAGCCCCAGCGCCTTCACTTCGCGGACCATTTCCGACACCTTTTCGATGTCCTTGTCCTTCGGCGAGCGCCAGGCCGCACCCATGCAGAAGCGGGTCGCGCCGTTGGCGCGGGCGTCTTCAGCCGCTTTCACGACCTCGGCCAGCGGCATCAGCTTTTCGGCTTTCAGGCCGGTGTCGAAGCGCGCGCTCTGCGGGCAGTAGGCGCAGTCTTCGGGGCAGGCACCGGTCTTGATCGACAGCAGGGTGGACAACTGCACGGCATTGGCATCGAAATGCGTGCGATGAATCGACTGCGCACGGAAGAGCAGGTCGTTGAACGGCAGCGCGAACAGCGCGGCCACTTCGTCGTGCGTCCAGTCATGGCGACGGTCGTCGGCGGGGATCGAGCGAAGGCTGGGAGACGCGACGGCGAGCGACATGACGAGGTTCCGGAGGCGTGGATTCGGTATCAGTGTTCGGGTCTGACCCTGATGCTGTCAACCATGTACGCAACAGTACGGTTGACATGATTAGCCTGCTGCGACGCTGGATCGTTCCGTCGGCCTGCCTGATCTGCACCGGCGAGTCCGAACCTGGCACGGTTTGCGCGGGCTGCCGCGCCAGCCTGCCGTGGAACCGCATCGCCTGCCCGGTCTGCGCCTTGCCGCTGCGCAGCGCGGTGGCGCATGTCTGCGCGAACTGCGCCGCCGAGCCGCCGCACTTCGATGCCAGCCTCGCCGCGTTCCGCTACGAAGCGCCGATCGCGCAGGCGATCGCCGGGCTGAAATACCACGCGCAGTTCCGGCAATCGCGCTGGCTCGGCGGCGAGATCGCGCGGCTGGCGGCGGATCGGCCCTCGCCGCTGCCCGATCTGCTGATCCCGGTGCCGCTGCACCCGTCCCGACTGCGCGAGCGCGGCTACAACCAGGCGCTGGAACTGGCGTGCGGCATCAGCCGTCAGCTTGCGATCGACATCGACTGGCAGAGTGCCAAGCGCCTGCGCGCAACCGCCGACCAGATCGGCAAGCGGGCGAAGGAGCGGCGCAAGGAAGTGCGCAAGGCATTCGCCGTCAGCGCAGCCGTGGCCGGCCGGCACATCGCGCTGATCGACGATGTGATGACCACCGGCAGCACAGTTGACGAACTTGCTCGTGCGGCGCGGGCTGCCGGAGCGGCAAGAATCGAGGTCTGGGTCGCCGCGCGCGTGCCCTAGCGCAGTTGCCGATCGAGAAAATCGACCCCGCGCTGTATCGCTTCGCCGTCCATCAGGAAGGCCGTGATGTGGCCCAGGCCGCGCAGTTCGTAAAGCTCGTTGGTTACGCCGGCCGCATCGAGGGCCAGCTTGTAATCGCTGGCCTGATCGAACGGCACCAGCGTGTCCCAGCCGCCGTGATAGAGGAATGTCGGCGGATCGCCCGGCGTGACGTAGGCCGCCGGGGACGACTCGCGGAACGCGACCGAATTTTCCGACCAGCGCTCGCCAAGGAACTTCGGAACGATGGTGCCGCCGTGGAACTTGCGCAGATCGGACGGAATGCCACCGGCGACCACCGCCTTGACCTCGGCACCGGGCTGATACAACCGATCGCCCGGGCTCATGCCGCCGAGCATCGCCGCCAGATGGGCACCGGCCGAATAGCCCCAGGCACCGATCCGATGGGGGTCGACGCGGTAGTCGGCGGCGTGGCCGCGCAGCCAGCGCACGGCCTGCTGCACGTCGATGACCGCGGCCGGAAAGATCGATTCCGGTGCCAGCCGGTAAGTGATGTTCAAGGTCACGTAGCCGCGCTTGGCAACGCGCCGGGCAATGCCTTCGACCTGCTCGCGGTCGCCGCCGGACCAGCCGCCGCCGTGGATCACCACCACCGCCGGCCAGCCGCCGGGCGGCGCGCTGCCGGACGGTGTGTAGAGATCAGCGAGCAGCGGCTTCGGCCAGTCGGCGGGCGTGAAGCTGAGGTCGCGCTGCACGGTCCAGTCGAGCTTCTGGCGCTGCGGCGTCGGGCCATCGGGCTTGCCGACATGGCGGGCGCAGCCGCTGGTCAGCAGGGCGACGGGCAGCAGGGCGGCAGACAGCAGGCGAAGGATCATCGTGGGCGTTTCGTTTCGGAGTCGGTCGGCAATACGGAAGCGATGGTGATCGGGATTCGCTTCGAGGCCCGATCAGAACGGCGGCGAGGCCATCGCCAGCCCGAGAAACACCACTGCGCCGAAGCGATTGTTGCCGAGGAAAGCGGCAAAGCAGGCCACGCGATCGCGATGGCGCACGCGCCACAGCTGATGGGCCGCGAAGCTCGCCGCTACCGCCAACCCCGCCCAGTATGGCCAGTCGAGCCCGACCCGCCAGCCCGCGAAGGCCAGCAAGCCGAGCGAAGTCGCGTGCAGCAGGCCGATGATCAGCCGGTCGGCACGGCCGAACAGGATGGCGCTCGATTTCACGCCAATCCTCAAGTCGTCCTCGCGATCGACCATCGCGTACAGCGTGTCGTAGGCGATCGTCCAGCACAGGTTGGCCGCCATCAGCAGGGTCGCCATCGGCCAGTCGACCCGGCCGCCGACCGCCGCGAAGGCCATCGGAATGCCCCAGGAAAAGGCGATGCCGAGGTGCGCCTGCGGCAGCGAATGAAAGCGCTTGGCGAACGGATAGCTGGCGGCGATCACCACCGCCGGCACCGACAACCACAGCGCTGCCGCATTGAGCGGCCACGCGATCGCCAATGCGACCAGCGCCAGCAGCACGAACAGGATCAGCGCTTCTTTCGGCGTCACCCGGCCGCTGGCCAGCGGCCGGCCTTTCGTGCGCTCGACATGGCCATCGACCCGGCGATCGGCGAAATCGTTGATCACGCAGCCAGCGCTGCGCATCAAGAGGGTGCCGAGCGCGAAGATGGCGAGAATCAGCAGCGGCGGCGGGCCGCCGGCCGCGAACCACAGCGCCCAGAGCGTCGGCCAGAGCAGCAGATAAGTGCCGACCGGCTTGTCCAGCCGCATCAGCTGGGCGTAGGCCGTCAGCCGGTCCCGCGTGATCGCCATCGGTCAGAACTTCCGGATCAGCACCACACCGGCCACGATCAGCCCGGCACCGAGCACCCGCCAGGGGTTGATCGCGTGCTGGGCGAAGCCGAGCAGGCCGTAGTGGTCGAGCGCCAGCGACATGCTCAGCTGGCCGGCGACGATCAGCCCGAAAGTCAGCGCCACGCCGAGCATCGGCGGCAGCACGATGCTGATGATCATGTAGCCCACACCCAGCGTGCCGCCCGCCACCCACAGCCACCACGGCACCGACTGCGGGCTGGCCGGCAGCGGCGTGCGCATCGCGATCAGGATTGCCAGCAACAACAGCGTTCCGGCCGAGAACGACACCAGCGCCGCCGCGAACGGACTGCCCAGATGGCCGCGCAACTGGCCATTGAGGCCGGCCTGCAAAGGCAGCACGGTACCGGCGGCGAGCGCCAGCAGCATCGGGATCAGGGCTTTCATCCCGGCATTGTGCCAGCACGAGTCGCGGCCTCCGCAGCGACGGCTTGGAGACCCCACCGCCGGTTCAGCCGAAGACTTCCTCGACCAGAAGTGCCAGCGCGGCGATCGCCATCATCGCGGCAGCAGCGGCAGTCCAGCGCCAGGCACTCTCGCCGACGCGCCGAATTTCGGGATCGGCACTTTGGCGGAACTCGCGCCTGAACAGGAAGCGCTGGAATTCCACCGGACCGTGGCGGCTGTCCGGCGGACTCGATCCCATCGGCGAACCCAGTTTTCGGAACAGCGCCGGATCACGCGTCTTCACACAGACGCAGCCGGTCGATCTTCAGCACGCCGACGACCACCGCCGTCGCCATCATCAGGAAGAGTCCGCCGAGCAGAAATTTCATGCCGGAATACCTGTACTAGACCTGCGCATAACGATCGGCATCGCCGATCCAGCGCGCAATCATCCGCCGCGCGTCCTTCGGCGTCTTCAGCCACCAGTCGTCGGCCAGCTTCTGCAAGCCGCCGATCAGCGCCGAGTCGCGCACCGGATCGGCGATCTTCATGCCGACCAGGCCGGTCTGGCGGCGGCCGAGCAGTTCGCCGGGGCCGCGGAGTTCGAGATCCTTCTGGGCGATCACGAAGCCGTCGTTGGTGGTGCGCATCACGTCGAGCCGCGCTTTCGAGCCCTGACCGAGCGGCGGCTGGTACATCAAGAGGCACTGGCTGGCCGTCGCGCCACGCCCGACCCGGCCACGAAGCTGATGCAATTGCGACAGCCCGAGCCGCTCGGCGTTGTCGATGATCATGATGCTGGCGTTCGGCACGTCGACGCCGACTTCGATCACCGTGGTCGCGACCAGCAATTGCGTCGCCCCGCTCTGGAAAGCGCGCATCTGGGCGTCCTTCTCGACCGCTTTCAAGCGGCCGTGGACCAGGCCGACCTTCAGTTCCGGCAGTTCCTCGCGCAACTGGCGATAGGTTTCCTCGGCCGCCTGCGCCTGCAACTCGGTGTTTTCCTCGATCAGGGTGCAGACCCAGTAGGCCTGCCGCCCCTGCCGGCAGGCTTCGCCGATCCTCGACAGCACGTCGAAGCGGCGTTCGTTGGACAGCACCACGGTCTGCACGGGCGTGCGGCCGGGCGGCAGTTCGTCGATCACCGAGACATCGAGATCGGCGTAAACGGTCTGCGCCAGGGTTCGCGGGATCGGGGTCGCCGACATGATCAGCTGATGCGGCGTGACGCCGGCCGGGCCCTTGTCGCGCAGCGCCAGCCGCTGGCCGACGCCGAAGCGGTGCTGTTCGTCGACGACGATCAGGCCCAGTTTCTTGAGCTTCATGTCCCCCTGGAACAGCGCGTGGGTGCCAACCCAAACCGAAGTCGCGCCACTCGCAGCTCTTCTAAGCGCTTCATCACGCTCGGATTTCTTCATCTTGCCGGTCAACAGGCCAACCTCGATGCCGAGCGGCGCCAGCCAGCCGTTCAGGGTGCGGGCGTGCTGCTCGACCAGCAGCTCGGTCGGTGCCATCAGCACCGATTGCAGGCCGCTCATCGCCGCTCCCAGCATGGCGGCGGCGGCGACCACGGTCTTGCCGGAGCCGACATCGCCCTGGATCAGCCGCAGCATCGGCTTGCCGGCGGCCAGATCATGGGCGATGTCGGAAATCACGCGCCGCTGCGCGCCAGTCATCGCGAACGGCAGCTTTTCCTGCAACCTGGCAGCCGCTGGCAGCACCGCTTCGATGCGCGCACCGGGTGCGGCCTTCGTCTGCTTGCGCAGCAGGCGCATGCACAGCTGATGGGCCAGCAGTTCCTCGCGCACCAGACGGATCTGCGCCGGATGACGGTCGAGCAGCAGATCGCCGAGGTCGCGGCCGTCCGGCTCGTGCAGGGTGCGCAACGCGGCGAGCGTGGCCGGGCCGCCGAGGCCGGGGAAATCGGCCGTGTAGTCGGGGTCGAGCTGGGCCACGGCCAGCGCTTGCTGGATCAGGGCCCGAACGCGGGTCTGGGTGATGCCGGTGGCCAGCCCGTAGATCGGCGTCAGCCGGGTTTCCGGCGGCAGTTCGAGTGCGGAGTCGGCGATCCGGTACTCGGGATGGACGATTTCCGGGCCGTTCGCCGTCACCCGCACGCCGCCAAAGGCGCGCAGCCAGCGGCCATCGGCCATCGCCGCTTTCTGCGCTTCGTTGAAGTGGAAGAAGCGCAGCACCATGCTGCTGCGCCCGTCGTCGATCACCACCCGCAGCCAGCGCTTGGCGCCGAAGCGCACTTCGGCGGAGACGATCTGGCCGCAGACCAGCGCTTCCACACCATGCGCGACATCGGCAATCGGCACGATGCGGCGGCGATCCTCGTAGCGGATCGGCAGATGCAGCAGCAGGTCGCGGACCCGTTCCAGCCCCAGCGGTTTCAGCCGCGAAGCCACCGCCGGGCCGGCTCCCTTGAGGAAGGTGAGTTCGGTATCGAGCGTCAGCGCCGGCTTCGTGCCGGGCTTCATGGCCCTGCTGCGGGAATCCGTCATCGCGGCGGGGCTGCTGGCTTTTACTCGGGCAGCACCAGAATCGCGTCGGCTTCCACCCGCGCACCCTTCGGCAAACTCGCTACGCCGATCGCGGCACGCGCCGGGAAGGGGGTGGGGAAATACTTGATCATGATCTCGTTGACCTTCGGGAAATGCGCGAGATCAGTCAGGAACACGTTGAGCTTGGCGACATCGGCCAGCGTGCCGCCGGAGGCGATCGCCACCGCGCGCAAGTTGCTGAATACCTGATGGATTTCATCTTCGATCGTGCCATTGACCAGTTCCATGGTCTTCGGATCGAGCGGAATCTGGCCGGACAGATACACGGTGTTGCCGCATTTCACGGCCTGCGAGTAGGTGCCGATCGCGGCCGGGGCGTCGTCGGTCTTGATGATGGTGCGGGTCATGCAGGGCTCCGGAAAAATCGTTGTAGGTCGGGTTTCAAGCCGGCACTTTTGTTAGATGCGAAGGACACGCTGCACCGCTTCCAGCCGACGCAGCCGGCGCAGCACGCGGGCCAGATGAACGCGGTCGCGCACGGTGATCACGAAGCGGATTTCCAGCGCCGCGTCGCTGCCGCCGCGTTCCGGCATCTGCACGTTTTCGATGCCCGAACCGGCCGCCGCGATCTCGCCCGCGACGCTGGCCAGCAGGCCGCGCCGGTTTTCGGCCTTGAGCTTGAGCTCGGCCAGGAAATCGCCCTGCACGCTGGGGGCCCAGATCAACGGCACGCGATCCTGCGCCGCCCCCTTGCGCGCCGACACATGCTTGCATTCCAGCCGATGGACGACGATGCCGCGGCCGACCGATACATAGCCGCAGATTTCGTCGCCCGGAATCGGGTGGCAGCACTTGGCGTAGTCGATGACCAGACCTTCGGTGCCTTCCACGGCCAGTGGCACGCTTTCGCCGGGAATGGTCGCGGCACTCGGATCGGGCAGGAAGTGACGCGCCACCAGCGGTGCCAGACGCGAGCCGGAGCCGATCGACACGTACAAATCCTCGATGTCGGCCAGGCCAAAGGCTTTCAGCACGGCACCAGTCGCGTCTTCCTTCAGCACCGTCAGCGGCACATTGAGTTCGCGCAGCGCGATTTCCAGCAGGCGGCGGCCGAGGCGCACCGCTTCGTCCTCGCGCTGGTTCTTGAGGAAGTTGCGAATGTGCTGCCGCGCCTTGACGGTCTTGACGTAGTTCAGCCAGGCCGCGTTCGGCCGGGCGTGCCGGGCGATGATGATCTCGATGGTCTGGCCGTTCTTGAGCACCGTGTTCAGCGGTTCCAGCTGCTGGTCGATGCGCGCCGCCACGCAGTGATCGCCCAGTTCGGTATGTACCGAATAGGCGAAGTCGACCGCCGTGGAGCCGCGCGGCAACTGCCGGATATGGCCCTTGGGCGTGAACACGTAGACCTCGTCCGGAAACAGGTCGACCTTGACGTTCTCGATGAATTCCAGCGGCGCCGCGCCGGTCTGGGCGGCGAACAGATTGCCCAGCCATTCGCGGGCGCGAACCTGCGGCGCACTCTGGCTGTCGTTCCGGCCGCTGACCTGCTTGGCCGCGCCGCCCTTGGTGTCGAGCTTGTACTGCCAGTGCGCGGCGATGCCGTTTTCGGCGATGTGATGCATTTCGCGGGTGCGGATCTGCACCTCGATCTTGCGGCCCTGCGGACCGATGCAGGTGGTGTGCAGGCTCTGGTAGCCGTTGACCTTGGGGTTGGCGATGAAATCGTTGAACTGCTCGGAAATCGGCCGGTAGGCGTGATGAACCACGCCAAGCGCGCGGTAGCAGTCGTCGACTTTCGACACCAGGATGCGAAATCCGAGCAAATCCATCACGTCGAGAAAACGTAGGCGCTTGCGCTGCATCTTTTCGTAGATGCCGTAGAGGTTCTTCTGCCGGCCGACGACACTGGCACCGATGCCTTCCTCCTTCAGCGCCCGTTCGAGCTTGTGCTCGATTTCCTTGATCAGACCCTTCGTATCGCCCAAGCGCGCGTTGACCGCTTTCTCGAACACCTTGTAACGCTGCGGGTAGAGATTCTCGAACGACAGATCCTCCAGTTCCATGCGCAAGGTATTGATGCCCAGACGCTGGGCGATCGGCGCATAGATTTCCAGCGTTTCCCGCGACACGCGGCGGCGCTTGGCCGGCTCGACGCCATCGAGCGTGCGGACGTTATGCAGGCGATCGGCGAGCTTGACCAGGATCACGCGCAGGTCCTGGGCCATCGCCAGCAGCAGCTTGCGGACGTTTTCCGCCTGCCGCTCGGCACCGGACATGCCTTCGACTTTCTGGAACTTCGACACGCCATCGACCAGTTCGGCGACATCGCGGCCGAACAGGCGGGCGATCTCTTCCTTGCCGACCGGCGTGTCCTCGATCACGTCGTGGAGGATCGCGGCACACAGCGTGGTCGCATCCAGCCGCATTTCAGCAAGGATCTTGGCGACCGCCAGCGGGTGATAGATGTAGGGCTCGCCGCTCGACCGGTTCTGACCCGCATGCATCTTGGCGCCGAACTCGTAGGCCCGGCGAACCTCGGAAATCTGCGGTGCCGGCAGGTATTCCTCGAGCAGGCGGGTCAGCGCATCAATGCCGTACTCGCGCGCCACGCGCTGCGTGCGGATCGCGGTGCCGATGCGCGTGATGACCGGGATATCCATAGCTCCGAGTATAGACGCGGGTTGCGCCCGTTCAGGATCGTCGGCCACGAAAAAGGGGCCTTGCGGCCCCTTGTCGTGAAAGCGTGCTGAGAGTCGACGCTTAGAGATCGAAGCTCGGATCGAGCGCTTCGAGTTCCATCTTCGGCTGCTGGATGGCCGGCAAATCGGCTTCCTGCAGCACGCCGGTGTCGATGTAGCCGTGTGCGATTTCCTTCAGCGACAGCACGGTCGACTTGTGATTGCCCCACGGCAGCTTGGCTTCCGCACCGCGTGCAAGCTGACGGGCGCGCTTGGCAGCGACCAGGGTCAACTCGAACTGGTTAGGGATACGATCCAGACAATCTTCAACGGTGACTCGGGCCATGGGCGGTGCTCTTTTGCTGCGGTCGAGCCGCGAAGTATAGCGTCGGCGGAGAAACGCTGCCACGCGGCGCGTCAGAGGCGCTGTTCTTCGTTAAGCAAAAGCCCGATCAGCGTCTCGTGGCGCGCCTGCTGGGTGGCACCGCGCAGACGCCGGGTCACGAAAATCGCCGCCATTTCGTCGAGCGCGCGCTCGAAATCGCGATTGACCAGCAGGTAGTCGTACTCGCCGTGATGCGACATCTCGGTACGCGCCGCGCGCATGCGGGCGGCGATCACCGCGTCGCTGTCGGTGCCCCGGGCACGCAGCCGGCGTTCCAGCTCGGCAGCCGATGGCGGCAGGATGAACACGCTCTGCACATCGGAACGGCGGGCGCGCACCTGACGCGCTCCTTGCCAATCGATGTCCAGAATCACGTCGACGCCCTGACCCAGCAATTCCTTGGTCCGGGTCAAGCCAGTGCCGTAATGCTGGCCAAAAACCTCGGCATGCTCAAGGAAATCACCGTGCTGCACCATCGCCGCGAACGTCGCGTCGTCGACGAAGTGGTAATGCACGCCTTCCTGCTCGCCATTGCGCGGCGCGCGCGTGGTGTACGACACCGAAATCTCCGCCGGCCAGTCCTTGGCAACAAGGCGTGGCAGCAAGGCCCGCGTCAAGCTGGTCTTGCCGCCACCGCTGGGCGCGGAGACGATCCACAAGGTGCCGGGGATCAGCGACTCATTCAATGTTCTGCACCTGCTCGCGCATCTGTTCGATCATCACTTTCATCTCGACGGCCGACCGGGTCATCTCCGCGTCCTGCGACTTCGACGACAGGGTGTTGGCTTCGCGATTGAGTTCCTGCATCAGGAAATCAAGCCGGCGACCGATCGCTTCGTCGCGAGCCAGGGTGTCGCGTACTTCGGCGAAATGGCTGTCGAGACGGGACAACTCTTCGTCGACATCAAGCCGTTGTGCTGCCATCGCCGCTTCCTGCGCGAGCCGCGCGGGGTCGATGTCGACACCGAGTTCACTCAGCTTGATGCGCAGACGCTCGAGCCAGGCATCGCGGACCTGCGGCGCGCGAATCCGGACCTTTTCGACGATCTGCGCCATCGCGTCGAGCCGTTCGAGCAGGTAGATGCGAGTGCGTTCGCCTTCGCGCGCGCGGGTGGCGGTGAAATCGTCGAGCGCGGTCTGGAACAGCAGCATGGCGTCTGCGAGCGGCGCGGCGATGTCCTGCGTATTTTCGGATCGAACCACGCCCGGCCAGGCGAGCACCTTGATCGGGTCCGGCGCGGTGGAGGTCCGCAGTTGCCCGGACACGCGCTCGACGGCAGCGAGCACGGCGGCGAGACGATCGGGGTCGATCTGCAAACCTTCGGGCGAGCCGCTGTCGCGGCTGTAGCGCAACCCCGCTTCGACCTTGCCGCGCGCGACGCGCTGCGTGGCAAGCTGTCGCAGTTCATTCTCCATCGGCCGGAATTCTTCCGGCAACTTGAACTGCAATTCCAGATAACGATGGTTGACCGAGCGCAGTTCCCAGCTCAGCCGCCCCGAGGGGCCCTGTTGTTCGGCGCGGGCATAGCCCGTCATGCTGCGGATCATTGGATTCGAGGTCAGGTCGCGAGGCGAGCGTGCGGATTGTACTGATGCTGGGCTGCTGGATGGGTCAACTGCTGCTGCCGGCTTGGGCAGATGCTGCGCCGACGTTACCGTGGACGCTCGTTTCGAGCCGTCCGCATGATGCGTCATCGTTCACGCAGGGCTTGGTCATCGACGGTGACCGGCTGATCGAAGGCACCGGTTTGTATGGTCGCTCGCGCCTCACCGTGCGCGATCTTTCGACCGGCATGCTCCTGCATTCAGTGAGCCTGCCGGAAAACCAGTTCGGCGAAGGTGTGGCAGTCGTCGACGATCGGATCATCCAGCTCACCTGGATGAACGGTATCGCTCATGTGTTTGATCGCAGCCTGCAACCGGTCGCCGACTTTCGGCTTTCCAGCGAGGGCTGGGGGCTGACTTCCGACGGCAAGCGGCTGATTCGCAGCGATGGCTCTTCGAGCTTGCGTTTCCATGACCTTCACACCTACGCCGAGACGGGGAAGGTCGATGTCGTCGATGGTGGTTTGCGCGTCGAGAATCTGAACGAACTGGAGTTCATCGACGGCTACGTATACGCCAACGTCTGGCAGACCGATCGCATCGCCGTCATCGACCCCGATACCGGCAAGGTGCGCGCATGGCTCGATCTGACCGGCCTTTCTGCCCGATTCCCCAAATATGCGGGCTGGAACTCGTCGGATGCCGTGCTCAACGGCATCGCCTTGATGCCGAAAAGCGGACACCTGCTGGTCACCGGCAAGCTGTGGCCGCAAATGTTCGAGCTGTCGGTCGACCGCCGCTTGCTGGCTCGCAAACTGCCTTGAAACGCGTTGCCGTGGTGCCGATAGCGTTGTTTTGTCGTGCAGTTACCGTTCGGTAATTTCTATTTCCATTAAGCACTATTTTCTTGCGATCAAGTTGTCCGATTTCTGTCATTACTGCTATAAAAGAAGCACGGTTCCTTTCTGAGGTCGGTGTAATGTTGCTTACTCACGAGCACGAGGAGATATATCGGCAGGTTCGCGGCTTTGTTGACAAGGAACTGAATCCGCACACCGTCGAGTGGGAGAAAGCGGGCATCTGGCCAGCGCGCGAAGTGCTTCGAAAGATGGGGAAAATGGGTCTCCTCGGCATTGCCAAGCCGGAAGCTTACGGCGGCCTTGGACTCGATTACTCGTACGAAGTCGTGTTCGCCCAAGCGCTCGGCAACTGCAACAACGGCTCCTTGCCGATGGCGATCGGCGTGCAGACCGACATGGCAACGCCGGCATTGGCCCGCTTCGGCAGCGACGAACTCCGCAAGGAATACCTGGTTCCGGCGGTTACCGGCGACGCCGTTGTCTCGATCGCAGTCTCGGAAGCCGGCGCCGGATCCGATGTCGCCAACATCAAGACCACTGCCCGGAAAGAAGGCGGTGACTACATCATCAACGGCTCGAAGATGTGGATCAC
Source organism: Nevskia sp. (assembly GCA_021732745.1). Classification (GTDB taxonomy): domain Bacteria; phylum Pseudomonadota; class Gammaproteobacteria; order Nevskiales; family Nevskiaceae; genus Nevskia. The sequence goes on along the minus strand of JAKFUK010000005.1, from coordinate 1,055 downwards.
CAACGGCACGCAGTCCGATTGGGCTTGCATGCTGGTCAATACTTCGGAAGGTAAATCACATCAGAACAAGTCGCTGATCGTGGTGCCGATGGATGCAGCAGGCCTTGATCGAAAAACGAAACTCGACAAGCTTGGCATGCGCGCCAGCGATACCGCGATGATTTTTCTCGACAACGTGCGCGTGCCACAGCGCAATCTGATCGGTCAGGAAGGCATGGGCTTCATGTACCAGATGCTTCAATTCCAGGAAGAGCGCTTGTATGCGGCCGCTTGCGGTATCGACTGCTACACCAATCTCATCGACGAAACCATTGACTACACAAGGCAGCGACAGGCGTTCGGAAAGCCATTGATCGACAACCAGTACATCCATTTCCGGATGGCGGAACTCAAAACCGAAGTGGCTGCGCTGAAGGCGATGGTCTATCAAGCGACCGAAGAGTATGTCGCCGGTCGCGACGCAACGATGCTGGCGTCGATGTGCAAACTGAAAGTGGGGCGTCTCGGGCGGGAACTCACCGATGCCTGCTTGCAGTACTGGGGCGGTCAGGGTTACACGTGGGATAACAATATCTCACGCGCCTATCGGGACTCGCGTCTGACATCCATCGGCGGCGGCGCGGACGAGATTATGCTCGGCATCATCTGCAAGATGATGAACATTCTCCCGGGGAAACGCGCAGTGGCGTCGTGATCGACACCGACATCGCAGAAACCTTGAACCATTGATGACACCGACAGGGAAGTCACCGTCAATGGCCCCTTCCCTGACGGCGAGGCATGGACGCCATTTAACGGGCGCTTGGCCTCCATCAAAACACCGGTCATCCCTGACCCGGCTTGCAACGCTATTTATTCCGTGTCGCCAGCTTCGACATTGCTAGGTACGGCAAGCGAAGCAGACCACAGCTCGCAGATAAAAGCAAGCCAATAAAAAACCCCAGACTTTTGGGTCTGGGGTAATTTATGTTGGAGCCTGGCAGTGTCCTACTCTCGCATGGTCTTGGCCACACTACCATCGGCGCTGAGTTGTTTCACTTCCGTGTTCGGGATGG
>JAKFUK010000004.1 GCA_021732745.1 Nevskia sp. | reverse complement strand
CGTAATGCTTTTGGCTTGCACCAAAACACCCGAAAGCACCCACAAAAATCACTTGTTGTTCTGTTAAAGATCAGGCCTCAAACCTTCGCGTTTCGCGGCAGGTCCTCAGCAGGGAGGCGAATTATAGGGGCTTTCTCAACCCTGTCAACACTTTTCGTTAACCGCTCAAAGCGCCAACTCCGCCTGTCCCATCCCCCCAACCCGGTAGCCGGGTCAAGGGACGCGGAGTATAGACGGCATTCGCCGCCTGTCAACGAATTTCCGGAGATTTCCGGGAACATCGCCGGCCGGTGATGCACTCGGCCAGCGATCCCAGCAACTATGACAGTTTGTATGGCCGCTTCAGGCCGTCTTCAAAGTCGCGCGGGCGTAGCGGCGAGGCCCGACCTGCAATAGATAAGTCGCACCCGCCGGCAGAACCAGACCACGATCCTCGACCTTCTGCTGATCGACCTTGACTGCCTTCTGGTCGATCATCCGGTTGCCTTCACCATTGCTGCCGACCAGTCCTGCTTCCTTGAGGATGGCGGCGAGCGACAGGCCGGCCGGCGGCACCGCGATGACGATTTCGGCAATGTCCTCGGGTAGCAAGCCCTGGGCGAATTGAGCGATGAACGCGTCCCGTGCTGCGGGGCCAGCAGCCACGCCATGAAACCGGCTGACGATCTCGGCCCCCAGCGCCAGCTTCACATCCCTCGGGTTGGCGCCTTCGGCCACCGAACGCCGCAGTTCGGCGATTTCGGCAAGCGGCCGGAAACTGAGCAGATCGTAATAGCGCCACATCAGCGTGTCGGACACCGACATGATCTTGCCGAGCATGTCCTTGGGCGAGTCGTTCAGAGACACGTAGTTACCTAGCGATTTCGACATCTTCTGCACGCCGTCCAGCCCCTCCAGGATCGGCACCGTCATGATGCATTGCGGGCGTTGTCCGTAGCTCTGCTGCAACTGTCGGCCGACCAGCAGATTGAATTTCTGGTCGGTTCCGCCGAGTTCGACGTCCGCTTGCAGGGCAACCGAGTCATATCCCTGCAGCAAGGGGTACAAAAACTCGTGAATCGCGATCGGCTGATTGTCGCGGAAGCGCTTCGAGAAATCGTCGCGTTCCATCATCCGCGCCACCGTGTGCTGGGCGGCCAGCCTGAGAATGCCCTCGGTGCCCAGGGCATCGAGCCAACGGCTGTTGAACGCGATCGTGGTTCGCGCCGGATCGAGAATCTTGAACACCTGCTCCTTGTACGTCAGGGCGTTTTCCTCGACCTGCTCGCGCGTCAGCGGCTTGCGCGTTTCGTTCTTTCCGGTCGGATCGCCGATCATTCCGGTGAAATCGCCGATCAGGAAGATCGCTTCGTGGCCGGCCTCCTGAAAGGCACGCAAACGATTCAGCAGCAGGGTATGGCCAAGGTGCAAATCTTTCGCCGTCGGGTCGAAGCCGGCCTTGACCCGCAGACGCACACCGTCCTTTTCGGCCTTTTCCACACGGGCGCGCAGCTCTGCCTGCGGGATGACTTCGTCGGTGCCGCGTTCGATCTCTTCGATATTCACTGGTGTCTCGCGGCACCGTCGACAAGACGGCGCGAAAATTGCGGATACGGCGAGCGCAAACCGCTCGGGAAGGTATGGATCATGTGAAAAATTGCCAACGATCCATTTTTATGTTTTGTTACGACCGTCCGGATCTGCAAACCAACGAAAATACACAGCGATCCTCCAGCCTGCGCATCTGTTCAGCGCCTCAAATCGTGGGTTTTTATGTCAGGGAATTATAGCTCCGCAGCCGGGGCCCGGAACTCGTCGCTGCGCAGGATCGGGGTCATCGCCGCCTTCCTCGGTGTGTCTGCCGCCGCCGTGGTGGCTTTCCGACCTTCCGCCGCCGTGGAAGAGGTGAATTTGGCAACTTCGGCACCGATTGCCGTCGACAACCGCCTTGATCTCGCAGCGCAGTCAGCAGCGACCGAAGCGCGCCCGGCGACGAGCAGCTCGAATCCACTTTTCGGCGACATCATCCAGAACGCCGTCACGGATGCCCTTGCGGTACCGGAGCCCGCCGCCTGGCATCAGGTGAGGATCGCGCGCGGCCAGAGTTTGTCGAATATCTTCGACGACGCCGGTCTGCCGCCGCAGGACTGGATGCTGATGACCCGCCTCGGCGGCGACAGCGCGCAGCTCAAGAAGCTGAAAGCGGGTGATGTCCTGAACATGCGCATCGTTTCGGGGCGTCTTGAAGAACTGACCTACGCCATCGACGAAACCCGCACTCTGAGCGTGCGTCGTCGCGGTGTCGGTTATGAATCGGCGACGCTGACTGCCGAACTCGAACGTCGCCCTGCCGAAAGCGTCGGCGAAATTCGCAGTTCGCTGTTCGCCGATGGCCGCAAGGCCGGCATGTCGAACCGGATGATTCTCGAATTCGCCGACATCTTCGGCTACGACATCGACTTCGCGCAGGATCTGCAGGAAGGCGACCGTTTTGCCGTCGTTTACGACGACATCCTCAAAGATGGCAAGAAACTGCGCGAAGGCGACATTCTGGCCGCGGAATTCACCAATCAGGGCAAGACCTATCGCGCCGTGCGCTACGTGGACCGCGAAGGTCGCGCTGGTTACTACACGCCGGCGGGGGAATCGCTGCGCAAGGCCTTCATCCGCACGCCGGTCGATTTCGTGCGAATCAGCTCCGGTTTCAACCTGAAGCGCCGCCACCCGATCCTGAACATCATCCGCGCCCACAAGGGTGTGGATTACGCGGCATCGACCGGAACGCCGATCCACACCACCGGCGACGGCAAGATCGAGTTCGTGGGCAAGAAGGGCGGTTACGGCAACGTGATCGTGGTTCGCCATAGCGGCAACAACCAGACGCTGTACGCGCACTTGTCGCGCTTCAAGCCGGGTGTTCGCGTCGGTTCCAAGGTTCGCCAGGGCCAGATCATCGGTTTTGTCGGCTCCAGCGGCCTGGCCACGGCGCCGCATCTGCATTACGAATTCCTCGTCAACGGCATCCACAAGAACCCGATGACGGTGGCCCTGCCGCGCGCCTTGCCACTGAATTCCCAGGCGCTGGTGCAATTCCGGGCGCTGACCGCGCCTCTGGTGGCCAGAATCGACGCGCTGAGCGACAGCAGCGTGGCGTCGTCTCGGTAGGCGTCTGCCAGACAGGCCAAGCCGTGCCGGAGCGCTACATCGGCCTGATGTCAGGGACCAGCGCTGACGGCATTGACGCCGTGATCGCCGAATTCACCGATGATCGCCTGAGCGGGCTGCTCGGCAGCCTGCATCACGACTACCCGGACGCCCTGCGCCGTCGGCTGATCGAAGTTTCAGTCGAACAGCCGGCGATCACGCTGTCCGAGTTCGCAGCCCTTGATGCGGCGATCGGTGACGCCTTCGCTGCGGCCGCCCGGAATCTGATTCGCGACAGCGACGTCGATCCCGCGTCGATCACCGCGATCGGCAGCCACGGCCAGACCCTGTTTCACGATGGCCCGAACGCGCTGACCCTGCAGATGGGCGATGCCAACCGCATCGCCGCTGCCACCGGCATCAGCACGATTTCGGATTTCCGCCGGCTGGACATGGCGCTCGGCGGTCAAGGCGCGCCGCTGGCACCAGCCTTCCATCAGGCCCTGTTCGCGCACGCCACGGAAAGCCGCTGCGCGCTGAACCTGGGCGGCATCGCCAATATCACCACCCTGCCGGCCGGCGGACGCGGCAGCGTCATCGGCTACGACACCGGGCCGGCCAACGGCTTGATGGATGAATGGATGCTGCGCTGCACCGGCCAGCCGTTCGACGACAAGGGCGCGTTCGCCGCCAGCGGCGAGCCCGATGAAGCGCTGATCGCCGCCTTGCTGGCTGATCCGTACTTCGCCTTGCCGGCCCCGAAAAGCACCGGACGCGACTACTTCCGGCTCGACTGGGCCTTGCAGCGTTACCCGGCGATGCTCGACATGGCAGCGGCGGACGTGCAGGCCAGCCTGGCGCAGGTCACCGTGCGCAGCGTTGCCGATTCAATCCGTCGGACGATGCCGGACGCCGCTCGGCTGATCGTCTGCGGCGGCGGTTCAAGGAATGCGGAGTTGCTGCGCCTGCTCGGCGAGGCGCTGCCCGGCGTGGCCGTCGACACCAGCACGATGCACGGGCTGGCACCGGAGTGGATCGAAGCGGCGGCGTTTGCCTGGCTGGCGATGCGGCGGATGAACGGTCAGCCCGGCAATCTGCCGAGCGTCACCGGTGCCCGCCGGGCGGTTGCGCTCGGTGCCGTGCTGCTGGCACCGCGCTGACTGAAACCGGCTTGTTCCCGGCTCAGACCGAGAACGAAGAGCCGCAACCGCAGGTGGTGGTGGCGTTCGGATTGCGGATCACGAACTGCGCGCCATCGACGTCATCCTTGTAGTCGATTTCGGCACCGCTCAGGTATTGCAGACTCATCGGGTCGACGAGCAGGGTGACGCCGCCGTTCTCGACCGACAGATCACCGTCTTCAAGGTTTTCATCGAAAGTGAAACCGTACTTGAAGCCGGAGCAGCCGCCGCCGGTCACGAACACGCGCAGCTTGAGCGCCGGATTGTCTTCATCCACCAGCAGTTCGCGAACCTTGGTCGCGGCTGCGCTGGTGAACACCACTTCGGATTCCGTCACTGCCAGTACGTCGTTGCCGTCCATCCTCACTCTCCCAGAAGACCCTAGCCCTGCTTGCTGCGACGCGCATCCTGAATGGCCAGGACAGCGGATTCGGACCGCGTTGCCACGGCCGACTCCCCGCTATCGTGCACCAATTGTCCGTTGATGGTGGCGCCGGGCTCCATCTGCAAGACCGCGTAGTGGACGTTGCCGTTCACCCGCGCCTTGGCATTGAGCACCAGTTTCTCGGTGGCGTGGACATCGCCGATGACGGTGCCGTTGAGAATCACGTTCGGCACCCGGATGTCGCCTTCCACGGTGCCGGTTTCGCTGATCGACAGGGTTGCCGACGCCGCCTGACCGCCCGCCATGCTGACCGTGCCCTTGATGCGGCCGTCGAGATGCAGGCCGCCGGAAAAGCGGACATCGCCGAGAATTTCCGTCTGCCGGCCGATCAGGGTGTCCACCGAACTGCCGCTCTTGCCGCCGGAAGCGGACCCGCTGCCGAGAAAGCCTTTCATGGTCCGTCGGTCTCCTGGACGATTTTCGCCCACTCGTATTCGTCTTCGATGCCGGGCTGGCCCTCGCCGCCGGGCTGCAGGCTGACGATGGCGCGCAGCGGCCGGAAGCCGTCTGGCAAACGCAGCTCGCCGCTGAATTCCTCGAAATACTTGAACGAAAATAACAGATTTCCGCCGCCGTTCACGGCGAGATCGGCGAGTTTCAGACGTTGCTTCTGGCCGCCTTTCAAACCTTCGACGACCACCTGCGCCTGCCCGCCCACCCGTTTTTCGCTGCGCACCGGCTGAATCAGCACCAGATCGTAGCGATAGGCATTCGCTGCGGTTTTCAGGGCGGTGACACGGAATTCGTAGACCCGGACGCCGGCCTGGGACTCCTGCGGCGAGACGATGCCGCGATAAAACGCCAGTTGCTCCCGAAGATCCGACGATTCCGCCTGCAAGCGGCCGAGCGATTGCTTGACCGCCACGCAGGCACCGTCGTCGATTTCCTGCGAGCGGCTCAGGTAGGCGAGCTGATCACGCAAGCTGCCGGCTTCCGATTTCGCGGCACGCAGCTCGCGAGTCAACTGGCGGCGCTCGTCGAGCAGGCGGTCACGCTCGCTGGTGGCGGCCAGGAAATCGGATTCCGTCGTCGCCCGCGTGTAGCGGTACAGCGCGAACGACAAAAAAAGCGACAAGGCGACGACCACCGCGACCACCACCCGCCGCCGCCCCGGCTGGTCGGTGGTGATGACAACGCGATGCCGCGGGTCCGCCATCAGGGCGACAGCGGCACGCCGTCGAGTGCGGCGCGCTCATCGAAGCCGAACATCAGGTTGAAGCACTGCACGGCCTGACCGGCTGCGCCCTTGACCAGATTGTCGATCGCCGACAGCACCACCACGGTGTCGCCGCCCTGCGGACGATGCACGGCGACCCGGCAAATGTTCGAACCGCGCACCGAGCGCGTTTCCGGGTGCGCGCCGGCCGGCAGCACGTCGACGAAGGGCTCATCACGGTAACGGGCCTCGAACAGCGCCTGAAGGTCGACATCGGTGTTGGTCAGACGCCCGTAAAGCGTGGCGTGAATGCCGCGGATCATCGGCGTCAGATGCGGCACGAAAGTCAGCTTGACCGGGCCGCTGGACGCCCGCGTCAGCCCCTGCTCGATTTCCGGCAGATGACGATGACCAGCAACACCGTAGGCCATCAGGGTGTCGGCGGATTCGGCAAACAGCGAGCCGACCTTGGCTTCGCGGCCCGCGCCGCTGACGCCGGACTTGCAGTCGGCGATCAGGGTCTGGGTGTCGACCAGGCCGGTTTCGATCAGCGGCAGGAAGCCAAGCTGGGCGGCAGTCGGATAGCAGCCGGGCGCGGCGACCAGCCGGGCGTTGCGGATCGCCTCGCGATTGACTTCCGGCAGTCCGTAGACCGCTTCGTTCAACAGTTCCGGGCTCGCATGATCGTGCGCGTACCAGCGCTTGAACACGGCAGCGTCGCGAATGCGAAAATCGGCGGACAGGTCGATCACCCGCACGCCGCGCGCGAGCAAGGCCGGCGCCAGCTTCATCGCCGTGGCATGGGGCGTCGCGAAGAACACCGCCTGGCAAGCGGCGAGCGCGTCGTCGTCCGGCGCGGTGAAGCTCAGATCGACGCGGCCTCTGAGGTGCGGGAACCAGGCGTCGGCACGCTTGCCGGCTTCGGCGCGCGAGGTCAGCACCTTGAGGCGCACACCGGGATGGGCCGACAACAGCCGCAGCAGTTCGGCTCCGGTGTACCCGGTGCCACCGACGATTCCGACTTCGATCACGACCCACACTCCCGACAGCCCGCCACGCGGGTCGCGATGATACCGTGCGTTTCCACCTTCTTTTATGGCCTTATTCGATGCTCTGGCTCAAGTCCTTCCATGTGATTTTCATGGTGTCGTGGTTCGCGGCACTGTTCTATCTGCCGCGCCTGTTCGTCTACCACTGCGAGCTGCGCGACGACGACACCGAAGGCCACACGCGTTTCGGCATCATGGAACGCAAGCTGTACGGCATCGGCCTCGTCGCGATGATCGGCACCTGGGTGTTCGCGGTAGCACTCCTGGTGGCCAATCCGGGCTACTTCCAGAGCGGCGGCTGGCTGCACCTGAAGATCCTGCTGGCGCTGGCGCTGTCCGGCTACTACGGCTGGATGAAGGGGCTGATCCGCAAGTTCGCGGCGAAGCAGAACACGCGCAGCCACAAGTTCTACCGGCTGATCAACGAGATACCGGCCGTGCTGCTGGTGGCGATGGTGATCCTGGTGATCGTCAAGCCGTTCTGAACGGCCCGCCGCCGCAACGAAAAAGCCCGCCATCAAGGCGGGCTTTTTCGTTGCAGAAACAAAGGCTTTCAGCTTTCGCCGATCTCGCCCATCGCCGACTGCATGTAGTTCTGGACGCCGATCCGCTCGATCAGGCCGAGCTGCTCCTCGATCCAGTCGATGTGCTGCTCTTCGCTTTCCTGGATCGCCACCAGCAGCTCGCGGGTGACGTAGTCCTTGACCAGTTCGCACTGGGCGATGGCATCGCGGTACAGCGGGTGCGCCTCGTATTCCAGCTTCAGGTCGCACTCGAGGATTTCCTTCACATCCTCGCCGATGTACAGCTTGCCGAGGTCCTGAAGATTGGGCAGGCCGTCGAGGAACAGGATGCGCTTGATCAGCTTGTCGGCGTGCTTCATCTCGTCGATGGATTCGCCGAACTCGTACTTTTCGAGCTTCTTCAGGCCCCAGTTGCCGAAGATGCGGGCATGCAGGAAATACTGATTGACGGCCGTCAGCTCGTTCTTCAGCGCGAGATTCAGGAATTCAAGAACTTTGGCGTCGCCGCGCATGACTGTGGTCCGGGTGGGAAAGTGCGCGCAGTGTAGGCGTTTCCGCTTCGGACGACAAGCTTAACTCGTTGTTTTTATTGTTATTTTGAACGCTTTTGCGTGTGATTCTCAGTTCCCGGCCAAGGCCGGATCAGCACGACATCTGAGCGGCCATCGGCATCGCGAGATCGCCGTGCATCGGCGACGACGCCGGCAACCGCGACAGCGCCTGCGCCAGGGTGGAGCGCGCGGCAGGCACGCACTTGCCGCAGCAGGTGCCCAGGCCGGTATCGCGGGTCAGATCGCGCAGCGACATCACTTCGCCCTGCTCCACGGAGCGGCGAATGGTCTTGTCGGAAACGGCCTTGCAGACGCAAATGATCATGGAACGAACGATAAATCTGAATGAGAATGATTGTCAATCGGTATCGCGTCGGATAAATTCTCTCATCGCCGAGCGGTGGTGAATCCGCCGTCAGCGGTCGCCGCCGCCGCAACAAACAGGAATCGAGACGCCGTTCAGGCGTCCGCCTCATCGAAGAGAGAGAAGCAGACATGCAGAACGCAGGCTGGCTGGGGCTGGTTGTGGTCTTGGCGACGGCGACGGCGGAAGCCGCGTCAGCCGCCGACAGCACGACCATTGCAAAGACCGAGGTCGCCACCACCACCACGGCCAGCGGCGAAACCGCCGTCGTGCTACCGGCAGTGACCATCATCGGCGAGCCCGATGCCGCCGAGAAGATCGCCGGCTCGGCCCAGGTGGTCGATGCCGAAACCCTGCGCGCCAGCCGCGTGTTCACGACCTCCGAGGCGCTGCGCAAGCTGCCCGGCGTCAGCGTCCGCGACGAGGAAGGCTTTGGTCTGAGGCCCAACATCGGCATTCGCGGCCTGAATCCGACCCGATCGAGCAAGACCCTGCTGCTGGAAGACGGCATCCCCATCACTTACGGCGTCTACGGCGAGAACGCCAGTTACTACCACCCGCCGATCGAGCGTTTCGACCGCATCGAAGTGCTGAAAGGTGCCGGCGTCAATCTTTATGGCCCGACCACCATCGGCGGCGTCATCAACTACATCACGCCGATCCCCAGCCAGGAAATCGGCGGCGCGCTCAGCCTGGCCGGTGGCAATCGCGACTATTTCAACGGCCACGGCACGGTCAGCGGCCTGGGCCAGCGCTTCGATTACGTGCGCAAGCAGGGCAACGGTGCCCGCGACAACACCGATCTGGCGATCGACGACGTCAACTACAAGGGTCTGGTGGCACTCGGCGATCACAGCCTGATCGCCCGCGTGAACTACTACCGCGAAAACTCGCAGGTCAGCTATTCCGGCCTCACCGAAGCCGAGTTCCGCAATTTCGGCGCGCGCTACAACCCGTTCGAGAACGATCGCTTCGACGCCTACCGCTGGGGCGCTTCGCTGACCGACGAATGGACGATCGGCCGCGCCCGTCTGACCACCAACGTCTATTTCGCGAACTTCGCGCGCAACTGGTGGCGGCAATCGAGCAACACCACCGACGGCCAGTGCGGTGCCGCCTTCACCACCGCCCGCCTGAACGGCCAGTCGGTGGATTCCAACGCCTGCAACTCGACGCAGGGCCGGGTCCGCGACTACTACAACGCCGGCATCGAGCCGCGCCTGAAGCTGCCCTACACCCTGTTCGGCATCGACAACGAACTTCAGACGGGCGTGCGCTACCACTACGAGCGCCAGGACCGCCTGCAGATCAATGCGACCTCGCCGACCGGCCGCAACGGCGCGCTGGTGGAGAACAACCGCCGCTCCAGCGATGCCGTCAGCGGCTACGCCCAGAACGAGGTCCGCTACGGCGATTTCACTTTCGCGCCGGGCGTCCGTGTCGAATACGTCGACTATTTCCGTCGCAATCTGATCAATGCCGCCGAGGGCAGCACCAATCTGACCAAGGTGCTGTACTCGTTCAGCGGTTCGTACGCGATCACGCAGGGCCTGACCGCCTACACCGGCGTGCACAAGGGCTTCGCGCCGCCAAGCACCGCCGACATCATCGACAACAACGGCGGCGTGGCCGATGTCAACGCCGAGTCCAGCGTCAATTTCGAGGCCGGCCTGCGCAGCCGTCCGGTCGCGGGCGTCGCGCTGGAAGCCACCTACTTCCGCAATGATTTCAACAACCTGATCGCAGTCGGCCAGATCGCTGGCGGCAATCTGCCGCTGGCCGAAGGCGAAGCGCTGTTTGAAGGCCTGGAGCTGTCGGGGCGGGCCGACATCGGCACCTGGCTGCCGGGCGCGCACAACCCGTTCTTCGTGCTCGCCTACACCTTGCTGCCGACGGCCGAGCAATCGTCGGCGCTGATCCGGGTTGACAACGGTGCCGCCGTGCCGGGCTCCGCCGCCGGTCGCCGCCTGCCGTACGCGCCGCGCCACAACCTGACCACGACCTTCGGCTACAACCATCCCAATGGTTTCGAGGGCCGGCTCGAAGCGGTCTACATCGGCAGTCAGGCCAGCGATTTCGCCAACACCGATGCCGCAGCCGCCAACGGCCTGAGCGGCAAGATTTCCGGTGCCACGGTGTGGAATCTGGCGCTGAACTACGACGTGCCGAACACCGGCCTCGGCCTGTTCGTCACCGCCAAGAACCTGTTCGACCACACCTACATCGTCGATCGCACGCGCGGCATCGTGCCGGGTGCACCACGACTGATCCAGGGCGGCGTCGAGTACCGCTACTACTGAGTGTTGACGATCCGCTCAGCCGGTCCGGCATGGTTGGCCGCGATCGGCTGCACCGGTGCGCCGATCAGCGGGGCCAGCTCGCGCAGCGCGCCGCGGTAGACCTCGCGCTTGAACGACACCACTTCCTGCAGCGGATGCCAGTAATCGACCCAGCGCCAATGGTCGAATTCGGGCTTGTCGCACTTGTCGAAGCAGACCTTGGACTCGCAGCCGGTCAGCCGCAGCAGGAACCACTTCTGCTTCTGGCCGATGCACACCGGCCGCCGGCCGCGCCGGATCAACCGCGCCGGCAGGCGGTAGCTGAGCCAGCCGGAAGTCACGCCCAGACATTCGACGTGCTCAGCCTTCAAGCCCAGTTCTTCCTCGAGTTCCCGATACAGCGCGGCTTCCGGGGTTTCGCCGAACTTGATGCCGCCCTGCGGGAACTGCCAGGCGTCCTGTCCGATGCGCTTCGCCCACAGCACGCGGCCATCGACGTGCGTCAGGATGATCCCGACGTTCGGACGAAAGCCATCGGCGTCAATCACTTGGGCACGCTTTGCAATCGGATGTTCACAAATTGATTCTTTCACAGGGCCGTTACCTGCGGCAAACTCGCGCAGCATCGCGCCCGCCTCGGACTATTCAGTCAAAAACTACATGAATCTCGCCGTTTTCGACCTCGACCACACCCTCCTCAACGGCGACAGCGACTACCTCTGGGGCCAGTTCCTGGTCGCCAACGATCTGGTCGACGGCGATTACTACACGCGCGAAAACCAGCGCTTTTACGACCAGTACGCCGTCGGCACGCTCGATATCCATGAATTTGCCGCGTTTTCGCTGAAACCACTCACCGAACATCCGCTGGCGATAATGGAAGCGATCCGCGCCCGCTTCGTCACCGAATGCATTGCCCCGATCGTGTCGCGCGATGCCCCTGCGCTGCTGGCCCGCCATCGCCAACAGGGCGACGAGCTGCTGATCACCACGGCGACCAACCGCTTCATCGTCGAGCCGATCGCCGAGCATCTGGGCGTCGCCCATCTGCTGGCCACCGAGCCGGAACGCGATGGCCCGCGCTTCACCGGGCGCATCGCCAGGTCGAATTTCCGCGATGCCAAGGTCGTCAACCTCAAGGCCTGGCTGGCCGCGCATCCGGTCCAATTCGAGCGCCTGTACGGCTACAGCGATTCCCAGAACGACCTGCCGCTGCTGGCATTCACCGACCACCCGCACGCGGTCGATGCCGACCCGGTGCTCACCGCCGAAGCCGGGAAGCGCGGCTGGCCGGTGATCTCCCTGAGAGGCTGATCAGGCGGCTAGATCGAACAGCAACAGCTCGGAATCGGCCGTCGCGGTCAGCGACAAGGCAGTTTCGTGCTCGATCAGCACGGCATCGCCGTCCTTGAGCAGTTGATCGCCCAACTGCACCGATCCGCGCGCAACGTGCAAGTAATGGCGGCGATCGGCGCGCAAGATGCTGCCAACCTGCTGACCCGCCGACGGCCAGGCGATCGACAGCCGCGCATCCTGAAGCAGCCGGAACGGCGCGGCTTCAGCTTCCGGCGCTGCCACCAGGCTGAAGCCGGCCTTCAATGCGGCGACATCAAGGGCTAGCTGCTGATAGCCCGGCGTCGCGCCGCGCAGCTCCGGCACGATCCAGATCTGCAGGAAATGCACTGGCGCAACACCGTCGGCGTTCATCTCGCTGTGCGCGATGCCGCGCCCGGCAGTCATCACCTGCATCTCGCCGGGTGACAGCACCGAACTACCGCCGGTGGAATCCTTGTGCCGCAGCGCCCCGCTCAGCACGTAGGTGATGATTTCCATGTCGCGATGCGAATGCGGCGGAAAGCCGGCGCCGCCGACCACGCGATCATCGTTCAGCACCCGCAGCGCGCCGATGCCCATGTGATCTGGGTCGTGCCAGCTGCCGAACGAGAACGTGTGATGGCTGTCGAGCCAGCCGTGTTCGGCATGACCGCGGGTGTCGGCGGGGCGCAGGGTGATCATGATCTCGGGGCTTGGGCCTTGGGGTTAGTCGACTATAGGGACGTGTGACGGGCGGTCAATGGCAGTGAGCCTGGTCCGAAAAGCGGAGACCGCATTTCGCACGAAGCACACGAAGACCACAAAGAAAGGAACGCCCGGGGTTTTTCAGGCTTTTCCTTTGTGTCCTTTGTGTCCTTCGTGCGAAATGCCTTTTCACATCATGGTCGGGATGACCACCGACAGGCCGTGCCGAGACCCGGCCTCGCCCGTAAACTAGCGCCACTCCACGCTTCCAGCCGACGCCCCTTGTTCAGCCAGCCTCCGCGCGCAGTCGACGCGACCCTGCCGATCCGCATTCGCTATTCGACCAACGCCGCGCCGCAATCGCTGGCGAGCTTCGCGTACGGGCCGACCGCTGCCGGAACGGACGAGGCCGCACTGCATCTGCACCTGCCGCCGCATGGCGACGGCAGCGCGCAGGAGCACTGGCTTTCGCCGAACCCGGTCACGCACCGCGCAGCCTTCGGCGCGCGCATTGCCGAAGACGGCAGCCTGCTGTACGCCGCCTGGACGCTCGACGAAGCCGCGCACGGCGGCATCGAAGCCGCTTCCGAAGAGGTCTATCGGCAGATTGCTGCCCTGCTCGAAAACGGCGGCTACCCGCATCCGATCAAGATCTGGCACTACCTCGGCGCGATCAACGAAGGCTCAGGTGACGACGAACGCTACCGCCGCTTCTGCGTCGGCCGCGCGTCGGCGCTGGTGCCGGGCCAGCCGCTGCCGGCGGCGACCGCCGTCGGCCTGCAAGCCGCACCGGACCGGCTGACCGTGTTCCTGCTTGCCGCGAAAGTGCCGGGCATCCGCATCGAGAACCCGCGCCAGGTGCCGGCCTACGAGTATCCGCGCGCTTACGGCCCGGTCAGCCCGAGCTTTTCGCGCGCCATGCTGATGCCCTGGGGCCAGCTGTTCGTGTCCGGCACGGCGGCCGTGGTCGGCCACGAAACCAAGCACCCGGAAAGCACCGGCGCGCAGTTGCGGGAACTGGCGCTGAACCTCGATGCCCTGGTCGCCCGCGCCGAAAGCATCGGCGGCCGGCGTCTGGCACCGGCGGCCTTGAAGGTCTATGTGCGCCGTCCCGAGGATCTGGCCGAAGTCGAAGCCCTGGCCGCGCGCCTGTTCCCGGCCGACTGCCCGCGCCTGACCGTGCTCGCCGACATCAGCCGCGCCGATCTCAGAGTCGAAGTCGAAGCGCTGTACGACCCGGTTACCGACGCATGAAGCTGATCTTCGCCGGCACCCCGGCTTTCGCGGTGCCGGCGCTCGATGCGCTGCACGCGGCCGGTCACGACATCCTGGCCGTGCTGACCCAGCCGGACCGACCGGCGGGTCGCGGCCAGAAGCTGACCGCTTCGCCAGTTGCCGCGCGCGCGGAAGCGCTGGGGCTGCCGGTGCACAAGTTCCTGAAGCTCGACGCCGATGCCCGCGCCGTGCTGACAGCATTTGAGCCCGAGATCATGGTCGTGGTCGCCTACGGCCTGATCCTGCCGCAGGCGGCGCTCGATATTCCGAAGCACGGCTGCCTGAACATTCACGCCAGCCTGTTGCCACGCTGGCGTGGCGCGGCACCGATCGCCCGTGCCGTGGAAGCCGGTGACGCGGAAACCGGCATCACCATCATGCAGATGGAAGCCGGGCTCGATACCGGGCCGATGCTGCTGATCGAAAAGCTGCCGATCGACGCCGCGACCACCGCCGCCGGCCTGCATGACGCGCTGTGCGCGCTCGGCGGCCGCTTGATCGTCGACGCGTTGGCTCGCATCGAAGCGGGTGACTTGCCGGCGACGGTTCAGCCGGAAGCCGGCGTTACCTATGCGAAGAAACTCAGCAAGGATGAGGCGCGCATCGACTGGAGCCAGACAGCGGAATTGATCGCCCGCCGCATCCGCGCCTTCAATCCGGCCCCGGTGGCTTGGTGCGAGCTGGGTGCGGACCGCGTCCGCTTCTGGAACGCCCGCGCCCTGTCGCTGCCGTCGAACGCCGAACCCGGCATCGTGCTCGACGCGGACAGCCACGGCCTGCACATCGCCACCGTCGACGGCCGGCTGGTGGTGACCGAACTGCAACGCCCCGGCGGCAAGGCGCTGCCGGCCAGCCTCGTCTGTCGCGACTGGAAGCTGGCCGGGCAACGCTTCAGCTAGGTTCGGGCGCCGCGGCAGTCGCAAACCAGTCGATCCGCCGAGTCAGGAACATCGCTGCCGCAAGCCCGGCGAACAAGGCCAGCGAGCCGCCGAGCAGCGCGTAATCCTCGGCCCGCAGGATCACGAACAGGTAGGCGTAAACCGCCGTCAGCACCGATCCCACCGCCAGCGCTCGCCATAGACTTCCGAGCACGCCAAAGCTGTACAGCGTGACCAGCGCCAACACCGCGCCCGCTGCGGCCAGGAACGCGGCGGTGAAGCCGAAATGCTCGGCGAACGACAGTTGCAGCAGGCCGAACAGGCAAAGCGCGGCACCGACAAAACCGTACTGCACCGGGTGCACGCGGCGGCCGGACAGGGTTTCGGTCAGCCAGATCACCGCGAAGGTGAAGATCAGGCTCAGCAGCGCGTACTTGGTGCTGCGGTCGGCGAGCGCGTAGAGATCGAGCGGTGTCGCCAGGCTGAGTCCGAACACGGTCGCGCCGACTGCGGCGGCCGTCTCAGCCGACTCGCGCCAGCGCTGCGGATAGTTGCGCCCCAGATACGACACCGACCATTCCGCCGTCGAACGACCGTCGCTGACGGCGTGCGTCGTTGGCAGCCAGCGGCCGCTGTAGCTCGGATGCGCCCAGTCGGAGGCGAGCCGCACGCGGGTTTCCTCGGCGGTGGGTGCGAAATACAGGCTGTCGGCCCCGTTCATGGTCAGATTCAGCTCGAAAGCGACCGCTTTCGCCCCGTCCAGCGCCAGCGGCGCATGCAGGCCCGGCGTCGGCCACGGGCCTTGCTGGCCGGTGGAGGGCCGCAAGTCGATGCGCTGACCATCCCAGATCAGCGCCGCATCGGCATGCAGGCCGGTGGGCTCGCTCAAGGACACGATCAGTTCGGCGCGCGGCCAGTCGATGTCCTCGTCGAGCACTTCCCAGCCGCTCAGATCGGGCTGCTCGAAACGTCCGGCGAGTTTGAGTTTGGCAACATAAACAGGCACTTCAAAGATGCCGCGACGGCGCAGCTCGGTGCTCAGCGTGGCGTCGATGTCGAGGTTCTTCGGCAGGAAATAGCCGACCTCGGATACCCGCCGCTCGGTTTCGACACCCTTGTCATCGCGTGAACGGACCCGGCGCACATAGGGCACGCGCAGGATCGGCCCGACCAGGTTCTGCCGCCCGCCCCAACTGGCCAGCACGCCGGCCACCGCTTCATCGCGGCGCATTTCGCGCTCGGTGACGACCCCGCGAATCATCGAAGCCGGAATCATCAGCAGCACGATCAGGCCGGCGATCAGCATCAGCCGGGCACCGGGCGAATGGCCCAAGCTCCAGCGCGACGCCGCCGGCTTCACGAGATCACCCTCAGCGGCAGCAGGAACATCGCAAGGATGGCAGCGACAGACAGCAGCACTCGGACAGGCATGGCAGGACTCCCGGAATCGTCAATGGAACGAGTCCGCAGTGTTCGGGGCCGGGGTGCAGGCACGAGTCCCGCGCCGTGCAAGAGCCAAGGATTTGCGTGCAAGTGAGGTGCAGCGCGGCTATAAGCGCCACGAGCCGACTAAGCTGCCGCCATGCAAAAAATACTGGTGGTCGACGACGATCCGCACATCCGCGAAGTGATCTGCTTCGCGCTCGGCAAGGCCGGCTACGCGACCGTCACCGCCAGCGACGGCCGTCAGGCCCTGAGCCTGTGCGAACGCGAAAAGCCGGCGCTGCTGGTACTCGACATCCTGATGCCGGAGATGGACGGCACCGAAGTCTGCCGCCGCCTGCGCGCCGACCCGGCTCGCGAGCATCTGCCGATCCTGTTCGTCAGCAGCAAGGACGACGAGATCGACCGCATCCTCGGCCTCGAACTGGGCGGCGATGACTATGTCGCCAAGCCGTTTTCCCCTCGTGAACTGGTGGCGCGGGTCAAGGCGATCCTGCGCCGCACCGCGCTGCCCGCGCCCGGCGCGGCTGCGAAAACCATGCAGCACGGCCGCCTGCGGCTGGACCTGGACCGCTACCGCGCCGAGTGGGACGGCCAGGAAGTGGTGCTGACCCTGACCGAGTTCGGCATCGTGAGAACGCTGCTTGAACGGCCCGGCAAGGTCTGCTCGCGCGATCACTTGATGAACACGGCGTACGAGCTGCACAAGATCGTCAGCGATCGCACCATCGACAGCCATGTGCGCCGGGTGCGCGCCAAGTTCGCGGCCATAGGAGCCGAGCCGGTGGAAACCCTGCACGGCGTCGGCTACAAGCTCGGCCCCTGCGCGTGAGCCGGCTCAGAAGCCTGCGCGCGCGTCTGCGGCCCCGGCTGCGCACGGTCTTGCTGCTGACCAATCTGGTGGTGCTGGTGCTGCCGCTGGCCGGCGTCACCGTGCTGCGGCTGTACGAAAGTGCCTTGATCCGCCAGACCGAGTCCGAACTGGTCGCCCAGGGTGCCGTGATCGCAGCGAGCTACCGCGCACTGCACGAACGCCTGCTCGCAGCAAACGGCGGGCCGGCTGATCCCGCCGATGCCGGTCTGCCGCTGCAAGCGCCGCCGCCTACGTCCGGCTACGACAACAACCCCTGGCGGCCGCGCCCGCCGCAGCTCGATCTGGCCCGCGATCCGGTGCTGCCGAAGCCGCCGGAACCGGCCGCGAGCGCGGTTGCCGCCAGCCCGCTGGCGCAGGCGATCGGCCCGCTGATCGAACCGATCCTGCGCAGCGCCCAGATCACCACCCTGGCCGGCATGCGCGTGGTCGATGCCGGCGGCACGGTGGTCGCCTCGACCTTCGAGGCCGAGCACGGCCGCTCGCTGCTGGCCTTCGATGAAGTGCTGCGGGCGCTGCGTGGCGAGCCGGTCAGCAGCTTGCGCGATCGCAATGCCGGTGCGCCGCCATCGCGCTTCGCCTTCAGCCGCGCCGACCGGGTGCGGGTGTTCGTGGCGATGCCGATCGTGCTCGACAGCCGTGTGCTCGGCGCGGTGCTGCTGGTGCGCACGCCGGCCGACATCCGTCAGGCGCTGGTCGGCAAGCGCAACGAGCTGCTGCTCGGCACGCTCCTGGTCTTCGCGATGGTGCTGGCGCTGTCGGTGCTGACCTCGCGGCGCATCAGCCAGCCGGTGGAAGCGGTGATCGAGCAGGCGCGCCGGGCCGCGCGCGGCGAGCAGGGCGCGGTGACGCCGCTGGCCAAGCCCGGCACCCGGGAGATCGGCGAGCTGTCGGAAACCGTCGCCGCGATGGCGGCAACGCTGGAAAGCCGCGCCCGCTACATCCGCGATTTCGCCGCCCACGTCTCGCATGAGTTCAAGACGCCGCTGACCGCGATCCGCGGCTCGGTGGAACTGCTGCGCGAGCACGAGGACAGCATGTCGGCCGAGGAGCGCAACCGCTTTCTGGCCATGATCGAAGACGATTCCGGCCGCCTCGAACGCTTGGTGCAGCGGCTGCTGGAACTGGCGCGCGCCGACATGTCGACGCGCGGCGACGAACGCTGCCGGCTTGAAGCGACGCTGCGGCCGATCGCGGCCCGTTTCGCGGCGCGCGGCCTGCTGATCGACTTGAGACTTGATGCCGATGCCGAAGTCGCGATCGGGGCCGACACGCTTGATGCCGTGATCGGCACCCTGCTCGACAACTGCCGCCAGCACGCCGGGCTACAGGCGCGCGTGCAGCTTCAGGTGAGGATCGACACGGCCGCCGTGATCGAGCTGGTCGACGACGGCATCGGCATCAGCCCGGCCAACGCGACTAAAATATTCGAACCCTTCTTCACCACCGCCCGACAGCGCGGTTCGACCGGCCTCGGCCTGTCGATCGTTCGCTCGCTGCTCTCGGCTCACGGCGGTGATATCGCGCTGCTGCCGTCGACCACCGGCGCGCACTTCCGCATCCGCCTGCCGCTTGTCCCCGAACTGCCGAATTGATGAAGCCTGACGCCACTCCGAATGTCCGCGCCGCCGCCGCCCGTGCGGTGGCCGCCGTGATGGCCGGCCGCAATCTCGATGACGCGCTCGCCGCCGTCAGCGCGCCGCTGTCGGTGGCCGATCTGTCGCTGCTGAAGGCGATGGCCTACGGCGTGGTGCGCGAGTACACGGCACTCGACTGGCGGGTCAATCAATTGATGGACAAGCCGCTGCGCAACGAGCCGCTGGTCGCCGCCCTGCTCGCCTGCGGCATTTACCAACTGCGCTCGATGCGGGTGCCGCCACATGCAGCGGTCGGCGAAACGGTGGCGGCGACCGAAGCACTCGGCAAACCCTGGGCGAAGGGCCTGACCAACGCGCTGCTGCGCCGTTATCAGCGCGAAGGCGAGCAGATCGACGCCCGGATGCCGCCGGACGCGGAAATCCGCCAGTCCTGCCCGGAATGGCTGGCCAAGCAGATCAAGCGCGACTGGCCAGCCGCCTGGCGCGGCGTGCTCGCTGCCGGCAATACGCAGGCACCGATGACCTTGCGGGTGAACCGCCGTCGCGGCGATCGCGATGCTTATCTGAAGGAACTCGATGCCGCCGGCATCGGCTATACCGTGCCGCGCACGGCCCCCGATGCGGTGATCCTCGATGAAGCGCTGCCGGTCGAGCGGATACCCGGCTTCGCCGAAGGCCGCGTTTCCGTGCAGGACCTGAGTGCCCAGCTCGCCGCCGACATCCTCGAAGCCGAACCCGGCATGCGCGTGCTCGACGCCTGCGCCGCCCCGGGCGGCAAGACCGCGCACATCATCGAGCGCACGGAAGGGCTGGATGTCATCGCCATCGAATCCGAGGCCGCACGCCTCGGCCGGATTCGCGACACGTTTGGGCGCTTAGGCCTCGATGCGATGCTGGTGCACGCCGATGCCGGCGACACCGCGCACTGGTGGAAAGGCAAGAAGTTCGACCGGATTTTGATCGACGCGCCCTGCTCCGGCACCGGCGTGATCCGTCGCCATCCGGACATCAAGTGGCTGCGCCGCGAAACCGACATTCCCGCGATGGCGGCCCAGCAATTGCGCCTGCTGCGCGCACTCTGGCCGCTGCTGAAGCCGCAGGGCGTGATGGTCTACGCCACCTGCTCGATCCTCAAAGCCGAAGGCGAGGACGTTGGCCGGGTGTTCATGGACGAGCAGCGCGAAGCGGTGGAAGAAGTCATCGAGCCCTCGCCGTACGCGCCCTGGGGCGAGGATTGCGGGCTCGGGCGGCGGATAGAGCCGGGGGGTGATTTCGATGGGTTTTATTACTTGCGGCTGGTCAAGGTGCCGTGATCAACAGCAACCGTTAAACGCAAAGGCGCAAAGGGAAAAGAAAGGACGCAAAGAAAACACGGATTCTTGGTTTTCCTTCAGTCTGGCTTTTGATGTTCTCCTCTTTGCCTTTCTTCGCGCCTTTGCGTTTAACGGTTGATTTTCGCGGTCGCTCAGAGAAAGTAGGGCGGCAAACCCTTGCCGCCGACCCCTTGTCCCGACAGCGCGTCGGCAAGGGATTGCCGACCTACGGCGTCCGTCGTGGGCGTTACGGAAACGGCCTGACCACCTGCTCGATCGCGCCGAAGATCGAGGCTCCGGCTTCGTCGAACATTTCGATTCGCACTTCGTCGCCGTGTTGCAGATACGGCGTGGATGGTGCGCCATCGCGCAGGGTTTCGACCGTGCGCAGTTCGACCAGACAGGAATAGCCGACGCCGCCGTCGACGATCGCCCGGCCCGGGCCGCCGTCCGGGCCGCGATTCGACACCGTGCCGCTGCCGATGATGGTGCCGGCGACCAGCGGCCGGGTTTTCGCAGCATGGGCGATCAGTTCGGGGAAGCCGAACACCATGTCGGTGCCGGCATCGGGCTGGCCGAGCATGCTGCGATTGACCGTCGACACCAGCGGCCGGTGCACGCGGCTGCCGTCCCAGGCCTCGCCCAGTTCGTCCGGCGTGATCGCCACCGGGCTGAAAGCGCTCGATGGCTTGGACTGGAAGAAGCCGAAGTTCTTGGCCAGTTCGCCGGGCATCAGATTGCGCAAGCTGACATCGTTGACCAGCATCAGCAGGCGGATGGTCTCGCTGGCGGCATCCGCAGCGATGCCCATCGGCACGTCGCCGGTGATGACCGCGATCTCGGCTTCGAGATCGACGCCGTAGTCGACGCTGGCGGCCGGAATCGGCGCGCGCGGAGCCAAAAAGCTGTCCGAACCGCCCTGGTAGATCAGCGGATCGGTCCAGAAACTCGGCGGCATGTCGGCACCGCGCGCGCGGCGCACCAGTTCGACGTGGTTCACATAGGCCGAGCCGTCCGCCCACTGGTAGGCACGCGGCAGCGGCGACAGGCAGTCGGCCGCGTCAAACGCCAAAGTGCCGGCGATGCGGCCCTGGTTCAGCTGGTCGGACAGCAATTGCAGATCGGGGGCGATGGCGTCCCAATCGTCGAGCGCTTCCTGCAAGGTCTTGACCTGCGGCACCGGGGCGGCGTGGGCCAGGTCGCGGCTGACCACGACCAACCGGCCGTCGCGGCTGCCATCACGCAAGGTCGCGAGTTTCATGATGTTTTTCCGCCTGCGCGGGAAGTCCCAGAAGGACGATGGACCTATTCTAGTCTCGCCTCCCGCGTACCCGGCGAGTGATCGTGCTTTGCATTGGAATGGCTACGAAGGATTTCGCACGAAGTACACAAAGGACACGAAGCAAAAGCAGGAATCCGTGCCTTGCTTTGCCTTGGTGGTCTTCGTGTACTTCGTGCGAAACGCGGTTCGCCTACGCAACTGCACCCGTCGGCAGGCGAATTTGCAGCAGCAGGCCGCCACCGGGTGCATTGACCGCCGTGACCGTGCCGCCATGCGCCCGGACGATGCGTTCGACGATCGCCAGCCCCAGCCCGTGACCTTCGGCGCGGCTGGCGTTGGCACCGCGAAAGAACGGCCGGAACAGGTTGGCGAGGTCGCTGTCCGGCACGCCGGGGCCGTGGTCGCGGATGGTGATTTCAGCCGCGCTGGCGGTTTGCGACACGGCGAGCGCGATGCGCCCGCCTTCGCCGCTGAACTTGATGGCGTTCGACAGCAGGTTGTCGACCGCGCGCTCGATCAGGCTGTGGCTGCCGCTGACCGCCGGCTTGCCGGCGACGGTCGCGTCGACGCTGATCCGGCGGGTGTCCGCTTCAAGCTGGAACGCCGCGATCCGCGCCTGCACCAGCGCGCCGAGTTCGACCCGCTCCAGCGCCATGCCGGGCAGATCGGCCTCCATGCGCGACAGCGCCAGCGCTTCGCCGATGATCCGGTCGAGCCGCGCGATCTCGGCTTCGGCACGCGCGAAGTGCGCATCCGCGGCTTCCGGCGGCGTGCGCCGCGCCAGATCGAGCAGCAGATGCAGGCGCGCCAGCGGCGAGCGCAGCTCGTGCGACACGTCCTGCAACACGCCGCGTTCATGGGCGATCAGGGCTTCGATGCGCGCCGCCATGCGATCGAAATCGGCGGCCAGACGACCGAGTTCGTCGTCGCGTCCGGACCAGGGCGCGCCGACCCGGGCCGCGAGATCGCCCGCCGTCATTCGCCGCGTGGCATCGCCAATCGCGGCGACCGGGCGGGCGATCGAGCGCGCCACCCACCAGCCAAGCGCACCGATCACCAGCGCCGACAGGATGATCTGCACCAGCAGCAGATGCTCGATGCGCGGATGCGGCGGGCGGGGACCGCGAAAGGCGATCAGGTGGCGTTGCACGCCGTCGCCGCCGGTCACCGCTTCTGCAGCCACCACCATGCCGGGGCGCGGCCGCAGCACGATCGAATTATCGGTCGGCACCCGTTCCAGCACGCGGCGCGCGAACGGCGGCGGCGTGCGGTTCAGCAGGTTGCGTCGGCCCTCGAACAGGGTGGCGTCGATGCCGTCGCGATGGCGGCGGGCACGCCAGTCGTCGAGCGCGGACGCGCCACCGTCGAGATACGCACGATTGGCACCGCTCGCCAGTTCCGACCAGTCCGGCTCGCCGCGATAGGCGTTGCGGGCAAAGCGTTCGGTGACGAAAACGCTGACGAACAGGGTGACGATGTTGGCGGCGACGAACCAGACCAGCAGACGGCCGTAGAGATTGAGCGTTGGCGTTTTCACGGCGCGGCGACGATCAACTGGTAGCCCGAGCCGCGCACCGCGTCGATGCCGGGCGCGGTGGCTGCGGCTTCGGCGAGCTTGCGACGCAGGCGGCTGATATGAACATCGACGGCGCGATCGAAGCGTTCGATCTCGCGGCCCAGGCCTTCGCGGGTCAGCACCGCCTTGTCGACTACCTGTCCGGGCCGCGTGGCCAGTGCCAGTAACAAGGAAAACTCGGCACCGGTGAGTTCCAGTTCGCGGCCGTCGACGGTGGCGCGGCGGGTCATGACGTCGATATGCAGGCCGCCGATGGTGATCGGCTCGGCGGGCGTCGCGGTCGTCGGCGTGCGCAGGCGGGCGCGGACCCGGGCCAGCAGCTCGCGCGGCAGGCAGGGCTTGGCGAGGTAATCGTCGGCCCCGAGTTCCAGGCCGATCACCCGATCCACCGGCTCGCCGCGCGCCGACAGCATGATCACCGGCAGGCCGTGCTTCTGGCGCAGGTCTTTCAGGGTTTCCAGGCCGTCGCGGCCGGGCATCATCACGTCGAGGATCAACAGATCCGGGCGCGGCAGGGCGGTCGATGCCAGACGTTCGAGCGCAGCGGCCCCGTCGTGCACCATCTCCACCGTGTAGGACTCGTGGCGCAGGTAGTCGGCGAGCAGGCCGGCGAGGTCGCGGTCATCGTCGGCAATGAGAATGCGGCTGGTCATGGCGCTATTGTCTGGCCCATGCGTGCGGCGCGCGCGGCGCGAAGGCAGGCTTTACCGAACTTAACGGCCGCGCAACGCATCGTGACCCGGCAAAGGCGCTCAATGATCGGGCAGAACGCGGCAGCGGATTCCCCCACCGCTGTCGCGAACCCCAAGCCCCAATGGAGACAGACATGCTGAAGCTCAAATCGAAGTCCACCCTCGCTGCCGCGCTCGTTGCCGGCCTGATGATCGCCGCGCCGCAATTCGTGTCGGCGCAGGACGCCGCGCGGGGGGCCGCAGCAGCCCCGGAAGCACGCGCCGAGCACGGCGGCAAGCACCAGGGTCGCGGCGGCCATCATGGCCGTCATCACGGCGGGCCGTTCATGCATCAGCTCAAGTCGCTGGACCTGAGCGAAGCCCAGCGCAGCAGCATCCGCACCGCGATCAAGGCCTCCTTCGAGTCCGGCAAGGCCCAGCATGAGTCGATGCGGAGCCTGCATCGTTCGATGCTGACCGCCACGCCGGGCAGTGCCGGCTACGGCACGCTGGTCAATCAGTTGGCCGATGCCGAAGCCAACGCCGCCCGCGATCGCGTGCAGAAGATGGCCGCACTGAAAGGCGAGATCTACGCGATGCTGACCGACGCGCAGAAGACCCAGCTCACCGAGAAGCTCCAGAACCTGCCGGAGCGCGGCGCGCGTGGCGAGAAGACGGGCTGGAAGCAGCGCTGAGTTGGGCTGCAAGTTGACAGCAAGACGCCGGCCTTCGCGGGCCGGCGTTTTGCTGTGCGTTCAGAACACCTCGAACAGGGCGTCGAGCGGAACGTCCAGGGCCAGGCAGGAGATGTGCAACAGATCGCCGGTTGCCAGCGCTTCCTCGATCCAGCCGCTGCCATCCTCGGTCCGGCGGTAGACGATGGCGGAAATGTCGTCCTGACTGACGATGACGTACTCGCGCAGGCTGCTCAGGGTCAGATAAGCCTGCCGCTTTTCGCGGCGATCGGTGCCGGCGGTTTCTCGCGACTCGACCTCGATGATCGCGCAGGGTGAGGAGATGAAGTAGGCGTCCGGCTCGTCAGCGCAGCTCACGACGATGTCCGGATAGTAATAAGAACGCGCCGGGCCAACGCGCAGCTTCACGCTTTCCGAGTTCAGGCGGCAGCGCTTCGCTCGCGCAGCGGGTGCCATTTGCAAGGTCGCGCTGACGATGATGTCGTTGTGCCGACGAGTCGCGCCGGTCATCGCATAGACGATGCCGTCAACATACTCATGCCGAACCTCGGAACGCTTCTCGCCTTCGAGGTATTCAGCTTCCGTCAGATATCGGATCGGTTCCGCTTTCATCGTCTGATGCTCCGCTCAAACTGTGCTGGCGACAGCCTGCCACGACTGGTGATACCCCGCCCACTCCACCGTCCCGGCCGCGTCCGACACTTCCAGCGCGTCGCGCGTATCGATCATCACGGCGTATTCGTCGGTGGCGAGCTTCGGCTGCACCAGCATCTTGCCGAGCGCTTTCGGGTGCGGGCCGTGGGTGAAGCCGCAGGGATGGAGCGTGACCATGCCGGGGTGGATGCCGTCGCGGCTGAAGAAGTCGCCGGAGTGATAGAAGATCACTTCGTCGTAGTCGTCGTTGTTGTGGAAGAACGGCACCTTGATCGCCCCCGGATCGGTCTCGAAGGGGCGCGGTACGAAGGTGCAGACGACGAAGCGGTTGGCGACAAACGTGGTGTGCGCGCTCGGCGGCAGGTGGTAGCGGTGGGAGGTCAGCGGCCGGATGTCGCGAACATTGATCCGCACCGGATGCAAGGTGCCGTGCCAGCCCAGCGCATCGAGCGGGTTGTAGGGGTAAGTGACCACCGACAGCAGATTGCGGCGCTTGATCACCACCCGCCATTCGCCAGCGAGGGCTGATTGCGCCTTGAACGCCTCGTCGATGCGCGGCAGATCGAGCATCGCCGGGTCGAAGATCGCGTGGTCGCCGACCAGTCCCTTGTCCGGCAACTGGTAGCTGCCATTGGTGGCTTCGATCAGCAGCAATTGCATCGGCTCGGCGAGGTCCAGCCGCCACATGGTGCCGCGCGGCAGCACCACGTAATCGCCAGCTTCGATACTCAGATGGCCGTAGTCGCAGTACAGCTCGGCGCGGCCGGCGTGGACGAACAGCAACTCGTCGCCATCGGCATTGCGGACCAGATGATCCATGCTCGCCGCGACGTTCCAGTAGCGCATCCGGCAGTGGGCGTTGTGCAGCAATTCGCTGGCATGCCAGGGGCTGGCGCCATCGGGTGGCAGTTTCTTGCAGTCGAAGGCGCGCGGGCGCAAAGGGCCGTCCCAGCTCGTCCAATCCGTGGGCGGACGCGGATGGATCATCTGGGTCGACGGGCCGAAAAAGCCTTCCTTGCCCAGTTCGCGCTCGACCGTGCCGGGCGGCAGATCGGCATGCGCCTGCCGCGAGGCCAGGCCTTCGACCTGCGGGATGTGGATCCACTTGCGCATGGGTGTTACCTCGGGGGTTTCTTGAATCGGTCAGGCGAGTTCGAGGCCGTAACGCAGCAGCGGCTCGAAATCGGCTCGATTGAGGGTGGCCAGTCGCGCGCCGCGCGCCATCGCGGTGGCGGCGATCAGGCAGTCGGGTAGTGAACGGCTGCGACGGCCCGTGAGGTTGAACAGGACGGCCGCACGCTCGGCGATCGCCTGATCGACCGGGATCACTTGCCCCGCGAGCAGCGCCGCCCAGGCATCCGCGGACTCGGAATCGAGCGGTCCGCAGCGAAACTCTGCCCAAGCCATTGCCGACACGCCCAGGCGGTGGCGACGACTTATGGCGGCCGCGATGAGCGTTCGCGCTTCGTGCCCGGGCCGCAAGCCAAATACCAGGATATTGGTATCCAGATGCAGGGTCGGCGACGCGGCTTCAGTCAAGGCCAGAGTCAACGCCAGACATCCCGGCTCTGTGCAGCCCAGGCTTCGAAGTCGACGCCGGTACGTGCGAGCGCATCGCCAGCGGCGAGCAGGCGCGCGAACGCATCATCGATATCCGCAGCGGGGGCTGCAATCGCCGCTTCCAGCAAGGCAATCGCTTCCTTGTTCAAGGAGCGATGGTTGCGCGCCGCACGCGCCTTCAGGCTGCGATGCAGGTTCTCGGGCAGATTCTTGAGCAGGATCGACGGCATGGTCGGGTTCCAATTGGCAGCGAAACGGTAACGATACGTTACCAATCGTGACGCATTACTACCGGCTGGCGGATACCCCGCATGCGCTCAAGCCGTCAGCACGCCCCGGCGTATCTGGTCTTCCTCGATCGACTCGAACAGCGCCTTGAAATTGCCTTCGCCGAAGCCTTCGTTGCCCTTGCGCTGGATGATCTCGAAAAAGATCGGGCCGATCACCGTGCTGGTGAAGATCTGCAGCAGGATGCCTTCGACCGGCGCGCCGTCGATCAGGATTTTCAGCTTGTGCAGCCGCGCCAGATTTTCGCCGTGATTCGGCACGCGAGCATCGGTCTTGTCGTAGTAGGTGTCTGGCGTGTCCATGAACACCACGCCGCGCGCGCGCAGGGCTTCGACGGTGGCAAAGATGTCGTCGGTGGCGAGTGCCAGATGCTGGATGCCTTCGCCGCGATAGTCGCGGATGAATTCGGCGATCTGGCTCTTGTCATCGGCGCTTTCGTTGATCGGAATCCTGAGCTTGCCGCAGGGGCTGGTCATCGCGCGCGACACGAGACCCGTCAGTTTGCCTTCGATGTCGAAATAACGGATTTCGCGGAAATTGGCGATCCGCGTGTAGAACCCAGCCCAGACATCCATGTTGCCGTGGGCGACGTTGTGGGTCAGGTGGTCGAGTGTCGTCAGGCCGACGCCGACAGGTTGCTGCTCGGCGCCCGGAATCGGAATGAAATCAACGTCGTAGATCGACTGTTCGCCGTAGCGGTCAATGAAATAAAGAACGCTGTTGCCGATGCCATAGACCGCCGGCAGGTTCAGTTCCATGAAGCCGGGCCGGGTATCGAAGGGCACCGCACCCTGCGCCACGGCATGGCGGAAGGCGGCCGGTGCGTCCTTCACCCGCCAGCCCATGGCGCAGGCGGAAGGCCCGTGGGCGATCGCGAACTGGGCGAAGTGCGTGTACGGCGTGCCGTTGACCAGGAAGTGGATGTCGCCCTGCTTGAACAGGGTCACGTCCTTGGAGCGATGGCGAGCCACCTTGGTGAAGCCGAGCAGTTCGAACAGCGCGTGCAGTTGCGCCACGCCGGCCGGTGTGGGGGCGGTGAATTCGACGAATTCGAAGCCGTCGGTTTGCAGGGGGTTGGTCAGATCGGTCATGGATGGAGGTCCGGGAGTGTTCAGGCCGCCAGCGGCTTGGGCGGAAACAGCGGTGCATGCAGGCCCAGCCGGCGCGCTTCGGCGACCGCCGCCAGAAGGTCGACCCGCGTCAGCGCGTGGAGGCGCTCGAAGGAATCGAGCACGTAGTACAGCGGTTGCAGGATGTCGATGCGATACGGGGTGCGCAACACGTCGATGAGATCGAAGGCTTTCAACTGCGGCTGTGCGCTCGTCGCGTAGGCCGTTTCCCCTGGCGAGGAAAGAATTCCGCCGCCGTAGATCTTCAAGGCACCATCCGGCTGACGCAGCAGGCCGAACTCCACCGTGAACCAGTAAAGCCGCGCCAGAAAAACCCGATCTTCCTTCGAGGCCGCAAGGCCAATCCGGCCATAGGTTTCGGTGAACTCGGCAAACCAGGGATTGGTCAGCAGCGGTGTGTGGCCGTACAGCTCGTGGAAGATGTCCGGCTCCTGGAGGTAGTCCAGATGCTCGCGGCGGCGGATGAAGGTGGCGGCGGGGAAGCGCTTGGCCGCCAGCAGCGCGAAGAACTCGGAAAACGGGATCAGCGCCGGCACCGCCGCCACTTCCCAGCCGGTTTCGCGCCGGAGGCGGGAGGACACTTCGGCCAGTTGCGGAATCCGGTCCGGCGGCAGCTTCAGCACATCGAGGCCGTGGAGGAATTCGTCGCAGGCGGATGCGCCGATCGCGGTCTGCTGCCGCGCGTGCAGCTCGGCCCAGATCGCATGTTCGGCATCGGTGTAGCGCACCACACCGGCCGCATCGGGCGGCTGCGACAGGTAGCTGGACGACTTGAGCATGACGACCCCGGATGACGTTGCGCGAAACGTAGAGCGTAGCGCGGCATTCGCGACGTATTGCTGCAAAATCACGCAATCTCGCGCCGATTGGCGCATGATTTCGCTACTGAACACCATATTGAGGACGAATAAATGCGCGCAGCACTCGACCGCATCGATCTGCGCATGCTCGATCACCTGCAGCAGGACGGCCGGATCGCGATCATCGAGCTGGCCGACAAGGTGGCGCTGTCGGCCACTGCCTGCCAGCGTCGGCTGAAGAAGCTGGAGGATTCAGGGGTGATCGCGCGCTACGCCGCCGTGCTGAATCCGGCGGCGTTGGGCTTGGGCATCGAGGCCTTCGTGCGGGTGGCGATCGAGCGGCAATCGAAGGACGCGACCCAGGCGTTCGAGGCCGCGGTCCGTGCTCGTCCGGAAGTGCGCGCCTGCTTTGTCATGACCGGCGACCTCGATTTCCTGCTGCATGTACAGGTCGCCGATCTGGCGGCCTTCGCCGAATTCTCGATGCGGGTGCTGATCGGCCTTCCGGGCGTGAAGGACGTGCGCTCCTCGCTGGTGCTTGATGCGATCAAGCGCGATGAGGGTTTGGCGCTGGGGGGCTGAAAAGCGATTCTCACGCAGAGAACGCGGAGGACGCGGAGAACTGCAAAAGCGTGGTTTCACACGAAGCACACAAAGTTCACGAAGAAAACCAGGAAAACATTTCAGGCGAACAGCTGGCTGTTCCTTGATGTTCTTCGCGTTCTTTGTGAGAAACACTTTTCTCGCCTTGGCTTTTCTCTGCGTCCTCTGCGTTCTCCGCGTGAGACAAGCTGTTCAGCGACTCACATCCGCGCAAACCGATCCGCCGCATCGATCAAGCGCGACAGCGTGCCGTTCTCGCTCGCCGCATGGCCGGCGTCGGACACCACTTGAAGATCGGCTTCCGGCCAGGCGCGGTGCAGGTCCCAGGCGGATTTCATCGGGCAGACCACGTCGTAGCGGCCCTGAACGATGACGCCGGGGATGTTTTTGAGCGTGTGGGCGTCGTCCAGCAACTGGTTCGGGCGCAGGAAGCCCTTGTTGACGAAGTAGTGGCATTCGATGCGCGCGAAGGCCTCGGCGAAATCGTCGCCGCCGTAGCGGGCGATCATGTCGGTCGACGGAATCAGCTTCGAGGTAGCCCCCTCCCAGATGCTCCAGCTTCTGGCGGCATCGCGGCGCACGTCGGCGTTTTCGCTGGTCAGGCGGCGGTGATAGGCCGCCACCAGATCGCCGCGCTCGGTCATCGGGATCGGCGCGATGTAGTGCTCCCAGGCGTCCGGATAGATCCAGTTGCAGCCTTCCTGGTAGAACCAGCGGATTTCCTCGTCGCGAATCAGGAAGATGCCGCGCAGGATCAGGCCGAGCGTGCGTTCGGGATGGGTTTCGGCATAGGCCAGCGCCAGGGTCGAACCCCAGGAGCCGCCGAACACCACCCAGGCGTCGATCCCCAGATTTTCGCGGATGCGCTCCATGTCGGCCACCAGGTCCCAGGTGCTGTTTTCGCGCAATTCTGCGTACGGCTTCGAGCGGCCGCAGCCGCGCTGGTCGAACAGCACGATGCGGTAGCGCTTGGGATCGAAGAATTGCCGGTGCCAGGCCTCGCAGCCGCCGCCCGGGCCGCCGTGCACGAAAACCACCGCCTTGCCCTGCGGATTGCCACATTCCTCGACGTAAATCTCGTGCAACTCGGAAACCTTCAGGCGCTGCGTGCGGTACGGCTCGATCGGCGGGTAGGGCTGGGCCATGGGATCCTGAGGCTGGGTTCGTGAATATTTCATTTAGGGTCTGCTGACATTACTTTGGTCGCTGCGTTGCAGGTCAAAAAGTCGCCGGGCGAGGCGCGAACCGCAGGCCGTAGCCTACCTACGGCCAAGGTTCGCAACGAAGTCCCGGCGGCTTTTTGGCCGCAACCCTTCGGGGCGGGATCGTTTTTGCCCATTGCTGCCTCTCTCGTCGCGCCAATGGGTCGACCATTGGCCGCTCCTCGTTCGTTGCACTGGGCAAAAACGACCTCCGCCGCAGCGATCAAAGTAATGTCAACAGACCCTAGCCTAACCGAGTGAATCCAACGGCCTTGAGGCTTAAACGATCGACTTCAGAAAACCCCAGAGCAGGATCGCGAAGCCGCCGATCTCCCCGATTGCCAGCGCCCACATGAAGCCGTGGATGGCGATGCCCGGCAGGGTGCGGTTGCCGAGCCGATGCGGGCTCCGCAACTGGTTGTCGGTATCGCGCAGCATGCCGTGCAGCACGTAGGTGGCAATGGCGAGCGCAAAGAACAGCAGCGGCACGCCCACGGCCCAGCGCGTGCCAGCCGCATCGAGCGGCGAAAACGGCACGAATTCGCGCAGCAGCAGTGCCGAAAACGAGTACATCAGCGCGGTCCGGTGGGCGATGTCGACATAGACCGGGGCGGTTGCCGTTTCGCTGCTGGCGATGCAGCGGTACTTCCACCAGCCGGTCAGCAGGGCGGTCATGAAGAACAGGCCGGCGGCCAGCAGGCACAGGGTTTCGGCAGTCATGGCGACAGTCTCAAGGGCGCTGCATGGGGCGCGCGGGGCAGCTCTGGAACAATCCTTGCGCATCCGGATTGTCGATCATTGTCGCTTGCGCAAACGCTGCGCTAGCATCCGCCATTGGCGGTTTTCCGCATTTCGATTCCGAGCCCCGAGCGCATGTATCGCAAGCCCCTGATCCTCGTCTTGCTCGCCGCCTTTGCAGCACCACTTGCCGCCGCCGAAACGACACCACCGGTGCCCGGTGCTGCTGCCGCAGCGGCTGTCGGACCGGCTCCGGTGACGATCGCCGAAGACCCGGCCTTCCCGACACCCGCGATTCTCAAGCCCCGCGTGGCGTTCTGGAAGAAAGTGTTCGCCGACTGGTCCGAGCACAACAGCGTGCTGCACGACAAGGACAATGTGTCGAAAGTGTTCCGGGTGCTCGATTTCCGCGCCGACGCAGCAGTGCTGGCACCAAATGCGCTGGCCGCCAAGAAAAAACGCGAGGAAACCGCCGCCCGTATCGAGGTTGATGCGACGCTGCGTTCCCTGCAGGCGAAGCTCGACAGCGGCGAGCGCATCAATCCGGATCAGCTACCGCTGGACGAAGCGAAGATCTACGCCGCCTACCACGGCGACAACGATCCGAAACGCTTCGCCAAGGCGGCTGATGGCCTGCGTTACCAGCGCGGCCTGCGCGAGCGCACCAATACCGCGCTCGAAGTGTCCGGTCGCTATCTGCCGGAGATGGAGCGCATCTTCTCAAGCTACGGCCTGCCGACGCGGCTGACCCGCCTGCCGCTGGTCGAATCCAGCTTCAATGTCGAGGCCTACTCGAAAGCCGCCGCCGCCGGCCTGTGGCAGTTCATTCCGTCATCGGCGCGCATCTACATGCGTCTGGACAACATCGTCGACGATCGTCGCGATCCCTGGACCTCCACCGACGCTGCCGCCCGCCATCTGCGCGACGATTTCAACGCCCTCGGCAGCTGGCCGCTGGCGCTGACCGCCTACAACCACGGCCGCGGCGGCGTTGCCAAGGGGCTGCGCACGGTCGGCGGCAGCAGCCTTACCGACCTGATCGAGCGCTACGACGCCAAGTCGTTCGGCTTCGCCTCGTCGAACTTCTATGCCGAATTCCTGGCCGCCAGCGAAATCGAGCGCGATTACCGCAACCACTTCGGCGACGTCCAGCGCGAGCCGGCGCTGCATTTCGACACCGTGCTGATCCGCGACTACGTGACCTACGACACTCTGCGCAAACTCGCCGGTGCCGACGAAGAAGAGTTCCGCCGCCTGAATCCTGCCTACCGGCCGCCGGTGGTCGACGGCAAGCTGCGGGTGCCGGCCGGCCACACCATCCGCGTGCCGGCCGGCAGCGGCCAGCGTTTCGATCAGGCCTACGCCTCGCTGGCACCGAATCTGCGCTACAGCGCGCAGGCGGTGACCACCGGCATTCATGTCGTCAAGCGCGGCGAATCGCTGGCCCGCATCGCCAGACGTTACCGCGTGAGCACGCGCGAGCTGCTCGCCGCCAACGACATGGCCAACGGCAA
The DNA here is from genome assembly GCA_021732745.1 of Nevskia sp. Classification (GTDB taxonomy): domain Bacteria; phylum Pseudomonadota; class Gammaproteobacteria; order Nevskiales; family Nevskiaceae; genus Nevskia. Next base: position 390,550 of record JAKFUK010000004.1, on the reverse strand, counting down.
CAAGCTCAAGGCCGGTGCCCGCTTGCAGGTGCCGATACGCGACGGCAGCCCGGCGGTCGAGGATCTGCTGGTGGCATCCGCGCCGACTTCGGATGCCCGACCGGTGCGGGTCAAGGCGGCGACGGCATTGGCCGACCACCGCACCCACCGCGTGCGCTCCGGCCAGACCTTGGGCGCGATCGCAATGCGCTACAGCACCTCGATCAAGAAGATTCGCGAAATCAACGGCTTCGGCGAATCCGAAGTGCTGCGCGCCGGGGCCACCATCAAGGTGCCGCGCAGCTAGCAGTTGTCCGTCCGCCCGTAGGTCCGGATTCATCCGGACGGCACGGTTGGTCAGAAAAAGCGTCCGGATGAATCCGGACCTACATCACCGTTTGACCAGCTTCGCGGGCGGAATCGCCGCCAGCAGCTTGATCGCCAGCGCCTCGTAATCGCCATCGAAATGATGGCCGCCCGGCAGCTTCAGCACGCTCAGGCGCGGGCCGGTCAGGGAACCGCAGATGGCGTCTTCGTCTTCCTCGCCCCAGACGCAAAGCAGCGGCGGATTGCTGGGCGCCGCTTGCAGACGGGCGACTTCGGGGCGCGTCGGCAGGCCGCCGCCGGTGGTGCCGACCCAACTGCTCAGATGGAACTCGAACTGCGCGCGTTCGGCCAGCCCCAGCAGCACCACCAGCGCCAGATCGCGGCGGGTGGCGGCCGGCAGGCGGTTGAGCGCGAACGGCAGCACGTCGGCCCCCTGCGAATAGCCGATCAACAGCACTCGCGGCCGGTCGAACTTCTGCCGGTAGTGGCGGACGATGCGTTCGAGATCGGCCGCGAAGCCGTCCGGCGTGCGCTCGCTCCAGAAGTAACGCAGCGAATCGACGCCGACCACCGGCATGCCGGCCGCTGCCAGATGTGCCGCCAGATCCTTGTCGATGCCGGCCCAGCCGCCGTCGCCCGAGACCAGGATGGCGAAAGTGTCGGCATGGGCAGCGGCCGGGCCGCTGGCCTCGACTTCGATGACCGGCAGGTCGTTGAGCGCACCGGGCGGCGGCGGCAGGCTGTCCTGCGTCTGGGTGGTTTCAAGGCCAGCGACGGCCTCGTGGTAGGCGTCGCGCCAGTCGGCAACGGCACCAAAGGCATGACCGACGCCGGGCACGGTGACCAGGCGGGTGTTCGGCAGGTCGCGCACGAAGCTGCGCGCGGCGGCAACCGGGCAAACCTGGTCGATCTCTCCATGCAGGCTGACCCAGGGCGCGCTGAGCGTGCGCGTGGGCAGGAATTCGATGCCGACGCGCTCGGTGCTCGGGGCCGCCTGCTTGACGCCCGCGCCGGCGCAGAAGGGCTTGGCCAGATTCAGGTCGGGGCAGAAGGCGGTGGTCACCGCACCGGTGAAGCTGCCTTTTTCCGCTTGCGCGAGCACGCCGTAGGCCAGCGTGGCACCCGCGGCATGGCCGGCGAGGATCGGCGTCAAATAAGTCGGCAGATGCGCCCAGGCCTGCACGAAATGGCTCAGATTCTCGAAATCGCCGACCGCGTAGACGCAATCGCCGCCATCGGCCTCGAAAGCGCTGAGCAGGCGCGGCGTGTCGATCGCCGCCACCATCGCGCCATCGGCCACCAGTGCCGCCACCATCGCCGCAGCCCCCCCGCGCTCGCGTGCGGTCCAGCCGCCGTCGCCGGACAGGAACAGCACGAAGGATTTTGGCGTGCCGGCCGGGCGATGCACGCGGACGTTGTCGAAACGCCCGTGGCTCAAGGCTTCTACAGCCGGCACGGCGGCGGCCGGCACGGCGGCGGCCGGCTCGGCAGCCTGCGAGGAAAGGGACAGAAAAGCGACGGCGGCGGCGATGACGAGTGGTTTCATGACTTCCAGATGACTTCCTTGATGCCGCCGGCAATGAGTGCTGCGGTATCGACCATGACGCGGGGCAGCACCAGGCCGCCGGGTGAAGCGAGGTAACGCGGCCGCCACTCGGGCGAAAACTTGTCCTTGTACTGGCGCAGGCCGTCGAAGTTGTAGAACGGCTCGCCATAGCGATGCACGATCCGGCCCACCTTGTGCCAGAACGGGGCCAGCGGATGGCGTTCCAGCCCGGCCAGCGGGGCCATGCCGAGGTTGAACCAGCGATAACCCTCGGCCTTGCCCCAGAACATCAGCTCGATGAACAGGAAATCCATCACACCTTTCGGGGCGGACGCGCCGTAGCGCATCAGATCAATGGCGAATTCCTGCCGGCCCGCGCCGCCCAGCCAGAGATTGGCGAAGGCGACGATCCGCCCTTCCCTGAGCACGCAGGCGCAATGGAAGCGGCGCAGGTAGTCGGGATCGAAGCGGCCGACGGAAAAACCCTTTTCGGCCACCGACTTGCCGGTCAGCCAGTCATCGGAGATCGCCCGCAGCTCGTCGAAGCGGGCTTCGACCTCGTCCGGCCTGAGCATCGCGAAGCTCGCCCCTTCGCGGGTGGCGCGATGGTGCTTGTTGCGCTGCTTGGCGTTGCGGGTGCCGTCGAGCGTGAAGTTCGGCAGCGAAACGCGGGCTTCCTCGCCGAGCTTGGCCAGCGACAGGCCCAAGTCCAGATACAGCGGCAGATGCTCCGGAGACACCTGATAGAACACCGGCCAGCAGGCGTTGCGATCGCAGAGTTCCCGGTACGACCAGGCCAGCGCTTCGAACTTGGCCGGGTTGCCGGCCGGATCGCCGAGCGCGATCAGGCTGCGGCCGGAACGCTGATACATGATGAAAGCGTCGCCGTCGGCATGAAACAGCAACTGCTTGTCGCCGAGCAGCGCCAGATTGGCCAGGGTGCCGCCGCCGTGTTTCGCGATCACGTCGGCGGCGCGCTGCAAGGCGGCGGCGTCCGGCGGGTCCGGCTCGGTGCGGGTGGGGCTCAGCAGCCGCCAGAGCATGAAGCCGGCCATCATCAGCGCCGTCAAGAGACCCGCCCGCATCAGGCGCGGCGTCTGTTCGTCGAAAGCGAAGCGCCACCAGACTTCGCGGCTGAACGTCACATCGTGATACGACAGCATCGACACCCAGACCGCCAGCGCCACCACGGCGAGCGTCGCCGACAGCCAGAGGCGGGAATCGCGCACTTCCAAGAGCGAAGCGCGCCGGTAGAAGCGTTCATGCGAGCTGAGCAGCACCAGCAGGATGGAAGCCAGCAGCAGCGCTTCCTCGTAATCCAGGCCTTTCAGCATGGAGGCGACGGCACCGGCGGCGAGCAGCACCAGGGTCAGCCACCAGGCACCGTCGAGCCGGCGATACAGGCCGCGCGCGAGGATCAGAAGCCCTAAGCCCACCGCGCTGCCGACCATGTGCGAAAACTCCAGCAATTCCAAGGGGATAAGCTCGGCCAGCCCGGCCAGACGGCTGTCGATGGCGGGCGTTGCGCCAGAAATCAGCAGCACCGCGCCGCAGAGGAAGACGGTGGTTGCCAGCACGGTCGGGGCCAGTGCTTCGATGCCGTCCTGCACCCGGCCACCGAGCAGCAGCAGGCGTTCGCGATGCAGGTCGAGATGCCCACGCGCCCGCCAGACCAGCAGGCCGGCCGCGAAGCTGGCCAGCAGGGTGGCGGCGATCACCAGCGGTGACTGCGTGGCCAGCGCCTTGACGAAAGCAACCAGATTCTTGCCGATCGCCCAGCCGGCCAGCGCCAGCACGCAGAGCGCGGGGGCCGCGACGGCGAGGCGTCGGCGGTCGGCGAAAACAGGGGCAAGCAGGGCGGTGACGCGAAGCGACATGGGGTTCCGGCGGCGGCGCGGCGAATTGTAATGCCGCCGCCCGCGCGTCCCGGCGTCGCCGACAACAATTTCTTCACCACAGAGCGGCGCTGATTGCTGCACTGCGCAATGGCATACTCCAAGCCCATGCCGCACTGCGATCCCGCATGTACAAGAAGCTGATTGCCGCTCGCCAGCGAGACCTGGATCAGGCCGCGACCTACGCCGAATGGCGCGAGATCGCCGCCGATCTCGACCGTCTGGAAGGCTCGGACGCCTGGAAACAGGACGAGATGAGCGATGACTACGACTATCTGCTGATCAAGGAACGCCTGAACACGCTGCGCGAACTGCGCAAGTCCGGCGAAGTTCGGCAACTGGTGTTCCAGCTTGCCGAAGGCCTGCACGGCAATCTCGGCAATGTCGCCGACCCGGTCCTGTATTCCTACGCGCGGGTCGGCACCAAGCGGCTGGTGGAGGAATACATCGAGGAATCGGCGCGCTGTCTCGATTACGTCTGCGTCGGCGATTTCCCCGATTTCTCCAACGACGAAAAGATCCTGTTCTTCAAGCGCACCGGCACCAGCTTCGGTCGCAGCGCGCTGCTGCTGTCGGGTGGTGCCACGCTCGGCATGTTCCATCTGGGCGTCATCAAGGCGATGTCGGAAGCGCGGGTGCTGCCGAGGGTGATTTCCGGATCATCGGCCGGGGCGATCATTGCCAGCATGGTCGGCACCCGCACCGACGAGGAACTGCCGGCGATGTTCGATCCGGATTCCCTGAGCTTGCAAGCCTTCCAGACCGTGAGCCTGCGCCAGGTGCTGGCCGGCAATGCGCTGATGGACCCGCGCCAGCTCCAGAACTGCCTGGAACGCAACATCCGGCCGGAAAGCTTCATCCAGGCCTTCGAGCGCACCCGGCGCATCCTCGGGGTGACCGTGTCGCCGGCCGAGGCGCACCAATCCGCGCGCCTGCTCAATTACCTGACCGCGCCCAACGTCACCGTGCAGTCCTCGGTGCTGGCGTCCTGCGCCGTACCCGGCGTGTTCCCGCCGGTGATGCTTGATTCGCTGGATTTCGACGGCGTGAAGCATCCGTACATGCGCTCCAAGCGCTGGGTGGATGGTTCCATCGCCAACGATCTGCCGATGCTGCGGCTGGCGCGCTTGCACAACGTCAACCACTACATCGTCAGCCAGACCAATCCGCATGTGGTGCCGTTCATGCGCGAGCCCAACGCGCGCCGCCGCTCGGTGGCCGACGTGGTCCAGCATGTCGCCACCACCGCCAGCCGCGATGTGCTGAAAGTCAGCCGCAACTATTTCGGCGGCGCGGTGCCCGGGCGCATCGTCGACATGCTCAACGACGTGCTCCAGCAGCGCTACAGCGGCGACATCAGCGTGTTTCCGAAGCAATCGCCGACGCAGTTGATGCGAATGTTCTCGAATCCTTCGCAAGCCGCCATCGCCGGTTTCATCCGCGACGGCGAACGCGCCACCTGGCCGAAGCTGGAACGCATCCGCCTGCAGACGCGCATCTCGCGGTCTTTCGAGGACTGCCTGTTCTGGCTCAAGGAACAGGGCCTGCGGCGCAGCAGCGACCCGCGCCGGGCGCCGAAACGCAGCGTTGAACGGCTGAAGCTGGCGGCGGTGGACGGCCGGCGCACCGGCGACAACGGCTGACGGGCGCCGATCATGTGGAGCGAAGCCCGGCGCGGTGGGTAGAGATTCATCCCTTATGCTGCATCGCGTCAAAGTGGCATTTGATTATTCCGTAATCATCTGAGAACGCATGAATCACGGCGCAGTTTGGCGGTCAGAATCAAGCGCTGGCGCAGATTCATAGCGTATTCTGACCACTACCGCTCCGGAAAAGGATGACTCCTCAGTGAACATGCACAAACAGCTGACCCCGGTTACCGCCCGTGGCGAGGCCACCCGCCGCAAGCTGCTGGCGGCCGCCGAGGTCGAAATCGGCGAAAAAGGCTTCCATGTCGCGTCGGTCAGTTCGATCACCACGCGCGCCGATGTCGGCCAGGGCACGTTCTATCTCTACTTTCATTCCAAGGACGAGATTTTCCTGACCCTGGTGCGCGATATCGGCCGCCGCCTGCGCAAGCACATGGCGCTGGCAGTGGGCAATGCCAGCAACCGCATCGCCGCCGAACGGCTGGGTCTGGAAGGCTTTTTCGAGTTCGCGCATGCGCACCCGGGCCTGTACCGGATCGTGCAGGAATCGCAGTTCGTCGATGACGCGGTGTTCCGCGAATACTACGAGCGCCTTGCCCAGAGCTATGCCGACGACATCAGTGACGCCACTGCAAAAGGCGAGCTGGCCCCCGGCGATGCCGTGGCGCGGGCCTGGTCGATCATGGGCATCGGCCATTTCATCGGCATGCGCTGGTGCCTGTGGCAGCGCGAAGTGCCGAGCGCCGCCATGGTCGATTCGGTGATGGACATGATCAGCCACGGCATCGCGCCGCGCTGAGGGCATGGGTCGGCCGGACAAGCCGACAAATCGTTCAAGTCGCCTGCCTGCGGGGTCGTCCGTATCATTGACGGCTGTTCACTCCGCCCGGTCCCGCAGGCGCCATGTCCCCACCGGATGTCATCGGATTTGCAAGGCTCGCGCTGCCGGATCGCGTGGCGATTCGCGCTGGCGATCGGGCCTGGACCTACCGCCAACTGGAGAGTCGGGCGCGGCGGCTGGCGCGGCGGCTGCGCGACCGGGGTCTGGCCCCCGGCGACCGAGTGGCGATCCTCAGCCACAACGACATCGCCCATTTCGATCTGCTGATCGCAGCCCCCATCGCCGGCATCGTCGCGGTGCCGCTGAACACGCGGCTGAGCCTGGCCGAACTGGCGGCGCAGGTGGCGCTGGTGCAGCCGGCGCTGCTGCTGGTGGACCCGGCGCATGAAGCGCTTGGCATAGCACTCGGATTGGCCCTCGGGCTGGCGACGATCCGCCTGTCCGACCATGAACGCTGGCTCGCCGATGCCCCGACTGATCGCCTGCAGCAGATCGCCAAGCCGCGCCATGCCGACGATCTGCACCTGATCCTGTTCACCGGCGGCTCCACTGGCCAGCCGAAAGCGGCCTGTCTGCCGTATCGGCAGACGCTCGGCAATGCCGACGACAGCGCTCGCCACTGGCGGCTGCGCGCCGATGACGTGGCGATCCAGTCCACGCCCTGCTTCCACGCCGCCGCCAACGTGCTGAGCCTGCCGCTGCTCCGGATCGGCGGCACGGTGCTGCTGATGAAGCAGTTCGAGCCGGCCGAGTACCTGCGGCAGGCCGTGGCTCACCGCGCCAGCATCCTGTTCATGGTGCCGACCATGTTCGCGGCGGTGGCCGATGCCCCCGGATTCGCCGACGCCGACCTGTCCGCCGTGCGGCTGGCGCTGTCCGGCGGCGCGCCCTGCCCGCCCAGCGTGCGCGACCCGTATCGGGCGCGCGGCATCCGCTTCCGCTGCGGTTTCGGCATGACCGAAGCCGGCGTCAACTGCTTCCAGGGCGGCGATCCGGCGATCGAGGATCCGCAGGTCGTCGGCCTGCCGATGCCGCGTCTGCTGGCCGAAGTCCGGCGCGCCGATGGCGTGATCGCGGCGATTGATGAAGTCGGCGAACTCTGTTTGGCAGGGCCGCAGGTCTGCGCCGGTTACTGGGGCGAGCTCGAAGGCGGCCACAGCTTCCGCGACGGCTGGCTGCACACCGGCGACCTCGCTCGCCGCAACGCCGCCGGCCGCTACACGATCTGCGGCCGGATCAAGGAGATGTACATCTCCGGCGGCGAAAACGTCTATCCACCGGAAGTCGAAGCCGCGCTGTTGCAGGAACCGGGCATTGCCGAAGCCTGCGTGTTTGGCTGGCCCGATGCGCGCTGGGGCGAGGTCGGCATCGCCTTCGTCGTGGCCCGCGCCGGGGCGGTGATCGACGGTTCGGCCCTGCGCGGCGCGCTGCGCAGCCGCCTGGCCGGCTACAAGATTCCGGCGCTGATCGCCGCAGTGCCGGCGCTGCCGCGCAGCGCTGTCGGCAAGATTCTGAAAGCGGAAGCGCGCGCCCAGTACGCGGCGATGCTCGGCGAGATGCCGGAAAGCCGGTCTGCCGTCAGCCGGTTCGGAAACGCCGCCTGATGACCCCACGGCTGGCCGCGCTCGCGGCGCTGGCACTGCTGCCGGCCGCCACGGCTGTGCAGGCCGCCAGCCCCGATCTGCTGCTCGACAGCGGCCGGTTTCTCGCGAAATACCCCGGCCTGACCATCGGCAGCACCGTGCTGCACGATCCGCGCGACCAGATTTTCGACCGCGACGGCCGCCGGCAGTCTGGCGTCGCCCCGAACTATGGTGCTGGCAGCGAATTCCCCTTGACCCGGGCCACGGTCGATTTCGACTGGCATTTCCCGCTGTTCGAGACCGAAGCGCTGCCCTTCGTGTCCTCGCGGCTGTGGAACGCCCGCGCCGTGCTCGGTTATGCCGACACCTCGACGAAAGGGCCGATCGCCGCTGCCGCCGTGGCGCAGGGCGCGCCGTCGTCGAAAGCCGGCATACACGATGTCGATCTCGCCTTCGGCCCGGTGCTTTACGGCTCGCGCAACTGGCGCAATCGGGCGGCAACGCCGCTGTCGCTGATCCTGCTGGGTGAGCTGCGGCTGCCAATCGGCGCGCAAGACCCTGATTCTCCTAACAATGCTGGTGATGCCGTGTTCGCCTGGGGTGGCCGGCTGGGCGGTCACTGGCAGCCGCAAACGCCGTGGCTGCAAGGTTTCCGGCTCGATGCCGGGGTTCGCGCGCGCTGGTACGCGGCCGATCGGGAACCCGCCTTCAATGCCCAGACCCCGGCCCGGACCGGCCGCGATCTGGAGTTCGATGCCACGCTGGCGCGGCGTCTCTGGCGCGGCGTCCACGGCCAGGTGTCGTATTACCACCGCGATGGTCAGGCCAACGAGTACCGCCGCATCCGCACCACGGCCAACCCGCCGGACGCCGATCCGCTGCAGGAAACCTTCCCCGATCCCGCCCCGCTGCGCGACGCCGGTACCCGCGAGCAGCGCCTGCAATTCGGCCTCGGTGCCTTCATCAGCCAGCGCCTGTGGATCGCGTTCGCTTACACCCGGCCGCTCGCCGGCAGAAGCGGCGGCGTGACCGTGCCCTATCGCCAGCAGGGCGTGGATTGCGTAGCCCTTGGCAACTGTCTGCCGCGCGACAACGGCAGCGACGCCATCGACGGCCTCGGCAGGGCCCGCGCCTATGCCTCCGACAGCCTGCTCCTGAGCCTGCGCTGGCAGCCGCGCCAGAGCCGGGGCGCGCCGTGAAGCGTCTGCTGGCGCTCGGTTTCACGCTGCTGGCTGCCCAGGCACAGGCGGCGATCCTGTTCACGCCGCATGTGTCGGAATACGCGAAGCTGCCGCGCGGCGGCTATCTCGACACCACCTTGGTCTACAGCTCGATCGACCGCATCCGCGACGCCGACGGCCGCAAGGTGGCGCTCGGCAACACCGCCATTCCTCCGGGCGAGGCGATCAGCGCCAGCCTGCTGCTCGGCCGCTATCTGTGGATCGGCAATTTTTTCGAGAACAGCGGCTTCAAGTTCCTGGCCGACCGCGATCAGGTGCTGCGGGTGATCGGCACGGCCGGCCGGCAGTCGGCCAGCGGCGCAGTCAACGAGCTGTCACGCGATTTCGGCCAGAGCACGCGCAGCAGCGGCCTGGGCGACATCTTCCTGCTCGCCGGCTTCTACGGCCGCGAGTACCACTACGGCCCGCTGCACGGTAATGGTCTTTACACGCTGACCGTCAAAGCCCCGGTCGGCAGCTTCCAGAGCGATTCCCTGCTCAACACCGGCACCCGCTACTGGAGCGTGATTCCCCAGCTTTCGCATCATCAGGACTGGTTCGGTCGTCTTTCCGTCGATGCCACCGCCGCCTTCCAGTACAACAGCGCCGCCTCGCGCACAGCCTACGGCGGCCTGACGCCGTCGAAACCGGCCAGCGTGTTCAATCTGGAAGCGAATCTCGCCTGGAAGTTCAGCGAGCACTGGTTTGCCGAAGCCGGTATCAGCCATTACCAGAGCTTAGGCAGCAACCGCTTCGACGAGGTCAGCCTGAACCTGGCCGACCAGCCGGTGCCGCCGACCGCCGCCTGCGAAACCCTGCTGGTGCCGGCGGCGCAATGCGGCCTGCTCGACACCTTTTTCCTTGCCCCGGTGCCCGGCCAGTACCGCGATCGCGGCATCCGCAACAGTGTTGCCACGGCTGGTTTCAGCTACGTCTACCGCAGCTCCGCCGTGTTCAGTGCGCGCGCCGCACTGCCGGTGGCCGGGCGCGGTTCGCAGTTCACGGTGCCGTATCACGTCTGCCTGCAAGCACCCTGCAATGCCGACACCGAACTGCCCGGCGCGCGTCAGAACGCGCTACTGAGCGGCGTGCAGGAAGCGGCGGCGATCAGCGCCTCGCCGTATTTCGAGCTGCGCCTCGTGTTTCTGCTGTTTGCGCCGTGAGCGTGGGGCGTGAGGCGTCGGGCGTGAGGCGGGAGGCGCGGCTTGCTGCGTTCGCGGCTTTCTTGGCTTTGTCGGCCTGCGCGGGTAGTGGCGAACGCGCGCCGCTGCCGCTGGACCGCGCCTTTCCGGACGGCTTCCGGCCGCCGATCAGTGTCGCCACCGGCCAGCCGGTTCGCGGCTGGGGCGGCCATTGGCAGCAGCCCGGCTCGACGGAAAAAGTCAGCCCCAGCCGCACGCCGATCCTGTTCATCCACGGCAATACCGAGGACGCCACCTACTGGGAAGCCGCCCGCCGCTGGTTCCGCGATGCCGGCTGGAACGACGACGAACTCTGGGCCCCGAGCTACGGCTTCGCGTCCACCGCGCGGTTCGATGCCAACGACCTCGCTGCACCCACGCTCGACGCCTTCGTCAGCGAAGTGCAGCGTTATCTGAGCGCGAAAAGCGGCCGGCCGATCCGCCAGTTCGACATCGTCGCCCACTCGCTCGGCGTCACCGCCGTGCGCCAATGGCTGACCCAGAGCAATCGCTGGCACGAAGTGCGCAGCTTCGTCGCAGTGGCCGGGGCCAATCACGGCGTCTGGACGGCCAGACCCGACGCCCGCGGCCCAAGCCGCCATTCCAGCTTCGAGCTGCATCGCGACAGCCCCTGGCTGGCCCAGCTCAACGCCGGTGGCGAAGTGGCCGGGGCCATGCGGGTGATGACGCTCTACGACGGCAGCGGCCGCTACGACGCGCTGTTCCCGGACGATTACGCCGACAGCCCGGCGCTGGAAGGTGCCATCAACATCGCCATCAACCGCGAGGCCAGCGGCTTTTTCGGCGGCGGCTACAACCATCTGGAACTGCCGCGCAGTCCAGCGACGATGGCGCTGATCGCCGATTTCCTGCGCGCCGGGGACGAGCCGCTGCCCGAGGCCGCGCCGCCGACGCTGGTCCAGCACGGCGACCAAGTACAGGCCGAGCCTGTCGAAGCCCGCCTGCGCTGCGCTGCCGACGGCCGCTACCCGGATTTCAGCACCATGCCGCTGCGCGCGGTCAAACTTCCCGCCGGGCACTGGCTGACCTGCTTCGCGCACAGCCCGGTCAGCGGTTTGTCGAGCCCGATGGCGCGTTTTGCGCTGTCCGCCGGCAGCGATCAAACCCCGCTGACCCTGAGCGCCAGCCCGGACGCCGGCCCGTACGCGCAGCCGCTGGAGGTGCGCCTGACCGCCAGCGCCCCCGATGCGCTGGTCGTCTATTCGACGACCAGCGGCGAACCCGACCGCGGCAGCGCCTTGTATCGCGGGCCGATTCACATCCCGACGCCGGTCACGCTGACCGCCATCGCCATCGCCCCGGACGGCCGCCGCTCGCTGCCGCTCAGGCTGCGCTACGACGTGAGCCTGGACTACGACGACGCGCTGCACACGCTGCAACGGCAGCTCGATCCGGCGACGGCGGTGGAATTCAAGGGCGGCAGCGACTGAGCGGCTGCGCCGGAACGGGCACAATCTGCGCATTCCCCCGCTGTCATCTGCTCGTCCATGGATTCAAGACTTGTCCTCGTCACCGGTGCCAGCGCCGGTTTTGGTGCCGCCATCGCGCGCCGCTTCGTTGCTGAAGGCCACCGGGTGATCGCCGCCGCGCGCCGCAGGGATCGTCTTGATGCGCTGCGCGTCGAGCTGGGCGACGCGCTGCTGCCGGTGGCGCTCGATGTCACCGATCGCGCCGCGATCGAAGCCGTGATTGCGGCACTTCCGGCCGACTGGTCGGCGATCGACGTGCTGGTCAACAACGCCGGTCTGGCGCTGGGCATCGAACCGGCGCAGCGCGCCAGCCTGGACGATTGGGAACGCATGGTCGACACCAATGTCCGGGGCCTGATGACCATGACCCGCACGGTGCTGCCGGGCATGGTGACGCGCGGTCGCGGCCACATCGTCAACATCGGCTCCAGCGCCGGTGAATGGCCGTATCCGGGCGGCAATGCCTACGGCGCGACCAAGGCCTTCGTCCGCCAGTTCACGCTGAATCTCAGGGCCGATCTGGTCGGCACCGGCGTGCGTGCCACCGACATCGAACCGGGCCTCTGCGGCGGCACGGAATTCTCCGCCGTGCGCTTCCATGGCGATCAGGCCAAGGCCGACGCCGTCTACGCCGGCACCGAGCCGCTGACTGCCGATGACGTCGCCGACGCCGTCTACTGGGTGGCCTCGCGACCGGCGCGGGTCAACATCAACACCTTGCAGCTGATGCCGGAATGTCAGGCGATCGGGCCGCTGGCGATCAAGCGCAATGGAGCGACGAACTGATGGGTGCCTTCCGGGACAGCGGCGTGATCGTCATCGGCGACGACGAATTCCACTGGCAGGTGCGGCATTGGGTCGGCGGGCCGTCGAAAGGCGGTGGCTGCGGCGGCCTGTCGATCACCGTGTCGACTGATCCCGGCAAGCGCCGCGAGCTGATCGTCGAGTTCCCGTATGTCGAGTTCGGGCAGGGCAAGCCGAAATCGGAAATCCAGTTCGCCAAACGCCTGCAGGGCTGCATCGAAGCTGCGATGGAGGAAGGCTGGCGCGCCAATTCGCGCGGCCGGCCGTGGATACATGAGGCGGATCCGGTTTGACGGGGGGCTGTGGCGTACTGGATACCGGCGTTCGCCGGTATGACGATGAAAAGGGCGCGCTCCATCGACTGTCATACCGGCGAAAAGCTTGCCCCGGCGAAAGCCGGGGCCGGTATCCAGAGCCGATAAGAGCCACCATCACCCGACAATCTCGCCGTAAAGATCACGCCAAGTCGGGTTCGCGGCCTCGATCAGCGCCAGCTTCCAGGCCCGCTTCCATTCCTTGAGCTGCTTTTCTCGCATGACCGCTGATCGCGCGTCGGGCTGCGCTTCGAACCAGACCAACCGATGAACGCCGTGCTGCCGGGTGAAGCCTTCGACGACGTCGCTGCGGTGCTGCCAGACCCGCTGGATGAGGTTCGAGGTGACGCCGATGTACAGCGTGCCGTTGCGCTGGCTGGCAAGGATGTAGACATGGAATTCCTTTTCCATGGGTGCTTTCCGGAGTGGCTTGCGGGTGGTCCGAGTTTAGCGGCGGTGCTGGGGACTCTGGATACCGGCTTTCGCCGGTATGACGAAGATAAGCCGGGCGCTCCATCAACAGTCATACCAGCGAAAAGCTTGCCCCGGCGAAAGCCGGGGCCGGTATCCAGAGCCCCGTACAATGCGCAGCCCCCTGAAGCCCGCCGCCTGACCGCGTTTCCGATGAAATCCCAACTGCAAGAACTGCTGCGCGCCGCCGTCGCCACCGTCATCGAAGGCAGCGCGGTCGCCGCGCCGCGCGACATCCTGGTCGAGCCAGCCAAGGACAAGAAGAACGGCGACTTCGCGAGCAATGTCGCGATGATGCTGGCCAAGCCGCTGGGCAAGCCGCCGCGTGCAGTGGCGGAAGCGATCGTCGCAGCACTTCCCAGCGGCGGCATCATCGAGAAAATCGAGATCGCCGGCCCCGGCTTCATCAATTTCTTCCTTGCCGCCGGTGCGCTTCAGCAGGTGATCGTCGAGGTGCTTCGCGAAGGCGAGGCTTTCGGCATCGACGCCTCCGGTACCAAGGGCAAGGCGATGGTCGAGTTCGTCTCCGCCAATCCGACCGGCCCGCTGCACGTCGGCCACGGCCGCGGTGCGGCGGTCGGCGATTGCATGGCGCGGGTGCTGGCCGCCAGCGGCTGGCAGGTGAGCAAGGAGTTCTATTACAACGACGCCGGCAACCAGATCGCCAACCTGGGCGTGTCGGTGCAGGCGCGCGCCCGCGGCATCAACCCGGGCGACGAGGGCTGGCCGGCCGATGGTTATCGCGGCGACTATATCGCTGATGTCGCCCAGTCCTATCTGGCCGGCGACACCGTCACCGCCGACGACCGCGCGGTGACCGCCAAGGGCGATGTCGAGGATATCGACGCGATCCGCGATTTCGCCGTGGCCTATCTGCGCCGCGAGCAGGATCTCGATCTGAAGGCGTTCGGCGTGCAGTTCGACGTCTATTACCTCGAAAGCTCGCTGTACACCGACGGCAAGGTCGATCAGACCGTCGCCGCCCTGCAGGCCAGCGGCCACAGCTACGAGCAGGACGATGCGCTGTGGCTGCGCACCACCGACTTCGGCGACGACAAGGACCGCGTCATGCGCAAGCGTGAAGGCGGCTACACCTATTTCGTGCCGGACGTCGCGTATCACGTGTCGAAGTGGCAGCGCGGCTTTGTCCGGGTGATCAACGAACAGGGTGCCGACCACCACGGCACCATTGCCCGCGTTCGCGCAGGCCTTCAGGCGCTGGACATCGGCGTGCCGAAGGGCTGGCCGGAGTACGTGCTGCACCAGATGGTCACCGTGATGCGCGGCGGCGAGGAAGTGAAGCTGTCGAAGCGCGCCGGTTCCTACGTGACCCTGCGCGATCTGATCGACGAAGCCGGCCGCGACGCGACGCGCTACTTCCTGGTCGCCCGCAAGAGCGATTCGCAGCTGACTTTCGACATCGACCTGGCCCGCGCCCAGACCAACGACAACCCGGTCTATTACATCCAGTACGCCCATGCCCGCGTCTGCGCGGTGCTGCGCCAGTTGGCCGAGCGTGGCCTGACGTATGACGAGGCGCAGGGTTTCGCAGCACTGGCGCAACTGGCCGAGCCGGAGGCGGTGGCGCTGGTCGCCCTGCTCGGCCGTTTCCCGGAAACCGTGCAGGGCTCGGCGGCCAATCTGGAGCCGCATGTCATCGCCCAGTACCTGCGCGATGTCGCTGCCGCTTTCCACGGCTACTACCACGCGCTGCCGTTCCTGATCGACGACGCGAACTTGCGCAACGCCCGTCTGGCGCTGGCGCAGGCGACGGGTCAGGTGCTGCGCAACGGGCTGGCGCTGCTCGGCGTGTCCGCGCCGGAGAAGATGTAAAGCCATGGCCCGCGACTATGCCAAGCCGCGCAATCCGAACGCCGATCGCAATGGCCGCGGCAACGGCGGCGGACGCGGCGGCAACGCATCCGGCAACAACCGTCGCAGCGGCGGCGGCGGTGGTGGCAACAGCGGCGGCGGTTCCGGCGGCTCGCTGCCCGGCTGGGTGTGGATGATCGTCGGCCTGGCGATCGGCCTCGTGGTGGCCGCCTTCGTCTACATCGACAGGCCGCAGCACAAGACGCGGCTCGGGGAAGCCGCGCAGGCCGAGGCTGATCTCAAGCCGCTGCTCGGTGATGACGCCAGCAAGCCGGCCAAGACCGCGAAGCCGGCGGCCAGCGATGGCAAGGCCCGCGCCGCCAAGCCGGACAGCGTGCCGGTGCCGGCCCCCGACAAGGTGCCGCCGCGCTACACCTTCTACAACGAGCTGCCGAAGATCGAGGTCGCGATTCCGCGCGAATACTCGCGTCCGGCACCAGCCGCAGCCCCCGGCAAACCGGCCCCCGCGCCGGTCAAGCCGCCGCCGGCCGAGGTCAAGCAAGCCTTGGCAGCGCCGGGTGCCTACCTGATCCAGGTCGGCGCCTACAAATCACGCGAGGAAGCCGACCGCCAGCGCGCCAAGCTGGCGCTGATCGGCTACGAATCGCGCATCGAGCAGGTGACGCTGAGCGAGCGCGACGTGCGCTTCCGCGTGCGCGTTGGCCCGCAGCCGAACCTGTCAGCGGCGCAGGACGTGCTGGCACGTCTGGAAAGCAATGCCATCGACGGCTTTCTGGTCAAGATCAAGGACTGAGCGCGTCGTGACCGGGCCCGAGACCGCTGCAAGCGAAGAGCCTGAGTTCGACGGCATCGAGGAGCGGCTGGCGTTTGCGGAGATCGCCATGGCGGTGTCGGTCGCGAACGGGGACGAAAACCCCGAAAGGCCGCCGCCGGATGATCCGTTCGCGGCATTTCCTGACTAGACCCGCTTGACATGGCGCGCTCGCACGTCCAGCTTGTGACCACATGAGGTCACATAAGAGCGCACGCCGATGATGAATCAAATGCAGGTTCGCGAAGCCAAGGCCGCGTTCTCATCCCTGGTGACGGCTGCCGAAAACGGCGAGCCCACTGTGATCACGCGTCACGGCCAGCCGGCGGCGATGGTGGTGCCGATCGAGGCGGGCCGGAAGCTGTATCCGGATACCAAGCCCAGTCTTGCCGACTATCTGCTCGGCATACCGGAAGCGTTCGAGTACGAGCGCGACATGACGCCGATTCGCGATATCGACCTGTGAGCGGCGCAGCACCGGTCGCTCGCGGCTGGTTGCTCGATACCAGCGTGCTGTCCGAGTGCGCACCAGGAAAGCCCGCGGTGGCCCGCGCTGTCGCCGACTGGCTGCAACGCGAAAAGGATCGGCTGTTCATCCCCTGCATCGCGATCGCCGAAATCGAGCAAGGCATCTGCAAGCTGCGCCGCGCCGGGAGCAGCGCCCGCGTCGACCATCTTTCCCGGTGGCTCGATGGCCTGATCGCCGATCACGCCGACAGCCTGCTGGCGCTCGACGTGAAATGCAGCAGGACACTCGGAAAGATCAGCGATGCAGCACTGGCCGGTGGCTACCACCCCGGCTTTTCCGATGTCGCCATCGCCGCGATTGCCGCCCATCACGATCTGATCGTGCTGACCCGCAACCTGCGGCACTTCGAAAAGCTGCCGGTGACAGCGATGGATCCCTTTATCGAACTGCCGGGCTGAGCGCGTCCACAATCAGCCCCGCAAACCCGCCAGCACCGCCGCCGTTTCCGGTCGCACGCCGCGCCAGCGCCGGAAGGCTTCCGCAGCCTGTTCGACCAGCATGCCGAGACCATCCGATACCCGCGCCGCGCCATCGGCCTTGGCCCAGACCATGAACGGCACGGCCGCCTGGCCGTAGTTCAGGTCGTAGGCGACACCGCCATCGGCAAACAGCTTCGGCGGCAGGCGCGGAATCGCCCCAGCATGACCGGCGCTGGTGGCGTTCAGGACCAGGTCGTAGCGGTCACCTTTGAGCGACAGATGGGTGCGCGGCACGATGTTGCCGAGCGGCTTGAGCGCAGCGGCAATCTCTTCCGGCTTCCAGGGATTGCGATTGGAGATCGCCAGCTCCGCCGGACCTTCGGCAAGCAGCGGCGCGAGGATGCCGCGCGCAGCACCACCGGCACCCAGCACCAGCACCCGCTTGCCGCGGATTTCGACGCCGAGGTTGGCGATCAGATCGCGAACCAGCCCGGCACCGTCGGTGTTGTCGCCATGCCAGCCGGATGTCGTGCGAATCAGCGTGTTGACCGCGCCGGCCTGCTCGGCAGCATCCGAGCGCGATTCGCAGAGTGCGGCACCAGCCAGCTTGTGCGGCACGGTCAGATTGAAGCCGGCCCAGCCTTCGGCATGGAAGCGGCTCAGCGAGGGGCCGAGCTCATCGGGGGCGATTTCGTAAGCCTCGTACAGCAGCTTCTGATCGAGGCTGGCTGCGAACGCGGCGTGAATGCGCGGGGACTTCGAATGGCCGACCGGCTGGCCGAGGACTGCGTAACGATCCATGGAGTAGCAGTTTCCAGTTGTTAGTTGTTCGTTTCCAGAGAAGCGGAAACGCAAGGGGGCCGGGGCCGCTTCTCCGGAAACTGGAAACGGGTCACTGGCAACTGCTTCACTCCGCCAGCCAGCGTGCGGCCTGCTTCGAGAAGTAGCTCAAGATCATGTCGGCACCGGCGCGGCGGAAGCAGAGCAGGGATTCCATGACCACCTTCTTCTCGTCCAGCCAGCCGTTCTGCGCGGCGGCTTTCAGCATCGCGTACTCGCCGGACACCTGATAGGCGGCGACCGGCACGCCGAATTCGTCCTTCACGCGGCGGATGATGTCCAGATACGGCATGCCCGGCTTGACCATGACGATGTCCGCACCTTCGGCGATGTCGAGTCCGACTTCGCGCAGCGCTTCGTCGGTATTCGCCGGGTCCATCTGGTAGGTGCGCTTGTCGCCTTTCAGCGCAGTCGCGGAGCCGACGGCATCGCGGAACGGGCCGTAGAAGCCGCTGGCGTACTTGGCGGCGTAGCTCAGGATCATGGTGTTGTGGCGGTTGTCGCGCTCCAGCACCGAGCGAATCTGGCCGACCCGGCCGTCCATCATGTCGGAAGGTGCGAGCACATCGGCACCGGCGCGAGCCAGCACCACGGCCTGTTTGCGCAGCGCTTCCACGGTGATGTCGTTGGCGACGTAGCCGGCGTCATCAAGAATGCCGTCGTGGCCGTGGCTGGTGTAGGGATCAAGGGCGATATCGACGATCACCCCGAGTTCCGGGCAGGCGTCCTTGACCCGCTTGATCGCGCGCGGAATCAGGCCGTCCGGGTTCAGGGCTTCGCTGCCGATCTCGTCCTTGAGCCCCGGCGGAATCACCGGAAACATCGCCACCGCCGAAACTCCGAGTGCGGCGAGTTCGCGGCATTCGGCGACCAGTTGATCGAGGTCGATGCGGGACTGGCCGGGCATCGAGCCTACCGGGCCGCAGAGCGCACCTTCGGCGATGAACAGCGGCTGGATCAGCTGGCCGGCGACCAGGCGCGTTTCGCGGCTCAGTTCGCGGGAAAAGGCGGCCGAGCGCAGACGGCGCGGGCGGGTGGCGGGATAGGCGGTCGGGACCACGGCAGGCTCGCTGAATGCTGGGGGCCGGATTATAGGACGGCGCGTCGCGGCGGCTGGCAATGACCTCAGGTTGACGACCCGGCTTGGTATGCTTCGCGCACGAAATCCGCAGGTCCGACTGTCTGATGAGTTACAGCACCGCTGACAACGAGCGCCTCATTCGCCTGCTGGCCGATACCGGCCTGGGCGATCAGCGGGCGTTCGCGCAGTTGTACGAGGCTTGCAGCTCGCATCTGTACGCGTTGCTGCTGCGTATGTTGAAACGACGCGATTGGGCGGACGAAGCGCTGCAAGACTGTTTCCTGAGGGTCTGGCAGAAAGCCGACACCTACGCGCCGGAGAAAGGCTCGCCGCTGACCTGGCTGCTGACCGTTGCGCGTTATCGCGCGCTCGATCTGCTGCGCATGAAGCGGCCGGAAGTGGAAATGCCGGACGAAGGCGAGGAACCGCCGATGACCTTTGCCGATGCAAGCGAAAGTCCGGAAGACCGGGCCGTCGAACGCGAAGGCCTGGGCATGCTTCGTGATTGCATGAAGGACTTGCAGGACGAGCAGAAACGCAGCGTGCTGCTCGCCTATTACGAGGGTTACACGCATCAGGAGCTGGCGCTGGCAATGAAAGCGCCGCTCGGCACAGTGAAAAGTTGGGTCCGGCGCGGTCTGGCCCGGTTGCGCGAATGTCTGGATCGGTGAACGGCAGCACGAAATGAAGTACGACAATCTCAAGCTGCGCCAGATGCTGGCGGCCGAATATGTGCTCGGCACGCTGCGCGGCGGCGCGCGCCGCCGTTTCGAGCGCCTGGCCCGTGGCGATCTCGCCATTCGCAGCGAAATCCGCTTCTGGGAATCGCGCCTCGCCGGCCTTGCCGCCGGCATGGAGCCGAAATCGCCGCCGCCGTCGGTGTGGTTCTCGCTTCAGCACCGCATCGAAACTTCGACACCGGTGGTGACGCCGATGCGCCGTCCGGTGCCGCCGCCGCAGCCGGTCCGCAAGGCCGATGTCTCCGCACCGGCCTCGCCGTGGCGGATCGTCGCCGGTCTGGCGACGGCGGCAGCGGTGGTCGTCGCGGTGCTGATCGGCACGCGGGTGCCGCTGCCCGGTCAGCCAGCGGCGCCGGTGGTTGCAGCGGCACCGGTGGTGACGCCGGCCGCCGTGGCGCCGATCTATGTGTCGCTGCTGCAACTGCCGGAATCGAACATGCAGTGGACCCTGGCGGTCCGCCCGATGGCCGATGAAGTCACGGCGGTGGCCAGCGGGGCTTACCCGAAGCTCGGCGAGCACAGCCTGGAACTCTGGCTGATCACCGACGCTGGCGCAGTGTCGCTGGGCCTGCTGCCGACCGCTGGTGAAGGAAAATTAAAGCTGCCGAGCGGCGTCAGCGGCGCGCAACTGACGCTGGCGGTGTCGCTGGAACCGGTCGGCGGCTCGCCCACCGGCCAGCCGACCGGCCCGGTGCTGACTTCGGGACCGGCGATCAAGGCGGTTTAAGTCGGTCTGAAGCGCCGTACGCAGCACCCGAAACCGGCGACTCGTTCGCCGGTTTTTTGTTTCCGGCGTCGGCAATTGGCATCCCGCGCCCGCGCTCGGTACCGTGCAGGCCGGAATCGAAACCCCAAGACGCTCAAGGGAGCACGCAATGACCGCAGTCGCCGCACCATCCGCCCTGCTGGCAATCGACCAGGGCACCACCAGCACCCGCGCGATCGTTTTCGATCGCCTCGGCAACAAGCTGGGCGTGGCGCAATGCGAGCTGCCGCAGTCGTTCCCGGATTCCGGCTGGGTGGAGCACGATGCCAGCCGCATCTGGACCGATACGCTGGCCTGCGCGCGCGGCGCACTGGCCGACGCCAAGCTGCAAGCGCATGAGCTTGCCGCGCTCGGCATCACCAACCAGCGCGAAACCACGGTGATCTGGGATCGCGCCGCGGCGGAGCCGATCCACCCCGCCATCGTCTGGCAAGACCGCCGTACTGCCGCTTTCTGCGCCGAACACGCCGCATCCTTCAGCGCCCAGTCGCTGCATGTGAAGACCGGCCTGCTGCTCGATCCCTATTTTTCGGCGACCAAGATCGCCTGGATTCTCGATCACGTCGAAGGTGCCCGCGCCCGCGCCGAAGCCGGTGAACTGGCTTTCGGCACCATCGACAGCTGGCTGCTCTGGAAGCTGACCGGCGGCCGGGTCCACGCCACCGACGCCACCAACGCCTCGCGCACCCTGCTCTACAACTTGGCGACCGGCGACTGGGACGACGAACTGCTGGCCTTCTTCAAGGTGCCGCGCGCGCTGCTGCCAGCCGTGCAGGACACCGCCTCGAACTTCGGTGAAACCGATGCCGATCTGCTCGGCAGCGCGGTGACCATCGGCGCGCTGGTCGGCGACCAGCAGGCCGCGACCGTCGGCCAGGCCTGCTTCCAGCCCGGCATGATCAAGAGCACCTACGGCACCGGCTGCTTCGTGGTGCTGAACACCGGCGACAAGGCCGTGCAGTCGCAGCACCGGCTGCTCGGCACCGTCGGCTATCGCCTGAACGGTGTAACGACGCACGCGCTGGAAGGCTCGATCTTCGTGGCCGGTGCCGCCGTGCAATGGCTGCGCGATGCCGTGCATCTGATCGGTTCGGCCGCCGAAACCGAAGCGCTGGCCAAGACCATCCCCGACACCCAGGGTGTCTATCTGGTGCCCGCCTTCACCGGCCTCGGGGCACCGTACTGGGACCCCCGAGCACGCGGCGCGATCCTCGGCCTGACCCGGGATTCCGGCATCGCCCACATCGTGCGCGCGGCGCTGGAATCGGTCTGCTACCAGACCCGCGACCTGCTTGATGCGATGGCGAAAGATGCCGTGGCGCCGACTGAACTGCGGGTCGATGGCGGCATGGCGGTCAACGACTGGCTGATGCAGTTCCTGGCCGACATCGTCCGGGTCACCGTGGTGCGGCCGCAGACGGTGGAAACCACGGCGCTCGGCGCTGCCTTGCTGGCCGGGCTGACTTCGGGGGTCTATGCCTCGCTGGATGAAATCGCCGCACTCTGGCGTGCCGAAGCGCGCTTCGAACCGCAGATGGATGCGGCACGGGCGGATGCCCTGTATGCCGGCTGGGTGGAGGCGGTGGCGCGGACACGGGTGAACTGAGGGGTGAAACGTCGAGCTTCAAGCTGACGGCGCTGCCTGGCAGTGCATCACTTTGAAATTGCGATGAAGCGATTTCGCACGAAGTACACAAAGGCCACCAAGAAAGACGTCAATCTGATGGTATTGGATTGATTTTCTTCGTGTTCTTTGTGTACTTCGTGCGAAACCTCACGACCACATTTCAAACTGATTCACGACCCGCTGCCTTCGGCTGGCAGCCGCGCCGTCGCCGCCAGCCTGCACCTGGGCAGGCTTCATCGGCCCACGCGGTGCGCAGCGATCGAATGTCGGCGAATCGGTGGGCAGATGAAGCCTGCCCACCCTACCAAGGGCCAAGCAGCAGCCGCTGCAAGCGCCAGCCCGGCGAGGCGCGGTTCTCGGCGGGATCGGACAGGTAGCCGATCAATGCCGGCAGGCCGCCCAGCCAGCGGGCGTGACCGTCGGAGACATCGCGCAGCGCCTGCTCGCGCAGGCCGCGCAGCGTCGAGAAATCCAGCGGCTGCGGCGCGTCCGGGTCGTACAGCCAGCCGTTGACACCGTGATGGACGTACTCGTTCATCGTCGCCCGGTCCGGCGCGATCACCGCCTGGCCGAGCGCCATCGCATCGAGGAACGACAGGCCGATGCCTTCGAGCAGGCGCGGTGCCATGAAGGCATTGCAGCTGCCGAGCAGGCGCAGGTAGTCGGTCTTTTCCAGCCAGTCCGGCAGCTGTTCGATGCGGTATTCGGCGCGCTCGGCCTCGGTCGGCAGGCTCAGCGTTTCGCCGGGATCGGCGACGGTGCGCAGCACGATCCGTTCGGGGCGCGTGCTGCCGAGCAGCGCCTTCAGGGTCGGCCAGCCTGGCGTGCCGCGACGCATCCAGAAGAACAGCCGCAGCGGTTCATCACCGATCACCGGTGGCGTTTCGAGCGGCGTCGGCCAGTACTGCACGGCATGGGATTCCAGCCCGGCGGCGGTGCAGTAGTCGTGCGCTTCGCTGCAGAAGCTGATCAGCCGCAGGCCGCTGGGCTTGAGCCGCCGCCACGGCGCTGGCAGCAGGCTGATGCCGTCGCGCATCGGTGCCCAGAACAGCCGCCGGCAGCGCAGGCGACGCAGCACGGCGCGCTTCGGCAGCGCCTGCCAGAACAGGGTCAGATCGGCGGCATGGGCGTTGAGCGCGTCGGCGCTCAGCGGCGTGCCATCGGCTTTCCAGCCGTCATCCCAGACCACGGTGACCGCGAAGTGCTGCTGCAACAGGTCGATGAAGAAGCGGCTGCTGCCAGTCTGCTGGTGGAAGCTGTGACCGACGAACAGCAGCTTCGGCAGGCTCATGGCCGCGCGCCATCAACCGCCGCGATCACGCGCGCTGCGGGCATCTCGTCGAGACAGGCGGCGCGGCTTTCCTTGTGCCGATCGCAGCCTTCGACCAGACAGGGCACGCAGGCCTTCACGCCCTGGACGATGGTCACGTTGCCGCGTGTCTGGATCGGTGCCACCAGCCGCCACGGCGATTCGCCGGGTATGGTCTGGCCGATCGGCCACGGTCCCCAGATCAGCGGATTCGATGGTCCGAACAGGGTCACCACCGGCACGCCGCAGGCCGCCGCCAGATGGGTGATCGAGGTGTCCGGACCGACGAACAGCGCCGCGCCCTTGATCACGTTGGCGAGGTCGCCGAGCGTGAGCTTGCCGACCACATCGACCAGCGCGCCGCCGTCCTTCGGCAGCAGCGCCAGCAGTTCATCGCTGAGCGCGCGTTCAGAAGCAGCCGGCCCACCGCTGATCACCACCCGCAGGCCGCGCTGCCAGAGTGCTTCCACCAGTTCCGCCCAGCGCGCCGGGGTCCAAGCCTTGTAGCGGAACATCGGCGCGAGGTGCAGCACGGCGTAGGCACCGTCTGCCACGTCGATCAGTGGCGGCGCGTTGCCGCGCGGTGGCACGACATCGGGATGGCGGGCGATGCCGAGCGCATCGGCCAGTTTCAGCGCCTGTTCCACGGTGTGGCGGCGCTCGGCATCGTTCTCATGCCACCAGCGGCAATGCCAGCGTTTCCAGCGCTCCGCGCGCGGCACCAAGCCCGGCACGATGCCGGCGCGGCTGCGGCCAGCGAGGAAGGCGATCAGATGCGGCCGGTCATTGGCCTGGGTGCTGATCGCCAGATCGTAGCTGCGCCACGGGAATGGCAGCTTGCGGCTGCCATTGGGCATGGTCAGGCAGCGGTCGAGATCGGGATTGCCTTCGAGCATGCCCTCGGTGCCCTTGAACACCAGCGCGTCGATGCGCGCATCCGGATACGCGCGGCGCAGGCTGGCGATCAGCGGCGTGCACAGCAGCACGTCGCCGAGGCGGCGCATGCAGATGACCAGGATCGAGCGGGGGTTGGGGGCGGGCATCGCGGGTGGGGAGCGTGAAAAGCTGAAAAGCTTTTAGCGCAGAGGCACGGAGAACAGCAAAGAGGAGAAAGGCAAAAAGCGAAAACACACAATTTTCTCGCCGTTGCTGTTCCGCGTCCTTTCTTTTCCCTCTGCGCCTCCGCGCAAAAACGCTGTTTGCGTAACACCTGCGCCGACCATCACCACGGCGAGCGCATGGCCCGTCCGGCATTTACCGTACGATAATTTGCGACGCCGCAGCGTAGCGGCTGCCAACCCGCAACTCGCTCTCACCCCGCCCGCAGCCGATGCTCCCCGAACTTCTGAACCCGCTGCTGCTGCCTTGCGGCCTGAGCCTGCCGGCAGCGCCGCCGCCGCGACCGGCCAGCCTGCGCGATCCGCTGCCGAAGCTCACCGTGGTGACGCCGTCCTACAACCAGGCGGCCTACCTGGAAACCACCCTCCGCTCGGTGCTGACCCAAGGCTATCCGGCGCTCGAATACTTCGTGATCGACGGCGGCAGTTCGGACGCCAGTCGCAGCATCATCGAGCACTACGCGCCGGCTTTAAGCGGCTGGGTGTCGGAACGCGATCGCGGTCAGGTCGATGCCATCCTCAAGGGCCTGCATCGCGCCACCGGCGACTGGTTCATCTGGATCAATTCCGATGACGTGCTGGCCCAGGACGCCCTGTGGACCGTCGCGGCGGCGATCCAGCAGGGCGAAGTCGATCTCGTCGGCGGCGTCACCCGACAGTTCGATGAGCACGGTGCGCGCGGCAAGGTGGTCTGCCGGCAGCTCGACGTGCGCTCGCTGATCCTCGAACAACTGCCGTCCGGCTGTCGCTGGCACCAGCCGGCGATCTGGATGCGCCGCGAGGCGATGATCGCCAGCGGCATCGACGCCACCAGCCATTTCCGCTTCGATTACGAACTGCTGATCCGCTACCTGCACCAGTTCCCGCGCGTGCGCTATGTCAGCGACACGCTGGCGCATTTCCGCTTCCACAGCGAATCGAAAACCGTCAGCACCGGGCCGCGTTTCCGCGACGAGCATCTCGATGTGCTGGCGCGGCTGGCGAAGGAACCGGCGTTCGCCCAATACGCCGACGATCTGTCGCTCGGCCATCGCGCGGTGGCCTGGTTGCAGCAGGTGGACAGCCTGCTGAGCGACCGCGCCCGGCCGCGTTTCGAGCGGCTGGCCGAATTGCTGCGCGGCGCCCGTGCCGATCCCGATGCCCGCTGGACCAAAAACACCCGCCGCGCCGCGCGGCGCATCGCGCTGAAGGGCGGCCGTTGAACGTCGCGCTCGTCCACTACAGCGTCAAGCGCGGCGGCGGCATGGAGTCCTATCTTGCCGATCTGGTGCGCGGTTTCCGCGCGGCCGGCGACACCGTGGATGTCTGGGCGCGCGAAGTCGATGCCGACTGGGCGCGCACGCTGGGTGCCAATGCCTATCGCCTGCTGCCCCTGCCGCTGCCGCGCGTGTTCCGCAACCGCGTGTTTGCTTCGCGCATCGCCCGGCTGGAATTGACGGAACGCTATCCGCTGGTGATCTCGCTGGCGCGCACCCGCGGCCATCACGTCGCGATCAACGGCGGCACCCATCCGGGTTTCTGCGCGGCGATGCAGCGCGCCGATTCCGCGCATGACCGCAGCGAAACCCGGCTCGAACGGGCCATGCTCGATGGTGCGGAAACCGTGGTCGCCCATTCGCGAACGCTGGCGGCGCAGATCGGCGCGCACTACGCGGAAGCGGCCGCCCGAACCCGGGTGATCTATCCGCCGGTCGACGGCCAGCGTTTCGCGCCGCGTGATGCCCGCGCCCGCGCCGTGGCCCGGCAGGCGCTGGGTGTCAAGCCGGACGAGATCGCCTTCGTGTTCCCGTCGATGGACCACGCCCGCAAGGGGCTGGCGCCGCTGCTCGATGCCTTCATGCAGCTCGATGATCCGCGCGCGCGCCTGCTGGTCGCCGGCCGTGCTGCCCGCAAGGCGCTGCCGCCGCGCGTCACGCCGCTGGGCTATGTCGACGACATGCCGGCGCTGTACGCCGCCGCCGACTGGACCGTGCTGCCCTCGCGCTACGAGCCTTTCGGTCTGGTGATCGCCGAATCGCTGGCCTGCGGCACGCCGGCCATCATCGGGGCCGACGCCGGTGTCGCCGAACTGATGGGGCCGGACGATGGCATCCGGCTTCCGGAAATCAGCGCCGACGCCATCCTTGCCGCACTGAAGCAAGCCTGCGCCGCCCCGCACCGGGTGCCGGCCGGCTTCATCGCCAGACACGGCCTGAGCCTGGCCGATCACATCGCGGCGCTGAAGCGCTGCCGCGAACCGGTCCGATGAGCGTCAAGACCGCACTTGGCACCGCCCGCCGCGTGCTGGTGATCGACCTCGGCGGCCTCGGCGACCACATCCACAGCCTGCCGGCACTGTGGCTGATCCGGCAGAACGCGCCACAGGCCGAACTTTGTGTGGTCGGCAACTCCGGGCTCTATGGCGTGCTGACGCCGTGGATCGACCGGCCGATCGTCTATCGCAAGGCCGGTCTGAAAGCCGATCTCGGGTTCATCGGGCAACTGCGCCGCCTGAAGGCCGATGTCGCCATCGTCATCACCAGCAGCAATCACGCGGTGTCGTTCGGCGGATTGAGCGGGGCGGCGCTGCGCATCGCCCGCAAGGCCGACGAGAACAAGCGCTGGTCCTGGCAGCCCTGGCTGCTGGATGTGGTGGCCGAGCATCCGTTTCACGAGATTCCGATGTACCGGCAGCGCTGGAATGCGTTCCGCGCCCTTGGGCTCGATGGCGAGCGGCCGGAATTCCATGTCGCGATCGACCCAAGCCTGCGCCGCAAGGCCGGGATCCTTGAAGCTGACGACGGCCGCTACCTGCACCTGAGCGCCAGCGCCACCGATGACCGCCGCGACCTGCCGGTGGCGCAGATGATCGCGCTCTGGAATGGCTTGCGTGCGCGCTTTCCCGAGCGCCCGTTCGCGGTCAGCGGTCACGGCACCGATCGCGGCCGCGCCAAGCTGGCGGCGATCCTGGCCGGCATCGGCTACACGCCGGAATACGTCTTCGACGGCTCGCTCGACGTCCACGGCTTCATGTCGCTGGTGCAGGGTGCCGCACTCCATGTCGGCCCGGA
Source organism: Nevskia sp. (assembly GCA_021732745.1). Lineage (GTDB taxonomy): Bacteria > Pseudomonadota > Gammaproteobacteria > Nevskiales > Nevskiaceae > Nevskia. Next base: position 363,127 of record JAKFUK010000004.1, on the reverse strand, counting down.
TTCCGGCGGCCTGCATGTCGCTCGCGTCGCCGCCACGCCCTCGGTGTCCTGGTTCCGGCCCAACCATCACCTGAAGAACTGGTTTCCGGACGATCCCGAACAGCATCGCGCCTTCGTCGCGCCGGAATCGCGCGATGACGGCCTGCATGGCTTCGACCTGCAAGTGTTCATCGACGCCGCCGCCGCACTGCTGGACCGCGTGCCTTGAGCGAGCGCTGCGTGCTGTTCGTGCCGCAGCACCAGAACGGCGGCACCGGCGAATTCTTCCGCCTGCTGGCGATTGCCGAAGCGCTTCAGGCCCGCGATGCCCGCGTGCGCATCGTTTTCCTGATGCCGCAGGCCTGCCCGCTGCGCGCGCGGCTGCCGTTCGAGCACATCGAAAGCGATTTGCCGGACGCCGACCGTGTTTCCTTCCACCAGCGGGAAATCGCCCGCCTGAAGCCGGCCATCGCAGTGTTCGACAAGACCTGCCGGGGTGCCTTGCTGCGTCATTGCCGGCGCCTGCGCGTGCATGCGATCTGCATATCGGATGAACCCGGCACCCTGGCCAAGACCTTCCGGCCCGACTGGCTCTGGCAACTGCCCGAGCACTGGCACCAGCGTTATCTGCTCGATCAACCGGCGTTCAGCCGCTGGCAACGGCTGCTGGCCGCCATCGGCAGCACCCGGCGGCTGGTCTTCGACGTCTGCCATGCCGTGACCGCCGCCGAGGACAGCGCCGCCTCGACCGCCGCGCCCTACGTCCTGTTCGTGCCGACCGGCGGCGGCTATCGCATCGACGATCGCCCGGTCCCCGCCGTGTTCGCGGAAGCTGCCGACCGGCTGGCGACGGCCTCCGGTGCCCGCGTGCTGACCGTCGGCAGCGAGCCGTTCAGGGCCGATTCGCGGGTCGAAGCCTTGCCCGTGCAGGCGCAGGCTGCGCTGATGCGGCTGATGCAGCAGGCGATCCTGGTGGTCACCGGCGGCGGTCATCTGCTGCATCAGGCGATGAGTCTCGGCGTGCCGACCGTCACGCTGCCGCTGGGCGGCTCCGACCAGCTGGCCCGCATCCATCGCTACGCCGCGCGAGGCTGGACCGTCGAAGTGCCGCCGAACGCGGCACCGATTGCCCCGGCCGTGCTGGTGCTGCTGCGCGATGCGGATCGACGCGCGCAGATGCGCGCGCGGCTGGCGGAACTGGGGCTGCGCAATGGGCTGCCGTCGATGGTCGAGGCGCTGCTCGACCGCCTCGATCGCCGGGGCTGAATCAGCCCAGTTCCGCCCGCTGCGGCCGCTCGGCCAGCCGTTTCAGCGCCTCGATCGGCGAAATCCGGCCGGCGATCACCGCGCCCGCCATCTCGTGCAGCGGCATTTCCACACCCAGCCTTGCCGCCAGCCGCAGCACTTCGGGGGCCGCGCGCACCCCTTCGACGACACCGTCGATCGCCGCTTTGGCAGCCTCCGGCGACGCCCCTTGCCCGAGTGCCAGGCCGTAGCGACGATTGCGCGACTGGTTGTCGGTGCAGGTCAGCACCAGATCGCCAAGGCCGGCGAGGCCCATCAGGGTGCCGGGATCAGCACCGAGCGCGGTCGCCAGCCGGGTCATTTCATTGAGCCCGCGGGTGATCATCGCTGCCCGGGTGTTGGCCCCCAGGCCCAGCCCGTCGGCGATGCCGACGGCGATCGCCAGCACGTTCTTGGCCGCCCCGCCGATCTCCACACCAACGAGATCGGCCGAGGTGTAAGCGCGGAAGCCGTCGCCATGAAAGCGCGCGGCCATGCGTGCGGCGAAGGCCGGATCGTTGGCGGCGACGGTCACCGAAGTGGGCAGGCCAAGGCCCAGCTCCTTCGCAAACGTCGGCCCGGAAATCACCGCGATGGCGCGCGTCGCACCCAGCACTTCGCCGATCACTTCATGGGCCAGCCGCCCGCTGCCCGGTTCCAGCCCCTTGGCCGCGCAGGCCACGCCCTGATCCGGCCGCAGCAAGACGGCCAGCCGCTCGCAGGTTTCCCGCAGCGTCGGGCTCGGGGTGGAGATCAGAATATCGCCGGACGCCCGCACCGCCCGCGCCAGATCGCTGGTCGCCACCAGATTCGCGGGCAACGGGCAGCCCTTGAGATAACGGACGTTCTCGCGGCTCTCATCCATCGTCGCCATGGTTGTGGCGTCCCGGCCCCACAGGAAGCCCGGCGCGCCGCGCCGGGTCAGCTGGATCGCCAGCGCCGTGCCGAAGGCGCCGGCGCCGAGGACGGTGATGGGGGGGAGTTCAGTCATGGCGAAGTCGGACAGGACGCAAGGCATCACAGCGTCGACTGGTCAGCGGCGATCCGCAAGGCCGTTCTCTGGCGGTTCGGTATCTGGACGACGAGACCAGTCTCGTCGAGCTTCTGCTTGGCCATATCCCAGCATCGGCTGCAGTGATTTGTCAGCGATTGGTCGGCAGCGAGCGATGCGCCGATCTCGACGACTTCCCGCCATCCTGATCGCGCTGCCTCGATATCACCACACGCGAGCAGTTCCTCACTCAGCGCGCTCAGCGTTTCCATCAGTTCTTGATGAAAAAACGCCGATGGACCGTATTCGGCAATAAGCTGACGCGCCAGATCGATCGATTCCTGCCGTACCAGTCGGCTGTCCTCGAATCGATCAACCTGGAAACAGAACCATGCGAGGTTGCGCAGCACCCAGCGCAGGCTGCCGATACTGTCTTCGTTGCGTTCATGAGTTGCGATCCACTGCCGTGCAACAGTGACTGCTTCGTCAAAGCAGGCACGGGCACCGTCGTCGTCATCCAGTTCGTACTCGACAATTCCCAAGGCGATCAGCGACGCCAGCAGTTCGTCGCGCATGACAGCCGAACGCGGGTCCGCCGTCTGCAATTGCCGCTGGATCGCCAGACGCTCCTGATAGTGCGATCGGGCGCCAGCCCAGTCCTCCCGCGCTTCGGCGACGTCGCCCAGGCTCTTGAAGGTTTGGCAGCGCATCAGCAGATGTTCGATTGAGTCGTCGACATCACCGCTCAGCAGGTCGGCACGCTCGGACCATGCTGCCCACGCGACATCGAGTTGCCCCTCTTCCTGTTCCAGCGCGCCCAGGCGCCCCAGCACCTCAAGAAAGCGATGTGCTGAAAGACGGTCGTCGGGGTATTCGGCGACCAGCGCGCGCGTCAGGGTCAGGCATTCGCGATACGCATCCCGCGCGGCAGCCACAGCACCGCTTTTGCTCTCGCTGAAACCGAGATTGTTGAGCTGCGCAGACAGATCGCAACGCCGCTGCCAGGTTGCGCCGAGGCGCTCGACAAGCCCTCGTTTGATCGCGATGTCCTCGATCAGGCTGGGCCTTGCCGAGCTTGGGCCTCCGATATCCCACTCGATATCCCCCAGTCGCGACAAGGCACTACTCAATTCCCCAAGCGATTCGACCGTGGCATTCGGGCCGCCCGCCAGCCGGCTGCGCAGGGCTACCAACTGTTGCAGCGTCGATCGCGAGTCCTCGCGTTGGCCGCAATGCAGCTGCAGGTCCGCCAAGGATTCCGTCCATTCGGCCAGGAGCGAAAGCGCAAGGCTCTTTTTTCCCGGCAGCGATATCTGTCGGCGCAGCACTTCGACGCATTCGGCGAGCGCGGCCAGCGCAGCTTCATCGTGATTGCGGGCGTGCTCGACACGGTAGGTCGCGTGAAGCGCGTACGCGAAGTACGCCAGGTACCGGGGGTTCGGTTTGGCGCAATCGACAAGGGGTCTGCCGATGCTTGCGGCCTCCAGGCTGGTCGACAGCGCTGCGTCGAACTGACCGTCGTCGATCAGCGCATGTGCGAGGAATGCCAGCGACTTCAGCAACATTTCCCTGCTTGCCGTCAGTCGATATCCCCGCGCGATCAATGCCCGAAAGATGCTTGCCGCTTCCGCATGGTGAGATGCCGAAGCCTTGGTGTCGTCCCGTTGACGCTCGGAGAACCCGAGGTCGTCGTACAGGTCGCCGATCGCAAAAAGTGCCCCGCTGACACGAGGTGATCGCCGGAGAATTTCCCGACGTAGCGGCATTTCGCGCAGCAACAGTTCCCGCGTCGCAGGGACGTCGCACGCGGCCTGTGTCACCTTGACGGCTTTGTGAAGCGCGACGGCTTCAGCGTGCAATTGCGCTGTCGAAAGCAACTGCGGGGAGTCATCGACCGGCGTCAGGTCCGTCACCTGCAGGCCATTGTTCGATTTTCACCTGACCGGTACTGCGGTTGATGGCCGAGTCTCTGCCGGGCGTCAAGCCGCCCCAAGCACGCCATCCCTACGTGGACAATAAACGCGAGCGCCGTCTCGATGGACGGCACTCGCTGTCGCGCCCGAGCTTGAGCCGGGACGAATATCCTGCACTTCTGCCCGCTTACTGCACCGTCTCCGGCGCCGGCTGGGCGATGTCGCTGCCCTGCGGTTGGCCGTGCTGGGCGAGGTGCTGGGCGTAGAGGGCGTCGAAGTTGATCGGCTGGAGCATGACCGGCGGGTAGCCGGTGCGGCTGATCAGGTTGGCGATGGCCTCTCGGGCGAACGGCAGGATGACGCCCGGGCAGTAGGCGGCGAGCACATGCTGGAGTTCGGCGTTGTCGGCGAAGTTGGACATCTGGAAGATGCCGGCCTGGTGCACTTCGACGAGGAAGGCGACGTCTTCATTGATCTTGGCGGTCACCGTGACCTGCAGCGTCACCTGGAACACGCCGCTGGCCAACATGTCGATGCCGGTGCCGACCTGGACGTCGATGGCGGGCTGGGCTTCGATGGTCAGGATGCGCGGCGCGTTGGGCATTTCCAGCGAGGCGTCCTTGAGGAACAGGCGCTGCAGGAAGACCTGACGGGCGGGCGCGCCTTCGATGGTCGGGGCGGTCGGCGAAACGGGGTTCGGTGTGCTCATGATCGGGCTTGGGTGTTGGTGGATGGCGGAAAATACGCGTTGCCGGTTCAGGCGTCGCGCAGCAGGGGGTCGAGCTGGCCGGCGCGGTCGAGCGCCGAAAGGTCGTCGAAGCCGCCAACATGACGGTCGCCGATGAAGATTTGCGGAACGGTGCGGCGGCCGGAGCGCTGCATCATCTCGGCACGCAGCGTGTCGTTGGAATCGACCATCACTTCGTCGTACTTCACGCCCTTGGCACCGAGCAGGCGCTTGGCAAGCATGCAGTACGGGCAGATGCGGGTCGAATAGACGGTGACCGGCTTCATCGGAGCAACCTCGCGCCGTCGGGCGGCTGCGCTGGCGGGAAAGGAATGACTTACTTGGCGGTGACCGGCAGGCTGGCGGTCAACCAGCCGTTCATGCCGCCCTTGAGCAGGTACACCTCGCTATGGCCGAGGCTGCGCAGCTTGGCGGCCGCTTCGCTCTGGTTCGAGCCGAGCGCGCAATAGACGATCACCGGCCGGGCCTTGTCCTTGCCGATTTCGGCAGCGCGCTCGCCGAACTTGGCGAGCGGAATGTTCAGGGCGTTGATCAGGTGGCCTTTCTTGTAGTCGGCCTGCGGGCGGACATCGACGACCAGCGCGTCGCGATCGTTGATCAGGCGCACGGCTTCGGGCGCGGACAGGCGTTTGCCGCCGGTCATCGTGCCGTGGACCTCGTTGGCGATCATGGCGCTGCTGGCGAGCGCCAGGGCGATGAACAGGAACGGATGAGCCTGTACGAAGGGCAGCAGTTGGTCGATCAAGGGGAGCCGGACGTTGAACAAGGGGGCGAAGCGGTGGGATTATCGCATCCGATGCCACCCCCGGAAAGCGAACCACCCGTCGAGGTCGTGATTCGACCTGCGCCACTGCGGGTCATCGCGGCTGGCTGGCTGCTCGCCATCGCTGCTGCGGGCGTGCCGCTGCTGGCCGCAAACGACGCTGCCAGCAAGCTGAAAGCCGGCACAGAGAATCTCGAGCAGGTGCGCGGCCGCATCGCCGCCGCCAACCAGCGCATCGACCGCGCCCGCGCCGATCAGAGCGCGCAGCGGGCGGCGGTGGAAGCGGCTGAACGGCGGATCGCCGACTCGCAGCGCGCCTTGAAGAAGCTCGCCGCCGATCTGGACGCGCAGGAAACCCGGGTGCGCAGCGCGAAGGCGAACCGGGCGGCCGCCGAAAGCCGTCTGAACGCGGCGCGCGAGCGGCTGGCGCGGCAGGTGCGTTCGGCCTACATCGCCGGACAGGGCGGGACCACCGCGCTGGTGCTTGCCCAGCGGGAACCCGATCGCGTTGCCCGCCTGCTGAGCTATTTCGACTACCTGAATCGCGCCAGCGCCCGGCAGCTCGACGGCATCAATGCCGAAATCGCCGCCGTGGCGGTCGAGCAGCAGAAGCTGGACGAGGAGCTTTCATCGCTCAAGACCGTGCAGGCCAGCCGCGAAAAGGCACTGGCCGGGCTGGAAGCGGATCGCCAGTCGCGGCGCAAGGCAGTGGCCTTGCTGGACGCGAAGATCGCCGACGAAGGCGAACGGCTGAAAGCGCTGAAGGGCAGCGAGCAGGACATCCAGGCGCTGCTCAAGCAATTGAAGGAAGCGCTGGCGGCGATTCCGCCACCGGTGAAGAAGCCGCGCAGCGACGGCAGCCCGGCCAAGCCGCAGAAGCCGTTCCCGCAGATGCGCGGTCATCTGGCCTGGCCGCTGCGGGGCAGCATCCTGGCCAATTACGGCGATGCCAAGCAGGAAAGCCGCTTGCAGTGGAAGGGTTTGTGGATCGCCGCGAACGAGGGTGCGCCGGTGCAGGCCAGCGCCGATGGCCGGGTTGCGTACGTGGGCTGGCTGTCGAGCTACGGGCTGATCGTGGTGCTGGAACACGACAAGGGCTTCTTCACGCTCTACGGCCACAACGCCACGGTGATCGCGGCGGCGGGCGAGGAGGTGGACGCCGGACAGGTGATCGCGGCGGTCGGCAATACCGGCGGCTACGAGCGCACCGGGCTCTATTTCGAGGTGCGGCGCGGCACCGAAGCAGTCGATCCGCGCGACTGGCTGGGCCCCTGATTCAACCGTCCGGCTGTGGCCTAAGCACCGGCCAGCGAACGGATTATCGACGGCGCGGCCCGTTTACAGCGCTGTGATACATTCGGGGAAGAACCTGAACACAGCTCGAATTCCATCGAATTCGCACCGCAGTTCCCCCTATTCAGACGAAGTACACCATGTCCTCCTCGACTCGCGTTTCCCTGGCCTTGCTGGCCGGCGTCGTATTCGGGGTCAGCGCCACGCTGACCCATAGTGTTTTTGCCGAAAAGCAGCCGCCGGTCGAAACCCTGCCGCTGAAAGACCTGCAAACCTTCGTCGAAATCCTGAACCGGGTGAAGAGCGACTACGTCGAGCCGGTGAAGGACGAAACCCTGCTCGAAAACGCCGTGCGCGGCATGCTCGCTGGCCTCGATCCGCATTCCTCCTACCTCGACAAGGCCGAATACAAGGATCTGAATGCTTCGACCACCGGCAAGTTCGGTGGTCTCGGCATCGAAGTGCAACTGGCCAACGGGCTGGTGAAGGTGGTGACGCCGATCGACGACACGCCGGCTGCCAAGGCCGGCGTCAAGGCGGGTGATCTGATCGTCAAGATCGACGACACGCCGGTCAAGGGCCTGACCTTGCAGGACGCCGTCACCAAGATGCGCGGCGATCCGGGCACCAAGATCGTGCTGACCCTGGTTCGCGAAAGCATGCCGCAGCCGCTGGTGCTGGAACTCAAGCGCGACTACATCAAGGTGGCCTCGGTTCGCGGCCGTTCGATCGAGCCGGGCTTCGGCTATGTGCGCATCTCGCAGTTCACCGCCACCACCGGCAAGAACCTGTCCGACGAACTCGCCAAGCTCAAGAAGGAAGGCGAACTCAAAGGCCTGGTGCTCGATCTGCGCAACAACCCGGGCGGCCTGTTGACCGCTGCGGTCGATGTGTCGGATGAATTCCTCAACAAGGGCGGCATCGTCAGCATCAAAGGCCGCGATGCCGATTCCACTCGCGCCTTCGATGCCTCGATCGGCGATGCGCTGGATGGCAAGCCGCTGGTGGTGCTGGTCAACGGCGGTTCGGCCTCCGCTGCCGAAATCGTGGCCGGTGCGTTGCAGGACCAGAAGCGCGGCGTGCTGATCGGCAGCAAGACCTTCGGCAAGGGCTCGGTGCAGACCATCCTGCCGCTCAACAACGAGTCCGCGATCAAGATCACCACGGCGCGCTACTACACGCCGAGCGGCCGCTCGATCCAGGCCGAGGGCATCATTCCGGACGTGATGATCCAGCCGCTGAAGATTTCCAAGCTCGATCCTTCCGAAATCGGCGAAGGCGTCAGCGAAGCTGACCTGAAGGGCCGTCTCGACAACCCGAATGCCAAGCCGGAAGACGACAAGGCCAAGGACGCCAAGCCCGTCGAAGACGCGAAGAAGGATGAGAAGAAAGACGCCAAGCCGGAGCCGATCAACATCGCCGACCTCGCCGTCAACGATTACGAACTCTACGAAGCGTTGAACTTGCTGAAGGGCATGAGCATCGCCCAGGGGCGCTGAAGTTCAAGTCTGCTGTGAACAACGCCGGCCTCGTGCCGGCGTTTTCTTGTGTAGGTCCGGATTCATCCGGACAGCGCAGCGGTCGAAGGTGAGTGATGTCCGGATGAATCCGGACCTACGTGCCGCTGCGGAAGTACGTCCAGACGCCGTAGCTGATCGCGGCAATGGCGATCGCCCCGGCCAGCCGCAGCCACAGCGGTGCCTGTCGACGCGGCGCGATCGGCGTCAGCATCGGCGCGTATTCCTTGCGCAGCAGCTCGAAATTGCGGCGGTGCGACTTGAACACCGCGTCGAAGACATCGCCCAGGCCCGGGATCAGGCCGCCACCGAAGTCGAGCGCGACATTGCGCGCCATCCGGAACAGCACGCCGCGCGGCACGCCGGCACGGGCGGCGCGCGTCAGGGTCAGGACCGATACGCCGAGCGCCAGCACATCACCGCCGACCGGAATCAGGCCGACGATGGAATCGAGCCCGAAGCGGAAGCGGGTGCCGGGAATGCTCAGGCAGTCGTCCAGCCACCAGGCGGTCTTGTCGACGAAGGCGACCAGGTCGCGGACTTCGTCGGCCGAGGGTCCCTGCTGCGCGATGTCGTGCGAATCGGCCATGAGCGGCGGTCAGCGGAAGGCCTTGAACCAACCCCAGAAACCGACCAGCGCGAAGGCCGAGGACACCAGCGCAACGGCCGTCGACGGTGCCGCGCCGTTCAGCGAGGCCAGCCCGTACAGCAGCGCGCCGACCACCCAGGCCGTGCCGCCGATCGCCGCGTGCAGGCTTTTGCGGGTGGCACTGCGCAGCTCGCCCTTGAGCGCTTCAACTCCGGAAGCGTCCATCGAATGGCTGGGCAGCGCCCCACCCTTGGCGAGGAACTTCATCGCGTTCTGGGCCAGTTCCGGCAGCGCTTCGGCCAGTTGCGGCCCCTGCTTGCGCAGGCGCGCGAAGGTGGCGGACGGATTGATCCGGTTCCACATCCACTGTTCCATGATCGGCTTGGCGGTCTTCCACAAGTCCAGATCGGGATAGAGCTGGCGGCCCAAGCCTTCGGTGGTCAGCAGGGTTTTCTGTAACAGTACCAACTGCGGCTGCACCTGATAGTTGAATCGCCGGGCGATCTCGAACAGGCGCAGCAGGAAGACACCGAAGGAGATGTCCTTGATGGGCTTTCCAAAAATCGGCTCCGACACGGTGCGGATCGCGCTTTCGAAGTCTTCCGCCCGGACATCGGCGGGAATCCAGCCGGATTCCAGATGCAGCTCGGCGATGCGCCGGTAGTCGCGATTGAAGAACGCCAGAAAATTCTCGGCGAGGTAACGCAGATCGGCCGGCGACAGCTGGCCGACGATGCCGAAATCTACCGCCAGATAGCTCGGCTTCTTCACATCCGACACATCGACGAAGATGTTGCCGGGGTGCATGTCGGCGTGGAAGAAGTTGTCGCGGAACACCTGCTTGAAAAAGATTTCCACGCCGCGTTCGGCGAGCACCTGGAAGTTGACGCCCATCTCGTGAAGACGGTCGATCTCGCGAAGCGACACGCCGTGAATGCGCTCCATCACCAGCACGTCGGCGCGGGTGTAATCCCAGAACACGATCGGGTGGTAGATCAGCTCCGAACCGAGCCAGTTGCGGCGCAGGAGCGAGCAGTTCGCCCCTTCGCGCATCAGATCCAGCTCATCGAAGATCACCCGCTCGTATTCGGCCACCACTTCGCGCGGCCTGAGGCGCTTGCCCAGCGGATGCCAGCGTTCGGCGAATTCGGCCATCGCCCGCAGCAGGGCGACATCCTTCTCGACCCGCGCATGGACGCCCGGCCGCAGCACCTTGATCACCACCTCGAAGCCGGGATCGCCTTCATCCGAAGGCTTCAAGCGCGCGGTGTGGACTTGCGCCACCGAGGCCGCCGCCAACGGCACTTCATTGAATTCGTTGAACATCTCCTCGATGCGGCGGCCCAGCGAGCGCTCGATCAGCGCGCGCGCTTCCGCACCCGGAAACGGCTCGACCCGGTCCTGCAACTGCGCCAGCTCGGCGGCGACGTCGTGCGGCAGGATGTCCGGCCGGGTCGACAGCGCCTGTCCGAACTTGATGAAGACGGGGCCGAGTTCCTGCAAGGCCAGCCGAAGCCGCGCGCCACGCGATTCAGCATGCCGGCCGGGCTTGCCGCCCCAGAATTCGGACAGCCCGTAGCGGCGCGTGACTTTCCAGATCGCCCAGAGGCGAGGCGTTGCCCGGATCATGCCGCGCTCCGGCTTTCGAGCTGCGCGAGCCGCGCTTCAAGACGGTCCGTGTCCTCGCGCAACAGATCGACGGCGTCCATCCATTCCTCGACATCGGCTACGCGGGCCAGGTCTTCGCTTTCTTCGGTCAGGTATTCGGCGGTATCGCGGCTGAGTTTGTCGGCGGCCGAGCGACCGAAGCCGAACAGGCCTTTCAGCCCTCCAACCAGCCGGTGCGCCGCGCCGTCGCCGATCACCTTGGCCACCAGTTCCTCGGGATCGAAACCGACTCGGGTCAGCAAACCATTGAATCGGTTCAGCAATTCGGTGTCACCGACGACCTCGATACCGGTCGGCAGGCCTTCGCGACGCGCCAGCGTGTTCAAGCCGAGTCGCGCCAGCCGCAGGGTCGGGGCCGACACCAGCACGTCGGGTTCGTCCTCAGCGACGTTGGAAACGCGCACGCCGGTGGCGATCGGTTCGATCACGAACATCCAGCCGAGATCAGCGGCTTCCAGGGCGATGGACTTGCCTTCAAGTGCTGCGCAATCGGCGATCACGCTGCGTTCGAGGCGCAGGTAACGATTCAGCGCGACCTCGACGGCCGCGCAGACCAGGGCGGGAGCGGCCATGTCAGTCGAGCCGATAGCCGCGATGCACCGCCACAATCCCGCCGGTCAGGTTGTAGACCTGTACGCGGGCCAGCCCGGCGTTTTCCATCATGCCCTTGAGCGTGTCCTGATCCGGATGCATGCGGATCGATTCGGCGAGATAGCGGTAGCTGTCGGCATCGTTGGCGACCAGCCGGCCCATCAGCGGCAGCAGCTTGAACGAATACTGGTCGTAAACCTTGCTCAGCAGCTCGGTCTGCGGCTTGGAGAATTCGAGTACCAGCAACCTGCCGCCCGGTTTCAGCACGCGGCGCATCGACGCCAGCGCCTTGTCCTTGTCGGTGACGTTGCGCAGGCCGAAAGCGATGGTGATGCAGTCGAACGTGCCTTCCTCGAACGGCAGGCATTCGGCATTGGCCTGCACCAGCGGCACGTCGACGACACCCTTGTCGGCCAGCGCGGCACGGCCTTGACCAAGCATCGCGGCGTTGATGTCGGCGAGCGTGACCAGCCCGCGAGTACCGGCCAGCTTGCGGAATTCGCGGGCCAGATCGCCGGTGCCGCCGGCCAGATCGAGCACTTTCTCGCCGCTGCGCACGCCGGCCAGGTCGATGACGAAGCGCTTCCACAGGCGGTGGATGCCGAACGACATCAGGTCGTTCATCACGTCGTACTTGGCTGCGACCGACGAGAACACCTCGCGCACGCGCTTCTGTTTCTCGCCGACCGGCACCTGCTCGAAACCGAAGTGCGTGGTGCCGCGCGGGTTGCCACGCGGATTGTCGGAGTCGTGCTGGGCCATGGCGGCGGGGGAAAGTCGGAAGTCGCGGGATTATCGCAGTTCGCCGTCCACCCGCGCCGGGTGGGTGGAAAAAGCGATTTTCTTCCGCTGTTCCTCGCCTGCGCCGCGCCAGAAAAGCCCGATCAAAGCGACCGCGAAATCAGCTCCCGCATGATCTCGGAAGTGCCGCCGTAGATGCGCTGCACGCGGGCATCGGCGTACAGCTTGCAGATCTCGTATTCGCGCATGAAGCCGTAGCCGCCGAAGAATTGCAGGCAGGTGTCGACCAGGCGGCCGTGCATTTCGGTGCACCAGAGCTTGGCGATCGAAGCGTCGGCACTGGTCAGTGCGTGGCGGTCATGCTTTTCCAGGCATTGATCGACGAAGGCCCAGCCCACCGCCAGCTCGGCCTTGAGGTCGGCCAGCTTGTAGCGAGTGTTCTGGAAATCCAGGATGGTCTTGCCGAAGGCCTTGCGGTTGCTGACGTAGTCGCGGGTGATGTCGAAAGCTTTCTGGGCCGAGGCCATCGACGACACGGCGAGCGTCAGACGCTCCTGCGGCAGTTCGCTCATCAAGCTGGCGAAGCCGGTGCCTTCCGCACCCAGCAGGTTCGAGACCGGCACGGCGACATCGTCGAAGAACAGCTCGGAAGTGTCGGACGACAGATGGCCGAGCTTGTCGAGATTGCGGCCACGCCGGAAGCCGGGGCTGGTGGCATCGACCAGGATCAGGCTCATGCCTTTCGAGCCCGGCGCGTCCGACGTGCGGGCGACGACGATCACCACATCCGAATGCTGGCCGTTGGAGATGAAGGTCTTCGAGCCATTGATGACGTAGTGGTCGCCATCGCGCACCGCGCGGGTCTTGATGCCCTGCAGGTCGCTGCCGGTGCCGGGTTCGGTCATGGCGATTGCGCACACCGTCTTGCCGCTGACCATGCCGGTCAGCCAGCGTTGCTTCTGATCTTCAGTGCCCAAGCTCAGCAGGTAGCCGGCGCAGACGTCGTTGTGCACCGACAGATCGGTCTGCGGCCCAGCCATGCCGGCATAGGCCAGCTCCTCGACGACGATAGCGTTGTGCCGGAACGTGCCGCCGACGCCGCCGTAGGCCTCATTCACCTGCGGACACAGCAGCCCGGCCTCGCCGGCCTTGGTCCACATGTCGCGATCGACGATGCCGGCTTCCTCCCAGCGCGCGAAATGCGGAACCAGTTCGGCCTTGATGAAGCCGCGAACGGCGTCGCGGAACATCTCGTGCTCGGATGTGTAGACAGCGCGGGCAGGCAGCATCGGTTTTTCCCCGGATCAGTATTGAAAGAAGCAGTGGGCGCGATCAGGCGCGGAAACGCGCCGCGAAGTCCTTGGCGACCGCGCGGTATTCGCCGATCAACTGGTCGGCCACTTCGGCGGTGGTCGCTGCACTGTCGACCTGGCCGACGCCCTGCCCGGCTCCGTAGATGTTCTTCCAGGGCTTCAAGTCGCCGTGGACATCGCTGAAGTCGATCTTGCCGGTGGAGGCGATCTTCGTGTCATCGAAGCCGGCGGCGATCAGGCTTTCCTTGAGCCAGCTGCAGGCCACACCGGTCACCGACTTGGTGGCGACCACGCCGTCCATGCGGGCGTCGATCATCATCCGCCGGTAGTCGTCGTTGACCATGGTTTCCGGGCAGGCGATGAAGCGGGTGCCCATGTAGACCAGATCGGCACCGAGCATTTCCGCTGCCAGCACGCCGCGGCCATCGGAGATCGCACCACCGACGACGATGGTGCCCTTGAAGAAGCGGCGCACTTCGGACACGAAAGCGAACGGGCTGTTGGCGCCGGTATGACCGCCGGCACCGTGGCAGACCAGCACCAGACCGTCGGCGCCGGCATCGGCGGCCTTGCGGGCATGATCCAGGGACATCACGTCGGCGAATACCGCACCGCCGTAGCTATGGACTTCCTTCAGCACCCGCTTCGGGCTGCCGAGCGCGGTGACCACGATGTCCGGCTGGAACTCCTGGAGCATGTGCAGTTCTTCCGGAAAGCGGTCGTAACTGTTGTGGACCAGCACGCTCGCCGCCCAGCCGCCGGGCTTGCCACCCGCAGCGCGAAACGCGGCGAGTTCGTCGCGAATCTCGTTGAACCATTCGCGCAGTTGCACCGTGGTGCGCGCGTTCTGGGTCGGCAGCGAGCCGATCAGGCCGGCCTTGCAGGATTCCAGCAGCAGCTTCGGCGTCGAGACCAGAAACATCGGTGCCACGATCACCGGCAGTTTCAAATCCTGACGCAGGCGGGCGGCGATGCTGGGGATGGCGGTGGTCATGAGGCAGGCTGTTCGTCGTTGACTATGGCGACGCGCAATCTAGGCCGATGAGACGGCGCGAAAAAGTCCGATGGCGTAACAAATGCCCGTTGAAGACCGGGTCCGGAGGTCGGAGATTGCCTGCGGAGCCGCAGCGGCAACCGGAATGTCCGGAAATGACAGGCCGTTCGTCAGACGTTCAATCAAGCGCTTGACACGGCTGCAAGGGGCTCTGCTAGGATGCAATTACTGAACAGCGTGTTTAATTTTGTTGCGCACGAAGTTCCAGACCAACGCCTGATGCCGATCGCAGTCTTGCATTCGGACCTCGGGAACTTGATTCAAAACGGCGCCTGAGGAGGCAATCACGATGGACTACTTGAAATACTGGATTCCGGTGCTGGTGGTTGCACTGGCGTATTACGGCTTCTACGCCGGTGGCGATCTGGTCTGGATCGGCATCATCTCGTTCCCGGTGCTCGCCGTGCTCGACACGGTCGCCGGCCGCGACTACAGCACCCGCAAGATGAGCAATGCCACGCTCGCCAATATCCCGATCTGGCTCTGCGCCGTCGGCCCGGTGTGCCTGTACTTCATGGCTGCCTGGCGCGTTGGCCAGGGCGATCTGACCACCGCGCAGCTGATTGGCGGTGGTCTCAGCCTGGCCTGGATGGGCGTGATCCCGCTGGTTCCGGCCGCGCACGAGCTGTACCACATGCGTGGTTTCCTGCCGCGCACCGTCGGCCGTTACTCGCATCTGTGCATCCTCGATTGCACCCGCGACATCGGCCATGTGGTCGGTCACCACATCGACGTCGCCACGCCGGATGACGGCGACACCGCCGCTCGCGGCACCAACCTTTACACCTTCACCTGGGGCGCTTTCGTCGAAAGCACCATGTATGCGATGAAGATGGAAGGCAACGCGCTGAAGAAGAAGGGCAAATCTCCGTTCCATATCAGCCACCGCGTCTACCGCGCGCTGCTGGCGCTGGCGATCTTCCACGCGATCATCTTCCTGATCGGCGGCGGGCTTGCCAATGCCGTCGCCCTCGGCGGCCAGGTGCTGGCGCGCTTCTGGGTCGAATCGTTCAACTACTTCCAGCACTACGGCGTGGTTCGCCTGCCGGGTGCCCCGATCGGCCGCCGTCACCTCTGGAATCACCTGGGCTGGTTCTCGCGGACCATGGCCTTCGAGATCACCAACCACGCCGATCACCACCTGAATTCGTATCAGGTCTATTACAAGCTGGTGCCGCACAAGGAAGCGATCACCATGCCGAGCGTGTTCATCTGCTTCCTGTCGGCGCTGATTCCGCCGCTGTGGCATGAAGTGATCATCAAGCCGGCATTGAAGCGCTGGGATCTGGAATTCGCGACTCGCGAAGAGCGGGCCATCGCTGCCCAGCAGAACAAGGCGGCGGGCTGGCCGGATTGGCAGAATGAGCCGGGTGCCGAAGTGGGTCGCGCAGCGACGGTTGGTGTCTGAAAGCTTCCTCACGCAGAGAACGCGGAGAACGCAGAGAAAAGCCTTGAAAAAGGCTTTTCTCGTTTTTGCTGTTCTCTGCGTGCTCAGCGTTCTCTGCGTGAGACCTGTTGTTTTGTCCTGTTCCGCCCAGCCGCTCAGGATTGCTCGTCGGCAAAGATCGCGCTGGCACAGATCAGGGCAACCGCCTTGGTCAGCCGGGCGAGGTCCTCGCCTTCGCGCAGCGGGCTGAAGCGGCCGAGGTAGGTGACCACGAACCAGGACAGTGCATCGGCCTCGTCATCGCCGGTGCCGGGACGCGCCGCGCCACTGCGGCTGACCGCCGCGATCGCCGCCCGGCAGCGGCCGCAGATGGTGTCCATCATCTTCTGGAACTGCTGGCCGAGGGCATCGTCCTGACGGGCGCTGTCGGCGAACGCCGACAGGATCGCGCGGTGCTTCCGGAAGGTCTTGCTGACGCCGACCATGGTCGCTTCCATGTCCTTGCGCAGCGGCCGTTCGCCGTCCGGAGTGGTGCCCAGCCAGCTACCGGCGCTGTCGACGATCTCGTCGGTGATCAGGCTCATGAGCCTTGCGATCAGCTCGTTCTTGTCGCGGAAGTGCGAATAGAAAGTGCCGCGCGACATGCCGGCTTCCGCCGCCAGTTCCTCGACCGACAGGCTGACATAGCGCTGCCCCTGTTCGAGCATCCGCTCCATCGCCGCCAGCAGGCGCTCCTCGATGGTCAGCTTCTTGCCGCCATGCTTGGAACGGGTGCGGCGCGTCGGTCGAGGTGCAATCGGCAGCATTCGGGTTCCGTTGGGGACTGCGGGTCTGAGCCCAGTTTACCGTTCGCAAGTCGCTGAAAACCATGCGAACAAGCCCGCAAGTCAGCCCGGCTTGCGCCAGGCCCGCATGAACAGCGTGACCAGCGATTCCACCCAGCGCTTGCGGCTGGCCGGATGGCGTCCCGGCGTCAGCAGCACGTAGCGGCCAGCACCGCTCGCCAGCCCGGAAATCTGCGCCGCCGCGTCATACGGCGAGTCGATGTCGATCTGGCCGGCATCCTTGAGCCGCTGCAGGTAATCGACCAGCGGCTCGGAGATATGCGCCGCATCGTCGAGCATGGCCCGGCCGAGCTTGGGGAACCGTCCGGCTTCGGCGATCACCATGCGCATCACCGCCAGATAGTCGGGGTGCGTGTAGCCGTCATAGAGCTTGCTGATGATCTGGCGCAGCGCGGTTTCCAGCGCCACATCGGCATCGGCGATGGTGCCCAGCCGCTCGCGGACGCTGAGCTGCGCGCGCCGCGCGACTTCGACGAACAACTGCTCCTTGGTTTCGTAATGCCGATACAGCGTGATCTTGGCGACCTTCGCGCCACGGGCAATGCCTTCCATGCTCGCCGCCTCGAAACCGCGGGCGATGAACACCGCGAGTGCTGCATCGAGAATGCTCTTGCGCAGCGCTTCGCCTTCCTCGCGCGTCGGCCGGCCGCGGGTGCGGGCAGGCTTGGCAACGATCGGCGCGGCAGTCGTGGTCATGGCGCAATGATGCGGCATCGCGGGGGAAGCGGGTCTCACGCAGAGAACGCGGAGGACGCAGAGAACAGCCAAAGCGAGAAAAGCTCGGGAGCACAAAGGCACAAAGCGAGGACACAAAGAAAGCTTGAAAGCGTTTCCTTTGTGCCCTTGCTGTCCCTGTTCTTTGTGCCCCGGAGCTTTTGCCGTTCTCGCTTTGGCTGTTCTCTGCGTCCTCCGCGTTCTCTGCGTGAGACAGGCTTTTCAAAGCGCCCAGCCGATTGCCGCCAAAGCGCAAATATCGTATGGTCCCATATCAATTTTCCCACCCGCAGGAATCTGAACATGGCGCTTTATTCGTCTGACGCACTGGCTGGCAAACGCATCCTGGTCACTGGCGGCGGTACCGGCCTCGGCAAGGGCATGGCCAAGCATTTCGCGGCACTGGGGGCCACCGTGCATCTCTGGGGCCGCCGCATCGAGGTGCTCGAAGCCGCCGCCGCCGAGATCAACGCCGACTACCCGACGCCGCGCGCCTTCGTGCAGACCGTCGACATCCGCAAGGCCGATCTGGTCGATGCCGCAGTCGGCGAAATCTTCGAGAAATTTGGTCCGCTGACCGGCCTGGTCAACAACGCCGCTGCCAACTTCATCGCCCCGACCAAGGATCTCTCCCCGCGCGGCTTCGAAGCGATCACTTCCACCGTGATGAACGGCGGCTTCTTCACCACCCATGCGGTCTGCAAGCGCTGGATCGCGATGAAACTGCCGGGTTCGGTGGTGTCGACCCTCGTCACCTGGATCTGGACCGGCAGCGCCTACGTCGTGCCGAGCGCGATGGCCAAGGCCGCGATCAATGCGATGACCATGTCGCTGGCCGTCGAGTGGGCGAAGTACGGCATTCGCCTGAACGCCGTGGCCCCGGGTCCGTTCCCGACCGAGTATGCGTGGCAGATGCTCAGCCCGACCGGCGACGCAGCGGTGGGGGCGACGCAGGCCGATGAAGTGCCGGCCGGCCGCTACGGCAAGATGGAAGAACTCGGCAACCTGATGACGCTCCTGATGAGCGACGGTGCCGACTACATCACCGGCGAAACCATCTGCATCGACGGCGGCCACCACCTGGCAGCACCCTCGACCTTCGCCGGCCTGAACAAGCTCGACGATGCCGCCTGGGCCAAGATCAAGGAAGCGGGTGTCGCCGCGACCAATGCCAGCAAGGCGCAGCGCTCGGTCTGAAACCGACGCACGCGCAGTACCCGAAGCCGCCTCGCACTTTTGTGCCGGGCGGCTTCTTCGCTTGTAGAGTCCGAAAACCACGACCGGAGCAGCACAGAACTACCGGCGGGTGTCATCACCAAGGAGTGAGCGCATGAATCAGCACGGCAGCGTCGAACGCAAAACCTTCTGCGGCATCTGCGAGGCCGCCTGCGGCGTGGTGGTCACCGTGCAGGGCGACGAGGTGCTGAAGATTCGCGGCGATGTCGACCACCCGAACTCGAAAGGCTTCCTGTGTCCCAAGGGCGCGGCCTTCGGCGCGGTGCGTGACGATCCGGATCGGGTGCTCAAGCCCTTGCAGCGCCAGCCCGATGGCAGCTTCGCGCCGGTCAGCTGGGATACCGCGCTCGA
Source organism: Nevskia sp. (assembly GCA_021732745.1). Lineage (GTDB taxonomy): Bacteria > Pseudomonadota > Gammaproteobacteria > Nevskiales > Nevskiaceae > Nevskia. Next base: position 344,150 of record JAKFUK010000004.1, on the reverse strand, counting down.
CGACATCGGCGCGCGGCTGCGCGGCATCATCAAGCGCCACGGCCGCGAAGCCATCGGCCTGCATCTCGGCAATCCGAATGGCTGGAACTACGGCGCGTTCATGTGGCTGCTGGGCATGGCGGCAGCACTGAAGACCCAGCACCTGTACACGGCGTCCTCGGTCGACATCAACAATTACTGGGTAGTCGGCGAACTGCTGTACGGCCACAACCTGGTGACGCCGTTCCCGGACATCGCGCACACGCAGTTCCTGATCGTGCTCGGGGCCAATCCGGTGGTGACGCACGGCAGCATGATGACCGCCGGCCGGGTCAAGGAGCAGATGGCGGCGATCGTCGAACGCGGCGGCAGAGTCGTGGTGATCGACCCGCGCCGCTCGGAAACGGCCGCGCAGTTCGAATGGCAGCCAATGCGCCCGGACGGCGATCCCTGGCTGCTCGCCGGCATGCTGAAAACCATCCTCGACGAAGACCTGGCCGATCAGGACGCGCTGCGCTTTCAGACCCGCGGCGCGGAATCACTGCCGGCCTTGCTGAAGGACGTGACGCCGCAGCGAGTGGCCAGCGAAACCGGCATCGCCTGGGCCGACGTACAGGCGCTGGCGCGGGCGTTTGCGTGGTCGCCTGCTGCCGCTCTTTATGGCCGCTGCGGCGCATCGCTGGGGCCGTTCTCGACCTTGACCAACTACCTGATCAACGTCCTCAACATCGCCACCGGCAATCTCGATCGTCGCGGCGGCATGGTGTTCGGCCAGCCGATGCTCGACACCGAAGCCTTCACCAAACTGTTCAAGGTCAACGGCTACGATCGCTGGCGGACGAGAGTCGACGGCATTCCCGAAGTGATGGGTACCAGCCCGCTGGCCACCCTTCCCCGCGAAATCCGCACGCCGGGCAAGGGTCAATTGCGGGCGCTGCTGATCGCCTCCGGCAACATCGCGACCACGTCCTGCGCGTCCGGCGATGTCGGGGCCGCGCTCGATGAACTGGAACTCTTGATCTCGCTCGATCCCTACATCACCGAGACCAACCAGCACGCGCACTACATCCTGCCGCCGACCTTGTGGCTGGAACGCGACGGCATGCCGATCTTCAGCCAGATGCATGCCGGCGTGCCGTACGCGCAGTGGGCCCCGGCGAGCGTTGCGCCGCGCGGAGAATCGCGCGACGACTGGTGGATCATCGACGAGATCTGCAAACGCATCGGCATCGTGCCTTCGGCCTCTAAAGCCGCGCAGTTCCTCGGCAAGCTCGGCATCCGCCTGTCACCGGCAACGGCCGTCGACCTGTTCATGCGCATCGGCCCGGCCGGCGACTGGTTCGGCCTCAAAGCCGGCATCAGCCGCCGCAAGCTGTTCGGGCAGACCAGTGGCGTTGTGCTGGCTGCCGAGCCGGCGGTCGGCGTCAGCCGCAAGCGCGTGCATCTGAAGGATGGCCTGATCGCGTTGGCGCAGCCGCTGATGGCCGCCGAGATGGCGCGGATGATCACAAGGTCGTCGGCCGACGATCCTGCTTTCCCGCTACGCCTGATCTCGATGCGCGAACTGCGCTCGCAGAACAGCTGGCTGCACAACGTGCCGAAGCTGACCACCGGCGATCGCCGGCCGCATCTGCGCATCCATCCCGATGATGCACGGCCGCTGGCTTTGATCGACGGCGAAGAGGTGTCGATCCGCTCGCAGTCCGGCGAAATCACCGTGCCGGTCACCATCAGTGATGAAGTGATGCGCGGCACCGTGGCGCTGCCGCACAACTGGGGCCACGGCGGTGGCTGGCGCAGAGCAGTCGCGATCGGCGGCGGTCGTTACAACGATCTGACCTCCAATGCCGCCACCGAGATCGACGTCCCGTCCGGCAACGCGGTGCTGAATGGCCTGCGGGTTCGGGTCGCGAAGCGCTGCGTGGAACTGGCGGCGGCCAGCTGAGGCAAGCGCTGGACGAGCGCTGCGCGGGTATCAGGCTCGCTTCAGGAAATCGATCGCCAGCGCATTGAACTTGTTGGCGTGCTCCCACTGTGCCCAGTGGCCGCAGCGGCCGAAGACCACCAGATCGGCGTCCGGAATCCCCCAGACTGCCTTGATCCCGTTGTCGAGCGGCACGAAGCGATCATCACGCCCCCAGATCACCAGCGTCTTCGCCTTGATCTCCGGCAGACGCGGCGTCAGGTCGACGAACAGCGCGCGCGGGTTCAGCTCGTTGCTCTTGACGAAGTTCGCCAGGTGTTCGCTGTTGCGCTGCATGCCGTCGAGGCGGCTCTGGACCAGCTCCGGCGTCAGCACGGTCGGATCGAAGACGAACACGTTGAGCATCGCCTGCAGGTTGTCCATCGTCGGCTGCCGGTACAACTTCATCAGCAGCTTGATGCCTTCCTGCGGGCTCGGCTGGAACAGGCTCTGACCCAGGCCCGCCGCGCCCATCAGGATCATCCGGTCGAGCCGCTGCGGATATTCCAGCGCAAAGGTCAGCGCGCTCAGGCCGCCCATCGAGTTGCCGATCAGATGCGCTCGCTCGATGCCCAGCACCTCCATCAGGCCGTTCACGGCGCGGGCGTTGATCAGGCCGCGAGGGTCCGCCGACACGATCGGTCCGGACTTGTTGAACCCCGGACAGTCGAGCAGCAGCGTGCGGAATCCGGCAGCGACCAGCGCGTCGATGTTGCGATGGAAGTTGCTCCAGCCGCCGGCACCGGGGCCGCCGCCGTGCAGCAGGATCACCGCGGGGCCGGTGCTCGGGCCGGCTTCGTTGTAATGCAGGCGCAGGCCATCGACATCGGCGTAGCGGCCGGTACCGGCTTCGGTCAGTGCGGTCATGGGGCTCTCGAAATGGTTTCAGGTCGGCAGTTCGATGAACACGTCGCCGCCGACGACGTGCACCGGGTAGACGCGGATCGAACAGGTCGCCGGCACCGCGCGCACCTTGCCGGTCCGCAGGCAGTAGCGCGCACCGTGCAGCGGGCACTCGATCTCGGCGTCTTCGATCACGCCCTCGGTCAGCGGGAAGTCGTCATGCGTGCAGTTGTTCTCGAACGCGAACCACTCGCCGCCCGCCTTGCCGATACCGATCGGATCGACCGTGCCGGCCACCGGCTGCATCTCGCCATCCTTCAGCGAATCGACTGCACAGGCCCGCACCGTGTTCGGATTCATCAGAAAAAGATGCTCAGGTTGTTGGCCAGCAAGGTGCCCTGATCCAACGTGATGTCGCGGCGGGCGATCTTCCAGCGCGAGCCGTCAGTGCTGGGCCGCAGGCGATCGCTGCGGCTGCCAGCGAAGATGTCGACCTGACGTTCGAGCCGCGAGCGATAGAGCAGGAAGCAGCAATCGACCTCCCATTCGCCGTCGATGTCGGCCGGCTTGAGGTAGACGTTGCTGACGAAATGCCGGGTTCGCGACGGCGGCATTTCCGCCCAGCCCTTGCCGGTTTCCAGCCGCTTGATGCGCTGGCCGAGGGTAACGGTGTTGTCGTCGAAGTAGTTCGCGACCGGCCCGGTCGGCGGCGGCGCACCGACCGCCTGCTCGTGATGGTTGGTGGTCACCGGCATCCGGTAGACCGCATCAGCCGTGAACAGCGCCAGCCAGGTGCGGTACTCGTGGCGATCGAGCAGGGCCGCTTCTTCGTACAGGAAGCGCTCGATGTCGAGCTGCAGTTCAGGAGTGATCGCTCGGCTCATCAGCGCACCTCTGGCAGATGCGGTGCCGCGAGATCGGCATGGCTTTCACCGGCCATCATCCGCGCCCAGCGCGTGTAGAAGCCACGCGCAGCCGCTTCGGAAAACACGTAGCTGAGCTTGCCCGGGAAGCGCGCATCGCTTTGCTCGTTGCCAAGGCCCATCTGCAGGTTGAACGGCTGGCGACGGGACTTGGTGCCGCGCAGCACGCGCTGCACCTCAATCCAGTTTTCGCCATCGTCCTGCTCGAACATGCCGGCCGGGCTGAAGGTGCGGGTGATGCCCTGCCCCCACTGATCCTTGACCGCCTGCGGCGCGTCGGCATCGACCACGGCGAGCGCCCAGACCTCGATCTCGTTCGGACCGCGTGGATGCCAGACCCGCAAGGTGTTGATGCCGGGCAGGAAGCAACAGGTCGGGAAGATCGTCATGTGGGCACCATTGACCGCATGGGTACGCGTGGCGCCGAGACGGTCGGCGACCCGGGGACGCGAGGCCATCAGGTACTCCGCCACCGCCGGCCCCACGATTGCCGCCAACAGCTGTCCCTGATCGTCGGCGGTGTGAAAACCGGTGCCGTGGCCGGCGCTGTCGGAACGCCACTGCACGCCTTCCATCGGCCACTGCACGGCCTCGGGCGGCACGCCTTCCGGCATCACGGCGAGAATCGCCGACATGTGCGACAGCGGTGCGTGGTACATGTCGCTGCAGAACTGCTCGGAGGCGAATTTCCAGTTGCAGGGGATCACCCACTTGTGGACGCCGCCCCAGATTTCGGTACCGGCGTCGGAGCGATCGAACATCGCGTCCATGTAGAACTTCGCGTCACCAAGCGACTCGTCCAGCGACGGCACCTCGGCATCCCAGCAGCCGAAGATCAGGCCCTTGTATTCCTCGACTCGCGGTACCCGCACCGCGCCCCAGTCGGCCTTGTTCAGCTTCGAGCAGTAGGCGTTCTTCTCCATCGGCACATTGACCAGGCGGCCTGCCGAGTCATAACTCCAGCCGTGATACGAGCAGGTGAAGAACTTGGTGTTGCCGTGATCGAGCCGCGCCAGGCGCATGCCACGATGTCGGCACTGGTTGAGGAAGGCGACCACGCTGCCATCCTTCTGCCGCGACACGATCACCGGGTCTTCGCCCATGTAGGTGGTGAAGTAGTCGCCGGCTTTCGGAATCTGGCTGCGATGGGCCAGGAACAGCCAGCTGCGGCCGAACACCTGTTCCAGTTCGATCTGGTACAGCGCTCCGTCGCAATAGACCCGCGGGTCAAGAGTGCCGGTTTCGACATCGACCAGCTTGCGGATGGCTTCCGCAGTCCAGCCACGCGCTGCGTCGTCGGGTGTTGCGCCTTCTCTCGGCATGATCGGTTTCCTCGCTTCAGTTCGCGCGCAATCGGGTCTGCAGGCCACGGTTGTACTTGCTGGCCAGCCGCCGCCAGACCAGGGTGTAGCCATCACCTTCGTAGAGGTTTTCGGCACTCCGGTACGGCAGTCCTTCCATGCCCTGCTCCACACCAAGATTGGCGACCAGATCGGTGGCATTGAATTCGTCGAAGCCCAGCGGCTTCCACTTGCTGAACACTTCGTCGCGAAAAGCGGCCTGTTCGACGGCATTGGTAGTCGGCTTCGACCAGGCGATGAAGTAGCGATGCTGCTTTTCGTTGACCGGCACATACCACTCGTAATGCGCCATGCCGAGCACCGGCCACGGCGCCACCTTCAGTACCCCGGGCAGCCAGATCGAGCCCTCGATCGAGCCATAGGCAAGATGGGCCATCTCGTTCGGTGGAATCTTTGAGGCCATGCGGCCTTTCTCGCCGTCGCATTCGAACTCGAATTCAAACACCGGCTCGGCCTTGCCGAGTGCATCGATCAGACCTTTGGGGCCATCTCCAGTCCGCTCCTCGATTTCGTGGAAGCTGTCGCCGTGACGAATCCGGTTGGCGATCGGAAACGGCCGATCGAGGGCGGCGAGGAAGGCGTCGTCCTTGTGGATGAAGATGTGGTTCGGATCGAAGCCGGAATCAGCTGCCAGCCGCCAGTTGCAGTCGCTGAGCACATCGACCGCCGGCACCGTGTACCAGGCCGGATCGAGAAAGCCGGGCGGCACATCGTCATCGAGCGGCGGCGGTGGATTCATATCGCCGACGAAAGTGAACACCATGCCGTTCACTTCGCGGATCGGATAGGCGTGCAGCGCGCGCTTGCCGATCAGGCGCGAATCCGGCGCGCTCGGGATTGCCACGAGATCGCCGTTGCGCAGGTTGTAGGTGAAGGCATGCAGCCAGCAGGTGATGGTGTTCTTGGTGAAGCACTCGGGCTTGGTCGAGAACTTGAAGCCGCGATGCAGGCAGCGATCCGCCACCGCGAAGACTACGCCATCGACGCGCTTGAACAGGATGTCCTCACCGAGCAGGGTGCGGGCCACGATCTGTTCTTCGGCAATCTCGGTCGACAGCATCGCCGGGTACCAGTGATTGCGGAAGCCGAGGACGGCATCGTCGTACTTGCCCGGCGTCAGCGTTGGTGTCTGCTGTTCTCCATCCATTTCCCTGCTCCTGTGCAAACAACGGATCGGTGATCAATGCGCCGGCGACTTGTGGCCCCAGTCGCTGAGCTGCGAATAGGTCCGCACTTCCCAGGTCTTGTCATCGACGATCAGACCACCGCTGCCGAACTCGATCGCGAAGCCCGAGGGGCTGACGCAGTAGAACGAGAACATGCCGTCGTTCGGGTGATGGCCGAGACCCATCATGATCGGCACGCCGGCGGCGACACAGCGGTCGTGGGCGAGGCCGACATCATTGAAGTCGCTGACCTCAATCATCACGTGATGAATGCGCTTCGGAAATGGAATCTGCGCCGTGGCGAACGAATGATGGCGGCCGGTTTCGGTGTGGAAGAAGGTGCCGTCGAACGGCAGCGTGCCCATCGGCGTTTCCAGCGGCGCGCGTATGTGATCGCTGACTTTCAGCCCCAGCGCCTGCTCGTGAAACGCAAGCGTTGCGGCATAGTCCTTCGCGGCACTCACGTAATGACCAACGCCGAGCGCGCCGGTGACGAAGCTGCCCAGCAGCACCTTGGAGCGGAACGGTCGCGAGGCCGGCGCGTACGCCGGGCCGTAGAAGAACTCGTGCAGCATGCCGTCGGGATCGACGCAGGCGTAGGCGCGCTCGACGCGGCGTGATGCCAGCAGTGCGGCATCGCAGCGCTCGGCATGAATGCCACGCTCGGCCAGTTGCTGCACGAAGGTTTCCAGCGCCTCGGCGGTATCGAACTTCCAGCCGGCGGCGACCATGTCGTCCTCGCTACCTGCAGTGATGAGGATGCGCTGCTCGTACTCGTCCATGCGCAGCGCGAGCGCGCCATCGCGGCGCTCGGCATGCAGGCCGAGGATGTCGACGGCAAAGGTTTCCCAGGCGTCCAGATTGCTGGCGCTCACGCAGACGTAGCCCAGCGTCGAAATCGCGGCCATTCGCTTGTCTCCTCTCTCGCATCGACCCTATTGCCCATCCAGGTCGCAGACGGGCGGGACGTTCTTTGCATCCCGATATGCAGCAGACGAAGCGCAATGGCTGTGCCAGCACCGGTCAGCGTTCCGGTGATGCCCGCACAGCGCTGAAAACATTGCAGTTGTCGCCGCCGTCGCGAGATGGAGCCAAGAGTCGAATGTCGAAGTGGGTTCAGCAAATTCGAAATTCAGCAGACGCAGGGTTCATGATTTGATGAACCAATGCCCTGTCATGTCTGGAGCCTGACCATGCCCGTTCGCACTCGATCCGCCACTTCTCGATCGCCCAAGCGCGTAGCCGGCAAGCGCACGGCGCCGGCAGACCCGCTGCGGCCATCGGGACTGCAGTTCCCGAATATCCGCGACATCGCCTCGCACCTGCACTTCAGTCCCGATCGCGGCCGCATCTGGCTCGACGATCGCCGCATGGTGCTGCTGCACGCCGAGGCCTTTCACGCGCTGCGCAAGGAACTGGTGGCGCTGGTCGGTGTGGAAGCCGCACGTGGACTGATCACCCGCATGGGCTATGTAGCGGGCTGCCGCGACGCCGAGTTCGCCAAGCACGCACGACCGAAGGCCAGCAGCTTCGACGCCTTCTCGGTCGGCCCGCAGCTGCACGCGCTGAAAGGCATGGCCGAGATCGAGCTGATCCAGTTCCGGATGGATGTCGGTGCCGGCAGTCTCTACAGCGAGTTCCTGTTCAAGGATTCCTTCGAGGACGACGCGCAATTTCCAACCGCCGCATTCGGCGAGCGCAGCGCCTGCTGGATGCTGGCGGGCTATGCCTCCGGCTACGCGAGCGCCTTCATGGGCAAGCGCATCCTGGTTCGCGAAGTGGAGTGCCGAGCCAGCGGCCATGCGCAGTGCCGGGCGATCGCCAAGCCGGTCGAAGACTGGGACGACCCGCAACTCGACCTGTCCTACCTGCAGCCGCTGCCGGCCGAACCCGCGCTGCGCAGTAGCGGCCGCACCCGGCGCACGCCGCGTCCACCACCCAGCATCGCCGCCACAACACTGGCTGGCGCCGATGGCCAGGGGCCGGTCGGTGGCTCGACGGCGTTCAGCACCATCCTGCATCAGATCAACCGGGTCGCCGCGACGCGGGCCACGGTGCTGCTGCTCGGCGAAAGCGGTGTCGGCAAAAGCCTGTTCGCGCGCGAAGTGCACGATCGTAGCCCGCGTCGGGCAAAGGCCTTCGTGGCCGTGAACTGCGCGGCGATTCCCGAGGAGCTGATCGAATCGGAGCTGTTCGGCGTCGAGCGCGGCGCCTACACCGGGGCCAGCGTGTCGAGAGCGGGCCGCTTCGAGATGGCCGATGGCGGCACCTTGTTTCTCGACGAGATCGCCACGCTCAGTCCCACCGCACAGGGCAAGCTGTTGCGGGTGCTTCAGAGCGGGGAGTTCGAGCGGCTGGGCAGCACCACGCCACGCAAGGTCGACGTGCGGGTGATCGCTGCGACCAACGCCGATCTGCAGGATGCGATTCGCCGCCAGCGCTTCCGCCAAGACCTGTACTTCCGCCTGCATGTGTTTCCGATCGTGATTCCGCCGCTGCGCGAACGGCGCGACGACATCCCGCTGCTGGTCGGCCATTACCTGGCGAAGTTCTCGAAGCTGCACGAGCGCCATCTGTCCGGCATCACGCCAGCCGCGCTTGCGGCGCTGCTGGCGCACGACTGGCCGGGCAATGTCCGCGAACTGGAAAACGTGCTGGAGCGCGCCGTGATCCTGGCCGACGAAGGTCAGGCCCTGGAACGCTCGCAGCTGTTCGCGGCGCGCGCCTCGCGCGGCAGCCGCGATCTGATGGAACTTGGCGGCGACGGTGAACTGGTGCCCACCCTCGGTGACGACGACGGCCGCGAGCATCGCCTGGTCGACGAGTTCGCCGCCCGGCTGATCGACAGCCCGGCGGTCAGCCTGCCGGACGCGCAGGATCGCGTGATCGTCGCGGCCTGGCAGAAGGCCGGACGCAATGTCTCGGCCGCCGCGAAGCTGCTAGGCCTGAGCCGTGCCCAGCTCGATTACCGCTTGAAGAAGCTGCAACAGGGCACGACGCCCTCGAAAGCGCCTGCCTCGAAAATCAAACGCAAGACCGCAACGATGAGAACGAAACCATGACCTGGCTGAATGACACCGTGGCACTGATCACCGGCGGCGGCTCCGGCCTCGGCCGAGCTCTGGTCGAACGCTTCATCAGCGAAGGCGCGCGGGTGGGCGTGCTGGAACGCAATGCCGACAGCGCTGCCGCGCTCGAACGCGACTTCGGCGCTGCCGTGGTCGTCACCATCGGCGATGTCGGCAGCCCTGCCGACAATGCCCGCGCCGTCGAATGCACGCTCACCCGCTTCGGCCGCCTCGATACCTTCATCGCCAATGCCGCCGTGTTCGATTTCTTCCAGCCGCTGGTGCAGTACGAGGGCGACACGCTCGACCGCGCCTTCGACGAGCTGTTCTCGATCAACGTCAAAGGCGGCCTGCTCGGCGCGCGGGCCGCGCTGCCGGCGCTGGTGCAAAGCCGCGGCAGCATCATCTTCACGCTGTCCAATGCCGCGTTCTATCCGGCCGGAGGTGGCCCGCTGTACACCGCGGCCAAGCACGCGCTAGTCGGGGTCGTTAAGCAGCTGGCCTACGAACTGGCGCCGAAGGTGCGGGTCAATGGCGTGGCCCCGGGCGGCATGCGTACGCGGCTCGGCGGGCTGGCCAGCAATGGCACGGCGGGCATGGACGTGTCGCAGGTCGAAGGCTTCGAGCAACTGGTGATCGGCGTCACCCCGCTGCGCATCTGTCCACAGCCCGCCGACTACTGCGGCCCCTACGTGCTGCTCGCCTCGCGTGCGAATGCAGGAACCATGACCGGTGCGATCATCAATGCCGATGGCGGCATGGGCGTGCGCGGGCTGACCTCGATCAACGGCGGCGAGGATCTTTGACCGATCGCTGATCGCCAAGCGCTTGGCCGGCGATCAGGCACGGCGCATCCCGAAACTCAGGCCACAGCCACTGGCGTTGTCGACAGATAGATGCCGACGATCGCCGCCGTCGCCAGCAGCACCCAGGCTTCGAAGATCAGCCGCCAGGGCAGCGGTGCGTGCTTCAGTTCCATGAAGTGCAGCAGCACCAGCCGCACCTTGAACGCGGCGATCGCGAAGATCGCCACCGTGCCGACGATCGGCGAAAAGCCGTCCTTCGACAGCCACCAGGTCGTGGCGATGGTCGCGGCCATCAGGAACAGCCAGACCATCGTGGTGATGTGGCGCGTCATGGCCGTGTTCATCGCAGCAGATACAGCAGCGGAAACAGCACGATCCACAGCAGATCGACCATGTGCCAGTAGGTGGCACCGCATTCCAGCACCACGCAGTTGTCCTTCGTGAACTGCCGCGCGCGGGCCTTGTTCCACAGCACGATCAGCAGGATGTTGCCGCCGAACACGTGCAGCAGATGGATGCCGGTGAGCGTGAAGTAATACATGTAGAAATCATTGCTCAGCATGGTGATGCCGGCCTTGATCTTGCCGCCGTACTCCAGCGCCTTCGACACCTTGAACGCCGCGCCCAGCAGGAAAGCCCCGGCGATCAGATGCGGGACGTTCTTGAGTTCATTGCGCTTGACCGCTTCCACCGCCAGCACCACCAGCCAGGAACTGGTCAGCAGGATCAGCGTGTTGATGCCGCCGAAATTGACATCCAGCGTCTGCCGAGAAGCCTCGTAGACCTCGACGGCGTCTTGCCGTCCGAGCATGAACGACACGAACAGCAGTGCGAAGAACGACATGTCGGCCGCGACAAACACCCAGACGCCTTCCACTCCGGGAAGGCGTCTGGGTGTCGTGCTGCCGCCGCGAACGGCGACCATGCTTGTGATTCCTTAGTGAGAGGCGACCGCCGAACCACCGCGCACGGCGGTTTCCTTTGGCTGTGCCGCGCCGTCCTCGATCTCGATCCGGCCGACGGCCTTGATGATGAAGATCGACATCGACACGATCCACACATACCAGGTCGGGAACGCGATCCAGAAGTTGAACATGCCGTTGAACGCGAACGGGCCGGTTTCAAAGAAGGGGATCAGGCTGACCGGGAAGAACGAGGCCACGGTGACGAAGCCCCACCAGCTGACCCAGGCCGGCACCAGCTTCTTTTCGCGCTTGTCGCGCAGGAACACGATGGCGGCGGCGATGATCTGCCAACTGGTGACCATGTAGGCGAGGTCGATGATCATCCAGCCGAGGCGGTAGCAGAACTGCGCCATGTCCGGGCTCAGGGTGTCGATCTGGATCGCGCAGGTCAGCCAGATGCCGCAGGCGACGACGATCGGGCAATAGGTGATCGTCGCCCCCATCATCTCGACATTGGCCAGCATGCCTTCCTGGCCTTCGATGCGGCGCATCACGCGCGACACCGCAGCGCCGAAGGTCATGTAGCAGGAGCCGAGCACCATGCACACCGACATGCCGATGGTGATTTCGGTCTGCAGGTCCTTGTAGTGCTGCCACATGTCCTGAGCGGAGGTCGACGCCGCCATCGGCGGGAAGTTGTCGGCCAGAAGGCCCCACATGATGAAAAAGCCGATGAAGAAGACCGGACCGGTCCAAGCCAGCATCTTCCAGGTACCGTAATCGACAGCCGGTGTATTTGTGTTCATCTCGTGCATCCTCCGCGTTGATCGGCTGCTCGAACGGCAGCGGTTTTCTTGATGTGGATTCTTTCAGGCGCTGGCATCCGATCTACCAGAATCGGATTCCGTCCGTGTCAGAATCGGCTCGCGTCGAGCGCGGGAGATACGGCAGATGAGCGACGAATTCAGATTGCGATCCGCAGCGGCGTTCTCGTCGGCATTCCGCGTGCCTCCGGAAGTGGTCGAGGAAACCGCACCGGCCGCCGAGCACGCGGCCGGCAACGTCGGCATCTACGGCTGGAAAACGCCGCGCATGGACGGTTTCGAGCTGCCGGAATCCGACGAGCTGATCGTCGCCCTGCACCTCGGCGGTTCGCGCAAGGTGCGCGCCGTCACCGATCAGGGCCTGAGCCGTAGCTGTTCGACCCCCGGCCTGCTGACCATCCTGCCGCCGGGCCGCAGCGCCGCTTTCCGCACCGAGGGCAGCGTCAGCCTGGTGTCGCTGCATGTGCCGAAATCGCTGGCGGCGGAGATGTCGCTGCCGGTGACCGCCACACCGGATCAGGCTTGGCTGCCGCGCTTCGCGTTCCGCGACCCTTACGTCAGCGCCAGTCTCGAAGCGCTGCTGCGCACGGCGCGCTCCGGGCAAGCGATCCGACCCGACTACATGGTCAAAGTGGTCGACGCGATGCTCTGCCATCTCGCCCAATGGCGGCAGACCTCGGAAGACACGGGCCCCTTGGCGGGCGCGGCTGCCGATCAGCATCTGGGCCGAATCTCCTTGCGCGAGCTGTTCGCGCTGATCGACGCCCAGCTCGGCCGCAATCTCTGTCTGGATGAACTCGCCCGCTGCACTGGCCTGAGCCGTGCTGCATTCACGCGCGGCTTCCGGCAGGCGACCGGCCTGTCGGCGCATCAGGCGCTGAACCTGCGGCGCATCGAAGTGGCTAAAAAGCTTCTGGCCGACACCGATCTCGACCTCGCCTTCATCGCCCAGGAAACCGGCTGGTCCAGCCAGTCGCACTTCACGGCCAGCTTTCGCAATGCCGTGGGCTGCACGCCGGCGCGGTTTCGGGCGCTGCACTGACGCGCAGCTGTTGCGCGTCGGATAGACCCCCGACGGCGCGGCCGCTTTTGTAGGTCGGGTTTCAACCCGACGGCGCGGCTGCCGTTCGACCGCAGCGCCGTCGCCATGATTGACGACCTACAAAAAAAGCGGTTCTCCGCGTGAGATCGCTGTTCGAAATCAGGCCGCCAGACGCGGGCTCAACCAATCGGTCATGTCCTTGAACACCCGCGCCCGATCGGCCGGGAACTCGTTGAAGATCTCGTGATACAGGCCGTCGTAGATCTTCAGCGTCTTGTCGGTCGAGGAAATCCGCTCGTGGATCATCTGGCTGCCGCCGACACCAGCCAGCTTGTCGTCGCTGCCGTGCAGCAGCAAGGTCGGCACGGTGATCGTTGGCAGCAGCGCCGGCACCACTTCGACGAAGCGGACGATCTCGGCCAGCGTCCGCACCGGCACCTTGGCGTGCGCGTTCAGCGGGTCGCTGGCGTACTTGGCCACCATCTCCGGATCGCGGCTGACCAGGCTCGGGTCGACCGCAAACATACCCAAGGTCGGCCACACCGAGGACAGGAACTTGGCGACCGGCGGCAGATAGGCCGGCGCACCGTCGAGTTTCACCGCCGGACCCGACAGGATCAGGCCACTGAGCTTCTTGCCGTGCTTGAGCGTGTAGCTCAAGCTCAGCGCGCCACCCATGCTGTGGCCGAGCAGGAACAGCGGCTTGCCCGGCTGCTGGCGCTTGGCCATCTCGACGAGCGTGTCCATGTCGGCCACCGCATTGGCGAACTTGTCGACATAGGCGCGCGGACCATCGGACTTGCCATGGCCGCGATGGTCGATCGCATGCACGGCGCAGCCGATGCCGACCAGCTGTGCCGCCACTTCGGCATAGCGCCCACCGTGTTCGCCAAGGCCGTGGGCGATCACCACCGTCGCCTTCGGAGCCGTGGCCGGCAGCCAGCTCTGGAAGAAGATGCGGGCCTTCTTGACGCCTTCGAAGCTGCTTTCGCTGTGTTTCATGGGAACTGGCATCTCGCGATCAGTGGGTTTCTTTTGCGGCGGTTTTCGCCTTGCCAGCCGGTGCCGCACGGCCCAGCGCCAGCACTTCTTCCAGCCCTTCGCGGAAACATTCCAGCAGCAGTTCCGGTTCGGTGACGGCAGCGCGGTCGCTGTTGATGCCGATGCAGCAGCGGCCGTTGTGCGACAGCATCGCAATCATCATTCCGCAGCCCGGCACCGGCGCGTAGGGCCAGTACTGCTCGACATGGGCACCGGCGAAGTACACCGGATACGGAATGCCCGGCACATTGCTGATCTGGGCATCCTGCGCGGTGGTGAAGTCGGCCGTGAGCTTGCAGACCACGCCGATCGGCAGCTTGGTGACCACCGGCATCATCCGGATCATCACGTCCAGCGCCGGCTCGGCACGGGTATCGCGCACGAAATGCTGGATGTGGCGGATGCGGGCAATCGGGTCGCGCTCGGCGACCGGGGCCGCGTACTGCGAACCGGCAAACTTGTTGCCGCCCATGGTGTCGGCCTCGGTCCGCAAGGAAATCGGGAAGCCGATCGGCATCTGCTTGATCGAAACCCCGAGCCGCTCGTGATAGATGCGGAAGCCGCCGATCATGCCGGCCAGGAACAGGTCGTTGATCGAGCCGTTGGCCGCCTTCGATGCCGCCTTGAAATCGGCCAGCGGCAGTTCGATGCCATCGAGCCGCCACGACAGGCTGCGGCGCTTGAACAGGCCCGACCCCGGCACCGGCTTGATGCCGAGCATGCGCTTGGCCGACGACAGGTAATCCAGCGTCTGCTGCACGTCTTCCGGGTACTTGATCAAGGCAGATGCCTTGCGACCCAGCGCACCAGCGGTGTCGATGGCAGTCGATGGCAGCGACGCAATCCGGCCGCGCAGCGCCTTGAGGCCCAAGCTGCGCGATGTCGCTGCCTTGCGGCTGCGCGGCACCGTCGGCACTTCGCGCGGCTGGGCTTCGCGGTCCCGGTGGAAGATGCGCTGCATCAGCTGGACGATGCCGAGACCGTCGGTTGCCGCATGATGCATCTTCAGCACCAGCGCAGCGCGGCCGCCTTCGATGCCTTCGACCAGGGTTGCTTCCCAGGGCGGACGCGCGCGGTCGAACGGCGACATGGCGATGATGCTGGCGGCGTCGAACATCTGCCGGTCGCTGCCCGGCGACGGCAACTGCTGGCGGCGGACGTGGTAATCGAAATCGAAATCCGGGTCCTCGACCCAGGTCGGATTGCCGATGCGTTCCGGCACCACCACCTTCTGCCGGAATCGGCGCGCGGCGGCGACCAGCCAGCGCAGCTCGGCCTGCACGCGCTCCCACTCGGGTGTGGTGTCGAAAACCATGATCGACACGATGGTCGAGCGCAGGCGCGGATCGACTTCGGCGAGCCACATCACCGATTCGAACGCACTCATCTCGTCCGGGCCGCCCCAGTTGCGCAGCTCATCAAGCAGCGCGCTGTCCTTCGGTTCTGCCTTGCCCATGTTGTCTTTGTCCTTCGTGAGTCGGTTTTGAATCAACAGCAAAATCAAAAATTCAAACGCATCGTCTTGTCTCCCCTCTCCCCCCGGGAGAGGGGCGGGGGTGAGGGACTCGCAAGCAGCGGACTTACTTCGCCGGGGAGTCCCTCATCCCAACCCTTCTCCCGGGGGGGAGAAGGGCTTTGTCTTTGTCTGCTGAGCTTTGCTTGCCATCTCAACCGGCGCTGTCCTCAGCCCCCGCCGCCAGCTTGCGCAGGCCACGGAACGCCTGCACCGCGCCATGCTCGCCCTTGACCACGGCGGCGACTTCGGCGGCGATCGGCATTACCACGCCGTGCATCGCTGCAAGTTCCATCACCACGCTGGAGGTCTTCAAGCCTTCGGCGACCATGTTCATCGAGGCGACGATTTCCGCAGTCGTCTTGCCCTGCGCGAACTGCACGCCGACCTGGCGATTGCGCGACAGCGGGCTCATGCAGGTGGTCAGCAAGTCGCCCAGGCCGGTCAGGCCTGAGAAGGTTTCCGCGCAGCCACCGAGGGCGACACCGAGCCGGGTGATTTCCGACAGGCCGCGGGTGATGACCATCGCCCGGGTGTTCTCGCCGACGCTCAAGCCCTCGGCCATGCCGGCCGAGATGGCGATGACGTTCTTCAGAGGCCCGCCCAGTTCGCAGCCGATCACGTCGCGGTTGGTGTAGACGCGGAACACCGCACTGGTGAACAGCGGTTGCAGGGCTTTCGCGACGTTGTCGTCGGTCATCGCCAGCACCGCTGCCGCCGCCATGCCTTGCAGCACTTCGCGGGCGATGTTCGGCCCCGCGAGCAAGCCGGCCGGATGACCCGGGAGTTCCTGACGAATGACCTCGGTCATCCGCGAATGGGTGCCCTGTTCGAGCCCCTTGGCGAGGCTGATCACCGGCACCCAGGGGCGCAGCAGCGGCGACACCAGCTTCAGCGTGTCGCGGAAGCTGTGGGAAGGCACGCCGACCACCAGCACATCGCAGTCGCGCACCGCTTCATCGAGCGAGGAGGTCGCCAGCAGCCGCGAACACAGCGGCAGGCCTTTCAGGTAGCGCGAGTTGCGATGCTCGCGATTGATCTCGTCCGAGGTCGCCGAATCGCGCGCCCAGATCGTGGTCTGGGTGTTGCGCGAGGCCAGCGAAGCGACGGTAGTGCCCCAGGAGCCGGCACCGAGCACGGCAACACGGATCTTGCGGCTCATGCCTCGGCCTCCGGCCAGTTGTTCAGGGTGTCGACGTACATCTGCCGCACGTCGGCGATGTGGGCATCGAGCTTGTCGAGCTTCCACTTCGAGACATCGATGCCGGGCAGCACGGCGACCTGCACGGTACCGGCGCGCATGGTCTGATCGTTGCGGCCCATGATCTCGCCGGCATTGCGGATCACCACCGGCACCACCGGCACGCCGGCCTGCATCGCCATGTGGAAAGCGCCTTTCTTGAACTTGCCCAGCTTCGGCGTCCAGGAGCGCGTGCCTTCCGGCGCGATGCAGACGCTCAGGCCCGACTTGATGCGATCGACCGCCGGCTTCAGCGCGTCGATCGACTTCTGCGAATCAGCGCGATCGAGAAAGGCGACGCCGGCCATCTTCATGTAGCGCCCGAAGCCCGGCACGTGCGCGGCCTCGGCCTTGGCCACACCGCTGAAGCTGGAACGGACGATGTTCATCATCACGAACATGTCGAACTTCGACTGGTGATTGATGATGAACACGCAAGGCCGATGCTGGTGCAGATGGTCCTTGCCGATGACTTCGATCTTCACCCCGAGCACCGCCATCGCGGCATCGCTGGCTGCGGTAGTGATGAAATCGGCGGCGCGGCGGGTATCGCCGGTCAGCCGCTCGATCCCGAGACCGGCGACGAAGCTGGCCCCCATCGCCGCATACGCACCGACGGTGCGCGCCATCGCCTTGGCCGGGCCGCGCGAACGGCGCGGGAAGCGGAGGATCGGCCAGCCAAGTTCCATCGCCACCTTTTCCAGCTCCGGCTTGGGCTGGATCGGCGTCGCCTTGCCGACCGTCTTCAGGAAAGCGATGTCCTCGTTGCCGTTGGCGTAGCCGTAGCTCGCCTTCAGGTTCACGCCGTGGGCTTTCGCGAATGCACGCACGCCGGCCGCCTTGCCTTCGCCCCAGGCCGGCATGCCGTCGAGGCCACCGGTGAGGCGGCCGTTGCGGATCATTGCCCGGGTGCAGACGAGGTGTTCGATGCCGTATTCCTGCGCCAGCGGCTCGATCTGGTAGAGCGTCGCCGACGAAGCAATGGCCACCGTGTGGCCCTTCTTCTGGTGCGCGTCGATCAGCTTCCAGGATTCCGGAAACAGGGTCGTGGCGGTCTTTTCCAGCCACAGGCGACGCCACAGCGCGCGCATGTCGGCCTCGGTTTCACCGGCCCATTCGAGGATGCCCTTGGCGATGACGTCGAAGAACTCCTCGTCGGCCAGATCAGCCTTGCGGCTGAGCTTCAGGGTGTCGAGGATCTCCTTGGTGCTCATCTCGCCGCGCTTGATGCGGTCGAAGAAGTAGGCGGCGGCCGAATAGCCGTCGATCAGCGTGCCGTCGTAATCGAAAAAGGCACCGATCTTCGGGCCCGAGGGGCCGTCGGCAATGCGCTGGAGCTGCTGCTCCAGAATGGGATTGGCAGTCATCAGCTTGCGGTTTCCGAGGCAACGGCGTGAGCGGCGGCGTGGCGCGCCTGGTCCAGCTTTTCGATGGCGGCGAGTCGTTCGACGACCGACGCCAGTTCATCGGCGAAGGCCTGACGACGTGCAGCCAGATCCGGCGAACCGGGCTTCAGCAGATCGCGATTGGCGGCCAGCGACAGCGCATTGCCGAACACTTCGCGTGACACGCATTCCGGGCTGCTCAGGCGCTTCTGCAGCACGTACTGGCGACCGACCTTGACGCATTCCTCGGTCAGCTTCTTCTTGTCGATCTTGGCGTCCGGTGCTTGCGCAGCCAGACGATCGGCGACGATGAAATAAGCCTCGATGAACGGCGTCAGCACCCGATGGGCGATCAGAAACGGCGCGCCGAGCAGCAGCGCCTTGCGGCCTTCGACGGTGACCGCCCGCTGCCGAAACTTCGCGTCGAACAACCGCGATTCGGCTTTCTGTTCCTCGCGATAGGCGGCTTTGTCGCTGAAGAAGAAATCGAATTTCAGCAGGTCACGAAGTTCGAACGCCGACTGCCAGGCACGCTCCAGCGGACCGACCAGATCGTCCTCCTTCGAGGTATCGAGCAGCGCCACTTCGAAGACCGCGCGGTTGATGAACCAGTGCACCGCACTATTGCGATAGAACGCGGCCACCGAATGCTGGCCGGGTTCGATGGCGTAGACCACCTCGGTGCCGCCGTCATAACGGCTGATCACGCCGCCGTCGACCAGACTGCCGAGCGTGATCTCCACCCCTTCGAGGCTTTGCAGGTCTTCGAGATGCGTGCTCGGCAGGCCGCGCACCTCGGCGTAATCGAGCAGCGGCAGCACCAGTTCGTGCACTTCATCCAAGGTCAGCGCGCGATCGCGGACGCCGAGCAGCGCCAGCGTGACCAGCGCATTGGCGGTGACCGGCGTTGCGCGGTTGATGCGCTGGAACACTTCGAAAGCGATCTTGGCGACCGTCCACTTGCCGCCGCCTTCGGCATCGGCACGAGCCAGCGCTTCGCGCAGGCTCAGCGGCTCGCCGAAACGCACATAGGCATTGCCGATCAGCTTCTGCTGGGTGCGCGCGTAACCGGCCAGCCACAGCAGGTTTTCCTTGGCCTTGGCGGCACCGGCCTCTTCGGCCGCCATCACGCCGATCTCATGCATCTGGTCGTAGGTGGTCGACACCGGCACCAGCAGCATGTCGTCGGCACCGCCGCTTTCGATCGCCGACACCAGATAGCTGAGCAGGCCGTATTTCGGCGGCCGCAGCTTGCCGGTGCGGCTGCGGCCGCCTTCCATGTACCACTCGAGGTTCTTGCGCTGCGAGGCCAGCCAGGCAAGGTATTCGCGCACCACCAGCTTGTAGATTTCGTCGTCCTGGAAGCTGCGCCGGATCAGGATGCCGCCGGAGCGGCGGATGATCGTGCCCAGCGGCCAGAAGCCCAGGTTGTTGCCGCCGAGGATGTGATTGCGCGCCAGCCCGTTGTCACGCAGCAGGCGCGACAGGATGAAGGCATCGGCGTAGCTGCGATGGGTCGGCAGATAGACCAGCGCCTTGGTTTCGTTGAGTATTTTCAGATTGGCCAGGGCGTCGAGGTCGGCATCGACGGTCCAGGCCCGGGTATGCAGCGGCCCCAGCCCGTAATCGAACATCGCCGCGAACGCCGGGCTCTGCACGGTGACGATTTCTTCCAGCCCCTTCAGCGCTTCGGCGGCGACCTTGTCAACCGGCAGCTTCAGCTGCTTGGCCAGTTTCTCGATCTGCTCGACGAAGCGCGGCGACTTCGACACCTGCTTCGCCACCTGCCGGCGCTGGATCAGGGTCGCGGCAACCACCGGGTTCAGATTCATGAGGTTCATGCCGCCACCCCATCGACACGCGCCGTGGTGGCGAGGATCACCGACGCCACCTGTTCGGGGTCGTCGTACATCGGCACGTGGCCGCAACCCTTGACGAACAAGCCTTCGGCACCGTCGACAACGGCATGGGTCAGCTTTTCGCCGTAGCGCGCATACGGAATCACCTTGTCCTGTTCGCACCAGGCGATCCGCACCAGCGGCGGATTGGCCTTGAACGGCTGGATGCCGCCGACCTTGCCCATGCTGACCAGCAGCGCCGGCAGCATCGTGGTGTCGCGCATCGAGCGCATGGCGCGGCGGCTTTCATCCGGCGGCACCCGGTCGCCGCGCTCCATGCCCTGCTTGTTCAGCGCCCGGCGGATGAAGCCGAAATAGAGCAGCAGCGAGAACAGGAAGATCAGCAGCGGCAGCAGCTTGAAAACGATGCGGAACGACTCGGCGATCGCGTCGTAATCCGCTTTCGTCTGCCAGCCGCCGGCAGGCGACAGCGCGGTGACCGACTGCGCGAAACCGCGCCGCGCCAGTTCCAGCGACAGCCAGCCGCCGAGCGAATTGCCGGCGACATGCGCGCGATCGATGCCGCGCGCCTTCAGATCGGCGATCAGCAGATCGGCGAGCACGTCGACCGTCGGCTCGACACCGGCGGGAATCGGCGGACCGCCGGGATGTCCCGGCAGGGTCGGGGCGATCACGCGATGCGTCTTTTCCAGCAGCGGCAGTACCGGCTTCCAGATGTGCCAGGTGCCGCCGAGCCCATGCAGCAGCACCAAGGTCGAGCCGCTGCCGCCCTCGTATGCATCTCCCACCGCCTTGATGCCGTTCACGCCGTCCCCCGCACCGTTGGTACCGCCTGCCAGTCGTCGTGCAACGCAATGCACGCGCCAGTCCTGTTATCTCGATTGTCCTCGCAGCCGGGAAAGTATCCCCGTACTTCCGTCTTGTGTCAGTGCCGGCGCCAACCCCGCCTTTGCAGCGCCGACTGGATCGGGACGCATTGTTCGGCGTAGTAGTATGGTGCCATACTATGTTGCAGGGCCCCGCCGGACAAGCGCAACAGGTGCACAACCGTCAACCGGCCCCCGATCAACAAGCGGCACCCCAACCCGGAGAAGAATCTTGCGTGGACTGAAAGACAAGGTGGCCCTGGTCACCGGCGCAGCCAGCGGCATTGGCCTGGCGATTGCCAAGCGTCTGGCGGAAGAAGGCATGATCGTCGGCGTGCTCGACATGAATGCGGAAGCAGCGGCCAAGGCCGTTGCCGAGATCGAAGCAGCGGGCGGCAAGGCTGCTGCCGGCATCTGTGACATCACCGACTACGAAGCGGTCAAGAAGGCCGTTGCCGACGTCGAAGCCAAGCTCGGCCCGACCTGGGCGCTGGTCAACAACGCCGGCTGGGACAAGCCGATCCCGTTCCTGAAGACCACCCCGGACTTCTGGAAGAAGGTCGTCGACATCAACTACATGGGCCCGCTGCACATGACTCATGCCGTGGTGTCGGGCATGGTCCAGCGCGGCGGTGGCCGCGTGATCTTCATCGCCTCGGATGCCGGCCGTGTCGGTTCGTCGGGCGAAGTCGTCTACTCGGGCACCAAGGGCGCGACCATCGCGTTCGCCAAGGCGCTGGCCCGTGAAGTGTCGCGCAAGAACGTGACCCTGAACTGCATCGCCCCCGGCCCGACCAACACTCCGGCGATGGACGCCTTCGTCGGCACCGGCGAAGAAGGCCAGAAAATCCGCGACGCCATGGTCCGCGGCGTGCCGCTGGGCCGCATCGGCGAGCCTTCGGACTATCCGGGCTTGGTCGCATTCCTCGCCAGCGACGATGCGAGCTTCATGACCGGCCAGACGATTTCCGTCTCGGGCGGTTTGACGATGCACGGCTAAAAGCCGAAAAGCGGCAACCGCATGTCTCACGCGGAGAACGCGGAGAGCGCAGAGAAAAGCAACGACGAGAAACGCTTTCGAAAGAAAGCTGCCTCGATCCAGCTTTTCGATGTGTTCTCCGCGTTTCGCGTTTCCGGTCCTTCGCTTTTCTCTGCGTCCTTTGCGTTCTCCGCGTGAGATCGCTTTTTCTTCCAGACCTCCCATGAACAACCGCCAGATCACCCTCAAATCCCGCCCGGTCGGCATCCCGCAGCCCGCGCATTTCGAGCTGAATACGGTAGCGGTGCCGGCGTTGAAGGACGGCGAGTTCCTGGTCGAGAACCATTACCTGTCGGTGGACCCGGCCCAGCGCGGCTATGTCAACGACGAAAACAACTACGCCCCGCCGGTGCCGATCGGCGCGGTGATGCGGGCGATGGCGGTCGGCCGGGTGATCGCGTCGAAGCACGCGGACTTTGCCGACGGTCAGTTTCTTTACGGCTGGTTCGGCTGGCAGGACTACTGCGTCGCCACACCGGCCAGCGTGCTGCGCCGGGTCGACGCCGAGCAGGCACCGCTGTCGACCGGTGCCGGCCTGCTTGGCATCAACGGCCTGACCGCTTACCTCGCGCTGCACGACATCGGCAATCCGAAGCCGGGCGAAACGGTGCTGGTCACGGCTGCCGCGGGCGCGGTCGGCAGCATCGTCGGCCAGCTTGCGAAGCAGGCCGGCGCCCGTGCGGTGGCCGTGGTCGGTTCCGATGAAAAAGGCCGGCAGGCGATTGCCGACTACGGCTACGCGGCCTTCATCAATTACAAGCAGCCGCTGGAACCGCAGTTGAAAGAAACCTGCCCGAACGGCGTCAATGTCTTTTTCGACAACACTGCCGGCGAGATCGCCGACACCGTGATCCGCCACATGGCCTGGTTCGGCCGCGTGATCCAGTGCGGCACCATGTCGATTCCGTCATGGCTGCCGGCGCCGACCGGCCCACGCATCGAACGCGAAATCCTCACCCGCCGCCTGCGCCTCGAAGGCTTCGTGATCTTCGATCATCTGAAGCGCTTCGACGACACGGCGACGAAACTGGCGGCGATGCTGAAAGACGGAAGCCTGCGCTATGCCGAAGACATCGGCAGCGACATCGCGCAAGCCCCGCAGGCGCTGGTCGATGTCTATTCCGGCCGGAATACCGGCAAGAAGCTGATCAAGCTGCGCTGAGGTTTTCAGCAGGACAAAAAAAACGGCGGCGTATCAACGCCGCCGCTCTTTATTCCCGGCTCAGATGCGATCGAGCATCATCACCTTGTTCCAGGCGCTGACGAAGTCGGCGACGAACTTGTCCTGACCGTCGGCGGCGGCATAGACCTCGGCCACGGCGCGCAGCTCGGCACTGGAGCCGAAGGCCAGATCGACCGGCGTGGCGGTCCACTTGCGCTTGCCGGTCTTGCGATCGACGCCTTCGTAGATGCCTTCGGCCTTGGCGGACGGCGTCCACTTCGTCGACATGTCGAGCAGGTTGACGAAGAAATCGTTGCTCAAGGTGCCCGGCTTGTCGGTGAACACGCCATGCGTGGCCTGTCCGGCGTTGGCGTTCAGCGCGCGCAGGCCGCCGACCAGCACGGTCATTTCCGGCACGCTCAGGGTCAGCAGGCTGGCGCGATCGACCAGCATTTCCGCTGGCGACCGGCTGGCGTCCTTGCCGTAGTGGTTGCGGAAACCATCGGCAACCGGTTCGAGCACCGCGAAGGATTCGACATCGGTCTGCGCCTGCGAAGCGTCCATGCGCCCCGGTGTGAACGGCACGGTGACGCTGCGCCCGGCCTTCTTCGCCGCTTCCTCGATGCCGGCCGCGCCGCCGAGCACGATCAGATCGGCCAGCGATACTTTCTTGCCACCCGATGCCGACTTGTTGAAGTCCTTCTGGATGCCTTCGAGCTTCTTCAGGACCTTGGCCAGTTCCGCCGGATTGTTGACCGCCCAATCCTTCTGCGGTGCCAGCCGGATGCGTGCGCCGTTGGCACCGCCGCGCAAGTCAGTACCGCGGAAGCTGGCCGCCGACGCCCAGGCCGTGCGCACCAGTTCGGAAACGCTCAGACCCGACGCCAGCAGCTTGCCTTTCAGACTGGCGATGTCAGCGGCGTCGATCAGGGCGTGATCGACGGCCGGAATCGGGTCTTGCCAGATCAGCTCTTCCTTCGGCACTTCGCTGCCGATGTAGCGGGCGCGCGGCCCCATGTCGCGGTGGGTGAGCTTGAACCAGGCCTTGGCGAAGGCCAGTTCGAACTCCTTCGGGTCCTTCATGAAACGCTCGGAAATCTTCCGGTAGCTGGGGTCGAACTTCAGCGCCAGATCGGTGGTGAACATGATCGGCGCGTGGCGCTTCGCCGGGTCATGGGCATCCGGCACGAACTTGAGCTGATCGGCGTTCTTCGGAATCCACTGGATGGCACCGGCCGGGCTCTTGGTCTGCACCCAGTCGAAGGCGAACAGGTTGGTCAGATATTGCGTGCTCCACATGGCCGGAGTTGCGGTCCAGGCCCCTTCGAGACCGCTGGTGATGGTGTCGCCGGCATTGCCCTTGCCGCACTTGTTGTTCCAGCCCGTGCCCTGCGCTTCAACCGCTTCGGCAGCCGGGGCCACGCCGACACAGCCTTCCGGCTTTTTCGCACCGTGGGCCTTGCCGAAGCTGTGACCACCGGCGATCAGGGCCAGGGTTTCTTCGTCATTCATCGCCATGCGGCCGAAGGTTTCGCGGATGTCCTTGGCGGCGAGCAGCGGGTCCGGCACGCCGTTCGGGCCTTCCGGATTGACGTAGATGAGGCCCATCTGCACCGCTGCGAGCGGCTTTTCCAGCTTGCGATCGCCGGTATAGCGCTTGTCGCCCGCCAGGAACTCGGTTTCCGGACCCCAGTAGACGAGATCCGGCTCCCAGTCGTCACGGCGGCCGCCGCCGAAGCCGTAGGTCTTGAAGCCCATGGATTCGAGCGCGACATTGCCGGTCAGCACCATCAGGTCGGCCCAGGAAATCTTGCGGCCGTACTTCTGCTTGATCGGCCACAGCAGACGCCGCGCCTTGTCGAGATTGGCGTTGTCTGGCCAGCTGTTGAGCGGCTCGAAACGCTGCTGGCCACCGCCGGCACCGCCGCGGCCATCGAGCGTGCGATAGGTGCCGGCGCTATGCCAGGCCATGCGGATGAAGAACGGACCGTAGGTGCCGTAATCGGCCGGCCACCAGTCCTGCTGCGTCTTCATCAGCGTGGCGATGTCCTGCTTCAAGGCTTTCAGATCGACGGTGGCGAATTCCTTCGCGTAGTCGAAGTCAGCCGCCATCGGGTCGGATTCCGCCCCGTGCTGGCGCAGCGGCGAAAGGTCCAGCAGCTTCGGCCACCAGAACTGGTTGGACCTGGGCGCGCCGTCCGCAACAGCAGGACCAGCAGGCAGCAGCGGCAAGGTGCTGACTGCGAAAGCAGCCAGCAGGTGCAAGGATTTCTTGATCATTGATTCACCGTTTTTTCTAGTTAAAGACATGAACTTGAAGATGATTGGCAAGCATCTCCGTCGATCGACCGGTGGATCGTAAGGACCGTCACTCCTCAAGAGAAATTGCATTTGCGAGGCAAGACGATAGGGCCAGTCAATGCTGGCGCTGTGCCTCCAGCGCGTAGTCGATGGCCGCGCAGATCGCCGTGACTTGCGCGGCGATGCATTGCGCAGGATTGGCCTGCGGGCTGTCGGGGTAGACCTCGGTGGTGGTCTTGTAGCGCGCGTCGGTGATGCCGGCACACAGGCCGAGCTGCTTGAGCGGATAGCGGATCACCCCGGTCGACACCACCGGCGAGCCGATGATCTCGCCCTTGGCATCGGCCGGGGCAATGTGGGTGACGCCGGCCACCGCCGCGATCACCGCTTGCTGGAACGCTGGCTGCGGGTGGTCGACATCGTCCACCAGATAGAAACCGTCAGGTATCTCGCCCGGCACGTACGCCTTGCCATCACGGGCCGCCAGCGCCGGGCGAAATTCGGATTCGTCGGAGTCGGTGGTTTCATGCAGATCGACGTGAACGAGCACGCGCTCGCGAAACGGCGCGACCAGCCGCATCAAGGCCAGCGCTTCCTGCGCCGTGCCCCCGACCCGGAACGAGCGATTGGGATCGACCGCGTGGATGTTCCAGCGCTGGATGGTTTCATAGCCCCAGGGACTGATGCAGGGCGCCACCAGCAGATTGATCCGGTCCAGATAGCCCGCCGCGTGGCCTTCGACAAACCGCAAGGCCCCGTGCACGCCGCTGGTTTCGTAGCCGTGCACGCCGCCGGTGATCAGCACGCAGGGCCGATCGTCACGCCAGTCGCGGCTCTGAACAGCGAACAGCGGATAGCGTTCCGGGTCGTGATCGAGCTGGCCGTACTGCACCACGTCGTAGCGCGCGCGCAGGGTGTCGATCACGCGCAGCACATCCGCTGCGTAGCTGCGCTGCCGGGATTGCCGCGCCTGCCAGGCCGCCACTTCTTCAGGCCCCCAGGGCTTGCCGGGTGTGCCAATTGGATTAGGGGTTTCATGGACGGCCATCGGCTTTGCTCGCGGGGTCAGGAACTGTTGACCTTAGTTTGCCCGCTGCGGCGGCGGGTGATTCTTTCCGCGCGACAGGCCCCTCAGCGCCCCTCGAATTTCGCCCCGCGCCGCTCGACGAACGCGGTGATGCCTTCCATGGCATCGCGGGTGGAGGCCGCGCGGATCAGCGCTTGCACCTCGTCTTCCATTTGCCGCTCGAAACCGGCACCGAGGGCGGTAGTCATCAGCCGGCGCAGTTCGCCGTAGGCCCGCGTCGGGCCGTTGGCGAGGCGGACGGCGGCCGCTTCGGCTTCGGCCAGCACGGCGTCATCGTCAACCAGATAGTCGATGAGCCCGGTCTTCTCGCCTTCGGCCGCGCTCAGAACTTCGCCGAGCAGCAGGAAGCGCCGCGCCCGCGCGAGGCCCATGCGCGAAGCGAGCGTGAAGGTGGCACCCATGTCGCAGGTGTAGCCGATGGTGGTGTAGGCACCGCCGAGCTTCACCGAGCGGCCGCAATAGACCAGATCGCAGCCCGCGAACAGGCCCACCGCGCCGCCCATGGCGATGCCGTGGATGGCCGCGACGATTGGCGCGTCGAGCCTTGCCAGCCGGGCCACGCCCAGATGCAGGCCGCCGGTCCAGACGCGGATCTGCTCGGGCAAGGTCGGCAGCGTCTGCGAGAACATCTTGATGTCGCCGCCGACGCTGAAATATGGCCCGTTGGCGCGCAGCAGCACGGCGCGCACATCGCGGCGGCTGGCCAGTTCGCCGGCCGCTTCGGCGATCTCCCGGCAGAACGCGGCGTTGAACGGGTTGCCGAGCGCGGGCTGGTTCAGCACCAGATGGGCGACACCGTTGTCGTGTACGTCCAGCAGCAGCGATTCGTAGGCCATGTCGGCTCTCCTGTGATGATGCGGAGCAGCCGATGACGACGCGGGCAAACCCGCTGCCGCCACGATGCCCGCCGCTTTGATATTATTGTATGGTTCCATACGATATACCGGTGTGCTGGCCTGCGCCGGTACCGCGTGTTGCCGCTGAACTTCGTCTGCACCACCTCAAACCTGCTCGAGAAACGCCATGTCGAACGCACCCGTCTACAAGGACATCATCTACGAAGTCGGCGCCAACGCCGTTCGCATCACCATCAACCGTCCGGAAGTGTTCAATGCGTTCCGCAACCAGACGGTCGAAGAGCTGATCGACGCGTTTCGTCGTGCCGATGAAGAGAAGTCGGTCAACACCGTGATCTTCGGCGGCGCCGGCGACAAGGCGTTCTGCACCGGCGGCGACCAGAAGGTGCATTACTCGGAAGACGGCCTGTACGGCCCGCGCGGCATGGTCGGCTTCCCGATCGAAGAACTCCAGACCGCGATCCGCGACTGCCGCAAGGTGGTCATCGCTCGCGTCCAGGGCTTCGCGATCGGCGGCGGCAACGTGTTCTGCACCATCTGCGATCTGACCATCGCTTCCGAGAAGGCGCAGTTCGGCCAGGTCGGCCCGAAGGTCGGCTCGGTTGATCCGGGCTTCGGCACCGCCTACCTCGCCCGCGTGGTCGGCGAAAAGAAGGCCCGCGAAATCTGGTTCCTGTGCCGCCGCTACAAGGCGCAGGAAGCGATGGACATGGGTCTGGTCAACAAGGTCGTGCCGCACGACCAGCTCGACGCCGAGTGCGAAGCCTGGGCCGCCGAGATCAACTTCATGAGCCCGACCGCAATCGCCATCGCCAAGCGTTCGTTCAACGCCGACAGCGAAAATATCCGCGGCATCAGCTTCATGGGCGTGGCCGCCGTCAAGGGCTACTACATGAGCGACGAATCGAAGGAAGGCGTTGCCGCTTTCAACGAGAAGCGCAAGCCGGATTTCAAGAAGTTCGCTTGATCGCTGTATCGAGCGTCAACGGCAACATCAAAAGTTAAACGCAAAGGCGCAAAGAACAGCCAAGAAAGGACGCAAAGGTAAAAGACTCCATCAAGTGAGTCCTTATTGCTTTTCCTTTGCGTTCTTTCTTTTCCCTTTGCGTCTTTGCGTTGAAATTTTGATGTTGCTTGGTTTTCAAACCACCCGTCAGCAAGCAGAGCACACCCATGTTCAACGACAGCAACATCCAGACTGAACTCGACGCCGACGGCATCCTCGTCGCCCGCATCGACATGCAGGGCCGCACGATGAACGTGTTCTCGCGCGCCATGATGGATTCGCTCGATGCGCTGATGACCTCGGTCGCTGGCGACGCTGCGGTCAAGGGCGTGGTGCTGACCTCGGGCAAGTCGGCCTTCCTCGCCGGTGCCGATCTGGACATGATCCGGGTCTTCACCGAGCGCGCGAAGATCGACGCCGTTCCCCAATTGAATGAACTGTTCGGCCACCTTGGCCGGCTGTTCCGCCGTCTCGAACTGTCGACCAAGCCCTACATCGCCGCCATCAATGGCCTGGCGCTCGGCGGTGGTCTGGAAGTCGCGATGGCCTGCCACGCCCGCGTGGTGCTGGACGATGAAAAGGCCGTGCAGCTCGGCCTGCCGGAAATCAAGCTCGGCCTGCTGCCGGGGGCCGGCGGCACGCAGCGCCTGCCGCGTCTGGTCGGCCCCGCCAAGGGGCTGGAAATGCTGCTGGTCGGCGATCCGGTCGGCCCGGCCGAAGCGCTGAAGCTGAAGCTGGTCGATGCCGTGGTGCCGGCTGATCAGCTGATCGCGAAAGCCAAGGAACTCGCCAAGGCGATGCCGCAGCCACGCGCGCTCTGGGATCGCCACGGCGCAAACTTCGACTCGGCCCCCTACGACTTCAAGAGCCCGACGATCATCGCGACGATCGCCCAGGACGTTGGCGTCAGCGACTACCAGCTCAAGCACTATCCGGCCTACACGGCGATCATCAACTGCGTGGTCGGCGGCTGGAACATGCCGCTGACCCAGGCCTGCGACCGCGAGATGGACATCTTCGTCGAGCTGATGCGCGATCCGGTCGCCGGCAACATGGTCCGCACCCTGTTCCTCAATCGTCAGAAAGCCTCGAAGCTCGGCCTGCTGGCCCCGGATTCGGTGCTGACCCGTGGCGAACACGCGCTGCTGCCGGCGCTGAAAGCCGCCAACGAGCAGGCCAAGGCGAACGGTGTCGACGAAGCCACGAAGCTGGCGCTGGCGACGGTCGCCGCACTGCGTTGCGCGCAGGCCGGCGGTATCGAGCATCCCGAACTGGCTGATGTTGCAGCGGTGATCGGCGGCCTGTTCCCGTCCTACGCCGGCGGCCCGTACACCTACGCCCGCCAGATTGGCGCAGCGGCACTCGCCAAGCTGGCCGGTGACGATGCTGCGATTGCCGCGTTCTTTGCCGAACCGGCGACGGCCGCTGCCTGATGGCCATCGACCGCGCCCATCTCGGCTTTGCGCTGCCGCCGTTCACCGTCGAGGTGACGGCAGCACGCATCGCTTTGTTTCTGAAGGCAATCGGCGCCGAAGATGGCCCGCAGGACATCGCCCCGCCAACCTTCATGAAAGCGGTCGAAGGCGAGCAGAACAGCTCGCGGCGCATTCTCGAAACCTTGGGTGTCGACCTGCGCCGCGTCCTGCATGCCGAGCAGCAGTTCGACTATCTGGGACCGATCCGCGCTGGCGACAGCCTGGTCGTGCAGCGTACCGTGACCGACCTCTACGACAAGAAGAACGGCGCGATGGATTTCATCGTCATCGAATCGACCGTTGCCCACGCCGAGCGCGGCCTGCTCGGCCGTTCGCGGCAGGTGGTGCTGGTGCGCAATCCGGTGCCGAAATCATGAATCTCGATACCGCAAACCCCGGCGATCTGGTCGCCGAATACCAGACCGGCCCGATCCCGCGCGAACAGCTCGCGCTGTACGCCGAAGCCTCGGGCGACAGCAATCCGCTGCATCTGGAAACCACCTTCGCCCAGAAGGCTGGCTTCGATGACGTGATCGTCCACGGCATGCTCGGCATGGCGCTGCTCGGGCAGCTGGTCAGCACGCAGTTTGCGGCGTTCACGCTGACCAAGTTCGATGCCCGCTTCGTGGCCGTGCTGCCGGTGAATCAATCGCTGCGCTGCACTGCCAAGCTCGTCAGCCACACGGCCAATGGCCTGACGCTCGATCTGGAAGCCTTCGACGGCGACGGCAAGTCGATCATCGTCGGCAACGCCGTGCTGGCGAGGCCATGAGCCAGAAGCTCGAAGTTGCCGAAATCGTCGCCGGGCTAGCTCCCGGCATGACCGTATTCGTGCCCGGCCTCGCCGGTGAAAGCCTCGCCTTTTTCGAGGCGCTGAAAGATGCACCGGACAAAACCGCCGGCGTCCGCTTCATCGGCCTGCATTTCCCCGGCATCAACCGCAGCGACTACCTAGGCCTGCATCCCGAAGCCCGCCAGCGCGCCTACGTGATGACGCCGGGCCTGCGCCCGGGCTTGGTCGACAGCCGCGCCGAACTGGCGACGCTCGACTATCCGGGCATCTATCGCGATCTCGCGGCGCGCGCCAGCGAGGTCGATCTGGTCATCGCCCAGGTCAGCCCGCCGGACGCCAGTGGCACCTGCAGCTTCGGCCCGAGCAGCGATTTCCATCCGGCGGTCTGGGCCAAGGCCAAGCGCCGCGTCCTGCACATCAATCCGAACGTCCCGCGCACCCGTGGCTCGTTCTCGGTGAAGCTCGCCGAAGTCGACGGCTATTTCGAGACCGACAGCGCGCTGGTCCATTACTACGCCGGCAGCAGCAATCCTGCGATCGAGCAGCACGCGGCCCTGGTCGCCAGTCTGGTCCGCGACGGCGATACCTTGGAGTTCGGCGTCGGCAAGCTGCCGGGCGCGATCCTGGCAGCACTTTCCAACCATCGGGGCCTGCGGATCTGGTCCGGCATGGTCACCGATGCGGTGTCGAAGCTCGTCGATGCGGGCGCGATCGCGGCGAAAGGCGCGATCGACGCCGGTGTCGCGCTCGGCGACGCGGCGTTTTACGCGCGGCTGGAAAAGGACGACAGCTACTACTTCCGTCCGGTCAGCGAAACCCACGACATCCGCCGGATCGCCGCGATCGATAGTTTCTGCGCGATCAATTCGGCGGTGGAAGTCGATCTGTTCGGCCAGGTCAACGCCGACAGCCTGAACGGCAAGCTGATGGCCGGTGTCGGCGGCTTGCCTGCTTTCGTGGCTGGTGCGCAGCTATCGAACGGCGGCCGCTCGATCGTCGCCCTGCCGGCGGCGACGGACGATGGACGCTTCACGCGTATCGTCTCCCGCTTCAACAACAGTCTGGTCGCGCTGCCGCGCCATGCCGCCGATTACGTCGTCACCGAGCACGGCATCGCCGAACTGCGTGGCCGCGACCTGCGCGGTCGCGCCGAAGCGCTGATCGCGGTCGCGGCACCGTCGTTCCGGGCTCAGCTCGCGGCCGAGTGGGACGAGATCCTGCGGCGGCTTTGAACTTGATGCAGCCAGTCAACAGCAACGGTTAAACGCAAAGGCGCAAAGGGAAAAGAAAGGACGCAAAGAACAGCAAGAAAAGCTATTCGAAAGATTGTTGTCACCGCATTCCTGTTTTGTTTCTCTTTGCGTCCTTTCTTTGCTTTTCCTTTGCGCCTTTGCGTTTAACATTTGATTTTTATTTCGCACCGATCAACACAACGGAACTCACCATGTCAGACACCACTCCTACAGGCCTGCTCAGCGGCAAGGTCGCTCTCGTCACCGGTGCCGGTCGCGGCATCGGTCGCGGCATCGCACTGGAACTGGCCCGTGCCGGTGCCAAGGTCGTCGTCAATGATCTCGGCGTGTCGCTGACCGGTGAAGCGGGCGGCGAATCACCAGCCGACAGCGTTGTCCGCGAAATCAAGGAACTGGGCAGCGATGCGATCGCCGACACCCATTCGGTGGCCAGCTTCGAAGGCGCGCAGGCGATGATCGAAGCCGCCCGCACCGCTTTCGGCCGCATCGACATCGTCGTCAACAACGCCGGCAACCTGCGCGACGTGATCTTCCACAAGATGTCGGAAGAGGAATTCGATGCTGTCATTGCCGTGCATCTGAAGGGCTCGTGGAACACCAGCCGTGCCGCTGCGCCCTACTTCAAAGAGCAGGGCTCGGGCAGCTTCATCCACATGACCTCGACCTCGGGTCTGGTCGGCAACTTCGGTCAGGCCAACTACTGCGCGGCCAAGCTCGGCATCGTCGGTCTCTCGAAGGCGATCGCGCTCGACATGCAGCGCTTCGGCGTGCGTTCCAATGCCATCGCGCCGTTCGCCTGGACGCGCATGGTCAGCTCGATCCCGGACGAGACGCCGGAGCAGAAGAAGCGTGTCGAAGGCCTGAAGAAGCTGATCCCGGAAAAGATCGCGCCGTTCGTGGTCGCGCTGGCCTCCGACGCCGCCAAGACCGTGTCCGGTCAGATCTTTGGTGTGCGTAACAATGAAATTTACCTGTTCAGCCAGCCGCGCCCGATCCGCACCGCGCACACGGCCGAAGGCTGGACGCCGGAAGCGATCGTCGAGCGCGTCTTCCCGCAGTTCCAGAACGATTTCTATCCGCTGCACCGCTCGGGTGACGTGTTCACCTGGGATCCGGTCTGAGCCGGAACTTTCAAAGCTTTCTCACCCAGAGAACGCAAAGATCGCAGAGAACAGCAACGGCAACAGCTTGAAAGAAGATTCTGATTTTTCTTTCTCTGCGTTCTCCGCGTTCTCTGCGTGAGCTCATGTTTTTTAGCCTCACGAATTCAGGAGAACACGATGTCCAAGCGTGAAGTGGTGGTGGTAGGCGCGATGCGCACGGCGATCGGCAGCTTCGGTGGCACCTTGAAGGATGTGCCGCTGACCCAGCTCGCAACGACGGCGGTCAAGGCTGCGCTTACTCACGCCGGCGTCGATGCCAAGGAAGTCGGCCACATGGTGATGGGCAACGTCATCCCGACCGAGCCGCGCGATGCCTATCTGGGCCGCGTTGCTGCCGTCGAGGCCGGCATCCCGAAGGAAACCCCAGCCTTCAACGTCAACCGCCTCTGCGGTTCGGGCGTGCAGGCGATCATTTCGGCGGCGCAGGCGATCCTGCTCGGTGACTGCGACGTCGCCATCGGCGCCGGTGCTGAAGCGATGAGCCGCGGCCCGTACCTGCTGCCGGCCGGTCGCTGGGGTGCCCGCATGGGCGACGCCAAGATGCTCGACTACATGACCGGCATCCTTCACGACCCCTTCCATGCCATCCACATGGGCATCACGGCCGAGAACGTGGCCGCTCGCTACGGCATCACCCGCGAAATGCAGGACGCGCTGGCCGTGACCAGCCAGCAGCGCGCTGCCACGGCAATCGCGGAAGGCCGCTTCAAGGGCCAGATCGTGTCGGTCGAGATCGCCAGCCGCAAGGGCCCGATCCAGTTCGATACCGATGAAAACGTGCGGGGCGATGTCAGTGTCGAAACGCTGGCCAAGATGAAGTCGGTGTTCAAGAAGGACGGCCTGGTGACCGCTGGCAATGCTTCCGGCATCAATGACGGCGCTGCCGCCGTGGTGCTCGCCGAAGCCGGCCGCGCTGCTGCTTTGGGACTCAAGCCGCTGGCCCGTCTGGTGTCCTACGGTCATGCCGGCGTCGAGCCGGAGTACATGGGCATCGGCCCGGTGCCGGCGTCGAAGATCGCGCTGGCCAAGGCTGGCCTGAAGGTGTCCGACATGGATGTGATCGAAGCCAATGAAGCCTTCGCGGCGCAGGCCTGCGCGGTGGCGCAGGAACTCGGTTTCGACCCGGCCAAGCTCAACCCGAACGGTTCGGGCATCTCGCTCGGTCATCCGGTCGGTGCCACGGGTGCCATCATCACCACCAAGGCGATCCACGAGCTGCATCGCACCGGCGGCCGTTACGCGCTGGTGACCATGTGCATCGGCGGCGGCCAGGGCATCGCGGCGATCTTCGAGCGCCTCTGAAGCTCCGCATGAAAAAGGCCGGGACGCGTCAAGCGTCCCGGCCTTTTTCATGTCCGACGATCAGTGCAGCCGGTTCACGGACAGGCTGATCCCTCGCAGACCGGCGTGTCCTGCCCGCGAGTGTCGAAATCCGGCGTGTCCTGAAGCCGGGCCAGCGACAGCAACGCGGTCTTCAGGTAATCGCGGGTGGTGTCACGGCGGGCACCGAGCCGCGCCTTGATCGTGGTTTCGGCCTGGTCGGCAATCGCGGTGCGCTGCTTGCCGAGCCAGGTCTCGAAGCTCGCGAGGCGGTTGATCAGGTCGGCCGGCACGGCCGGACCGCTGTCGCTCGGCAGTTCCAGGCGCAGACGCGCGTCAGCCAGTGCCTGCTGCAGACGATTGCGCTGCTGCAAGCGGTCGAGGCTCGCGATCAGCGGGAAGGTCGATGGCTCCGGCGGCATGTGCAGCTTGTCGAGCGTGTCGAACAGCGCGGCCTGATCGGTCATCGTGGTCAGTGCTGCGCGCAGTTCGCCGCTGTTGACGAAAGCGGTTTCCGCGTCGATGGCGACGTCGACCTTGCGCAGGCTGTCGATCGCCAAGCCATAGGCGTCGCGGGCGGCCGCGCCGTCGCGTAGCTGGTCGTGGGCATAGGCAACGGCGAGCCGGGCTTCCTGCACGGCCGGATCGCGCTCGTCACGCTCGATCAGCAGGTTCCAGATCTGCAGCGCGCGTTGCAGGCCTTCGCGGCGATCCTTGGGCGGATCGTCGCGTTCGAAGCTGCTCGGGCCGATGCCGTTGCTGGCCAGTTCGGGATCGAGCACGCGCAGACGTTCCAGCGAGTTGCGGACCGGCGCCGGCAGATCGCCGATCTGATCCGGCGCGCGCAACACATTGCGGCCGAGTTGCGTGCGCTTGAGCCGCTCGCCTGCGGGTGCCAGCTGCGCCCAACCCATGCCCAGCAGTGCACGATTCGACGACAGGCCTTCGCTACGAACGCGGCCGAGCACGCCGAGCGCGGTGCGGCCCTGCTTTTCCTGCAGGAAATGCCAGCCCAGTGCCAGATTGGCCTTGTCGCGCAGCGCCAGCAGTTCCGGATCATTGCTGTCGGTGCGGCCCAGCAGGTCGAGCCAGCTCAGTGCGGTCTTGACATCACCGTTGCGCAGCGTGGCGATGGCCAGGTTGTAGCGTCCGTAGGCGGTGGCTCGCACCGCTTCGACGGAAGACGCCATGTAGCGGAAGGCTTCGACCGAGTCCGGCGAGCTGCCGTTGAGCGTTTCGCTGGCTTCGCGCGAGCGCGCTTGCGCCAGTTGCAGCATGCCGGTGGCGGTACGCAGATCGGGCAGGCGGTACTCGGGCAAGCGCGGCTTGGCGAGCGCGAATAGCTGCTCGGCCCCCGCCAGATCGCCGATCGCCAATCGTGCTTCGCCGATCGCCAACCGTTCGATGGCGATCTCGGGGCGGATGGCGCGGCGCGACGACAAGTCGTCGCAGATTTTCTGGGCGCGGTCGAGCAGGCCTTCCTCGCGCAGCAGGCCTGCGGTTTCCAGCCAGTACGGTGACTCGAAATTCGGCAGCGCGCCGGATGGCAAGCGGCGGCGCTCGGCGATCGACAGCAGTTCGACCAGCGCGGCGCGGCTGTCGCCCATTTTCAGCAACTGACGGGCGTGGCCAAGCGCCGGATCGCTATTGTCGCCAGGCTGGTAGCGACTGTTGCCGCCGGTCAGGCCGTCGAGATCAAGGCCTAGCAACTTGCCGCCTGACTGTTCGCTGGCGACCAGCCGCTGCAAGCGCAGGCTCGGTCCGGCGAAGGTGCCGGTATCGAGCAGCACGGCCAGTTCGATCGGACCCCTGAAGCTATCGAAGCGGAATTCCGCACTGACGTCCTTCGACAGCGCCTCACTGTCGCCGACCTTCACCAGCCGCAGTTCGACGCGCAGCCCGCGCGGACTGGCTCCGAGCGGCAATCTTGCGATGCGCAGCGCGCTGCCGCTGGCGGCCAACGCTGCCGTCTGAGCCGCTTCCAGCGTGAGCGTCTGCGCGACACCGTCGTCGAGCGTGTACTGCAAGGACGCGATCGACCAGCGACCGAGGCCGTTCTGCCGCAGATAAAGGTCGACTCGCTGTGACGACGGAATGCTGCGCGCCTCATTCAGCACGCCGGCAACGGCCAGCAGACGGTGGATCTCGTATTCAAGACCCTGTGCATCGCGGCTGGGCACCGCAGCGGTGAGGGACGTTGCGGGCAGCACCGGCGCAAGCGGAATTTCGGCAGCCGGCACCGCAACACTTTCCGGCCCCGCCTCGATGACGGGTTCAGCCGGAAGTGCGAGGTCTTCCGGTGGCGGAAACACCGCAGCCGCTGGCACGCCGTCTTCGGCGTGCAGCGGCTGCGTGCTCAGCAAGAGCCCGGCGACCAGCAGTGAAAGCGTTCGCGACATCGTCGTCTCCCGCTTCACTGCGCCCCCGCCATCGACGGCAAGCGATCAGGCCTTGCCGTGCGCCGGCTCGGTCATGAACTGCGACAGGTCGATGTTCTCGCCCACCGCCAGATCCTCGTTGTCCGCGAACTTCGGCTTGACCAGCCAGATGATCAGCGGCAGCACCACCAGCGACAGCACCATGTTGATCAGCATGATCGCGACCAGGAGCATGCCCATGTCGGCCATGAACTTGAACTCGGACAGGAAGTACCAAGGCAGGATGCCGGACAGCATGATCGTGGCCGTGAACATGATCGCCTTGCCGGTAGTCGTCAGTGCCACGGTAATGGCTTTCTCCCAGTTTTTCCCGGATGCCTGGTATTCCTCGATGATTCGAGATAGCAGGTAGATGCCGTAGTCGATACCGACACCGACCCCCATGACCGCCACGATCACCGCGTTGATGTCGAGGCCGATGCCGAGCGAGTACATCGCGGCATTGAGCAGGAAGTTCGACATGTTCACCGGAATCAGCAGCAGCATCGCGGCGACAAAGGAACGGTAGGCGTAGCCGGCAATGATGGCGATGGCGACGTTGACGCAGCCGAGAATGAACCAGTGGTAGCGATGGACGACGTTGTTCATCGCCTGCTGGAGTGCGATGAAGCCGGTGCCGAGGCGAACATTGAAGGCTTCATGTTCGGCACCAACGGCATCGACCGCGCGCTTGGCGCTGGCCAGCGCAGCGTCCACCGTTTCCTGCTTGTTGTCCGCGTACCAGAGCGACACCGTGGAGTGCTGTGCCTCGAAATCCATGACGTGGCCGAAGTTCAGCGGGCTGGAACCGAACATCACCGCCTGGCCAGCCGCGAACGCGGCGCGCTTGCTCGGGTCGACCGGCAACCATTGCGGATTGCCGCCGGAGAACAGGCGGTTGCCTTCATACATGTAGTCGCTGAATGACAGCGTGGCGCGCGGCTTGAGGATGGGATCGGATTCGACGATCGCCTGGATCTGCGAGCGGATCTTCATCGCTTCGGAAGACAGCGCGACACGGTTGGTGCCGTCCTTGTCGTTCTTGGCCTCGATGACGATTTCCAGGGTGTTGGTGCCCGGGAACTGCGAGTTGATGGCGCGAATCGCGGTGTTGAACTCGGAATCGTAGTGCAGCAGGTTCGAGCCTTCGACCGGGTTGCCGATCTTGATCTCGAACGAAGCCCAGACACCCCAGATCAGCAGGAACACCGAAAAGATGCTGGTGTAGACGGCCGGCTTGCCATAGGTGAGCTTGGCAATGGCGAGCAGAAGGTCGCCCTGAACCTTGTGGATGCCGGTTTCCTGACCGCCGCCGCCGGTGATGCGGTCGATGTTCTTCGGCAGCGGCAGGTAAGACAGCAGGATCGAGATCAGGAACACGCCAGTCGGGATGATCCACAGCGCCCAGGCAC
The DNA here is from genome assembly GCA_021732745.1 of Nevskia sp. Lineage (GTDB taxonomy): Bacteria > Pseudomonadota > Gammaproteobacteria > Nevskiales > Nevskiaceae > Nevskia. The sequence goes on along the minus strand of JAKFUK010000004.1, from coordinate 306,081 downwards.
CGCAGAAGATCGCGTGGCCGTACATGGTGCGGATCGGTGCGATGGCGATGAAGATGATGCCGAACACGTCGGTCATGATGCCGAGGATCGACGGTGCCATCATCACGCCCATCGTCACTTCCGCCGCCTTGCGCTTGTCACCCAAGTGCTTGAGCACTTCGTAATAGCGTTCGGTGAACTGGATGCAATGCGAGAAAGTGCGTGCCACCAGCAGGAGCGGCACGATCATCAGCAGCGGTTCGACCGGGAAGCCCACCCAGCCGATGAAGCCGAAGCCCCAGACACCGGCCATCGCAGCGCAGACCACCGGCACCACCACGCCAGCGACGTTGCGCATATACAGCACCAGCGCGATGAACAGCAGCGCGCAGGTGACACCGAAGATCTGGTAGGTCTGCTTCTGGAAACGGTAGACCCAGCCGGTCAACGCCGGCTGGCCGGCGAGGAACACTTCGTGGTTTTCGTCGGCAGCGGCCTTGACCAGGCCATCGACGTAGTTGAACGCCACGCCGTACTGCACCGAGGTCTGGAAGGTGGCGCTGATCAGGGTCGACGAACCGTCAGCCGAGACATAAAAGTTGCGCGCGTTCGGCGACTGGGCGACACGACGGCGGAAGTCTTCCACCTCGGCCGGATCCTTTGGCACCGCATCACCCATCAGCGGCCGCACGTCCACACCCTGCGGCGTGGCTTCGACGTAGCGCAGCTTTTCGGTCGAGATCGAGATGATCTGGTCGTGGTCGACGCCTTCGGTCAAGTCGACGTTGCGGGTCAGATCCCAGACCTTCTGCAAGGTTTCAGCATGATAGATATCGCCGTTCTTGCGCTTGATCATCACGAACATGGTCAGCGGATTGCCGAAGTTCGGATGGGCGTTGTAGATCTTCACGAATTCGTCGTCCTGCGGCAGCAGGTCGGCGAAGATCGTCTTGATCTCGACGCGCGGAATGCCGGCCGCGAAGGCCAAGGTAACGATCACGAACCACACCGAAACCATGGCGCGGCGGTCCATGACACACTTGGCGACTCGGAAACGGAGGGGCATTGCGTTGGGAGCAGAGGACATGGCGTATTTCAGGGCTGGCGTGTCAAACAGGAAACCGTTCGTGCGTCCGACGGACGCTCAACGAATGAACGGGACGCAGTACGAATCGGATCGTTCGTTCCATTCTCGGGCGAACCGGATGCCAGGCAGCATCCGGTTCGTCCTTTTGTACAGCAGCGCCGTGCCCGGGCACCGGGCACGGCGGACAGCAAACGCTCAGAACTGGTAGCCGAGACGCAGGGTCAGTTCGTTGGTCTGGCTGATCAGATGCACGATGTTCTTGTTGGGGTTGTTGCCCCAGGCGTTGTCGTGCACGAAGTTGTAGAACATGTTCAGCGTGATGTTGCCGCGCGGCTTCCAGACCAGACCCGGCTGGAACAGCACGCCGCCCTGAACGTCGATCAGGGTTGCGAAGCTGGCTTCCCAGATGTAGTTCGGGAACGGCTGCAGGGCTGCGAACACCGCGTAATTGGCACCCGCCTTTAGGCCGGGGGTGATACGCGGCGTTGCGCTGGTGGGCACGGCCGAATCAAGCACCACGCCGCGGCTCGAATAGTTTTCGCTGCCGTAACCGTCGAGCAGCAGGCCCACGAGATCGCTTTCCTTCTGCCAGAGGTACTGGAACACCATGTAGGTGGCCGGGAACTCGGTGGAAAAACGCTGATACTTTTCGGCCACGAAGCCGACCTGGATTTCGCTGCGCTTGTCGAAGCCCTGACGCAGGTCGATGGCGGTGAACGTGCGCTTCGGCGTGTATGTCGCTTCGACGTTCATGATGATCTGGTCGAAGATCGAACCCGGCTCCGCTTCGGTCACGTAGCCGCCACCGAGGCCGATCACGGTTTCCGCAAAGTAATGCCGTTCGATGTGGCCGTGCAGACCTTCGGCAGCAACGAAGAAGGCGCTCAACTGCCCTTCGGCCGCGTTGAAATCGCCGTTGACCGGGCGCGCCAGCAGGTCCTGCGAGGAGTCGAACTCGTCGATGGCACGATCAAGACCTTCCAGACCGCTGAGCTTGATGTAGCCGGCGTAGTTGAACCATTCCTCGGCCGTGAACACGCCGGCAGGTGCCACCTCAAACGGCGTGCCGGCGAGAATCGGACCGCAACCCTGCGTGCCGGTGCCGAGCACCAGGTTGCAATACTGGTTGAAGGCCAGACCCAGCACGTTCGAGTTGGGCAGTGACTTGTTGACGCCCGACTGCGTCCAGCGAATGGCACCCAGCGGGTTGTAGCGACGGGTGGCCATCGCCTGCAGGTTGAAATTGCCGAACTCGCCCTTGAAGCGGATACCGAAGTTGACGTTCTTGTCGTAGCCGCCTTCGTGGTAGCGATCGTTCAGGTAGAACTGCGACGGCACCACGTTGTACGAGGTGTTGACGTTGTTGATGATCGTCGGGATGAACTGCTGGGCGAAGAAGTCACCGGAAATCTGGTCGGTGATCTGCGTGGTGATGCGGATGCCCGGTGCCGATTCGCGGGAATCGGCATATTCCTCGACCGCGCGATTGAGAATCAGGTGGCGGCGAAGATCGAGACCGTTCGCAGTGTCCATGATGCGGAAGAACAGCAACTGGCCCCAGGCGATGGTCTGGTTGCCGATGCGCACCGTGGTGTTGCCGCTGTTCCACTGCAGGAAGAACGCCGGCAGATCGACCTGGTAATTGCGGCCCGAGCGCTCGAAGATCAGCGGATTCTTCTTGCCGTTGACCGCGAAGCCGAGCTTGTCCGGACGGCCCTGGAACTGGCGATCCGGGGTGCCGCCGCCATCAAAGCCGCCATTGATGTTGGCGTAGTCGCCGGCCGCGAATTCTTCATAGCCGAGGTGGTCCGGATCGTAGACCGCGCGCAGACGGGTGATCAGCGACCAGTCGCCCCAGGCGAGGGTCGGGGTGATCTCGAAGCGCAACAGGTGATAATTCAGCAGCTGGCTCTTCTTCGGCACGTAACGGGTGAACGTGTCGTTGGTGCCCTGCAGATCGGACACGCCCTCGGTCGGCGGCAGCACGCCAAGACCACCGAGCGGGATGATGCCGGCCGGGCCGACGAGGGCATCGGTCGGCAGCAGCGGTTGTGCGAAGTTCAGCGCCGGATTGCCGACCACGCGGCGAATCGGCACGCCGTTGGCAAGGTCGCCGAACTGGTTGGCCTGCTGGACGCGGTCATCGGTACTGAACGCGGTATCGAGACGAATGAAGCCGTTGTAGGAGAAATCACCGCCGAGGAACTTGGTACCGGCACCACCTGCGGCCTGGACGAAAAATGGTGTCAGTGCCGACAGGCTGACCGCCACGATGCCCAGTTGCTTCGCCTTCTTCAGTCTCATGTTGCTCCCCTCCAGCGTTCTATAAATGGATTGCTGCCTCGGCACGCGCCGTCGTCATCGCGGCGCTATGCGGGCAACCCTGACTGCTCGATTCGCGACCGCTCCCCTTCATTCAAACCGACAGCACTCAGCCACCAATCTGGATGATCCGGCCCGAATGTCCCACGGCCATCACCTTGCCTGATGTGTTTTCCGTTCGCACGGCCTGATACCAGTCGGTGGTGATGTCGCCTTCGACAACCTGATTCCAGTTGATGCCGCCGTCCTTGCTGGTGACCATCACGCGCATGCCGGTCACCACCACCTTGCCGCCCGGCGCTGCCGCCACGCCCAGGAAATTGGATTCGGTCTTGACCCGGTTGGGGAACCAGGTTTCGCCGCCGTCTGTGGAGATCAGCACCTGGCCGCGCTGGCCTACGGCGTAGCTGTTGCGCGAGGGGCTGTCGGACAAGTGAGTGGCGAAGATCGTTGGCGTGCCGGCCGTCAGGGGATTGAGCACGCGCCACTGATCGCTGCCGGCATCAAGCCGGAAGATCAGGCCGAACTCGCCGGCAATGGTGATGTCGCCGGATTCGGCAACGTGAACGCTGTAAACGGTGGGCTCGCCGGTGCCCGGCGAGTTTTCGTCGGCGTACTGGTTCCAGTCCGGGGCTGCCTGCGACCAGGTCTTGCCACCGTCTTCGGAGCGGATCAGGGTGCCGAACTCGCCGCCGGCAATCGCCAGGCCTGCCGAGTTGACGCTGACTGACAGCAAACGCCCTTCAATGCCGCTTTCGCCCTTCGACCAAACGCCGGGGCTTTCTTCGACCAGGACGACACCGCCCTGACCGACTGCAATCGTGTGTGCACCGCGACGCTCAACGGCGAGCAGCGCGATGTCGGTGACTTCCTGCTTGCTCGGTGCCCAGGTGCTGCCACCATCGGCGCTGGTGACGATTGCGCCACCCATGCCGACGGCGACGCCGGCACCGGCATCGAAACTGATGCCGAAGAAAGCGGAATGAGGAATCCCTTGCAGCAGCGTGCGGATGACGCCATTCGGGGCGTCGGCGGCGTAGCTCGCCGCCGATGCCAAACCGAGCGCCGCAGCGCTTGCAAAACCAATCAATGCTGACCGCACATCATTCTCCTGAAAGCCGCTCCGCCCGGCAGTGCGCCGGGCGGAGCGGAAAGTCTCAAGCCGGAGGGCGGCTTTAGACAGTACCGAGTCGTGCGATTGCCGACTGCGTGCAGAACTTCTCGTACACGGAGTTTTCGTCCGGGTTGTAGTAGTTGCTGGAGTAGCCGCCGGAAATCTGCTTCACATGGTTGAGCAGCGACATGCGGTTCGACTGGATGTCATGGATGTGCACCGAGGTCCACGACCAGTTCGGATGGCCAGTTTCGTCCTTGTTGACGAACTTGCCCTGAACCTGCGGACCGAACGCCGGATCGACCTGCTTCCAGATCGCGCCGCGACGGTCATAGGTGATGTAGGCGATGACCATCGCGTTGCGGACGTCGACCCAGATCTTCTTCTTGCCGACCGGGGCACGCGGGTAACCCGTCGGCTCCGACTCGATCACGACGCACTCGGGAACGAGTTCCATCGTGTAGTCCATGAAGGTCTGGCCTTTCTGGCCACCATGACGGCTGGCGTTTTCCCAGTTCGGGTGCTCTTCACCGCGGAAGTTGCCGCCGAGGGCTGCCAGATGCGGTTCGCGACCGACGATCTTGGTGTTGCCCCAGGTGCGCATCGGATCGCCGGCTGCCCAGGCGTCGGACAGGAACAGCGTGATGCCCGGGACGAGCGGTTCGAAGCGCTGGTTGGCCGGGAACTGGCGCACGCGACGGAACTGCGGCAGGTAGCCGTAGATTTCCGGGAACTTGCGCTGGTCGTAGTACCACGGCACCAGGAACGAGGCACCGGCCTGTTCCTGCGGGCTCGTGAAGAACACCGACTGGAAGCGCAGCATGTCCTTCTTGCCCTTGAAATACTTTTCCTTGCCGGTACGGGCTGCGGTGTTCAGCTCGGTCCAGAAGAAATCGTAGGTGTAGGCAGGCGAGCCGTCCGGGTTGACGTCGAAGTCGCGCACGGCGTACTGCGACATGTCGTGACGGCCCCAGCTCAGGGTCAGGTTGGCGATGCCTTCGTCGCCGGTCTTGATGTCCGGGAACGGGTTGCCGCCGATCCACGGTTCGCCGGTGGCGGCTTCAACAACATTGCCGGTGTCGTCGAACTTGGCCTTGCCGTAATTCTTCAGCGTGGCTTCCATGTAGGCATGCGGGAACAGCTACGTCATGTTCTTCGTGGGGGCACGAATCTTGACCTTGCGGCCGTGCTTGGAGATCTGCTCGACGAAGATCGGATCAAGCAGATGCTTGACGTATTCGACGTTGGCGGCGGTGATCGTGTCACCGACCTTGACCTTGCCCTTGGTGTTGACTTCGATCGACGTGACTTCGTCCGGATAGGCCTTGGTCACTTCGCCGGTGGCGGCAATGGTCGGCCAGACCGGGGCGAGCACGCCGCCGCCGACACCGGCTGCGACGTTGGCCATCATCTTTCTGCGGGAAAAGTCGAAATCGTACTTTCTGATGCGCATGGTGTTTCTCCTCCAGATGGAAACCGCGACTTGACAGGCGAAGACTCCGGGTCGCCCGACAGCGTGGGCAAAGATTGGCTACGCGAAGGGGGGAGTCCCCAAACTTAGGTACGGCTCCGAACGATTATTCAGATGCCGGTCGCGTCCACCTTTGCAGGCAGCGTTGCGACGGCCGCACGGCAGAGAAATGGCATCACGCGTGCAGGCGGCCCAACCGGTCACGGTCAGAAATGCTGCGCTGTGCATGCTGGGTCTCCTCCCGCATCGACATCGGATAAACGAACTGCTTCGACGCTTGCCCGGGAGACTTGGACCATCTGTCTCGCGGTGACCACGTTGAAGCGCGCGGCTGCGGCTGAATGCAACGGGTCCGGCTTTCAGTCTGTCGCCGATGGCGGAGTCTTGCCATCCGCCGTCGACAGATTTTCAGCGCGGCGTTTTCTGACCGTAATCGTATGGTGCCATATTGTTTTTTAATTGCAAGCACCACTGCTTGTTTTTTTGCGGCCCACCACTATCAGTGTGTCGCACCGCAGCATTCAAGCCTTCAGAAGCGCAGCACCCCGCCTTCAGACGGGGTGCTGCACCTGGAAAAGCTCAAAGCGCAACGGTGAAGCTGGCTTCAGTGCAGGCGCGCAGCTCATCAAGGGTCACACCATCGGCGAGTTCGGTGAGCTTCACTCCGCCGCCACGACGGTCGATCTCGAATACCGCGAGATCGGTGATCAGCAGATCAACCACACCCTTGCCGGTCAGCGGCAGCGTGCATTCCTTGAGAAACTTCGAGTCGCCGCCCTTCTCGCGATGGTCCATGACCACCACCACGCGCGGCACGCCGGCGACCAGATCCATCGCCCCGCCCATGCCCTTGATCATCTTGCCGGGCACCATCCAGTTGGCCAGATCGCCCTTCTCATCGACCTGCATGCCGCCAAGGATCGACAACTGGATATGGCCGCCGCGGATCATCCCGAATGAATCGGCGCTGCTGAAGTAACTGGTCTGCGGCAGCTCGGTGATGGTCTGCTTGCCGGCGTTGATCAGGTCGGCGTCCTCTTCGCCCTCGAACGGGAACGGACCCATGCCGAGCATGCCGTTCTCGCTTTGCAGCGTGACGGTCATCCCTTCCGGGATCATGTTGGCGACCAAGGTCGGAATGCCGATTCCGAGGTTGACGTAGTAGCCGTCGCGCAGTTCCTTGGCGGCGCGGGCGGCCATCTGGTCACGGTTCCAGGCCATTAGTTGTTCTCCTGTGCTGCCGGGCGCGGCCGCGTGGTGAGGCGCTCGATGTGCTTGACGTAGCTCGGGCCCTTGATCAGGCGCTGCACGAAGATGCCGGGGGTATGAATCTGGTTCGGGTCGAGTTCGCCGGGCTGCACGATTTCCTCGACTTCGGCAATGGTGATGCGGCCGGCGGTGGCGATCATCGGATTGAAGTTGCGCGCGGTCTTGCGGTAGACGAGGTTGCCCTCGGTGTCCGCTTTCCAGGCCTTGACCAGCGAGATGTCGGCTACAAGGCCGGTTTCCATCACATACCAGTCGAGCGTGCCGTCCGGATTCGGGAACTGCCGCGTTTCCTTGCCTTCGGCGACCCTGGTGCCGTAGCCGGTGCGCGTGTAGAAGGCCGGGATGCCAGCGCCACCGGCGCGGATGCGCTCGGCCAAGGTGCCCTGCGGATTGAATTCGATCTCGATCTCGCCACTCATGTAGCGGCTCTCGAGAATCTTGTTCTCGCCGACGTAGCTGGCCAGCACCTTCTTGATCTGGTTGTTGGCCAGCACCAGCCACATGCCGTGGTGGTCGCAGCCGACGTTGTTGCCGATCACGGTCAGGTTCTTCGCGCCCGAGTCACGCAGGGCGACGATCAGGTTTTCCGGGATGCCGGACAGGCCGAAGCCGCCGGACATGACGGTCATGCCGTCGAAGGTGATGCCGGCCAGTGCACTGGCGGCATCGGGGTAGATCTTTCGGGACATCTGGGGCGGCTCCTCGGGGGAAATCAGCGGATTCTTGTCGTTTTCAGACGCCAGCAAGCAGGCGGCGAGCGGCTTTCAGGTGCGGAACATCAAGCATCTTGCCGTCCAGCGACACTGCGCCGGCACCGCCCTCGAAGGCTTCGAGGACCCGACGTGCAAAGGCGATCTCGTCTTCGCTGGGGCTGAACGCGGCGTTGATGATCGGCACCTGATCCGGATGGATCGCGACCTTGCCAGTGAAGCCGTCATAGCGCGCGGCCGTGCTGTTGGCGCGACAGCCTTCCGGATTCTTGAAGTCGACATAGACGGTGTCGATCGCTTCGACGCCGAGCGCATGGCAGGCCAGCAGGCACTGGCTGCGCGCGTATTCGTAGACCGGCCGCCAACTGCCGTCCGGTGCGCGCGGATCGCCAGCACCCATTGCCGAACTCAGGTCCTCGCCGCCCCAGAGCATGCCGCGCAGGCGCGGAATTGGTTTTTTCGGCATTTCACCCATGCGCAGCACGGCGGCCGGGGTTTCGGTGCAGACGGCGAGAATCGTCGTCGAACCGAGCGGTCGGCCGGCGGAGGTTTCCGCCATGTCGAGGTAATGACTGACGCGCTCCAGGCATTCCGGCCCGAAGATCTTCGGCAGCACGATGCCGACCGGCGCGCTGCCGATCACCGCCGCCAGATCGGCCAGGGTTTCGCCGCAGGCCAGATCGTTGACCCGAATCCAGACCTGACTGCTGCCGCTGTAGGTCTTCAGGTATTCGACCAGCATCTGCCGGGCCAGCGGCTTGCGCGCCGGCAGCACTGAATCCTCCAGATCGAAGACCAGGGCATCGGCACCGCAGGACTGGGCCTTGGCGAGCTTGCGTTCGTTGTCGGCAGGGACGAACAGGAGGGATTTCATCGGTCGATTCGAGCGGGGTTCAGGACAGCGCCGGTGCTTGCGCGGCCGTCAATATAGCCTTGGACGCAAGACAGCCGTGCGGCTTTCAGCGATATCGTATGGTACCGTATCAGTATCGGAAAACAATCGCGCCGCAGGCTTGTCCGGATGCTGCCGATTTCCTTGACAGCACGCGCCGGAGACAAGGTCTTGAGTCAGCACAAAAAAGGTATCGCATCGTACGGTGCCTGCATCCCTCGCTTGAGAATGAGCCGCGCGGCGATCGCCGACGCACATGCCTGGGCGATGCCGGGCCTGAAGGGACAGGGCAAGGGCGAGCGCGCCCTGTGCAGCTGGGACGAAGATGCGATCACGCTCGCCGTCGCTGCTGCCCGCGATTGCGTCCGCGACAACGGCCGCGCCAAGCCCACCGCGCTGACCCTGGCTTCGACCACCGCGCCGTTCGCCGATCTGCTCAACGCCGCGATCGTGGCCAGCGCGCTCGATCTGCCGACATCCACCTCCTGCAACGACGCCAGCGGTTCGCTGCGTTCGGGCTTGAGCGCATTGGCGCAGGCGCTGGAATCGACTTCGGAAGGGGATTCATTGGTGCTCGCCGCCGATCGCCGTTCGGCGAAGCCGGCCAGCGTTCAGGAATTCCACTTCGGTGCCGGCGCGGCCGCACTTCAGGTCGGCACTGATGCCGCGATCGCCACCTATCTCGGTCGGGAATCGCTGACCAATCTGTTCGTCGATCACTTCCGCGCCACAGGCGAGAAGCACGACTATTTCTGGGAAGAGCGCTGGATTCGCGATGAAGGCGTGTCGCGCGCCGTACCGTCGGCGGTCAAGAAGCTGCTGGCGAAGATCGGAAAGAGCGCCGCCGACGTGCAGTGGTTCGGCCTCGCCGGTGCGCCGGGCGGCTCCGACAAGCTGGTCGCCAAGGCCCTCGGCATTGCGCCGGAACGCCTGCTGCCGGATTTCGCCGGCACGGTCGGCGATTGCGGCAGCGCCCACGCGCCGCTGCAGCTGATCCATGCGCTGGAAAACGCCAAGCCGGGCGATCTGATCCTGGTCGCGGCCTTCGGTCAGGGCTGCGAAGTGCTGGCCTTCCAGATGGGCGAGGGCACGCACAAGCCGGCGATGGGGCTGGCGAAGTCGATCGCCGCGCGGATTCCGGAAACCGCCTACCTGAAGATGGCTTCGTTCGAGGGCGAAATCGACCTCGACTGGGGCATGCGCGCCGAAACCGACGTCAAGGCCGCCCTGACCCAGCATTACCGGTCTTCGGACCAGATCAACGCCTTTGTCGGCGGCCAGTGCAAGGCTTGCAACACGGTGCAGTTCCCGCGCCTGCCGAACTGCGTGTCCTGCGGCGCATCGGACAGCCAGACGCCGTTCAGCCTCGCCGATCAGGGTGGGCAGATCGCCACCTGGAGTGCCGACTGGTTGCAGTTCTATCTCGCCCCGCCGTTGTACGTCGGCCTCGTGCAGTTCGATGTCGGCGCGCGGCTGCTGATGGAAATCGTCGAAGTCGGCTCGGCCGGCCTTGAAGTCGGCACCCGGTTGTCGATGCAGTTCCGCGTCAAGGCACGCGATCGCAAGCGGCATTACAGCCGTTACTTCTGGAAAGCGGCCCCGGTTCGCTGAACGCCTAGGGTCTGTTAGCAATGACTTTGCTCGCTGCGGCGGAGGTCGTTTTTGCCCAGTGCAACGAACGAGGAGCGGCCAATGGTCGATCCATTGGCGCGACGAGAGAGGCAGCAATGGGCAAAAACGATCCCGCCCCGAAGGGTTGCGGCCAAAAAGCCGCCGGGACTTCGTTGCGAACCTTGGCCATAGGTGGCTATGGCCTGCGGTTCGCGCCTCGCCCGGCGACTTTTTGACCTGCAACGCAGCGAGCAAAGTCATTGCTAACAGACCCTGAAAAGAGAGAACAGACATGGCTACTGGCATCAAGGACAAGGTCGCAATCCTCGGCATGGGCTGCTCGCGTTTCGGCGAGCGCTGGGATGTCGGCAGCGAACAGCTGATCAATGAAGCGTTCCTCGAAGCACTGAAGGACGCCGGCATCGAGCGCAAGCAGATCGAAGCCGCGTGGTTCGGCTCGGCACTGGACTCGGTCAACGTCGGCAATTCGGCGATTCCGCTGGCAACCGCCTTGCGCCTGCAGGGCATTCCGGTGACTCGTGTGGAGAACATGTGCGCCACCGGCACCGAAGCGCTCAGAGGCGCGACTTACGCCGTGGCCTCGGGTGCCGTCGACATCGCGCTGGCCGTGGGTGTCGAAAAGCTCAAGGACACCGGTTACGGCGGTCTGCCGGTGCCGGGCAAGGGCACGCTGAACGATCTGTGGATGCCGTATTGCTCCGCACCCGCAGGTTTTGCGCAATTGGCGGCCGGTTACCGCGCCAAGTACGGCGTCGACAAGGAATTGTTCAAGCGCGCGCTGGCCACGGTGTCGTGGAAGAGCCATCAGAACGGCGTCAAGAGCCCGAAGGCGCATCTGCGCAAGGCCGTGGAGATGGAGACCATCCTGAAAGCGCCGATGATCGCCGAGCCGCTGGGCGTGTTCGACTGCTGCGGCGTCAGCGATGGCGCAGCGGTCGCGATTGTCACCACGCCGGAAATTGCGCGGGCGCTCGGCAAGCACGATCTGGTGTCGATCAAGGCGCTGCAGCTGGCCTCGTCATCCGGCCGCGAATCCGGCATGAGCGACTGGGACGGCGCCAGCGTGCCGAATACCCGGATGGCTGCGGCGTCGGCCTATCGCGAAGCCGGCATCCGCGATCCGCGCAAGGAATTGAGCCAGATCGAAGTGCACGACTGCTTCTCGGTCACCGAACTGGTGACCATGGAAGATCTCGGGCTGTCGGACGACGGTCAGGGCTGGCGCGACGTGCTCGACGGCAAGTACAACGCCGATGGCGCGATTCCGAGCCAGATCGACGGCGGCCTCAAGTGCTTCGGCCACCCGATCGGCGCGACCGGCCTGCGCATGGTCTACGAGCATTACCTGCAACTGCTCGGCCGTGCCGGCGATCGCCAGCTCAAGAATCCGACCTTGGGCTTGAGCCACAACCTCGGCGGCGTGCCTTACAACGGCGTGGCGGCGATCAGCATCGTCGGGCTGCTGTAAGCCGTCTTCCGTAGGGTGGGCAGGCTTCATCTGCCCACGCGGAGCGCAGCCGTTGAAGATTGGCGAATCGGTGGGCAGGTGAAGCTTGCCCACCCTACGTCGCGGGCGATTGCCTTGGCCCATTTCGTGCCGCGATTGCCGTCTGGCGCGCTATGCTGCGTTGCATTACGACTGCGGTCGTCAACTTTCACTTACGGAATCGTCATGTCTGCTCAACAGACCAAGTCGGCCAAGGTCGCTCGCGTGACCAAGGCCATCGCCCAGGCCCGTGGTACGGACGATGTTTCGCTGGCAGGCAGCACGCGCAGCAACAACGTCGACCTGATGCAGTCGGAAGTGGACGATTACGCACGCGACGGTATCCGGCTCAGTTTCCTGATCCACGATGTGTCACGGATGCGACGCAGCGCCTACGACCATTACATGAAGCCGCTCGGCATCACCCGCGCGCAGTGGTGGGTGCTGGCGCATCTGTCGCGTCATGACGGAATGATGCAGACGCAGCTCGCCGACGTGCTCGAAGTCGGCAAGGCCAGCCTCGGTGACGTCATCGAAAGTCTGGAATCCGGTGGCTGGGTGTCGCGCCGTCCGGACCCGACCGACAAGCGCGCCAAGCGCGTCTACCTGTCGAAATCCTCGCAGGGCCTGATCAAGCGCATGACCCAGCTGGAGGTCGAGTTCAACGAAAAGGTGCTGGCCGACCTGCCGCCCGACGAACAGGCGACGCTGTTCAAGCTGCTGCTCAAGGTCAAGCAGTCGATCTCGCGCATCTCGACGACCTGAGCCGGTCGCGAAGTACAAAAAAGCCCGATGCCGGGATCACCGGCATCGGGCTTCGTCGTTTCTGCGATCAGCCCGGCATGGCAGCCGCGTTACCACGCACGGTCGAGGTGCGCGCTTCGGCTGCCGCTTCGCGCGACAGCTCCCGGTACATGAACCACGTGGTTCCGACCAGATACGTGCCCCAGACCACCATCGGCACATAGAAGCCGAACAGGCCGTGGTAGGCGAACGGGCCGCTCTTGAAGAATGCCGGGCCGGCGGCGGTGATCAAGCTGGCAGCCCCGGCAAAGGTCAGCCAGGTGAACCAGCGCGGGATCATCGGTTCGGCGCGGGTATCCATCAGCTCGACGATGGCGGTGGCGATCATCTCGATCGCCAAGTAAATCCAGCCGAGCAGGAACGCGAACCAGCTCCAGTCATACCAGGACTGGATCACGTCGGCCCCGGTTTCGACCCGGTAGGCGCAGACGATCCAGGCGCAGGCGTTGAAGAAGATGATCAGCGAAATGAAGATGCCGCAGACGCCGGCGGTGATCGACCACAGCGGATAACGGCCTTCGATCTTCGACAGCATGATGCTGAACTGGATCGAGCCCGGGGTCAGAAGGCCGGCGGCGATGTAGAAGATCGTGCAGCCGATGATCGTGCCCATCCGGTGTTCTTCGGTGAACCAGGCCTTGGTGGCATCCATCCCGGCGTCCGCCGGAAACGGCGCATAGAAATGCGCGATGCCGAGCCAGCCGATCACCGTCAGTGCCGCGAATATCCAGGTGCACCACAAGCCCATCTTCTGCGAGGCGACGCTTGATTGTTTCTGCATGACTCTCCCCTGCGTGAATGGCGGGCGGACGCGGCCTTGATCGGCCGCCTCCGCCCGCACCGCGACTTCAGAACACCATGACCGGCTTGATCGCCCCGCCCTTCTCGGAGGAATGCGCGGCTTCGTTGATCTCGCTGAACTTGAACTTGGTGACCAGGCGATCGAACGGGAATTTCCCGGCCTTGAACCAGGCGGTCATCTGCGGGATGAAGGTCTTCGGGTCGGCGTCGCCTTCGGTGATGTACTTCGCACCGACGCCACGGATCAGCATGCTCATCATGTTCGCCGGCAAGGTCGCTTCCGGCGGCGGCACGGCCACCAGGCCCAGCATGCCGTTCGGCAGCATGGTCTCCATCGCCACACTAATCACCGCCGGGATGCCGGTGGTGTCGAAGGCATGGGTCACGCCGCCGCCGCTCAATTCCTTGATCTTCGCCAGCACGTCGGATTCTGCTTTGGGATCAATGGCATGGGTGGCACCGAGTTCCAGCGCCAGCTTGCGACGGCCCTCATTCGGCTCGACCACGATCACCGTGCCGGCACCGATCGCCCGGGCACCGAGCAGACCCGACAGGCCGACCGCGCCGCCGCCGAAGATCGCCAGCGACTGACCCTTCTTCAGCCCCAGCGACAGCACCACCGCACCGGCCCCGGTCTGAATGCCGCAGCCGAGCGGACCCATGATCTCCAGCGGCAGGTCCTTGTCGATGACCACGGCGTTGCGCTCATGCGCGACCGCATAGGTGCCGAACGAGGACTGGCCGAAGAAGTTACCGGCAATCTGCAAGCCGTCCTGGCTCAGTGCCGTGCTGCCATCGCCCGGACGGACGCCCGAGAAATTGTTGGCCAGGAAGTTGTAGCAATAGGCCGGCTGGGTGTCGTCGCAGCTCGGGCAGGACGAGCAGGAGTTGAAGCTGAGCACCACGTGATCGCCCGGCTTGACCGTGGTGACGGCCGAGCCGACCGATTCGACAATGCCCGAACCCTCGTGGCCCAGCACGATCGGCATCGGCACCGGGAAGCCGTCGCGGACCACGAGATCGGTGTGGCACATGCCAACGCCGACCATCTTGACCCGCACTTCATGATCGCGCGGCGCGGCGACGGTGATCGATTCGATGGTGAACGGGCCGCCGACCTGGCGAACGACAGCGGCGGAAGCAGTGACGGACTGAGTGGACATGTAGCGGGATTCCTTGAGCGGTTGAAGGGAAAAGGCGGCGGATTCAGTCCGCAACCCGGATCAGGCGCTTGCCGCGATTGCGCCCCATGAAGATGTCATTGAATGCCGCCGGGGCCTTGTCGAGGCCGTCGACGATGTCTTCCATCGGCTTGACCTGGCCGGCATCGATCCAGGTCTTCATGTCGCGCTGGAAGGCATCGAGATGGCTGCGAAGGTGGTCGAACACCACCAGTCCGCGCATCGACACGCGGCGGTTGATCAGCAGATATAGAAAGCTCTGCAGCTGCGTGTAGCGCCCTTCGAAAGGCTGGTCGCCGAGGTGCGGCGTGTCCATCAGGCCGCAGGCGGCGATCCGGGCGTGGTTGTTGAGCAGCGGCGCGATGGCATTCAGGCTGCGGCCGCCGATGGTCTCGACATCGACATCCACACCGTTCGGGCAGGCGGCGCGCAGGCGTTCGGCGAAGTCTCTGGCCTTGTGATCGACGCAGGCATCGAAACCGAGCTGCTCGACGGCGATCCGGCACTTTTCAGGTCCGCCGGCAATGCCGACCACCCGCGCTCCTTTCAGCTTGGCGATCTGACCGGCGATGTGGCCGAGCCCGCCGAGTGCAGTGCCGACCACCACCGTTTCACCGCTGGCGACCGGGGCCAGCACTTCGAGCGCGATGTAGGCACCGAAGGCCGAAGCGCCGTAGGCGCTGAGGCCGTAGGACGGCTTCTGGACGCCGAAATCGAGCTTGCGCAGGCGCCGCCCGGTGCTGATCGCATGCTCCTGCCAGCCCCAGTAGCCGCTGAGCAGGGTGCCGACCGGGAAATCCGCAAGATTCGACGCCTCCACGGTGCCGACCGTAGGGCCGACCATGGTCGAGTCGATGGGCAGCGGCGTGACGTCGGCACTGACCTGTTTCAGTTGCGAATACAGCATCACGTCCATCGACAGCCATTGCGTGCGTATTCGCATCTCGCCAGGGCCGGGATCGGGTCGATCCCCGGTCGCAAGCCGGAAGCAGTTGGCCGTGGGAACGATGTAGCGAGGCCTCTCGGCCAGGATCACGCGTCGACTGGTGTCCACTTGCGTCTCCTCTTGCACGCCCGCGATCCCGGGGTGGGTCGCAGTGCTTTTTTATCGTTTTGCTGCGCCACCGAAACGCGTCTGCGCGCTCGCTGGGAGCTTGGTTGTCAGGAATAGTACTGTACCGTACTATCTGAAAACAGCCTCCCGCGATCATTTTCGATCACAGACGGGTGCATGTATTCCTGGAGGGAGAGATGGGCTTTCTGAAGAATCTTTTTGGCACGAAAGAAGCCAAGTTCGTCGAGGTTGCGCCGTTCGGCTCGCGATATGAAGTCCCCGCCGGCGAAACCATGCTGGAAGCCGCACTGAAGAACGGCGTGCCGTTCCCGCACAACTGCACGGTCGGCACCTGCGGCTCCTGCAAGTGCAAGCTGAAATCCGGCCGCGTCTCGGCACTGACCGACTTCGGCTACACGCTGTCGCAGCAGGAAATCGCCGCCGGTTTCATCCTCGCCTGCCAGGCGATCCCGAAGGACGCGCTGACCCAGGTCGAAGTCGAAAGCCAGGCGCTGGACGCGCCGAAGGTCGAGCAGTTCACCGGCAAGATCTCGGCGACCGAAACCCTGACCCACGACATCGTCAAGATCACCGTGGCGCTGGATCGGCCGATCAAGTTCATCGCCGGCCAGTACGCCAATCTGAAGTACCCGAACATCCAGCGCGCGCGGAACTACTCGTTCGCCGACGCCCCGGACCGCGACGGTCGTCAACAGATCAGCTTCTTCATCCGCAAGGTGCCGAACGGCATGTTCACCGAAGCCCTGTTCAAGGGTGAACTGGCCGAACAGACGCTCGACGTCGAAGGCCCGCACGGCAACTTCCATCTGCATCCGGGCACCTCGCCGATGGTCTGCATCGCGGGCGGCTCCGGCCTCGCTCCGCTGCTGTCGGTGCTTGAAGCGGCGCGCAAGGATCGGGTCAAGCGGCCCTGTGCCTTCCTGTTCGGTGCCCGCACCCAGGCTGATCTGTACGGCCTCGACCAGATTCAGCAGGTCGCCAACAACTGGTCCGACAAGTTCGTGTTCCTGCCGGTGCTGTCGCATGAACCGGCGGACAGTTCCTGGAAGGGCGCGCGCGGCCTGGTCACCCAGTTCATCCCCGACGCCCTGCCGGGTGTCGACCTGAGCGACGCCGAAGGCTACATGTGCGGCCCGCCGGGAATGATCGACGCCGGCATCGCCTCGATGACCGAGTTCGGCATGAAGCTCGACGCCATCTACTACGACAAGTTCACCGACCAGAGCCACATCGCGAAGATGCCGTGATCGCGATACGCCGCGGCGGGTTCGCGCGGCGCACGACTTCGGTATGGTCTGCCTGCCCTGACGGCAGCGCAGTCTGAATGTATGCCCCCGGCCTGCACGTCACGACGTGACGGGCCGCCTTGCCGGAAGCCTCCCATGACGCAGAACGTGAAACACGGTTTTTTCCTGATCCTCGGCATCATCGCGCTGGTCACCACCTGGCCGCATGCCTTCGACTGGATGCGCAACGGCGGCAACATCTTCAATCCGATCCAGTTCTTTGGCGATGCGATCGGCGCTGGCGGCACCGCCGCATTTCTTTCCATCGACATGGCCATCGCCTGGCTGGTGTTCATGATCTGGGTGGTCTACGACGCCCAGCGCATCGGCATGGGTGCCAAGTGGGGCTGGTTTTTCGTGGCGCTGTCGTACATCGGCATATCGTTCACTTTCCCGGTCTATCTGATCACCCGCGAACGCTTCCTCGACGGCCGCCGCAAGGCCGGCACGACCGCGCCGGTCGCCGGCTAAACAGCCAGACTTCTCCTCGCGGCACACCCTGGAATCCCTGCATATGATGAATAAGCTCCACTCGACGGCCCTGGCAGCCGTCGGCTGCCTGTCCGCATTCAACGCCCAGGCCACGCTCGGCATCTTCGAGCACGGCACCGGCATCAAGGCGCTCGGCTACGGCGGCGTCAGCTATATCGGCGTCGACGAATCGACCGCGATCAGCGCCAATCCAGCATTGGCGTTCGGCCTTGGCGGGCGTTTCGATCTCGGTGCCGACTTCCTGGTGGTCCGAGGCGGGACGAAGATCTCCGGCAACGCTGCCGGACCGGACGAGTATTACGGCTCGACCGGCAAGAAGTACTTCCCGATCCCGCAGTTCGGCGTCACCACGCGGATTGCCGATCATTGGGCGTTCGGCGTCTCGGCCTTCGCCGCCGGACTCGGGCCGGACTATCCGCGCAGCCCGTATGCCCGCTTCGCCCAGGGGCAGGGCGCAGCAGTGGAAGCCGGATCGGCGTCGGCGCAGAACTCGCTGAAAATCGCCGGCATCTCGTTCGTGCTGGCCCATGAAGTGCTGCCGGGCCAGTCGATCGGCCTCGCCGCCAATGTCCAGCATCAATCGCTGTCGACCGACGGCACGCTGCCGTTCGGCGCGGTGTCGGAAAGCCCCGAGTTCGTCGGCAATCAGGGCCAGCACGGCGGTTTCGGAGCCAGTTTCACCCTGGGCTGGACCGGCCACATCACGCCCTGGCTCGATGGCGCGCTGTCCTACCGCTCGAAAACCTGGCAGCAGAAGATCGAGCAGTACCGCGGCCTGCTGCCCGACCAAGGCCGGTTGGCCTTGCCGGCCATCTTCGGCGGCGCGCTGCTGTTCAAGCTGGCCCCGGAATGGAACGCTGCCGTCGAATACCAGCACTTCGCCTACCAGCGCAGCAATGCTTTCGGCAACAGCCTCGGCCTGCTGTTTGAAGGCCGGCCGCTCGGTTCCGACAATGGCCCCGGCTTCGGCTGGAACAACCAGAACGTCTACAAGCTGGGCATCCAGCACCAGTGGGCGAAGGACTGGATTCTGCGCGGCGGTTTCATCTATTCAACCCAGGTGCTGTCGAAATCCAACACCCTGTTCAATGGGTTGGCACCGGCGACGCCGAAATTCCATGTCACCGGCGGTTTTACCTATGCCTTCGGCAAAGGCTCGGAAATCACCATGTTCGGCGCGGTCAGCGATCACCGCACGGTGAGGGGCGAAAACTCGATTCCGGCCGCCTTCGGTGGCGGCGAGGCCGATATCGACTTCCAGTCGATCAATGTCGGCGTGTCCTACGGTCTGCGCTTCGGCAAGACGGATTGAACTGACATGAACCTCCTGCGCATGGCTGCTTTCTCTTCCATGCGCGCCCCGGGCGTCGGATGCTGCACTGCAATAGCCTTGCTCTGCGCGCTCGGCACGGCGCAGGCGGCAGCGGTGGACTACCAGCTCAAGCTGGTGGCGACGGTTGACGCAACGCAGGACTGGCTCAAGAACGATCCCAAGAATCCCGGCAAGCAGTGGTCGAAGGGCAGCACCACCCAGCGCTACGAAATCACCACGCGACTCCGGACCGACGGTGCCAAGCAGGTGCGCAACCTGCTCGATCCCGATGTCGAAGCCCGCATGGAGGCCAAGACCATCCATCTGGCGCGGCAAGCGAAGAAAGCCATCGAGGCCAGCGGCGGCCGCTTGATCCTGCCGAAAACGCCGGCCGATGAAGCGGCCCTCGCCAAGCGTTTCCAGAACGAGGTGCTGGCTTGCAAGGGCGATGCCGAGTGCAATGCCACGCTGAATCTCGAATACGCCGCGATCTACGCGGCCATGGCCTATCCGGAAGCGATGGAGCCGGACGAGGACGAAGGCCGCTATCTCTACTTGCTGCCGTACAAGGGCTGCCCGGGCAAATCCCGCGTCCAGCTGACGATGAACATCGCCGGCGAGCGCTACAACAAGACCGTCGACCGTCTGGTGGCCTTCGAGGAAAAGCGCAGCGCCGACAGCATCGACGCCAGCGACGGCCGGTCGCTGTGCAGCCACTTCACCATCGTGCTCGATCCCGAAGACGCCAAGCGGCCGCTGTGGATCGAGAACGTGCACATGCCGACGCCGGTCGGCGTCACCGAGTTCATCGAGTCGCAGCACACCTCGCGCGCCACCGAGCCGCAGCCGATGCCGACCGCCGTATTGGAGTGGATCACCGAGACGCTGCGCCACGCGCCGGCCAGCGGCAAGGCATCCGCAACGCTGCCTTTGCCGTTATCACTGAACGGCAACTCGACTTGGCTGGGCCTGTGGACCGGCACCGCGAAAGTCACCCTCGAGTGGTCGTTCACGCCGGTTCCGCAACCGGTCGCTCCCAAGCCGGGGACTCGCTGAAGTCGCCGTCACGACAGGCACTCGCTCCATGCGCATTCGCATCCTGCTGCTCTCCCTCGCCGCCACCAGTCTGGTTGTCGGCTGCGCACGATCGCCGACGCTCGCCGAACCCAGCGGCTTTTTCGTAGCACTCAAGAACTGCCGCGCCCGCTATGCGGAGATCGACGCGAAAATCGACGCCGCCGGGGTCCGCGACGGCGTGTTCTACCGGGTGCCGGGCTTTCCCTATCTGCGCAGCGACCGGATGCTGGCCTCGTTTCGCGACGAGGTCGCCAGCGTCGACGAAGTCGGTGCCTGGCTGCGCCGGATGCGCGAATTCGATCAGGAAGCCCGCGAGTTCGAGTTCGAGAACCTGGGCCTGAACGATCAGGAGCGGGCGATTCTCCGAGGCGAGTTCCTGAACTGCGGTCGCGGCCTTGCGGCACTGGAATTCGACAACCCCGACAACTTCAAGCTGGTCCACGACACCATGGTGCCGCCGGATGCCTATTCGGCCGGCACTCGCGCCCTCGGCCTGTATCCGCTGACCTTGCCGCTGCTGCGCGCCAGCGTCCGCGATCACGAAGCCGCCGTGCGCCGCGATTTCGCCAAGCCGCGCGCCGAACTGCTCGGTGCCGGCGCACCACTCCGCTGGCAGGTACAGCCGGTCGAGGACGTGGCGCTGATTCCGACCAAGGTCAGCGATGCCTACCCGGACGAACTCGGCTTTCCGGGGCTGGTCGATTCCGCCTGGCGAGCAATTGCCGAGGTCAACGCGCCGGAACTGCTGATGGCGCAGGGCGCGCGCGAACGCCAGCTGGGCACGCCGATCTGGATCGCCGACGGCCACGGCGGCAGCCGGCTGGACATCGACACCACCCGGCCGCAAGTGCATTACCAGATCGGTTTCACGCGTTTCGGGGCTGAGCGGCTGATTCAGGTCAACTACTTCCTGCTGTTCCGCACCCCGGACGCACTGCCCGGCGAGGTGCCGGTCGACGGCCTGATCTGGCGCGTCACGCTCGACAACGAGCTGCGGCCTATCGCCTACGACACGGCGCGTGCCAGCGGCCGCGAGCACTTCTGGTTCGCGATCCGCAGCGAAGTGCCGCGCCGCCAGCCGGCCGATGGCCCGACCGCATTCTTCCCGCTCGACGGCCTGGTGCCGGCCGAGCCGAGCCTGATCCTCGACCGCAGCGGCGGCGTCCGGGGGGTCACGGCTGCCGACACCTCGGTCACCGCGCAGCGCTACCAGCTGGCCCGCTACGAAGACCTGTACCGGCTGCCGCTGCCCGGCGGCGGCACCCGCAACCTGTTCGATCGCGCCGGCCAGATCGCCGGCACCCGGACGCCGGCGCCGGAGTGGTACGCGGCCAGCGGCGTGCCGCAGCCGGGCACCTTGCGTCACTTCATGCGCCTGCCGGTCAGCTATCTCGGCGAGCAGCATTTCGACGACGCCTACGTGCTCGAACAGGCGTTCGCGCCGCTGCTGCCGACCGTCGCGACCGGGCCCTGAGCCCGCCGAAGCCATCGTGAAGCCAGTCGCAACCGACATCGACAGCGAGGAAGAAGCCGACCTCGGGGTGCCCGGCCACGATGTCGCGCTCGATGCACTGGCCGGAATCGACGCCCGGTTGCGCGCCGTGGCCTTGCGGGTACCGCTGCGGATGCCGCTGGATCAGGCCCGGGTGCGCGGCCTGCTGGAGCGGATCGCGGCAGGAGATTCCGCTGCCTTCACCGCGCTGTACGACGAAACCAGCAGCTATCTCTATGCCGTGCTGCTGCGCATGCTGCGCGACCGCGAACAGGCCAATGAGGCGCTGCAGGACTGCTACATCCGCATCTGGCGGCGCGGCACCGCCTACTCGGCGGATCGCGGCGACGCGGCAGCCTGGCTCATCGGCATCGCCCGCTATCGCGCCATCGACCTGATCCGCAGCCGCCAGCAGCACGCTGCCCGGCTGGCCGCCAATGCGTCCGATCTGCGCGAATCGGCAGTACCTTCACGATCGCCCGAGTTCGACGCCATCGTGCTGACCGACATCGACCGCCTGTCGCGTTGCCTGGGCGTCATGCACGAAAGCCAGCGCAACTGTCTGCTGCTGAGTTTCTACGAGGGCTATTCGAACCAGGAGCTGGCCGATCAGCTCGATTTGCCCCTGGGCACGGTCAAGGCGAGGATACGGCGGGCGCTGGTGCGGTTGCGGCAATGCCTGGAGGCAGGCACATGAACTACGACAATCCCGAACTGATCGACAGGCTGGCCGCGCATTACGTGCACGGCTCGCTGCGTGGCTCCGCGCGCCTGCGCTTCGAGCGCCTGCTGACCGGCAGCGCGCAGCTGCGCTGGCAGGTCGGCATCTGGGAACGCCGTCTGGCCCCGATCGCCTACGGCCTGCCGCCAGTGGCGCCGCCGCCAGACCTGCGCGCGGCGCTGGTCGCCGAAACCCTGCGTCCGCGGGTGGCGATCGTGCCGCCGCTGCCGATCCGGCCATCGCGCCGCGCCGTCTTCATGCGCCGCAGCCGCTTCCTGGCCGCCGCCTGCGCCTGCGGTCTGCTGATCGTCGGCGGCCTGATCAAGCTGGTCGGCGCGCGCTTGAGCTTCCCGGCCGATGCGCCCGCCGAAATCGTCCAGGTGGCGCAGCTGGCCGACCTTGCCGAACCGCAGCTCAGCGGCGACGAACTGCGACCGCTGCCGATCGTGCTGGCCCGGCTCGCCATGCCGGCGTCGAGCATGGGCTGGATGATCAGCCTGACGCCGGATCACCGGAAGCTGGCGATTACCGCCAGCGACGACTACCTCAGCGCCGGCCGCGCCAGCGTCCAGCTCTGGTGGCTGTCCGGCGACGGTACGCCGCAGCCGCTGGCGATCCTCGGCACGGAACGCGACTCCACCGTGGTGGTCGATGTACCACCAGGTCTTGGCGAAGGCCGGGCGCTGGTATTCGCGATCAGTCTTGAACCGCCGGGCGGCTCGCCGACCGGCCAACCGACCCGGCCGGTCCTCGACCGCGCCAGCAACGACGTTCCGGCAATCTGAAGCGCCGGACGTTCCCGCTCCACTCTTCTTGCTCCCAGGATTCCCCTGCCGATGAAACTGCTCCGCTACGACGCCGGCTTCAGCCGCCGGAAGTTCCTTGCCGACGCCTCGAAAGGCGTGCTCTCCACCGGCGTGCTGATGTCCTTGCATGAGGCCATCGCCAAGACCGGCGAAATCAACAAGGCCTACCCTGACGAGCTGCTGTCGATCGAGGGCTACACCAAGGGCCGGATCAAGACCGGCGACATCATCGACGCCTCCAATGTCGAACTGGTCAAGGACCTGATCGAGCCGGTGCGCTACGAACAGATCCTCAAGCAGGGCCGCAAGCTCAAGATCGTCAAGACCACCACCGACATCATGCGGCTGTCGCCCTGGGAGTACATCGAAGCCACGCTGAAGAACAGCGGCATGGGCGTGTTCGATGCCAAGGGCAATGTCGTCAACAAGGCGGATGGCCAGCCGTGGATCGGCGGCCATCCGTTTCCGAACCCCACCAACGGCATCGAACTGTTCGCTGGCCAGACGCTCAGCTGGGGCCGCCACGACGCCTCGTTCTACGCGCTGAAGCTGACCACCATCGAGCAGAACGGCAGCGAGCGCTTCAAGTACTCGGGCGGCTGGGCGGAGATGTCGCCGGTCGGCCGAGTCAGCATGGACCCGAAGCCGTACTGGCCCGAGCAGAAATCCAAGCTCCGCTACCAGAGCGTGTTCTTCCTCGAACCGCAGGCCTATCGCGGCACCAGCTTCCTGAACGTCTGGGACTACGACCATTCCACGTTCCCGCAGCTCTACGGCTACGTGCCGGAGTTCCGCCGCATCCGCCAGTTCCCGACCAACCAGCGCTTCGAGCCGTTGATCCCCGGCCTGACCCTGTTCCTGTCCGACGCCTGGGCTGCCGGCGATCCGCTGCACACCTGGGGCAACTACAAGATCGTCGGCCGCGGCCCGTTCCTCGGCGGCTTGTCGGAAAGCTGAAACCACAGCAACGACAACTGGGAGCACACCACCCACGGCGGCCCCAAGGGCAAGACCTTCTGGGATGCAACGGTCGAACTGATCCCGGAAGCGATCATGGTGGAAGCCGAACCGCTCAAGTTCCCGCGCGCGCCCATCGGCAAGAAGCGCGTCTGGTTCGACGCCCGCAACCAGGTCGTCGTCGGCATGGTCACCTATGACCGCAATCTCAAGCCGTATCGCTCGTTCGATGGCGCCTATTCACTGTACGAAGGCGGCGGCAAGAAGGTGATGGACGGCAAGCACCCGTACTGGAGTTGGGCGCATGTCACCTCCAGCGACATCCAGACCAACAGCGTCACCCGCATCGAGCAGGTGCGGGCGGTGGAAGGGCATCACGAGTCGGGGGCCAATGATCCGAAGATGTATGACCGGTATTTGACGCAGGCGGCGTTGCAGAGGTTGGGGGCGGTTTGAGCTAGCGCCGCGCGATCTTGGGCGGCGGCGTACTGGATGCCGGCTTTTGGCGGCATGACGGTGGTGGAGGAAGGCGCTGCACTTCCCCCCTGTCATACCTGCGAAAGCCGGTATCCAGAGTCGTGATGAATGTCGCCTGCAAGTCCGAGCCGGTGTCGCTTTGGTAGTTGTGAGATGCGCGATGCTTGCACGCGAGTTAGATCGTGGAATTGGTGATTGAGTAAGGTGTCAGCGCAATTCCCCTTTAAGATCATGACAAACGGCACCTGCGCTCTATGCACCAAGTCAAAGACTCTTCAAAAATCTCACATCATTCCAAATGCTGTGTTTCGAAGAATTAAGCAGGACCAGAAATCAGGTCAGCTTATTTTTCTTGATGACTCGGACCATACGCCCGTGCAGCGCTCTCAGGAATCTTGGTGGGAACATCTTCTGTGCGCAGATTGTGAAAAGATAATTTGTAAATATGAAAAGTATGGCTTAGGGCTGCTTCGCGGAACTGACAGGGCGAAGACAAACATACATGAGGCCGGGATTACATTTCGTTCGCATGACTACAATCGCTTCAAGCTTTTTCTAACATCTTTGCTATGGCGCGCTTCTGTCTCGAAGCAACCAGAATTCTCAAAAGTAATAATCCCAGATGCTTGCAGAGACGAAGCTAGAGCATCCTTGCAAAGTGGAAAGTCATTTGGCCCATTGCGCCTCGGGTGTAAGTTAGCGCGCTTAATTGATGTCACCAGTGAAGCAGAAGGGGGATTTTCTCGCGGGAGTCTTGAACAGCTCATCATATCCCCAATACCCAGGCTGTACGACGGACGTCCGTATTACACATTTCTTTTTTTATTTGAGGGTTTCTTGATGGAGTATTTTGTGCGCGCCATCCCTCACAAGCAGGCAAATGACTGCGGCGTGCATAAGGATTCTCCGGCCTTTTTTGTGCCGTACAAATCGATATTTGACGTTCCAGAGCTTGTCACCCTCATGGTGTCTGCATATGGAAAGCATGACCGTGGTTTAGTTACGTTCAAGAGTTCGTAGCTCGTAGGTCGGGTCGCGACCCGCCGCTTTTCGTGAAGCGATTTCTATTGCTTTAAGTAACAGGCAGCTGACTCTGCCTAGTTGCCAGCTTCGTCTTTTTGCACTCAACCTCATCGCACTTTTTCGCGCTATCGCGCGAGTTACTTTCTTCAACCGCTGAAGAAAGTAACCAAAGAAGGGCGGCCCAGGCATGTCGTCGACTCGCATGAAACAAAGGCGCGAGTCGATGCCCTGCGCTTCTCGCGCTCTCCGGGGTACCGCGCTGACGGGCCATCCTTGGCCCGACATCGCTCAGCGGGCATCCATGCCCGCTGCCCCCTCCGATCGCTGCGATGCTCGGCGCCATGCAATGGGGAAGAGAAGCAGAAGCCACAGCAAAAGCCGCAGCAACGGCGACGGCAACAACCAATCAAAAGCAGAAGTGGCTCCCTCCCCCGCTTGCGGGGGAGGGCTGGGGTGGGGGCGGTCGGCTACGCGCCATGTCGGCAAAGGATTGCCGACCTACGGCCCAACAGCCGCCGCGCGAAGCGCGGCGGCTGTGGCTTTAGACGCGGCCGTGGCTTTTGCCTTAAATCCCCCTTTGAGCAACGCGGCGACGGGGCGCATTCCTTTTGGTGACTTTTCCTTGGGCGTTTCAAGGAAAAGTTACCCGCGCGAAAGCGCGGAATAGTTCGGTGCCGTCGAAAGCAAAAGGGAATTCAGGCGGTACCGAATCCGTCGGGATGCGCGATGGGCGAGCACTGCTCGCCGCTTTCCCGACCTACTCAGGCTGAAATTAGCCGCAAAAGGCGGGCGCGGCCCGCCCTACTCGGCAAAACCGTCGGCAAAGGTTTGCCGACCTACGGCGGGCGGTGGCGCCGTCGAGCTCAAGCCCGACCTACAGAACGCTAAACAGCAAACCGCGCCCTGACCGAGCCAAGTCCCGCAATCACCGCCTCGAAACGATCCCCCGGCTGCACCACCACCATCGGCCCGAGCGCGCCCGACAGAATGGTGTCGCCCGCCTTCAGCGGCCGGCCGACTTCGACCATCTTCCGCGCCAGCCACAGCACGGCATTGAGCGGATGGCCGAGACAGGCGTGGCCGACGCCCGTGGAAACAACGTCGCTGCCGCGCGTCATCTGCATCGCGCAATCACGCAGGTCCAGCCCCGGAAGCAGCATCGGCGTGTTGCCAAGCACGTAAAGCCCGCTCGATGCGTTGTCGGCCACGGTGTCGACCAGGCGGATGTCCCAATTGGCGATCCGGCTGCCGACGATCTCGATCGCCGCCACGGCGTAGGCAATCGCGCGGATCACGTCGGCCATGGTCGCCTGCTCTACCGTGATGTCGCGGTCCAGCACGAAGGCGACTTCGGCTTCGACCTTGGCCTGGCAGACGCGGCCGCTGGCGATCGGCTCGTCATCGCAGACTTCCATGTCGGCGAACAGCATGCCGAAGTCCGGCTGGTCGACGCCGAGCTGCTTCTGCACCGCCACCGAGGTCAGGCCGATCTTG
The DNA here is from genome assembly GCA_021732745.1 of Nevskia sp. GTDB lineage: Bacteria > Pseudomonadota > Gammaproteobacteria > Nevskiales > Nevskiaceae > Nevskia. The sequence continues at coordinate 279,121 of JAKFUK010000004.1, read as the reverse complement.
CGGCCGACCAGACGGCGGCCCTGTTTGAGCCATTTGCGGGTATTGGCTTCCTGGATGTGGTACGCCGCCGCCACATCGCCCGGCGGCAGCAGATCGCGGATCGGGGCGATCGGCAGGCCGCTGCCGTAGGCTTCGTGCAGTTGCCGGGCGAGCTTCGTCGTCTCCGAAACGGCCACGCCGCGCGCGGAAGAGACGGCCATCAGGCGGCTCCTGCAAAGAACGCGCGGGCAACCCGGTTGAACTCCTCCGGCGCTTCGTACTGCGGCCAGTGGGCACCGTCGGCTTCCATCACGTACAGCTCGCCTTTCGGAATGCGGGCAACGGCGGCGCGGGCGCATTCCAGATCGTGGATCGGGTTGTCGCGGGTCCACAGCAGCATCGTGTCGTGGCTGATCTGCTCCAGCGGCACCAGGAACTCATCGTGGCGCGGCAGCATGCGGTTGACCATCGGCGTGACTTCGCGACCTTCCGGCATCAGGTAGAAATGCAGGCGCAGGTTGACGATCTCGTCGGTGACCAGACGCGCGTGATTGCTCGGGTGGATCAGCCATTCGATGCGGTGCTTGACCATCTCGAAGCTGGGCGCAACACCGGCTGCCTTCTTCGAGCGCTCCATGAGATCCAGCATGTCGGCGCGGCCTTTCTCGCTGACGATCGGGATGCCGGCACCGGTATTCAGCATCAGCTTCAGCACCCGCTGCGGGTACTTCACCGCAAAGAAGCCGGACACCCAGCCGCCGAGCGATTCGCCGGACAGATGGGCCTTGTCGATGCCCATCGCATCCATCAGCTCGCACAACTGCTCGGCGAGCACAGGCGGCGTGTATTCCATCGCGACGCGGCTGGACAGCGCATGGCCGACGTAGTCGAAAGCGATGCAGCGGAACTGATCGGACAGCGCCACCAGATTCTTCGAGTAGGCCTCCAGATGGCCGCCGATGCCGTGCTGGAAGATGATCGCCGGCTTCGACTTGTCGCCGGCCTCGACGACCCGGATGCGGCCGAAATTTGTCGTCGCGACGTAATGCGTGGTGCTGCCGAGAAAATCCTGCCACAGGCTCATCGTGTCTCTCCGGGTGCTGCGATACCGATCGTTTTCAGGTGCCCGACGACAATCAGCTTCCACTCGTCGAGCAGGGATTTGAACAGTGCATCGTCCTTCTGCCACAGCGCGCGAACGGCGAGGCCGCGGATCACGCTGATGGTCAGCCACATGATTTTTTCGGCCTTGGACTTTGGCACGCCGCGCGCCACCAGCAAGGCCAGCCAGGCGTCCTCGACATCGAGGCGGCTGCTGCGCGCGTGGCCGTAGATCTGCTCTTTCAGGCTGCGGTCCTTGCTGCCGGCCAGCACCAGATCGAGCACCACGCCGAAATCCGGACCGAGGAAGAATTCGACGCCGTCGGCGACGATCGCTTCGATCGGATCGAGTGCAGCCTCGGCACTGGCCGCGCGGCGCTGGCCACGTTCGAGACTGCCTTGCAGCAGATGCTGCGCGGTGGCGACGACCAGGCTGTCCTTGCTCGGAAAATGATGCTGAAGCGCGCCGCGCGAGACCTTGGCGACTCTCGCCACTTCATCGGTGCGCAGGCCGGCATAGCCTTTCCGGCGCAGCACGGTGGCGGCGGCTTCGACCAGACGCAGCTGCATCTCGTCCGAGCGCTCGGCCTGCGTGCGCCGCTTGCGCGGCGCGGCCTTGGGCTTGGCTTCAGTACTCGACATGGAGGTAGCCGTCGACGAGCTTCACGGGGAAGGTCTTCAGCGGCTCGCTGCACGGCGAGTTCAGCGCTTCGCCGGTGACGATCGAGAACTCGCAGTAATGCCAGGTGCAGGTCACGCGATCGCCTTCGACCGTGCCCTCATCGTTCAGCGATGCGTTCTCGTGGGTGCAGGTGTCCTGCGTCGCATAAAAGCCGCCGTTGATGTGGAACAGCGCGATGCGGGTGCCATCGGGCAGGAAGGCGCTTTTCATCTCGCCGTCGAGCAGTTCGGATTCGGCGATGGTGGCAACGGACTGGGTCATGGGATCAGTTTGAGAAGGACGAGTGCTGCATCAAAGCATCGTGGTGCCGCCGTTGACGCTGATCACCTGGCCGGTGACAAAAGCGGCTTCGCGGCTGCCGAGGTAGGCGACCATCGACGCCACTTCCTCCATTGTGCCCGGGCGTCCCATCGGCACCACCTCGATGACCTTGCGAACCAGTTCGGGATCACGTTTCGCCACTTCATCGAGCTGCGGGGTCTGCACCACGCAGGGCGCGACGGTATTCACGGTGATGCCCTCGCGAGCGTATTCGCGAGCCAGACCGGTGGTCATGCCGTGCATGCCGCCCTTGGCGGCGTTGTAGGCGGCGTGATCGAACAGGCCGTTGCGCACCGAGTCGGCCCCCAGATTGACGATGCGGCCGTAGCCCTGCGCACGCATCGTGGGAAGTGCGTACCAGCAGCACCAGATGCAGGTCCAGAGGTTGCGGTCGATGGTCGCCTTCAGGGTTTCCGGCGTGTGATCAAGGAACGGCCGCAGGATGCCGCCGCCGGCGTTGTTGACCAGCACGTCAAGGCGGCCAAAGTGGTCGATGGCGGCCTTGATGGTCGCTTCCGCGACCGCTTGCTGCGACAGATCGCCGGCCACGCCGACCACCTTAACGCCGAAATCGGCGATCAGCTCGTCGACCGCCGCATCGACCTGGGCCTGATCGAGATCGCCGACCACCAGATTCGCGCCTTCGGCTGCGAAACGCTCGGCGCAGGCGTAACCGATGCCGCGTCCGGCACCGGTGACCACCACGACCTGGCCTTCAAAACGTGGCTCGCTCATGCCTGTTGCTCGATCGCGCCGAGCTTGCCAAAGGCCGGCGTGGCGACGCTGCCCCAGGTGTCGAGCGTGGCCGGCACCGGCTCCAGCAGCCGCGCTTCGCGGGCGCCGTTCTCGGGGAAGCATTCCATGCCGAAGCTGTACTCGACGGTCATGCCGTCCGGATCGAGGAAGTACAGGAAGATGCTTTCCGACGGCAGATGACGGCCCGGCCCGAACACGATCTCCACACCCGCCGCTTTCATGCGATTCATCGCGCGGCCGATGTCGTCGATGTCACTGACCATGAAATTGACGTGGTTCAGATGGTCGTCAGCACCGCTGAGCACGGCCAGCGAGTGATGCAGCGGGTTCGGGTAGCAGCGCATGAACGCCGCGAAGCCGGGCACGAAGTCAGAGGTGCGGAAGCCGAGTTCGTCGTTCAGGAAGCCGACCGTGGCATTGAAATCGGCGACGTTGAACACGATGTGGCCCAGCCGCTCAATCTTCGCCAGCCGCGCTTCGAACGGCTTGGCCATGAACATCATCTGCACGAAATATTCGATGCACAGGCCGCAGCCGGGAATGCGGAAGCGCAGTGCATCGACCAGGCGCAGCGACTTCTTCTCCTCGGCCGACACCGACTCCACTTCCAGCCCGAGGCTGACCAGATAGTCGCGCGCCTTGTCCAGATCGGCCGCCGAATCCAGCTCGAAGGCGATGCGCTTCAAACCCGGCGTGGCAGCCGGGTAGAGCAGCATTGCGTGATGGTCGCGCGAGCAGCGCAGGGCGACACAAGCGTCGGTCGCATCGCTGACATCGAGACCGACCAGGTCACGATAGAACACGGTGCTGCGAGCCAGATCGGTGACGTTCAGGGCGACGTAGCCGAGGCGCTTGTAGCGGAAGGGAGGGTTCATGCGCGAGGTTCCGAAGTACCGAACGGCTCAAAGAAAATAGAAACTCCCCTCTCCCACCGGGAGAGGGGCTGGGGGTGAGGGGCGCTTCCGGCTGACCGCATCCAGACCTGAAGCGCCCTCACCCAACCCTCTCCCGGGGGGAGAGGGCTTGATCGCAAGAAGTGGCCGCAGAGCGTATTCATTCGAGCCACTTGAAGACTCAAAGAATGATGCTGATCCGCCCGTTGGGCTTCAGCCCATCCATGTCGAGAATGCAGCGCTTCTCGTGGATCAAGAGCTTCCCGTCCTGTACCACCAGCCGGTAGCGATAGCTGCCGATGTAGGTTTCGGTCAGCCCCATCTTGGTCCGGTAGGTCAGCACGGCAGCACCGACATCCAGCTCGGTTTCCGAACGGCTGCGAATGCGCACATTCGACACCAGATGCCGGGTCTTGGAGCGCGGAAACTCGGCGTGCGCGGTGCGCTTCAGCAGGCGCTCGACTCGCTGCTCAAGCCGGAAGCGATCGTCGGCGACATAGAACAGCGCGCTGTCGGGCGAGGCATTCGCGGCGACGTCGGTGGCCGGCACGTTGTAGGTGGCGTCCGCGGTGAACAGGGTCAGCCATTCCTTCAAGCGCCATTCATCGAGGATTTCCGCTTCGAGAAACATGAAGTCCTCGACCTGCTCGCGGGTCACGGTGGCGATGGTCAGCGTGCTCATCAGCGGTCACCTCCCTTCGGCGCGGCGGTGGCCTTGGTTGCGGCCTGCCACTGGGTCCAGAACGAGCGCATCTGGAGTTCGTCGTCGTAGTTGACCTTTTCCTTCTTCATGCCCTTGGAAATGTCGCTCCACGGCGCTTCGAGCATGGCTTCGAAGCCGCGCTGGCACTGCTCCAGCGCTTCGACGTCATCCGGCGTCGCGAAGCCGCCCGGGCCAAGGAACTCAAGGAAGTTCGATAGCCGATACTTGCGCGCCCAGGCGCTTTCCTCGTTTGGCGCCAGCGCCCAGCCGAACACCTGCATCGCATCCGGCGCGGTCGGGTAATAGGTGCGCACGGTGATCGCCATGATGTCGTTGATGACGAGATTCGGGAAAATGAACATGTTGCGATTGGAGTAGGCGATGCGGTCGGCACGCTCTTTCCCGAACCGCTCAATCAAGCGGTTGTGGACTTTCTCCAACTCGACCTTGCCTTCCTCGCCCCACAGCGGAATCCACTGGGCAACCGGACGGCCCCAGGGCGCGCGGTATTCGATCACCGCGTGGCCGTTGCCGAGGTCGTAGCCGGTGCCATCGAACGGCACCGGGCTCATCGAACCCTGCGAGTTCTTCAGGTAATCGACATAGGTCGCATGGGTGTTGATCGCGTGGTAGCCGTCGATCGAGTTCTCGGTCAAGAGCTTCCAGTTGGCGCGGATCTGATACTCCTGTGTGCCGCCGACCAGGGTCATCATGGTTTCCGACTGATCGGCGACGATGTCGATCCACTCCTTGGCACCAGCCAGATAATCCGGCAGCGACTGGACACCGGCATCGAAGCAGATGAACCAGAAGCCGCGATAGGAATCGAGACGCGGCACCGGCACCAGATCGGCCTGGCCGTCGGCATTGAAGTCATCCGGATAGCACTCGGCACCCGGCTGGCTCTTGAGCTTGCCGTCGGAGCCGAACACCCAGCCGTGATAGAAGCACTGAAAGGACTTTGCGTTGCCCTTGCGCTCGCGACAGACCTGGGCGCCGCGATGCGGACAGGTGTTGAACATCGCTTTGATCTTGCCGCTGGCATCCCGGGTGAACAGGATGCTGCGCTTGGCGACGATGCGGGTGACGAAGTCGCCCGGCTTGACCAGCTCCGATTCATGGCCGAGATAGAGCCAGCATTTGCTGAAGATCGTCTCGTACTCCGTTTTCAGGATGTCCGGATCGACGAAGCTGCGCCGCGCCACCTTGAAGCGATGCTTTTCCTTGTCGGTCCAGACGACCGGCAGTTCGGACAGCGGGATGGGCTTCGAATCGGGATTGACGGGGGCGTTCATGGCAGTTTCCAGTTCAGACGTTGATTCGCGCAGGTGGCGGACTCAGGCGCGTCGCGGGTCCAGCAGTTCGGGGAAATCGGCTTCAAGATATTCGTGCGGCCCCCGGGTTCCGGATGCACGACGTTCGGCTTCCGTCGCGCGCAGTTCGTTGCGCTTGACCTTGCCGGAAACGGTTTTCGGCAGCTCGCAGAATTCCAGCACGCGAATCTTCTGGTACGGCGCGAGACGACCACGGGCGAACAACAGGATCGCTTTCGCGGTGTCCGCAGTCGGATCAAAGCCGGGGGCGAGGATCACGCAGGCCTTGGGCACGCTAAGGCGCTTCGGGTCCGGGCTTTCGAACACGGCCGCTTCGGCAACGGCCGGATGCTCGATCAAGGCACTTTCCAGCTCGAACGGCGAGATGCGGTAGTCCGAGCTCTTGAACACGTCGTCGGTGCGGCCGACGTACCAGTAATAACCATCGGCATCGATCGCCGCGACATCGGCGGTGCCGTAGTGCGAGCCGCCGAGTGCTTTCTGCGTCTTCGCTGCATCACCGGCATAGCCGGCCATGATCGCGGTGGGGCGTGGCTCCAGCCGCACCGAAATCTCGCCTTCCTTCGCTGCCTTGCCATCGAGATCGAGCAAGTCGATCTGGTACCCCGGCAGCGGCCGGCCCATCGACCCGTAGCGCACCGGCTGGCCCGGCGGATTGCCGAGCATCGCGGTCGATTCGGTCTGGCCGAAGCCTTCGCGGATAGTGAGGCCCCAGGCCGCTTTCACTTGCTCGATCACTTCCGGATTCAGCGGCTCACCTGCGCTGGTCAGCTCGCGCAGGCGCACCGGCCAGGCCTTCAGATCTTCAAGGATCAGCGAACGCCAGGCGGTGGGCGGGGCACACAGGCTGGTGACGCCGCAGCGGGCGATGGTCGCCAAAGTCCGGGCCGCATCGAAGCGCCCTTGGTTGTAGATGAACACCGTCGCCCCGACCTGCCAGGGCGCGAAGAAACAGCTCCAGGCGTGCTTGGCCCAGCCCGGCGAGCTGATGTTCAGATGCACATCGCCCACTTGCAGGCCCAGCCAGTACATCGTGCTCAGATGGCCGACCGGGTAGCTGGTCTGGGTGTGCAGCACCATCTTCGGTTTCGAGGTGGTGCCGGAGGTGAAGTAGACGACGCAGGGGTCATCGCCTTTCGTTGCCCGATCCGGCGTGTACGCGGCCGATGCGCTCGCGGCCTCGGCGTACGAAGTCCAGCCTGCGGCCTCGCCACCGATGACGATCTTGAGTCTTCCGTCGGCGATGCCCTCGAACTTGGGCGTGCTGCCGTGATCGCAGATCACCGCCCGCATCTCGCCGCGCTCGATGCGGTCCTGAAGGTCGGCGACCGACAGGATCTGGGTCGCCGGTGCCAGCACCGCGCCGAGCTTGATCGCGGCCAGCATCACTTCCCACAGCTCGACCCGGTTCGGCAGCATCACCAGCAGGCGGTCGCCGCGCTGCACGCCGAGCGAACGCAGCCAGTTCGCCGTGCGGTCGGATGCGACGCGTAGTTCATCGAAGCTGAGCTTCAGCTCCGCGCCCTGATCGTCGACGATCCACAGCGCCGTGCCGTGGTTGCCGCGCGCCAGATCGTCGAAGTGATCGAGCGCCCAGTTGAAGCTGGGCAGCTGCGGCCACGCGAACTCGCGCATCGCGGACGCGTAGTCGCTGCGGTGGCGCAACAACAGGTCGCGGGCCGCGCGGAAGGTGGTGGTGGCCTTGTTCACGCGATCAGGCAGCGAGCAGACCACGGGCGCGCGCCATGTTGATGGCGGTGTCCTCGATCATGTCTTCCTGACCGCCGACCATCTTGAGCCTGCCCAGTTCGATCAGGATTTCCCGCGCCGGCACGCCGTACTTGGCCTCGGCCCGGCGGGCGAACAGCAGGAAGCTCGAATAGACGCCGGCATAGCCCAGGGTCAGCGAGTTGCGGTCGATGCGGACCGGGAAGTCGAGAATCGGCGTGACCAGGTCTTCGGCGACATCGGTGACCTTGAACAGATCGACCCCGGTCTCGATGCCCATCCGGTTGGCCACCGCGATGAACACTTCCAGCGGCGTGTTGCCAGCTCCGGCACCCATGCCGCCGCAGGCGCAGTCGATGCGGCGGGCACCGGCTTCGATGGCAGCGAGCGAGTTCGACACGCCCATCGCCATGTTGTGGTGGCCGTGGAAGCCGAGTTCGGTTTCCGGGTTCAGGTGCTGGCGCAGATGGCCGATCCTTGCGCTGACGTCGTCCGGCAGCATGTAGCCGGCCGAGTCGGTGACGTAGATGGTCTGGGCGCCATAGGACTCCATCAGCCGCGCCTGCTTGAGCAGCGCTTCCGGTTCGGACATGTGCGCCATCATCAGGAAGCCGACTGTGTCCAGGTTCAGCTTTCGGCCGGCGACGATGTGCTGCTCGCTGACATCGGCTTCGGTGCAGTGGGTGGCGACTCTGACGGTATGGATGCCGCAGTCGGCGGCGACCTTCAGGTCATCGACGGTGCCGATGCCCGGAATCAGCAGGGCCGAGACCTTGGCATTCTTCAGCAGCGGAATCACCGCGCGAAGATATTCCTCGTCGCTGGCCGCCGCGAAACCGTAGTTCACCGAACCGCCACCGAGGCCATCGCCGTGGGTGACTTCGATCAGCGGCACGCCAGCGGCGTCGAGGCCGGTGGCGATCTTCTGCATCTGCTCGATGCTGATCTGGTGACGCTTCGGGTGCATGCCGTCGCGCAGCGACATGTCATGCGTCTTGACTGCAATGCCTTTCAGATTCATGGGCGTCTTGTCCTTCAGGCGGCGGCCGGCGCAAGGCGGCCGGCAAGGATTTCTTCGGCGAACATCTCGGCGGTGCGCGCGGCAGCCGCGGTCATGATGTCGAGGTTGCCGGCGTACTTCGGCAGGTAGTCGCCGAGGCCTTCGACCTGCAGGAAGGTGGTGACGCGGTTGCCGTCGAACACCGGTCCGTTCATCACGCGATAGCCGGGGACGTACTTCTGCACTTCGGCAAGCATGTCGCGCACCGATTCCTCGATCTCTTTCTGCTTAGGCGCATCGACCGTCAGGCAGTGCACGGTGTCGCGCATGATCAAGGGCGGCTCGGCCGGATTGACGATGATGATCGCCTTGCCGCGCTCGGCACCGCCGACGATCCTCACGGCGGCCGCCGTGGTGCGGGTGAATTCGTCGATGTTCTTGCGGGTGCCCGGGCCGATCGACTTGGAAGCCACCGTCGCCACGATCTCGGCGTACTTGACCGGCTGCACGCGCGACACCGCGTAGACCATCGGGATCGTCGCCTGGCCGCCGCAAGTGACCATGTTGACGTTGCGCTCGCCGCTGCCGGCGTGGCGCTTCAGGTTGATCGGCGGCACGCAGAACGGGCCGATCGCCGCTGGCGTCAGGTCGATCATCAGCACGCCGAGCGCGGTGAGCTGATCGGAGTTGGCCTTGTGGACGTAGGCGGAGGTCGCGTCGAAGGCGATCTGCACGCCGTCGGCCAGCACGTGGGGCAGCATTCCGGCGACACCGTCGGAAGTCGTCTTCAGGCCGTGCTCGCGAGCGCGGGCCAGACCTTCCGATTCCGGGTCGACGCCGACCATCCACACCGGCTCCAGCACAGCCGAACGCTTCAGCTTGTACAGCAGGTCGGTCCCGATGTTGCCGGGGCCGATGATCGCGCAGCGGATCTTCTGGCTCATGTCGTTTTGTCTCGTTGGTCTTGCCACGGCGACAGCAAAATCAAAAGTTCAACGCAAAGGCGCAAAGGGGACAAAAAGGACGCAAAGAACGACAAAGAAAGAACAGCGACAGAAAGAAAAGCAATCGAAACGGCAGGCAGGCTTTCACCCCAATCCTTGTCCTTCTCTTCTGGCTTTCCTTTCTTGGCTTTCCTTTGCGTCCTCGTCTTTGCCGTTCTTTGCGCCTTTGCGTTGAACGGTTGCTTTTGATGTTCTTCCCATCTCGCCACCGCTCAGGCAGGTACCGTACTATCTCGCGACGCAGCTTTCAACATTCCGGCTGTACGGATTGTAAGTTGCGATTCGAACCTCTTGATCGGTCAGGAAATGAATGTCGTGAGCACGCCCCCGAACACCCCCGTCGCAACTGAAAACACCGAACGCGCACTGCGCCAGGCCGCTCGCGCGCTGGGCCGCAGCGGACTCGTTCACGCCTACGGGCATTGCAGCGTCCGGCTCGATGCCGAGCACTTTCTGGTCTGCACCGCGAAGCCGATGGGCGCGCTGCTGCCGACCGACACCGGCACCGTGGTCCGCACCAGCGGGCCGTTGCCGGATGGCGTGCTCGGCGAGGTGCGCATTCATCAGCAGGTCTATGCGCGTAGAGCCGATGTCGGCGCGATCTGCCGGATCATGCCGCAGCAAACCGGCCTGCTGGCGCTGCTCAAGCGCACGCCGCGTGCGCGGCACGGCTTCGGCGCCTATTTCGCCAAGCCGGACGGTTCCGGCCCAGTGCTCTGGGATGATCCGCGCCTGCTGCGCGACGATGCCGCCGCCGCCCGTCTGGCCGACACGCTCGGTGCCGGCAATGCGCTGGTGATGCGGGCCAACGGCGCAGTGGTGGTCGGTGCCAATCTCATCGAAGCGGTGGCGCTGTCGTGGTTTCTGGAGGAAGCCGCGCGGGTCGAAACCGGACTGATGAACCTCGGCCAGGACGGCGATCACACGCTGCTCTCGCGAGACGAAACCATCGCCCGGCAGGTGGTCGCCGGCCGCGTCTATGAACGCATGTGGGAACACCTGACGTTTGGCGATCCGGAAACCGTCGACCCGGTCTGACCCCCGACTTGTTGCCGGGTCAGTGGCTCGGCAGGCGGTACAGAATTCATCCACGCCCGCGAAGAACGGGCTTCATCGTCACCGCAAGGGAGAGAACCATGTCATTCACGCAAATCGCATTTCTGCTGTTCGCCGCGATCGCCGCCGGCGGTCTGACCATGGCCGCGATCATCGCCTTCGGCAAAAGCCCGCCGTCCTTCATGGGTCCGGGCCACGGCATCGGCGGGCTGGCGGCCTGCGGCCTGCTGTTCTACGCCAACCTGCAAGGGGGCGATGCCACGCCGGAAGCGGCCTGGTGGGCCTTGATCGTGTTCGTCAGCGGTCTGGCCGGCGGCCTGCTGCTGTTCCGCGTGCTGTTCAAGGGCGCAACCCCGCTGATCCTGATCGCCGGGCATGGCAGCGTGGCGGCACTCGGGCTGTACCTGCTTTATCCGCTGACCGGGTTCTGAGCGCCGGCATCGGTCAGGGTGTCCGGCAAGCGCGCCGGGCGACCCTGCCGGACATCGACGCAGACCAGCGAGAACCGGCTGTCGATGCAGGGGACGCCGTCGATCATGGCCTGCTGACCGAGTTCGATCGAACTGCGACCAACGGTCAGCACGCGGGTTTGGATCAGCAGCCGGTCGTCGAGCATCGCCGGGCGCTTGAAGGCGATCTGCACGGCGGTGATCGCCAGCACAAGCCCGCTGTCGCGATGCAGGGCGGCAGCCTCGATGCCGTGTGCCCCCAGCCATTCCGCACGCGCCGCCTCGAACCAGCGCAGGCAGGCGGCATGATGGACGACGCCGCCGGCGTCGGTATCCGCGTACTGGACCCTGACCTTCTGATCGGGCGCGGTCGTCATGACCCGCTCACCCGGCTGTCGTCATGGGCGAACACCGGACGCAGCAGCGGATCGGCCTGGATGCGGGCCAGCAGCGCGCGGTCGTCATCGTCGGCCGGATCAAAGCCGGGCCTGAACCAGCGCAGGAAGTCCGGCAGCAGCCGCAGCAGCACGCCCGGCAGCAGCCAGGCGTGGCGGAACGCGGCCCAGCGACAGCGAAGCAGGCTCCAGCCGGTGTCGGCTTGCAGCAGCCGGGCGTGGTTGGCCAGCAACTGCGGCAGGAACAGCCGGCTGGCAGTGACGGCGGCGACGCAACGCATCCGGTAGCCGCGCCAGCCGCCGCCGATCTGTTCGCGGAACACGTCGAAGGCGACCGACTTGTGCTCCAGTTCTTCGCAGGCATGCCAGACCCAGAGCTTGCGCAGTTCCGGGGCCTGCTCGAAGTTGGGGGTCAGCAGCATCGAGCGGCTCAAGGCCGCAGTGAAATGCTCCATTGCGGCGGTGATCGCCAGCCGTTCCTCCGGGGTCACGTCTTCCAGCGGCCGATCCAGCAGGCGCACGTCGCAGGCATCGGGGTCATGGCCCTGCGTGCGCATGGCCTCGACGTATTCGCGATGCTCGCGCGAGTGCATCGCTTCCTGGCCGATGAACACGGTGACGTCCCGCGCCAGTCGCGGGTCGCGGATCGCATGGCGGTAATGACGCACGCTGTGGACGAAGAACTTTTCGCCGAGCGGGAAGAACAGCGACAGCGCATTGAAGAAGTGCGAAGTGACACGGCCGCCCTCGTGACCGTGGCTGAAATCGCAGCGCGTCCAGTCGATCGCCACGTCGCGCCGGGAGGCGCTTTCCGGCATTCGCGGCGGCGGCGACCCGGCTGGGACAGCCGTCGGAAAAAGGGCAGCGTGAGGGGCAAGGGGCAGGCGGAAGTGGGCAGCACGCATGGCGGTCTCCGGAGGCAGGCGGTGCGGCGTCGGATCGACGTGCCTGCATTAAAAGCGAGTCGCCGCGCCGTGACCGGCCCGAAATGCGAGGGGCCTCGCATCTCGGCGGAAAACATTTCGCGGGACCGCTTGCCGTGCCCCGGTGCTGCGAAACGCCGATCAGACGGCGAGATCGGCCAGCGGATGCGCGGCCCAGCCCGGGGCATCGAAATACGCGGCGATCAGGGCCGGATCGATCTCTGCAAGCCCGGCAGGTGACCACTGCGGCGCGTGGTCCTTGTCGATCAGCAGCGCCCGCACGCCTTCCGGGAAATCCGGGTTGGCGCAGCAATGCAGGGCGATGCACAGCTCCATGCGGAACACCTCGGCTAGCGACAGCCCGGCGGCGCGCGCTCGCACCGCCCAGACCAGCGCGGCGGTGGTCGGCGAGCCGGCTTTCAGCGCGGCGGCGGCTTTCTGCAGCCAGACGTCATCGCCCGCGTAGCCGGTGATCGCGGCCACCACGGTCGCGAACGAATCGCCGGCACACATGGCGTCGATGGCAGCAGCCTGCGCCGCCAGTTTCGATGGCGGCAGCAAGCCAGCCGCGGCCTCGGCATGCGCCGCCAGCACAGCCGATAGCGCCATGCGGTCGGCCGCCGCATCGCCGGTCCAGTCGATGGCGGTCAGCGAAGCCAGCACCGCGTCGCGATCCGCCTGCCGCAGACCGAAATCGGCGAGGCCCGCCGCCAGCAGATCGGCCCCGTTCAACGGCGCGCCGGTCAGGGCTGCGAACAGGCCCGCCTTGGTGCCGAGCTTCGGCAGGAACCAGCTGCCGCCGACATCCGGGAACAGGCCGATGGCGATTTCCGGCATCGCGGCGCGCGTGGTCTCGGTCACCACCCGGTGACTGGCGCCGACGAACAAGCCCATGCCGCCGCCCATGACGATGCCGCTGCCCCAGCACAGCAGCGGCTTGGGGTAGACGTGAATCCGGTGATCGAGCCGGTATTCCTCGGTGAAGAAGGCCAGCGCTGCCGGGTTCGGGAAGGTTCCGGGTGCGGCGTCACGAACGGCTTTCGCCAGCGTCTTCACATCGCCACCGGCGCTGAAGGCCTTGTCGCCCGCAGCTTGCAGCACCACGCAGGCGATTGCCGGATCGGCGGCCCATACCCGCAATTGCGCATCGAGCGGACGAATCATCGGCAGGCCGATCGCGTGCAGCGTCTTTTCGCTGTTCAGCGTGGCGATGCCGATGCGGCGGCCGTTGGCGGCTTCGATGACGCGGAACAGGACAGGGTCAGCAGCAGCGGCAAGATCGGCCATCGAAACGCTCAGGGCAGGCGGGGAAAGCGGGGCGCGCATTCTCGCCGACGCGGCGGGTCTGTTGAAGCGAGACAGCCCCGCAGGTCGATGCGCAGGCCAGCTCATGCAGCGCCGGCAGATTGCCGCCCTGCCGCCTCAGCGCGAGCACCAGCACCTAGGTCTCGCTGATCGAAGCCCAAACCCGGCGATGCCGAGGAAATCCACGCCCTGTTCGTCGGCGGCACCCGCACGCCGCGCCTTGTCGGCGTGTTTGTCGATTTTCTGGTCGAGCAGTTGTCGCGGGCGGTCGGCTAACGCCGAGTCAACGCGGACAGCCTTGTTGGCCTTCGCGTTGAACCACCGGATATGTGTTCTACCCGCTCAAGTTGGCGACCACTCGTCAAAGTAGTTCTCCCCTGAGGGAAAGAAGAAGTCGTACTTCTTGCCGAGGCTCTTTAGTGTCGGTTCGACGTTGGCGGCAAGCTGAAGCGCCTGAAGAGAATCAGCTCCATACATTTCGTGAGCTTTCATGCTGGGTAGGCCGTCGAATTCAACGGTACAGCCCGCAGCCTCTTCATCAAACTCCACCGCAGGGTTTGTTCCCTTCGCTTGGTACGGCGCAAACACCCGGATTACGAGAGGGAAGCGAGCCGGCTCGCCTTTGACGGAGAAGAGTAGGTGTCGCTCTGCAATGCACTTAGTCATGAGCACTGATCTTCAAGGCACCTACCGCAGGCTGATCGTCGTATTCACCGCGCCGCTGCTGCGGGTTTCGTCATCGAACCAGCGCTGGGTGACGGTCTTGGTCTGGGTGTAGAAGCTGATCGCCTGCTTGCCGTAGGGGCCGAGGTCGCCGAGCTTGGAGCCGCGCGAGCCGCTGAACGAGAACAGCGCCACCGGCACCGGAATCGGCACGTTGATGCCGACCTGACCGACGTCGATCTGGTCCTCGAACTTCGCCGCCGCCGCGCCGGACTGGGTGAACAGCGCGGTGCCATTGCCGTTGGGGTTGGCGTTGACCAGGGCGATCGCCTCGTCGAGCGTTTCGACTTCGAGCAGCACCAGCACCGGGCCGAAAATCTCTTCGTCGTAGACCGCCATGCCGGGGGTCACACCCGAGAAGATCGTGGGGCCGACGAAATTGCCCTGGTCGTAGCCCGGCACCTGCGGCTGGCGACCGTCGAGCGCCAGCACCGCCCCTTCGGCGATGCCGCGTTCGATCAGGCTGCCGACGCGCGCCTTGGCGGCACAGGAAATCAGCGGTCCGACATCGGTGCCCGGCTCGTGGCCGGCGTTGAGCTTGAGCGTTTTCGCCTTGGCGACGAGCTGCGGAATCCAGGTCCGGGCTTCACCCACCAGCACCACCGCCGACACCGCCATGCAGCGCTGGCCGGCAGCACCGAAAGCCGCGCCGACGAGATTGTTCAGCGTCTGCTCGCGATGGGCGTCGGGCAGCACCACGGCGTGGTTCTTGGCTCCCATCATGCATTGCACGCGCTTGCCAGTCTGGCTGGCGCGGCGGTGTACCTGGGTGCCGACGCGGGTGGAACCGACGAAGCTGATCGCCTTGATGTCCGGGTGATCGCACAGCCCGTTGACCACCGCTTCGCCGCCGTGGACCACGTTCAGCACGCCGGGCGGAATGCCCGCTTCGAGCGCCAGCTCGACCAGCCGCATGGTCACCAGCGGGTCCTGTTCGGAGGGCTTCAAGACAAAGGTGTTGCCGGTGGCGATCGCCATCGGGAACATCCACAGCGGAATCATCGCCGGGAAATTGAACGGGGTGATGCCGGCGCAGACGCCCAACGCTTCGAGCCGCGTCCAGGTGTCGACGCCAGTCGCCACCTGGCTGGCCCGTTCACCCATCTGCAGGGTGCCGATGCTCGCCGCGTGCTCCACCACTTCCAGCCCGCGAAAGATGTCGCCCTCGGCATCGGCCAGGGTCTTGCCCTGCTCGGCGGTCAGCAGCGCCGCCAGCGGCTTCATGTTGTCGCGGATCAGTTGCTGGTATTTCAGGAAAATTCGCGCGCGCGCACCGATCGGTGTTCGCCGCCAGCTTGAAAATGCCTGCCGGGCGGCATCGACGGCCGCGCCCAGTTCCTCGGCCGTCGAGAACGGTACGCGGGCAAGGATTTGCTGGGTGGCGGGATTGACGACATCGCGCCATTGTGTGGCGCGCGATTCGACGAAGGCCCCGCCGATCAGCAGCGGTACGGTCGGGATCGACGGCGGGTTCGCCTGCTCGGCAACAAAAGGGGCAGCGGCTGGCGTGGTCATGGGCACTTTCCGGTGGCGGTCGCCAAGCCTACAGCGGCTTGGGGCCGAACCGGGAGTGCCCTGCGGCCCCTCAGGCCGCTTGCTGCGCCAGCGCTTCCGGCTTGCGGCGACGACTGGCCCGCTGCGAACGCTGCAGGGCCACGAATTCCAGCATGCCGAGCACCACCACGCCGCCCAGGATCAGGCCGGGATGGAGCGCGAGCTTTCTTGCGATTCGAGCCATGTGTCGATTCTCCATGTGCTGCCCGAACCCTGTCCGGGGCGGGCGCGGAACTTGTATCGACGCGAAGACTATTCCCGAACCATGACAGGGATGTTGCCGAATCATGACCAGCCACGCCCTCATCGTCCGCCCCCGGCCCGAAAATCTCATCCGGACGACACATGAAGGACGTACTGTTGACGCGCCCCCGACCATCGACCCCGTGACCGCCACCTTGCTGCCGCAACTCACCGAACTGCTGGACCTGATCGACGAGGGCGCGCCGCATCTCGAAGCGCGGGTGGTCTGCGAAGTGCAGGCCGGGCCGCATCGCTTCCCGGTGCATGCGCTGACCCTGGGCAATCCTTCGCCGGAGGTGCCGGCGGTCGGCTTTTTCGGCGGCGTGCACGGACTGGAGCGGGTCGGGGCCGATGTGGTGCTCGCCTACCTGCACAACCTGGTCAAACGCCTGGGCTGGGACGACAGCCTGCACGAGCAGTTGAAGCATGTGCGCCTGGTGTTCATGCCGCTGGTCAATCCGGGCGGCTTCTGGCTCGGCACCCGGGCCAATCCCAACGGGGTGGACCTGATGCGCAACGCACCCGTCGAGGCCCGCGAGAAAGTACCGTTTTTGATCGGCGGCCAGCGTATCTCCAAGGGCATGCCCTGGTATCGCGGCGTCGAAGGCGCGCCGATGGAACCGGAAGCGCGCGCGCTCTGCGATTTCGTCGAAGCCGAGCTGCTGAATCGCGATTTCAGTGTCGCCGTCGACTGCCATTCCGGCTTCGGCACCGACGACCGCATCTGGTTTCCCTATGCGCATACCACCGAGCCGATCCACCACCTGGCGGAAATCCACGCGCTGCACGCGATCTTCGAGCAGACCCACGCCCATCATCCCTACGTGTTCGAGCCGCAAAGCCTGCAATACCTGACGCATGGCGACATCTGGGATCACCTCTACCTGCGCGCGCGCAGCCGCCCGGGCAACCGGGTGTTCCTGCCGCTGACCCTGGAAATGGGCTCGTGGATGTGGATCAAGAAGAACCCCAAGCAGTTGTTTTCGCGGCTCGGCATCTTCAACCCGCTGATCCAGCACCGCGTCAACCGGGTGATGCGCCGCCACATCACCCTGCTCGATTTCCTGAGCCGCGCCGCCAGCGGCCATCAGCGCTGGCTGCCGGGCAGCACGGCAGCGCGCGAACAGCATCGACGCACCGCGCTGTCGCGCTGGTATCGACACCTGCCGGCATGACCGAAGCCGCCGGGCAAACCTGGGTATTCCTGCGCGGCCTGATGCGTGACAGCCGCCACTGGGGCGCGTTTCCGGACACTTTCCGGCAGCGTTTCCCGAACGCGCGAATCGAGCTGATCGACTTCCCCGGCAACGGCCTGCTGAATTGCGAGGACAGCCCGCTGAGCGTCGACGCGATGGCCGACCACGCGCGCGCCGAACTCGCGCGGCGCGGCTTGATGCCGCCTTATTGCCTGCTGGCGATGTCGCTCGGCGCGATGGCGGCAACCGCCTGGGCCGATCAGCATCCGGACGAGATCGCCGCCTGCGTGCTGATCAACACCAGCTTGCGGCCGTTCAGCCCGCCGCACTGGCGGCTGCGGCCGGCGGTCTGGCCGTCGTTGCTGCGGATGCTGATGAAACCGCCCGCGCCGCGCGAAATCGAGCGGTCGATCCTGAAGCTGACCAGCCGCAGCGCTCCCGAAACCGTGC
The DNA here is from genome assembly GCA_021732745.1 of Nevskia sp. Classification (GTDB taxonomy): domain Bacteria; phylum Pseudomonadota; class Gammaproteobacteria; order Nevskiales; family Nevskiaceae; genus Nevskia. The sequence goes on along the minus strand of JAKFUK010000004.1, from coordinate 261,326 downwards.
TCGACGACTGGACCGCCTGGCGGCTCAGCCATTCGGTCTCACCCGCCAACGCCCTGCGCCAACTGGCCGCTGCTGCCCGCTATCGCGCACCGCGAAGCGCGCCCGACGTGCCGCTGCTGATCGTCAATGGCGCGGCCGATGGTCTGGTCGATCCGCGCTGTTCGCAGAAGCTGGCCGCCGCCTGGGACCGCGCGATCGCCGTCCATCCCAGCGCCGGCCATGACCTGCCGCTCGACGCTGGCGACTGGCTCGCCGACACCGTGCAGCGCTGGCTGCCGGGCTGAATTCAGCGCGGCTGCGGCTCGGACGCCGGCAGCGGCGGCAGCACCGTCCGCACCACGTCGATGAAGGCGCGCAGCAGCGCCGAGTCATCGTCGAGGCGGCGGATCATGCATAGATTGATCGGCGCTTCGTTCACTTCCAGCGGGAGGTAGACGACGCCGGGCATGCGCAGGTTCAGGGCCGAGTCGCTGGCCAGGGTCAGGCCGACGCCGGACGACACCAGAGCGATCGCGGTGACCACATCATCGACTTCCTGCACGACCTGCGCGGTCAGGTGGCGGCGATGGAACAGGCCGAGCACCTGGTCGATGAAGCCCGGTCGCGGTGCGCGCGGGTAGACCACCATCGGCTCGCCGGACAGATCGGCCAGCGTCAACCGGCGGCGGGTTGCCAGACGGTGATCGGCCGGCAGCGCCACGTTGAGCGCCTCTGCGAGCACCACGTCCCAGACCAGATCCGGCTCGGCGACGAAGAAGCGGTTGAAGCCCACCGTCAGCCGCCGCTCGCGCAGCGCCTTGATCTGGCCAGCGCGGTCGAGGTTGTGCAGCACCACTTCGACCTTGGGATGGGCGCGGCGAAACGCCTGGATCACGCGCGGAATGGCATCGAACACCGCTGAACCATAGACGCCGACATCGAGCCGACCCAACTGCCCCCGCGAGGCCATCAGCGTCCGGTCGATCGCCTGTTCGGCCAGCGCCAGCAGGTTGCGGGCTTCCTCGTGGAACACCACACCGGCGGCGGTCAGTTCGACACCGCGCGGCTGGCGTTCCAGCAGCACCACGCCGAGCAACTCTTCCAACTGCTGGACCTGCCGGGTCAGCGGCGGCTGCGACACATGCAACTGCTGGGCGGCCGCCCGAAAGCTGCGCGCATCGGCAACGGCCGTGAAATAGCGCAGGTGGCGAAACTCGATGGCACCGAGCCGGCTGCTCAAGGCTGCATCTCCAGTGCATGAATCAGACGGTGGACGATACCGATGCGGTATCGCAGCCGCAATCGAAAAGTAATGGACCCTGCCCGCCGCCGCGCCTACCTTCTGATCCGGACGCACTCCACAGAGAGCTGCGCCGAACGTGCATGGAGAGAGGCCGGCCGATGCAGCATCGCATCACCATCGAAGGCAGCGAGCAGGCTTATGTCAGCCATGCCGGGCAGTCCGTGCTCGATGCCATGGTCGGCCGCCCGTCCGCCGTCGAAGTCGGCTGTCGCAGCGGTGGCTGCGGCGTCTGCCGCATCGAAGTGCTGAGCGGCCGCTACGAGCGCGGCGTGATGAGCGCGGAACAGATCAGCGCCGAATGCCGCTCGAAGGGCTTTGTGCTGGCCTGCCGAATCTATCCGGAGACCGACCTGCACTTGCGCCCGATCGGCAAGCGCGCGACACCGGGCGCGTCCGCCAACTCCGATATCGCCGCATTGCTGGCAAGCCTGAACAGGCTCGCCCGCTGCGGTCCGCCGAATGCCATTCCTGAACCTTGATCCCGAAGACTCCACTCATGGCCAACGATCCCTCCGCTGCCGGTCCCGTTCCGACTGCCGCCGCCGCGCTCAAGGAATTCAAGCACTTCATCGACGGCGCATTTGTCGGCAGCACCAGCGGCAAGTCCTTCGAGAAGCGCTCGCCGGCCGATAACCACCTCATTGGTCACGTCCACGAAGGCGGCCAGGCCGAGATCGACGCAGCCGTCGCCGCCGGTCGTGCTGCGATGGAAGGCCCCTGGGGCCGGATGAGCATCGACGAGCGTGCAGCGCTCTTGCACAAGGTCGCCGACGAGATCACCCGCCGTTTCAGCGACTTCGTCGCCGCCGAAATGGCCGACACCGGCCAGCCGAAGTCGATGATGGAGCACGCCTTCATTCCGCGCGGTGCCGCCAACTTCAAGATCTTCGCCGACGTGGTCAAGAATGTCGCGACCGAAAGCTTCATGACGCCGACGCCGGACGGCGCCGGTGCCCTGAACTACGCGATCCGCGTGCCCAAGGGTGTCGTCGGCGTGATCTGCCCCTGGAACGCGCCGCTGCTGCTGATGACCTGGAAAGTCGGTCCGGCGCTGGCCTGCGGCAATACTGTGATCGTCAAGCCGTCCGAGGAAACCCCAGGCACGGCGACGCTTCTGGGCGAAGTGATGAACGCGGTCGGCGTGCCGCCTGGCGTCTACAACGTGGTCCACGGCCTCGGGCCGAATTCGGCAGGCGAGTTCCTGACCAAGCACGACGGTGTCGCCGCGATCACGTTTACAGGTGAAACCCGCACCGGTGCGGCGATCCAGAAGGCGGCAGCGGACGGCATCCGCGACGTGTCATTCGAACTCGGCGGCAAGAACGCCGCGATCGTGTTCGCCGACTGCGATTTCGATGCCGCCATCGAAGGCACGATGCGTTCGGTATTCCTGAACTGCGGCCAGGTCTGCCTCGGCACCGAGCGGGTCTATGTCGAGCGGCCGCTGTTTGATGCGTTCGTCGCCACGATGAAAGCCAAGGCTGAAGCGCTGAAGTGCGGTCCTTCGGAAGAGAAGGGCGTCAACCTCGGTCCGCTGATCTCCAAGGAGCATCAGGCCAAGGTGCTGAGCTACTACGCCCGCGCCAAGGCCGAGGGCGCGACCATCGTCACCGGTGGCGGCGTGCCGCAAATGTCGGGCGCGCTCGCCAATGGTTCCTGGGTGCAGCCGACGATCTGGACCGATCTGCCGGAGACCGCAAGTGTGGTCCGTGAAGAGATTTTCGGACCCTGCTGCCATATCAGCCCGTTCGACTCCGAAGCCGAAGTGATCGCCAAGGCCAACGCCACCCAGTACGGCCTGTCGACCGCGATCTGGACCAGCAATCTGCAACGCGCCCATCGGGTGGCGGCGAAGGTCGAGGTCGGCATCACCTGGGTGAACTCATGGTTCCTGCGCGACCTCAGGACTCCATTCGGCGGCAGCAAGCAGAGCGGCATCGGCCGCGAAGGCGGCGTGCATTCGCTGGAGTTCTATACCGAGCTGCGCAACATCTGCATCAAGTTGTAGGTCCGGATTCATCCGGGCTACGCAGCCCGCGAACCAACGACGCGATGTCCGGATGAATCCGGACCCACGAAAACGAGAATGATGACATGGACGGCAAGACCAGCTTCACCCCCGAACAGATCCGCCACTACGGCGACGAGCTGTACAACGCTTGGCTGACGCGGGCCACGGTCGCGCCGCTGCTGGCGCGCGAGCCGCTGATCACGCTCGACGATGCCTATCGTATCCAGGAGCGCTTCGTCGCCCGTCGTCTCGAAGCCGGCGAGCGCATCGTCGGCAAGAAGATCGGCGTCACCTCGAAAGCCGTGCAGGACATGATCGGTGTCAACCGGCCGGACTTCGGCCAGCTGACCTCCGGCATGGCCTTTGATGAAGGCCAGGACGTGTCGCTCGCCGGCCTGATCCAGCCGAAGGCCGAGGCCGAAGTGGCCTTCGTGCTTAAAGCTGATCTCAACGGCCCCGGCATCACCGCCACCGATGTGATCCGTGCCACCGATTACGTCGTGCCCTGCTTCGAGATCGTCGACAGCCGGATCACCGACTGGAAGATCAAGATCCAGGACACGGTCGCCGACAACGCGTCCTGCGGCGTCTATCTGCTCGGCAAGGCGAAGAAGAAGGTCACGGATCTCGACCTGAACCTAGCCGGCATGGTGCTGGAGCGCAACGGCGAGCTGTTTTCGACCGCGGCCGGTGCCGCCGTGCAGGGCGGGCCGGTCAATGCCGTGGTCTGGCTAGCCAACACGCTCGGCGCGCTCGGCATTCCGTTCAAGGCTGGTGAAGTGATCCTGTCCGGTTCGCAGTCCTCGCTGATTCCAGTCGTTGTCGGCGATCACATGCGCTGCACCGTCGGCGGCCTCGGCAGCTGCGATATCCGCTTCGTCTAGTTCGTAGGGTGGGCAGGCCGTATCTGCCCACCGTGCGCCGACATCTGAAGTTCGCGAACCGCGTGGGCAGATGAACCCTGCCCACCCTACGTGGAGTTGAAACATGCTTGATACCAGTGTCATCAACCAGCTGACCGACCGCGTGCTGCACGCCCAGGACAGCGCGACCACCATGACCAAACTCACCGACGAGTATCCGTCGATGAGCATCGAAGACAGCTACGCCGTGCAGGACGAACTGCGCCGCCGCTGGATCGCGCGCGGCGATCGCTGCGTCGGCCTCAAGGCCGGCCTGACCTCGAAAGCCAAGATGCTGCAAATGGGGGTCGACGTGCCGAGCTTCGGCATCCTGATGGCCAGCTTCGCGCGGCCCGAGAACAGCGCCATCGACACATCCGAACTCGTGCACCCGCGAGTCGAGGCCGAGATCGCCTTCGTGATGAAGGCCGTTTTGTCCGGTGACGTGACGATCGAGCAGGTGATCGCGGCCACCGACTACATCATCCCGGCCGTCGAGGTCATCGACTCGCGCTACGAGAAGTTCAAGTTCGATCTGGTCAGCGTGATCGCCGACAACGGGTCTTCGTCGCGTTACGTCACCGGCGGCCGGCCGCGTGACCCGCGCGAGATGGACCTGCGCACGATTGGAGTGGTGATCGAAAAGAACGGCGAAATCATGGCGCTCGGCGCCAGTGCCGCTGTGCTGAACCATCCGGCCAAGGCCATCGTGATGCTGGTCAAGCATCTGGCCGAACGCGGCGAAGTGCTGCCAGCGGGCAGCTACGTGATGACCGGTGGCATCACCGAAGCGATTCCGGTGGTGGCGGGCGACAACATCACCGCGCGCTTCCAGGACATGGGCAGCGTCAGTTTCCGCTTCGTCTGATTGACGTCGATTGCCGCCGAGTGGCCAACAGAGCTGCCGGCATACCTGAGGAGGAGGATGCGATGTTCGTGAGGAATGCGTGGTACTGCGCTGGCTGGGATTACATGGTCACCCAGGGCAGGAACTCGATCGTGGCGCGCCAGCTGGCTGGCGAGCGCGTGGTGCTGTATCGCAAGCCAAGCGGCGAGATCGTGGCGATGGAAGACCGCTGCCCGCACCGGCAGGCGGCGCTGTCGCTGGGCGCAAAGGAAGGCGATTCGCTGCGCTGCATGTATCACGGCATGAAGTTCGGCCCTGACGGCCAGTGCACCGAAGTACCGGGGCAGGCCAGCATTCCGGCGCGGGCCTGCACCCGCGTGTTTCCGGTGGTCGAGCGGGACAACTGGATCTGGGTCTGGATGGGGGTCGCTGAAAAGGCCGATGTCGCGCTGATTCCATTCGCCATTGGCCCCGGCGATCCGGCCTGGAGGATCAAGACTTCGCATATGCATGTCGATGCCAACTACCGGCTGGAAATCGCCAATCTCGCCGACCTGAGCCATCTCGCCTGGGTGCACCAGAAGTCGCTCGGCGGTGACGATGCCGAAACCCGCCACCAGTACACGCACATCAAGTCGAAGGTGACGACCGGCGAACGCGCGATCCGCACCGAGTACCTGATCCGCGCCGTGCCGCCGCCGAACTTCCTGCGCCACCTGTTCCCGGCCGAAGCGCGCTTCGACCTGTCGTTCGACATCACCCACACGCTGCCCTGCACCTGGGTGCTGCACTTCCAGGCCTTCGTCGCCAACGGGGCCAGCGAAGGCGCACCGACCGGTGCACTGATCGCCGACACCTACACCTGTCAGGCGGTGGTGCCGAACAACGCCGACTCGGTGGAGTACTACTTCTCCTGGGGCTCGCGGGCCGATCTCGAATTCCCCGGCCTGTCCGACCTGCTGCGCGACGTGCTCGACATTGCCTTCCTCGAAGACCGCCACGTGCTCGAAGCGCAGCACATTCGCATGAAGGAAAAGCCGAACTTCCCGATGGTGTCGATCCTTCACGACGCCGGTCCGTCGCGGATGCTGCGCCTGCTCGATGAAGTGCTGGCCGGCGAAGCCGGTTCCGCCTTCCGGCCGGCCGATACCGAAGCCGCACTCACCTGATCTTCCGGAGCACGCCCGATGAAAGCCCTGCAAAACGCCTGGTACGTTGCCGCCATCTCGACCGAGGTCGACGCGACAGCCTTGTTCCACCGCAAGATTCTCGACACCTCGATCCTGATCTACCGGAAGCAGGACGGCACGCCGGTGGCGATGCACGACCGCTGCCCGCATCGCTTCGCGCCATTGCACCTCGGCAAGCGCGTTGGCGATGAAGTGTCCTGCATTTATCACGCGCTGCGCTTCGATTGCTCCGGCCGCTGCACGCTGAACCCGCACGGCAACGGTGCCACGCCCGCGAGCGCCCGCGTGCGTGTCTACCCGCTGCTGGAGCGCTACGGCTTCATCTGGATCTGGATGGGCGAAGCACCGGCCGATCCCGCGAAGCTGCCGGATTTTTCTCCGCTCGAGGAAGGCCATCCCAATGCCTTCGGCGCGACCTACATGCACATGAAGGCGAACTACGAGCTGATCACCGACAACGTGATGGACTTGAGCCATATCGATCATGTGCATGGCGAGATGATCACCACGCGCGGCCAGTTGTCGCCGCTGACCCCGAAGCTGACCGAGACGGCGACCACCATCACCTCGCGATCCGAGTGGACGCAGCAGCCACCGCTGATGATCTTTTCGCCGCTCATGCCGGAGCCGCTGGGCCCCGCCCGCCATTACTTCGAGATCACCTGGACGGCTCCGGCGAACATCCAGTTGTCGGTCGGCGCGGTGCAGGACGACAGCAGGAACCTCGATCTCGTCGACTGCATCGGCCAGTACGACCTGCACACCTGCACCCCGGAAAGCGCCGACACCACGCACTACTTCTTCGCCACGCGGCGCAATCATCTGGTCGAAGACGCCGACTACAACAAGGCCAAGATCCAGGCCATGCATGCCGCCTTCGAGACCGAGGACGGACCGGTCATCGAAGCCGTGCATGCCGAGATGGGCACCGATGATTTCTTCGGCCTGCATCCGGTGCTGATCTGCAACGACGCCGGCCCGATCAAGGTTCGCCGACTGCTGCGCAAGATGATCGACGCCGAAGGACCGGCGCCGGTCGCGAGTCGTCGCGTCTACGCGACACCCGCCGTCGAGAGTCACTGAATCCCCATCCCGAGAACCCCGATGCCCATCATCCAGTTCAACCTGCTCGAAGGCCGCACGGTCGAGCAGAAGCGTGCACTCGCCAGGCGCGTCACCGAGACCGTCGTCGAGGTGCTCGGCGTCAAGCCCGAGAACGTCCGCATCCTGATCCACGAGATGGGCGGCGAAGACTTTTCGGTAGGCGGCGTCACTGCTTCGCAGAACGGCAAGATGCCGGCGGCGAGTCTCAATGGCGTCAACGGCCAGTTGCATCGGGAGGCAAAGGCATCATGAAAAAGATTCGTTGCGCGCTGATCGGCTCCGGCAACATCGGCACCGATCTGATCTACAAGATCCAGCGCTCGCCGCTGCTCGAACCTGTGTGGATGGTCGGCATCGACGCCAACTCCGAAGGCCTGAAGATGGCTCGCGAGATGGGTCTGAAGACGACCCACGAAGGGGTCGACGGCCTACTGCCGCATGTGCTCGAAGACGGCATCCAGATCGCGTTCGATGCGACTTCGGCCTATGTGCACAAGTCGAACTCGGACAAGCTGACTGCGCTCGGCGTGATGATGATCGACCTGACCCCGGCGGCGATCGGCCCGCTGTGCGTGCCGCCGGTGAATCTTGCCGAGCACGCCGCGAAGGGGGCGATGAACCTCAACATGATTTCCTGCGCCGGCCAGGCAACGATCCCGATCGTCCGCGCCGTGTCGAGAGTGCAGGGCGTGAGCTATGCCGAGATCATCGCCAGTGTCGCCTCGAAGTCGATCGGCCCCGGCACCCGCGCCAATCTCGATGAATTCACCTACACGACCTCGAATGCCATCGAAGTGGTTGGCGGCGCGCGCTGTGGCAAGGCGCTGGTGGTGGTCAATCCGGCCGAGCCGCCGATGATGATGCGCAACACCATCTACTGCTTGACCGATGACGCGCCGGACGAGGCGCGGATTCGCGAATCGGTGCAGCAGATGATCGGCGAAGTGCAGAAGTACGTGCCCGGTTATCGCCTGGTCAACGGCCCGGTATTCGACGGCAACAAGGTCGCCGTGTTCATGGAAGTGAAAGGCCTGGGCGACTACCTGCCGACCTACGCCGGCAACCTCGACATCATGACTGCCGCTGCCACGCGCACGGCGGAGATGTTCGCCGAAGGCATCGCCAGCGGCCGCATTCGCCTGTCAGCAGTGCTCGAAGCCGCCTGAAGGACACCACCACGATGAACGACACCGCAAACACGCCACTGAGCGCGCTCGCCGGCCGCAAGGTCATTCTTCACGACATGAGCCTGCGCGATGGCATGCACGCCAAGCGCGAGCAGATTTCGACCGAGCAGATGGTCAAGGTGGCCACCGCACTCGACGCTGCCGGGGTGCCCTACATCCAGGTCACCCACGGGGCCGGCCTTGGCGGCAACAGCCTTCAGCACGGTTTCGCGCTGCATTCCAACGAGGCTTACTGGGATGCGGTCTGCCCGCAAATGAAGCAGGCGAAGATTTCCTGCCTGCTGATTCCCGGCCTCGGCACCATGAAGGAACTGCAAAGCGCCTTCGATCACGGCGTGCGCAGCGTTCACGTCGCCACCCACTGCACCGAGGCCGACACCAGCCCGCAGCACATCGCCTACGCGCGCAAGCTCGGAATGGACACCACCGGCTTCCTGATGATGGCCCACCTCAATGATGCGAAGGGGCTGGCCGCGCAGGGCAAGATGATGGAGCGCTTCGGCGCCCAGACCATCTACATCACCGATTCCGCCGGCTACATGCTGCCGGAGGATGTGCGGGTCCGCGTCCGCGCACTGCGCGACGTGCTGAATCCGGAAACCGGGATCGGCTTCCACGGCCATCACAACCTCGGCATGGGCATCGCCAATTCGCTGGCGGCGATCGAGGAAGGTGCCAGCCGCATCGACGCCTCGGTCGGCGGTCTCGGGGCCGGGGCCGGCAACACGCCGCTGGAAGTGTTCGTTGCCGTCTGCGACCGCATGGGAATCGTGACCGGCTGCAAGCTTTTCGAGTTGATGGACCTGACGCAGGACATCATTTTCCCGATGATGGAGCACATCGTCCGCGTCGATCGCTCGTCGCTGACCATCGGCTTCGCGGGCGTCTATTCCACTTTCCTGCTGCATGCCGATCGCGCCGCGAAGAAGTACGGCATTCCGGCGCGCGACATCCTGGTGGAGCTGGGGCGGATGAAGATGATCGGTGGCCAGGAAGACATGATCGAAGACACCGCGCTGACCATGGCGCGCGAGCGTGGTCTGTTCGACGACAAAGCGGCATGAGCGTTTGCAGCGTGCGCTTTGCGCACGGTTCGACTTCGTGCGCGAAGCGCACGCCACCAGTGTGAGAGGAGAAAGATATGGCAATGAGAGGCGTCCTGAGAGTCGGCGAGATCGCGATCCGCGTCACCGACATGAAGAAATCGAAACATCATTACGACCACATCATGGGTCTGCATGAAGTGCTCGAAGACGCCGAAGGCCGCGTCTACTACAAGTGCTGGGACGAGCACGACCATCACTCGATCGTGCTGGTGCCCAGCGATCGTCCGGGCATGGACTACTTCGCATTCAAGGTCTACGACGACGCGACACTCGACCGGCTGGCGCCGAAGATCGAAGCCTTCGGCCTGCCGGTGAAGCACATCGCAGCCGGTGTCTACCCGAAGAGCGGTCGGCGTCTGGAGTTCGTGCTGCCGTCCGGTCACACGATGCAGCTTTACGCGCACAAGGATCAGATCGGCAACACCATGGGCCTGCACAACCCGGGGGTGGTGCCGGATGACGGTGTGATGCGCGGCTTCCACATCAACCGTCTCGATCACCTGCTGCTCGGCGGCCACAACCTCGACGAGTGCGTGCAGCTGTTCACCGAAGTGTTCGAGTTCGATCTGTCGGAAAAGCTCATCCATCACGAAGCGAAGATTTCGCTCGCCGTGTTCCTGAGCTGCTCGACCACGCCGCACGACATCGCGTTTGTCCTTCAGCCGGAAAAGAACAAGTTCCACCACGCTTCGTTCCTGCTCGAATCGGCGCACGACGTGATCAAGGCAGCCGACCGCATCGGCAAGTACCGGGTGCCGGTCGATGTCGGCCCGAACCGTCACGGTGTGACGCGCGGCTCGACGATCTATTTCTTCGATCCGAACGGCAATCGCAACGAAGTGTTCGCCGAAGGCTACATCCACTACCCGGACACGCCGACCCTGGTCTGGGACACCACCGAACTCGGCGCGGCAACCTTCTCGCAGGATTTCACGCCGCGTGAAAGCTTCCTGAACGTGCTGACCTGAGTCGTAGGTCCGGATTCATCCTGACTGCGTTTTCGCCGACATGAATAAAGCGTCCGGATGAATCCGGACCTACTGGGTTTCTGCGAGTCGAATGAAGAATCCACAAGAAACGGCCATCGTCGTCGGTGCCACTGGCGCGATGGGTCAGGTCATCGCGCGCCGTCTTGCGGCACGCGGGCTGCGCACGATCTGCGTGGCCCGCAGTGCCGACAGCCTGACGAGTCTGACAACGGAATCGCCGAATCTCGTCGCCTGCGTCGCCGACATCGGCGCGGACACCGCGATCGACGCCATCGGTGCCGCAATTGACGGCCCGGTGCGGATGCTGGTCCACGGCCCCGGAGTCGCTACCGCCGGCGGGGTCGCAACCGCGCCCACTGCTGCGGTGGTCGATGCCGTCAACATCAAGTGCGGCGGCCTGATGCGGCTGGTGCGCGCGGCCGATTCGCGATTGCAGCGCGGCTCGCGGATCGTCGCCATTGGCGGTCATTACGGCTTCGAGCCAACCGCCTATGCAGCGACCGCCGGGGTGGCCAATGCGGCCCTCGCCAATCTGGTTCGCCAGTATTCCTGGGCCTATGGCGCGAAGGGCGTGACCGCCCATCTGGTGGCACCGGGCCCGGCCGATACCGAGCGCCTGCGCCGGGTGGCCAGCGCACGCGGCGAGCGCGACGGCATCAGCGCCGACGCGGTGCTCGACGAGATGCGGGCGGAGTCGGCGATCGGGGCCTTCACCACCGTCGAGCAGATCGCTTGGGCGATCGAAATGCTGCTGGCCCCGGAAGCCGATGCCCTGGCCGGCGGCACGCTGTTCATGGATGCCGGCCGCCGTCGCGGCCTGCCGTAACTACACGAAGAGAATCACCATGCCGATCATCCATTTCCATCTTGCTGCCGAGGCCTACAGCGAGACGCAGCAGACCCAGCTGATGGCACGCGCAACCGCCTTGTACTGCGAGGTGTTGAAAAGCCCGGTCGAAAGAGTCCGCGTCTACATCCAGCCCTACGCGGCAAGGCATGTGATGGTCGGCAGCAAGCGGCTTGCCGACGGCGCGGTCGATGCGCCGTACTTCCACTTTCTGGTGCTCGAAGGCCGCCCGCTTGCCGAGCGTCATGCCTTGCTGAGCGGCTTCACCGAGCTGATCGTCGACTGTCTCGGCGTCGAACGCAGCCGGGTGCGCGGGGGCTGCTGGCCGATTCCGCCCGAGGACTGGGCGATCGCCGGGACACCGGCCAGCGTGGCGCGTGCCGCCGAGGTCGCTGCTCGCGCTGCGGTGGTTTAGGCAGCTGCCAGCGGTTTCGAGCTGGCGCGCATTGCGTGGCGGCAAGGCTGCTTGGATTCGGGGGGCGCGGCCATTGCTCCTTCCCCCGCTTGCGGGGGAAGGTCGGGATGGGGGCGTTCGATCCCAGCGCTGACGTCAAACGCCCCCTCCCCAACCCTCCCCCGCGTGCGGGGGAGGGAGCAAGTCATCCTCAAGCTTCCGGCGGCGCCGTCAGCGGATAGCCCAGCTCGGCGTAATCCCAGCCGCCGAGTTCCAGTCGTTCCAGCGAAGCGTCCTGCGGGCTGGCGTAATAGGCGCGGATGTCCTGAATCAGGCCGCGCTCGCTATAGCGGTACCACTCGTCGCCCCTGAGCAGCACGCCCTTGCGGCGCTTGAAATGCGACCACTCGATCGCCGCGCGGCGGGTGGCGGCGTCGACGATCACCTGGTCGACGGTCCAGTAAGAACCCCAGGCTTCGACCGCTGCCTGCCAGCGCCGGCCGATGGTCAGCGCACCGCGAAACGGACCCTCGTACATGCCGGGCGGAAAGTAATGGACGCCGTCCGGCTCGAAGTAGGCGGCGATCCGTTCGGCGTCGCCGCTATTGCAGGCCTCGAAGTAGGCGCGGATGTGGGCTTCGATGCCCTCGGCGGTCAGCGTGGCGCAGATCGGTTCCATGGCGGAGTCAGTTCAGTCGATAGTCGTTCGGCTCGATCTGCCGCGTGCGTCGCCACAGTTCGAGAGCAGTGAACGGCCAGTTCTGGGTGACGCGGCCACGGGCGTTCTTGTACCAGCTGCTGACCTTCGAATAGCCCCAGGCGCGCATCGCGTTGGCTTCGTCGATGCGCTGGTTGTACTGCGCGTAGATTTCCGGCTTCACGTCGAGCGCCTTGAGGTTTTTCTCCAGCAGCAGTCGCACGCCGTCGAGCACGTAGTTCGCCGCGCACTCGGAGATGTAGACGATGCTGGCACCGTGCAGCACAAGATTGGTGTTCGGGCCGTAGAGGCAGAACAGGTTCGGGAAACCGCTGATCGTGGCACCCAGGTAGGCACGGGCATCGCCATTCCAGACTTCGTGCAGATCGCGCCCTTCGCGGCCGATCACCTGCATCGGCATCAGGAACTCGGAGGCCTTGAAGCCGGTGCCGTAGATCAGCACGTCGTATGCGTGCTCGATGCCGTCGACGGTCCTGATGCCCTTGGCCGTGATCCGCTCGATGCGCGTGGTGATCGCCTTGACGTTGTCGCGCTTCAAGGTCGCAACCCAGGTGCCGTTGTCACGCGGCAAACGCTTGGAGCCCGGTGGCACGTTTGGCACCAGCAGCGGACGCAGCTCGGGGCGATCGCTGATCTGCGCTTCGGCCCAGCCGGTCAGCGCTTGACGCACGGCATCGTTGGCAGCGGAGATCGCAGTTTCGGTCGGCGGGTAGTCGGGATCGACGGTCGCGCTGTCGAGGAAGCCGATCAGTTGCGGCGTGAACGTGAATAGCCGATGCCACTGGATGTAGTTCGGCACATTCGCCATCAGCCAGCGCAGGCCGTCTTCGGTTCGGGCATGCAGATGCGGTGTCGGCAGCAGCCAGGGCACCGTTCGGACATGGATGTCGAGGCTCGCCGCAACGCGCGCCACATGCGGAATGAACTGCGTGGCGCTGGCGCCCGTGCCGATCACACCGACGCGCTTGTCCTTCAGATCGACGGACGAGTCCCAGCGCGCCGAATGGAAGTGCTGGCCTTCGTAGGTCTCGCGGCCTTGGATGTTCGGCCACAGTGGCCGGTTCAGCTGGCCGACGCCGCTGACCACGACGTTGGCCTGAGTCGTCTCTTCCCCGTCCGGAGCGCGGACCTTCACGGTCCATTGCGAGCCGGCTTCGTCCCAGACTGTGGACAGCACTTCGGAATGAAAGCGGATGTGTTCGCGCAGGCCGAGCAGCGTCGCGCAGTCCTTGAAATAGGCCAGCACCTCGTCGCGGGCGCCGAAGTATTCCGGCCAGATGCGCTGAGCAAACGTATAGCTGTAGATGAAGCTGTTGATGTCGACGCGGCAGCCGGGGTAGCTGTTTTCCAGCCAGGTGCCGCCGACTTCGCCGTTCTTCTCGAAGATGGTGAATGGCACGCCGGCCTGCTTGAGGCGATGCGCGGTCAGCAGGCCGCTTTCGCCGGCACCGACGATCACCACATGGAAGGCGCGATCCGGTGCCAGCTGCGCCTTGGTCCACGTCGGGCGCTGCGGATCGTCGTCGCCGAACACGATCTGTTCGTTGAGCAGGCGTTGCAGTGGTTCGGCGTCGCGGCCGCAGATCCAGACCAGCACTGCTTGCATGAAGTCGTAGCCCGGACGGCCCGGAACCGGCTGGCCGCTGTCGCGGAATGCACGCAGCACTTCGAAGCACTGGGCGCGACCCGCCGCCTCTTGTTCCGGCGACAACTGGCTCACGTAGCTCGACAGCTGATAGGTCGGTGTCCACTCCGGCTTCAGCAGCGAGGCATCGCCGGACAGGTGGGCGGCGGTCATCACCAGTACCGGAAATTCGCCGGCCTCGCAGTAGTGGCGCAGGGTGGCGTCATCGGCGGTCAGGCGAGTGACGGCGGGCGCGACGGTGGCGCCGGCAGCTTGCATGGTCATGGGTCTCCTCGGACCGGTGGTTCGCGAAGCTCTGCTGGCTACGTCGTCAAGCGTCCGAGTGTGGTCCAGGCCGGCCCTTGCGTTAAGTCGGGGAAGCCCTTTTGCGGCGCTCAGATCTTCCTGAACAAGGGGCTGCGCACGGCTTGCGCGTCAGCCGCCGACAGGAACTTCTCCTGATAGATGTCGCGCTCGAACAAGCGCCCCTGCATCAAGGTGGAGATGCAGGCGTCGATCATCAGCGGCGGGCCGCAGAGATAAGCCTTGTAGCCGCGAAAATCGTTCGCGAAGTGCGACTTGGCCGCGTCGTGGACGAAGCCGCGGAAGCCCGTCCAGTCGCTGGCCTCGGGTTCGTTCGACAGCGCCGGCACGTAGGTGAAGTTCGAGTACTGCTCGGCGAGTGCTGCGAATTCGTCGTGGTAGTACAGCTCCGCTTTCACCCGCTGGCCGTAGACCAGGGTGATGGGATCCGTGCTGCCCGCTTCGAGCAGGTCGAGAATCATGCTGCGCGGGCTCGACAGGCCGGAGCCACCCGCCATGAACAGACTGGCGCTCTGTGCCGACTTGCGGACGAAGAAGCGGCCATAAGGCCCGGCGACCTTCACCCGGCTGCCCACGCGCACGTCGTTGTGCAGCCAGGCGGTGCCGACGCCGCCGGGGACGATGCGGACATTGAGTTCGATTTCCCCGGCCGTCGACGGTTGATTGGCCAGCGAGAACGGCCTCGAAAAGCCGTGATCGCCAATGCTGATGTTGACGTACTGACCCGCCTGGAAGTGCATGGCTTCGTCGAGGCTGATCCAGATGCCCTTGATGGTCGGCGTCAGGTCTTCGATGCGGCTGACCGTGCCCTCGAAGTCGCGAACCTTGATGATCTCGGCGTCCGGCTCCTCGTCGATATCGGCCTCGATGGTGACATCGGATTGCAGCGTCGCGCAGCAGGCCAGGGTCTTGCGCTCGTCACGCTCGAAATCCATCAGCGCGAACGGCGACGCATCACCATGCTCGATCTCACCGTCGATGACCTGCACCTTGCAGGTCGCGCACAAGCCGTGACAGCAGGCGTGAGGCAGCCAGATGCCGGCGCGCAGGCAGGCGTCGAGGATGGTCTGCTCGTCTTCGACCGTGATGGTCTGGCCGAGGGGTTCAATCGTCAGTTCGTAGCTCATGGCTTTTCGTAGGGTGGGCAGGCTGTATCTGCCCACGCGGCGCGCAAGGGGTGGACATGGGCGAATCGGTGGGCAGATGAAGCCTGCCCACCCTACGCAGGGATCAGCAGACCGCGTTGCCGTTGACCCCATTCAAGCCCGGCGTCCGGAAGCTGATCGTGGTCTTGTGGCCGATGCCGTTGTCGCTCAGCGACTTCGCAAGGTCCGGCTTGAACGGACCCTTGGAGGTCTTCCACTCGACAGCATTCCAGTCGATCTGCTTGAAATTCGGATGCGCACCGAAGATGCCCGGCAGCACGCCTTCGATCAGCGCGCCGAACGGCATGCCCGGCGGCAGCGGCACGCACATCGGCCAGGCGAACATCAGGTGCTTCTCCCAGTGGATGTTGACCAGCTGGTTGCCGTTGAACTTCTCGACACCGTCCTTGAAATCGCCGTGGTAGTCCGGCGTGATGGCCTTGATCGGCATGGCTTGGTACTCGGTTGCTCGGGTTGTCTTGAAGCGAAAATCAAACGTGAAACGCAAAGGCGCAAAGTCAACAGAAAGGACGCAAAGGACAGATTGGGGAAAATCGGAATGCCGTCATGAGTTGCTTGTCGGCACAGGACTTACGAATAGATTTTCTCTGCGTCCTTTCTTTCCCTTTGCGCCTTTGCGTTTAACTTTTGATGTGGCTGTCGCGAACGGCGTCCGTATAAGCGCCTTCGTGGATGTTCGCAGGCCGCGAAGTCCACTTCTCCCAGTTGGTCGCATCGGCACCACCCTTGAAGTCGCCATTGTCGACACCGGGCTTGATGCCCATGTAGCGCAGCGCCTCGTACATCGGGTTGAAGTCCGGCGCGGTCGGATCGACGCCGGGCAGGAAGCAGTTGCCCTGATAGATCTGGTGCACCGGCAGCCAGGCGTGCACGTACTTCTCCGGCGTGTCGTCGAAGATGTCCTTGCAGCCGTCCGAGCACATGTGGAAGGTCTGGCCCTGGTACTCGGTTTCGCGCAGGGACAGCGTCGTCGGGTCACCGCTGTCGGTGAACAGGCACGGCCACTGACAGACCTGGCAGAGCTGCGGCAGCGTGGTGTTCTTGAATGGCGTACCGGCGGCTTCCATCGCTTTCCAGTACTCGTAGCGCGGCCGGTAGTACTGATCGAAAGTGTCCGGGTACTTCTCGGACATCCAGGCCATCTCTTCCTCGGACGGCAGCCACATCTGGAAGCCGACGGCATCGCGGTTGGCGTAGAACACGCTCCACATCTGGTGAGCGACGTGGCCCTTCTCGGCGATGGTTTCCGGGGCGCGCTTCGGCGGCTTGATGCCGTAGCGGGCGAGATCGGCGAACAGCGCACCGCCGTTCTGCTCGTAATAGATTTCCCAGGCCTCGTTCCAGGCCATGACCCGTTTCGGCAGCATGTAATCCATCATCGTCGCCAGCAGCGACAGCAGGCGATAGCCGCGCCAGAACCACTTGTCGATCCACTTCTGGACCAGCGGCACATTGGCTGGATCCTGTTCCAGCAGGAACTTGATGACCTCGATGCCGAGGGTCATGTGTCGCGCTTCATCGGACTGCGCCGAGAAGCCGAAGCTGACCGTGGCCATATCGCCGTTGAAGGCAGCGCCCGACATCCAGGGCATGAACGCGAGGTTGGTCAGCACGTACTCGAAAGCGAACGAGATCGCGACGATGAATTCGAACGGCCCCGAAGTCACTGCGTCCTCGAAGAAGGACTTCGGAATCGACAGGTACCAGACGCGATCGAACTGGTACGGGAACTCGTTCATGCCGGTGAAGTACTTGGCGTACTGGCTGATCGTGTGGATCTGCGTCGTCGCGTGGCGCAGCTCGTCGAGCGACTGCATCTGCGCTGCGATGCGTGGGCCGACGCCGGGGAACTCGCGGGCCAGCATGTTGAAGCCGCGATGGCTTAAGTATTCCAGTTCGGTGATGCCGTTGATGAACACTTTCAGCGCCTGCACGTAGCGGGCGTCGGTGACATTGAACTGGCCGTTGTTCTGCTGGAAGGCGTCGATGATCGCGTACAGCTTGCGCTCCTTCTCGCCCTGATACTTCCAGTAGGCATCCATGGTCAGGCGGAACGGGTCTTCCCACTTGTCCCAGTCGTGGATCACCACGCCTTCGAAGTCGATGGTGCGGAAGATATCTTCCTTCTTCTCGTAGCTCGGCTCCCAGCCGAGTCCGCGCGTCAGCAGCGCGTAGTTTTCCTTGAGGCTGAGCTTCTTTGCGGGCTTTGCGTTGCCTTCGGCGGCCATGGTGTTTCTCCGGTTCAGTTGAGGCAGGAATTTGTCTATTTGTCATTCCGGCGAAAGCCGGAATCCAGTGCGCGGAACTGGTCCGCATTCAGGGCTCTGGATACCGGCTTTCGCCGGTATGACGTTGGGGAGAGTGTGTTCATCAATGGGTCTTCCACTCGAGCACGAACTCCTCGTCGGATTCGTCGACATTGCCGGCAATGGAAATCATGTTGATCTGGATCTCGCGCAGATCGAAGTCGCGGCCCAGATGTTCCTCGACCGATTCGCGACGGATCACCAGGCGTCCCGGGCAGTCGATCTTGACCATCGCCGGGTACTCGTGAACCACCGCATTGGGATTGTCCTGCCGGATCGCTTCGATGATCGGCATGGTGTCGTTGTTCGCCTGCAGCGCGATGAAGACCGGCTGGGTGCTGGTAGTGGCCATGTCAGACGCTCAATCCGAGTTTTGCAGCGCGGCTGTTGAACGCCGCGACGACTGCGGCCACGGCGTCCTCGGACTGGTTGCCAAGCGCGTGCTGGACGATCGGCGTCAGCGCCGGCACCAGACGATCGCGCCAGGTCAGCACCCAGCCGGAGATCAATGCCTTGTTGTCGGCGTTCTCGGCGACAGCGGTCTTGATCACGGCGTCGATCCACTTCGCGGTTTCATCAAACCAGCGCATCAGGTAATCGGTCAGTGATGACAGAGCCGAGCCATTTCCACCGGCAATCGCCGCGTCGATGTGCTGGAAGAACAGCGGATAGACCAGTGCATCGGCCACCAGCAACTGGGCGACGAACACCTCGAACCAGTCGCGGGTGACGAACATCCGCTCGACTTCGCGGCGCAAGCCCTGCCAGTCGGCATGGTCGGTCCATAGCGCGTGGGCGGCCGACAGCGAATCGCCGCTGTTGCCGTCGAGCAGCAGACCAATCCGCGAAATGTGCTGCGCCATGCCGAGGCGGTCCATGGTGTTCATCATTGCCGGCGAGGTGATCGCGGTGCCGTAGCCGTAGGCGGCGACATGGGCGCTGCCGGTGTTGGCACCCCACTCGTAATGGCGCAGCGGCACGATGGCGTGGACGATCAGGTCGCGGACATCGACCGGCAGCGCACGCAGCAGATCGCGCTTCTCGATGAAGTCCAGCGTGCGGTCGATGGCGTCCTGCTGCTTGGCGCGGGTGGTCGTGTAGTTGCCGTAATAGAACTGACGCGGGTCTTTCAACGCATACCAGTCCTTCATGGTGACGGCGGTGCGGCGCGCGTCGAACATCTCGCGCTCCGGGTCCCAGAGCGGCTTGTAATGGAAGTTGGCGGTCGACTGGATGTCGTAGGTCGCTTCCTGATAGCGGGTCGCCGGCTTGTCGCCGAAGCGGCGCTGCAAGTGGCCGAAGCTCAAGCTGAGTGGCTTGACGCTCTTGGTCCTGATTTCGACGGTCATGGGGCTCTCCTCGTGTTCGTTGCTTATTCGCTGACGCCGGGCTGGCCGTAGCGCCACTTCAGGGCTTCGCGGTCGATCTGCGCGGCCTGGGAATCGTTCAGATGGACGACGTGGTTGCTGGTGCAGAACTCTTCGTAGGCGGCCAGCGGCAGGATCAGTTCGCAGGACAGCTGCGGATCGCCGATCGCGAAGTCGAAGATCACGAAGCCATCGGCGCGTTGCTCGCGCAGGCGCACATAGCGCTGTTGAGACCCGAGCGCGGTTCGCTCGGGGTACAAGGGCACCACGGTCATCGTCTCGCTCCAGTGCACATCGCGGCCCGCCTGCGGCGCTGCCGGTGGTCAGGTCTTGGCCTGACGTCGTGCCTGAAAGATTGCACCGACTGTGCCAGTGCCTGGATGAACTTGAATCCAGCCCAAGTATCGCTTTCAAGCCATTGTCATCAATACGATTTTCTATCTTTCACAAGACAGCAGCCGGATCGGCACGGGCATGCTGGATCAAGATTGTTTTAATCTTTTGATCAAATTCACCGTCATCACATCCAGCACGCCTGATCAAATGACTTAATCTCCTGATCAAATCGACTGCGCAGAGAGCCGCCAGACATGTCGCTGCCACCCCGCCAGGGAGACACTGCCGCGCTGCATTACCCCGATGTCGGCGACCTGCTGGCCCGAGTCCGCTTCCTGCCCGAAGAAGGCCGAATCTGGCTCGACGACCAGCGGATGCTGCTGATGCACAGCTCGGCGTTCGGCGTGCTGCGTCGCGAGCTGATCGAAAGCCTCGGCACCGACCGCGCCCGCGGCCTGCTGACCCGTATCGGCTACAACTCCGGCGCCCACGACGCCGAGCTGTCGCGCAAGCTGCGCGAGGCCGGCGGCGCCGGTTTCGCGGTATTCGGCGGACCTCAGCTGCACATGCTCGAAGGCACGGCGCGAGTCGAGCCGGTGCGCATGGAAGTCGACGAGGAAAAAGGCCAGTTCGATGGCGAATTCCTCTGGCATGGCTCGGCCGAAGCCGAAGAACACATCCGCCTGTACGGCATCGGCAGCGAGCCGGTCTGTTGGCAGCAGATTGGCTACGCCTCCGGCTTCAGCAGCCGTTTCATGGGCCGCCCGGTGCTGTTCCGTGAAGTGGAATGCAGCGCGCAGGGCGCACCGCACTGCCGGATCGTCGGTAAGCCGGTCGAGGCCTGGGGCGATGCCGCCGGCGATCTCGCGTTCCTGCGCGCCGACGAACTGACTGCCGGCCTCGCCGCCGCCAAGCCGATTGGCCGCGCCGCGCAGGACCTGCTCGGCGATACCGACGTGGTCGGCGCCTCGGCCGGCTTCAATGCCGCCTGCCACATGGTGCGCCGGGTCGCCGACACCCAGGCGACCGTACTGTTCTTGGGGGAAAGCGGCGTCGGCAAGGAAGTGTTGGCGCGCAGCCTGCACCGGGTCAGCAATCGCGGCAGCGGCCCGTTCATCACTATCAACTGCGCGGCGATCCCCGAGAACCTGATCGAATCCGAGCTGTTCGGGGTCGAGCGTGGCGCCTTCACCGGTGCCTCCACCGCCCGCGCCGGCCGCTTCGAGCGCGCCCACGGCGGCACTCTGTTTCTCGACGAGATCGGCATCCTCAGCTGGACCGCGCAGGGCAAGCTGCTGCGCGCCTTGCAGGAGCGCGAGATCGAGCGCGTCGGTGGCACCCGCACCCACAAGGTCGATGTGCGGCTGGTGGCGGCCACCAACCTGAACCTGCGCGAGGAAGTGCGCGAGCGGCGGTTCCGCGAAGACCTGTTCTTCCGCCTCAACGTGTTCCCGATCACCGTGCCGCCGCTCAGAGAACGCCGCGAGGACATCCCGATCTTCATGAATCACTTCCTGCGCAAGTTCAACCAGCGCAACGGCCGCAGCGTCACCGGCTTCACCGGCCGCGCCATCGACGCGATGCTCAGCTACGCCTGGCCGGGCAACATCCGCGAGCTGGAAAACATCGTCGAACGCGGCATGATCCTGGCACCCGAGGGCGGCGCGATCGACGCCTTCCACCTGTTCTCCGGCGGCGAACAGATGGGTGCCAGCCTCGGCCTCGATCGCGGCGGCAGCCTGCGGGTCAGCAGCCACGCCGCGATCGCCGATGCACCCCCGGCCAAGGCCGTCGATGCGCGGGCCGATCTGCTGGCGGCGTCCGCCGGCCTGTCGATGGACGAGGTCGAGCGGTTGATGATGGAGCGGGCGGTCGATCAGGCCGGCGGCAATCTGTCGGCAGCGGCACGGGCGCTGGGGATCACGCGGCCGCAGCTGGCGTATCGGCTCAAGAATCTCCGCGCTCATCACGCCTGACCGCCGCTACGGCTAGGCTTGCCG
Source organism: Nevskia sp. (assembly GCA_021732745.1). Lineage (GTDB taxonomy): Bacteria > Pseudomonadota > Gammaproteobacteria > Nevskiales > Nevskiaceae > Nevskia. The sequence goes on along the minus strand of JAKFUK010000004.1, from coordinate 239,626 downwards.
TTCCGCTACCCGCAACGATCACCGCCTGCCCGCCATGCTGACCCTGCCGTTGATTCGCGAGCTGGTGCTCGACCGCCCGGTCGCCGACTGCTTCCGCTACCTCGCCGATTTCTCGACCACCGAGCAGTGGGACCCCGGTGTCTTCGCAGCCGACAAGACCACGCCCGGCGCAGCGCGTGCAGGTTCCGAGTTCGCGCTGCGCCTGAACGTGCTCGGCCGCTCGGTGCCGGCGGCGTATCGGCTGGTGGAACGCGACGAGAACCGCAGGCTGGTGCTGGAAGGCAGCGGCCCCGGTTTCACGGTGGTCGACACCCTGAATTTCGAGTCGCTGGGCCCGGCGCAGACGCGGCTGCGCTATGAGGCGGTGATGAGCTGGGACAGCGTGCCGGCGCGGATCGCGCCGCTGCTCAAGCCCTGGGCCGAACGGCTCGGCGATCAGGCGATGACCGGCCTGACTCGGGCCTTGACCGAGGACGGTCCGGAATCGCTGCCGCGCCGCGAGCGCATTGCCCAGAAGCTGGTGGTGCCGGGCATGGTCGCGTTCACTCGGCGCGGCTGGCGCACCCAGCATTCGCGGGGCCTGAGCCGACGCATGGATGGCCGCACGGTGGCCGTCACCGGTGCCACCGCCGGCCTCGGGCTGGCGGCCGCGCAGGAACTGGCGCGGCTCGGTGCCCGGCTGATCCTGATCGGTCGCGGCAGCGAAAGACTGGCAGCGGCGATGCAGGCGATCCGCGATTTCGCGGGTGACTGCGCGCTGCACGCCTATGAAGCCGAGCTGTCGTCGATCGCCGATACCGAGCGGCTGGCGACCCGCCTGCTGGCCGAGCAGCCGGCGATCGACGTGCTGATCAACAACGCCGGCGCGCTGTTCGCCGAACGCGGCGAAACCCCGGAAGGCCACGAGCGGGCGCTGGCGGTCAACCTGCTGACCCCGGCGCTGCTGATCAAGCGGCTGGAACCGGTGCTCGCCGAACGGCGCGGCCGGGTGATCAACGTGGTGTCCGGGGGTTTGTATCTGCAAGGTCTGGCGCTCGACGATCTCGACTACGAACGCGGCGAATACGACGGCAGCAAGGCCTACGCGCGCGCCAAGCGCGGCTTGCTCGCGCTGACCCGGCTGTGGGCGGAGGACGAAACCCGCATCGGCTGGCACGCCATGCATCCCGGCTGGGCGGCGACCCCCGGCATCGCCAAATCGCTGCCGGCCTTCGATCGCCGCATGCAGCCATTCCTGCGCACGCCGCGCCAGGGTGCCGACACCATGGTCTGGCTGGCCAGCCATCCGGCGGTGGCCGCCCATGGCGAGGACAGCGTCGGCTTCTGGTTCGATCGCGCCCAGCGGCCGGATGCGCTGCTGCCCGGCACGGCGGTCGATACCGCGACGGCGATGTCGCTGGAAGCGGACGTGAGGTTGCGCGGCGGTTGGTGAATCCCGCGTCGCATCGTCGCCCGTAGGTCCGGATTCATCCGGACGCGCACACGTCGATGACGCGGATGTCCGGATGAATCCGGACCTACGGGAAAACCCTCAACAGACCGATTTGTAATGACAGCGTCGCAAACAGTGATTAGCATCTGACCGACCGATCGGTTAGTCTGCCGATCCTTTCCCGCCGCAGCCTCCCCGATGTCGCCTCCAACCGATCTTCCCAGCAGCGGCGCCCGCGCGATTCTCGACGCCGCGACGGAAGGCTTTGCGCGCGCCGGTTTCGATTCGGTGTCGATCGCCGATATCGCAGCACAAGCCGGCGTCAGCAAGGCCAACATCTTTCATCACTTCAAGTCGAAGGAAGCGCTGCATCAGGAAGTGCTGCGCGAAGCCTGCAAGGGCCACGCGGAGTTCGCCGAAGCGCTGCTGGCGCGCACCGACATGGGCAGCGTCGACAAGCTGCAAGCGCTGATCCGCTTCGATTTCTCGGACGCCTTCGGCCACGAGCTGAACACCCATCTGGTGGTTCGCGAAGTGCTGAACACCGGCTGCTGCGCCGGCCGCGATCTGGTCGAACCGGTGTTCATGCGCAACTTCATGGCCGTGACCGGGATCATTCGCCAGGGCCAGCAGAACGGCTCGTTCGCGGACGATATCGACCCGTCGACAGTGACCATGATGATCGGCGCGACGGTGATCCTGTTCTTCCAGAACCGCCACATGCTCGACCGCTTCCCGGGCCTGCCGGGAAGCGCGCCGTCCGACTTCTACGCCGATCTGGTGTTCCGCACGATCCTTGGCGGAGTCGTTGCATCGCCGTCCGCGAAGCCGCCTGTTGTCACTGCCGCAAGCGGGAAACCGCGCGCCGCAGGTTCCACCGCATCGAAATCGAGACCCAAAGCATGACCCGTACTGCATGGAGCACCGCCCTCGCGTTGCCGCTGGCCTTGCTCGCCGGCTGCGCCGTTGGCCCGGATTTCAAGTCGCCAGCCGCACCGGGCACGGACACGCGGGTGTCCGTCGAACCGCTGCCGGCAGCCACCGCCAGCGCCAATGTGCCGGGCGGCGAAGCGCAGATCTTCCTCGCCAACACGCCGGTCGCGGCGCGCTGGTGGGAGCAGTACCAGTCGCCGCAGCTCAATGCGCTGGTCAATGAAGCGCTGAAGAACAGCCCGTCGATCGCCTCCGCGCAGGCCGCACTGCGCTCGGCGCGCGCCAATGCCCGCGCCCGCTGGTCCGACCAGTTTCCGGAAGTCGACGCCAGCTTCAGCGCCACCCGCCAGCAGATTGATCTCGGTGCCTTCGGCAATCCCGGTGGCGGCAGCCTGATCTACAACTTCTTCAATGCCTCGGTCGGCGTCAGCTATGGCCTCGACATCTGGGGCGGCACTCGGCGCGGTGTGGAAGCCGCAGCCGCAGCGGCCGAAGCGCGGCAATACGAACTGGTCGCCGCCTACCAGACGCTGATCGCCAATGTCGTCGCCAGCACGGTGGACATGGCCGAAGCCGCTTATCTGGTCGAGGGCGAGAACATCCTGATCGCCGACGAAACCCGGCGTCTCGACGTGATCCGCAAGCAGTTCGACGCCGGCGCGGTATCGCGTGCCGATGTCGCCGTGGTGGCCGCAGCGCTGGCCGGCGAGAAGGCCAAGCTCTACGGCTACCAGAACCAGCTGACCCGGGCGCGCACCCAGCTCGCGGTGTACCTCGGCCGCACGCCGGATGCCGCGACCGCCAGCGACATCGTGCTGCTCGATCTGAAGCTGCCTTTGCAGATTCCGGTCAGCCTGCCATCGGAGATCGTTCGTCAGCGCCCGGACCTGCGTGCTGCCGAAGCCGGCCTGCACGAAGCCGCAGCGAAGATCGGCGTGGCGACCGCCAACCAGTTCCCGCAGATCGCGCTGACCGCCAGCCTCGGCACCCAGGCGACCACGCTCAGCGATCTGTTCAAGGGCAATGTCTGGGCCATCGGCGGCTCGATCACCCAGCCGCTGTTCCGCGCGGGCGAGCTGTCGGCATTGAAGAAAGCCGCGATCGCCGACTACGACAAGGCCGAAGCGGATTACCGGCTGACCGTGCTCAACGCTTTCAAGAACGTCTCCGATTCGCTGACCGCGTTGCAGTCCAATGCCTCGGCACTGGCGGCCTATGACGACGTGGCTCGCGCTTCGGAAGTGTCCTACAACAACGCCGTCAAGCTCCATGAGCTGGGCAGCGGCACCTTGACCGAGAAAGTTCGCCTGCATGCCGCCTACACCACCGCCAAGGTCGGCTACGCGACCACGGTGGCGACGCGCCTGCGCGACACGGCCGCGCTGTACATGGCGCTGGGCGGCAACTGGGATACGGAAGTGAAGACTGACATCCCGAGCCCGCCGCCTGCCATCGCCGGCAACGTCGCTGCTGCGAACTGATTCCCCTGCTGTGATCGAAAACCCCACGGCCGCAGCAAGCGGCCGGACACGGAGATGCACCTCATGAAGCGCTGGCTCACCCTGATTGGCGTAGTCGTAGTCCTGATCCTGATCATCGGCGGCATCAAGGCGATGCAGGTCAAGAAGACCATCGAAGGCTATGCCGCGATGCCGGAACCGCAGTCGGCGGTGTCGACCGCCAAGGCCGAATTGCAGGACTGGTCGACCGAACTGCCGGTGGTCGGCAGCTTGCGCGCCGTGCGCGGCGTCGATCTGTCGACCGAACTCGCGGGTCTGGTGCAGAACGTGTCGTTCCGCTCCGGCGAGGATGTCCGCGAAGGCGCGCCGCTGCTGCAACTGGTCGCCGATGCCGACAACGCCCGCCTGCGCTCGCTGCAAGCCAATGCCGAACTCGCCGAGCTGAACGTCAAGCGCGACAAGCTGCAGTTCGAAGCCGAAGCGATTTCCCGCGCCGGCTTTGAAAACAGCGTCGCCACTGCCAAGGCCGCCAAGGCTGCGGTCGACGAGCAGCGCGCCACCATCGCCAAGATGGCGATCCGCGCCCCGTTCGCTGGCCGGCTCGGTATCTCGACGGTCAATCGCGGCCAGTATCTGGCGGCCGGTGCCAATGTCGTGACGCTTCAGCAGCTCGATCCGATCTATGCCGACTTCAACCTGCCGCAGCAGCAGCTGGCGCAGCTGAAGATGGGCGAGACGGTCAAGGCGACCATCGACAGCTTCCCGGGCACGGTGTTCGAAGGGACGATCAGTGCCATCGACCCCATCGTCGACACCGACACCCGCAATGTCCGCGTGCAGGCGACGATCGCCAATCCGGGCCAGCGCCTGCTGCCGGGCATGTTTGCCGATCTGCGGGTGTCGGTCGGCAAGTCCCAGCAGTACCTGACGCTGCCGCAGACCGCCGTCACCTTCAATCCGTATGGCGAAACGGTGTTCGTGGTGGTCAAGCGTGGCGAAGAGAACGCGCCCGATCCGAACTTGCCGGCCGTGCTGGCGAAGAATCAGGCGCTCGACAAGGTCGATGCCGACCAGCGTGCGGCGGATGCCGCCAAGGCCGCTGCGGCCAAGGGCGAGAAGGCTGCCGCAGCACCCGCTGCCGCAGCACCGGTCGATCCGAATGCACCGCCGGTGCCGGTGGCGCGTCAGGTGTTCGTGGTGACCGGTCCGAAGCGTGGCGATCAGGTGGCGATCCTGTCGGGGCTGAAGGCCGGTGACGAAGTGGTGACCACCGGCCAGGTGAAGCTGCGCAACGGCAGCCGCGTCAGCATCAACAACGCCGTGGTGCCGAGCTTCGACGCCAATCCGCAGCCGAAGGATCAGTGAGCGCAGCGCGCGTCACACAGGAAATATCCGCATGAAATTCACTGATCTGTTCATCAAGAAGCCGGTACTGGCAACGGTTGTCAGCCTGCTGATCCTGGTGCTTGGCATCCGCTCGATGCTGAGCCTGCCGGTGCGCCAGTACCCGCAGACCGAGAACGCCACGGTCACCGTGTCGACCGTCTACTACGGTGCCAACCCGGACGTGGTTGCCGGCTTCATCACCACGCCGATCGAAGCGGCCGTGGCACAGGCGCAGGGCATCGACTACATGACCTCGTCGTCGTCGTCGGGTATCTCCACGGTGACTGCGAGTCTGTCGCTGAACTACGACTCCAATCGCGCGCTGTCGGAAATCAACACCAAGGTGCAATCGGTGCTGAACCAGTTGCCGCCGGAAGCGCAGCAGCCGACCCTGGCCGTGCAGGTCGGTGAGCAGATCGACTCGATGTACATGGGTTTTTCGAGCGAAACGCTGCCGCAGAACCAGATCACCGATTACCTGATTCGCGTCGTGCAGCCGAAGTTGCAGTCGATCGCCGGTGTGAAGCTGGTGTCGATCCTCGGCGGCCGTCAGTTTGCGCTGCGCGCCTGGCTTGATCCGCAGCGGCTGGCGGCGTTCGGCATCACGCCGACCGATGTCACCACCGCACTGGCCAACAACAATTACCTGTCCGCGCTCGGCACCACCAAGGGTTCGATGGTCAGCGTCGATCTGACCGCCGGCACCGATCTGCACTCGGTCGAGGAGTTCAAGAACCTCGTCATCAAGAACAAGGGCAGCGCACTGGTGCGCTTGCAGGATGTCGCCACCGTCACCCTCGGTGCCGAGAACTACGACAACTCCACCCGCTTCAACGGCAAGCAGTCGGTGTTCATCGGCATCAAGGTGGCCCCGGATGCCAATTCGCTGACCGTGATCAAGGAAGTGCGCCGGGTATTCCCGTCGATCACCGCCGAAATGCCGGAAGGCATCACCGGCGAGATTTCCTACGACGCCACCGAGTACATCAGCGCCTCGATCAGCGAAGTGCAGAAGACGCTGATCGAGGCACTCCTGATCGTCACCGTGGTGATCTTCCTGTTCCTGGGATCTTTCCGCTCGGTGCTGATTCCGGTGATCGCGATGCCACTGTCCTTGATCGGCGGCTTCTTCGTGATGCTGCTGCTCGGCTACTCGATCAACCTGCTGACCCTGCTGGCGCTGGTGCTGGCGATCGGTCTGGTCGTCGATGACGCGATCATCGTCGTCGAGAACGTCGACCGCCACATGAAGATGGGCAAGAAGCCGATGCAGGCAGCCCTCGTTGCCGCGCGCGAACTGGCCGGGCCGATCATCGCGATCTCGGTGGTGCTGATCGCGGTCTACGTGCCGATCGGCTTCCAGGGTGGGCTCACCGGCGTGCTGTTCTCGGAGTTCGCATTCACCTTGGCCGGTGCGGTGGCCGTGTCTGCCGTGGTGGCGCTGACCCTGTCGCCGATGATGGCGGCCCTGTTCTTCAAGGACGATCACGGCAGCAACAAGCTGGTTCAGACGATCGACCGCAACTTCGAGAAGTTCTCGGCGATGTATCGCCGCGCGCTCGGCTCGATGCTGTCGGCCTGGAAAGCGGTGGTCAGCTTCGGCTTCGTGGTGATCGGCCTGCTGGTGCTGATGATGACCGCGCCCGGCTTCTTCGGCGGCGTGCTGGCCACCGGCGAACTGGCCCCGGCTGAAGATCAGGGCTTCCTGTTCTACATTGCCTCGGCCGCACCGAACGCATCCGCCAAGCAGATGCTGACTTACACCGATCAGATGTTCGGGGTCATCAAGGAGACGCCGGAATACGCCAACGCCTTCCAGATTTCCAGCGAAGGCCAGCTGAACTCGGCGATCGGCGGCTTCGTCATGAAGCCCTACGAAGAGCGTTCGCGGGAAATCGCCGAAATCAATGTCGACCTGCAGACCCGCAGCAACGAGCAGGTGGCCGGTGCCAACGTGTTCTGGGTCAATCCGCCGTCGCTGCCGGGTGCCGGCCAGGGCCTGCCGATCCAGTTCGTGATCAACACCACCGAACCGTTCTCCAAGCTGTACGAGGTGTCGCAGGCCCTGATCGCCAAGGCCCAGGCCACCGGCAAGTTCTACGTGCTCGACAACGGTCTGAAGATCGACAAGCCGCAGACCACGGTCACGGTCGACCGTGACAAGGTCGCCGCGCTCGGCCTGACCCAGCGGGATGTCGGTGCCACGCTCGGCTCGCTGCTCGGTGGCGGTTACGTCAACTACTTCTCGATCGCCGGCCGTTCGTACAAGGTGATTCCGCAGGTCATGGAGTCCGAGCGCCTGAACGCTGGCCAGCTCGATGGCTACTACCTGCGCGCCGCCAACGGCGAGTTGATTCCGGCCTCCACCGTGATCAGCTTCAAGACCGAAACCGTGCCGCAGTCGATTCCGCATTTCCAGCAGCTCAACTCGGCGACCATCGGCGCGGTGTTCGGCGGCACCCAGGGCGAAGCGCTGGCGCTGCTGAACCAGCTGGCCAAGGAAACCCTGCCGGCCGGGTTCACCATCGACTACGCCGGTGAATCACGCCAGTACGTGCGCGAATCCGGCGGATTCCTGGTCACGCTTTCCTTCGCGCTGATCATCATCTTCCTGGTGCTGGCGGCGCAGTTCGAATCTTTCCGCGACCCGCTGATCGTGATGATGTCGGTGCCGATGGCGATCTTTGGCGCGGTGGTGTTCCTGTTCTTGGGCTTCGCCACACTCAACGTCTACACGCAGGTGGGTCTGGTGACGCTCGTCGGCCTGATCGCCAAGCACGGCATCCTGATCGTGGAGTTCGCCAATCAGCAGCGCCTGCTCGGCAAATCGAAGCTGGAAGCGATCGAGATCGCCGCCGAAACCCGCCTGCGGCCAATCCTGATGACCACCGCGGCGATGGTGCTCGGCGTCATGCCGCTGGTAATCGCCGACGGTGCCGGTGCCGTCGGCCGCAACCACATGGGTCTGGTGATCGCCACCGGCATCTCGATCGGCACCGTGTTCACCCTGTTCGTGGTGCCGGCCATGTATCTGTGGCTGGCGTCGGAGCATGTGAAGCAAGCCGATAGCGAAGATTTCGACGATGTCCCGATGCGTGTGGTGCCTCCGCGGCCAACAATGATGCCGCTCTTCAATGCTGGGCCGGCGACCTCCGTTCAGAAGCAACCTGCCGCTTACAGCATGCTCAGAGATGCCTCGTTGCCGCTTTCCGTGCGCATTACGTCGGTGGCAGGCCCAGTTGCAGTTGGTTTGGGGCTCGATATCTGGCTCCGGCAGAATTCTTTCTTGCGGTCGCTGTCACCAATGTTATTGACGACAGAGGTGGCGATCGGAATCGTCGTCATTGGCGTCGCCATTACGGTGTATTCCTTTTTTGGTTTCATGCGGGCTCGCTCGAAACGCTGAGCACCATCCTTATCCGTGGGGTGGGCAGATGAAGCTTGCCCACCCTACCGGACGCGGCGCATCAAGCCTTCCTGCGTGGTGCTGGCGATCAGCACGCCCTGGCGATCGAAGATGCGGCCAGTGATGAAAGCGCGGCCGGCGGACGCGGTTGGCGCGTCGATGCAATAGAGCAGCCAGTCATCGAGGCGGGCTGGGCGATGGAACCAGATCGCGTGATCGAGGCTGGCCATCATCATCTCGGGCTGGCCGTAATGGCCACCGTGCGGCAGCTTGGCGGTGCCGATCAGATCGAAATCCGAGGCATAGGCCAGCAACACCGTGTGCCAGGCACGCGGCGGCGGTTGATCGCCGGTGCAGCGAAACCACAGCCGCTGCACGCCCGGCGTTTCGCCGACTTCGGATTGCAGGTCCAAGGCCGGGCGAATCTCGATGCCGGCGCGCTCGGCAATCACCTTCACGCCGAGCAGGCTCGGTGAAGCCTCGGGCGGTCCGGCCTGCCATTCCGCGTACAGTCGGGTGCCCGATTTCAGCGCTTCCGGCGATGGTACGTCCGGCATCGCCACCTGATGCTCCCAGCCGTCTTCGGCGGCGTGGAACGACACCATCATCGAAAAGATCGGCACGCTGTTCTGGATCGCCTGCACGCGGCGCGTGGTGAAGCTGCCGCCGTCCCGTATCCGCTCGACCTCGTAGATGATCGGCAGCTTCAGATCGCCCGGACGCAGGAAGTAGGCGTGCAGCGATTGCGCGGCACGATCGGCCGGCACCGTACGCGTTGCCGCGACCAGGGCCTGCGCCACCACCTGCCCGCCATACAGCTGCTTGAAGCCATCGTCGCGCGACTGGCCGCGGAACAGGTTGGCATCCAGGGTTTCGATATCCAGCAGCTTCAGCAGTTCATCCAGCACGACCGACATCCGGGCTTCCTCGCAGCGATCAGGCGGGTATTGTCCCGCGCCAGTTCGCATGCTGCTCCCAGTAACGGACGCTACGCTGATAGGCCGCGCGGTCGAGCGGCACATCGGAACCGCCTTCCGCCACCCCCAGCGCATTGCGCATCATGGTGATCGGCGCCATCGGAATCTCGGCAGGCTCATCGGTGGCCAGACAACCGACGATTCCCCAGTCGCCAGCAATGCGTTCACCCTCTTTTTCGAGCTGCGCACGGCTGTACAGGATCACCACCAGATACGCCGCGACCGGTGCCAGCAAGCCCTCGAACCAGCGCGTCAGCACCGGCAGCTCATCCTTGTTGCGCGCCTCGTAGCCAGAACGCAGCAGATGCCGGTTGTCGTCATTGATCGGAATGGTCAGGCAGCGCGTCGTGGTCCAGTTGAGATGCACATGCAGCTTGCAGAACGACGCATAGCCGTCGATCACACGGTCCGGCTGGTGCTCGTTCAGGTGAGCGACGAACTGATCGGGGGTGATGTCCTGGATGCTGTTGACGCGGCGCTGCCTGGGGAACAGGCGGGATTGCGCGAAGGGGGTAAGAGTGATGAGCATGGGGTACGGTTGACGGTCTGACGCGAAGCGACCATGAGACAGTTCAGGATGCGTCACCCGGTTTCGGCCAGATTGCACAGCACTCCGGCTCCGGCTTATCCTGCAAACGCAGCCCGCCAATATTTCCCATGATAATCAACATGTTGATTCACAAACCCAAGATTATCGTGCATCTGCGGCCACGTTATTGTGCATGTTGTCACGGTATCGCGGCGGTTTATCGTGCATTTTTGAAGTCTAATTGTAGTTAGCCATGAGGGGAATCGCGTGACTTGTTACATGTGCGACAGGAAGGCGCAGGGCGTAGAGCACGTACCACCCCGTTGCCTATTCCCTGAAAAGAAGGATCTTCCAGAAGGCGTCGACCATAGAAAGCAGCTGATCACCGTTCCTGCGTGCGACGAGCACAACACTGCAAAGTCCCAAGATGACGAGTATCTGCTCTACCTGTTGGTCATCAACTTACCTGCCAATGAAACGGCGAAGAACCAGTTTTTCACAAAAATAATGCGTTCAATCCAACGTAATCCCGGATTGATCAAGAAGTTCATGGCGAACCCGCACCCGGTTATCGCCGTCGACAAAGAGACGGGGCAAGCTCATCACACCGTTGCAGTAAACATCGACGACGCAAGGCTGGATTCGGCGCTGGAACATATTGCTCGTGCTCTGTACTTCTACTACTTCAAAACTAAGTGGCTGGGGAGCGTCCGAACCCAGCCGGATTTCTTACTCGCGTCGCTTGATCCAGAGAAAGGACGAGAGCGAAACAAATTGGGGGAGTACATGGTCGCGGCCGCAGACCAACTTTTCTCCGCCAGTGACTTTCATGGTGAGAATCCTGATGTCTTTAAGTGTCAGGTCTTGGAGGGAAACGAGAATGTGCACAAGCTCATGCGCCTTCATTTCTACAACGGATGCCGCGTTTCTGTTTTCTTCGGGGCAAATGGCTAACCATCGGTTCAACCCGACGTCCACGCCTCCGCTTCGCTGCGGCGCGGCTGCGGGTTAACCGCGGCGTTAGCGGCCAAAGGCATGGAGCAATTTATCGTCAAGTCCTCCGTCTCTGAAGCGCAGCTTGTATTCAATCGGCGCGTCGGAGAGGACTTCGTCGTGGAGTTTCAAAGCAACCACCTCAGGATCGTGCAGCCTGTTTGTGGCTTCATCGACCCTCAGGGCGTGTCCCGGCTGTTTCTTGATGCAGCGGCGCATCCCAAGCCCTGGTCAGGTGAGTTGCTATATCAGTCTCTTGAGCAGGAGTTTGCAATGTCAGCATCGTGTGACGCCCTCGGTCACGTTCAGCTAACAATTACATTCGCTCGTCTCGGTGCCGAAGAAGAGTGGTCTGCTATAGCTTCCGTGCAAATCGAACTGGGGCAGCTATCACAACTTGCTGCCAATGCGCGGCATTTCTTTGGCGCAAATGTCCGCTAACCAGGCGCTCCAGCCACCCCACAGCCTCCGCTTCGCTACGGCTGCGGGTCGGTTGAGCTTGGGCGTTGATACTGTAGATAAATCCCAGAAATGACACGAATCACGCTGTTGAATGGAGACATTCAGGAGTCGTTTGATGGCGCGCTACAAGCCTGTTGATCTGCATCTATCGAAGCTGCTGCCAGTTAAGTTCTCGGAGCAGATTCTTCCCGGGGCTTTCGAGTACGCGCGGCATCGCCCGGGCCTGTCGCGAGAACGTGGTGTTCATGGCGCTGTCGGGAGATTCGGCACCGCACTTGACGACCATTGCCGGGTTTGTGGCCAAGCTGCCGGCGGAGATCACGTCCGTCTTTCGTGATGTCCTGCTGGTCTGCGACGAGCAGGGCCTTATTGGCAAGGAGCTGTTCGCGGTGGATGGCTGCAAGCTGCCGTCGAATGCGTCCAGGACGTGGGGCGGCACGCGCGCCGACCTGGCGCGGAAAGCCGAGAAGATGGAGCGTGCCATCGCTCACATGCTCGATAGCCATCGTCGTCAGGACGCCGGCCAGAACGTCGATACCCTGAGCCAGCGCGAACAGCAGCAGATCGAAACCCTGACGCGTAACCGCCGCAAGATTCGCGAATGGCTGGCGGTGTCGCCGGAGAAGACCAACCGGCGTGGCGGCCGTCGATGCAAAATCGCAGGTGGTGGTGCAAGCCAGCGCTTACGGCACCGGGCTGGAGAACGCCTTGCTGCCCGAGGTGCTGAACGACCTGCGCCAGGACTTCAAGGCCATCGGCAGGCAAGACCCGCTGAAGACCGCCACCGTGCTGACCGACTCGGGCTATCACTCGGAAGTGACGTTGCAAGCGCTGGCCGATGCCAAGGTCGGTGCCCTGGTGGCTGATACAGGCTTTCGATCACGCGAACCGCGCTTCGCCGACGCCTACCGGCACAAGCCCGAGGACCAGCAGCGCGAACCGGGTGAACGGCGCTCGCAGTGGTTTCAGCCGAAAGACTTCACATTTGATGCGGAAGCCAGAACCTGCCGCTGTCCAGCTGACAAGGCCCTGAAGCTCGCTATGCTTGACGCCCCAACGACGCGCGAGAAGCCACGATGAGCGACACCGATGAAGACGTTTCGCGCATCCTTGCCGCCTACGAGTCTGCCGTGTTCGAGAAGGACGTACACGCCTTCATGCAGTTGTACGACCCGTCCGTTCTCGTCTTCGATGCTTGGGGAGTCTGGATGTATGAGGGCTCCGAAGCATGGCAGCGCGCAGTGGAAGGCTGGTTCACTTCACTTGGGATGGAGCGAGTGAAAGTGACCTTCGAGGAAGTGAAGTCCTGGGGAAGCACGGAGATCATTTCGGTCAGCGCAATCGCCACCTACGCAGCGATGTCTGAAGCCGGCATGGAAATTCGCTCCCTGCAGAATCGTGTCACCTGGGTGCTTCGCATCCGTGGGCCTGTGGTGCGTATCGTTCATGAGCATACGTCGGCACCAATCGGCTTCGTGGACTACAAGGCAATTCTTGTTCGCGGCAAGGCTGGGTAGGCAGTGGCGCCCAAGCCTTGCTTGGTGCGAACCACCTCAGTGCAATTTCAAAGCGATGCACTGCCTTCTGGTACGCCGCCATCGCTGGTTTCGTCGAGTGTGATGCCCTTGTGGCGGGACATCTGGAATTCTGCGGGTGAGCAGCATCAGCGCTTCAATCCAGCGTTCTTTTGCGCGCTTTTCGTTTAAATGCCAACCCTCACATTCGTCATTCCAGCGCAGGCGGGGATCCAGTTTTGACGCCAGCGCCTCGCTGGAAACAGGTGAACTGGAGTCCCGCCGGCGCTGGAATGACGGATTGATGGGCGCGCTTGAATCGAAAATGCTCCAGGACGGACGATGACCGAGCTCGTTCCATCTGCGATCGCTCCATGTCAGATTCTCGCTATCAATTTGTCTCTTGAAAGGAGGGACGCCTCGCCCACGCTTCAGCCCTTAGCGTTATCCAGCGAACGAGAGTTTCATACGCGAAGTGCAATCCACTCTGGAATGACTCTCGCTGATCGCCAGCTTGCCGGCGTCACCCCAAGCCGCACCGGATCAATCACGCAGCTGTTCTTGCGGCTTCCGCCTTGCGCTGATCGCGGCGGCGCTCGGCGTCTTGCCAGCGCTGGCGCTCTTCGTCGTTATCGAGTTCAAGCGGCGGCACGGCGGCTGGCTTCTTGTTGTCGTCGAGCGCGACCATCGTGAAGTAGCAGGTATTGGTGTGGCGACGAACGCCGGTGCGCAGGTCCTCGGCTTCAACGCGGATGCCCACTTCCATCGAGCTGCGCCCGGTGTGATTGATCGCCGCCTTGAAGGTGACGAGGTCGCCGACGTGGATCGGTTCCTTGAAGAACATCTGGTCGACCGACAGGGTCACCACGTAGCGACGGCTGTAGCGCGCTGCGCAGGCGTAGGCGACGCCGTCGAGCAGCGACAGGATGCGTCCGCCGTGGACATTGCCGCTGAAGTTGGCGCTGTCGGCGGTCATCAGCACGTTCATCAGCAGTCGTTTCGTCGATTCGGTCATGGGTGGGTTCCAGTGGCGGGGCCAAGAGCTTGAACGGTATGCCGCAAGGCGGCCAGACCTGCTTGTCTGGACCGGCGCAGGCGACTCCGCTACCGTCGGCAAGCGACATCGCGCGATACATGCCAAGGAGGGATTCGATGAGCCACGCAAAGCCCAAGGTGCTGTTGGTCCTGCTCGGTGCAATGCTTGCCTTGTCGGCAACTGCCGACGATGGCTTCGCGGCCTGCAACGGCTGCACGGATGAGCAGCAACGTGCCATGGCGCGGTTCGTCGGCGACCGATTGCCCCTGCTTCGCTGCGTGCAGACACCGGCAGCGTGCCCGGCAGTCGATGCCGTGACCGATCCTGACCCGCCGACGATTCACGTCCACGACTTTCAGACGGGAAGCACGGCATCGTTGCGCTTTGACGCCGCCGGGGGCGAGCTGCTGCCGGTATCGACACCGCCTGCGATTCGCAGCCAGCTTCTGGCCGCGCAAAAGCATCATGTCGCGGTCAAGGCGATGACCGCTGCCGCCGGGGTGCGCGGCCCGGCCGTCGAACTCGGCCCGGCGTTTCCGCTGGCGTCGGCGCATGCCCTGGTCGGCAACCAGCGCAGTCTCGATCTGGTCGCGGAACGGCTCTCGGCTCAGGTTCGTGGCACCGAGCCGTGGCTGTCGATCCGGCAACGGCTGCCGACACCTTGGATCCAGTGGCTGCTCGCCTCTCAGCTTCAGGACGCGGTGCTGCCATTCCTGGTGATTTTTCCGGATGGCTCAAAGGCCACTGTGCATCTGAAAATGCTGCAAACCATCGAACCGTTTGATTTCATTCATGTTGCGACGCTCATTCCCGGCTCGTTGCGCGATGCTGCGGGTACCTCGATCCGCGATCAGGTGACAATGCAGGACACGACTCTGACCTCGCCTTGATCCCGCAATAGCCTGCCGGCCGGTCTCCCAAGCGCCGACCGTGCTGATGCCGGACAAGCGGCTTCCGATACAGTCCGGCAAATCTTTCGAGACGCCTTTGCCATGCATGTCCTGATCACCGGCGGCACCGGTTTCATCGGCCGCGAACTGGCCGCCAGCCTGCTGGCGGACCAGCACAGCGTCACCGTGCTGACCCGAGAGATCACCTCGGCCGGCAACCGGATTCCGGCTGGCGCGAAGGCGATCCGCGATCTGGCCAAGGCGGATGCCGTCGACGCCGTGGTCAATCTTGCCGGTGCCAGTCTGGGCGGCGTGCGCTGGAACCCGGTGGCGAAGATGGGCTTCCGCAGCTCACGGATCGACACCACGCGGCGGCTGGTTGACTGGATGAGCCGACTGCCAGTCAAGCCGAAAGTGCTGATCTCCGGCTCGGCAATCGGCTGGTACGGCCCGCAGGGCGACGACAAACTGACCGAAACCATGTCAGCCGGCAGCGATTTCTCCGCCATGCTGTGCCGCGACTGGGAAGCGGAGGCTTACAAGGCGACCGCGCTTGGCGTGCGTGTCTGCACCCTGCGCACCGGCATCGTGCTGGGACCGGACGGCCCTGCCGGCGGCGGCGCGTTGGCGCAGATGCTGCCGGCGTTCCGGCTCGGTGGCGGCGGGCCGATGGGCTCGGGCAAGCAGTGGATGAGCTGGGTGCACCGCGCCGATCTGGTGGCGCTGATCCGCTACCTGATCGAGCGCGACATGGCTTCCGGCCCCTACAACGGCACGGCACCCGAGCCGGTCACCAATGGCGAATTCGCCAAGACCCTGGGCCGGGTGCTGAAGCGCCCGGCGATCCTGCCGATGCCCGGCTTCGCGCTGAAGATGATCGTCGGCGAGATGGCGGAAATCCTGCTCACCGGCCAGCGGGTGATTCCGCAGGCGGCGATGGATCAGGGCTTCCGGTTCAGGTTTCCGACGCTCGAAGCCGCGCTGCGCGACGTGCTCGGCGCTTGAGCCGACGTGATGCGTCGGCCGATCAGCGCGTTCTCAGCCGCCGCGCCGCCGCCAGACCGAGCAGCGCCAGCGCCACGATCGTGAACGGAATGGTGCTGGCGCCGACCAGATAGCCGACGATGCCGGCGAGATCGGCTTCGCCGAGCCGCGTGCTGCCGGCCGACAGGCCGCGATTGCTCGACAGGTTGGCGAGATGGAAGAACAGCGTGTTGCCCCAGCCGGTCCAGACCAGCCCGCCAACGATCCATCGCTGCGCCGACGGACCGGCGTCAACCGGCACCAGCGCCAACCCGCCGAGCATCATCAGCATGCCGTTCAGCACCCCGGCCACATGGGCCACCCGCCAGCCGTGCTCGCTGCCGGGGACCGGCAGGTCGGTCTCGAGCGTCAGCGGCCAGACATGCCAGGCATCGAGGATCGCGAACACCAGACCAAAACCGGAAACCAGTCCGATCACGCCGACAGCAGCGCCATGGGCCAGCAGGATCAGGCGGCCGCGCTCGGCCGGTGTCAGCGGCTGGCTCATGGCGTCGGCGGCTCCGGTCGCAGCGAGCGCCAGGCGATCAGCGCCAGGATCGCCATGACGATCAGGATGCCGACATAGAAAAGACCAAAGGCGATGTTGTTGGTCAGCACCGAATTGGCCGCGAGGCCGCGACTGTCCGGGAACAGGGCGTCGAACATCGAGCCGGCCACCAGCGTCCAGCCGGTGATGATGATCCCCCAGGTCACCCGCCGCAGGCCGACGATGGTGAACGGCAGATGCGGCAGCAACGCTGCGATCAGCCAGATGATCGACCCGTTCATCAGCGCCTCCAGATGCGACATCCGCCAGGCCTTGTAGCTGCCGGGCATCTGGAACTCGATCACGCCGGGAAACGGCCACAGCTTGATCGCCCCGATCAGGTGGAACAGGAAGCCGAAGCCGATGACGCCGCCGGTGAAGATCAGCAGTGCGCCGTGGCCGATCAGCAGACGGCGCAGCGGTTTGAGGGGGTCGGCGGGGGTCATGCGGGAATCCTTGTGGTCGGGTGGGAGGGCTGGTGCGCGAATGGCACTGGAAGATCGGGGTGGCGGGTATCGAGCAGCGGCACCGCCGCATCCGGCTCCGCCGCATGGCCGGCGAGCCAGTCATCGACCCACTGCGGGTTCGGTTCCTGTCGCGGGTCGTGGCCGGGCAGCATGGCGCGCAGCAGATACGGGGCAACGTGGCGCACGAAGCTGCCGAGGCGGCGCGCCAGACGCAGGCGCGACGACAGCCGGAACCACAGGCCTTCGTGCTTGAGGATCACGCGGTAGCCGCGCATCGAGTACCACATGACATCGAGCGAGCCGTGCAGCACGCCGACCACCCGCGCCAGATACGACGCGAGTCCGCCGCGATACAGCGCGTGATAGACGTCGTGGGCCACGCACTTGTGTTCCGATTCCTCGACGAAGTGCCAGAGGATGAATGACGCGACGCGCGGATCGGCGCCGCCGAACAGCGTCTGCCGGTAATCGACCAGCCAGCGGGTGACGCCGAGCGTCATCGCTTCGAAGCCGGCGGTGTAGGCCATCCGCGTGCGCAGCGAGCGTTTCGCAAGCCGCGCGTACGAGGCGGTCATGTCCGCTTCGATGCCGGCCAATTCCGGATAGCGGCTGCGCTTCAGCAGTTCGTTGTAGCGGCGATGCGCCTGGTAGTGGTGCTGCTCCTGGGTGTTGAACGCGCGGCCGCTGTCAGCGACGGCTGCATCGCTCACCTGCGGCAGCGCCTCGCGCATGGTGCGGATCAGGAACGGCTCCAGATAGGGCATCACCAGCGAAGCGCCGTTGACCATCGCCGAGAACTCGGGATCGTCCGGTTTCCACTGCGGACTCAGGTCATCGGGGAAGTCGAACGGGATGCGTCTCGGAATCGGTTGCTCGATGCCGCGTGGTGCGCTTGCTGCCGTGGCTTGCAGTTGCATGGGCCGTCTCCTTCCCGCTTGCGATCTCGCGCCGTGAGGCCGGCGTCTCGTCGAAATGTTCAAGGCCTGCGCGCAGGCTGCGGATCAGCGCCGGCACCAGCAGCGAGGGCTCGCGGCCCATCACGAACTGGCCGGCAACCTGCAGCGACACCAGGCCGTGCGCGCCGATCCAGAACAGGTGCGCGGCGGTCAGCGGATCAACGCGATCGGACAGTAGCCCGGCCGTCTGCGCCGCTGCGATGGCGCGCGTGCAGACATCCAGCGCCTCATGCCGCGCGGTCTTCAGCTCCAGCGAGCGACGGGCAATCTCGGTGTCGTCTAGCTTGAAGAACATCAGCGCGTAGCGATCCGGACGGGCGATGCCGCTGCGGATGTAGGCCTCGGCCAGCGCTTCGAGGCGGGCGGCGGGATCGTCGATGTCGGCGATCGCGGCTTCCATCGCCTGCCCGATCCAGCGGAACGAGCGCGCCCGCAGCGCGTTGACCAGTTCGTCCTTGTTGGCGAAGTAGCGATAGGGTGCCGAGTAGCTCAGATCCATCTCGGCGGCCAGCCGCCTGAAGCTCAGCGCTTCCAGGCCGCCCTGCTTCTCGAAAACCGTCATCGCGGCTTCGAGGATGTCGTCCCGCTTCTTCGAGCGAGCGTCGTCGGATTGAGGTTTGCGGGCCATGCGGCGAGCATCGCGCCATTAACGTAACAGTGTCAACACATCTCGGGATCAGCCTGCCGCCAGTCTGCTCCGCAGGTGTTCCGCCTCGGCCCGAATCGCCTCGATCGCCGCAGGCTTGAGCCGATCCAGATTGCGCACCTGCATCACCAGACGCGGATGGCCGGCGAAGCGTTCGCGATGGCGATCGAGGAAATCCCAGTAAAGGGTGGTGAACGGACAGGCTGATCCGCCGGTGCTGACTGCCGGATCAAAGCGGCAGCCCTTGCAGTAGTTGCTCATCTTGTCGATGTACTTGCCGCTGGCGATGTAGGGCTTGGAGCCCATCAGGCCGCCATCGGCGAACTGGCTCATGCCGATGGTATTCGGCACCTCGACCCATTCCACGGCATCGACATAGACCGCCAGATACCACTCGTGCACCGCGCGCGGCCGCACACCGAGCAGCAGCGCGAACAGGCCGGTGATCATCAGCCGCTGGATGTGATGCGCGTAGCCATGCGCCAGCGTGTCGCGCACCACATGCTTCAGGCAATTCATCTCGGTATCGCCGGTCCAGTACAGCTTCGGCAGCGGCTGCTCCGCACCGAGCGCGTTGTCATCGAGATAGGCCGGCATGTGCCAGAAGTACAGGCCGCGCACGTACTCGCGCCAGCCGATGATCTGGCGCACGAAGCCTTCGACGCTGGCGATCGGTGCCCGCTTGGCGTGATACGCAGCAATCGCCGCGTCGATCACCTCGCGCGGATTCAGCAGCTTCAGGTTCATCGCCGCCGACAACCGGGAGTGATAGAGCAGCGGCTCGGTATCCCAGACCGCATCCTCGAACGGCCCGAAGGCGTTCAGCCGATGCTCGATGAAATCATCGAGCGCGAGCAGCGCATCGGCGCGGGTCACCGGCCAGTCGAAGTGCTGGAGTTCGCCGGGATGATCGGCGTAGCGTTCGCCAACCATCGCCAGCACCTCCGCCGTGATCGCATCCGGCAGGAAACGGCGCGGCTTCGGCACGAATCCCGGCCCCTGCTTGCCGAAGGCTTCGCGATTGTCGTGGTCGTAGTTCCATTCGCCACCTTCCGGCTGACCGTCGGCATCCATCAGCACGCCGGTGCGTTGCCGTACGGCGCGATAGAAATGCTCCATGCGCGGCTGCTTGCGCGCGCCCATCCAGTCGCTGAACTCGGCGACCGTGGTGATGAAATGGCGATCGATGCGCGTGTCCAGCGGCACGCCGGCCACCTTGCAGACCCGCTCGAAATCGCCCGCCAGCCGCCATTCGCCCGGCTCGACGACGACGACCTGCGTCGGCTTCAGCTCCGCAATCGACGCCGCCAGCGCATCGGCGATCGTGGCATGCGGGTGCTCGCCGCTCGCCTGGTAATCGACCGTCCAGCCGCGCAACACCAGCGCATCGCGGAAATGCCGCATCGCCGCCAGAAAGATCGCGATGCGGGTCTTGTGGCTCCAGACGTAGGTCGCCTCGGCGGCCGCTTCGCACATCCAGACCCAGTCCTGCGCCGGGTCGAAACCGTCAAAGGCCGCCGATAGATCGTCCAGCTGGTCGCCGAGAACGACGATGAGATTGCGCATGGGAGAGGTTCATGAGGGATAGGAATTCAGGGGCGACGCGGCTTCACTGTGGTCCGCAGCTCAGGTGTCGAGGTCGTCGACACGGCGCTGGACGATGAAGCAGTGACTGAAGCCCGCCGTCCGCGGCAGGCATCCGAGCAATAGCGCACCTCGTCCCAGACCTTCTCCCACTTCTTCCGCCAGGCGAACGGCCGCGCACAGACGGCGCAGGTCTTTTCGGGGAGATGGGGTTTGCGGTGGGCCACGGGGTGCGGGCGGCGGGTATCGCGGCGGATTGTGCACGAGGTCCTGAACGGGCCGGATGGATGTCCAGACAGGCCTGGTCGCGATCAGTCGCAGCCCGCATGATCGCTGCCACTCCGATCCCGATGGACGCACCGCGTGACTCTGCCCGAAGGCCTGTATGACCTGCTGCTGACCGACAGCCTGCAAGCCCGTCTCGACGACGCCAGCGCCCAGCGCGAGCCATTGGCCGGCAATGCCGCCGAATGGCTCGGCGAGCTGATCGGCCGGCAGCTGGCTGCGGCGCTTGAAGAACTTCCTGGCGACGATCACGACAAGCGCATCGCGCAACTGGCACTGATCAACGAGCTGCTGGTCAGCCTGCGCACGCGACTCGCGACCCACGCGAGGACAGCCGACGCCGCGGCGCTGCTCGACCCGGTGGCGCTGCCAGCGAGCGTGCTCAAGTCGATCCGCCGCGATCGACAGTTCCCGGCTGCGCCGGAACTGGGGCTGGCGCTGCCCTGGCTGTTCACCGCCGGAAAGGGCTCGCCGGCCTTGCTTCCGGAACTGCGCCGCGAGCTGGCTTCGGCGGACAGCGTCGACATCCTGGTCAGCTTCATCAAGGTCGAGGGCGTGCGGAAGATCGCCGACGTGCTAAAGGCGATCACCGCGGTCGATGCCGGCGGCCGGCCCGCGACGCGGCTGCGAGTGCTGACCACGACCTATACCGGCGCCACCGATGCCAAGGCGCTCGATGAGCTGGCGGCGCTGCCCGGCTGCGAACTGCGCGTCTCCTACGACGGCCGGCGCACCCGTCTTCACGCCAAGGCCTGGCTGTTCCGCCGCGCCACCGGCTTCGGCTCGGCCTATGTCGGCAGCGCCAACCTGTCGGGCGCGGCAATGACCGGCGGGCTGGAATGGACCGTGAAACTGACCCAGCGTGCGCAGGGCGCGCTGTTCGAGCGCGCGGTCGCCCACTTCGAAACACTCTGGGCCGATGGCGAGTTCGAAGCCTACGACCCGCGCCGCGCTGACGACCGCGACCGCTTGCGCGCCGCGCTGCTCCGCGAATCCGGTGGGCTGCGGGCGGACGATGCCGCGCCGCTGCGCTTCTTCGACCTGCAACCGAAAAGCTACCAGCAGGAGATGCTCGACCAGCTGGCCAGCGAGCGCGAGCGGGGCCGCTGGCGGAATCTGCTGGTTGCTGCCACCGGCACCGGCAAGACCATGGTCGCGGCTTTCGACTATCGCCGCCTGTGCGCGCAACTCGGCGGCCAGCCGCGGCTGCTGTTCGTGGCCCACCGCGAGGAAATCCTTCGTCAGGCGTTGCGCAGCTATCGCGAAGTGCTGCGCGATCCGCAGTTCGGCGAACTGCTGGTCGGCGGCGCGCAGCCGGTCTCACACGCGCATCTGTTCGCGACGGTCGCCAGCATCGCCAGCCGCAATCTGGTCACCACCCTGGGCGCGGACTACTGGCACACGCTGGTCATCGACGAATGTCATCACTTGGCGGCCGACAGCTTCGATGCCATTGCCAGCAGCGTCCGGCCGCAGGTGATGCTGGGTCTCACGGCCACGCCGGAACGTCACGATGGCCGGCCGCTTGGCCCGTACTTCGACATGCGCCCGGACGGCAGCCCGGCCGTCGAGCTGCGGCTCTGGCATGCGCTGGACCTGCAACTGCTCAGTCCGTTCGAGTACTACGCCTGCGACGACGCCACCGACTTCGCCGAAGTGCCCTGGCATCGCAGCGGCGAGCGCGGCGCGATCGACAAGCTGGTCACCGGCAACGACGTGCGCGCCCGGCTGGTGGTTGGCGAATGGCAGCGGCTGGTCGCCGATCCACGCCAGTCGAAAGCGCTGGTGTTCTGCGTGTCCGTGGCCCATGCCCGCTTCATGACCGACTGGCTGAACTGCGCCGGCCTGCCGGCCGCCTGCGTGGTCGGCGATGGCGATGTCGAGCTCCGCAAGCGCGCGCCCGGCCTGCTGGCACGCGGCGAGCTGTGCGCGATCGTCACCGTCGACCTGTACAACGAAGGGGTCGACTTGCCGATGGTCGATACGCTGCTGCTGCTCCGGCCAACCCAGAGCCCGGTGCTGTTCCAGCAGCAGATCGGCCGCGGCCTGCGTCTGGCACCCGGCAAGGACAGCTGTCTGGTGCTCGATTTCGTCGGCCAGCATCGCGCCGAATTCCGCTTCGATCGCCTGCTCGGCAGTCTCACCGGCCTGAGCCGGCGAGAGCTGAGTGACGCCGTCGAGCAGGGCTTCGGCAGCCTGCCACCGGGCTGCCACATCCAGTTGCAGAAACAGACCCGCGAGCAGGTACTGGCCAGCCTGCGGGCGCTGAGCCACAACAGCTGGCGCCGCTTGCAGACCGAGTTGCAGGCCTGGGTCGCGCAGCGGCCGCGCGGCGAGGTCGCGCTGGCTTCGTTCCTCGATGACCAGCAGTTGGCGCTGGACGAGGTCTACCGCAATGGCAATTCCAGTGGCGGCGCCAGCGGCTGGACCACGCTGAAGCGCGACGCCGGCCTGATGGTCGCCGAGCCGGGGCCGGAGGAGCCCTACTTCAGCAAGCGCTTCGCGGGGCTGCTGCATGTCGACGATCCGCTGCGGCTTGACCGTCTCGCCGCCATCGCCGCCGGCGAGCCCGGTGATGCGCGCAGCGCGCTGCTCGATCAGATGCTCGCGTATCAGATCGACAGCCAGCACGGCCAGACCGGCAGCGGTACCGCGTTCATCGACCGGCTGATGGCACATCCGCCGATTCGACAGGAACTGGCCGAACTGGCGTCGATGCTGAAGGCGCGTGCCCTGCCGTCCGCGACGCCGATTCCCGGTCTCGACGAGCTGCCCCTATGCCTGCACGCGGCCTACGGCATTCGGGAGATCCTGACGGCGGTCGGCTGGCTGACGGCGAGTCGCCGCACGCCGTTCTAGGCCGGCCTGCTGGCGCTGCCGACGCGGCAGACCGAACTGCTGTTCGTCACGCTCGACAAGAGCGACGGCTACCACGACCGCATCGCTTATCACGACTACGCGATCAGCTGCGAGCGCTTCCACTGGCAAAGCCAGAACAGCGCCGGGCCGAACACGAAGGTCGGCCGCCGCTACATCGAAAGCCGCGACAACGGCTGGCGCTACCAGCTGTTCGTCCGCGAACGACCGGCTGATCCGTACCGCGCTTGCGGTCCGGTGCGGCTCGAATCCTGGGAAGGCGACCGGCCGATGAGCATCGTCTGGACGCTGGATATTCCGCTGCCCGCGCGCCTGTTCCGTGAATACTCGGTGCTGCGCGGCACCTGAACCCCGAACTCACCGTAGCGGCAGCACACGTCCGTCCGTAGTATTCTTTGTGCCGTCGCGCCCGTAGCTCAGCTGGATAGAGTGCTTCCCTCCGAAAGCAAAAATGCCGCATCGCGGCAATTGATTTACTCAGGCACTTTTCTGTTTCGATCTGCACAGTTCGATCGACTTCAGCCTGTCGGCGTATTTTTTCATAGCTCAATCAAAGGCTAACGAAAGCACCTCAAGCCATGTTGATGTGCAAGGTCGTGTGACAAGAATCTTGAGTTTTGCAGGGGAAACCAGATTGCTGTCACAGTCAGTTACACGATACAAAATGCCGATCTGACCTTTTGCGTGACCTACCAACACCTCTGAAGCTGCTGGCATCGCTTAGTCCTCCGGGGGTAAGGGAAGGGTCGTTCATTAACGGCGACACCGTAGCCAACCGGCTCAGATGCATGGGGTCAGAATTGGTCGACCTCGATCACGACCTCGCGCAGTTGTTCCGCGATACCGCCGGCCTAATCGACGATAAAACCGACTTCCGTATCAAGGGTGGTCTGGCAAGCGACTCTTCGTACGGGATGCGGAGCACGAATGCGACTTGGTCTGCGTTGACCGACCAGCTCGGTTCAACTCGGCCGTTGAACGGCGACTTGCTTCGAGCCGTGATCGTCTTTGTGCATATCCGTCGGATATCAGCATCGAGAGAATCAACGACGAGCGACCCAGCTGAGCGGCTCAGCCCGACGATCCATAACTTCGACATGAGGACCGGCGAACGGCTGTTTGAGGAAGCAAAGAAGTCGATGTTGCTCGCGCTGGTTGCTCCGACGACGCAGACAAAAAGTGCTGCTTGGGAGCATATCAATGCGGCGCTTAATACAAGCCAAGCGAGTGCGGCCGCAGTAAAAAGCATCGGCGCCCTCCTTCACGAGGTCTTCGAAACATGGCCATCGATTGTTCGACTCGACTCGGCATCAACCGCCATTGCTGCTTCGCCGACAGATGACGGATCGCTGTTTGCACGCCTGCGGCCACCAGAAGGCGCCACCGAAACGGTACCGGCGATATTCGCAGCGCCCGAGGAGCGTGAACACGGCGTCGCGAATGAGCGTCGAGCCGCCGAAAGGTCGGGCTTCCTACTGGCGACGGCCTTGGACTCGGGCTCGGATCAGCGATTGACGGCAGCCGAGGGTCACGCGCTCGCCGGCGAATTGTTGCGTCGCGGCAACGCGGCGGTAGACGAGCGGAACCTTGGACGAGCATCGGCGATTCGGACCGTGCTGATGACATTACTGACTTCACGGGGCTTTATCGACCTCGACAAGCCCGTCGAACAAAACAGCGGCAGGCCGCAGAATGAGAATGCAATAACCATCGATCTCAGTCGCGGGATCTGGCGGGGTCACTTGCCACGCGCCCAGCGTTTCTGGAAGCCATCAAAATCCGAGTGCCAGAAATTCACGGCCGTCGACTACATTGAGTGGCCGATACCGGCTCAGGCTCTGCACTTCCTTCGGGCTGTGGATGCCAAGGTCGATCCGGACGCGACCACGTCACCAACGGGTGACGGAAGAGCACGCGAAATCAAGCTGGTTCTTGCTCAGCTCTGCGCTGCAGTTTCCCCGAGGGTTACCGAAGGCAGACTTCGGCTGAGCTTGGCCGCGCAAATGTTGGAAGCGTCGCAGGAAATCTGCAATGCACTAGCGCTTGTCGGAAGCTCGCTGGGCCAAAGCACCGCACCACTTCACTACTACGCAACTCCGCACGACGATCTGATCAGGATTTATTCGAACGCCTGCACGACCCTGACGGGGCTGGATTTCGGACCATCCTCTTCGTTGCCGGTCATGGTTGGCGCCCCACTGGCCGCTGGTATCGCGCCCGAGGTAAGAGCCTTTATAGGCGCGCTGAAGGACGAGATTCGCCGAACCCCTCGTTCAGATGACGCGGCCTCGCGGCACCGACAGTTCAACGTCGTATCCGCTTATACAGCGAGGATGTGGGGTGCCGCGACCGGGCACCGAATGAACTCGAACCTTGATGAGGTCGATCTTGGGCTAATCGACGCTCGCGGCTGGGCGATCATGCCCGATAAAGCCGTCGACTCCTCCGCGTCGATTCGGGCCGTTTCGCTACCAAAACGCCTGATCCGGCAAATCGAAACCCTCCGTCTGCTGCAGCAGCAGATGATGTCGGTCGCTGACGGCCCCGCAAAAGCGCAGTTCAACGAGGCAATTGAAGGTCGTGGCCCGCTATTCCTCATGTTCGAACCCGGTGGACAAGTTCGTCCGATAACGCCAGACGACCTCAGACATGAGTGGCTCGACAACCGCAAGCTGCCACGAAATATCTTCCGCGCCCATTTGAGGATGGGATTGACGCGGCTCGGCGCTTCCAACGAACTCGTGTTCCGCCAAATTGGGCATGTCAATAATGGCTTGCATCCCTATGGAGAACACTGTCCGGTCTCGATCCGGGAACACAGCGAGCTACTTTCAGATACGTTGGAACGACTCTTGGAACAGGACGGTTGGGACGTCCTACCAGTGACACTTTCGCGGCAGAAGCCGCTAGAAAATTGGCCCTGTCCCAAGATCAACTCGTCGATGCCCCGTAAGTGGGGCCATGAACAGAGGTCTGCCTTCAGGAAGTGGCGTGACGCTCGGAAGCGGGACATCCTTGGTGCTGGCACCGCAGCGCAGACTCAACAATCTCGAATCCCTCGCGAGCAACTCCTTGGCCGGATCGATGAGTGGGTTCTCGGCTGTATTCGCGTCGCAGCCCCGCATTACAGGCCAGCCTCGCCGGCCCGGGAAATTGAGGTCCTTGAGGACCACGTCTCGGTCTGGATAGCCTCGCTGCTTCAACAGGAGTTCCTCCCTGGCCAGCGTCCTATTGCGCTTCGCCGACTTCGGCTAACGATTGTCAAGCTTCGAAAGGGATTCGGCTGGAAAGGGACCTTGCCGCCCCTCCTGTTCGAGCATCGTTTCACGCCCCCGGCGTTCGGACGCCCCCATATTCAGGCTGGATGCCTTTTCGAGCGGATACGCGCCAGCATATTGAACGGACATCGAACAGCCGCGGGTTCTCCTGAAAATGAACTGATGGGGCGTCTCGCGGCACTTCTTGTTCTCGATTACACGGTCTTCGATCAGGCGCAGTTGCACGCCGCAATCCACGCTATCTCAAGGAACATGGTCGAGCCTGATCCGGCCGCCCCTGACCATCTGCTTATTGAGGTCGTGACGGAACAGAACCAGACCCGGTCGGTCCGGCTCTCGCGCGCGGCTTCCATTGCCGCAATGGCGGTCGCTCGTTTGCAGCCGCAAGGAACCCATACGGGCGACATCCTTAATGCAAGAATTGCGAACATCCTGCCGAAAGAATTGCTGCCGGCGTCGACCCGCCTACTTCTCAACGATCTTTTCAGCCTTCAACGTATGGCAGCAAGGATCGAGCTACCCGGCGTGATCTGGCCCTTGATCGACAAGGGAGATCTGCAGACGTTCACGCTTGCAGACACCTTAGTCTGGCGCATGGATGCCCTCGGCTGCGATCGAGAGTTGCTCATCAAATGCGCAAAAGAAGAGACATCAAAAGATAGATGCGAGGCTGTACTGGGATTAGCCATCGTAACCGGCAAGCATCGCCCGCCGAATCGCCCCTTCAAGATCCGTCTCCGGCAGTATCAGGATTTTCGTGCCGGTCTCTACGAGCGCTGTGAATCGGCCGCCACCGACCAAGGGCTTGATCACTTCCGCTATACCCAAGCGAAGAAATGGTGCGAGGAATCACTGGCCGGCCTCGTCGACGGCGATACAGGTGAGGGGACGGCCTCGACGCAACGTGCTAGACGCCACAAGAAGAAGCTGAAGCGCTCCGAAATCTGGAAGTCCGTTGATCCGACTAACCGGCTGCTCATCGAGTTCGTCCTGAAGCTGCTTGCCTCGAAAAAGAAAATTCGCGTCAGGACCATCTATGATTATCTGACGGGGATCGGAATCCCCCTGCTGAAAGCCCTTGATGATCGCGGGCTTGAGGATCTCGATGACGATGAACTCGATGCGGTCTTTGAGTCCGTCATCGATCAGACCCCGAACGGTCGGAAATCCGGCGTGGCATCGCGACTGCTGCGCTTTTACTCGATGTTCGAGGATCGCCTCGCAGAGGCCGATACCAACTATCTTCGACAGATAGCGGGGTCTGACAATGACAGCCCGGTCCGCGCCACGGCCGTTACCCTGAAGGAGTACGACACGGTCCGCGGCATCGTCGATTTGCTGCATGAAAACCACCTGATCTCAGAAATCGAGCGCCTGCATGCCCGCAACCTTGTGGCGCTAATGTATCGGTTCGGCCTCCGTACCCGGGAGGTAGTCCATCGCATCCTGGACGATGTGATCATGATCGGTGATCGTCATTTCCTGTACGTACGGGCGACCTCGCTTGGCTTGGTGAAGACCCGGGCGTCGCGGCGCTTCCTAGACCTTACGTCTGCGCTAAGTCCTGACGAGCTTCAGGATCTCAGGGCCCTCTGCGACGATGCACGCACTCGGATCAACGAGTCCCAGCGGAAGTCCCCCCCTCTGTTCCTCCTTACAGGCATCGGCGAATCGGCTATCAGCTACGACCATCGCCGTGGCACGGCCGCCGACCTTCTGAAACTAGTTCGCGTCTGTCTGAAGCATCTCACCGGCAAGCCGATGATTTCCTTGCACAGTCTGCGACACTCGGTCGCGACGCGCAGGATCTCCGACGCCTGGCTTGAACGGCCCACGGCTCCTGAGACATTCGCTCTGTCCAGGTCACTGCAAAGTATTGCCACCCTGCTTGGTCATGCAGATTTCCGGGTTACGTTTCTGAGCTATTTTCATCTGGCACATCTCGTCAACTACGAGGAGGTCGCCCTAACATCCCGAGGGATGGAAGCCCTGACACTTGAAAAGGCAGCAACCATCCGTCAGCGGGAAGCTCGATTGAGACGTGGTCGCGTTGACGCCCTCTTGGTCCGGATCGAGCCTTATGTCGTTCAGCAGTCGAATCGCCTTCAGGCAATCGCCGAACTGATCGGGCAGGACCTGGCGATCGATTCGGACGAGTTGATTCCGTTCCTGTCAGCTATCGAGTTAGGGCATGACGTCGGATCGGCCATTAAAAAAATCAAGGTCGGCGAACGCGTGCTGGCCGACTGCATTAATCGACTTCATGAACTTAGCCGAGAGTCGACCCTGATATTTATGGGCCCTGAAGTCGAAAGCGAGCTGTATCAACGGTTAGGGATCAATCCGCGGCCCCGAAGCATCAGATTCAAGAGACTTATTCCGGGATCACGCCTCCTTCATGACCAAGAGCCATTACGCGATCTAGCGCGTTCCCTTGGTCATTGGTCAAAAGAAGACATGGCGCGTCTGGTGAGATGCGCGCGAAAACGCTTCGTGGATTTGAGTTTTGCCGAAGACGATACGGCCGATCGTGCAAAGCGACTCCTATCTCGAGGCTGCAGTCTGCCTGACGTCGCCTGGGTCGCTGCATTGACGCTCGTGAGCCTCTCTGCCTAGTTACGACCCGCTCAGCTATGCTCTGATTGAAGCCTGCCGGCGTCACGAGAGTATTTAATCTCTCTGGCATATCGGAGGATTTGACCGCAGGGACGCAGTAAATTTGATCATAATCATAGGTTTACAGAATCCCGCAAGAGTCATTTGGGGCGGCAGTCTTGCTGATGACCGGATGAACTCCACGACGAATCTCGCAGAGCGAAAAGAAGGTTTTTTCACAGACTTATGTTTAATCATGGGGACGTCCTTATCAATCAGAGCGTCCAATGCCAGATTCCGCCCGCCAAGTCGATACGTTGGAAATCTTTTCCGACCCGAACAGATATCTCAAGATGGAAATCACGCCGCAGCTTCCAGATGCTGAAAGTCGGCAATCCCTCGAAGACGAGATCAGGCGGGAAATTCGGCGGCTCAACGCCGAGGTAGGTGTGGTCGTCTTGCCGGATAAGGTCGCCAGTCTGATAGTTATGATGGATCTCCAATCCGATCTGCTCAATAACCCCCAAGAGAAGCTCTTCAGGCTAGCGCAGACGATTTTCGGTTCCAGCGATTGCGCTGATGGTAGAAGCAGAAATTCCAAACACCGCAAGCGAGGACCGTCTCGGATTCGACATGCACTCGTTTCGGGAGCCGCCGATGCCCGTGTGTCTCATACTCTGGCCTGGGGGGAATTGAGGTTTAGGGGAGAGTTGAAAGCCCTGAAGACTCGAATCGTTGACAGCGGTGCCGTCGCAGCGAGTGAGCATACGATTATTGGCATCTCGAGAGACTCGAAAGTGCGCCTGCAGTTTAGGAACTCGAGCGGTCGATGCTTTTGGGCGACTCTCAAGGCCGGTAATTTTGACGTTGCAGAACTGAACAGTGCGCTCGACAAAATCTATCCAAAACGATCAGTTACTATTCCTTTTCTTCGTGATGATTCAAGAGGGCACGAAATTCAAGCCGCTGATCTCGTTGCTTCCCTCTTAAAAGGTAACGGCTAGGAATGCGAACGCGCAACCTGTCCCCGAGAAAAAGGTACAGGGCGTGAGTTTGCCGCTGTCCATTACGATGCGCATACCGACGCTTGCTCTCACACTACCCGGACCGCACTCCTCTAGACCTGCCTAAGAGGCTTCGGCACTCTCGTAATGATTTCATCTTCTTAAGTGAAGGAGCCTCCGTGAAACCCAGAGCGTTTCGGGCGCATTCGTATAACTCTCTGGTACGAAAAACCTCTCTCGATATCATCAGGTAATATCTTGAAGTAGCTGGTAGGGCATCTGACTTCCGATGTTCTCTTGACAACGGTTATTCGAACGAACAGCATATCGTTTTGATGCATCTCAACTCCGCACCAAGTCCAACCGAACACACCCGTGTCGATCCGCTTAGCCCACCTTGCCACCTCCGTCGCCGCCGTTTGGCAGCGCATAAGAACTGCGGTCCCGCGTTACCTCGGCTGACGCTCGCGCACCTATGCGTTTGAGGTCGGCCAACGACCTCCCGCATGAATCCGAAGCCCCGGGACGTCGACTCCCGGGGCTTTTTCGTTGGGTCCGTCGGAATCGAGGTGCTGTACATGCTGCTCAATTCGTTGTTCCACCCCCTGTCCGTCAATCGGCACGGCAGGGACTTTGTCGTCGGCGACGTCCATGGCCACAAAGATCTGCTCGAAGCTGTTCTGGCGAGCGTCAACTTCAATCCGGCTCGTGATCGGCTGATCGCGCTCGGCGACCTCATCGACCGGGGTCCGAATAGCCGCGCCGTCCTCGAGATGGTGCGTGACGAGCGGTGGTTTCATTCGCTCCGCGGCAACCACGAAGCGATGTTTAGGGGGTCGATCGACGACTGGGGCGTAGAGCGTACTTGGCGTCGGAACGGCGGCAAGTGGGCCGACCTGATGCCCAAGATGGACATGCGCGAACTGGCCTCGATCGTCGACGGCATGCCGCTGTCGATGACCCTCGATCTCGTCGATGGCCGGAAGGTCGGCTTGGTGCATGCAGAGTTGCACGTGAACCACCCTTGGAAAGCCCTTACGGGGTTGAGCAACAACGCTGACATTGATCCGATCGACGATTTTTCCTCGACGATCCAGTCGGCGGCACTGTGGGGGCGCGTCAGGATCAAGGCCTGGGCAACGTCCGTTACCGCGGAAGCGCTTGCCGAGGTCCCCCCGGCTCGACTCGCCACATTCCGCCGAGCGATGAAGCCCATTGAAGGACTCGACCTGCTGATCGCCGGTCACACCGTTCTGGCGCACGGGGAGCCCGTGCGTGCCAGTAACATGCTCTGGATCGACTCCGGCTGCGGCTACGAGCTCGGCCGTCTGACGATGGTGGAGCCGCTGACCGGTACCTATTGGCAAGCGCACTACCGGATGGAAGGCTCCAACGAGATCGTGCTGCGCGCTGGCCGCACCTTGCCGCCGCCATCCGTACTGCCGCCCGAGCTTCTGTCGCCGTGAAATCACGTCAGGCCATGTGCCGGTCTGCGCGGCGGTCAGCTGCGCTTTTGACCGGGCTCGTCCGAATACACCGGTCCAGGCAGCCATGACTGCGCCCGCAATACCCCGTTCCCACTTATTCACGCCCTGACCTGGTTCGTGCCGGTCAGGGTCGGAGACCCTGCACCATGCGCAACAGAACCCATTTGCGATCTGTCAACCTGGCCATCTGGCAGCAGAAGGCTACCCGCATCAGTTTCATGCCCGCCGGGGAGAGTGAACCGATCACGGTGCGCCTGATCAATCCCGCGACCAACAAGATCTACGACTTCGTGAAAGCACGCTGCGGCCGCAGCAGCGAGCATATGACCGCTCGCGGCTTGGGCTTCGACATCGAGAAGGTCGATCCCTGGATCCAAGACTTCGTCGAGGAAATCAGACTGCATGAGTCGAGGTGGCTACATCCCCGTCAAAACTTTGGGGTCGCCAAGGGTCCTTTGAAGGATGATCCTCGCTATGAGGTTTGGCAGGTCTGCGATCCCAAGGAGGTAGCACGCGTCATTTCGTCCCTGGATGACAGCAAGGCATCGAGCGGACGCAAGCGGACGCTTGAGCGGCTGGCGCAAAACCCCGTCCGCATGCTGCCGCGGGTCACCCGGGACCACATCGATGCCGTCCTGAACGTCGCCCTGTCATTCCCGAACTTCGGTGAACTGACGGCGGAGATTGTCATGGATCTCTCGCTGAAGATGCGTCTCGGTGAGGTACTCACGCTGCCGCACCTGTTGCTGCATGGGGCACCGGGAACCGGCAAGTCGCTCTTTGCGCGGCGGCTCGCCGATGCGCTGGGCTTTCATTACAAGGACTTCTCGTTTGCCCAGATGACGGCAGGATTCCTCCTGACCGGCAGCTCCGACCGTTGGGCATCAAGCTCGGTCGGTGTACTGGCCGATGCGGTGATCAGCGCGCCCAGCGGCAAGGTACCGTTGATCTTCGGCGACGAGATCGACAAAAGCTCCTCGGAAAGAAACTACCCGACGGACACCGCGTTGTTGAGCGCGCTAGAACCCGATACGGCAGCAACCTTCTGCGATGAATTCCTCGGCTGCCAGATCGATCTGAGGCCGCTCAACTTCATCTTTGCTGCCAACGTCATCAGCACGATCAAGCCGGAGATCCTGAGCCGACTGACCTCGGTGATGGTCCGCGTGCCAACGGATGACGAGATGCCGGCCGTGATCCACAGCATCGATCGGGACCTGCGGACACAGCGGCCCGGCATTTCCAACCACTTCGAGCCGCTGGACGACGCTGTTCTGAGCCAGCTGACGTCGACGGCACCGAGAGCGCTGTATCGAACGCTCAAGCGAGCGTATTCCGTGGCCGCAAGTGAGAACTCGGGCACCGATGGCTTGATCCGGCTGCAGCCGGAACATTTGGGGATTACGCCCCAGAAACGACAGGTCGGAACCACCGGAAGTCCGAAGGTTCAGCCAAGTCCTGACCAGCTGGCCAGCTACGTCGCTCGGCAAGCGCTGCTCGAACTGCGACTCACGTTCTGGGACCCGGGCAAGCAATCACCGCATTGAACGATCGAGTTGCCGAAGAAGTCCTCCATCAATCAATCGGAGCTCGATCGTGATCTTTTCGGAATCCTTTGTGACGCTGCCGCCGAATCTCCGGGGGCGTGACTTGTTCGTCGGAGATCTCGAAGGACAGTGGAAACTCCTCAAGCGGATGCTCGATCTCACGGCATTCGACGTATCGCGCGACCGTCTGATTGCCGTCGGTCACGTCATTGGGGCCCACCCGGACTCCTGCCGACTGCTTCAACTGCTGGTCGACGAGCCGTGGTTTGTGTCCGTCCGCGGGTGTCACGAGCACTGCATGGTGGTCGCCGCTGAGGATCCCGAAGTCGCCGAGGAATGGAAGGCGCTCGATTTTCCTTGGGCGACGGAGCTGCCCAGCGAAGCGCTCGAAATCATGCGGAAAGTAGCTGTCGGAATGCCTGCCGCACTGGAGGTACCGCAGATTGACGGTCGCCGCGTCGGCGTCGTTCATTCAGAAGTCGTGATGGGCGCGACGTGGTCCGATGTTCAGCGAGCAGTACTTACCAAGGAGGATGCGGCGTGGTTCTATCCGGGGACCGTCGAACAATGTCTCTTGGCTGGATACCGACGCGTATGCGCCGCAGTCTCTGCGACCACAGGTGAGGACCCATCGAGCATCCATCCGGCAGAACGTGCACGGCTCACCGAAGCCTTGAGTCCCGTTTTGGGAATCGACATGGTGGTGTGCGGGCACATCTTCGTGGGCTGGAAGCTCATCCGGACCGAAAGTGCGATCTGGCTCAATACCGCGGCGGCAGCTCCCAAGGGGCGATTGACCGCCGTCGACCTCGTCAACGGTCATTATTGGCAGGTCGGTCATCGCCGTGAGGCGACACGGGTGATCCGCCATATCCCTCAGGGGCTCCCCGACCCCCTATCGTGGATGTACTACCAGTTGCAGCCCGGTGAGGTCGTTGATTCCGCTCGCATCGAAGCAAGGCGGATGAAATTCCGGAAGCGGCTTCTGCGCGGGATTCGCAACCAGCAATCGTAGCGCTGAGAAAGCATGGGCTGGCTGCTGCATGCGGGATCCGGGTATGCAACTGCCACAGTGATCGCTGAAGGTTTTCGCAGAAGTCCCACACGAATCGATGGAAGGTACAGTTTGAAGATCCGATACATGAGTGACCTGCACATTGAGTTTCCGTGGATCACCACGGACTGGGTACCGTCAATCGGCGAAGACGTTGTCGTGCTCGCCGGCGACATTGGTACCGGCGTGAGGGGGATCGAGTGGGCAATCGACGCCTTTCGCGGCCGGCCGGTGGTGTACGTCCTCGGCAACCACGAGTTTTACCGGCATGGCTGGGACACTCTGATCGTCCAGGCCAGAAAGGCTGCCGCCGGCACCCATGTTCATGTGCTGGAAGACGACGCCGTCGATATTGGCGGGGTGCGGTTTCTGGGGGCCACGCTGTGGACGGACTTCGCGCTTTATGGCGAGGAGCGCCGGACCTCGTCGATGATTGCTGGCCGCGATGCCTTGGTCGACTTTCAGTTGATTGAAGGGACTGATGGCTATTCGCTGACACCCCAGGCCACGATCGAGCGGCACGAGCGATCGCGCATCTTCCTGAAGCGGGAGATCGCCGCATCGACGCTACCCGTCGTGGTCATCACGCATCACAGTCCGTCGACGGCGAACGAGCATCCGGAATTTGTCGGGAAGGAATTGGGGCCCTGCTTCCACAGCACGCTCGATGCGTTGTTCCAGCAGCCGGTGCGGGCGTGGATCAGTGGCCATACCCACTACAGCTGCGTGACCCAGGTGAACGGCATTCCGCTGGTATCGAACCAGCGGGGCTATCCGCGAGAAGGAGTCCGCTTCAGTTGGGACTCGATGATTGAGGTCGCGTCACAAGCTCCAAGCCATGAATGACGCGATGCCGATTCGCCTGATCATCCCCGACTGTGCCGTGGTGTAGGCCTTGGCTCGCGGCAACCTGCTGGACCTCCTAGTCAAGCTTGATCCAGACGCCGTGGTCGTCTTCACCGACGTCGTGGTGTACGAAGCCATACATGGGCAGGACGACGAGATTGCCGAACGGTTTGGCAGGTTTACGCGCAAAAACGCGCACCGCATTCAAGTTGATACGACGGCTTTCGGTGACTTGATCGACTCCGCAACGCAGGATGCGACGATCCGGGTGCCGCAGCACGCCGCCGATATGTCGATTTATGCGCACCTGACCGATCTTGAACTGCGCCATCCGGGCCGGCGTCTGATTGTCGTACGTGACGACGACTGGTTCCGCCGGAACGAGGCGGGGCCGAGTCATGTCGGACTCACTTCGTTCTCAGATTTACTTGGACTGTCACGGTCTGCTGGCTGGCTGGCGTAGCCGTGAATCAACCAGGTAAGCCCATGATGGGCACGGCACCTTCATGAACATCCGAACCATCAAGACGGATGCCGACTATCGCGAGACGCTGCGCGAGATCGAGACGCTTATGCCAGCGGAAGGGGGCACTGAGGCAGGTGACCGCCTCGCGATGCTGGCGTCTTTGGTTCAAGCCTACGAGCGCATCAATTACCCGATGACCGCTATCGATAAGGCCGGCGAAAGCCTGCGGCTTGATCTCATTCTGGCCGATCAGGATCGCGAGATTGGGCTGCTGCCGGTTTCGTAGACACCACCTTAAGCTAATTGCGTCTGTTGCTCGTACTTAATCGGGCTGAGATAGCCCAGCGTCGAGTGCCGTCGTGTCGGATTGTAGAAGCGCTCGATGTAGTCGAAGACATCGGCCTTGGCATCGCTTCTGGATCGGTAGACCTTGCGGGCGGTGCGCTCGGTTTTTAGCGACGAGAAGAAGCTCTCCATTGCGGAGTTGTCCCAGACGTTACCGGACCGGCTCATGCTGCAGGCCACGCCGAGATCGCCGAGCAGGCGCTGAAACGCATCGCTGGTGTATTGGGCGGATTCAATCGGTCGTCGCAACATCTCGAAACAGGAGGTGTTGAATGGGACGAGCAGAAGGCTGGGGTGCAGCACAGACGGGACGTCCACCGATGCACTCGCCGGGACGGCCGGGCATCAACCAACGGGAGGCCAAGGTGGCTTTCTGGAACCGCATTGCCGAGGGATTTGCCAGCGAGGACGCTGCCTTGGCGTGTGGCGTTTCGCAGCCTTTGGGGCCGCGTTGGTTCCGCGAGGCCGGCGGAATGCCGCCCATCAAGCTGGCACCTCATTCTGGGCGCTACCTGTCATTTGCTGAGCGAGAAGAGATCGCACTGCTGCAAGTCCAAGATTTCGGCGTTCGCGAAATCGCCCTTCGACTGGAGCGATCACCTTCAACGATCTCGCGTGAACTGCGCCGCAACGCTGCGACACGCGGAGGGACGCTGGAGTACCGCGCCACCGTTGCGCAATGGAAAGCCGAGCGAGCAGCTCGGCGCCCCAAGACCTCCAAGCTCGCCGAGAACGAGCGTCTCCAGACCTACGTGCAAGCCCGGATCAGCGGGGCGGTCATGAGCGTCAGCGGCAAGCCACTCGTGGGGCCAGAGGTGCCGTGGAAGGGACGACGGCATGGCCGCCGAGCGGACCGGCGTTGGGGACTATGCTGGAGCCCGGAGCAGATCAGCCGTCGATTGCAACTCGACTTCCCGCATGATTCTTCCATGCGCATCTCTCACGAGGCGATCTACCAAGCGCTGTACGTTCAAGGCCGTGGCGCTCTCCGGCGCGAGCTGAGTGCCTGCCTGCGCACTGGCCGCGCGCTGCGAGTTCCGCGCGCCAGGACACATCAGAGCGGCAAGGCGTTCCTCACCCCCGAGGTGATGATCAGTCAGCGTCCCGCTGAAGTCGCCGACCGCGCCGTGCCTGGCCACTGGGAAGGCGACCTCATCATCGGCTTGAACAGCTCTGCGATCGGCACTCTGGTGGAACGCACCACCCGGTTCACGATGCTGCTGCACTTGCCGCCGATGGCGGGTCACGGCCTCGGTGCCCGTGTGAAGAATGGTCCGGCATTGGCCGGCCATGGCGCAGAAGCAGTCCGCGATGCGATTGCAGCGAAGATCGCAACGCTTCCCGACCATTTGCGCAAGTCCCTGACTTGGGATCAGGGTGCCGAGATGGCCCAGCACGCGCAGATTCGGATTGCGACCGGCGTGGAGATCTATTTCTGCGATCCACGAAGCCCCTGGCAGCGTGGCACCAACGAGAATACCAATGGCTTGCTGCGTCAGTACTTTCCAAAAGGTACCGACATCGGCCGATACCTTGAACGAGAACTCGATGCGGTCGCTGCGACTCTGAACAGCAGGCCGCGGAAAACACTTGATTGGAAGACGCCAGCCGAAGCGTTCAATAAATTGCTACCTTCGGCGCAGCGAAACCGCGTTGCGACGACTCCTTGAACCCGGGCAATACGTATCGATTCGCTACACCGAGCGCCTCGTCGATGCCGGGCTGGAGCCCTCCGTCGGCAGCGTCGGGGACTCCTACGACAATGCCTTGGCCGAGACCATCAACGGCTTGTACAAGGCCGAGGTGTTCCACCGGAAGCCATCCTGGCCGCGCCGCGAAGACGTCGAGTGGGCCACGCTCAACTGGGTCGACTGGTTCAACCACCGCCGACTGCTGGAACCCATCGGCAACATCCCGCCAGCCGAAGCAGAAGCCGCCTACTATTCGAAATTCACCGAGTACGCCAAAGCGGCGTGACTCACACAAACGAGTCTCTAGGAAAGCCGGGGCGGTTCACTGAACGCCGCCAAGGCCGACGTGTTTGACTACATCGAGCGGTTCCACAATCCTCGAATGCGACGGAGAGTCGCCAAGCGAGATCAGCAGTTTCTAGCTCTTACCAAACCGTCCGTGAAAGCGGGGTAGAACCCTTACCCATGCGACGCCTCCTCATCGCGATGACCAGGCAACGCTGAGTTCTCTTCAGCTCAATCCCGGCCGTTGTCAGCGAGAGGTTGAAGACTTGATTAGCAAGGGTCTGTGGTTTGTGGGCTACTGGCACACGCACCCGGAAACCAAGCCGCAAATATCAGGGGCTGATCGGCGTGCTTTTACCAGCAACTTGAACTACCAGCGCATGTCCCTGACCGCAATGCTGGCGATCATCGTGGGCAATGGACGACCACCGGATTGTTTGTCGGTGTATTTGGTAACTACCTTTGCAGACCGCTTGTTAAGCCTCGCGCGCTAAGGTGCGTACTCCGAGCGAAGGCGACCACTGATTCCGAGGCAAGCCGGCCACCCCTTCCGAGCGAAGCCGGCCGGGCATTCCGACGGATGCCGGCCACCCTTGAGAGGATCGATGTAGCGGGATCACGCCACGAGAGTTGCTGCTGACGGCAGAAGGAGAGCAACTGGTGATCAACGAGCCGCAGACCCACATGGACAGTGGTTCGGTATAAAGGTTTACAAGGCAAGGCGGCACGACACGCCAACCCCCGATGCCTTGGACTCAGCACCCCGGGTTGGCATGGCAGTTGGATGGTGGTCCAAACTCAGCAGCCCCCTTCCCCTGATACCAACGGGGATGCGGACAAAAACTTGGACTGATTAAGCAGCTATGCCCCGGCACCGGCCGTCGCCCTCGATGCCGTGCTCGCTTGGTCGGAGGAAACCGCCGGGCTGCCCCTCGGTTGCCGCACTGCAGCGCGATACAAACCAGACCCGTGCGGATAACTTCCACACGGGTCCGAATTCGCGCTACATCACGCCCGCGTGTTGACCTCGATCTGAACCTGGCACAACGCCGTTTGCGCCTGCAGCTTGTACTGGAATGCCTTCTCGACACCCATCAGGTAGCCGACAATGCCGATACCAACGGCGGCAACTGCGGCGATCGTCGTGCTCTTGCCAGCCGAGTAGCCAATGGCGGCTCCGATCAACAACCCTAGAATCGCATGGCGGATGATCACCGAATTTGCCTTCGAATACAGGCGCTCCGCGAACTGCACGATCACATTTGCATCGTATTTCATCGAAATCTCCGAATTATTCGCCTTTGCTTTCGAGGTCGGTGGCGAGTAACCAAGCCTCGATCATTAATCGGGATGATTCGGCAGGTTCATCGGCGACGTGAGCGTTTGCTGATAACTATGCAGAGGGCATCAGCCAAATCGAGATGCAATTACGCTCGGCTTAACGAAAGCTGGAATTTAAGCCGTAACGAGTAAGTTTCGGAAAATCATTAGGCCATCATTATGGCGTGCCAGGAAGGAGATTCCATTCGCAAGCTTTCCGAGAGTCTCCGTCAGCTTGGATGCCCAAGATGATATCTCCCAAAGCTCGGGGACTTGCATCAGCTTGATCTACTGCTGCTCGATCAGGACTGTAGGAAAGATGCAGGGGATCTCGCGTGAAAGTGAGCAGCAAGGAATCACCTCCAAGACTGTGCTTCATTTTTTGATTTGTGCTGCCGCCCCTGCTGACGCTGAGGGCGACCGGCTCTAAGACGCTGGCAGCTGCGACTTCGACGCGGGTGCCAGGTCGGAGTATTGCTTGACTACCCGCAACTAACCGTAGGTTGCGAACTTGAACTATTGGGGAGCGTTGTTGATCGTTGACCATCACCTGGACAGGACAAGTCGCATCTTCTTGAATAGGGTCCGATATAAGTTCAAAGCGGTAGCGCGCTTCTAGCATTGGCGCGGTCAGTTCGTCCGTCAGAATGCTGATGCGCTTTCTTTCGACCGCCTGCTTGATCGATGGCTCCTGCCGTTCTAGGTCCGACAGTATCGACTGCACCTGCTGTATCGCCTCGTCGCCTTCCGCGATACAAGCCCGGGTCGCGCAGCTCGGAGACAGCAAGGCAATGATCCGGAAACGGACATTCGGCGCCTCTCGGAAGCGGCCCACTAACTCTACGAGAGTGCGTCTCGCTTCCTTCGCCGATAGGCCGACATCTTCTTCGGCAGCCATAGCCACGGGCAACCACTGTCGTACGCCTATTGAAGCCAATGCGATCAAAGTCAGCGCAAGCACAATTTTGAGTTGCTGCGTTGTGCTCACAGACGAACGCATGGATAACCTTCCGGCAACGTCTGTACAACGGTCAGGACAGCACCTGGAACAAGCTGCGGAATTACATTACGTGCGCGCGCAACCCATTCTTCAGATGAAATCCCATGTAGTGCACTGCGCAATTTACTTTCAGTCGCGGCGAGATCAGGCTCTCTTCTACGCCAAGCCAACAAACCGACGAGCATGGATTCAGGCTCACCGACCACTTGAAGTGCGCCGGATACATTTCCGCTCGGATCGATCGACAAGCCTTCTCTCTGAATCTTGACCTGACCAGGGGACACAGCAATCACTGCCCATGTGCGCGGCACCTCATCATTCGTGGCCCGCGCCCCCACTCCGAGCCAATGCCCGATCAGTACACCGGGGGGGGCTCCTTCGCACAGTGGAGCTAACTGAGATCGCGAAGTATCAGGTAGGGAACTCGTTGTCTGAACCGGAAAGCGCGTGACCACCTGTTCTCGATCGAGCGTCGTTGCGAATTCTATCGGTAGTTTCCGATCCAGCCATCTCCCGTAGATGCCTTGTGCTGCTGCAAGCAGACCGATTGCCGCTGTCATCAAAAGTGCGGTCCGCAGCAAGCGCAAGCGGAACTGCCGGCTGCGCTGGGCGGGCGTCAGCCATGGTTGCTTCAGATCAAGCGCAGCGATCACGTCGCTCAATGTTTCGGCCGTCAGAACGGTTGCACCCGCCGCTTCAAATTCTGCGATCGCTTCGTGATGTCGCTCCCGGATCAGCACTTTGTCCGGATCGCATTTGGGCAGCACGATGACGGACGGGATCGCCGAAGCGCCGCGAGAACGGTGGTGCGCCATGAACGCGCGCAACTTCTCCCGAACATGATGAACAGGGCGTATCTCCACCGTGCTCATTGCGTCCTTCA
Source organism: Nevskia sp. (assembly GCA_021732745.1). Lineage (GTDB taxonomy): Bacteria > Pseudomonadota > Gammaproteobacteria > Nevskiales > Nevskiaceae > Nevskia. The sequence goes on along the minus strand of JAKFUK010000004.1, from coordinate 198,422 downwards.
TTTCAATGGCGCCCGTCGCCATGATCAGGCGAGGACGGCTTTGGGTGCGGGTCAGCATGAAGGCGACGGCAAGACCCAGTTGCGCACTCTCCGAATTCGAATCCTGCAAACCGTCGAATTCTCCCGGGTTCAGTGGGTACAGGCGCACATGGCCAATCCCAGGCTCAGCCGCAGACATCGGGAAAAAACGCATCACCGCGCTTCTTGCGGTCATTGCCGCTTCGTAAAGCCCGATATCCCGAAGCTCGCGAATCTGCGGCTCGAGGCCATCGGAAGTCGCCTGAGGCTGAAAGAAATCGGCGCAGACGGTGCCTACCGTGGGACGCTCTCCGCCGGCAAGCGGAATCAGCACGGCGCGTTCGGTTTCCGAAGCCGGCTGGACAAACACCGCGTCGGTCGCGACTGTAGTGGCTACGACCATGGGAGGATCAGCAATCCGGATCGAGAATCAGTCTTGCGGCCGCGAGCGACGACCGGATCTCGGGCGTATCTCCAACAACCACGACTCCGAGACCCTCCGCACTGAAGCGGAATCGCTGTTCGATGACCGACTGACCATCAATGTTTGCCGAAAAGCGGGCAGAGCGGCGTGCGTATCGCTGCTGCGCGCGATAGCCCTGCGTCTGCAGCGTCACATTGAGGCGACCCTCAGCGGCTGTCACCTGCATGCTCATCTGGCGCTTGGAATCCTGCCAAGGCTGCTCTGGCAGCCGAGCAGCCTCACTCGTCGAGGCAGCCTTGAGCGCGAAGCTCAGCGTGCGCTCGCGCAGTTCTTCCGCCAGCGCGCGATGCTCTTCCTTGGCAATGGCATGGTCGACAATCAGTCGAACCGTTTTCAAGAAATCTGACATGGGTACTCTCCTGACAGCGATCTGCGCCGTCTTACACGGTTACTACGATATCGGGATGGTCCGGCACTTGGCACGCGGTCGGGATAGGCGCCCAGGACAGACCGTCGCCACTAGCGCGACCCTTGACCACCGGGTACCGAAGGGGCGCGAAAGCCGCGCTGATACCTGTTTTTTCCATTTCGCGGGAACGCCTTGCCGTCGCTTTCCCATACCGCCTCCCAAGTCTCGGACAGAGCACCATCGGGATGAAGCTCGAATCGGCCTGAATATGCGTAAACCTTGTTACCCACATGCTGTAGCCCGGAACCAGCACAGTTGACGACCTGCTCTAACCGCAGGCCGGTACAGGTGAACGATGAGCCGGCGTCTATGCCATGAATGACGATGATGCCAGCGCCGTAATCGTTGACGCTGATAACAGTTTCGAGACCCGCCCATGGACCAGCCCAGTCGGTCGATTCAGCATATTCCACCACCAGATCGGCCCGAGCCTGGCCTACGAAAACCCCCAGCACCAGGGTCGACAGCGCTGCGTTCAGCAATTTCAGCTTCATGGGAATCCTCGATGGCCAGTTGCCGCCGGCCACCTCGGCCAACAGCTTCAAGTTCATCATCGGGATGCTTTTGGGGCTGGCCGACAAGACATGCATCCTTTGAAAGCAACCTGTCGGTGATCCATGAACGAGCGCCCCCGTCCACGGGACTTTGGTGATCGACTGTCCAGCTTCGTTGAAGCGCAAGAGGGCAGTCTTGGAGCGGCCGTCAGTGAACTGCTTGCCGGTCGCAAGCAATCCCACTGGATGTGGTTTGTCTTTCCGCAGCTCGCGGGCCTCGGGCGAAGCCCGGATTCGGTTCGCTACGCAATCCGATCCATCGACGAAGCACGAGCCTACCTCGAACATCCTGTTCTCGGCCCGGGGTTGTTGCGCTGCACGGAGATCGTCAATCGGCTGATCGGAAAGTCCGCCATGCAAATTTTCGGCAGCCCGGATCACCTGAAGTTCCGCTCATGCATGACCTTGTTCGCCCAGGTCGCACCCGGGGATTCGCCGTTCTCAGAGGCGCTTCGCAAGTACTTCGACACGCCGTGTGCACGAACGCTTCATCTGCTGGACGCGATATCGCGGCAAACCCAACTTCCGCAATAAGCTGCTTCACCTATCCGTGGTGCTCGTTCAACGCTCTGCGGTGTACAGCCCCACCCGTCCAATTGACATTCCCGGCGAGGACGTTACCCAGCCGTGAAGTAGCGTCAGCAAGTCTTCGGATGCCAGTTTGCCATCCAGTATGTTGACGGCCGCCAGCCACGCCTCGGGCAGGGTCGCGGCGTTGATCGCGATGACCTCGTCCTGGCCAAAGGGAGGGGTGACCATGAACTCGGGCGTCTGAAACGGATGAGCGGTGTCGATAGGCGTCACGGCCGCGTTCGGCGTGTGCGGGTATAGCTTTTGTACGGTGCCGTCACGCGCAAGATTGACCAGCAGCAGTCGCTCACGTCGAGCATCGGCCGTGACCGACACGGTCTCGCCCTCGCGATAGATCCGATCGCCGCCATTAAGCCGCAGCCTCAGCGGCTCGGCCCGCGCTTCGGAGTCGATGTAAGCAATCAGACGCCACTTGTCGATGATTGGCTGCAATTCGGCAATCGACGCAGCGTCGCCGACATGGTCACCGCCATCGCTCTGCACCTTGCCTGATTTCCGGTCCCAGACCAGTCGAGCTTGCCGGACCGTCACCAGCTCCACATTGCGCAATTCAGCGGCCAGCTTGCGTTCGTCGGCCGCCGACTCGTCACGAAACGCGAAGCGCAGCGGTGCCGGCTTGCCTATCGCAACGGCTGGCGTCTTGAACAGCGACCGAGTCTCGCTGCCCGCAAATGTCACTGTGGCGTTCTGCAGACTGTCGCTTGTCCTGCGTACCCCTTCGATCAGGTATTGGCGAAGTTCGCCAACAGACAGTTCGCCGTTGCGATCCGCGTCGGCCGCGCCACGGATGGCTCGGCCGAGCATCAGACTGGCCGGGCCTCGTGCGGCACCCTTGTCGTCACGAATCTCATGTACAAGTTCACTTTCAAGCGAACCGCCGATCACGATCCAGTTCGGCACGATCGACGGCGGCCGAGCTGCACCGACTGCGGGCTTCGGCAGAGGCAGCAGATCGTTCTCGATCGGCCCATAGTCCCCGAGTCGGCTGCCGAGGCCGTTCAAAGGGCGAACATCGCGCGTCGGGCTGCCGCTGTAACAGGCATCCACCAGCAGCAGTACCTGCCGGTCGCCCGCACGCTGCAGTTCCTCGCGTAGTTCGTTCTCGAAGATGCGCTGGTAATTGCCGGGTGCGGTCCGCGAGAAGCCGGACAGCAGCAAAGGCTCCTCGTAGCCGTCGATGCCGAGATCGGGACGTCGCGCAGGTTCACGGGCACCGTGACTGCTGATGGTCAGTACGAGCACGTCGTTCGGCGCTGCACGCGCCACCATCGCCCGCCATGCCGCAAAGATCGAATCGCGGTCGGCCTTGTGGTCTTCCAGAGTCGTCACATCGCGTGCGCCCACGCTTTTCAGGGCTGCAGCCAGATCGCGGGCGTCGTTCACCGAACCATAGAGATCGCGTTGACTTTCGTAGTTGTCGATGCCGATGGTCAGGGCGCGAATTTCCCCGGCAGTAGTGCTGCAACTGGTGGTGCTCAGTACCGCGAGCGAGGTCAATGCCGAGGCCAACAGCTTGCGCATCATGGTGTGTCTCCAAAAACGATATCCACGCGTCGGTCGAGGCGGTATCGGTCTTCCTGCGTGTACTGGGTTGCATCGTCCGGCTTGAACGGCTCGCTTTCGCCCACGCCGTCATGGCTGAGTGAACAGGAGCCACCGTTTCCGACGCCGCGTGCCTTCAGAAAGTCCACCACGGTTAGCGCGCGCGCCTTTGAGAGCTTGAGGTTGTAGTCGTCGCTGCCGCGTTCATCGGTGTGGCCGATCAGCTTCACCGGGCTGCGGCATTCCGCGATCAGCGCATCGCGCAGTTCAAGTGCCGCGCGCTCGCCATCGGGCGTGAAGCGGGTCTGGTTGTATTCGAAACCGATCGGAAGATGCCTTTCCACCACGACCACGGACCGCGTCGACAAAGCCCCGAGCCCTGTCACCTGCCCGTTGCTGCTGCGCGAACTGCCGATGAAGCCGTCGGCCAGCAGGCGCGCCTGGTCGCCGTGCCGGGTCAGCGATTCGATGATGCTCGCTTCCGGTGCAGGGGCGTCCGGCGGCAGTTCGGCAATCTGGCTCAGCGCACCGTCGTAGCGTTTGGCCGCCAGCGAAAACTCACGGCGCTCATACGCCAGATCAGCCAGCGCTGCCGTCAGACGCCAATACGCGCCCAGCGTCTGACAGTGCTCTAGGCGAGCGCGCAGCGCGATAGGCGGCAGGGCTGCTGTTCGCGCAGCGTTATGGCACAGACGTGCGGCGTTGCTGTCCAGCCACTTCCGGGTGATGCCGTCACAGGCCGTTGCTCCGGCCGCGATGCGTCTCGCAGCTTCCGCATCTCGGGTTTCGGATGCGCGTGTCATGTCGGCAACAGCAGTCTCGCAGGCCGCGCCTCCTGCTTCCGCATGCGCTGATCGCGGATACAAGCTGATCGCAGCGATGATCATCGAGACCGTGACGATCGCGCTTCCTGAAACGATGAATGTATTTCGACTCAACATCGGCAGTCCTCATGGGTCATGCTTCTGGTAATCGGGATGCTTATTGAAGCGGTGCCCTACGAAGCTGCGTCCGGCGCTAGTGCTGACCCGAAAAAGGCATCAGGTGGCTTTGACCTCTATACCTCCAATCCACTGCAGCCGCTGCATCAACGACACGCGCCAGAGATTCTCGCCAGTACTGCAGAAGTGACAAAAGGGTTGGAGCGAAGAGCTCAATCGGTCCTAGCAAGCCGAAAGCCAAGAGAGTTGGTCGCAGCTGAGGCAGTGTAGGAGTAATGAGTCGCCGAACGTAGGCTCTTCGGTTCGCTTAACCAAGAACCACCGCTCTCAGTCCGAAGATTGCAATTACCCCCGCGCGTTCTTGCCGATCCGTCGGTCGGAGCGTCGATATAGCCATCGTGCGCGCAGTCTTGCGTCCACTCAGAGACGTTCCCTTGTACATCGTGAAGTCCCCATTGGTTTGCAGAAAAGCTCCCAACCGGGCTTGTATTCACCCATTTATCTAGGCCGTCAGCGAGTCCGTCACAACATTTATCCTTGCCGTAGTTAGCTGCGTCATGGCTGGCCGTGTTTCCCCAAGGGAACTCGGTGGTCGTTCCGGCTCTCGCTACGTACTCAAATTCACTTCGGGACAACAGGCGATAAATTCTTCCCGTCTTGTCGCTCAGCCACTTCACGTATTGCTGCGCATCGTCCCAGCTAACATTGATTGCCGGGCGGTTACCACGCCCCCAGCCCTCATCGCTCGGCCTCTTGCTGCAGCCGCCAGCTGATACACAAGCATCCCACGCCGCAAATGTCACTTCGTACTTGCCCCCCGAGAACGTGCGAACGCTCACTTCGTGGATCGGCTTTTCCCACCAAGGTCCCGTGCCGTTCAGGTCGCCCATCCGAAATTTGCCGCCTGGGATTCGCACCATCTCCGGGCAATCCGGGCAGTCGCGCGACAACCACTCATTCGACGGTGCAGGCGCTGGGCCCGGATCAGGTCTTGGGGGGCTCAAGGCAGCCAACTGCACTGCCGCCACCCCGGCATGTGCCCCGGCGGGATAGTGCTTCAGGTAGGCCGCCCAACTTGCCTCCGTGTTCGACGACTGCGCAGCCTCGAATGCCAGACGCTCGGCATCGGGCGAGAGCGAAACGGGAATCGCGGGGAGCAGGTACACCGCTCCATCGCGAAGCTGATCCAGTATCGCCGGGTTCTGGCGTCGGTCAGATGCGTCATACACCGCGTCTCCGACGGTGCGGAACAGATCGTCCAGCCGAAGTCCCGGTGTGCGGATCCGCTTCAGCAGTTCCCGAGTGAAGCTGGTACCGTCCGACGCCACTTCGCCAACCCCTGCGGAATACGCCACCAGTGTGCCGCGCGGTCCACCTATCGGTTGCAAGCCGCGAGTGGCATCGCCGCGTCCGCCCTCGCGGGAGGGCAATGGATTGTTGCGGCAGGCATCAAGCACCATCACATTGACGTTACCCTTCATCCGCTCCAACACCGTCGCCTGCGATAGCGCATGCACGGGCAGGTCCTCCCGGAAAGCGATCGAGCGGTCGTCGCTCGGCAGTAACCAGTTCTCACCCGCTTGAACCATGCCGTGGCCGGCAAAGTAGAACAGCGCGATATCGGCGGTTGCTGACGCGTGCCGGAACTGTTCGAGGCGATCAAGCGCCTGGGCGCGGCTGAGGTCGACCTGCGCGCTATCGCCGATCAGCGTAAAGCCCAGATCGTCACGCAGCGCCTCGGCAATCCCACGCGCATCGTTCACGGCGTTGGTCAGCTTCGGAGAGTTGATGTACCGATCGTTGCCAATCACCAATGCGACGCGCTTTTTCCCCAACACAGACGCGCTGGCAACACTCCCAGACGCTGCGGTGTGCTGGTCACGGCCGCTATCCGGATCCGCGCTGTCAGGCTGTTCGAGCGTGACCCACCAGACAGCAAGCCCAACCAAACCGAGCAGCGCCAGTGTGATCGCGACAGTGCGCATGTAGGTGCTTTCGCTCGAACCGCGAGTAGTCATTGGCGGGTTCGAGCGCCGATGGCATGCGTCCGACCGCGTGACGAAAAGCTCATCGCGTCACCTCGTAGTCCACCGCACCGATAGCCCAGGCAGCCAGCTTCACGCCACCCGTCCCATCCGGCCGCGCCTTGCGCAGGCGTGCGGCAATTTCGGCAAGGAAATCCTGTGGCTCGGTCACCTCCTTGAGACCACGACTGGCCACGGCGAGATCGGAAAAATCGACGCTGCCGTCCGACACCACCACGATCAACCGACCGCGGCCGATAGGTTCCTGCGCAACGAGATCGAACCCGTGATTCTGCGCTGGCAACGTGAACGGATTTCCGGCAGTGACGCGGGCGCTGGGCTTGCGCCGATTCGGAAAGATCTGCCGCAGGACGCCTGACGGCTCGGCGTCGAAAATCATCAATTGTCCCGCAACGTCCGACACGATGTCGTACTGCAGCTTCGTTCCAAGCGGCACCGAGGTGCCGGGGTGGACCGTCACTTTCACGTGTTGCCCGTCGCCATTGGATGCTCCAGCCGGCAGCACGGCCGTGGCTGTTTCCAGCACCGTGGATGCGGATAGCGCGCCGGGCTGCGCGAGCAGCGAAGTCGCCAGCGGCGCAGCCAGCCAGTTGCGAGGTGTTTCCAGGGTCGGTACGAGCCCGTGGCACTTGTCGAGTGTCGTGCAGAACCGCTTCGATGCCGCCTGCACGCGGTCCAGCACCGCCGCGTGCGTGGTGCTGGCGCTCTCTACGCCGTTTCGAATCTCCTCGGCCAGCAGCCGCGTGAAGACGCCGCCCAGCGGAGCCTGCATATCCCAGGCGACCTGATTCGCCGATGCGGCGGACCAGATCGTCCACCCCGGCTCGCTGTCCAGAACCGCAGATTCTCCGGCGCGCGTGCCGAGCGTGGCAGCCGGACTACGGGTTGCCGGTGTTTGCGACACCAGCCATTGCTGAAGCGCAGTCGGCGTGCGGCCTTGCACCGCGCCGTCATCCAGCCCTGCTGCTCGCGTCACTGTGCCGGAATGACAGGAGTCGAAGACTGCGGTGAAGCGGCGACCCTTCAAGCCGGAAAAAGCCCGCTGGAGTTGATCGTCGCGAATCAGATTCTCGACCTTTCCGCCCTTCAAGAACCTGAAATCGACCGGTACGATGGCTTCGTCGAACCCGTCCGCTTCGTCACCGCCGTCATCCGGTGCCTGCACCCCGTGCCCGGAATAGTGGAAGTACGCGCGCTCGCCCGGCTTCGTGCCGTTGACCAGCCACTGGTCGATTTCGGTGAGGATGCGGTCGGCGGTGGCATCGCGATCAGTGATGACGCGAATGTCATCCGCGCGGTAGCCCAGCGTATCGATCAGCAGGCTGCGGGCGATGTCGACGTCCGCCACTGCGCCATGCAGCGGCCCGACCACCAGACAGGGCTTGCTGCATCTCGGCGGCGGGTCCGGGTGCTCGGTGGCGTAGGCGTTGATTCCCACCAGCAGGGCGCGGTCGGCGTTCGCGACGGGAAGAAAGCTGAACAGCGCCAGAGCGACGATCAGGTCCAGACGCAGGAAGTCGGAAGTCATCATCGGCACACGGCGGCAGGTGGGCTTGCGTATCGTCGGTCAGGGTGGGGCCGCGATGCCATGAGCGCCCCTAGAGTCATGATCGGGATGCTTCTGCAGTACCGTCCCGGAACTACTCTGACTCGAGGCGTCGCGCTAGTTCGGCAACCACTTCCGTCCGTGGCTTGCCCGCGAAAATCAGCGCGAATTTCGGCTCGCGGCACAAGTCGTCGAGCGATTCGTCCTGGTAGACCTGCCGCAGCAGGTCAGCCTCAAGGCGATTGATGCGTCCCTCGGCGAGGCGCTCGCGCAGGCAGCTTTCAAAATCGTCAAGCATGATCATCACGCCATCGTCGGTGTCTTCCTCTCTCGGCGATTCATCGCCCTGCTGTGCCGCCGAACACAGATCGGCAGCGCTGTCTCCCGCGAATCCCTCGTCATCGACGCCAACCCGGTCAAAATCATTCCGCGTCGTTTTTTGCCGCTGCATCCTCAGCGCCTGCCCGAGGTCGCTGCTTCGGAAGGCGTCAAGGTCGTTCCGGAAGCCCGGCACCGGCGAAATTGCCCATGCCTGCTCCCAGGTACGGGTTACGTCTTGACCGCCGAATTGTTTGACTGCCTTCAGGAAGGCGCCCACGCCGCGGATCTGATTCACCGGCAAGTCCAGCCAGTCAAATGGGCATAGGCCATGCCCAAGGCTCAGGATTTCCTGGATGTTGCGATTCAACGATTGCATCGCATTGGCGATGGCGCTCTTGATCACCTCGAACTCCGACCCGGGCGCAAGGTATCGCACCCGGCGCGGTCCAAGGCAGATCGCTTGCCACAAGCTCATTTCCTCCGGAACCAGCACTTCTGCAGCGCCACAGATCAGCACGAGCGGGCCATGTTCCTCGCGCTTGGTCGTCGCAGCGTTGCTTTGGCTGACGCTGTGATCGCAGGTGCCAAGCCGTTGAACCACCTCGTTCCATTCATGGGGAACCCGAAGTGGCCTGACCTTCGAGACATCGCCAGGACGGCGAACCAACTCCGCTGTCGCCCAGTCGCCACCCGCGCGCTGACAGAGCAATTCGAAAACTCGGTGTGCAGCAGTCTTCAGCACCGTAGCTGACAGGAACATCGGGCGATCCAGCGTGGCCTCGAAGTACTTGTCTGCCGCTTCCATCGGCGACATGCGGTCCGAATACTGGGAGTAATAGAGCATCGTCGACAAATACTTCTGGTATCGGTGATGGCCGCTGACCGAGACGGAATCATCCTCGTCCCTGCCCAGCATCTCAAGGAGCTGATCGAGCACCGTCGCAGCGTCGATCAGTAGCTCCGAACCACCGGGTGATATCGCGAAATAGCGGTCATTCAGTGCGTGAGCGATGAAGCCACCAAAAACCAAGGCAGGACGGCGCATACCATTTCCCCCGAAGCAAAATCAAATAGCCAGATTTCCCTAATCTGACTTTATTGTCCCGACAGTTTGTGTCGATTGCGGATGCACTTGTCGTGAATGTGACGTCAATTACCCATACGCCTGCGACGCGAACTGTGAACTTCGTCACATCTGCGAGCGGCGCGACGCTTGCTCCGCCGGCTTCCTTATTGCGGCTTCCGTACCAAGGCCAGCACCAGCACCGTGCTGCTTGGGAGATGCTGAAGGATCACGTGATAGGGCCGGTTCACCGCCATCGTGATTGCCGGTGGCGCAATGGCAAGACTGCGCGTACCGGTGATGGCCGTGGCGGCCGCTGCTTCAGCACCGGATTCGTCGATTTTCAGCACGGTTTTCTGCAGGATGCGGTCCGGCACAAACTCGGTGTCCGACATCGCCTTGTAGTCAGGTTTCGGACCAAGTGCCGTGGAAAGCCCGGCGGCCCGCAGCGCGTCGATCAGGCTCGCATCGCCTTGCAGTGACAGCTTCGGCATCGAGAACTCCACGGCCTGCGGCGCATAGCAATCCGGCTTCAGCCATTCGGACAGTGACTGCGGCAGCAGTTCCTTGCCGGCTGCCGGCAGCACGATCGTCATCTCGTAATGTCCGCCGACGAATGGCAGGCGGGCAGCCTGCATGCCATTCCGCTCGCAGTAGGACATCGCCTCGAAGCGATGGCGCATGGTCGGCACCTGAACCTCGCCGTCCGCACTCTGAAAGGCATCGTCCCGCGTGGCGGACGGATCGAATGGAAACTGCCATTTGCCCTTGAAGAACAAGGCCGAGCCGAGCACTGCATGGGTGTCCGCCGATAGACGATCGATCAGCGTCGGCACGCGGCCCCGGGTCTGCTCGCTGAACCAGCCGTTGATCGTTGCCAGTGTTGCGGGATCGCCGAAATCGACCGTGGCCGCATGGCTTCCGTAATCGCTGCGGATGCGCTCGATGTATTCCGCTCGCAACGGCGCTTGCATTGAAGACCAGGCCGCAGCCGCCGTCGACAGTGTGGCGCTGTCATCCTGTTTCAACGCTTCGCGACGCTTGCTGGAGCGGGCAGCAACTGCTTCTGCGGTCGCACCAGCCGGGTAGCCAAGCGCACGCAGCCATTCCTGCCTTGTGGCGCCCGCAGCACCAGCAAGCAGCAAGTCGCCAGCCAGTTCGAAGCCATACGGTGACAGCACGACATTGCCGCTCCCGTCCTTCGACAGCGCTGCCAGCACCTGCGCCACGGTTGCCAGCGATCCGCTGCCGGAAGGTGCCGCAACCCGCCGCTTGCGTGCTTTGGGGGCCACCGCCGCAGCGGCCACCCCTGCGGAATCAGCCTTCTCACCAGGAGTCGCTGGAACTTTCGCTGGCGGAGCCGTGCTTGGTTCGGCGACCGGGACGGCGGGTTCGTGTGTGGACGTAGCCGGGGGATTGGCGGCAGGTGTGGAAGCGTCAACCGGGCTGACGGGTTCGATTACCGCTTCAACCGGCCCTGCCGCTGCCGGCGCAAGCGCGGTTTGCGCGTTGACGCAAGCCGATACCGCCACAAGCAATGCGACCGCAGTCGCAATCAGGCCTTCTCGAAAATTCATCGAATTCATCCTCTTTCTTCCAGGGGCCACCGGCCGGATGCATATGCAAATGCAGCGCGGTTGTGGCGCGTTGCTAGGTTGCTCTGAATATCGGGATGATCAAGCGCCATGCTCCCTCGGCCGCTGCGTTCACGGTGCGGCGGCCGCATCCCGAGCCAGTCAAAGCATCCCGATGACACGGTGTCGACCCCGCCGCTGTGACATCAATGCCGATGAAGGGCAACCACCCGATGAAAAGCTTGCTCCACCTCGTCACGGTGGCGCTCGTGCTGACGATGGCCGCGTCGGTGCAGGGCTCCGCCACAGATCCGGCAATCGACGAAAACCTCGATCCCCAGTTCGCGCACAACATCTCGCCGCCGCTCACCGGGCAGCCGCGCACCGTGCAGGACTGCGCGGCCTGCCCGGAGATGGTCAAGATCCCGGCTGGCACTTTCTGGATGGGCGATCTGAGCGGCAGCGGTCATCGCGACGAAAGGCCGGCACACAGGGTCAAGGTCGAAGCCTTCCTGGCGGGAAAACACGAAGTGACGTTCGATCAATGGGACGCCTGCGTCGAAGCGGGTGGCTGCGAAAGCCGGCCCGATGACCGTGGCTGGGGGCGTGGCCGGCGCCCCGTCATCAACGTCAGTTGGGTCGATACGCGGCAATACCTGGCGTGGCTCAGCAGCAAGACCGGCAAGCAATACCGGCTGTTGACCGAAGCTGAATGGGAGTACGCGGCGCGGGCAGGCACATCGACCGAATACACGTGGGGCGATCAGGCCAGCCACGAGTATGCGAACTACGGTGACGAAGCCTGTTGCAGTGGGCTCGTGCAGGGTCTGGATCGGTGGATGAACAGCAGCCCGGTCGGCAGCTTCAAAGCCAATGCCTTCGGCCTGCACGATGTGCACGGCAATGTCTGGGAATGGACTGAGGACTGCTGGCATGGCGACTACTCGGGAGCGCCAGGTGACGGAAGCGCGAGGACGCGGGATGGCGACTGCACTCGGCGCGTGGTGCGCGGCGGTTCCTGGTTTTTCAATGCACGCGAGCTGCGCGTGGCGAATCGCTATTCGGCCGGCGAGTCGACCGCGAACGGGCTCCTCGGCTTCCGTATCGCCAGAACGGATGGACTCTTCTAACCTTGATTTCGTCAGCTAGACAGTTGTCGCCGCCTCAGCAGAACAACGCCGGTCCGTACGCCATGAACCACAAACTGTTTGCCGTTTTGCTCCTGCTGGCCGTCCTTTTCGAGTCAACGCCGGCAAGTGCAGAAACCCGCATCGCGCTGGTGATCGGCAACGGTCGCTACGCTGCAGCGCCGCTGACCAACCCGGTCAATGACGCGGCGCTGATCCGCGACACGCTGAAAGGTGCGGGCTTCACCGTTCGCCATGTCGAAAACGCAGATCGCGGCGCCATGGTGCGCAGCATTCAGGCGCTGGGGCGCGATCTGGCATCCGGCGGTCGCTATAGTGTCGGCCTGTTTTATTTCAGCGGCCACGGCGTGCAGTCCGACGGCCGCAACTACTTGCTGCCGATCGGAGGCCAGATCGACACCGAAGCGGACCTGTTGCCCGAAGCCGTCGACGCCGACTGGGTGCTCAAACAGATGGAGCAGGCCGGCAACCCGCTGAACATTGTCATTCTCGATGCCTGTCGCAACAACACATTGGCCGTGGCCAGCAAGTCCGCCACCAAGGGGCTGGCGCGGATGGTGGCCCCCGTCGGTTCGGTGGTGGCGTTTGCCACCGACAGTGGCACCGTGGCCTACGACGGAAAAGGACGAAACAGCCCGTATGCGGCCGCACTCGCGAAGTTCATGGCTGAACCTGGGCTGGAACTGAAGGCCGTGCTCGATCAGGTGGCACTGCGCGTATACGGCGAAACGCGGGACCAGACCGTGCCGCAGATTCCGGTGCAGTTGTACAAGCTGACGCCGCCGTTCTATTTCCGACCTGGCACGCCGGTGCAGACCGCAGGCCTGAATCCAGTGGTGCCGCCAGTAACTTCTTCATTGCCACCGCCACCAACGCCAGCACCTGCGCCATTTGTCAGTCACACCAAGGACTGCGAGGACTGCCCGGAGATGGTTCGAATCCCTGGAGGCGCGTTCCGAATGGGCGATCTGAGCGTAATAGGGTGGGACCGCGAAAAGCCGGTCCACGAAGTGCCTATCCGCGCGTTCTGGGCCGGCAAGTACGAAGTGACGTTCGCGGAATGGGACGCCTGCGAGGCGGCCGGCGGCTGCAAGACCAGGCCCAGCGATAGCGGTTGGGGTCGTGGCAACCGCCCGGTGATCAACGTGAGCTGGGATGACGCGAAAGCCTACGTTCAGTGGCTGAGCGGAATGACCGGCAAGGCGTACCGTCTGCTGACGGAAGCGGAATGGGAATACGTGGCACGAGCGGGGACGAGCACAGAATACTCGTGGGGCAACACCGCAAGCCACGAGTACGCGAACTACGGCAACGACAAATGCTGCGAAGGACTGGCGACGGGCCGGGATCAATGGGTGAACACCAGCCCTGTCGGCAGTTTCCCGGCGAACGCCTGGGGCCTGCATGACGTTCACGGCAACGTCTGGGAGTGGACGGAGGACTGCTGGCACGACAGCTACCGGGGTGCACCGACGGACGGTAGTGCCTGGACCGAAGCGGGGGGCGGCAACTGTGCCAGGCGCGTGCTGCGCGGCGGCTCGTGGAACAACAGCCCGGATCTCCAGCGTGCGGCGTTCCGCTTCAGGAGCTCCGCCTCGGGTGCGAGCAACTACCAGGGCTTCCGTCTCGCCAGGACCGATTGACCCTTTTAACCTCTTACCCTTCTGACGCTTTTACCCTGCTGTAGCGCGCCGCTGGCGCGTGCTGTTGATGTGGCGGTAGCTGTTAATCGTGGGGTGCAGGGGGGCGTAGCCCCCTGCTCGCGATTTTTTTCCTTGTCCGACCCGGGTGCAGGAAGCGCGCAGCCAATGTCCGGAACATCGTCCGCTCACCGAAGCTGAATGCTGCCGTGGCCCCAAGCTGGTCAGACCCGACGCAACCGTTCGGATCATCCCGATAAGCCTTGCGACAGGCGCAAAAGAATCCGCTCCGAGTAATCCAGCGAGCGGCAAGCGCCTGCCGACATCCATCCGGAACACCACTCAGGGAGCACATCGGGCATGGTCATGAACACAACCTATCTTTACTGGGCCGCATTCGCGGCACCGCTGCTGATTGGCGGGCTGATCGCCGCCATCAATTCGCCGCGCGTGGAGGTGGCGCTGGAACGCTTCGAGGACTGGCTGCGCCGCAAGCAGCGGCTGGTGGCGATGAAGGACGGCTTCATCTGGAAGTGGCTGATCAACCCGGCGCTGTGGCTACTGGTGAAGTTCAGCGACTGGACCGATGCCATGCAGCACGGCGGCGTGAAGTCCGGCATCCGCGTCGGTGCCGCGCTGTATCTGGTGGCCGCCTGGGGCATGCTGATGTATGCGGCTGTGATCGTGGTGGCACTGGCCGTCGCGCTGATGATCAGCCTGTGGCTGATCGGCATGATGCTCGGTGGCAACGATGACAGCGACTCCGGCAGCGAACGGCGGGAACGTCGCGAGCAACCGGTGGGTCCGCGCGGCATGCGGCTGGTCACCGAAGGCATCTTCTTCGATGAGGACAGCGGCACGTTTATCGACGATGACGGCCGCATTCTCAAGCGCGGCATCCTGTTCAACGAGCGCACCGGCCAGTACTTGGACAAGGACGGTCGCCTGATCAATGAAGGCCTGTTCTTCGACGAGCGGACCGGCATCAAGGTCAACGAGGACGGCCGCATCGTCGAGGAGGGCATTTTCATCGACACGCCGACCGGCCAGAAGATCGACAAGGATGGCCGTATCGTTGAAGAAGGCATCTTCTTCGATACGCCGACCGGCCAGCGCTACAAGAAGTAAGCAGGTTGAAAGCCCTCGCACACCCTTGGCGTGCGAGGGCTTTTGCCGTTGCAGCCGCCGCTTCCTCCATCTGACATCGGTGACCGACCCATGCCGTCATTGTCATGCTGCCTCGATGTGCTTCGTTGCTTCCTGACCCGCCGCAGACACAGCCGGCAGCAGATTGGCCGGGTGATCCTGCTGATGCTGGCGCTGATCCAGGTGGCGTTGCCGGCACAGGCGGCGCGCATCGCGCTGGTGATCGGCAACGAGCGATACGAAAAGATGCCCGCGCTGCGCAACCCGGCCAATGACGCGGCCGACATGGCCGCAAAGCTTCAGGCGCTGGGCTTCAAGCTGGTCGGTGACAAGGCGCACCAGAACCAGACGGCGGCGCAGATGAAGCTGCTGATCCGGTCGCTCGGCCAAGCCGCGAAGTCGGGCGACGAAGCGCTGTTCTACTTCGCCGGCCACGGCTTGAGTGGCGACAACGACAACTACCTGATTCCGGTCGATGACCGCGAAATTCAGGCGCGCGAGGACCTTCCGGAGTTCGCCGTATCGGCGCGCAGCGTACTGAGCCGGCTGGAAGATCGTGGCGGCGGCGTCAATGTGCTGATCCTCGACGCCTGCCGCAACAACCGCCTGCCCGGCAAACGCGACGGCAGTCGTGGCCTGTCACGGATGGCGGCACCGGTCGGCAGCTTCATTGCCTACGCCGCAAGCGAAGGCCAGACCGCAGATGACGGCAGCGGCCGCAATGGCCTGTTCACCGGCACGCTGCTGCAACTGATGGACGAACCCGGCCTGCGCATCGACGACCTGATGGGCCGCGTGCTGCAAATCGTGACGACCAAGGCACCCGACCAGCACCCGATGTGGGAGGCCAAGCTGACGCAGCCGTACTACCTGAAGCCGGCAGAATCCGCGCCCAGTGTTGGCCCGGTCAACTCAGGGAGCGCGCCGCCTGCTGCCGTGGCTGCCGCACCTGCACCGGTTCCTGCATCGAGCACCGCTTCCAGCGCATCCACGGCGTCAGCATCGACGAATGCGCCCGCCGCATCGCCAGCGCTGGAAGAGATCGCCTACAAAGGTCGCTTCTTCAGTGTCCGGGTCACGGGGGTGCGGTTCCAGAAGGGACAGCAACGCGGACGTACGGTGGTGGTATCGGCAGAACTGACGTCGACCAGCAGCAAGGAAATCCGCCTGATTCCTGAGGGGAAAAACTATTCCATCAGCGGGCAGACTGAGATTGGCGAACTGTTCGGCTTCTACAGGGATTCGGGAACAAACACTGTCAGCATTAAAGACAGCTACAACGGCATCCTGCTGCAGCCTGGTCAATCGATACTGATCACCTGGCAATTGCACAGCGCTTCGGCGGTTCTGGGCCGGCGATTGTCGATGCGCAGCAAATTTTCACTGAAGGACACCGAAAACAACCAGCATTTGGAAGCCCCGATCGTGCTTCACAACCTTCCGCTACCGCAGGAATCAGCGGACACGCCGCCGGATGGCCTGATTCCTCAGCCGGCCGAGCCGGTGTTCGGAAATCAGCATTTTCGCGTCCGTGTCACAGCCGTTCGCGCACTGAAAGGCGGACGCAACATAGTGGTGGCTGGGGACGTTACCTCCACTGCACGCGGGTACATCTGGCTCGTTCCAGTACGTACGAACCACTCCATGTCAGCCCAGACCGAGTTGGGCGAGGAGTTTGGTGACAACGACGTAAGCATCACCGATTCTTACTACGGAGTGCTGCTTGAACCCGGCCAGACCACGTCCGTGACTTGGCTGCTGCACAGCAGCGATGAGGTGACTGGCAGTCGTCTTTCGATGACGAGCAGCTTCTTCGTGAAGGAGCTCGACGGACGCGATCGCATCGAGACGCCGATCAGCTTCAGCAACCTGCGCCTTCGCTGATCCGCGCTGCCGATCAAGACCATCCCGATACCTCATTGACCCCCAACGGGCCTCACGGAGACCAGAAATGACGCACAACCCGATTCACCCCCGCTCGCCGCTGCCGATGTCGGCATTGAAGGCCATCACCGCCGCGCTGCTGGCGCTGAGCCTCCCTCACCTCGCTGCTGTCGCCGCCGACGAAATCGACACCCGCGGCATGCATGTCGAACAAGTGACGATCACCAGCGTCGCCGTTCCACCGTCGAACCTGAAGCTGAGCCTGACCACTGATCGCGAAAGCGGCATCTACACCGAAGGCGAGCGCGCACGCCTGTTCCTGAAGGTCAACCAGGACGCACGGGTGGTGCTGCTCGACGTCGACAGCCAGGGCGTCAAGACCGTGCTGTTCCCGAACGCCTGCCAGACTGACAACCGCCTGAAGGCAGGCCAGCGGGTGGAAGTCGGTGTCGGCCGCGCTGGCAATCTGGTGTGCCCGGGCATCCGGGTGACCGCACCGCATGGCCTGAGCACGCTGACTGCTGTCGCCACGACCTCAGCGTCGGTGGAGTTGCCGGGTGTCAAGGCCGAGCGCGGCCAGCAGGTGTTCGCACCGCTGCCGGTGACCTCGCAGGAATACGTGCGCGGCATGCAGGTAGTGGTGACCGAAGCGCCGAAGGCGAAGTTCGCCAGCCGTTCGCTGCGGTACAGCGTGGTGCCCGCACCGACGGTTGCCGCCACTCCTGCTGCCGGAACCACGCCCGCCGCGACGGTGGCCGGCACCACGACCACCGTGGTCACCGGTGCCACCCAAGTCACCGTGACGACGCCGGATACCACGGTGCAGGTCACGGAATCGCCTGACGAGGAAGCGCCTGCCGAGCCGACGCCTGCGCCAGCGCCGTACGCGCTGCCGCCGCTGCAGTCCGATTTCGGTCTGGTGTTGACCGTCGACCAGCCGTCCTACCGCGTCGGTGAGCAGCTCAAGTTCTCGGTGGCCGCAGAACGCCGCTGCGACCTGCGCATCGTCAATATCGACCACAAGGGCGATTACACGATCCTGTACCCGACGAAGCTCGACGAAGCGCTGACCTTGAAGGAAGGCAGGACCGAGTTCTTCCCGCGCGCCAAGGGCGATACGCAGATCACGCTGGTCGGCGAGCCTGGCCAGCAGACGCTGCTGGCAGTCTGCGCGCAGAACCGGACCTTCTGGGATGTGATCACCGGCCGTACCGCGATCGCCGGCGCGAAGCCGACGATGACCCTGTCGCAGATCCTCAGCGACAAGGGCGATGGTCTGGTTGGCCGCAAGGCGGTCACCTACCAGCTGAGCCGCTGAACCCAGCGCCGACCCTACTTCGGAGTTCCCATGAAAACCTGGATTCCCATTATTGCGGCACTGGCTTTCGGCGGCACGTCGGCCCTGGCGCAGGACAACCGCAACCGCACCGAAGCCGGTACCGCGGTCGAACGCGGCATGATCGTCGAGATTCTTCAGCAGCCCGCCTCAACTGCCGGCGCTGAAGTCAGTATCGCGTTGCCGGTGACGTTCGCCTTTGCCTCGGCGGAGCTTTCCCCACAGGGCCGCAGCATCCTCGACACCACGGCGCTTGCGCTGAATAGCCCCGAGCTGGCGGCGCTGACATTCATCATTGAAGGCCATACCGATTCCGTCGGCCCCGATCAAGCCAATCTGCTGCTGTCGCAACGACGCGCCGAGGCGGCGAAGGCCTATCTCGTGCAGCAGGGCGTGGCGGCGGCGCGACTAACCGCCATCGGCTATGGCGAATCCCGCCATATTCCGGGCGCTGCCAGCACCGACGGCCGGCAGCGGCGTGTGGAAATCGTGCGCCGGGGTCAGTGACATGAGCCGACAATTGAGCAGGATAGTGCTCGGCCTTGCGCTGCTCGGCGTGTTGCCGGTGGCCATGTCGGCCGAACGTTTTCGGCATCGACCCTCGTACGCTGGCCAGAGGCACGGATGGTAGTGCCGCACGGGTCGTCATCCTTCCTGAGAATGTTGCGAACCGTCTGGCGCTACACGGCAAGAAGCGGGATGAGGCGCTCGAGATCCTCAGCACCGAGGGCAGCCGCTCGATCGAGATGGTCAGTGACGACGGTGAGTCGCAACTGTCTGCGCGCATCATCGAACTCCAGGACAAGGCTCGGCTGCGAATCTGTCTGCTCCCGCCCGAAGCGGACGGCGTTGATCCGCTGTACGTCTCGCTCTGGAACCGGGTGAATCACGGTACCGGCCCGCAATCCGCCGATATCGTGCGCCTGTATCCCAAGGTCGAGAAAGGGTTCTCGGTGCCGGCAGGCCAGGTGTACTGCTTGCCGTCCGCTTTCCGCGCCCAGCACGATGGTGACGACCTCGTCGAGCAGGTCAACGCGCACTTCACGCGCTCGCTGGCAGATCAGCTGTCGCCGGACGATGTCATGGTGATCGGCAAGTCAGCAGGGACCCGATCGGTCAAACCGATCGAGCAGGACTACTGGGAAGCGGTGGCGACTTACCGGGTTTCGAAATAGCTGCACAGGATTCATCAACCAAAGCCAAAAGCCGGCATGAAGCCGGTGGGGGGTTCAAATGGGGCGCTACTGGCAGCAGCTTGCTCGGGTGATCGTCATGCCGCTGATTCTGGCCGCGACATCGGCAAATGCCGAATCAACATCGCGCGTCTGTCCGCAGGTTTCGGGGGATCAGGGCACGCTCACGCGTGTGATCGGAGGCGAGTCAGTGCCGATCGGCAACTATCCTTGGCAGGTCTCGTTGCAGTTCGGCGGCAAGCACTACTGCGGCGGCACCGTGATCGGCGAGCACTGGGTGCTTACGGCAGCCCACTGCGTGTATTCAGTGCAAGACGAAGGACAAAAGTTCGACCTGCGCAGCGAATATGCGCCTGCCGGCAAGGTTCGCGCCGTGCTGAATCGCGGCACATTGTCGCCGTCCGATGAAGGATCGCCGTTCGAAAAAGTGATCGTTCACCCGAACTGGCTGGCCAATCCCGATCCCCGCGGTGGCTACGACATCGCGCTGGCTCGACTGCGCGCGCCGGTCGGCCGTGGGAGCATCATCGCCCTCGCCAAGCCTTCATTCGACGCGAAGTACGTCAAGGCAGAGGGCTGCATGGTGGTCAGCGGCTGGGGCAAGCAGCGGGAGAATGCCGCGCTCGGCGCGACTTCGCTGCAAGCCGCAGCGTTGCCGGTGGTCACCGAGGAAGCCTGCGGCAAGACCTACGGCATGACCGATCTTTCGAGGTCGATCTGTGCGGGCTACCCGCAGGGCGGGGTCGATAGCTGCCAAGGCGATAGCGGCGGACCGCTGGTAATGGCGGCACCGATCTACGGCAAGGTGCTCGTCGGTGTGGTGTCGTTCGGCTTCGGCTGTGCGCGGCCGGGCGTACCGGGGGTCTACACGCGCGTGTCGGCGTTCACCGACTGGATCCAGTCGGTAACGAAGTAGCGCGCAGCGTTCGCCGGTTCTGGTCGAGCAGGTGAATCACATGATGCAACAACAGATCCGGCGCACGCAGGGTGCGACTCGGTCATCCCGATATGGAAGTGTCCCGATACGGGGCGCTTCATCGGATGCCCTTGCCATGCACAGCCATGCCGCTGTACTCGATCCCGTTCATGCTCCGGTAAAGCACGATCCAGCAGCCCTGATTGTCGCAGCGGTCTCGACGGCAATCGGCCCACTGCCCCGCGACAGCATGCGCACGCTCAGGCTGACCGTGCGGGGCTGCTGGAACGATCCCTTCGCTTCGTGGATCCGCCTTCCATGCGCGAACCCGAAGGCCGATCGTCCCGCAGCGCTCTGGTTGCGCCCGATGGCCGATGCAACGGCTCCGCTGCTCCGGCAAGGGCTGATGCTGAGCATCTCGCTCAGTGGTGCCATCGTGGTTCGTGACGGCACTGCCGCAGCCGGTCGCTACAGCCTCGCGCAACTGTTGGCGGCACCGAACGAAACAGCAGGCCACGATGCAGTGCTTCCGCAGTGGGTGCTGCATTGGTCCGAACGGCTGCTTGCTCGACTGGTGGGCGTAGGGCTGGTTGATGTCCCCTATCAGGCGGAAGTCCTTGCAGCTCTCGACGATGCCTGCCTGCGGATCGCTCGCGATCTGGCTGTCGAGTGGTCATCCGGTCTTGAATCGGCTGCATTTCGCACCGCATTGCGGCTCGAGCAGCTCGAAGGAATTGACGGAGTCGCTGCCTACAACCGGCTGGCCAGCCACGACCCAGCCGCAAGCGAACTTGACCGCGCCGGCCGCGCCACCAAAATCCGTAACCGTATGCAGTTCGCAGACTCAGGCTCGGTCTTGTCAGAGCTGTGGCTGCTGGACCGCTCTACCGAGGGTCACGACGGCAACCATGAATGGCTGAGCCGCGCCATTGATCATGGAGAGAGCCTGCGCGATGCGCTTGCCACCCGCTGGCCGATGGTCCGTCCGGTGCTGTCCTGGCTGCTACGGCCGCGCCCTCGGTGGCTACGGCTTGGCCTGCCGAACGAATCGGACCCAGGCGAGGTGCTGCCGCTGACGCTCGCAACACTGGAACCGCTGATCGAAGTGCTGGCCCAACTGCCGCCATCGTACTGGCCGTCCGATTGCGCCAGCTTCGAGATGTGCCGGCGACTGGTGGTCGAGGATGCAGTTGGTCTCGGGGCACTTTGGCGAGCACTAGGCGTACCGCTGTTTCCGCTGCTCCGCGTCGGGCTGCGCGAACATGGCTGGCGCGGACTCCAGCGGGCAGAAAATCGGCAGGGTCAGACCCTGCTGACGCGAGTTCGGGACGCCGTCGATGCGGTGAGTATCGTCAGTGAGGTGATCATCTCGGGCCTTCGCGACTCGATGCCGGATACGACAGACGAGGCGCGGACCTGCCGTGCCCGGGAACTGATCGCCGCTTGGCTGCAAGACCGGCCGCTGTCCAGCATCCTGCGGTTCAGCGATGCCGTGCATGAGGCGCATGCCGACGCCCAGCAGGAGGCCGTTGACACTCTTCGCCTGAACTCGCGCAGCCAGGATGGCCTCCGCATTTCGCGCCGCGACGAGCGCTGGCCGAGCGCAATGACACCCGGTTGCGTTCCGGCGGAGATCGACGACGTCCAGTTCGAGGAAATCCTCACGCCGGACGACCTGATCCTTGAGGGCGCAACGATGCGGCACTGCGTCGCCCGCCACATGCGTGAATGCCGCAAAGGCTTCGCCCGCATCTTCCGGCTCCGCGCCGGCAACGAACGCGCCACGCTGATGGTGCGCACGGTCGCCTGGCCGTTCCGCCTTGACGAGCTGCGCGGGCCCAGAAACCAGCGCTCGTCGGAGCTCGTGCATTACGCTTCGGCGGCGTTTGTTTCCCTGCTGAATGCCACAACACCGCCGAAGCTTCAGGTTCAGGTATCCGTTCGCCTGAGCACGGGCATCAGCGGAACCCTGACGACGGATGTGCTTCGGGCTGAGTTCACCGAGGCGGTAGATCTGCGGCTGGATCCGCGGTTGCGAGCGATGCTGCCGGAACAAATGCGCGAGTCGACTCTGGCTGGCACTTTAGACAGGATGACAAGAATGCACGGAACTTCGAAAGGGCATCACTTCTCATGAATGACGATCTCGCTGATGCGCTCTTCATTGAAAACGAACGCAGTCAGGAAGCCGGATGCTTCCTTCGCCTTTGCGCGGAAATTGAGGATGCTCTCCGCAAGAAGTACGGAAAGCTCGGGAATAGCTTCATGCAATATCTCACGATCATCAAGCATGATCTTGGCGACGAATGTCATCGAATTGCGGTTCGAGTTTCAAATACTCGTGCTGTTACTGCATCGCAACCCGGTCAGGTGCCATCGCGAGAAATCATCAATGAGGCGGAAACTTTACTCGCATCAATTAAAGCGTCAACCAACATGGAACAAGACATGAGCGACAAAGACGAAAGCTGGCAAACCGATAACGACACGTTGCGTGGCAAGACTGTTCGCATTGGAGCCGAGATCGAGGAACTCCTGAAAGAGGTTCTCGGGGCACAAGGAAGCGGTCTTCTTGAGATTGCCGAGTCCGTCAAAGGTCAACTCGACAGGAAGGAGCTCGATGCTCTTCACAGCTTGCGATTAAAGCGCAACAACGCAGGGCATGACGTCAAATTTGAACCGTCGGAAAAGGCAATTGGTGCAGGCGAGTTTTTGGTCCGCAGCCTTCGTCGAAGGAAATCCGCTAAACCCTCAAACACGCGTGTAGGCTCAGCCGCCAGCTCATCATCTGGAAGCAATCGCTCCTCAAACAACGATTCCGCATCGAACAGATCAACTGATTCGGAAGATCGGAAATCGACGTCGCAGAACCGGAGCAGCTCAAGTCGGGATCGACAGGATCAAGGATTTGATCAACCGATTAAATCGAAAGCAAACCCAACGGCGTTGCGATTTTCCCCTCAACAGGCAATCGGACTAATTGTCGTCGTATGCATAGGTGCCGGTATCGCCCTTCTTCGATTCAAGCCTGACTCGGCGAATGAAACGAACGTTACAGCAATAGCGCCGACAGCAAATCAACCCGTTTCGATACAAGCGAACGCAAATTCACTTCGCATTGCCACTGCCCGTCGCACCTACAAGGTAGGCGAAGCCTTCCGGTTCTCCGTCGCCAGTCCGGTACCGTGCCAGCTTGAGGTTCACGTGACCGACGCTGCCGGCAGCCGCGATCGGATCGTGCCCAGCTTCGCCAATATGGATACCTATCCCCTGCCCGGCGGCAATCGTCAGCAGCCATTCCCGGACAGCGGCGGGTATCAGATCACCATCGATGACACGCCGGGGCCAACCGAGGTGACGGCCACTTGCGCGGCCGCCGATGGGACGCGGCTCAGTGGACGGGCGGACATCACGGTCGTGCGCTGATCGCATGCTCCGGCGATCGCTGCGGGGCGATCGGTAGATCGGCGCTGGTCATGCTGGCGGAGGCGCACTTGGCGCTTTGCTAGGCCTTACTGAGAAACGCAGTTGTTATTTCGTGCGCCGGTCGCTGCGAAGAATTTTCAAGCTAACGAGAGATAGGAGACAAAAATACAAGCGTTTATACCCTATGTATTCGATAGAAACATACACCGCTCAACGCACACGATTAGGGTCGGACGGCGCTATGGACGAAACTGTTGGAAGAGTTAATCTTGCGGTGCTGTTCTGCCGGGTATGTGGCGTTAAGTCAACGACCGACCCTGCGAACTCGATTGTTGTTCCCGGCGCATATCCCAAAAATAAGGAATATGGTGGCGTGCCACGGAGTGTCTTGTGGGCACCTGCCGGTATAGTTCCAGACAGCAGCACTTTGCCGTTCGAATCCTCTATTCGAATCCACGATGCATGCGCGGTGCGGAGCTCCAATTCGCTATTTGCGGAGACTAGCTTCGAGAACGTACCAGAGGCAGCGGTGGACGGCGTTGCGACTGGCGCTGCCGCCAAACGCGTCAACCCCGCTAACGCTCGTCGTGCTTCTTTTGCAAATTGCCCCTTTGGATAACGGCCGATGTATCCCAGCAAGGCGTCCACGCTGGCTCGATCCACCGCCTCCCAGTAAGCACGTTCCGCAGCCACAGCATCAAAGACCGGTGTCGACGGCAGTCCGGGGTACACACCGATAGGCGGCACCAACATGAATCGATTGTTCAGGTTGCTTTCGCGGATCGGCGTCTGCTTGCCAGCCGTGGCCGTCTTGACGCTATCGGTGAGATCGGTGAACACGTCATCCAATGTGTAGCCCGGCGTGATCATCAGGCGCACGAACTGTTCGGTGAACACGCCATTGCTGCCCTTGCCATCGGCCGCTTTCTGGCCGGGGCTGGCGGCGTAGCCGATGAAGCTGCCCGCGGGCGGGTTCATCCGGCTCAGGCCGCGCATTTCGCCGCTGCGGGTGCGCTGCGACAGGCCCTGGTCGCGGCAGGCATCGAGAATCATGATGTTGACGCCTTCGCCGCGCTGCTCCATGCGCCGGAGCACGCTCTGGGCGTCGATCGCGAAGTCCGGCACGTCCTCGAAGTAGATGATCTCCTTGTCATCGACCGGGATCAGGAAGTTGGTCTGGCCCGCCCCGATGCCGTGACCGGCGAAGTAGAAGAAAGCCACATCATCCCGCCCGAGGCGCTCGCCGAACTGCTTGATGAGCTGGCGCGCGCGCTGGCTGTCGATGTTGGTCTGTGCGCTGCCGCCGATCAGCTCGAAATCCAGATCGTTGCGCAGCACGCGGGCAATCGCCCGCGCATCGTTGCCCGCGTTGGCGAGATCCCCGAAGCGGTTGTAGTCGTCATTGCCGATCACCAGTGCGATGCGTGCCGCCAGCAGCGGCCCAGGCAGCGAAAGCGCCAGCAGCGTGAACACGGCGGCAAGACGGCGGATTACGGGTGACATCGGCTGATCCTCCAGTGATCAGTCTGAGTTTCAGGATTGTGGAGTCGGCATGCTGTCTGCGGCTATCGACGACACGCTTCAGTCTATCGGGATGGTTTGCGTAGCCTGGGGTCGCAGGCGCTCTCGCTCACGGCGTCACGCCGATGGAATGTTCAGCATCTGCTTCGGCACGATGGTGTTGCCGTTCAGGCGGTTGACGTTCCGAATCGCCGCGATGCTCACGCCGTAGCGCTGGGCGATCATGCCGAGCGTTTCACCGGCGCGCACGCGGTGGCGGCGCACCGGTGCCGGCTTGGCCTTGCTCGCCTTGCCATTGGCTTTGGCCTTGACCGCCTTCGCCTTCCGGTCACCGCCTTTGCCGGCGACGACGACACGCTTGCCCCCCGTGCCGCGTGGCTTCATTTCGGTTTTCGCGGTCGGGGTTGCAATGTCGCCGCGATCCGGCACGCGGATGCGACTGCCGGCGACCAGCGCAGCACCAGGCTGCAGATCGTTCAAGCGGCGCAGATCGGCCACCGTGGTGCGGTAGCGGCGCGCCAGCTTGCCCAGCGTTTCACCGCGACGCACCTGATGTCGCGCCACCGATGTCCGCTTCGGCGGATCGAGGCTGGCGAAGTCGAACTGCCGCCACGCTTCATCGAAGCGGGCCTTGGTACCGTCCGGCACGCGCAGCAGATGACCCGCCGGCACCGGGATGCGCCCGGCGACGACGGCCGGGTGAAACGCCGGATTCAGTGCCGCGAACACGTCCGGAGCTGCGCCGGAGAATGCCCGCAACGTCGGATACGGTACGGCCCGATCGAGCTGGATGGTCTCGAAGCGCAGCATCAGCGGCGGCTCTGTGTGGGCGGTGATGTCGCTGCCGATCAGCGATCGCTCGGCCGCCACCGCGCCCATTAAGCGGGCGTAGTAGTTGCGGCTTTCAAAACCGAAAGGCGGCCTGAAGTAGCCCTGCACGAGGTCGCCCAGCGTATGGCCATCGATCGCTCTCAGGGCTTTCTGGATGCCGCCGCGGCCGTGGTTGTAGGCGGTGACGGCCAACGCCCAGTCGTTCAGCGCGGCGTGGTCGTCGCGCAGATGGGCAATCGCCGCGTGAGTCGCGCGCCAGGGATCGCGGCGCTGGTCCTGCACGCCGTCGATCTTCATGCCGTAGGCCCGTGCAGAGGTTGGAATGAACTGCCACATGCCGGCGGCCGCGGCGGTGGAGTAGGCCCCGGAACTGAATGCGGATTCGATAACCGGCAGCCGGGTCAGGGCCTTGGGCAGGCCGGCCTTCTCGAACTCCGCTTCGATGTGCGGCAGGTACGGCGCACCGCG
The DNA here is from genome assembly GCA_021732745.1 of Nevskia sp. GTDB lineage: Bacteria > Pseudomonadota > Gammaproteobacteria > Nevskiales > Nevskiaceae > Nevskia. The sequence goes on along the minus strand of JAKFUK010000004.1, from coordinate 171,825 downwards.
CTTCAGCGCATCGACCAGATAGCCGCGCAGCCCGCGCTGCACACGAAGGCCACCGATCAGCCGCCGATAGCGGTCCGGCGCTGCGTCATCGGCCAGCAGGTCATGCAAGTGGCGGTGCTCGGCGTCCAGCGTGTCCGGGTCTCCGCTGTACTGATCGAGAAATGCCAGCCGGGATTCGATCGCGGCAATCGCCTCACGCTCGCGCGCAGCGCGTTCGGCGGTGAAGCGCTCTCCGGACAGTTCGGCGCGCAGGGCGCGGAAATCCAGCACCTCCAGGGTCAGGCCCGCGTCATCGCGAACGTGAATGACGCTGTCCAGCCGGTCGAACTCGGCGAACACCTGCCACCAGAAGTCGATGGCATCTTCCATCGCCGCTTCGCAGGGCAGTTCCGGCACCAGATCGCAGGCGGCGGTACGGTCTTCGGCTGATCCCGTTTCGGCAGCAGCCGAAGCGGAAGCGGTGGCGTCAGCATCATTGGACCTGGATCGACGGCCTGGACGAGCCTCCGGTCGCAGGGATTCGGCCGCAGCGCTCGCAGCAGTACCGGACGTGCCGGTGTAGGTGCCCACGGCGGTCGCACAGCCGGCCAGCATCGCCGTCAGCGCGCAGGGCAAAATCAGGGTCAGCAGCTTGCGGGGTGACGGCATGGCGGGCATCCAGTGGTGAAGGCGTGCCCTGTCATTCGGGATGAAACAACTCCGTCACCCGAGGCCGCCACGGCGCTGAACCTGTGTTCAGGAAATCATCCCGATATCCAAACGAAAGCACGTCGATCCGAAGGACTGGCGATGGAGCTTGTCGCCCGGCATCGTCAAAATGGCACCGCCGTAATCCGCTATCCCACTCGCCGAAGCCAGCCCCATGCGCAGCCAGATCAAGCAACTCTTTCACGTACTGATCCCCAGCGTCGTTCTGCTGCTTTCGGGCCTCGCCGAAGCGGCGACGCGGGTTGCATTGGTGATTGGCAACGGCAATTACGAACACGCCAATGTTCTGCCCAATCCAGCGAATGACGCGGCCGATGTCGATGCTGCCTTGACGCATGCTGGTTTTTCGGTGACCCGCCTCGTTCATGCCAACAAAGACAAAATGGAAAAGGCGCTGGCGGCATTTGCCGCCCGGGCAGCCAATTCCGATATGGCGGTATTGTTCTTTGCCGGGCATGGCATGGAACTGGGCGGCGTCAATTACCTGATTCCGGTGGATGCCACGCTGGACTACGAAGTGACGGCACCGCTGCAGACACTGAAGCTCCCGGATGTGATGGATGTTGTCGGCACGTCTCGCCTTGGCATCGTGTTTCTGGACGCCTGCCGGGACAACCCGCTGGTCAACAAGATGGTGCGCCGTAACGGTGATCGCACAGCTTATCGAGGGCTGGCGCGAATCGAGCCTCTGGGTAACCTGCAAGTCGTTTTCGCTGCCCGAGATGGCAGCCGTGCGCAGGATGGCAAGGGCCGAAACTCCCCATTCACCAGCGCGTTGCTGGAAGGCTTGCGCACTCCGGGGATCGAGCTGCGCGAACTCTGGGGTGATGTTCGCGAACGTGTACTTGCCGACACCGGCCAGCAACAGGAGCCCTACATCTACGGGCCGCCGCTGGGGCGGACGAAGTATTACTTTCTGCAGCCGCCTAAGGAGATCGGAAATTCACCTCCCGTGGTTGACGGGGATCGCCTGTCGTACGAAGCCGCGCTGTCATCGGGCAGCCCGCAAGGCTGGCAGGCCTACCTCCAGCGATACCCGAACGGTGCCTACGCCGGGGTGGCGGAGGTTCAACTGGCGGCATTGAGTCGCCCCCCCCCTGCGCCGGAACCGTCGTCAGCGCCGACGCCAACTCCAGCACCTGCGCCATTCGTCAGTGACACCAAGGACTGCGAGGACTGCCCGGAGATGGTGCGGATACCGGGCGGCACATTCCGGATGGGCGACCTGAGCGGCGAGGGAAGTTCCGATGAAAAGCCGGCGCACGAAGTAACCATCCGCCCGTTCTGGGCGGGCAAATACGAAGTGACGTTTGCGGAATGGGACGCCTGTGTGGCGGCGGGCGGCTGCAGCCATCAACCGGATGATCGAAGCTGGGGCCGCGGACGTCGCCCAGTGATGAACGTTAGTTGGAACGACGCGCAGGAATACGTGCGGTGGCTGAGTCAGACGACCGACCGACGCTACCGTCTGCTGAGCGAAGCCGAGTGGGAATATGCGGCACGCGCCGGTACTTCCACGAACTATAGCTTGGGTGACACGATCACCTGTAGCCAAGCGCGCTATGGCAGGTGGGGTGCACATTGCGGCTTCGTGCTCGGCGCCTTCGGCGCCAAAACCGTACCGGTGGGCAGCTTTGCGGCCAACTCCTGGGGCCTGCACGATGTACACGGCAATGTTACTGAATGGGTCCAGGATTGCTGGAGCAAGAACTACGAGGGTGCCCCGATGGATGGTAGTGCTTGGATCTCGGGCAACTGCACCGAGCGGGTTCATCGTGGTGGTGGTTGGAGCCACGCCGCCGGAGGGGTGGTTTCGGCCCAGCGAGAAAAGGAAGATGCGGCCGTCCGATACGACAGTCGAGGACTGCGAGTTGGGCGGGACTGATTGACTTTTTTCGTGTAGCCATCTCCTTTTGCTTGGTATTTGCAGACCTTGCGGATAGCCTCCGCTTTTGAACCGCCCCGGTTTTCCCGGAGGCCATTTCGATTGAGTCACGCCGCGATGGCGAGCTCTTGGGTTTGTGAATAGTAGGCGGCTTCCGCTTCGGCGGGCGGGATGTTGCCGATAGGTTCGAGCAGTCGGCGGTGATTGAACCAGTCGACCCAGTTCAGCGCGGCCCACTCGACGTCGTCATGGCGCGGTCAGGATGTCCGGCGGTGAATGACCTCGGCCTTGTAGAGGCCGATGATCGACTCGGCCAGCGCGTTGTCTTAGGAGTCGCCGAAGCTGCCGACGGAGGGCTCCAGTCCAGCTTCGGCAAGTCGCTCGGTGTACCGAATCCCAACATATTGTTGCGATCCGCGGTCGCTGTGATGAATTAGCCGGTCGCCGCTGAAAGGCCTGCGGGCTACAGTGCCTGCTCCAGCGCATCGAGCACGAAATCGGTCCGGGCCGAGGTCGAGGACCGCCAGCCAAGGACTGGCGATGGAGCTTGTCGCCCGGCATCGTCAAAATGGTGCCGCCCTGATCCGCAATCCCACTCGCCGAAGCCAGCCCCATGCGCAGCCAGATCAAGCGACTCTTTCAGGTACTGATCCCCAGCGTCGTGCTGCTGCTTTCGGGCCTGGCCGAAGCGGCGACGCGGGTTGCGTTGGTGATCGGCAACGATCAGTACGTGAATTCGCCAATGCTGAGGAATGCCGCAAACGATGCGCGTGGCATCGCCGATGCACTCCGCGGTAATCTGGGCTTCACCCTGATTGGTGGCAGCGCGCATATCGACCTGAACCGCGGACAGGCGCTGGACTTACTGGAGCAGTTCCGAAGACAGTCAGAGGGGGCTGAAATCGCGCTGTTCTACTTTGCTGGTCACGGCATCGCCGAAGCAGGCCACAACTGGTTGATGCCAAGTGATGACCGACACATCGCGTTCCGCGAAGACGTGCCGCTGTACGCGCTGTCGCAACAGGCGGTGCTGGAGCGGATGAACGGCAAGGTCAACGTGGTGGTGCTCGATGCCTGCCGCAACAACCCGCTGCCTTACCGCAACGGTGGACGCGAGGCCAGCCGCGGCCTGCAGCCGACGGGAGGTCCGCGCGGCACGCTGGTGGCGTACTCCGCCGGAGAAGGCGAAGTCGCGGCTGATGGCAGCAGCTATACACAGGAACTGCTGAAACACATCCGCACGCCGGGCCTGCGACTGGATGATCTGTTTCGTCGCGTGGGGGATTCGGTGTATGCCGCCAGCAAGAGACGCCAGAACCCGCAGATTAAGGATCAGCTTCGCGATGGGCTGGTGTACCTGATGCCAAGCCCGAATCCCGTGACGCAACTGGATGCCGATCGTCTGTCCTACGAAGCCGCGTTGGCATCGGGCAGCCCGCAAGGCTGGCAGGCTTACCTGAAGCGATACCCGAACGGTGCCTACGCGGGGGTAGCGGAGGTTCAGTTAGCGGCATTGAGTCGGCTATCCCCTTCGCCGGCACCGGCACCAACACCAACGGCAGTTCCAGCACCTGCATCGTCCGTCGATGAAACGAAGGACTGTGCGGACTGCCCAGTGATGGTGCGAATTCGGGGAGGGACATTCCGGATGGGCGACCTGAGCGGCGAGGGAAGTTCCTATGAAAAGCCGGTGCACGAAGTAAACATCCGCCCGTTCTCGGTCGGCAAGTTTGAGGTGACATTCGCGGAATGGGATTCCTGTGTATCGGTCGGCGGATGCAGCACGAAGCCGCGTGATGAGGGCTGGGGCCGAGAGCACCGCCCGGTGATCAACGTGAGCTGGGAAGACGCACAGCAATACGTGAAGTGGCTGAGCGGCAAGACCGGCAAGCGATATCGTTTGCTGACTGAAAGCGAATGGGAGTACGTGGCCCGAGCAGGCACAACGACCGAGTACTCGTGGGGCGACTCGGACAGCCACGATTACGCGAACTACGGCCGATATAGATGTTGCGAGGGAGTAGCAAAAGACTGGGACCAATGGTTTAACACCAGCCCGGCTGGCAGTTTTCCAGCGAATCCCTGGGGCTTGCATGATGTCCACGGGAACGTCTGGGAGTGGACGCAAGACTGCTGGCACGATAGCTATCAAGGCGCCCCGAAAGACGGCTCGGCGTGGACGAGCGGAGGCGACTGCAAGCTGCGCGTGACTCGAGGGGGCTCTTGGTACAATGCACCTAGGGCCCTGCAGTCGGCGAACCGATACGAGAAATCTGCTGCGTCTGCGTTCAACACCCTTGGCTTCCGTCTCGCCAAGACCGATTGACCCTTCTACGCTCCTACCCTCCTGTCGCTTTTCGTCTTGCTGTTGCGCGCCTCGCGCGTGCTGTTGATGTGGCGGTTGCGGTTGCTGTTCAGTTGATGTGAGGGGGGCGACAGCCCTCTTCTAGAGATTTTTTTGCAGCTCCATGACCAAAAGATCACCCGCCGTATTCTGAGATCAGCCTGTACCTGTATCGCTCACTGGCAGGTGCTCTGAGACGCGAAGCCGCCTAGAAAGGTGAAGCGCTCGCTATTCCTTTTTCGCACGCGCCACAACACCTTCAACAAAAAGGCCCGACCGGTAAAACGTGAAATCACGCAAGCTGGGCCGCATGCCCCATTCGAAGCCTGGGCGTGCCGTGTTAGCCAGTTCCACACCCCGAGCGTGGCCGGCTGTCCGGTAATGCATGAACAGCAAGGTCATTCGAGTGGATGAGCCCGTATCTGCAATCGCGACATAGGCTTGTTCGAAAAAAGCGATGTTGGTTGGACGGCGCGTCCTGCTCTTCATGCTGAACAACTGTGGCGCGCCGCCCGTGGCTAAAGCCTGATCGCTCTCCAGCGCCCATCCGTTGACCGTGGCGTACGCCCTGAGCGCGTCCACCATCACCGATGGTGAGGTTGGGAAGTCATAGACGGAAAGATCGAAGAACGGCGTATCCGCGTTCGAAGCCCATCGCTCCAGGAGTTCACCGTCTTTCGTGGCTATGTCATAACGGGCGGCGCGGCAGCGGTAATCCACATGCAGCGCGGGCGTCTTGATCTGCAGGAATTGCAGAGTGGCTTCAGAGCCGTAGTAGTACTTGGTGTCGAGATGCCGGTAGTCAGAGCCACACGCTTCCCGGCCCTTGGCATCGATCTGGTCCAGCAGCGATTTTTCATCTGAACGCCCCCGGCCATCGGGGGTAATCCATACGTCACGCGCGGCATTGTCACCTTCCGTTGTTCCCGTGAACGATCTCGACAGGACCGTCTGGCCTGGCGAGTAGCGGATCTCCTCGTCAACTCCTGGGTGGGTGCTGCTCTTGAGCGTCGAAACGGACGAGTAGACCGGTAGCCCCCATCGCAGGGTGCTGGTCGTGGCGAACTTCTTTCCGACGGGATAGGTACTCTCGACGGGCAGAATTTTGGGCGCGCCAGCACAGGCCGCCAGCAGAAGAACGGTCGATCCAAGCAGAGACAGCCGCAGCAACATCCAGCGGCAACCAGCGGTCCCGCTGTGAACCTCAGTGCTCATATCGATATCTCCTGTGAATCGCGGCCTGTTGGATCAAGGCGTGGATGAAAAGGGCTCAGGGCGCGGCACTGCGTCGTGACCGCGCCCTGCTCGGCGGCGGCGTCGGCTGCGATCCGGCGGTCTGTCCCGGGCACCGGTTTTCAACTACCAGCTCGTGCTGCTGCGTCTCCGCGACCTTCACCGAGTTTTCCTCGACGATCTGGCCCTTGAGCTTCAGGCGGCGCACGCGCTCGCCTTCCGCATCGAGGCAGGTGTTGTCGTCGATCGTCGGCACCAGCGCTTTCGCCACCGTGGCGTGGTAGCCCGCCAGCGCCGGGGAACTGCCCCGGCTGTAGAAATGGCCCCCCGTGGTCTGCACGGTGCAGCCGACCAGAAAGGCTGGAAACAGCAGCAGGAGTCGATTCATCTGCAGTTGTTCTCGTAGGACTTGGTCAGTTCCGTGATCACCCGGCCGCCGTTGTCGACCACCTTGCCAGCCGCATTCACATGGCCGATCACGCTGCCGTTGATCGTGACCCGGCCGTTCTCGATCTTATGCCCGGTCCCCCCTAGCTCGCAGCTATCGACGATGCCGACGAACGTGCACTGGGCCTGCGTCAAGCCTTCGCACTTCGGCTTGCGTGCGGGGGCGGCTTCGAACGCGGGCGATGCCACGGGCGTGATCGCCGACATCTGCACTCGGGCTGCCGAGGCGTACACGCCATCCGGGTAGCTGTTCAGGAAACTCTGCCAGCCGGCGAGGCTGTTGACCGCCTGAGCCGCTTCGTACGCCAGCCGTTCCGCATCTGGCACCGGCTGCTGCACCAGCGCCGGGCCGGGCGCGGCGCCGCTGCCACCCGGCAGCAGATAGACCGCGCCGTCGCGAAGCTGGTCCTGGATCGCCGGGTTCTGGCGCTGGCCGGAGGCTGCGTACACGGCATCGCCGACCGCGCGGAACAGATCATCCAGCCGCTGGCCCGGCATGCGGATCCGCTTCAGCAGTTCGCGGGTGTAGAGACCGTTGCTGGCCACGTTGCCATCGAGCGCCACTTCGCCCGCGCCTGCGGCATAGGCCACCAGCGTGCCGCGCGGGCCGCCCTTCGGTTGCAGTCCGCGGCTGGCGGAGCGTCCACCGGCCCGCGAAGGCAGCGGGTTGTTGCGGCAGGCATCCAGCACCATCACGTTGACCCGGGCCTGCATGCGGTCGAGCACCGCCTGCTGCGACAACGCGTGCAGCGGCACGTCCTCCCGGAACGCGATGGTGCGATCGTCACTCGGCACCAGCCAGTTCTCGCCGGACTCGGCAACGCCATGACCGGCAAAGTAGAACAGCGCGATGTCAGCGCCAGCGGACTCGCGCCGGAACCGCTCCAGCAGATCCAGCGCCTGGCCCCGGTTACGATCAATCTGTGCGGCGCCACCCACCAGCGTGAAGCCCAGATCGCCCCGTAGAGCCTCCGCAATGCCGCGTGCATCGTTGGCGGCATTGTTCAGCCGGGGCGCTGCGTCGTAACGATCATTGCCAATCACCAGCGCTACCCGGCCCGCCGCGGCCGTGACGCCGGGCAACAGCCACAGGGCGATGGCGGCGAGCAGCGGCGGAATCAGTTGCAGGCAATTTCGTGACATGGCGCGGCACTCGGCGATTGGTTTGCTGAATTCGGAGCCTGACGGTCATAACACGACCGTGTTCATCGGCACGGCACATCGAGTGGCCCGGCCCAGGGCCCACCCAACGCTATATCGGGATGGTTCCTTCCTGCCCATCCCGGGCAGAAGGGCGGCGCGACGCACTGCGCGCGCCGTCGCCCTGTTCGAGACGATGGTTTGCCACGCCATATGTCGCTATAGTGCGCGTCATATGGCGCAGGAACCTCCAATGGCAACTTTCCAAGCTCAGGCAAAAGCGGCACCGTTTCGGTCCGGTGGAATTCTCGCCCTGGACCATCTGCACAAGCTCGGAGCCGAATCCGGAAGCCTGCGCGCCGTGGATCTTCTGGGGGGTGCCGAGGTGTTCGGGGGGAAGTCCGTCGGACTGGCTGATTTCGACCCCTTGCTGTGGGACCAGGAGATTTCCCGGGGCCTGCCGCTTGAGGCGCTTGACGCATTGCTGGTTTCCTTTCAGATGGCCCAGAAGCCCCTGTTGGACAGCATTGGCGTCAACGTCAGATCCCTGCAGCGGCAACGCAAGACCGAACATCCCACTTTGGCCCCGGATGCCGCCGCGCGCACTGTGGCGCTGGCGCACCTGATCGAGAAAGCCATCGAGGTGATGGGTTCGCCGGAGGCGGCCGATCAGTGGCTTGCAACGCCGAATCAAGCGCTCGGCGGTGCCGCGCCGCTGGAACTGGCGGGTCGCCCGATGGGCAACCAGGCGGCGATCGACGTGCTCAACGCCGTCTATCACGGCATGTTCGGCGGATGATCCTGTTTCGCCTGGCCGATCCCCGGTTCGCGGATCGACCGGACGAGGCGATGAGCGGCATCGGCGGGCTGTATGGCCCCGCACGCTGGCATCCCCGCGGATACCGCATCGTGTATCTCGCGCCCTCGCTGTCGCTTTGCACGCTGGAGATGAAGGTGCAGGACTCCGGCATGAAGCCGATCTACGCCGGCTTTCAGGTCGAGATTCCCGACGCCGTTTCGCGGCGCGATCTGGACGCCGCGCGACTTCCGTCCGACTGGCGCGCGCGCTCCGCCTATGCCGCGTGCCAGGCGCTGGGCCTGGAATGGCTTGCAGGCACCGGGGAACCCGCGCTTCTGCGCGTACCCAGCGCCGTCGTTCCGCTGGAGACCAACGTGCTGCTCAACCCGGCGCATGTGGATGCGCGGCTGATTAGGGTTCGACCATTGGGACTGCTGGCCACTGACGCGCGGCTGCTCGGGTGAGCGGCATGCGTCCGGGAGGCAAGATCCAACCTCCTCCAGGCGGCTTGCCTATCGGCGACTTCGCCATGCGCAGCGCACGTCCATACGGGTCGGGTCCACGGGCTGGCGCCGAGCCGCAAGGCGCAGGGGGATAGGCGTAGCCCGCTCAATACCGCCAGTCCAGTTCGAGCGCATCAAGCGGCTCGCTGTTCACATGCAGCAGCATCTTGAGTCGGCCGGGCGTCTGCTCAAGCAGACACAACGTGTCGACTTCGTTCGAGTTGTAGCTGCCCACCAGATTCCACACGCCTTGCCGGCGCTCGTAGATTCGCCCCGGACACCAGCCGGTCGAGCCGCAGAGGGTTGGCACACCGACCCGCACCAGCATCAGGGCAAGGCCTTTCGTCGCGGGAGGGCGCAGCAACCAGCGCTGACATCGTCCTTCGCAGGTGTAGTCACCCTCCTCGGCGAGCTTGGGAATGAGGCGCTGCTCAATCCTTTTCAGCGGCACCTGCGCGTCGTAAGCGGGATTGTTCAGGCACTCGGGACAAAACAGCTCTGCGCCGGGGCCGGATGCGGAAGCGGGCGCGCCCTCGGGCGCACCTTCCGGACCATCGGCGGGCAGATGCCAGCAGCCGGCCCCGTGCTCGGCGTCAACGTCGTTGCCGCTGGCCGCCAAGTCGAGGACGGACACATCTGCGTGAACACTGCCGGCCATGAGTCCACCCAGCAATGCCAATCTGAGCGTGAATCCGCGCAACGCGATGACGCAGAACCCGGCCGCGTGATTTCCTTGCGCGTGCTGCTGTTGCGGTCTCCTGCCAACGCTCGATCCGACCTGGAAAATTCTCGCCTTCATTGGTTTCCCCTTCATTTTTGCTTTTTAGCCGAGTCCAGCGGGCCGCACGCGATGTGATCTGCGAGGCCGTGCAGTCGCCCCGAAGGTGGATGGCACAATCCGCGAAAAATCGCGGGCAGGGGGCTCACGCCCCCTGCACCCCAATCCACTGCAACCCCCACATCAAAATCAACAGCACGCGCCAGAGGCGCGCAACAGCAGGGTAAAAGCGGCAAGAGGGTAGGAGCGTAGAAGGGTCAATCAGTCCTGGCGAGACAGAAGCCCAAGTCGCCGTTCGCAACCGAGGCGGTGTACCAGAGGCGGTACGCCGACCGCAGGGCCCGCGGGCCGCTGTACCAGGAGCCGCCGCGAACCACCCGCCAAGTGCAGTCTCCCCCTCGCGTCCACGCCGATCCGTCTGTCGGCGCGCCTGCATACGTCTCATGCCAGCAGTCTTCAGTCCACTCATTGACGTTGCCATGCACGTCGTACAGGCCCCACGGGTTGGGTGGAAAGCTACGGACCGGGCTGGTGTTGACCCATTGGTCCGGGCCTTGAGCCAGTCCGTCGCAACATTCATCCTTGCCGTAATTCGCAGCTTCGTGGCTGGCGCTGTTTCCCCACGGGTAATCCGTTGTCGTGCCTGCCCGGGCCACGTACTCCCATTCGTTTTCCGTCAGCAGTCGATACCGCTTGCCGGTCTTGCCGCTCAGCCACTTCACGTATTGCTGCGCGTCATTCCAGCTCACGTTGATCACCGGACGGCTCCCTCGGCCCCAGCCCTGATCATTCGGCGTCTTACTGCAACCGCCTGCCGATACGCAAGCATCCCACTCCGCAAACGTCACTTCGAATTTGCCGACCGAGAATGCGCGAATGCTCACTTCGTGGACCGGCTTCTCGTCCGCATCTCCCTTACCGCTCAGATCACCCATCCGGAAGGTCCCACCTGGGATTTGCACCATCTCTGGACAGTCCGAGCAATCGCGTGATGCCGGCTCATTCGACGGTGCAGGCGCTGGAGTCGGTATCGGAGTTGCAGGCGATGACGGTGCGACTGTAGGCGGTGCTGCCGGACTCAATCCCGCCGTCTGTACCGGCACGCCGGGGCGCAGGTAGAACACGTCCTCAAGGTTACTTTCCCGAATCGGCACCTGCTCGCCATTCGTGGCCTTGCGCACGCGCTTGCCGACTTCCGCGAACAGATCGTCGATGCGGATTCCCTGGGTATCGATCAGCGACAGCAGTGCCGCCGTGAACGTCCCGTTGCGACCTGCGCCATCGGCCGCCGCCTGTCCGGGGCTCGCGGCATAGGCGATGAAACTGCCGGCCGGGGCGGTCATGCGGGCAAGGCCGCGGGTGCCAGAGACGCTGCGTCGACGATCTGGCAGCGGGTTGTTGCGGCAGGCATCGAGAATCACCACGTTGATGCCGCTGCCGCGCTGCTCCATGCGGCTCAGCACGCTGCGCGCGGAGACGGCGAAGTCCGGCACGTCTTCCTGCACCTTGATGTCGGCGTCGTCCACCGGCAGCAGCCAGTTGTCGTTATTGCCGGCCACGCCATGACCGGCGAAATAGAACAGCGCGGTATCGCCTTCCCCCGCCGTGTTACCGAAATCGCGGATCAGCTTCGCCATTTCGGTACGGGTGACGTTTGCGTGCGCCTTGTTCCCCACCAGGCTGAATCCCAGCCCCCGCAGCTTGGCAGCCACGTCTTCGGCATCGTTGACCGCGTTACGCAATGCCGGTGCGCCCGCGTAGCGGGCATTGCCGATCACCAGCGCGTGCTTAGCCGCGGCTGCACTGGCACCCGATGAAAGGATGAGCAGCAGCGGCAGGCAGAGCAGCCAGATCATCAATGCGAGTGCATGGCGCATGTCGAGCATTCTTGGGTTCCCACGACATTATCGGGATGGTTTCGCTCAACGGCCGCGAGGCCTGAACGTAAAACAGCGTCCGGGATGGTCCGGGGTGGCCAGCCCCAAACCGCCGATACCGCGAAAAAGCGCACGACGTTCGGTTCCCCTACCAGCCGTGCACCACTGCCTCCCTGCGCTGCTGTTCGGCCCGCCCTCCCTGCCGAACCCGGACCCGGCCCCCATGGACACCCGCATCGGCACACTGGCGTTGCCCGTGAGCAACGTCATTCCGGCTCCGGCGATGCCGGTTGACGCGGGCGGACTGGCGAGACAGAAGCCCTGGTTGTTGTTCGCATTCGAGGCGGTGTTCCTGTTGCGGTTCGCCGACCGCAGGTTCCGCGGGTTGTTGTTCCAGGAGCCGCCGCGAACCACCCGCCGGGCTCACGCTCGGGGGCCAGCCCAACCCAAGCCTAACCGGGCCAGCAGCCGATTACGCAAGCCTTCAGAGTCCCCGTGCATCGCATGGCCCACCCACGCACTCACGCAGCGCTGAACGTGGTCGCCAGACACGCGCCCGCAGTCGTGCCCACGCGCCACGGTTGCAAGACGCCGCCGCGCCCGGCGCGGGTTCTCCGCACGCAGCCAGCGTTGGGACTGCGCAATCTGATAGCCGAGCACATCCACCTTGCGGTCGGTACGCGTGACCTGTGATTTGTCGTCGCGCAGCACCAGCCGCAGTTCGGCAAGCCGGTCCGCGATGCGATCCCGCATGGCCCACAGCGATGCCTTGTCATCACCGACGAGGAGCAAGTCGTCGACGTACCGAAGGTAGCCACCATGGTAATGCTCGGAGATCCAGTGATCGACACGATTCAGATAGAGGTTGGCCAGAATCTGGCTGGTCAGATTGCCGATCGGCAGACCGCATGCGCGCTCTAGCGGCGTCAGCAGGTCATCGCCGTCGAAATAGTGCGCGGCCGGTTCCGATGCCGGGGCGTGCTCGATGATCTGCGCGAAAAGCGCCAGCACGGCGGGGTCTTTCAGGTAGCGCGCCAGTTCGGCCTTCAGCAGTTCGCGGTCGATGCTCGGAAAATACCGCCGGATATCCATCTTGAGCACGTAGGCGTAGTGCCGCGCCCAGCGCTGGTACTGATCGACCGCCGCGTGCACGCCCTTGCCGGCGCGGCAGGCGTAGCTGTGAAAGTACATGCGGCGATCCAGGTGCGGCCCCACCACCCGCATCAGCGCGTGGTGGACGACGCGATCCCGGAACGGTGCTGCCGAGATCAGACGCGGCTTGCGGTCGTAAACGGTGAACTGGCGATAGCGACCCGGCTGCCAGCGACCTTGCGCCAGCTCCTCTCGCAAGCGCAGCAGCTCGGATTCCTGATCGAGCGAAAAGCGCGCCACGTCATCCCGCTGGCGCTTGCCACTGCGCGCGGCGCGAAACGCCTGTTCCAGATTTGCGGGATCGACGATCTGCGGCCATAGCGCGCCGATCCGCTTCACGGAATCGAATCCTGGCTCCGCGTCCACAGACCGATCTGCTGGCCCAGCGCCACCATCTGCTCGGCTGCAAAACGGTGCGGCTTGGGCGCCACCGATTGGGTCTCCAGTGCGATGCGCCACAGGTGGCGAACAATCTGCAACTGGATGTTGGCGGTCTTCAGATGCGCCATCTTTTCGCCCCGAGGTGCGTAGGTGGCCAGCAGCAGTGCCTCCAGCACCTGCAACGCGGTGGCTTCGATCCGCTGTCCCAGCGTGTAGCGCCGGGCGCGCGGAAACTGATCGAGCTTGACGACGAGCCAGGTGATCAGTTCATGACAGGCATCGATCGCCTGCGGTGTCTTCGGTTCCATGGGCCGGCCCCTGACAAAAATGCATCGCGAGCAGGGGGCTACGCCCCCTGCACCCCCAACGCACCGCAACCGCAACATCCACATCAACGGCACGCGCAAGAGGCGCGCTACAGCAGGGTAAAAGCGACAAGAGGGTAGAAGCGTAGAAGGGTCAATCGGTCCTGGCGAGACAGAAGCCCCGGCAGTCGTTCGCACCCGAGGCGGTGTCCCTGTAGCGGGACGCCGACCGCAGGTCCCGCGGGCTGACGACCCAGGAGCCGCCGCGAACCACCCGCCGGGTACAGTCTCCCCCACTCGTCCATGCCGAGCCATTCGCTGGTGCGCTGGCGTAGCTGTCATGCCAGCAGTCCTCGGTCCACTCCCAGCCATTCCCGATCACGTCAAACAAGCCGTAACCGTTCGGCAGAAAGCTTCCCACCGGCGAAGACTCGGCGTAGCCGTCATCGCAGGCATTCCATTCGGTCCAGGTATCGCGCTTGCGCTTGCCGCTGGCATCCGCGCCGTTGGCGAACCGGCATTGTTCGTCATCGCCATTGCCCCAGGGGCGTGCCGTTCGGCTGCCGCCGCGCGCTGCGTACTCCCACTCCGCCTCGCTCAGCAGCCGGTACTTCTTCCCGGTTCGCTGGCTGAGCCATCGCGCATAAGCCTGTGCGGTATCCCAGTTGACGCAGAACACCGGGAACCGGTCGGTCTTCTGCTCGGGGCGGTTATGCCAGTAGTACCCCTTGTCGATCTGGAAGGCCTTGCCATCCCAGTACTGGCACTCGCCGACGCTTCGGCCGGTGTCTTCCACGAACGCCCGGAATTCGCCTCGTGTCACCTCGTACTTGCCGACGGCAAGGGGGTAGTTGATGGTCACCGGATGTTGCGGACCCTCGTCATCGGAACGGCCCGCTTCTGCAGCAGGACTGCCGATCGTGCTCGTGCCCTTGGGTATCACCACCATTTCAGGACAGTCCGGGCAATCCCTGAAACGGTCTCCTGCGCTCAACTGGCTGATCACTTTGCCGGCCGGACGCAAGCGATCTGGATCAGGGGAGGGTTGCGGAACGGGTGCAGGGCTGGGCCGCGACAATGCCGCGAGCTGCACGCCTGCCGCCTCTGCATAGCCGCCTTGCGGATAGAGACTCAGAAACTGCGTCCAGCTCGCAACCGTGTTGGTGGCGCGCGCCGCTTGATAGGCCGCTTTCTCGGCAGCGGTATCGGACTGGCCGGGGGAGTCGTCTTCGCAGCCCGTGGTCAGGCAGGCGCTGCCGAGCACTTCATCTGAATAGGCAGGGGTCTGAACCCGGTCGACCTTGCGCGCAAGGGCAGCCACTTCGACCTGCGCCTTGTTGATCGCCGATTCCAGCGGCCGCCCGGAGGCCAGCAGCGGCAGGAACACGCGCGTGAAGACGCTGTAGCGATTGGTATCGGCATCGGAAATGCGATCCAGTGCCTGCTGGCCGAAGCCGGCAGACTGGATCAGGAAGGTGCCTTCGGGTGGCCGGATCACGGCCAGGCCACGATCGAGCCCGACCGAGCGGCCGTTGCTGTTGGGCTTGAACGGGTTGTTGCGGCAGGCGTCGATCACCGCCACTTGCAGCCGGACCCCTTTCCGAAGGATGTCGTCCAGCACACCGCTTTCACCGTTCTGCACGACGATCGAAACCTTGCGCAGATAGCTGTCCGAGCCTTCGAGCGGCGCATCGGTGCCGAGCAGGTAGTTGACCCGACCATCGCTCCAGCCGTGGCCAGCGAACACGAAGAACGCGGTATCGCCGGGCTTGAGACGATCCTGGAATGCCGACAGCGTCCGGTTCATTCCGTCCAGCGTCAGATTGGTTTCCAGCCGAACCTCGAAGCCGAGCGTTTTAAGCGTGGCGGCATAGCCTTCGGCATCGCCGACTGCTTTCTGCAGCGGCCTGACATAGCTGTAGTCGTTGTTGCCGATCACCAGCGCGTGCTGCCCGCCGGCTGCGGAGACGCCAAACGACAGCATCAGCAGCAGTGGCAGACATAGCAGCCGAAGGCAGCGTTTTGGGGCGTGGCGCATGGCATTGGCGGCATTGAGGGTCCCGGGACATTATCGGGATGGTTTTGCTCGCTTGTCGCCTTATGCGAACGATCTGTGCGTCCAGGTGCAGCCGTGACGGCGAATTTCATCCCGATAGATCTGCGAATCAGGAATCCCGCCTGCTCAGACCTTGCCGATGACCGTCGATCTCCGCCGCGTAATGCTGTCTGCGCTCCCGCCGTTGCTCGTGGCGCTGACGCTGCTTGCACTCGCACCGGGTTTCCGTTCGGTTGCCGCACAGTGGCAAGCCGCGGACGGGCGCGGCGATGACCGCTTCCTGCGGCAGATCGTGCTGGGCGGCGGAACGCCGGCGTCGTGCCGAACGGCCCCGGACACGCCAACCTGCGTGGCGGCGGTGCGGATGCAATGGCAACAGCGTCTGCTGGCGGTGACGATCACTCGGGCAAACACGGAACTGACGGCACCGACCGCATTTTTGCCGTGGCTGATGGCCCGCTATTCGGATGACGGCGCGTCGCTGGGACTTTCAGCGGTGCCAAATTGGCTCGATTCAGATGCCGCCGCGCGGCTTGCACGGCACGTCGACGACGCATTGGCCGGCTTCGATGCCGCGAGTGGCACGACGTCAGCAGGGATTTCCAAGCGGCAGGAACAGCTGGATTCATACGCCCGAGACGCCGAGACGGCCGCGCAGATGGAGGCGTTCCTGCTGCCCGATCCGGTTTTCGAACTGCCGTCACTGTTCTGGCGGTTCGCGATCCTGACCGTGACGGCACTGCTGGCCGGCACCGTGATCGCACATTTCGCGAGACCGGCGCCATGGCCGATGGCGCTGGCGGGCTTGCTGTGGGGCGCTCTCTGGTCCTGCGCATTGCTCGCGGACTCGGCTGCCGGTGTCGCCCACCGGTTGCCGGTGACGTCGCCGGCACCGGCCCTTGTTGCCATCGCGGGTGCACTTGGGGCGATAGGCGGCGCTGTGCTCGGGATATTGGCGCGGGCGCGGCGATGGGGATTCGTGAACGGCCTCACCGCGAGTTCGCCTTACGTGCGGGACGTGCTCGTGATGCCGCTAATCGCGCTGCTGCTTGGAGCGTCGCTGCTGGCCTTGCTGGATCTGGCGACCGGCTTTCGCGACAAAGCGCTGACCCTGCCGGTCGAGCAGTACCAGACCTTGGTCCTGTACCTTGCGCTGGCCACACTGATGCCGATCCTGCGGTTCGTGATCGCTGCGGTGTTGCAGTGGCCGCTGCGCAGTGCCGTCAGATACTGGGGCGCTGTGCTGCCGCTGTTGGCCGCATCGGCTTTGCTCGCCATCGATGGGCTCGATGCGGAACGGGAAGCGCACTTGTGGGCGGAATGGGTGAAGCTGGTCGCCGTGCTTTTTGTGGCGCTGCACCTTTCGACACTCTCGCGACCGGAGTCCGCATGGCTGGATGCGCACGATCGCCGACTCATTGTCTGGTTCTCGGCGCTGGCGGTGCTGAGCCTCGTCCGCGGCGACTTCGCGCCGGTGCTGATCCTGTCGTTTCTGACGGCACCGCTACTGATCGCACGAATGGCCGGGAAGGACCTGGCGCTGGTCTCTGGTCGTCGCCGTGCGCTGCTGTGGGCGGGAGGCGTCCTGATCACGCTGCTGAGCGCATCTGTCGTCGCGCGGCGTGCAGGTGATGCGGCGGCACTGCTGACCGTGCTGGCGCCGGCAATGCTGGTCATGCTGCTGGCGGTATTCCGGCGCTCGCAGAGGCGCGCCTATCAGCCGCCAGTGCACGAAAACGGCGACGCCGTTGCCGGATTGCTGCTGCTGGCCCTGTTTCATCTGTTGCTGCACGCACTGGTGACGGCGTATCTCGTCACGCCTTCGGCGTTCGCCCGCGTTCCACATGTGCTGGCGCGCATCGACCAGATGCTGGTGCCGTTTGCCTCCGTGAATAGCGATCTCTGGCGGATCGAGCAGTTCACTTCAGGTGCCGGTGGGTTCGGCTATGGCCCAGGTCATGTGCCCTGGTGCGGCCACGAAAGTCTGGTTCATGGCAGCGACTTCCAGGCATCGGCCCGCGCCTGTAGGTCTGCGTTGCCGAAGGAGCTCAGCACGGACTACGGCTGGGCGATGGCCGTCGGGCAGTTCGGCAGCGTGGGCGCATATGCATTGTTCGCCGCAACGGCTGCGCTGCTGGCTCTGCTGGCGACCCGCGTCCGGGTGCCGGACCGGGAGGCTGACCTGATTCGCCGGGACGTGCTGGCCGAACGGGTCATCGCCAGTCTGGTGCTGGCTGCTTGCCTGATCAGTGCCTTGCAGCTCGTGCTGACGGTACTCGGGAACCTGCGGCTGATCATGCTGACCGGCGTCTACTGGCCGTTCTACAGCTTCAGTCGCACCGCCATGCTGCTCCTGGCCGCGGTGCTGGGCCTATCCCTTTGGCGTTCGCGCGGAGCCGTGGCATGACCGATCGCAATTCACGCTTCGAGGTCATCGGAGATCAGTTGCTGGCCCGGACGGTGCGCGCGCGATCGGTGCAGGCGCTACTTGGCTTGCTGTTCGGGGCCGTGATCGTGACGGCCGTGAAACTCATCACCAATACCGACCTATCGTCGGCAGCGCACGTTCCGGAGCGCCGTCTGCGTTTCCTGGAGTCTTTGGCACCCGGATTGGTACGGGCCGCGACAGAGAATTCACCAGTAATCGACGATTCGGCTTTCGCCGATGCAGTGTCGCGTCACTGCCCAGACGAGGTCATCGACATTGATAGCCTCCGTGCGTCCTCGAAAATCCTTGGACAACGCATTTCCAACGCACTGCCGACTGGTGCCGGCGCGACGCCCTACCGGCTTGATCCGGATCGCTGGCTGACGCATGTGGCGGCCTTGAAGCTACAGCGCTTCACCTCGAAGCATAATCAAGCCGGGCTTGCGGCTGCTTCGCCGCCGCCGCTGCTGGCCGGGCCGCCATGCGCGTGGGCACGTGATTCGTTGTCGATCATGACATCGGTATCGCCAGCGCAAGACACATCGCCCGAGGCCGCTCTCCGCGCCGGCGTGTGGGTCGAGGATGGCGACACCCTTCGATTCGACTCGGCTGCTGCCCGTCGCGCCTTGCAAACCCGCAGCGCGTGGTTGGGGATCGAAGGCTGCGTTTTCGCTGAAGCGTCGGAGGGTCTGCGACTGACCAATGCCATTCCGAGCAGTGCAAGGGCCCGGTGCGCAAAAGTCGGAGGGGTCGCCGATGGCGCACCCCTGCACAAGACCTTGCCGTCTTCGCTGACCCTGTTCTCCGGCGGCCTCGCACCTTGGCGAAATCCCCAGCACGGCGCATTTGCAGAGATGACGGCCCAGCTGGGAGCCGCCCGTGACGTGACGTTGAAAGGGGTCGAGCACGTACCAAGCGGCATGAACGCCGTGGTCAGTGGTGACGCGGAACTCAGCGATCTCGCACAGCAAGTGGCCGCATGCTTCACGGGCGAAGAAGGTCGTTGTCCGCTACTGCCGTCATCGAACACCGCCTACCCACCCAGACATGGATACGGCTATCTCGGCAACGCCCGGGCGCAGCAAGTGTCGATCGTGGTGCTGGACACCCGCGATGGCGCACTGCTGGCATCGGCTGGCGCTTCGAGGGCCTGCGCACCTGGCGATGCTGACTGCGCGCCGCCGGAGGTTCCGGTCGAGCACGCGCCACTGATCGAGGAGTTTGCGCCCGGTTCGCTGGTGAAGGTGCCGGCTGCATTGGCCTTGTTGGCCGATCGCAGCTTTCCAGAGCGTGAAAAAGCTTTCCTGCTGTCAACAGCGATTCCACGCTCGAGGACCGATCACTTCCAGTGGTGGATGCACTGCCTGGATCGTGGAGACGCAGCCGGATGTACGCGAATGAAACAGGGATGGGTCGCAGCGCGTAGCCTCGGCTTCAACGCGGGCTGCCAACCGGGATGGGCGCAGTCGCCATCGCCGGAGGAGCGCGACTGCAGGACGGCCCAACGCCGCGGGCTGATCTCCGAGCTGGCCATCGGCACCCCTGGAGCGAGTCTTGGTGCTCAGCGCTTCGGAAATGTGTTCGACGATCCTGCCGTCGTCGCGCCAGTCAGCGCCGAGCGCGCCGAGGTCATCCGCGGCTGTGCCCTTGCCGCCGCCGGGAAGCTGGAGCCTTTCGCGAGTTGTCGGCGCATGACCTCGGAGGTTGTGCCGTCAATCTCGGAGATGCTGGGCAGCGGTGACGCTCGGATCACGACGTTGGGGGCGGCCTACATGATGGCGCGCTTGCAGGCGCTGTCGACAGGTGTCCCTGACTATCCCTGGCCGCACACCCTGACAAGACTGATCGACGCGGAGGGTCGTTCGTTCGCAGCGCCGTTGCTACGCGAGCCGCTCGATGCACGCTTAGGCGCTGCCGCTCTTTCTCTGCGCAGTTCACTGGCAGATACCTTGCGGATCGGCAGTGCCGCCAGTGCTTGTCGGGCTATCCATGGCGAGGGGTGCGCACGTGAAGTCGCTCGGCTTCAGCTCGCAGGCAAGACCGGAACCCCTGGGCTCGCATTGGCCACCCAGGACCCGAACCGCCAGCGGCGACTGATGGCACTGCGCGCATTGATGAAAAAGGAAGGCACGGACGACCCGGAACCTGATCTCGCCAAGGCCTATTTCGTCGATCAGATGCACGGCAACTGCAAGCGCCACGATGGCGAGCCCGCGAACTCCGTCACCAAGTCCGGCGATTGCCGAGCCCCGATGAAGCTGTTCGCCGGGCTCTACACGCCGCCGGGACGCGAGTCAGCTCTGGCAATTGCCGTTACCGTCCGCAGGAACTATCGCTGGATGCTGGATACCGGCGATGCGTTCATCGACGATCCTTTCGATCGCGGCACCAATGTTGCGGCTGAAATCGCACTGCTGGTTGCGGCGATGCATTCAACACCGGATCAGGCGGATCATGGGGCGCGGTGATCTGCCGCATTGATCACGGCGTAGGTCGTGAGCAGCGGCATCACTGCGCGATCTGAATTCGAGCTTCCGCTGTCTCGGTGCCCTGAACGCCGGAGCAGCTTGCCTTCAGCGATGCGAAGCCCGGCGACAGCCGGACCGGGAACGTGCCACTCGCTGAATCCGGAAAATGCTGCTGAAAGCGATCGCCGGGGAGCAGGAACGCTTCGTCGCCGAGATTCTGGGGGACTAGCCGCTGTGCGTTGCCCTGCTGGTCAACGACGGCAACCTGAAGCAGGCAAGAAGTTTCGCTATCGACCGTGAAAGTCAGCGGGTCGCCAGGGCGGTAAGCAGCTGAGCCGGCAATGATGCGGAGCTGCGGCTCCGCAGGGGGCGTCACTAGTGCCGGTGATACTTGCTGACCTGGAATCGGAGTCTGTGCATCGGTCACAGCATTCGCATCGGACACACTCGACAGCGAACCCATGGTTTGTCTCCCCAGCCACAGCGCTGCCCCTGCTCCGATAACCGCGAGTGCTGTCTTGACGCGATGCGACAGCGGCGATTCAGGACGCCCTGCTTGCGATGAAGATGGCTGCGGAGCTGGACGGACACGCACCGCATGCTGATCCGCATTGCTTGGCGCTGGCGTGACCGGCTCTGCATCGGGTGGGGTTGTCCCGCGCCCGCGCCCACCGTCGCGCTCGGTACCGCTCTTCTTAGCCGGTTGTACTGAGTCCGCACTGACGTCGAATGCGGACATCGAGTCTGGCGTCACAGACCTGAGCGTGGAATGCGGACCGGGGACAGGTGGACCTGGGTCAAAGCTTCGGTTTGATGCTTCTTTCAACGGCGGCTCCGGTGACGCCGACGCATCAGCACTGACGGCCTGACGAAGGTCGTAAATGTAGCGGCCTAACTGCCGATACAGGCGATCAATGTCGGCCGTCGCTTGTCGCGCGCCGGGCTGCAGCAGGTACGCCATCAGCGCATCATCTGACTGTCCGTTCGAAAGAGCTTGGGCTTGGAGGTCATCGATCAGAAAGCGCCGCATGGCGTCGAAGGTCTGCTTGAACGTTGGGCCAACGGCTGCAAAGACCGCTTCGAAATGGTCCGCCCGGAACGTGGCAAACACTGATGCGAGATCGACATGAACACTGAGCCGATTCAGCAGATCATCACGCGACTGTGCACGCAGGGCGTCGATCGCGCGGCACAG
Source organism: Nevskia sp. (assembly GCA_021732745.1). GTDB lineage: Bacteria > Pseudomonadota > Gammaproteobacteria > Nevskiales > Nevskiaceae > Nevskia. Next base: position 150,126 of record JAKFUK010000004.1, on the reverse strand, counting down.
GTTGTCGTCATTTCGTTCCGGTCGCGCGGCCCGGCCGGCAAATCTTGGCGCGGGCGGAACAAGATGCGGCGCTGAACCATCCGCAGCGCCATCGATGCGAACGACGGCATCGCAGAAGTCGATGATCCGCAACTCCGCGAGCAGGAGCGCCCCATCCGGGCTGATCCGACAAACAAAGTTCCGGAACGCCACATCCAAGTGAACGATGCCCGCCATGTGCAGCACGCGATAGCGCTGCAGGGTGGCATCAAGCAGGTCAACGTAGGCTGCCGGGTTGTAACGAAATGATGGCGAGGCCGGTCCGGGTAGGGCGTCGTAGTACGCGTCGTACAACGATGAACCGGCGTCTTCGATCCAGTAGGAGGCATTTTCCGTACGCAAGTCCCGCACATCGGGCACGGCCTTCGGCTGGAACACCGAACTTCTGGCAAGTCCTGCGATGCCGGTGAAGCGTTCCGCAGATGCGGCGATTCGTTCGTAGATGTGGAACTCGTAGGCTGCCCAGGCACCAGCCAGATCGCCGGAAAAGCGAATGCGGAAGCCGGCGCGCCCATCTGCGCCGGCTTCCCTTGTTGCAGTCTTGGGCATGAATTGCTCCGATTCGGGGATCACTTCATCATCGGGATGCTCTCGAGCGCGGCATGGCGGGATTCGCTTGATCCTGCATCGCTCGATCTGCTTGAGAAGATCGCCAGGCTAGTCGCCGAAGGGTGTTCCATACCCGGTGATGCCATTCGTCGGCCGACGACCCCGCGACAAGCACGGCACTGCTTCGATCATCGTCTGATCCGGCGACCAGCGCAGCCCCGTTGAGGCAACGGCAGGCTTGAGATGCCGCAAGCGCGCCTTCGCCGACCGCCATCAGGATCGGCAGCAGGGCGGACTCCTGGACGAATCGGTGAACGCCATCCGACATCGCCAGTACGACATCACCGTTGGCGATCGGATACGACCGAAGCGCGGCAGCCTCATCCCCCATCCAGCGCGGGCCGTTGCCGATCTGCCGGGCCGGCGCACCATCGTCATAACCAGGCTTTACGGCAATGCCAAGTGCGCGGAAAGAATGATCGGCGCTGCATCGCTGAATCTGGTCCGGCGTTGATTGTCGCCAGATCAGGATCTCCACATCACCACAGTTGGCGACGTACAGCCTGTCTCCAACCCGCCACGCCGCCGCCAGCACCGTGCAACCATTGCGGGCCGCCACCTCCGTGACAGCTCGAATCTCGGTATCCGCCATCAACAAGGTATTGCGGAGACGCGCTTCGTTGTCGGCAGTACCGGCCCGTGGCTGAAAGCGTCGCAGATGGGCGACCGCGACCCGCGCCGCAACGCCGCCCAGTGCTGTTGAACCGACGCCGTCGGCCACGATCAGCGACTTAGCCGAGGACCACGCCACGTCCTGGTTCTCGGGCCGTCCCGATCCGCGTTCCGACTCGGCGGCGTGCTGGCCGCCGAGCCGGAATCGCCGGCGTTGAGCGACGTAGTTCACGCCGTTTTCGACAGCGTCACGTAGCACTGTCCAACCTCGCGCACAGCCTCGATGCGGACCTGCACCTTGAGATAGGGCTCGTTGCGGCCGAACAGCATATGGTCGCCGTCGTTCACCACGCATGTACCACGCTGACCAGGCTGCAGGACGATCCCCCTAACCTGCGTCGGCACGTTGGCACTGATCTGCGACACGCTCATGTGCTCGCCACTGCGGATTTCGATCTGCAACTGCGACGGGAACGAGGACTTCTTGGTGCGCAGGATGATCAGCGGCTTGCCCGCACAGGAGCGCAGCACTTGCTCGCGCTCGTTAGCATGATCCCAGCCGCGTCCGACCACTACGCTGTCGCCGTGGGCGAGAATCGCCGGCGATTCGATCGGCTCGCAGGCAAGCCCGGTCGGGATGAGCGTGATGCGATGCCGGGGCACAAGCAGCACGGCCTCGGGCGTCGCACCGAGGGTGCCAGACAGCCTGGTCTGCAGCCTGCAAGCGAAGCGCAACACGGACGGCAGAGGGGCAAATGCGCCGAGACCATCGTCGGCGGCTTCTGCCGAATCCGGCGTCGACCCACGCAGCGCAGGCGCCTTGCGCTCGAAGACCAGGCGCACCGTCCGGGCCAGCGTCACCGACGCAAAGGCGGGGTATCTGGTGAGGGTGTCCGCATCAACAACGCCAGCGAGCTTTTCGGCGAGCCAGTCACCGGCGACGGACGGCTGGGCAAGCGGCAGATCATCGGGGCGCTCGGCGGCCACTCGCCGAACCGCCGCTTCGATCTCGTCCTCGGACACGATCACGATCTCGTCGATGCCGAGGACCTGCCCACGCGGCATCGCGTCGATAGCCTTGCGCAGCGGGGCTCGCAACTGTGCGGCAAGGTGGAAATAGAAGCCCTGCAACGGCGACGGTTCGGGCTTGTCGTCATCCATCGGGTACGCCACTGCAGCAGCCACCAGCGCCGGTTGAATTCGGGCGGGACGCTGTTGCTGCATATGCAGACGTTCGACAATGAGCTCGAAGCGCCCGCCCCTGCCGGAATGGCGAGTGACCCGGAACTGGTCGTCCTCGCTGAGCGCCAGTCGGCGAGCGATGGTCTCCGCAAACAGGCTGCCATGCCCACCGGAGTCGACCGAGATCTCGATCCGCAACTGCTCGATGCCGCCGGCCTGCGCCGCCAGCTCGGTCAGCGTGGCTACGGCCTGATCAGCAGCGCTGCTGGCACTGGCCGCGTCATAACTACGTCGCAAGACCGTCGATTTGCCGGCACGCTCCCGACCGGCGGGATCGGAGGTGGCATCGCGTGGGGCGGTCAGCCGACGGATGAACTTCATCAGGGTGCTGAACATGAGTTGCTCCGGATTCCAGCGGTCGATTTGCCGCGAAGGTCAATCGGGATGCTCTGGTGCCGCGAACGAGGGGCTGCTGCAACGCAGTGTCGGCGGACCCAGACTTGGCAAAGCATCCCGATTAGTCTGGACAAGCCCGGTTGCTTCGACATGGAACTGCCCTGATCGCCAATATGACCGCCACCGAGCCTCACACCAACCAAGTCGAGAGTCGCTGTTGGCGGAATGCCGCAGGGCCGACATCAAGCCGATGAGTGTTCCACCGATCATTCTGGCTGCAGTGCTCGCGGCGTTGGTCGCTTCAGTCGGCTGCGGCTCGAAACATGCCGACGATGCGGCGATGCCTTCACAGGACGTCTATGTTTGGCAGCGCGTCTGGACTCCGCCACTTGCAGGGGCGTTGAAGAATCTGCCGATCAACGGGGCGATCCATGTACTGGCAGAGCAATGGCAGAGAGGTGCATCCACTGTGACCGTGGAGCCCGACTTCAAGTCCCTGAGGGCATCGGGCCATTGGGTTATCCCAGTGATCCGGCTACATGGCTCAACTATCCCTCCGCCCGAGGCCGCGCAATGGCAAGCACGGCTGCCAGCGCTTATTGACCGATGGCAAAGCGAGGGGCTATCGATCGCCGGCATCGAGTTCGACCACGATGCACCATCAGGCCGGCTGGCTACGTGGCGCGATACGTTGCAGATCTGGCGTGCCGCGTTGCCCCCTGGTGTATCGCTGCGGATCACCGCACTTCCTGCCTGGATGGACGCTCCCGCCGACCTTCGGCAACTGGCTGAATCCGTTGACGGCTTCGTGCTGCAGGTTCATGCCGTGGAGCATCCGCGCCGCGGGCTTTTCGATCCAGACCGTGCCGAGACCTGGGTCCGGCAGTTCTCGAAATCTCAGCCCAAGCCATTTCAGGTTTCGGTGCCTGCATATGGCAGCCGGGTTGCCCTTACAGCTGATGGCGAGCGCATCGTCGACGTGCGCTCGGAAACGCCAACCCTGAGTGGACTTGATCCCGATAGCTTTGAACTGATTGCAAACCCCGAAGCTGTCCAGCGTTTCGCCCAGAAGCTGGCACATGATGCCCCCGCTAAATTCACTGGTATTGCTTGGTTCCGGCTGCCGCTGTCCAACGATCGTCGTGCATGGAGCTCTACGACATGGCGTGCGATCGTCCACGGCGAGCGACTGAATGCGAACTTCATCGTATCGACCCGGCCAACTGAAGTTGACGGGGTGGTCAACGTCTGGCTGCACAACGGCGGCTCGCTCGACGCCGTACCGCCCGCTGCAATCCGCACTGGGACGAGTTGTACCGCCGCAGATGGCGCCGACGTTTACCGCTTTTCCCAGCGGCCTCAACCGCGCTGGCAGCGTCATACCCACCGACCCATTCACGCCGGCTCTGCCGTTTATGTCGGCTGGGCCCGCTGTTCTCGACCACAGGAGTCGTTCGATGTCATTCCGTAAACATAGTCGCGGCTACTGGCTGTTGATGCTACTTGCCGCTGGCATCGCGCTGGCCTGTGGACCTGAATTTCCCTACCGATCCGTCCTGAATGATCGGCCATCCTCGCGGCTCGAGGCACCTGCACATTCCTTCAGTGGAACCATGCAGCATTTGGTTCCCGTCGAGAACGCCGCATTCAAGGTCAGCGAAGACGGAATTGATGTCGAAGAATGGGAACAGACACACTTGCCGGCCGATCAGCGACAGCGCGTGGCTGCGATGCGCAGACAGGTCACCGCCGAAGCTGCACTTAAAGAGGGTGAAGGACTGCCGTCGGCTGTTCGCCATTACGTTGCTGGCGCTGCCGCGTACTGGCGCTTCGTCGACAAGGCCTTTCCTGCGTCTGCGGCGAACGCCCGGCAACAATTCGATGCCGTTCTGTCAATGCCGAGGAAGGAAGGATATTCCAGGGCCGCCTGGGCGGCTTGGGCGCTGGCTCGACTGGATCGGCACGCCAGTGCCGACGCCAGCGCACTTGAGAACTTCGCGCGAGTAAGAATGCTGGTCGCCGATGGTGCGGAAGACCCCCTCGGTTTGGCAGTAGCATCCTACGGAGAAGAAGCGGGCATTCATCTAGCCCGAGGTGACATCAGCGCAGCCGTACGCCTGTACGCCATACAGGCAGCGCATGGTTCTGAAAGTGCACGCAACTCGCTGCTTCGCGTTGCACCACGCCTGATGGACGATCCGCTGAAGGACCCGCTGCTGCAGTCATTGGCGCTTTCCTATGCACTTGAAATTGCAGAAGGCGAACTGTTTGATATAACCGAGATTGAACGGTCCGAAGCCGCAGAAGAAGCAGAATCCGAAACTGAAGCTCAAAACATGCATGTCGAAGTCAGCAGCGGTACTGAAGAACTGGATAATGAAGAGATCCAAGCGGTCGCCAGCCATCAACAGGAACCGTCATCGGTACTAGGGAAAGTACTGGAACGCATAGCCGCCTTGCCAGACGATGCGATCTCGGATCCAGAGGCGGTATCGGTGGCCGCTTATCGCGCAGGGCAATACGAACTTGCCGGCACGCAAGCACGAAATGCAATTTCGCGCGGTACCGCGCCGCTGGCCTTCATTGTTCTTGCCAAGCTGAGCTTGCGACAAGGCGATTCTTCTGCGGTCGACGGCCACTACTCGAACGCCGTCACCGCACTTCGCACGATTGCGAGCGCACCGACACCAATGGCGCAGCACGACCAGAGCGAAACCTTGTCACGGACCCTCGCCGAGTGGGCCGCGTTCTCGGTCGCCAAAGGCATGTACCAAGAAGCCCTTCATCAGTTCCTCGACGTAGGACCCAGTGCCTGGGTCGATGCCGTTTACCTTGCCGAGCAAGTATTGTCGACCGATGAGCTGAAGGCTGTCGTCGACGCAAGAAACGACAACGTAGATGCCCCCCTTGATGTTTGGAGGCAAGCGTTCTCGTCGGACGGAGAAGCGCAGTACGAGGAGTCGTTAAGCACAGATGCGGAAAACGCAGTACGAAATCCTTGCCCGGCGGGCCCTCCCTGTAAAGACGCTCCTATTCGCGACGTACTGGCAAGACGACTGATGCGCGAAGGACGGATCGCCGATGCCATTGAGTATTTCTCGGATCGTCGCCTCGAATCCGAACCTGATGGAGATGCTACCCGAGATGAATCGATCCGCAATGCGGCCCTTCGATACAAGCGAGCGCGCGATCACGCGAGCACAAAATGGATAAAGGCTCGCCGTGCAGCATCACTATACGAAGCCGCCATAATTGAGAAGGAGCTTGGCATGGAGTTGTTCGGCTACGAAGGCAGTCCCGATGGCGCAATGTTCGGAGGATTCTTTCCACCGGAAGAAATTGTTCCGCGAGCCTCGTCAGCCGATGGATTCGGCCCCGATGAAGCAACGCGCGTACTTTCGAGTGCGCCTGCCGCCCCACACCGGTATCACTTTATATTCCGGGCGGCGGCTACTGGCGAAGCGGCTGCGGACATACTGCCACCACGGTCCCAAGCATACGCGGCGGTACTTTGCGAAGCGACAAGCTGGGTAATCGATCACGACGAGGAGAGAGCGACGCAACTCTATCGTCGCTATCTTTCGCACGGCGCTTATGTTGCTTGGGGTAACCGGTTCGGCCGTCAGTGTCCTGTACCGGAATTCGGCAATGCATTCAAAATGCAACTACTAGCCGACTTGCAGGCTCGATACCCCTTCATCAAGCAGCATCCGTACCGTACGACTGTGTTGATTGTCTTGACAGGCCTCGTACTGATTACCTTATTCATACTCGGTGTGCGCACGATCGTTTCGTCCAAACGTGCAAGGACTGGACCGGCCAGCCTTCCGTAGACATCTCAGTTGCCATAATTGATGGCAACGAACGAGGTGTTTATGAACAGCAATCGGCAGTACACGGACGAGTTCAAGAGCGAGGCGGTGAAGCAGGTCGTCGAGCTTGGCTTCCCGGTGGTGGACGTGGCGACGCGGATCGGGATTCCCAAGCACACGCTGTATGGCTGGGTGCAGAGCGCGAGGAAGGCCGCAGGCCCGACCGCTTGCAAGACAGCAGCGCCGGCCAGCGATTCGGCTGAAGTGTGTCGGCTTGACCTGCTGGGTGTTGCCGCCGACCGAAAGTTGACTGTTCGGCAATCCGCATACCCTTGGCCCGCAACGATTCACGCACCGAAGTCGAAGAAAGGTTGACGACAGACGAAGTTGCTTAACTGGTTCACAACGTTCAGAAGTTGCAAAGAAAACCACGATGAATCAGGCTTTAAAAGCTGAATAGTTTGCGCTACCGTCTTGACTGCCCACCATGCGAAAGCCAAATCGCTGTGATGCCGAGCCTTCACTATAGTGAAATCTAGGCGTTGAGCTACTCAGCTTTTACTCCAGAATTAGAAATGGAGAAAATCATGCTTGAATCCGGTCGATATTCACAGCCTCGTTAGGCCAAAAGAGAAATTACTGTGACAGCAACTATAAGCTCCATTTCAGACCTTCTGAATATTTCGCGTCAAACTTACTTTAGTGAGTCTCGCGGAAGATGGGTATTCCGCGGGCATTCAAATTCGCAGTTCAAGCTCGTTCCTTCTGTCGGTCGCAACACACACACCTCGCAGTCGCGCCAAAAGTATGAGACGAGCCTTTTCGAAATCTTTTGTAGAGAAGCTCCTGGATATATCGAAAATTATCCTGAAAATCCGTGGGAACAGCTCGCACTTGCACAGCATCACGGATTGCCGACACGACTATTGGATTTCACTTTCAACCCACTTGTTGCGCTATATTTTGCGACCCTCAGCGACCCTATGGTTGACGGAGAGCTATTTGCACTTCGTTCTCAAACGAAGGCGTCCGAAGATGTTCTTTCAAAGTCACCATTCGACATTCGCGGCCCCGTCAAATGCTATCCCAATATCGTCACCGCGAGGATTCGTGCACAAGAAGGACTGTTTATTGCATGTGCCGACGTGGAGAAGCCGCTGGACGAAGCTTTGAGAGATACATGGAGGGTGGAGCGATACATTGTTCCTGAGACGGCTAAGAAGAACATCCTCTACGAGCTGTTCCGGTTAGGGATACACGCCTCATCAATGTTCCCAGATATCGACGGTTTGGCGGCTCGCCTGAAGTGGCAGCATGCGGTAGCCCCGCCCACGCCGGGGCCAAACAACGCGCTGCAGCCGACTGTCCCGCCTCCACGCCGCTCCAGCGAGACCGAGGCTGAGCTACAGCGTTAAGATTGAAACAGCAGAGAATCCTCTGCTATTCATACGTTCTAAGCCGCAGTACCCGAGAAATGCCGCATAGCTCTTTCCGCCGACCGAAAGTTGACCAGCGAGGATGTGGATGATCACTTGGGCAACCTGAACGGCCAGATCATTTATTCATACAAGGACCGGCTTTGCGCTGCCCGCTGTACGTCAAGTTGGAGAAGTGCGGCGGCTTGACCATTCGCCAACTCGGTTACCCGACTAAAACCGCCCTCAAGAGCGTGCACTGTGAGTACGAGCAGCACGCGGACTTGCTTGCAGGCTAAATCCGCCAAGCGAGTTACGCGAAGGAGCAGAACGAACTGGTTGTCGGGCTTTATCTGGAGACCGGCTGCTGCACTGCCGCGACCATCCGGACGCCGGGCTTTCGTTCAAGGACACTGCTTTCCGACCTAGTTCACGAGCATCGTCCGGAGGCCCACAGCAGGTTCGATAGCGAAGTGTGATTTGCGTCACGTTTCAATCAGGTGACGATGCCCTTGATGATCATGCTCTTTGCGATCCATCTGGTTTTCGACGTAGTCATACGCTACCTTGCGGTAAGCGCTCGGGGAGCTTTAGGTGGCATGGCCCTCGGCCCGCAGGACCTCGAAATCATCGATGACGGTCGTATTTTTTCGCCATATCAGATTTTCGGGTGGGAGCCGTAACGTTGAAAACTGGACCCAAATAGCCTTCGCGGAGCGGCAGATGGTCTTGATCAAAGTGCGGAGACCCAAAACGCTCGCTCGATGCTGGCAAGCGACCTGTCAGCGATGACTCCGGTGATTAGCCTATCCGGGTGTTCCCTGACAGCTACTTCCGCGTGTCGTGGAGTCTGCGCGAGAATCGACTTGCGGGTTCCGATGACATGCTGCTAGGACAGGCCGACAGGGGGCAGGCGCGGACGGCGGACGTTACTCAGCCTGCAGATTTCACTGCCACCGTTAATGGGAACTCGAATTCCAAAGACGCGACAGCACCAGGTGCGGCCGCGAACAATACTTTCGGGCCAGTAACGCCCAAGGTTTCGCGACCTACTGGCGGCGGCTCCGTCCGGGGCATGGGTGAGCGGGTCGAGGCAAATCCAGCGAATGGGTCCTGTAATATCGAATTGCCCTTGCTGTTGCCAGAAGGCCGAGGGGATCTTGGTACTCGCCTGACACTCTCTTACAGCTCCGGGGGCGGTGAAGGACCCTTCGGGTTGGGTTGGTCGTTATCGGTCCCGCAAGTCACGCGGCGCACCGATCGGGGTGTTCCCAACTACGGATTGGGCGAGTATCCCGATACGTTCCAGCTAACTGGTGAAGATGATCTGGTTCCGTGGGAAGTGCAGAACCTTGACGGATCCGTGTCGCTCCATGTCACCGTATTCGGGCATTGGTCCATTCAGCGATATCGCCCGCGTAACGAGCAGTTCGCGGCTCGAATCGAGCATTGGTCGGATTCAAGGAAAAGCGCTGACCCAGGACATTGGCGCGTAACGAGCCGGGAGAGCGTCATTTACCTGTACGGCCACGATGCCGACGCTCGCATTGCCGACCCTGCTGACCCGCAACGAGTCTTCACCTGGCTTCTGCAGGAGGTGCGCGATGACCGCGGCAACTCGGCCATCTTTCGCTACAAGGCGGAGGACGGAGCCGGCGTCGACCCGAATGCTGTGCACGAGTTGCATCGCTGGCGGCAGGATCGCTACGGCGCGACGGCACAGCGCTACCTCAAGCGCGTGCTGTACGCGAATCTCAAGCCCGAAAGCGTTGATCGAGGCAACCGCTTCGAACCGCAGGCATGGAATATCGCCGAGCCCCGTGCGGAAAATTGGTGCTACGAGCTTGTGTTCGATTATGGCGAGCACGACGAGGCCGATCCTTCGCCGCTCGAGCAGTCGACATGGACGCTGCGCCGTGAAGGGCTATCCGCGTACCGTAGCGGCTTCGAGGTCCGAACGCTGCGCCGATGTCACCGTGCGCTGGTGTTCCACCGCTTGCCCGGCGAAGCAACCGATGCGGAAGGGTCATCGCCTCCGGCGCAGTTCCAGTGCGTGCGCGAGCATCGTTTCAACTACGGACCCGAAAGCCCGCTCCATGATGGCGGCATGGGCTTCCTCGAAAGTGTCGATGTCCTCGGGATCGGGCGGGACTCCCAAGGGAAGACCTACCGTGAAACCGACAGCGCCTTGCCGCCGGTACGTTTCGCCTACAGCCGCGCCCGCGATCCTGTCTTGCATCCAGCCAGCAAAGTCACCGGCCCTCTTCCGCGTGGCGCTGAGTCCAATTGGGCCCGATGGATCGATCTGAATGGCGAAGGCCTGCCAGGGCTGCTGTGGGAAGGAGCGGCAGCTTGGCACTACCGCGCCAATCTGAGCGTTGGCGACAGTTCCGTATCCACGCGTGGCGGCGAGCCCGAAGTCGCTCAGGTCGAACTGGCGCCCCCGGTTCGACTGCCCACCATTCCACAGGCTGCAAGGTCAGGCGCCGGAACCTACTTGCTGTCTGACGTTGACGCCGATGGCCGCCTCGACCTCGTTGCCACGGGTGACAGAGACACCGGTTTCTGGACCCGTGATGGTCTCGGCGACACTTGGGCAGACTTCCGCGCGTTTCGGCAGGTGCCCCTGAACGTTCGAAACGAATCACGAGCGCGCTGGGTCGACCTGACGGGCGACGGACTGCCCGACATCCTCATCACCCGTGCAGATGAAATCGTCTGGCTCCACGCGCTGGGCTCCGAGGGCTACTCAGCTGCCGTCCGGCGGCTGGAAGTTCCGCGCGAGCCGTTCGGCGGGCCCCCCGCAGTCTTCGCTGACGGCACCGAGACGCTTTTCATTGCCGACATGTCGGGCGACGGCTTGCCAGACCTGGTCAGAATTCGGAACGGCAGCGTGGTGTACTGGCCCAGCCTGGGCTACGGGAGGTTCGGACTTCCGGTGGTGATGGGCGACTTCCCGCTGCTGGACCAAGCACCACAGTTCGATCCGAAACGCATCCGTCTTGCCGACATCGATGGCTCGGGAACCACCGATCTTTTGTATCTGCGGCCCGACCGGATCGATGTTTACGCCAACATTTCCGGCAACCGCTGGGTCCGCAAGCCATCGCTGACGCTGCTGCCGCAGTGGGCAGCTGCGGCTGCAATCGAGGTCGTGGATCTCCTGGGCAACGGCACGTCCTGTGTGGTGTGGTCCGGCCCATCGTCCGGGGGCAAGCCCGAGACCCTGAGGGTTCTTGACCTCACCGGCGGCGTCAAGCCACACCTGCTGGTTGAGGTCGACAACGGCCATGGCGGCCGTACGGCGATCACCTACACCACCTCGGCACGCGAGTACCTGCGCGACAAACTGGCCGGCAAGCCGTGGCACACGAGAGTTCCCTTTCCGGTGCAGGTGGTCAGTCGCATCACCCGCACGGACGATCACGCTGCGACGCAACGCGGCACGCGTTACCAGTACCACCATGGTCACTACGACGGTCGCGATCGCGAGTTCCGGGGCTTTGCATTCGTCGAAGAGTGGAACTCGGAAATGGCTGGAGCGCCCGGAAGGGAGAAGGTGCAGGAAGAGCAGCCACCGCGATTGACCAAGCGCTGGTTCCATACCGGAGCGTGGCTTCAGGATGACCTGGCTCTCCGTCTGGCCGCGGACTACTGGACCGATGACGGCTCGGACAGGAAGCTCAGCCTTGATCTCGGCGCCTTGCGTCTGATCGACACCCCGGCCCTCGACGGCGTTTCGGCGCAAGACCAGGTCGACGCGGTTCGCGCGCTGGCTGGCCGCCCCTTGCGTGAAGAGGTCTACGGCCTGGATGGCAGCGAAGAACAGGGCGTGCCGTTCGTGATCCGCGAGTTCAGCCATGGCCTGAGGGTGCTGCAGCCGCGCAAGGGCAGACAAGCTGCGGCGGTGCAAGTGCTGGAGGATCAGCAACTCGACTGCGTCATCGAGCGCGGCATCACCTCCCTGTTGATCAAGCCCGGCACAGAGCACGCACCCCAGCAACCGCGCATCCAGCACACCTTGGCGTTGGAGCACGATGCGCTGGGCTATGTGGTTCGGCGCGCCACCGTTGCCTATGGGCATCTGAAGCACGCGAACACTGCGCAGGGCCGAACCTGGGTCACGCTCGACGACCGACAGTTCCATCACTTCGACGATTTGCCGACCCAATTCCGCACGGGCACCCCAACCGCCGAGCAACGCCAGTCCGCATGGGCACCGCTGGCGTGGACGGGTGCCCTATGGAGCATTGACGAACTCCGCGAGTCCCTTGCGGACGCCACCCGTACAAGCCCGGGTTCAGCGCCATCGAACTCGGCAGCCAACCAGCTGCAACTGATCGAAGCCCGCTACTTCGAGTACTGGTCCGACTCGGAGGGTACGGAGAAGCCTGCCCCACTCGGGATCGCATCAGTGAGGGCACTGCTTCGTCGGGAACTTCGGCTGGCATTCACCTCCGACATGCTTGATGCAACGCTGGACAAACAACGTCTGAGCGGTATCGACCTGTCCGAGGAAGGCGGCTACGTCCACAGCCGGGAGTTGCAGCCAAAAGATCCCCCATCGTCGCTACCCTCCGACGCCTGGTGGGCGCCATCGCCGGCAGTGACCTACGACAGCACCCGGTTCTTTCTGGTGAAGGAGCAAGAGGACCCATTCGGCAACACCACGAGCTTCGCGTTCGACGAGCACGCGCTGCACCTCGCCCGGGTGACCGCCCCATACGCCAGCACGACCGTTGTCGAAACGGACTACCGCGCACTGGCCCCCCGCCTGATCACCGACGCCAACCTCAACCGCACGGCCTTCCGGTTCGACGCCAACGCCCGCCTGGTGGCCATGGCGTTGCTGGGCAAGGAAGGCGGCACCGAAGGCGACAGCGAAGACTCTCCGACGGCCGAGTTCAGCTACCAGCTTCGCACCCCCGGCCAGCCGATGCTGGCCCGGTCACGCGAACGAGAACAGCACCGTGCGGCCGACACGCGCTGGCGCGACACCATTACCTACACCGACGGCAGCGGGCGCGAGATCCTGCGAAAGATGCGGGCCGAGCCGGGCCCGGTACCGGTGCGCGACGAGTCGGGCGTGATCGTGCAAGACGGCCAAGGTCGCCCCTCCGAGGCATTCGCGCAGGAGCGGTGGGTGGGAAGCGGGCGGGTGGTCTACAACGACAAGGGCAACCCCGTCCGCAAGTACGAGCCCTACTTCGCAACCGGCAGCGCTTTCGAACCCGACGCCGCGGTTCGCCAGTGGGGCGTGAGCCCCAGCATGACCTATGACGCGTTGGACCGCCTGGTGCGTACCGACCAGCCGGACGGCAGCCGGCAGCTGGTGGTGTATCAGACTTGGAGCGAAGAGCACTGGGACGAAGGCGACCTCGTGATCCTTTCGGGCTGGAAGCCGCAAGGCGCTTCACCGCAGGTCGACCTCGACGATGCCAAGCGCCTGAAGCGCTGCGCCTCCCTCTCCGAACGCTACGCCGCCACGCCCGAGCTGCGCCTGCTCGACGCCTTGGGCCGCGTCTGCGAAATGAGCGAGAACGATGGCCGCAACGCGCACCGCGTCGCAAGGCAGAGTCTCGACGCGTCAGGCAACGTGCTGGCCATCCAGGACGCCGACGGTCTCTATCTCAGCACCACACGTTTCGACTTGCTGAAGCGCCCGCTGCATGACTTCTCTGCGGCCGCCGGCGACACCATGCTGCTGCATGCGAGCGATGGCACCGTGCTGCGCAGATGGACGGCGCGAGGCCATCGCATGCGCCATCTCTACGACCGCCTTCGCCGGCAGACGCACCTCTTCGTGCTCGACCCGGCAGGCAGCTCGCCCGATGCCACCGACCCGCCGCCCGAACCCGCACCGGGCACCGAAGTACCGGACGAGCCCGCCGGCTTCTTCGAATTCCTGTCGAATCTCGTGTCACCGGGCGCGGTTGATGACGATGGCCCAGCACCGAGCCGGCAGGGCGAACGGCTGGTTCATCGTGTCTTCCACGGTGAATCAATCAGCAACAGCGGCACCGCGCGCAAGCGCAACCTGATGGGCAAGGTGTACCGCGAGTTCGACGGCGCCGGCCCGCAGACCTTCAGCTACGACTTCAAGGGCAACCGTACGGAGACCGCGCGCCGGCTCAGGCGCGCGTACCGATGGCAGCAGGACTGGCAACCGCTGGCCAGCGAGGAGCTCGACGCCGACAGTGCTCTCGACCAGGTGCTGAACGCCCTGGAAAGCGAGACCTACCGCAGCGTCCAGATGCATGACGCCTTGGCACGTGTGGTGCTCGAACGCCATCCGGACGGCACCGAAATCCGCCCGCAGTACGGTGACGGCGGCCTGCTCGATGCCATCAGCGCGCGGCCACGTGGCCGAGGTGGCTGGCAAGCCGTCGTGCTGAACATCGATTACAACGCCCGCGGCCAGCGCGTGAAGGTCGCCTGGGGCAACGGCGTGCAAACCCGCCATGCATATGACCCTCTGCGCTTCCGCCTGAACGAGCTGAAGAGCTGGCGCAAACAGGGCGGCGAAGGCCGGCCGCTGCAGCACCATCGCTACTTCCACGATGTCGCCGGCAACATCGTCGAGATCACCGACGAATCCGACCCCACGCACTTCTACAAGGGCCACGCCGAGCCGGGCGGAAAACGCTTCGAATACGACGCCCTGTATCAACTCGTCCGAGCTGAAGGGCGTGAACTGCCCACGCTGCCGCCGGATGCCAGCGACCCCATCGGCAGTCGCCTGCCGCACCGGGCAGACCTGCAGGCACTGGCCCGTTACACCGAAAACTTCAGCTACGACCGCGAGGGCAACCTCACCGCGCTGCGCCACGAGCGAAATGGCACAAGCCCTGCCGTCTGGACCCGCGCTCACCGTCACGAGGCAGGCAGCAACCGCCTCACCCGCAGCGTGGCCTCGGGCTCGCCGCCGGTGAACTACACCTACGACTCAGGTGGCAACCTGCAGGCCATGCCCCACCTGACCGAGATGCGCTGGGATGCCGAAGGCCGCCTCGCCTCCGTGGACCGCGCAGCCGGTGCGCGGGTATGGATGAGCTACGACGCCCAGGGCCAGCGGGTACGCAAGGTGCACCGCCACGGCCAGCGGGTGGAAGAGCGCATCTACCTCGGCCGCTACGAAATCTATCGCCGCCGCCGCGCGGGTTCGGCCACCGTGCGTGTGGAGCGCAGCACTTCGCACCTGATGGACGGTGCGCAGCGCGTCGCAATGCTGGAGACTTTGACGCGAGATGACGGGAATGCGGTCCTCGGCCCGGCCCCGCGGTGGCGGTACCAGCTCAATGACCACCTCGGGTCAGGCTGCATCGAACTGGACGAGACGGCAAAGCTGATCTCGTTCGAGGAGTTCCGCGCCTTCGGCACCACGGCGGTCGCAGCACAAGGGCTGGGTGAGGTTTCCGCTCGACGGTATCGGTACAACGGCAAGGAGCGCGATGAAGAAACTGGACTCATATATTACGGTCGCCGGTATTTCTCTCCATGGCTATATCGGTGGATAAGTGCGGATCCCGAAGAATTCGTCGACGGATCGAACGTTTACCGTTTCGCAAGAAACTCTCCCTTTCAGTATATCGATAAAAAAGGGCTAAGCGCGCTTCCGGCTGACTCTATAAGTACCTCTATTAGGAACATCGAGATCCCGCCCACGGATCTCTGTACCGCGTCAAATACGAGCGGACGCGCTCTCCCTGCCACTACGAGTATTGGGCAATTCTCTCCTTCCGATATGTTCAATGGAAAGCATTCTGCCGGTGCAAAATTCGCTTCGAAATATCTGTCGGAGACTGCACAGAATTTCCAATATGGTCTTATTGCTGCTGACGGGGCCATTGATGCTTCTGGTCGTGCAGCAGGAGCCAAGAAACTGCTCTCAAATAGACAAAAGTATGGTGGATTGATTACTGAAATTATGTCCGCAAGTACAAGCGATGCTGCAGTTGATAGTATCAAATCGCAGAGAAGAGGATGGAAGAGCATTTCGCCGATAAAGGATTTTGCTAAAGGTAATGCAATTTCGAAATCAGCGCTAAATATTGCCGGACCTGCTATGGCCGTTTTGGAGGAGTCAGATAGGCTAGGCCGCGCTAAAAATGATCAGCAGTTAGTTGCTGTCGGCACAGCTGCGGTTGCTAATTATGTTGCAGATGCTGCGATTACGCGGGGTTCGGCGACAGCTGGGGGATGGACTGGAGTCAAAATTGGGTTCCTTGTGGGGAATTTTCCAGGTGCAATTATCGGGGGTGTCGGTGGGTACATTGCAGGAGGCCTTGTTGGTCACGCGGCATACGATAGTTTTGCCGCGCCAGCGTTAAGGGCTGCAATTGCGGGAGAAGAGTTTCGTGATAAGGACTGAAGGCCTTCACTGCTTGTTGGTTGGATCGTCTATCCCTGCAATCTAGCCAACGGTCAATAAATGGAAGCGCTTCGCCTGATCCCCCAAATGTTCTTCGACCTGCTCGCCCGAGTCATCCCGGGCGTCGTGCTGCTGGTCATCGTCGCTGCCCTGCACACAAGCGCTGGTTGGAAGGACTTGCTCAATGTCGCCGCCGGTGGCCAGCTCAACCCGGAGAACGCATTCGCCTTCGCCTTCTTCATACCGCTGGGCGTGGGCTTCGTGCTGGGCCACCTGATCGCCCCCATCGGCAAGACCATGGGCGGCTGGGTACGGCATCGAGGCTTCAAGGCACCCTGGCGTGAGTACGACTGGTTGCGCACGCGTCGCCCCGACGCAGGTGCTCTGGTCGCCAAGATCCGCGCCGAATACACGATGCACTACTCGCTGGCCGCGGCATTCGCTATCGGGCTGGTCGCCGGCATCGTCATGCGCTGCGTTGGCACCGCCGGCGCGCCGCCCTCATGGGGTCTGATCGCGCTGGCCATACTGACCGCCCTGTCGCTCTGGCGCGGGCGTGACACCGAAAAGACCTTCGCCGACAGCGCTCGTCTGTTCTACACCGTGGCACAAGAGGAACTGCCGGTTTTGCCGCCGGTGATTCCGGATCCGACAAATTCAGGTTGAGAGAAACCGGAACTGCAACCTCAGCCACTCGAACGATATACCAGCAGTACTGGAGAGATAAATGTCAGACAAGAAGTGGATCTGGGCACACCTTCTCGCGGCCTTCACGGTCACAGTCGATGATGAAAAACGGTCCCCTGTTGTGCGCCAGTTCAACTTCCCGGTGCTTGAACTTGCCATCAAGACCTTTCCCAATCCGGCTGGCGGCGAACATGAGACCCTTTTCAGGCGCGCAAAAAGAAGGGTCGCTGACAAGGCCCTGCACCTGAACTTCGAACAGATTGCCGCAGCCTGCCAGCCATGGCGAGATCCGCTGGGCGCAGCAGGGGCTCCAGCTAATGAGCTAGACGGCGTGCCGGTTGGCTTGCTTGTACTGGTCCACAAGACCTTGAAGACAGTCGATGATATTCGGGCTGCTGACTCAAATACACTTGAAGCGGCATGGAAAGATCTTGGGACACTGCTTGACAGTGTAGCCACCTGGGCAAACGGTCCTGGGACTTGGGAAGACGCCGAATCATTGGTCGATGTGAGCCTGCAAGCCTCCGACGTCCACGAGAACAGAATCTACTCGTGGGTTGCGATGAAGTGGAACAACTCAGAAGAGGTCGGAGGTCAAGCGAGCGATGGAATGTGCCTTTTGCCAGCCTGGGCTCTGCATTCTCCGGCTAGGCCTCAGGCGAGGCTCCTGGTACCTGATGAAATAGGAAAGCTGCTCCCCGACCGCGCAACAGCTGGCGTCTGGATGCCCGATCCGCGAACGTTAGTCGCGCTTAATGAGCCGAAAGCCATCGACTTCACGAAACCGGCAAGCCGCTCCGTCGTGCTTGAATTGCCCAGGCTTGAAGCTGACGAACTGACACGGGCGGCACAGTTGCTCGGCAGCTATCGCTTGCGCCCGGGTCCACCAGACGGCACTTGGGAAGCGCAAAGTCTTTGGAACGCGGCATTGGAGCTGGACCCTCCCGCCGACGAAGCACGACCAGACGATGCCAAGTGGCGGCAGCGGCAAGCCGAGTTCAATGAACGACTGAAGCGGCTCATCGCGAGTGGCGCAGGCGGCTTCGCGGCTGCAGATCGCGAACTGCTGCTCGCGGCCGTCTGGGCGCGAAGGCTCCGGGCCATCGCCAGCAACGGGTTGGCGAACGCTGACGGGGGTGATGTCAAGCCGATCGGCAAGGTCGAGGGCCTTGCTCCCGCCAAGACCTCTGGTCACGCCCCCCGAGCAGACGACGAGGCCGCCAGCGCCCACCCGGCCCCGCCCACGCTGGAGGGCGAGCCGCTGATGCTCGCCCTCTATCTTGCGGTTCGGATGGGCAGCGCAGCGTCTGGTGCATCGGCGCGTTCCCTGAACATCACGACCGGCGATGTCGGCAGCGGCGTTGCCGACTTCTGGGCGCGACCGCAGCAGGTTTATGTGGAAGTCGCCAGGACCATCCGAGCTCGGTTTCGCGACGAGTCTGACGATAGCCGTGCAGCAGCCGCAAAAGCCGTCGAATGGCTTCGCTCGCCAAGGGCGATCGGTTTCAGGCCCGGGCGATCATTGGTCGGCATCGATGTGTTCGCACTGACGGCCGGCGCGACGAAAGACAAGTTGATCGCGGGGCCGAAAAGCGGGGAAGTCGCCGAATTGCCGGTTGTCGGT
This sequence comes from Nevskia sp., assembly GCA_021732745.1. Classification (GTDB taxonomy): domain Bacteria; phylum Pseudomonadota; class Gammaproteobacteria; order Nevskiales; family Nevskiaceae; genus Nevskia. The sequence goes on along the minus strand of JAKFUK010000004.1, from coordinate 131,379 downwards.
TCGAACGCAGTCGAACTGCTCAAGAGCGAGGCCACGATCGTTTCGCTGATGAACGCGCTCGTGAAGGTCTACGGCGATCCACGGCCGGGTGGCCTGCCCACCTTCATTGCCGACTTGGTGTCAGCGGGATTGAAGGCGTCCTCCGGAAGCCCGGTCGCGGGAACCGCAGCGTCAGATCCGATGGCGCAAACCGAACCCCAGATCGACACCGCGGGCCTCCGAAGCATGTTGCGTGGCTTCGACAATTCTGAACGCCTGATATGCCACCTCGCCAATCGGGCCAAGGACAAAAAGGAGCGGCTGACCGGTTCGCGCGACATTGTTCGCATGGGACGCAGCAGGTTTATCGATCGTTACAAGGATGACGACGGCGAGTTCAGTCCCGCCGTCTTGTCACGCGTGTACAGCAGGGCCTGGAGCAAGACCAACGCGCGGGCCCAGTTCATCGCCGCAACCCGGTCCTCCCAACTGCCTGCGACTTGCAAGCCTGCGAAGGACGACGCCAGCGAGACAGCGACAGAGCAAGCTGATGGCGAATGCAAGGCAAAGCCCGCGGAGGTGCAGAAGGCTGGACACGACGGCGGTGACTTCCCCGATCTGGCTCATCTGTTCGGGCTGACCGATGTGCCAGCTTGCAGTTGGGGGGATTCGATTCATGGGCCTGCGGCCTATCTCGCCGACGTGCTGGAATTCCTGCGGCACCGACGACTCATTTCGACCAAGAGCGGAGAGAACGAGGAAACAAATGCTCTCAAGCTGCTTCTGAAGCGGCGTCCGGATATTGCGGAAATTGATCTCAATGACAAAAACGCAACTGTCGAGATGCCGTTCATTGATGTCGTGAACGAAGTGCTTGAACGCCTTGTGGTCGGAAAGAACGCGTTCGACGTTGACGTCAGGCTCTCGAACTGGGAGCCAAGGAACAGCACAAAATTCCCCCAGCAGGCTTTCGCAGCGCTGGACGATGCCCTGAAACCCTGGGGCATCCAACTGCAGGAGCCTCTACTTGTATCGGCGGTGCACGATTCGCATAGCGACAAGGACTGCAAGCATGAGCGCTGGATGCTCCGTGACCGGATCGGTGTGACCCTCGAAGCATCACGAAAGATTATTGATGATGACGTTGACCCTTGGTTCGTAAGATTAAAGCCGCAAACCGTGCTGTCGGCTGCAGACTTGGCATCCGAGCCTCAGTATGTGGAGCGCAACGCCTACGAGACCTTGGCGACAACGCCTGTGGCCGGCAGCTACGCGCTGCCTTGGTCGCTGGGCGAGACCCAGGTCCGCGAGTGGCTCGATCTGGTTGGGGTCACGCCGCAGGAAGTCTTGACCAAAACCCCTCTCGGGGGGGCAACGTTGAACACGGGGCTGAACCTGTCTCACGCCGTAGCCCGGATTGGCATGTCGCAGAGCGAAGGTGCAGGACTTGTATTCCAGCCGCTCAAGAAGGACACGCTGTTGGGGGTCAATCACCCGACAAATCTGACACTATCGGAGTTCTTGTCGCGTTCGCAAGTATCGTTCGACGATGTTCTTGCGCTGAGTCAGACGCATACGATTGGCCGAGCGCACGGTTTCGAGCTGGTGCCGGTAGAAGGTGACAAGTGCAGCGCGGATTCGACCAAGATCAACGTCCGATGGAAGGACGAGCACGGCGCATCCTTCACCGGAAAGTTTCTCCGCCTTCGCAAGGTGCTGGGCTGGACGATCGCCGATCTGGACTTGGCGCTGTCTTCCCCCAGCATCGGTAATAGCAAGCTGGATGAGCACGCTGCCGTTCGCATCGCCCAGTTTCTGGAGTGCCGAGACCGCCTCGGGCTGAGAACCCATGACGCTTTGCTGGTATTCACGAGGCTGAGAACAACCGCCCTTGACGGAGCAGCGCATGACGAGTGGTCCTCGACTTTCCTCGATCGACGCGTCAACGGCGCTGATCCTTTCGTAGACCTCGACAAGAAAGCACTGGCCGTCTTAAAGACTCATTCTCGAAAGGGAAATCAAGCGAGCACCATTCGCTCCGCACTCGGCGAGTCGGTTCAGATGCCGTTGGAAGAAAGGATGCAGGGAATGCTCGCGGCTGTGCTGAGGGTCGCGCCAACGGACGTGGATCTGCTGGTTCAGGCGCGGCTCGGTACGGGTAGCAGCTGGAAAGACTTGAACCGCGAGGGCTTGTCGCAGCTATATGGTGCTTCGATACTGCAGCGAGCTGCGGGGGTCGATACCAACGCTCTCAAAGCATTGGTTTCCATGGTTGACGGGAACCCCTTCAAAGACCCCGGCGTGGCGCTCGAAATGCTCGACCTTCGGAAGGAGATTGAAGCAGCGGGCCTGTCGCCTTCGTCATTGGCAGCGATCCTTGACGCGCGCTCCAAGAATCCAGCGGCAACTGAAGAGGAGGAACTAACGCCCAGCCCTCGCTTGGCGATGAATACTGTCCTTGCTATGCACCAAAGTCTGCAACGGTTGGAGCAGAAGAACAGCCGGGTACTGTTGACACTCAGTGACTTGACAAATGCGGATGGCCTGAAGGAATGGTCGGAAAAGCAACTCGGCCTCGTCGAAGGCAAGGAAGTGTCGTGGCTGGACCAGCTGAGCCTGTTGACCGAGCCCGTAAGACGCCTGCTTCCAAGAATGCAGGTCGCGTTCGCAGGCTTGCGGCGAGATGAAGTGAAGGCATTCGCCTTGGGTAGGACCTGCTTTCGAGCAACCACGCTGCTGGCCGAATCCCTGGAACAAATCGAAAGCGAGTTGGACAAGCTGCCCCACGAAGGAAAGACCGGCGACGCCGGTTTGCTTCGGCGTGATGTCGCAAGCTGGATCGTCAATCTGTTCGCACCAATTTTGCAGTGGATCGGACTGTCAGAAGAGAACATCGAGTCTCGCCTACGGCCGTGGCTAGAGGCCGAAGCGGCTCAGCATGCTCGACAGAGCCAGCCCAGCTCCGCAGGTGCGGAAAATCCGCCGAAAATCAATGTCCCGCTCGCCAGCTTCCTGCTCTGCCAGCCGTTGGATCGGTTCACCTTCATGCAGGACAGGCGAGCAGCCCTTTCGACAGCGCTTTCGCAGGCGCTTTCAACCGAAGAGCACACCGCCTGGGCGCTACTCAACGCCACTCCTGCCGGACCGAAAGACAAGAATGCAGCAGACTGGTGGCTCGAGCTCGACCTCACCGTGCTCGAAAAGGCATGGCTTGGGCCTGCCAAATTGAGTCTCGAGGCACTGAGCAGTGACGCACCGCTGAAGAATGCGTTCGCACTAATCAATGCGATACATGGGTTTTCGCACATCACTGAGGCTTTTGCGATTGACGCTTCGACGCTCCGCTGGCTGTATGAAAAGCAGAATGCGATCGGATCCGCGCCACCATCCGATCAATTGGGAATCATGGCTCCTAGTGATCTCTTGGCAAACGCTGAGAATAAATCCGCTGCGGTTCCGTCACGTCCGCAACTGGTTTCGAAATGGCGCCTGTTGTGTGCATGGTCAAAGGCTTTCAAGGGCACTCCCGATGTGACGCATCCTGCTGCAGCAGGTGGGTTAGTCTCGCTGCGAAGGAACGTACTTGAGCCTCTCCTCGTTGGTTTTGATCCCGCTACAGACGATGGCAAGAAGAAGTGGGCGAACCTGTGTGTAGCTTTGGACCGATTGTTGGGTCGGGACGCTGGCACTACGGAGGTGCTGCTTGTCGCAGCTGGCAATAGAAACCTGATACTAAAGCCAGCGACGCTATCATGGCTGAGCGTGGTCAGTGAGTTTCTCACGCGGTCAGGCCTTCCTATTGACGAGCTCCGCGAAGTAGCCGACTCACTGCGACAGCGTGAAGAAAATGGTTTGCTGGCTGCAAGTGGAAAACTTCGCTCAAGCCTGCGCAAACGGTTCAGCGACGATGCTTGGTCGATCAATGTTCGAAAAGGGCAGAACAAGCTGCGTGAACAGAAGCGCGATGCGCTAGTCGCGCTTCTGCTGAGCCAGACAGGACAGTCTTGGTCGGCGAACCCGAATCAACCCTCCGCTGACAGCTTGTACGAGTACCTGCTGCTGGATACGCAGATGTCGGCCTGCATGACTACGTCCCGAATCGTCCAGGCTCACGCCGTCGTGCAGCAGTTCGCGCAGCGTTGCACCATGGGACTGGAGGCCGGTTGGCGGATACCCGCGAACGAGCTGGTTGACTGGAAGCAGTGGAAGTGGATGCAGTCATACAGAGTATGGGAGGCATGCCGAAAGATCTTCCTGTATCCCGAAAACTGGATGGAACCGGAAGTGAGAGACGACAAGTCCCGGTTCTTTGAGGAGTTGGAGAGTGACCTCAACCAAGGGGAACTCACCAATGAAAATGCCGAATTGGCTTTCGCCCGCTACCTCCACAAGCTGCATGATGTCGCTCGGCTCGATGTGGTAGCCACGTACTACGAGTTTGATGCGAACGAGCCCGTTATGCACATCTTGGCTCGAACACCTTCAGAGCCTTATCGCTACTACTATCGGCAATGGGTTGACGAGAGGCACTGGACCCCGTGGGACTTGGTCGACTTGGAAATCGACAGCCAGCATATCTTGCTGTTCAAGCGCGGAGGCCGACTCTGTCTAGGGTGGATGACGGCGAAGCACGAGCAGGATCGTCCGAAAGTACCCAGCACGTTCACCACCGTAAAGCGGGAAGATGCAGTAAAGCAGGAAGATACTTACACGGTCTCCGGCATCGAGGAGCCAAGCGTCTGCTGGAAGCTGCAACTCACGACCAGCCAGAAGGCGAATGAAGGCTGGCAGCCGAAGCGTACGAGCCCTCGGCAACTAGAGTGGCCACCTAAATCTGTGGCGATGTCGAAACTGGCCGCCGATTTTGTCATCGATCGCCTCCAACTTACATTCCAGGATTACGGCCTCCCGGAAATACTGGTGACGGCATTCGAGCCTCAGCTGGAAGAGAACACCGCAAAGCGGCACGTCATCGGCTCGTTTTCGCTACAAAGCTGTTTGGGCGTTGCGCAGGCTGAACGGGTAAGCAGCAGCGATTTTTTTGCCTATCCTGTCGTGGACAAGGCGAGCTCAGAAGGCGCTCGTCAGATCGAGCTGAAGGGCAGCACCAATCAGCAGTTGATCCTCGTCGAAGGAGCCGCCAACGCCATCGCAAGCGCACACCCTTCCATTCTCAAGGAGCTGGCAACGGCACCGGGCGTCGATCCGACGCCAGGGCGCTTTGCGGTAACTCCAGCGACGCAGGTCAGCTTGCTTGATGCCGCCATCGCAGCGGCTAGGGCAGCACTCGTGCCCCCGTCTGCAGATGGAATCTTCACGATGGGACTTGGCCTGCCATTCTTCTACGCGGACGACGCCGTCGACATCGTTGTTCGACCAAATTTCTCAAGCAAGGATACTGCCGGTAGCACGCGGGTCAATGCGCGACACATCTCGAGGAGCATGGCTGCGTTGCGCGACGCGCTTCTGACGGAAGAGGTACAGGAAAAAGTCTGGCGTCCCAATGCCAACAAGGCCGCGTGGGCCAAGGAAGTACTTGCTGCGCTGTCGAAAGCTGCACCGCTGACCAGCGTCGGTGCTCTGGCCGATCTACTGGCAGCCGTTTCGAGCTACAGCCCCAACGATGGCAGTTCATTGCCCCCGTTTGAAATGGCCGCTCGAACTCATCACCCGATGGCCTGCGAACTGGTGAATCGCGTGGAGGCAAGAGGCGTCGCGACAGTCTTCAACGGCAAGCTTCAGCAGACGAAGCGTGAAACCGTCTACCGAGGCCGGACAAGCACCAGACTCAGCACGTCAGCCATTGAACGATTCGGCTGTTACGCGCTCGCCTATGATGATACATACGACGCCTATGCCAGCTACAACTGGGAGGTCTTTTACCACGCGCCATTGATGATCGCACTCAAGTTTGCAAGTGAGGCGAAATTCGAAGATTCGATGCGCTGGTTCCACTACATCTTTGACCCCATCGGCGTGGACGAAGGGACGAGCACCGATGCCGACGGGGTTCGTCGACAGTTCTGGAAGATGAGGCCATTTCGCACCGGCATGGAGGAAAGCTACAAGGGACACCTGGTCGAGGTACTTCTGGATCCAAAGAAGTGGGGCAAACAAGTCCAGACCTCGGCACTGCAAGACCTCGTCGATTCGATCATGGCTTGGCGGAGGAAGCCGAACCTTCCGTTCCAAGTCGCACGTGGTCGCTGGACTGCGTTCCAGAAGGCTGTTGTTTACCGATACATCGACGTGCTCATTGCTTGGGGTGACGCGCGTTTTCGATCCGACACTCGCGAGGACATCACTGCTGCATCGCAGTTGTACGTACTTGCAGCGAGGTTGTTGGGGCGACGTCCACGAAACGATATCACCATGTGTGACCGAGGCTCTGCAGCTGCATCTGGAGCGCAAAACTACTTGCAACTCCAGCAGCTCATCGACCAACGTGACGACGAACTCAGTGCGTATCTCGATCAGTTGCTTGGGGAAGTCAGTGACATCTCCGAGTGCGAGGAGAACGAGGAGCCAGACTCGCCACACCTGAATTTCTACAACGAGTACTTCTGTATTCCGCCGAATGAGAAGCTTTTTGATTTGTGGGACAGGGTTGCGGACAGGCTCTACAAGGTCAGAAACTGCCTGAACATCGACGGCGTGTTCCGGATCCCATCGCTGTTTGCCCCGCCCATCGACCCTGCGCTCCTTGCCCGTGCCGGTGCGGCCGGCCTGTCGTTCGACCAGATCATGGCGGGCTTGAATCAGCCGAGGTCTCATTACCGATTCTCGGTCATGCTGCAGAAGGCCAATGAAGTTGCTGTCGAACTCAGGACCTTGGGGTCGGAGCTGCTTCAGGCGTTGGAGAAGCGAGATGCCGAGGAGCTGTCATTGCTCCGATCTCGCCTCGATCTCCAGGCGACGCGCCTCAACATGGATATCCGGGACGAGCAGATCAAGGAAGCAACGACGCAGCTCGAGGCGATCACGGTACAGATCGCGAACATCCAGACGCGGCAGTCGTGGTACTTGGAGCGGATCGCAAAGGGGACGTCACCCAAGGAGCTTGAGTCGATCGAAGGGATTCGTAGCGGGTTGATGGTCAGGACGCGTGTGGCTGCGATGAAGTCGGCCGCAGCAATTGCTTCAACGCTCCCTCGATTTACGCTAGGTGTCAATGGTGCATTCGGATCCCCACACAACGCCTTCACTATCAGCGGAGAACTGTTCGCGAATTCGCAGAACTTCTTTGCAGACAAACTGGCGGTTGAGGGCGACAAGGACCAGACGGCCGCGGGTATCACCGCGACATTGGCGAGTTACGAACGGAGGCTGGAGGACTGGCAACTTCAGCGCGACACGGCATCTGGGGAGTTACTCAGTCTTGATAAGCAGCGCATTGCCGCCGAGATCCGATTGACGATTGCTTTGACTGAGAAGCGTAACCTTGAACGTTCAATTGAAAGTGCGGAGGCAACTGACACCTTTCTGACGTCGAAATTCACAAGCAGTGGCCTGTACGACTGGATGGTGCGCCAGGTTTCGGCGGTCTACTACAAGACCTACCAACTTGCCTCCGACTACGCGCGGAGCGCAGAAGATTGCCTCAATCGTGAGTTGCCCGTATCACAGTCTGGCGTCAAGGTTGTACGCTCAGACCACTGGAACGGCCTCCGCAAAGGCCTTCTTGCCGCAACCGGCCTGATTCATGACCTGAAGCGGCTTGAGGCCGAGCATATCAAGCGCAACCAGCGGATCCCGGAGCTGACAAAGCACGTGTCACTCGCGGTACTGCACCCGGCCCGGCTGATCGAGCTTCGGGCAACAGGCAAATGCAGATTCAAGATCCCCGAGGTGCTGTTCGAGCTGGATCACCCGGGACATGTCGGTCGTCGCATCAAGTCAGTCGCATTGTCATTGCCCTGCGTTACAAGCCCGTATGCTGGGGTCTCTTGCAAGTTGAGCTTGTTGAGCAGTTCGATCAAGAAGAGGGGCGCCAAGGAGCCGGAGAAGGTGCATGGTCCTGCCGAAGCGATATTCACGAGTTCCGGCAGCAATGACACAGGTCTTTGGGAGCTCAACCTGCGGGACGAGCGCTACCTTCCCTTTGAAGGTTCGGGGGCAGTGGACAGCGAGTGGGAATTGAGACTGCCTGCCAAGGTCCGTCAATTTGATTATGCAACTATCAGTGACGTCATTCTTCACATTCGCTATATATCAGAACCAGGGGACAACGTCGAAGCAGCGGAAGACGAGCTCGGCACGAGGCTGCGCGATGCCAGCGCTGCTACTGGACCGCTCTGGGCATATACGAGTCTGAGAAATGACCTTTCCGAGCAGTTCACACTGCTCGCACGCAAAAAGCCGACACGTAGGATCGACCTGACCTTGCCGAGTGAATTGGCACGATGGATGGGGCAACCTGTTGTGCCCACGGGTAAGTTCACAGTCGCAGTAATCGGTAGTTCCAACGGCACCGTCGTTGTCCGTCTTGGCGGAATTGAGGCGAGGTGTATGCCGTACGATGACAACCCGATCCCGACATCATGGAGTGCCGACATTGACCTGAAACCTCAAGGGAAGCCCCCCTTTCCGTTTGATGGATCGACACTCGCGTTGGAGGTTGACGGAGTGGACGAGCTCCGAGACATCGTGATCTGCTTCGTCGCAACGCTGGCGACATAGTCGTCGTTGCTGCTTGTGGGTCATGTCACCTTCACTATGTGTGAAACCAATCGGTGGCGGTGAGGATTGTGAGCCGCTATTGGCAAGACCGGCGGCGAGTTCAAGGTTTCAAACTGGCTTGTTTGCAGTCAGTAGTCGTTGCTTCGAGTGTTGGCCAGTGGACAACGATAACTAGGGAGAGAATGCAATGCCGACGGTGTACTACGGAAAAAAGGGTGAGTTGGGATTTGAACTCGAACTGAGTCGCGACCTCGTTGCTGTCCGTACTCGTAGCGGGCGGTCCATTACGCGGTCTACCGGCTCAGTGCCATCTCCACTTTCGTCCGAACTGGACGACGGCGTGTTGGTCGCTGCCTACCCAGAAGCCGGCGTCGAGGTTTATCGCGTCCCGGTCGGCCCCAATTCCGTTTCGCTGGACGACCGCAAGTCTGCCCTTCGGACATCGGCAGACGTACGGTTCGTCGGTGGCGTGCTCGTCGATCCTGCAACACAAGAGCCGGTTCTTTATACAGAGAACATATTCGTCAAGTTCGTGGATACGGCTGACCCCGACGACTGTGCCGTCACCCTTCGCGGTGTTGGGCTGACCATCAAAAACCAAGTGACGTATGCCACCAATGCTTACTTTGTCGCTACGCCAGAGGGCTCCGGACAGTCCGTGTTCAATATTGCCGCTGCCCTGCTCGAGAGGAATGACGTGGAGTATTGCCACCCGGAACTGATTCGACCTCGGGCAAGGAAGGCGGTTTTCCCGCAGCAATGGCACCTCAAGAAGACGACCATCAACGGTGTGGTCGTAGACGCACACGTGAACATCGAAGCCGCGCACGAAGTCACGCGCGGCGAGGGTGTGATAATCGCGGTCATCGACGACGGCGTCGACATCGATCATCCGGAGTTCGCCGGTCCGGGGAAGGTGGTCGCCCCGAGGGACGCCACGCTTCAAATAGACGATCCGCGGCCGAAGGACTTGTTCGGAACCGGCCCCGACAACGGCGAGAACCACGGCACGGCTTGTGCCGGGGTGGCGTGCGGCAATGGAGCCCTCGGCGCAATTGGCGTTGCCCCGAAGGCGCGGCTGCTTCCCATTCGCCTTTCGTCGGGGCTTGGCTCGCAGCGCGAGGCTGAGGCCTTCATATGGGCAGCCGACAATGGGGCTGACATCGTCTCATGCAGCTGGGGGCCGAAGGACGGCCGGTGGTGGGACCCGAACGACCCGGTACACAATCAGGTCGTCCAGCTTCCGCCCAGCACGCGGCTCGCCATTGATTACGTACTGGCGAACGGGCGTGGTGGCAAAGGATGCGTGGTCCTGTTCGCTGCTGGAAACGGCAATGAAGCGGTGGAAAATGATGGGTATGCCAGTTACGCAAACGTGATCGCGGTGGCGGCGTGCAACGACCGCGGCACGCGGAGTGTGTATAGCGATTTCGGAGCGGCGGTGTGGTGCGCGTTCCCAAGTAACGACATGGGGCACCTGCCCTTCAATCACTCGGTGCCACTCACGCCAGGCATCTGGACTACCGACCGGGTCGGCCGCAACGGCTACAATTTGGGTAGTAGCTTCGAAGGGGATGCTGACGGGTACTTCACGAATAGCTTCGGTGGTACTTCGAGCGCGTGCCCTGGGGCCGCTGGAGTTGCCGCCTTGATGCTGGCTGTTAACCCAAGCTTGAAGTGGCATGAAGTAAAGGACCTGCTCAAGTGGGCCTGCGACAGAATCGATCCGCAGCGTGGCAACTACGATCCCGCTACCGGGAAGAGTCCGAAATACGGCTTCGGACGGCTGAACGCGCTTACTGCCGTCACCTTGGCGAAGCCGCAGCCGCGAAGCGCCGTGACCGTTAGCCGAATATTCGACACCGAGATCCCGGACCTGCAAACCGTGTCGTTCACACTGACGGTTCCCGAAACCACGCCGGTCGATGCGCTGTCCGTCGCCGTGGACCTCGAACACACGTACATAGGTGACTTGATCATTACCCTGCAGCCGCCAACAGGCTCCGGGATGCACCCAGTTACCCTTCACAACCGGGCTGGCGGATCAAACAAGAACCTGAAGAAAACCTACGATGCGGCCACCATACCGGCCCTCGCGGGCGCTGCCGGCAAGAGCTGCGCGGGCACCTGGACTCTACAGATTCGGGACGAGGTGGCTGCGGATTCCGGTACTCTGGTTTCATTCGCTCTGAGTCTGTCGTTCAATCATGCGAACCGCACCGTCGGCACCCCGACATCATCATCTTTGAACCGCGAACTGAAGAAACCGGCCCGTTCCCGAAGTAAATGAAAAATTATGATTGCCGTGTCGGGAACTCCTTTCGCATCTTTAAGTACACGAAACGAAGCAGGGACAGCCAATGTTTCGTTTATGTCCTTCTATCCGGCATGTGCCGGTTCCGCTAATCGGAATTTGCCGCCTTGCAGGCAAAGGATCCCGCCGTATGGTATTTCTGTGCCGCCTGACTGCAGTGGTTGGTTGGTCAATGCTCCAGCCTAAAGCTCTTTCGCGCCTACCGGTTCGCGGCGACTCGTAACAGATTTGCGGGACAGACTTTTTTAGATTTGAAGGGTCTATTACTGAAGCGTCGCCGTCGTTTTGCCAGCGCTGAGCGGCTGCAGTACACGTAATTTGTCGGTTGCGAACGGCTAGTCGCTGAATCCACGAGGATGAAACTGCATAAGGAAAAGGATCGATGATAATCGGGGTCTTTGGGGGGTCGAGCAATGTTCCGCGGGACGTGTTGGACCTCGCGGCAGATGTGAGTAGGCGTATTGCGGAAAATGACATTGTGCTGTGTGGCGCGACTGCCGCACAGGAGGGCGGTGTGCCAGCGGCAACAAAGATCAAATTCGCAGCAGCTGCGGCTGCCGGCGGAAACCCTTGGCTCGGCATCGGTCAGGGTAATGGATTCGAAGTAAGACCCCGTAAGGCCGCCGGATTCTCTTTCGACACCGGACTTGGCAACGCGAGAAACTTCCTTGAGGCCTACTTATGCGATGGAGCTATAGCCCTCCCGGGCGGCGCAGGCACGCAGTCGGAGGTGATCTTCTGCCTTCTGCTTCAGCGGCCTGTAGTGCTGCTTGGCGACTGGACGGCCTCGACGCCTCTAGTACAACATCTTATAACTGCGCAGCCAGCTATCACCAAGTATGTCAAAGATGCAGAACTTCTTGCAGGTAAAACGAATCGGCCCGATTTCGACTCCTTGCTCGAAGAGAGCGTATCCAAGGGAAAGTCGGCTCAGTCCTTTCCGCTCGATCATGCGTCCACTGCAGATTGCGCATTCGAGAAAGTCCGGCGGATGGTAATTGGGATGGGCCTGAAGGGTCACTTCCCTGCTCTCAAAGATGTGACCTGCGTTGCTGCTGGATTCAGCAATTGGATTAACGAACATAAGTCGCGCCGCTTAAATGGCGGAATTGAAGCACTTGCCGAAACGTATGTATTGGGGGACGGCGCTTAAGTCCGCGGAGAGTGTCATTCACCGGAACACTGATCTGACGCTGCGTGGATTGAATGAAACCTTGCGACTGACAGCTGTGGAGTACTCCAGTCTGCTCGCGTTGCTCATAAGTACCCCAAACTGTTCAATCCTGCGTTGGAGGAGACAGCGAATCGACATGTCGCGCCTGAGACCCGGGAATCGCGTAAATACCGGCGTCTATACTCCGTTGTTCCCGCGGCGATTCGCCTTTGGCGACTGCCCAAGCGCAAACTGGTGGGGTTCATAAGCAAACTCATATCGACTTGAGTAACTTTGCTCGATAAGTCCAAGTAGTGCAATGCTGCAAGTGAGTCACTACAGTACCGTGGAGAAGATCGGATGGCCAGAATGAAACGGGACCGTGTAACATTCGCCTTGGTTGCGTGCGGCTTGGGTTTGATCAGCTCATCACTTTCGTCATGCGACAAAGGGAAAAGTAGCTTGGCGTCGTCACCGGCCCCAACTTCTGGTCCGTCCGCGGCAGAACTTCACAGCAACAATGTTTCGGAAGTCACGTCCACCACTCGGGATCAAGAGCAAGCAACTGAGCTTGAGGATGAGACCGTGGCTGTGAAGAAAGTGACGGATGAGCCCGTCGATTGCACGATCGGAAGGCAAATCGAACCGCGCCTCGCTGATGCCTGCTCTTTTATTGAAACTGTCGAGATTCCAAACGACAAAACAGTAAGAGTTAAGGTCGATGTCTACGTGTCTGAAGCTTTCGGAAGCGTGTCCCATCGATTGCATGCATTAGTATTGAATAGTTCAAAACTCGACTCTGATGGTAATATTGAAGAATGCATCGCTTGCGGGGGGGAACTGTCCCTGATTGTTGCCGAGAAGGTAGAAGGTGGGTATCGCCAACTGGCCAAAAAGGCCGGATTCACCTTTCCTGGCGCCAACGGCGAGGGGCCGGATGTTAGGGTGATTCGTCTGAGCCCGGAACGGCTGGCAATACTCGTTTCACATGTGACATTCAACGGCTGGCCCAGCGTGCACTTTCAAGATATGTTCGAGATCACTAGAAGCGGCGTTAAACCCATGCTGGCGAAGGAGTTTGTCACGTCCTGTTCGAATGATTGCGGCGACACAGGCAATCCGGATTGCTCGGAGTGGTCTGGTGAACTGACGATTATTCCTGCGGACAAAGTTGGGGGGCAGCCAGTCTTCAATTTCAAGCAAGAAGGAAAGCGGTGGAAGCATGGACCTTTCAGCACATCTGGCAAGATGAGGCAGAACAGAAATGGGCTTTGGGAATCGAGCTTGGCCAAGAACTGTGGAGACCTCGGTTCCTAACCAGGCTTACATCAAACGCGAGGGAACCCAATGACTTCCGCGCAGTCGAATCTGGCAACCCGAGTATCGATTTTGGTTCTTGCGATGGTGTGCGCCGCGACATGTCGCGCCGCCAACATCACCAAGCTTGAGGCTTATGTTACCTGCCAAGGCCTTGAGGATGATGAAGATACTTTTCTGCGGGCGTTTGCCTTCAAAGATGAAACACCAGCCGATGCGGATGGATGGAGTATCCAGCGCTATATCGCCAAGTCGAGTGCGCCTGAAAAAGCTTTTGGATTTCCGATTCGCTCAATAAGGATTGATTCGCGAGAGGACGACTGGATTACGACGCGCCTGAGGACTGCAAACTATCAGGCCGTTGCTGAGGCAATTGCGGCTCGATTCATTAATGCGGTGACAAAAATTCAATATTGGCCGGAAGTCGGTTCCGATGACTTTGTTGGAGATACTTTGGAAGTTAGTGACGGAATGACGCTTCACATTTTGGTCGGCAAACGTGCTGGCGGCGGGACCCTGGTGGTTTGCCACTGATACACGGGGTTGCGCTGCTGCAGCTCACAGGAAATTTGGTCAACTTTCGGTCGGCAATGTCAGATGTCGGGTTCTGAATGAGGTCTTACCCGAAGTCTCCATGAGGGAAGTCTGCCGGCGCTACGAATTTTCGAATGCAGAGCCAACAATCACGAGAAGAAGCCAATCTCCGGCCGGTCTAGTACCCCGATCAGTAGGCCCCGGTCCAGCAGCCGATTCTGCATTTCGCAAGATGTCTCCGGTAGCAGCGCGCATGAGTGGCAGGCGGCAAGGTTGCAATTGTCACGCGATCCTCGTCCGCGACTGAAAACCGAATTCCAAGAGGAACGGGGTCAACTTTCGATCGGTAGCAACAGTCGATGCCCAGTGCAAGTTATTTGTAGTGGTTCACAACGTGCAGAAGCTGCGCCCTGAATCGGGCTTGGAACGCCGAACGGATCGCGCTATCGTTCGAATACGTCAACACAGAGACGCTCGGTTGCTGTGATACCAATCCTTCACAACCGCGAAATCTGGACGCTGAGTCGCTAGGTTGTCACTCCAGAATCAGAAATGGATTGCAGCGATGGCGGTGTCGGGGCTTTTCTACGGACTTGTTAGATTTTTATGCAGTCTATTTTCGATATCCAAAAGAAGGTTAGGGAAGCAATGGTTGGCGCATGTGCTGACATGCTGACCTTTGTCGGCACGCCATCGATAAAGATAAATGCGGAGTACTTGTTTACGCTTAACGTCGCTAAAGCAATTGCTCGTCTAAATTACTATTGCGCCGAGCCGTACAAGATTCTCTTAGAAAAGAAAACCAAGGTGTTTGCAAAAGATTGCTTGCATCCCATTGTCTTTGGACACCCTGTCAATCGAGGCTCTGCGATTTTTCGGGGAGGCACGCCAAAAATAAATCGGAATGGTCGAATAGACGTCGCAGTCTACGTCGGTTATGCAAACAACACCTACATAGGACATCAACCGCTTTGTGCAATTGAGCTGAAGGCTTTTAATCCTCAGCGAAAACCTGTGCTTGATGATTTAAAGAGAAACCTTGAGTATTTTCGGCTGACCGGACCTACTGGTACTAGTGTAATTTCTCTCAGTCTATTCGCCGCCCTTCATTCGTTCACAAAGCAGAACGATGAACAGAAGGTTGATAGTAACGAAAAGGTTGTAAAAGCACAGTACCAAAAATGTCTCTCTGAACTTTGGCCTCTCGACGATGTTGGTGTTGATGTCGAGGCCTTTACTGTCAGCAAAGCACTCTTGGGAGAAATTATTGATGAAGAAGAATATAAGGTTCTGGATACAAACGCTTGCCACCATTTCGTTGGCGCTGTAGTCAGCTTCACAAAAAAATCTGATGTCCATGCCGTCGACGTGGCCCGCAGCTGAACTCGCGCGCATGGAAACACTAATGAAGGAGAAGTTGTGACTTCACCAATTGAACTGACGTACGTCGTGAGTCGTGGCGCTGAAAAGGGAGTCGTGCTCATTCCGCACCTACATGAGGACGGCATGTATGTCGCAAGCATAACGCGCTTCGAAGACGATTACGTGAGAGTTGGTAGCATTCGCGAGCTTTGTATCCTTGCAAAGCAGGGCGTCAGCGTCCGCATGAGTAATGCCGCCAGCGAAAGTCATCGGGCGCCAAGTCTCATAGTTCCTGCATCAATCAAACTACTCTGACGTTTCGTCCAACCAACGGTTCAAACTGATGCCCCCGCCATTCGTTCAGGCAGACAGCGACGTTGTGGCGTGGTTGCGGCTTAAGTGGGCTTTGAGGCTGTAGAAAAAGGCACTCTAATGCCGCCATTCGCCGGTGTCGGCGCTTGGCAATTCTTGTCAGAGTGGCACTGATAAATCCTTCAACTGCGAGTTGCGTGATGAATGCCTGTCGATGGCGTAGTTCCGATCACATGAGGAAGCCAAGGGGATCATCGAAGCCTCGCGGCTACGCTTCGACGCTGTCAAGCCGCATTCCGGCCTCGACTACCTGGTCCCTAACGAGGTCAAGGCTGCAATGAAACATTGAACCCAACCGAGTGCGAGTCTCTAGGCTCTGATTGCCCGGAGAAAATCGGCAGGACATCTCCACGACAGATGGGTGATAGCCAGTCATAAAACAACGAGGAGACAATGTGTGAATGCTGCATTTAGCGAGGATTTCGTACAGCCTCCGCTGGAAATCACGACCGCGACAGTCATCGCAACCGGCGGCTTCCCCAGCCTGAAAATATACAAGCTGCACTGGGACGAGATCGTCAAGGCGATACCCGAGTTGGCGACCCGTGGTCGCCCCACCTCCGTCGCCGAGGTGGCGGAGCTGAACGTCCACCTCTTCGGGAATTACCGCTACGGACACGCCCTGTGGCGTTACAAGGGCCTTGCCGCGGTGCTATTTCTCGATAAGCGGGAGTTTGCCGGACAGGTCAACCAACGACTCGCGGCGCTCGGCCGGTTCAAGAAACGTTCCGTCCCCCTGGAAGAACTGGTCCTCAAGGGCTTCGAGGTTGACCCGGAATCGGCTGACCTGGCGATGTACACACTCTTCTGGACCAAGTCTTTTCCCGTCATCAAGAAAATCTTTCTGGCATTACCCAATGAGCATTCCAGCCGTTCGGTTGTAGCGTGGGTCGGCAAGCGCATGCTGGCCGAGACGGACAAGGCCTCCGCACTGGACGAGGCCGGCACGATCTCCGACCGCCTGACTCAACACAGCGAAGAAGCGGTTGACCTGCAGCCGGTGGTCGAAGAGTTCGAGAAGCTCAAGGCGGAGGTGCGCGACGTCATCGAAGCGGTGGACATCGCCTCGTTCCATGAGCGCTTGACGAGCGTCTATACCGCCATCAGGCGCATGGGCGTGCTGTCGCAGATGGTCGAGCTCGCTGGGATATCCGACCTGGCTGAAGAGATCCAAGAAGTGCTGATCGAGCTGTCCGGCAAGCTGGCGAAGCTGTTGGCCGAGGGCTACACGGACCTGAACGCAGACGCCCTGCCGACGTCCTGCCCCAAAATGTCCCGGCCGGACACTGAGGCCTACCTGCATGATGTGAAGGCGGCCAATGCCGGGGCCGATGCCGCCGTGGCGGCCGTGGAAGCCCAGCAAGTCGTCGACCAGCAGTACGCCAGCGCTAAGGGTGCCGAGCGTGCGCGGATTTCCGCTTCCGTCGCCGTGGCTGGCGGGCGCACCATGGAAGCGGTGGAGGAGTTGATCCGCCTGTTGGGAGGCCTGAACTGCGAGAGGCCGGCAGCCGAATCCCTCGAACAGACGCCCGAAGAAGATGTGGTCGTTTCGCCAAGTTCGCCTGCTGTCGAGCCTGCACCAGCATCACCGCCGGTCGTCGCCGAGTCGATCGCAACGCCCGTCGTCACCGATGCGGCCGCGGCGCCCGTAGCGGCCGATCCTCCGCCTACCGTCCCCATCGGCCCCGTGGTCAGCGCCCCCGTAGTCCCTGCGATCCCGCCGGTGAAAATTGCGGTCGGGACGAAGCTCGTACCCTCACCGGTAGAGGCCTCCGTGGAGCCCGAGGCTCCCGCGACTCCCGACGTTGAAGCCAACCCACGCGCACTGACGGCGATGGCGCAGATCCAGGTGATGCTGCGCCGTGGCTATCCCGGTTTGGCGCTCGCGCTCGCGCGGTCCTATGCCGATGACACCGGCTCGCCCCTGCCGGGCGCGCCGACGGTGTTTGCCCTGCTGTCGGCCGCGACCGCCCAGGTCAACATCGTGCAGTCGGGCACGAACCAGCTCGCGCAGCAGCTCTCCGAGGCCTTGGCTGCAATCAAGGATGGTGCCGACGATGGGGCGCCGAGGGCGATCGCGCTGTCGGCGCTGGCCGCCGCACTGCGCCCGGCGCTGTTCGATGTGGATGCTGGTCTTTCGATGGCCGTGATGCGCGAGCTGCAGGCCTCCGGCTTGGTCGGCCCGGCCGTTCGTACACTGGCCGAACTCGTGGTGCGCCGGCAGGCCCGCGGCGTGTTCGAAATCCGTCCAGAAGCCCTGGTTGCCGGCTATCAAATGAGTTCGGCCACGGTGCGCGAACTGCAGGAGCAATACGCCCGCCAGGCCAAGGACGTCATCGAGGAGAAGGCGAGCCGTTTCATCCGCAATTTCTCGAGCTTGCCGCCCGCGGTGACCCAATACCGGCGCTACCTTGGCCCCGATCACGCCTTCGGCCAGGCCCTGCGCGCGCTACTCAACACGGGCGACCCCGAACTGTCGTTGCCGTCGATACGCGCTGCGCTGGGCATCCTTGGGCGTGACCGCGACGCCATGTTGCAGGCCGACTTCAAGGCTGCCGATGGGCCGACGCGCTTGGTCGGTGCGCACTACGAGCGAATGGTCAGCTTCCTCGAAGAACTGGATGGCTTCTTCCGCGCCGCCCAGCGCGACCTGTCCCGCCTGAAGAATGCCGGTGGCTCGGCAAAGCTTGCCGAGTTCTCCGCCGACCTCGACGTCCGTATTGCCGCCGCGATTCGCGAAGTCGAGGACTCCACCGTCGACGACGATGGCGTGCTTCGTCCGTTGGTGCGTGAAGCCACCCAGGCCTGTCTTGCCGCGCTGCGCACCCTGATTGCCACCGGCAAGACGCCGACGCAGATCGCCCCGCTCGATGATGCCCTGAACTGCGAGCTGGCTTTACTGGATATCGACCTGGGCTCCGATATCGACGGCGATGCGCGTTCGCCGTACGCCATCGGTCGCGAGACCGCATTCGCGGGGCCGGCGGACGAAGTACTCGACGCCATCATGAGTTTCGAGGCCGCCGAGCCGCCAACGGCACAGGATTTCCTGGCCGCCGCCCATCGTCATCTGGACCAGCGCCGCCTGCTGAGCGCGCGTCGTGCCATCGCCGGCGCCTCGTTCCTGATGGCCGAGAAGGGGGAGCTCGCAGCCGCCTCCCATGCGCTGGAGCAGCGCATCGCCGAGGGGCGCGCCGAGCTCGTGCGCGAGGTCGCCAATCTGCACACGCAAGTCGACAGCGCAGCCGCGCTGAGTCTGATCGACGACGAGCTGAAGTCGCAGTTCGATGCCATCCTGGACAGGGTCGGCCGCCGCGCTAATCTATTGCCGTATCCCGGGCCGATCGAGAACCCGAGCGCGTCCGACGATCCGACGGACCTGCTGCCGGCTATCCAGTACGTGCGCACCAACATCGCCGCCGTCCTGCAGGGTCGCATCGATCGCGGGTGCGAGGAACTGCTGCTCGAGGTCGAGCGCGACCGCCAGCAGCTGCCGCCCGAAGCCGCGGCCGACATCGAGCGCGTGCGCTCGCTGGTGAAGAGCCAAGCGCTCGCCAACGCCAAGGAGTTCTGGTCGCTGTTGAAGTCCGGACAGCCCCTGCCAGAGAAGGCGACTGGCAACGAGATGCTTCGCGACTTCAATACGGTCGTCCTGCCCCTATTCAGCGATCCCAGCCGCAAGGGCGCTGTCGTGACCGAAACCCTTGCGGCTCTGTCGACGGGGACTAAGCGCCCGTGGCTGCCCGACCTCGATGCCGAGCGCTCGGCCGCCGCCTCCAGCATGCTGGAGGCGTGGACCAAGCTCATGATCAAGCGCACAACGCCGAGCGTGCAGGCCGTCGGCCGCGAGTTGAGCCAGTTCCTGCAGGACCATCTGGGCTGGACGGACATCGTGGTGGTGTCGGCGTCCGCCAGCGAGGCAACCTTCCGCGTCGATGGTGCCAACCTCGCGCAGATCGCCGGCAGCGACGTCTTCACGCTCCCGTGCCTGGGTTCCGAGCGCAAGGCAAGCTACGCCGTGTCAGTGCTGCCGGCGCAGACCACGGTTGCGAACGTCCGCGTGGCTATGCCAAAGGCCGACATCGTGTTCTTCCGCGGCGTCCTCACTGCCGAGCAGCGCATCGACCTTCATCAGCATGTTCGCCGCGAGCACCATGGTGCTCTGATCGTCGACGACCTTCTGATCACGTGGATGGCAATGGATCGCCGCCGCATCGCACGGATGATCGGCGTGGGATCGAGCTTCATCCATTCGGCACCGTACCGAAATGCGCAGGACATGCCGCGCGAGATGTTCTTTGGCCGCCAACGTGTGCAGCAGCAGATCCTCAATGCCAAGGAGGGCGTGCTTGTCTACGGAGGCCGCCGCCTTGGTAAATCGGCTGTGATCAACGAGATTTGCGAGCGGGAGACCCGACCGAAGCAGCTCCGCTACTACGTGAAGATTGACGTGTACAACATTGTCGCATCCGAATACGTTGACCAAGTCTGGTCCCGTATGGCCCTCGTGCTGATTGAACATGGGGTGCTGCCACGCACGACGAACACCGCATGGAGCCGCGACAGGCTCTCCAAGGAAATCTGCGACGCGATCAACAAGCGCCAGCTCGACGTGACTGTCTTCATCGACGAAGCCGACACGATGATGCGCCACGATGCGCAGCAGGAGCCGCGCTTCCCGTTGTTGGACCAGCTCAACCAGCTGCGTAAGCACACGAGTGGTCGCTTCCACTTCGCAGTGGCTGGCCTGAACAATGCCGAGCGCGTGATCCGCTACGCAAACGCGCTGATGGATCAGTTCGCGCAGCCGATCGCGCTGACGCCCTTCGTCGACGACGAGCGCCGCGCCGGCTTGGACCTTGTGGTGAAGCCGCTCGGCGCGCTCGGCTTTGAGTTCCAGACGCCAGACATGCCGTACGAGATTCTCTCGCGCTGCATCTTCTTCCCGGCGCTGATCCAGATCTGGTGCCAGCGACTGTTGCAGGTGCTGTACGAAGCGCCACACCAGGGACTGCCGCCGTACACCATCACCCGCGCGCACATGAACATCGTCGACCGGGACAACGATCTGTCGCGCGGAATGCTGAAGATCTTTCAGTCGACACTTGAGCTAGACCCACGATACCGAGTCTTGGCATTCGCGCTGGCCTACGAGCAGATGCAGTCCAGCGGCACCACCGCAGTATCGATGACGCCGGCTCGCCTCGCTGAGAAGGCGTGCGAGTACGCTGGCCAACTCTTCCCCAGCGGCGCGCAGAACAACATTGTCGAGGCGCTCGCCGACGAACTGGTCAACCTGGGCATCTTCATCCGCACCAACGCCGGCAGAGAGTTCCAGCTGCGATCCATATCGCTGCTATCTCGTCTCGGAACCCGCGAGGAAATCGAAACGGCACTGATAGAGGCCGACAAGGCAAAGATGGAGCGGGACGAAGGCGAACGCCGTGTGCTCTACAGCAACGAAAAGATGTGTCCGGTGCCGCTCCGGGCAATCGCTGAATGGGGCAGCCCGTCGCCTGGCAGCTCGCCGGTACGCGTCGTGGTCGCTTCACCGGCCACTGGCTGGGAAGACCTGTCCCTGCTTGGTCACGATAACGGATGGATCGGCGGCCGCGCCGAGGTGGGCGTGCAGCGCTGGGTCGCGGGCCAGACCAAGCAAGTTGCTGAAGCGGTAGTGAAGGCCGTCGAGAAGATCGGCGTGGTCACGCTCAACGGCCAAGTACACAGCAGCCGCGGCGTCACGGTCATCCCGAATGGCTGGCCGGCGACGTTGCCGGGCGCCCTGCAGCAGCGCGCTTCCGATATCGCCAAGGCTTCACGCATGGTGATCCTGCTTGCCGACGCCCCACAGGTCCGCACGCTGGCCGAGTTAAGCGAGCTGCCGTGCCCGCTAATCAGCACCGGCCTGTGGGGTGCTGATGCGCTTCACTGGTACGCCGAGCGCAAGGACATGGCTTGGGCGTTGGCCGACGATCGCGCGGTCCATCTACTGGAGATTACAGGTGGTTCGCCGACACTGCTGGTCGCCAGCATGGATGTGATCGACGGCGGTGGCGCCGTCAGCAACTGGCGGGAGGCATTGGCTGCGGCCGGGATCGGCGCATCGTCCGCCGAGGTGATGAACTTCTTCGGTGCGGCACCAGAGCACCATGGCCTAATGCAGTCGCTGGTGGCAACTACCTTCGGCGCCGAGCACTTCGCCAAGGCCGGCGCGGGCCTGCAGAAGGTGACCAACCCCAATGTGCTGCTTGCCTGCCTCGCCGCCCTCGGCGCGGTCGTGGCCGTACACGGCAACAGCTTCATCACCAACCCGGTGATCGATGAGGCGGTGTTGGCGGAATGAAGGACTTCCTGATGACGCTTGCCGGGCCGCAGCAGCTCCTGGTGAGTGCGGCCAATGCGCTTCAGGCCGGTGTGCCCGTGGTCCAGCCACCGTCGGATTTCGCCGATCCGCTGCGCGCGGCATTGGAGGCGCTGGTGGATTCCAGCGGGCGAACGTTGCGCTGGGTGTCGCGCCATTCGCGAGGACTGGGTGCGGTTGCCGCCGCGCTGGAGCTCACGAGCGCGCCGACACCCGAGGAGATGCTGCTCGGGCGCCAGTTCCGCCACTTCGTGCTCCAAGTCGAAACAGGATGCCCGGAGATTCGGAAATGGACCGAGCGCCTGCTGAAGCTGTCGACGCAGCAGGCCCGGCCGGATGGCGTGGCGCTCTGGTACATCAGCCCGCCGGATGCCTGCCTCGCGCGGCGTGCCGACAACCGCCACTGCTGGCTGAAGGTCGAGGACGCGATCGGTCCAGTGGAGATGCATGTTGCTGCCGCGCGTGCATTCCAGGACAACCCAGGGCCGGGGCCGACCCACTACTGGGAATCTCTGGCCCTCGAATTGGGCGGCCCGGACTACGGCCTGATCGAGCAACTCGTACACCTGTCTCCTAAGGAAATGTTGCAGATCGAGCAAACGCTGCTGAAGTTTCCGGCAACCTCGCCGGTGCTGTCTTATGCTTCCGCTAACTTCGTGCCATCAACCCTGCTGGCACGTCAAGCCGCCGCCGGCGACGGCAAGGCGAGCAGCCTGTTGCGCCAACGCATCTGGAAGGCCCAGATACGCGAATTCATGCCGGCGCTGGAGGAGGTGAGGTCCGACTTCCTTCGTCAGTTCATGCCGGTGCTCGAGAAGATCCGACACTACCCGCCTCGGCCCAAGCCCGGTGAAGCTGGACGCGACCCGCTGCCAGACAACCTACCGGATGGCCTTGAGTGGGGGCCGGCCGCTTACTTTCTTGGAAGCCACCCCGAATCGCGGCACAAGCGCGAGGTCCTATATCTCTTCCAGGAGGTGCGCAACCTCTTGTCGCACAGGCGCAACCTCGAGCCTGGAAAGTTATCTCAGTTTCTTGGTGTAGCGGCGACCGAGTTCCGCGGCGAGTGGGCATCGCGCGGAGTTAACCTGATGCTGTAATGCCGAACTGAGGCTGCGGGACGGCGCTCGCTTCGAACCCATGACGAGATGAGTGCGCTGTCGCCCACGACGCGCGTCGCCCGGCCGTATGGAATCTAGGTTCCGCAGCGTTGCATTTAGCGGGGGAACGTGGGCACGTTGCTGCTGTGAAAATACTCCGGCGAGAACTAGAAGCTAGGCAGAAACGAGCGCTTCTCGGTCGGCAGAGCTGGCGACGTGATTACCGTGATACTGACCTGCCGGCTTTTTTCGGACCAGTGGAACCTAGAGACTGGCGCCCTGTTGGATTGAATGTTTCTGTGCAGCCTTGAACTCGTTGGGTGTCAGGTAGTCGAGGCTGGAATGCGGCCTGACCGCGTTGTAGTGCCGCCGCCAGGTTTCGATGATCACCTTCGCTTCTTCGCGCGACCGGAACCACTCCATCGACAGGCACTCGTCACGCAGCTTGCCGTTGAAGGATTCGTCGGTTCCATTCTGCCAAGGTTTGCCGGGATCGCTGATGGCGGTGTTGATGCCCGAAGTCACGATCCAGTCGAGGATCGCCCTGGATACGAACTCAGGCCCATTGTCGCTCCGCATATATCGCGGTGCGCCGTGGACGGTGATCAAGCGGGCCAGCACGTCGATGACCCGCCGACTGCGGATCGAGCCGGCGACATCGATGGCCAGGCATTCCCGGGTGTACTCGTCGATGATCGTCAGGCATTTGAGTTGCTGGCCATTGGCGCAGGCGTCGAACACGAAGTCGTAGGCCCAGACATGGTTCCGCGATGCTGGTGGCTGCGGCCGGTCGCTGCGTGCAGCCACGCGCCGCCGTGGACGCTTGCGGGGCACTTGCAGCGCGGCTTGCTGCCACAGCCGGTGACAACGGTCAGGGCTCATCGCGTGGCCTTCCCGGCGCAGGAAGATTCGGATGCGCCGGTAGCCGTAACGCGGGTACTGTGCGGCCAGCGCCTTCATCGCCGAGACGACCGGTGCGTCCTTCGCGGCAAGCAGGGACTCGTAATGCAGAGCCGATCTCGCCACCCCGATCAGCGCGCACGAACGTCGTTGCGACAGGCCGCGGCTCACTGAATGAGCCACCGCCCGACGACGCTCGGGCACGCCAAGTATTTTCCCCGCGTGATCTCCTTCATCACCTCGATTTCGAGGTCCCGCTCCGCCAGGAGCTTTTTTAGCCGGGCGTTCTCCTGCTCAACCGTCTTCAGCCGCCGGACGTCCATCGCCTCAAGCGACCCGAACCGCTTCCGCCACGCGTAGATCGTCGGCTCCGAAACGCCATGCTTCTTCGCAACCGCGGCCACCGGGCGCTATCCGCTTCCCGGAGTATCCGAACCATCTGCTCGTCAGTGAATCGTGCCTGCTTCATGTGCTCCTCGCTCGTCGGCGGGAGCCAGAATCTTAAGCGTCACGTGGTCCGAAATTCGACCAGCAGGTCAAACCTGGCGCACGACCGTACCCTGGCCGAGAAATTGCAGCAGGAGTTGTTCAAGCAGCGAAAACGATTGGCCAATGCCGAACGCAGCCTGCAAGTGAAGGACACCAAGAAGGCGGGGTCCGATCAGCGAATCGCCACAGAGAAGGTCGAATGGCTGCTGGGCAAGCTGGCCGACCTCACCCGGACAGAACCCAAACCCCGGGATTCCCGGATCTTCCCGATGCACTACGCACCGGTGATGATCTGGGAAAACGGACGCCGGGTCGTGAAGCCGATGCGCTATCACTGCCGACCGGCTGGCAAGCCCACGTTCTATGACAGCAAGTATCCGGGCTGCTACAACGCTCGCCGCGACAACCTTGTTGGATTCTGGAAAGGCCAGTTCGGGATCAGCCACGGACTGATGCTGGCCTCCGCCTTCTACGAAAACGTCAGCCGGCACCGGCTAGAGAACCGGGATCTCGCCCCGGACGAAAAGGACGAGAACGTAATTCTGGAATTCCGCCCCCAAGCAGGTCAGGACATGCTGATTGCCTGCCTGTGGTCACGATGGACCGGCAATGACGGCGAGGAATTGCTGTCGTTCGCCGCCATCACCGACGAGCCGCCTCCGGAGGTCGCGGAGGCTGGCCACGACCGCTGCATCATCCCGATCCAGCATCAGAACATCGATGCTTGGCTGCAACCGAGCGGCGACCTGAAGGCGAGCTACGCCATCCTCGACGACCGGGAACGCCCTTACTACGAGCATCGGATGGCGGCGTGAGTCAGAGGTTTAATCTTGACCATCCGACAGTAAGCGAGCGATCACATCCAAGGTGACCGGGGGTACAAATGAACACTTGTATAGAATCTAAGCTCCTCCACACCTAGAAGAACTCCATGTCCGAAAACGACAGCGCTGAATCGACCAGCACCCGCGTCACCGGCGTCAGCGCCAAGATCCTGAGCCTGCTGAACGGCGGCACCAAGTCCACCGCCGAACTGATCGCTGAAGGTGGCTTTTCGAGCGCAGGCGCCTTCCTGAACCTGAAGAAGTTGAAGGACCAGGGCCTCGTCGAAACCGAGCGTGCCGGCCGGAACGTCATGTATCGCCTGGCCGATGCTGCAGCGGCCGTTGCCGTCAAGGACGCCCCGCGACGCGGCCGCAAGAAGGGATCGAAGAACAAGGCAGCCGCCGCTCCGACCAAGAAAACCGGCAAGCGCGAACCGACGGTGAAGGCAAAGGATAGTGAAGCAGGAAGCCTGCGTGTCGAACTCGCGGCGATTGCCGCTCGTATCGCGCCGATTGACGATCTGAGCCGGAAGCTGGATGTGCTGGATCAGCTCTCGCAGTCGATGCCGCGTGAAGTGGCTTCGGTGCTCAAAGCGATCAAGGCAGACCTTAGTCGCTGAGCCACGCCGTAAATAGCATCAAGCGAAAGGTGTGAGGCGAGCTTCACCGCCTTCGATCAAGTGCAGACGATTCGGTTTGAGTAGGCATTTCTCGCGCGGCATCCAGATGTTTGACTGACTGCTACGTGCCAATAGCGGACGTTCAGGAGCCAAACCATTCGTAGCTGCTATTCGATTTTGAGGGTGGCTATTCCCGGCCACTACTGGGCGAAAATCTTAGCTCACCGGGAGGTGAGCAGCTCCGGTACTATCGAGACAGTGTTGCGCTGGGCGACTTTTCTGCGACAAGCGACGTGGGTTAGCTTCCATATTTCCGATCTGCGGATCATAGAAGCTGAAAATACAAAAGCCGTTGAGGGGGAATGATGGAAATTTTTCTTGTAAGTTTCGCGCTGATGGTTCTGGGCGGTGTGATCTATTGGCTGGGGCGTCGTCGCCGTCCCTCGGTGAACGTGAAAGTCACAGCGACCAAAAACTCCGTGGCTATTGGCGGAGCCAACTCGGGCTCAGTTACCAACACGCAAACCAACGAAGCCGCAGGGCATGGAATCCTGACAATCGTTGCAATCGTCGTCGAGCTTGTTGCCATCGGACTCGCGCTCTTTCAGATCTTCCACAGGGCTGGGTGATGGCGTCGAACGACGTTGTTGCGAAAAGTGGGTCTGTCGCCATTGCCGGCGACAACAGCGGCGACATCATCAATATTCAAGCCGGACTCGGTTCGCGCGTCATCGTGCAGCGACTGGAGCGCCGGTTGCCGTCTTATCTCGGTAAGATAATTGCCGTTTTCGCGGAACAAGAACTCTCTGAATACGCTGCGGGTCAGGTCTGGGAGCTGCGTCCAGAGATAGTTCAAAAACTTGAATTCAATGGGTTCTCCCACCACAGGATAATCACTGAGTACACCAAGTATTTCGCGGTATTGGAACGCTCCTACAAGGGCGTCGAACAGAGAAACGGCGACGCTCGCGTATTGGTCCATAGAAAGGCCGGGGTCGCTTACTCTGAGATCCTTGACGACGCCTGCAAGGCTGGAAGTGTCCCGTCTGAAAACCGAGAATCTTTTGCTCGCATGCACTCTGCGGCGCTTATCTCGGAAATCGTCAAGCGGCTAATGAAGGAATACGCAGAATCGCAAAGCGTCTCAATCGAAGAGGAATGCGCTCACCTCGCGGTCTCACTCATCGTGGCAGATGCCATTTGTGACTGCGTAGTTCTGGAGAGGCCAAAGAATGCTACTTCCGCGTGAGCAAAGCCCTTGGAATTGTGGCTACGCATTGGGCGCGATAGCGCTGCGAGCGCTGTCCCGTGAAAGCGCTGATCTACTGGACCTGCGCGAGAGAATGACTGAGCTTGCTAAAACAGAAATCTCAGTAACCCAGGCTGTCCAGGCACTGGCATGGCTCTACCTTCTAAGCGCCATTGAGCTGTCTGAAGAAGGCAAAATAACCCGATGCAACTAATTGATCTGACAATACTCCGCGGCGGCTCTATTGCCCGCGTCGTGACCTTCAAAAATGGGCTCAATCTGATCCTTGATGCACCAACGGCATCCGCGACACAGTCCGGAAATAATGTTGGAAAAACGACCTGTTTGAGGGTCATTGATTTCTGCCTTGGATCGGAGGGTGCAGACATCTGGACAGACGATGAGTTTAAGAAGGTCAATCAGGAAGTCTTTGATTACTTACATGGCGCAATCGAAGTTCGCGCGGTTCTACGCGTCTGCACGCTCGGAAAGACACATACTCTAAATCGTTTGTTCGTCACTAAGGGCAAGAAACCGCCAAATCAGTTCCTTATTGACGGCATCCGAAAACACTCGATTAAAGAGTACCGAAGCGGTATCAAGAAAATTGCGTTTGGAATCGATAGTGAGAAGCCGAGCTTGCGTGAGCTGATTCCAAAGTTCGTTAGATCATCGCCAATTTTGATGGGCCGCACCCTGAAATACTTAAGCGCTTTTACGAGCGAGGCGGTGTACGAGCCTGTGCATCTTTTCCTATTTGGATTTACGAATGTCGAGGTGCTGGCACTTCGCCCTAAGTTGGATAATCAAAAGAAACAGCTAGTTCGTGATCTTGAGACACATACGCGGCGTAGGAAGGAAGGCGAGTTACAGCAGCTTCTGATTCACCTGCGTAGCGAAGTCCAGACGATTGAGCAGAATATTCCTTCGATGGTCGAGGTTCCCGAAATTTCTGCGAGAGCCGATGTTATAGCCGGTATTCGCGCAAAGGCGTCTAGGATCTCGGAGGCATTTGCAAATGTAGAGTCCGAGGGTTGGTCGATTGACCTTTCGATTGCCGAACTTGATTCTGAACACGCGGGGATTGATCACAAGGCGATCGAAATAATCTACAAAGAAGCGTCGAAATTTCTTCCTGTCCTTCATCATGATTGGGTCGAGCTATCAGATTTCATAAAGAATTTGCGAGGTAGAAAGCGGCGCTTTCTTCAAACCCAGCGTATTCAGCTGTCGCGGAGAGCCGAGGACCTGCAGGAACAGCTACGGCATCTGCAAGACCAAGAAAATGCGCAGCTCAAAGAAGTCAGTCACCTGCCCGATTTCACGAGAGCTATCTCCGTCCGAGCTGAATTGCAAGAGAAATACAAGCGACTGGGCAGTTTGGAGCAGGACTTGGAGGACATTACGGAGCTGCGATCACAGCTGGACACCATCGAAAAAAACTTAGCTATTACACAAGCTCACATCACCAATGCAAAGGATCTACTCAGCAAAAGAGTGGCTGTTTTCAATAGATATTTTTCCAAGCTTTCGAAGTCGCTATATGGCGAAGAATACTTGTTGCACTTCGAGGAAAAGAAGAACTTGATTGTATTCCAGCTTGCAGCGGTGGGCGCAAACGTCGGCACAGGGAAAAAGATGTCGCAAACAGCAGCATTTGATCTTGCCTATACGCGATTTCTGGAGGATGAGCATTTGCCGTTCCCGACTTTTGTCTGTCACGACGGGATCGAGTCCATTCACGGAAATCAGATGACAGCATTGCTCACCGAAGCTTCTGAGCATTCCGGCCAATTCATTGTGGCTACGCTTCGCGACAAGCTGCCTGGATTGCCGGACGGTTTTCTATCAAGTAATACAGTTCTAGAGCTGTCTCAGGAGGACCGCTTCTTTAAGCTGAAGGCTAATGTGGGTACCTAGGCCGGATCTTATTGAGCGAGAAGCCAGATTGCACGCTCAACGACCGTCCGCTTCGGGCTGGTTCCAGACATCCGCACCCCGGGAGTACTGTTCCATCAGAGTCACTGTCGTCCTGACGAGCTAATCACTGCTGCTGGTCCGAGCACCAACTGGTCAATTACGCGCTGACGCTCCGCTGCGACAACCCTCAGCGCATCCCGCTCCGCTCTCGCCTGATCACGCTCGGCGATCAGCGTCTGGATCTGCTGGGCCAGCTCTCTCAGCCGCTTGCCCATCGTGCTCGCTGCGGCCTGTGTTTCGGTCAGTCGGCCTTGCAGTTCATCGGCATGGGCTTTCGCCGCTTCTGTTCGCTCGTCCAGGGATTCGACGAGTTCGGCATGCCGCTGAGCCAGATGCGTTGACGCCAGCTCGATCCACTCGCCCATCAACGCTCTCAGATGGCTTTCGATCGAGGCCGGGAACAGCAGCTGACTGCGGACCGCTCGTTGAGCCAAATCGGTCCGCAGGTTCTGAATGGCCGCCAGCGCCCGTTTCCGCTGGCAACCACCCGCCTCCAGAATCAGTTCGTCGGCCTTGGGCGGGCGCCCCAGCTGGCTGTTCATCTGGCGAGCCAGCGCCTGCAGCGCCGCATCGTCCATTACCGGTGGACGTCCTGAGGCGTGCTGGGCAGTCGTCCGCTCGAAGTTCTCGTCCATTCGGAACCGTTCCGAACCATTCGTTCCGAACGGTTCCGAATCCTGAGTTCCGGATCCACCCGCTTTCGCCAGTCCCCGTCTGAGCTTAGACATGGCTCACCGTCCATGGCGACATCGGCATCTCGACGACCGGATCATTCGCCGCAGGTTCGCCGACCTGCCGCGCCCAGGCTCTCGCCAGATCGCGTGCCTGCCGCTGGTTGTCGCACCAGCGGATGATGTTCCGGGCCAGATGCATTTGCTTCGACACCCCGCTCGGCTCGTCTTCCGGCAACAGCAGCGTTCGCAGATCCCGGGCGAATCCCGGGTTCTGCTGCGCCAGCCAGTCCAAGTGGGGCGCCAGCATTCGCAACATCAGTTTGCCCAGGAATCGGTCGGAGAACGTCACATCCAGTTCGTCCAGGATGGCCCGATACAGGTCGTGGAACAGGTAGCCGAGCTGGGTGACGGTGACCAGATCCCGCGACCGGCCGCCCAGCTTGGATACCGGGAAGGTCAGACGGGCCAGTTGCCCAGCCTCATCGAGCCAGTCAGTGCCATGGGCCAGCAAGCCGCCCTTGTAGGGATGCGCGCTTTTCGATCCCGCTGACTGGCTCATCAGCGGATAGGCGATTTCCTCATCCAGCATCACCCGGTTCAGGAACGACCGAAGTTCCGGGGTCGAGATCGAGGCATTGAATGCGATCACGGTCTGGAGCGCCGGCAGGGCTTGGTCGGCGCATTCGGCACGCGGCAGCAGCGCCGCACCGTTATCAACGTCGTCGACCCCGATCTCTTCCATCGACAACACTATGGCCTTCGTGTGGAGGTCGTCGGTGACCGGTTGGATCACGCCGCGCACGAGTCCGGGGCAGCGGAATTCCCGGATCGGCGACGGATCTTCATCCGCAATGATCTGACTGTAGCGGCCGGACGCGTCTTCCAGGGTCAGGACGCCCTGCAGGCCTCCATCGTCCTGTTGCCTCTCCGAATAGCCTGTGAGCCGGAAGTCGCCGCGGATCGGCGAGCCGTCGTGATGCTTGCGGTGCAGGTCATTCAACATGATGACGGGCCCTCCGAGATCGAGCGGAGCTTCCGGCCGAGCAGGTCGGTGAGGATCGGCAGGACCGCCGCGCTCAGATCGATGCTCGGATCCGCCAGCTGCGATTCGATCCAGGCGGCCACGGCATCGGTGTTTGTGCGGATGCTCGTGGAGCGGGTCAGGAACGGCACCAGGTGGCCGCCTTCCGGGATCTGGTAGGTGGCGCACAGCGCCCCGGCCATCCGGCCGATGTACTGCCGCTGCTGCTTGTCGTTGATCTGGCGTGCAAGGGCCTGCTCGATGCCGCTGAGGGTCGGGTTACGCGTCATGACGGATCTCCACTGAGAGTTTGCGGGGAAGGCGGGGGCTGCGGGACTTAGGCGTAACGTCCGGCTTGGCGGCGGGCCGGGTACCGGGTGTTTCCGTGAAGCCACCGTTGACGGCTCCGGTGACCATCCGGTCGAAGGCCGATCCATCGTTGCGGGTCAGGTTGGGCACGTAGCGGCTGTAGGTCCGGAACAGCATCTCGGTCGTGGTGTGGCCAAGCTGCCGGGCGATCCACTGTGGGTTTTCACCCGCAGCCAGCCACAAGGTCGCGCAGGTGTGGCGCATCTGGTACGGACGGCGCGGCCTCAATTGCAGATACCGGAGCAAGGGCGCCCAGACCCGGGTGTTGAAGTTCGGGTTGTCGATCGGCTGGCCTTTCCGGGTGCAGAAGACGTAAGCCTCGGGATCGTCCTTGGCCGGCTTCAGCTTCCGAAGCGCCTCCATGACCGGCTGCGACATCTGCACCTCGCGCTGCGATCCGTCGGTCTTGGTGTACTCGGTCCGGCCGTTGGCGTACGTTTCGCGAATCAGGATTTCCCGACGCTCGAAGTCGATGTGCTTCCAGCGCAGGCCATGCGCTTCCGCCGACCGCATGCCGGTGAAGAATCGGATGGTCAGGTAGTTCCGGTAATCCGGGCGGACCGTATCGATGATCCGGCGGACCTCCTCCATCGAGAACGGCTGGATCTCGATGCGCTTCGTCTTCAGCCGTCGGATCTTCAATGCCGGGTTGACGTAGTCGTGGCGTAGGGCGCCCTCATCGAGGATTTGCCGGGCGATGCCCATGATCCGGTTGAGAGTGGTGGCGGTCAGCGGACGGCCTTCCGAGGTTTTTGTCACGCACAGCCGCTTCTCAGTCAGCCTGGTCCGGAAGGCCAGCAGGGCAGCACGATCGATGTCGCCGATCGGCATGTCCTCAAACGCCGGCATCAGATGCGTGTCGAGCATCGACTCGACCGCGCTTCGGTAGCTGTGACGCCACTCGACTTGCTTCTCGGTCTTCCAGGTCACCACGAAGTCCCGGAACAGCGGCGTATTCGAGCGCGGCGCCATGATCGGCGCTGGGTCGATTCCCTTCGGCCCCGCCGTCTGCTGCGACAGCTCGGCGAATCGGGCCGCCATCGCGCTGCCTGGGAAGTAGCGGACGTAGTCGAAGGTGTTGAGAGCGATTTCGCCCTCGATCTTCTTCAGGACCGTTTCCATCTTGCGGCGGTTGGCGGCCGTATCCGGCAGGGTGGTCTGCTCCCGGCAGCGCTCACCGAGATAGCGGAAGTCGAAGAACAACTTTCCGTTGGAGCGAACGCGGATGCTAGACATTGCAGACACCTCCGCCCGCCATCGGGATACCGCTGTCGTTCGCCGCCGCCAGTTGCATGTCGGCTTCGATCGCTTCCCAGATGTAGAGGATCTTGCGGCCGCCGAACGGCCGGAAGTAGTGGCGGCCCTCCAGCAGAACCGAGTCCTTCAGACGATCCCGGATCGTCCGGGGGTCGTACTTGATGCGGACGGACAATTCGTCCGTGGTGAGGTAAGTCGCGGCCATGAGTGCCTCCTAGTTGGCTTGTCGGGTTAGATGGCACAATTCCGTTCAGGAGAAAGGAATGCCATCTAAGGTGACATTGTAGGCGGCTATTTTTCGTTTGCAACTTATTTTTGTCGTTTAGAACGATATTTCTATAAACACCATGATCAAATGCCATCTGTCCCGCCTCATGGGCGAGCGAAAAATGAAAGTCGTGGATGTTTCACGAGCGACCGGCATTCACCGGAACATGATTACGCTGCTCTATAAAGAGACGGCGACTCGGATCGAACTCGAAGACCTTGAGAAGCTTTGCAAGCTGTTCGACTGCAAGGTGTCCGACCTGCTTGAGATGGTTCCTGGTTGACCAGCGGCAGGCGGTTGGAACCGTGGGCACAGAGGGATGTGGTCATCTAAGGAAGTTGCTTCAGATCCTTGGCACAACGTGGGCACTGGCAAGGCACAACGTGGGCACTGGCAAGGCGCCACGTGGGCACATCGACTTCTTGACTCGTGTACGCCGTCGGGCCCCGCGGCGCCGAATATCAATGGCACATGAAATGCGAAAGCCCACATCGACGGGGTCGATGTGGGCTTTAAAATATTGATTTTATTGGCCTAGACAAGCTTCGGAGTAAACAAGCCTTACTTCTTCCCCCGAAGTCTTACATGGTATCCTTTAGTCGCTAGCGCCCGTAGCTCAGCTGGATAGAGTGCTTCCCTCCGAAGGAAGAAGTCAGAGGTTCGAATCCTCTCGGGCGCACCAATTTCATACGCCGCTGAGTCCTGATCGCTGGACAAGTTGTTCGTGCTGCGGCAACGCGGACACGGCGAGGGTCTTCCTGCTTCTGCGCGCGATGGCGCTGACCCGAAAAGCAAATCCGTGCCTCGATGGCAGGCGCGCTGTTGGGTTCGGTAGTACACAGCGAGCAAAGAAAACGGCGAATTTCTTTGCAGGTCGATCACGACGTGACAAGAAATTTGCCAATTTCTTTGCATGCCACGCACGGAGTGCCCTTGCGATGAACTCGCTGCCGTCGCTCGATACCCTGTCAGCAGCACGATTCGAGTCGCCAGCCATCTTGAAGAGGCTGGCCAGCGCCAGCCGACAACTGGCCGAACTGAAAGGCGTTGCCGCCTCGATTCCGCATCAGGGCATCCTGATCAGCACCCTCGGCATGCAGGAAGCCAAGGACAGCTCTGCGATCGAGAACATCGTCACCACGCATGATGAGCTGTACCGAGACGAAGCCTCGCCGGAATCCAGCGCCAACCCGGCGGCCAAGGAAGTGCTGCGTTACCGGCAGGCGCTGTGGCTGGGCTTCAATGCCGTGCGCGAGTCCGGCCTGCTGACCAACCGGAACATCCTTAGCATTCAGGCCGAGCTGGAAATGAACCGGGCCGGCTTCCGCAAGGTGCCGGGCACGGCCTTGCGCGATCAGGACGGCCGGGTCGTCTACACGCCGCCGTCCCCGGAACATCTTGCGGGGCTGATGAGCGACCTTGAACGCTTCATCAACGCGCCGGAAGGCTTCGATGCCGATCCCCTGATCCGCATGGCTTTGATCCACCATCAGTTCGAAACCATCCACCCGTTCTACGACGGCAATGGTCGCACCGGGCGGATCATCAACGTGCTGTATCTGGTCAAGGAAGGCCTGCTCGACATCCCCGTGCTGTACTTGAGCCGCGCCATCGTCCGCACCAAGGCCGATTACTACCGCTTGCTGCAGGCCGTGCGCGATGACGACGCCTGGGAAGACTGGGTGCTGTACCTGCTCGGCGCTATCGAAGCCTCGGCCCGCGACGGCGTGGCCAAGGTCACCGCGATCAGCGCCGCGCTGCTCGATGTGAAGCACCGCATCCGTGATCAGCACCGCTTTTACAGTCAGGACCTGATCAACAACTTGTTCAGCCACCCCTACACCAAGATCGAGTTCATCGAGCAGGACCTCAAGGTGTCGCGCGTCACCGCCACCAAGTACCTTGACGCCCTCACCGAAAGCGGCTTCCTTAACAAGCAGAAGATCGGCCGTAGCAACTACTACGTGAACGTCGCACTGAACGCGATCCTGGTCAGCGACTGAGCTGAATTCCCGAAGAATTTGACCGGACTTCCGGGGGACGCCGCTTGTTGCCGGCGCAAAGTCGGGCGATGTCGGTTCTCAAAGCACACCAGCAAATCGCAGGGACGCATTTTTCAGCGCCGCCGGCTGCTCGGCATCGGTCGCTTGCTCCGGCATCTTGCAGACCGCTCCGACAAACGCCTGCGCATTGGCACCGGTCAGCGCATACAGCTGGCGGCACAGTTCGTAGGCCGCCATCCCCGCCCAATCCGCCGGCAGCATCACCATCGGCAGGTGCGGGTCATGCAGGGTGGCGCGGCGGTAGGAGTGGATCAGCAGGGTCTGGATCAGGAAGGCCTGCTGCGGCTGTAGTTCGGTCTTGCCGATCTTGGCGAGCAGGGGCTGGAAGTGCTCGATGAAGCGCTGATAGCGCGCGCTGACGTCATCCAGATTCCAGCACGGGAGCATCAGGCCGCGATTGCCGGCGGCATCGAAGCCGGCAAGGTTGGCGGCGCGCAGCACGGCAACGCGGTCACGCAGGCCGAGTTCGTCGAGCACCTGCGCCAGCGCTTCGTGCTTGTCGACCGGGTGGATCATCACCCCCGGCGTCAGCAGTGCGAAGCCTTCCCATTCCAGCTCGCGACGCAGTTCGACGCGGTTCGGAATGGTGTCGCCGCCTCTCGGTGTGATCACCAGGGTCCACTGGCCGTCCCAGTCGATCTGCGGCGGCGTGTAGACGCGTTGATAGGCCAGTTCGATGCGGCGCCGACCCAGGGGCGTCAGCGAGTAATGGCTGCGCCGGCCATCGCGCCGGGTGGTCAGCCAGCCTTCGTCGATCAGCCGGAAGCAGCTGGTGCGCACCAGGCGCTCGCTGACCCCGAACGGCGCCATCAGCGCGATCAGCTCGCTCAGCCAGACACCCGGCGTGCTCGGCAGCAGGGCGTCGCCGAACACGGTGACGATCAGCGATTTCGACTTCGGCACCTCGTCTGCCAGATAGCGGGCGATCCAGGCTTCGATGCTTGTACTCATTTCGATGGGGGTGATAGCGGCATCAGGCGCGCAAGGCAAAGCGATTTTCACGCAAAGAACGCGGAGATCGCAGAGAAAGGCGTTGCCCCGAAAGCTTTTCTCGCTTCTGTCGTTCTCTGCGTCCTTTGCGTTCTCCGCGTGAGACATGCTTTTGACTGTACCTGCGGCACTACCCATCAGTCATTACGATACAAAAATCGTGTTGACTTAATTTATTGTGTATCAAACAATGGCCGCAGGTCTTCAGCGGAGTGCTGCCATGTATGCCCAGATGGTCGATACCGGTTCGCCTTCGTCGATGGACGAGCGCGAAACCCGCTTCCAGCAGCGCATCGACGACGGCATTCGCGTCGAACCGCAGGACTGGATGCCCGAGCGCTATCGCAAGACGCTGATCCGCCAGATCAGCCAGCACGCGCATTCGGAAATTGTCGGCCAGCTGCCGGAAGGCAACTGGATCACCCGTGCGCCGTCGCTGAAGCGCAAGGCGATCCTGCTGGCCAAGGTGCAGGACGAGGCCGGTCACGGCCTTTATCTGTATTCGGCGGCGGAGACACTCGGCATCACGCGCGACCAGATGGTCGACGACCTGCATACCGGCCGCGCCAAGTACTCGTCGATCTTCAATTACCCGACCCTGACCTGGGCCGATGTTGGTGCGATCGGCTGGCTGGTCGACGGCGCGGCGATCATGAATCAGATCCCGCTGTGCCGATGCAGCTACGGCCCGTATGCCCGCGCGATGATCAGGGTCTGCAAGGAAGAGGCGTTCCACATGCGCCAGGGCTACGACCTGATGCTCAGCTTGTGCAAAGGCACGCCGGCGCAGAAGGCAATGGCGCAGGACGCGCTGAATCGCTGGTGGTGGCCGTCCCTGATGATGTTCGGCCCGCCCGATGGCGATTCCGTGCACAGCGCCCAGTCCCAAGCCTGGAAGATCAAGCTGTTCACCAACGATGAACTGCGCCAGAAGATGGTCGACCAGACCGTGCCTCAGGCCGAGTACCTGGGCCTGACGGTTCCCGATGCCGATCTGAAGTGGAACGCCGAGCGCGGCCATTACGACTACGGCGACATCGACTGGGAAGAGTTCTACAACGTGGTCAAAGGCAATGGCCCCTGCAACCGCGAGCGCCTGGAAGTGCGCAACAAGGCCTGGACCGATGGCGAATGGTTCCGCGATGCGCTCGTCGCCCATGCCGACAAGCAGGCGCAGCGCGCTATCGCCCAAGCCGCCTGACTCGATGTAGGGCGGCCCGCGGCCGCCTTCGCAATGCCATTCAAGACGTGCCGGCGGCCACGGGCCGCCCTACGGAGATCAACGTGAAGAACCAATGGCCGCTGTGGGAAGTGTTCATCCGCAGCCAGCACGGGCTGGCGCACCGTCATGTCGGCAGCCTGCACGCCCCGGACGCGACGATGGCCGTCAACAACGCCCGCGATGTCTACACGCGCCGCAACGAGGGCGTCAGCATCTGGGTCGTGAAGAGCATCGACATCACCGCGAGCCATCCGGACGACAAGGCGGAACTGTTTGATCCGGCCCAAGCCAAGGTCTACCGGCATCCGACCTTTTTCCCGATGCCCGAAGAAGTGAAGGGTCTGTGATGTCGTCCGCTCGCTATGAGTACCTGCTACGCCTCGGCGACAACGCCCTGATCCTGAGCCAGCGCCTCGGCGAATGGTGCGGCAAGGGTCCGGCGCTGGAAGAGGACATGGCGCTGACCAACAACGCGCTCGACCTGCTCGGCCAGGCCCGGTTGTGGCTGAGCCTCGCGGCCGAGGAGGCCGGCGACGGTGCCGACGAGGACACGCTCGCCTACCTGCGCGACGACCGTGAGTTCCGCAACGTCCTGCTGGTCGAGCAGCCGAACGGTTCCTACGCCGACACGCTCGCAAGGCAGTTCCTGTTCGATGCCTGGTCCTCGCTGGTGCTGCGCCGGCTGCTCGCGTCGAGTGATCCCGCGATTGCCGCGATCGCCGAGAAAGCGGTCAAGGAAGTCAGCTATCACCTGCGCCGGTCCAGCGATCTCGTGGTCCGTCTCGGCGATGGCACCGCGCTCAGCCACGCGATGCTGCAAGGCGCAATCGACAAGGTCTGGCCCTACCACCACGAACTGTTCATCGGCGATGCCATCGATGCCGAGATGGTGGCCAGCGGCATCGGCTTCGATCCCGAGCATCTGAAAGACGAGTGGCTGGCCTATGTTCGCGAAGTGCTGAACGAAGCCACGCTGAAAGTGCCGGCTGCGGGCGGCTGGATGCCGAAGGGCGGCAAGCAGGGCCTGCACAGCGAGCATCTGAGCAAGCTGCTCGCCGAAATGCAGACCCTGCAGCGCAGCCATCCGGGCGCGAGCTGGTAGGCCGCAGCTCCATGAACCCCGCCGTCGTCATGCCGTCGCTGGATCAGGTTTGGGCTTGGCTGGCCGAAGTGCCGGACCCGGAGATTCCAGTGATCTCGATCACCGATCTCGGCATCGTCCGCGAGGTTCGCTACGACGGCGATCAGCTGGTGGTTACCGTGACGCCGACCTACTCCGGCTGCCCGGCGACCGAAGTGATCGCGGCGATGATCCAGGAAGCGATGGCGGCTCACGGCATCGCCAACGCAAAGATGGAAACGCGCCTGTCGCCAGCCTGGACCACGGACTGGCTGACGCCGGAAGCGAAAGCAAAGCTGCATGACTACGGCATCGCACCGCCGGTGGGCCTGGCTGCGAACGAACAGCGCATCGACATCAGCCGCCTGAGTCGGCGTGTGCCGGATGCTCCTGTCGTGGTCTGCCCGCGCTGCGCGTCAACGAACACCGAGATGCTGAGCCAGTTCGGGTCGACACCCTGCAAGAGCCTGTATCGCTGCAAGTCCTGTCGCGAGCCATTCGACTATTTCAAGTGCCACTAGCCACGTAGGGTGGATAAGCGCAGCGCATCCACCTCTGCACGGAATTCAAAGGTGGATGCGCGTTCGCTTATCCACCCTACATGGAGCGTCGGAGCGTCATGAGCAAGTTTCATTCACTGAGCGTGGCCCGGGTAGCCCCCGAAACCCGCGACGCCGTCGTCGTCACTTTCGACGTGCCGCCCGAGCTTCGCGAGGCGTATCTATTCGAGGCCGGCCAGCATCTGACCATCCGAGCCGACATCGATGGCGAGGAAGTGCGGCGCTCGTATTCGATCTGTTCGGCCGCGCAGGAGCAGAGCCTGCGGGTGGCGATCAAGCGCATCGACGACGGCCTGTTCTCATCCTGGGCCTTCGAGCATCTGAAGCCGGGCATCACGCTCGACGTCATGGAGCCGTCCGGCCATTTCAGCGTGCCGCTGGAGCCGGAGTCGCAGCGCCACCACGTCGCGTTCGCGGCCGGCAGCGGTATCACGCCGATCCTGTCGCTGATCAAGACCATCTTGAAAGCCGAGCCGCTGAGCCGCTTCACACTGGTCTACGGCAACCGAGCCTCATCGAGCGTGATCTTCAAGGACGAGCTGGCTGACCTGAAGGATTGCTATCTGAGCCGCTTCAACCTGGTGTTCATCCTCAGCCGCGAGCATCAGGACGTCGACCTGTTCAACGGCCGCATCGATGCCGCGAAGTGCGAGGCGCTGCTGAAACAGTGGGTCAATCCCGAGGACATCGACGTCGCCTACATCTGCGGCCCGCAGGTGATGATGGAACAGGTGCGCGACAGCCTGATCGCCAATGGCGTCGCCAAGGCCAGCATCAAGCTGGAGCTGTTCGGCACTGCGATGAACGGCGCGGCCCGCAAGCCGCGCGCAGCCGTGGTCAAAGGCGAGACGGGATGCGACGTCACCGTGATCCACGATGGCCGCAGCATGCAGTTCGGCCTGACGAAGAACGGCCTGTCGCTGCTGGATGCCGCTCTCGCCAATGGCATCGAACTGCCCTACGCCTGCAAGGGT
Organism: Nevskia sp.; assembly: GCA_021732745.1. Classification (GTDB taxonomy): domain Bacteria; phylum Pseudomonadota; class Gammaproteobacteria; order Nevskiales; family Nevskiaceae; genus Nevskia. The sequence continues at coordinate 91,628 of JAKFUK010000004.1, read as the reverse complement.
GGGGTCTGCGGCACCTGTCGCTGCAAGCGGCTGTCCGGCGAAGTCGACATGGACGCCAACTACTCGCTCGAAGACTACGAACTGGCGCGCGGCTTCATCCTGAGCTGCCAGAGCTTCCCGGTCAGCGATCGGCTTACGCTCGACTTCGATCAGGAGACCTGAGCCTTGTCGGCGGCCGAACTGCTGCTGACCGAGCGCCACGGCAAGGTCGCGCTGCTGCGCCTGAATCGCCCGGAGGCGATGAACGCGCTGTCGCTGCCGCTGCGCGAAGCGTTGCGGCTGGCGCTGATCGCGCTCGATGATGACGACAGCATCGGCGCCATTGTCATCACCGGCAGCGACAAGGTTTTTGCCGCCGGTGCCGATGTCCGTGCGCTGCAGGACTGGTCCGAGGAGGACGCCCGCACCAATGCCAAGCTGCGCGGCGCGTGGATGCAGATCGGCGCGATGCACAAGCCGGTAATCGCCGCGGTCGCAGGCCCCGCCTTCGGTGCTGGCTGCGAGCTGGCGATGATGTGTGACTTTGTACTTGCCGCCGACAACGCGCAGTTTGGACAACCCGAAATCAGGCTTGGGCTCATCCCAGGCTCCGGCGGCACCCAGCGTCTGGTCCGCGCGGTGGGCAAGGCCAAGGCGATGGAGATGGTGCTGACCGGGCGCAGTCTCGATGCCCACGAAGCCGAACGCGCCGGCCTCGTCGCCCGCGTGCTGCCGCTGGCCGAGCTGATTCCCGAAGCGGTGAAGACCGCAGAGCGGATCGCGAACTACTCCGCGCCGATCGTCGAACTGGCGCGTGCGGCGGTGAACGCCGCCCATGAAACCTTTCTGAAAGAAGGGCTCCGGCACGAGGCTGCGCTGTTCGAAGCCACCTTCACCACCGAAGACCGTCGCGAAGGCATCGCTGCCTTTCTGGCCAAGCGCAAACCCGTTTTCAAGAACCGATGAGCAGGCGAACGATGTGCCGACCTCATCCAGCGACGTCATACCGGCGAAAAGCCTGCCCCGGCGAAAGCCGGGGCCGGTATCCAGAGTTGACGCAGGCGATAAGTGCACTGGATACCGGCGTTCGCCGGTATGACGAGAAATCTGGCGCTGCGTCTTGCCGCCAATCACAACAATTCAGCACCGCATACCGAGAGGAACAACAACCCATGATCAAGCTTGAAAGCTACGTCTGCGGCCAATGGCAGGCCGGTGAAGGCGGCCCAGAAAACGCGCAGGTGATGCTGAACGCGCTGACCGGCGAGCCGGTCGCGCAGGTGTCGAGCAAGGGCCTCGATTTCGCCGCGATGCTCGCTCACGGCCGCAAGCTCGGCGGCCCGGCGCTGCGCAAGCTGACGTTCCACGAGCGTGCGATGAAGCTGAAAGCCCTTGGCCAGTATCTTGGCGAGCGCAAGGATGCCTTTTACGCGATCTCGGCCAAGACCGGCGCCAGCAAGGTCGATTCGATGATCGATATTGATGGCGGCATCGCGACCCTGTTCAGCTACGCCAGCAAGGGCCGTCGCGAACTGCCGAACGCCTGCTTCATCGTCGATGGCGGCACCGAAGTGATGAGCAAGACTGGCAGCTTCGTCGGCCAGCACGTCATGACACCGCTGAAGGGCGTGGTGCTGCACATCAATGCCTTCAACTTCCCGGTCTGGGGCATGCTGGAAAAGCTTAGCCAGAACCTGCTCGCCGGCGTGCCGGCGATCGTCAAGCCGGCCAGCCAGACCGCGTACCTGACCGAAGCCGTGTTCCGCGACATGGTCGCCAGCGACATCTTTCCCGAGGGCTCGTTCCAGCTGATCTGCGGCTCGGTCGGCGACACGTTCGAGCATCTGACCGGCCAGGACCTAGTCACCTTCACCGGCTCGGCCTCGACCGGCCAGAAGCTGAAATCGCATCCGGTGATCATCCGCAACAGCGTGCGCTTCACGATGGAAGCGGACTCGCTGAACTGCTCGATCCTCGGCCCCGATGCCGTGCCGGGAACCCCGGAGTTCGACCTGTACGTCAAGGAAGTGGTCAAGGAAATGACCACCAAGTGCGGCCAGAAGTGCACGGCGATCCGCCGTGCCTTCGTGCCGCGTGCGCAGATCGACGCCGTCGGCGAAGCGCTGAAGGCGCGTCTCGCCAAGGTCGTTGTCGGCGATCCTTCGGTCGAAGGCGTGACCATGGGTGCACTGGCGTCCCTCGGTCAGCGCAAGGAAGTGCTGAAGGCGGTCGGCCGTCTGCGCACTGCGGCCGATCTGGTGTTCGGCGATCCTGAAGCGTTCGCGGTCAAAGGTGGCGATGCGGCGAAGGGTGCTTTCCTCGCGCCCATCCTGCTGCGCTGCAATGACCCGCATGGCTCGGCGGTCGTTCATGAGATCGAAGCCTTCGGCCCGGTTGCGACCCTGATGCCCTACGACGACATCGACGATGTCATCGCGCTCGCCGCCAAGGGCGAGGGCAGCCTGGTCGGCTCGCTGTTCACCTACGACAACCACTTCGCCCGCGAGCTGGTGATGGGCGTTGCGAGCCATCACGGCCGTCTGCTGATCGTGAACCGCGACTGCGCCAAGGAATCGACCGGCCACGGTTCGCCGATGCCGGTGCTGGTACACGGCGGCCCGGGTCGCGCTGGTGGCGGCGAGGAAATGGGCGGTGTCCGCGGCGTCATGCACTACCTGCAGCGCACGGCACTCCAGGGTTCGCCGGCCACGCTCAGCGCGATCACCGGCCAGTGGATTGCCGGCACGCCGCGCGCCGAGGGCATCCATCCGTTCCGCAAGAACCTGAGCGAGCTGCAGCTTGGCGATACCGTCACGGCCGGCCCGAAGCTGATCACGCTCGAAGACATCGAGCACTTCGCGCACTTCACCGGCGACACCTTCTACGCCCACATGGATGAAGCGGCGGCTGCGGCCAATCCGTTCTTCGGCGGTCGGGTGGCGCACGGCTATTACATCCTGTCGGTCGCCGCCGGATTGTTTGTTGATCCGTCTCCTGGACCGGTGCTCGCGAACTACGGCCTCGACAACCTGCGCTTCGTGACGCCGGCCAAGCCGGGCGACTCTTTAAGCGTCACGCTCACCTGCAAGGGCAAGAACCCGCGCATCACCGAGAACTACGGCGAAGTGCGCTGGGACACGGTGGTGAGCAATCAGGACGGCAAGGTGGTGGCGACTTATGACGTGCTGACGATGGTGGAGAAAGCGCCGGCCTGATAACCCCCTCCCCCGTGCTTCTCGGGGGAGGGCTGGGGAGGGGGCGTTTGACCCGTTCGCTGCGGCCAAACGCCCCTATCCCGACCTTCCCCCGCCCGCGGGGGAAGGAGACCAGAACAAAGCGGAGGAGATTGGAAATGGCCTTTGAAAACATCCTGTTCAGCATCGAAGCCGGCATTGCCCGCATCACCTTGAATCGTCCGGACCGCTTGAACAGCTTCACGGTCGCGATGCACGGCGAACTCCGCGAGGCGATCAGCGCCGTGAAGGCGGATCCGACAGCAAGAGTGCTGCTGCTGACCGGTGCCGGTCGCGGCTTCTGCGCTGGCCAGGATCTGTCCGATCGTGCAGTCGCACCCGGTGCCAAGCCGGTCGACCTCGGCGATACCGTCGAAGCCTGGTGGGCGCCGCTGATCACCAGCCTGCGTCGCTTGCCGCTGCCGGTCGTGGTTGCGGTCAACGGCGTGGCGGCCGGCGCCGGTGCCAATATCGCGCTCGGCGGCGACCTGGTGCTGGCCACGCGCTCGGCCAGCTTCATCCAGCCGTTCTGCAAGCTCGGCCTGATCCCCGATACCGGCGGCACCTGGATATTGCCTCGCCTCGTCGGCACCGCGCGGGCGATGGGCCTGGCGATGCTCGGCGACAAGCTGACGGCGACGCAGGCCGAAGACTGGGGCCTGATCTGGAAAGCGATCGACGACGACAAGTTCAAGGACGAAGTCGAAAAGCTGCTGCTGCATCTGTCGACCGCACCGACCAAAGGCCTGGCGCGCACCAAGCAGCTGATCCTTGACAACGGTGCCGTGCAGCTCGAAGAGGCGCTGAAGGCCGAAGCGGGCGCGATGCGCGAACTCGGTTTCACCGCCGACTACAAGGAAGGGGTGGCCGCCTTCCTCGAAAAGCGCAGCGCCAACTTCACCGGGCAATGAGCGAATCGTCCGCCCCGTTGCCGATCACGGCGACCATCGCCGTGATCGGTGCTGGCGCGATGGGCGCCGGCATTGCCCAGATCGCCGCTGTCGCCGGCCATCCGGTGCTGCTGCACGATCTGCGGCCGGGTGCGGCGGTCAGCGCCATCGCCGGCATCCGTGCCCAGATCGACAAGCTGGTCGCCAAGGGCAAGCTTTCCGCAGAGCAGGCGGCCGCCGCATCGGCGGCGCTGCTGCCGGCCGAATCGCTCGACGCGCTGCGCGATGCGAAGCTCGTCATCGAAGCGATCGTCGAGAACCTCGATGCCAAGCGCGCGCTGTTCGGCCAGCTCGAAGCGCTGCTCGCGGATGACGCGATCCTCGCCACCAACACCTCGTCGATTTCGGTCACCGCCATCGGCGCGGGACTCAAGCGCCCGGAGCGCCTGGTCGGCATGCACTTCTTCAATCCGGCACCGCTGATGCCGCTGGTCGAAGTGATTTCGGGGGCTGCGACCGACAAGGCGGTGGCCGACACCGTGTTCGCGACCTCCCAGGCCTGGGGCAAGACGCCGGTGCGGGCGCGCTCGACGCCAGGCTTCATCGTCAACCGAGTCGCCCGGCCCTTCTATGCCGAAGGCCTGCGCCTGCTGCAGGAAGGCGTTTGCGATGCCGCCACACTCGATGCGGTGATCCGCGAATCCGGCGGCTTTCGCATGGGACCCTGCGAGCTGATGGACCTGATCGGTCACGACGTGAACTATGCCGTGACCCGCTCGGTGTTCGACGCCTTCTACGGCGATCCACGGTTCCAGCCCTCGTTCGTGCAGCTCGAACTGGTGCAGGCCGGCCATCTTGGCCGCAAGAGCGGGCGCGGCTTCTTCGATTATCGCGACGGTGCCGCGAAGGCGGAAGCCGCGACCGCCGGCCCGCAGCCGCGCCCCTGGCGCATCGCCCTTAACCTCGGCCATCCGCTGGGCAGCGCGCTGTCGAAGCGGATGTACGCCTCGGCCGCCCACCCCTTGCAGACGCTGAGTGGCGTGACCGACGACCGCATCGCCACCATCGACGGCAGCACCGCGCTGTTCGCGACCGACGGCCGCAGTGCCACCGCGATGGCGCTCGCCCACGGCCTGCGCGATGTCGTGGTCGTCGACCTGATGCTGGATGCCGCGACCGTCAGGCGCACGGCGATCGCGGTGTCCGCGCATTGCCCGGATGCGGCGCGCGATTCAGTGATCGGCATGCTGCAATCGGCCGGCTTCGCGGTCTCCGTGTTCTCCGATTCGCCCGGCCTGGCCGTATTCCGCACCGTGGCGATGCTCGCCAACGAAGCCTTCGATGCGGTGCATCAGCAAGTGTGCAGCCTCGACGCGGTGGATATCGCGATGCGCGGCGGCGTGAACTATCCGATCGGCCCGGTGGAATGGGCGCAGCGCATCGGGCTGGATCGCGTGCTGGCCGGGCTCGACCACTTGCAGGCGCATTACGGAGAGCCGCGCTATCGGGCGTCGGCATGGCTGCGACATGCGGTTCGGGCTCAATCCTGAGCGCTGGAGCCGGAAACCTCATGACCGAATCGACGGTATGTCCTTCAAGAAGCCGATCCACGTCGGCGATTCCCAATCTGCCCAGTGATCACCCTCATGAACAAACTTGATGCCAGCGATCCGCAGGCCATCGCCCGCGCCAGCGCCGATGCCATGTATGCCCGCGACCAGGCCTCGAAAGCGATGGGCGCGGTGCTGACCGACATCGGCCCCGGCTGCGCCACCATGACCATGACCGTGCGTCGCGACATGCTCAACGGCTATGGCACCTGCCACGGCGGAACGCTGTTCGCACTCGCCGATTCGGCGTTCGCGTTTGCCTGCAACAGCCGCAACGAAGCGGCGGTGGCGGCGGGTTGCTCGATCGAATTCCTGCGCGCCGGCCGCGAAGGACAGCAGCTCACCGCCACGGCAGTGGAGCGCGCGCGCAGCGGCAAGAGCGGCGTCTACGACGTCGCCGTCACCGACGAAGCCGGCGAAGTGCTGGCCTTGTTCCGCGGCAAGTCGCTGAAGATCGGCGGCACCGTCATCGGTACCGAGCAGGCCTGAGCGGGAACAGTTGCAGCATTTGGTTCTGTGCGTTTCAAGAGGAGATTCCGATGGTCAGTCGTCATGCCCCGCGAGCCGCCGTGCTCGATCCGATCGAACGCGCCAGCCGCGATGAATTGCAGGCCGTGCAGCTGCAGCGCATGCGCTGGTCGCTGCGTCACGCCTACGACAAGGTGCCGCACTACCGGGCCAGTTTCGACGCTGCCGGGGTTCATCCAGATGATCTGAAGACGCTCGCCGACCTCGCGAAATTCCCGTTCACCACCAAGAAGGACCTGCGCGACCACTACCCCTTCGGCCTGTTCGCGGTGCCGCGCGATCAGGTGGTGCGCGTGCACGCCTCGAGCGGCACCACCGGCAAGCCCACCGTGGTCGGCTACACCGCGAAGGACATCTCGACCTGGGCCGATGTCGTCGCCCGCAGCATCCGCGCCGCCGGTGGCGCGCCCGGCGACATGGTCCATATCGCGTACGGCTACGGCCTGTTCACCGGCGGTCTCGGTGCCCATTACGGTGCGGAACGCCTGGGCTGCACGGTAGTGCCGATGTCCGGCGGCCAGACCGAAAAGCAGGTCCAGCTGATCCAGGACTTCAAGCCCGACATCATCATGGTGACGCCGAGCTACATGCTGAACCTGATCGAGGAATTCCATCGTCAGGGCCTCGATCCGGCCCAATCAAGCTTGCGCACCGGCATTTTCGGTGCCGAGCCCTGGACCAATGCCATGCGCGAGGCCATCGAGGCGCGTGCCGACATCGACGCCGTCGACATCTACGGCCTGTCCGAAGTGATGGGGCCGGGTGTGGCCAGCGAATGCCTGGAAACCAAGGACGGCCCGGTGATCTGGGAGGACCATTTCTATCCCGAGATCATCAATCCGGTGACCGGCGAAGTCGTGGCAGACGGCGAGGACGGCGAGCTGGTGTTCACGAGCCTTACCAAGGAAGCGCTGCCGATCATCCGTTACCGCACGCGCGACCTCACGCGCCTGCTGCCGCCGACTGCGCGCAGCATGCGCCGCATGGGCAAGATCACCGGTCGCTCGGACGACATGCTGATCATCCGCGGCGTCAACGTGTTCCCGACCCAGATCGAGGAACTGCTGCTGAAGATTCCCGAGCTGACGCCGAACTACCTGATCGAAGTGCTGCGCGCCGGCAATCTCGACTCGGTGCTGGTCAATGTCGAAACCGCCTGCCCGCCTGCGGAACTCGGCATCGACAAGCGCGCTGAAGTGCAGGCCGCGCTCCAGCATCTGGTGAAAACCCATGTCGGCATCAGCATCCGCGTGCTGCTGCATGCGCCGGACACGCTGGAGCGTTCGATCGGCAAGGCCAAGCGGGTGATCGACCGCCGGCCGAAGGAAGCGGCAGCGTCCGTTGCCTGACGCTGGGCTGTTGCCCCTTGCAGCTCTCTTCATCGACACCGTCATTCCGGCGAAAGCCGGAATCCAGACGCCGGTCGCTGATCGCAGCGCTGCCGACACTGGATTCCGGCCTGCGCCGGAATGACGGACTTGTGATGACTGCACCCTGAAGCCAAAGCCATGAACCACGCCTATATCTGCGACGCCATCCGCACCCCCTTCGGCCGCTACGGCGGCGCGCTGGCCCATGTCCGCGCCGACGATCTCGCCGCCCTGCCGATCGCGGCACTCATGCAGCGCAATCCGAACGTCGACTGGGGCGCGGTAGACGACGTGCTCTACGGCTGCGCCAACGGCGCGGGCGAGGACAACCGCAATGTCGGGCGCATGGCCGCCCTGCTGGCCGGATTGCCGGACAGCGTGCCGGGCACCACGATCAACCGCCTGTGCGGATCGAGCCTCGATGCCATCGGTCTCGCCGCACGCTCGATCAAGGCGGGTGAGGCGGGCCTGATGATCGCCGGTGGCGTCGAAAGCATGAGCCGCGCGCCGTTCGTCATGGGCAAGGCCGATAGCGCGTTCTCGCGGGTCGCCAAGATCGAGGACACCACCATCGGCTGGCGTTTCGTCAATCCGCTGATAAAAGCGAAATACGGCATCGACTCGATGCCGGAAACCGCCGAGAACGTCGCCGTGCAGTTCGGCATCGCTCGCGCCGATCAGGACGCCTTCGCGATCCGCAGCCAGCAGCGCTGGGCCGCTGCTCATGCCACCGGCTACTTCGCGAACGAGCTGATTCCAGTCGCGATCCCCGTCAAGCGCAGCGAGTCGCTGATGTTCAGCAGCGACGAACATCCGCGCCCGGAAACCACGCTGGCGATGCTCACCAAGCTGAAAGGCGTGGTGAAGCCGGACGGCACGGTCACTGCCGGCAATGCCAGCGGCGTCAACGACGGTGCCTGTGCCGTGCTGCTCGCGTCCGAAGCCGCAGCCGCGAAACACGGCCTCAAGCCCCGTGCCCGCGTACTGGCCATGGCCACCGTCGGCCTCGCGCCGAGGATCATGGGTTTCGGCCCGGCTCCGGCCGCGAAGAAGGTGCTGGCGATGGCCGGGCTGACGCTTGCCCAGATGGACGTCATCGAACTCAACGAAGCCTTCGCCGCGCAAGGTCTCGCGGTGACGCGCGATCTCGGCCTTGCCGACGATGCGGCCCACGTCAACGCCAACGGCGGTGCCATCGCCATCGGCCATCCGCTGGGCGCATCGGGTGCCCGTCTGGTCACCACCGCCCTGAACCAGCTCGAACGCATCGGCGGCCGCTACGCGCTGTGCACGATGTGCATCGGCGTCGGTCAGGGCATCGCGCTGGTGATCGAGCGCGTCTGATTCCCGAAACAAGTTCCAGATTCATCCGGACTTGCATCACTTCGATTACGGGCTGCGATCGTTTGCCGGACTCCGGTTGCGGCTGCTCGATGCGCTGGCGTGATGCGTTGGCGGCGTGTCAAGCGTTGCCGCTGGTTGGCGCTCATCCGGCGCTCGGCGAAGCGCGATCAAGCCGATTGGTTCGCAAATTTGAAAATTGGTGCGGTGTCCCCGTAATGCCAGCGATCAGGACATACATGGCTTGAGCGTCTCGAAAAATTTGCCGGACTGTATCGGAACCAGTCCGTCCGGCGTGACGGCGATCACCGCATCGCACTTGTCTGGCGTCACCGGATAGCCGCCGGTGAAGCTGCCGAACGACGGCAGCACGGCGATCCGCTCGGCGTGGCGGAACCAGAACACCGGCAGCCGCGCCGAATCGCGTCGCGATTTCAGCATCAGCACCGGGTGGATATGGCCGGCCAGCACGAAGCCGCGCGGGTCCGTCTGCGGTTCGTGGGCGAACACGAATGGAGGCTCGTGCAGGCTGTTGCTGATCCATTCGATCCGCCACCCCGCCGGCAGCTGCTCGACGTAGCGATCGTGATTGCCCCGGATCGCAGTGATCTGCAACGCCGCATGACGAACCCGGAAGGCATCAATCGCCGCGACCGCCGGTTCGTCCGCCGACAGCCGCGCGTGGAACAGATCGCCGAGCACCAGCAGCCGCTGCGGCGCGTGGTCGGCAATCAGCCGGTCGAGTCTGGCGAGATCGGCCGTGGTCGCGCCGCTCGGCACCGGCACGCCGGCGCGCCGGAACGCAGCACCCTTGCCCAGGTGCACGTCGGCCACGATCAGCGTCCGCGCCTGCGGCCAGAGCAGGGCGCGGTCGAGGAGCGGGATCAGGGCCTCATTGGCGACGAGGATCGGGTCGCCAGCGGTCGTGGGTAGCGGGGTCATCACCCGATCATAAGGACTGGCTGCCCCGGATTGACCATCTGCCCGCCGCGTTGCCACTCTTCCGATGCGGGAAAACCGGTAGACAAGAAAAATTCGCACCCCAGGCAACAGCCTCGCGCTGGCCGCGTGCGACCACCACCAGGGAGAAGACAGACGATGAAACCGAATGCCTTTTGGACGAAGGCAGCAACTGCATTGTGCGCACTGGGAGCCAGTGGTGCGGCGTCGGCGGCCGTCACCGGCAATGCCGGCGTGTTCAGCGAGTACGTGTTTCGCGGGGTGGCTGCGGAAGGCGGGGCCGCGGTGCAGGGCGGCATCGACTACGCGCACGACAGCGGCTTCCTCGCCGGCATCTGGGCCAGCAACACCGCGCTGTTCGGCGGCTCCGAGCTTGATGTCTATGCCGGCTACCTGCACCGCTTCAGCGAAACCGTGTCGCTGGACGTGTTCGCGCTGTACTACGTCCTGCCGGAGGATCAGGAAAACCCGCCGTTCGCCCCGGCCACCCAAGACCTCGACACCGCCGAATTCGGCACGACGCTTTACGCCGGGCCGGTCAAGGCGCAGTTCTATTACTCGCCGGATTTCGTCGCCACCGGCAAGCCGAGCTTCTACTACTCGGCGGCCTACACGTATCAAGTCACGCCGACCGTCGCGATCACCGCACAAGCGGGCTACACGCATGGCGGCGGTGCCGAACTGGCATTCGGCGACCAGTACTTCGACTACAGCCTGTCGATCGCCAAGACCATCATGAAGGGGCTGGTGTTTTCGCTGACGGCGGTCGATACCAACCTCAGTGCGGCCGATCTGCCGAACGGGCGGGATGATGATCCGAAGGTGTATCTGGGGGTGAAGTACACGTTTGATTTTTGAGGGTGGCGTTTGGTTTACGTTGCGTTGTGGGTCGGGCTTCAGGGCTGTAGGTCGGCAATCCCTTGCCGACGCTCTCACGTAGGGCGGGCCGCGCCCGCCTTCTGAGGCTGGCCTCAGACCTAGTAGGTCGGGAAAGCGGCTTCACCGCGCATCCCGACGGACTCGGTGCCGCCTGCTTCCCTTACTGATCTGGCTTCACCGAACCATTCCGCGCTATCGCGCGGGTAACTTTTCCTTGAAACGCACAAGGAAAAGTCACCAAAAGGAATGCGCCCCGTCGCTGCGTCGGTTCGCGAGAAGCAGAAGCGCGAACCGATGCCCTGTGCTTCTCGGACATGTCGGGGCTTTTCGACACGCCATCCCTGGCGTGACGAAAAGGCTTCGGCTCCTGCCTCGCCCCCGGCGGGGCCTATTCCGCCATGTCCTGCGATGCTCGGCGCGCTCAATGGGGGACTACGGCAAAAGCCACGGCCACATCAAAAGCCACAGCCGCCGCGCTTCGCGCGACGGCTGTTCGGCAGTAGGTCGGCAATCCTTTGCCGACATGGCGCTTGGTCAACCGCCCCCACCCCAGCCCTCCCCCGCAAGCGAGGGAGGGAGCCTTTTCGGTTTTTGATTGGTTGTTGCTGCTGCCGTTGCTTGGCTGTTGCTTCCGCCTTTCTCCCCCATTGCATGGCACCGAGCATCGCAGCGATCGGAGGGGGTGAGGGTTCGCGCTTTGCGAGCACTGCTCGCTGCGAATCTGAACGCCCGGCCGTGATGTTCGGCCGGGCCGGGGGTCAATCAGGAGTTCCCGCGCGATAGCGCGAAAAAGTGCGACGAAGTCAGACCATGAAAGCAACTCCAACAACGGTCCATCCGCTCGCAAATTGGGGAATTAGTAAGGTGTCACCGTGATTCGAAACGAAAGGCTGCTTTCCTGATCCGGGCCGGCCGTCGCGTCACGAACAAGCCGTGCGCGCCATCAAGGCAGCGGCCGGCTGCTGGGTGCCTTCGCTACGCAGGTGCCTGCGCGCCAGCGCCTCGGACCATTCGCGCATCATCATCTGGCCGCCGCCGATGCGCTTGACCAGCATCGACAGCGCATCGGCCCGCTGGATCAATTCGTTCTGCGACAGACGCGGGCCCGGGCGACGGACTATCAGCACGCCGAGCGATGCCGACGTGTGCGCCTCGCCGGCCGGGCCTTCGCCATCGCCGAACCGGAGCACGATCTCGCGCGTCACCGCGTGCAGTTCGTCGGCGATGGTGCGCAGGTCGTCGATCTGCGGTGCGACGCAGACCACCGCGAACTCGTCACCGCCAAGGCGAGCGACGATATCGTTGCTGCGCCGCGCCACGGTCTTCAGCCGACGCGCGACCTCGCGCAGCGCCGCGTCGCCCGCTTCGTGTCCGAAGCGGTCGTTGATCGGCTTGAAGCGATCGAGATCGAGCAGGATCACCGCCAGATGCTGGCCTTCGCGCCAGGCAAAGTGAATCGCGGCCTCGAGCCCTTGCTGCATGCCCCGGCGGTTGGCCAGACCGGTGAGCGGATCGGTGGTCGCCTGCGTCTTCAGCGACAGTTGCGCCATGAACTGCGCGCGCTGCGACATTTCCAGCCAATGCCGGCCTGCAATGCCGACCACGTTGACGCCGAGCATCACGAACGCCGCACGCACGATGGCGACCGTCTCCACCGCTCCGCCGAGCATCAGCGCCAACGGCAGCGCGACGGCGATGCTCAACCCGGCACCGGCGGCAGCGCGCTGCGACAGCCCCGAAAAGCCGAAGCAGAACGCCAGTTGAACCAGCACGAACTCCTGTCCGTAGGCTGAAGTGTCGCCGGCTCCGGTATGGGCCGCGCTCAGCAACACCCACATCAGACCGTTGATGGCGACGAGAAAGCCGCGCAGCCGGTCGCCCGGTGCAGCAAGACCGCGCATCATTCCCACGGTGAGAGCGGCGCACTGCATCAGCACGAAGCCGATGGCGGCAGCGATCGCAACCGGATCGAAGCGGGCTCCCAGACCATAGTGCTCGGTCAGCAGCGCCAGCACGAACATCACGCAGCCCGTGACGTACGAGGCGCGCAGCAGACGCTGGTTCTCGCTCTCGGTGAACGCCTGATAGCGCGCACTGATCTCGGGGTTGACGGCGGTGACATCCATCGGAATCACGGCAGCACGGTGGTTGGCGTTCGATATTCGGCGGATTATCGGCGGCCGCTCCGCCGCACCGGATGCTGACGGATGGAAGGCACCGACCGGCAGCACAGCGGCTTGGCCTGCGCACGCGCGCCGTCCGTGCGTGATCGGGCATATATCGACCCGAGCGTGGGCTTGAGGTGTGGTGACTGCGCTGCTTCAGCAGACCACCATGGTCACTCGCCCGAGCCAGGCCACGCTGTGAGCCGCCCATCGCAATCTGTTGACCACTCCTGAACAGCGCGCGTAGCCCGGATTTCGCGTTGCTCTCTCCGGGCTACCTCACTAGCTTCAGCGCAGCTTTTTCGCGCTATCGCGCGGCTCACTTTCTATTGGCGCAAAAGTAAAGTAGGCAAAGAAAACAGGCCCTCGGCATGCCGTCGGATCGCAAGAAGCAAAGGCGCGATCCGATTCCCTGTGCTTCTCGCGATCTCTGGGGTACCGCGCGGACAGGGCATCCATGCCGTCTGCCCCCAGAGATCGCTGCGATGCTCGGCGTCAAGCAGAGGGCCGAACGTGAACAGCAAAGTCCAATGCCACGTCAAAAGCGTCATACCGGCGAAGGCCGGTATCTAGTGCCCTTGAGCGCCGCACTTCACGACTCTGGATACCGGCTTTCGCCGGTATGACGGATGAGGAGCGGTGCCGCCGCTGTCGCTTCGGCTTTTGATTTGGCTTTTGCATCTCTCCCCATTGCATGGCGCCGAGCATCGCAGCGATCGGAGGGGGCAGCGGGCATGGATGCCCGCTGAGCGATGCCGGGCCATGGATGGCCCGTCAGCGCGGTACCCCGGAGAGCGCGAGAAGCGCAGGGCATCGACTCGCGCTTTTGCTTCTCGCGAGTCGACGACATGCCTGGGCCGCCCTTCTTTGGTTACTTTCTTCAGCGGTTGAAGAAAGTAACTCGCGCGATAGCGCGAAATAGTGCGATGTGGCCGATCAATCAGAGCTGTCGGCACCGAATCCGTCGGGATGCGCGATGAAGCCGCTTTCCCGACCTACGCGGGCTACGCAATAGCGCGAAAAATATGAAGCAGCTTGCTGGCAAGGAACAAATTTCGCCGATAACTTGACCCTTGCCCCTAAATTTCTTTCAAGAAGACACCTCCTGACAGTTACCCGCCTGTCAGGAGGACTTCTCGATCTTGTTTCAATCAGCAGTTGCACTGCGCGCAATTTGCGGTGTAAAAAGCACGCAGTGAAAGGTCAGCGACGCGGCCTGCGGCGGCGATGAGCGCAGACGAATTCCCAAACGCCGAACCTACGGCGACGGTATTCGCGAACGTAAATCGGCCAGATCTTGTTAAAGATCATGGTTACCTCCTGAAAAAGTGACGGGCAGGCATTTCGACCCGGCCACTGACAACGAGCAAGAGCTGTCTAGCGGTTGGAGGGGGAACTACCCAGTAACCCTCCGCGGTAGGCAAGAAGCGGAGCCCCATCCGATTCCAGTCGGGTGGGGCTTCTTGCTTTCCGAGTTCTCAATATATCGGGGTTAAAACTGCGGTCAACCCCAACATGCTGTGTCTAAAGCTGTGCACAGTGATTGAGTGGATGGTGGACAAGCTGTGGACAAGCAACCTAAGTTGGCGTTTAGACTGAATTTATTGGCCGCCCTAACTGCGCCTAAAGCAATGAAATTGCAGCATTTTTTAAAAAGTCGGCCAAAAAGACTCCAGTAAAACCGACGAACGGTATAAGACCTTATGCGCGTTCGAGCACTTTTCGAGCAATGCCCAAACCCAGAGTTGTGAAAGGCCTCGCTGACTTGTCGGCCGAGTGCAAGTAGCTTCGAGTTTGCGAACTTCGTTAAACGAAAGATGCAGCTATGCGGTCGCCGCGTAGTTCAGGACATTACGTTGGCACCGAAAACAATCACGGCTCGAACTCGGCCGGAAGCACCGGCCCGCCACGCACTTCGGGAAACGTCTCGTCGAGACCGTCGCGGGCGAACATCGCCGAAATGCGGGTGCCGAGCCCGGCTTTGGCAGGCGTTTCATCTCGCACCGCATTGCGAAGCATGCTGCGGACTTCCTCTTCGAAGCTGTTGCCGTGACTGCGTGCACGAGCCTGCAAGCGCAGCTTGACGCTGTCTTCGAGATTACGAACGGTGATCCGGGCCATCGTGCACTCCGAGGCTTTCATTCAAGGCCGATTGCGCCCCAACTGATCATGCGAAGAAACCCAATCCCCCGCCAGAATCGCGGAGCTGAGTGAAGTCTCGCCAGCGAGCACGACGCCCGCACAAATCTCCGCAAACTTCAGCGCCCCACCCTTGCCATAGCAGCCGAGCATTTCCAGACACTCCCGCTGCGTCGGCAGCCCGGTGCCGCCGCCGTACGTGGCGCAGATCAGCGACGTGAGCGTGATCGACCAGTAGTAGTCGCCGTTGTCGAGCAGCTGGCAGTAGGTGGTGGCGGCATGGGATTCGGCGACGTTGGCAACGTCCTGTCCGGTGGCGATGAACAGCGCGGTGATGCCATTGGCGGCGTGCGCGGCGTTGTTCGATGAGCCGGCCATGAAGGCGCCGGCCTGGCTGATCTGGCGGGCGTGAAACAACTGCTTGGCGGTGACGCCCATCAGCGGTTGCAGGATCGAATCCTTGAGCGTGATTTCGGCGACCACGCGCTTGCCGCGGGTCAGCAGGGTGTTGATCTGCGAGTGCTTCTTGTCGGTGTCGATGTTGCCGGACAGCATGTAGTCCGGATGATCCGGGTGCTCGCGCTGTATCCATTCGCAGGCGGCGAGCGTCGCCTTGCCGACCATGTTCTGGCCGGCGGCGTCACCGGTGGTGTAGTCGAAGCGCAGGTAGCGCAGGTTGCCGATCGCGAACTGCATCACCCGTTCGAGGCGGCCGATGCGGGTGGTGGCTTCCGCCGCCGCGCGGATGCCGTCGATGTTGGCGTCCAGCCAGATGCCGAAGCGCTTCGCGGCCAGCGCGTCCGGGAACTTGAAGACGGGCGAGCGCTGCATGTGATCGTCGACCACGGTGCATTTCACGCCACCGTGTTCGCTGAGCAGCCGCATGCCGCGGTTGTAGCTGGCCACCAGCGTGCCTTCGGTGGTGGCCATCGGGATGTAGAAATCGCCGTTGGCGTGTTCGCCATTGATGCGCAGCGGGCCGGCGAGGCCGATCGGCACCTGGGCGACGCCGATGAAGTTCTCGATGTTGCCGGGCAGCACGCCGGGGCTGAACGAGTACTGGCCGACGTGTTCGAGCGCGGTTCCGGTCTGCGCCCGCACGAAGTCGCGGCGGGCGGTGGCGGCGTCGGCGGTGTAGTCGTTGTTCTTGTCGCGCGGGACTTTGGCGACGCGGGCGGACGGGTCTTGTTTCTGGCTCGACATGGCGTGTGGGCTCGTTGTTGTTGGTGTTCCGATGCTGCCACTAAGGCGGGTTGAATTCTTGCTGATGCGCTTTTCGATGAGGACAGCCCCTCACCCAACCCTCTCCCGGGGGGAGAGGGCTTGTGGCGGCGCATTCAGCGGGCGGCGGCTTTTTCGAGGCTGGCGGCCATCTTCTGCACCCGGTCCTTCCAGTCCTCGGTGCTGAGCCGCGAACCGATCCGCTCCGCCCACAGCGGGAACGCGAACGGCGTGAAGCGCGGCGTGTCGATGATCGTCACGTCCTGCGTGCTGATCGTTTGCACGGCGTCGCGCAGGCGGCGGTAGTCGAGCTGGTGTTCGAGCACTTCGGCGAGCGCTTGGCGGGTCAGCAGGTTGTCGCGGTCGTACTTGGTGAGCACGTCGTAGAGCAGGCCGGATGACACCTGCACCTGCTTCACCGTCTTGCCATTGCCCGGATAGCCCTCGAACACCAGGCCGGCGACGCGGGCGATTTCGCGGAAGCGGCGTTTGGCCATTTCGGCAGCGTTGAGGCTGGCGGGCAGGTCGAGGTCCAGATCGGTCGGTGACAGCAGCGCTTTCAGTGATGCGCCATCGAGCGGCGGCAGCTTTTCGGCCAGCAGTTCGAAGCCGTAGTCATTGGGTGTCAAGGTCGCAGTGATCTTGGCGATCTTCGACAGCCGCCAGGCCAGCAGCGCGGCCAGGCCTTCGTGAACGTGGCGGCCGGCGAACGGGTAGACGAACAGGTGCTCGCCTTCGCGCGAAGTGGCGCGCTCGGCCAGCAGCAGGCCGGGGCGCGGCAGTTGTGACCACTGTTGCTGGATCGCCAGCAATGGGGCGAGGGCCTGCATTTCGGGGGATTGAGCCGTCGGGCTGAAGCCCGACCTACGAGGGTCGTCGGCCTCGGCCAGCAGTTCGACGAGGCTCGCGGCCAAGGTCGATGACAGCGGCATCTTGCCGCCGTTCCAGCGCGGGATCGTCTGGCTCTTGCCGCCCGGCTTCACGTAGGCGGCCATGTCCTTGACCCGCACCAGGGTCAGCTTGCGGCCGGCGAACAGGAAGCTTTCGCCGGGTTTGAGCCGGGCGATGAAGCTTTCCTCGACTGATCCCACGCCCGCGCCGCTTAAGTATTTCACCCGCATAATCGAATCCGAAGTGATGGTGCCGACGCTCATCCGGTGTCGGCGGGCGACGGTGGCGTCATCCACCATCAGCACGCCGTCGTCGCGGGCGATCACTTTCCGGAACTGCGGGTAGGCGTGCAGCGCGCCGCCGCGCATCACGAAATCGAGCACCCACTGCCATTCGGCGTCGGGCAGGCAGGCGTAGGCGTGGGTGGTGGCGATCTCGGCGCGGATCGCATCGGCCGTGATGGTGCCGGTCAGCGCCAGGGTGACGACATGCTGGGCGAGCACGTCCAGGCAGTTGACCAGCGGCGAGCGCGCTTCGATGCGCCGCTGTTCGACCGCCATGCGCGCCGCCGCGAACTCGGCCAGTTCCAGCGCATGGGTCGGCACGCAGACGATGCGACTGGCCACCCCCGGCTGATGGCCGGAACGCCCTGCGCGTTGCAGCAGCCGCGCCACGCCCTTCGGCCCGCCGATCTGCACGACCTGTTCGACCGGCGAGAAGTCCACACCCAGGTCGAGCGAACTGGTCGCCACCACCACGCGCAACGATCCGTCCTTCAGGCCTTGTTCGACGGCTGCTCGCGCCTCGGCGTCGATCGAGCCGTGATGCAGCGCCGATGCATGCTCGGGGCGAATCATCTGGATCGCTTCGAACCAGCGCTCGGCCTGGGCGCGGGTGTTGGTGAACACCAGGGTGCTGCCGGCGCGATCAAGTACTTCGGCGACTTTCGGCAGCAGCGGCAGGCCCATGTGGCCGCTCCAGGGGAAGCGGTCGACGGCGTCGGGAATCAGGGTTTCGATGTGGAGGGTCTTGGGGAGATCGGCACCGTAGGTCTGGCCGCGCGCCCTCACCCGGCGCTGCGCGCCACCCTCTCCCGGGGGGAGAGGGTTGGATGATCCGAGCAGCGCGGCGAGCGCCTCGTCGAGATTGCCTAGCGTCGCCGACAAGCCCCACACCCGAAGCCCCGGCGCAAGCGCCCGCAGCCGCGCGATCACCAGTTCGGTCTGCACGCCGCGCTTGGTCGAAAGCAGCTCGTGCCATTCATCGACGATCACGGCACGGATGCCGCGCCATTGCGGAATCAGGTCGGCATAGGACAGCAGCAGTGACGCCGACTCCGGCGTGGTGACCAAGCATTGCGGCAAGCGTTTGCGCTGCTTCGCACGCGCGCCGGAAGACGTGTCGCCAGTGCGGCATTCGACTTTCCACGGCACAGACAGCGCATCGCAGGCCGCTTGCAGGTTGGCGGCGGTGTCAGCGGCCAACGCCCGCATCGGCGTGATCCACAGCGCGCGGATCGGTTCGTCCGCGCCCTCCGCTTCGAGCAGCGGGCCGAGCCAGGCGGCGAGTGTCTTGCCGTAACCGGTCGGGGCGTGAATCAGGCCGGATTCGCCGCGGCCGTAGGCGTTCCAGCAGGCACGCTGGAAGTCGAACACGGTCCAGCCCTGGCGGGCGTACCAGGCAACGATGTCGGCAGGAGTCGGCATTGCAACAGGGGCTGAGGAGAGGCAGGCGTATCATCCCGCGCCTCAGAGCTTGCGGTGGCCGATCCGCCATCGAGGAACCCATGTCGACCCCGGTTGTGGCTGCCCCCGTTTCGTCCTTCAATCGCGGTCATGCCGCCGCCATCGGCGCGTTCCTGATCTGGGGGCTGCTGCCGCTGTATCTGAAGCCGATGAACAGCGTGCCGGCCTTGCAGATCATGTCTCACCGGCTGCTCTGGTGCTGCCTGTTCGTGATGCTCTGGCTCGGTGCGCGCGGCCAGCTTGGCAATGTCCGCACCGCACTCGCCGATGGCCCGACCCGGCTGCGGCTGTTCATCACCGCGCTGCTGATCAGCGTCAACTGGATCGTTTACGTCTGGGGCGTGAACTCCGGCCATGTGCTGGAAACCAGCCTCGGCTACTTCATCAATCCGCTGGTCAATGTGCTGCTCGGCGTGGTCATCCTCAAGGAACGCCTCAATCGCCCGCAGTGGCTGGCGGTGGCTTTCGCTTTCGCTGGCGTGGCCTGGCTGACCCTTCAGACCGGCAAGCTGCCGTGGATCGCGCTGAGTCTGGCGCTGTCGTTCGGGATGTACGGGCTGATCCGCAAGATGGTGAAGGTCGATGCCATCGCCGGCCTCGGTGCCGAAACGCTGCTGATCGCGCCGTTCGCCGCGATCTACCTGATCTGGCTGGAAGTGAACGGCAGCGGGGCTTTCGGCAACACCACGCTGCTGATCGACGTGATGCTGTTCGCCGGTGGTCTGGTCACCGCGATTCCGCTGGCGCTGTTCGCGTTTGGCGCGCGGCTGATCCCGTATTCCACCGTCGGCCTGATCCAGTACATCGGCCCGACCATGCAGCTCTTGCTCGGCATTTTTCTCTACCACGAGCCGTTCACCGAAACCCGGGCAATTGGCTTTGCGATGATCTGGATGGCGCTGGTGATCTACGGTGGCGACGGCATCCTGCGCGCGCGACGCCGGCCGGTGCCGGCCTGAGGCTTCTTCAAGCCGGGTTCGGCAGCGCCAGCCGCGCTTCCCGCACTGGCAGGCAGAACAGGGCCGCGAGCAGGGCCAATGCCATGTCGGCGATCCACATCCACGAGTAGTCGCCGAAACGGCTGATCGCGATGCCGCCGAGCCAGGCGCCGAAAAAGCCGCCGATCTGGTGGCTGAGCAGGGTCAGCCCGAACAGGGTGCCGAGATAACGGCTGCCGAACAGCTTGCCGACCAGGCCTGCGGTCGGCGGCACGGTGGCCAGCCAGGTGAAGCCGAGTGCGGCGGCGAATAGATAGAAAGTGAGCGCCGTGCGCGGCAGCAGCAGGAACAGGCCGATGAACAGCGCGCGCAAGGCATAGACCGCCGCCAGGATCGTCTTCATCCGCATCCGCTGGCCCAGGGCACCGGCCGTGAGGCTGCCGGCAATATTGAACAGGCCGATCAAGGCCAGCGAAGTTGCAGAGACACCGGCCGGCAGACCGCAAAGCGCCACTTCGCCGGGCAGGTGGGTGACCAGAAAGGCGATGTGCAGGCCGCAGGTGAAGAAGCCGAGATGCAGCAGCCAGTAGCTGCGATCGCGCAGGGCAATGGCGATCTGTTCGGACAGGGTGATCGGTGCCGGTGCGCCAGCCGGTTCGGGTAGTGCTGCGCCGCCCAGCGCGCGCGCCAGCGGCAGGGTGAGCAAGGTGGTCGCGGCCATCGACCACATCGCCGCCACCCAGCCGAACGCCGCAATCAGCGCCTGCGCGATCGGGGCAAACACGAACTGCCCGAACGAACCGCCTGCATTGATGAAGCCGGCCGCAAACGCCCGACGCTCCGGCGGCAGTTGCCGCGACGTGGCACCGATCAGGATCGAGAACGCACCCGCGCCAGCACCGGCGGCGCTCATCACGCCGAGGGTCACGGTCAGGCCGAGTTCCGAGGTGAACATCGTCGCAGCACCCAAGCCGGCCGCCATCAGCAAGCCACCCCAGACCACCACCGCGACCGAGCCGGTCTTGTCAGCAATCGCGCCGAACACCGGCTGCACCGCGCCCCAGACGAACTGGCCAATGGCAAGCGCGAAGCTCAGGGACACGACATTGGTCGCCGTGCTGTCGACGATCGGCTGGATGAACAGGCCCAGCGACTGCCGCGCCCCCATGGTCAGCGCCAGGATCGCGGCCGAGGACAGCATCAGCAGCCAGATGGCGCGGGTGGAGGGTGGGGGGGAGGTCATCGCAGGGAAGCGGACGGGAACGATTCCGCGACAGCCTAACGTAGGGCGGCAATCCCTTGCCGCCGCGCGCCATCACCGCAAGCGATGTCGGCAAAGGATTGCCGACCTACTGACTTCAGAGCTTCAGGAACATTTTCAGATCAGCCAGCGTGTTGGCTTCATGCGCCGGCTTGTCGGTGCGCCAGCGGGCGATGCGCGGAAAGCGCAGTGCTATCCCGGCCTTGTGGCGCGTCGATGCCTGGATGCCTTCAAAAGCGATCTCGAACACCTGCACCGGCTCGACACTGCGCACCGGCCCGAATTTTTCGCGCGTGTGCTTCTTGATCCAGCCGTCCATCTTGGTCAGCTCGGCATCGGTCAGCCCCGAATAGGCCTTGGCGACCGGCAGCAGCAGGCCTTCGCCAGCATTCGGACCTTCCCAGACGCTCAAGGTGTAGTCGGTGTAGAGGTTGGCGCGCCTACCATGCCCGGCCTGGGCATAGACCAACACGCAGTCGATATGCATGGCGTCGAGCTTCCATTTCCACCAGGCACCGCGACGGCGGCCGGTCTGGTACGCAGAATCGAGGCGTTTCAGCATCAGGCCTTCGACGCCGCGTTCGCGGGCTTGCGTACGGGATGCAGCCAGCGCGTCCCAGCTGTCGGCGATCACGGCTTCCGACAGCTTCAGGTGCGGTTCGGCAGTCGCCGTGACGACGGTTTCAAGCTGCGCGCGCCGCTCGGACAGCGGCCGCGCGCGCCAATCCTCGGCCTGCCATTCGATCAAGTCGTAGGCGACGAAGGCGACCGGCGCTTCCGCCAGCAGCTTCTTGCCGACAGTCTTGCGGCCGATCCGCGTTTGCAGCTTCGCGAACGGCAGCACGGCGGTGCCGTCGTGCGCGAGGATTTCGCCGTCGAGCACCGTGCCGTCGGGCAACTGCGTCGCCGCCGCCTCGATTTCCGGGAAGCGGCCATTGAGCAGCTCTTCGCCGCGCGACCACAGGAAGGTCTGCCCGGCGCGGCGAATCAGCTGGCCACGGATGCCGTCCCATTTCCACTCGGCAAGATATTCGGACGCCGCCCCGAGGCCGGATGGCAGGCCTTCGTCCTCGATCGGGCTGGCGAGGCAGAACGGGTAGGGCTGCGAGGGATGGGCTTCGGCGCTGCCCGGTGCCAGCAGCGCTGCGAAGGCAGCCGCTGACGGCTGCCAGTCGCCCATCAGCCGCTGCGCGATCAGCGTGTCATCGAGCCCGGCGTGCTGCGCCAAGGCCCGCGCCGCCAGCCCGCTGGACACGCCGACCCGCAGCGCGCCGGTCAGCAGCTTGTTGAACAGGAAGCACTCGTCGAGCGGCAGCCGCGCCCAGACATCGAGCAGCGCGGCGCGCTGTGCATCGACATCGCGATCACGCAGCACGAGCAGCCAGGCCACCCATTCGGCCAGCCCGCGCTCGATCAGCGGCTGCGGGCGCCCGGCACGATCGAGCAGCAGCGCCAGGGTTTCGGCCAGATCGCCGACGTGGGCGTAGCACTCCTCGACGATCGCCGGAGCGAGCCCGGTGGCATCGCTGATCCAGGCGCGCAGCAGGGACGGTGCGATCAGCCGCTTCAGCCGCTGCCCGGTCAGGAAATACAGACCCCAGGCGGCGTCGGCGGCCGGCGTTTCCGCAAAGTAGGCGCGCATCGCCTCGACCTTCGCCGAGGTGGCGCGGCTATCGTCAAGCCGGGCATACAGCGCCGCGAAGCGCTTCATCGACCCGCCTCACCCCTCACGCCGAACGCCTCACGGCAGCTAATCGTCGCCAAAGCGCGGCAAGTCATCGGCCGTCAGGTCCCAGTCGGCCTTCGCGCTCAGCAGGTAGTGATAGTCCGGCGTCCGCCCGGCCGGCTGATCGAGCGAGCCCAGGCGGATGCGGACCAGGTCCGGATAGCTCGCCGATTCGCTGTACACCGGCGAGCCGCAGTTGCCGCAGAACCAGCGCTTCTTGCCCGGGCTGGAGGCATAGGCCTTGAGCCATTCCATGCCCGAAAGCAGCCGGAATTCGCTGCGCGGCACCGGCGCATTGGCAGCAAACGCGGTGCCGGAGGCCTTGCGGCACATCTGGCAGTGACAGAGCCCGATGCGCGATATCGGCTGGTCGAATTGGTAGCGGATGTTTCCGCAGAGGCAGGAGCCGGTGGGCATGGGGTCGGAATCAAACGAAATGAATCAGGTGGGTGTGCTGCGCTCGCGCCAGTAACCCGGCTTGCGTCGATGGTGCGCGACCGCGACGACGAGGATACGAGCGGTCTCGATGCGATAGATCAGGCTGAATGGAAACCAGCGGAAATGATGGCGACGGGTGCCGGACAGATGTCGGGGCCAGCGCTCTGGACCGTTACGAACCGACTCGACAGCGCGGCTCAATTCCGCCCTGAACGCATCCGCAGCAAGTGGGTTTCGCTCGCCATACCAAGCTTCGGCTGCCTCGACTTCCTCTGCCGCCGCAGGGTGAAATTCAATTGCGATCACGCGCCTGTCCGCGCGCGTCGAGCCGATCGCGCAAGGCCTCCCAGGGCACAGTCCGGACCAGCCCTTGATCGACTTCGCGAACACGCCGCTCGACCTCGGCCGCCCAGACGGCTTCGACCGATGCATCGCTTGCCGGGTCAAGGCTTTCAAGCAGAAGGCCGGCCAGCGCTGCGCGATCGGTTTGATCGAGTTGGGAGGCTTTGCGGAACAGCGTACTCAGGGATTCAGTCATCGCGGGCTCCATGATCGCGGCTGGCGGGCACGGCAACTGTAGAGGATCGGCGCGGCCAGGTTCAGCCCGGTTCAACAGCCTCATCGGCCTCTGTATCCACCGCCGCGCCCGCCTCGCCTTCAAACTTCGTCGCCAGCATCGACGCCTCGATGCCGCGCGCCGTGAGGTGGGCGATCAGCGCGTCGCCGTGGCCGTGGGTGACCAGCACGCGGCGGGCACCGGTGTCGTCGATGGTGCGCAGCAGGGAATCCCAGTCGGCGTGGTCGCTGAGCACGAAGCCGCGATCGTAGGCGAGCCGGCGCTTGCCGCCGCGCACCCGCATCCAGCCGCTGGCGAAGCCGGTGGAGTACGGGTGCAGCCGCTTCATCCACGGTGTGCCGGACGCACCCGGCGGGGCCAGCACCAGCTTGCCGGCGAAGGACGTGCCTTTCGGGATATTGCCGACCGCTTCCGTCGGCAACATGCGGATGCCGGCGGCGCGGTAGGCCTTGATCAGGCCCGGCATGGCACCGTGGACGTAGACGGTTTCGTCCGTGAATTCAACGAGTTCGGCCAGCACCCGCTGGGCCTTGCCGAGCGAGTAGCAGAACAGCACCGCACTCTGGCCGTCAGCCTTGCAGGCCTGCCACCAGTCGAAGATTTCGGCGGCGATTTCGCGGGTATCGGTCCAGCGGTAGATCGGCAGCGCGAAGGTGGCTTCGGTGATCCAGGTGTCGCAGGCGAACGGCGCGAAGGGGTCGCAGCTCGGATCGCGATCGCGCTTGAAGTCGCCGGACACGCCCCAGATGCGCCCATCGTCATGAATGATGCGCACTTGTGCTGAGCCGAGGATGTGCCCGGCCGAGTGCAGCGATACGGTCACCTTGCCGAAGCGGACTGCTTCGCCGTAAGCCAGCGGCGTGATCTGCGCCTGCTTGCCGAGCCGTTCGCGCAGCAGGGCATGGCCGCGGGCGGCGGCCCAGTAATGCTGGCTGCCGCCCCGGGCATGGTCGGCGTGGGCGTGGGTGATCACCGCGCGCGGCACGCCGCGCCAGGGGTCGATGTGGAAATCGCCGTGCGGGCAGTAGAGGCCTTCGGGGCGGACGATGACGAGGTCGTCTGCGTGGTTCATCGGGACGGTGCTTGAACAGCTTTCAGCGCAGAGGCGCGGAGACAACAGAAAGGACGCGGAACAGCAAAAGCCATTGAAAGTCTTGTGCTTTTCCGCGTTCTCCTCTTTACTTTTCTCGGAGCCTCCGCGCTAAAAGCGGTTGCCTTCAATCGCACGGCGTCTGCGCCTCGATGATGGTCAAGAGCCGCTTCAGCGCACCGCGATTGCCGGCGACCGCCGCCGCACCGGCTGCGCCCATCGCCCGGCAGCGATCCGGGCTGGCGAGCAGCACGGCCAGTTCTTCGGCGAGCTGGGCGGCATCCGCCACTTCGACGGCGGCGATCTTTTCCAGCAGCAGCGCCCGCGCCGCCTCGAAGTTGTGCATTTGCGGCCCGAACAGCACTGGCAGGCCGAGGGCGGCGGGTTCCAGCACGTTGTGACCGCCGACGTCGACCAGGCTGCCACCGACAAAGGCGACATCGGCCATCGCCAGATACAGGAACATCTCGCCCATGCTGTCGCCGAGGAACACCTGGGCGGCCGACAGGTCCGGCGCGTGGCCGGATTTGTCGAGCGCGGCGAGCCGCGAGCGCCGTTCGCTGCGCAAGCCGGTGTCCTCGATCAGCGACCAGACAGCGTCGAAACGCTGCGGATGACGCGGCACCAGCACCAGCAGCGCGTCCGGTTGCAGTTCGACGAGGGCGGCGTGGGCATCGAGTGCGGCGGCTTCCTCGCCATCGTGCGTCGAGGCGGCGATCCACACCGGGCGGGCACCGAAACGGGCGCGCAACAGGCTGCCGTCGTCGAGGCTGGCCTCCGGCAGGTTCAGATCGAACTTCAGATTGCCGATCACCCGCACCCGCTCGCGCACGCCGCCCAGGGTGCGGAAGCGGGCGGCGTCGGATTTCGATTGCGCGGCGATCATGGTCACGTCGGACAGGGTGTCGCGGGCGAAACCGCGCACCCGGCCGTAGCCCCGGAAGCTGCGCGGCGACAGGCGGGCGTTGGCGATGGTCAGCGGGATGCCGCGAACGCAGCAGGCGCGGAACAAGTTCGGCCACAGCTCGGTTTCCATGACCACGAAGCGCGCCGGGCGCACGCGATCGAGGAAGCGGCTGACCACGTCGGGCAGATCGTACGGCGCGTAGCTGTGATGGACGCGATCGCCGAAGGCGGCGATGACGCGCGCCGAACCGGTCGGCGTGGTGGTGGTGACCCAGATGCTGCGCTCGCCGTAGCGCGCGAGCAGTGCTTCGATGAGCGGCTGCGCGGCCAGCGCTTCGCCGACCGACACGGCATGCACCCAGACCGCGATGGCATCACCGGAGGGGCGCGGCACGAAGCCGAAACGCTCACCGATGCGGCCGCGATAGCCGGCCAGTTGCCGGCTTTTCCACAGCAGGCGCAGCAGCGCGAACGGCGCTGCGAGGTAGAGCAGGAGTGTGTAGAAGTGGCGCACAGGGCAAGGATGGGGGGCTATCGACAGGCACGCAACGATAAACTGCGGCGATGACCAACAAGCCTGAAACCGCGCCGCTGCCGCGCGCCCTGCTGCATCCGCGCTGGTGGCTGGCCTGGACGCTGCTCGGCATCGGCCGGGCCCTGTGCTGGCTGCCGGTGTCCTGGCTGCTGGCGATCGGTTCAGGTCTGGGCTGGGCGGTGTGGCGGCTGCTGCCGAGCCGGCGGCGGATCGTCCGCATCAACCTGCGGCTGTGCTTTCCGGAAGCCGACGAGCCCGCCATCGCGCGCATGGTCGAAGGCCATTTCCGGGCGCTGGGCATGGGGCTGTTCGAGGCGCTGCTGGCCTGGTTGGCACCGGACGCCAAGCTGCGTGGCCTCGTTGAAGTGCGCGGCATCGAGCATCTCGACGCCGCCCATGCCGACGGCGTCGGCGTGCTGCTGCTGACCGGGCATTTCACCCAGCTGGAGATCGCGGCGCGCGGCATCTGTCTGGAAAAGCGGCCGTTCCACGCCATGTACCGGCCGGCCGACAATGCCTTCGTCGACTGGTGGATGCACCGCTGGCGCGCCGAGCGCTCCGGCCGTCCGGCGCTTCCGAAGGACGATCTGAAAAGCCTGCTGCGCGCACTCAGAACCGGCAACGCGGTCTGGTACGGGCCGGACCAGACCCTGGAAGTGCCGGGCGCGATCTTCGTGCCGTTCTTCGGCGTGCCGACCTTGACGCTGACCGCGACCGCGAAGCTGGCGACCCTCGGCCGCGCCAAGGTGGTGCCGTTCTTCGGCCAGCGCACCGACGGCCGCTACATCGTCACCGTGCAGCCGGCGTTGGAGAATTTTCCGAGCGGCGATGACGTGGCCGATGCCCGGCGCATCAATGCCCTGATCGAGGACGCGGTGCTGAAGTGCCCGGAGCAGTATTTCTGGACCCATCGGCGCTTCAAGCACCGGCCGCCTGGTGCCGAGGATGTCTACCGCCGAGCGTAGGGCGGGTCGCGACCCGCCTTGAACCCTGCGCAACCGTCAAAACGGTGGGGCGCGACCGCCGTTTGGGCTTCGGCGCAACCGTCGATGGCGGGTCGCGACCCGCCCTACGATGGTGGCTTCTTCGCTTCCAGCTCGGCCTCATACAGAAACGCCTGCTTGGCGAACGACGAATAGCCGCCGATCATCGCGATCAGCACGCCGCGCCAGCCGTCGCGCCAGCCGGATTTCAGGATCAGATCGCGGAAAACCCGGAAGCCGGCTCCGCTGATCATCCTCAAGCCATTGAATTTCTTTCCTTTTCGATGGTTGATCGCGGCTGCGGTGCGGGCGTAGCCCAGGGTTTTCGTCAGGTGCTCGGTGAGGTTGCGGAAGCTGTAGTGCAGCAGATCGCCATTGATCCGCTGCACCGATCCCTGCACTTCGCAGTAGCCGTGCGGTTCCTCGCTGACCCAGCGCGAACCTTCGCGGCGATACAGGCGCAGCCGCCATTCCGGGTACCAGACGTGCCAGATCCAGGCACCTAGATAGAAAGTGCGGCGCGAGAACGCGAAGCCGGCGTGCGGCGTGTCGCCGTGACCGATCGCCTTGATCAGCGAGGCGCGCAGTTCGTCGCTGACTTCCTCGTCGGCGTCGAGCGCCAGGATCCAGGGCTGGGTGCAGTGCAGCGCGCCGAATTCGCGCTGGGCATTGAAGCCGCTCCATTTATTGAACACGAAAGTGGCACCAAAGCTGGCGGCGATCTCCGCCGTGCCGTCGGTGGAGCCGGAATCGACGATGACGATCTCCGCGGCGATGTTGGCGATGGCCTTCAGGCAGCGGCCGAGGTTGCGCTCCTCGTTCAGGGTGATGACGGTGACGGACAGCGGCAGGCGCATGGGTGTTCTCGTTCGGTTCAGGACAGCGTCGACAGGTGCTCGATCACCCGTTCGACCGTGACGGTCAGCGGCCGCGCGCGGTCGATGGTCGGCGGCTGGTCGTGGTTGCACAGCCAATGCTGGTGGCGGCCGAAGGCACCGGTCATCTGCGGCAGGGTCGGGCCGTAGAGCGATACACCCGGCGTGCCGAGGGCGGCGGCCAGGTGCATCAGCCCGGTGTCGACGCCGACGATCACCCGCGCATGGGCGATCCAGCCGGCGACGGCGGTAAGCCCGAGCTTGGGCAGCACCCGGATGTTCGGGCTGGTGGCGGCGATGGTTTCGGCATCGGCGCGTTCGGCTTCGCTGCCCCAGGGCAGGACCACGGCGATGCCGCGCGCGTCGAACCAGCGGGCGAGTTGCTGCCAGTGCGCCAGCGGCCAGCGCTTGCTCGGCCAAGTGGTGCCGTGCAGGAACAGGGCGTAGGGCGTGGCGATATCGGGTGGCGCGAAACGGGCGCGATCGAGGCCGGCATCCGGGGCTTCGTCGAGGTTCGCCGGCAGCGGATAGCCGAGCGCGGCGGCGAACAAACGCCGGGTGCGGGTGATCGCATGCTCGCGGCCGTGCTTCGGCACCCGCTGGCGATGCTGGTAGAACAGCGCCGCCAGCGGCTCCCGGGCGGAAACGAAGTCCGGCCCGGCCACCGGACCATCGGCGCGGCTGGCCAGGAAGGCGCTTTTCACCAGGCCTTGCGCGTCGAGCACGCAGTCGTAGCGGGTCTGGCGCAGATCGTCGCGAAACCGCGCCCAGTCGCCATTGCGCAGCGTGGTCAGCGGCGCTTTCCGCCAGCGCCGCAGATCGGAGGCGATCACCCGGCGCACGGCCGGATGCCAGCCGGGAATCTCGCTGAATGGCCGCTCGGCGAGCCAGTCGACTGCAAGGCCGGGCACGGCGGCGACGGCGTCGGTCAGCGCCGGCAGCGTATGGATCAGATCGCCGAGCGAGGTGGTCTTGACGATGAGCAACTGCATGGCGATCCGGCGGCAGGCGGTAGGCTTTCCAGCGCGTCCGGGGCAATGGTCCGGGCAACGCCAACTGGTATATTCCGCGCGATCCGGTCCGGGCTGAACTGCTGCCAGCGCGCGCCATCATCATCGTCGAAAACAGGCCCGGAGGGCTCAGCGTGAATCGGACTTATCGTCTCAGTGCAGCAGGCCTGGTGTTCGCCGGCCTCATCGCGGCAGTCAGCGGAATGCCGGTTCTGGCCGCCACGCCCGTGGAAGAAGCGCAGACCCTGATCACCCAGGGCGATCTCGACGGCGCGCTGAAGCGCATCGACCGCTTCCTGAGCAGCAGCCCGCAGGACGCCGAAGGCCGTTTCACCCGCGCCCTGATCCTGGTCAAGCAGAACAAGAACGCGGACGCCATCAAGGCCTTCACCGACCTGACCCGCGACTACCCGCAGTTGCCGGAGCCCTACAACAACCTCGCCGTGCTCTACGCCCAGACCGGCGACTACGAAAAGGCCCGCGATGCCCTGGAAGCCGCGCTGGCGACCAATCCGAGCTACGCGACGGCGCACGAGAATCTGGGCGACATCTACGCCGCGTTGGCCGGTGCCGCCTACAACCGGGCGCTGGCGCTGGACGCCGGCAACACCACCACCCGCTACAAGCTGGCTCTGCTCGGCGATCTCACCGCCGGGCCGAGCGCCCGTCCGGGCACCACCACCGCTGCTGCTGCCACGCCGCCACCGGCAGTGGCCACGGCTCCGGCAGCGACACCGGCACCAGCCGTCGCCGCCAACGATCCGGCCCTGAAGGCGCTCGATGCCTGGGCCGCGGCCTGGACGCGCCGCGATGTCGACGCCTATCTCGCCGCCTACGCGCCGGACTTCAAACCCGATGGCGGTCTGTCGCTTGGCGAATGGCGCGAACAGCGCCGCGCGCGCATCGGCAAAGCCAAGTCGATCGCCGTGGCGGTGGTCAATCCGGAAATCACCCGGATCGACGCCCAGCATCTCAGCGTCAGCTTCATGCAGGACTACAGCTCCGACACCATTTCCGACAAAGTGATCAAGATCATCGAGTTGGAGCAGGTGGGCGGCAGCTGGAAGATCAGCCGCGAAACGCTGCGCTAAAGACCCAAAGGCCTGCAACCGACACCCCGACCCATCGCTGCCATCGCGCCTTCCGGCGTTTTCCGGCGCGCCGCGCGCGTCGGCTTGATCGTCGCTTCAATTTTCGTCGGCCCGGTGATCGCTGCCGGCAGCGGCGCGCAGCAGCGGCCGGTCGATCACCCGGAAACACGGCTGGCGCAAGCGGTCGACGCCATGCAGGGCGGCAATTACAGCGGTGCCAGCCAACAGCTGGCCGCGCTGGTCCACGACGAGCCAAATTTCCGCCTGGCCCAGCTCATGTACGGGCAGGTGCTGGCGCTGCGCTCGGGTGCCCGCATCGGCTCGCCGCTGGCCGACGACCAGGATCCGAAGCTGCGCGACCTGCTCGCCGAATACCGCCAGCGCAGCGACAAGCTGCGGGCCCTGCCGACACCGGGGCTGGTGCCCGCCGTGTTGCTGAAGCTGTCCGACGAATTGCGCCACGCGGTGGTCGTCGATCTCGCGAAGGGCCGCGCCTACCTGATGGAACAGGATCGCAGTGGGCTGCGCGTGGTTCGTAACCTGTACGCCGGCATCGGCCGCAGCGGTTTCGGCAAGCAGAGCGAGGGCGATCTGCGCACGCCGGTCGGCATCTACCGGATCAACGGCTGGCTGGCCGACGATCAATTGCCGCCGCTATATGGCAGCGGTGCCCTGCCGCTGAATTACCCGAATTCCTGGGATCGCTCGCTGGGCCGCACTGGCTCGGGCATCTGGCTGCATGGCGTGCCGCCGGAAACCTATGTTCGCGCGCCGCGCTCCAGCGAAGGCTGCGTGACCTTTGCCAACGATGACCTGCTGGCGCTCAAAGGAACGGTGTCGGTGGGGGCCACGCCGGTGATCCTTGCCGACTCGCTCGAATGGGTCAGCGAATCCCGGCTGGCCGACGACCGCGCCCAGCTGGTCAAGGCCATCGAGCACTGGCGGAGCCGCTGGTCGGCGCTCGATACGCAGGCCTATCTCGATGATTACGCAGCCGATTTCCGCACCGACGACGGCATGGACAAGGCCGCTTTCAGCGATTACAAGCAGCGCGTCAACGCCGGCAAGCGGCGCGTGGAAATCGGCATCAGCGAGCTGAGCCTGTTCGCCTACCCCGGGGAATCCGGGCTGGTCGTGGCGCAGTTCATGCAGAAATACGTCAGTGACAATTTCGCCTCCAGCTCCCGCAAGGATCAGTATTGGCGGCGTCAGAACGATGGCCGCTGGAAGATCGTTCGCGAGATGAATCGCTAATCTTTTCAGATATTTACAGCTAAGGAGCGCGCCCTCGATGGACATGGACCCGATCGACTACAGCATCCACGGCGACGATCTTCAGTACGTCGAAGTGCGGCTGGAACCGGGCCGCCGCGCGGTGTCCGAACCCGGGGCGATGATGTACGTCGACGACGGCGTGACCGTTTCCTCCGAAGTCGGCGATGGCAGCGGCCGGGAAACCAACATCTTTTCGCGCTTCTGGCGCGGCATCCGCCGCAGTTTCAGCGGCGAATCGCTGTTCACCGCGACCTACGCCAACGATGCCGGCGTGCCGCGCAGAGTCGCGTTTGCGGCGGCCAGCCCGGGCCAGATCGTGCCGATCGACCTGGGGTCGGTCGGGGGCGAGCTGATCGTGCAGCGCGGTGCCTTTCTGGCCGGCGCCCGCGGCGTGGAGATCGGCTTGGCGCTGCAGAAGCGCATTCGCGTCGGCTTTTTCGGCGGCGAAGGTTTCATCATGCAGCGCCTGACCGGCAACGGTGTGGCCTTCGTCCACGCCAGCGGTGCCTTGACCGAAATGCGCCTGGCCCCGGGCGAATCCTTGAGAGTCGACACCGGCTGCCTGGTGGCGCTGCAGAACTCCGTGAATTACGACATCCGCTACGTCGGCAAGCTCAAATCGGCGCTGTTCGGCGGCGAAGGCCTGTTTTTCGCACAGCTCAGCGGCCCGGGCACCATCTGGTTGCAGTCGATGCCGCTCAAGCGCCTGGGCAAGACCCTGTTCGGGGCAGCGGTGACGGCGGGGCGGCCGGGTGGCGCGATCGGCATCGTCTGGGCGCTGGTGGTGGTGGCGATCATCGTGGTCCGGATCATTCTCAGCGGCGACGGCGGCTCCTGATGAACGGCAGCTTCGCGGCCACGCTCTACAGCCGTGAACTGCCCGCGACCGGCCAGCCGGTGACGGCGCGCTTCGTCGGCAACCGCTTGCAGATCGAGGGCGAGACCGATCTGGACATCGCCGCCGACCGGATCAGCGTCGATACCGGCGGCTTCGACCACGATCGTCTGTATCTGGGCTGGGACACGCCGACCGGGAAGATGTCGATCACGCCGGCCGATGCGGCGGCCCGCGCCACCCTGCTGGGCACTGCACCGGCGGCGCTTGAAGCCGCACTGCGTCGCCATGTGCGCGGCACGCAACGCAGCCGCACCAAGTGGATCGTGCTGGGCAGCATTGCGGCGACGATCGTGCTGCTGCTCGGCGGCCTGTGGTGGAGCTACGGCGCGCTGGTCGACTGGGCGGCCGCGCATGTGCCGGTCGACGTCGAGGCCAAGCTCGGCGAAGCGACCGTCGCCGAACTGAAGAAGAGCGGCAAGCTGATCGACGAAGGCCCGGCGGTCGACGCCGTGCGCAAGATCGGCGAGCAGCTCACCCAAGGCTCGCGCTACCAGTACCACTGGGCGGTGCTGGATGAGCCCAGCATCAATGCGTTCGCCGCCCCGGGCGGGCAGGTGGTGGTGCATCGCGGGCTGATCGCGGCGGCGAAAACGCCCGAGGAACTGGCCGGCGTGCTGGCGCACGAGGTTCAGCACATCGAGCAGCGCCACACGCTGAAGTCGATGATCAACGGCCTCGGCGTGGCGACCCTGGCCACCGTGGTGCTGGGTGACGTCAGCGCCATGGCCGGCGTGCTGGCCTACCAGATCGGATCCTTGAGCTACAGCCGCGATCTGGAAACGGAGGCCGACCGGCTCGGCCTGCAGGCGCTGGTGCGCGCCGATATCGCGCCGGCCGGCATGGCCAGCTTTTTCCGCACCCTGGAAAAGGAAGCGCCGCAGATGCCGATCGAGCTGCTGTCCAGCCACCCGGCGACCGATGCCCGCATCGACGCCCTGGAAGCCGCCATCGCCAAGCTGCCGAAACAGGACTACACGCCGCTGGCGATCGACTGGGCGGCGGTGCAGGCGAGTGTTGCGAAGGACGGCGACGTGGTGCCCTGAAGGCAGAAGCGATTCTCACGCAGAGAACGCAGAGAACGGCAAAAGCGAGTCAAACCTCAGGAAAGCGCTGCTTTTGCGGCTTTATCCCGTTCTTTTCTCGCTTTTCTCTGCGTCCTCTGCGTTCTCTGCGTGAGAATCGCCGTTCCGCCAACGCTTGAATCTCCCGCAGTCAGCGCAACATAGCGTCCGTTGCCCGCTCCGGATTGCCTCGCCTTGTCTCCTCCCAGCCGTCGCCGCACCCCTGACACCGGCGACGCTGCCGGCGAGCCGGTCATCGAACCCAGCTTGGGCAAGGCGCTGGTCGCGCTGAAGCCTTATCTCGCGGAGTTTCCGGGGCGACTGGCGCTGGCGCTGACGCTGCTGTTCATCGCCAAGATCGCGGGCGTCTGGCTGCCGCAGGTGCTGAAGAATCTCGTCGATGCGCTGACGCCGAAGGACGGCGTGGTGCTGATCGTGCCGGCAGCGCTGTTGCTGGCCTACGGCGGCTTCCGCTTCCTGAACGTGCTGCTCGGCGAGCTGCGCGACCTGGTGTTCGGCAAGGTCGCCGAACGCGCCCAGCGGCGCGCGGCACTCAAGGTATTCGAGCATCTGCATCGGCTCGATCTGGAGTTTCATCTGTCGCGGCGCACTGGGGCGCTGAGTCGCGACATCGAACGCGGCGTCGATGGCATCAGTTTCCTGCTGCGCTTTCTGACCTTCAACATCGTGCCGACCTTGTTCGAGATCGCGCTGGTCGCCGGCATCCTGTGGCAGCAGTACGACGGCCGCTTTGCCGCGATCGCTGCGGTGTCGGTGGTGCTGTATGTCGCGTTTTCGGTGGTGGTCACCGAATGGCGCACGAAATTCGTTCGCGAAGCCAACAACATGGATTCCAAGGCCAATACTCGCGCCATCGACAGCCTGCTGAACTACGAAACCGTCAAGTATTTCGGCAACGAACGCTGGGAAGCCGAGCGCTACGACGACAGCATGGCCGCCTGGGAAAAGGCGACCTCGCAGAACCGGCAGTCGCTTTCCGCCCTGAACATGGGTCAGGCGCTGATCGTGGCCGGCTCGATCACCGCGATGATGTGGCTGGCCGCCAGCGAAGTGACGTTCGACCGGATGACGGTTGGCGGCTTTGTTGCGGTCAACGCCTACATGATCCAGTTGTTCGTGCCGCTGAACTTCCTCGGCTTCGTCTACCGGGAAATCCGCCGCGCGCTGACCGACATGCAGAAGATGTTCGGCCTGATGGACCGCGCGCCGCAGATCGTCGATGCGCCGGGCGCCCAGCCGCTGACGCGCGGCAACGCCAGCCCCGAAATCCGTTTCGACGACGTGCAATTCAGCTACAGCCCGGCGCGGCCGATCCTGCGCGGCGTCGGCTTCACCATCGCGCCGGGGCAGAAAGTGGCGGTAGTCGGGGCCAGCGGAGCCGGCAAGTCGACGCTCGCTCGCCTGCTGTTCCGCTTCTATGACCCGCAGGGTGGCGGAATCAGCATCGACGGCGTCGACCTGCGCGCCATGCCGCAGGACGCGCTGCGCACCCTGATCGGCGTGGTGCCGCAGGACACCGTGCTGTTCAACGACACCATCGAATACAACATCGCCTACGGCCGACCAGGTGCTTCGCGGGCTGACGTTGAACGGGCGGCCAAGCTCGCCCACCTCGACAGCTTCATCGCCCGCCTGCCGCAGGGTTACGACACCCCGGTCGGCGAGCGCGGGCTGAAAGTGTCGGGTGGCGAGAAGCAGCGCATCGCCATCGCCCGCGCGCTGCTGAAAGACCCGCCGATCCTGATTCTCGACGAAGCCACGTCCTCGCTCGATTCCAAGGCCGAAGCCGCGATTCTCGACGCCCTGCAGGCGGCCACCGAGCGGCGCACGACGCTGGTCATCGCCCACCGGCTGTCGACCATCACCGATGCCGACCGCATCGTGGTGCTCGATCAGGGGCAGGTGATCGAACAGGGCCGGCACGCTGAGCTGCTCGCCTCTGGCGGTGCCTATGCCAGCCTGTGGATGCTGCAACTGCGCGAACAGGCCAGCGCCTGAGCCGCCGCGTCGCGGCCATGCTCATCGAACGTAGACAAATCCGACTAGCGGGTAGGCATTCCCGGTGCCGCCCCCTACAGTGCCATCCATGGCCCGCAAACCCGCCGTCGATCACGCAACCGCGCCCGCTGATTCAGCGGCGAACGGCGTCCGTGCGGCCGGCGCGGATCGGCGGAGGCTCTCATGAGCGCCAGTCCCAAGGTCGTCAGCATGCTCCGGGCCAAACAGAAAGCGTCCGAAGCCACCATGCAACTGGTGGAAACCCTGCGCGCGCAGGTGGTGGAAACCCTGCGTGAACGCCTGAACGTGATGTTCGACGGGGCCGACGATCTGCTGTTCGAGTTCGCCGAGCGCGCCACCAACAACCAGGATCGCCGCCTGTTCTTCGACACCATGCGCGCCGTGCGTCTGGGCCGGAAGAACATGGCCACGCAATTCGGCGACATCTACACCGCCAGCTTCGGTCTGCCCAATGTTCAGGGCGTGTCGCCGGTGAAGCCGGTCGAGGAGCAGGAGCTGTCGCTGCAGAAGGACGATGCCCTGGATCTCGACATCGCCGTGCAGAACATGGCGACCAAGGCCGAGGGTCTGTACAAGACCACGCTCTGGGACATCAACGGCCGGCTCAAGTCGCTGATCGAGGATCTGTACGCGCCAATGTCGCCGGACGCGCTGGCACCGGCCACCATCTGCCTGGCGTTCCGCAAGGCCGCCGAAACCCTGAACATCGGCCACGATGTCGAGCTGGTGGTGTTCAAGCTGTTCGATCGGCTGGTGATCAGCGAACTCGCCGATCTCTACACCAAGATCCTGAATTTCCTGAAGCTGAACGGCGTGCGCTCCTCGCAGGCCGCGATGGCCCCGAACCGCAGCGGTGGCGGCGGTGGCGCGGATGAAGCGCCTGCCGCCAACGAAACGGTGACCGGGCCGAGCTTCGGCGCGCCGCCGCCGAGTTTCGCGAGCGCGCCGCTGTCGGGTTCGTCCGCCCCGCAGCCGGAGTTCCGCGCACCGGTCGGTCTGGCCGCGTCGATGATGATGTCGCCGTCCTTCGATCAGCAGACCCTGTCGAGCCTGCAACGGCTTGGTGCTTCGGCACCGAGCCATGCCGGCTACTCGAACGCCAGCCTGGCGGCCGATCTGGCCGCCGCTTCGCAGGGCCAGCCGATCGTCGGCTGGTCGCCGCGCCAGACCACGGCCTACGTGCAGCGCGCCAGCCTCGTCGGCCACATGTTCAACGAGTTCCTGGCCGACCCGCACCTGCCGAACAGCATGCGGCCGCAGTTCGACGGCCTGCGCATGTCGACGATGAAGGTGGCGCTGAAGGACATCGCCTTCGTCGCCGATCCCGATCATCCGGTGCGTGGCCTGATCAATGAGCTGGCGACCATGGCCTCGACCGCCAAGGTCGGCGGGCCGATGCACATGGGCCGCATCGCCGAGCTGGTGCAGCAGATCCAGAAGCAGTTCGATGTTGCCGCCGAAACCCTGCGCAAGCCGCCGCCGGAAATCGAGCTGATCGGCACCGATCAGGCCGAGCGCTTCATCGAGCAGCAGATGGCGCAGACCGCCGCGCGCCGCGCGTCGATCGTCAAGAAAGTGCGCCGGATCATCGCCGAGGAACTGCAACTCAGGACGCGCGGCACCACCATCAGCGACGAAGTCCGGCCGCTGCTGAATTCGCTGTGGGCGCCGATGATGGCGATGCATCTGCTGCATCACGGCCCCGACAGCGTTGAGTGGAAGCGCGGCATCGCCTCGCTCGACCGCGTGCTGGCCATGCTCGATCCGGCCCAGGAAGAACTGCGCGGCGACGCCCAGGTGCAGGGGCTGCGCACCGAGCTGGAAACCGCGTTCAAGGCCGTTGGTCTGGCTGAAGCAAGAGTGACGGCGGCGCTGAACGGCTTCGAGTCGACGCTGAAGACCATCAAGTCCGGCAACACCGCGCCGGACCCGGTGCTCGACACGCTGTCGTCGCCGCCCGTGAACATCCACGCTTCGACCGATCCGGACGCCAAGGAAAACGTCACCGAGCTGCTGGAACAACTGGTGCAGCCGG
Organism: Nevskia sp.; assembly: GCA_021732745.1. Classification (GTDB taxonomy): domain Bacteria; phylum Pseudomonadota; class Gammaproteobacteria; order Nevskiales; family Nevskiaceae; genus Nevskia. Next base: position 53,938 of record JAKFUK010000004.1, on the reverse strand, counting down.
GTTCCTGGTTCCTGATCTTCGATCCGGATCGCGGCGAAAGCCGCTGGATGAAGGCCGTGGCCTACTACGCCGGCCTCGATTGCGCGGCGTTTGCCGAATTCAACGGCAGCAATACCCTGCTGCTGAAATCGCGGATGCTGCTCGAAGATCTGCTGGCGCGGCGCACGGTGCCGGTTGATCTCGGCCCGACTGCCCGCGCGGCGCTGGATCGCTATCTGGCTCGCGCGGCCTGAGTCCTGTTGGCACGAAACATTTGTGCACTTTGGCCGGTTTACCGGCCTTGGCACCTTCCCGGCCGGTGGTTTTTGCACTAAGTTGATGCGCAGACGACGGCTCAAGACCCGCATCCCTTCCAGCGGGCCGGCACGTCGCAGCGATCTCATTCCATGGCCAGTCTCGGTTCGCTCGATGTCAAGCAGCGCATCGCCGCATCCCTCGTCACCCCGGAAATCGAAGCCCTGGTCGCCAGCATTCCGAAGCCGCTCGGCAGCTTCGGCTACGACCCTTGGGGCTACAACGAAGACACCTTCAAGCTCGCACTGGGTGCCGCCAAGTGGTTGTATGACAAGTATTTTCGGGTCACCGCCCACGGTCTGGAGAACATTCCCTCGACCGGCCGGGTGCTGATCATCGGCAACCACAGCGGCCAGTTGCCGATGGATGGCGCGCTGGTCGGTGTGGCCGCCGCCACCAACCCGCATGGCCCGCGTCTGGCCCGGGCGATGATCGAGCGCTTCTTTCCCACCGTGCCCTGGCTCGGCAACTTCCTGAATGCGCTCGGCGGCGTGATCGGCGATCCGGTCAACTGCGCCAAGATGCTGGACATGGACGAAGCCATCATCGTCTTCCCGGAAGGCGTGCGCGGCTCCGGCAAGCTTTACGCGAAGCGCTACCAGTTGCAGCGTTTCGGCAATGGTTTCATGCACTTGAGCATGACTCACCGGGCGCCGATCGTGCCGGTCGGCATCGTCGGCTGCGAGGAAACCATGCCGGCGATCGCCAATCTGGCCCCGATCGCCAAGCTGCTGGGCCTGCCCTACCTGCCGATCGTGCCGAGCCTGCTGCCGCTGCCGGCACGGGTGTATCTCAATTTCGGCAAGCCGATGCATTTTTCCCCAGCGGCCAGCGAAACCGAAGTGACCGAACAGGTGGAAACCGTGAAAGCAGAACTGCGCCGGCTGATCCAGGTCGGCCTTGAAGAACGCACGAGTCTTTACTGATGGCCAGCCGAAGCCCCGCAGCCCCGAAGAAAACCGTGCTGGTGACCGGTTCCGCCGGCTCGCTGGCCAAGCGGGTGATCGCCCGGCTGCACGGCAAGTACAAGGTGATCGCCGTCGATTTCCGCCACAAGGTCGAAACCGACGCCGGCATCCCGAGCTATCTGGTGGAGCTGCACAAGCGCGGTTTCGAGGACATCTTCGCGACCCACAAGATCGACGCCGTGATCCACATCGGCCGCATCTTCGCCCACGAGAAAACCCGCCAGCAGCGTTATAACGCCAATGTGCTGGGCTGCAAGCGGCTGCTGGAGCTGTGCCGGAAGTACAAGGTGGGTCAGGTGATGATCCATTCGACCTATTTCGTCTACGGGGCCAGCGCCTGGAATCCGGCGCTGATCGACGAGGACGCGCCGCTGAAAGCCAGCGAAGTGACCCAGGACCTGGTCGATTCCGTGGAGCTGGAAAGCCTCGCCACCATCTATCTCTGGAAGCATCCGGAGTTGAACATCACCATCCTCAGGCCCTGCAACGTGCTCGGGCCGGGCGTGCGCAACAGCATGTCGATCCTGCTGTCGCGAAAAGTGGCACCGGTGTTGCTCGGATTTTCGCCGCTGATGCAGTTCCTGCATGTCGACGACATGGCGGAGGCGATGGTCGTCGCCTTCGAGGCCAACAAGCCGGGCATCTACAACGTGGCACCGGACGATTACGTGCCCTATCAGGAAGCGGTCAGCCAGTGCGGCTGTCGGCGGCTGCCGGTGCTCAGCGTGCCGCCCAGCCTGCCGAAGCTGGTGGCCTCGATGCTGAACTGGAACGCTTTCTTCCCGCCCTACCTGATCAACTACTTCAAGTACCCGGTGATTCTCGACGGCAGCCTGTTCCGCGACACCTTCGCCTGGCGCCCGCGGCGCAACCTCAACGACATCTTTTCCTACTATCGCAAGCAGAAACTGGCCGCCCACTGAGCGCCCACCCACCCATTCCCCCTCAAGGAGCCCCGCATGAGCAAGGAAAACAAAAAACCGAAGTCTGCCAAGGCCGTCGCCCAGGACATCGACATCGGCATCTCGACCGCCCACCGCGAAGCGATCGCCGCCGGCCTGTCGCGGCTCTTGGCCGACGAGTACACGCTGTACCTGAAGACCCACAACTTCCACTGGAACGTGACGGGGCCGATGTTCAACACCCTGCACCTGATGTTCGAAGGCCAGTACACGGAAGCCTCGCTGGCGGTGGATCTGGTGGCCGAACGCATCCGCGCGCTCGGCTTCCCGGCCCCGGGCACTTATGCCCAGTACGCGAAGCTGTCCAGCATCGAGGAAGACGAAGGCGTGCCGGCGGCGATGGACATGGTCGCCAAGCTGGTCAAGGGCCACGAGGCCTGCGCCAAGACCGCGCGCTCGGTGTTCCCGCTGGCCGACAAGGCGCGCGACGAGCCGACTGCGGACTTGCTCACACAACGCCTGCAACTGCACGAGAAAACCGCGTGGATGCTGCGTTCGCTGCTCGAATGAGGAACGCCGCTACGTCGTAAAATCACGGGCCGACGAATGCGTCGGCCCTTTTCTTGCTCGTCGAAATCAATGGCTTCTGCTCCGCTCCTGTCCGTCCGCCGCCTCCGGGTCCATTACCCGAAGCGCGGCCTGCTGCCGTGGGCGCGCGCCGGGGTGGTCAAGGCCATCGACGATCTGCATTTCGACCTCCAGCCCGGCGAAACCCTGGGCATCGTCGGCGAATCCGGCTGCGGAAAGTCGACGCTGGCGCGCACCCTGGTCGGCCTGCAGAGCGCCAGCGCCGGTTCGATCCGCTATCAGGGTCAGGAGCTGATCGGCCTCTCGCGCAGCGACTGGAAGCCGCTGCGCCGCGACGTGCAACTGGTGTTTCAGGACCCGCTGGGTTCCTTGAGCCCGAAGATGAAGGTGGTCGACATCGTCGCCGAGCCGCTCAAGGCGCTGATGCCGGAGCTTTCAGCCGAGCAGCGCAAGTCGCGGGCGCTGGCGCTGCTGGCGCGGGTGGGCCTGGGCGACGAGATCGCCGATCGCCGGCCAAGCGAGCTTTCCGGCGGGCAGGGTCAGCGGGTCGGCATCGCCCGCGCGCTGATCGTGGAGCCGAAGCTCTTGATCTGCGACGAGCCGGTGTCGGCACTCGATGTCTCGATCCAGGCCCAGATCATCAACTTGCTTGGCGATCTGGCGCGCGAACGGCAACTGGCGATGATCTTCATCGCCCACGATCTGGCCGTGGTCCGCCAGCTCGCCGACCGGGTGCTGGTCATGTATCTCGGCAAGGTCATGGAGCAAGGCCGCGCGGCGGATGTCTACGAACGCGCTCGCCATCCGTACACGCGGGCGCTGCTCGAAGCGGTGCCGGTGATCGCGCCGGAAGGCGAAAAACCGAAGCGCGCCAAGCGGCTCGGCGGGCCGGCGGCCGATCCGGGTCAGCCGCCGATGGGCTGCGTGTTCCATCCGCGCTGTCCGCTGGTCGAGCACGCCTGCGTGCAGAGCGTGCCGGGCTTGCGCAAAGTGGAAGGGGCGGAGCAGTACGCCGCCTGCCACTTCGTCGCCGCCGGGGGCTAGACCCGCTTGCAGTCCGGCCGCTTGCCAGCGGCGAGCGACTTCACGTACAGCGGCACATCCATCGGCAGCCGTTCCTCGATCTGCTGGATGCGGGTGGCGTCCGAAGGATGGCTGGACGCGAACTCCGGCGGCTTCTGGCCACCGGCCTTGGCCATGTTCTTCCACAGCGCCACCGCCTGGCGCGGATCAAAACCGGCACTCGACATGTAATCGAGCCCGACCAGATCGGCCTCGCTTTCATGCGCCCGCGAGAATGGCAGCAGCACGCCGTACTGGGCACCGGCACCGAGTGCCGACATCACCGTGCCGCCGGCGATGCCGCCGCCGACCAGCACCTGGGCCATGGTCAGGCCGACGCTGGTGACCTGCTGCTGCGAGACGCGCTCGTTGGAATGTCCGGCGATCACATGCGCCACTTCATGGCCGATCACGGCGGCGAGCTGGTCCGGCGTTTCGGTGATCTTCAACAGGCCGGTGTAGACGCCGATCTTGCCGCCCGGCAACGCGAAGGCGTTGACATCGTTGGAGGCGAACACTTTCACCTCCCAGCTGCCGCCGACCTCCCGGATGATGGCATTGGCCACGCAGTTGACATAGGCGGTGGCGCGGCCGTCGGTGCTGAGCGGTGTCGATTTCTGGGTTTCCTGGAAGGCCGTGGCGCCGAGCTGGTCCAGCTCGCTGTCCGACACCAGTTTCAACTGCGTGCGGCCAAGCGGCGAAGTGGCGCAGGCGGCCAGCAGGGTCGCGGACAGCGTGGTGACGACGAGGGTTCTTGAGGGTTTGCGCATCGGGGCGAGTCTCCGGGGCCGCGCTATATTGACGGCAGCCCATTGTCCTTCAGTCTACGAGGTTGCAACCGTCATGAGACCGATCTTCACACGCTTGATTCCCTGTTTCTGGTGGCTGCTGGCCGGCACCGCTTCCGCCGCCGATACCGCCGCCGTGCCGAAACCGGACCCAGCCCTGAGCCCCGCCGCCGTGGTGCAACTGCAGCTTGCCGCGCTCGCCAAGGTCGACCAGCCGGAACGCGATGCCGGCTTCGTCACCGTGTTCGGCTTCGCCTCGCCCGGCAACCGCAGCCAGACCGGTCCGCTCAAGCGCTTCGCCGGCCTGATCCGCGAAGGTTATCCGGCCATGCTCAACCACCGCAGCACCACGCTCCTGCCGCTGGTCATGCAGGGCGATGTCGCCATCCAGGGCGTCGAACTGATCGATCGCATCGGCGTGCTGCATCGCTACATCTTCGAGCTGTCGAAGCAGCCTGACGGCGAATACAAGGACTGCTGGATGACCGACAGCGTCTATCAGGCCCCGGAAGCGCCGGAAATCGCGACCTGAGATGGCGCGCCGGCTGCGCATCGAGCGAACGATGCCCGGCAGCTGATCCGGCATCCGTTCGCAATTCACCCGCATGCATGACGCGGATCAATTCCGAAGCAGGGTAAGCCTCTTACGATTACCATCGTAATATTCAAGCGGCAGCCTATCCAGCACCACGACGGAGTTCCCACCATGTCGGCTTTCATGCAGCGTTTCGTTTTCGCGAGTGTCTGCTTTCTGATGTTCTGGGCACCCGCCAGCAGTCAGGCCGCGCCGCCGGTAGTGGTGGCGAGGACGATCAACATCGTTGATCCCGAGCTTGGGGCGCTGACGTTCGATGCGCTGGCGGCCGGCGATCCGGCGGTCGCGCAGCAGGGCAAGCTGGTGCTGCTGCTGCACGGCTTCCCGACCAGCGCCGAGGAGTATCGCGACGTGCTGCCGGCGATCGCCGCCGCCGGTTTTTACGCGGTGGCCCCGTCGCAGCGCGGCTACTCGCCCGGCGCGCGGCCCTTGAACGACAGCGCCTACACCCTCGACAAGCTGGCTCGCGATGCGCAGGCGATGGGTACCGCCCTTGGTGCCGACCGCTTTCACCTCGTCGGCCACGATTGGGGCGGTGCCATCGCCTGGACGCTGGCGGCGTCGGCACCCTGGCGGCTGAACACGATGACGGTGCTGTCCACGCCGCACAACAACGCCCTGGGCATGACGTCCGACAATCCGCTGGGCCTGCGCGAGTATTTCCTGTATTCGCGGTGGTTCGAGATGCCCGGCGCCGCCAACCTCATCCTGGCGGCAGGGCCGGGGGTGTTCAACCTGGTGCTCATCGGCTACGGCTTGCCGGCGGACCGGGCCCGGATCTACGCCAACGGCCTCAGCGATCCGGTCGCCTTGAACGCAGCACTGGCCTACTACCGCACCAATCCGCTGCCGCCGTCACAGACCATCGGCCTGATCACCGTGCCCACGCTCTATGCCTGGGGCAATCGGGATTTCGCCTTCAGCGCCAACGACGCCCACGACACTGCGCAATACGTGCTCGGCCCCTACCGGTTCGAGATCCTGCGCGGTGCCAATCACTGGCTGGTCGAGAACAACACCGACCGCGTCATCGAGCTGATCCTGTCGCAAGTGCAGCGCTGACGGCGGACCCACGAAAACCGTGAGCAACGGGAATCTGCTGACAGGCCGATTCCGGGGCTCACGAGCTGCGCGTTCACATCGGCGACGGATCGTCGCCCGCAGCAAGGCGGTCCGCCCGCAGAAGGCGCTCGCTACGGATCACGTGAAGAATGTGGACGCGCCGGGTTTTCGGATCGTGACGGTAGAGCACGCGGCACGGCGGCTCCACAAGCTGTCGATATCGCGAGTCGCCCAGTTCGGACGGGACCGACCCGCTCAACGGGAAGGCGGCGAGCTGATCGACACGAGCAAACACCCGCTGGATCAGGCCTCGGGCGGCTTGCGGGTTATCCAGCGCAATGTAATCGCCGATGGCGTCGAGATCGGCCAGCGCCGGATCGGTCCAGACGACCTCGGTCTCTACGCCAACCATCGCGCCATGCGAAGGCGTGCCTCGGCTGCGGTTGCCGTGCGGCCTTCATCGACGGCGCGTTCGCCTCGGGCAATGCCTTCGAGCAGGCTCATCCGCCGTTGCAAGGCCTCGAAGCTTTCGACATCGACCAGATAAGCGCTCGGCAAGCCGTGCTGGGTGATCAGGATCGGTTCGCGATCCCGTTCCAGTTCGGATAGCAGTTCGGTGGCCTGCCGCTTCAGCGTGGTGACCAGTTCGGTACGCATCGAGTGATACTAAAGTGGCACTCGATGCATCGGCAAGCGGGGCGGTCAGCCGCCCATCGCCTTCTTGAGCCCCATGCTCATCGCCGACACGCCACCCAGCGACCAGCCGCCGTCGACCGGCAACACCACGCCGGTGATGTAGCGGGCCAGCGGGCTCGACAGCCACATGGCGGCTTCGGCGATGTCGTCGGTGCTGCCATAGCAGCCCAGCGGCACGCTGTTGAGGATCAGCGCGTGGGCGGCGGCGTTCGGGGCCAGGCGGTTCATGCCTTCCGTACCTTCGATCGGCCCCGGCGAGATCGAGTTGATGCGCACGCCGAGTCCGCCCCATTCGAGCGCTGCGACCCGGGTCACCATGTCGACACCGGCCTTGGCGGCGCAGACGTGCATCTGGAAATCCATCGGGATCGAGGCCTGCGGCGCCGAGATGTTGATCACCGAAGCACCCGGCTTGGTCAGGTAGGGAAACGCGGCGCGCACCACATGGAAGGTGCCGAGCAGGTCGATGTCGACCACCGACTTGAAGCCGTTCGGCGAGATGCCCATCGCCGGGGCCGGGAAGTTGCCGGCCGCGCCCGAGATCAGCACGTCGATGCTGCCGAAGCGGCTCGCGGTGTCCTTGAAGGCGGCGTCGACGGCCGCGTAATCGCGGACATCGGCCGCGTGGCCGAAGGCTTCACCGCCGTGGGCCTTGAGGGCTTCGACGGCCGCATCGACCTTGTCCTGCTTGCGCGACATCACCACCAGCCGCGCACCGGCCTTCGCGAACGCATGGGCGATGCCGAGATTGATGCCGCTGGTACCGCCGGAGACGAAGACGGTCTTGTTGGAATAGTCGTACATCGGATGCTCCTTGGGTCATTCAGGTAGGGCGGATAAGCGAAGCGCATCCGCCAGTTCGACGGTCAGCATGGGTGGATGCGCTGTCGCTTATCCACCCTACGGCGAGGTTCAGACAGGCGGGGCCCAGGCCAGCCGGGCCAGCAACTGCGGATGCAGCGCCTTGGTCGCGGCCAGCACGCTGGTGGTGTCGAGCGACAGCTTGCGGCCTTCGAGGTCGGTGAAGCTGCCGCCCGCTTCTTCGACGATCACGCTCAGTGCGGCGATGTCGAGAATGTTGACGTCGGACTCGACCACCGCGTCGATGCGGCCCGAGGCCAGCAGGTGGTAGTGCAGGAAATCGCCATAGCCGCGGATGCGGTGGACGTCGCCGATCAAGTCACCTAGCCGCGACCATGCGTCGCTACGAGCCAGACGGGCGAGGTTGCCGGTCGACAGAGTGGTTTTCGCGATCGTGTCGGTGGCCGCGATCGTCAGCCGCTGGTTGTCGCACCAGGCGCCTTGCCCGCGTTCGGCAAAGATCACTTCGCCCAGTGCGCCGTCCCAGCAGGGTGCGGACGACACGCCGAGGATCAGTTCGCCGCCCTTCATCAGCGCAATCTGCGTGGAGAACATCGGGTAGCCGCGCACGAAGCTCTTGGTGCCGTCGATCGGGTCGATCAGCCAGAGATGTTCGTTGTCGCCGGCTTCGCGGCCGAGTTCCTCGCCATAGAAGCCGTGATCCGGGAAATGGCTTTTCAGCACCGCCTTGATTGCGGCTTCGGCGGCGATGTCAACTTCCGTGACCGGGCTGGAATCAGCCTTGGTCGCAACCGAAAACTGGCCGCGATAGGCGCGACGGATCAGGGCAGCGGCGGCTTCAGCGGCTTCGAGCGCAGCGGCGAGGTAGGGACTGACAGTCAAGCGCGAACTCCTGGATGGCGCGGGGGCGAATGATAAACCGCTGCCTCGACAGCGATTCTCACGCGGAGAACGCGGAGACCGCAGAGAAAAGCCACGGCGAGGCAAAACTGAAAGGCGGTTCGCACGAAGCACACGAAGACCACGAAGGAAAGCCAAGCCTGGCATTCATGTTTTTCTTCGTGTACTTCGTGTACTTCGTGTACTTCGTGTACTTCGTGCGAAATGCTTTTGCCGTTCTCTGCGATCTCCGCGTTCTCTGCGTGAGAAACAGCTTTTACCGAACCAGGAACAGCGAAATCGTATGCTGCGATACCATATTGCCGTTCGCAGGTGCCCTGAACCCCGCTCGACACGGTTTCAGGGTTAAACGGGAAGCCGGTGCGTCGCTCGAAATCGCTCGATCGACTACCCCGGCACTGCCCCCGCAACGGTGAATGGGAGTGCTTCGGCCACCGCCACTGGATCGTGTCTCGATCCGGGAAGGCGTCGAAGGAAAGTGCGTCGCCGCGCTTTCGCCCATGAGTCCGGAGACCGGCCTGGAACGGGTCCGCGCGCATCCGCGCGCGGGTATTCCGATCAGTGTGCTTGCGGGGACGCAGGCCACGGGAGAATCCAGATGAAATCCGCGTTGTTGGCGGCGCTCCTTGCAGCGCCTGTGCTTTGCCTTGCCCAGCAGAATCCTTCCCCTTCCGCCACGCCACCCGCTGCCGACGTTCCCGTCGCGCTCGATCCGGTGCTGGTCACCGCCAGCCGTACGCCGCAGCCGCAGTCGCGGATCGGTGCGGCGACCATCGTCATCGACCGCGCGCAGATTCTGGCCGCGCAGGCCGGTGATATCTCCGAGCTGCTGCGCTTCCACGCCGGCATCGACATCGGCCGCACCGGCGGCCCCGGCCAGCTGACCTCGGCGTTCATCCGCGGCGGCGAGTCGAACCACACCCTGGTGCTGATCGACGGCGTGCGCGTCAATCCGGCGACTTCCGGCGGTGCGGCCCTGCAAAACCTGTCGCCCGACGCGATCGAGCGCATCGAGATCGTCAAGGGTCCGCGCTCCACCCTCTACGGCTCGGATGCGATTGCCGGCGTCATCAACATCATCACCCGCAGTGCCTCGAAACAGCAGATCGACGCCAGCATTCGCGGCGGTTCCTACGGCACGGTCGACGGTTCGGCGGCTTACGCCAACCGCATCGGCGCCTACGGCTTTTCGGTGCAGACCGAGCTGCAGCGTAGCGACGGCATTTCCGCCTGCGAAGGCGGCGGCTCGGACAGCGGCTTCCGCAACAACTCGGTCAACGTCAAGGCCAGCGCCGATGCTGGCGTCGCGCTCATCGAAGCCCGCGCCTACAACACTCAGGGCAAGGTGGAAACCTATGATTCCTGCAGCCCGGCGTTCGGGCTTAACGCCACGGCGCAGGAATTCCGCAACCAGGTGCTGGCGCTGTCGGCGGCGACCCGATTGCTCGATAACTGGGATTCCTCGCTCACCTTGAGTCGCGGCGAAGACCGCATCCGCCAGTACGGCTCGCCGGACACCGTGCGCACCATCCGGCCGATGCTCGACTGGCAGAACACCATCGCCGTGCTGCCGGGCCTGCGCGCGCTGTTCGGCGGCCAGGTGTCGCAGGATCGGGTTGATGCCCTGAGCTTCGGTTCCACCATCCATCAGGTGATCGACCTCTACAACGGCTTCCTGCAGGCGCAGTACGACAACGACCATCATCACGTCCAGCTCGCCGGCAGCCTGCTGAACCACGATGCCTTCGGCAGCCGCTTCACCTGGAACGCCGAATACGGCTACGACCTTTACCGGCGCGAGCTGTACAAGACCAGCCTGATCGCCGCCGCCGGCAGCGGCTTCCGGGCACCGGATGCCAGCGACCGCTTCGGCTTCGGCGGCAATCCGGATCTCGATCCGGAACGCTCGCTGAACCTGGAAATCGGCATCCGCCAGCGCTGGGGCGCCCATCAGACCTGGGATCTCCGAGCCTTCCGCACCCGTTATCGCGACCTGATCAGCGTGCAGTTCGATCCCTCGAACGATCCGGACGTCGATTTCGGCTTCCAGGCCGTCAATGTCGATCGGGCCAAGAACTCAGGGATTGAGGCGACTTATCGCTATGTCGACGGCGTCTGGTCCGGCACTCTGACCGGCATCGTCCAGAACCCGAAGGATCGTTCGGATGACACGTCGCTGCTGCGTCGCGCCCGGCGCAGCGTCACCGCGCAGCTGCGGCGCGATTTCGGCATCTTTTACGCCTCGACCGACCTGCTCGGCACCTCGGACCGTGCCGATGTAAGCCCCGTAACCGGCGGGCCGACCAAGGATTCCGGCTACGTGCTGTGGAATCTCGGCGGCGGTGTGAAACTGCCGCATGGCTTTTCGCTGGCGGCGCGGGTCGAGAATGTGCTCGATCGCGATTACCAGACCGCCGCCGGCTACAACCAGCTTGGCCGCGCGGTTTACGGCGCGCTGCGCTGGGAACATCGCTGACACAAACCCCCGTAGGTCCGGATTCATCCGGACGCGCACTTTCGATTGATAGCGGTGCCGTCCGGATGAATCCGGACCTACATTGGCTAAAGGACTGAACGCATCATGGGCAACCGGCTTTCGAAGATCGTCACCCGCACTGGTGACAAGGGCACCACCGGCTTGTCCAGTGGCGAGCGGGTGCCGAAAACCCATCTGCGCGTGCAGGCGATGGGTGATGTCGATGAACTGAACTGCTGCGTCGGCCTGCTGCTGGTGCAGCCGCTGCCGGAACACATGCGCGGGCCGCTGGCGCAGACCCAGCACGAACTGTTCGATCTCGGCGGCGAGCTGTCGATGCCGGGCTTCGAGCTGGTCAAGCCCGGCTATCTGGCCCGCATCGACGCCGAAATCGAACGCCTGAACGACGATCTGCCGCCGCTCAAGGAATTCGTGCTGCCGGGCGGCAATCCGTCCGCAGCAGCCGCGCATCTGGCGCGGGCCGTGGCGCGGCGGGCCGAGCGGGCGGTGTGGTCGGTGAAGGCCGATGACGCAACGGTCAGCGATCTGGTGCCGCAGTACCTCAATCGCCTGTCGGACTATCTGTTCGTCTGCTGCCGGGTGCTGGCGCGGCTGGACGGCGGCAGCGAAGTCAGCTGGAAGCGCAGCGACGCGGCCTGACGATCATTCCGATCAGGGCGAAACCGCCTTGATCGGATCGCGGTAATCGGCCGGGTTGCGGCGTTCGACGGCGGTCGGCACGCCGGGGCGGGCGACCGGCTTGGCGTCGAATTCCTTCTGCTCCTCCAGAAACTCTTTCTGGTCCGCCGTGAGGTTGTTGGCGTCCTTGGGCAGGGTGTCGTACCACTCGCGCAGCTTTTCCAGCCGGTTGAGTTCGCGTTCTTCTTCTGTCCCCAAGCCCGGCAAGGCCTTGATCTGGGCGCGGCGCTTGCGATCGCCTTCGGTCAAGGGGTCCAGTTCGCCTTCCACCTTGACCTCCGGCAACTGCTGCAACGGCGCGGTGCTGTCACCTTCCTTGGGCACTTCCGGCACCGCTTCCGGTGCCCCGGCCAGGCCCTGACCTTCCTTGAGCAGGAATTGCGCGTCGGCCGGCAGCGTGGCGGCCAGTGCGAGCGTGAAGGCGCATGCGCGGATCCTGCTTCGCGAAGTCATGGGGCAATCCGTTGAATGAGCTGGCTTCGACTGTAACTCAGGCCAAACGTGCCGCGATGAATGCCGGCCACACGGCGTCGGGCGTCCAGACCGCCAGCAGGTCGCGTTCGGCGACGTCGCGCGGCACGCCCTGGGTCAGCACCCGCCACAGGAACAGGAACACCGACACCCGCTTGTTGGCCGCGCAATGGACGAACACGGTGCTGTCGCGCGAAGCGGCCATCGCGGCGCAGAAGCGCTCGAAATCGTCGGCGGTGGGGGCATCGAACAGCACCGGGATGTGGTGGTAGCGCATGCCGTGACGGGCGACGACTTCGTCTTCATCGGCCAGCGCATGGTCGGACGTCGGCATCGCCAGATTGATGACCACGTCGACGCCGATCACCTTCAGGCTCTGGAACTCCTCGGCACTCGGCTGACCCGCCGTCAGCAGGCGTTCGCTGATCTCGTGCCAGTTGCGCGGCTTGCGCAGCATGCTCAGGTCGAAAGCCGGCGGTGTGAAGCCGCGGCGGATTTGCAGGTCACGCACGGCGTAGCCGGTGCCGGCCGGCCAGGGCTTGATCTTCTCCAGCGGCATCTTCTTCCATTCGATCAGCTCTTCACTCAGGCGCACCGTGCCTTCGGCGATGACGTGGTAAGCGATGATGATCTGGTTCATCCGCTCGAACGGATAGAAGCCGATGAATTCGCTGATTTTTCCTTTCAAACCCAGCTCTTCCTCGACTTCCCGCAGCACGCCGGATTCCGGGTGCGGGTCGTTGCGTTCGAGAAAGCCGGTGATCAGCGCGAACATCTTCGGCGGCCAGGCGGCGTTGCGGGCGAGGATGATCTCGCCCTCGTGCTCGACGATCGCCGCCACCACCGGCACCGGGTTGTCCCAGAGCACGAAGCCGCAGCCGCGATCCGGGCAGGCGATGCGCTGCATCTCGCCGTGCAGCGCCAGTTCCAGCGGCTTGGCGCACTGCGGGCAATATTTGTAGCGGCTCATGAGGGGCTTCAAGTCGAAAAGGATCAGCGAAACCTTACGCGATGCCCCCGACGCTTGTCCCGCAGCGGCTTGCTGGGGGTGACGGCCGCCCCGCACACTGCCGCGAACCCAGGGTCCGCCGCCGCACCATGAAACAGCCGCTCTATCAGGTGCTCTACGTGCAGGTGCTGGTGGCGATCGTCTGCGGCGCGCTGCTCGGTCACTTCGATCCGCTGTCGGCCACCGCCATGAAGCCGCTTGGTGACGGCTTCATCAAGCTGATCAAGATGATCATCGCGCCGATCATCTTCTGCACCATCGTCAGCGGCATTGCCGGCGTGCAGGACCTGAAGAAGGTCGGCCGGGTCGGTGCCAAGGCCTTGATCTACTTCGAGATCGTGTCGACCTTCGCGCTGTTCATCGGGCTGGCCGTGGCCAAATGGGTGCAGCCGGGTGCCGGCTTCGATGTCGACCCGGCAACACTCGATCCCAACGCGATTGCCGAATTCACCACGCGCGCGGCGAGTCAGTCGACCGTCGATTTCCTGCTGCACATCATCCCGGACACCTTTGTAGGTGCCTTCGCGCGCGGCGAGATCCTGCAGGTGCTGCTGCTCGGCATCCTGTTTGGTGCCGCGCTCGCGGGAATGGGCGAACGCGGCAAGCCGCTGCTGCGGATGATCGACGACTTCACCAAGGTCGTCTTCGGCATCGCCGCCATCATCATGAAAGCCGCGCCGATCGGCGCTTTCGGTGCCATGGCCTTCACCATCGGCAAGTACGGGCTGGATTCGCTGGCCCCGCTCGCCGCCCTGATCGGCAGCGTCTACGCCACCAGCCTGCTGTTCGTGTTCGGGGTGCTGGGGCTCATCGCCCGTGCCACCGGTTTCAGCCTGTGGCGCTTTCTGGCCTACATCAAGGAAGAACTGCTGATCGTGCTCGGCACCAGTTCCTCGGAAAGTGCGTTGCCGCGCTTGATGCAGAAGCTGGAAAAGCTCGGCGCGTCGACGCCGGTGGTGGGTCTGGTGGTGCCCACCGGCTATTCCTTCAACCTCGACGGCACCAACATCTACATGACCATGGCCGCGCTGTTCATCGCCCAGGCGATGAATGTCGAGCTGAGCCTGACCCAGGAACTGACCCTGCTCGGCGTGGCGATGCTGACGTCCAAGGGTGCCACCGGCGTCACCGGGGCCGGCTTCGTGACCCTGGCGGCAACACTTCAGGTGATTCCGACCATTCCGGTGGCCGGCATGGCGCTGATCCTCGGTGTCGACCGTTTCATGAGCGAATGCCGGGCATTGACCAATTTCATCGGCAATGGCGTGGCCGCACTGGTGGTGGCGCGCTGGGAAGGCGAGCTGGATCGCGAGCAGTTGGCGGCGGAGTTGTCGCGGCGCGGCTGAAGGCACGCGGCCTGCGTTCAGCGCCTTCGCCAGTGCTGGCGCAGCAGCAGGGCGTAGATCGCCAGACTCCAGACTGCAAAGGCCAGCGCGATCGTGGTCTGCTGCTGCGCAGTCAGGCCCGGGGGATAGATCAGCGGCAGCAGGTAGTGCTCGATGAAGCCGCCCTCGTAGCTGGCCTGTCCGGCCGCTGCCAGCAGATGGTTTTCCAGTGCGGTCAGCGGGCACTCGCGATGCGCGCCGACCACCCAGACCGCCCAGGCCAGTGCCGGCAAATGCAGCCAGGCGAATCGGGCTCGCCACAGCACCAGCAGGCCGCCGAACACCGCGAACAGGATGAAGGCCAGGTGCAGCAGCAGCACGGCATCGGCAGCGAAACGGGCCAGCACCGGCTATTTGCCGAGGCAAAACGTCGAAAAAATGCGGCCGAGCAGATCGTCCGCCGTGTAGCGGCCGGTGATCGCTTCAAGCGCGAGTTGCGCCAGCCGCAGATGCTCGGCGATCAGCTCCGGGCTGGTCAGCGGCAGGCCGCGTGCGGCCTCGACTTCGACCGCCGCCGTGCGCAGCGCGTCGAGATGGCGGGCGCGGGCACCGAGGGCGTCGGTGGCGGTTGCGTCGAGACCGGCCAGTTCGTGCAGCCGCTGGATCAGCGTGTCGACGCCGGCACCGGTCGCGGCCGACAGCCGCAGGCTGGTCGCGTCGATGGTTCCGGCGCGGCCGCCGCTCAGATCGCACTTGGTGTGGACCCGCAGGCGCTGTGCGTTTGGCGACAAATTGGCGAGTTCCGCTTCGTCGATGGCCGTCAAGCCGACCCGGTCGTCGACCAGATACAGCAGCACTTCCGCCTGCTCGATCGCCTTCCGCGCCCTCTCAATACCGATCTTTTCGACCGGATCGTCGCTGTCACGCAGACCGGCGGTGTCGAGTACGGTGACCGGCAAGCCATTCAGGGTCAGATGCTCGCGCAGCACGTCGCGCGTGGTACCGGCGATCGGCGAGATGATCGCTGCTTCGGTGCCGGCCAGACGATTCAGCAAGGTCGACTTGCCGACATTCGGTTGACCGCCGATGGCGACTGTCAGGCCATCGCGCAAACGCCGGCCCTGCACCGCCGCACGCAGCACGTCGGCCAGTCCGCGTTGCAGGCCATCGAGTCGCAGACGCATCTGCGACGACGACAGCCAGGGCACGTCCTCGTCGGCGAAATCAAGCGCGGCTTCGAGATCGGCGCGCAAGGACGTCAGCGCATCGACCAGGGCCGACACCCGAGCCGAGAACTCGCCCTGCAGCGAGCGGCTGGCCGCGCGGACGGCGGCGTGGCTGCCGGCGTCGATCAGGTCGGCAATGCTTTCCGCCTGGGCCAGATCGAGGCGGCCATTGAGAAACGCGCGTTCGGAGAATTCGCCGGGGCGGGCGAGCCGGGCACCGGCAGCGCAGGCCGAGGCCAACAGGATCGCCAAGACCAGCGGTCCGCCGTGACCCTGAAGCTCGACGACATGCTCGCCGGTGAACGAGTCCGGTCCCGGGAAATACAGCACCAGGCCTTCGTCGATGACCTCGCCATCGGCATCGCGCAACTTGCGCAGCCGGGCACGGCGTGGCTCTGGAAGGGTGACGCACAGCTTGCAGGCGATGCGATCGGCGTCGGGACCGGACAAGCGCAGAATGCCGACGGCGCCGCGTCCGGGTGCCGTCGCGATCGCCGCGATGGTGTCAGAGGCCGGCAGGCTCATTCATGCATGCCGGCCCGGACTCAGGCCTTCTTCAGGTCGCGTGGCGCACTGGACGCCGCTTCGATGCGTTTGGTGATGATCATCTGCTGGGCGATGCCGATGACGTTCGACACGAACCAGTAGACGACCAAGCCCGCCGGGAAGAACAGGAACATGCCGGTGAAGGCGATCGGCATGATGTTCATGATCCGCGCCTGCATCGGGTCCATGGTCGACAGCTGGCCGGACATGCGCTGCTGCAGCCACATCGAGGCACCGTAGAGCACCGGCATGATGTACAGCGGATCGGCGGCCGACAGGTCCTGCAGCCACAGCATGAACGGCGCCTGGCGCAGTTCGACCGATTCGATCAGCACCCAGTACAGCGAGAAGAACACCGGCATCTGCACCAGAATCGGCCAGCAGCCCGCCAGCGGGTTGAAGCCTTCCTTCTTGTACAGATCCATCATCGCCTTGCTGAGCTTTTCGCGGTCATCGGCGAAACGCTCCTTCAGTTCGGCGATGCGCGGCGTGAACTTCTTCATCTTCGCCATCGACTTGTACTGCGCTGCCGTCAATGGGTAGAACAATGCCTTGACCAACAGGGTCAGCAGGATGATCGACCAGCCCCAGTTGCCGACGATGCCGTGGAAGAAGCTCATGGCGACGAACAACGGCTTGGCGATCACCGTCAGGATGCCGTAGTCCTCGGTCAGGGCCAGGCCCTTGGCGACGTCGTCGAGCTTGCCCTGGATCTTCGGGCCGATGTACAGGCCGGTGGTATAGCTGGCTTCGGCACCGTCGGCGACCGCCTTGCTGGCACCCAGATACTGGCCCAGATAGTTGCCGTTGCCGGCCGGCTTGCCGGACATCACCAGCGCTTCATCGGCCGGCGGGATGATCGCGGCGATGAAATAGTGCTGGATCATCGTCAGCCAGCCGCCGGTCTGCTTCGATTCGTAGGCCTTGTCGTCGAGATCGTCGAGAGCAATCTTCTTGAAGCGGTAGTCGGTCTTGTTCGGCTTCTGCTCGTACACGCCCATGCCGAGGAAGGTGACGATGAACTTCTGCGACTTCTCGGCCGCCTTCGGATTGCGCAGCCAGCGCGCGTAAGGGCTCACCGTCAGCACGCCACCGGTCTTGTTGACGACCGTCTGCACCAGTTCGATCTGGTAGCTGCCGCGCTTGAAGCGGAACGCCTTCTTCAGCGTGTAGCCGGCGGCGTCGGTGTATTCGAACGGCACGTCCAAGGTGTCGACGCCATCTGGCAGCGTGTACGCGGTCTGCGGCGTGGCATAGACCGCGCCATTGCCCGGCAAGGCCTTTTCGATCGCGGCCAGACCGCTTTGCAGCATGAACACCACGCCATCGCGGTCGTTCAGCAGCGGCAGCTTGATGTCCGGGTTCTTCTTGTCGAGCGCGTACTGGCTCAACTCGACACGGCGCAGCTCGGCACCGGCGGTGGCGAATTCGGCGTCGATCAGATCGGTCTTGACGTGGATCGTCTGCGATTGCGCGGCAGGTGTTGCGGTGACTTCGCCGGCCACGGCAGCGACAGCACCGTCAACAGCAGCCGGTGCCACGGGTACCGGCACGGCGTTCGGATCGGCTGGAATCGCCGACGGCGCAGCCGCAGCGACCGCTTCGGCAGGCGGCGGGTAATCGGTGATCCAGGCGGTATAGATCAGGTACAGGATCACGCCCAGCACTGCGATCAGTGCCATGCGGCGGCTTTCCATGGGGACTAGCGCTCCGGAACAGGGTCAAGGCCGCCCGCGTTCAGCGGGTGGCAACGGGAAATGCGTTTGATGGCCAGCCAGCTGCCGCGCGCAGGGCCGAAGCGTTCGATCGCTTCAAGCGCGTAATGGGAGCAACTGGGATGAAAACGACAGCGCGGCCCGAGCAGCGGGCTCAAGGTGCGCTGATAAGCGCGGATGGGGCCGGTGAGGATCGCGCGCATCGTTCGATCACTTGGGTCCAGAGGTCGGAAAGCAAACCCCGGAGCGCGGGATTCGTCACAAGGCCTAAGCCGGGCTGGGCGAAGAACACCAGATCGACCGCCGGCAGGCGGGCGCGATTGTGCCGGAATTCCTCGCGGATGAGGCGCTTGATCCGGTTGCGATCGTGGGCTTGGGCAACCGCTTTCTTGGCGATTGCAAGGCCCAAGCGCGCGTCCGGCGTCAGATTCCAGCGATAGCTGACGCTGAGCGGGGCTCGGCGCAGCTTTCGGCCTTCGGCGAAAACCAGCTTGAATTCAGCGGGTTTGTGCAGCCGGACCGACGGCGGAAAGCTCGCCGGACCCGGCACGAGGCGCCGCCTTACGGAATGAGACGTGCGCGGCCCTTGGCGCGACGACGCGCCAGCACGGCGCGACCGCCGACGGTGGCCATGCGGGCACGGAAGCCGTGGGTACGCTTGCGGCTCAGGGTGTGCGGCTGAAAAGTGCGCTTGCTCATGACGGTCTACTCGATGGGGACCGCGATTCTAGCCGCTGTCAACCGGAATCTTCAAGCGAAATCAATGCCGATCGGGAACTTCGGCGCAGTCGATGGGCGTTCCTGCCTGTGGATAAGCCCGTCGGCCAGAGGCTAGACTGTTTCCCCATCGCGGCACACAGGGCAGTTTCCGGCCCTCATCCGCGATCGGGTCCGCCTTTTTCTTCCGCCGTAACCCGAACGCTTTCGCACGATGCTGACTCAAGACCTGTGGGACCGCTGCATTGCCCGACTCGAGGCCGATCTGCCGGAAAAGGAGATCAGCACCTGGATTCGTCCGCTGCGGGTGATCCTGGCCGATGACCAGCTGACCCTGCTGGCGCCGAATCGCATCGTCATGGATCGGGTCAAGAGCGATTTCCTCGGCCGCATCCAGCGCAGCATGTCGAGCCTCGCGGCCTACGACGTGGTGGTCAACATCGCCGTCGGTGGCATGACCGCCGATCCGGTGCGCGGTGCCAGCAACAGCAGCAGCAGCAGCAACTCGGCCGCCCTCGACGACACCATGCCCTACGGGCGCGGCAAGCTCGATCCGCGCTACACGCTGGCTTCGTTCATCGAAGGCAAGTCGAACTCCCAGGCCCGCGCCGCCGGCCTGCAGGTCGCCTCGGCACCCGGCGGCATCTACAACCCGCTGCTGATCTACGGCGAATCGGGCCTCGGCAAGACCCATCTGATGCACGGCATCGGCAACGCCATCCTGGCCGAGAAGGCCAATGCCCGGATCGTCTATGTGGGTGCGGAGCAGTGGTTCAACCAGATGGTGTCGGCGATCCGCTACGGCCGACAGGTCGAATTCAAGAACTTCTACCGAACCGTCGACGCGCTGCTGATCGACGACATCCACTTTCTGGCCGGCAAGGAACATTCGCAGGAAGAGTTCTTCCACACCTTCAACGCGCTGATCGACGGCCGCAAGCAGATCGTGCTGACCTGTGACCGCTATCCGCGCGAACTCGATGCCCTCGACGATCGCCTGAAGTCCCGGTTCACCTGGGGCCTGTCAGTGCCGATCGAGCCGCCGGAGTTCGAGACCCGCATCGCCATCCTGCTGGCCAAGGCCGACGTGCTTGGCGTGCGCCTGCCGGAGGACGTTGCCGTGCTGGTCGCCCAGCGCATCCGCTCCAACGTCCGCGAGCTGGAAGGGGCCTTGCACCGCCTGAACGCTTCCGCGCGGCTCACAGGTGCGCCGATCACCGTCGACTTCGCCCGGATGACGCTCAAGGACATGCTGGCGTCTTACGACCGCGCCGTGACCCTCGACAACATCAAGCGCACGGTGGCCGGCTACTACAACATCCGGCTCGCCGACCTGACCTCGGTGCGCCGTACCCGCACCCTGGCCAGGCCGCGGCAGATCGCGATGGCGCTGTCGAAAGAGCTGACTCGACACAGCTACCCCGAGATCGGCGCCGCCTTCGGCAAGGACCACACGACCGTGTTGCACGCGGTCCGCAAGGTTGCCGAACTGTGTCGCGAAGACGATCGGCTCAAGGAAGATTACGAGAACCTGCTGCGCCAGCTGACCAACTGAAAAAACGCCGTAAAACCTTGCAAAAGCACCTGAAAGAGCGCTGGAACAAGCTGTGTATAATCGCCCGACAGCCTAGGGACTGCTTTTTATCCACAGCTTTATCCCGGGTTTTGGACAGGCAAGGACAGGTTTCGACGCATCTCTCCGACGCTGTTCAAAGCACTGATAAATATGAGAATAAGTGCTTTTGTCCCCAGTAGTGGCCTCAGACTACTAGAACTACATTCTTAAGATTCAAAACAATCTATTCAATTGGTCTGCCCATGAACATCCAGATTTCCCGAGGTGAGCTTCTCTCAGCCCTGCAATCGGTTATCGGCGTCGTCGAACGCCGGCAATCCTTGCCAGTTCTGGGAAATCTGCTGCTCGAAGCCAAGGACGATCTGCTGAGCCTGACCGGCACCGATCTGGAACTGCAGGTCGAGCGCAAGGTGCGCATCCAGAACCTGGTACCGGGTCGCATCACGGCACCGGCGCGCAAGCTGCACGACATCTGCCGCGGCCTGCCCGAAGGCGCGATGCTCAGCCTCGAATACGCCGACAACAAGCTCACGCTCAAGTCCGGCCGCAGCCGCTTCGCACTTGCCACCTTGCCGGCCGAAGAGTTCCCGGTGTTCTCCTCGGACCCGACCGACGTCAAGCTCGAACTGAGCAATCGCGAACTGAAGGATCTGCTGTCGCGCACCCAGTTCGCGATGGCCCAGCAAGACGTGCGCTATTACCTGAACGGCCTGTTGCTGGAAATTCGCCCGAGCCGTCTGCGTGCTGTCGCCACCGACGGCCACCGTCTAGCCATGGCCGAGCTGAATCGCGAACACAGCGCGAAGAAGGACACCCAAGTGATCCTGCCGCGCAAGACCGTGATCGAACTGCAACGCCTGCTCGATACCAGCGAAGCGCCGGTGACCTTGTCGCTGACCGCGAACCAGATCCAGGTCGATGTCGAAGACCTGCGCTTGACCTCGAAGCTGATCGAAGGCCGCTTCCCGGATTACGAGCGGGTGATCCCGGAAGACTCGGACAAGATCGTCAAGTGCGCCCGCCTCAAGGTTCGTGCCGCACTCGCACGCGCCGCGATCCTGTCGAACGAGAAGTTCCGCGGCGTCCGGCTGACCCTGGAAGCCGACATGCTGCGCATCCAGACTCAGAATCCGGAGCAGGAAGAAGCCGAGGAAGAAGTCGAGATCGAGTACGCCGGTGCGCCGCTGGAAATCGGTTTCAACGTCAGCTATCTGCTCGATGCACTCGATGCCATCGAAGGTGAGGAGTTTATCTTCAAGCTGCGCAGTTCCGACGCCAGCGGTCTGATCCACGATGCCGCAGCGGCCAGCGGCAAGTTCGTTGTGATGCCGATGCGGCTTTGATGCCGCAGGCGGCATGAGGTCATGCGTTTCTGCAAGGCGAAAGCGAACAGCTTTCGCCTTTTTCATGAGTTCAGCTTCGAGCCGCATCCCCGGTTGAACGTCGTCGTCGGTGCCAACGCCGCTGGCAAGACCAGTCTGCTTGAAGCGCTGTATGTCGCGTCGCGTGGCGACAGTCATCGCGGTGCGGCTGCGTCGCTGGCGACCGACGGCGAATCCTCGTTCCAGATCGAAGCGACTGTCTCGGTCGCGTCTGACCGACCAAACGATCGCATCGATGTCCGCTGGCAGGACCGGCGCATGCAGGTGCGGATCAATGATCAGGCGGCAGGCCTGTCGGAACTGGTTCGGCAGATGCCGGTGTTGCTGGTTGATCCGCTTGCGCATCGTTTGATCGAGGAGGGACCGGGCATCCGTCGCCGCTTCATCGACTGGGGTGTGTTCCACATGGAACCTACATTCCATCCGTTGTGGCGTCGTTTCAATCGAGCGCTCAAGCAACGCAATGCGGCCTTGCGGGCGCAGGCGAGTCAGCGCGAGATCGACAGTTGGTCGCCGGAACTGATTGCAACGGCCGACTCACTGACAGCTTTGCGGCTGTCCTATATCGAAAAACTGGCGGCGCTGGTCCCGACGTACTGGAAGCAACTGGTCGATGAAACCGGCTGGTCGCTGTCGTTTGTTCGAGGTTGGCGAGACGGCGAAAGCTATGCCGACACCTTGGTGCGAACGCTCGAAGGCGACCGCAACGTCGGCCACACTCGGGAAGGACCGCACCGGGCAGAGCTGCGCGTATTGAGCGACAATTCACTGTTGAAAGAACGCATCAGCCGTGGTCAGCAGAAGTTGCTGATTGCCGGTTTGATGCTGGCGCAAGGCGAGCTTTACCGGCAGCGGCATCAAGATACGCCGGTGCTGCTGCTGGACGACTTCGCTGCCGAGCTGTCACCGCTGTCTCAGCAGCGCCTGCTGGCGCTGCTCGAAGCCTGGCCCGGACAAAGCATCGTCACGGCGCTGGAATACAGCCCCCTGCTTCAGGCCGTACCCGACCATGCGATGTTCCACGTGGAACATGGCGAGATCACATTGAAGAAAACCACATGACCGATCAGAACGACACGCCGGACCCGACCCAGAACCACATCGCCAGCGGCAACTACGACGCCAGCGCGATCAAGGTTCTGAAAGGTCTCGACGCCGTGCGGCAGCGCCCCGGCATGTACATCGGCGATACCGATGACGGCACCGGCCTGCACCACATGGTCTTCGAAGTCGTCGATAACTCGGTCGATGAAGCACTCGCCGGCCATTGCACCGAGATCACGGTGACCTTGCAGCTCGATGGCAGTGTCACGGTGACCGATAACGGTCGCGGCATTCCGGTCGACATCCACGAGGAAGAAGGTCGTTCGGCCGCCGAAGTGATCATGACCATCCTGCATGCCGGCGGTAAGTTCGGCGGCAGCGGCTACAAGGTGTCTGGTGGTCTGCACGGCGTCGGCGTGTCGGTGGTCAATGCGCTGTCCGAAGTGCTGATGCTCGACATCCATCGCAACGGCAATCACCACCATCAGGAATACCGGATGGGCGTGCCGCAGGCGCCGCTCGCCGTGGTCGGTCCGTCCGAGAAGCGCGGCACTTCGGTGCGCTTCTATCCGAGCGGCAAGGTGTTCACCAATCTCGAATTCCACTACGACATCCTGGTCAAGCGCCTGCGCGAGCTGTCATTCCTGAATTCGGGGTTGCGCATCGTGCTGCGCGAGGAACTGAGCAACCGCGAAGACGTGTTCGAGTACATCGGTGGCATCAAGGCTTTTGTCGATTACCTGAACCGCAACAAGACCGCACTCCACGAAACGGTGCTGTACATCAATACCGAGGTCGACGGTATTGCGGTGGAAGCGGCGCTGCAGTGGAACGATTCCTACCAGGAAAACGTCTTCTGCTTCACCAACAACATTCCGCAGAAGGACGGCGGCACCCATCTGACCGGCTTCCGCAATGCGCTGACCCGCACGCTGAACGATTTCGTCGAGCGTGAAGGTGTGGCGAAGAAGGAAAAGGTCGAACCGGTCGGTGATGACTCGCGTGAAGGCCTGACCGCCGTTTTGTCGGTGAAGCTGCGCGATCCGAAGTTCTCGTCGCAGACCAAGGAAAAGCTGGTGTCTTCGGAAGCCAAGGCGGCGGTCGAAAGCATCATGAACAAGAAGCTCGCCGAGTTCCTGCTCGAACGTCCGCGCGAAGCGAAAGCGATCGCGATGAAGATCGTCGAAGCCGCTCGCGCTCGCGAAGCGGCGCGCAAAGCGCGGGATCTCAACCGCCGTAAAGGTGCGCTGGATATCGCCGGCTTGCCGGGCAAGCTCGCCGACTGTCAGGAAAAGGACCCGGCGAAGTCGGAAATTTTCCTGGTCGAGGGTGATTCTGCAGGTGGATCGGCCAAGCAGGGTCGCGATCGGCGCTTCCAGGCGATCCTGCCGCTGAAGGGCAAGATCCTGAATGTCGAAAAGGCGCGTCTGGAAAAGATGCTGTCCTCGCAGGAAGTCGGCACGCTGATCACCGCACTCGGTTGCGGCATCGGCCGCGACGACATGAAGCCGGAAAACCTGCGCTACCACCGCATCATCATCATGACCGACGCCGACGTCGACGGCGCCCACATTCGCACCTTGCTGCTGACCTTCTTCTACCGGCACATGTATGCGCTGGTCGAGCGCGGTCACGTTTACATCGCGCAGCCGCCGCTGTACAAGCTGAAAAGCGGCAAGCACGAGACCTATGTGAAGGACAACAACGAGCTGGAGGACTGGCTGCTGAAGTCCGCGCTCGACGAAGCCTCGCTGACGCCGGTCGCCGACGCACCAGCATTGGCCGCCGACAAGCTCGCCCAGTTGGTCCGCGATACCTCGCGCATCCAGACTGCGATCGAGCGTCTGTCGCGCCATTACGATCGCCACGTGCTCGAACGCCTGTTCGAGCGTGCGCCGCTGGCCAGTGATGCTGATCGCGCAGCCTGGCTCGACGATTTCGCCGTCAGCCTCAACGCCGGTGTTGCTGTTCAGCGCTACATCGTTGAAATGCAAGGGAATTCCCTGATCGTGAACCAGCTGGTCCACGGTCTGGCGCATCGCTACGTGTTCGGCGAAGACTTCTTCAACACGCCGGAGTTCCAGCTGGTGTCGCGATTCAATGTCGACGTGAAAACGCTGGTCGGTCCGGGTGCCGTGGTCAAGCGCGGCGAGCGCACCCGCGCGGTGTCGAGCTTCGCCGAAGCCTATGTCTGGCTGACCGGCGAAGCCCGTCGCGGCCTGCATGTGCAGCGCTACAAGGGTCTGGGCGAAATGAATCCCGAGCAGCTCTGGGAGACGACACTCGACCCGACCGTGCGCCGCCTGGTGCAGGTGCGCGTCGAAGACATCATCTCCGCCGACCAGATGTTCACCACGCTGATGGGCGAAGACGTCGAACCGCGCCGCGATTTCATCGAACGCCACGCGCTGCTGGTCGGCAACCTCGACGTCTGAGCAGCGCTGCACCTCGGCGGCGCGGGTACGCCCGCGCTGTCGCAGCGAATGCTCCCTTCGGTAGAGTCCAAGGACCGACGGCCACGATGCCGCGGCTTGAGAGCGATTACCGGAGAGGAGCAGATGAATACCCAGTCGAGCGCGCAGGCGCGCTTGTTGTCGCGGATGCGTGTTGCCGTGACCGGCGCGAGCGTCGCCTTGCTGGCCGGATCAGCCCTTGCGGCGGGTGAGGCGGCGGTTCCAAACACCGAGCCGGTCGCCGACACCCACTGGCTGAGCTACAACGGCACCGCCGATGGCCAGCGTTTTGCGCGTGACACACAGATCACGGCGGCCAATGCCAATCAGCTCGGCGAGCATTGCCGACTCAAGGTCGCCGAATCGGGTTCCTTCCACAGCGGTCTGGTGCAGCTCGATGGCACGCTGTACCTGACCACGGCGCAGGACACGCTGGCGGTCGATGCCACCAACTGCATCGTTCGCTGGCGGAACCACTATGTGCCTGAACAGACGGAGGTTTTTCCGGTCAATCGAGGCGTGGCTTATGCCAACGGCAAGCTCTTTCGCGGTACTGCGGACGGCCGCCTGCTGGCCATCGACGCCGCCACCGGCAAGACACTGTGGCAGCAGCAGATTGGCGATCCATTGCAGGGCGAGTTCTTCAGCGCCGCACCGATTGTCTGGCAGGGGCTGCTGATCCTCGGCAGCGCCGGCAGCGACTGGGGCGTGCGCGGCCGGATCATGGCCTACCAGCAGGACACCGGTCAGGAAGTGTGGCGCTTCAACGTCATACCTACCGGCGATGAACCGGGGGCTGAAACCTGGAAGAACTTCGGGTCCGCCCGTTACGGCGGCGGCGGCTCGTGGACGCACTACTCGATCGACCATCAGACCGGCGAAGTCTTTGTGCCGATCGGCAACCCGGCACCGGACCTGATTCCGGCGCACCGCCCGGGCTCGAACCTGTACACCGACTCCATGGTCGTGCTCGACGCCCGCACCGGCAAGCTGCGCTGGTATCACCAGATCGTGTCCAACGACGGGCATGACCTGGACCTTGGCGCCGCACCGATGCTGTACCACGACGAGAAAGGCCGCTCGCTGGTTGTGCTCGGCTCGAAGAACGGCCATGTCTACGGCATCGATCGCGAAACCCGGAAGCGGGTCTACGACACCGTCATCACGCGGATCAAGAACGAAGGCGTCCAGCCCAAGCCCGGCGTGCCGCTGAACGTCTGCCCCGGTGTGCTTGGCGGGGTCGAATGGAACGGCGCGGCCTACGACCACAAGAACAAGGCGGTGGTCATCGGTGCGGTGGACTGGTGCTCGACGATCACTGCGAAGCAGCAGGAGTCGTGGATACCGGGTGAGTTCATGTTCGGCGGCAGCTGGACGATGGACGACGAGTCCTACGGCTGGGTGCGGGCGCTCGATGGCCAGACCGGGGCGATCCGCTGGAGCTACAAGGCCGCTGGCCCGGTCGTGGCTGGTATCACGCCGAGTGCAGGCGGCGTGGTATTCACCGGCGACATGGCCGGCAACTTTCTGGTGCTCGATAGCCACAGCGGCCAGCCGCTGTACAAGGACGAGACCGGCGGTGCAGTGGCGGGCGGCGTGATCACCTATTCGCGCGGCGGCAAGCAGTACGTGGCGACGACCTCGGGCAATGTTTCGAGAGCCACGTTCGGCACCAGCGGCGCGCCGACGCTGATCCTCTACACGCTCGGCGGCAACGCGAAAGCAACCGGAGCCAGCCGCAGCGCCTCCGTGCCGACCGCAGCCACGACCGGTGGCGAGCGCCTGTACTCGACCAACTGCTCGGCCTGCCACGGCCGTGATGGCGAGGGCGGCGTCGGCCCAGCACTCAAGGGCCTGAAAGCGCGACTGGACCTCGAACAGACCATCGCCTGGATCAAGAACCCGTCGTCCAAGATGCCGAAACTGCATCCCTCGCCGCTCGACGACAATGCCGTCGCGGCGATTGCCGCCTACGTCCAGCGCTTCTGAGGCAGAAGTCGCCAAGGCATTGATTGCGTGACGAAACTCAGCGACATTTCAGGCCGTGGCTTCGACTCCGGGTGGCGCTGATGAAAACGCTGGCGATCTACAATCTGAAGGGCGGCGTCGGCAAGACCGCCGCCGCCGTGAACCTTGCCTATCTCGCCGCCCAAAGCGGCCTGCACACCGTGCTCTGGGACCTCGATCCGCAGGGCGCGGCGACCTGGTACCTGCATGGCGATGCCGCGAAATCGCCGGACAAGTCGGTCTGGCGCGGTTCTTCACCGATCGGCCGACGCATCATCGAAACTCCGCACGACAATCTGCACCTGATCCCGGCTGATCTGGAAACCCGCCACCTCGACGTCTGGCTTCGCAAGGACGACAACAGCCACGACCGCCTGAAGACCCTGATCGAACCGCTGTCCGAGCAATACAGCCTGGTGGTGCTCGACTGCCCGCCGAGCCTGTCGCATGTCGCCGACAACATCTTCGCCGCCGCCGATCGGATTCTGGTGCCGACCGTGCCGACGCACCTGTCCTTGCGCGCGCTGATGACCCTGATCGACTACTTCAAGGCTCACGAACTGCCGCGTTCGCGCCTGCGGCCGTTCTGGTCGATGGCCGATCGTCGTCGCGGCCTGCATCGCGGCCTGATTGAACAGCCACCGAAGACGATGAAGGATGTCTGCGCCGCCGTGATTCCGTACGCGGCCTCGGTCGAACGCATGGGCGAGACGCGGGCGCCGCTGGAGGTCAGCGAGCCTTCGAGCTTCGCAGCCGAGGCTTATCGGGCGCTGTGGGCGGAGAACGCGCGCTATCTCGGGCGCGGCTGAGGCTAGAAGCGATTCTCACGCCGAGAACGCGGAGACGCAGAGAGAGGCGAACAGCATTTCGCACGAAGGGCACAAAGGACACGAAGAAAAGCTCGAAGAGCCAGTTTGGCTTTTACCTTTGTGGTCTTCGTGTGCTTTGTGCGAAACGCTTTTCCGTCTTTTCTCACTTTGGCTTTTCTCTGCGTCTCCGCCCTCTCGGCATGCCGCTCGACTGCGTGAGACCTGCTTTTCAAGATCCCGAAGTTGGCCGCACTAGCACCCGTGCCGCCTCCCCGCGCAACGCCCGCAGCACCTCATCAACCGTCCGCTCGCGCAGCTCCCGGATCGCATCCGGGCTGGAAAACGCGATATGCGGCGTGGCAATCACGCGTGGATGCTGGGTGACGGTCTTTGGCGGGTCTGGTTCGCCGGCAACAACGTCGAGCGCCGCCGCGTCGAGCTGCCCAGAGTCCAGCGCATCGACAATCGCCGCGTTGTCGACCAGGCCACCGCGGCTGACGTTGATGAACAGCGCGCCTCGCTTCATCTGCGCGAAACGGGCGGCATCGAACAGGCTCGCCGTGGCCGGTGACAGTGGCAGCAGGGCGATGACGGCGTCGGCTTGCGGCAGCAGCGCGTCCAGCGTCATCCATTCGACGAGCGAGGCATCGGCGCCCGTCGGCATCGTGCGCCCGCAGGCGATCACCCGCAGGCCCCAGCCGGACAGCTTCCGCGCCACCAGCTTGCCGGCACGGCCGTAGCCGACCAGGCCCACGGTCAGCCCGCGGGTACGGCGCAAGCGCGCCAGCGAAGGGTCCCAGACGCCGCGCTTGACCTCGCGGTCCCAGGCGACGATGCCGCGCGACCAGGCCAGCAGCATCGCCACCGCGTGGTCGGAGACTTCCTCGACGCAGTAGTCCGGCACGTTGGTGACCCGCGCACCCGCCGCCCATGCGGCATCAAGGGCGATGTTGTCGAGCCCCACTCCGTAACGGGCGACGATCGCCAGATCGCGGCAATGGCCGATCGCGGTCGCCGACACCTGTGCCCAGCAGGTCATGATCGCCTGAGGGCGCTCGCGCTCGGCAATCGCGTCGATCTCTTCGCGCGGCAGCGCAGCGGAACGCCCGGCCACCAGGAGATGGCCCGCGCCTTCGAGATGCTGGCGCTCGAAATCGAGGTCCGGCCAGGGGAAATCGGTGATGAAGATGGTCTTTTTCACGGCACGAGCATGGATGGTCGAAAGCGTCCGCGTCAGGCACGGGCAAACCCTAAAGCGGCTAAATGATGCCCGACGCGTCGTTGCAGTCGGCTAGGCTCGACAGACAACAAGGCAAGCACTGGAGGAGACGCCGATGATCGACAACCCGTATTACTCGCAGGCCAATCACGGCCCGTACGACAGCTACGACCTCGGCAACTTCACGCTCGAAGACGGCGGCACCATCCGCGGCTGCCAGCTCGCGTATTCGACCTTCGGCACGCTCAACGAAGCGCGGGACAACGCGATCCTGATCACCACCTGGTTTTCGGGCACCTCGAAGATCATGGAGCAGGTCTACACCGGTCCCGGCCGGGCGCTGGACCCGGCCAAGTACTTCATCGTCATCGTCAACCAGATCGGCAACGGCCTGTCCTCATCGCCGCACAACACGACGTTCCCGGGCGGCATGGCCAATTTCCCGAAAGTGCGGATCGGCGACGACGTGCGTGCCCAGCACCAATTGCTGACCGAGAAATTCGGCATCAGCGAACTGGCCCTGGTCACCGGCGGCTCGATGGGCGCCCAGCAGACCTACGAGTGGGCCGTGCGCTATCCGGACATGGTCAAGCGTGCCGCCCCGCTGGCGGGCACCGCGAAAAACACCCTGCACGACCAGATCTACGCCGATACGCTGACCGAGGCGATCACCTCCGATCCGGGCTGGAACAATGGCTGGTACGCGTCGCACATGGACGTCCGCGACGGTCTGCGCCGCCACGGCAAGCTCTGGGCGGTGATGGGCTGGAGCACCGAGTTCTACGCCCAGGGCCGCATGGCCGCGCTCGGTTTTTCGTCGCTCGACGACTTCATCACCAACTTCATGAACGGCTTTTTCGGCGTCATGGACCCGAACGCGCTGCTGGCGATGGCCTGGAAGTGGCGCAACGGCGACGTCAGCCGCCACACCAGTGGCGATCTGGCCGCCGCCCTCGGCCGGATCAAGGCCAAGACTTATGTCATGCCGATCAGCACCGACATGTTCTTCCCACCGATCGACTGCGAGCGCGAAGCGATGCTGATCCCGGGTGCCGTGTTCCGGCCGATCAACTCGATCGACGGCCATCTGGCGCTGTTCGGGGCCGATCCGGGCTTCGTGCCGCAGGTCGATGCCGCGTTCGCCGAGCTGCTGGCGACGCCGGTCTGAAACTGAAAGCCTGATCTCACGCAGAGAACGCGGAGGAACGCAGAGAAAACAAAAGCAGTTCATGCCAAGGAGCACTTGGGCTTGCTGTGGTCTGTTCTCCGCGTCCTTTGCGTTCTCTGCGTGAGCCCCGCTTTTTCCTCAACCGCCGTCCGGCAGAATCGCCAGCAGCGCCGCGAGGCGTGATTGCAGGGCGGCGGCATTGGCTGCCGTCACCGTCGCGTGGCCGATCTTGCGTTGCGGCTTCGGGGTCTTGCCGTACAGGTGAGTGTGGACGCCGGGCAGACGGCTGGCCGCTTCGATGTCCGGCGCCAGCCCGATGTAGTTGACCATCGCGCAAGCGCCACGCAGCTCGGTGGAACCCAGCGGCAGGCCGGCGATGGCGCGCAGGTGGTTCTCGAACTGCGAAGTCTCGGCCGCTTCGATGGTCCAGTGGCCAGAGTTGTGGACTCTCGGGGCAATCTCGTTGGCAATCAATTGCTTGCCAGCGACGAAGAACTCGAAGGCGAGCACGCCGACATAGCCCAGATGCTCGGCGACGCGGCGCGCGTGCTGCTCGCCGATCGCTTGCAGCGGGTCGTTCACCGTCGGTGTGGCGGTACGCAGGATGCCGGCGCGGTGGACGTTTTCGACCAGCGGGTAAAACGCCATCTCGCCGCTCGTCGAGCGCACGGCCAGGCAGGACACTTCGCGCTCGAAGGGCACGAAGGCTTCGAGGATCAGCGGCTGGCCGCCGATCGCCTGCCATGCCGCATCGAGATCGGCAGGCGTACGCAGCACCGCCTGACCCTTGCCGTCGTAGCCCATGCGCCGAGTCTTGAGCACGGCCGGCAGGCCGGTGATGGCGACTGCGGCATCGAGATCGTCGCGGCTGTCGACGGCGGCATGGGTGGGCACCGGAATGCCGAGCGAGGTGAATAGCGCTTTTTCCGATAGCCGATCCTGCCCGGCAGTCAGCGCCCGCGGGCCGGGATGCAGCGGAACACGCGCGGCGACGAACTCGGCGGCCGCATTCGGCACGTTCTCGAACTCGAAGGTCGCCAGGTCCACCCGCGAGCAGAATTCGGCGAGTGCAGCTTCGTCGCTGTAGTCGGCGTGGATGTGCTCGCCGAGCGGCGCTGCGCAAGCCTCGGTGGCCGGATCGAGGAACACGAAGTCGATATCCAGCGGATAACCGGCCAGCGCCAGCATTCGACCGAGCTGGCCGGCCCCGAGCACGCCGATCTTCAGGCCTGTCTTCATGGTCGGGTTCAGGGCAGCGGCAACGCGCCGTCGTTCAGCACTTTTGCCGTCTGGGCGGCGCGGAAAGCGTCGAGCTTCGCGGCGTAGACCGGATCGAATGCACCGAGGATCGCGCAGGCCAGCAGCGCCGCGTTGGTGGCGCCGGCAGTGCCGATCGCGAGAGTGGCCACCGGAATGCCGGCCGGCATCTGCACGATCGACAGCAGCGAATCGACCCCCGACAGCATCCGCGACTGCACCGGCACGCCAAGCACCGGCAGCCGCGTTTTCGAGGCCGCCATTCCGGGCAGGTGCGCGGCACCGCCAGCGCCGGCAATGATCACCTTGAGCCCGCGATCGGCGGCGGAAGCGGCGTAGTCGAACAGCAGATCCGGTGTGCGATGGGCGGAAACCACCCGCGTCTCGTACGGGATCCCCAGCTCGCCGAGCGTCCGCGCCGCGTGTTCCATCGTCTCCCAGTCGGAGCGGGAACCCATGATCACGCCCACCAGCGGCGCGGTTTTCAGTGCGGGATCGGACACGGCGTCGGCTTCGGTTATGGCGCGGGATTCGCGAAAAGGGCGGCGATTATTTCACCGGCGGGCGGAAATCGCATTCGGGGAGGGTGAAAAGCGATCTCACGCGGAGAACGCAAAGTACGCAGAGAACAGCAAAGGCGAAAAGTTAAACGCAAAGGCGCAAAGGGAAAAGAAAGGAAGCAAAGCCAAGCACCTGCTTTTCCTTGTCTTTCTCTGCGTTCCTCCGCGTTCTCCGCGTGAGATTGCTTATTGAAGGCAAGTCGAATCAGGGCGCGATCAGGTCGAAATCGGCATTGACGGTGGCGCTGTAGCGAATCTGCCCGGCCGAGAAACCCAGCGCTTCGTTGCCGGATTCCTGGGCCAGGTCAGCCGACGCAGCGACCGCGAAGCGCGCCTTCTGAAGCTGCGGCGCCGGGATGTATTCGGCGTTGGCGTTCAGCGTGTGCACGGCTCCGAGCTTGGCACCCAGCGCATCGGCCAGCACGCGGGCCTTGGCGCGGGCGTCTTCGGCGGCCTTGGCCAACGCATCGCGGCTCAAGGCCTCGGCTTTCGAGGATTCAAGCTGCGGATCGGAGACGTTGTTGATGCCGGCGGTGGTCGCCTTCAGCAGCACGTCGCCGATCTTGTCGAGATCGCGCACCACCACTTCGATGCCGCGGGTCAGGTGATAGCCCAGGAACTTGCGGCCGCCTTTGGCGCTGTAGTCGTACTCCGGCTGGATGCTCAGGCCGGCGGTGGAGATGTCGGCGTCGGCGATGCCGAGCGCTTTCAGCTGCGCGAGGTAGTCCTTGACGATGCGGCTGACCTCGGTCTGCGCCACGCGCAGATCGAGCTTGGTGGTTTCGACCTGCATCGAAACGCGGGCGCGGTCCGGCGTGGCGGCCACTTCACCGCGGCCGCTGACGGTCACCGAGCGGCGATCGGGCGCGTGGTCGGACGCGGCTGCAATGCTGGCGAGACCCAGCAAGAACGCGGCGGAGGCGGAAACGAGGAGCTTGTTCATGGTCGGGAAATCCGTTCTGCATGAGGCGGACCGGCATCCTGCCGACAATCCCCGGCCCCGACAACCGGAGCGCCGCCGCATGCCGCGAATATCCAGCGCCCTCGCCAGCCGCTAGACTCGCGCGTTACCTGCCGCTGAACGCAAAGACTGCCTCATGTCGTACACCCACCAGACCGTTTCCCTGACCCGCGACGTGATCGGCGTGCTGATCCCCGCCGGCACCCGCGTCGAGCTGCCCGCCGCCGCTGACGCGACGATCACCCAGGCGCTGGGCGGCAGCTTCACGGTCGAGGTGCAGGGCCATCTGTTCCGCATCGACGGCAAGGACGCCGACGCCCTCGGCTTCCAGCCGACCGACGAGGTGGTGATCGCAGCCGATGCCAGCGAGGAAGAAGTCGCGTTGGCCGTCCGCAAGCAGCTGGAAACCGTCTACGACCCGGAAATCCCGATCAACATCGTCGAACTGGGCCTGATCTACGACAGCCGCCTCGAACCGGCGGATGACAACGGCTGGAAGCTGTTCGTGGTGATGACCCTGACCGCGCCCGGCTGCGGCATGGGCGACGTGCTGGTCAGCGACGTCAAGACCAAGGCGCTTCAGGTGCCGACCGTGCGCGAAGCGGAAGTCGAACTGACGTTCGATCCGCCGTGGTCGCAGTCGATGATGTCCGACGCCGCCAAGCTCCAGGCAGGCTTCCTGTGAACGACACCCTGACCCGTGGCGTGCGCGTGCTGGTGGCCCCGCGCTACATCGCCGAACAGTCGGAGCCGGCCCGCTCGCACTACCTGTTCGCCTACCAGGTGACCATCCGCAACGAAAGCGACGACACCGTGCAACTGCTGTCGCGGCACTGGATCATCACCAACGGCGAAGGCAAGACCGAAGAAGTGCGCGGCCCGGGCGTGGTCGGCGTGCAGCCCAAGCTCGAGCCCGGCGAACAGTTCCAGTACACCAGCGGCTGCCCGCTGGCCACGCCAGTCGGCACCATGCACGGCAGCTACCAGATGGTCACCGACGACGGCGAGCAGTTTGACGCCGTGATCGGGCCGTTCAGGTTGGCGGTGCCGAGGGTGTTGAACTAGATCACCGTCCCGGCGACGAGCCGAACGCCGGATCCACCGTCCTCAGCGCGTCTGCTGCGGATGTCGCGCCAGTCGATCGCAGGTCGTCGGCGCGGTGAACTCTTCCCGGCGAGGTACTGCATTCACCCTTCTTGCGCTTGATCCGGGAGCCGGTGTTCTCCAGGCAGCCGGCAGCCGGCAGCGCGGCTTCTTCCGCAACCGGGGTTTCGGCGGCCGGGGTAACGGCAGGCGCTTCGGCTGCGGACACCGCAGCGGCGGCGATCAGCATCGGCAAGCCTGCAACAAGCATCGAAATGGCGCGCATGGCGTTTCCTCGCGGGTTTGCGGCTTCCCGTGAAGCCTGCGGCTTGGAATCTACGCCGCCCGCAGCCTTGCCGACAACATCCAGGCTTCGGCCGCTGCAAAGGGGACGGCTCAGGCGGTCGGTCAGTCAGCGCCTGGTTGGGCCGGGGCGGCCGCGTGAGCGCTGCCTGACCAGGGCTTGATCTTGTCCAGCACTGCAGCCAGCTGGTCTTTCACTTGTGCAGCCTCGTAATCAAGCTGCAAACCTGCCCAGAAACCCTCGGACATCCCGAAGAACCGGGATAACCTCAAGCCGGTATCCGTGGTGATCCCGCGAGCGCCGGACACGATTTCACCCACGCGGCGCTGCGATACGCCGATTTCCTTGGCGAGGCGATACTGGGTGATATTCATGGGCTTGAGGAACTCCTCAAGCAGAATCTCGCCGGGATGGGGATAAGGAACTTCACGCATGACCTGCTCCGTTCAATGGTAGTCAACGATCTCGACATCGGTTGGTCCTTGCTCCGACCAGATGAAGCAGATACGCCATTGGTCGTTTACGCGAATGCTGTGCTGGCCTTTGCGGTTGCCTGACAAGGCCTCCAGATGATTGCCGGGCGGCACCCGCAGATCATTCTTCATCGTGGCGCGGTTGAGCATGGCCAGCTTCCGCATGGCTACGCTTTCGATGTTGACGAAGCATTTGGCGCGCACACCCTTGAAGAGCGCCTCAGTGTCACCGCACTTGAATGAAAGAATCGCCATGAGCACATACTAACGATGGTCGATAGTATTGCCAAGCGCGCTTAGGTCCCACGCCCAATCACCGTGCCGGCGGCGGCATGGCGATGGTCTTGTCGAGCCAGGTGAGCAGGTCGGACCAGATGCGGCCGGACTGCGACGCCGACGGCGAGGTCTGGGCTTGCGGCAGTTCCAGCGTGATCACCGGCAGTTTCAGCGACAGGCCGGCGTAGTCGCCGAGCGAGCCCGGATAAACGCCGAGCGGCTGCAGGCGCAGGTAGCCGAGCTTCTTCGGCGGGTCTTGCGGGCCGTCGAAATCGAGCACGCCGTAGGGCGCGTGGACGCTGACGATGGCGTCCGGGCGGAACTGTTCGATTTGTTCGACGATCCAGCGCGTTTCCGGTTCGGAAGCCGCTTCCGGCCCCGGATAACGGCGCTTGTCGCTCTTTGCCTTCTTTTTCCAATAGGCGAGCGCCTGTGCCGACCATTTCGGCGACGGGAAATTGCGGTTCAGGTCCACACCGCGCGCGTTGACGCGGGTCGAAGCCTTGGCAAACAGG
The DNA here is from genome assembly GCA_021732745.1 of Nevskia sp. Taxonomy (GTDB): domain Bacteria; phylum Pseudomonadota; class Gammaproteobacteria; order Nevskiales; family Nevskiaceae; genus Nevskia. The sequence goes on along the minus strand of JAKFUK010000004.1, from coordinate 17,990 downwards.
CCGTCGGGATTGGTCAGCGGCAGCACGCGCCAGGCGTAGCGGTCGTAGCGGCCGGATTTCAGCAGTTCGATCCACTGGAACACCACCGAAACCGATGACAGTTCGTCGCCGTGGATGCCGCCCAGGATCAGCACCCGCTTCGGCACTGCAATCGCCGCTGCCGCCGGGAAATCGCGATACAGCAGCGGCCGCTTGCCGACCGAGGCCGGCTTGGCGGCGATCAGTTCGGCGTCGCGGCAGGGCTGGGCGTCGAAGTTGCGCAGGCGTTCCGACAGGCCGCGACACACCGATTCAGCCGTGACGGCGGACGCAGGTGCTGCGGCCTGCACGTAGCCGGCAACGCCCAGAAGCAAGGCAGCCAGCGCTGCTGGCCGGACCACGTCGACAATCAGTTGCCGCGTTCCTTGCGAATCTTGTCGATCAGGAAATCGACGATCTTGAAGGCATTGGCCTGGGCACCGACCTGATACTGGCCGCCGACGATGATGCTGGGCACGCTGCGGATGACGTAGCTGCGCGCCTGCGCTTCGGCGCGGCGCATGCCGGAATCGACGACGAAGCTGGAGGCCACGCCGTCGAAATCGGCCGGTTTGATGCCGGCGGCGGCGACATACAGCGCGCGGATCGAGCCGAGATCGTTCATCGACTGACGCTGGACGTGGATGGCGTCGAACAGCGGCTTGTGGGTCTTGTCGAGGATGCCGAGCGTCGCGGCGATGTAGTAGGCGCGCGAATGGACTTCGCCTTCCGGGCGGCCCAGCGTGTTCGGCACCCGGCTGAAATCGACATCGCCGGCCTTGGTGGCGCGCCATTGTTCGACTGCCGGGTCGAGCGTGTAGCAGTGCGGGCAGCCGTACCAGAAGAACTCCTCGACGGTGATCCGCTTCGGGTCGGCCGGCTTCTGCGGTGCCGACAGTTCGACGTAATCGCTGCCGGCCTTGAAAGCGCCGCTGTCGGCGGCACTGCAAGCCGAGCTGAACAGGGCGGCGACGGCCAGCAGGCCGCCAGTGACGAAAGTCTTCAGGTTGCGCATGGGACTCCTGGGGGCCTTATTGCAGGCCCGAGAGGTAGGACGACAGGGCGTCGATTTCGGCATCGGTCAGATGCTTGGCGACGGCGGTCATCATCTGACCATTGCCTTCCTTGCCGCGTTCCCCAGCGCGATAGGCGCGCAGCGAAGACGCGGCGTAACCGGTGTTCTGGCCGGCCACCTGCGGATAGGCGGCAGCCAGATTGCCGGCGCCCTTCGGCCCGTGGCAGGCAGCGCAGGCCGGCAGGCCGCGTGCGGCATCGCCAGCGCGATAGAGCTTCTGGGCCACCGGCACCGAGGCTTCGCTGGCGACACCCGGCACTGCCGGTTGTGCGGCGAAATAGGCGGCGAGGTCGGCCATGTCCTGTTCCGACAGGGCCGCAGCCTGGCCGGCCATCACCGCGTTCTCGCGCTTGCCGGACTTGAAGGCGACGAGCTGCTCGTAAACGTACTTCGAGCCCTGGGCAGCGAGTTTCGGCCAGATCGGATTGATCGCGCCATTGCCGCCGGCACCGTGGCAAGCCCCGCAGACAGCGGCCTTGGCAGCACCTGCAGCGGCATCGCCTTTGACGAACGGATCCGAGGCCGCGCCTTCGGCGAACGCGGCAACCGGCAGTGACAGGGCAAGGGCGAGCAGAACACGCTTCATGAAACACTCCGGCAGGCAAGCGCGCGTAGGTGGTTCCGCACTACGCGCATAATGAGCAATTGGAGCGCGAATCTTACACGATGACCCCGGATACAACGAAAGCCGCAGCGCCCAACGCTTACGTCCGGGCGCGCTTTGTGCTGTCGGCGGCCCGGCTCGCCCAGCTGCCGGACGATGGACGCCCGGAAGCCGCGCTGGTCGGTCGCTCGAACGCCGGCAAATCCAGTGCCCTGAACCTGATCTGCCAGCAGAACGGCCTGGCGCGCGTCTCCAAGACACCCGGCCGCACGCAGTTGCTGAATGTCTTCGAGATCGACGACCGCGCCCGCCTCGTCGACTTGCCCGGCTACGGTTTCGCGCAGGTGCCGATCGCGGTGCGCAATTCCTGGGGCAAGCTGGTCGGCAGCTACGTGGAAAGCCGCGAAACCCTGAAAGGCGTGATCGTGGTGATGGATATCCGCCATCCACTGACCGAACTCGACGTGCAGATGCTCGAATGGTGTCGCGACCGCCTGCTGGCGGCACACATCCTGCTTACCAAGGCTGACAAGCTGAGCTTCGGTGCTGGCAAGAACACGGTGCTGAAAGTGCGCCGCGAGCTGCTGGACTTCGATCCCGGCATGACCGTGCAAGCGTTTTCATCGACCGCCCGTACCGGCGTCGACGAGGCGCGCGCCAAGCTCGACGCGTGGCTGGGCTTCGCTCCCGCGACTGTCGACGACAGCGAACCTGACAGCTCGAACTGACGGAAGGCGTTGGTAAGCGGGCTTGTGTCTCGCTAGGATTGCGGATCGTTTTTGACCGAACGGGCAAAAAAATGCCCAGCAGGTCGGGGGAACCTGCCGGGCAACATGTTCCGGTTTGGGGGAACCGGAAACCCCGCTCAGGGAGTGGGAGCGGGGAATGGGAAGGGAGTCACCATTCGCAGTATCAGACTCAAGCACCGCCGATAAAGTTCGGTGTGAGTTTCAGGAAAACGGGAAAAAACTGAAAACTGAAGCCAAGTTGCTGATCTGAAACGAATTGTTTTTTGTAACTCGATACCGAATTCTGGGGTTGGGAAGCTGGGCGAAGTAAAAAGGGCCGGTCCGGGGGGATCGGCCTTGCTGTTTCTGGCACCGGCTCACTCTGCCGATGCGCTGCTCGCGTGGCCGGTGGCGACATGCGCTGCATCCCAGTTCGCCCCAATGCCGAAATCTGCCACCAGCGGTACCGCCAGGCTTGCCGCCTGACACATCCGCAGCGCGATCTGCGGTCCCAGCGCTTCCAGTTGCGCCTGCGGTCCCTCGAACACCAGTTCATCGTGCACCTGCAGGATCATGCTCAAGCCCGGCGCATGCGCTGGCAGCCAGGCCGCGACGTCGATCATCGCCCGCTTGATCAAGTCCGCCGCCGTGCCTTGCAAGGGCGCATTGATCGCGGTGCGCTCCGCGTACTGGCGTTGCGCAGCGTTGCGGCTCTGGATTTCCGGCAGATGCAGGCGGCGGCCGAACAGGGTTTCGACATAGCCGAGTTCATGGGCCTGGGCCTTGGTCGTCTCCATGAAGCGCTTGACGCCCGGATAGCGGGTGAAGAAGCGGTCGATGTAGTCCTGCGCGTCGCCTCTGCCGATGCCGAGCTGCTTGGCCAGCCCAAACGCCGAGATGCCGTAGATCAGTCCGAAGTTGATCGCTTTCGCCGAGCGCCGTGATTCCGCACTCACTTCCTCCAGCGGCGTGCCGAACACTTCGGCGGCGGTCGCCTGATGAATGTCGATGCCGCGCCGGAACGCATCCTGAAGGCGCTCGTCGCCTGAGAAATGCGCCATCAGCCGCAATTCGATCTGCGAGTAGTCGATCGACAGCAGCGCGTTGCCGGGCTCGGCGATGAACGCCTGGCGAATCCGCCGGCCGTCGCTCGTGCGCACCGGGATGTTCTGCAGGTTCGGATCGTTCGACGACAGCCGCCCTGTCTGCGCCACCGCCTGGTGGTAGGAGGTATGAATGCGGCCGGTCTGCGGATTGATCTGCTTCGGCAGGTTGTCGGTGTACGTCGATTTCAGCTTCGACATGCCGCGCCATTCGAGGATCAGGCGCGGCAGCGGATGCTCGTCGGCCAGTTCTTCGAGCACGTTCTCGGCGGTCGAGGGATCGCCCTTCGGCGTCTTGCTGACCACGCGAAGCTTGAGCTGATCGAACAGGATCACCTGCAACTGCTTCGGCGAGCCCAGATTGAACTCGCCACCGGCGGCGACAAAGCACTCCGCCTGGATCTCCTCCATGCGCTTTGCCAGCTCGGTGCTGATCCGCGCCAAGAGCGCCGCATCAACCTTGACCCCTGCCCGCTCGATTGCCGCCAGCACTGGTACCAGCGGCATTTCGATGGTCTCGAATACCGATTGAAGCGCAGGCTCGGCGGCCAGCTTCGGGAACAGCACCTGATGCAGGCGCAGGGTGATGTCGGCGTCCTCGGCTGAATACTGCGTGGCCTCGTCGATCGCCACCTGATTGAAAGTGATCTGGCTCTTGCCTTTGCCGGCCACGTCGGCAAAGGAAATGGTCTTGTGATTCAGATACTTGCCGGCCAAGGTATCCATGTCGTGGCGGTTGCCGGCGGCGTCGAGCACATAGCTTTCGAGCATGGTGTCGAACGCCACGCCCTGCACGTCGACGCCATGGCGGGCCAGTACGTTGAGGTCGTACTTGATGTGCTGACCGACCTTGGGCCGCTTCGGGTCTTCGAGCAGCGGTTTGACCCGCGCCAGCACCGCCGCGCGATCGAGCTGCTTGGGCGCGCCGAGATAGTCATGAGTCAGCGGCACATACCAGCCGTGGCCGGCCTCGGTCGCGAAGGCGAGGCCGACGAGGCCGGACTGCATGGCGTCGAGCGCATCGGTTTCGGTGTCGACGCAGATCAGCTCGGCGGCTTCGAGCTTGGCGATCATGTCGGCCAGCGCTGCTTCGTCGAGGACGGCGATGGCTTGGGTTTTTGCTGAGGGTTCTGCCGGAGGTTGCTCCAAAGCCCCTCTCCCCTCGGGAGAGGGGTTGGGGTGAGGGAAGCCGTTAGCCTCGGGGGCCGAAACCTCATCGACCGGCGCTCCCTCACCCGCCGCTGTCGCGGCGACCTCTCCCGGGGGGAGAGGCAAGCTGCCGAGTTCTTCCAGCGCCCGATGAAACCCGGACTCCCGATAGATCGCCGCCAGCTTCAGCTTGTCGGCCTGCCCCGGCACCAGTTGTTCGAGCGTCAGCGGTAGTTCGACATTGCAGCGGATGGTCGCCAGATCGTGCGACATCGGAATCTGCGGGATCGCATCGCGCAGCTTTTCGCCGACCTTGCCCTTGATCTCGTCGGCTCTCGCGATGATCGCGTCCAGCGAGCCGTACTCGTTCAGCCACTTGGCGGCAGTCTTGGGGCCGACGCTGGGCACGCCGGGGATGTTGTCGCTGGTGTCGCCGATCAGCGCCAGGTAATCGACGATGCGTTCCGGCGGCACGCCGAATTTCTCGATGACACCAGCCGGGTCCATGATCCGGTTCTTCATGGTGTCGACCATCTTCACGCGCTCGTTCACGAGCTGCGCCATGTCCTTGTCGCTGGTGACGATCAGCACTTCATGGCCGGCGGCTTCGCCGATCTTGGCGAGCGTGCCGATCACGTCATCCGCTTCGACGCCGGGCACCGAAAGCGTCGGCAAACCCATGGCCTTGACCATCTCGACGATGATCGGCCACTGGTGCAGCAGGTCCGGCGGGGTGGCGTCGCGATTGGCCTTGTACTCGGCGTAGATCGCTTCGCGGAAGGTCTTGCCGGGCGCGTCGAAGACCACCGCGATGTGCTCGGGCGCGTAGTCTTTCTGCAATCTTTTCAGCATGTTGACCATGCCGAAGATGGCTCCGGTCGGCTCCCCTTTCATGTTCGAAAGCGGCGGCAGCGCGTGATAGGCGCGGAACAGCCAGCCCGAGGCGTCGATCAGGACCAGCGGTTTGGATTTGAGCGTGACTTCGGACATGGCAGCGGCCTCGGGGTGAGGCGGGGAGCCTAGCGCAGCGGTCAGCCTTGCTGCGCCTTTTCGGCGTCGAACATTCGACTCAAGGCTTTCACGCGTTCAATTGGAATCCTGGATGCGCGCAAAACGCCGTCCCCGGTAGACCCCAAATTTTCGAACAGTTGTACCGCTTCGCGATTGAACTGCTCCGTCAGCATCGCCATTCGTTTGATCGCGAACGCAACGGTCATCCCGCATTCCTCGGCGAACTCGCGCCAATCCCGCATCGACATATAGCGAATCGCTTTCGCCCCCCCGATCCGCATCGCAAACTTCTCGCTCAGATTCGGATAAGCCGCCGTCGAAATAAGGTCATAGAACGGCGCCAGCCGCGTCTGCCCACCTCGATAGATCAGCGACAGGTTCTTGGCATGGGCGTCGTGGTTGCCGATCAGGAAGTTGAAGATCACCCAGTCGAGCAGGCGCAGCAGGTCGCCGGTCGGGTCGGAGCTGACGCGGCGGACGAGGTCGAAGCAGGCCTTGAGCGACGGCCCACCTTCGGCTTCATACTTGTTCGATGACGGTACGCCAAGCGCTTGGCAGAAATCTTCCTGATGCAGGCGCTTGACCCGGCCGGTCGCCACATCGCGAACGCGGTCGTAGCGTTCGACGACGTATAGCGGCGGATCGGTCTCGATCCAGCAGTCCGGCACGCCGAGGCCGCAGCGCTTGGCCAGCGTCATGCAGAAGGCTTCGTTCTCGATCGAACCGGGCAGGTCGCGAATCGCCGGTTTCAGGATGTGTGTGGAGATCGCGCCCGGTGCCGGCTTCACCCAGTGATCGCCGGCCTTGCACAGCGCGAACTTGGTCTGCGCGCCGGCCAGGGACAGGCGCATGCCGTGCTCGCCCGCCAGCAGCGGGCGGCTCGGTGCTTCGCTGACCATGCGGCGCAGTTCATCCGCAGACAGCAGGCTGCCGGCGGCGATGGCTTCGATGACCGGTGCATCTGGCCGCGACAGCATCAGCGCGCCGGCGCAGTCGCCGCCGATGGCGTCGAGCAGCGCGTAGTCGTTGCGCTCGGAAATCCGCAGCGCGCGAGCGACGGCGCTGCGCACATCACCTTCTGGCAGCAGATTGCCGAAAAAGGCTTCGACCTCCGGGCCTTCGTGCGGCTCAGCCCGTGCGGGCAGGCTTTGCGAAAGCACCGGAATGGACTTTCGGGCCAGCCATGCCGGGTCGTAACCGAACACCAGATGCTGCCGCTGCTGCCAGAGTCGGCCCGCCAGCACGCCGTTCAAGCGAACGCCAAGGTGATCGTCCGGAATGGCGGCTACTTCAGACATCGTCAGGATCGTCGCGCAGCATCAACTGCGGCGGCCACATCAGGCTGCGGTCGTGCAGCAGCAGATCACAGCCGAGCGAGGCCAGCACCTTCAGCACCAGATTCAGGTCGACATTCGGCTTGCCGCGTTCGAGTTCCGACAGAAAGCGCAGACCAACGCCACTGACGCCCGCCAGCTCGCGCTGCGTGTAGCCGCGCGACTGGCGGCGGTCGCGGATGTACTCGCCCAGATGCTCGAACTGAACCGGCGCGTGATCGGTGTAGAACTTCATGACACCCCATCGAATATTCCCGATCGGGTGATTTTAGGGGGTCTTACGGAAAAACTTCAATGGCAATTCCCGAACGGGAACATGCATTGAAGAAATTGCCGCTGAGCCGCTAATTGTTCCCGATCGGGATTACGGTAGCAGCGTCTCGTTCCTCACCAGATCGTCAAAGCTTTCCCGTGCCCGCACCAGATGCACGGCTGCGCCGTCGACCAGCACTTCCGCCGCTCGGCCGCGCGAGTTGTAATTGCTGCTCATGGTGAAGCCATAGGCGCCGGCGGTGCGGAAGGCCAACAGATCGCCTTCAGCGAGTGCGAGTTCACGGTCGCGGGCCAGCCAGTCGCCGGTTTCGCAGACCGGGCCGACCAGATCCCAGGTCTTCGCTTCCGTGTCGCTGCTCGGCTCGACCGGCAGCACGGCGTGCCAGGCGTCATAGAAACTCGGGCGAATCAGGTCGTTCATCGCCGCGTCGATGATCGCGAAATTCTTGTGGCTGCCTGGCTTGAGCAGTTCGACCTTGGTCAGCAGCACGCCGGCATTGCCGGCAATCGCGCGGCCCGGTTCGGTCATCACCACCAGCCGGCGGCCGGCCAGCTTCGGCTTCAGGGCGTCGGCCCATTCGCTGGGCGATGGCGGCACTTCGTCGTCATAGCGCACGCCCAGACCGCCGCCGACATCGAGATGACGCAGCTCTATGCCGCGCGCGGCAAGCCTGTCGATCAACGCCAGCACCCGGTCCAGTGCATCGAGGAACGGCGACAGTTCCAGCAGCTGCGATCCGATATGGCAGGCCACACCGTCGATCTCGATGCCGGGGAGGCTCGCGGCCAGTTGGTACAGACGCTCGGCTTCGGTGATGTCGACGCCGAACTTGTTGTCCTTCAAGCCTGTGGAGATGTACGGGTGGGTCTTGGCGTCGACATCCGGATTGACCCGGAACGCGATGCGCGCGGTCTTGCCCATGCGGGCGGCGATTGCCGAAACCCGATGCAGCTCGGCTTCCGACTCGACGTTGAAGCAGTAGATGCCGACGTTCAGCGCCAGCTCGATTTCCGCAGCGGTCTTGCCGACGCCGGAAAACACCACCTTGGCCGGATCGCCGCCGGCCTTGAGCACGCGCTGAAGCTCGCCACCGGACACGATGTCGAAGCCGGCCCCGAGCCGCGCCAGCACCTGCAAGACGGCGATGTTGGAATTGGCCTTGACCGCGTAGCAGACGCGATGCGCGACGCCGTCGAGCGCGCGGTCGAACGCGCGGTAGTGGCGTTCCAGGGTGGCGCGGGAATAGATGTAGGTCGGCGTGCCGTGCGCGGCGGCGATCGCCGACAAGGACACACCTTCGGCGCAAAGCACGCCGTCGCGGTATTCAAAGTGATCCATTTGAAAGGTCTTACGGCGTGGCGGGTGCTTCGGCGGGCGTCTCGACGGCGGCCGGCGCTGGTGCTGCGGGTTCGGCGGCGGCTTTCTTCTTCGCGTTCGGATTGCTGCCGATCAGATAGCCCTCGCGGCTCGGGGCGTCGGCCGGCAGGTGCAGGGCACCGGTCTGGCCGCAGCCCGTCACGGCCAGCAGGGATGCGATGAATAGCGCGCGAGCAGACATCGAAGCACCCCGGTGGCGATGGTGGCGAAGCAGGGCGCGAAGTTTAACAGCCGTTGCCGCAGCCTCCCCGCGCCGACACAATTGCCGGACACCCTTGAGGACGCTCGCTTGAAAACCCACGAAACCCCGGCTGCCGTCATCGTCGAACCCACGCAGCCGGCCAATGCCGTGGTGATCTGGCTGCATGGCTTGGGTGCCGATGGTCACGATTTCGTGCCGATCGTCCCGGAACTGACGCTACCCGCCGGGCTGCATGTGCGCTTCATCTTTCCGCACGCGCCGGTGCGCCCGGTGACTCTGAACGGCGGCATGCGCATGCGCGCCTGGTACGACATCAAAAGCCTCAGCCGTGCCGATCTTCAGGACGATGCCGGCATCCGCGAATCCGCCGCCACCGTCATGCAGATCGTCGCCGAGCAGCGCAAGGCCGGCATCGCGGCCAAGCGCACGGTGATCGCTGGTTTTTCGCAGGGCGGCGCGATCACCCTGCACGCAGTGTGCAGGCTCGAAGAACCGCTGGCCGGCGCCATGGCGCTGTCGACCTATCTGCCGCTGCACGACACCTTGCCGAAGGAGCTGACCGACGCGGCCAAGGCAACACCGGTGCTGATGTGCCACGGCCGGGCCGATCCGGTGCTGCCGCTGTCGATGGGCACCAGCAGCCGCGACGGCCTCAAGGGCTGGGGCATGAAGGTCGAATGGCACGACTACCCGATGGCCCATGCGGTTTGCGCGGAGGAGATCGACGACATCTCCGCCTGGCTCGGCAAGGTACTGACGTAGGGCGGGTCGCGACCCGCCGTGACTTCCGCGCCGACGTCAAAAACGGCGGGTCGTGAGCCGTCGTTTGGGCCGTAGCGCCACCTTCGATGGCGGGTCGCGACCCTCCCTACGGCGGCGGTGCCCCCGCCTCGCGCTCGACCACCGGATCCGGCGCCGGAATCGCGTCCGGGCTGCGGGTCGGATCGGGTGCCGGGCCGGCTGAGGGCACGGCGTCGCGGCCCGGCTTCGACGGTGATGTCGGGTCCTTCTTGCCGCGCTCGGTGGTGTAGATCACGTCACCCCCGCTGGCGGTGCCGCTTTCGGTCGACAGCTTGAAACCGCGGCCCAGGGTGTAGAGCATCCGGAAGGTGTAGCCCTCCTGGAACAGGCTGATGCCGTAGCTGACAAAAAGCTTGGGCGTCAAATACTTGCCGAGCGTCAGCTGGGCCGCCTGGGCGCCGGCATCAACCCCCGCGCCGCTGCCCTGCGCACCGCTGATCGCCTGCGAATTGGCCGCCACTTCGGAATTGTTGGCAGCGGCATTGCCCACTGACAGCTCGTCCAGCCCTACCTTCTTGCCGATCAACCCCGCCAGATAGTCGCCGCCGCCAAGGCCGAGGCTCAGTGCGGCACTCGACACCAGACTGCGATCCTGAGACGAGCTGTTTTCCAGCGAACGGCCGAGCACCAGCCAGCTCAGTTGCTGCTCTCTGGGCAGGCTCGGGCTCGATTGCAGGCTCAGTTCCGGCTTGGCCAGCGTTCCGCGCACGCGCACACCAACCTTGATGTCCTCGCGTGGCTGGCGGGTGGCGTAAAGATCGACGGCCGGTGTCGTCACCGGCCCGCCGCTGAAGATCAGGCGGCCGGTCTCGATGCTCAGATCCTGCCCATAGGCCTGATAGCGGCCGTCGATCAGGCGCAGCTCGCCGCGTCCCAGTGCTTCGAAACCCGGCCGCTGCGACACGTTGACGCCGCCTTCGACGCGCGTCTTGAGCCCGAAACCCTCGATGCGCACGGCATCGCCCAGCTTGAGCCGCAGATCGACGAACACTGGCAGCGGCGGTTCCTTTTCCGGCACCACCACGCCAACCAGCACCTGATCACTGCTGACATCGACACCGCCGCCGCCCAGGCCCTTCGGCGTGATGTCGGCGCGCGGCACGCCGAGTTCGCCGGTCAGGCGCGCCCCTTCGGCGTTGCGGACCAGGCGCAGGTCGGCGTCGATCCAGGCGCGCGCCTGCGCCGTGTTCATCGCCTGGAAACCCTCGCCCTTGACCTTGATGTCGGCAGTCAGCGGCAGCGAGTACGGATTGACTTCGCCGACGATGGCCAGCGTTCCGCCGCCCGATTGCACGCTGCCATCGAGCGCCAGCGGCTCGCTGCCGCGTGTCTTCAGCAGCAGGTTCAGCGCCGTCAGGTCGATGCCGGCAACCACCAGCCGGGCCTGGCCGTCGCTCAGCTTGATGTCGCCGGTGTAGCGCGGATCGCCGACCGTGCCGGACAGCGCGATGTCGCCCGCCAGACGGCCGTCGAGCTTGTCGAACTGCGGCAGCAGCGGCTCGATGAAGGCGAGGCTGGGAATGTCGAGCCGTACGCTGCCGCCGAGCACGCGCTCCTTGAAACTGCCGCCGGGTGCGGCCGAGATGGCAGCGTTCACCGAAGCGCCGGACAGCTTCAGTTCGGCAATGGCGTCGAGCCGGCCGTCGATCTGGTTGGCGGTGATGCGGCCGGTTTCCAGGCGATAGGTCGGCGCATCGGGCAGATCGACCGTGGTGTCGCGCAGGTTCAGCTCGGCTTTCGCCTGCTGCAGGTCGCCGCCGGTGAAATTGACGAAGCCTTCGCCGTCGACACGGCCGGCGAGCTTGAAATCGTTGCCGAGAAAGGGTTGCAGGGCCGACAGCAGCAGGCGGTCGATGTTCCAGCCGATGCGGGCACCGTCGGCGAGCACGTTCTGTTCGAGGTTGAAGCAGGCGCGGCCGTCGCTGCCGTTGAGACAGGCCGGTTCCAGCGCCCGGCGCTTCTGGCCGAGCAGGATGCCGGCCGGCTTGTCGAGCGCCCAGGGCGACATGCCGCCCGGTGCCAGCTCGAACAGGTTCAGCTCGCCGCCCCACTCGCCGCGCACGCGGTCGAAGCCGCCGATGAGACCGATCTTGCCGCCGCCGCGCTCGGTCGCCGCATCGAGCACCACGCGGTGATAGACCTCCAGGCCGCTCAGGCTCAAGCTGACTTTCTCGACATGCAGGCCGACCTCGGCATCGCGCAGCTCGATGTTCACTTTCGAGCTTTCGACTTTCGGGTCGATGTCAGCGGTCCAGTCGAGCCGAGCCACGGTCTGCTCGCCGAACGCGAGGCTGCGGATGTTGCCGTCGCTGACCAGATGCGGCTGCTCGACGGTGCCGTCGAGCGCGAACTTCATCGCCGCGCGGCCGGCCAGTTCCGGCAGCAGCGCGGTCAGGTCCGGGCTGTTCAGGCTGCCGGTCAGTGCGAACGGCGGCGTCACCTGCCCCTGCGCTTCCAGCGTGGTGCCGCCGGATTCCAGCTTCGCGCGGTCGAGCGTGACCACCGTGCCGTCATCGGCGATCAGCGCGCTGCCGGCGGTGTCGAGCCGCAGTCGGTAGTCGCGCAGCCGCGATTTGTCGATCAGGGCGGCGAAGCGGATCGGCACGCCGTCGCTGCTTTCGTCGCTCTTCACCGTCAGTCGGCCATTGAGATCGCCCGGCCATTCCGGCACCACGATCGCCGGGTCGAGCTTGGCGATGGTCGCTTCGATGTCGACACGCAGCGCCGGCTGCCAGCGGAGCTTGCCGTGAGCGTCGATGCTGCCCTTGCCTGCGGAGAGATTCAGCGCTTCGAGCGTGGCCGAGCGGGTATCGGTGACGCCGTGAGTGGCGAGCTCGAACGGCTGGCCGCGCAGCGAGGATTTCTCGAAGCGGCCATCGAAGGTGATGTTCGGCTCGTCGTTGACCAGGGCCGTCGTGGTGCTGAACTTGCCGTTCAGATCGCCGGGGAAATCGGCCACGAACCAGGACGGATCGACATGGCTGAACGCGGCCTCGATCGCCGCTTGCAGCTTGGGCGACCAGGCAACCGTGCCGCTGGCCTTGACCGAGCCGGGCTGCGGTTTCGTCTTGCGCTTGGCCGCCGATGCAGCGAGGTCCACCGGCAGGGCGTCGAGCGTCAGGCTGTCGAGCTTGAGCGCCTCCAGACTGCCGCTGCCCCGGGTGGCCAGCGTCGCCGCGAATTCCTGCAGGGTGGCCGTGCTGTTCAGATCGAACTGATAGGCGTCGAAGGTGCCCGTGAATGTCGCGCCGCCGACCATCTCGCCGGCCAGCGGCAGTTGTCCTTCGGCCAGATTCAAGGGCCATTGCAGCCGCTGCCACGCCAGTTTCAAATCGCTGGCAACACTGCCCAGCCCGAGCCGGCCGCTGGCCTGCACGGCACCGGGGCCGCTGAGCGCGAGTTTCGCGAAGTCGAACTGCGAGCTGCCCATGGTCAGCTCCGCCTCGGCGTGCAGCGGGCCGGTCAGCGGCAGGCCGGTGGTATCGAGTGCGGCGACGGTGATGGTGTCGCCGAGCCAGCGGCCCGCCAGCGTGCTTGTCGCCAGTTCCAGCGTCGGCGGCGCTTCCGGTTCGCTGGAATGCAGCGTGAAACCGGTGAGGGTGAAAGCGTCGATGACGATGTCGACCGGTAGCCGCGTCGGCAGGTTTGGCGGGCTGTCCGGCTCGGGGTCCGGTTTTGGCGGGCCGAGGCGCACGTCGAGGGCATCGACCAGCAGGGATTCCACATGCAGCCGCCGCCCGAGCAGCGTGCCCGGCCTGTGGCGCAGCGATACCCGGCCGATGGTGACGACGAGGCCGTCGGCGCTGGCATAGCGGACGTCGCGCAGCTCCACGGCATCGAGCAGGCGGCCGTTGGTGGCACCCACGGTGATGCCGCCGTCGGTCAGCGCGGATAACTGCGCCAGCCCGAAACGCAGGCCGCGTTCGCTGCCGATCACGAAGCCGAGCGCGGCCAGCACCAGCAGCAGCGGCACCAGCAGGGCGACCGCCAGCCAGCGGCCCCAGCGACGCGGCGGCTTCGCTTGTGTGCTCACAGGCCCACCTGCACGCCGAGATGCAGGCGCACCGGCGATTGCCCGGCATCGAAGGGATGGGCCAGATCGAGCGCGAAGGCCCCGAATGGCGCGCGATAGCGGATGCCGAGGCCGGCGCCGACGCTCAGGTCGATGAGCGGCGTGTCGTCCGCGCCGCCGGCATCGACGAAGGCGGCGAGGCCGTATTCGCGCAGGAAGAACCAGTCCAGTTCGGCGCTGGCCGTGGTCAGGTAGCGGCCGCCGATGGTGCGATTGTTTTCATCGCGCGGGCCCAATGACTGGAAGGCGTAGCCGCGCACGCTGCCGTCGCCACCGGCGAAGAAGCGCTGCGACGGCGGCAGGTTGTCGAAGCTGCCGACGTAGGTCGCGCCCTGATCGGCGCGCACCCTGAGCTGAAGGCGGCGTTGCAGTTCCAGCAAGCCACGCAGCTTGATCGTGCCCTGCAAGAAATTGGTGTCCGACAGCAGCGCCGTCGAGCCGCCGTGGACATCGAAAAAGGCGTACCAGCCGCGCTTCGGGAAGATCGGGTCGTCGCCCTCGGTGTGATCGAAGGACACGCCCGGCACCAGCAACTTCGAGGTGCGCTGCGGGCTGTCGCGGATGGTGTATTCGTCGAAGGTGTATTCGAGATAGATGCGCCGCTGCCAGCGCTTGCCGCGCCGGTTGTAGCTGCCGCCGAGCCGGTACAGGGTTTCCTTGACGTCGCTGAAGTCCTGGGTCAACGCCTGGGTGGTGATGCTGACCGAATCGCTGGGCAGCACGCCGACCGGAATCCGGTATTCGGCGATCGCCGTGGAAATGCGCTGCGACACGCGCAGATCGGTGCGCAGCTTGTGGCCGCGCGTGTTCAGCCGCCGGAAATCGGCCCCGATCGAGGCGCGCGGGCCGGTGTCGGTGCCGAAGCCGAGTCCGAAGCGATAGCTGCGCGGGGCGCGCTCGGTGGTCGAGATGGCGATCGGAATCCGGGCGGTGTCGGGTCCGGTTTCTTCCTTCTTCGAGTCGATGTCGACGGTCTGGAAGTAGTCGAGATCGCTGAATGCGAACTGGGTGCTGAGCACCTTGGCCGGGTCGTAGGGCTCGCCGGTCGCGAAGGTCAGGTAGTTGCGCAGGAAGGCGTCGCGCAGCAGCACCGCGCCATCCTGTTCGATCGTGACGTCGCCAAAGTAGTAGCGGCGGCCGGTGTCGAGGGTCAGCAGCACGTCGGCCGAGTTGTTCGGCACGTCGATGCGCAGCTCGCGGCGCGTCAGCTTGGCATCGAGCAGGCCCAGACCATAGGCCGTCGTGACGATGCGGGTCTTGAGCGCTTCGTAGTCTTCGTGCTTGATGCGCTCGCCGAGCTTGAGCGGCCAGGTGCGGGTCTTGAGGCGGGTCAGCGTCGTGTCTTCAGCCCCTTCGCCGGTCAGTTCGATGTCGATCATCGAGATCGCCGTCAGCGGCCCGGCATTGACCTGGTATTCGACGATCCAGTCCGGCTTGGCACCGCTCAACCGGGGCGTGACGATGACGTTGTACCAGCCGTAGGGGCGCAGGGCTTCCTGGATTTCCCGCTCGCCCTGGCGGAACAGGCGTTCGACATCAGCCTGGTCGTAATCGCCCTTGTCGGCGTCGGTGCGCTTGGCGAATTCGAGGATCGACAGCTTGGCGTAGGCGTTGTCGCGTTCGTCAGGACCCAGACCCTTGACGCGCACGTCGATGCCGGCCGTCGCCTGCCGCGAAAACAACAACAGAATGAAAGCCAGCAGGAAGAAGCGACGCATCGGGTCGGAGGTCTGCGCGCTAGTGGCTCGCGAGCTGCAAGGCTGACGAGTCTTCGGTGAGCTGATCCGGATCGACCGCCAGATACGGTCGAACCCGGTAGCCGCCCGCTTCGAGGCTGGCGATCAGGCCGTCCGGCCCCAGCCAGTGGGCGGCGCCGACGACGAACAACTGTCTCTGCGGCAGTGCCAGCCGGCGCTTGAGCTCGGGCAACCAGGCGCGGTTGCGGCGCGCCAGCAGATGCTCGTGCAGGTCGGGAAAGTCGCGCTTCAGTTCTGCGATCACGGCGACCATGCGTTCGATATCGTTGTCGCGCCAGGCGCGGTACATCTCGACCGGCTCATCGGTCTTCGGGTTCCGCTCGGACAGCGCCGCGTCCAGGAACTGCTTCGACAGGGTCCGGGCCATGGAGGTGAACAAATCGAGATGCGCCTTCGGCTCCTCGAACCAGGAAATCGGCCGCTGCGTGCGTCGTGCGGCGTCGTAAAGCTGACGATCAAGGCCGAACTCGCCGCGAAAGCCGGCGCGCTGGTAGGCGAACAGTTCCAGCGACAGCGCACAGAACCACGGCCGGTAGCTTTCGCAGAGCGCGGCCGGCATCTTCAGATCGAGCATCCGGGCCCGCACTTTCGCGAAGGTTTCGGCGTCGACCTCGTGCTTGAGGCCGCGCGGCGCTTTCGCTGATTCGAGCATCGCGGTGGTGTTGTCGCGATTCGACAGGGCGTCGATGTCGCTCTCGAAAACCAGCGCCTCGGCCGATTCGTAAGCCTGCACGATGCCGGTCGGCAAGCGATTCGCCGCTTTCGGCAACAGATGCACGGAGCCGAGCAGGTAATGCGTGGTCTTGCCGCCGGTGACCTGCCACAGGAACGGCGCGGCGGATGGGCTCGTTTCCGCACTGGCGGTCGTGCTGAAGCCGAGCAGCAGCGCCGCCAGCAAGCTGCCGATACCGGCTTTCAGGCGTTCAGGCTGCATCGTCGCTGCCGTCGGCGTCGCGGTCACCCTTGAGCCAATGCGCCAGCGGCGCGTCGCCATCAAGGCCGATGAAATCGAACAGTCGGCGATCGGCCATCTGCGACGGCGCGATGTTCTGCATCGCCGAAAACACGTGTTCGACGCGGCCCGGGTACTTCGCGTCCCACTCTTCCATCATCTTGCGCACCTGCACGCGTTGCAGTTGCTCCTGCGAACCGCAGAGATTGCAAGGGATGATCGGAAACGCCTGGCTGCGGGCGTATTCGATGATGTCGGTCTCGCGCACATAGGCCAGCGGCCGGATTACGATGTGTTTGCCGTTGTCGCTTTTCAGCTTCGGCGGCATCGACGCCATCTTGGCGTTGAAGAACAGGTTCAGGAAGAAGGTGGCGACGATGTCGTCGCGATGATGGCCAAGGGCGATCTTGTTGTAGCCGTTCGCCTCGGCAAACGAATAAAGCGAGCCGCGCCTGAGCCGCGAACACAGGCTGCACATGGTCTTGCCTTCCGGAATCACCCGCTTGACCACCGAATAGGTGTCCTGCTCGATGATGTGAAAGGGCACGCCGCGCGCTTTCAGGTAGGCCGGCAGCACATGTTCGGGGAAATCCGGCTGCTTCTGGTCGAGGTTGACCGCCAGGATCTCGAAATCGACAGGGGCGGCATCACGCAGCATCAGCAGGACATCGAGCATCGTGTAGCTGTCCTTGCCACCCGACAGGCAGACCATGACCCGGTCACCGTCGCGGATCATCCCGAAATCCATGATCGCCTGGCCGACTTGCCGGCGCAGGCGCTTGACCCGCTTGTTGTGCTCCAGACGCTGGCGGTGATCGAGCGCTGCGGCGTCAGCGGACACAACGCCCGGCGCTGCGGGGCCGGCGGAAGGGTTCGGGAAATCGGACAGGGCGACGGCGGACATGCGCGAGCTTCGTGGCGATGCGATGGCGGATGATGCGGGAGCGATGGCGGCATTGTCGAAAGGCCCAGTTGCCGTTAGCTCTTTTATATAGCGCTGCCCGGTACCGAAGTTGCCGGCGACGCGACGGCCGCCTCCCACTCCGCTTCGGGGATGACGGGCCCCATGTGCTTCACCAGCGTTGCCAGGTCGCGGCTGTGAACCCAGCGTCGAGGCAGGGGATCGTGGTCGGCATCAACGGGATCGGTTACCTCGGCCGCAGGTGTCATGGCATGCATCCGTGATCGGAAGGGTGGTTTCGGGTGCGCACGAGCCATGCCTTGAGTCGGCGGAATCATCGGCGTGGAAGACGCAGGCGAAATATTTCAGGAATGTGATTGACGCCCCGGAAATGCCGTCTATACTCCGCGTCCCTTGATTCGGCTACCGGGTTTGGGGGATGGGAGCGGAAGGGTTGGCGCTTCGGGAGTTTTGAAACGAAGTGTTGACAGGGGATTGAAAGCCTCTATAATTCGCCTCCCTGCTGAGGACCTGCCGCGAAACGCGAAGGTTTGAGGCCTGATCTTTAACAGAACAACAAGTGATTTTTGTGGGTGCTTTCGGGTGTTTTGGTGCAAGCCAAAAGCATTACG
>JAKFUK010000003.1 GCA_021732745.1 Nevskia sp. | reverse complement strand
CCCCTCCGCCGCCCACCATCGTCGGCAGCACCGGCATCGAGCCGACACCGGCGGCGATTCCCGCACCGCCGCCACCCGCCGTCGACCCTTGTCAGCTTGATGCCAGCGGCTTCACCGAAAGAGTCCGCGTGTTCGTCCAGATTCCCGACGAGGGCGCTCGCGGTGACGCCGACGACTTCCTGTATCGCGTCAACGACGCACCGCCGTTCAAAGGCCCCGGCGTGCAGGTAGTCGGTGCCAACCGCTCGCCGACCAGGCTCGAAATCCGCTATGCCTACGATCAGGATCTCCCGGCCGCCCAAGCCTTGGAGAGAGCCCTGACCGGCGCTTGCCAGTCGACCGGCGGCGAGCCGCTGATCCGCCAGATTGCGCAGTACCAGGGCCGCGTCGATCCGCGCGTGCTTGAAGTGTGGTGGCCACGGCCGCAAACCCCGGCGAAGGGAAAATCATGATCCTGCAACTGCTCAATGTGCTGATCGGCCTGACCTTGATCTATCTGATCTTCAGCACGGTGGCCTCGGCGCTGTTCGAGCTGATCGAAACGGTATTGAAGCGCCGCAGCCAGTTGCTGCGCCGTGGCGTGGAGCAGATTCTGCTCGCCGCCGAAAAGGCGGCCGAGCGCAGCGAGACGCTGGTCGAAACGCGGGTCAAGACGTTCTACGATCAGGCGCTGATCTTCGGCCTGTACGGCGGCGATTACGACCCCACGGGCCGCCAACTGCCGTCCTACATCCCGCCCGAGCGTTTCGCGCGCGCCGTGCTGATGCTGGCGGATGCCAAGGACAGCGCACTCGCGGCAGACGAGCGCAAGCCGTTCGAGCAGTTGAAGGCGCTCGCCGAGCTATTGGTCGGTGCTGACGCGATCGCCGACGCCCAGGCGCGCGCCAAAGCGGTCGAAGCCGCACTCATCCAGCAGTACAACGACACCATGGACCGGGTTTCCGGCTGGTTCCGCCGCTACTCCAGGCAATGGCTGATCGAGATCGGCTTTTTCCTCGCCGCGTTCGCCAATGCCGACACCATCCAGATGATCCGGGTGCTGGCCATGGACCCGGTGCTGGCCGAGCAGATCGCCGACAGCGCTGCCGAAGTGGTCAAGCAGCGCAGCGCAGCGGGTGCAAGCGAGCAGTGCGGGCCTGCCGAAGCGGCTCCCGATCCTCAGCCGGCAGACACCGCGCCTGCTGCCGACGACAGCGGCGACCGCCAGCTGTGCGTGATTCGCGAAAACCGCGCGCTGGCCGAATCGCTGGGCCTGCCGATCGGCTGGGTCCGGGGCGACGTCGATCGCCTGGCCGAGCAAAACGCCTTCGAGTGGTTCAAGAAACTCTTCGGCCTGTTCCTCACCGGTGTGGCGATTTCCTTCGGCGCGCCGTTCTGGTTCGATTTGCTGAACAAGCTGGTGTCGCTGCGCAGCACCCTGAAGCCGAAGGACAAGGACGCTGGCGCAGCACCGAAATCCGTCACTTGAGGCGTTTCCCACCGATCACAGGAGAACTCCGATGGCAACTTACAAGCTGGGCAAGCGATCCCTGAGCGAGCTGGAAGGCGTCCATCCGGACCTGGTCAAGGTGGTGTTGCGGGCGATCGAGCTGACAACGCAGGACTTCGCCGTGCACGACGGCATCCGGACCCTGGCCGAACAGAAGGAGCTGCTGGCCCGAGGCGCGAGCGAAACCCTGGATTCCCGGCACATCACCGGCCATGCGGTCGATCTGGTGCCGCTCATCAACGGCAAGCTGCGCTGGGAATGGACGCCGATCTACCGGATCGCCGAAGCCGTGCGCGTAGCCGCCCGCGAAGTCGGCGTACCGCTGCGCTGGGGTGGTGCCTGGGACGTGACGTTCACCAGCGAAACCGATTCGCCGGAAGATCTCGTCGCCGACTACACCGCCCGCCGCCGCGCCGCCGGCAAGAAGGCCTTCATCGATGGCCCGCATTACGAGTTGCCGCGGGCGTTGTATCCCTGAGTTGTCGGGGGCGGCGCAGTCGAGCGACCGGAGGCCGGGGCGGACGTGACCGAAGTCAGTCAGCGTTCAGGCATTGCCGGGTGCTTGCTGATCGTCATCCGGCTCGACTGCATCGCCGTCTTGAGGGTCTGAAGGTTCGGAGAAGCGCAAGTAGGTGTCGAAGTCGAACAGGTTGATCGATACGACGTCGCGCAACTGCACGACGATCTCAAAGTCTTCAATGCGCATGTTCGAACTGCTGTCCGTGACCGCAGGTGCCAGGACCTGCTCGTAGATATCGGTGTACGAGGTGGTGAACGCGATCGAAAAATCATTCTCGTCGCGGTAGCCGCTGAGCAGCGGCAGCAGTCGGAGCGTCTTGCGATCGTTTTGGGGTTCGACGAGTTCGACAACATCTCCGACATAAACCTTTCGCGTGTTCAGCGTCACCTGGATCGGCATGGTTCGCTCCACAGCACGCACCAGGAGGTGCTCGATGTCGTCGCCACGATCGCGGATTGCGAGCAGCACCGGGTCGATTCTTTTCGCGAAGCGCATTGCTCCAACCTGAAGCCTGCTGCCGGTTGGCGTCGATCGACCGATCCATTTCGCTATCGAGATGGCTCTCGCAGTCACCTGGTTCAGCGCCATGCCAAGCGTGCAACCCCAGAACAGCGCCGCCCCGAGAAAGCAGGCCATCAGCCCGACGTCGATGGCTTCAGGTCCGGGAGATTTCGGTTCCGAGGTCAGTAGGGTGAGCGGTGCCAGATCGATGATCAGGTGGCCGACGCGCCCGATGAACCCGGCAGCCAGCGGCAACAAGACCATGCAACTCAGGAATGCGCAGACTGCGATGAAAATTCCGTAGAAAGCCGCGAGGAAGTACAGGCGCTGGGAGTCCTCACGCGCCGCCCTGTACTTGGTCAGTTGCCAAGTGTTGGCGAAGATGTAGCCCGCCAGCAACGGCACAAAGAACAGGATGGCACTCACCGAGCCATCCCGGACGGATCAGCGTTTGGCGGGCGACTTGAGCTTGATCTTGCGGGCCGCGCTGAAACTGCGTTGCCAGGCTACCGATTCAACGATTTCCTGAGACGTGGTGTACACGACTCCGTCGCCCTTTACGCGCCAGGGTGCAGTGGCGGTTTTTGCCGCAGGCAACGTGAAGTCGTTGCTCGACGTCTTGGAGATGCTTTTCTCGGCCATGGATCTGCTCCTTGTTGCGGGCGCGTCATCGACCCACATGTAGACCTTAATATCGGGGCTCGCTCCGGCACGTCAAGCCCCGACATGGCGCTCTAGTGACCACCATCCAGCGACTTCACCGCCTGGATCATCTGCACCAGCACTTTCTGGGCGTCGCCGTAGACCATGTTGGCGTTGTCGGCGAAGAACAGTTCGTTCTCGACACCTGAATAGCCCTTGCCCTGGCCGCGCTTGACCACGTAGACCTGCTTGGCCATGTCGACGTTGAGGATCGGCATGCCGTAGATCGGGCTGGACTTGTTGGTGCGCGCGGCCGGATTCACGGTGTCGTTGGCACCGATGACGATGGCGACGTCGGCTTCCTTGAACTCGCCGTTGATGTCTTCCATGTCGAAGATGATGTCGTAAGGCACGCCGGCTTCGGCGAGCAGCACGTTCATGTGGCCGGGCATGCGGCCGGCCACCGGATGGATGGCGAACTTCACTTCCACGCCGGCCTCCTGGCAGAGCTTCACGAACTCGTAGAGCTTGTGCTGGGCCTGCGCCACCGCCAGACCGTAGCCCGGGGCGATGATGATCTTCGACGAATAGCGCATGTTGATGCCGGCATCGCCAGCGTCGATCGGCTTCATCGAACCCTTGATCTCGCCCTGTTCCTCGGCACCGGTGGCGCCGAAGTTCGAGAAGATCACGTTGCTGACCGAGCGATTCATCGCCTTGGCCATCAGCAGGGTCAGCAGCGTGCCCGCCGAGCCGACCACCATGCCGGCAATCATCAGCGCCGGATTCTGCAACACGAAGCCTTCAAAGCCGACGGCCAAGCCCGTGAAAGCGTTGTAGAGCGAGATCACCACCGGCATGTCGGCACCGCCGATCGGCATGGTCATCAAGACGCCGAAGATCAGCGCCAGCACGAAGAACGCGGCAGTCATCCAGGCCGGGGCGTGGCCGTGGGCGGCGAAGGCGATGTACAGACCGAGGGCGAGGGTGGCGACGAAGAACGTGCCGTTCATCGCCTGCAGGCCAGTGAAGCGCCAGGTGCCGTTGATGCGGCCGTCGAGCTTGGCCCAGGCGATCACCGAACCGGACAGCGAGATCGCGCCGATCAGGCTGCCGATGATGGTGACCACCAGCGGAATCGTGGTGTGCACGGCACCCGGGCGGAACAGTTCCACCGCACCGATCGCGGCAGCCGCGCCACCGCCCATGCCGTTGTAGAGCGCAACCATCTGCGGCATGGCGGTCATTTCGACCTTTTTGCCGCTGGTCCAGGCCCAGCCGAGGCCGATGGCCAGCGCCACGGCACCGAGCACCGCATTGACCAGCAGATGCGGCTTGGCGGCTTCGTTGACGTTGAACACGTACAGGAAGCTGGCGACGACCGCGATCACCATGCCAAGGCCGGCAACCCGGATGCCCGAGGCCGCCGTGACCGGCGAGGACATGCGCTTCAGGCCGTAGATGAACAGGAACGCCGCTACGAGGAAGCTGGCGTCGATGATGAGTGAGGGATTCATGGGTTTTTTCCGTGAGGCGTGAGGGGTGAGGCGTGAGGCGTGAACGGCGAAGGCTTTGCGCCTCACGCCTCACGCCCAACGCATCACGCCTTGGACGACTTGAACATCTGCAGCATGCGTTCGGTCACCACATAACCGCCTGCCGCGTTGCCGGCACCGAGCAGCACGCCGAGGAAGCCGATGACCTGTTCGGTGACCGTGGTGGCATTGAGCAGCGCGAACAGCGCGCCGACCACGACGATGCCGTGCACGAAGTTCGAGCCCGACATCAGCGGCGTGTGCAGGATCGACGGCACCCGGCCGATGATCTCGTAGCCGGTGAAGGCGGCGAGCATGAAGATGTACAGCGCGATGAAACCGGTCAGCATGGGATGGCTCCTTGAAACTCGACGATCGTGTCTTCGCCCCGTTGCCGGCGCGTATGGGGATAGGGGGCAATGGCGGCATCGAAGGCCGCCGTGATGCCGGCGGGATAGCCGGCGCGGTCGTGCAGTTCGATGACCAGACGGCGCACCTTGGGCAGCCAGCGGCTGACGTTCAGGCTGGAAAACAGGTTCAGCTCGCTGCCTTCGATGTCGATCTTGAACAGGTCGATCCGGCCGAGCCTGAACCGCGCCATCAGGGTTTCGACCGAGTGCGCCGGCAGGGCATCGGCGGCGTCCGGGGCTTCGCGAACCTGGATCGCCCACTTGGCTTCATCGGGGTTGCACACCACCAGCCGCGTGTCGCAACTCCACAAGCCGCCTTCAACGACCTCGATATTCGGATACAGCGCCGCATTCAGCCGCAACACGTCCAGATTCGAGGCTTCCGGCTCGATGGCGATGATCCGCGCGCCGGGCAGCCGCTGCGCGAAGAACACGGCGGCGTAACCGACATTGGCACCGGCATCGACCACGGTTTCAGGCACGAAATCGGTCGGCAGCTCGTACTGGTCGCGCAGGAAGATGTCCTCGAAGACCTTGGCATCGCTGGTGCCGGCGCGCAGCCACAGTGATCGGGTGGTGCCCGGCGGGGTCGCCCGCATCAATCCCGAGCCATGCTTGGCACGCAGGTAGTAAGCCAGACCCGGAAACAGGCCCAGCTTCCCCACGATCATGCGCAGACGCGGCGACATGGCCTTCGATCAGCCCTCGACAGCCTTCTTCGCCGCTTCGTTGCGGATCTCGCCGGCATGCGTGAGGCAGCTCTTGGCGATGATCTCGTCGTTCCAGTCAAGCGCGATCGCTTTCTCTTTCAGGAACAGCTCGATCAGGTTGTACTGGTTCTTGGCGTACAGCTCGCTGGCGTGCTCGCCGAGCAGGCTGGGCACGTTCAGCGGTGCCACGATGGTGACCTGGCCGACCGTGGTGGTTTCGCCCGGCACCGTGTAATCGGTGTTGCCGCCGCCTTCGGCCGCGAGGTCGATGATCACGGCACCGCCCTTCATGCCGTCGACCTGGGCTTTCGAGATCAGCTTCGGGCTCGGACGACCCGGAATCGCCGCCGTGGTGATGATGATGTCGGCGCTCTGGATGTGCTTGGTGACCACCGACGCGATCTTGGCCTTCTCTTCATCGGTCAGCTCGCGGGCGTAGCCGCCGGCACCGCGGGCGTCGACCCCGGTGTCGATGAACTTGGCACCGAGGGATTCGACCTGCTCCTTCACTTCCGGACGCACGTCATAGCCTTCGACGCGGGCACCGATGCGGCGGGCAGTGGCGATCGCCGACAAACCGGCCACGCCGACGCCCATCACCAGCACCGTGCCGGGCTTGATCGAGCCAGTGGCGAAGGTGGTCATCGGCATCATGCGGGCGATGCTCGTGGCACCCAGCAGCGCGCCGTAGTAGCCGGCGAGTGCGGCCTGGGAGGACAGCGCGTCCATCGACTGGGCGCGGGTGATGCGCGGCACCAGTTCCATCGCGAAGCAGGTGATCTTCTTGTCACGCAGAACCTTGACCAGCTCCGGTTCCTTGTGGGCGTAGACGAAGGAGAGAAGGATCGCGCCTTCCTTCATGGCACCGACGGTTTCCACACTCGGCGGCTGCACAGCCAGCACGACGTCGGCATCCGACACCAGACCCTGAGGATTGGCGGCGAAGGACACGCTCTTGAATGCCGTGTCCGGCAGCTTCACGGCATCGCCAGCGGAAGACTGCATGTGCAGCTCGGCGCCGAGCTTGACCAGCTTGTCGGCGACGGCGGGAACCAGCGCGACCCGACGCTCGTTGGCGCGGGTTTCCTTCAGCACGGCAATTTTCACCGGCATCGACACATCCTCTCGGGCTAAGGGCAGGTGAATCGCGACGGCGCGCGTCTGGGGATGCGCGCCGTTGAGTCATTGTTCGGTCATTGTTCCGTCATTCTGGCTTCAACGGCCCGGAAAACCCCCGCAACACGCCGTCAAGCGACGCGAAGTCTAGCCGAAGGGGTCGGCCTTCACAGCAAATTCATCAGTCTGGCTGGCTGCCGTGCAGGCTCGCCAATGTCGGCGCGGCCTGCCGTGCATCCGATGCTTGCGGCAGCGCGTAACGAGGGGTGTTCGGCCGGATAGTGCCGACTGCGTCCCCTAAAAACATCAAATCGGAGATCACCATGCGAATGAGGAATGCGTCCCTGTTGGCGCTGGCAGCTGCGTCACTGAGCCTGACCGCCCAGGCTTCAAGCCATCGCGAAGCACCGTTCATTGCCCAGAACCCGTCGGTCGACGGCACTGACTTCTACATGTTCAACAGCTACGAAGCCGGCCGCGGTGCCTTCGTCACGCTGATCGCCAACTACAACCCGCTGCAGGACGCTTACGGCGGCCCGAACTACTTCGCGCTGAACCCGCAGGCCCTGTATGAAATCCACGTCGACAACAACGGCGACGCGGTCGAAGACCTGACCTTCCAGTTCCGCTTCACCAACACCTTCAATCGCATCGCGATCCCGACCGGTGCCGCGCGCAACCTGTCGATTCCGCTGATCAATCTGCCGCCGTCGAACGCCACCACGCCCACCCTGAACCGCAGCGAGACCTACACGGTCAGCCTGGTTCGCGGCCCGCGTCGCGGTGCCAACGTCGCCGCGATCACCAACGCGGCCGGCGGCAGCGCCACGTTCATCAAGCCGGTCGACAACATCGGCAACAAGTCGATCCCGAACTACACGGGCTACGCCAACCAGTTCATCTACAACGTCAACATCCCGAACTGCCCGACCGCCGGACGCCTGTTCGTCGGCCAGCGCCGTGAAGGCTTTGCCGTCAACCTCGGCGAAGTGTTCGATCTCATCAACCTGAACCCGCTGGGCGGCCGCAATGTCGCCGGCAGCGCCACGGCTGACAAGAACGTCACCAGCCTGGCGCTCGAAGTGCCGATCGTCTGCCTCACCACGGCTGCCAGCCAGCCGATCATCGGTGCCTGGACCACCGCCTCGCTTCGTCAGGCGCGGGTGCTGAATCCGGCTCCGCAGGGTCCGACCACCTCGGGCACCACCGCCCCGCGCACCTTTGGTCCGGAAGTCTCCGGTGGTGCCTGGACGCAGGTCTCGCGCCTGGGTTCGCCGCTGGTCAACGAAGTGGTCATCGGCATCGACGACAAGGATCGCTTCAACGCCTCCGAGCCGCGCAATGACGGCCAGTTCGCCGACTACGTCACCAACCCGACCCTGCCGGTGCTGCTCAACGCACTGTTCGGCACGGCCGCCAACGTGCCGCCGACGCCGCGTGGCGACATCGTGGCTGCCTTCCTGACCGGCGTTGCCAACGTCAACCAGCCGCCGAATGTCGTTGCTTCGGAAATGCTGCGTCTGAACACGGCGATTCCGGCCACGCCGGCTGCCAGCCAGCAGAATGTCGGTGCCGCGCTCTGCTTCACGCCGGCCGGTGCCCTGGTGTTGACCAATCCGGGCTGCGATCCGGCTGGCTTCCCGAACGGCCGTCGTCCGGGTGATGACGTCGTCGACATCGAACTGTCGGTGGTCGAAGGCTTCCTGCTCGGCGCCAACAACCCGAACCGCACGCCGGCCGGTGCGTATCAGGTCTACACCGACGGCGCACTGCAGGACGTGTCGCAGTTCAACGTCGTGTTCCCCTACCTCGTCGCCCCGATCCCGGGCTCGCCGAACGGCGCGAACGGCATCAGCAATCCGGCACCCTGATCCGACAGCCCGAGGAGATCGACCATGAACAAGACTCTGATCGCCCTGCTGATGGCGACCAGCGTGCTCGCCGCCTGCGATGGCGGCGGCAGCACGCCGGTTGCACCGCCGCCGCCGGCACCACCCCCGGCACCGCCGCCGGGCCCGACCGGCCCGACCGGCCCGGGCCTCGCCGACGTCGTCCAGGGTATTTTCCGGACCACCAGCGAAACCGCGCTGCCGATCGACATCAACTCGCTTGATATCGATCCGTCGAACGAATCGCCGACGCTCTACAACAACCTGCTGGTCTGAGCCTGTTGGTTGTTGCTTCAAGAAAAAGCCCCGCTTCATGCGGGGCTTTTTTTGTTACGCGGCCGTTCACGCCTGCTCCGAACCCTTGTCGGGCAGCAGCTCCCCGAAGAAATCGTTCCGCAGCCGTTCGATCTGATGCATGCGCTCGTGCAGGATGGTGACGATGCCGATGTCGCCGTCGGGCAGTCGTCGCCAGTAGACGAAGTGGCGCTCGTAGCGGAAGAAGAACCCTTGCACGCCGCACTCCGCTGGAACGGGTCTGGAAGCGACGCCGCGCGACTCGATTCGGTCGAACGCCTCGAATAGACCTGTGATGTAGCGTTCAGCCTGCGGCTCACCCCAGCGCTCGCGCGTATGGCGGTAGATCTCGTCCAGCCGCCATGACGCGGCTTCCTGGATGCGAACCTGACTCACGAGCGGGAACCTTACGGTCTATTGCGTGCGATCACTTCGGCAGCCGTCAGCGGCTTGTAGGCGGCGTCTGGCGCCGAATAAGCCTGCGTCAGCTCGGCCTTGAGCCGATCGAAGGTTGCCCGCTCCACCCGCTCCTTGTCGCGGCGGATCAGGTCTCGCATGTACTCGCTGACGTTCTCGTAGGTGCCGCGCTCGCCGACATTGGCGGCCACGAAGTCGCTCAGCGTCTCGTTCAGACGAACCGTCATCGTGCTTGGGGGCATGGCCATCTCCTTGGAGGATCGTGTATTCAATATGCTTAATATCGAATACGAGTACAAGGATCAAGGCGCAGCGCCGAGGCGCTTTTGTCAGCGCGGGCTCACCATCAAACCCCGCCCATCACGGCATGTACAGCCGCTCGAACCATCCGCTGACGGTCACCGTCACCGTCACCGGTGCTGCGCCCTTGTTCTTCCAGTACCAGCCGTGCGAGCCCGCGAACGGGGCAGTGAAGCTGCCGTGGCCGCTGGTCTTGCCGCGATCTTTCCAGTAGCTGGTGAATTCGTCGCCGGCATTCGGCTTTTCGCCGTGCATGTCGAAATTCACCGGGCCACCGTCGCTGCGCCAACTGAACACGAAGCCGTCACCGGCGGCCATCAGCGCCTTGATTTCCGCGCCCTGGTTCGCTGCGAGCGTCAGACTCAGTTCACCGCTCTTGAACGCCGTGTCGCGCTGCACCACCAGGCTTGCGGGCGGAGCGACGGCAGCGGCGGTGACTGGAGGCGCGGCGGCGGCCGGCTCGCTCAGGGCCGTCAAGCCCAGTGCCTGGCCGATGCCGGTGGGATCAAGGCCGTATTCGGCGGGCAGCACCGTGGTCAGCAGAATGGCGCTGGCCAGCAGCAGCGCGCCGCCGCTGGCCTTGAGCAGTTGCGCGGTGGTGGCGTGGATGACGGGGGCAGCGGAGGTCATGTGGGCGTCTCAGGCATGCAGGTAGCCAGCCAGTTGATAGCCGGTCAGCACGAAGCCGGCGGTCATCAGCAGCAAGTTGGCGGTGAAGGCCTGGCCGATGAATCGTGACGAGCGCCGCCAGAACGCCATCGCGATCAGGATCGCCGTCAGCGCCAGCAACTGGCCGATCTCGACGCCGGCATTGAAGGCCAGCAGGTTGGGCACCAGGCTGTCGGCGTCGAGCTTGAAATCCTGCAGCTTGGTGGCCAGACCGAAGCCGTGGGCGAGGCCGAAGATCAGCACGGCGGCCCGGGTGTCCGGCTGCACGCCGAACCAGGTCTTGAAGGCGCCGAGGTTGTCGAGCGCCTTGTAGACCACCGACAGGCCGATGACGGCGTCGACCAGATAGGGATCAACCCGGACGCCGCCGAGCACGCCGAACAGCAGCGTGCTGCTGTGGCCGACCGCGAACAGCGTGACGTACAGGCCGATTTCCTTGAGCCGGTACAGGAAAAAGATCACGCCGAACAGGAACAGCAGATGGTCATAGCCGGTGACCATGTGCTTGGCACCGAGGTACAGGAACGGCAGCAATTGCAGGCCGGCGCTGCTTTCGATGAAGCTGCGGTCGTCCTCGGCAACGCCGTGCGCGACGGCGATGCCGCTCAGCAGCAGGCCGCAGGGCAGCGTCAGATATCGCAGCGACGGCCTGCGAATCACGGCTTCTTCGGGGCTACCGGTGCCGGTTTGTCGTTCGCCGCGGCGGGCGCGGCGGCGGGCTTCGCCGTCGGCACAGCAGCGGCTTTCGGGGCGCTGGCGGCTGCGTCCTTCCCGGCTTGCTGCGCAGCCGGCACGGGCGTGCCCTCGTCTTCATCATCGTGGTTGCCGTGGGCGAAGGCCGGGGCGGCGATCAGGCACAGCAGCAGCGGCGCGAACAGTTTCAGCTTCATCGAAAAAACTCCTGGTTCAGGGATTCGGCAGGGTCATGCCGGTGCAATTGTGATGACGATGCCAGCGGCGCGGGAAGGCTGTTGGCGCCGGTGCGCCAGGCGCATCAACGCCGGCAGCACCAGCAAGGTCAAGAGTGTGGACGATACGATGCCGCCGATCACCACCGTTGCCAATGGTCGTTGCACTTCGCTACCGATGCCGGTGTTGAAGGCCATCGGCACGAAGCCAAGGCTGGCCACGAGCGCTGTCATCAGCACCGGGCGCAGGCGGGCCAACGCGCCTTCGGTGATGGCCTCGTCAACGGCTTTGCCGCTTGCGATGAGCTCGCGGATGAAGCTGACCATCACCAGTCCGTTGAGCACGGCAACGCCGGACAACGCGATGAAGCCGACGCCGGCCGAGATCGAGAACGGGATCCCGCGCAGCACCAGTGCCAGCACGCCGCCGGTCAGCGCCAGCGGCACGCCGCTTCCGATCAGCAGCGCATCGCGTACCGAGCCCAGCGCCAGGAACAGCAGCAGGCCGATCAGCGCCAGGGTCAGGGGCACGACGATGCGCAAGCGCTTCGAGGCCGATTCCAGCTGCTCGAAAGTGCCGCCGTAGCGAATCCAGTAGCCCGGCGGCGGCTTCACCTCGGCCGCCACCGCGCGCTGCACCTCGGCGACGAAGCTGCCGAGATCGCGCCCGCGAACATTGGCGGTGACTACCACGCGGCGCTTGCCGTCCTCGCGGTTGATCTGGTTGTAGCCGGATTTCAGTTCCAGGGTCGCCACTTCGCCCAGCGGCACGAAGCCGCCGTCCAGCCCCTTGCCCGGCAGCATCACCGGCAGCCGTTTCATCGCTTCCGGGTCGCCGCGCAGCGTTTCCGGCAGGCGGATGACGATGTCCTCGCGACGATCGCCGGAGTAAAGCTGGCCGGCAATCTCGCCGCCCGTCGCGGTGGCGACCAGGTTCTGGATCTGCTCGATGTTCAGACCCAGCCGGGCCAGGGTTTCACGCTTCGGCACGATGGTCAGCACCGGCAGGCCGGTGGCCTGTTCGGCACGGGCATCGGCGGCTCCCGGAGTGCGCTTGACGATGGCCTCGATCTGCTCGCCCAGCGTCACCAGTTCATCGAAATCATCGCCGAACACTTTCACGGCCAGCTCGGCGCGAACACCGGCAATCAGTTCGTTGAAGCGCATCTGGATCGGCTGGGTGAACTCGTAGTTGTTGCCCGGCACCCGGCTGACGATGGCTTCAAGCTCGGCCACCAGCTGTGCCTTCGACTTGCCCGGATCGGGCCAGTCGCCGCGCGGCTTCAGCATGATGAAATTGTCCGCCACCGACGGCGGCATGGCATCGGTGGCGACCTCGGCGGTCCCCATCCTGGCAAACACCCGCTCGACTTCCGGCATCGTTTTCACGGCCGCTTCGAGTTGCGCCTGCATCTGCACCGCCTGGCTCAGGCTGGTGCCGGGAATGCGCAGCGCGTGCATGGCGATATCGCCTTCGTCGAGATTGGGCACGAACTCGCTGCCCAGCCGGGTCGCCAGCCAGCCGCAGCCGAGCACCAAGGTGATGGCCGCCGCAAGCACCGGCACCCGGAAGCGCAGCGCCAGGGCCAGCATCGGCGCGTAGGCGCGGCGGGCCAGGCGCATCGGATAAACATCGCGTTCGACCACCGGCTTCACGAACAGCAGCGCCACGCCGGCCGGCACGAAGGTGATCGACAGCGCCATCGCCGCGACCAGCGCAATGATCACGGTCGCCGCCATCGGGTGGAACATCTTTCCCTCGACACCCTGCAAGGCAAAGATCGGCAGATAGACCGCCGTGATGATGAACACGCCGAACAGCGCCGGGCGGATCACTTCACGGGTCGCCTCGAACACCAGACTCAGGCGTTCATCGAGCGGCAGGCTGCCGTTCTCTTCGGCAGCCCGCGACAGCCGTCGCAGGCAGTTCTCGACGATGATCACCGCGCCGTCGACGATGAGCCCGAAGTCCAGCGCGCCGAGGCTCATCAGGTTCGCCGACACCTTGCCCTGGACCATGCCGCTCAGGGTCATCAGCATCGAAAGCGGAATCACTGCAGCGGTCAACAGCGCGGCCCGAAGATTGCCGAGCAGCAGCATCAGCACCACGACCACCAGCAGCGCACCCTCCACCAGATTGCGTTCGACCGTCGCCAGGGTCTTGTCGATCAGGGTCGTGCGGTTGTAGACCGCGTTGACAGTGACGCCGGGCGGCAGGCTCGGGCGAATGCTGTCGAGCTTCGCGGCCACCGCTTTCGACACCGTGCGGCTGTTCTCGCCGAGCAGCATGAACACCGTGCTCAAGACCACTTCATGGCCGTTCTGCGAGGCCGCACCGGCGCGCAACTCCTGACCGGCCTGCACGGTCGCGACATCGCGCACGCGCAGCGGCGTGCCGTCCTGCTCGCGCACCACGATGGCCCCGATATCGGCCATGTTCGCCGCCTGACCGGGCACCCGCACCAGCCACTGCTGGCCGTTGCGCTCGACATGGCCGGCACCGCGATTGCCGTTGTTGGCGGACACTGCGCGATGCAGGTCTTCCAGCGTCAAGCCATAGGCGAGCAGCTTGGCCGGATCGGGCGCGATCAGGGTTTCCTTCTTGTAGCCGCCGATCGGATTGACCTCGACCACCCCCGGCACCCGCAGCAACTGCGGGCGGATCACCCAATCGTGCTCGGCTCTGAGATCGGCCGGCGTGATCGGCGTGCCATCGGGCTTCTTGGCACCGGGTGCGGCATCGACCGTGAACATGAAGATTTCGCCCAGGCCGGTGGCGATCGGCCCCAGCTCCGGTTCCAGCCCGGCCGGCAACTGGCTGCGGACTGCGTTCATTCTTTCCGCCACCTGGGCACGGGCGAAATAGATGTCGGTGCCGTCCTCGAACACCACGGTGACCTGGCTCAGACCGTAGCGCGACAGCGAACGCGTCGACGCCAGCTTCGGCAAGCCGGCCATCGCGGTTTCGACTGGAAAGCTGACCCGCTGCTCGGCCTCCAGCGGCGTGTAGCCCGGCGCTTCGGTGTTGATGGTGACCTGGACATTGCTGATGTCCGGCACCGCGTCGATCGGCAGCCGGGTGAAGCTCCAGACGCCGATGGCGATGACGATCAGACTGGCCAGCATCACCAGCGCGCGGCCGGCAATCGCCCGTTTCAGGATGGTTTCGATCATGGTCGTGGCCTCAATGCTCGTGGGCAGCGCCGGACTTTTCGATGTCCGCCTTGATCAGATAACTGTTGGCGGTCACGTACTGCGCGCCGGGCCGGATGCCGCCGAGCACTTCGACCCAGTCGCCCTGCTGCTGGCCGAGTTCGAGCACGCGCGCCTCGTAGTCATCGCCGATCTGCTCGAAAACCACGTCCGCGTCGCGGTAGCGCTGCAGGCCGCTGGCCCTGACCGCCAACGGCACGGCGCGGGACCCGATCTCGACCAGCGCCGTCACGAAAGTGCCAGGCGGGAAGTTGCCATTGCGGTTGTCGATCACCACGCGCGCCATCACCGCCTGATTGCCGCCGGCTTCCAGGCCGATGCGGGAAATCCTGCCGCTGACCGATTCGCCGCCGTCCGCTGCGCGGAGGCTGACCATCGCACCCGGTTTGACCTTGACCCGATCGCGCGGGAACACCGCCAGTTCCGCCCAGACCGAGGCCGGATCGGTGATGGTGAACAGCATCTTGTCGCCCGACTGCTCGCCGGGGTTGGCATCGCGCGCCGTGATCACGCCGGCCATCGGTGCGGTCAGCGCCACCGGCTCCAGACTCTGGTTGCTTTCGATCACCGCCAACGTCTGTCCTGCTTTCACGGTATCGCCGATGGATGCGCGCACGTTCCTGATCAGCCCCGGGAAACGCGCCGTGACCGCGCGCTGATGCTCGGCATTGGTGGCGATCTGGCCGTACAGCGTCACGGTTTCCGAAAGCGTGGCCGGGCCGGCAGCTTCGGTCCTGAGCCCCGATGCAGCGGCGACCTCGGCCGGAATCCGCACCCGGCCTTCGGGGCTTTCGTCACCCTGGAGATGCTCGTCTGCGGCTTCGCTGGCGGGCAACGGATGGTCGCCGCCGCAGGCTGCGATCACGGTCGAAAAAAGCAGGATCAACGTCGTTTTCATCGGGGTTCTCATGGCCGGTCGCCAGTCGGCAGCACGCCGGTCAGACGGTCGATTTCGGTGGCGAACTGCCAGGCATCGGCTGCGGCCTGGATACGCGCGCGGCGGGCGTCGAGCAGTTCCTTCTGGGCGGCGACCAGTTCCTGATAGCCGTAGCGGCCGCGGGCGTAGGCGTATTCGGTCTGGCGCAGCGCGTCTTCCATGCGCGGCACGATTTCGGTCGCCAGCGTGTTCGCGGCGGTGTGCGCGTGCTTCAGTTCCTGAAACCACTCGAAGAGCTGGGTCAGGCCGGTGATTTCGGCGGCCGTCCGCTTCACGGCGACCTGTTCGGACCGCGCTTGCGCTTCGGCAATCGCACCCTGACCGCGATCACGAAAGGCCAGCGGAATCTGCAAGGCCAGCACGCCGGCCACGTCCTTGCCTTCGCCGAAGCGGCGGACGCCCGCCATGATCTGCCAGGCCGGCTTGCGCGCCTGTTCGGCGAGCCGGATTTCGGCGTCGCGCAGCCGCTGCTCGGCGATGAACTTCAGCAAGCCGGGATTGGCTTGCAGGCGCGCGGCGAGCGCGTCGAACGGGGCCAGCGCCGGCAATGTCAGCAGATCGCCCTCGGCCACGCCGAACGCCGGTTCGCGATCGCCCCAGAGGGCGGCGAGCTGGCGGCGGCTGCTCAGCAGTTCGTGCTCGGCGTGCTCGTGTTCGAGATCGGCCCGGGCCAGCGCTGCCTGCGCCCGCGCCACCTCGGCGGAAGGCGCAGCACCGGCCTTGACCCGCTTGCGTGCCGCGTCGACCGTGCTGCGTGCCAGCCCGGAGGCCTGGTGGGTGACTTCGAGCTGCGCCTGATCGGACAGCACATGGCCGTAGCGGCGCGCGGTTTCGGCGGCGGTGTCGACCCGCTTTTCGAGCCGTTCGGCATCCAGCAGTTCGCGGCCGGCTTCGGCGGCGGCAATCCGCCGTTCGCGGGCACCGCGCTCCAGCACCTGACTGAGGCTCAAGGTCTGCTCGGCGGTCTTGAAGCCCTTGCGGCTGCCGGTGCCGAGCGCGTCTTCGATGCTCAGATTCAGGTTCGGATTGGGTGCCAGCCCGGCCTGCAACGCCTGGCCGTCGTGGGCACGGAAGGCGTAGCCGAAGACCGCCAGATCCGGGTTGCTGGCGAGCGCCCGCCCGACCGCTTCCTCGAAGCGGATCGGCGGTCCTTCGATCGGCACCTCGGCCTCGGCGCGACTCAGGGCCGGCAGCGACAACAGCAGCACGCAGGGCACGAGCCTGCGCACGGAGGGCGACAACATGGGAAATCTCCTTCGGACAGCGGCCTGCGCCATGCGCAGACGCCGCGATCAAGCCCGGCGGATCATTCGCCGGGCGCGTTCAGATCACGCGAAGGAGTGACGGGGCGGGCCGCGCAAGGGCGGCCGCAGGTGTAGCGGTGATCGGGGAAGGCGAAGACGGCTCGGCACCGATGGCGCGGGCGTTCTGCCCTGGCAGAACAGCAGCAGCGCCGCAATCAGCAGAACGGCGAGCGTCGGCACATCAAGCGAGGACGACAGCTTGGCGATCGCATCTGATGCGATGTTGACTTCGACATCGTCATGATGCGCGCCGTCGCCGCTCAAGCTGCGTTCGTTGGCATGTCCTTGCCCAGCATCCGCGTGATGCAGGCCGGCATCGGCGAAATGCAGCGCGCTGGGCGCTTCCGAGCCGTCGAAGCACAGATGCAGATGCGCGCCGCCGAAGCGCAAGGCCAGC
This sequence comes from Nevskia sp., assembly GCA_021732745.1. GTDB lineage: Bacteria > Pseudomonadota > Gammaproteobacteria > Nevskiales > Nevskiaceae > Nevskia. The sequence goes on along the minus strand of JAKFUK010000003.1, from coordinate 489,246 downwards.
AGGGCGATGCACAGGCTGACGATCAGCAGGCGGCGGGAAGAGGGAAGCACGAAACCAGCGTAGCAGACGGTTGGCGGCAATCAGAAGGGCAGCGCAATCGGCAGCCCCAGCGCGCGCTGCAACAGCCAGGCGAGACCCGCGAGCGCGACGATGAGGGTGCCCGGCACCAGCACCGCGTTCCTGAAACCGGCGGAATGCCGACCGGCGAAACACAGCGGCACCACCACCGCCACCAGCGCCAGTTGTGCCAGTTCGACGCCGATATTGAACGCCAGCAGCGCCGTGACGCGGCCCTGCACCGGCAGGCCAAGTTCGAGCAGGGCACCGGCGATCGCCGCGCCGTGGATCAAGCCGAAGAAGCCGGCCAAGAGCCACAGCCGGCGCTGCACCATCGGCAGCAGGTTGTTGAGTCCTGCGAACAGCACCGAGGCCGCGACCAGCGATTCGACCACCCGCGACGGCGGACTGAACGCGCCGCTCGCCGCCAGCGCCAGGGTGAGGGCATGGGCCAGGGTGAAGGCCGTCACCAGGGCTGCGGTGTCGCGCAGTGCAGTGCCCAGCGAGGTAGCCGGTTCCCAGCCGCCTTTCTTCCGGCGCAGCACCGCCGGCAGGAACAGGCCGGCGAGAAACAGCATGTGGTCGGCCCCTTTCCAGACGTGCCACGCGCCTTCCAGAAAATAGGTCCGGAAGATGCCGGACGGGCGGCCGGATTCAAAGGTCTGCTGGCGGCGATCAGGGGCGAAGACGCCGGTCTGCACGCTGCCGCCGAACGCCAGATTGAGCAGGCCGCGATGCTGGGCGTCGATGTCGAACAGCAGGGCGTAGTCGATGCTGAAGCGCGTGGCGGCGGTCGGACAGAGGCCGTCCAGGCTCAGCACCACGTATCGGCCATCGCTGTGTTCGGCAATGGCCAGGCCGGGGTCTGCGGCGAGTGCGCAGCGCCGGGTATCGCCGGCAATCTTGAGCCGGCCCTCCGCGTAGGCGGCGATGGCCGCTTCTTCAGTACGCACCTCGCCCCAGGTGATCGCGCCGTCGGCATCGCCATCGAGACCGATGGCGAAATCGAGATCGCGCAGGGCGATGTCCCAGCGGATGGCGATGCGTTCGGCATCAACGGTGACGCGCAGGAAGCTGTCGCTGGCCTTGTGAGCCTGGGCGCGGCCGATGCTGCCGAGCAGCAGCGCGATCAGCAGCAGGCGCTTCATCGGCTGCCGGCCTTGAGCTTCGCGGCCAGCGCATGCAGTTCGGCATCCTCGATGCCGGTGCGCGTCATCCAGTCGAGCACCGGCTGGACAGCAGCGGCTTGCTGCGCGGCCAGCGCGGTTTCCAGCAGCAGGCGGGCGTCGGCTGGCTCGCGCTGGCTTTGCCAGTTGCGCATCGCGAAGTCGAGTGCGCGTGCCGGGTCGCGCTTGAGCTTGAGCGTGAACAGCGCCTCTTCGCGCAGATGCACGGCCGAATCGCCGCGCAGGCCGGCCTCGGTGAAGCGCGCGTCGAGCTGCGCGAGGCTGTCGGCCAGACCCGGGTCGCCCAGTGCCGACTGCGCCAGCGCATGGCGCAGCAGCAGGTTGTCGATGCGGGTCTGGTCGCGGGTGATGGCGAGCGCTTCCGCCGCCCGATGGCCGGCCAGCAGGAAATCGGCCCAGGCGGTCAGCAGATATGGATCGTGCTCGCCGCTCGCGGCCAGCAGCGCCAGTGCGGCGCGGAAGCGGGTTTCGGCGGCGGCCGGCTGGCCTTGTCGCGTCAGCATTTCGGCCAGCGCAGTCAGTGCCCAGATCCGTTCGCCGGGTGTGCTGGCGGGCGACTCATCGAGCGCTGCTGACAAGGCCTGCGTTGCGGCGGCGGCATGGCCATCGAGACTGCGCACGCTGGTGACGCAGACCGCTGCCGCCAGCAGATTGCTGCGGGCGTTCAGCAGCGCATTGCAGTCGGCCAGGGCCTCGGCCGGGCGGCCTTGCACCATCAGCACGGTAGCGCGGGTGAGGCGTGCCTGAAGATCGTCCGGATGGCTGCCGATCAGGGCGTCCAGATCGGCCAGCGCGCCAGTGAAATCATGGCGTTGCTGGCGCAGTGTGGCGCGCAGCAGGCGCACCGTCGGCGGCGGATCGCCGAGCGCAAGCCAAGGTGCCAGGGCCGATTCGGCATAGCCGTGATAGCGCGGATCGGCTTCGGCGCGGCCGAGTTCGATCGCCTTGCGGGCATAGGCGATCGCCTGCGAAAGGTCGTCCGGATGACGCGCCAGCACCCGGCGCTGGGCATTCAGTGCGCGCAGGGCAGCGGCTTCGGCGGCGCGCGGTGCGACCCTTTCGAGCACCGCGCCGTCGTCCGTCGGCACATAGGGCTCGCTAGCCGCGAACGCCGGGGCAGCAAGCAGCAGCAGGGCTGCGACGACGGCGGACGTGCGGGGCATGCCCGCTTTACGGGGCGGCGGCGGGTACGGACGCGCCGCGCGCTGCCAGCGCGTCGAAATCCCCGGCCAGTTCCAGCAGGGTGGCCTTCAGCCGGCGGCGTTGCTGGGCGTCGGCGGCGTCGAACAGCGTCGCGATCAGCGCGCGTTCGCGAGCCTGCGCGGCGTCGCCGAGCGCTTTCTCGGCGGCATCGGCTTCGCGCGTGAAACGCGCGATCAATCCGGGTTCCTTGCGCCCGGTGGAGAGCCCGGCGATGAAGCGCTGATGGCTTGCCAGACGCACGGCGGCGCGCTCGGCGGGTTCGCGCAGATGGGCGATCTGCGCGTTCCAGCCGGCTTCGAGCAAAGCTGTCTGCTGCGCATTCAGCGTGCCCAGCCAGCGCTTCATGCTGTTGCGCCATTCGCGCAGCCAGCGCTTGCGGCGATCGTCGAGCGCTTCATCGGCGCGCTCGGCCGCTTCCTCGGCGAATTTCCGGCGCTGCTTCACGTCGTAATCGGCGATCTGGCCGTCGCCGAGGGTGGCGAGCAGGCGTTCGACGCCGGGCTTGGCCTGCTCCCAGAGCCGCTCGCCGTGGCCATCCGCCTGGCTCAGGGTGGTGGTCGCGGCGCTGCCCAGCGGTGCGCCGGTGTCGATGGCGGCTGCGAGACTGCGCAGATCGGCGGCGTACAGCGGTAGCTGGGATTGTCGATGCCAGATGTGCAAAGCCTTGAATTCCTTGCGGAACAAGGCTTTCTGCGGGTCATCGAGGTCGACGTAGTCGTCGATTTCCCAGAGCGCCAGGCGTTCGAGGTTGTCGTAGGCCAGCTTGAGCCCGGTGCTGCAACCGGCAATGGCCAGCAGCGCGAGCAGCGACAGGGTGAAGGTGATTGCGCGCAGCGGGCGGGTCATCGGCAGTCCAGTGGCTTCGGCGTTGCGCCGTCCGGTGGACTGAGCCGGGATCGGAAAAGTTCGCGACATGACGGCGACGGTCGAGCAACCGTCGCCGTCCTTCTTTCGTGTCAGTCCGCTTCCACCATCTGGAAATCGGCCTTGCCGGCGCCGCAGTCCGGGCAGGTCCAGTCGTTCGGCACGTCTTCCCAGCGGGTGCCCGGCTTGATCCCTTCATCGGGAACGCCCTTGGCCTCGTCGTAGACGAAATCACAGACCAGACAACGCCACTTCTTCATTGCAAACCCCGTCGATTGGATGAAAGAAAGCGCCGCAGGGCGTACCGATGATGTCGGCCGGCCGCTGCTCCGCTCATGCAGGACGCGCAACGGTGTTGCGCGGGCGACAATTATGCGGGGGCGCTGCGTTGTTCTGCCAATCAGGGTTCGTCAACAGGCCCTAGCGTTGCCGCAGCAGTTCGAGCGCGTTGCGGGCGTCGGGCGAGGGATTGACCGGCTCCGAGCGGCCGTCGACCAGATCGCTGCCGAGCCGGCTCGCGCGCAGCGACAGATGCGTGGTCTCGTCGAAACCGGTAAAGCTCACCCGGTCTTCGGCGGCGTAATGGTGGGCCAGCTTCAGCCAGCGGGTCTGCTGCTGGCCGGGATCGAAGACGCGAAACCAGGTTTCCGGCAGCAGGATGCGGCTCAGCAGGGCCGGTGCGGCCGCGTGCAGCGCAGCGGCCGCCGGCTGGGCGACGGTGTCGCGTGCCGCGGACACCGCAGGCTGATCGCCCTGCGCCCAACTGGCGATGAGGCTGTCGATCAACAGGCCGGCGCGCGCTTCGCTCATGCCGATGCCGGTCAGCGCCTTGCGCAGATCGACCAGCAGCAGTGCCCGCAGCCGCTGATCCTGCTCGCGCGGCGGTTGCGGAATGTCGAGACTGCCGAGCAGGCGATCGAGCAATGCATCGGCATCGCGGAAATCGGGGCTGTCGCGGCCGCCCTTGAGCAGCCGGAGCGCCAGCAACGGCGCGATTCCGGAGCGCAGCAGGATCAGCATCGGGGGCGACAATTCGCGGCCCGCAAGCCGCAGTTCCAGTTCCCGGGCGACTTCGCCACGCACCTGCCGCAACAGCGTCTGACGCTGCTCGCGCAGCTGTTCGCGCAAGCTGGCCACGAGGCCTTCCAGCGACGGGCCGGGGCGTCCCTGCGCCGTGGCGGCGGAGATTGCGAGCGCCGATTCGAGCAGCACATCGAAGCGCGTGGCCGCTGTGGAATCCGGCGCGACGCTGGTCGCCAGTTCAATCAGTTCAGCCAGCGCCGGCTGCATCGGATGCCCGTCGACGGCCGGCGGACCCTCGCTCTGGGCCAGCCGCAGCTTCAGCCGCTCGAACAACTGCCGCGTGTTCGGCGGCAGCGCCGGCCCGGCCAGCAGCGCGTCGAACCAGGGCAGCGGCGCGCTGGTCGGCGCGGCCGGTGGCAGGCGAACGCTGGCAACGCGAGCGGGCTGCGTGGTCGAACGGGCATCGAAACCGTGACGCTCCAGCACGTCCAGGCTGCTGGCCAACAGGCCCTGGTAATCGCGGCAGAGCACGCGCTCGAACAGCTTGTAGACGATCAGCTTGACCTCGAAATCCGCCCGCAACACGGTGACCGCCGACCCGAATGCGGCGCAGATGCTGGCGGCCTTGAGGGCCTTGGGTGGAATCGCGGCAGCTTGCGCGCGGGCGGCATCCAGGCGGCGATCAAGGTCGAGGATCGCGGTGGCGAACAGGCCTTCGATGCGGGCGGCGAGATTGCCGACGGCGATCCGCTCCTCCAGTTCCTCGGTGGGCTGGATGGCGAGCGCGGCGTAGTCGACAGCGCCGCTTTCGGCCGCCGCCGCCGGTTCGAAGCTGGCGACAATGGCCTGCGAAAACCGCTCGGTGAACGCCGTGCGTTCCAGGCGCAGCACGCGCATGGCGTCGAACAACTGACGGCGCTCGGCGTCGGTGGCGGCGCTTTCGCTGATCCTGAACAGCGCGTCGTCGGCGTTGTCGAGCATCTGCCGCGCCAGGTCATCGAGGATCTTCACGCAGCCGTCGCGAAGTTCGCAGCGCAGCGCTTCGTGCGCGATCGGCGGGGCCGGACCCAGTTCGGGCGCGGCATGGGCAAACAGGCTGTGGATCGTGGCACCCATGGTCGTCGCGTGCGGAATCGGTAGGGTCGCCAGCGGGCGGGATCGCCGTGTCGGCCGACGCTACCGAGCCATCGCCACTGCGCCGGAGATGGCGGATGCGGGGCGTTGCAGGTCCGATGAGAGGCATCTGCCCACGCCAGTCCATCCGCCTATCCGCATGGAAGGATACAATTCGACCGCTCAACCGGATGCCCGCCATGCTCGATGCCCCGCTGTCCTTCGATCCCGCTGCTCTCGCTGCCCGTCTCGACGCGATCGCGCGCGAGCGGATCCTGATCATCGACGGCGCGATGGGCACCATGATCCAGGGCTACAAGCTGTCGGAATCCGACTATCGCGGCGAGCGCTTCAAGGCCTGGCCGCATGACTTGAAGGGCAACAACGACCTGCTGTCGCTGACCCAGCCGCACATCGTTCGCGAGATTCACCGCAAGTATCTGGAAGCCGGGGCCGACATCCTCGAAACCAATACCTTCAATTCGCAGACGATCTCGCTCGCGGATTACCACATGGAGGAACTGGCCTACGAGCTGAACTTCGAAGCGGCGCGCATCGCCCGCATCGAAACGGACGCCATCAGCACACCGGACAAGCCGCGCTTCGTCGCCGGCACGCTGGGGCCGACCAATCGCACGGCGTCGATCTCGCCCGATGTGAATGATCCCGGTGCCCGCAACGTCAGTTACGCGAAGCTGGTCACCGCCTACGCCGAGTGCGCGCGCGGGCTGATCGACGGCGGCGCCCACATCCTCATGATCGAGACCATTTTCGACACGCTGAATGCGAAGGCCGCTGTCTTTGCCGTTGAGCAAGTCTTCGAGGAACGCGGCTACAAGCTGCCGGTGATCATCAGCGGCACGATCACCGATGCTTCCGGCCGCACCTTGAGCGGTCAGGTCACCGAAGCGTTCTGGAACTCCCTGAGCCACGCGCGGCCGTTCGCGATCGGCCTGAACTGCGCGCTCGGCGGCAAGGACATGCGCCCCTACATCGCCGAGCTGTCGCGGATCGCCGACTGCTATGTCAGCGCCTATCCGAACGCCGGCCTGCCGAATGCCTTCGGCGAGTACGACGAAACCCCGGACGAAACGGCGGCGATCATTGCCGAGTTCGCCGACAGCGGCCTGGTCAACATCGTCGGCGGCTGCTGCGGCACCTCGCCGGGGCACATCGGCAGCATCGCGAAGTTCGTCGCCGGCAAGCCGCCGCGGGTGCCGGGCAAGCTGCCGATGGCCTGTCGTCTGGCCGGGCTCGAACCGCTGACGATTGATGACTCACTTGGCTTCGTGAACGTCGGCGAGCGCACCAATGTCACCGGCTCGGCCAAGTTCCGCGACCTGATCAAGGCTGGCGACTACACCGCGGCGGTCGCCGTCGCTCGCCAGCAGGTCGAGGCCGGCGCGCAGGTGATCGACGTCAACATGGACGAAGGCATGCTCGACGGCAAGGCGGCGATGGTGCGCTACCTGAATCTGATCGCCTCGGAGCCGGACATCTCCCGCGTGCCGGTGATGATCGACTCGTCCAAGTGGGAAGTGATCGAGGCCGGCCTGCAATGCGTGCAGGGCAAGCCGATCGTCAACTCCATTTCGATGAAGGAAGGCACGGAAAAATTCATCGAGCAGGCCAAGCTGTGCCGCCGCTATGGCGCTGCCGTGGTGGTCATGGCCTTCGATGAACAAGGTCAGGCCGACACCTTGGAGCGCCGCAAGACCATCTGCGGCCTCGCCTACAAGATCCTGACCGAGGAAGTCGGCTTCCCGCCGGAAGACATCATCTTCGACCCGAATGTCTTCGCCGTCGCCACCGGCATCGAAGCGCATAACAATTACGGTGTGGACTTCATCGAAGCGGCGCGCTGGATTCGCGCCAATCTGCCCGGCGCGCACATCTCGGGCGGTGTGTCGAACGTGTCGTTCTCTTTCCGCGGCAACAATCCGGTCCGCGAAGCGATCCACGCGGTGTTCCTGTACCACGCGATTCAGGCGGGCATGGACATGGGCATCGTCAATGCCGGTTCGCTGGTCATCTATTCCGAGATCGACCCGGAACTGCGGGAAAAGATCGAGGACGTGATCCTCAACCGCAAGCCGGGGACCGAGGCGACCGAAGCCCTGGTCGAGATCGCGCCGCGCTTCAAGGGCGATGGCAGCAAGGTGGAAGTGGCTGATGAAATCTGGCGTTCATTGCCGGTCGGCGAGCGCATCACTCACGCGCTGGTCAAAGGCATTGATGCGTTCGTCGAAGCCGATACCGAAGAACTGCGCAAGGAGATTTCGGCGCGTGGTGGCCGGCCGATCGAAGTCATCGAAGGTCCGCTGATGAGCGGCATGAACGTGGTCGGCGACCTGTTCGGCGCCGGCAAGATGTTCCTGCCGCAGGTGGTGAAATCGGCGCGCGTGATGAAGAAGGCCGTGGCCTGGCTGATCCCGTTCATCGAAGCCGAAAAGAAGCCCGGCGATGTCGCGCAGGCCAAGGGCAAGATCCTGATGGCGACGGTCAAGGGCGATGTCCACGACATCGGCAAGAACATCGTCGGCGTCGTGCTCCAGTGCAACAACTACGAGGTCATCGACCTCGGCGTGATGGTGCCGGCCCAGAAGATTCTCGACGCCGCCCGCGAGCACCAGGTCGACATCATCGGCTTGAGCGGACTGATCACGCCAAGCCTCGACGAGATGGTGCATCTGGCAAAGGAAATGCAGCGCCAGGGCTTCACCTTGCCGCTGCTGATCGGCGGGGCGACGACCTCGCGCGCCCACACGGCGGTCAAGGTGCAGCCTGCGTACAAGGGGCCGATCGTCTGGGTCAAGGATGCCTCGCGCTCGGTGCCGGTGGCGTCGGCGCTGCTCGATGAAACCCAGCGTGGGGCACTGATGCTGGAGACCAACAAGGAATACGAAGCGATCCGCGAGCGCCACGCGAACAAGGACCGCGATCAGAAGTACCTGAACCTGGAAAAGGCGCGCGCCAACGCCAGCCCGCTCGATTGGACCGCGTTCCGGCCAGTGAAGCCGCACATGCTCCAGCAGCAGGAGCATCACATCCATGCGTCCGAGGCCCACGCCTCACCCCTCACCCCTCACGCCTCACAGCACCTCAAGGTGCTGCGCGATTACCCGATCGCCGAACTGCGCGATTTCATCGACTGGCAGCCGTTCTTCATCGCCTGGGAAATGAAGGGCCGTTTCCCGGACATCCTCAACAACCCGGCCTCGGGCGAAACCGCGCGCAAGCTCTATGCAGACGCCCAGGCGATGCTTGACAGCATCATCGAAGAAAAATGGCTGACCGCGAACGGCGTCATCGGCCTGTTTCCGGCCGCCAGCATCGGTGACGACATCGAGGTCTACACCGACGAAACCCGGACCACGGTGCTCAAGCGGCTGGTCAACCTGCGCCAGCAGAGCGAGCACCGCGCGGGTGTGCCGAACCGCTGCCTCGGTGACTACATCGCCCCGAAAGCGACCGGCCTCAACGACTGGATCGGCGGCTTCGCGGTGACCACCGGCATCGGCTGTCACGAGCGCGTGGCGCAGTTCAAGAAGGACAATGACGACTACAACGCGATCCTGCTGGAATCATTGGCCGATCGTCTGGCCGAAGCCTTCGCCGAGCGTCTGCATCAGCGTGTCCGCAAGGAATTCTGGGGCTATGTGCCGGATGAAACCCTGCCGAACGAAGCACTGATCGACGAGAAATACCAGGGCATCCGCCCGGCCCCAGGCTATCCAGCCTGCCCCGAGCACAGCGAAAAGGGCACGCTCTGGCAACTGCTTGATGCCGAAGCCAATACCGGCATCGCGCTCACTGAAAGCTATGCCATGTGGCCGGCGGCGGCGGTATCCGGCTGGTACTTCGCGCATCCGGAATCGCAGTACTTCATCGTCGGCCGCATCCAGAAGGATCAGGTCCACGACTACGCCCGACGCAAGGGCTGGAGCCTGAAGGAAGCGGAAAAGTGGCTGGCCCCGAATCTGGCTTACGAGCCGGAGGATTGAGCTTCAGCGAGCGGCGGTCATGTCCGTCGTTTTCAGCGTGTAGCCCGGATGCAATCCGGGTTTGTTCCAAGGTAGACGAAAAGACCCGGATTGCATCCGGGATACCTTGCTGCGGGTCGGCTGAGCTGGTGCGTTGATGCTGTAGAAAATCTCCGACCATCAAGCGTTCAAGTGCAAAATCTGGTGATAATGCTGGCGAAAGTTTCGTCGAAGACGATTCAAAAATCTGAACGCGGGTTTAGCGAACTGCCACGAGTGCTTTTTCAATGATTTCGGTCCGGCCATAGCGCGCACCGGACTTTTTCTACAGTCTCGTTAGGCTTCACTGGAAACAATATGCCTCGGACGACGCCTCCTGCTGATGTGCTACGACAACTACGCTCAGAAGTTGGCTTTGGGTGTCCACATCCAGGGTGCGGTAATCCGTACCTTGAGTGGCATCACTTTGATCCACCTTACCGCGAAGAGGCTCATCATCGGCCAGAGGGAATGATCGCGCTTTGCGCAGAGCATCACAAGAAGGCTGATGCCGGCGCGTACACGAAGGATCAAATTAAATCATTTAAGCTCAATCGTGCCAACGCCGAAATTGTCAAAGGAAGCTTTGATTGGTTACGAAATGATTTATTGGCGGTTGTGGGTGGCAACTATTACTACGAAACACCGGTAGTGATTGAAATTGATGGTAATCCTGTAGTGTGGTTCAGGCGGGATGAAGACGGATATCTTCGACTGAACGTCAAGGTTCTAAGCTTGTCACCGGAGCCACGTGCTTCGATAGTAGATAACATTTGGGGGGAGGTCGGGGAACCAGAAGACTTACGCTCCCCACCCGGCGGAAAGTCACTTGCAATTAAGTATTCTTCTGGCGACAGTCTCTCAGTGGAGTTTCAGGAAATTCCATCGGAAGAAGCTCTTTTTTCACGATTCCGAGGTGATCTGCTTCGGAACTCGTTGTTCAAATTCCCGCTTACTACCGTTGAGGTCAATCTCGCTGTCGGTTCAACAGAGCTTCTTCTTTCCCCTAAAGGCACGACACTCCCTGGTAACAACCGAATCATAGGTTGCCTGTCAGTTAGGTGTGGTACTGGAGTATCGGCGCGTGTCGGATTTCCTTGGCGTCAAAACTCCAAAATTTCGTCTACACCACGATTCCAGAGAAACGCAATGTGTCCATGCAAAAGTGGATTGCGTTATAAATCATGCCACGGAATAGTACGGTGAAGCCTAACCATTTGGACGTGGAATTATGGTGACACCTTACTCATTCCTCGGTATCTCGGTGTGTTCTGTTGCGAGCGTCCGGATGAATCCGGACCTACAGGGCTATTGATGACGCTTGATCAATTGGCTGCACCTGAAAATCTTGCCATTGATCTTGCCGACGACTTCCTTGGGTAGAACGAACTTGGCTCCGGGCGTCCGTTATCGCCCGAAAAATGGCTGGCCCCAAATCTGACGTACGAGCCGGAGGGCTGTGGCTCAACGAGCGGCGGTTATGTCAGCCGCTTTCAGATGTTGATCAAGAAACGCAACCAGCCGGGTCAGGAATTCTTCGCGATTCTCGGGCTTCGCGAAGCCGTGGCCTTCGCCCTTTTTGGCCATCCACTGGTAGGGATGCTGGCGTCGGTCGAGCGCCTTGCGCAGGGCGGTGGCCTGTGAGAACGGCACCCGGACGTCTTCCTCGCCGTGGACGATGAACACCGGGGCCTTCAGGCGATCGATCATGGTCAGCGGTGACGCGGCCTTGAGCCGGGCGCTGGACGAGCCGATGAAGCGGTCGATGAAGTTGCGGCCGGCTTGGCTGTCGGCCACGTCGCTGTCTTCGCTGAAGGCTTTCAGATCGCTGACCCCGGCGTAGTCGACCACGCAGCGGTACAGCTCCGGCTCGCGCACCGCGCTCATCAGGGCCGCGTAACCGCCGTAGCTGGCACCGAAGATGGCGACGCGGTCGGGGTCGGCAATGCCCTGGTCGATGGCCCAGCGGGTGCCGTCGGTGAGGTCGTCGATCATCACCGTGTCCCAGCCCTGCTGGCCGGCCTCAAGATGATTGCGGCCGTAGCCGCCGGAGCCGCGAAAATTCACTTGCAGCACGGCGTAGCCGTTGGCGGCCAGCCATTGCGCTTGCTGGTCCCAGCTCCAGTCGTCGCGCAGGCCGAACGGCCCGCCGTGCGGCAGCATGACCAGCGGCTGGGCTTTTTCGGGCTGGCCCGGAGGCAGGGTCAGATAGCCGTGCAAGGGCGCGCCATCGCGCGCGGCATAAGTGATCGGGCGACGTTCCGCCATGGTCTTGGCGTCGGCCCAGGCGTGCGCGGCGAGCAGGAAAGTGGCTTTTTCGCTGTCACGGTCGAACAGGAAATACCGCCCGGGGTCGCGATCGCTGTAAACCACCAGAATCAACTGGCGGCCGTCGCGCGTGGCCGATATCGGCACGGCGATTTCACCCGGAAAGCTGTTCTGGATTTTCTCCAGCAGCACCCGGTCGGGGTGTTCCGACAGGTATTGAATCCGGGGTTTGTCCGGCTGGTAGAACGCGGCAATCGGCTCGCGGCGATCAAAACTGAAGACGACGTTGCCCAGATCGGCGACGGCATCGCAGCTTAGTTCGCGCTTGTCGCCGCTGACGAGATCCTGCTCGAACAGGCAATCGCGACCGTCCTTCTCGTTGGAGCTGACATAGGCCCGGCCGTTGGCGCTGAAGCGCAAAGGCGAAATATCGACGTCGGCCAGTTCGCCGGTGTTCAGCAACTGCCAGTCCGAGCGCTCGTCGCGGCGCACCCAGGTCTGTACTTTGGCATCGCGGTTGCGTGTCACCACGAAGCGCACGGTGCCGTTCTGGTCAGTCAGAAAACTGCTGGGGCCGGCGATCGCGGCAGCCTTGAGCGTGGTGCGTGCGCCGCTGTAGACATCCAGCAGCACGGCGCTGGCCTTGCCGAGTTCGCCGCCGCCGGCATAGGTCTGCACGGCGATCACCGCATGCTGCGGATCGTCCGGCAGCGGGTCGATCACCATCGCGCTTTCCAGCCGACGGCGCAGATCAACGCCCCGGCTGCCGTGGCCGCGCGATTTGATGGCTCCGATCGGTGCCCGGTAGCCGAACAGGTAGCTGCGGTTGCCGCCATCGGCATCCACGCCGATCAGCTCGCCGATCGGCCGCGGCTCGTCGAGCGAGCCGTAACGGATGGCACCGCTGACCACCAGCCGCATTGGCCCCACCCACCAGTAATCGGCAATCGCGCCGCCCAGGCCCAGGGTGAAACGGCCGATGACGGCCTTGTCGGCGAGCCGGATCACCAGCAGGCCCTGCTGGTCGTCGACCTCGGTGATCACCGCGACATGGCGGCCGTCCGGTGCAATCTGCAGCCTGGAGTAATCCGGGCGGCTGGCGAAATCGGCCGCCGAGGGCGGTTTGCCCTCAGCGAGCGAAATCGCCGGCAGCAGGTTGAGGACAAGGACAAGCAGGCTGCGGGCGATCGGGTTCATCGGAAAAATCCATTTGTCCGTGCGGCGCTGGCGACGACCTCAGTTGGCGTTCTTCGGCTTCACGAACTTGAGCGTCATGCGGTCGGATTCGCCGATCGCCACGTATTTTCCGCGATCGACATCCTTCAGGCGCAGCACCGGCGGCAGGGTCCAGACGCCTTCCGGGTAGTTCTTGGTGTCGGCCGGGTTGTCGTTGACGGGCGACGACGCGGCCAGCTTGAAGCCGGCACCATATGCCAGCGCTTTCACGTAAGCCTCGGTCACATAACCGTTTTTCTTCGATTCCTCGCGCGATTGCCCGGCTGGCGCGCGATGTTCGACCACGCCCAGCACGCCGCCCGGCTTCAGTGCCCGGTAGAACGCGGCGAAGGCTTCCGATTCGAAATCGCCGCCGATCCAGTTGTGGACGTTGCGGAAGGTGAGCACCAGATCGGCGCTGTCCGGTGGCGCGATCTCGGCGCGCAGCGGCGGCCGGAATTCGCTGAACTGCACGTCGCCATAAACGTCTGGAGCGGCGGCGAACTTGTCGCGCAGGCCCGCCACCGCCTTCTTCTGGCCATCGCTGGCGTTGGGCAGGCTGACCGCCGGGGTTGCCGCAAAGTAGCGGCCGCTGTCCTTCAGATACGGCGCGAGGATTTCTGAATACCAGCCGGCACCGGGCCAGATTTCGACCACGGTCATGCCCGGCTTGATGCCGAAGAACGTCAGGGTTTCCGTCGGATGCCGCCAGGCATCGCGAGCAACGAAATCCGGCGTGCGATGCGGCGCGGCAACCGCTTCGGCAAGAGTCATCGGGGCCGCAGCGGCGGTGTGGGCAAGCAGCAGGGCGGCGGCAGTCAGGAAACTGCGTTGCAGCGTACGGATCATCGAAGTCGCTCCAAAAAATTTCGCAAGGGTACTGTGATCAAGTTGGCAATTCGTGCAGCGTGTGTTCATAGACTAGTGACATTACGCGCAGACGGGTGGACGCCCGCGTGCGCTTCGAGATTCACCGAAAACTGACCGGAGATCCCCCCGATGCGTTCACTTGGCCGAGCCTGGAAGCTGGCTGCCTGGATTGCGACCTGTATTGCCTGCCTTGCGGCACCCGTGGCGCTGGCCGCGGAGCCGCCGCCAGTGGAATCGTTTGCCAAAAAGCTGCCGTTTTCCGATCTGAAACTGTCGCCGGATGGCAGCAAGCTGGCAGCGCTGGTGACGGTGTCGCGCAGCGGCGCGATCCTGGTGCTGTCGGTGCCGGAACTGAAGCAGGTGGGGGGCGTGCGGCTCGATGGCGAACAGCAGTTCGTGCGCTATTCCTGGGCCAGCGACACCCAGCTGGTCGCCGAGCTGGGCGTTCGCGAAGGCCCGCTGGCTCCGATTGATTCGACCGGCGAACTCGTCGCCGTCAACGCCGACGGCTCGAACCTGCGTTATCTCCTGGGCCAGAGCGGCAGCAGCGGCAAGATCGGCTCGCGTCTTGGCAGCAAGACCCGCAAGCGCGCCTTCGCGACCGTGATCGACCCCTTGATCGACGATCCCGACCACGTGATCGTCGCCACCCGGGAAATCAACACCGGCGAATACTCGAAAACGGTGCTGTCGAAACTCAACCTCAAGACCTCAAGGCTCGAAGAGCTGGCAACGGCCCCCGTCGCCGGGCAGACCCGCTTCCTGCTCGACCGCGATGGCCAGCCCCGCTATGTGTCGGTCGGCGTCGATTCCTTTGCGGTCCGGACCTGGCAGCGCTCGCCGGGCCAGAAAGAATGGCAACCGCTTGAAAAAGAAGGCGAATTCTCGAAGTCCCTGCCCTTGGCCCTAGCCGAAGACGGCAAGGCGGTATTCCTCGATTCGCGCGAGTTCGGCACCCGCAGTTGCCTCGTCCGCCAGGCGCTGGACACTGGCGAGCGCAGCAAGCTCGCCTGCCACCCGCAGGTCGATCTCGACCACGTCATGACCTCGTTCAAGCCCCACGGCGAACCGATTGCCGCCGTTTTTCACGCTGGCAAGCCGGAAACCACGCTGCTGGCGACGGGGCACCCGGATATCCAGGTGCTGAAGCTGCTCAAGGACGCCTTTCCCGGCAAGCAGGTCGAGATCGTGTCGAAGACCCGCGATGGCGTCCGGCTGCTGGTTTTCACTTATGACGACCGCACCATCGGCGACTACTACCTGTTCAATACCAAGACCCAGGGCGCGGATTTTCTGGTCGCCCTCGGAGACTGGCTGGACCCGGAACTGATGGGCGAACGTCGGCCGATTGCCGTCAAGGCGCGCGACGGCAGCACCGTGCACGGCTATCTGACCCTGCCGCCGGGCAGCGACGGCAAAAACCTGCCGCTGGTGGTGAATCCGCACGGCGGACCTTTCGACACGCGTGACCGCTGGGCCTTCGACAGCGATCCGCAAATGCTCGCCACTCGCGGCTACGCAGTGCTGCAAGTCAATTTCCGCGGCTCCGAAGGCTACGGCTTCGACTTCGAACGCCAGGGCCGCCGCGCCTGGGGCACGACCATGATCGACGACATCACCGATGTCACGAAATGGCTCATCGAAAAAGGCCATGCCGATGCCAACCGGGTGTGCATCTTCGGCGCCAGCTACGGCGGCTACGCCTCGCTGATGAGCGCGGTGCGCGAACCCGACCTGTACCGCTGCGTGATCGCCGAAGCCGGTGTCTACGACCTGAAACTGCTGCGCAGCGATGTCGATTTCATCGAGTACGACTGGGGCAAGCGCTACTTTGATGAAGGCATCGCCGCCAACGAAGACGAGATGCGGGCGCAGTCGCCGCTGACCACCATCGACCGGCTGAAAGCGCCGGTATTGATCATCCACGGCGAACTGGATCGGCGCGCCCCGCTGACCCAGGCCAAGGCCCTGCGCCGCGCGCTCGATGCGAAAAAGCACCCCTACGAATGGCTGGTCAAGGGCGACGAGCGCCACGGCTTTTTCACCGAAGAGAACGTGCTGATCCGCGACAAGGCGGTGCTTGAGTTTCTGGGCAAGCATCTGGCAAGCCAGCCGTGATGCAGAGACGGACGATGGCCCGCGATTCGCTCCGCATTGTCAGCAGCATGCTCGGAACCCTGCTGTTGACAATGCTGCTGCCGGCCACTGCCCATGCCGACCCGGCGTCGGAACCGGTGCCGGGGGCGGAGCCCATCCCGATCGAAGCTTTTGTCCGGCCGAAGGCGTTTCATTCGCCGCAACTGTCGCCGGATGGTCGTCACATCGCGCTGGTGGTGCCGTCGGCCTACCAGTCGGCGCTGGCCATGCTCAAGGTCGCGGACAGCCAGCAGGTCGGCCATCTGCAGTTGCCGCCGGGCAATCACATCGTCGATTTCGACTGGATCGGCGATCGCCAGTTGCTGGTGTCGCTCGGCGAGCAGTACGCGGCCGATGAACCGCCGGCGGCGACCGGAGAACTGGCTGTTGTCGACGTTGACGGCAAGAACTTCAAGGTCATCTACGGCAGTGCCGGTATCCGCAACACGCGCGGTGCACGCGCCCTGCGCAAGCAGTTCAACTACGGAAATGCATTTCTCGTCGATCCCCTGTTCGACGATCCCGAACATGTCGCGATCCAGACCCGTAAATGGGCCGGTGCCGAATGGCAGCCGGATCTGGTCATGCGCCTGAATGTGAAGACCAGCGTGCTGACCGAGGTCGCCCGATCTCCGGAGCCGGGCAGCCGCACGCGGTTCCTGCTCGATGGCGAAGGCCGGGTGCGCTATGCGGTGACCAGCCGCAGTACCTTCAAGTCCAGAACCTGGCAGCGCGCCGATGGCGGCAAGGATTGGAAGCCGCTGGAGATCGAAGGCGAGCATCCGCCCAAGCCCCTGGTGTTTTCGGGCGACGGCCGTTCGGTGTTCGAGGAAGCCTACGATTTCGGGCCCACCAGTTGCCTGGTCGAGCATGTGCTGGAAAGCGGTGAGCGCCGCGCCCTCGCTTGCGATCCGGAATCCGATCTGTTCGATGTCTATCGCTCTTTCGATCGCAGTCGTACGCCGATTGCAGCGGTGTTTTCGGCAGGCCGTCCGGAAGTGCGCTTTCTCGACAAGGCGCATCCGCATCGCGTCCTGCTGCAGGAATTGCTGGCGGCGTTCCCCGGCAAGCAGGTGGTGCCGGCCTCGGTCAGCCGCGATGGCAGCCTCGCCCTGCTTTATGTCTATGACGATCGCTCGCCCGGGGACTATTACCTGTTCCACCCGGCGACAAAGAAAGCGGACTACTTCGCCGCCGTCGGCGAATGGCTTGATCCGGATCGCATGAACGAGCGTCGGCCGTTCAGACTCAAGGCGCGCGACGGCACCACGCTCTGGGGCTATCTGACCCTGCCGCGCGACAAGCCGGCAAAAGCCCTGCCGCTGGTGGTCAATCCCCACGGCGGGCCGTACAAGCTTCGGGACGACTGGGCCTTCGACCATGAAGCGCAGTTATTGGCCAGCCGAGGCTACGCCGTGTTGCAAGTGAACTTCCGCGGATCCGGTGGCTACGGCAATGGTTTCGTCGACGCCGGCAAGAAAGCCTGGGGCACGACCATGATCGACGACATCACCGACGCCGTTCGCTGGTCGATCGGCCAGGGTTTCGTCGATGAACGGCGCATCTGCATCTACGGCAGCAGCTACGGCGGCTATGCCTCGGTGATGAGCGCTGCGCGGGAGCCCGACCTCTACCGCTGCGTGATCGCGGCCGCTGGGGTCTACGACTTGCCGCTGCTGAAGAAGGAATCCGACATTGCCGACACCAAGCCCGGACTCGAATATCTGGACGAAGCGATCGGCAACACGCGCGAAGAGCAGATCGCGCAGTCGCCGGTCAACCATCTCGATCGTCTGAAAGCGCCGGTCTTCATCATTCACGGCAAGGAAGACGAGCGCACGCCGGTGTCGCAGGCCAAGGCATTGCGTGCCGGGCTGATCAAGCGCGGCCATCCGCATGAATGGCTGGTCAAGGATGGCGAAGGTCACGGCTTCGCCGACACCGCCAACCAGATCGAGCAGTACACGAAGATATTTGCCTTCCTTGAGCAGTACATCGGGGCAGCGTCAACTTCCCCGAGCGCCATCGCAGCCGTGTCCGGTGCCCAATTGCCCTGAGTGGGCAATGAAAAAGCCCGCGTCACCAACCGGCGACGCGGGCTTATTTCGCGCAGCAGCCCTGCTTAGTGGTGATGCCCGCCAGCACCGTGCACATGGCCGTGCAGCACTTCTTCGACCGAAGCCTCGCGCACCTGGGTGATTTCAACCGCGAAGTGCAGGGTTTCGCCGGCCAGCGGATGGTTGCCGTCGACGGTGACGGTATCGCCGCTGACCGCAGTGACCACCACGCTGACCGGGCCCATGTTGCTTTCAGCCTGGAACTGCATGCCGGGTTCGAGGTTGTCGACGCCCTGGAACGCGGCGCGCGGCACCTGCTGGACCAGTTGCGGGTTGTGCGCGCCGTAACCTTCTTCCGCCGCGACGGTGACGTTCAGCTTGTCGCCCACCGACTTGCCGAGCAGCGCCTTTTCAAGACCGGGAACGATGTTGCCCTTGCCGTGCAGGTACGGCAGCGCATCGCGGCCTTCGGAGCTGTCGAGCACGTCGCCAGCATCGTTGGTCAGCGTGTAATGGAAGTAGGCGACGCAACGGTCGGCGATCTGCATGACGGGTACCGGTCTTGGAAAATGAGGGCGAATGGTATCGGAATCGTGCTGGGCGGTCGTGCCGGATTGCCGCAGCAAGCGGTGCGGACCGCGCAGCGCTTGAATTCGCGGCCAGCGGCGGCATGCTTGGATTTCACCTGCGGACCACGGCGGAGCACGCGATGAGCAACTCGAACGGCAATCAGGGCAGCGTGCTGTCCGGCAGCATCTGGATGATCGTGATTTCAGTGCTGCTGTTCTGGCTGCCGGGCATCGGCGGCTTCATCAGCGGACTGGTCGGCGGCAAGGTTTCCGGCGGCGTCGGCTCGGCCCTGCTGGCCTGGTTGCTGTCGTCGATCCTGTTCGGCGTGCTGTTCGCCGCCTTCGGCACCTTGCTGACCGGCATGGTCGTGGTCGGCTTCATCGCCGGGCTCGGCGGCCTGGTGATCGCGTTTCTCGATGCCGGCGGGCGGCTGCTGGGCGCGATCATTGGCGGCTTGCTGGCCTGAACAGCGCACTGGATACCGGCGTTCGCCGGTATGACGGTCGAGTGAGGGATGCGCTCTGTTCACATCGTCATTCCGACGAAAGTCGGAATCCAGTACGCCATCGTCACCAGGGAATCGGCTGTCCGTCCCAGGCGTAGAAACCGCCGCTGGCATCTTTTGTCAGCCCGGCGATCACCGCCAGCAGCCGTTCGGCGGCGAATGCCGGTGTGAACAGCTTCTCCGCCGCGACGTTGCCGCGAAATGGTGCCGACAGCGCCGTTTCTACCGTGCCCGGATGCAGCGACACCACGATCAGCTCGCGCGCCCGCCGCGCCAGTTCGATGGCGGCGGTGCGCATCAGCTGGTTTTGCGCGGCTTTCGCGGCGCGATAGGCGTACCAGCCGCCGAGGCGGTTGTCGCCGATCGAGCCCACCCGTGCCGAAAGTGTTGCCAGTACCGCGCGCTCGCCGTGCGCCAGCAGCGAATGGAAATGCTTGGCGACGAGGATCGGGCCGATGGCGTTGACCGCGTAGCTCGTCGCCAGCGCCACTGGGTCGATGTCGGCCAGTCGCCGTTCCGGGCTCAAGCCGTCGCCGTGCAGCAGGCCGGCGGTGTTGATCAGCAGGTGCAGGGCGGGGCACGCCGCTTTCAGTTCGGCGGCGGCGGTTTCGATGCCGGCTTCGTCGCACAGATCCAGCCGCAGGCGTC
The DNA here is from genome assembly GCA_021732745.1 of Nevskia sp. GTDB lineage: Bacteria > Pseudomonadota > Gammaproteobacteria > Nevskiales > Nevskiaceae > Nevskia. The sequence continues at coordinate 469,508 of JAKFUK010000003.1, read as the reverse complement.
GGAAACGGCTGCCATGCGCAGCCGCCAATATTCCAAATGATTGATTTTCTTCGATTTGTCGCCCGGCTGCGGTGACGCAGTCGTAGGCCGGATCGGCCAGCAAGGCTTCGACCAGCGCCAGCCCGATGCCGCGCGTGCCGCCGATCACCAGTGCGTGCAGGCCCATGCTCAGTGCGGGTTCTCGAAGAACACGTAGTTGCTGGCGTAGTCGCTGATCTCGAAGTAGACCTTCTTCTCGCCCTCGTCACGCATGAAATTCTGGTTCTCGTCGAGCACGCCATAGCCGTAGCGATAGGCGCGCGGACCACCGTCGGTGGTGCCGCTGGCGGTGGTCAGCTTGTCGATGCCGATGAAGCGGCGCACCAGCTTGTCGCCGGCATAGATTTCCAGCACGCCATTGGTGCCGGTCCAGTTCTGGATGCTGCGGCTGATCTGGTTCTGGGTTTCCTGGGTGCAGCCGGCGAGCGTCAGCAGCGCGCAGGCGGGGACGAGTTTCGGCATCTTCATCGGCGCAACTCCTGGGTGGATCGGTGGCGGCGAGGTCAGCTGCCGAACCGCGATTCTCACGCAAACAACGCAGAGACCGCAGAGAACAGCAGAAGCGTTTCGCGGGAAACGCTTTTCCCGCAGTTGTCTTTCTCTGCGGTCTCCGCGTTCTCCGCGTGAGCAATGCTTTCTGCTGCCCGGGAAACTACCGTTTCGTGATCCATGGCACGCATTTGCCGCCGGGGTGTATTCTTTCGCGCCTTTTCCCGTGATGGCTTTGACGATGTCTGCCCGCGTTGCCAGCGTTCGCCGCGATACCCGCGAGACCCAGATCGGCGTCGAGATCAATCTCGACGGTTCCGGCCAGATCAAGTTCGATACCGGCATCCACTTCCTGGAGCACATGCTCGAGCAGGTCGCGCGCCACGGTTTGGTCGACCTGACGGTGGAAGCCAAGGGCGATGTCCACATCGACCACCACCACACAGTGGAAGATATCGGCATCTGTCTCGGCCAGGCTTTCGACAAGGCGATCGGCAGCAAGCGCGGCATCGTCCGCTACGGCCACGCCTATGTGCCGCTCGACGAAGCGCTGTCCCGCGTGGTGCTCGACTGCTCGGGCCGCCCGGGGCTGGAATGGTTCGTGGAATTCCCGCGCGCGCGCATCGGCGAGTTCGATGTCGACCTGTTCCGCGAGTTCTTCCAGGGCTTCGTCAATCACGCCAAGGTGACCTTGCACGTCGATTGCCTGCGCGCCCGCAACGCTCATCACGTCGCCGAAACCATTTTCAAGGCTTTCGGCCGCGCGCTGCGCATGGCGGTGGAGTTCGATCCGCGTGCCGACGGCGCCATGCCGTCGACCAAGGGTGTGCTGTAAACCCGCTGCCGGCCGAGCCGTTTTCCTCTTCCCCTTGAACACCCCCGCTACCGCCCGCCAAGCGCAGTAATGGAAAAGATCGGCGTCATCGACTACGGCATGGGCAACCTGCATTCGCTCGGCAAGGCGCTGGAGCGCGTGGCCGGCAATCAGCGGGTGGTCATCAGCTACGACCCCGAAGAACTGATCGAATGCGATCGCCTGGTGCTGCCCGGTGTCGGCGGTGTGAAGGCGGCGATGAACGAGCTGCGGCGGCTCGAACTCAACGAGATGGTCATCGAAGCCTCGCGCAAGCGGCCGCTGCTCGGCATTTGCCTGGGCATGCAGGTGCTGCTGGAACGCAGCGAGGAAAACGGCGGCGTTGCAGCACTGGGCCTGATTCCCGGCGACGTGGTGCGCTTCGTCGATCCGCCGCTGGATGCCGTGGAGCGCCTGAAAGTGCCGCACATGGGCTGGAATCGCGTGCAGCAGAGCCGTCCGCATGCGCTCTGGGCCGGGGTGCCGGACGAAAGCTGGTTCTACTTCGTCCACAGCTATCACGCCAGCCCGGTGAACCCGGAGCATGCGCTCGGTAGCAGCGATTACACCCACCGATTTGCAGCGGCGGTCGCGCGCGACAATATTGTCGGTTTCCAGTTTCACCCTGAGAAAAGCCAGTCGGCGGGCTTGCGGCTGCTGGCCAATTTCGCGGCCTGGGACGGCGACGGCCGGTGACTGCGCCACGCCCTGCGTTCTTGCCTCGCCTGTGCCTTTGCGGCACAGTTTCGTCGTTCCCCTGAATTCGGCGCTGCCTGTCGAGCCGTCGCAACCGTCACTCACGAAACTGCGCGCGCCCGCGCCCTGCACGACCGCTCCCATGCTGCTGATCCCTGCGATTGACCTGAAGAATGGCCAGTGCGTCCGCCTGCGCCAGGGCCGGATGGACGATGTCACCGTGTTTTCCAACGATCCCGCCGAGGTCGCTCAGCGCTGGGTCGACGAGGGTGCCAGCCGCATCCACGTCGTCGATCTCGACGGCGCGTTGAAAGGCACGCCTGTGAATCTGAAAGTGATCGAGCGGATCGCCAAGGTCTGCGGCAATGTGCCGGTGCAGGCCGGTGGCGGCGTTCGCGACGAGGACACCGTGCAGGCCTATCTCAATGCCGGCGTCAGCTACATCATCATCGGCACCAAGGCGGTCAACGCGCCGCATTTCCTGCGCGACCTGTGCCTGGAATACCCGCGCCACATCATCGTCGGCATCGACGCCAAGGACGGCCGGGTGGCGATCGACGGCTGGTCGAAGCTGTCGGCCCATGGCGTCATCGACATGGCCAGGCAGTGCGAGCATGACGGTGTGGAAGCCATCGTCTACACCGACATTGGCCGCGACGGCATGATGGCCGGCTTCAACGTCGAAGCCACCCGCGATCTGGCCCGCGCAGTGAAGACCGACATCATCGCCTCGGGTGGTGTGTCGACCATCGAAGACCTGCATCTCTTGAAGTCTATCGAGGAAGACGGCGTCATCGGTGCCGTCATCGGCCGCGCGCTGTACGAGGGCGGCTTGCAGTTCAAGGACTGCTTGAAAGCAGTTTCCGGTTGACGGTTTCCAGTTTCCAGAGAAGCCGCGCGGCTGCCTCGGATTCAGTTCCCGTCTTTACTAACAACTAACAACTGGTCACTGGAAACTGCTTTGCTCGCCAAGCGCGTCATCCCCTGTCTCGACATCAACGCCGGCCGCGTGGTCAAAGGTGTGAAGTTCGAGGATCTGCGCGACGCCGGTGATCCGGTCGAAGTTGCCCGCCGCTACGACGCGCAAGGCGCGGACGAGCTGGTGTTCCTCGATATCACGGCGTCCAGCGATGATCGCCCGACGCTGTTCAAGACGGTGGAAGCGGTCGCTTCCGCGATCTTCATTCCGCTGACCGTCGGCGGTGGCGTGCGCACCTGTGCCGATGTCCGCGCGCTGCTGTCGGCCGGTGCCGACAAGGTTTCGATCAACACATCCGCCGTGCTGCGCCCGGATTTCGTCACCGAAGCCAGCGATCGCTACGGCGTGCAGTGCATCGTCGTCGCCATCGACGCCAAACGGGTGTCGAAGAAGAACCAGCCGCCGCGCTGGGAAATCTTCACCCACGGCGGCCGCAAGGCGACCGGGCTCGACGCCATCGAATGGGCCGCACTGATGGTCCAGAAAGGCGCTGGCGAGCTGCTGGTCACCAGCATGGACCGCGACGGCACCAAGTCCGGCTATGACAACGAACTGCTGCGCGCCATCGCCGATGCCGTGCCGGTGCCGTTGATCGCCAGCGGCGGTGTCGGCAGCCTCGAACATCTGGAGCAGGGCTTGAGCCTGGGCGGCGCTGATGCCGTGCTTGCCGCCAGCATTTTCCACAGCGGCCAGCACACGGTCGGCGAAGCCAAGCAGTACCTGACGCGCCACGGCGTCACGGTGCGCATGCCGGCACCGCTGGCGGTCACGATCTGAGCATGGCTGCGTCGTCCGCCGAGGTGCTGGAAGCGCTGTACGCCACGCTCGTCGCGCGGCGCGGGGCCGATCCGTCGACCAGTTACGCGGCCAGCCTGTATGCGAAAGGCACCGACACCATCCTCAAGAAGATCGGCGAGGAAGCGGCGGAAACCATCATCGCGGCCAAGGATTGTGCGTCCGGTGGGGCAGTTGAGCGCGTAAAGCTGGTGGGCGAGGTGGCGGACTTGTGGTTTCACGTCATGGTCTTGATGGCCGCGTATGATGTTCCGCTGGCTTCGCTGACCGATGAACTGGCGCGTCGCAGTGGCCGTTCCGGCCTCGATGAAAAGGCGTCACGCAGCGCCACCTGAAGCGGTATCGCTTTCGAATCTGAGGAGAATTCCATGGGCAGTTTCAGCATTTGGCACTGGCTGGTCGTGCTGGGCATCGTCGTTCTCGTGTTCGGCACCAAAAAGCTGCGCGGGGCGGGCGGCGACCTCGGTGCCGCCGTCAAGAACTTCAAGACCTCGATGAAGGATGGCGAGGAAGAAGCGAACAAGAACACCGAAGCGCTGCGTGCGGAAATCATGCCGTCGGCCAAGTCCACGGCGGGCGACAAGCACGACGAAAAGGTCTGACACCCCTTGATCCTGTCCTGACCGACGCGCTGCACGCCCATGCTCGACATCAGTTTTTCCGAACTGCTGATGTGCTTTCTCGTGGCCCTGGTGGTGCTCGGGCCGGAAAAGCTGCCGCGCGTCGCCCGCGGTATCGGCCGCTGGACCGGTCAGGCCAAGGCCTACATGCGCAACCTGAGCGCCGAGCTGGATCGCGAATCGCACGCCTCGGACCTGCGCAAGCAGATGGACGATGCGCGACGCATCTTCAACGAGGAATCGACCTCGATGAAGCGCGAATTCGACGGCGTGGCGGACCACGGACGCTCGATGCTCGCCGACCATCCGCACCCGATCCACGAAGGCGAACGGCCGTCCGACTGGGCCGCGCCGGTTGCCGAAGCGCCGGCCGCGCCAGTGATCGAACACACGCACGCGGCACCGTCGATCGACGCCCCCTCCTGGAAACCTGCGGCGAAGACCGATCCGAATGGCTGAGCCGCAGCAGGAACCGCAAGCCCCCGAGCAGCCGCTGCTCGCCCACCTGATCGAACTGCGCAGCCGCGTGGTCAAGGCGCTGGCGGGCATTCTGGTGGTGTTGATCCCGCTGCTGTTCTTTGCCAGCGATCTCTACACCTTTCTTGCCACGCCGCTGATGACGCTGCTGCCGGCTGGCAGCAGCATGATCGCCACGGAAGTCGCCGCCCCGTTCCTGACGCCGTTCAAGCTCGCCGCGATCGTCGCCTTCGCCGTCGCCCTGCCCTGGGTGCTGTACCAGATCTGGGCTTTCGTGGCCCCGGGCCTGTATCGCAACGAACGCAAGCTGGTGCTGCCGATCCTCGCCAGCGGCACCGGCCTGTTCTATGCCGGTGTGGCCTTCGCCTATTACCTGGTGCTGCCGACGGTTTTCAAGTTCTTCATCGGCTCGACCCCGGCGGGCGTGTCGGTGATGACCGACGTTTCCAAGTACCTCGACTTCGTGCTCAAGCTGTTCATGGCCTTCGGCTTCGCTTTCGAGATGCCGGTGGCGATCGTGCTGATGGTGCTGACCGGCTTCGTCACCCCGGCCCAGCTCGCCGCGCGGCGTGATTACGTGCTGGTCGGCGTGTTCGTGGCCGCCGCCATCCTGACGCCGCCGGACGTGCTGTCGCAGCTGATGCTCGCGGTGCCGGCCTATCTGCTCTACGAAGTCGGCATCCTGGCGGCGCGCTGGATCGTGCGCGGTCGGCCGGTGGCTGAAGAAAGCGATCTGCCGTCCTGATTCCGCTGTCGGGAAGAATTCCCGGTCTTGGTTCGCGCAGGCGCGGTGACGCCTCCTCTGACACGACGACCTTCCGACATTGCTAGATTGTCGGGACTTTCCGGAAGAGGCTTCCCCATGCACGTCCTGCTTGTCGAAGATCACCCCGATCTCGCGGCCAATCTCGGTGATTTCCTCGGCAGCCACGGTCACAGCGTCGATTTTGCTGCCGATGGTCCGAGCGGCCTGCGCATTGCACAGTCGCAGCGCTTCGACGCCATCGTCCTCGACCGCCTGCTGCCCGGCCTCGACGGTGCCAGCGTCTGCCGCCGCCTGCGCGCAGGCGGTGGCCAGCAGGTGCCGCTGCTGATGCTGACCGCCCTCGATACGGTGAATGATCGCGTCGAGGGCCTGCGCGCCGGTGCTGACGATTACCTGGTCAAGCCATTCGCGATGGTCGAGCTGCTGGCTCGGCTTGAAGCCCTGCATCGCCGGGCCACGAATGGCGGCAGCGAGCGCCTGCTGAGCGTTGCCGATCTCGAATTCGATCTCGACACCCTCATAGCCCGCCGCGCTGGCGAAACCATCAGCCTGACCCCGGCGCTGCGCAAGCTCTTGGAACTGCTGATGCGCGAAACCCATCGCGTGGTCACCCGCGAGGAACTCGAACGCCGCCTGTGGGGCGATGTGCCGCCGGAAGGCGATGTGCTGCGCGCCCACATGTACGCGCTGCGCGTGGCAGTCGACAAGCCCTGGCCGCGCAAGCTGTTGCAGACCATTCACGGCAGCGGCTACCGGCTCGCCGATCTTGGCGACAGTTGAGCCGCGCTGGGACGAAGCCGGCGACGGTGCCGCAGCGGCGGCGCCACCCGTCCGCATTGCCGGCCTGCGGCGCCGGCTGGCGCTGTCCCTGCTCGGGCTGACCATCGCGGCAGCCACGTTTCAGGGGCTGTGCTTCTGGGCGCTGGAATACTGGATCGAGCGAGACAGCCTGATCAGCCTGCTGAGCCGCGAACTCGACTACATGATCGAGACCGATGCACTGCCCAGCACCGAGCCGCCCGGCGTCGGCAGCCTGCGCCAGCGCTACTACCGCAGTGACCAGACAACCCTGCTGAACCCGGAGATTGCCGCGCTGGAACCGGGCTGGCATGGCGACGTGACCATCGCCGGGCGTCGCCATCTGGTGCTGGTCCGCGAGCTGGGCGGCGGCGAGCGCGCCTACCTCGCCTACGACAGCCGCCGCCTCCAGGTGCGCGGCAAGCGCCAGTTGCTGTCGTTCCTGTTCGGGCTGGCGGTGGTGGTGGTGATCGCGCTGTGGGGAGCCCAGCGGCTGGCGCGTGAAGCGCTGATGCCGCTGGCCGGGCTGGTGCGGCAGATTCGCGCGCTCGACCCCGAACAACGCGGCCCGAGGCTGGTGGCGGTCGGCGATCCCGACCTCAACGTGATTTCCGACGCCCTCAACGCCTACATGGCGCGCCTCGACGCGGTGATCGAACGCGAGCGGGTGTTTTCCTCCGCCGCCAGCCACGAACTGCGAACGCCGCTGACGGTGATTCGCGGTGCCGTAGAACTGCTTGAGGCTGGTGCCCCGGACCCCAAACGGCCGCTGGCCCGGATCAGCCGCGCCGTGGCCCAGGCGCAGGCCGATCTGGATGCCCTGCTGGCGCTCGGCCGGCTGCGCGAAGCACCGCCGAGCCGGGTGCTGGATCTGGAAGGTCTGCTGCTCGAATGGGCGGATCTCGACGACACCACGACCACGCGGTTGCAATGGCGGCTGGCCCCGCTGCGGCTGATCGCATCGCCCGGCAGCGTCCATGTGATCTTTTCCAACCTGCTGCGCAACGCCGTGCGCGCGGCCGGGCCGAACGGCGAAGTGATCGTCGAACTGGGCGACAACGCCCTGCGGGTGATCGACGACGGCCCCGGCATTCCGCCGAACGAGCTACCGCTGGTCTTCGAGTCGCATTTTCGCGGCCGCGACGGCGGCACCGGCATCGGCCTGTACGTGGCGCGCACCCTGGCGCGTCGCCACGACTGGCAATTGAGCCTGAACAATCGCGAAGGCGGTGGTGCGGTTGCCGAGTTGCGTTTCTAGCGACCGCGTTTCGCCCTTGCCTGATCGAGCCGCGCACAGACCTGTTCGATGCCGTCGAGCAGGCGAGGCCCGGCGCGGGCCAGACGATCGGCGTCGATCGGATACAGCGCGCCGGCTTTCGCCGCCGGTGCCGAGCTGAGTCGCGCCCAGTAGGCGCGGATGTCGGCAGCGTTTTCCTCGCCGCCGTACAGCACCACTTCCGGGGCGGCGACCAGCATCGCTTCGGCCCCGACCGTCGCTGCCAGGGTCGGCAGTGATGCAAACACATTGACGCCGCCGCAGACCGCCATCGCTTCGGAAATCGGACTCTTGCCGTTGACCGTGTAGGCCGGTGAAGTCTCGATCTGGTAGACGACCCGGATCGGTGTTGCGCCGCGATGTTTCGCGCGCAAGCCGGCCAGCCGCTGGCGATAGGCGGTCGCCGCTGCTTTCGCCGCTGCCTCGGTGCCGAGCCAGCCGCCGACCGTTTCCAGCGCATCGGCAACGCCGTCGAGCGTCGAGATCGGCAGCGCTTCGACGCGCAGATTGAGTTTTCGCAGCCGGGCAATGTTGTCGACCGGCGTGCCGCCGTCCCAGGCCAGGATCAAGTCCGGCCGCTGCACCAGCACCGCTTCGAGGTTGACCTGCCAGCCGTCGCCGATCTGAGGCAGCTGCGCCACCGGTGGCGGGAAATTGCTATGCGCCGACACCGCCACCAGCCGTTCGCAGCCGCCGGCCGCGCAGACCAGTTCGGCCAGATGCGGTGCCAGGGTGACCACGCGGCGGGCTTCGGCCTGTGCGGCGGTGCAGACCAGCAGGGCTGCGGCAACGAGCAGGGATCGGATCAGCATGTGCTCAGGACACCCAGGCACCGGCGCTGAACATCGCCACCAGCGCCAGCAGGATCAGCGTGGCGCGGGTTTCCATGCGCAGCACTTCGGCCAGGGTCGCGTCCAGCGACGAGGCGATCATCGGCCCGCTGCCGGGGGCGTCTTCCCAGTCCAGCGCGGCGTTCGCGGTTTCGGCGAGCAGGCTCCAGCTGCGCCGCTGCCAGCCGTCGATGCCGCTCTGCGGCTCGCGATGAACGCGGCCGAAGGCGTCGAGCGCATCGTCCATGCTGCCGGCCATGCCGTAGAGCAGGGCGGTGATCCGCGCCGGCAGCCAGGCCAGCAGGCTGTGCAGCAGCGCCGCCTGCCGTTGCGCGGCCGGTTCCTCGATCAGCACCGCCATCCGGCTGGCGATCCGGTACAGCACCGCACCGGCCGGGCCGGCGATCACGAACCACAGGCAGGCCCCGAAGCGCCGTTCGTGGCTCTGGATGAACAGCGCACCGAGCAGCGAGCGGTGATCGGCGTCCGGCATCGGTCCGAGTTGCAGCGCCCGGGTCAGCCGGGTGACGGTCGCGGCATCGCCGGCACTGCGCGCGGCACGCAAGCGCTGCACATCGTCGGCGAGATCGCGCGGGCCGAAGCAGATCAGCAGCACGGCCGCCGAGAACAGCAGCTCGAACAGCGCGAACGACAGTTGATGGGCGATCAGCGCGACCAGGGTCGTCGCCGCGATCGCCAGCAGCCAGGGCGTGCCGACGAAGCCGCGCACCGGCTGCGGCAGCTTCGGCCACAGGCGCGCCAGCACCGGATCGGCCGCGCTGCCGCGGCGGTGCGACGACAGCAACCGTTCCGCACCAAGTGCCAGCAACATCGCGAGCAGGATCAAGCGCTTGCTCCGAGTGCGGCGTGCAGGCGCGACCAGTCGAAATGCGGGCCGGGATCGGTCTTGCGGTCAGGTGCGATGTCGCTGTGGCCGGCGATCGCTTCGCGGCTCAGCGTCGGATAGGCGGCGAGCAGGGCTTTGATCGTCTCGATCAGTGCGGCGTACTGGGCATCGGTGAACGGCCGGAAGTCGCTGCCTTCGAGTTCGATGCCGATCGAAAAATCGTTGCAGCGCGTGCGGCCGCGCCACTCGCTGGCCCCGGCATGCCAGGCGCGGCGGTCGAAGGGCACGTACTGGCGGATCGAGCCGTCGCGGAAGATGCACAGGTGCGCGGACACGCGCAGCTCGGCGATCGTGGCGAAGTAGGGATGCGCGGCAGCATCGAGCCGATTCAGGAACAGATCGTCGATGTAGCTGCCGTCCGGGGCATCGGGATGGGCGTCGAAAGTGTCGGGCGGCAGCGAGATGTTGTGGATCACGATCAGGGCGAGGTCCTGCGGATCGGCCCGCTCGTCGCAGTTCGGCGAGGCGCGATAGGCTGCGCCGCTCAGGCGGTGATCGCGCACGCGCAGGCTCGACGGAACGTCCGCGATGACGCTACGGTCAGACTCGCAGCTCAGCGCCGTCATCGGCGGTTCCGGATCAACATCAACAAGGGCTTTTCCATGCGCGTGATTGTCACACTGGCTGCGGCGTTCTGCCTCGGCCTCGGGTCTGCTGCTGCCGCTGAAACCGTCAAGCCTGCGAAGGCAAGCGCCAAGGTCGGTGCCACGGCCAAGCTGCCGCCGATCGACGTGCCCTACGAGAAATTCCGCCTCGCCAACGGCCTGACCGTGGTCGTCCACGAGGATCACAAGACGCCGCTGGTGGCGGTCAACGTCTGGTACCACATCGGTTCCAAGGACGAGCCCGAGCGCCGCCACGGCTTCGCCCATCTGTTCGAGCACCTGATGTTCAACGGCTCCGAGCACTTCAACGACGAGTTCTTCCGCGCGCTCGAACCGGCCGGTGCCACCGGCATCAACGGCACCACCAATCGCGACCGCACCAACTACTTCGAGACGGTGCCGACCGCCGCGCTCGATCTGGCCCTGTTTCTCGAATCCGACCGCATGGGTCATCTGCTTGGTGCGATCGACCAGAAGAAGCTCGACGAGCAGCGCGGTGTCGTCCTCAACGAGAAGCGCCAGGGCGAGAACCAGCCGTACGGCTCCTTGCGGGAAATCCTGTCGAAGGAAGCCTATCCGCCAGGTCATCCGTACTCGTGGACCACGATCGGCTCCGACGAAGACCTGAACGCGGCCACGCTCGACGATGTGAAAGCCTGGTTCAAGCGCTACTACGGCCCGAACAACGCGACCCTGGTGCTGGCCGGCGACATCACCGTCGCCGAAGCCCGGGCCAAGGCCGAACAGTATTTCGGTGCCATTCCGGCCAGCGAGCCGGTGTCCCACGCCAAGGCCTGGGCGGCACCGCTGGCGGCCGAAAAGCGTCTTGAAATCAATGACAAGGTGCCGCTGCCGCGCCTGTACTCGATCTGGAACCTGCCCGGCGACGGCGAGCGCGACGTGGTGCTGCTCTATCTGTTCGCCGACGTGCTGGCCAGCGGCAAGACCGGCCGCCTGTACGAGCGTCTGGTCTACCGCGACCAGACCGCCAGCGCGATCAGCGCCTCGGTCAGCGCCGACGAGATCGCCGGCCAGTTCGCGATCGTCGCCAGCGCGCGCCCCGGTGCCAGCCTGGCGCCGATCGAAGCGGCGGTGAACGAGGAAGTGAAGCGATTGCTCGATCAAGGGCCGACTGACGCCGAACTGGCGCGGATCAAGACCCAGCGCTATGCCGACCTGCTGCCGGCCTTCGATGGCGTCGGCGCCAAGGGCCAGCTGCTGGCCGCCAACGAGGTGTTCCACGGCGATCCGGCGCAGTACAAGCGCGAGCTGAAGTGGGAGCAGGAAGCTACGCCCGCCGATGTTCGCGATGCCGCCCGCCGCTGGCTGGGCGACGGCCGACTGGTGCTGGAAGTGCTGCCCGAGAATGGCTTGAAGCCGGCCACGGAAACCGTCGACCGCTCGAAGCTGCCGGTGCCGGCGGCGTCCGCCGCGCTGAAGCTGCCGCCGGTGGCGCGCGCGACACTCGCCAACGGCCTGAAGCTCGCGGTGATCGAGCGCCGTGGCGTGCCGCTGGTCGAGATGGCGCTGATCGTCGATGCCGGCCGCGCCGCCGACGCCGCTGGCAAGACCGGCATTTCGGCAATGACTTTCGGCCAGCTCGACGAAGGCGCCGGCACGCTCGATTCGCTGGCCATCGCCCGCCGGCAGGCTGAACTCGGCATCGAGATCGGCGCTTCCTCGGGCCGCGAGGCCTCGATGGTCACGCTGTCGGCGATCAAGCCGAACCTGGGGCCAGCACTCGATCTCTACGCGACGATCATCCGCAAGCCCAGCTTCCCGCAGGCCGATCTCGACCGCAGCAAGCAGAACCTCAAGTCGGCGATCGTCCAGGAAAAGGCCTCGCCGGGCGGCCTGCTGCGCCGGGTGCTGTCGACCCGGATCTACGGTGCCGGCCACCCCTACGCCTATATCGGCAGTGGCGAGGAAGCGGTGATCGACGCCACCACGCGCGACGATCTCATCGCCTTCCACCGCCGCTGGCTGCGCCCCGACAACGCGACACTGCTGATCGTCGGCGACACCACGCTTGACGAGATCCGGCCGCAGATCGAATCCCGTTTCGGCGACTGGAAAGCGCCCGCCGAGCCGAAGCCGGTGAAGACCATTCCGCCGGTGGCCGTGGCCAGCGCGCCGCGCTTGTTCCTGCTCGACAAGCCGGGTGCCACGCAGTCGATCATCGCCGCCGCCAACATCGCCCCGGACGGCAAGAGCGCGGGTCAGGAACTGATGTCGACCGCCAACACGGTGCTCGGTGGCCAGTTCATCTCGCGCCTGAACCTGAACCTGCGCGAGGACAAGCACTGGAGCTACGGGGCCAGTTCCAGCATCACCCGCACCCGCGGCCCGCAGGTGTTTCTGGCGCAGGCGCAGGTCGAGCGCGACCGCACGGCCGATTCGATCGTCGAGATGCAGAAGGAGCTGCGCGACATCGTCGCCAAGCGCCCGCCGTCGGCTGCCGAACTCGACGACGCCCGTCGCGCCGACCTGCTGGCGCTGCCCGGCAGCTTCGAAACCGCCGGCCAGGTCGCTGCCGCGTTTGCCGGGCTGATCGAACTCGAACAGCCGGACGACTACTTCAACCGGCTGCCGGAACTGATCGCCGCGCAGACGCCGGATGGCGTGGCGGCAGCGGCGAAGGCACTGGTCAAGCCGGAGGCGCTGAGCTGGTTCGTGGTCGGCGATCTGTCGAAGATCGAAGCCGAGGTGCGCAAGTTGAAGCTGGGCGAGGTCAAGGTGCTGGATGCCGATGGCAATGTGCTGCGCTGAAACGAAAAACCCCTGATCCCGCGTTCCGGGATCAGGGGTTTGGGTGCTGCGCAGCGATCGCGCTCAGTTCACGCCTTCACCCAGCGGCCGCACGAAGGTGAATTTCGCCGGCTCGGCCACCAGCTTGCGGGCCGGGTCGGAAACATTGCCGGCCAGCGCCTGGAACGGCAGCGACGCAACAAACACCACGGTGCCGAGCACGGTGGCCACCAGACCGAGCGGCCGGGCGACCAGCAGATCGACGGTCATCGCCGCGGCGGAAGGCGAGCCAGCCGTGGTTTCCTCGTAACCGGAGCTGTCCTGCGCGCTTGCGGTGGCGGCAGCCAGCGACAATACGGCACCGGCCAACAACGACAAACCGCGTGTGATCAGGGACATGGAATCTCTCGGAGCAATGGAAAATCTCGGTAACGGCAGCCTAGGCGGCGGTATCGGTGGCGTCAACCGAACATCGCGGTGCCGCCGATGATCCACGTCGCGCTGTACCAGCCGGAGATTCCGCCGAACACCGGCAATGTCATCCGCCTGTGCGCCAACAGCGGCGCGCAATTGCATTTGATCAAGCCGCTGGGTTTCGATCTCGATGACAAGAAGCTGCGCCGCGCCGGGCTCGACTACCACGAGTACGCGCGCATGCAGGTCCACGCCAGTCTCGATGTGTTGCGGGCAAAACTGCCCGACGCGCGGATATTCGCCTTCACCACCAAGGGCGCGACACGCTTCGATCAGATCGTCTGGCAGCCGGGCGACGTGCTGCTGTTCGGCCGCGAAAGCTGCGGCCTGCCCATCGAGGTGATCGACAGCCTGCCGCCCGAGCGCCGCGTCTACCTGCCGCAGCAGCCCGGCATGCGCAGCTTGAATCTGTCGAATGCAGTGGCGGTGGCGGTCTACGAGGCCTGGCGGCAGGCGGGCTATGCCGGGGCACGGCCTGCCGATTGAAAGTCGAACCATCGCAGTCGACCGATCACGGCTTTTGCAGATACCGGCAAGCCTTTGCCGACATGCTTTCCGTCTCACTGCTCGCGAAGGGAAAGTGCTCGATAGACATCGGGGTTCACGCTTGTTGCGCACTGCAACATCCGGGCGTAACTTCGCGGCCTTGAACAGCCTGTCCAATTTCTCTCCGGCATGAAGATCGTGATCCTCGGTGCGGGTCAGGTCGGGTCGACCCTGGCCGAAAACCTGGCCCGCGAAGCCAACGACATCACCGTCGTCGATGCCAGCCGTGCTGCGCTGAACCATCTTCAGGAACGGCTCGACATCCGCACCGTGCTCGGCCACGCCTCGCATCCGGATACCTTGCGCCGGGCCGGCGTCAACGACGCCGACATGATCATCGCGGTCACCGACAGCGACGAGACCAACATGCTCGCCTGCCGCATCAGCCAGACGCTGTTCCATACGCCGACCAAGATCGCCCGCGTGCGCGCAGCGGAATACCTCAACGAGGAAGACCGGCTGTTTCTGCCCGATGCGCTGAGCGTCGACATGCGGATCAGCCCGGAGCAGTTGGTGACCGAGGCGATCCTGCGCCTGATCGAGTATCCGGGTGCATTGCAAGTCGTTGATTTTGCTGATGGAAAGGTGCAGCTGGTGGGCGTGCGCGCCTATTACGGCGGGCCGCTGGTCGGCAACGAGTTGAAAGACATGCCCTCGCATCTGCCGGCCGGTGTCGATGCCCGCGTGGCGGCGATCTACCGGCGCGGCAAGCCGATCATTCCGGAGGGCTCGACGATCATCGAGCCGGACGACGAGGTGTTCTTCCTCGGTGCCCGCGAGCACATCCCGAAGGTGATGGCCGAGCTGCGCAAGGTCGACCGGCCGGTCAAGCGGGTGATGCTGGCCGGCGGCGGCAACATCGGCATGCGGCTGGCGCGGGCGCTGGAAAAGAAGTGCCAGGTCAAGATCATCGAGCGTGGCGGCGAGCGGGCGCGCTACCTGTCGGAGCAGTTGAACCATGTCGTGGTGCTGTTGGGTGATGCCGCCAACGAAGCGCTGCTGGAAGAGGAAAACATCGAGGACACCGATGTTTTCTGCGCGGTCACCAACGACGATGAAGCCAACATCCTGTCGGCAATGCTGGCGAAAAGGCTCGGCGCCCGCCGGGTCATCAGCCTGATCAACCGGCTGGCCTATGTCGATCTGGTCGAAGGTGGGGCGATCGATATCGCGGTGTCGCCGCAGCAGGCGACGGTTTCAGCGCTGCTGGCGCATGTCCGTCGCGGCGATGTCGCCAAGGTGCACAGCTTGCGGCGCGGTGCGGCGGAAGCCATCGAAGCGGTGGCCCACGGTGACCGCCACAACTCCAAGGTGGTCGGCCGCAGGCTGGAAGAAATCAAGCTGCCGCCGGGGACCACGATCGGTGCGATCGTCCGCGGCGACGACGTGATCATCGCTCACCACGACGTGCTGATCGAAGCCGAAGATCACGTGATCCTGTTCATCGTCGACAAGCGCCGGACCAAGGATGTCGAGAAGCTGTTTCAGGTCGGGCTGACGTTCATCTGAGGCCAGTCCGTAGGGTGGGCAAGCTTCATCTGCCCACGCGTGCGCCGCCATTGAACGAATGCGAATCGGTGGGCAAGTGAAGCCTGCCCACCCTACGCCCGACGTCACTCCCGCCAGAACGTCGGCGTCAGCAGCACGATCAGCACGAACACTTCGAGGCGGCCGGCGAGCATCGCGATGGTGCAGATCCAGGTCTGGAAATCGCTGAGCGGCTGGTAGGTGCCGCCCGGGCCGACGATGCCGAGGCCCGGACCCATGTTGTTGATCGAGGCGAGTACCGCACTGAATGCAGTGCTGAGCTCCATGCCGGAAATCACCAGCGCGAAGCCGAGCGTCACCACGGTGATCGTGTACAGGTGGATGAAGCCGAACACCGACAGCACCGTGCGATCGGAAATCACCTGACCGCCGACCTTCAGCGTCGACACCGCGTTCGGATGCACCAGGCTCATCAGCTCGCGGGCGCTCTGCTTGAACAGGATCAAGAGGCGAATCATCTTGATACCGCCGCCGGTGGAGCCCGCCGCGCTGAGCACGCAAGACAGCGTCAGCATCCACAGGCTGGCGAAGATCGGCCACTGGCCGAAATCGGTGCTGGCCAGCCCGCAGGTCAGGCCGACCGAGATGATGTTGAAGGTCGAGTGGCGCAGCGCCGTCAGGAAATCGGGGTAGACCCCGAGCAGCCAGATGTACAGCGCGATGCCGACGCTGCTCGCGACCACCAGGATCAGCATGGTGCGAATCTCGGCGTCGCGCAGGTAGGGCCGCAGCGAACGGCCGCGCCAGCAGACGAAATGGGTCGCGAAATTGATGCCGGCCAGCAGCATGAACAGGATCGCGATGCTTTCGATCAGCGGCGAATCGAAGAAACCGATGCTGGCATCGTGGGTCGAGAAACCGCCGAGCGACATCACCGAGAACGAATGGCAGAAAGCGTCGAACCAGCTCATGCCACCGAGCCGGAACGACAGGATGCAGGCCACGGTCAGCCCGAAGTAGATCAGCCAGATCGAGCGCGCGGTCTGCACGAAGCGCGGCGTCAGCTTGGAATCCTTGATCGGCCCTGTGGCTTCGGCTCGATAGACCTGCATGCCGCCGACGCCGAGCAGCGGCAGCACCGCCATCGCCAGGCCGATGATGCCGAGGCCACCGAGCCAGGTCAGCTCGTGTCGCCACAGGTTGTGGGCGTGCGGGATGTGATCGAGGCCGGTGATCACCGTGGCGCCGGTGGTGGTGACCCCGGACACGGCCTCGAAATAGGCATCGGTGAACGACATGCCGAGGCCCAAGATCAGCGGCACGGTGGCGGTGGCAGCGAGCATCACCCAGATCAGCGCCACCAGCAGGAAGCCGTCGCGCGATTTCAGCTCGCGGCGATGACGACGACCGACGCCCCACATCAGGAAACCGACCGCGAAGTTGGTCGCCGCACCGGCGAGGAACGCCGGCAGCGCGCCTTCATCGAAATACAGCGACACCCCGATCGGCGGCAGGTAGGCCGCCGAAAACGCCATCAGCAGGATGCCGAGCGGCCGGATGACGTGGAGCAGGTCCTGAAGCAAATCGATTCGGCCAGCGGACGGGACAGGCGCGAGTTTACAACGCGACTTGCCTCCGCCCGGGCAAACGCGCCCTTGCGTCCGTAAACTGCGCGACGATCGTCCGATCGACAGCCGCCGCCGCTCATGTCCGTCTTCACCAAAGTCAGCCACGCCGAACTCGAAGCCTTCCTGGCGCAGTACGACCTCGGCACGCTGATCGGCTACACCGGCATCGGCGAAGGCATCGAGAACACCAACTACTTCGTCGACACCCGTCGCGGCCGTTGGGTGCTGACGCTGTTCGAGCGCCTGAACTACGACGATCTGCCGTTCTTCCTCGGCCTGATGGAGCATCTGGCGCGTCACGGCTACGCCAGCGCGCTGCCGGTGGCCGACAACAGCGGCGCGACGCTGTCGTCGCTCAACGGCAAGCCGGCGGCCCTGGTGGCGCGACTGACCGGCCAGAGCGTGCTGTTTCCGTCGCTGGCGCAGTGCGCGGCGGTCGGCCATGCACTGGGCGAACTGCACAAACTCACCGCCAGCTACAGCGGCATCTGCGAAAACAGCCGTGGTGCCGAATGGCGGCGCGCGACGGGCGAAACGCTACTGCCGAAGATTCCCGAAGACGCACGCTCACTGATCGCGGACGAACTGGCTGCGCAGGCGCAACTCGATCTCGCCAGCCTGCCGCAGGGGGTGATTCACGCCGACCTGTTCAAGGACAACGTGCTGTTCGTCGACGAGCGCCTGACCGGCGTCATCGACTTCTACTACGCCTGCAACGACGCGCTGCTCTACGACCTCGCGGTCACGCTGAACGACTGGTGCACGGAAGCCGATGGCAGCCTGAACAAGGCGCATTCGGCAGCACTCTTGTCCGCCTATCGCGCCTGCCGCCCGCCGAACGAGGCCGAAAAAGCCGCCTGGCCACTGGTGCTGCGCGCCGCCGCGTTCCGCTTCTATCTGTCGCGCCTATACGACTGGACCTTCCCGCGCGAAGGCGACCTGGTGCACATCAAGGACCCGGAGCCGTATCGGCGGATATTGGTCAATCACCGGACGCAGGCGGTGCCGGGCTTGTAATCAAGCGTCCATGACGCATGGCACTCGGTGGTAAGGTGTCAGAACGTCATGACGTCTTGGTGCTCTCATGGAACCGCAGCCGATTCGCGCAACGATCTACCTTGATCCAGCGATCCACACCGCCTTGCGCCTGAAATCGGCGACCACGCGCCGCCCGATGTCGGAAATCGTGTCCGATGCGCTTCGTCAGGCGCTGCGCGAGGATCACGACGACTTGCAGACCTTCGAAGCGCGCGCTGCGGAAAAGACCGTGAGCTACGAAGACTTGCTGAAGGCGCTCGCGGCCAATGGCGATTTATGAGCTGAGGTTCAAAGCCTCGGTCGCGAAAGACCTGCGCGGTATTGCCAAGCCCGACATCACGCGCATCCTCGACCGCTGCGCTGCACTGCGTGACGACCCGCGCCCGCCGGGATCGGAAAGGCTCAGTGGCGACGAGAAATACCGGATTCGCCAGGGCGACTATCGAGTGCTCTACACGATCAACGACCGCGAAGTGATCGTCGAAGTCGTGAAGATCGGTAATCGTCGCGAGGTCTATCGCTGACGCAGCGCTTCAACAGCAGCGCGGATTCGCCGCCGATCCATAGCGCGCATCCTGCCGCTCGCGAAAGAACGCCTCGTAGCTCATCACCGGTTCGTCGGGATGCACGGCGCGCCGGTGGCGCACGTAGTTCTCGTAGTCCGGCACGCCGATCGCCAGATTCGCGGTCTGCGCCGCCTTCTTCCACGCGGCGTGCAGCCGCGCGATGACGCTGGCATCAGGCGGCGGCGGGCGCATCTTTCACTGCCACGTACGGGGCTTCAGCGGCCGTCGGCAGCCGCGAACGCAGGCTGGCGATGGCGGTGCGCACGGCCAGCACGAAGACGATCACCACGACACTCATGAACAGCAGCGCCAACGTGGCGTCGATGCGATCGTTGAGCACCACGCGGCTCATCTGCGCCATTGATTTCGCCGGGGCCAGCACTTCGCCACGGGCGATGGCGGCACTGAACTTGTCCGCGTGCGCCAGAAAGCCGATGCGCGGATTGGCTGAAAACACCTTGAGCATGCCGGCGTACAGCGTGCAGATCAGCAGCCAGGTCATCGGCACGGCGGTGATCCAGGCATAACGCTCGCGCTTCATCTTGATCAGCACCACGGTGGCGAATATCAGGGCGATGCCGGCCAGCATCTGGTTGGCGATGCCGAACAGCGGCCACAGGGTGTTGATGCCGCCCAGCGGATCGGTCACGCCCTGCATGAGAAACCAGCCCCAGCCGGCGACGCACAAGGTGGTCGCCACCGCATTCGCGACCCAGCTGCGGGTGTTCTTCATCGGCGCGTACAGGCTGCCGATGAAGTCCTGGATCATGAAGCGGCCGATGCGGGTGCCGGCGTCGATGGTGGTCAGGATGAACAGCGCTTCAAACAGGATGGCGTAGTGGTACCAGAAGGCCATTGAAGCCACGCTCGGCACCACCTGATGCAGGATCATCGCCATGCCGACCGCCAGGGTCGGTGCGCCACCGGCGCGACTGAGGATGGTGGTTTCGCCGATGTCCTTTGCAGTCTGGGTCAACAGTTCCGGCGTCACCACGAAGCCCCACTCGGCGATCGCCGCCGCCGCTGATTCCGCCGTGTTGCCGATCGCCGCCGCCGGCGAATTCATCGCGAAATAGACGCCGGGTTCGAGGATGCAGGCGGCGGTCAGCGCCATGATCGCCACCGCCGCTTCCATCAGCATGCTGCCGTAGCCGATCGGCCGGGCGTGCGCTTCATTGGCCAGCATTTTCGGCGTGGTGCCGCTCGATACCATCGCGTGGAAGCCGGACACCGCGCCGCAGGCGATGGTGATGAACAGGAACGGGAACAGCGGCCCGGCCCAGACCGGCCCGCTGCCGTCGATGAACGGGGTCACCGCCGGCATCTTGAGTTCCGGGGCGGCGATCAGGATGGCGACCGCGAGCACGGCGATGGTGCCGATCTTCATGAACGTCGACAGGTAATCGCGCGGCGCCAGCAGCAGCCAGACCGGCAGCACCGAGGCGGCGAAGCCATAGGCGATCAGCATCCAGGTCAGGGTCACGCCGTCATGGGTGAAAGCGGCGGCCCAGGCCGGGTCGGCCGCAACATGGCCGCCGACGATCACCGAGGCGATCAGCAACAGCACGCCGATCACCGACACTTCGCCGATCTTGCCGGGCCGCAAGTATCGCGAGTAGACGCCCATGAACAGCGCGATCGGAATGGTCGCCGCCACCGTGAACAGGCCCCAGGGGCTTTCTGCCAGCGCCTTGACCACGATCAGGGCGAGGACGGCGATCAGCATGATGGTGATCGCCAGTATCCCGGCCATCGCCACCACGCCGGCCACCGGCCCGAGTTCGCTCTTGATCATCTCGCCCATGCCGCGGGCGTCGCGGCGAGTCGACAGGAACAGCACCACGTAGTCCTGCACGGCACCGGCAAACACCACGCCGACCAGAATCCACAAGGTGCCGGGCAGGTAGCCCATCTGCGCGGCGAGCACCGGGCCGACCAGCGGGCCAGCGCCGGCAATGGCCGCGAAATGGTGGCCGAACAGCACGGTGCGATCGGTCGGCACGTAGTCGAGGCCGTCGTTGCGCAGCACGGCGGGGGTGGCGCGCTTCGGGTCGATCTGCAACGCGACATCGGCGATGTAGCGGCTGTAGAAGCGATAACCGATGACGAACACCGAGCCGGCCGCCGCGATCAGCCACATGGCATTGATGGTTTCGCCGCGACGCAGCGCCACGGTGGCCAGGCAGGCCGCGCCGAAGATCGACAGCGCCAGCCACAGGGCGCGGCTCAGCAGGGTGTTCATCGGGTCGGTGCGGGTCCGGCAGTGGGCGGCTGGCCTGCAAGATTCGGCGCTGCGCGCGGCCGGGTCAAGGCAGCGCGCAGCGTGATGGCCTCAGGCCGGCAGCACGTAGCTGCCGGTAGCGTGGGCGATCAGCGTGTCGTCGCCTTCGCTGTGCATTCGCACTTCGACGATTGCCAGCCGCCGGCCCAGCTTCTGGATGCGCCCCTCGGCGATCACCGCGACCGGCTTCGGACGGCTCAGGAAGTTGATGTTGATGTTGGCGGTGACCGCCATCTTCTGGTCGCCGATGTGGGCGAGCACCACGGCGTACATCGCGGTATCGGCGGCCAGCATCAGCACCGGCCCGGCCACGGTGCCGCCCGGACGAACCATCCAGTCCCGAAACGGCAGGCGCACGGTCACCGCACCCGGCGAAAGGTCGGTGATCGAAAAATCAGCGTACGAGGCCATTGGCAGGCCGTCGTAGATGATTTTCTGCACCTGCGCGGCGTCGAGTACCGGCAGCAGCGGCCGGGCAGCGGGCTTGGCGCTGCTCACGGACAGGCGGCGGTGCCGGGCAGGCAGGTCGACACCAGGATCGGCTGGGCCGTTTGCACCGAGGTCATGGTCACTGTCGCGCTGCCGAGCTGGATGCCGAGCAGCGACAGCAGCGGGTCGATCAAGGCGGTGGCCAGGCCGTTGACGAGGTCCAGCAGCGGATCAAGCAAATTGGTGATGCCCGTCAGCAGGTTGGCGACCAGGCCGCTGAGGATGCCGACCAGGCCGCTGCCGGTCTGGCTGCTGGTGAGGTCAAGGCTCAGATCCACCGAAGTCGGCGAGGCGATGGTTTGCGGGTTGGCGGCAACCGGCGGATTCGGCGATACGCCATCGGCGTTGAAAATCGGCGGCGTGCGCGGATTGACCGGTATCGACGGCGTGAACTCGGTCACCGGTGCCAGCGGCGAGAATCCGGTGGCGCCCACGCCGACGCCGGTCAGGCCCAGGCCGACATTGAGTACGGTGCTGCCGAGATTGAGGCCGAGGCAATTGCCGAAGGGCCCGCGCAAGCCGACGCAGGTGGCGTCGATCGACACTCTGGCGAGCGGAAAGCTGTTGCTGCCGGTGTTCAGGGCCGGCGCGCTGGCGGCAGCGCCGGTGAAGCTGCCGACAGCGACGGTGGCGGTGGCCGTGCTGGCGCTGAGAGAGGCAACGGGATCAGCGCTGCCGGAGGTCGGGCACCGCAGCTGGTCCAGCCTTGCTGCGCCGCCCGCCACGTTGACGTCGACGCCGATATTGAGCGCGGTCGGCAAGATGGCAACCGAGGTGTTCAGACCGAGCAAAGTGCCCAGCAGGTTCAGCAAGCCGCTCAGCAAGCCTTCGATCGCGGCTTGCAAGCCACTGAGCAAGGTGCCCGCCTCAACTCGCACCTGCAAGCGGATCTGCGAGGTTCTCGCCTCGGCTTCCCCGGCGCGGCCCATGCCCAGACGCGGCGGCTCCAGCACGGTCAGGAAGGTGTTCACGCTGGCCACGCCGGGTACGTCGAGATCGAGATCGAGCGGCAGCGGCGTGATGCCGTCGGGATCGGCAACGCTCGCCTGGCCGAGCGCAATCAGCAGATCGAACAGGTTGACCACCGGCGTGTCGCCGCCGATGCCGTTGATTGCGCCGAGCAACTGCCCGATCGGCACCGAGTTCGGATTTGAAGCGGCGTTGGCCAAGCCTTGCAAGAGTGCGACGACCGAGTCGCTGGCACCGTCGCCGAGCGAGGTGGCAAGCCCGCCGAGGACATCCGGCAGTACCGGCGTCAGCGCCGCCAGCGTCAGCGGATCGGACAGATCTTCCACCGTGACGCCAAGCGCCAGCGCCAGTTCGCCCAGCGATACCTGGGTGTCGATCAGACCCTGGCGGCTGTCGAGAACATTCAGCGAGGCGATCGACGCCTGACAAGCCGCATCACCGGGCGCGCAGAGCAGGGCTCCGAGCAGACCGTTGACCAGCCCACCATCCACCGACAGCAGTCCGGAACCGACATTGAAAAAGCCTTGCGCCGCCTGCTGCGCCGTGGCCGAGGCATAGAGCAGACCACCACCGAAGATGGCGTTGAACGGAATCAGGAAAGGGGTCGGCTGCGGCCGGGTCAGGTTGACGCGGACGGCGGTGATTCTCGGGTCGTTCTCGGGTAGCGAGGAAAACACCCGCAGGCCGGAGGTGCTGACAATGCGGCCGATTTCCACCCCTGGAAAGCCGTTGATGCCGGTGACCACGGTGGCCGGCGCCGTGGCCGGGTCGCCATTGCTGTTGATGACGATGATCCGGGTGACTTCCGCTGTCACTGCGGCCAGCAGGCCGGGTGTGCCGTCGTTCGCGCAGCCGCTGGCGACCTGGACCGCCGACAGTGCCGCCAGGGTGGCCTGCTTTTCGAGATCGCGCTGGGCGTAGTAAAGCTGGCCGATGTTGATCGCCAGCGCCAGGATCGGCACCAGCAGCAGCAGGGAAATGATCATGAACACGCCGACCGCGCCGCGCTGCTGCGACGGCGGCGACACTCGGCGCGTGACGCGGTCGGACGAGGTCGGCACGGATCGGAACTCCAGAAGGTCGGTGAGCGGGTCGGCGGGGCCGATCGGAACCGCTGACCATCAAGATTAAAGCCTACTCACCCCTCCGGTGAAAGCAGCCCGGGAGATTCCTTGAGCGCACGGCGGATGGACGGCGGCTTTGCTGCGCCAAGCGGCAGCCGCTTTGCAGCCAGATCGGCGACGGCGACAATGGCTGCGGACCCTGCCCTTCATTTGCGCACCATGATCGTCCTCCACGGTTACACCGGTTCCGGGAATTGCTACAAGCCGGCACTGGCGATGACGCAGCTCGGCATCGCCTACCAATGGCGCGAGGTCGACATCCTGAAAGGCGAATCGCGGACACCGGCATTCCTGGCGAAGAACGCCAACGGCCGGATTCCGCTGCTGGAAGTCAAACCCGGCCGCTATCTGGCGGAATCGAACGCCATGCTGTGCTTTCTCGCAGAAGGTTCGGCGCTGTTGCCGGCGGATCGCTGGGCGCGTGCCAAGGTGCTCGAATGGCTGTTTTTCGAGCAGTACAGCCACGAGCCGTTCATCGCCACCATCCGCTACTGGGTGGCGATCCAGAAATCGGCCGAGGCCAACGCCGCGAAGATTGTCGACATGCGGCCGAAGGGCTACGCGGCGCTCGGGGTCATGGAAACGCAGTTGCTGAAGACGCCGTTTCTGGCGGGCGAGGTGTACACGATCGCCGACATCGCCCTGTACGCCTACACCCATGTCGCTGACGAGGGCGGCTTCGACCTGGCCGCTTATCCGGCGCTGCGCGGCTGGCTGGCGCGAGTCGCGGCCCAGCCTGGACACATCACGATGGCGGACGCCGCCAGAACCTGAAACGGTTCAGCCGCCGGCCATCGACTCCTTCAGCTTCAGCATCTTCTTCTTGATCCGCTCACGCTTCAGCGACGACAGGTAGTCGATGTACAGCTTGCCGTCGAGATGGTCGATCTCGTGCTGAACACATTGGGCGGCCAGGCCTTCGCAATCCATCTCGAACGGCTGGCCGTTGCGATCCAGCGCCCGGACCCGCAGACGGTTGAAGCGCAGGATGTTGTCGCGGATGTCCGGCACCGACAGGCAGCCTTCTTCCATTTCCTGCCGCTCGTCAGACGACAGGATTTCCGGATTGATCAACACCATAGGCTCGGTTTTCGTTTCCGAGCAGTCCATCACCGACAGCCTCAAGAGCACACCGCACTGGTTGGCCGCCAGGCCGACGCCGGGCGCGTCGTACATGGTTTCAAACAGATCGTCGATCAGCTTCTGGAGCTTGGCGTCGAACACCGTGACCGGTTTGGTCTTCAGACGAAGACGCGGATCGGGATGGGTGAGGATGGGGAGAATGGCCATGTTTTACGACCTGCAGCATTGACTTGAGAAATCGACGACAACCATGCGGACCGCCAAGCATTTATTCCGGCCCCAGCCCGGGAATCTGTTCCGGCATTCGTGCCAGAATCCATGCGGCCGTCGAAGGGGCCGCACGAGGGGAATTCGCAGCCATGAGGAAGTATAACGCCTCGCCGTTTCAGCTCCCGGCCCGCCGGCCCGCCCTGCTTGGCGCTGCGGCGATCAGCCTCGCGATCCTTGCCGGCTGCGCGACCACGCAACCGACGCCTGCGCCCGTGGCCGCACCGGTTGCTGCCACCGAAGCAGCACCAGGCGTGGTCGAACCGCTGGCCGACACCGGTGCCGCCGCTGCTTCGGCTGGCTCGCTGTCATTGCGCGAAGACGCGCCGCTCCGCTACGTGGTCAAGAAAGGCGACACGCTGTGGGATATCGCCCAGCATTTCCTGCGCGATCCCTGGCAGTGGCCGGAGCTCTGGTACACCAATTCCCAGGTCCGCAATCCGCACCAGATCTACCCCGGCGATGTCCTGACCCTGGTCAGCATCGACGGCCAGACCCGGCTGGTGTCCGACGGCCCGCTGGAGCGCCTGTCGCCGCGCATCCGCGAGGAAGCGCTCGATGCTTCGCTGCCGGCGATTCCGATCGAAGCGATCCGCAACTTCCTGCGCGGCCCGCGTCTGGTCACGCTGGAGGAAACCAAGCGCGCGCCGTACATCGTGGCCTTCGTCGACGAGCGCTTGGCCGTCGGTGCCAACAATGATGTCTATGTGAAGAATCTCGCGCAGCCGATCGCCTACAACTACGCCGTGGTGCGGGTTGGTGAGCCCTACCGCGATCCGGAAACCCGCAATCTGCTCGGTTACGAAGCGATTCCGACCGGCGAGGCCGAGCTGCGGACGCCGGACGCCCCGGTCGGCGTCACCGCCGTGATGCGGGTGACCAAGTCCAGCCGCGAAGTGCTGATCGCCGATCGCCTGCTGCCGATCGAAGCGGAAAGCTTCGACGCCAACTTCTTCCCGCATGCGCCGCTGTCGCCGGTCGATGGCCGGATCATTTCGGTGTTCGACGGCCTGTCGCAGATTTCGCAGTACCAGATCGTGGCGCTCAATCGCGGCTCCGAGCATGGTGTCGACCCCGGCACGGTGCTCGACATCCTGCAATCCGGCCGCGTGGTGCCCGATCCCTACACCCGCAAAGGCATTGCGCTGCCGGAGCAGTACGCTGGCGTGCTGATGGTGTTCAAGGTGACCCCGAAGCTCAGCTACGGCCTGGTGATGAACGCGATCCGGCCGCTGCATGTGCTCGACAAGGTCGCCAAGCCGTCGCCTTCGTCCCTGCGCTGACCGTTCCCGCCCCCGATTCGCGGCAAGGACGCCGCCGATGCCCGAACCAAACCTCGCTTTCCTCTGCCTGCTGCGAGTGCCCGGTGTCGGGCCGTCCCGCATCCGATCCCTGCTGCGCCGTTTCGGCAGCGCCGAAGCGGTGTTCGCCGCCGGCCCCAAGGCTTGGAGCGAAGCCGGTTGCAGCGATGTGCTGATCGCCGGACTGTCTTCCCCGGATCGCGAAGCGGCGGCATGCAACCAACGCTGGCTCGACAGCCCCGGCCATCACTTCATCGCCGACGACGACCCGCGCTACCCGCCGCGACTGACCACCATCGCCGCATCGCCGGTCGCGCTGTTCGCGGTGGGCGACGCTGCCCTGCTCGGCGAGCCGCAGCTGGCGATCGTCGGCGCTCGCGCCGCGTCCAGCCAAGGTCGGGAAAACGCCCGCGCCTTCGCCGAAGCCGCCAGCCGCGCCGGCCTCCTGGTGACCTCCGGGCTGGCGCTTGGCATCGACGCCGCCGCCCATGCTGGTGCGCTCGAAACCGGCGCACCCACCATCGCCGTCTGCGGCAACGGCCTGGATCGCATCTATCCGCCGCGCAACAAGGCGCTTGGCGAAGCGATCGCCGCACGCGGCCTGCTGGTGTCCGAATACCCGCCGGGCACGGTGCCGAAACCACAGCACTTTCCGCAGCGCAACCGGATCATTTCCGGCTTGAGCCTGGGCGTGCTGGTGGTCGAGGCGCAAGTCGGTTCGGGCTCGCTGATCACGGCCAAACTCGCCGCCGAGCAGGGCCGCGAGGTGTTCGCCCTGCCTGGTTCGATCCACAACCCGCTCGCCCGGGGCTGCCATGCCTTGATCCGCGACGGCGCGATGCTGGTCGAAACCGTCGACGACATCGTTGCCGAGCTGGCCCCGCAACTGCGCCACGCGCTGCCGGCGGCGAGCGCGCCGAACGCGATCGACACGGTCGTCGGCGATCCGCTGGAGCAGCGGGTTCTGGCCGCGCTTGGCGACGACCCGATCAGCCTCGATCAGCTGGCGTCGACGCTGTCGCTCGGCATCGCCGAACTCGGTGCTGCACTGCTGGGGCTGGAGCTGGCAGGGCGGATCGAAGCCTTGCCGGGTGATCGCTTTTGTCGCCTGCATCGCCGCGTTTGAGGCGCTACACTCTTCCCGAGGCAGTTCGCAACTGACTGCACGCGCCCGGGCCTGGCGACTGAGAGATCATGAAAGAGACCCTTCTCGATGTACTGATGTACCTCTTCGAGAACTACCAGGACGGCGAGTTCTCCGACTCCGACAACCAGGAAAATCTGCGGGTGGAGCTGTCCGCCGCCGGTTTTCCCGATGAAGAAGTGGCACACGCTTTCGCCTGGCTCGACGGCCTCGCGAACCAGCGCAATGCGCCATCCCTGAGAGGCCGCACCGACACCCTGCGCATCTACGCGCCGCAGGAGCAGGAACTGCTGTCCGCCGAATGTCGCGGCTTTCTCCTTTATCTGGAGCAGCTCGGCATCCTCAACAGCGAGAGCCGCGAACTGGTCATCGAACGCCTGCTGGCTTTCGAGGACGAGGTCGACATCGAGCGGGTGAAATGGGTCTGCCTGCTGGTGCTGATCAACCAGCCGGGCTCCGAGGAAGCCGCCGTGCACCTCGAAGACATGGTCTATTACCACGGTGAATTCCTGCACTGATCGCAGCCCGGAACGCATCTGTTCCGGGCCTGCGTGCTGCCGCTTCGGACTAGCCACTGGCAAGGTCTTTGCCGTATAAGCTGCCCCTCCACGCGTCACCGGGACGCGGGTCAGGTGTGGGATACGCGGCTTCAATGAGCAAGAATCTGGTCATCGTCGAGTCGCCTGCGAAGGCGAAGACGATCAAGAAGTACCTGGGCAAGGACTACGAAGTGCTGGCTTCGTACGGCCATGTGCGCGATCTGGTGCCGAAGGACGGCGCGGTCGATGTCACGCGCGGCTTCGAGATGAAGTACCAGCTGATCGACAAGAACGCCAAGCACGTCAGCGCGATCATTGCCGAACTCAAACGCTCCGATAACCTGTTCCTCGCCACCGATCCTGATCGCGAAGGCGAAGCGATTTCCTGGCACCTGCTCGAGCACCTGAAAGAGAAGGGGCTGGTCAAGAACAAGCCGGTCAAGCGCGTCGTCTTCTACGAGATCACGCCCAGAGAAGTGCAGCGCGCGATCGAGGAAGGCCGCGACGTGGCGCAAGACCTGGTCAACGCCCAGCAGGCCCGCCGCGCGCTCGACTATCTGGTCGGCTTCAACCTGTCGCCGCTGCTGTGGCGCAAGGTCGGCCCGGGCCTGTCGGCCGGCCGCGTGCAGAGCCCGGCCCTGCGCCTGATCTGCGAGCGCGAAGACGAGATTCGCAAGTTCCAGCCGCAGGAATACTGGACGCTCGAAGCTCGCTCGGAGAAGGACGGCACCGCCTTCAACGCTCGCCTGCTCGAATTCAACGGCGTGAAGGTCGAACAGTTCACGCTGTCCAACGCCGGTGGTGCCGAAGCCGCCCAGCGTGCGATCGCTGAAGCCGCCAAGGGTGTGCTCAAGGTCGCAAAGGTCGAGAAGAAGCAGCGCAAGCGCACGCCCGGCCCGCCGTTCACCACGTCCACGCTTCAGCAGGACGGCAACCGCAAGCTCGGCTTCACCGCCCAGCGGACGATGCGCACGGCGCAGCAGTTGTATGAAGGTGTCGACATCGGCGGCGAAACCGTCGGTCTCATCACTTACATGCGTACCGACGCCGTGAACCTGTCGCAGGACGCGATCGCCGAGCTGCGCGAAGTCATCGTCAAGCGCTACGGTGCCGCCGCCGGCCTGCCCGAGCCGCGCTACTTCAAGGTCAAGTCGAAGAACGCGCAGGAAGCGCATGAAGCGATCCGCCCGACCTCGTTCCTGCGCGCCCCGGAAGCGGTCGCCAAGTACCTGACCCCGGACCAGGCCCGCCTGTACGACCTGATCTGGAAGCGCACGATTGCCTGCCAGATGGCACCGGCGGTCTTCGACACCGTTGCCGCCGAACTGCGCGCCTCCGACAAGCACGCCTTCAAGGCCAACGGCCAGGTGCTGGTCGAGCCGGGCTTCCTTGCTGCCTACGGCATCGCGGTGGATGACGAGAACGAGGCCAAGGAAGACGACGAAAAGCGCCTGCCGCCGCTGGAAGTCGGCGACACGGTGAAGCTGCTCGAACTGCTGCCGGAGCAGCATTTCACCCAGCCGCCGCCGCGCTTCACCGAAGCCTCCCTGGTCAAGACGCTCGAGGAATACGACATCGGTCGCCCGTCGACCTATGCCTCGATCATCTCGACCTTGCAGGCCCGCGACTACGTGCGCCTCGACGGCAAGGCCTTCATGCCGACCGATGTCGGCATGATCGTCTGCCGCTTCCTGAGCGAGCACTTCACCCGCTACGTCGACTACGAATTCACCGCCAAGCTCGAGGACGATCTCGACGCGGTGTCGCGTGGAGAACAGGCCTGGGTGCCGCTGCTGGCGAAGTTCTGGGGCATCTTCAAGCCGATGGTCGACGAAAAGATGGAGCTGTCGCGCTCGGAGGTTTCCGAGACGCGCACCATCGGCGTCGACCCCGCCAGCGGCAAGCCGGTCACTGCACGTCTCGGCCGCTATGGGCCGTACGTGCAGATCGGCGCCCGGGTCGAGGAAGGCGATACCACCTCCGAGAAGCCGCGCTACGCCAGCCTTCGCGGCAACCAGCGCATCGACACCATCACGCTTGAAGAGGCGATGGAGTTGTTCAAGCTGCCGCGCAAGCTGGGCGCGATGCCGAACGGCGACGAAGTCGAGGTCAATATCGGCCGTTTCGGGCCGTATGCCCGCCACGGCAAGGCCTTCGTCAGCCTCAAGAAGGACGATGACCCCTACACCATCGAACTGCCGAGAGTCATCGAACTGATCGAGCAGAAGGCTGCCGCGCTCGACGCCGCGACCATCCGCACGTTTGAAGGCACCGGCATCCGCATCATCAAGGGACGTTTTGGTCCCTACATCACCGATGGCACTCGCAAGTCGCCGATTCCGCGCACCCGCGACGCCGAGAAACTCAGCGTTTTCGAGTGCGAGGCCTATCTGGCCGAAGCCGAGGCTGCCAAACCGCCGAAGAAGGGGGCGAAGAAGAAGGCGGCCGCCAAGAAGGCTGCACCGGGCACCGACGACGCGGTGGTGGTCAAGAAAGCAGCCGTGAAGAAGGCCCCGGCCAAGAAGGCGGCCGCGAAGAAGAAGGCCACCAAGAAAGCGACCCGCGCGCCGAGCCTGACCAAGCGCACCGTCTACGCGAAGAAGGGCTGAACCGATGGCGCTGCTGCATGCGAACAAGCTGGCGCTGGCCGGCCGTCTGCTGCGTACCGGCGGCGTCATCGTCTATCCGACCGAAGCGGTCTGGGGCGTCGGCTGCGATCCGCAGAACCGGTTGGCGGTCGAACGCCTGCTGGCGATGAAGAATCGCGACTGGCAGAAAGGCCTGATCCTGATCGCGTCCTCGATCGAGCAGATCGAGCCCTACATCGACATGCCGTCGCGGATGGCCTGGCGGCGCGCCACCGCCACCTGGCCGGGTGCCTCGACCTGGGTGTTTCCCGCCACCGACCATTGCCCGATGTGGATCAGCGGCGACCACGACACCGTCGCCGTCCGCGTCACCGCCCATCCGCTCGCCGCCAGGCTTTGCGACGAGTTCGGCGGGGCGATCGTGTCGACCAGCGCCAACCGCGCTGGCGATCCGCCCGCGACCAGCCCGAGTGCGGCCCGCATCAACCTGCGCAACCGCTACGACCTGCTGGTGCCCGGCAACCTCGGCGGCCTCGACCGGCCGACGATCATTCGCGATGCGGCGAACGGCAACATCCTGCGGCGCTGAGCGGCGAGAAGCGTTGCTCACGCAGAGAACGCGGAGTCCGCTGAGAAAAGCGAAGCCGTAGGGCGGCAATCCCTTGCCGCCGCTCTGGTTTGATCAGGAGAGCACGTCGGCAAAGGATTGCCGACCTACTTTCTCTGCGGCTTTGCGTTCTCTGCGTGAGACACGCCGTTGATGTTCCAGCGCCGTCCAGCGCACTAAACTGCGCCCATGACCAACGCCGACACCCCGCGTCCGAAGGACGTCGAAGCCTATCTCCGTGGCCTGCAAGACCGCATCTGTGCGGAAGTCGAACGCATCGACGGCACTGCCAAATTCCTCCGCGATGCTTGGGCCCGCGATGAAGGCGGCGGCGGTGAATCCCGAGTGCTGGCCGATGGCGCGGTGTTCGAGCGCGCCGGGGTCAATTTTTCCGACATTCGCGGCACCAAGCTGCCGCCGGCGGCGACCGCCGCGCGGCCGGAACTGGTCGGCCGGGGTTTCCGGGCGATGGGCGTGTCGCTGGTCTTCCATCCGCGCAATCCCTACGCGCCGACCGTCCACGCGAATGTCCGCTTCCTGATCGCCGAAAAGGAAGGCGAGGAACCGGTCTGGTGGTTCGGCGGCGGCTTCGATCTGACGCCTTACTACGGCTTCGAGGAAGACGCGGTTCACTGGCACTCAACCGCCCGCGACGCCTGCGCGCCGTTCGGGCCGGAGGTCCACGCCAAGCTCAAGGCGACCTGCGACGAATACTTCTTCCTCAAGCATCGCAACGAACCGCGCGGCATCGGCGGCCTGTTCTACGACGATTGGACGGTCGGCGGCTTTGCCGCCAGCTTCGCGCTGATGCAGAGCGTCGGCGATCACTTCCTGCCGGCCTACGTGCCGATCGTCGAGCGCCGCATCGGCATGCCGTACACGCAGCGCGAGCGCGACTGGCAGCTGTACCGGCGCGGACGTTACGTCGAGTTCAACCTGGTCTGGGATCGCGGCACGCTGTTCGGGCTGCAATCGAAAGGCCGCATCGAATCGATCCTGATGTCGATGCCACCGCTGGTCGCCTGGCACTACAACCATCAGCCCGAGCCGGACAGCCCGGAAGCCGCGTTCATCGCCGACTACCTGCGGCCTCGCGATTGGCTGAATCTATAGCTGAACGGTTGGCGATAGCGAAGGTCTAGAATCGGGCAGTCGAGCGGACGCCCGAGCTGGCGTCCGGAAGCCATCCAACGAAAGGTTCGCCCATGACGCTGACCGAACTCCGCTATCTCGTGAACCTCGACAAGGAGCGCCATTTCTCGCGCGCTGCCGAGCGTTCGTTCGTGTCCCAGCCCACACTTTCCGTCGCGCTCAAGAAGCTCGAAGACGAACTCGGCGTGACCCTGTTCGAGCGCATTCGCGGCGAAGCCAAGCCGACGCCGGTCGGCGCGCGGATCATCGAGCAGGCGCGCAAGGTGCTCGCCGAAGCGAGGCGCGTCGAGGACATCGCCAGCGAAGGCAAGGACGAGCTGGTCGGCAGCCTGCGACTGGGCGCGATCTACACGGTCGGCCCCTACGTGCTGCCGGCGCTGGTGCCGCTGATGCGCGAAGCCGCACCCTTGATGCCGCTGATGATCGAGGAGAACTTCACCGGCGTGCTGCTGGAGCAGTTGCGCGACAACGAGCTTGATGTCGCACTCCTTGCCTTGCCGATCGACCTGCAGGGGCTGTCGGCCTGGCCGATCTACGAGGAGGATTTCGTGGTCATGCTGCCGCCCGGGCACCGCTGGGCAGCGCTGCCGAACATCCCGGCCCGGAAGCTGGCCGAGGAACACCTGCTGCTGCTCGGCCCCGGCCACTGCTTCCGCGAACAGGTAATCGCCGCCTGCCCGAAGTGCGTCAATGCCGAAGGCGACGGCCCTCGGCCGGTGACCGGCTCGTCGATCGAAACGATCCGCTACATGGTCGGCTCCGGCCTGGGCATCACGGTGATGCCGAACGGTTCGATCGCCAATCGGCCGCCAGAGCCGAACCCGCTGCCGACCGTGCCGTTTGTCGCCCCCGCTCCGAATCGCACCATCGGCATGGTCTGGCGGCGCAGCTTTCCGCGTCTGGCGGCGATCCGCGCGCTGCGCGACGGCCTGCTCGCCTGTGGCATGCAGGGCGTGCGGCTGCTGAGCGACGCCGAACCGCAGCATCCCTGAGCGATCCGAACGGCGTAGAACAGCGAAAGCTGATCTCACGCGGAGAACGCAAAGATCGCAGAGAGAAGCAACAGCGAGGACAGCAAAATTGCTTGAAAGCTTTTCTCTGCGTCCTTTGCGTTCTCCGCGTGAGACCGCTTTTCAGCCTCCAACGAGACCTACCATGTTCAACGCCCTGATCGAAGCCACCCGCAGCCAGTTCCAGGGCCGGATGCTGGGCCTGGTGCTGTGGCCGCTGGTCGGCTCGCTGCTGCTGTGGGCGGTGCTGCTGATCCTGTTCTGGTCGCAAGGCATGGCGGGCTTGCGGGCGCTGGCCGAGTACCAGCCGGTGGATGCCTTCCTGAACGAATGGGGCGTTTCCTGGATCGTCAGCGGGCTCACGCTGATCGTCATCTTCCTGTTCCTGCCGACCCTGGTCGCGGCCACCGCGATCTTCATCACCTCGGTATTCGCGATGCCGATCATGGTCGAGCACATCGCGCGTACCGATTACCCGGAGCTGGCCCGGGGCAAATTCGGCACCACCTGGGGCAGTATCGCCAACAGCCTTGGCGCGCTGCTGGTGTATCTGCTGCTGTGGGTGATCGCGCTGCCGCTGTGGCTGATCATCCCGTTCGCCTTCGTGATTCCGATCGCGCTGGCCGGATACCTGAACGACCGCGTGTTCCGCTATGACGCACTCGCCGAACACGCCACGCCCGAGGAATACGCGGAAATCCTGCGCCGCCACGGCTCGCCGCTGTTCGGGCTCGGCGTGGTCGCCGCCCTGATCCAGCTGATTCCGCTGCTGAACCTGATCTCGCCGGTGTACTCGGGCTTGAGCTTCATCCACTTTTCGCTGGGTGAGCTGCAAAAGCTCCGGAACGAGCGGCCGGGTGGCGTGCTGATGCCCCGGCTCTGAGCGACGCGCGGGCGCTACAAGCCCATGCCCCGCGCCACTTCGCGGGCGAGCCGCACCATGTTGCGCACCGTTGCCGATTCGTCGTCGCGGCGGTAAACGAGGTTCATGCGGGCTTTGGGGGCGTCGCCGACGATCGGGCGGTAGGCCACACCGTCGGAGTGGATCTGCTGCATCGACGCCGGCACCAGCGATACGCCGAGCCCGGCCGCCACGAGGTTGACGATCGAGGTCACCTGCGAGGCTTCCTGGCCGATGCGCGGGCTGAAGCCGCTGCGCCGGCAGGCGGCGAGGATGTCGTCGTACAGGCCGGCACCGACCGGCCGCGAAAACAGCACGAAGGCTTCGCCTTTCAGTTGCGCCAGATGCAGCGCGGTTTCCGCCGCCAGCCGATGCGCCTGCGGCAGCGCAATCAAGACTTCCTCGTCGAACAGGGCTTCGCTGATCAGCCCCGGCTCGTCGCCGAGCAGCGGACGGACGAAGGCGACGTCGAGCTGATCGGCCAGCACGGCGGCGGCGAGCACCGGGGTGGCGTTCTCGTCGAGCGACAGCGCCACGTCCGGATACCGCTGGCCGTATTCGCGCAGCACGCGCGGCACGAAAGGGTGAAACGGCGCGGAATTGATCATGCCGACGCCGATGCGGCCAAGATCGCCGCGCGCCACGCGCCGGGCGTGGTCGGTGGCGCGCTGGACGTGCGCCAGAATCGCTTTGGCGTCGTCCAGAAAATTGCGGCCGGCGTCGGTCAGGCTGACCGCGCGGGCACGGCGCTCGAACAGCGGCGTGCCGATTTCGGCCTCCAGTGCCTTGATCTGCTGGCTCAGCGGCGGCTGTTCCATGCCCAGCCGCTTGGCAGCGCGGGTGAAGTGCAGCTCGTCGGCGACGGTGACGAAGTAGCGGAGGTGGCGCAGTTCCATCGTCGGTACTCCGTGCATATCAATAGCGCGTTTTTCATATATTGGACGTATCAAGTGACCCCGTCTAATGTCGCGGGCTTGCGCCGGCTGCGTGCCGGCATCGTCGAGCGGACGATGGCAGTGCATGATCCAGACACTGCCGGAACGACCGCCCTCACAGGATTGCGACTGCCATGACCGGACCCATCACCCCCACGCCACCCGTCGTTGCCGATCCGGACCCGCAGGAAACCCGCGAATGGCTGGAAGCGCTGGCCGCCGTGCTCGAACGCGGCGGGCCGGAACGGGCGCATTTCCTGCTGGAAGCGATGCAGGAAAAAGCGCGCCTGAGCGGTGCCTATATTCCTTTTTCGCCCAATACGGCTTACGTCAACACCATTCCGCCGCATCTGGAGGAGCGTTCGCCCGGCGATCACGCGCTCGAATGGAAGATCCGCTCGATCATTCGCTGGAATGCGATGGCGATGGTCATCAATGCCAATCGCGAGCACGCGGGCATCGGCGGCCATATCGCCAGCTTCGCGTCTGCCGCCACGCTGTATGACGTCGGCTTCAACCATTTCTGGAAAGGCCCGGAGCATGCCGACGGGCCAGACCTCATCTACATCCAGGGTCATTGCACGCCGGGCATCTATGCCCGCGCCTTCCTCGAAGGCCGGCTGAGCGAAGACCAGATTCGCCATTTCCGCATGGAAACCGGCGGCGTCGGCCTGCCGTCGTACCCGCATCCCTGGCTGGCACCGGATCTCTGGCAGTTCGCAACCGTGTCGATGGGCTTAGGGCCGATCCAGGCGATCTATCAGGCGCGCCTGATGAAGTATCTGGAGCATCGCGGCCTGATGAAGGCGACCGGCCGCAAGGTCTGGTGCTTCTGTGGCGACGGCGAGATGGACGAGCCGGAATCGCTCGGCGCGATCGACATCGCGGCGCGCGAAAAGCTCGACAACCTGGTGTTCGTCGTCAACTGCAACCTGCAGCGGCTCGACGGCCCGGTGCGTGGCAACGGCAAGATCATCCAGGAACTCGAAGGCGTGTTCAGGGGCGGCGGCTGGAACGTCATCAAGGTGATCTGGGGCGGGGCCTGGGACGCGCTGATCGCGGCTGATCGCAGCGGCCTGCTGGTCAAGGCCTTCAACGACACCGTCGATGGCGAGTACCAGAACTACAAGGCCAAGGGCGGCAAGTACACGCGCGACAATTTCTTCGCCAAGCATCCGGAACTGCTGAAGCTGGTGTCGACGATGTCCGACGCCGATGTCGGCAAGCTCAACCGCGGCGGTCACGATCCGCACAAGATCTATGCGGCCTATGCAGCGGCGTCGAAGCACCAAGGCAACCCGACGGTGATCCTCGCCAAGACCGTCAAGGGTTACGGCATGGGCGAAGCCGGCGAAGGCCAGAACATCACCCATCAGCAGAAAAAGATGGGCGAGGACTCGCTCAAAGCCTTCCGCGACCGCTTCCAGTTGCCGATTTCCGACGATCAGATCAAGAACACGCCGTTCTACCGTCCGGCCGATGATTCACCTGAAATCAAATACTTGCAGGAGCGTCGCCAAGCGCTCGGCGGCTATCTGCCGAGCCGGAAATCGGTCGGCGAGCCGCTGGAAATCCCCGGTCTGGCGGTTTTCGATCGCCTGCTGAAGGACAGCGGCGAGCGCGAAATCTCCACCACGATGGCTTTCGTGCAGGCGCTCCAGATGCTGTTGCGCGACAAGAA
The DNA here is from genome assembly GCA_021732745.1 of Nevskia sp. Classification (GTDB taxonomy): domain Bacteria; phylum Pseudomonadota; class Gammaproteobacteria; order Nevskiales; family Nevskiaceae; genus Nevskia. The sequence continues at coordinate 432,819 of JAKFUK010000003.1, read as the reverse complement.
GATCGGTCCGCGCATCGTGCCGATCGTGCCGGATGAGGCGCGCACCTTCGGCATGGAGGGCATGTTCCGCCAGCTCGGCATCTATTCGGTGGTCGGTCAGAAATACACGCCGCACGACTCCGATCAGCTGGCCTTCTACAAGGAAGACATCAAGGGTCAGGTGCTGGAAGAAGGCATCACCGAAGCCGGGGCGATGAGTTCCTGGATCGCGGCGGCGACCAGCTACTCGAACCACGGCGTGAGTCTGCTGCCGTTCTACATCTTCTATTCGATGTTCGGCTTCCAGCGCATTGCCGATCTGGCCTACGCCGCAGGCGACATGCGGGCGCGCGGCTTCCTGCTTGGCGGCACGGCAGGGCGCACGACGCTGAACGGCGAAGGCTTGCAGCACGAGGACGGCCACAGCCATCTGGCGGCGGCGACCATCCCCAACTGCCGCGCCTACGATCCGGCCTACGCCTACGAAGTGGCGGTGATCCTGTCGGAAGGCATGCGCCGCATGTACCCGGCCGATGGCAGCCCGCAGGCGGACGAGTATTACTACGTCACGCTGCACAACGAGAACTACACGCATCCGGCGATGCCGGCGGGCATCGAGGCCGGGATCATGAAGGGCCTGTACCTGCTGACCGCCTGCGACGAACCTTCGGAACTGCATGTGCAATTGCTCGGCTCGGGCTCGATCCTGCGTGAAGTGATCGCCGCCGCCGAGTACCTGAAGAACGAATGGGGCGTAAGCAGCGACATCTGGAGCGCACCGAGCTTCAACGAGCTGGCCCGCGATGGCCGCGACGCCGAACGCTGGAACCTGCTGCACCCGAACGACGACCCGCGCAAGCCCTACGTCACCGAAGCCCTGACCGGCATGAGCGGCCCGGCGATCGTCGCCACCGACTACATGAAGGCCTACCCGGAGCAGATCCGTCCGTTCGTGCCGATGCCCTTCCATGTTCTGGGCACCGACGGCTACGGCCGCAGCGACACCCGCGAAGCGCTGCGCAACTTCTTCGAGGTCGATCGCCGCTGGATCACGGTCAAGGCGCTGAGCGCACTCGCCGATCTGAACCAGTTGCCGCGTGCGAAGGTGGCCGAGGCCATCACCAAGTACGGTCTCGACATCAACAAGCCCAACCCGGTGACCGTGTAAACCATGGCAACTGAACTGAAAGTCACGGTCCCCGACATCGGGGATTACCAGGATGTGCCGGTCATCGAACTGCTGGTGGCGGTCGGCGACTCGGTGGAGAAGGATCAGGCGATTGCCACGCTGGAGTCCGACAAGGCGACGCTCGACGTGCCGGCGCCGGAGGCCGGGGTCGTGAAGTCGATCGCGATCAAGGTTGGCGACAAGGTTTCGATGGGTGATGCGGTGATGGTGATTGAGGTGGGGGCTGCTGATGCGCCTGCTGAGAAAGCGCCTGCCGAGGAAGCGCCAGCCGGGGAAGCCGAGGCTTCCGAGAAGGCTGACAGCCCCTCACCCCAACCCTCTCCCGAAGGGAGAGGGAGTTCGAGCTTGCCTCTCCCCCCGGGAGAGGTCGACGCGACAGCGTCGGGTGAGGGCGCGCCGCCCACCGACGAGACCCCGCCTGCAGAAGAAGCCCCGCCCGCTGCCGAAACCGCCGCCGAGCCCATCGCCGTCACCATTCCCGATATCGGCGATTACAGCGACGTGCCGGTCATCGAAGTGCTGGTGGCCGACGGCGACACGGTCGAGAAGGACCAGACGCTGGTGGTGCTGGAATCGGACAAGGCCACGCTCGACGTGCCGGCCCCGGCGGCCGGCGTGGTCAGCGGGCTGACCATCAAGGTCGGCGACAAGGTGGCGATGGGCACTGCGGTTTGCGTGCTGAGCGGGGCCGCCTCGCGAGCCTCGGCTCCCGAGAAAACCAAAAGCCCCTCACCCCAGCCCTCTCCCGGGGGGAGAGGGAGTTCGGATGGCGCGTCAGGCTTGCCTCTCCAGCCGGGCGCGGTCGACGCGACAGCGGCGGGAGAGGGCGCACGGCCCGCTTCAGCCGCAGCGCCAGAAACGGCAACAGCCAGCGACACCATCCCCTACGCCAGCCCCTCGATCCGCAAGTTCGCGCGCGAACTGGGTGTCGATCTCGCCAAGGTCACCGGTAGCGGTCCGAAAGGCCGCATCACCCAGGATGACGTCCAGGGCTACGTCAAACAGGCGCTAGCCAAGCCGCCGACTGCCGCATCGGCAGCCCCCGCGACCAGCGGCAGCGGCATTCCGCCGATCCCGGCCGTCGATTTCGCACAGTTCGGCGAGATCGAAGTGAAGCCGCTGGCGCGCATCAGGAAGCTGTCGGCGGCCCACCTGCACCGGGCCTGGCTGAACATTCCGCACGTCACCCAGACGGATGAAGCCGACATCACCGAGCTCGAAGCCTTCCGCAAGGAAGCCTCCGAAGAGTCAGCCAAGGCCGGCGGTCCGAAGCTGACCCTGCTGCCGTTCGTCATGAAGGCGATGGCCAAGGTGCTGGAGGCTTATCCGGAATTCCGCGCTTCGCTGTCGCCGGACGGCGAAAGCCTGATCCACAAGCACTACACACACATCGGCTTCGCGGCCGACACGCCGAACGGCCTGATGGTGCCGGTGGTGCGCGATGTCGATCGCAAGAGCATCACCCAGCTGGCGATCGAGACCGGCGAGCTGGCGAAGAAGGCGCGCGACGGTAAATTGAAGGGCGAAGACATGAAAGGCGGCGTGTTTTCGATTTCCAGCCTCGGCGGCATCGGCGGCAGCCACTTCACGCCGATCGTCAACGCGCCGGAAGTCGGCATCCTGGGGGTGTCGAAAGCGGTGATCAAGCCGGTCTGGGATGGTGCTGCGTTCCAGCCTCGGCTGATGGTGCCGCTGAGCTTGAGCTACGACCATCGGGTGATCGACGGCGCCTACGCCGCCCGCACCATCGTGCTGCTGGTCAAGCTGCTCGGCGACATGCGCCGGCTTGTACTGTGATCGGCCCCCGCCGCGCGCTGCTGCTGGCGGCCCTGCTGGCGATCGGCAGTGCTGCAGCGGCCGATCGCCGTACGCTGCTGCTGCGCGCACCCACCGCCGATCACCCGCAACTGCTGGCCCAGCAAGCGATCCTCGATGCCGATCCGGACGGCCTGTTCGAGCGCGATGTGGCGGTGGTCACCGCGCTCAATCCGACCGGGCCGCAGCGCTTCGAGGCGGTGCTGGTGGGCAAGGACGGCCGCGAAAAACTGCGCCGCACCGAGCCGCTGTCGCTGGCAGCGCTGTACGCCCTGATCGACGCCATGCCGATGCGCAAAGCCGAGCAGCAGCAGCGCGCGCAGTAGAATGTGCGGCATGAGCGAAACCCCGAAAAAGAAAACCGCCGCCGAAGTGCTGAAACAAGCTCTGGCCGCGAAGAAAGCCGCCGGCCCCAACGGTGCCGGCAAGCTGCGCCCGGAGATGGGCAGCGGCAAGGTCAACAAGGATGCGGAGCGGCTGAAGGGGATGTCGCGCAAGGTGCATTGACGGGCGCGGGACGCGCACCGCCGACGCAGCAGCATGTGCCCACGCGTGCTGACCAAGTCCGGCGGTCGCGAATCGGCGGGCAGATGGAGCCTGCCACCCCTGGGTCTGTTGATTGTTTGCTGTCCCGCACCCATGTCCGTCCCATGAACTGGACTGACAGCTTTGTCGCCTTCGGCATGGGCATCTTCGCCGCCGTGCTGCTGACGATGGCCTGGCGACACCGGCAGGCCAAGCGCCGCCGCGAACTGGCCCCCTTCCGTGCTGACTGGCGCGCACTGCTGAATCGGCGGCTGCACACGCTGCGGCGGCTCACCCCGGAGCAGCGCCGCCTGCATGAAAAGCGGGTCGTGGAGTTCCTGACCGATATCCGCATCAAGGGCTGCAACGGCTTCGTCGTCACCGAAGAAGTGCGGGTGCTGATCGCCGGCTACGCCTGCCTGCTGTTGCTCCGGCCCGATGCCTACGTGTTTCGCGGCCTGCGCACGGTGCTGGTCTATCCGCGCGCTTTCTGGGTGCGCCATCAGGAGCCGGACGAGCTGGGGCTGGTCAGCGATGAACCCGAGCTGCGGCTCGGCGAATCCTGGAACGGCGAGCGGGTAGTGCTGAGCTGGGAGGATGTCGAAGCCGCGCTCGATGGCGATGCGGTCAACGTGCTGGTCCACGAGTTCGCGCATCAGCTCGATGCCGAGAACCCGGAAACCGAAGGCGCGCCGCTGCTCACCGATTACGCGCGCTGGTCGAAAGTGATGAGCCGCGAGTACAAGGCGCTCGAAAAGCGCTCCTCGCAGGTGCTCGACGACTACGGCCTCGAAGGCCCGACCGAGTTCTTCGCCGTGGCCACCGAAGCCTATTTCCAGCGCGGCACCGAGCTGCGGCTGCTGCATCCGGATTTGTACGGCCTGCTGCGCGATTACTACCGGATCGAGACGTCCGATTAACCGCTGGTCAGCATCCTCAGGCTGACCAGCGCCAGAAAGATCGCGAACGCACGCTTCAAGAGCTTCGGCGAAACGCCGTGGGCAAGGCGGGCACCGAGCGGAGCGGTCAGCACGCTCATCGCGGCGATGCCGGCAAAGGCGGCGAGGTCGATGTAGCCGAGACTCCACGGGGCTAGCCCCGGCACGCCGAGGCCGTTGATCGCGAAGCCGGCGGCACCGGCCCAGGCGATCGGGATGCCGCAGGCGGCCGAGGTGCCGACGGCGCGGCGCATGTCGATGTTGCAGGCGGTGAGATAAGGCACGGTCAGCGAGCCGCCGCCGATGCCGATCAGGGCCGACAGGCTGCCGATCAGCGCTCCTACACCGCTCAGCGCCAGCGCGCCCGGCGGGGTGCGCGTGGCTTTGGGTGCGGCGTCGACGAACATCTGGATCGAGATCAGCAGCGCGCCGACGCCGACGCAGATGCGCAGCGCCGTGCTGCCGACATGATGGGCGGCGGTGGCGCCGATGAAGCTGCCGATGACGATGCCGGGTGACAGCTTCCGGAACACCGGCCAGAGCACGCCGCCGCGGGCGTGGTGCGAGCGCGTCGAGGAAATCGCGGTCAGGCCGACCACGGCCAGCGAAGTGCCGATGGCCGATTGCATGACCACCGGCGCGGCGGTGCCAAGCGTCGGCAGGATGAAGGCGAGCGCCGGCACCACGATCAGGCCGCCGCCAACGCCGAACAGGCCCGCGAGCACGCCCGCTGCGGCCCCGGTGACGAGAAAGACGAGTACGGTTTCCATCGGCCCCCGATTCGGCCCTTGATGCGGGCCTGATGCGGCCGCTGCTGGCCGTAGAATTGCGCAGCCGCAAAGGCTACACGAACCCTGCAGGCGGTCTGCGGGTCACAGGCTCATGATGAATTTCCGATTCGCCCCCCGTTGGTCCGCGCTGTGCCTGATCGCCGGCCTTGCCGGCCCCGTCGCCGCTCAGGCGGCCGATGATCCGCTGGCCGCTGCGCGTGCCGAGTTCGCGGCTGCGCTTGCCAGCACCGAAGCCGGCGTCGTCGATGCTGCCGACAGCGAGCGCCTGCGCGCCTATCCGCTGCATCCCTATCTGCTGGCGGCGCGCCTGCGCAGCCGGCTCGCGCGCCTTGATGGTGCCGACAACAGCGCCGATGCCGCCATCGCCGCCTTCCTCGTCGCCCAGGGCGATGCGCCGGTCGGCCGCGACCTGCGCCGCGCCTGGCTGGCCAGCCTCGCCGAGCGTCGGCAGTGGTCGACCTTCGTCGCCGAGCTGCCGGCGACGCTCGCCGCCAGCGATGCCACGCTGCGCTGCCAGCAGTTCGCGGCCCGCATCGCACTGGCCCAGACCGAGGGCCTTGCGCCGCTGGTGATCGCGCAATGGCAGGCGGCCGACAAATCCCTGCCGGCCTGCGACACCGCTTTCGAGTGGGCGCGCGGCAAAGGCGTGCTGACGCCGGCCCTGATCGAAGCGCGGTCGCGGCTGCTGGCCAGCAATGGCTACGGCGCGCTGGCCGTGGTCGTGGCCAAGCCGCTGACGCCGGAAGCGCGTGCGCCGATCGTGCAATGGGCGGCACTGATCGACCAACCGCAAGCGGCCATCGAAGCGCTGATCGCCGACCCGACCAAGCCGGTGGAACGCGCCGCCCTGCTCGATGGCTGGCAGCGTTACGCGCGCAAAAATCCCGACGGTGCGGCGGCGCGCTTCGCTCAACTGTGTGCAGCGCGCGGGCTCGACGCAGCAGCGGCCAGCCCGTTCGCCAAGGCGGTGGGCCTGGGGCTGTCGTGGAGCCGCCAGCCGGCCGCGCTCGACTGGTTTGCGCGCACGCAGGCGGCGGATGTCGATGTCATCGCCGCCGAATGGTGGGCGCGTGCGGCGATGTGGAACGGCGACTGGCCGCAGGTGACGCGGGCCATCGCCCTGCTGCCGGAAGCCAGTCGCAGCGAGCAGCGCTGGCGTTACTGGTCGGCCCGTGCGGCGGCGGCCAGCGGCGATGTGTCGGCAAAGCCGCAGTTGGCGGCACTGGCCAGCGAAGACGGCTGGTATCCGGCGCTGGCGGCAGCGCAGGCCGGCATGCCTTATGCGCCGCATCCGCAGGCGCTACCGGCCGATGAAGCGCTGCTCGCCCGGCTCGACGGCCTGCCCGGCATGATCCGCGCCCGCGAACTGCTGCGTGTCGACCTGCGCAGCGCCGCCATCGCCGAATTCAATGCCGTTTACGACAGCCTCGACGCCGCCAGCCTGCCGCAGGCGGTGATCCTGCCGATGCGCTGGGGCTGGCACGATTTCGCGGTCGGCACCGCCACCCGGCAGAAAGTGTTCCGCGATTACGCGCTGCTCTATCCGCGTCCTTACGATGCTGCCGTGAAGGCGGGGGCCACGCTGTCCGGCCTGCCGGCCAGCCTGATCTACGGCGTGCTGCGGCAGGAAAGCCTGTATCGGGCCGATGCGGTGTCGCGCGCCAACGCCTATGGCCTGTTGCAGATGCTGCTGGAAACCGCGACCCGCACGGCAAGAAAGTGGCAGCGGCCGGTGCCGAACCGCGAGGCGCTGTTCGATCCGGATACCAATGTGCCGCTGGGTGCCGCCCATCTGCGCGATCTCATCGACCGCTTCAAGGGCCAGACGCCGGTGGCCATCGCCGGCTACAACGCCGGCCCCAATGCGGCGGCGCGCTGGCTGCCGGCGCAGCCGCTGCCCGCCGACATCTGGATCGAGAACATTCCCTTCAACGAAACCCGCAACTACGTGCAGCGCGTGCTCTGGCATTCGCTGGTGTTCGCCTGGCTGGCGGCCGACGGCCGGCCGCAGGCGGTCGAACCCTGGCTGGCACCCGTGGCCGGGCTCGCGAACCTGGTGCCTGAGCCGTGATGCGGCGTTATCTGGTGGGCGGCGCGGTGCGTGATCGCCTGCTCCAGCGCCCCGTCCACGAGCGCGACTGGGTGGTCACCGGCGCCACGCCGGACGAGATGGTTGCGCTCGGCTACAAACCGGTCGGCAAGGATTTCCCGGTCTTCCTGCACCCGACGACCAAGGAAGAGCACGCGTTGGCGCGCACCGAGCGCAAGTCCGGCCGCGGCTATCAGGGCTTTACCGTCTACGCCGCGCCCGACGTGACCTTGGAAGACGACCTGATCCGCCGCGATCTCACCGTCAACGCCATGGCCGAGGACGAACAAGGCGCGCTGATCGACCCGCACGGCGGCTGTGCCGATCTCAACGCGCGCCTGCTGCGCCATGTGTCAGATGCATTTGCCGAAGACCCGGTGCGGGTGCTGCGCATCGCCCGCTTTCATTCGCGCTATGCCGAACTCGGCTTCAGCATCGCGCCGGAAACCATGGCGCTGATGCGCCAGATGGTGGACAACGGCGAGGTCGATCACCTGACGGCAGAGCGTGTCTGGAAGGAAACCGAGCGGGCGCTGATGCAGCCGCAGCCGTCGATCTACTTCACCACCCTGCGCGAATGCGGCGCGCTAAAACGGCTGATGCCGGAAGTCGACGCCCTGTTCGGCGTGCCGCAGCCGCCGAAGCATCATCCCGAGGTCGATACCGGCCTGCACGTCATGCTGACGGTGGACTGCGCCGCCCGGCGCAATGCCTCGCTCGCCGTGCGCGTGGCCGCGCTCTGCCACGATTTCGGCAAGGCGCTGACCCCGGCCGAGGTGCTGCCCAGCCATTACGGCCACGAATCCAGCGGCGTGCCGCTGGTCGAAGCCTACTGCGCGCGGCTGAAAGTGCCGGCCGATTGTCGCGAACTGGCGCTGCACGTCTGCCGCGAGCATCTGATGGTCCATCAGGCCCGCGAACTGACGCCCGGCACCCTGATGCAGTTGCTGGAGCGGCTCGACGCGCTGCGCCGGCCATCGCGCTTCGAGGAATTCCTGATCGCCTGTGAATGCGATGCCCGCGGCCGCACCGGTCTGGAAGATCGCGATTACCCGCAGCCGGACTATTTGCGTGAAGCCTTGCACCGCCTGCAAGCCGTGCAGGTGTCCGAGGTCACCCGCGATGGCTACGCCGGTGCCGCGATCGGCGCCGAACTGCGCACCCGGCGCATCAAGGTGCTGAAGGCCTTGCGCGAGACGCCGCCGCCTTGACGGCGGTTCAGCGCCTGCCGGAAGCGCCGAGCGGCACTGCCCAGCTTCCGCTCAAGCCTGCGAAAACCGCAGAACTCGGTTGCAGCCGCCCGTAAACGCCGAGTCTCGGGCCGCGGAACCAGTCGCCGCCCGCGAAGAGCTGCAAGCGGTCATCAAGCCGGAAGCGCAGGCGAGGGCGCAGCACCCAGTCGCCATCGGCCGGTGCCCAGGCGGCGTCGAAGGACAGCGACCAGCGCAGATCGGAGGTGTTCAGCGCAAAGCCGCTGCCGATCTGGCCGCGATGGCGGTGCAGTTCGTCGTTGAAACTGGCGTTGGCGCGCGCCAGCGGTCGCAGCGGTTCGGCGGCTGCGTCCGGATCGAGCCAGCCGGGGATGTACTTCCACTCGCCCTGCACGAAGGCCGACGCCGGGCCGAACGCGCGTTCGACGCCGAGCACGGTGTCGAGCGCCGATTCGCGGCTGGCCAGCGCATCGCGCGCAGAACCTCGCAGCCGCGTCCACGCGCTTTCGGCACGGATCACCCAGGCACCGAGCACGGCTTCGGCATCGGCCCCGATCACCTCGGTGTACGGATGGTCCAGATCGAGCTGCCCGTTGGCGACCGCCGCAGGCGACAACGCCAGATTCGGCAGCTTGGCCGGCCCGCGAAAGTACGACAGCGCGCCGGACAGCCGCTCGCCGATGGATTCGATGCGCAGGCCCGCCGAGCCGGGCGAGGTATCGGGGCGATCCTCGACATAGGCCGCGCCGGGCTGCGCCGGCAGCGGCACGCGCGACGCACGGAACAGCGGCTGCCACAGCGCCTGCACGGTGGTGGCGCTGCCGAAACGCTGCTGCACCACCAGCATCGGCAGGCCGAGCTTCTGGTCGGCATCGCGGTCGACCAGCCGCGTGTAATCGCGCGCCGCCACGTTGTCGGTGGGATTCAGCACATCGGTGCGGCCCCAGTTGACGATCTGCCAGCCCAGCCGCGCGCTGCTCGCGCCCGCTTTCCAGCCGATCCAGGCCTCGCGCAGCACGGCTTGCGTGCGGGAATCGCGCGTCGGCTGCGCCTGTTCGCGTGCCGCATCGGCGAGCACGGCCAGCGACCAGCCGCCCGGTAGTGCTGCGCTGCCCTCGACACCGAGCCTCGGCACCGCCACGAAGCTCGCGCCGTCATTGCGCCGCGTACCGCTCCAGCCAGCCAGCGCAGCACTGAGCGTCAGCACCCGGCGCAGCGCTTTGCGCGAAGGTTTCGATGTCGGCAGCGGCGGCGGCGGTTCGGCGGCCGGCAGCATCAGCCGTTCGCTGTAACGCAGCTGCAGCGGCGCTTGCGATGGCGGATCGGCCGCAGCAGCAAACGCCGGCAGCGCCATCAGCAAGGCGGCGATCCATCGCATCACGGCTCGTCGGCAAGGCTCGACGGCAACAACGCTTCGTCGTCGACCTTGGCGACAAACTCGAAGCGCTCGACCGCGATCAGGGTCGAACCGCCGCCGGCCAGATTGTCGGCCTCGATCCGGTACGGCAGCCACTTACCGGCCTGCTCGGCCACCGGCTTCAGATCGCGGTAATGGATGGTTTTCAGCGGCCGGTCGGCCTCGTCCCAGGCACTCATCTGCAGGACCACCGAAGTGTCCTGGGCGATCCAGGTTTCACGCCGGCTGTAACCGCTGGCGCGTTTCACTGCTTCGCTGCCGGGCGTCGACAGGATGCGCCAGCAGGGTCGGCCGTCGATCACTTCCTCGCCGTTCGCCACGTGCGTCCATTGCGCCGTCTTGTAGCCAAGCACGTCGCCGTTGCTGAGCACGGTGCCGAGAAAGCTGTCGCGCTCGTTGTCGGCCACCAGCCGGCGCGTCTTTTTCACCGCCGGCACATAGACCCACAGCTCGTTGTCGCGGCTGCGATGCTCGGCCAGCAGGGTCGCCAGGCCGCGCGCGTCCTCCGGATATTCGTAGCGCGCCAGCCGCGTGGTATCGCCGCCGGCATCGGTGCGGAACAGGCTGGACACCCGCCGCAAGCGCTTCGAGCCCGAGGCCGACACCAGATCGAAGCGGTAGTCGATGCGCGCGCCGGCCATCAGCACGGTCTGGCGGCTGGCTTCGATCAGCGCCGCCGGGTCTTTCGGCGCTTCGGCAGCCGTCAGCCGGGGGCCGACGAGCAACAGCAGCACAGCGAGCAGCCGCAGATTCCTGTTCATGTCGTTCCAGTTACCGTTAAGTGTTTGTGTTTTCTGATTTTTTCACTGTCATGGACGGACCACAGCCTGTCCATGACAGGCAGCCCGCGCGCTGTGATCCAGTTCACAGTGATCGAACCGCGCGATGTGGCCGGACCGACGTCAGCGTCGGTGATCGCCGCCGTCCAGTCCTCACGAACGGCTAACGGAACTGCGACGGAATTCCATCTTTCGGGCAGGAAAGCATCATTTTTCGCAGCAATTCGGCTTTCCGCAGCGCCAACCGCAACCTTTCAGTCATCATCGGCATCTGTTGGCTTACGGCTGCGTCACGCGCGGCCACCCGCATTTCCTTATCGAGGTAGAACATCCGTGAAACGCACGATCCTGATGGCGTCGGCCCTGGCCTTGCTGGCCGGCTGCGGCAAGACTGCCGAAGCGCCGAAACCCGTTGCACCGCTGAGCTCCGGCATCGATGGCAGCCATATCGATGCCGCCATCCGTCCGCAGGACGACCTGTATCGCCATTTGAGCGGCAAGTGGCTGGAAAGCTTCGAGATTCCGGCCGACAAGGCGCGCTACGGCTCGTTCACCAAGCTGTCGGACGATTCCGAAGCCAATCTCAAGGCGATCATCGAAGCCGCCGCCGCCATTCCGGAAGTCAAGCCGGGCACCGAAGCCCAGCAGATCGGCGACCTGTTCAAGAGCTATCTCGACGAAGCCAAGGTTGAAGCGGTGGGCCTGAAGCCGCTGGCGGAAACGCTGCGCACCATCGAGCAGATGACCGACAAGGCGCTGGTGCCGGGCACCATGGCCACGCTGTCGATGATCGGCGTCGGCTCGCCGTTCGTGCCCTTCGTGCATCAGGACAACAAGGATTCGACCAAGTACATCGTCGATGTCTACCAGTACGGCCTCGGCCTGCCGGATCGCGATTACTACCTGAAGGACACCGAGAAGTACGTCCAGACCCGCATGCAGTACCAGGCGCACATCGAAAAGATGCTGGGCCTGGCCGGCGACAAGGACGCGGCGGCCAAGGCCAAGGCGATCTTCGGTTTCGAGACCGAACTGGCCAAGATCCAGTGGGACAAGGTCGAAAACCGCGATCCGGTCAAGACCTACAACAAGTTCGAGTTGGCCAAGCTGGCCGAACTGGCACCCGGTTTCGACTTCACCGCCTGGCTCGCAGCCGGCGGCATGGCTGGCAAGCTCGATTATCTGATCGTCAGCCAGCCGACTTATGTCACCGGCGTCGCCAAGCTGCTGAAGAGCGCCCCGCTCGCCACCTGGAAGGCCTACTTCCAGTGGCGCGTGCTTAGCGAATTCGCGCCCTACCTGCCGAAGGCCTTCGTTGACGAGAACTTCGCGTTCTTTGGCTCCGCACTGCGCGGCATCCCGGAAAACCGGCCGCGCTGGAAGCGTGGTGTGGAACTGGTGGAAGGCTCGATCGGCGAAGCGCTCGGCAAGCTGTACGTCGAAAAGCACTTCCCGCCGGACAGCAAGGCGCGCATGGAAACGCTGGTGACCAACCTGCAGGCGGCCTACAAGTCGTCGATCGACACGCTGCCGTGGATGAGCGAAGCCACCAAGAAGGAAGCCCAGACCAAGCTCGCCAAGTTTTCGCCGAAGATCGGCTATCCGAGCAAGTGGAAGGACTACTCGAAGCTGATCATTGCTCCGGATGACCTGATCGGCAACGTCGCCCGCGCCCGGGCACTGAGCTACCAGATGGAACTGGCCAAGCTCGGCAAGCCGATCGACCGCGAAGAGTGGGGCATGACGCCGCAGACCGTGAATGCCTACTACAACCCGGAAAAGAACGAGATCGTGTTCCCGGCCGCCATCCTGCAGCCGCCGTTCTTCACGGCTGCCGCCGACGACGCCGTCAACTACGGCGGCATCGGTGCCGTCATCGGCCACGAGATCAGCCACGGTTTCGATGACCAGGGCAGTCAGTACGACGGCGACGGCAACCTGCGCCAGTGGTTCACCGAAGACGACCTCAAGAACTTCAAGGAGCGCACCACCGCCCTCGTGGCCCAGTACGCGGCCTACGAGCCGGTGAAGGGTTATCACGTCAACGGCGAACTGACCTTGGGCGAGAACGTCGCCGATCTGTCCGGTCTGGCGATCGCCTACAAGGCCTACAAGCTGTCTCTCGGTGGCAAGGAAGCGCCGGTGATCGACGGCCTGACCGGCGACCAGCGCTTCTACCTGGGCTGGGCCCAGGTCTGGCGTTCCAAGGAGCGCGAAGCCGAAACCATCCGCCGCCTGACGGTGGACCCGCACTCCCCGCCGGACGTGCGCGGCAACGCCACCCTGGTCAACCAGGCCGGCTTCTACGAGGCCTTCGGCGTCAAGGAAGGCGACAAGATGTACGTGGCCCCGGAAGCGCGGGTCAGCATCTGGTAAGCAGGCGTCGCAAAGCTGCACGATGAACGAGGGGCCGGTGGCGACACCGGCCCTTTTTCGTGGATGATCGGGCAACAGGTGCGGCAACAGACCGGACCGATCCGAACGAGGAGACATCGACCATGAACCGACTCACCCCGGATGACTGGGCGGCGCTGGAACGCATCGAACACGGCCAATGCGCGCTGGATGCCGCGACCGCCGCCCGTCTCGCGCCTTGCGCGCTGATCGAGGAAAAGACTGCCGAATCAGGCCGTTACGCGCTGACGCCGGCCGGCTGGCACGCCTTGCGGCAGCATCGGCGGCTGGATCCGGATTGAGCATTCCGGTACGTAGGGTGGGCGGATGAAGCTTGCCCACCCTCGTATCTTGAATCTGTGCCTGACAAGCGACGAAGCATTGGGGGTTCAAGTGACGTCCTCGCCCCGGCCCCGTCCGCCCTGAGCTTGAAGCAGGGGAAGCTCAGACTTCCTTTAGTCCTTTTCCTTGACCTGCGGGTTGCCGAGGATCTGGTCGAGGCTGATGGCTGCCAGCGCTTCCGCTTCAGCCAGCTTGAGCCGCTTCATCGGCAGGCCATCGCTCGGTGACAGCGGCGTGCGGCGCAGGTCGTCGAGGCCGAACATGGCGACGTCGATGCCGAGTTCGCCCGCTTCAAAGCGGGCCAGCGGCACCGGGTCTTCGCGGCCGTCCGGATAGCGGTAGTCGCGCTCGTCCTGCTCAAAGGGGATGCCGCGCGCCTCCAGAAACAGGTCCAGCGATTCCGGGCGATCGGCAAAGCCGTGAATCTGCACCCGATGTGCTGCGGTGATCGCGCCACTCACCGCTGCGCCGACCAGACGCGGCGAGAATTCATGCAGCAGCTTCATGGCGCTGACCGCCGTGCGGCGCAGCGCGATCAGCCGATTGGCATAGTCCTCGCCACCGAAGATCCGCTGGTATTCGATGACCGCCGCTTGGATGCTGGCGTTGTCCGGCAAGGCACTGCGCGGCGACAAGCCCAGCCGCTGCATGGCCTTGAACTTGGCGGCGCGGTAGTCGAGCACGTCTTCCTCGCAGACGATGCGCGCGCACTCGGCCACCAGTTCGCGGCTGTCCTCGCTACCGCCGGCATTCGCTCCGCGACGGCTCATCAGAAGATGTCGGCGGCGGCATCGTCCGGATTGCCGTAGGGGCTGACGCCGTCATCGGGCGGCGGCACATGGTTGCTCTGGACGATTTCATACAGCGCGCCGGGCGTATCGCCGGACACCAGCTTGCCGGTTGCCGGATTGATCGCGATCTCGGTCAGCCCCTGCGGCTTCGGATGGCGGTTCTGCGGCACGCCTTTCAGCGCCGTTTTCATGTAATCCATCCACATCGGCACCGCCGAGCGACCGCCGACTTCGCCGCGACCGAGCGGCTTGGGCTGATCGAAACCGACCCAGGCGATGCCGACCAATGACGACGAATAGCCGTTGAACCAGGCATCGGTCTCGTCGTTGGAAGTGCCGGTCTTGCCGGACAGATCGTCGCGGCCCAACGCTTTCACCTGGGTGGCGGTGCCGCGCGTGACCACGTCGTGCAGCATGCTGGTGATCAGGTAGTCGAGTTCGGCGGACAGCACCCGCGGCGCGCGGTCTTCGATGGCCACTTCGGGCGGCGGTGGTGGTTCCGGCGGCGCGAGCGGCTCGACGGCTTCGACCGGCTCGGCTGCGACCACGACTTCGCCGGTTTCCGGGTCGATGACCGGCTCCGGCGGCGGTGGAGGCGGCGGAGGTGGGGCATCGCAAGACGGGCAGGCGCGCTTCGGGCGGGCCTGGAACACCACGCGGCCGCTGCCGTCGCGGATGCTGTCGATGAAGTAGGGCTCGATCAGGAAGCCGCCGTTGGCCAGCACGGCGTAGGCGCGCGCCTGCTCCATCGGCGTCATCGACGCACTGCCCAGCGCCATGGTCAGATCGGCCGGCAGGCGTGACTTGTCGAAACCGAAGCGGGTGGCGAATTGTCGCGTGTATTCGATGCCGACTGCTTGCGCCACGCGCACCGACACCAGATTGCGCGACAGCGCCAGCGCCTCGCGCAGGCGCATCGGGCCACGGAACTTGCCTTCGTAGTTGCCGGGACGCCAGTCGTCGTCCGGATTGACGCTGGACGTGAACACCACCGGTGCGTCAAGGAAAATCGAGGCCGGCGTGTAGCCTTTCGAGAGTGCCGCCGTGTACAGGAAGGGCTTGAAGCCGGAGCCGACCTGGCGGCGCGCCTGGGTCGCGCGATTGAAGTTGCCGAGGAAAAAATCGTAGCCGCCGACCAGCGATTGCACGCTGCCGTCGCGCGGATCGAGCGCCACCAGCGCACCTTGCACTTCGGGCACCTGGGTCAAGCGCCAGTCCGCGCCGATCTTCGCCACCCGCAGGATGTCGCCGACCGCCGGCTTTTTCTTGTCCGAGAAACCGGCCCAGGCGAAGGCTTTTTTCGGCAGTTCGATGATGCCGTTCTCGGTGATTACCCGCAGCAGTTCCGGCGTGTAGCCGAGCACCGCTGCCGGCAGCAGCCCGGCCACCGGCGGACGCGCCGCAAGCTGGGCCAGCACTTCCGGTGCTGCCGGATTGGCGGCGAGCCGGGCCAGCACGTCGGCCGGCAGCTTTGCTTCCGCACCGTTGAAGCCGTGGCGCTCTTCGTAGGCCAGCAGGCCGCCTCTGAGCGCTGCGGTCGCCGCCTGCTGGCGGACCCCGTCCACTGTGGTGGTGACCACATAGCCATCGGTATAGGTCGCTTCGCCGTGCTTCGCATAGAGCTCCGCGCGCACCATTTCGGCGACGTAGCGGCCTTCCACTTCCACCGTGGCGGCATGCTCGAAGGCGGTGATCGGTTCGGCGGTGGCGGTCTTCCAGATGCGATCGTCGATATAGCCGAGATCGTGCATCCGGCGCAGCACGTAGTCGCGGCGGTTCTTCGCGCGCTCGGGATTGGCCAGCGGGTTGTCGCGCGATGGCGCTTTCGGCAGGCCGGCGATCAGCGCCATTTCACCGAGCGTCAGCTTGGCGACCTCGCGGCCGTAGTACACCGAAGCGGCCGCACCGACACCGTAGGCGCGGTTGCCGAGAAAGATGCGGTTCAGGTACAGCTCCAGGATCTGCTCCTTGCTCAACTCGGTCTCGATCTTCCGGGCCAGGAAGATTTCCTTGAACTTGCGGGTGAAGCTGCGCTCGTTGCTCAGGAACACGTTGCGGGCCAGCTGCATGGTGATCGTCGAGCCGCCCTGACGCTTTTCGCCGGTGGTGACCAGAATCGCCACTGCGCGGGCCAGCCCGGCGATGTCGACACCGGAATGCTCGAAGAAGCGATCGTCCTCGGCAGCCAGAAACGCCTGCACCAGCGGTTTCGGCAATTGCGCGTAGGTCAGCGGTTCGCGCCGTTCGGCGCCGAATTCGCCGATCAGCTTGCCGTCGCGGGTATAGACCTTGAGCGGCTGGCCGAGGCGAATCTCGTGCAGGCTTTGCACCGACGGCAACTGCGGCGTCACCCAGGCCTTGAGCACGAAATAGCCGATGACCGCGACGACAAGGGCGGTGGCGACGCCGATCAGCGCGATCCGGCCGATGAGGCTGCCGCGGCTGCGGGTTTCAGAGTTCAATCGCGAGTCTCGGTTGAGGGTCCGGAAGGCTGCATGTGCACGCCGCCGGGCGACGGTGAAAAGGGGCTCGCCACAGACGCGACAAGCGCTGACGAGTGCCGCCGTTCATCGCCCGCTTTAGGACTTCGATCAGGCACTTAGAGATAAAACCTCTCGTTGCGCCGTTAATCACTTGGGCTATATTAAGTCTTGCTCCGGATGCCGTCATCCAAGCCTCCTGCCGCAGGATTCAAGCAAACCAGCACGAAGCCGATAACGGCTCAATGACAGCTCGTCAGCAGTGATTTTCCCGGGGGAAGCGGTTCATGTCGATCAAGCAGAGCCTGTTCGGGAGCAGCAGCCGGGAACTGATCGGTCTGGATATTTCGTCCAGCGCCGTGAAGCTGCTTGAACTCGGCCGGAAAGGGGACCGTTACAGCGTCGAATCGTTCGCCGTCGAGCCGCTGCCGCCGGGTGCGGTGACCGATCGCCAGATTTCCGATCCGCGCGCCGTCGGCGAAACCATCGTCCGGGCGCTAAATCGCGCCGGCACGCGCAATCGCCAGGTCGCGGTGGCCGTCGCCGGTTCGTCGGTGATCACCAAGATGATTGCCATGCCGAGCTCGCTGTCCGACAACGACATGGAAGAGCAGATCAAGGCCGAGGCCGATCAGTACATTCCCTATCCGATCGACGAAGTGAACCTCGATTTTCAGGTGCTCGGGCCGTCGTCGCGCGACAAGGACAACGTCGACGTGCTGCTCGCCGCCTGCCGCAAGGAACAGGTCGAATCGCGCATCGCCGCGCTGGAAATCGCCGGGCTGACGCCGATGGTGGTCGACATCGAAGCCTATGCGCTGGAAAACGCCTGCGAATTCCTCACCCACCAGATGCCGGCCAACGGTGCTGGCAAGACCGTCGCCATCGTCGATGTCGGTGCTTCAACGACCTCCCTGCTGGTGCTGCACGATCTTAAAACCGTCTACACGCGCGATCAGGCCTTCGGCGGCAAGCAGCTGACCGAGGACATCATGCGTTTCTACGGCATGAGCTACGAGGAAGCCGGCAAGGCCAAGCGCCTGGGCAATCTGCCGCCGAACTACGAAAGCGAAGTCTTGAGCCATTTCATCGCCGACATGGCCCAGCAGATCGACCGTTCCTTGCAGTTCTTCTTCGCCGCCGCCTCGCGCCACAACGTCATCGACCAGCTGATCCTGGCCGGCGGCTGCGCGCACATCGCCGGCGTCGATGCGGCGATCCAGAAGCGCTTGCAGATTCCCTGTGTGGTGGCCCAGCCGTTCGCCAAGATGGCGATTGGCGCGCGCGCCAAGCCGGCGCAACTCGGGCTCGATCAGGCGTCGATGCTGATCGCTGCCGGTCTGGCGCTGCGCGCCTTCGATCTCGATAACTAGAGCTCACCATGGCAACCCGGATCAACCTGCTCGACTGGCGCGCCGCACGGCGAACGCGTCGGCGCAAGGAATTCCTGACCATGCTCGGCCTCGGCGCGGGTGCCGGTCTGGCCCTGCTGGCGCTGGCGTTCGTCACCGTCACCGGTGCGGTCGAGCATCAGGATCGCCGCAATCAGTATCTGGCGATGCAGATCAAGGATCTCGACAAGCAGATCAAGGAAATCGAGGAGCTGGAGAAGGTCAAGGCCAATCTGGTGTCGCGCATGAATGTGATCCAGCAATTGCAGGAAAGCCGCTCGGCCACCGTTCATTTCTTCGACGAAATCGTCAATACCTTGCCCGACGGCATCTTTCTGAGCTCGATCAAGCAAAGCGGCCAGAACGTGACCATCGACGGCACGGCGGAATCCTCCGGCCGCATTTCCGCCTACCTCAAGAACCTGGATTCCAGCCCCTGGTTCAAGAATCCGAAGCTGGTGGTGATCAAGACCGGCGAAAAGAACAAGCAGCGCAACAGCGATTTCACCCTGCAAGTGACCAATCTGACCAAGGCAACGGCGCAGCCGGAGGCCGTCAGCGGCCGTACCGAGGTGAAGCCATGACCCTCACCCAGGCCTTCGCCGAACTGCAAGCGCTGGATCCGAAAAACCCGGGTGCCTGGCCACGCTGGGTCCATATCGCGGCGGCCGTTCTGGCCTTCGTGGTGCTGCTCGGCGTTGGTATCTGGACGCTGGTGGTGCCCGAATACGACACGCTGAAAGCGTCGGAAGGCAAGGAAACGACCTTGCGCACGGAATTCGAGAAGAAGCAGAAGAAGGTCGCTGCGCTCGATGCCTACAAGGCGCAGCTCGACACCATGGAACGCGATTTCGGCGCCATGCTGCGCCAATTGCCGTCGAAGACCGAAGTTGAAAACCTGCTCAACGACATTTCCCAGTCGCGCGTCGCATCGAGCCTGGAAGAAGAGCTGTTCCAGCCGCAGGCCGAGGTGCCGAAGGAGTTCTACGCCGAGGTTCCGAACCGGATCGTGGTCACCGGCACCTATCACGAGATGGGCGCTTTTGCCGGTGGCGTCGCGGCGCTGCCGCGCATCGTCACGCTCGATGAAGTCGAGATCAAACCGGCCACCGGGCAGGGCCCGCAAGCCGCGCAGGGCCTGCTTCGCGGCAACCTGCGGATGAGCGCGCTGGCCAAGACCTATCGCTATCTCGATGAAAGCGAGATCGCGCCGGCCACGGTCGGCAAGGACGGCAAGCCGCTGCGTCGCGGTGCCGCCCGCAACCGGGGCACGCCATGAACCGCCAGTTGAGCCTGTACGCGGTGCTGGGTGCCGCTCTGCTGCTGTCGGCGTGCAGCCGGAGCATGAGTGATCTTGAAGCCTGGGTGGTCGAGGTCAAGGCGCGCAAGACCACGCAGATCGACCCGATTCCGCAGATGAAGCAGTACGAGGCCTATGCCTATGTCGGCGAAAACCGGCGCGATCCCTTCATCGCCGCGCCGGGCGAAACCCGGCCCAACGACAGCGGCGAGCTGTCGGCCCTGCGCCCGGACCTGAACCGCAGCAAGGAACCGCTGGAAGAGTTCCCGATCGACGCCCTGCGTCTGGTCGGCGTGGTTACTTTCAACGCGAAAACCTATGCGATGGTCAAGGCACCGGATTCGGTGATCCATCGCGTGACCACCGGCGATCACCTGGGCCAGAACTACGGCCGCATCAACCGGGTGAGCGAAGCCGAAGTCAGCCTCACCGAAATCATTCCCGACGGCTTTGGCGGTTTCATCGAACGCGCGGCTGCGCTGGCGGCCACCGAATGAACCACCGTTCCGCATTGAGCAAGTTCCGAACCATGCTGCCCTGGAGCACCACGATGTCGACTCTTAACGCCGCAGGCCAGGGCGCAGGCCCGGGCGCAGGCCAAGACACCGGACTCCGCCGCGCGGCGCGCGCTGTCCGCGCACTCGCTGCCAGCCTCGCGCTGCTGCTGATGGTCATCGGCGGCAGCGCCCGCGCCGAACAGGTGCGAGCCCTGCAGGCGATGGACTTCGTGGCGCTCGACGGCGACCGCGTGCTGCTGACGCTCACCCTGTCGGCACCGTCGCCGGAGCCGGTGGTGTTCACCATCGACAAGCCGGCGCGCCTGTCACTGGATCTGCCGGACACCAGTCTGGCGCTCGCCGAGCGCTATCGCCGGGTCAATGTCGGCCAGGTCCGTTCGATTGCCGCCGCCGAAGCCAAGGGCCGCTCGCGGGTGGTCATCGAAATGACCACCTTGACCGCGCACAAGGTGCGCGTCGACGGCAACAAGGTATTTCTCGAACTGGCGGGGCAGGGTGCTTCGCTGGCCGCGGGCGGTGCGCCCTCAACGCCGGCAGCCGCTGCTGCGGTGACGACGCCCGTGGCGGCCACACCGGCGCCGAGCCAAGGCCTGATTTCCAACGTCGATTTCCGTCGCGGCGAAAAAGGCGAAGGCCGCGTGCTGGTGACGCTGGGTGATGCCCGCAACGCCGTCGATGTTCGCGAAGAAGGCGGCAAGATCATCATCCGCTTCAAGAACACTTCGCTGCCGGAACGGCTGTCGAAGCGTCTCGACGTGCTCGATTTCGCTACGCCGGTGAAGTTCATCGACTCGGCCCGCGATGGCGTCAACACCCAGATCACCATCACCCCGATCGCCGCCGGCGATTTCGAGCAGGTCGCCTACCAGTCGGCCAATGTGTTCACGCTCGAACTGCAACCGGTGTCGCAGGAAAAGCTTGAGGAACGCCGTCGTCTGGAGCCGAAGTACGTCGGCGAGCGCATTTCCTTGAGTTTCCAGAGCATCGACGTGCGCTCCCTGCTGCAGATCATTGCCGACGTCGCCCAGACCAACATGGTGGTCTCGGATTCGGTCACCGGCCAGATCGCCATGCGCCTGCAGAACGTGCCCTAGGATCAGGCGCTGGACATCATCTTGCGCACCAAGGGCCTGGGTCAGCGCACCACTGGCAACGTCATTCTGGTCGCGCCGCTGGACGAACTGGCGCAGCGCGAAAAGGCCGAACTGGAGAACGAGAAGCAGAAGGTGCAGCTTGCAGCGCTCCGTTCGGAAATCATCCAGGTCAATTACGCCAAGGCCACTGAACTGGCCACCTTGATCAAGTCCAAGGACAACTCGGTGCTGTCCGAGCGCGGCAGCGTCACGGTGGATGAACGCACCAACACGTTATTGGTACTCGAAACCCGCGACAAGCTGACCGAGATCCGGGCGCTGGTGCAGCGCCTCGACATCCCGGTCCGCCAGGTGTTGATCGAATCGCGCATCGTGGTCGCCAACTCGAACTTCCAGCGCGATTTCGGGGCCCGGCTCGGCATCAACGGCGTTCGCGCCCGCAATGGCGGCAACGGCGGTCTGGTGTCGGTCGGCGGCAGCGGCGAAGGCACCAATGCCACCTTGCCCGGCACCGGCGGCTCGCCGACCGGCCAGCCCACCATCGGCGGACCCGGCGGCCTGCCGGTCACCACCGGTGCCATCGGCGACCGCTACAACGTCAATCTGCCGGTGCTCAATCCGGCCGGTTCGATCGCCCTGGCCATCCTTGGCCGCAATTCGCTGCTCGATCTCGAACTCTCCGCGCTCCAGTCGGAAGGCAAGGGCGAAGTGATTTCCTCGCCCCGCGTGATCACTGCCAACGGCAAGCAGGCGGCGATCGAGCAGGGCCGGGAAATCCCGTTCCAGAACGCCACGTCCAGCGGCGCCACCGCCGTGCAGTTCAAGAAGGCGGTGCTGTCCCTGAATGTCACGCCGCAGATCACGCCGGACAACCGGGTGATCATGGATCTGGTGGTCACCAACGATTCGCAGGGCAGCAATGTCTCGCAAAGCGGCGGCGGCTCGGCGCCGGCCATCGACACCCGCAAGGTGACCACCCAGGTGCTGGTCGACAACGGTCAGACCGTGGTGTTGGGCGGCATCTACGAACAGACCAGCAACGACAGCGTCACCAAGGTGCCGGTGCTTGGCGACATCCCGGTGCTGGGCGTGCTGTTCCGCACCAAGAGCAAGATTCAGAACAAGACCGAACTGCTGATCTTCATCACCCCGAAGATTCTCAGCGAAGGCCTGAAGGTAAACTGAGCGCCCTCGCAGGCCCGGCGGATCGGGCCTGAGTCCCCTTCAAGGCGTGGTTCCGAAGCCGGTGAGCAACAAGCGCAACATCTACCTCGTCGGTCCGATGGGGGCCGGGAAGACTACGGTCGGCAGGCGGCTTGCCGAAGCCCGGCGCATGGAATTCATTGATTCCGATCAGATTGTCGAAGCCCGCACCGGCGTCAACATCGCCTTCATTTTTGAAAAGGAAGGCGAAGCCGGTTTCCGCAAGCGCGAACGTGCGGCGATCGCCGAATTGGTGCAGCGCGAAGCGGTGGTGCTGTCGACCGGCGGCGGCGCGGTGATGGACCCCGATTCCCGCGCCCTGCTCGCCGAGCACGGCTTCGTCGTCTACCTGCACGCGAGTGTCGATCACCAGCTCGCGCGCACCGAGCGCACCGACAACCGGCCGCTGTTGCAGGTCGGGGATCGCCGTGACACCCTCCACCGCCTGTTCACGCTGCGCGATCCTCTTTATCGTGAAATCGCCGACCTCGTCGTCCACACCGATGGACGCAACGCCCGCGCCCTCGCCCGCGAGATCGAAGACCACTTCGTCCGCCCGGTCGCCGCGCCGGCATCCTGAAGCCCTGCGCCGCCTGCTCAAGGTCGAGCTGGCCGAGCGCAGCTACACCCTGAGCATCGGTTCCGGACTGCTCGCCGACCCCGCAACTTACGCGGAGCTGCGCGGCAAGACGCTGCGCGTGGTCAGCGATGCCAATGTCGCCGCCCGCTATCTCGATCCGCTGCTCGACGCCCTTGGCCTGACCCGCGAACACGCCTTCATCCTGCCGGCCGGCGAGCTGCAGAAAACCTGGGCCAACGCGGAAGCCGTGCTCGACTGGCTGCTTGGCCAGCGGCTGGCCCGCGACAGCATCCTGATCGCCCTCGGCGGCGGCGTGATCGGCGACCTGACCGGCTTCGTCGCCTCGATCTACCAGCGCGGCATCGCCTTCGTGCAGATTCCGACCACCTTGCTCGCCCAGGTCGATTCCAGCGTCGGCGGCAAGACCGGCGTCAACCACGCGCGCGGCAAGAACCTGATCGGCGCGTTTCATCAGCCGATCGCGGTGTTCGCCGACACCGACACCTTGAACACCCTGCCGCCGCGCGAGTTGTCGGCCGGCCTCGCCGAAGTGATCAAGTGCGCAATGCTCGGCGACGCCGGCCTGTTCGCCCGGCTGGAACGCGATGTCGACGCGCTGCTGGCGCTCGATGCCGGCGTGCTCGGCGAAGCCATCGAACGCTGCTGCGCGCTCAAGGCCCGGATCGTGGCGCTCGACGAACGCGAATCGCTGGCCGGTGGCCCACGCACCCTGCTGAACCTGGGCCACACCTTCGGTCACGCGGTCGAAACCTGGACAAAGTACGAAACCTGGCTGCACGGCGAAGCGGTCGGCCTCGGGCTGGCCATGGCTGCCGACATGTCGATGCGGCTGGGCTGGCTGAAAGCGGAAGACGCCGAGCGCTGCATCCGCCTGATCGAACGCGCCAAATTGCCGATCGCGCCACCCACCGGCATGACGCCGGACGACTTCCGGACGCTCATGGCCCGCGACAAGAAAGTGGCCGCCGGCCGCCTGCGGCTGGTGCTGATGCGCGCCCTCGGCGAAGCGGCGACCACGGCCGATTTCGATGTCACGGCACTGGATGCCACGCTCGACCACTTCTGCAACACCCCGCCTCACCCCTCACCCCTCACGCCTCACGCCGCATGACGACACTCGCGCCGTACGCCGCACGGGAAGACCGTTCGCGCGGCCGTCGCTACGCGGAGGCACCGCCGCAGGGTCGCGGCGAATTCCAGCGTGATCGCGACCGCATCGTCCATTCGTCGGCGTTCCGGCGGCTGGAATACAAGACCCAGGTCTTCGTCAGCCATGAAGGCGACCTCTACCGCAATCGCCTGACCCATTCGCTGGAAGTGGCGCAGATCGTTCGTGGTTTGGCGCGTGGCCTGCACCTGAACGAAGACCTGAGCGAAGCGATTGCCCTGGCCCATGACTTGGGCCACACGCCGTTCGGCCACGCCGGGCAGGATGCGCTCGACGACTGCATGAAGGCCTACGGCGGCTTCGAGCACAACGCGCAATCCTTGCGGGTGGTCGACGAACTGGAAGACAAGTACGCCGAGTTCACCGGCCTGAACCTGAGCTTCGAGACCCGCGAAGGCATCCTCAAACACTGCTCGCAGGCACGCGCGGCCACGCTCGGCGATGTCGGCGAACGCTTCCTGCTGAAGCGCCAGCCCAGCCTTGAAGCCCAGCTCACCAACATCGCCGACCAGATCGCCTACAACAACCATGATGTCGACGACGGCCTCAGAGCCGGCATCCTGAGCATCGAACAACTGCTGGACGTGCCGCTGTTTGCGCGCTTTCACGCCGAAGTCACCGCCCGCTACAGCGCACTCACCCCGCGCCAGCTGCGCCACGAAACCATTCGCCGGATGATCAACGCGCTGGTCATCGACCTGCACGGCGAAACCGCACGGCGGCTGGCGATGGCAGGCCTCGCCGACATCGACGCCGTCCGCGCCCATCCCGAAACCCTGGTCTCGTTCAGCGCAGCCATGCAGCGCGACAACCGCGACTTGAAGCGCTTCCTCAACGAGCAGCTCTATCAGCACGCCTCCGTCTACCGGGTGATGCACAAGGCACGGCGCATTGTTCGCGAACTGTTCGAAGCGCTGTTCGGCGACGGACGGCTGCTGCCGCCTGCGTTTCAGGCTGCTGCGCGGAATGCCGAAGGTGACGCCGGCCGCGCGCGCGGGGTGGCGGACTACATCGCCGGAATGACGGACCGATTCGCCGCCGATGAGCACGCGCGGCTTTACGATCTGCGTCATCTGCGCTGAGCCGGTTCAAGGAAGCATCCGTCATTCCGCAATGCACGTCCTCGAATACCACGATCTCGACACCCGCGGACTCGAAACAGCCTGCGGCAAGGTGATCGAGCATCTGGGGCGGGGCGACTGGCGCGCGGCGCAGGTCAAGAAGCTGGCACCGACGCCGTATTACCGGGCGCGGCTGGACGAGCGCAATCGCCTGCTGTTCCGGCTGCTCAAGCACGGTTCGGAGACCTGCATCGTGGTGCTGGAGGTGATCCGCAATCACGCCTACGAGAAATCCCGCTTCCTGCGCGGCGCGGTGATCGACGAGGCCAAGCTGCCGGATCTGCCGGGGCCGGACGAGCCGCCGGCCGCGCTCGAAGCCCTGAGCCATTTGCCGAAAACGCGCCGTGTGGTGCATGCGCTGGACAAGCTGCTGTGCTTCGACGACGTGCAGGACGCGGTGCTGAATCTGCCGCCGCCCTTGATCGTGGTTGGCTCGGCCGGCAGCGGCAAGACCGCGCTGACCCTGGAAAAGATGAAGCGGCTGCGCGGCGAGGTGCTGTACGTGACCCGCTCCGCCTATCTGGCCGAACATGCACGCAAGCTGTATTTCGGGCTGGGCTTTGCCCAGGACGAGCAGCAGGCCGAATTCCTGTCGCTGCGTGAACTGATCGACACCATCGAAACGCCGGCCGGCCGCGAAGTGACGTTCGCGGATTTTCAGGATTTCCTGCGTCGTCACGCGCGCGGCTCGGGCGCGCCCGCTGCCGCCCGCGACGGTCACATGCTGTACGAGGAATTTCGCGGCGTGCTGGTCGGTTCGAGCCTGGAGGCTCCGCAACTGAGCCGCGCCGAGTACCTGGCGCTGGGGCTCCGGCAGTCCATCTATCCGGAGGAGCAGAGGGCCGATGTCTACAGCCTGTTCGAGCGCTACCTGGGCTGGCTCGGCGAGCGCGGCCTGCACGACGACAGCCGGGTGGCGCAAGCCATGCTGACGCGCATCGCGCCGCGCCACGACCATGTCGTGGTCGACGAAGTGCAGGACCTGACGATGCCGCAACTGGCGCTGATCCTCGGCAGCCTGAAAGTGCCGGGGCAGTTCGTGCTGTGCGGCGATTCCAACCAGATCGTCCACCCGAATTTCTTTTCCTGGGCGCGGGTCAAGACGCTGTTCCATCAGCATGAAGCGCTGGCCGAGGGCAGCCGCATTCAGGTGCTCCGAGGCAATTACCGCAACGCAGCACCGGTGACGCGGCTGGCCAACCGGCTGATCAAGCTCAAGGTTCGGCGCTTTGGCTCGATCGACCGGGAAAGCAATTTCCTGGTCGAGGCCACCGCCGCGCACGAAGGCAACGTGCATTTCCTCGGCAATGACGACAGCCTGTGCCGCGAACTGGACGACAAGACCCGGCAGTCCAGCCGCTTTGCCGTGATCGTGCTGCGCGACGAGCACAAGGATGCGGCTCGCCAGCAGTTCCGCACGCCGCTGGTGTTTTCGGTGCAGGAAGCCAAGGGCCTGGAGTACGAGAACATCATCCTGTTCCGGCTGGTGTCCTCGGCACGTGCCGATTACGCGGAGGTTGCCGCCGGCATCACCCGCGCGGAACTTGAAGGCGAAGATCTGAACTACGCGCGCGGCCGGGACAAGGCGGACAAGTCTGCCGAAGCCGCGAAGTTCTTCATCAACGCGCTTTATGTGGCGGTGACGCGCGCCGTGCGTGCGCTCTACGTGATCGAATCCGATGTCGAACACCCGTTGCTGAGCTTGCTGGAGCTCGATCATCCGGAAGCGCGTCTGAACCTCGTGCGGCAGCAATCCTCGGCCGAGGACTGGAGCCGCGAAGCGCGGCGGCTGGAACTGCAAGGCCGGCAGGAACAGGCCGACCAGATTCGTCGGCAGGTGCTGAAAACGGAAGCCGTGCCGTGGTCGGTGCAGGACAGCGCAGCCTTTCGAGCCCTGCGCGAGCGGGTGCTGGCACCGGACAATGTGTCGTCGAAGCTGAAAAGCCAGTTGCAGGAGTACGCCGCGATCTACTGCGAGCCGCAGTTGTACGGACGTCTCGCCGGCATCGACAGCGAATGGCTGGGTGCGGAACTCCGGCAAGCGCTGCAACGCGCGCGTGAAGGGCTCTTGAAGAAGCACGCCAGCGCCTGGACCAGCCGGAATTTCAAGGACGTGCTGACGCTCACCGAACGGCATGGCCTGGATTTCCGCAACCCGTTCAATCACACGCCGCTGATGCTCGCCGCGATGGTCGGCAATGCCCCGCTGGCCGCCGTCCTGCTCGATGCCGGTGCCAATCCGGCGCTGGTCGACAACTACGGACGCACCGCCTTCCAGCTTTTTCTCGACGATGCCTGCAACGCGGCCCGGCCGGAGTCCGCAGCGGCGGCAGCAGCGCGATTCCTGGCGCTGCATCGCGGTCTGGCACCGGGCTCGATCAGCCTCCGCATCGAGCGGCGGCTGGTCAAGCTGGACACAAGGACCATCGAATTCACCCTGTTCAACCTGATGCTGGCGGCGACCAAACGGTGCCTGCAACTGCCCGAGCGCGGCAATCCGGGCTTCGACACCGAGGTGTTGAGCGAGCTGCTGGCCGCGTTTCCGGACGCCATCGTCCCCGAAGGCAAGCGCCAGCGGCAGTACCTGTCCGGCGTGCTGGCGCGCAACGAACAGGCGCGCGATTACGCCTACAACCGGCGCATTTTCCTGCGTCTGCGTCAGGGTCGTTATTGCCTGAATCCGCGCATCGCGGTGAAAGTCGGCGAAGATTGGCTGCCGCTGCCCGCCGTGCTCAATCTGGAACTGATCGCCCTCGACGCCGACGAATGGTTTGCCGCGGGGCTGATCAAGCGCATGCAGGCGTTTGCGGCTGCCGAAAGCGCGAACCCGCCGGAAATGTCCCACCCGGATGCCGCCCTCGCGGCGGCCAGCCCTGAACCGCGCGCCGCCGACGGTTCAGCGGCCGATCTGTTCCCGGAGTAGCGCTGCCATGGCCCGCCAACCGCGCCTCACCATTCCCGGCTACCCGCACCACGTCATCCAGCGTGGCAACAACCGGCAGCCGGTGTTCGTCGACGATCGCGATCGCGAAACGCTGCTGGAGTTGCTCACCGCGTACGCGGCGAGCCACAAGGTCGCGGTTCACGCCTGGGTGCTGATGGACAACCATTTCCACCTGCTGGCCACACCTTCGACCGACACCGGCCTTCCGCTGATGATGCAGGCCGTTGGCCGGCGTTACGTGCAGTTGTTCAACAAACGCCATGCGCGCAGCGGCACGCTCTGGGAAGGCCGCTACCGCTCGACCCTCGTGCAGACCGATCGCTACCTGCTCGCCTGCATGGCCTATATCGACCTCAATCCGGTGCGCGCCGGAATGGTGCAGCGGCCGGCCGATCATCGCTGGTCCAGCCACCGTCACTACATCGGACTGGTGCAGGACCGGCTGCTGACGCCGCATCCGCTGGCCTGGGGCTTGGGCAACACGCCGTTCGCCCGCGAAGCCGCCTATGCCGATCTGGTCCAGCAGGGCATCGCCCTTGATCAGCAGCGGGCGCTGACCGAATCGGCGCTCAAAGGCTGGGTATTGGGCGATCGCAGCTTTCTCGACGCACTCGAAACGCGGACCGACCGTCGGATGACACGCGGCCAGGCCGGGCGTCCGGTTTCACGCAAACCTCGCGATCCTGATCGCTGATCAGACTGGAAATTTCAACAAGATCAAATCACTGCGTGAAATTTTAATCTGTCCCCAATTATCATGCTGACAGATAAAGACCGCGAATAATCTGTATCTGACCCCAATTGTTTTGGGGGTTTGGGCTTGGCATTGTTGTTGCGGCGCAGTACGCTCCCACCCCCTGCCAAACCTGTGAAGGCTTAGCCATGTCGCACGAGCCCGCTTCCGCCGCCGCCCGCCTGCACGCCGAAACCCACGGCCTGTACCGGTCATCCAACGAGCATGACGCCTGCGGCATCGGCTTCATTGCCAATATCAAGGGCGAAAAGGCGCACTCGATCGTCGAGCAGGGCCTGCTGATCCTGAAGAACCTCGAACATCGCGGCGCAGTCGGTGCCGATGCGCTGATGGGCGACGGCGCGGGCATCATGATCCAGCTGCCGGATCAGCTATATCGCGAGGAAATGCTCAAGCAGGGCATCGAATTGCCGCCGCAGGGCGAATACGGTGTCGGCATGGTGTTCCTGCCCAAGGAAACCGCCTCGCGCATCGCCTGCGAACAGGAAATCGAGCGCGCCGTGGCCGATGAAGGGCAGGTGGTGCTCGGCTGGCGCGATGTGCCGGTCGACCTGAACATGCCGATGTCGCCGACCGTGCGCGCCAAGGAGCCGGTGATCCGCCAGATCTTCATCGGTCGCGGCGCAGACATCACGGTGACTGACGCGCTGGAACGCAAGCTGTACGTGATCCGCAAGTCCTCGGGCCACGCGATCCGCGCGCTGAACCTCATCCACGGCAAGGAGTTCTTCGTGCCGTCGATGTCAGCGAAGACTGTCGTCTACAAGGGCCTGCTGCTGGCCGATCAGGTCGGCGTCTATTACCTCGATCTTCAGGACGAGCGCTGCACCTCCGCGCTCGCGCTGGTCCATCAGCGCTTCTCGACCAACACCTTCCCGGAATGGCCGCTGGCGCATCCCTACCGTCTGGTCGCCCACAACGGCGAGATCAATACGGTCAAGGGCAACTTCAACTGGATGCGCGCCCGCGAAGGCGTGATGAAGTCGGCCGAGCTTGGCGATGACCTCAAGAAGCTTTACCCGCTGATCTACGAGGGCCAGTCCGACACCGCCTGCTTCGACAACGCGCTCGAACTGCTGGTGATGGCCGGCTACCCGATCGCCCAGGCGGTGATGATGATGATTCCGGAAGCGTGGGAAAACCACACGCTGATGGACGACGACCGTCGCGCCTTCTACGAGTACCACGCGGCGATGATGGAGCCCTGGGACGGCCCGGCGGCGATCTGTTTCACCGACGGCCGTTACATCGGCGGCACGCTCGATCGCAACGGCCTGCGTCCCTGCCGCTTCATCGAGACCGACGACGATCTCGTGGTCATGGCCTCGGAATCCGGCGTGCTGCCGATCGAGGAATCGCGGATCACCAAGAAGTGGCGCTTGCAGCCGGGCCGCATGTTCCTGATCGACCTCGAAGAAGGCCGGATCATCGACGACGAGGAAATCAAGGACACCTACGCCAGTGCCGAGCCATACAAGGCCTGGATCAACCGCATCCGCATCAAGCTCGACGAATTGAAGCCGCTGGCCGGCCGTGAAGTGGCGCTGCCGGAACCGCCGGCGTCGCTGCTCGATCGCCAGCAGGCCTACGGCTACACGCAGGAAGACATCCGCGTGCTGATGTCGCCGATGGCGGTCAGCGCCGAGGAAGCGACCGGCTCGATGGGCAACGACTCGCCATTGCCGGTGATGTCGAACAAGTTGAAGCCCCTCTACAGCTACTTCAAGCAGCTGTTCGCGCAGGTCACCAACCCGCCGATCGACCCCATTCGGGAGGCGATGGTGATGTCGCTGGTGTCGTTCATCGGCCCGAAGCCGAACCTGCTCGACACCGCGAACCTGAACCCGCAGATGCGTCTGGAAGTGTCGCAGCCGGTGCTCGATGTGGCCGACATGGCCAAGCTGCGCGACATCAGCGCGCATACCCGCGGCAAGTTCAAAAGCTTCGAGATCGACATCTGCTATCCGGTTGCCTGGGGCAAGGAAGGTGTCGAAGCGCGCCTGGCCAGCCTGTGCGCGAACGCGGTCGATGCCGTGAAGGATGGCTACAACATCCTGATCCTCAGCGATCGCAAGATGGACGCCGACCACGTCGCCATCCCGGCGCTGCTGGCAACGAGCACGATCCATCTGCATCTGGTCAACAAGGGCCTGCGCACCTCGACCGGTCTGGTCGTGGAAACCGGCTCGGCGCGTGAAGTGCATCACTTTGCGCTGCTCGGTGGCTACGGTGCCGAAGCGATCCATCCGTATCTGGCGATGGAAACCCTGGCGGCAATGTCACAGGGCCTGCCGGGCGATCTGAGCCCCGACAAGGCGATCTACAACTACAAGAAGGCGGTGTCGAAGGGCCTGATGAAGGTCATGTCGAAGATGGGCATCTCGACCTGGATGTCCTACTGCGGCGCGCAGATCTTCGAGGCGATCGGCCTGAACCGGGCGCTGATCGACAAGTATTTCAGCGGCACTGCGTCGTCGATCGAAGGCATCGGCATCTTCGAAGTGGCCGAGGAGGCGGTGCGCCTGCACAAGCTCGCCTTCGGCAACGACCGCGTGCTCGCCAACCAGCTCGATGCCGGCGGCGAATACGCTTTCCGCGTTCGCGGCGAAGAGCACATGTGGACGCCGGACGCGATCGCCAAGCTCCAGCACGCGACCAAGGCCAACAGCTTTTCGACGTACAAGGAATACGCCCAGATCATCAACGACCAGTCGAAGCGTCACATGACGCTGCGTGGTCTGTTCGAGTTCAAGGTCGATCCGGCCAAGGCGATTGCGCTCGATGACGTCGAGCCAGCCAAGGAAATCGTCAAGCGGTTTGCCACGGGTGCCATGTCGCTCGGCTCGATCTCCACCGAAGCGCACGCCACCCTGGCGGTCGCGATGAACCGCATCGGCGGCAAGTCGAACACCGGCGAAGGCGGCGAAGATCCGGCGCGCTATCGGCTGGAAAAGCAGGGCATCGTCATCAAGGAAGGCGCGACGATGGCCTCGGTGATCGGCGAGGACCAGGTCGAGGCGAATATCGTGCTGAAGGAAGGCGATTCCCTGCGCTCGAAGATCAAGCAGGTCGCGGCCGGCCGCTTCGGCGTCACCGCCGAATACCTGAATTCGGCCGACCAGATCCAGATCAAGATGGCGCAGGGTGCCAAGCCCGGCGAAGGCGGCCAGCTGCCCGGCCAGAAGGTGTCGGAATACATCGCCCGCCTGCGTTTCTCGGTGCCGGGTGTGGGGCTCATCAGCCCGCCGCCGCATCACGACATCTATTCGATCGAAGATCTGGCGCAGCTCATCCACGATCTGAAGAACGGCAACAACCGCGCGTCGATCTCGGTAAAGCTGGTTGCCGAAAGCGGCGTCGGCACGGTGGCCGCCGGTGTCACCAAGGCCAAGGCCGATCATCTGGTGATCGCCGGCCATGACGGCGGCACCGGTGCCAGCCCGCTCGGTTCGGTGAAGCATGCCGGCGCGCCCTGGGAACTCGGCATGGCCGAAACCCAGCAGACGCTGGTGCTGAACGGCCTGCGTTCGCGCATCCGGGTGCAGGCCGACGGCCAGATGAAGACCGGTCGCGATGTCGCGATCGCGGCGATGCTCGGTGCCGATGAAGTCGGCTTCGCGACCGCGCCGCTGGTCGTCGAAGGCTGCATCATGCTGCGCAAGTGCCATCTGAACACCTGCTCGGTCGGTGTCGCGACCCAGGATCCGGTGCTGCGCAAGAAGTTCGCCGGCAAGCCGGAATACGTCGTCAACTACTTCTTCTTCGTGGCCGAGGAAGTGCGGCAGATCATGGCGCAGCTGGGCATCAGCACTTTCGACGAGCTTATCGGCCGCGCCGACCTGCTCGACAAGTCCAAGGCGATCAGCCACTGGAAAGCACAGGGTCTTGATTTTTCAAGGCTTTTCTATCAAGCACCGAGCGACGATCCGGTATTCCATACGCTTGCGCAGGATCACGGGCTGGAGCGGGCGCTTGATGTGAAGCTGATCGAAAAGGCGAGGGCGGCGCTGGAGAACGGCGAGCAGGTGCAGTTCATCTCGCCGGTCAAGAACCTGAACCGGACGGTCGGCACGATGCTGTCCAGCGAAGTGGCGCGTCGCTACGGCCACGAAGGTCTGCCCGACAACACCATCCACATCCAGTTGCAGGGCACGGCGGGTCAGTCCTGCGGCGCTTTCCTGGCCCACGGCATCACGCTGGATCTGGTCGGTGCAGGCAACGATTACGTTGGCAAGGGATTGTCGGGCGGCCGGATCATCGTCCGTCCGAACACCGAGTTCCGGGGCTGGGCGGTCAACAACATCATCGTTGGCAACACGGTTCTCTACGGCGCGATCAGCGGTGAAGCCTTCATCAATGGTGTCGCTGGCGAACGCTTCGCGGTGCGCAACTCTGGTGCGGTGGCGGTCATCGAAGGCACCGGCGACCACGGCTGCGAATACATGACCGGCGGCACGGTCCTGGTGCTCGGTGCCACCGGCCGCAACTTCGGCGCCGGCATGTCCGGCGGCATCGCCTACGTCTACGACCCGGATGGCAGCTTCGCCTCCAAGTGCAATATGGCGATGCTCGCCATCGAACCGCTGATGGTGAAGAGCGAGCAGGAAGCGAACGTCGACCGCAGCCTGTGGCACAGCCTGGAGCGCAACGGCAAGAAGCAGACCGATGAGGCCATCGTCCGCTACCTGCTGGAACGGCACTTCAAGCACACCGGCTCGACGCGCGCCCGCATGCTGCTGGACGACTGGCAGACCGGCCGCAAGGCTTTCGTCAAGGTGTTCCCGCACGAGTACAAGCGTGCGCTCGGCGAGATGACGGTTGCCGCCGCCGCAAGCAAGGATGCCGTGCCGGCCTGAGGAAAATGGCAGGCTTGAGCGAACACCGGAGTGTCGCCGCATGAACCACCGTCTGAAAGCCCGTTTCGCCGCTGCACTGCTCGTCGCCACGGCGGCGGGCAGTGTCGCCTCGGCCGCCGAGCTGTACACGCGGCCGGGCCGCTACACCATCGACGCCGAAGGCTGGGACCTGCAACCCGGTGCCGACGGCGCGATGCTGCTGCGCTGCAAGGCCTGCACGGTGCCGGTGCAAGTGCAGATCGACTACAGCCCCGAGCGGACCGGCTCCGAGGCCAAAGGCGGCAATCGGGCGTTTCTGGCGCGTCTCGATACGCCGGAAGCGCAGACACAGTTCGCCGAGCTGATGGTGGAAGCGAGCCTGCCGGACGAGATCGAGGTCGGCGAAGACATCGAAATCCAGATCGCGACGGTCGGCAAGGCCATGGTCGGCGGGCTCGATGTCTTCCAGTACGTGGCGCTCATCGACGGCGGCGAAGAGGTGACGCAGGAAAGCTCGCTGGTGGCGATCCATCACGACCGCATCCTGAAAATCGCGCTGAATCACTACCAGGGCGCGCTTGACGACACGGCGCGCGCGCGCATCGCCTCATTGTTCAAGAGTCTGAAGTTCGACTGACCCACCGCATTCGCAATATTTCATCGAGGCAAGAGAGATGGGCAAGACCACCGGTTTCATCGAATACACGCGCCAGAAGGAGGCCTATGTTCCGGTCCCCGAGCGCGTCAAGCACTACAAGGAATTCGTGCTGGTTCTCGAAAACGAGAAAGCCAAAACCCAGGCCGCGCGCTGCATGAACTGCGGCACGCCGTTCTGCATGACCGGCTGCCCGGTCAACAACATCATTCCGGACTGGAACGATCTGGTTTACACCAGCGATTACCAGAACGCGCTCGACACCCTGCATTCGACCAACAACTTCCCCGAGTTCACCGGCCGCGTCTGCCCGGCACCCTGCGAAGCGGCCTGCACGCTGAACGTCAACAATGATCCGGTCGGCATCAAGTCGATCGAGAATTTCATCGTCGAGAAAGGCTGGGAAAACGGCTGGATCCTGCCGCAGCCGGCCGCAGTCGCCACCGGCAAGAAAGTGGCGATCGTCGGTTCCGGCCCGGCCGGTCTGGCCGCAGCGCAACAGCTTGTGCGCGCCGGTCATGAAGTGACGGTGTTCGAGAAGAACGATCGCCCCGGCGGCCTGCTGCGCTACGGCATTCCCGGCTTCAAGCTGAACAAGGAAGTGGTCGACCGCCGCCTGCAACAGCTCACCGCCGAAGGCGTGCGCTTCCGCACCGGTGTTTGTGTCGCCAATACCAAGGGCACCACGGTGACCAATCTGGCGAAGGAAACCATCAGCCCGGACGAGCTGAAGGCGCAGTTCGACGCTGTGCTGCTGACCGGCGGCTCGGAACTGCCGCGCGATCTGCCGGTGCCCGGCCGCGAACTCAAGGGCATCCATTTCGCGATGGAATTCCTGCCCCAGCAGAACCGGGTGGACGCTGGCGACAAGGTCAAGAACCAGTTGCTGGCGACCGGCAAGAACGTGGTGGTGATCGGCGGCGGCGATACCGGTTCCGACTGCGTCGGCACCTCCAACCGTCACGGCGCGGAAAGCGTTGCCCAGTTCGAGTTGCTGCCGCAGCCGCCGGAAACCGAGAACAAGCCGCTGGTCTGGCCCTACTGGCCGACCAAGCTGCGCACTTCATCGAGCCACGAAGAAGGCTGCGCGCGCGACTGGTCGGTGGCCACCAAGCGCTTCGAGGGCAGCGGCGGCAAGGTCGAAAAGCTGATCGCCTGCCGGCTCGAATGGAAGGACGGCAAGATGCAGGAAATCCCGAACTCCGAGTTCGAGATGAAGGCCGATCTGGTGCTGCTGGCGATGGGCTTCGTGTCGCCGGTCGGCTCGGTGGTCGAGGCGTTCGGTGTCGACAAGGACGCCCGCGGCAATGCCAAGGCGACGACTGACGGCGACGGTTGCTACAAGACCAGTGTCGCCAAGGTATTCGCCGCCGGTGACATGCGGCGCGGACAGTCGCTGGTGGTCTGGGCGATCCGCGAAGGCCGTCAGGCGGCACGCGAAGTCGATCTGTTCCTGATGGGCGCCTCCGACCTGCCGCGCTGAGTCGGCGGGCGCTTTCAAACCGCCGGCAACGCCATCCAGCTCCGCAATTGGCTGCGCCAGTGGCGTAGTTCCAGCGCCAGCCAGTGCTGGGCCGAGATGATCGGCAGGCCGCCGTCGGCGGCCGCTGGCGTCGGCTCGTCGACGGCCTGGGCTGCCGCTTTCGTGTCTTCGCGGGCTTGCTGCTGGTCTTGGGTCTGATCGTCGCGATCGGGGTCGATCTCGCTGGCTTCGTCGGCGATTTCGTCGTCATCTTCCCTGTCAGCGGCGTGACCGAAGATCAGCAGACCGGACAGCAGGAAGCTCTGCATGGGCCAGAGACCGAGCGGATCGAGCACTGCCTGAAAGCGCGCGCTGTGACCGGCGAGGCTGGCGGCGGCACCGGGATAGTCCAGCTCGATTTCCGTCC
This sequence comes from Nevskia sp., assembly GCA_021732745.1. Taxonomy (GTDB): domain Bacteria; phylum Pseudomonadota; class Gammaproteobacteria; order Nevskiales; family Nevskiaceae; genus Nevskia. The sequence continues at coordinate 396,606 of JAKFUK010000003.1, read as the reverse complement.
GGGCCAGTTGATCGAGCGCGGCGTGGATGCTGTCGAGCGCCGCTGCCTCGGGTCCGCCACCAGCCGCTTGCCGCTGGACGCGCATGCCCAGGGTCAGGGCGATGCGCTGGGCATCGCTGCCCAGCAGATGGCCGCGCAGCAGCAGTTGCAGCCCGTCGTTCGTGCCCCGGCTCGTGGCGGCGGCCAAGGCATGGGGATCAAGCGCCTGCGGCGCGCCGAATGCGGTCAGTTGCACGCGGCTGCGCGGCTCGCCGGTCAGGGCCGACAACAGGTTCAGCGCGAATACCACCGCAGGCCGGTTTTTCGACTCGGCCGGCTCGCTGCGCAAGACGGCGGCTGCCGCCGACAAGCTCAGCCGGTCGCGGCTGACCGCAGCCGCCAGCGCTTCCGGAATCAGGGCCGGCACGGCGCTCATGGCTGGCGTTGCCGACGGCCGCGCGAATATCTGAACCAGCGGCGGCGCGGCGGCGGCAGGCGGTTGAACCGGTGCCGGGCTGGCCCCGCTCGCGGGCAAGTCCCGATCGCCGACCAGAGCGTCGATCGCTGTCCACGGCGTGCCGGCGGCGAGGGTCGTCGCGATCTGCAGCAGGCTGGCGCGATCAAGCCGCACGGCCGCTGCCGGCAGGTTCGGCAGGGCCGGCAGCGAAGGCCGCGCGGCTGTCAGCTCGATCCGCATGCCCGGTCGATCTCCGCAAGGGTGTCGCAGCAGTATCGGCAGGCCCACGGCAGGCTTGAGCGGCGCTTCCCATCGCGGCCGGCGTCGGCGCGATAATCGCGCATGACCACGATCTTGCTGTCCCCGAATGAAGCCCGCGTGCTGGCGGTATTGGTCGAGAAGTCGATCACCACGCCGCAGTACTACCCGATGACAGTCAACGCCGTGATGATGGCCGCGAACCAGAAGAATTCGCGCCATCCGGTGATGAATCTGACCGAGGGCGATGCTGGCGCGGCACTCAACCAGCTCGACGCCGGCAAGCTCGCGACCCGCGACGACAATGCCGGTCGGGTGCCGAAATGGCGGCACCGCTTTCAGCATCAATTGCTGCTCAAGCCGGGCACCATGGCGGTGCTGGCGACGCTGATGTTGCGCGGCCCGCAAACGCCGGCCGAACTGCGCGCCAACAGCGCGGTGCTGAACGGCCCGGCCGATGCCGATGGCATCCAGGCCGCCTTGAACGATCTCGCCGACCGCGCCCAGCCGTTCGTCGCACAACTGCCGCGCTTGCCGGGGCAAGCGGCATCGCGCTGGCTGCACCTGCTGAGCGGCACGCCGGATCTGGCCGCGTTCGAAAACAGCGCCGGAAATCCGCCACCGCGTGCTTCAAGCCCCGGTGGCGACCGGATTTCCGTGCTCGAAGCCCGGATTGCCGAACTGGAAAGCCGTTTGTCGGCCCTGGAGGACCGTTTCCCCCCGGATTGATCGAACGGTCGCGCCGACCCGTCCGACGGAAAACCGTCACCGACGACCTCCCCCTAGAGTGAGCCGAGTTTCGCATGGGATGAATTGCCCACTTGCGAATCACGAAAACACTCCGGCTTCGGCCGACTAGGGAGGATCCCCGATGCAACTGTCGAGACTGTCTGTCACTCGTTTCCGCCGCAGCGTCATTGCCGCCGCTGCCCTGCTGGGCAGCGCGGCCGCCCATGCCGCAGCGGCACCGGCCATTGAAGGTGCTTCGGCCCTGCTGCCCCATGAAGCGGCGGCCGTGCTGTCGGCACAGGCGGCCGGCGAGCGCCTGCCGCCCGCGCTGGCGCTGGAACTGGCGAAGTTCCTGCGCGACACCCTGAACCCCGACAACGGCAGCGCCGCCAGTGCCCGCAGCCAGTTCAGCGGCGACGCCAGCCGCGCGCTGCTGGCGCTCGGCATCCGTGGCCGCGCCGCACCCGATGCCAGCGGCCTCGGCATCACCCCGTTCGCGGCCGGCACCACCTTGCAGCAGGTGTACGACGTGCTCGGCCAGGTCAATACCGTGGGCTGGCTGGTCGGCGCGGCTCTGGTGCCGGAACTGGAAAGCCTCATCGGCCCGCATAACCTGCGGCAGATCGGCCAGTACCGCGTGGCCGCCACCAGCAGCGTCACCACCGGCGCGCCGTTCGTGGTCAACGTGACCACCAATGTCACCGTCGGCCAGCGTTTCACGGTCAGCACCACGCTGGATGTCGATGCCCTGCTGGTCAGCGCGGTCGATCAGGCCCTGCTGTCGGACACGCTGGTGTCGCAGACGCCGGTGTCGAGCACGCTGGCGGTCACCCGCACCTGTCTGCGCATCAGCCTGCCGATCACCGGCCGGCGCTGCCTGGAAGCCAGCGACAGCAGCAGCTTGAGCAGCAACGACAAGGTGCTGGCGACCCATCCGAGCTACCGCTTCGCTTACCCGATCAACGCCGGCCAGTTCGCCACCCGGCTGACCGCCAGCGACCCGGCGCTCGCCGCCTACGACACGCTCGGAACCCTGCACAGCCAGCTTCCGCGCGATCCGCTGGCCAGCAGTCCGTTCACCGGCATCCCCGGCTTCGAAACATTGGTACCCGGCACCGGGCTGGCCGATATCGCGACCCAAGCGCCGCCGGTGAACTTCTTCGGCGTGCAGACCACCAGCGATGCCAGCCTGATCGGCAATGTCGTCGGCGACATCCTCAATCCGACCCTGGCCTTGCTCGGTCTGGGTGGAATCGACCTGCGCCTGCACGCGCCGGTGCCGCCGCAAGGCTTGCTCGGCGGCTTGCTGAGCCTGCCGCGCCATCGTTTGGGCGTCACGGCTGGTTACCGCGCCGCCGAAGTGCGCGCCGGCAAGACCAACCTGCTGTTCGTGCGCTGGCACAACCTGGGCAGCAGCACGGTCACCGGTATCGTCGATGAACTGCTGCCGCCACCGCTGGCCCTGCCGCTGGCTTCGGCACCGGCCACCTTCTACTACGACGTGCCGGCCGGCCAGCACAGCCTGGATGCCGCCAGAGTCGACGCCCAGGGCGGCGTCTTCGTCGTCGATTATCCGGTCGCAGCGACCACCGGCGACTAAGCCGCCTCAGGTCTGGCGCAGGAACGGTTTCAGCAGCTCGCGATGCTGCGGAAACCGTTCCGCCAGCGCAGCATCGGCAAATGCGTGATCGGCGAAATCAAAACCCGGCACCACCGCTTCCGAGACCAGCGCGTGGCCGGCTTCACCGATCAGCCGCGAGGCCTTCCAGACTCCACCCGGCACGAACAGGAACAGTTGCTGGTCCGGCGCGTGGCCGAGCACCACGCGGCGCAGGTCGCCGGCTTCGTCGAGCAGCAGGTATTCCACCGGTCCGCCACCTTGCAGGTAATGCAGGATGTCGGAGCGGTTGCGGTGCAGGCGGCCGAGCGGTTCGTCGACGGTCAGCAGGTAGTGGATCGAGGTGACGCGGGCGCGGGTGCCGCTGGCCGTCTCGATCGCATGTTCCGAAGTGTGGATGCGCTTGAACCAGCCGCCTTCCGGATGTTTTTCCAGCGCCAGACGGGCGATCAGCTGCTCGGCTTCGCTCATGGTTCCAGGCGCTCGATCGTCCAGCCGCCATCGGCCGCGCGGCGATAGCGCAGGCGGTCATGGCTGCGGTTGTCGCGGCCTTGCCAGAACTCGATGCGGTCCGGGCGAATGCGATAGCCGCCCCACTGCGCGGCATCGAAGGGCACCGGATCGGTCGCGTAGCGGGCGAGATTTTCGGCGAGACGGGCATCAAGCTCGGCACGGCTGGCGATCACCTGGCTCTGTCTCGATGTGATCGCGCCGACCTGCGAGCCCTGCGGCCGGCTGAGGAAATAGGCTTCGGATTCCGCCGCCGTCAGCTTTTCCACCGTGCCTTCGATGCGCACGCTACGCTCCAGCCGATCCCACCAGAAAGTCGCCGCGGCGTACGGATGCGCGGCCAGCGCCTGCGCCTTTCGCGACTGGTAGTTGGTGTAGAACGCGAAGCCTTGGCGGTCGAGCCCCTTCAGCAGCACCACGCGGGCGGAGGGGCGGCCATCGGCATCGACGGTGGCCAGGGTCATGGCGATCGGCTCGATCATGCCGATCTTGATTGCATCATCCAGCCAGTTCCGGAACTGAGTGATCGGGTCTTGATCGACATCGGCTTCGAGCAGCGGGGGATTGCTCGTGTATTGCGGCATGGACGCATGGGGCAGAATAAGGACCGACTTTCATTCTGCCGGAAACTCCGATGCCCACTTCCGTACCCACTACGTTCAAGGCCCTGCGCATTCATCAGGTCGAGAAAAAGACCGAAGCGCGCATCGAAGCGATCAGCCTGTCGGACCTGACCGCCGGTGAAGTGGTGATCCGGGTCGTCTACTCGTCGATCAATTACAAGGACGCCCTGGCCGTGAGCGGCAAGGGAAAAATCATGCGCGGCTACCCGAAAGTGGCCGGCATCGACCTGGCCGGCGTCGTGGTGTCCAGCGAAGTGCCGGACTACAAGCCGGGCAACCGGGTGCTGGTCACCGGCTGCAATGTCGGCGAACAGTTCGACGGCGGCTTTGCCGAATACGCCCGGGTGCCGGCCGATGCCGTGGTGCCGCTGCCGATCGGCCTGAGCCTGCTTGAAGCGATGGCGCTCGGCACTGCCGGCTACACCGCAGCACTGGCGCTGCGCCGCATGCTGGAAAACCACCAGACGCCGGAGTTGGGGCCGATTGCCGTCACCGGCCCGACCGGTGGCGTCGGTTCGATCGCCATCAGCTTGTTCAAGCGCGCCGGCTTCCAGGTCGCCGCGATCACCGGCAAGCCGGGCTCGGAAAACTACCTGCGCGAACTGGGTGCTGACGAGATCATCGACCGCAACACGCTGGAACTGGGTTCCAAGCCGCTCGAAGCGGCGCGCTGGGGCGGTGCCGTCGACAACCTCGGCGGCGACACGCTGGCCTACCTGTGCCGCACCGTGAAGCCCTGGGGCTCGATCGGCGCGATCGGCCTGGCGCAAGCGCCGACGCTGTCGACCACGGTCATCCCGTTCATCCTGCGCGGCGTCAGCCTGCTCGGCATCTGGTCGGTGGAAGGCCCGCGCAGCTGGCGTCTGGCGATCTGGGATCGCCTGGCCAGCGACTGGAAACCGCGCGGCCTGACCACCTTGATCGCGCCGAAAGTGATTCCGCTGGAGCAGGTACCGGAAGTCGCGGAGCAGATGATTGCCGGCAAGGCGCAGGGCCGCACCATCGTCCAGCTGTCGGAAGAAGTCTGAGCCGCCACGCACGTCCATGGGCCAGCATCACGACCATGCCGGTCATGACCACGATCACCACGATCATGGCCATGATCACGCGGCGCACGCTCCCAAGGCGCACAAGCACGACCATGGCCACGGCCATTCGCATGGCCACGGTCACGGTCATCACCATCACCACGGCAGCAGCAATGAAACGCGGCTCGCCTTAGCACTGGCGATCACCGCGATCTTCATGGTCGTGGAAGTCATCGGCGGCTGGTTTTCCGGCTCGCTGGCCTTGATCGCCGACGCCGTGCACATGCTCACCGATGCGGCGTCGCTGGCGCTGGCGCTGGTCGCGCTGCGCGTTGCCAAGCGGCCGGCCGATGCGCTGTTCTCCTACGGGCAAGCGCGTTACGAAGTGCTGGCCGCCTTCGTCAACGGGCTGGCGCTGCTGCTGTTGAGCGGCTGGATCGTCTTCGAATCGATCCAGCGCCTGCTGGCCCCGGCACCGGTGATCGGCAGCACCATGCTGCTGATCGCCAGCCTCGGCTTCATCGCCAATCTGGCGTCGTTCCTGGTGCTGCGCGATGGCGAGGACACGCTGAATCTCCGGGGCGCGATGCTCCATGTGCTCGGCGATCTGCTCGGCTCGGCGGCTGCGATCGCTGCGGCCCTCGTCATCCTGGCCACCGGCTGGACGCCGATCGACCCGATCCTGTCGGCCTTCGTCGCGCTGCTGATCCTGAAAGGCGGCTGGCGGGTGACGCGGGAATCGGCACACATCCTGCTCGAAGGCGCGCCGCGCGATCTCGACACCGGCGCGCTGTCTCATGATCTGGCCGCCAGCGTGCCCGGTGTGGCCGGCATCCATCACCTGCATGCCTGGTCGCTGACCGACAAGCGCCCGGTGATGACCCTGCATGCGGTGCTCGATGAAGGCACCGACCGCGACATCGCGCTGGGTGCCATCCAGCAGCGTCTGAAAGCGCAGTTCGGGGACGTGCATGCCACCGTGCAGATCGAGCAGGTGGCCTGCGCGGGCGACGGCTGCGCGCCGGCCGCGCACAAGCACTGACCGCGTTTCAGCCCTTGCGGTTGCGCAGTTCGTCGAGCAGCCGTTCGAGCGTGGATTTCACTTGCGCGGCGCGGCCGCCGGTGCCGGTCTCGCGCACGATCAGACCTTCGACCTTGCGGATCACGTCGTCGACCGTGGCATCGCCGATATCGACCCCGCCGATGCTCTTGCTGCGCCGCACGGCGTCGGGATCGTCCGAGGCACCGGTGGCGTGATAGCCGCCGACCGCGCCGTAGATGTTGATCCGCTCCTCGATCTCGCGCCCGGCTTCCAGCGCCTGGTAGAAGGCATCGCCACGACGCGCGCCGGGCTTGCCGCTGAGCAGATCGTAGACCGCGGCGACGATGGTGATCGGCACCAGCACGAAATTCAGCATGTTGCCGAGCACCAGTTTCAACTGGAACACCAGTACGTCGCGAATGAAGGTCCAGCGGCTGTTGTCGGGGTTTGAGTGGTTCATGAAGCGAGTCTAGTCGGGTGATGGCCCATCAGTTCGATGCGATTTCCAATCCGACAGATGCAGATGTCCTGTAGGTCGGGATTTATCCCGACGGCGCTGCCGCTGGCCAGCATCGGCACCGTCGGGATAAATCCCGACCTACAAATGCGTAGCGTCGGTCATCAGCAGCGTGTCATCCAGACTTTCCAGCAGCGCGGCATGCCGTTCCAGCTTCGGCAGCTCCCAGCGGTAGTAATAGCGCGCCGCCTGCCGCTTGCCGTCGAAATAGTCGGCATCGGCTTCGCTGGGGGCGGCGATCCGTGCGATGCACAGCATCTGCCGCAGCCACATCCAGCCGATCACCAAGGCACCGAGCAGTTCCATGTAAACCCAGGCATTGGCCAGCATGCGATCGGTTTCGCCGCGCGCGCCGGCGGCAGCCAGCGCCATCGTGGTCTTCACCACACGCGCGCTGGCGGCTTTCAAGGCGGCGGTGAATGCGTTCAGTTCAGCTTCGCCGGAAGCTTCGTCGATCGTCGCCGCGATCCGCGCCAGCAGCAGCTTGAACGCCGCGCCGTTGTGCATCATCACCTTGCGCCCGAGCAGGTCGGCGGCCTGGATTCCGTTGGTGCCTTCGTGGATCGGGTTCAGGCGGTTGTCGCGGTAGATGCGCTCCAGCGGGTAATCGCGGGTGTAGCCGTAACCGCCGAGCACTTGCAGGCCCCAGTAGTTCGCCTCCAGACAGTAATGCGCCGGCCAGGCCTTGATGATCGGGGTCAGGATTTCCAGCTCCTGATTCAGCTCGGCGCGTTCGGCGTCATCCGCCGCCGTTGCCAGCCGATCGACCAGCGCCGCACCGTGCAGGCACAAGCTCAGAGCGCCTTCCGAGAACGCCTTCTGCACCAGCAACATGCGACGCACGTCCGGGTGCTCGGCGATCATCACCTGCGGGCTGGATGGGTCGCGCTCACCGGCTCGCCGACCCTGCGGACGGCTCAGCGCGTAGTCCAGCGAGTGCAGGTAGGCCGTGTGGCCGAGCACGGCGGCATTGAGCCCGACCCCGATTCGCGCCTCGTTCATCATGTGAAACATGCAGGCGAGGCCATGATTGACCTCGCCGATCAGCCAGCCCCGGCACTCGCCGGCTTCGCCGAAATTCAGCAGCGTGTTGGTCGTGCCGCGATAGCCCATCTTGTGATTGAGGCCGACCAGCGACACGTTATTGCGCTCGCCTGAGCTGCCGTCATCGTTGATCCGCCGCTTCGGCACGATGAACAGCGAAATGCCGCGCGAACCGGCCGGGCCGCCGGGAATCTTGGCCAACACCAGATGGATGATGTTCTCGCTCAGTTCGTGCTCGCCGCCGGAGATCCACATCTTGGTGCCGCTGATGCGGTACCAACCGTGGTTCGTTGCTTCGGCGCGGGTGCGAATGTCGCCAAGCGACGATCCCGCCTGCGGCTCGGACAGGCACATGGTCCCGAACCAGCGACCTTCGATCATCGGCCCGAGAAAGCGCGCTTTCTGCTCTGGCGAACCATGCGCGCGGATCAGATTGGCCGCCGCCATGGTCAGGAACGGATAGGCCGCAGTGCCGACATTGGCCGCCGCGAACACCCAGGCCAGACCCTGCGCCACGGCGTAGGGCAGCTGCGAGCCGCCGTCGTCGATATCGAAGCCGGTACCCATGAAGCCGGCGGCGACATAGGCGTCGATACCCTGCTTGACCTCGGGGATCAGATGCACGCGCTCGCCATCGAACGTCGGTTCTTCGGCATCGACTCTCGCGGCGTGATTGGCGAAATGCTCATCGGCGACCTTGATCGCGACATCGAGCGTGGCGTCGAACACTTCGCGATCGTGCATCGCATAGCGCGGGTGGGCGCAGACGCTGTCGACCTTCAGCAGGTCGTACAGCAGGAAGTCGATTTCGCGACGGCGCAGCTTGAGGTTGATCATCGTCGGCGTCCGGAAAAGGTTTGCGCGAATGTTGCCGGAAACGGCGGGCATCACGCGGAGAACGCGGAGAAAAGCGATAACGCGTTTCGCACGAAGCACACAAAGATCACAAAGGAACAACGAAAGCGCAAAGGCACTCACGATCTTCTTTTTGTCGCTGTTGAACCGCCCCGGGATTCCCGGAGATTCGTTGGTGTGAGTCACGCCGCTTTGGCGTACTCGTTGAATTGCGAATAGTAGGCGGCTTCCGCTTCTGCAGGCGGGATGTTGCCGATGGGTTCCAGCAGTCGGCGGTTGTTGAACCAGTCGACCCAGTTGAGCGTTGCCCACTCGACGTCTTCGCGTCGCTGCCAGGATGGCTTCCGGTGGATCACCTCGGCTTTGTACAAGCCGTTGATGGTTTCGGCCAGCGCGTTGTCGTAGGAGTCGCCGACGCTGCCGACGGAGGGCTCCAGACCGGCATCGACGAGGCGCTCGGTGTAGCGGATCGACACGTACTGGACGCCGCGATCGCTGTGATGGATCAGCCGATCGGGGCCGACCGGCTTGCGCTCGTGCAACGCCTGCTCCAGCGCATCGAGCACGAAGTCCGTGCGTGCCGACGATGACGCCCGCCAGCCGACGATCCGGCGTGCGAAGACGTCGATGACGAATGCGACGTAGACGAAGCCCTGCCAGGTCGACACGTAGGTGAAGTCCGAGACCCAGAGCTTGTTCGGTCGATCAGCCTTGAACTGCCGGCGGACGTGATCCAGCGGGCACGGCGTGTTCTTGTCGCTGAACGTCGTGCGCACCGTCTTGCCGCGAATCACGCCGCGCAGACCACGGCGTTTCATCAGGCGCGCCACCGTACAGCGGGCCACGTCGACGTGCTCGCGCCGAAGCTGCCGCCAGACCTTGCGCACGCCGTAGACCTGAAAGTTCTCGTTCCAGACCCGCTCGATCGCAGGCACCAGCGCTGCATCTCGCTGCACACGATCAGGAGCACGCGCCGGGTCCCGCTCACGGGCGGCATGCTCGTAATACGTCGATGGGGCGATCGGCAACACCTTGCAGATCGGCTCGACCCCATGGACCGAGCGATGCTCGTCGATGAACGCTTTCATCGTTTGAACGGGCGGTCGAGCTCCGCCTGGGCAAAATACGCAGATGCCTTGCGCAGGATCTCGTTGGCCTGCCGCAGCTCCCGATTCTCACGCTCCAGCGCCTTGATCCGCTCGCTTTCTGCCGTAGTCAGGCCGGGCCGCATACCGGCATCCCGCTCGCCTTGCCGTATCCACCGCCGCAGCGTCTCAGCCGTACAGCCGATCTTCGCCGCTATCGACTCGATCGCTGCCCACTGCGATGCGTACTCCGCCGCATGCTCCGACACCATCCGGACCGCACGCTCCTGGACCTCCGGGGAAAACTTCGATGCTCTCGTCATGGCTCCATCTTCTCAAGTGAAGGAGCCTCCGAGAAAGCCGGGGCGGTTCACTGTCGTCTTTCTTCGTGTCCTTCGTGCGAACTCGCCTTTGCTGTTCTCTGCGTCCTCGGCGTTCTCCGCGTGAGAAATGCTTTACCTCTGCAAACCCCGCCCGCGCAACAGCAGATAAGCCGCCGGCAGCACGAACAGCGACAGCAGCGGTGCCGAGATCATGCCGCCGACCATCGGGGCGGCGATCCGGCGCATCACTTCCGAGCCGGTGCCGCCGCCGAGCAGGATCGGCAGCAGGCCAGCGACGATCACGGCCACGGTCATCGCCTTCGGCCGGACGCGCAGCACGGCGCCTTCCTCGATCGCCTCACACAGGTCGTCTCGGGTCAGCGACGTGCCGCGCTTGGCAATTGCCTGATCGAGATACAGCAGCATGATCACGCCGAACTCGGCGGCGACCCCAGCCAATGCGATGAAGCCGACGGCGGACGCGATCGACAGGTTGTAGTCCAGCGCCAGCAGCAGCCACAGCCCGCCGACCAGCGCGAACGGCAGGGTCGCCATGATCAGCGCTGCCTGCGTGAACGCGCGGAAGGTCAGGTACAGCAGGATCAGGATGATGAACAGCGTGAACGGCACCACGACCTGCAGGCGCTTTTCCGCACGTTCCAGATACTCGAACTGCCCCGACCAGGTCACGGAGTAGCCCGGCGGCAGCTTCACTTTCGCAGCCACCGCATCGCGTGCTTCGCGGACATAGCCGCCGAGATCGCGGCCGGCGATATCGACATAGACCCAGCCGTTCAGCCGCGCGTTTTCGCTCTTGAGTTGTGGCGGACCATCGCTGATCGACACTTCCGCGACTTCGCCAAGCGTGATCGTGGCACCGGCTTGGGTGACGATCGGCAGCACGCGCAGGGCTGCGACAGAATCGCGCAGTTCGCGCGGATAGCGGACATTGATCGGGAAGCGACTGCGGCCTTCGATGGTTTCGCCGATGTTCTCGCCGCCGATCGCCAGACTCACGACCTGCTGGACATCGGCGATTGACAGGCCCAAGCGTGCCGCCGCCAGCCGATCCGGCTTCACGTCGACATAGCGGCCGCCGCGCACGCGCTCCGCATACGCGGATCGCGTGCCACGCACGTCCTTGAGCACGGTTTCGATCTCGGTACCGATCTGTTCGATCACTTTCAGATCGTCTCCACCGATCTTCACGCCGACCGGGCTCTTGATGCCGGTGGACAGCATGTCGATGCGGTTGCGGATCGGCTGCACCCAGAGATTGGCGAGGCCGGGAATTGCCAGCGCTGCGTTCAGTTCGTCGATCAGCGCGTCCTGCGACTTGCCCTGGTCCGGCCACTGCGAACGCGGCTTGAAGCGAATCGTGGTCTCGAACATTTCCAAGCCCGCCGGATCGGTCGCGCTCTCCGCGCGCCCGGCCTTGCCGAACACCCGTTCCACTTCCGGGAACTGCATGATCAGGCGATCGGTCTGCTGCATCAGTTGACTGGCCTTGTCAGCCGACAGGCCCGGCAGCGCCGACGGCATGTACAGCAGATCGCCTTCGATCAGCGGCGGCATGAATTCGGTGCCGAGCCGGGTGATCGGCACCAGCGCCGATACCAGCACGGCGGCCGACAACGCGAGGGTCAGCTTCGGGAATTGCAGCACGGCTCGGAGCAGCGGCCGGTACGCCGCGATCAACAGACGGTTCAGCGGATTGCGCGCTTCGTCCGGAATCTTCCCGCGGATGAAGTACAGCATCAGCACCGGAATCAGCGTGACCGACAGGCCCGCCGCCGCCGCCATCGCATAGGTCTTGGTCAGCGCCAGCGGCCCGAACAGCTTGCCTTCCTGCGCTTCGAGCGTGAACACCGGCACGAAGCTCAAGGTGATGATCAGCAGACAGAAGAACAGCGCCGGGCCGACTTCGACAGCGGATTCAGTGATGACGCGCAGCCGTTCGGGAAACGTCAGCTCGCCACGCGCCACGCCTACCGCCTCACGCCTCACGAAAGCTTCAAGGTGCTTGTGGGCGTTCTCGATCATCACCACCGCCGCATCGACCATCGCGCCGATGGCAATGGCGATGCCGCCCAGCGACATGATGTTGGCGTTGATCCCCTGTGCCTTCATCACCGCGAACGCAGCCAGAATGCCGAGCGGCAGACTGACGATGGCGACCAGCGCCGAACGCAGATGGAACAGGAACAGCGCGCAGACCAGACCGACGATGATCATCTCTTCGATCAGCCGCGCTTTCAGCGTGCCTACCGCGTTCAGGATCAGCTCGGAACGGTCGTAGGTCGGCACGATCTCGACCCCTTCCGGTAGCCCGGGTTTCAGCTCTTCGATCTTGCGGCGCACGGCAGCGATCGTCGCCAGCGCGTTCTTGCCGGAACGCATCACGATGATGCCGCCGACCGCTTCACCCTTGCCGTCGAGTTCAGACACGCCACGACGTAACTCCGGGCCGATCTGCACGCGGGCGACATCGCCGAGCAGGATCGGCACGCCATTCGCGCCCAGTCCGACCGGCACGGCGCGGAAGTCGTCGAGCGATTTCAGATAACCGCTGGCGCGCACCGCGTACTCCACTTCGCCGAGCTCCAGCACCGAGCCGCCGCCTTCGTTGTTGCTGGCGCGCACTGCCTCGATCACCGTGCTGATCGTGGTGCCGGTGGCGCGCAGGCGGTCGGGGTCGAGCACGATCTGGTACTGGCGCACCAGCCCGCCGACGCTAGCCACTTCGGCGACGTTCTCGACACTCTTCAGCTCGTACTTGAGGAACCAGTCCTGGATCGCGCGCAGCTGCGAGATATCCAGCCGATTGCTGCGATCGACCAGCGCGTATTCGTAGATCCAGCCCACGCCGGTGGCATCCGGCCCCAAGGTCGGCCGTGCGGCGGCAGGCAGGCGTCCACTGACTTGGTTGAGATATTCGAGCACTCGCGAGCGCGCCCAGTAGAGGTCGGTCGCGTCATCGAAGATCACGTAGACGAAGGAATCGCCGAACATCGAATAGCCGCGCACGGTGCGCGCGCCCGGCACCGACAGCATCGTCGTGGTCAGCGGATAGGTGACCTGATCCTCGACCACCTGCGGGGCCTGACCGGGCCAGGTCGTGCGGATAATGACCTGGGTGTCGCTCAGGTCCGGAATCGCGTCGAGCGGCGTGGTCAGTGCTGCGCGCGTGCCCCACAGCGCCAGCAGCACCGTGACCAGCAGCACCAACACGCGGTTGGCGATCGACCAGCGGATGATCGTGGCGATCATGGGGTGTGGCCTTCGTGGCCGGCATGCGGGTCCGCTTCGCTGGTCTCCCCTCTCCCCCCGGGAGAGGGGAGGGGGTGAGGGGCGCTGTCCGATGAGGTTGCATCACCTGGCTGGCTGAGTCCCTCACCCAACCCTCTCCCGGGGGGAGAGGGCTTTAGCTCGTGCTCGTGGCTGGCTTCGATCTCGATCGGCGCCAGCCGATCGAGCGCGCCGCGCAGGCTGGCTTCGGAGTCGATCAGGAACTGGCCGCTCGCCACCACCTGCTGGCCTTCCTCCAGACCTTCGAGCACTTCGATCCGGTCGCCAGCCTCGACACCCGTGCGCACCGCCACCGGCCGGAAGCGCGCCTCGTCCTCGGCAACCAGCACGACGCTGCGGATGCCGGTACGGATCACGGCTTCGGTCGGCACGGTCAGCGCCTCGGCGCGAGGCGCGCCATCGAGTCGCACGCTGGCGTACATGCCGGGGCGCAAACGTGCGTCGCGATTCGGCAACGCGATGCGCAGCTTCACGGTGCGCGTCGCGCCGCTGAGTTCCGGATAGACGTATTCGACCTTGCCGCCGAAGCGCTGGCCGGGCAGTGCGGCGATCGTGGCGCTTGCCGCGTCGCCGGGCTGGATCGCCGCGCCCTGGGTTTCGGGCAGTTCGGCATTGAGCCAGACGGTGTCGAGGCTGGCGAGCATGAACAAGCTCATGCCGGGTGCGACCATCGCACCGCTGCGCACGCCAAGTTCCATCACATAGCCATCGTGCGCGGCGTAGTGCTCGATGCGGCGTTCGGCGCGGCCACTCGCCGCGATGCGGCGCAGTTGCGCTTCGCCGACGCCGTACAGCGCCAGACGCGCATGCGCCGCGTCCTTCAATCCGGCATCGCCACTGCGGAGCGCCAGCAGGTATTCGGCTTGCGCGGCGTACAGATCGGGCGAGTAGATCGCGGCCAGCAAGGCCCCGCGACGTACCGGATCGCCGACCGCCTTGACACCGAGTTGCTCGACCCAGCCCGCCGCGCGCGACTGCACCGCTTCGATGCCGTGCTCGTCGACGGCAATCACGCCGGCCGCGAGCAGGCTTTGCTGGAGCGACGCGCGCTCGACCGTCGCCAGCCGCACGCCTAGGTTCTGCACCACTCTCGGGTCGATGCGAAAGCCGCTGTCCTCGCCTTGCGGCGCAGCCTCGTCGGCGTACTTCGGCACCAGGTCCATGTCCATGAACGGCGATTTGCCGGGCTTGTCGAAACGCTGGTCAGGCACCATCGGGTCGTACCAGTACAAGGCTTCGCGCTCGGCCGTGGCGGTGGTCGCTGCCGGAGCTTCGTCGGCGTACTTCGGCACCAGCTGCATGTCCATGAACGGCGATTTGCCGGGCTTGTCGAAGCGCTGGTCGGGCACCATCGGGTCGTACCAGTACAGCGCTTCGCGTTCGGTGCCGGCAGCGCCGGTTTCGCTGCCATGCGGCAGCAACAGCACCGCCGCAGCGGCGGCCGTGACGGCGACGGCCGCGAGGCCGATCACGGTGGAACGGTTCATGGCGTGACTCCTTCGGATTCAGGTTCGGCTTCGCCAGCGGCGCCCGAGGCCAGATAGCGCAGTTGCAGCGCGTGGCGGCTGCGGTCGGTTTCAAGGTCAAGACGGCGCAGGCGCGCGTCGAGGGCATCGCGGCGCGCGGCGAGCACATCGGACAAGCGGCCGTTGCCGGCACCCCAGGCCAGACGCGCGGCTTCGATGCGGGCATCGGCTTCGGGAAGAATGCGGCCGTCGAAGTGCGCAAGCCGCGCGCCGAGTCGCGTCCAGTCGCCGTGATTCAGCCGCGCTTCGGCAGCATGTTCGCGGTAGCTGTCCTCGCGCAGCGCTTCGGCGCGCAGCAGTTCGGACTGCTTCGACGCAAGCCCGCGATCCTGGCGATTGGCGGTGAACACCGGCAGGTCGACCGAGACCTGAAGGTTCAGGTAATCGCTGAACGCCGGACGGTGGCCGTAGCCGACTTCGACACTGAAATCGGATTGGTAGGCCTGCTTCGCGAGCCGGACATCGGCCTCGGCGAGCTTGATTTCGGCAGCCGTGATGTCGAGATGCGGATGGGTCCGCAGGCTTTCCAGCAGCGCAGCCAGCGCCGGCGGCTCGGGCAGCGGCGGCGCGCCATCCGGCAGCGGGCGATAGGCGGCATCGCCGAGCCAGCGCGACAACTGGCTGCGCGCATGCCAGTCGTCCTGTTCGAGCTTGGCCAGCTCGTCGCGCAGCAGTTCCAACGCCACACGCGCCTCGCGGACCTCGGCCTGCGGCTTCTGGACGCTGGCGTAGGCGATCTGCATCGTCTCGACTTGGAGCATCGCTTCGCGCGCGCTCAGACGCGCCAGCTTCAGCGCTTCATGCGCCTTCCAGACATCGAGCCAGGCGAGGCCGACTTCGCGTTCCAGGCGCAGGCGATCGGTGATCAGGCGGCGCTCGGCAAGATCGCTTTCGGCATCGGCGCGCTCGCCGCGCAAGCGCCGTTTGGCCGCACGCGGGAACGCTTGAGCGATGCCGACGGTGAACTGGGTGTCGTTCTGCCGCGTCAGGGTGCCGATGTTGTCGCCGGTGGCGGTCAGGTCACTGACACCGCCTTTGAGAACCGGATCGGGCAGTTGCCGCGCGGCGATCGCTGCTTCGCGCGCAGCATCGACCTGATGCGCCTCGGCTTCGAGCATCGGCTGACGATCGAGCGCGATGCGGCGCGCGGTCGGCAGCGATAACGGTTCGTCAGCCCAGGTAGGGCCGGACAGCAACAACAGCACGCAGGCGGCGTGCGACAACAGGGGAATTCGGGACATGGACCACTCCGCAGCATCGAAGCGCAGGCGCGTCGGGACTAGCCCGACGCGGCATTGGCGTCAGACGGCGGACACGATCGGAGGTCGGAATGGGTGCGGCGGGGCGGTATCGCGCAGCACGGCGATGATCGCGCGTGCCTTCACATCGGGACTGGGCAGCAGGTTCAACGTGAAGCCGGTGCCCGGCAGCGCCGCAGTACCGCAGGCAGCGGCGCAGACGCAGTGACTGCCGCTGCCGCAGCAGTCCTGTGTCAGCCGGTGATCGCCGTCAGCCTCATCCATGCCCGCCATGTCGTGGCAGGGCATTTCAGCAGCCGATTCGATGGCAGGCGGCGGCAGCACCATCGCCGCGCCCATCGCCGCCGACGCCGCACCCTGCCAGAGCAGGGCGAGCACGGTGAGCAGTGAAAGGGCGAGGCGACGGGTCATGGTCAGGCGATGGACTGCTGGAACGGGCTGGAGTTCAGACCGTCTTCAGCAGGATGTTGATGATCTTGCGCATCTTGTCGTTGTACGGCGGGAAGAACATCTTGGCCAGCATGATCTGGGTGCGGACCACGGCGCGCTCGTGCGAGAAATCGCGAAAACCATAGAGGCCGTGGGCGCGACCGATGCCGGAGTTGTTGACGCCGCCGAACGGCAGGTTGCCGTGCAGGAAGTGGACAACCGTGTGGTTGATGCAGGTGCCGCCGGCCGAGGTCTGCTTCAGCACCTTGTCGATCGCGGCGTCGTCCTTGCTCCAGATGTACAGCGCCAGCGGCTTGGGATCGGCGTTGATGCGGTCGATCACTTCACCGATCTGGTTGAAGGTGACGATCGGCAGCAGCGGCCCGAAGATTTCCTCGGACATGATCCGCGCGTCGGCCGGGATGTTCTCGATCAGCGTCGGGGCGATGTAGCAGTCGGCACTGTCGACAGCACCACCCGTGAGCACTTTCGCGCCCTTGGCGGTGGCGTCATCGAGCAAGCCCTTGATGCGTGCCGTGTGGCGCTCGTTGACGATGCGAGCCAGGAACGGGCTGGCCTGCTGGGCACGGGCATCGGCGCCGTAGGTCGAATCGAGCACCGCCTTGCACTGGCGCACGAACTCGTCCTTGACCGAGGCATGGACGAACACATGGTCCGGCGCGATGCAGGTCTGACCGTTGTTGGTGAACTTGCCCCAGAGAATGTTCTGGGCAGCGAGCTTGAGATCAGCCGTGGCGTCGACGATGGTCGGGCTCTTGCCGCCGAGTTCCAGCGTGCAGCTGGTCAAATGCTTGGCGGCGGCCCCCATCACCACCTTGCCGATCGCAGGCGAGCCGGTGAAGAAGATGTGGTCGAACGGCAGGCTCAGCAGCGTGGTCGACACCGCAGCGTCGCCCTCGAAGATCGCCACTTCGTCCTCGGTGAAGATGTCCTTGACGATCTTGACCATCAGCGCCGACAGATGCGGCGTCATTTCGGAAGGTTTCAGGATCGCCGTGTTGCCGGCGGCAATCGCCGATACCAGCGGGCAGAACGTCAGGTTCACCGGGTAGTTCCACGGCGAGATGATCAAGGACCGGCCCTTCGGCTCGTACTGCACCCAGGCCTTGAGACCGAAGGTCATGCGCGACGGCCAGACCTTGGTCGCCTTCATCCACTTCTTGATGTGGCGCATCGCGTCGTTGGCTTCGCAGACCACCGGCAGCAGCTCGGTCAGCTCGACTTCGGCCGGCGGCTTCTTGAAATCGGCGTAACCGGCGGTGATCAGTTCTTCGCGGCGCGCCATCAGGGCATCGCGCAGCTTCCGGATCTTGGCGATGCGCTCGGCGGCGGTGGAGGTGCGCAGGCGCAGGGCGGTAGCGCGCTGGGCATCGAAGATGCGGCGGATTTCGGCGTCGCTGACCTGGGATTGGAACTGCGACTGAACCGTCGTCGGGCCCGAATTCGGAAGATAGGAAACGACCGTGCTCATGGCTTGACTCCGTGGTTGCAGCCGCGCGCGACGCGAGCGGTATTCGTGAACGAGTGTTCAAGAGTAGGAAAAAAGGGGGTGACGCGCCAGCGGGTTGGTGTCAGCCCGCTTGATTCGGGTAGATCACGCGCAGCACAGTCTAACCGTGGCCATGCTCACGGAGGAGCGGGGAATGTCGGACAGAACGGACTCTGTTGCTATTTTTGGTAACGCAAGTGTTACCATCGATTTGCGCGAGTACCTGGATGAACGCGGTCAATCTGCCTTCGGCTCATGGTTCCAGCGCCTCGACGCAACGGCGGCGGCGAAAGTCGCGGTGCATCTGAAGCGCATCGAACTGGGCAATTTCTCGAATGTCGAGCCGGTCGGCGAAGGCGTGTTCGAGAAGAAGATCGACTGGGGGCCGGGATATCGCATCTATTTCGGCCGTGATGGCGTGAGGCTGGTCGTGCTGCTCGGCGGTAGCGCAAAAAGGGATCAGGCGAAGGCGATCAAAGCTGCGAAGCGGACTTGGCGAGATTACCGGTGCAACAGGAGTGCGAACGCACATGGCACTGACACGAAGCTTCAATGACACGGTGCGTGCCCGCGCCCAGGCCGACCCCGAATTCCGCCACGCCTTGCTGCGTGAAGCGGTCGAAGCGCTGCTGGAAGGCGATCTGGCGCTCGGCAAGTCGGTATTGCGCGACTACATCAACGCCACCCTTGGGTTCGAAGGCCTGGCGCTGGCGATCGGCACGCCCTCGAAAAGTCTGCACCGCATGTTCAGTCCGCAGGGCAATCCCAGCTCGGCCAATCTTTTCGGCGTGATCAGCGCGCTCCAGAAATCCGAGCGGGTACAGCTGACGGTGTCGATCGCCGCGTTGCGCTGAGCGCGCGGCTCACTGCGGCGGCGGCAACACCGGAAAGCGGATATGGAACGCGGTGCCGGGATGGCCGACGGCTGCTGCCGCTTCGATGGTGCCGCCGCGCCGCTCGACGATCTTCTTGCAGATCGGCAGCCCGATACCGGTGCCGGCGTATTCGGTTTCCCGGTGCAGGCGCTGGAAGATGGTGAACACCCGCTCGGCGTGCTCGGCGGGAATGCCGATGCCGTTGTCCTCGACCACCAGATGCCAGTGGCTGTCCTCGCGTTCACCGCGAATCCGGACCTGCGGCGCCACGTCCTTGCGGCGGAACTTGACAGCGTTGTCGATCAGGTTCTGGAACAAGAGACTCATCTGGGTGTTATCGGCCAGCACTTCGGGCAGCCCGGCGGCATCGACCACGGCGGACGCCGCCTGCAAGGACAAACGCAGCTGGTCGCAGACCGCCGTGACCACGTCCTGAAGCTTGACTGCGGCCGGTGTCAGCGTGCTGCGGCTGACCCGCGAAAAGGCCAGCAAGTCCTGGATCAAGGTGTGCAGGCGCTTGGTGCCATCGTCGATGAAACGCAGGAATTCCTGGCTTTCGGCGTCCAGAAGTGCTGCATTGCGGCGCACCAGCAGTTGCGAAAAGCCGGAAATGGTCCGCAGCGGCGCTTGCAGATCGTGGCTGGCGACATAGGCGAACTGCTCCAGATCGCTGTTCGAGCGCACCAGCGCCGCAGCCTGATCGCGCAGTGCGGCTTCGGTATCGCGACGGGTGGCGATCTCGCGTTCCAGTTCGAGATTGCGCTGGTAGAGCTGGAGGCTTTTCTGCTCCAGCAGGTCTTCGGCGGCGCGACGGGCAAATTTTTCGCGCGCCAGTTCGCGCAGCAGCAGCGCGGGATCAAGCTCGGCCGGATCCTGACTCACGCCGGCTGCCGGGTCAGCGTGAAACGGGCCGCCGTGCCGGCACCGTCGGAGCGGTCCTCGACCCTCATCGTGATCGGCTCGCCGTAATGGCGAATCGCCGCCAGCACCAGGCCTTCGGCGAATTTCGCCATTGGCCGCGGGCTGCGGTAATCCATCACCAGCACGTCGGCGACGCGCGACGGGTAGTCGAAGCTCGGAAACTCGGCATCCGGATAGAGCTTGCGCACTTCGACATGGATGTGATGCTCGATGCCTTCAAGGAACGCGAAACAGGATGTCGCCGCTTCGATCATCGGCTTGTAGCGGCGCAGGAACAGCGCGAACACAGTGTCGGCGAATTCCAGCATCAGATCGCTGGTCGGCACGCCGGTGGCGTTCGACAAGGCCCCCGCCAGCCGCAGCAGCTCCTGATGCGGATAGCTGCCGACCGAGGTGTAGGCACCGTCGTTGGGCAGCGCGGCTTCGCGGATGATCCGGTCTTTCACGGCCAGCCCGTGACGGGCTTCGACCATGTCAAGGAACTCGGTGAACATCATCCCTTTCATCGGGTGGCCTCAGGCGCTCCAGATATGGTGGCCGTACTTCAGATAGCCGGTGACATTGTTCAGCCGCGCATCCTGATCCACCGGCATTGCCAGCACATCGCCCTGCAACAGCGGCTTCAGGAACGGCTCCAGCGTGGCGCTGCCGCCGCCGGTGAGCACGATGCAGTCAATGTCCCAGTCGTCCGCCCAGAGGCGGTTCACTTCCACGGCGATGCGCGCGGCGAGCTGCTGGAACGCCTGCTGCACCAGTGTGGTGACGTCGAAACGCTGGCCGCGAATTTTGATGGTGCCGCGGGTGACCGCCTCGTACAGACGATACAGCTCGATCTGGGTGCCGCTCTTTTCATGCAGCGCGCCGGCAATGGCGTTGAAGGCCACCGACATGCCGGAATCGGTCGACAGCGAGCCGCGCTCCGAATAGCGGGTCTTGTCGGCCACCGCGAAATCCGCCGTGCGGAAGCCGATGTCGATGACGCCGATCTTTTCGGTCACGAAGCGCTGCTGCACCGCTTTTCCGGCTTCGTTCAGCATCAGGTTGAACAGCGAACCGAACGGCTGCGGGATCACTCGCACCTTCTCGATATAGAGCGTCTTTTCCTCGCGCTCGCCATTGGCCTGGACGATGGTGATCGCGTGGCGGTTCTGCAATTGCGTGGTCAGCGCGTCCTTGTGCTTGCGATAGAAGCTCACCGGCAGCCCGGTGACCAGGCGGATCGGATCGCCGTGCTCGGCGTACGGGGCGATTGCCGCCAGCCCCAGGGTGCGCGCGTAGTTCTGGATGAACTGCGCCGGGTCGAGCGTGAAGCTGCGGCCGCGGCTCTGGCTTTCGGCGAGTTCGCCGACGAAGACATCGGCCCCGTCGATCACGAAATGGCGCGGTGTGGCCACCTGCGACGGCAGCACGGCCTCCGCGAACTGCCCCGGATTGGCTTCGCCGACGATGCTTTTGAAAATCTGGCTCATCCGGCCGTCGGTGGCCTTGGTGTAGCCGAAGCCGATGTCGGTGGCGAGGATACGCATGGAGAAACCCCTGTCGATGTCGTTGATTTTTATGGCGGCTCGCGCTTTTAGCATGGGCTTCGGACAGGGGTCAAAGCTCGCCTGCGGGCACACCAGCCAGTCCGGGTTTTGACTCGGAGCGCGCGTCAGCCGACGCTAAGCGCATCCTTGGACCCCTGCCGTCATGACCGACACTCCGAAAGACCCGCCGCCGTCCGCAGCCGACGACACGATCTGGCACACCAGTCTTGCGGCCGCGCTCGGCGATGTCATCGGCGTCCGGCCCGACGGCAAGCCCGATCTCGGTGCCTTGGTGGTGCCGCTGCTGCGCAGTGGGGTCGGTGCCGCGCTGATCGGCAGCCTGCTCGGAGTCTCGACCAGCCGCGCCGCCAGTACCGCCGCCCCCGCCGCCGCGCCGGACCTGCACCCGGTCGACGGCGAGCCGGGCCGTCACGGTGGCGCCAGCAGCCCGCTGGCGGCGATCCTGCCGCCGCGCTGAACATCCTTCACACCGCTGCCTTTCCCACCCGCAACCCCGGAACTGTCATGAACGACCTGCTGAAGATCGGTGCCCAGATGTTGTCCCAGAAACTCGGCCTGAACCTGCCGCCGGACACCATCGCCAACGCGCTCGGCCAACTGCTCGGCCAGAAGAACGGCGGCGAACTCGACCTCGTCGGCCTGATCGGCCCGCTGCTGCAAGGCGGCGGCGCCGGTGCGCTGCTTGGCGGCCTGCTGGGCGGCGGCACCGGTGACGGCGGCGGCATCGCGCCGGACAAACTCGCTGACGTGCTCGGCACCGGCGCCATCGGCAATTTCGCCAAGCAGATCGGCGTCAGCGCCCCCGAAGCCACCGACGGCCTCGCCTCGATGCTGCCGCAGTTGCTTCAGCAGGTTGGCGGTGGCGACGGGCTGGCTGGTGCGGCGTCGGCGCTGGGTGGCTTGCTGGGTGGGGGCAAGAAGCTGTTCTGAGCGCAGACCCCTGTCTGGCTGGCACTGCCACAACTTTCCGCCGACAATCCGCTGATGACCTCGCTCGCCCCGCCCCCGGACGTATCCGACGATTTCTTGCGGCAGATCGGCGAGCAGCGCTTCGCCACCGTGCTGGCCGATCCGCCCTGGCAGTTCCAGAACCGGACCGGCAAGGTCGCGCCCGAGCATCGCCGCCTGTCGCGATACGGAACGATGAGCCTGGCGGAGATCAAGGCGCTGCCGGTGGCGTCAGTCCTTGCCGAAACCGCGCACTTGTACCTGTGGGTACCCAACGCCCTGTTGCCGGAGGGCCTGGAAACCCTGAAAGCCTGGGGCTTCGAGTACAAGTCGAACATCGTCTGGCACAAGATCCGCAAGGACGGCGGGCCGGACGGTCGCGGTGTCGGCTTCTACTTCCGCAACACCACCGAACTCGTGCTCTTTGGCGTGCGCGGCAAGAACGCCCGCACGCTGGCACCGGGCCGACGGCAGGTGAACATTCTCAAGACCCAGAAACGCGAGCATTCACGCAAGCCCGACGAGTTCTACGGCATCGTCGAAGCCTGCAGCCCCGGGCCTTATCTGGAGATGTTCGCGCGCGGGCGCCGCAAGGGTTGGACCGTATGGGGCAACCAATCGGAGAG
The DNA here is from genome assembly GCA_021732745.1 of Nevskia sp. GTDB lineage: Bacteria > Pseudomonadota > Gammaproteobacteria > Nevskiales > Nevskiaceae > Nevskia. The sequence continues at coordinate 373,588 of JAKFUK010000003.1, read as the reverse complement.
TTATTTCCCGACTTGGGCGACCTACGCGAATCACTCGCAATCGTCCGCCGATCCACAGCAGGACGGCTTGTTTTAAGCGTTCCTGGCGGGTGCATCGCCGTCGACGTAGAGCGTCCGGGAGATTCCGAACACCAGCAGCGGGCAGCCTGCACCGCCACCGCCCCTGATGCGCGGCAGCAGCTTGCTCATGTGCGTGGTGCTGTTGCCGAAGCTTGAACCCCGGCCCAACTCGTTGAAAATGTTCTGCAATTCGTCACAGCGCGTGATGATGATGCCAACGCTGACGGCGCGCAGATCGAACAGCAGCCGGAAATTGTTGAGGTCGCGGTCGAAGAAGGGATCCTTGTTGTTCCATTCCAGTTCGAGCGCCACCCGGTTCTTGAAACAGTCGACCTTGTGGGTCGGCGATTCGGAAACCTGACCATCAACCATGATGCTGGTGCCGAACTGTTTCTCGACCCAGCCGTGACATCCGAATTCGGTGTCGATCCAGGCCGCCAACTCGGAGCGGTTGCCCCCGCCCGTGGCGATCCAGCCTCGATAAAGCCGGAAACGGCTCAGCACGTCGCAAAGCTCGGCCCATTCGGCCGGGAAATCCTGTGAAAGGATCGCGCAGGCGTGCTTGGACTCGTGAACTTCGTAATGTTCGCGGATGAAGTCAGGCAACAGATCGGTCGTCATGGACGAAAGATTTATCGGTTCGCGGCGCTCCGCGCAATGACACCCCTCAACCGGGCAGCGGCTCCTCGAACACCTCGTCCCAGTCGACGACAACGTCGTCGACCACCGTCAGCGGCGTCTTGCCGGTGGCTTCCAGCACCCGGGTCGGCCCGTAGTGGTTCGGGCGGTCCTGGGTGTAGATCATCAGCACCCGGGTGTCGGGGTCGAGCGTCCAGAACTCCTGCACGCCGTGCTGTTCGTAGAGCCTGAGCTTGACCACCTGATCGTGACGGGCGGTGGCCGGCGACAGGATTTCAAGCACGAATTCGGGCGCGCCGCGCAGGTAACGGCTGGTGATCTTGGCGGGGTCGCAGACGATCAGCAGATCCGGCTGCAACACCGTGCCGGCGTCGTCATCGCTGGCCTCAACGCTGCGCTTCAGCAGCACGTCGATCGGCGATGCGTAGGGCTGGCAACGCCGGCCTTTCAGTTGGGTCCAGAGTTGACCCGACAACTGCATCGAGATGCGCTGATGGGTCGTCGAAGGTGCCGACTGCGCAAAGAACTCGCCGTCGATCAGCTCGCCGCGCAGGCTTTCCGGCCAGCTCGCGTAGTCGCGGTAGCAATATCGGGTCAGCGGTTGCGCGAGATTGGACATGGTGGGATTCCTGCCGGCCTGCGTGGATGATAGCGCCGCCACCCGATCGAACCCGAGCCCGCCCCATGCCGACCATCCGCACTCCCCACACCCGTTTTGCCGCGCTGCCCGGCTACCCGTTCGCACCGAACTACCTCGACATCGACGAACACGGTCTGCGCATGCACTACGTCGATGAGGGCCCGCGCGACGGCCAGATCGTGCTGCTGCTGCACGGCGAGCCGAGCTGGTCCTACCTGTACCGGAAGATGATCCCGCCGCTGGTCGCCGCCGGCCACCGGGTGATCGCGCCGGACCTGATCGGCTTCGGCAAGTCCGACAAGTACACGGCGATCGACGATTACAGCTACCAGCGCCATGTCGACTGGCTGGTCGCGTTCATCGAAAGGCTCGACCTGCGCGGCATCACGCTGTTCTGCCAGGACTGGGGCTCGCTGCTCGGTCTGCGCATCGCGGCGGAGCACGAGGTGCGCTTCGCAAGGATCGTGGTTGGCAACGGCATCCTGCCGACTGGCGATACCTCGGTGCCGATTGCGTTCAAGCTGTGGCGTGCATTCGCGCTGCATTCGCCGTGGTTTCCGATCGGCCGGATCGTCGCCACCGGCTCGAAAACCCGTCTGACGGCAGCGGAAATCGCCGCCTACGACGCGCCGTTTCCCGGCAACGCCTACAAGGCCGGCACCCGGGCGTTTCCCCGGCTGGTGCCGACTGAAAGCGACGACCCGGCGGCACCGGCCAATCGCCTCGCTTGGGGCAAGCTCGGGCAATGGACCAAGCCGTTCCTGTGCGTGTTCGGCAGGAACGATCCGATCCTCGGCCATGCCGACAAGGCCCTGATCGCCCACATCCCCGGCGCCCAAGGCCAGCCGCACCAGCGCCTGCCGGGCGGACATTTCATCCAGGAGGATCAGGGACCGGCGCTGGCGGCGGCGATCACCGATCTGGTTCGCCGCCATCCCTGACGCGCAGGCGATAATCCGGCGATGCAACCGACCATCACCACCATCGCCCAAGGCCCGGAACGCTGGGCCGCGCTGTGGCGGGCGCTGGGCGCGGCTCACCCGCCGCCGGGGGCCTTCGAGGCGCTGATGCAGCACTGGCGCGAGCCGCATCGGCGTTATCACACGGTCGAGCACCTGCAGGAATGCCTGAGCGCCTTCGACGAAGCCGCCGAATTGGCCGCCCAGCCCGGCGAGGTCGAACTGGCGATCTGGTACCACGACGCGGTCTACGAGATCGGCGTCGATACCAATGAGTTGAAGAGCGCCTATCTCGCCGAACGGGCGATGACCACGGCGGGCTGCGCGCGCGAGGCGATCGGCCGGGTGCGCAGCCTGATCCTCGCCACCCGCCATCGCGGGCGTCCGGAAACCACCGACGAAGCGCTGCTGCTCGACATCGACCTGGCCATCCTCGGCAGCGCCACCGCGCGTTTCGACCGCTTCGACGCCGATATCCGCGAGGAATATCACGCGATTCCCTGGTCGAAATACGTGGCCGGGCGGCGACAGGTGCTGCGCGGCTTTCTCGAACGACCGCGCCTGTACTTGACCGGCCATTTCCACGATCGGCTGGCCGCCGCCGCCCACACCAATCTGAGCCGGGCGCTGAAGCGCTTGCAGCCGGTGCGCGGGCTGGCGGGCTGAGTTTTCGCCACCGGCACGCTCCGGAAGGGCATAAGAACGGCACTCGAACGATGTTGCCGGAATGACGCGGCTCGCCTATCGTCGCGGCCTTGAAACCGCCGTTCGCGGCTCGTTGCCCTTCCGAAAACCGATGTTCCGCTCGCGTTCCCACCTGCATGCAACCGCGCTCTGGCTGGCGCTGGCCGGCGTGCTGCTGCGTTCGCTGGTGCCGGTCGGCTTCATGCCGGGCTGGACCGATACGGCCGCGAAGGACGGGCAAGCCGCCTGGCTGATCATCTGCCCGACCAGCCCGCTGCATGCTGCGCTGGCAGCGCCGATTGCCGTCGATCCGCATGCCCACCACCACGGCGGCATGGATCACGGCGCGATGTCGGCGGCCGATCCGCACGCCGATCCGCACGCCAACCACGATGCCGGCCAGCACGACGGCCACCGGATCGCCGCCGTTCACCTGAGTTGCCCGTTCGCCGGTGCCGGATCGCCCGCGCTGCCGAGCATTGCCTACACCACTGCATTCGCCGCCAGCGGTTCGACGGCTCCTGATGTCGCCCGCCCGTCGGCCGTCATCCTCGCCGTCCAGCGCCGGCTGCCGCCGGCCCGCGCGCCCCCTGCTGCCATCGACACCCGCTACGCCTGATCGCGGCCCCATCCGGGGCCGCTCGATTGCCGTCCGGCGCTCACCGCGCCGGGCGAGCTGGCTGTTCGATGGAGTAACCCATGCTCGTTTTCACCCAACGCGCGGCCGCTGCCGCCGCGCTGCTGTCTGCTGCATCCCCCGCAATGCCAGCGCTTGCCGCCGACATCCCGATCGAGATCGCCCGCCACGAAGGCCCGGTGACCGTGCTCGGCGAGGTGAAGGTCCAGGGTCAGAAAGACGGTTCGCTGACCGCCCCCGGCGTGAATGAAGCCCGCGACGCGATCAATCAGCGACCAGGCGGCGTGGTGCTGATCGGCGCGGAAGCCTTCGAGGATCGCTACGCCGTCTCGTTCAAGGACACGCTGCGCGACGCCCCCGGCGTGTTCGCCCAGGCCCGTTATGGTGAGGAAGTGCGGCTGTCGATTCGCGGCTCCGGCCTTGGCAACAACGCCCATCTGCGCGGCATTTATCTGCTGCAAGACGGCATCCCGGTGTCGCGCGCCGACGGCTTCGGCGATTTCCAGGAAATCGACCCGCTGAGCACCCGCTATCTGGAAGTCTTCAAGGGCGGCAACGGCCTGCGCTATGGCGGTGCAACGCTCGGCGGCGCGATCAACGCCGTGACCCCGACCGGCCGCACCGCCGAGCAGACCTGGCTGGTCCGCGCCGAAGGCGGCAGCAATGACACGTACCGGCAAAACCTTTCCTACGCGAAGGACTACGGCCGCTTCGATGTCTACGCAGCGGTCACCAACGCCCGCTCCGACGGCTACCGCGATCACCAGCGCACCGACAACCAGCGCATCAACGGCAATGTCGGCTATCGCATCAACGACAACGTCGAAACCCGCTTCTACCTCGGCTTCAACGAGATCGACCAGGAAATCCCCGGCGCGGTTTCGCTGAATGCCGCGCTGAACGATCCGCGCTCGGTCCCGGCTACTGCGGAGAGCTTCGACATCAAGCGAGACCCGACCACCTTCCGCGTGGTCAACAAGACCAGCATTCGCATCGGCGATGGTCAGCTCGATGTCGGCGGCTTCTTCTGGGACCGACGCCTGTATCACCCCTTGACGGGCCCAGTCGTCGATCAGACCGGCCATTTCTACGGCGGCTTTGCCCAGTGGAATGGCCGGGGCACCCTGTTTGGCCTGGCCAACGAAGTGACGCTCGGGGCCAACGTGCAGGCGGGCGACAACGATGCCCGCACCTTCCAGAATGTGGGCGGCGGCACGCGCGGCAATCGCACTTCCGATGCCCGCGAGCGTGCAGTGCTGACCGATGTCTATGCCGAGAACCGGCTGACCGTCGTCCCGCGCCTGCAACTCATCACCGGCATCCAGGGCCTGATCTCGACCCGTCACTTCGACGACCGCATCAATGCTGCGGAATCGGCGAACAGGACCTACAAGGCGGTCAATCCCAAGCTCGGCCTGCTGTACGCCTTCGACGACCACACGCAATTCTTCGGCAATGTCAGCTACAGCTTCGAAGCCCCCAACTACGGCGCACTGAACCAGACCACGCCGCTCGGTGCCAACGGCTTTGTGCCGCTCGACGGCCAGCGCGCGGTGACCGGGGAAATCGGCAGTCGCGGCGAATGGGCGCGGCTGGCCTGGAACCTGAGCTACTACTACTCGCTGGTCGACAAGGAACTGCTGCAGCAGGCCACTTCCCCGACCACGGCGATCCAGTTCAACGCCGATGAAACCATCCATCAGGGGCTCGAAGTCGGGCTGGCGGTGAAGCTGCTGGCCAACGCGATCAGCGCAGGCGACACGCTGGTGTTCCAGCAGAACTACGCGCTGAACGAACTGACTTTCGACAACGACGCCACCTATGGCGGCAACCGTCTGGCCGGCTTGCCGAAGCACTACTACCAGGCGCAGTTCCGCTATGACCATCCGCTCGGCTTCTTCGTCGAGCCGGGCCTTGAAGCAGCGAACAGCCTGGTCGTGGACTACGCCAACACCCAGCGTTCGCCGGGCTACACGATCTGGAACCTGTCGACCGGCGTGACCTTGCCGCGCGGCGTGTCGTTGTTCTTCGACGCCCGCAACCTGTTCGACCAGCGCTACGTCGGCAGCGTGTCGACCACCACGAACTTCCAGACCGTCACCAACCGCAACCTGTTCCTGCCCGGCGAAGGCCGGCAGTTCTTCGGTGGTGTGCGCTGGGCATTCAGCTAAGGAGGCGACGATGAGCGCTGCACCGACCCCACCGGTGCCACGACCGCTGCACCGCACGGTCTGGCGCTGGCATTTCTATGCCGGCTTGTTCTGCGTGCCTTTCGTGCTGTGGCTGGCGTCCACCGGCTCGATCTATCTGTTCAAGCCGCAGATCGAAGCCTGGATCGACCGGCCGCTGGACCGGCTGACATTCGACGGGCCACTCGCGGCACCGTCAGCCCAGGTGCAGGCGGCGCTCGCCACCGTGCCGGGTGCCGGTTTCAGCGCCTACGAACTGCCGCAGGGCCCCGCATCGGCCGCCCGCGTGCTGCTGCGGGCGGCCGATGGCACAACGATCCGCGCCTATGTCGACCCGGCGCGTCTGACGGTCCTGAGAACCATTGCCGAGGAAGACCGCCTGCTGCCGACCATCGCCCGCCTGCACGGCAAGCTCGGCATCGGCGATCCGGGTTCGTATGTCGTGGAACTGGCGGCGTCCTGGGCGATCGTGATGATCGTCACCGGTCTTTATCTGTGGTGGCCGCGCGATGGCAGCGGGCCGGCCGGCGTGCTCTGGCTGCGTTTCACCCGGCGCGGCCGGCCGCTGTGGCGCGACTTGCACGCGGTGATCGGCTTCTGGGCCTCGGCCTTTGCGCTGTTCCTGCTGATCACCGGGCTGCCGTGGACGGCGTTCTGGGGCTCGAACCTGCGCGCCTTGCGCAGCTACGCGGCGCAGGCGGACGTCCGTCAGGACTGGACCACCCGAGCCGCCGCGACCACCGGCCATGAAGGCCACGGCGCGGCTGCGGTGGCGCTCGGCTATGACGCTGCCGTGCTCGACCGGCTGCTGCCGGTGGTCGTCGCCGCAGCGCTGGCACCGCCAGTGCTGATCACCGCACCGAGCGCGAAATCGCCGCACTGGCAAGCGAAATCCGACAGCGCCAATCGTCCGCAGCGCGTCACGCTGACGCTCGACGCCGCCAGTGGCGAGGTGCTGAAGCGCGAAGGTTTCGACGGCAAGCCGCTGTTCGACCGGATCATCAGCACCGGCATCGCCGCTCACGAAGGTCAGCTATTCGGCCTTGGCAACCAGTTGCTGGGCCTGTTCACGGCGCTGTCGCTGATCGGCCTCTGCATCAGCGCTGTTGTCATGTGGCTGAAGCGCCGGCCGCCGGCCGTGCTCGGCGCGCCGACTGCGATCAAGGCCGCCCGTGTACCGGTCGCGCTGATCGTGGCGGCCATCACGCTGGCGCTGCTGCTGCCGATGTTCGGGCTGTCGCTGATCGCGGTGCTGATCGTCGAGCGCGTGCTGCTGCGGAGGCTGCCGCGCACGCGTGAATTTCTCGGGCTGGCCGCGCGGTGAACGCTCAGGCTGGCCGCGCCTTGGCGATGGCGGTCTTGCAGGCATCCGAACAGGTCTTGCAGGCCGGATGACGGGCCAGGTGCGGGCGGCAGGCTTCGATACAGACATCGAGAATCGCGATCGCCTGCTTGGCGACCACCGGTGCCCAGGCCGAGTCGTAATGAGCAAGGCGGGCGACCGCCGTGGCGATGGCATCGGCATCGAGCGCGGCTTTCAGGCAGTCGCCCAGGCTTTCGTCGCCGCTTGCCAGCAGGCGCTGGCAGGTGGCGATGCAGGCTTCAGCCGCCGCCGCGCAGTCGGCAAAGGCGCGGGCGATGGCGGCGTGGCGCGCTTCCGGGTCGGTGGCGGCAGCCGGGGCGGGATCGACGAAGGGCGCGTCGACCGGTTCTGGCGGCGCTGGCAGCGCTTTCTTTGCCGGTTTCGGCGCTGCCTGACTGCGCGCGGCATCGCGCGGGTCTTCGGCAGCGGCACTGCCGACACCGGCAGCAAGCGTGACAAGACCGGCGGCGGCGCGGCTGAACTGACGGCGATTCATGGTGGGCTCCGGCGGCGGCAAGGATGAAAGCCGATGCTAAGGCCTCGGCCACGCATGCAGCGATAATCCCGATTCACGCTCAACGCCTCACGCCCCCGGAGCCCCCGTTGTCCACCACCGCCGACACCCGCATCCCGATGGTCCTGCTGACCGGCTTCCTCGGGGCTGGCAAGACCACCTTGCTGAACTTCCTGCTGCGCCATCCGGCCATGAGCGGCACCGCCGTGGTGATCAACGAGTACGGCGAAGTCGGGCTCGATCATCATCTGGTCGAGCAGGCCGAGCCGGACGAGGTGGAGCTGATCGAAGGCGGCTGCATGTGCTGCACCACGCGCGGGCGGCTGGCGGAATCGCTGATGAGCCTGTTCACCAAGGCGCAGCGCAAGCAGATTCCGAGTCTCAAGCGAATCATCATCGAGACCACCGGGCTGGCCGAGCCGGGGCCGATCCTCAATCAGCTGCTGAATGCCCCGCAGTTGCACGAGCGCTTCGTGCTCGATTCGGTGGTCACACTGGTCGATGCGGTCAATGCCGCCAGCACCGTCGAGCAGATCGACATCGCCCAGAAGCAGATTGCCGGAGCCGATGCGCTCTTGATCACCAAGTCCGATCTGGTGACGCCGGAAGCGCTCGATCTGCTCAAGGCGAAGCTGCTGGCGATGAATCCGGATGCCGACATCCAAGTCCCGACCAAGGGCGCGGCCCAGCCGGGCTGGCTGTTCACCGACGGCCGCCGCCGCGCCGGCAGCGCAGGCTACGGTCTCAGCCCCCTGATTCTGAAGGCCGATTCCCTGCGCCTGGCCCCGGCCGATCCGAACCTGATGACGGCAGATGCCGATCCCTGGGGCAGCGGCCCGGAATGGGACGAGATCCAGACCTTCAGCCTGATCGTCGACGCGCCGCTGCCGGCCTGGAAGTTCTACGGCTGGCTGGATTTCCTGCGCTCGCTGGCCGGCAACGACCTGCTGCGCTTCAAGGGCATCGTCAACATCGAAGGGCAGGAGAAACCGCGCGTGATCCACGGCGTGCAGACCGTGCTGCATCCGCCCGAGGAACTGGACCGCTGGCCGGACGAGGACCGCCGCACGCGGCTGGTGTTCATCACCCGAGGCTGGGGCCAGGAAACGGTGCGCAATACGCTGGCCTATCTGAAGGACACGCCGAATCACGACCCGATGCTCGACCCGTAGGTCCGGATTCATCCGGACTACGCCCTCGCCAACCACAAAAGCGTCCGGATGAATCCGGACCTACATTTCCTTTGGATTCAATGATGAATGCTCGATTCCCGCTGTTCGCGCTGCTGATGTCGGCAGCGCTGCTCGCCGCCTGCAAGCCGGCAACGCCGCCTGCTGAAGCGGCGAGCACCGCCGAAACCCGCATCGGCGATCTGCTGATCACCTCCGCCACCTCGCGCGAAACCCCGCTCGCTGGCGGCACCGGGCCGGGTTTCATGACCATCGCCAACCGGGGTGCGGCCGATGACCGGCTGCTGTCGGCCACCAGCCCCGAAACAACGAGTGTGGAACTGCACGAGATGTCGATGGCCGACGGCCAGATGACGATGCGGGCGCTGCCGGAAGGCCTGCTGATTCCGGCCGGTGGCACGGTGGACCTCGCCCCCGGCGGCATCCATCTGATGCTGATCGGGGTTCGCGACGCCTTGGTCGCCGGCCAGACCGTGCCGGTGGAACTGCGCTTCGAGAAAGCCGGCACGGTGACCGTGCCGCTGAGCGTCAAGGCGCGTTCACCTGCCCCGTAGGTCGGCAATCCCTTGCCGACACCCCGGTTCGACAGAAAGCGCGTCGGCAAGGGATTGCCGACCTACGTTGACAGATGCGCCAGCGAGGCCGCGTTCGCTTCCCAGTTCTGGCCGTCGAAGGCTTCCACCGTGAGCGCTTCGACCGTCCCCGGGTCCAGGCAATGGACGTTGATCGAGTAACCATCCGGATTCGAGCGCGGCACATAGAACGATTTCACGCCGCAGCGCTTGCAGAACCGATGCTTCGCGACGCCTGTGTTGAAGGTGTATTCGCTGAGCATGTCGCCACCGGCATCGAGCGTGAACGCGGCGGCCGGCACGATCAGGTGCAGGAAGCCGGTGCGGGCGCACATCGAGCAGTTGCAGCTTTGCGCGGTGATGCGGGCCGGCGCGCGCACCGTGTAGCGCACCGCGCCGCAGTGGCAGCCGCCGCGATGCAGGACGGGTTCGGACATCGGCAGTCTCCAGGGCAGGTTCGGGCAGCGCAGCGTAGCCCAGCCGGGGCCGGAAAAGTCCCGCGAATTCAAGGCTTGCCATGACATCGCAAAGCCTGAGCCGGTAACCTGTCGACATGGAATTCACCTTCACCAAGATGCACGGCCTCGGCAATGATTTCGTCGTCGTCGATGCCACCGGCAGCCGTTTTGAACCCGACGCCGCGCTGCTGGCGCGGCTGACCGACCGCCGTTTCGGCGTCGGCTGCGATCAGGTGCTGGTGGTCGATCCGGCACCCGACGCGGACACCGATTTCGGCTACCGCATCTACAACGCCGACGGTTCCCAGGTCGGCCAGTGTGGCAACGGCGCGCGCTGTCTGGCCCGCTACATCGCCGACCACGGCCTGAGTCGCAAGACCGCGCTGCGGGTGCGGACCACGACCGCATCACTGGAACTGCGCCAGACGGCAGACGGGCAGGTGACGGTGGACATGGGCGCGCCGCGCTTCGAGCCTTCCGCGATTCCGCTCGCCGCACCGACCCGCGCCGCGCATTACGAGGCCGTGCTCGCCGACGGCAGCACGGTGCGCTTCGGCGCCGCCGGCATGGGCAATCCGCACGCGGTGATCCGGGTCGACGACATCGACACAGCGGAGGTCGAGCGCATCGGTACGCTCTTGCAGCAGCATGCGCTGTGGCCGGAATCGGTCAATGTCGGCTTCATCGAGATCGTCGACCGCCGCCACGCCCGCCTGCGCGTCTACGAGCGCGGCGCGGGCGAAACCCTGGCTTGCGGCAGCGGGGCTTGTGCTGCGTTTGCCGTCGCCCGTGCCTGGGGATTGCTTGATGACAGCGCCGAACTGAGCCTGCGCGGCGGCCGGCTGACGCTGGAATGGGAGGGCAAAGAAGACCGGCCGGTGCTGATGACCGGGCCGGCCACCACCGTATTTGAAGGGAGATTCGAGTGGCCGAACTGACGGAAACCGTGGCCGAGCCGACTGCGGCCGCCGAAGCGCAGGTGCTGGCCTATCTCGCGGCCGATCCGCTGCTGCTGACCCGCCATCCGGCGCTGCTGGAACAGCTGGAAGTGGCACACGCCGCCGGCTCGGCGGTATCGCTGATCGAGCGGCAGGTGGAACTGCTCCGAGGCAAGAACCAGCGCCTCGAAGCACGGCTCGACAAGCTGATCGACAACGCCCGCGCCAACGAAACCCGCGCCGACAAGATGCTGAAGCTGGCGCTGAACCTGATCCGCGCGCCATCGCTGGCCGCCATCGCCGCTACCTTGCGGACCTCGATGCGCGACGATTTCGCGCTCGACGACGTGTTCATCGGCCTGCATCCGCCGCTGTTCAAGCGCCACGATATCGACGGCATCGTGCCGATCGACGTCAACGGTGCCATCGCCAAGGCCTGGGACAACTTCCTGCGCACCCGGCTGATCGACTGCGGCCCGATCGACGCGGGCCGCGCCAAGCTGCTGTTCCCGAAATGCGAGGCGGTGATCGCCTCTGCCGCCGTGGTACCGCTGGAGCGCGACAAGCATCTGGGCTTCATCGCGCTGGGCTCGGCCGACGCCGAACGCTTCCAGCCGCGTCAGGGCAAGGTGTTCCTGGAAATGACCGCCGAACTGGTATCTGCCGCGATCCGCACCCGGCTGGCCTGAAACAATTGGGGTCAGGAAACAATTGGGGTCAGATACAGATTGTTTGCGGATCGGCCTCGCTTTCGGGTGCCCGGCGCAAAGCTTGCTGCGCAAATCCGAAGCGGCACCCGATCCATTCTGAAGAGCCCCGACCATGACCATCGCCCGCATTCCCGCCACCCTGATTCCCGGAGATGGCATCGGCCCCGAAATCGTCGACGCGACACTGGCCGTGCTCGAAGCGCTCGAAGCGCCGTTCGACTGGGAACTTTGTGTCGCCGGCCTGGCGGGGGTCACGGCCGAAGGCGATCCGCTGCCGAAAGCCACGCTGGATTCGATCCGCCGCACCCGGCTGGCGCTGAAAGGCCCGCTGGAAACGCCGTCCGGCGGCGGTTATCGCTCCTCCAACGTGCGTCTGCGCGAGGAATTCCAGCTCTACGCCAACCTGCGCCCGGCGCTGACGCTGATTCCCGGCAAGCGCTACGAGAACATCAATCTGGTGGTGGTGCGCGAGAACATCGAAGGCCTGTACATGGGCTACGAGCACTTCATCCCGATCGGCGGCGATCCGCACGCGGTCGGCATGTCCACCGGCATCAACACCCGCCAGGGCTGCCGGCGGATTCTCGAATACGCCTTCGAGTTCGCCATCGCCACCGGCCGCAAGAAGGTCACCGTGGTGCACAAGGCCAACATCATGAAGGCGCTGACCGGCATCTTCCTGGAGACCGCCCGCGACCTGTACATCGAGAAGGGTTACCACGGCAAAGTGCAGATGAGCGAGATCATCGTCGACGCCTGCGCGATGAAGCTGGTGCTCGATCCCTGGCAGTTCGATGTGCTGGTCACCACCAATCTGTTCGGCGACATCCTCAGCGACCTCGTCGCCGGCCTGATCGGCGGCCTCGGCATGGCCCCGGGCGCCAACATCGGCGCCGATGCCGCGATCTTCGAAGCCGTGCACGGCTCGGCTCCGGATATCGCCGGTCAGGGCAAGGCCAATCCGACGGCGCTGCTGCTCGCCGCCGCGATGATGCTCGACCACGTCAATCTGACCGACAAGGCCACGCGCTTGCGCCGCGCGATCAACGACACGCTGAATGTCGACAACATCCGGACCGGGGATCTGGGTGGGTCGGCCAGCACTTCGGCTTATGCGGCGGCGTTGGTGAGCCGGATCAGGAATGGTTGATCGGCGGGGACCTCGATTAAATCAGGGATTGTTTGCATGCCGACAAAAGCAAGATGCCGCACAGGAAATCTAATCGAGGAGCAGGTGTAATGAAGCTTTCGGAGATGCCGGTCGTAACCTGGGTTGCAACGGTGCTGGCCTGCATTTCGACCGCATTGGCGATGATGTTTAGAGAGAATTGGATTGGACCTAAAGATCCTTACGGCTTTGTTCTTCTGACATTTTGGGCTTTAGTTCCGCCGGTCTGGTTGTTATACGAGTACGTGTCGAATTGTCCTGCTGGGTCGTCGCCGAAGGAAGGCGATATGGATCGTTTGCGTCAGATTCAGGAGCTTTCGCGAAACATTTGGCTAGCATTTTTAATTGTGCTTGCAGCCATTATGGATCTTGATTGGCCAAGGTAAAGTGTTCCAAGCTCTTGAACCGTATTTAATTTTGGCCGCAGGTTGCTCATTTCATGCTCCGTCTGGCCGGAGACAGCGAGGTAGTGGCGTAGCCCGGATGAAATCCGGGATTGCGTGCGACGGGAAAGCTCCGGGGTTGCACCCGGGCTACTTGCTGCGATTGAGTCAACAGACAGTTCGGCTTCGACGCCTTTCAATAGTGATAGCGAAGCTGAGCGATCAACAGGGCATCGCGCTCGGCCCGGTAGACCATCCGGTGCTCGTCGGTGATCCGTCGTGACCAGTAGCCTGCCAGCGCATGGCGCAGCGGCTCGGGCTTGCCGATGCCGTTGAACGGGTCGCGACGAGTGGCTTCGATCAGTTCGTTGATTCGGCGGACGACGCGCTTGTCCTGCTGCTGCCACCAGAGGTAGTCGTCCCAGGCCTCGTCGGCGAAGACGAGTTTCACGGTGCCGGCAGCAGCGTTCGTTCCGTGCCCTGACCCTTGTTCAGTGCGTCAGTCGCCAATAGCAGCCGCCGCGCATTTTCCGGGCTGCGCAACAGGTAGGCCGTTTCCTCTAGCGACTTGTAGTCGTCCAGAGACAGCATCACCACGGACTGCTGGCCGCTGCGGGTAATGATCAAGGGCTCGTGGTCCTGACAGACCCGGTCCATCGTGTTGGCGAGATTGGCGCGTGCGGCGCTGTAGGTGATGGCATCCATCGCTTGCTCCGATATGTACGATTTATTGTACGTTCGTTCGGATCAGGTGTCCGCTCGATTCGTTGAAAGCGCGTGTGCTGGTCAGATCAGCTCCAGCGCCGCCCGCCCTTCGACCACCGCCTCGGTCGCCAGCTTCCGATCCATCGTCGCCAGCCGCCCGCCGTTGGCGCGGGCAAGTGCCAGCAGGTAGCTGTCGGTCACCCGGGCGTGGCTGGACAACAGTGAGGCGTCGGCAAGCGGGTGATCGACGAGGCTGATGCTGTCCGGCCAGAACGCATGGCCCGGCAGTTTGCGGACGCCGGCGAGCGCACTCGCGACCAGGTTCGGCGGCCCCGGCGAATTCGGGTACTTCGGATGGCCGACGATCCGGAGCAGGCCGTTTTCGGTGATCGGGCACGTCGCGAACGCCCGTGCGCCGACCTTCGCAAACCACTCGTGTACCGGATCGTGGTGAACGTGGGCGGGATCGATGAGCGCGATCAGCACGTTCACATCGAGCAGATAGCGCACCGGTTCAGGCCTGCTCGTCGCGCAACTGGTTGACGAGCTCGAGGCTGACCGGCGTGGCGTCGCGCTTCGTCTGCAGCAGCGGCACGCCGTTGCGTTCGAGAACCGCCGCCGTCTTGGGGGCCAGCGCTTCACGGGCCAGCGCGGAAATCACTTCGCCGATGCTGCGGCCCTGACGTTCGGCGAGATGACGCACGGCAGGCAGGATGTCGTCGTCGATGGACAGGGTGGTGCGCATGGGGTTGATGCCTTGCTGGAGATGTTGCGCATCATACATCACGCATCAAACATCAAACTCGCGGTGATCATCGCGGCTTGCAGCCAGCATCACGCAAACGCCCGTCGGCAAAGGATTGCCGACGGGCTTGGGCTGTTCTCCGCGTCTTTGCGTCCTCCGCGTGAGATCAACTTTTCGACGGTCGCTGCCACTCCGGCGGCATCACCAGCACCTTGAGCCGCTCGATCAGGGCACCAGGGCGCAGCACGTCGCGCCACATGTCGGCGAACTCGTGGAAGTTCAGGATGATGGCGTTGTAGCTGGTCGGCTGGCGCACGGCGATGCCGTAGTCGACGCGCTCGACTTCCGGCTCGAAGCTGCCGAACCAGCGGTCGAACAGGATCAGCACGCCGCCGAAATTCTTGTCGATGTACTGCGGGTTGCGGCCGTGGTGCACGCGGTGATGTGACGGCGTGTTGAACAGGTATTCGATCCACGGATGCAGCTTGTCGACCACCTCGGTGTGGACGAAATACTGGTAGGCCAGGTTCACGCCGTACAGGAAAAACACCACGGAAGGGTGCACGCCGAGCAGCACCATCGGCATCCAGAACAGCCACCAGCCGGTGATCGAATACAGCAGGCTCTGGCGCATCGCCGTGGTCATGTTCATCACCCGGCCGCTGTGGTGGACGACGTGCGCGCTCCAGAACCAGCGCACGCGGTGGCTGCCGCGGTGGAACAAGTAGTAGCAGAACTCGACGGCGAAGAAGATCGGCAGGATGGTCAGTGCATTGACAGGCAATTTGTCGATCAGCCGGTGCTGCCAGAACCAGGCGACGGCAGCGGCGGTGATCAGCGCGTGGGCGATCACCTCGAACACCTGATAGGCGCCGCCGAGCATCAGGTTGGCGACGATTTCCTTGATCTGGAACGGCTCGCGCCGGCCACGGCCGCGCATCACCTGCCATTCGATCGCGAAGCCGATCAGGAACAGCGGCGTCATCGCGGTCAGCACCACCTGCTTCCAGTCGATGTGCGGGCCGAACATGGTGTCGATCAGTTCCATCAGCATGGGCTGCGCTCCTCGTTGTGATGGCGGCGATTTTGGGCCGATCGCCCTTGCGCGACTTGATCGTCCGCCGCCATTCTTTTGATCTTTCACGCCAATCGCGACCAGCCCGACCATGCAGGGACAGGTGTCCGCCACCTATGTGCGGCTGTTGCACGAGTACCTGGCTGCGCGCGGGCGCGATGCGGCGGCGGTGCTCGGCGAGAACGCGCCGCTCGACGACGGCAGCGGGCTGGCGCGGGTGCCGGTCGCCCATTGGGCCGCGCTGCTGGACCGCGCCGACGCGGTGCTCGATGCCCCAGCGCTGGGTCTGGAAGTAGGCGCGCGCATCCAGCCTGCGCACTTCGGACTGCTCGGCTATCTGACCCTGTGTTGCGCCACGCTCGCCGAAGCACTGGCGCGGCTCGCGGACTACGAACGGCTGGTCTACGACGTCAACCGCGTGACGGTCACGATGCTGGCCGATGGCGTGCAACTCGAATGGGGCGACGAGCGCGGCCGGCCCGGGCAGCGGGTCGATGAATGCGCGATCGCCGCCCTGATCGCCTATGCCCGCAACATCACAGCGCAACCCGATGCGTCGCCGACGCTGGTTCGCTTCATCAACCCTTCACCGCGTGATGTCGCGCCGTATCGCGCCTTCTTCGGCTGCGAAGTCGGTTTCGATGCGCCGACCACGGTCGTGCGGCTGCCGCTGAGCTTGATCGCTGCGAAGCTGCGCCAGCCCGATCCGGCGCTGCATGCACTGCTCGATGCCCAGGCGAGGGCGCAGCTGGCGCGGCTGCCGCCGGTCGATGACTTCGAGCGGCGGCTGCGGGAAACCATCGCCGCAGGCTTGCGTGCCGGTGATGCCAGCCTCGATGCCTGCGCAGCGCGGCTGCACTGCTCGTCGCGAACCTTGCAACGAAAGCTCGATGCCGCTGGATCAAGCTTCCAGCAGGCGCTCGATGCCACCCGCCGGCAGTTGGCCGAATCCTGGCTGGCCGATCCGCGACTGAAGCTGGCCGAGGTCGCGCAGTTGCTCGGCTATACCGATCAGGCCGCGTTCACGCGGGCGTTCCAGCGCTGGACGGGCTTCGCACCCGGCCAGTGGCGACGCCAATCCGGAATCTGAGCGCCACTGATAGCCCTCTCCCCCCGGGAGAGGGTTGGGTGAGGGACTCGGCCGGAAGTCGGCACTCACTTCGGGCGGCGTCCCTCACCCCCAGCCGCCAGAGGCATGCTCTGGCCCCGGGGGGAGAGGGGAGACCAGCGGTTCATGGGCTGATCGCCGGCACTGCTTCCGGGAAGCTGCGCACCGCATGCCAATCCGGCCCCAGCCGGCCGCGCAGCATCTGCTCCCAGTACAGATACGGCAGGTAGTGCTTCTTCAGCCACCAGTAGCTGCGCCTCGGAATGCGCGGGTCGGCCGGAAAACTCGGTGCGACCACTCCGTCATAAAGGAACTCGGCCAGCATGATCTTGCCGCGCGAGGTGGTCAGCGGGCAGCTGGCGTAGCCATCGTAATGTTGCTCGGCCTGCGCGCCGCCGAGCGCCCGCAGCAGGTTGGCGACCAGCACCGGTGCCTGCGCGCGCACCGCCGCAGCGGTCTTGGAGTTCGGCGTGGTCGTGCAATCGCCCAGGCCCCAGACATTGGCGTGCTGGCTGTGGCGCAGGGTCTGCTTGTCGACAGCCACCCAGCCGCCGGCATCGGCCAGCGGGCTTTGCTTGATGAAATCCGGGGCCGACTGCGGCGGCACCACATGCAGGAAATCGAAGGCTTCCTCGACGCGCGTGCGGGCATCGGCCGGGCCGGTCTCGAAGATCGCCCGCTTGGCCGGGCCATCGACCGCCACCAATTGATGGCCGAAGCGCGCGGTGATGCCGTAATCGGCGACCACCTTGTCGAGCGCCTTGGCGTAGAACGGCACGCCGAACATCGACGGCCCCGGCGTGAAGAACTGGGTGTCGACCTTCAAGCCGCTGCGGCGAAAGTGATCGGCGGCCAGATACATCGCTTTCTGCGGCGCACCGGCGCATTTGATCGGCATCGCCGGCTGGGTGAACAGCGCGCGGCCGCCCTTGAGCTGGCTCAGCGCCTGCCAGGTGTAGGGCGCGAGATCGAAGCGGTAATTGCTCGACACGCCGTTCTTGCCCAGCGTGGCTTCAAGGTCTTCGATCTTCGCGAAATCGAGTTGCAGGCCGGCGGCGACGATCAGATGGTCGTAACCAACGCGGCGACCGCCTTCGAGCAGCACTTCGCTCTTCGCCGGATCGAAGCCTTCGGCGCGGGCCTTGATCCACTCGACGCCGCCCGGGATCAGGGCGGCCATCGGCCGGCGGGTGGCTGCAATGTCGTAGGCACCGCCGCCGACCAGCGTCCACGCCGGCTGGTAATAGTGATGGTCGGCGGGATCGACGAGCGTGACTCGCAGCGCCGGATTCGCCTTGCGCAGCAGCGCGGCAACGGTGATGCCGGCCGCGCCGCCACCGACGATCAGGATGGCGGGAGCGGTGGCATCGGAGGATGGAAGCTTCGACATGGCGGTTCCTTGGCTTGCAGGTCCTTGAATTATCAAGATTCCGAGCTTAAAATATCATTAGTGAATAACGATATACCGTTTTTTTATATACAAATCACTGCGAGGGCAGCCCGATGATCTTCCGTCAATTCTTCGATCCGGTGTCGAGCACCTACACCTATCTGATGGCATCCGGCCACGGTCGTGAAGCCGTGATCATCGACCCGGTCAAGGAGCAGGCCCATCACTATCTGGCCGCGATCCGTGCGCTCGATCTGAAGCTGATCCGCGCCATCGACACCCACACCCACGCCGACCACATCACCGCGCTCGGCGAACTGCGCGATGCCACTGGCTGCGTGACCATCATGGGCGAGTTCACCAAGGCCAGTTGCGTGTCCGAGCAGATTCGCGAAGGCGAGCAGGTGAAGCTCGACGGCATCATCCTGCAAGCGATCTACACCCCCGGCCACACCGATGAATCGTTCAGCTTCCTGCTGAATCCGGCGAAGCCGGAAGCGGTGTTCACCGGCGACGTGCTGCTGATCCGCGGCTCCGGCCGCACCGATTTCCAGGGTGGCGACCCGCACAAGAGCTGGGATTCGATCGTCAACAAGCTGTTCCTGCTGCCCGACGAGGTCACCGTCTACCCGGGCCACGACTACAAGGGCTGGAACGCCTCGTCGATCGGCGAGGAACGGCATCACAACCCGCGTCTGGCCGGCAAGACCGAGGCCGAATACGTGGCGATCATGAACGGCCTGAACCTGCCGAATCCGAAGCTGATGGACATCGCCGTGCCGGCCAATCTGGCCTGCGGAAACGCCTGACACCGTGGCCGATGGCGGAGCCTCCGGCTGGCTGAAGCACTTCCCGCTGCTGGACGACCTGCGTCGGGCGTCGTCCGGCGAACTGGCGCAGGACGGCATCGCCGGCACCATCACCGCGATCCTGCTGATCCCGCAGGCGCTGGCCTATGCGCTGCTGGCCGGCCTGCCGCCGGAAGTCGGCCTGTACGCCAGCGTGCTGCCGGTGATCGTCTACGCGCTGCTCGGCTCCAGCCGGGTGCTGGCGGTCGGGCCGGTGGCGGTGGCGGCGGTGATGGTCTCGGCCGCACTGATTCCCTATGCCGGTGACGATCCGGCGCGCTACCTGAGCGGGGCGCTGATCCTGTCGGCGCTCAGTGGCGCGATCCTGCTGGCGATGGCCGCATTGAAGCTCGGCTGGCTGACCAGCTTCATCAGCCACCCGGTGCTGTCCGGCTTCACCACCGGGGCGGCGCTGTTCATCGTCGGCACCCAGCTGTCGAGCCTGAGCGGCATTCCGGTGCCGCGCGATGCCGGCAGCGAAGGCATCGTGGCGGCGCTGTACGCAGGCCGCGACCAACTCGACAGCGAAACCCTGGCCTTCGGGCTCGGCGCGCTGCTGCTGCTGTTCGCGGCGCGTGCGCCGCTGATGAACCTGCTGACGCGCATCGGCGTGAAGCGCGAAACCGCCGGCATCGTCGGCCGCACCGCGCCGCTGCTGCTGGTGATCGCCGCCACCGTGCTGTCGGCCGTGTTCGACGCCCACGGTCGCTGGGGCGTCGCCGTGGTCGGCCAGATTCCGCACGGTCTGCCCGGCCTGTCGCTGCATTTCCTCGCCGAAGACGGCTGGTTGCAACTGCTGGCACCGGCGGCGCTGATCGCGGTGATCGGCTACGTCGAAAGCATCTCGGTGGCCAAGGCGCTGGCGTTCCGGCGGCAGGAAAAGGTCGATCCCGATCGCGAACTGCTGGCGCTCGGCAGCACCAACATCGTCGCCGCCATCGCCGGGGCGATGCCGGTGGCCGGCGGCTTCGCCCGCTCGATGGTCAATTACGACGCCGGTGCCCGGACCCAGCTCGCCGCCGTGATCACCGCGCTCTGGGTGGCGATGGCGGCGTTCCTGTTCACCGGTCTGCTGGCACCGCTGCCGAAGGCGGTGCTGGCGGCGATCATCGTCGTCGCGGTCTGGCAACTGGTCGATTTCAAGAGCCTCGCGCATAGCTGGCGCTACGACCGGGGCGATGGTGCCGCGCAGGCGGCGACCATCGTCGGCGTGCTGGTCGACGGTGTCGAAGGCGGCCTGATGATCGGGGCCGGCCTGTCGTTGCTGCTGTTCCTGTACCGCACCAGCCGGCCGCACATCGCGGTGGTCGGGCAGGTCGGCGAGACCGAGCACTTCCGCAACGTGCTGCGCCACGAAGTCCGCACCTGGCCCGGCCTGCTGCTGGTCCGCATCGACGAAACCCTGTATTTCGCCAATGCGCCGCGTGTGGAATCCGAACTCCAGAGCCACATCGTCGAAGCGCGGAAACCGAAGGACGTGGTGCTGGTGATGTCGGGTGTCGCCTACATCGACACCAGCGGGCTCGACGTGCTCGAAGCGCTGGAAACCGTGCTGCGCCAGCACAGCAGCCGCCTGCATCTGGCCGAGGTCAAGGGGCCGGTGATGGATCGTCTGGCCGGCACGGACTTGCTGGCAGCGCTTGGGCCCGCGCGCGTGCATCTGTCGGCGCACGATGCGGTGGTCGCGATCCGGAGTGCCTTGTAGGTCGCCATTCATGGCGACGGCGCTGCGTTCAATCGGCAGCAGCGCCGTCGGGTTGAAACCCGACCTACAACACCGGTCTTCGTTTTCCCGGACCTGACTCGCGCTTGCCCGACGCGCTTCCCAGCGCCCGCGCCACCTCGACGAACGCGCGCGGGATCGCGGCTTCCTCATTGCGGCGATGAATGATGCACAGCTCGACCGTCGCCCGGTCGGCGACCGTCAGCGGCACATGGACGATGCCGGGAATGTTCAGGTTGCGGCCCGATTCGGTGACCAGACTCAGACCCATGTTCGAGGCGACCAGCGCCGTGGCAGTCAGCACATCGTCGACTTCCTGCACCCGCTGCGGCGTCAGGCCGCGGTCGTGGAACAGGCGCATCAGATAGTCGATGAAACCGGGGCGCGGCGCGCGCGGATAAAGCACCAGCGGCTCGCGTGACAGCTCCGCGAGCGACAGGCTGGCGCGCTTCGCCAGCGGATGGCTTTCCGGTACCACCACCGACATCGGCTCGGTCTGGATCACTTCCCAGACCAGATCCGGCTCCTCGGCGAAGAAGCGGTTGAAGCCGACGTCGATGCGCCGCTCGCGCAGCGCCTTCAATTGCGCCGAGCGATCGAGGCTGTGCAGCACCACTTCGACATCGGGCCGCCGCTCGCGAAACTCGCGGACGATCTTCGGAATCGCACCCAGGATCGCCGAGCCGAACACGCCGACATCGAGCCGGCCGATCCGCCCCTGTCCGGCCAGCCGCACGCGCTCGCCGGCCTGACTCGCCAGCGCCAGCAGGTTGCGGGCTTCCTTGAAGAACAACTGGCCGGCGGCGGTCGGTTCCACACCAGCGGCGCTGCGGATCAGCAGCTGCACGCCCAGCGACTCCTCCAGCATCTGCACATGGCGGGTCAGCGGCGGCTGCGAGATGTGCAGCTTGAGCGCCGCGGCGCGGAAGCTTTTCTGCTCGACCACGGCGACGAAACAGCTCAGGCGGCGGAAATCCATGAAGCTGGAAGCCATGACGGTTTCACTCGAATTCGGCGGCGGGCGATGCCGATCTTGTATCACCCCGGGCGGCCAAAGGTATTAGACGGACGCACCCCGGGGCACTAGTTTCGGCAGCACTTGCAAGGCGCAGCAAAGTCCGGAGGCGCGCGACACCGATGCCGATCATCCAGGTCAACATGCTTGAAGGCCGCACCGTGGCCCAGAAGCGCGCGCTGCATGCCGCGTTGAGCGAGGCCGCCGTCGCCGCACTCGGCGTGCCGCTTGATTCGGTGCGCGTGCTGATCCACGAACTCGGTCAGGAACACTTCGCGCTGGCCGGCATCACTCACGGCGAATTGCCGCTGTCCCAGCGCCGCCGCGAAGCCAGCACGGAGTTGGAAGCCGTTTCGAAATAGCGACACCGCCCGATCCGCCACCAGAAGCGGACGGGTTCAACCGGATGAGGAGAAACGCATGACCGCAGCAAGCCCGAGCCTGCCGCCAGGTTTCGAGGAACTCGAAGCCTTCGTGCCGTACTGGTCGCTGGAGACCAACGACCAGCGCCGCGCCGCCCGCTCCACCGCCGACATGGACGACATCCAGCGCTTCTACGACGCCATTGTCGCGCGTGCCGAACAGGCGATCGTCCACTGCGAGCAGTTCGCGCTTGGGTTCATGCCGCCGGCCAGCGAGCGCCTTTTCAAGCTGCTGCTGGCGATGAACCACGCGGCGATCGCCGTGGAGATGCACGGCGCGCCGCGCGCCTTCGATTCCACCTGGCCGAGTGCGGTGCGAATCACCGAAGGCCCCTGGCCGCACGGTGGAGGCAGCCGATGAGCAGCGTGATCGAACGTCCAGCGGCCACGCGCCACATCATCGACGAGCGCAGCTTCACCCATGCCGCCGGTCTCGGCACCGGCCCGGTGTCGGTGGAGCCGTATCGCTCGCCCGAATTCTTCGAACTGGAACGCGAGCGCGTCTTCAAGCGCGCCTGGCTGTGCATCGGACGGGTCGAGCAGTTGCCGCAGGTGAACAGCTACTTCACCAAGGACATCGAGATCTGGAAGGCTTCGGTGCTGGTGACGCGCGACAAGCACGACCGCATTCGCGCTTTCCATAACGTCTGCAGTCATCGCGGCAATCTGGTGGTCAACCAGACTTGTGGCGTGGCCGAACGTCTGGTCTGCCGGTATCACAACTGGCAGTACCGCAATGACGGCGAACTGATCGGCGTGCCCGACCAGAAGCACTTCTTCGATCTCGACAGACGATCCTGCGGCCTGACGCCGATCGCCTGCGAAGTCTGGGAGGGCTTCATCTTCCTCAATCACCAGAAGAAGCCGGAAGTGACGCTGGCCGAATTCCTCGGCCCCTTCGGCACCCGCTACGCCGGCATTCCGTACTTCAATCTGGATGAAACCATCGTCATCCAGGCCGATTTCAAGGCCAACTGGAAGCTGATTGCCGACGCCTTCGCCGAGCCGTACCACGTGCCGTCGCTGCATCCGGCCACCTTGGCGCCGGGCTTCGCGCATCCCGAGGAAAACCGCTACGCGCGTCCCTTGAGCGCGATGGCGCACGGCATCCATCGTCACTTCTCGGCCTACGGCAATCCGGACTACGTGCCGTCGCCGACCTCGAAGGTCGAAGCCCTGGTCTATGTACAGGACACCGGCGGCGTGCTTGGCGGCGATGCCAGCGACAACGCGGCAGCACTCACCGCGCATCCGGCGATCAATCCGACCAAGGATCGCTCTTGGTCCGCCGACGTCACCTGGCTGTTCCCGAACTTCAACATCGACTACTCCACCGGCGGCTTCTGGACCCACGAGTTCTGGCCGGTCGCCCACGACCGCACCCACTGGACCTTGAAGATCTACATCCCGAAAACGATGTCGATCCGCCACCGCCTGCAACTGGAGCATTACGCCTGCCGCTGGGCGGAAGTGGTGCTGGAGGACGTGACCAATTGCGAGCGCATCCAGCGCGGGCTGGATGCGCGCGCCAAGGACACGATGATCCTGCAGGACGCGGAAATGCTGATCCGTCATTCGCTGCATGTGCTGGACAAGTGGGTGAAGGCCGATCGGGTTGCCGATGCGCTGGCTTGAGTTTCGATAACAAAAACTAACGACGGCCATCACGGCCGCGAGGAGAGCAGCGTGAACAAACAGGATCGCCGTGATGCGGCGGGTATGTCCGTTGCTACCGCCGAACAGGCCACTTCGCGACGCGCCGTGCTCAAAGGCCTCGCCGCCGGCTCGTTCGCGGCCTCCGCATCGTTGCTGCCGGGCAAAGCTGAGGCTGCCAGCAGCCCGACCTGGGTTGCCGAAGCCGACGTGCTGATCGTCGGCAGCGGCATCGCCGGCACTGCTGCCGCCCTGGCGGCGACCAGCCGCGGTGCCAGCGTCATCATTCTCGAAAAGCTGCCGTTCAAGGGCGGCACCACGGCCAAGTCCGGCGGCGTGTTCTGGATTCCCGACAACGCCTGGCTGAAGGGCCAGGGCGTGGCCGATACCCGGATCGACGCACTGCGCTACATGGTGCGGCTGGCGCATCCGCAGCGTTACGTGGCAAGCGATCCGCTGCTCGGCATCTCGCAACCCGAGTTCGATCTGATCGCCGCGTTCTACGACAACGCGAGCCGCGTACTCGACACGCTGGTCGCCACCACCGGCCTGAAGCTGGTGCCGTGGATGACCTGGGAAGGCAAGGCCTATCCGGACTACTACTCGGACATCCCCGAAAACACTGTGCATCGCGGCCGTTCTCTGGTGCCCGATGTCAGCGGTCATCCGGAGCGGGTGATCTGGCCGAACAACGGCGGCTCCGGCGATTCATTGCTCTGGGCCTTGCAGCAGGGTTTCGACAAGCTGCCGATCCAGCTGCTGCTCGATCACGCGGTGCTCGATGTCACCCGCGATGCCAGCGGTGCGATCAACGGCCTGATGGTCGATCGCGGCGATGCCGCACCGGTTGCCTTCAAGGCGAAGCGCGCCGTGGTCTTCGCCAGCGGCGGCTTCACCCACAACCCGGAACTGACGCGCAGCCATCTGAAAGGCCACATCTGGGGCGGTTGTGCCGCACCGGGCAGCACCGGCGATTTCATCGCCATTGCCCAGCGCGCCGGGGCGGTGCTCGGCAACATGAGCCATGCCTGGTGGGGGCAGGTGCCGGTCGAAGTGGCACTGAAAACGCGCAGCGTGCCGGTCGATGTCTGGTCGACACCGGGCGACAGCATGATCCAGGTCAATCGCCACGGCCGCCGCTTCGTCAACGAGAAGATCCAGTACAACGAGCGCACCCAGGCGCACTTCACCTGGGACCCGGTGAAGGGCGAATACCCGAACCTGCTCGGCTTCATGATCTGGGATGCGCGCACCGCCAAGCACTACGCGGGCTACGACCCGATTCCGGCCGCCAATGCCAGGCTCGACCAGATCATCGAAGGGGCAACACTCGAAGCGCTGGCCGCCAACATCGAAGCGCGCCTGACGAAGATCGCCAGTCACACCGGCGGGCTGAAGCTCGACAAGGATTTCGTCAAGACCCTGCGCGGCACGCTCAAGCGCTACAACGCGGCCGCGAAGAAGGGCATCGACGAGGACTACGCGCGCGGCCAGGCGACCATCGAGATCGCGTTCCAGTTCATGAACGCCGCCAAGGCGCCGAATCCCTATCCGAACATCACGATGCACCCGATTGCCGACAGCGGCCCGTACTACGCGGTGATCCTCGGCGCCGGCACGCTCGACACCAAGGGCGGCCCGGTGATCAATCCGCAGGGACAGGTGCTCGACGGGCAGAGCAAACCGATTCCGCGCCTGTACGCCGCCGGCAACTGCGTCGCCAGCCCGGCCGGTGCCGCCTACTGGGCCGGGGGCGGCACCATCGGTCCAGCGATGACCTTCGGCTATCTGGCCGGTGCGGCGGCCGCGGCCGAGCCGGTGCGGACATGACGCGGCTTTCGCTCGCCACGCTGCTGCTGACCGCGTCCACCGCAATGGCCGACGACGCAGCAGTCAGCTTCAAGACCCAGATCCAGCCGATCCTCGACGCCCAATGCGTGTTCTGCCACGTGACCGGCGCCGAAAATGGCGGCCTGAACCTCGGCCGGCGGGTGGCGCGGGCCTCGCTGCTGGCGGCGAGCAGCGAAGCGCCGATGCCGAGGGTCACGCCGGGTGCGCCTGAGCAGAGCTATCTGGTCCACAAGCTGCGCGACACCCAGCTCAAAGCCGGCGGCAGCGGCAATCGCATGCCGATGAACGATCCGCCGCGGCCGCTCGATGACGGTCAGTTGACCTTGTTCGTGCGCTGGATCGAAGCCGGCGCGCCGGACAACTGAGCTGACTCAGGCCGGAACCGCAACCCCGCGCGTCACCCAGACCAGCGGCTTCGGCCCCTTCAGGTAGCTCGATTCGATTTCGGTGGCGCGGAAGCCACCCGCTTCGAGCATCGACGGCACGTCGCGATTCAGATGGCAGCCGCCGGCGATCGGTTTCCACCACGGCGTCAGTCGGTGCTGCCACTTGCTGACCCCGGCATCCGGCGCAAGCCCATGCTCGCAGAACAGCATCTGGCCGCCCGGCTTCAAAACCCGGCGCATCTCGTGCAGCGCCTTGATCGGGTCTGGAATCGTGCACAAGGTGAAGGTGCAGACCACGGTGTCGTAGCTGGCGTCATCTGCGGGAATGGTTTCGGCAGACAGCGTCACGATCTGCACCTCGATGCCGGCCTTCTTCGCACGCTGCATCGCCTTGGCGTTCATCTGCCCGGCCGGGTCCAGACCTTCCAGTGATGCGAGCTTGGCCGGATCGTAGAACGGCAGGTTGCGGCCGGTGCCGATACCGATTTCCAGCACCCGGCCCTTGGCGCGCGGCAGCAGCCGGGCGCGCTGCTTCTGCACCGCCGGCATGCCGCAGCAGCCGTCGATGAGACAGGGCATCACGTAGCGATCGTAAAGATTCATTGCCGTCAGCCATCGTTCGAAAGATTGACCACAGCATGCCCTGACGTCGTCCAGTCGTGCATCGAGCCGTCGTAAAGCCGTACGCTCTTGTTGCCAAGCACTTCGCTGATCACGAACCAGGCACCGGAAGCGAGATGGCCGGTGTTGCAATAGGAAATCGACGGCGCTGCCGGGTCGATGCCCTGCAGCTTCATCACGCCGCGATATTCGGCTGCGGTCAGGAACATCTGCGCGCCGCCGACAGACTTGGTATGGACATCGGTCGGCAGGTTGCGCGCCCCAGCGACATGGCCGCCAGCGGTGACCAGCGGTTTCTTGAACGTCAGCCCGGCGTACTGCGGCAGCGGCCGGGCATCGACCAGCTGCACTTTCGCGTCAACCGCCCTTTCGACATCGGCCGCTTCGGCCAGCAGTTCACGGCGCTCGGCAGTCGCTTTCCAGTCGCCTTTCACGGTGGCGGCCTTGTCGCTGACCAGCGCCTGCCCGGCAGCCAGCCAGCCGGCATCGCCGCCGTCGAGAATCGCGATGCGGTCCTCGCCGTAGACCTTCAGCGACCAGTACAGGCGCGCCGCCATGTCGATCTCGTCGACCGTCTGGCCGTTGGCGGCGATCACGATCGGCTTCGCCGCCGTGAGCCCGACGTCCTGCATCAGCGCTTCGAAGGCGGCCTGCTCCGGGAGCAGCTTCTGCACCTTGCGGCCGTCGATCACGCGATCGACGCGGGTGCGATCGAAGTCGACCAGCAGCGCGTTCGGGATATGCCCGCCGACCGTGACCAGGGTCTTCGCGCCGGTCTTTTCATTGACGTCGAATTCGGGCGCGCCGGTGTAGGCATCGACATCGCTGCGCACGTCGAGCACGGTGACTTCGTCGAGATGGCTGGCCAGCCATTGGGCGTTGACCACCGGGCCGGGCAGGCTGACATCGGCATGGACATCGGGCAGCACGGCGGCGACCGCGACCGCCAGCATTCGAGACAGATGGATGAGCTTCATGCGGCGCACTCCGGGTGATGGGCCAGCGTCGCTGGCGGCTTGCGGGGCGATCGGGTCCGGCCAACGCTCAACCGTCCGTCGATCGCGTCGATCTGCCCGGCCAGCGACAGGTGGCACTGGCTGATCACTTCGAGACGGCGGTCGTCGCGCAGATTCGGTCGACGGCCACCTGCGGCGCGGCCGGCCATCACGGCGTCGCGTTCGATGACGATGTTGCGGATCTGCGGCGCGAACAACCGTGTCAGCGCCGCCAGCCAGCGGCCGATCTCGCCCTGCACGCCCGCGCCTTCGACCAGGAAGCGCGCCAGCAACCGCAGCACCTGCGCGGCATCGCGCCAGACTTCGTCGGTGACCCAGCGGTTGACCGTGAACGCGCGCAGCGGCAGGCCGCGCGCGTCGATCCCGATGGCGATCAGATGGGTCAAGGTCGGCGCGCTGCGACTCCCGGCGGCATTTTCCGAGAACAGGTGGAAATGACCGTGTTCGCCGTTCGGGCGGCGGTCGTCATGGCAGTGGTAGTACCAGCGGTAGCCGGACCGGGGATCGCGGGCGTCGCCTTCGGGATAGTGCTGCCAGGCATCGGGCGTCTGCTCGCCGATCAGCGCATGCAGCGCCGATTGCCCGGCGTCGGCCCAGCGCTGCGCCTGCTCGACGACCACCAACGCCGCGTCGGCCATGCCGCGCAAGGCCCGAGCGCTACAGGCATCGAGCAGGGCGCTGCTGTCGACGGCTTGCGGCATGGGCTTGGCTCGCAGCCCGGCCTACTGGCCGGCGCAGGGATTGGCGGCGCGCTTCTTCTTGACCGGGGCCGTCGGTTCAGCGGGCTTTTCAGCCGGGGCTGCGGTGTCGGCCGGCTTCGCGGTTTCCGCAGGCTTGCTGGTATCGGACTTCGGGGCGTCGGTGGGCGCGGCGTGGGCGGCCGGCATCGCGGCGATGGCCGCCAGTGCGGTGGCAAGCGCAGGCAGGGCCTGCGACAAGCGGGAACGACGAGTGCGCGTGGTCATCGGAATCTCGAATGCGGAAAGGGAAAAGCCGGCGCGCGCAGCACGGCCGCGCGCCGGTAGCGGAGAACTCGGCCGGTCGGTCAGGCGGAAGCGGTCGACGACACAGCCGGCTTGCGGGTGGTCAGGTAGCCGACTGTCGCGGCGACAGCGATCAGCGCACCGAGCACGACCCAGGTCGGCACGCCGAGCAGTTCGGGCAAGGTCTGGGCTTCCGGGGCCGGCAAAGCGGTCAGCATCGGCTCCAGAAAGTCGTAGGCACCGGCGAAGATGAAGGTGCCGAAGATCAGGCCGCCGAAAAACATCAGCGCGTCGATCCTGCCGGAGCAGAAACCGACCACCGAAGTTCCCGGGCAGTAGCCGCCGATGCTCATGCCGGCACCGACGCCGACACCGCCGAGCAGGGTTGCCCACAGAAAGGCGCTGGGGATGTAGATCTGGTCGATGTCGACCATGCCGACCAGTTGCAGCACGTACAGGCCGACCGCTGCGACGAGGATCGCCGTGAACATCACGTTGAACACCGCCCAGTCCTTGAAGCGCAGCTGCGCGGTGAGCTTGGTGGCACTGCCGAAGCCGGCGCGTTCC
This sequence comes from Nevskia sp., assembly GCA_021732745.1. Classification (GTDB taxonomy): domain Bacteria; phylum Pseudomonadota; class Gammaproteobacteria; order Nevskiales; family Nevskiaceae; genus Nevskia. Next base: position 344,376 of record JAKFUK010000003.1, on the reverse strand, counting down.
AGCGCGAAGCCGAATACCAGGCCGCAGATCAGGCCGGACGCGACGCCGCCAATACCGAGTGGAAAGCTCATTGCCAGATCCTCCTGGTGGCGAGACCGATGATCGCGCCGGTGATGAAGAAACCGCCCAGAAACAGGAAGCCGGCTGAAGCCAGCGTGGCCGCCCCGGAAAGACCGAGGCCGCTGGTGCAGCCCAGCGAGATGCGCGCGCCGAGGCCGGAGATGGCACCGCCAGCAAAGGCCATCGCCAGACGCTTCGGCTTGCTCAGGCGCACCGGGCCGTCGTAGCTGATCTGGAAGCGGCCGGCAGTCATCGCGCCGATCAGCGCGCCGATCGCGGCACCGATCACCTGCCAGGTAATCCAGCTGTCGAGCGGATTGCGGCCGTTCTCGAACATCGGGCCCCAGTAGCTGCTGCTTTCGGTGGTAGCCGGGGCCACCACATCGGCCGTGGTCGCAGCCAGCGCCGTGGTGAAGCCGCTGGCCCCGAGGCCGTGGCCGGTCAGCACGAAGGTCATCAGCAGACCGAGGCCGAGCAGCACGCCGGCCAGATGCGGCTGCCAGAACGGACGCGGTCCGGACGAAGACGTCATGGCGCTCATGCGCAGCGCTCCGGTGGCGGAATCGGGCGGCTGCGCAGCGGCAGTCCTTTCGGGCTTCTGGTCATCGCGGTGGTTCTCCTCTCGTGGACTGCGCGGGCCTGCCATCCAGCAGCTGCGCACTGTTTTCGTTGCTCGACGCGAGTGTATTTAGGCTTTGTCAAGATGACAACTATTTTTGTATATAGATAGACAAAAAAGTAATAACGGTGCCGAAACGCGACTGAAGAATGCTGCACGACTTCTTGCAAGCTTCTGATTCAGATCAGCAAATTGTGGAATCCCGGGCCGCTGCACGGGCTCGGGCAGCAGCCAGCGCCCGGTCGAAATAGGCCGCGTAGAAGCCGGCGACATCACCGCCGACCAGCGGCTCGGCCAATTCGCCGCCGCAACGGTCGAGGAACAGCACCGTCGGCGCGGCCTTGACCGACCAGCGCGCGGCGATCGTGTCGATGTCGCGATGCTCACCGTCGAGGTCAATCACCGGCTCGCCGCTCAGACGCAGTTCGCGAATCCGCAGGTCGGCGTTGGCCGCCGGTTCGCGCAGCAGCGGCAGCAGGTAGCCGCTGCGCACCGCGTGACACCAGTGACAGTCCGGCAGGCTGAACAGCAGCACCAGCACGCCGTCGATCGGCACGGCGGCGGCATCGGCATGCAGGTCGGCAGTCAGCAACCGGCCGTCATTGCGCCCCGGTTCCGCGGCGCTTGCACTGCCGAAGCCGATCAGCAGCGCGCAGATCGCGGTGCTAATCCGGCGGATCGCTGGATTCGATCGCGGCATCGGCTTCGCCGCGCAGCGCTTCCTGCTCGACCTGCAAGTAGACGTTGTAGGCATTGGCACGGTGGGCATCCTCGAAGGCGGGCAAGCGGGACCAGCGCGACCAGTCTTCAGCGGCATAGGCGGCATCGAAGTCGGTCAGCGTGTCGACCGCGCGGGCCATGCGGGCACGCAGGTCGGCGATGTAGTCGCGGGTCAGCACCAGATCGCGACCCGGATCGCGCGACGCCGGGCCGTGGCCAGCGACCATCACCCGCGGCTGGAAGGCCAGCAGGCGTGCCGTGGTGGCCAGCCATTCGCGACTGTCGGCTTCACCGACGAAGGGAATGCGGCCGGCGAACAGGATGTCGCCGGAGTACAGCACCTGATCGTCGATCACCTGCACGATCAGGTCTTCCGGCGAATGCGCGGGCCCCAGATGGGTCAGCTCGAAGCGCAGGCCGCCGAGGGTGAAGCCGGCGTAGTCGTCGATCCAGTAATCGGCACCAGGCGGGCGATCACGCGCCTGCACCCAGGGCGCGAGATCGCGCGCCCGCTGGGCGTGGCGGCGGCGCGCTTCGGGGCTGTCGATGTAGCGGATGCCGGCGACCTGCGCGTAGACCTCGACATCGAGCGCCTTGAACGCGGCCAGGCCGTAGAAATGATCGGCGTGGAAGTGCGTGAGGATCACCCGGACGATCGGCTGGGCAGTGACCGTGCGGATCGCCGCGATCAGCGCCGCGCCGAGTGCGGGCGTGCCGAGCGTGTCGATCACCACCACGCCCGCGTCAGTGACCACGAAGCCGGCGTTCGAGTTGTAGCCCCGGTTGACCTGACTGGCGACACCCGGCGCGCCTTCGACGTACCAGCTGTGCGGGCCGACCCGGATCGGTTTGAGCACCGGCACGGCGGTTGGGCTGTCGCGCCGAGTGTCATGCGTGCAGCCGAGAATCAGGGCAGCGAATAATAGAACTGCGATCCACGAACCTCGCAGTCGGGGGCTTCCTTCGCTGGCAAGACCCTCATCCCAACCCTTCTCCCGGGGGGAGAAGGGCTTGCGCGGGTCATCACGGGAACGCCTGGTCATTCCGGTTTTCCTCTGCGTCCTTTCTGTTCCCTTTGCGCCTTTGCGTTTAACGGTTGCCGTTGAGCTTCGACGCAACGGTCTCAGACCAGCCCCGGATTCGCACCGACCCCGATCAGCTTCGGCACATTGAGCACCGGATTGACGGTCTTCACCTCGCGCAGGTGACGCGCCACCAGATCCCAGACTGGCTCGGTGTTGGCGTCGCGGGCGGCGGGCGACACCGGTGCCCAGCCGGCAACCTTGTAGGTCTTCGCCGCGTCGAGCGGCTTGCCGGCCAGGGTCATGTCGCGGATCCGCGAGCCGATCTTCGCGCCCGGTTCGCAGGCGTACTGCATGCCGCCGACGCGGACCATGTCGCCGCCCTGCTGGTAGTACGGGTCGTCGTTGAACAGGTTGTCGCAGACGTCTTCGAGGATGGTCTTGATGGTGTCGCCCTTCATCTCGACGAGCGTGGTGTACGGATAGCTCATCGCGGTCTGGGTCATCAGGTCTTCCATGGTGATCGCCTGACCGGGCAGCAGGCTGGCACCCCAGCGGAAGCCCGGCGAGAACGCGATTTCGGCGTCCTTCTGCTTCAGCAGCGCATCGAGAATCAGCTGATCGAAGCTGCCGTTGAAGTTGCCTCGGCGATACAGCAGGCCTTCGGTCACGGCCAGCTTCTCGTTGAGCTTGTCGAGGTAGGGCTTGCGATGGCGGTCGATCAGCGCCTGCATGTCGGCATCGGCCGGCAGCAGGTTCGAGAACACCGGCAGCAGCTTGTATCGGAAGTCGCTGACCTTGCCGTCGGCGACCTTGAAATCGAGCACGCCGAGGAACTTGCCGGCGCTGCCGGCGTTGGTGACCAGGGTCTTGCCGCCGGCGTTGGCGACGCTGACCGGCTGGGCGACGCCGTCATGGGTGTGGCCGCCGAGGATGGCGTCGATTCCGGTGACCCGGCTGGCCATCTTCAGATCGACGTCCATGCCGTTGTGCGACAGCACCACGACGACTTTCGCGCCCTTGGCGCGTGCATCAATGACCGTTGCCTGCATGCGCGCGTCCTGGATGCCGAACGACCAGTCGGGCACCAGATAGGACGGATTGGCGATCGGCGTGTACGGGAACGCCTGACCGACGATCGCGACCGGCACCTGGTTGATCTCGCGGATCACGTAGGGCTTGAACACCGGGTCGCCGAAATCGGTGGTGGCGACGTTCTGGGCCACGAAGTCGATCTTGCCGTCGAAGTCCTTGGCGATGATTTCCTGCACCCGCTCGGCACCGAGCGTGAACTCCCAGTGGCCGGTCATGACATCGACACCGAGCAGCTTGCAGGCATCGACCATGTCCTGACCGTTGCTCCACAGTGCGGTACCCGAGCCCTGCCAGGTGTCGCCGCCATCGACCAGCACCGCGCCCGGCCGGCTGGCGCGAACGCGCTTGACCAAGGTCGCCAGATGCGCGAAGCCGCCGATCTTGCCGTAGCGCTGCGCGGCGGCCGTGAAATCGAGACAGGTGAAGGCATGGGCTTCGATCGAGCCGGCCTTCACGCCGATCGCCTTCAGCAGATGCTCGCCGACCAGATGCGGAACCTTGCCGCGCATGCTGCCGATGCCGAGATTGACGTCCGGTTCGCGGAAGTAATTCGGCAGCAACTGCGCGTGGCAGTCGGTGAAGTGCAGCAGGCTGACATTGCCGAACGGCGCGAGGTCGTACAGCGCATCACGGTCGCCGGCCAGCGCCAGCGGGCTGTCGAGCATCAGGCCATTGGCGCTGGCGATCGCCAGCACATTGAGGAATTCGCGACGGCTCAGGCTCATCGAAGGCTCCAGAGGCGAAGGCGCGCGCGGCTGGGCGCAATCAAGCTCACTGGTTCACCGGCGAGGCCGGATCGAGCAGCAAGGCCGTGAGGTCCTTCATCTGCTGTTCGTTGAGGATGCCCTTGTGACCAAAGCGCGGCATCAGCGAGCAAGGAACATAGGCCTGCGCGTTGTAGATCTTGCCGTAGGTGTATTTCTGGATCGCTTCCGACTGGCCTCTGAGCTTGCCGTAGCCGAGCAGGCTCGGGCCGATGGTGCCGTGAGCGATCTCGGCCTTGGCGATCTGGTGGCAGGCGTAACAGTTGCCACCCGGCACGGTGCCCGGCTTGTCCGAGAACTGGAGGCCGACGCCGCTCTGGGCGATCTTTTCGCCGTTCTTCCAGTCGCCCATAAGGCCGCTGTCCGGGTATTTGAGCGCGGCCTGCTGACTCAGGACGATGGCCCCAGCCACGTCGCCGGACGGCCTGCCACGCGCAGTACTGCATTGGGCCTGCACGTCGTCCTGCACCAGACGCTGCAGCCATTCGGGCGGTGCGCCGGTAAACGACGAGGCCAGCGCGGCCGCAGTTCTGGCATCGAGGCTTGAGGCTTCGCTGCCGACCTGCGGCGCGGCACAGCCGGCGACGGCGATGACGGCAAGGACGAGGGAGAGTTTTCGGATCGGGTTCATGGCGTCTCGTTGTCCTTGATTCAGCGCTTCAGACCGGGTGCTGCCATCTGGCCACCGGCGGCCTGCACGCCCATGTAGACCGTCAGGTCGGTGATCACTTGCGAGCCGTAATCGGCCATCGGCATGCGCTGCTGGCGCAGGCAGTCGGTGATGCGGTTTTCCATGGTCCGCACCGTGCCCTGCGACACCCGGTAGGCCGGCCAGCTGGCGAAGATCGCCTTGGCTTCAGCAGGCTCGGTGAGGTTGGGCAGCACTTGCAGGCGGATGCGGGTGCCGCTGCTGCTGTGGCAGGTCGAGCAGGCGAAGTCGTAGGGCCCGGCGCGGTAATGGAACAGCTGCTCGCCGACCGCGTAGGCCTCCTTCTCCTTCGGATGCGACTGCGGCAGGGCAATCGGCATCCCCTTCGATTCGCTGGCGATCCAGGCCGACAGCGCTTCGATATCGGAGGCGTCATTGTCGGTCGAGAAGTGATTCTTCTCGGCCTCGGCCCGGCTCAAGCCCTGCAGGTCGATCATGCAGCTGACCAGGCGCATTTCCAGGTCCTGGACGCGGCCGCTATCGGCGAAAAAACGCGGCAACTGCGCGAACGCGCCCTTGACCACGCCCGGCCCGAGGCCAAGGTTGCAGGCTTCGAGCGATGCGTTCTTCGGCCCGCGCTTCTTCGCCCAGAACGCCTTGCCCTTGATCTCCCAGAGTTCGGCCGGGTTGTCGTCGGCGAGCATCTCGCGATAGGCGGCGATCGAATCCTCGACCGATGCGCCTTGCGCCCGGGCAGGGCCGGTCGTGGCGATCAGCAGCATCGTCGCGGTGATGACGGCAGCAACTCTGTTCATGGGGCGCTCCTGAAAGCGGTTATGCAGCTCATGGCCGGATGTAGGCGCGGCCTTCGCGGACCTGAAGTCGGGCGATCTCGGCAACCCCCGAGGGCACCACGACGGCTTCCGGGTTGACCTTGTCGGCGGGAATTTCCAGTGCTCGCAGGGTGTTGGCGCAGATGCGGAACTCGACACCGCGCGCGGTGAGTGCAGCGACGCTGGCATCGAAGGGCAGGCCGTTGGCGTCGTTCGCACCGTCGACCAGGAAGTCGATGCCGCGGCCGAAAGCGACCACCACGATCTTCGCGGTCGGATCGGCATTCAGGTGGTTGTGGATGTTGCGCAGGCCGCGCAGCGCCTGTTCGGCACCATCGCTGAACTGGTAGACGACGCGCACCGGCTCGGCAACGGTGGCCACCGCCGGCTGCGCGGGATCGGCGGCCTGCGCGGTCATCGCCCCCGCCATTGCCACGGCGAGCAGCAGCCCGGCCGCGTTCATCAGGCGATCACCCCTTCGTCGCTGCGGGTGTCGGCCTTGGTGTCGACCCAGGTGACGATCACCTTGTCGCCCTTCGCAGCACCTTTGAACTTGAAGCTCAGGAACGGGTTCTTCGACACCGACGCGCCCCACTGCGCGCTCATCACGGTCTTGCCGTTGCAGGTCGCGGTGACCTGCTGGATGAAATGCGCCGGCACCACGGCACCGTCGGCACCCTTGCGCTGGCCGGTTTCCATCGGGTGGCTCATCAGTACTTTCACTTCGATGACATCGTCGGTCATCGCAGCGCGAATCTTCATCGGGTCAGCCATGTTTCTCTCCTCAATATCGGTTGGTGCATCACTTCCAGAGCAACGCCGGAAAAATGCCCCGGAACACAAAGACACGAAGAGAAGCAACTGCAAGGGCACAAAGGAAACGCTTTCTCTGTGTCCTTGCTTCTCTCCTTTGTGCCTTTGTGCTCCGGATTTTTTGCTTTCCTGTTCAAACTGCGCCGTGGCTGGATCTCGTTAGATCAGCGGCAATCAGCCTCCACACCCACCCAGCGTGACCTTCACTTCCTTGACCGCCGAATGGAACTTGCCGTCGGCCTTGACCAGCGCGTAGACGTTCGAGGTCTGACCCATCTTCACGCGCGTGGTGATGGTCGGCTCGGTGCCTTCGGCGATCTCGAACACGGCGGTCAGCGGATTCGGATTCTTTTCGACGAACACCGAAATCGACTGGGTGTTCGGGATCTTCGAAGTGATCGACACCGGCACCACGGCCCCGTTTTCAGCGATGTCCGGCGCGGTGAAGCTGATCTCGGTGCTGGGGGTCGGCTCGCTGCCGCCCATGCCCTTGATGGCACCGGCGAGGTCGGTGGCGCTGAAGGCGGACTTGTTCCAGTCGGCCGCGAAAGCAAAGCCGGGCTTGAGCAGGCCGGCGCCCATCAGCACAGCCAGCAGGCTGGCATTGCCGCCAGATTTCAGCAGTTGACGTCGATTCAGGTTCATCGTCGGTTTCTCTTGAGTGGAGTCGTGCTGCGCATTTATTCGCTGGCGGCGCCGGACAGAATCCAGTCGACCAACGCCTTCAGTTCTTCATCGCTCGGCCCGCGCTGCGGTGGCATCGCGATTTCGCCCCAGACGCCAGCGCCGCCGGCCCTGATCTTGGCGGCGAGCTTCGCGGCCGCAGCGGCATCGCCCCGATACTTCGCGGCCACCTGGCTCATGCCGGGGCCGACGATGCCTGCGTTCAAGCCGTGACAGCCCAGGCAGCCGCCGCCTTCAGCCAGCTTCCGGGCGGCCGCTGCGGTCGATGCCTGCTTCGCTGCAAGCTTGATCGGCGCAGTCGCGCCAGTGCCGGCAGCGACTTCGGTATTCGCGCCGCGCACCGGCCCCCATTCGCGACTTTGCAGCGCGAGGTTGCCGTGCGCGTTGCGGGCGTGCTCGGGCAGCGCGGAGCTGATCGCGATGCTCTTCGCGCAGTCTTTCATGCAGGCGGTCGCGATCACGTCGCTCTTGCCCTTGCGATTCCACAGCCCCGGAAACAGCACCATGCCGTTGCGGTTCGGCATCCGCTTCTGGACTTCGCGAATGGAGTTCTGATCCAGCGTGAAATCAGCCGGCACGATGTCACTCAAGTTCAGCAGATAAGCGACCGCCGCATAGACCTCGTTGGTCGACAGCGACTGCGGCGCATTCCACGGCATCGCCCGATTGATGTAGTCCCAGAGCGTGGACACCGTCGGGCTCATCGACAGCGCGGTGCGGGTCGGTGCATCGCTGGCGAGTGTTGCCGAGCGGCCGGTTTCCAGATCCTTCCTGGTGACGCCGCCGACCAGCGGCGCGAACACCGAATTGGATTCGCCGAACGAGCCGTGGCAGCTCGCGCATTTGGCTTCCCAGAGCACTTCACCTTCGGCAACGGTGCCGGAACCAGCGGGCAGGCCGGTGAAGTCCGGGCGCACGTCGATGTCCCAGGCCTTGATCTCCTCGGGTGTGGCGGCACGGCCGAGGGCCATCGCCACCACCGGCAGCATCGCGAGAACCAGCACGGCGCTGCGCATCGCGCGATCAAGCGATCTGGACATTGAACACCTCGCCGGTTTCGGTGACTTTCCAGCTCTGGATCGCGTTGTTGTGATAGACCGACCGGGTGCCGCGCACCTCGCGCAGTTGCCGCATCTGCGGCTGCACGTAGCCGGTTTCGTCGACGGCGCGGCTTTGCAGCACGGCCGGGCCGCCATCCCATTGCCACGGCAGCTGGAAACGGGTCAGGGCCTTGTCGAGCACCAGTGAGCCGAGGCTCGCGGTCTGCCAGTTGCGGCCGCCGTCGGTCGACACATCGACCCGCTTGATCTTGCCGCGACCGGACCAGGCCAGACCGCTGATCGTGTGCATGCCACGGTCGAGCATCACCTGCCCGCCGGACGGGCTGGTGATCACCGACTTCGCTTCCTGCACCGAGGTGTACTGGCGGGTGCTGCCGTCCGGCATCAGATCGGCGTAGTGCAGGGTTTCGTCCTTGGTGTTCCAGCGCTGGTCACCCACTTCGATGCGCCGCAGGTACTTGATCCATGACACGCCCTGCGCGCCCGGCACCACCAGCCGCAGCGGATAGCCCTGCTGAGGCCGCAGCATTTCGCCGTTCTGGCCGTAGGCGACGATCACGTCGTCGAGCGCCCATTCCAGTGGAATGGTGCGGTTCTGGTGCGAGCCGTCGGCCCCTTCGGCGTAGATGAATTTCGCCTTCTTGAGGTCGATACCGCAGTCGTCAAGCAGAACCTTGAGCGGCACGCCCGTCCATTCGCTGCACGACAGCATGCCGTGGGTGTACTGCACCGTCGGCACTGCGGTATTGGCCCATTCCATCGCCGAATTGGCCCCGCACTCCAGAAAATGGATGCGCGACACCGACGGGAAGCGCAGCAGGTCGTCCATCGTGTAGACCTTGGGCGTCTTCACCAGGCCGTTGATCATCAGACGGTGCTTGGCCGGATCGACGTCCTGCCAGCCCTGATGGTGGCGCTCGAAGTGCAGGCCGCTCGGCGTGATGATCCCGAACAGCCCCTGCAGCGGCGTGAACGCCACCGAAGCGCCGCCGACGCTGGCCAGCCCGGGCGATTCGCGGCGCACCAGATTGGCTTCGTGTTTCGACGGCAGGCCATAGGCATCGGACGCCACCGGCTTGCCGAGCGTGGCACCCCAGACCTGCTTCTCAAGGATCGCCGGATCGCCGCTTGCTGCCAACGCAGCCGGTGCCGCGACACCCGCCGATGCGGCCAGCATTGCCTTGCGCAGGAAATCGCGGCGGCCGGCCGAAACCTCGGCAATCTGCGCCCGACTCAGGAAGTTCTCCGGCGCGGGACGGATGCGTCCCCGACGGTCGGTCTGTTCGCTCATCAACCCGCTCCTCGACGTGCCGGCTCGACGGAATCGACTAGATCCCGGAGGCGGCTTAATGATTCGTTGTTATTACGTTAGTTCTAAAAGTTCTAATCGTCAAACAGGGAAACCATGCGGGCCGTTCAGGCCTGCCATTGCGTCGATTTCAGGATTGCGTCGCGGATTCCGGCTGTCTGGGCGCGCGCGGCGGTGCAGCAAAGGGCGTGATCTACAGACCCAGCGCCTTCTTCAATCGTCCGGTGACCAGCGGACTCGATGCCAGCGCCACCAGCGAGGCCTGCTCCGCTGCCAGCTGCTCATGCAGGCCCGGCGCCATCGTCTGGCGGATCAGCCGCCGCGTTTCGCAGGCCGCACGGCCGGAGGCGATCAGCGGCTTGATGCGCTCCAGCACGGTGTCGATGAAGGCGGCGTCGTCGGCCTCGATCACTTCGCTGTAAATCCCAAGCGCGGTCGCCGCTTCCGGCGTGATCGCGTCGCCGCGAATCAGCAGTTCCAGCGCCTTGCGGGCACCGACGATGCGCGGCAAGAACTGTGTGGTGCCGGTGTCCGGCGACAGGCCAAGTTTCGAGAAGCCCGGCCGCAGGGTCGCCGCAGGCCTGGCGTAGGCGAAATCGCAGGCGCAGACGAAGCCGAGACCCGCGCCGGTCGCCGGGCCGTTGACCGCCGCGATCAGCAGTGGCCCGGCGTTGACCAGCGCTTCCAGCGCGCCGTGGATGCCCGTTGCCAGTCGGTCGAGCAGGCGTGCGAGTTCGCCGTCATCGCCGCTGGACAGCGCGGCCTTGAACACACCGACATCGCCGCCCGAGCAGAAGACCCGTCCCGCCCCGGTCAGCAGCACCGCTTCGACGCGCGGCGAAGCGGTGATCTTCGCGACTGCGCCAACGATTGCCAGCGCCATGTCGTCGTCGATGGCATTGGTCGCGTCGGGGCGATTCAGGGTCAGCACCGCGACTCGGCCGTCGAGGCGTTCGTCAAGCATCACCAGATTCATGTTGTCAGACGTTCTCGGGCAGCGATGGGGGCCTCAACTGTACTTGGCGAGCAGCCGGGTCTTCTCGACCAGACGGCGGCCGAGCACGGCGACATCCTGGGTGACGCCGATCTCGCGCTCGATGTCGCAGGCCATCATTTCGTAGAACGCGCGGTCCAGCGCCTTGCGGGCGGCGGCGAGTTGCTGGGCCACGGCATCGCAGGGGGCATCGGCGTCGATCATGCTCAGCACGCCGCGAATCTGGCCTTCGACGCGCTTCAGCCGCATCACCACGTCATGGCGATGATCGTGCGCCGGGGGCGCTTCCGTGACGGCCGTGGCGGCTTTGGCCTTCTTCGATACCGTGCCGCGTGTCGCCGCTACATACCCCATACCGTATACTCCATGTGCTGATGGCGGCACTGTAGCGGTCCGGGGCCGGACTGTCAGCTTTCGAATCCATTGCAGGAGAGGCTTGCCATGAATGTGCTGGTAGATACCGACAGCTGGCTGCGCGCTGCCGGAGGCGGTTTGCTGATTGGCCTCGCGGCCGGGCTGATGATCATCTTCAACGGCCGCATCGCCGGTATCAGCGGCGTGCTCGGCGGGCTGCTGTTCAATCCGGCAGCCGGCGATCGCCGCTGGCGCTCGATGTTTCTCGGCGGCCTGATCCTCGGCGCGACGATCCTGAGCTCGACGGTCACCGCGCTGCCACCGGCCAAGCTGCAGACCGGCTGGCTGGGCATGGCGGTCGCTGGCCTGATCGTCGGCTACGGCACCCGCATGGGCTCCGGCTGCACCTCCGGCCACGGCGTCTGCGGCATCGCGCGGCTGTCGCAGCGCTCGATCATCGCTACCGTCACCTTCATGGCCTTCGGCGCGGTCACGGTGTTCGTGATCCGCCACCTGCTCGGAGCCGCCGCATGAAGACCGCACTGGTATCGCTGATCGCTGGCCTGCTGTTTGGAGCCGGTCTGGCGCTCGGCGGCATGACCGATCCCGGCAAGGTCATCGCCTTTCTGGATGTTGCCGGCCAATGGGACCCATCTCTGGGTTTCGTCATGGGCTCCGCACTGCTGATCACCTTTCCGGTGTTCGCCTGGGTGCGGCGCGCTGGCAAGCCCTTGCTGGCCGAGCGTTTTCAGCTGCCGACCCGGAAGGATCTCGATCCGCAGCTGCTGATCGGTGCTGCGCTGTTCGGCATCGGCTGGGGCATCGCCGGGCTGTGCCCGGGACCGGCGATCGCCAATCTGGCGGCAGGTTCGCCGCAGATTCTGCTGTTCGTCGCCGCGATGGTCGGCGGCATGTGGTTGCGTGATCGCACTGCAAGCCTGCTCTGACAATCGCCAGCAGTTGCTGGCGGACGTGAAAACGGCCTCCGTGGAGGCCGTTTTCATTTGTATCGCGGCGGAATCAGGCCGCCTTGCGTACTTCTTCCGGCACCGCCATGCGGATCAGGTGATCGAAGGCGCTGAGTGCGGCCTTCGAGCCTTCGCCCATGGCGATGACGATCTGCTTGTAAGGCGTGGTGGTGACATCACCGGCCGCGAACACGCCGGCCATCGAGGTCGTACCGCGGGCGTCGACGATCACTTCGCCTCTGGGGCTCAAGTCCACCGAGCCCTTGAGGAAATCGCTGTTCGGCAACAGGCCGATCTGCACGAAGATGCCTTCCAGTTCGATCGTGTGCAGGTCGCCTGAGCCGCGATCCTTGTAAACCAGACCATTGACCTTGGCACCATCGCCGGTCACTTCAGTGGTCAGTGCCGAAGTGATCACGCGGACGTTCGGCAGGCTGTTGAGCTTGCGCTGGAGCACGGCATCGGCGCGCAACTGGCTGTCGAATTCGATCAGGGTCACCTGGCTGACGATTCCGGCGAGGTCGATCGCCGCTTCGACCCCGGAGTTGCCGCCGCCGATCACAGCAACGCGCTTGCCCTTGAACAGCGGGCCGTCGCAATGCGGGCAGTAGGCCACGCCCTTGTTGCGGTACTGGTCTTCGCCGGGGACATTCATCTGCCGCCAGCGCGCGCCGGTGGCAACGATCACGGTCTTCGACTTCAGCGTTGCACCGCTCGCGAGTGCGATGCTGACCAGCTCGCCATCGGTCGAGATCGCATCGGCGCGCTGCAACTTCATGATGTCGACGTCGTAGTGATTGACGTGGTTTTCCATCGCCGCAACCAGCTTCGGCCCCTCGGTTTCCGGAATCGAGATCAGGTTCTCGATGCCCATCGTGTCAGCGACCTGACCACCCCAACGCTCGGCAACGATGCCGGTGCGGATGCCCTTGCGGGCGGCGTAAATCGCCGCCGCAGCACCGGCCGGGCCGCCGCCGACGATCAGCACGTCGTACGGAGCTTTGTCCTTGAGCTTTTCGGCTTCTCGAGCGGCCGCACCGGTATCGAGCTTGGCGAGGATTTCCTCGATGCCCATGCGGCCGGCGGCGAACGGCTCGCCGTTCAGATAGATGCTCGGCACCGACATCACCTGCCGCGCCTCGACCTCGGCCTGGAAGGCGCTGCCTTCGATCGCGGTGTGCTCGATGTTCGGGTTCAGCACCGCCATCAGGTTCAGCGCCTGAACGACATCCGGGCAGTTCTGGCACGACAGCGAAAAATAGCTTTCGAATTTCAGCGGGCCGGGCAGCGCCTTGATCGCATTGATGACGTCATCGCTGACCTTCGGCGGGTAGCCGCCAGCCTGCAACAGCGCCAGCACCAGCGAGGTGAACTCGTGGCCGAGCGGGATGCCGGCGAAGCGGAGCTTGATGTCATGACCCGGGCTGCCGATTGCGAACGAGGGCGCGCGAAGTGCTGAGTCCGAGGTTTCGCGCACGCTGATCTGGCCGCACACGTCGGTGATGTCGGCGAGTAGCGCCCGCAGTTCCTGCGAGGCCTCCGAGCCATCGGTGTTGGCAACAATTTCGAGCGGGCGGGTCAGGCGCTCGAGGTAGCCCTTCAAGGTGCTCTTCAGGTCTTGGTCAAGCATCGGGGTTCTCCGTTCGAAACCGGTACTGGAATTCTGGATACAAAACGCCCTGCCGCCACGAATGGCAGCGGCAGGGCGCTGGTGCTGCGTCTGGCTCGGGTCGGCGATGAAGCCGACCCGCAGCAGGCTCGTTTAGATCTTGCCGACCAGATCGAGCGACGGTGCGATCGTCTTCGCGCCTTCCTTCCACTTGGCCGGGCAGACCTGGCCCGGGTTGGCGGCGGTGAACTGGGCGGCCTTCAGCTTGCGCAGCGTTTCCGACACGTCACGGGCGATCTCGTTCGAGTGGATCTCGACGGTCTTGATCACGCCTTCCGGGTTGATGACGAAGGTGCCGCGCAGCGCCAGGCCTTCTTCCTCGATGTGCACGCCGAAGGCGCGGGTCAGCTGGTGGGTCGGATCGCCGACCAGCGGGAACTGCGCCTTGCCGACGGCCGGCGAGGTCTCGTGCCAGACCTTGTGCGAGAACTGCGTGTCGGTGGTGACGATGTAGACCTCGGTGTTCGCCTTCTGGAACTCGGCGTAGCTGTTGGCGGCATCTTCGACTTCGGTCGGGCAATTGAAGGTGAAGGCGGCCGGCATGAAGATCAGCACCGACCACTTGCCCTTCAGCGAGGCCTCGGTGACTTCGATGAACTTGCCATTGTGGAAAGCCTGCGCCTTGAACGGCTTGACCGCGGTGTTGATCAGCGACATGGAAGCGTCCTGTTGTGTTGGGTGGGATGAATTGATAGCGAGATACTACTTACACAGCTTCAGAGATTGAAATTGTTTATCGAAATCCGCGCCATTGGCGAAACCTATCGAGCGGATTTCTGACCCCTCTCCGAATGCCTGAATGGCGGTCGCGCCCGCATTATTCAAGCCAGCGGGCTGCAAGCCAAGCAGGCAAACCCGCCGCGCAGCAACGAAAACGGCCGCGACCGCGATCAGGATCGCGGTCGCGGCCGTGTTTGCAGCGGGATCAGGCGGCGCTGCGGGTCGCCATGGCCGCCGCAGCCGCTGCTGGCGAACCCTCCAAATAGGCCAGCGCCGCCTCGGTCGAACCTTCCTTGACCGGGTCGTACCAGGGGCTGAAGAACGGCAACTGCTTGATGATCAGCGACGGCAACGAGGGCAGCATTCCGGTCTTCGACTGGCGCTGCCATTCCAGCCAGATCCAGGGCCGGAACACGCTCGGGCGCTTGGCGGCGAAGCGCGGGTCCTGCTTCATGATGTGCGCCGCCCCGTGCACCCAGAGGCCGAAGATCACCGGCACCGCGATCAGGCTCAGGTAATAGCGCGACGGGTAGTCGCCGCCCAGATGGCGATACAGGTCGAACGCGACACTGCGATGCTCGACTTCCTCAGCCCCATGCCAGCGCAGCAGGTCGAGGAAGGTCGGATCGGCGCCGGCACCATCCCAGTTCTTGTTTTCCAGAATGTACCGGCCCAGCACGCAAGTCATGTGCTCGACCGCCGCGATGATGCCGAGGCGAAACACCAGCCAGCGGCGCTTTGCCCATTCGCTCTTCAAGTCCCGGCCAGCAAACTTGTCGCCGAGCAGGTTCTCGAACAGCCAGTCTTCCTGACGCGTGTTGGTCTCGGTCTCGATGCCGCGCTGGTTCAGGTATTCGGCCACCGCACCGCCATGGGCCCGGGCGTGCATCGCTTCCTGACGGATGAACATCTGCACGTCGTCGCGGAGCTTGTCGTCGGTGATCATCGGCAGCGCCTGGTTGTACAGGCGACAGAACCAGAACTCGCCTGCCGGCAGCAGCAGGTTGATTTCGTTGATGAAATGGCTGGCGTAGGGATGGCCCGGAATCCAGTCGACCGGCGTGTCGGACCAGTCGAACTTGACCTTGCGCGGGATCAGCCGGCCCGTCGTGTTAGAGGCGCGCCGCTTCGGGGCACGGCTGCGGCCAAACGGGGCAGTAATCTGGGTGACAGTCATGGCGCTGCACTCGGCTGGTTCGGGCGCACGGATCGCACCCACGACGAATACTGCCATTAATTGATGGCACGATGACAGCCGTCTCGAAAACCATTCAGGCGGCTGCGATCTGCTCCCAGCTCAGGCCGAAGCGCGCCAAGTATTTGCGCAGGCGGTCGGAGTCGTTGGTCGAGCTGCGCTTCTGCCGCGAGGCCGAAAACAGCGTGCGGCCGGCGTCGGACAGGTTGCGGCTGCGCCGGCAGACGGTCACCACTTCGCGCAACTGCACGCGATCGAACAGATCGATGTCAGCGATGGCGTCACCCAGCAGTTCCGCAAGCGCGGTGTCGTCGTCGGTTGCCGAACCGTCGCCCCAGAGCCGCCGCAGGCGCGCGATTTCGGCATCGACACCGTCAGTCTGGATGCGTCCGGCCGTCGACAAGGTGGCCATTCGCGACACCGAGGCCCCGAGATCGCGGAAATTGCCTTGCCAGCGGGCATCGGCCGACATCGCGAAGCGCAGGTACCGCTCGCGGGCTTCGACATTGAAACGCACGCGCTGGCCCTGGGCCTGCTCGTGGCGGGTGAGTTCGTAGTCGAGATTCGGCTCCAGATCTTCGCGGCGCTCGGCCAGGCCCGGCAGCTGGAAAGTCCACAGATTCAGGCGGGCGTAGAGATCATCGCGAAAGCGGCCGCTGCGGATCGCCTGACCAAGGTCGCGATTGGTGCCGGCAATCAGCTGGAAACGGCTTTCGACTTCGCGATCGCTGCCGACCGGCAAGAACCGCTTGTCCTCGATCGCCCGCAGCAGCATCGCCTGCTCGTCGGCCCCCAGTTCGCCGATCTCATCCAGGAACAGCAGGCCCTGATCGGCCGATTTCAGCAGCCCGGCGCGATCGGCCACCGCACCGGTGAACGCGCCCTTGCGGTGGCCGAACAGCGCGCTCATCGCGCCATCGCCGCGCAAGGTGGCGCAGTTCACTTCGACAAAAGCACCCGCAAGCGCCGCCCGCTGCTTCTTTAGCTCGTGGATGCGCCGGGCCAGATGGCTCTTGCCGGCGCCGGTCGGCCCCATCAGCAGGATCGGCGCGGTCGAGCGGGTGGCCACCGTCTCGATCTGCTCGATCATCGTGTTGAACGCGGCATTGCGTGTGGCGATGCCGCTCTTCAGGAAGCTGCGATCGTCCTGTGCGCGCGCCGCGAAGCGCTGGGCAATGTGGTCGTACTTCGACAGGTCGAGGTCAATGACCGACAGGGTGCCGACCGCCGCTTCGGCCTTGTTCCGCCCCGGCCCGGTCTGCAACAGCCGCCCCGGCAGATGCCGGCTTTCGGTCAGCAGGTACAGGCAGATCTGCGCGACATGGGTGCCGGTGGTGATGTGGACGTAGTAGTCCTCGGCTTCCGGATCGAAGGTCTGGCGCTCGCAGAAATCGAGCAGCGCGCCATACATGGTTTCGAAATCCCAGGGATCGGCGACGTGGAAATCGTGCACCCGCAGCTCGGTTTCCGGCGACACCTGCGCCAGATCGTTGCCGACCACTTTGACCAGATCGCGCGCCCGGCGGGTATCGGCCAGCAACTCGAAACGGTGGACGACGAAGTCTTCCTGCATGCCAATCGACACCGTGGGCCGCCAGCGCTCCCAGCGGTTCAGCTCGCGACCGGCATCAAGCTGCGTGCCGATCAGTCCGATTACCACATTCCTGCGCATGCGAGCTTTCTCGATAAAACCTAATCTTATCGTATCAATAATTCTGAAAACTGAAATCCAAGAAATTCATGTAAAAGCAAGAAAAGACAAGTAAATCAGAGACATGAAAATTATCTGCCGAGTTGGCACCGCCGTTGCAATATTGCCCGCATCGACGGGAGAGGCAGCATGGTCAGCACCACATTGTTCAGCAGCCGCAATGCCAAGGCCGCACTGGCGCTGCAAGCAGCCACAGGTTGCCCGCGCGGTACCTGTTATGCCGGTGCCGAGCTTCAGCGCCCTGAAGTGATGACGATGTCGCTGCACTGAGACAACAAGCAGGATTCCCGGCGGGAGGGCTCGCCGGGAAGCGGCAGGCGAGGCGGAGGTCGATCGAGTTGTGTTGTACCGCGGCGAATGCAGGTGGCGTTACGTGGTTACGCCCTTCGAGGCTCGGTCGCAGCAAGACGCAAGCCGGACCGAGGACGGGTCACCAGCATTGTCGCCGCACCTTTTCAGCAACCCCGGCGGGAGCGCCCGCCGGGGGGCGGTGCCGGATAGCACCGCAACCGGTTTCACGTTGTACCCGGCGAATGCCGGTGGAACTGCATCGGCCAAGTGATCGTTCGGCTGCTGTCCGGACCCATTTTCGTTCCACTCAGCTCCTGTCACCGGACCTATTTCAAGCCCGGCGCGCCGCCAAAGAACGTGCGGCGCGCCCAACGGAGAAGCATCATGAGCATCAGCAGTCACGAAGTGGTGAGCGCAGCCGGCAGCGTGCCGATCAAGCTGTGGACCGACGGCGTCCCCGTCGAACCCGAAGCCCGCGCGCAGTTGGCGAACCTGGCCAAGCTGCCGTTCGTGCGCCACTGGATCGCGGTTATGCCGGACGTGCATGTGGGCAAGGGTGCGACCGTCGGATCGGTGGTCCCGACCCTGGGCGCGATCGTGCCGGCGGCGGTCGGTGTCGACATCGGCTGCGGGATGATTGCCACGCGAACCACGCTGACCGCGTCCGATCTGCCCGACAACCTGAACGCGCTGCGTACCGAGATCGAGAAAGCGGTGCCGCACGGACGCACCGCCGTTCGCGGCGGGCGCGACAAGGGCAGCTGGGATTCGCCGCCGCCGGCCGCGATCGACGGCTGGTCGCTGCTCATCGACGATTTCAGGCGCATCACCGAGAAGTACCCGAAGCTCAAGAACAGCAACAACCTGTCGCATCTCGGCACCCTCGGCACCGGCAACCACTTCGTCGAGGTCTGTCTGGATGAGGCGCAGCACGTGTGGTTCATGCTGCACTCGGGCTCGCGCGGCATCGGCAACGCGATCGGCTCGCTGTTCATCGAGCTGGCCAAGAAGGACATGCGCCGCTGGTTCATCAACCTGCCGGATCAGGACCTGGCCTATTTCGCCGAAGGCAGCGAGCACTTCGACGACTACGTGTTCGCCGTCGAATGGGCGCAGGCCTACGCGAAGATGAACCGCGCGCTGATGATGCAGGCGGTCATCGATGCGGCGCGCCGAGTGATCGGCAAGCCGTTCGAGGCAGCAGCCGAAGCGGTCAACTGCCATCACAACTACGTCAGCCGCGAGCATCACTACGGCGAGAACCTGATGGTGACCCGGAAGGGCGCGGTCCGGGCCAGAAAGGGCGAACTGGGGATCATCCCGGGCAGCATGGGGGCGAAAAGTTTCATCGTGCGCGGCCTCGGCAACGCCGAAAGCTTCCACAGTTGCAGTCACGGCGCCGGCCGGGTGATGAGCCGCACCAAGGCGCGCAAGCTGATCAGCGTCGACGATCACGTCAAGGCCACGGCACACGTCGAATGCCGCAAGGACGAGGAAGTGGTCGATGAATCGCCGGCCGCCTACAAGTCGATCGACGCGGTGATGGCGGCGCAGCGTGATCTGGTCGAGATCGTCCACACCTTGCGCCAGGTGGTTTGCGTGAAAGGCTGACGGCCCCGTAATTGGGGTCAGATACAGATTGTTTCGGCCGTCCGCCCGGGCGGCCGATCTTTTTCAGGGGAAGGACGATGCTGGAACTCGATGGCAGCGGCGGTGGCGGCCAGTTGCTGCGCAGTGCGCTCGCTTTGAGCCTGTGCAGCGGCGAGCCGTTCCGCATGCGCGGCATTCGTGCCGGTCGGCCCAAGCCGGGCTTGATGCGCCAGCATCTGACGGCGGTCGAAGCGGCAGTCGCGATCAGCGGCTCGACGGCGATTGGTGCAGCGCCGGGCTCGCAGCAGCTGGAATTTCGTCCCGGCGCGGTGCGCGGCGGCGATCATCGCTTCGCGATCGGTACGGCAGGTTCGACGACCTTGGTGCTGCAGACCGTGTTACCGGCGCTGTTGCGCGCCGATCGGCCGTCGACGCTGATCATAGAAGGCGGCACTCACAACCCGCTGGCACCGACGGCCGAATTCCTGATCCAGAGCTTCGCGCCGCTGCTGCGTCGCATGGGCGCGGAGCTGGACATTCGGCTGCTGCGCCACGGCTTCTTTCCGGCCGGTGGCGGTGCCTTGCGGGTTTCGGTGACGCCGTCGGTCTTGAGGCCGCTGAATCTTGAGGCGCGCGGTGCGATTCGCGCGATTACCGCGCTGGCGATCAGTTCGGCGCTTGCCGATTCCGTTGGCGAGCGCGAGCTGGCCGTGGTCGGCGGGCATTTCGGGCTGCCAGCCGACGCGCTGGTCCACCAGATCGTCGAGCGCCCGGTCGGGCCGGGCAATGCGCTGCTGATCACGGTCGAAAGCGAAGCACACTGCGCGGTGTTCGCCGGTTTCGGGGAGCGCCGCATGCGCGCCGAGCAGGTTGCCGCTGAAGCCTGTCAGCAGGCGCAACGCTATCTCGATGCCGGGGTCGCGGTGGACGAGCATCTGGCCGATCAGCTTTTGCTGCCGATGGCGCTGGCCGGCGGTGGCGCGTTCACGACGACTCTGCCGAGCGCGCATTTTTCGAGCAACGCGGCGCTGATCGAGAAGTTCCTGCCGGTGGAGATCACCCAGGCAACCGTGAGCGATAACGCATGGCGGATCGACGTGCTGCCCTGAGCTGACTGACGAGGCGTTCGGAATCGACCGACGGCGCGGCAGAAACCAGCCGAAAGGCTTGTAACAAAAGTTCTATTGCGGCAGACTCCGCCCACGTCGAAACAACAAACAAAAAGTCGACGCCCAAAAAAAACCCCCTGTTGCAGGGGGCAAGGTGCGAGAAAGGCCGAAGCCTTTCTGGAGGAGACATCCACAACGCGTTCGAGTTTTAGTTCGCGTTGCGGTGAATGACTGTTGTTGCGGTGCAGTATAAGTAGGTCGATATCGCGCGTCAAGAAATCGTTTATTTTTGAATCGCTTAAAAATCAACGACTTGTCGCATTCGCACAAAAATATTGACGTAAGCGTCAAAAATACTTTGACGAGCGGCAGGATTCAGGCGGATCGAAGGCGCGGGCCGAATCGGATCGGGTCGGCGGATCACGGTGATTCCGGCCTGCATTCCTCGCTCCGCCGAGGCCAGCAATGAAAAACCCCGGATCGGCGACCGATCCGGGGTTTTTTGTTGAAGCCAGCGCCGCAACTACATGTTGCGCCGGTACTCGCCGCCAACGTCGTACAGCGCGTGGCTGATCTGGCCGAGCGAGTTGTACTTCACCGCTTCGAGCAGGGATTCGAAGATGTTGCGGCGATCGCGGGCGGTCTGCTGAAGGTTCTTCAGGCTGTCGGCGGCAAGATCGTTGCGCAGCTTGCGGAAGCTCGCGACGTTGTCGATCTGCTGGCCCTTTTCTTCTTCGGTGGAGCGGATCAGCTCGATCGTGGTCGCGATCTCGCCACCATGATCCTTCGGCAGGAAGGTGTTGACGCCGATCAGCGGCAGACTGCCGTCGTACTTCTTGTGCTCGTAGTAAAGCGACTCTTCCTGGATCTTGCCGCGCTGGTACATGGTGTCCATCGCACCGAGCACGCCGCCGCGCTCGGAGATCGACTCGAATTCCTTGTAGACCGCGTCCTCGACCATGTCGGTCAGATGGTCAATCGCGAAGCTGCCCTGCCAGGGGTTTTCGCAGTAGTTCAGACCCAGCTCGCGATTGATGATCAGCTGGATCGCGACCGCACGGCGCACGCTTTCTTCCGTCGGCGTGGTGATCGCTTCGTCGTAGGCGTTGGTGTGCAGCGAGTTGCAGTTGTCGAACAGCGCGTACAGCGCTTGGAGCGTCGTGCGGATGTCGTTGAACTGGATTTCCTGGGCGTGCAGCGAACGACCCGAAGTCTGGATGTGGTACTTCAGCATCTGGCTGCGTTCGTTGGCTTGATAGCGCTCGCGCATCGCACGGGCCCAGATGCGGCGCGCCACACGGCCGATCACCGAGTACTCCGGGTCCATGCCGTTCGAGAAGAAGAACGACAGGTTCGGCGCGAAGTCGTCGATCTTCATGCCGCGCGCGAGGTAGTACTCGACGAAGGTAAATCCGTTCGCCAGCGTGAATGCGAGCTGGCTGATCGGGTTCGCACCGGCTTCGGCGATGTGATAACCCGAGATCGACACCGAGTAGAAGTTGCGCACACCGCGTTCGACGAACGACTGCTGGATGTCGCCCATCATCCGCAGCGCGAATTCGGTCGAGAAGATGCAGGTGTTCTGCGCCTGATCTTCCTTGAGGATGTCTGCTTGTACCGTGCCGCGCACCACCGACATCGTTTCGCGCTTGATCTTGGCGTAGGTCTCGGCATCGACCAGCTGGTCGCCGGTGACGCCGAGCAGGGCCAGGCCCAGACGGTTGTTGTTCGACGGCAGCTCGCCGGAATAGACCGGGCGCGGCTTGTCCTTGAACAGGTCGGCGATCTTCTTTTCGGCAGCGGCCCAGCGGGCGGGGTCTTCCTTCAGGTACTTCTCGACCTGCTGGTCGATCGCGCAGTTCATGAACATCGCCAGGATCATCGGCGCCGGGCCGTTGATGGTCATGGAGACGGACGTTGACGGCAGGCACAGATCGAAGCCCGAGTAGAGCTTCTTCATGTCGTCGAGGGTGGCGATGTTCACACCCGAGTTGCCGATCTTGCCGAAGATGTCCGGACGGACTTCCGGGTCTTCGCCGTACAGGGTCACGGAGTCGAAGGCCGTCGACAGACGGGTCGGCGCACCCGGCTGGCTCAGGTAGTGGAAGCGACGGTTGGTGCGCTCCGGCGTGCCTTCACCGGCGAACATGCGGATCGGATCTTCACCGACGCGGCGGTATGGGTAGAGACCGGCCGTGTACGGATAACCGCCGGGCAGGTTTTCCTTCAGCAGGAAGCGCAGCAGCTCGCCCCAGCCTTCGTAACGCGGCGCAGCGACCTTCGGAATCTTCGAGTGCGAGAGCGACTCGCTGTAGTTGTCGCCGGACACCGGCTTGCCGCGCACGTAGTAGGTGTACTGGTCGTCGGTGACGCCCTTCAGGCGTGCCGGCCATTCGCGCAGCAGGTTGATGGAATCCGACTTCAGGCCCTTGATCGCTTCGTTGTAGCGGCTGCGTAGCGTCAGCAGGCTGCGATCGCCGCCGTCGGTCAGGTCTTCACCGGCGTAAAAATCGAGCGGCTTCGGCAGCTTCGGGTCTTCGAGTTCCTTGAGCGCATCCCACAGCGATTGGGCGCGGTCGGCGATGTCGGACTGGGTTTCGCAGTCGCGGTTGATGCTGCGGCCACCCTCGGCGATTTCGGCGAGGTAGCGGGTGCGGTTGCCGGGAATCAGTACCGTGGCGCGCGGTTCCTTGAGCGTGGTGTCGAGGGCCGGCGTCCACTTCGCTTCCGGCAGGCCCAACTTGGCGCGCATCAGGCGGCACAGGTTGGTGAACATCCAGGTGACACCCGGATCGTTGAACTGGCTGGCGATCGTCGGGTAGACCGGAACGTCTTCGTCCTTCATGTCGAAGCGCACGCGGTTGCGCTTCCACTGCTTGCGGACGTCACGCAGCGCGTCTTCGGCACCGCGGCGGTCGTACTTGTTGAGCACGATCAGCTCGGCGTAATCGATCATGTCGATCTTCTCCAACTGGCTGGCCGCGCCGTAGTCGGAGGTCATGACATAGATCGGGAAGTCGACGAGATCGACGATTTCCGAGTCGCTCTGGCCGATGCCGGCGGTTTCGACGATGACCAGGTCGTAGGTCAGGCTCTTCAGGAAGGCGATGCAATCCTTCAGCACAGTATTCGTGGAAGCGTGCTGACGGCGAGTCGCCATCGATCGCATGAAGGCGCGCGGATTCCGCAATGAATTCATGCGGATGCGATCGCCGAGCAAGGCACCACCCGAACGGCGGCGGGTCGGATCGACGGCCAGCACGGCGATACGCATGGTCGGGAAGGCTTGCAGGAAGCGCAGCAGCAGTTCATCGACGGCCGAGGACTTGCCGGCGCCGCCGGTGCCGGTGAAGCCGATCACCGGGGTGTTGGCACCGCTGACTTTCCACTCGGCGCGCAGCTGAGCCAGCTCGGCTTCGTCGAACATGTCGTCTTCGAGGGCCGACAACCAGCGTCCGACGCTGATCTCGTCGTCGATGGTCGCGACACCCGGCTTGATGCTGCCCTGGCGGTGCGAATCGGCGCGCTTGATCAGGTCTTCGATCATGCCGACCAGGCCCAGCTTGCTGCCGTCGTTCGGGTGGTAGATTCGCTCGACCCCCTGCTCATGGAGTGCTGCGATCTCCTCCGGCGTGATGGTGCCGCCACCGCCGCCGAACACGCGGATATGGCTGGCGCCACGCTCGGCCAGCATGTCGACCATGTACTTGAAGAATTCGTTGTGGCCGCCCTGGTAGCTCGACAGCGCAATGCCGTCAGCGTCTTCCTGCAGGGCCGCACGGACCACGTCCTCCACCGACCGGTTATGCCCCAGATGCACCACTTCCGCGCCCTGCGACTGGATCAGCCGTCGCATCACGTTGATCGCCGCGTCGTGCCCGTCGAACAGGCTCGCCGCCGTCACGAAACGCAGAGGGTTGCGGGTCTGGGAAACTTCGGTGTCCTGCGAGTTCAGCGACGGGGAATCAGGCATGGCGACGGTCTTCGGTGAGCGAAACGGATAACAGATAAGCCGCCAGCCCCGAACGGATCAGGGCTGGCGGCCGAACATCATGCAACAGGCCCGGACTTCGGGCAGGTCGTTCAGACTACGGGTGGCGTGCAAGAAGACGCGCCACCCGATCGGGCAGAAATCAGACTTTTGCGGCGGCTTTCGCCAGTTCGTCGCGAACCACGCGCTTCAGAACCTTGCCGGTGGCGGTCATCGGGAAGGCATCGACCAGACGCACTTCCTTCGGCACCTTGTAGCCGGCGATGTGCTGACGGCAGTGGTTGATGATCTCGTCCTGCGTCGGCTTGTGGCCATCGCTCGGCATGATCAGCGCGACGACTTTCTCGCCCCACTTCTCGTCCGGCAGGCCGATGACCGCGCACATGCGCACGCCCGGATGCTTGGCGAGCACCTGTTCGACTTCCGCCGAATAGACGTTCTCGCCGCCGGTGACGATCATGTCCTTGACCCGATCGACCAGATACAGCAGGCCTTCGGCGTCGCGACGACCGGCATCGCCGGTGCGATACCAGCCGTTGTTGAGCACGGCGGCCGTGGTGTCTGGCTGCTTCCAGTAGCCGCCGAAGATCGACGGCGAACGCACCATCAGTTCGCCGATCTCGCCTTCAGCCACTTCCACGCCGTTGGCGTCGACGAACTTCACGTCGATCAGCGGCAGCGGCGTGCCGCAGGACTTGAGCTTGTTCTCGTCCTCGATGACATGCTGTTCCGGACGCAGCAGCGAAATCGCGCCCGAGCTTTCGGTGGCGCCGTAGAACTGCATGAACTTGCACTTCATCTCGCGCAGCGCGCGGGCCAGCAGATGCGAGCTGATCGGCGAGCCGGCATACATCACCAGCCGCAGGGACGAGAAATCGGCAGTCTTGGCATCCGGATGGTCAAGGATCATCTGGATCGCGGTCGGCACCAGGGCGACGATCGACGGGCGATCGCGCTGGATGACCTTGATCAGCTGGCCGGGATCGAGCTGCGGCAGCACCGACAGCGTGCCGCCGTTGTAGAGCGACTGGATGGTCAGGCCGCTGCCAACCAGATGGAAATTCGGCATCACCATCATCATCACGTCGCTGTCCTGCCACTGCAGGGCCGGTTCGAGATGCTCGCAAAGCCGCATGAAGTTGAAGCCGCGATGGGTCAGCTCGACACCCTTGGGCTTGCCGGTGGTGCCCGAGGTGTAGATCAGCAGCGCGGCCTGCTCGGCTTCGAGCGGCGCGCGCGGATCGATGTTCGATGCGGCGGCCAGCGCCTGATCGAACTCGCTGCCGCGATCGAACGGGTCGATCGTCACCACCTGGAAAGCACTCAGACCCAGGGCCTGCACGGCATGGATCAGCGGCAGGAATTCACGATCGACGAATAGCAGCGGCGCTTCGGCATCGGCAATCACCGCCGCCAGTTCCGGCGCAGCCAGCCGCCAGTTCATCGGCGACATGGTGCTGCCGGCCTTGTTGATGCCAAACAGCAGCTGGAAATACAGCGCCGAGTTCTTGCCGAGGAAGCCGATGTTCGACTTGAGGCTTATGCCGTGGTCGGCAACCAGATTGGCGATGCGGTTCGAGCGGTCATCGAGCTGGGCGAAGCTGATTTCGCCGCTGCCATCGACCAGCGCGACCTTGTCCGGCCGGGTTTGCGCGTACAGGCGCGGAATGTCGGCGAGTGTCTTGATGTCGGCATACAACCACATGGTCTCGTCCTCTCTTGGTTATCGCGGTGGGCGCTGGTTTCTCGGATCAGCAGCGATCCGGCTCAGCGTCCCTTGAAATTCGGTGCGCGTTTTTCCACAAACGCGGTGATGCCCTCGCGAGCATCAAAGCTGCCGGCACAGCCTGACAGGGCCTGCGCCTCGTCTTCGAGCTGCGTTTCCATCGGCGTGCGCAGGGCCTTGTCGACCAGACGGCGGATTTCGCCAAAGGCCCGGGTCGGCCCCATCGCCAGCTGCTTCGCCACCTGCTCGGCGGTGTTCGCGAGTTCGGCGTCTTCGACGACGTAGTCTGCAAGACCGGCCGTCAATGCCTGGTCAGCGGTGAGCATTTCGTTGAACAGCAGGAAACGGCGAGCGCGGGCAATGCCCATGCGCGAAGCCAGCGCGAACGAGGCACCGGCATCGCAGGAATAGCCGATCTGCGGATAGGCCGCGCCGAAGCGCGCGCTCTTGCTGGCGTAGACCACGTCGCAGGCACCGACCAGCGCCACGCCGCCGCCCATGCAGATGCCGTGCACGCTGGCGATCAGCGGCGCGTTCATGCGCTTCAGGCGGGCAAGACCCATGTGCAGCGTCGAAGTCCATTGCAGGATCTCCGTCGGCAGGGTGTCGAGCTGCTTGGCGAACATGTTGATGTCGCCGCCGACAGTGAAGAACTTGCCATTGGCGGTCAGCAGCACGGCGCGGACATCGCCACGCGCCAGCAGCGTGCTGCAGGCGTGGTTCATGTCGGCGCACATCTGCGCGTTGAAGGGGTTGCCGATCGCCGGCTGGTTCAGCACCAGCCGCGCCAGCCCGCCTTCATCAACGGTCAGTTCCAGCGTTTCGTAGCTCATCGCACTCCCCCGCATTGTGCTTCGATAAAGGCCCGCGCTCCGTTGGCGAGCGGGCCGCATTCAAACAAAAGCCCGCCCCCAGTGATGGTCGGCGGGCTCTTGGGCCGCAAGCAGACGAATCAGCTTGCGAGGCGTTTCTGCTCGGATCCCGAGTCGATAGCCTTGACCTTCTCCTGCCCCTGCACGCGGCCGAACAGCGAGCGGCCGATGATCAGCTTCATCACTTCGATCGAGCCACCGGCAATCTTGACGATGCGGCAATCGGCAAACGCGCGCGAGATCGGGTATTCCCACATGTAGCCCCAGCCGCCGAACAGCTGCAGGCACTCGTCAGCGGTCTTGCAGTGCAGGTTCGACAGCCACATCTTCGCCATCGCGGCGTCGACTTCATCGAGCTCGCCGTTCATGAACTTGGTGATGCAGTGATCGGTGAACACGCGGCCGATCACCGATTCGGTGTGCAGCTCGGCGAGCTTGAACTGGGTGTTCTGGAAGGCACCGATGGTGGTGCCGAACGCCTTGCGGTTGGCGGTGTAATCGACCGTCATCTCGATCAGCGTTTCGGTGACTGTGGCCGAACGGATCGCCTGGGCGAGACGTTCCTGGGCCAGCTTGGTCATCATCAGCTTGAAGCCTTCGCCTTCCTTGCCGAGCATCGCGGAGGCCGGCACGCGCATGTCCTGGAAGAACAGTTCCGAGGTGTCCTGCGCCTTCATGCCGAGCTTTTCGAGGTTCTTGCCGCGCACGAAACCCGGCGTCTTGGTGTCGACCAGGAACAGGGTGACGCCCTTGGAGCCGGAATCGCTGTCGGTCTTGGTCGCCAGCACCAGCACGTCGCAGAGCTGGCCGTTGGAGATGAACACCTTCTGGCCGTTGATGACGTAATCGTCACCGTCGCGCACCGCGCGGGTGCGGATCGCCTTGAGATCGGAGCCGGCATGCGGCTCGGTCATGCCCAAGCTTCCGATAGCTTCGCCGGACACCATCTTCGGCAGCCAGTGCTTCTTCTGCTCTTCGGTGCCGAAAGACTTGACGTAGGTCGAAACCAGATCGCAATGGATCAGGAAACCCGGGCCGGTGAAGCCGCTGCGGGCCATTTCCTCGAACACCACGACGTCGAACAGGTAGTCGAGACCGAGGCCGCCGTACTCTTCCGGAATCGTGCAGCAAAGCATTCCCGCTTCGCCGGCCTTGAGCCACAAATCGCGCGGGACGATGCCGTCGTGTTCCCACTGGGCGTGGTACGGCGCGATTTCGCGCTCGATGAACTTGCGAACGGTGTCGCGGAACAACTCGTGCTCGTGGGTGAACAGCGTGCGCTTGAACATGAAGACTTCTCTCGGAAATTTGCTCTGATCGTAGGGTACCGTACGACCTTTGTAAAGATGGTTTCCGGCGCAATACCCTGCGCCGGAACCGGCTCGTCCTCAGTACGATTTCGGCTGGTCGAGCACTTTTTCGGCGATGAACGACAGGATCAGTTGCTCGGTGATCGGCGCAATGCGGGTCACGGTCACTTCACGGAGCAGACGTTCGACGTGGTACTCCTTCGCGTAGCCCATGCCGCCGAAGGTCAGCACTGCCTGGAGGCAGGCATCGAAGCCGGCGCGGGCACCGAGAAATTTGCCGGCATTGGCTTCAGCGCCGCAGGGCAGATGGTTGTCGTACAGCCAGGCGGCCTTTTCGACCATGCGCTGCGCGGCTTCCAAGTACATCCACTTTTCCGCGAGCGGATGCTGGATGCCCTGGTTCTGGCCGATCGGGCGACCGAACACCACGCGCTCGCGGCCGTACTTGGCAGCGCGGCGCAGCGCGTCCTGGCCGATGCCGATCGCCTCTATCCCGATCAGCACGCGCTCGGGGTTCAAGCTGTGCAGGATGTAGCCGAAGCCCTTGCCTTCCTCGCCGATGCGATCGGAATCCGGGATGAACAGGTCGTCGATGAAGATCGAGTTCGAATCGACCGCCTTGCGGCCCATCTTCGGAATCTTGGTGACGGCGATCTTCGAGCGATCGAGGTCGGTGTAGAAGATGGTGATGCCGTCGGTCGGCTTCTTGGCGTCCTCGAGCTTGGTGGTGCGGGTCAGCAACATGATCTTGTTGGCGACCTGGGCGGTCGAGGTCCAGACCTTCTGGCCGCGCACCACATAGCCACCGTCGACCTTGGTCGCGAAGGTCTTGATCGCCGTGGTGTTCAGGCCGGCGTCCGGCTCGGTGAAGCCGAAGCAGCACTGGTCTTCGCCCGAGATCAGGCGCGGCACCCAGCGGGACTTCTGCTCGTGCGTGCCGTAGACCACGATCGGGTGCGGCCCGAACAGGTTGATGTGCACCGACGAGGTCGCCGCCATGCCGCCGCCGTGGCTGGCGATCTCATGCATCATGATCATCGCTTCGGTGACGCCGAGACCCGAACCGCCGTACTCCTCCGGCATGGTCAGGCCGAGCCAGCCGCCATCGGCCATCGCCTTGTGGAACTCGAACGGGAACACACCGTCGTCGTCACGGGCCAGCCAGTATTCGTCGCCGAACGAACGGACCACGGCTCCGACGCCATCGCGAATCGCCTGATGATCGGGATTGATCGAGAAATCCATCGTGAAAACTCCGGAAAGTTAAGGAAAAGAGGAATTCGGGCGTCGCGAGCGGCGCGATTACGCGGCCGGCTTGCGTAGCATCAGCGCCTGGCGCTGGGTGGTGCAGATCAGATCGCCGCGCTGGTTCAGGCCTTCGTGCAGGAAGGTGACGATGCCGGCATTCGGCCGCGACTTCGATTCGCGGATTTCCAGCACCGTGGTGCGTGAGCGGATGGTGTCGCCGGCAAACACCGGCTTCGGGAAGCGGGTATCGGTCATGCCGAGATTGGCGACCGTGGTACCGAGCGTGGTGTCCTGGATCGACAAGCCGATGACCAGGCCCAGCGTGAAGATCGAATTGACCAGCGGCTGGCCGAATTCGGTGTTCTTGCAGTACTCGGCGTCGATGTGGATCTGCGCCGGGTTGTAGGTGGCGCCACAGAACCAGACGTTGTCCGATTCGGTGACCGTGCGGCGGATCTCATGCTCGAAAATCCGACCGACCGTGAACTGCTCGAAAAACAGACCCGCCATTGCCGACTCCCGGATGAGCCAGCGCGCGGCCGGCATGATAGTATGGTGCCATACTATCATGCTGGAGCAGTCGGTCAAC
Source organism: Nevskia sp. (assembly GCA_021732745.1). Lineage (GTDB taxonomy): Bacteria > Pseudomonadota > Gammaproteobacteria > Nevskiales > Nevskiaceae > Nevskia. The sequence continues at coordinate 314,410 of JAKFUK010000003.1, read as the reverse complement.
AGCCTGCGGTGGCTTGAAAGCCTTCGTCAGATGCGCGAAATCGGTCGGCGGGGCACGACGCGCTACTCGGCTGCGTCCGGCTCAATCGTCAGCCCGTTCCTCGCCGAAGATTTCCCGTGTGAAACCGAATTGCGTCAGATCGCGAATGCGGCGCGGGTAGAGGATGCCGTCGAGGTGGTCGCATTCGTGTTGGACCACGCGGGCGTGGAAGCCGCTGACTTGGCGTTCGATCCGAACTCCGTTTTCATCGAAGCCGCTGTAGCGCAGCCGGGCGTAGCGCGGCACCAGCCCGCGCAGGCCGGGCACCGACAGACAGCCTTCCCAGCCGTCTTCCATGTCGGTGCCGAGCGCTTCCAGCACCGGGTTGCAGAGGATCGTGAACGGCACCGCTTCCGCGTCTGGATAACGCGGATTGGCACCGACGCCGAAGATCACCACCCGCAGATTGACGCCGATCTGCGGGGCCGCGAGGCCGGCACCGTTCAGCGAGGCCATGGTGTCCTGCATGTCTTCGATCAGCGCCCGCAGTTCCGGCGTGCCGAACGCGGTGACCGGTTCGGCAATCCGCAGCAGGCGGGCATCGCCCATGCGCAGGACGTCCCGAATCACGAAGGCAGCACCGGCTTGAACTTGCCGACGCCGAGTGCCGACAGTTTCACCGTGGCGTTGTCGCGGCTCATGCCGTGCTCGGCCAGGCGCTGCTCGTAGCGCGGCCACCATTCGCTGTGCTTGTCGGCCAGTTCGCGCAGGGTCGGCCACGAATAAAGGCCGCTGTCGTGGCCGTCGTCGAAGCGCAGGCGCACGGCATAACGGCCGACCGAGTCGACGCCGGTCACGTTCACGTCGCGCTTGCCGGCCACCAGCATCGGCTCGCCGCCGCCGTGGCCGCGCACTTCCGCACTCGGGCTGAACACCCGCAGGTATTCCAGCGGCAGCGAGTCGGTGCGATCCGCCCAAACCACTTCCAGCACGCGGGACTTGCGGTGCAGCTTGATGTCGGTTGGAACCGGCACGCTCACAGGATGAACCTGCTCAAATCCTCATCGCCGACCAGCTTCGCCAGCTTCGCGTCGACGTAAGCCGCATCGACCGTCAGCGTCGTCCCGGCCTTGTCCGGCGCGTCGAACGCGGCTTCTTCCATCAGCCGTTCCAGCACCGTGTGCAGACGCCGCGCGCCGATGTTCTCGGTGCGCTCGTTGACCTGCCAGGCCATCGCCGCGATGCGGTTCAGGCCGTCGGCGGCAAATTCCAGGGTCACGCCTTCGGTCGCCAGCAGGGCTTTGTACTGGTCGGTCAGCGAATGGGTCGGCTCGGACAGGATCCGCACGAAGTCCTCGGTTTTCAGCGCTTCCAGTTCGACGCGGATCGGCAGGCGGCCCTGCAGTTCCGGAATCATGTCGCTGGGCTTGGACATGTGGAACGCGCCGCTGGCGATGAACAGGATGTGGTCGGTCTTGATCGCGCCGTGCTTGGTCGACACCGTGCAGCCTTCGACCAGCGGCAGCAGATCGCGCTGCACGCCTTCGCGCGAGACATCGGCGCCGCCGTATTCGCCGCGCTTGCAGACCTTGTCGATCTCATCAATGAAGACGATGCCGTTGTCCTCGGCGTTCTTCAGCGCTTCGACCTTGATCGCTTCCTCGTCGACCAGCTTGCCGCCTTCTTCCTCGATCAGCAGCTTCATCGCTTCGCGAATCTTCAGCTTCCGGGTCTTCTGCTGGCCGGCGCCCAGGTTCTTGAACATGCTCTGCAACTGGCTGGTCATGTCCTCCATGCCCGGCGGCCCCATGATCTGCATGCTGGCCGGGGTCATGCTGACTTTCAGTTCGATCTCGGTGTCGTCGAGCTTGCCTTCGCGCAGCTTCTTGCGGAACACCTGACGGGCCGCGCCGTTCTCGTTTTCGCGATGGGTGCTGGCTTCGCCGAAGTTGCTCGGCGGCGGCAGCAGGGCGTCGAGCACCCGTTCTTCGGCCGCGTCATGGGCCTTGGCCTGGACGCGGGCGATGGCCTGATCGCGAGTCAGCTTGACCGCGACATCGGCGAGCTCGCGGATGATCGAATCGACATCGCGGCCGACATAACCCACTTCTGTGAACTTGGTCGCTTCAACCTTGACGAACGGCGCGTTGGCCAGCTTGGCCAGGCGGCGGGCGATCTCAGTCTTGCCGACGCCGGTCGGGCCGATCATCAGGATGTTCTTCGGCGTGATTTCCGCGCGGATCGCTTCCGGGGTCTGCTGGCGACGCCAGCGATTGCGCAGCGCGATCGCCACGGCTTTCTTGGCGGCCGACTGGCCGACGATGTGGCGATCGAGTTCGGTGACGATCTCGCGCGGCGTCATCGCGGCAGCGCCGCTCAGGGTCGATTTCAGGACTTCGGGAGGAATTGCGTCATTCATTTCAATGTTCTCACGCTAAGCCCCTCTCCCTCCGGGAGAGGGGTTGGGGTGAGGGACTCTCTCTCGGTCGGAGTTGGATCTCTACTGGAGAGACCCTCACCCCGGCCCTCTCCCGGAGGGAGAGGGAGAAAAGCGGCCTCAGCCTATGGTCTCGATGGTCAGATTGTGGTTCGTGTAGATGCAGATGTCCGCTGCGATATGCAGCGAACGCTCGGCGATCTCGCGGGCTGACAGCTCGGTGGAGCCGACCAGCGCCCGCGCGGCGGCGGTTGCGAACGAGCCACCGGAGCCGATCGCCATCACCCCGTGGGCTTCCGGCTCCATGACGTCGCCATTGCCGGAAATCATCAGCGTGGTGTCGGCATCGGCAACCAGCAGCAGCGCTTCGAGGCGGCGCAGGTAACGATCCGAACGCCAGTCCTTGGCCATTTCCACGGCCGCGCGAGTCAGATGCCCGGAGTGCTTTTCGAGCTTGCCTTCGAAGCGCTCGAACAGGGTGAAGGCGTCCGCCGTGCCGCCGGCGAAACCGGCGATGACCTTGTCGTTGTACAGGCGACGCACCTTGCGCGCGTTGCCCTTGACCATGGTGTTGCCCATCGACACCTGGCCGTCGCCGCAGACGCAGACCTGTGTGCCGCGACGCACGGCGAGGATGGTGGTGCCGTCGAATTGTTCCAAAGTCCGTCTCCATCGGGCTCACGATGTGAGCGTTTTAGCGATGGAGCAGTGTTTGGGACCGGGTGGGGCGATTCAAGCACGTAGGTCCGGATTCATCCGGACTGCGCATTCGCCGATCCGCGCAGCGTCCGGATGAATCCGGACCTACGCTGCAACGACCAACGGGAGTGTCAACAGGTGCTAGTCGTCGATGCCCAGTTCCTTGATCTTGCGAGTCAAGGTATTGCGGCCCCAGCCCAGCCGCCGCGCGGCTTCCTGACGCTGGCCCTTGCAGGCAACGAGCGCCACTTCGATCAAGGTGCGCTCGAACAGCGGCGAGGCGTGGCCGAGCAGGTCGTCGTCGCCTTCGGCGAAGCGGGCTTCGGCCCAGTGGCGCAGGGCTTCGTGCCAGTCGCCGCTGACCGGAATGCTGCCCGGCACCGGCAGCAGTGCGGCCACCGCCGGCATCGCCACCGGGCTGAGCACCGCTGCGGGCGGCACTTCGGTGGCCACCGGCTTGCCGCGCAGTTCCGGCGGCAGATCGGCCAGATGCACGTCCTGACCCGGGGCCATCACGGTCAGCCAGCGACAGGTGTTTTCGAGCTGGCGGACGTTGCCGTGCCAGTCGTAGCCCTTCAATACCGCCAGCACTTCCGGCAGCAATTGCTTGGGCTCGGTCTTCAGTTCGCGGGCGGCGGCATCGAGAAAATGCTTCAGCAGCAGCGGAATGTCTTCGCTGCGCTCTCTGAGCGGCGGAATGCGGATGCGGATGACGTTCAGGCGGTGATAGAGATCTTCGCGGAAGCGGCCTTCCTGCACCGCGCGGTCGAGATCCTGATGGGTGGCGGCGATGATGCGGACGTCGACGCTGATCGGGCTCACACCGCCGACCCGATAGAACTGCCCGTCCTGCAATACGCGCAGCAGGCGGGTCTGCAGATCGGCCGGCATGTCGCCGATTTCATCGAGAAACAGCGAGCCGCCGTCAGCCTGCTCGAAGCGGCCCTTGCGCTGCATCGCCGCACCGGTGAACGAGCCGCGCTCGTGGCCGAAGAACTCGGATTCCAGCAGGTCTTTCGGGATCGCTGCCGTGTTGATCGCGAGGAACGGCTTCGAGGCGCGCGGCGAATTCACATGCAGTGCGCGGGCAATCAGTTCCTTGCCGGTGCCCGATTCGCCGGTGATCAGCACGGTGATCTGGCTTTGCGAAAGCCGACCGATGGCGCGAAACACGTCCTGCATCGCCGGGGCTTCGCCGATGATCGCCGCGCGCGGCTCCATCGGTTTCAGTTCCGGCGTGCTGACCACGCGCTTCTGCGCCGCGCGGCGCACCAGGCTGGCCACGGCGTCGACATCGAAAGGCTTGGGCAGGTACTCAAAAGCGCCGCCCTTGAACGAGGCCACGGCGGCGTCGAGATCGGAATGCGCAGTGATGATGATCACTGGCAGCTCGGGCTTGGCGCTGTGCACGCGATCCATCAGCTCCAGACCGTCGAGGCCGGGCATGCGGATGTCGGAAATCATCACGTCCGGCAGGCTTTCTGCCGTCGCTTCCTGAAGTGCATCGAGCAGTTCGGCCGCACCCGGGAAGCTGTCGACCAGCATGCCGTCGCGGGTCAGCGATTTTTCCAGCACCCAGCGGATCGATTCGTCGTCGTCGACGACCCAGACCCGGATCGCAGCGCTGTCATGCAGCTTCATCACATTCATGGTGCCCACGGTTCCGCTGAATCCCGGGAGTCTTGCGCTTCAGGCAGGCATGCGGTCACGCAGACTGCTCCAGCGGCAGGAAAATCGAGAAAATGGTGATGCCGGGGCGGGACTGACATTCGATCAGCCCGCCGTGGCTGTTGATCAGGTACTGAGCAATCGGCAGGCCAAGTCCGGTGCCTTCGGCGCGCGTGGTCACCATCGGATAGAAGATTTTCTCCAGCATGGTCGGGGCGATGCCGCCACCGTTGTCTTCGATGTCGATCTGCACGGCCAGTTTGTGGCGCACGCCGCCGATGGTGAATTGGCGGCGCATGCGGGTGCGCAGGGTGATCATCGGCCGTTCGGGCCGGGGCGTGACGCCGAGCAGCGATTGCAGGGCGTTGCGTGCCAGATTCAGCGCCGCCTGGATCAGTTGTTCGCGATCGACGCGGACTTCGGGGATCGACGGATCGTAGTCGCGCTGCACGCTCAAGGCACCGCGCCCCTCGGCCTCGATGAGCTGGCGAACGTGCTCCAGCACTTCATGGATGTTGACCATCTCCTTCTGCGGCAGCCGGTTGGGGCCGAGCAGGCGGTTGACCAGGTTCTGCAGGCGATCGGCCTCGCGGATGATCACCCGGGTGTATTCGAGGTGTTCGGAGTCCGGGAATTCGCGTTCCAGCAGCTGTGCTGCGCCGCGAATGCCGCCGAGCGGGTTCTTGATTTCGTGGGCCAGCCCGCGAATCAGCTCGCGGCTGGCGCGATGCTGGGCCAGCAACTGTTCATCGCGGGAAATCCGCAGATGGCGGTCGAGCGGCAGCAGTTCCAGCACCAGACCGGGGCCGGAAAACTGGACCGGGGTGGCGGTGCAGTCGACGGTCAGACAGTCGTGCCCGGCATCGTCGCCGGGACGACGCAGCTTCAGCTCACGCTCGATGAAGCCGGTGCCGGTCTCGATCGCCCGCTTCAGGCGCGGCAGTTGTTCGGTCAGATGCGGCACCGCTGCGCTCAGGGCCTGGCCCTGGACATGACGGCGGCTGACACTGAACAGCGTCTCGGTCGCCGAGTTCAGATAGGTGACGCGCAAAGCCGAATCCAGCGTGATGATTGCCGTGGTCAGGCCATCGAGGATGCCGGCCGGCTGAACGCGGTTCAGCACGGGTAATTTCATCCGCATGTGTGAGCAAAATGTGAGCCACGATGGTGCAACGGCGAAATCAGCGCAGGCGAACCGGCGGTTTCATGTGCACGGTGACGGGTGCGGCGCGGACGATTTCACGGCCGTCGGCCGCCACGATGGCCGCGCCAAGCTGGTGTTCGCCGCGTTCGACATTCTCGAACAGCCAGGCGCTCGACGGTGTGGCGACCTTGTTCTGCTGCACGCCATCGAGGAAGAACAGCAGGCCCTGACCCGGCTGAAGCGCGGCATCGACGGTCATGCTGATGCTCTGCGCGGCGTCGCGCAGCGTGTCGTCATTCACTGGCGACACGATGCGCAGGCTGCTTTTGGTCGGCAGCGCCGGATTGGCCGGTTCGCGCGCTGCCGCCGCCGGTGCGGTGGTCGCCGACGGGCTGTAGGTCTGCAAGGGCGGCAGTTCCACCGGTTTGACGCCTTCCTTCGGCGGCTTGTCGCCGTAATGGACCACGCCCTTGTCGTCGGTCCAGCGATAGACCTCGGCGTGGGCCGGGAGCAGGTTCAGCAGCAGGGCGAAAGCAATCAGGGCGCGCATGGCCGAAAAGATAGCGCTGCACCGGGAAGCCCGGCAATCGGCGGCGGGTGAGCGGCGTCAAAAGCCTGATCTCACGCAGAGAACGCAAAGACCGCAGAGAAAAGCTGGAGCCCTCGTAGGGCGGCAATCCTTTGCCGCCGTCACTTCCGAACCGGCAGATGTCGGCAAAGGATTGCCGACCTACGAGAATGTTTCTCGCTTGCTGTTCTCTGCGTCTTTGCAATCTCTGCGTGACCTCGCTTTCCCGCCCGCAGCCCCAACGAAAATGCCCCCGTTTCCGGAGGCATTTCCTTGATCACTACGACCGGATGGAATCAGGCAATCCCTCGGGATTCCCTGACAAACCAGCCGGGTACCACTCGCGCTGACCTTCGCTCAGAGCGAGTAATACATGTCGAACTCGATCGGATGCGTGGTCATGCGGAAGCGCGTGACTTCCTGCATCTTCAGCTCGATGTAGGCATCGATCAGATCGTTGGTGAACACGCCGCCCTTGGTCAGGAACTCGCGGTCGGCGTCGAGCGCATCGAGCGCCATGTCGAGGCTGTGGCAGACGCGCGGGATCTTCTTGTCCTCTTCCGGCGGCAGATGGTAGAGGTCCTTGTCGGACGCTTCGCCCGGATGGATCTTGTTCTGGATGCCATCCAGACCGGCCATCATCATCGCGGTGAACGCGAGGTAGGGGTTGGCGCTGGAGTCCGGGAAGCGGACTTCGATGCGACGGCCCTTCGGATTCGGCACGTACGGAATGCGGATCGAGGCCGAACGGTTGCGGGCGGAGTACGCCAGCATCACCGGCGCTTCAAAGCCCGGCACCAGGCGCTTGTAGCTGTTGGTGCCCGGATTGGTGAACGCATTCAAGGCCTTGGCGTGCTTCAGGATGCCGCCGATGTAGTACAGCGCGGTGTCCGACAGGCCGCCGTAGCCGTCGCCGGCAAACAGGTTCTTGCCGTTCAGGCTCAAGCTCTGGTGGACGTGCATGCCCGAGCCGTTGTCGCCAACGATCGGCTTCGGCATGAAGGTGGCGGTCTTGCCGAACTGGTCGGCGACGTTCATCACCACGTACTTCAGCTTCAGCACGTCGTCAGCCTTCTGCACCAGGGTGCCGAACTTGACGCCGATTTCGCACTGGCCGGCAGTGGCGACTTCGTGGTGGTGCACTTCCACTTCCATGCCGACGGCTTCCAGCGTCTCGCACATGGCGGCGCGGATGTCGTGGAGCTGGTCGACCGGCGGCACCGGGAAATAGCCGCCCTTGATCGCCGGGCGATGGCCGGTATTGCCTTCCTCGTAGTCCTTGCCCGAGTTCCAGGCGGCGTTCTTGGCATCGATGTAGACGTAGCAGCCCCAGGGGCCGGAGTCCGAACGGATCGAATCGAAGACGAAGAATTCGTTTTCCGGGCCGAAGTAGGCGGTGTCGGCGATGCCGGTCGACTTCAGGAAAGCCATGCCGCGCTTGGCGACCGAACGCGGATCGCGCTCGTAGCCCTGCATGGTGGCCGGCTCGATCACGTCGCAGCTCAGCACCAGCGTCACTTCCTCGAAGAACGGGTCGATGAAGGCGGTGCCCGGGTCCGGCATCAGGATCATGTCGGATTCGTTGATGCCCTTCCAGCCGGCGATCGACGAACCGTCGAACATCTTGCCGTCGATGAACAATTGCTCGTCGATGGTGTGGGCCGGCACGGAAACGTGGTGTTCCTTGCCGCGGGTGTCGCAGAAGCGGAAGTCAACATACTTCACGCTCTTCTCGGTGATGGTCTTGAGTACGTCTTTACCCGACATGGGGGTCTCCTGGGGTGATAGGGCGCCGTGCAGCGACCATAAGTTAAGCAGCAAATATGCCAGTGGTGGGCGAGGATTCCGGCGTGCTGCCGCCCGTGCAGCGTCCGGTCAGCGGATTCAGGCGCCCTTGCAGCCCTTCAGGAAGGCTGCCAGTTGCTCGCCCTTGAAGCCTTCGTTGGCGGCGATCGTGGCGCAGACCCTGGCGCGTTGTTCGGGGTCGACGGTGGACGGTTTCTGCGTTGCAGCCTCGCCAAGACAGGCCTTGATGAAGCTTTCCTGCTGATCGGCCGGCAGTTGTTTCGCCTGCGCAAAGCACTGATCCGGCGTTTCGCCAGCCGCTTGCAAGGCCAGTGAAGAAGCCAGCGTCAGCAGCACTGCGATTGCGATCCGCTTCATCTGTCGTTCTCCCCGACGATTCTGGTTCTTGTCGACGCCGGCAACGCTGATTCGAGCCGTTCGGCCACGCCATTTTCGACGCGCGGGGAGCCTAGCACGGGCCCCGGAGGCCGCGCCGCCATTGGCTATACTCGCCGCCCGCTGCGCGAAACCGCTGCAACCGCGCCGAAAACAGTCGAAAAGACCCCGTAAAGACCGAAAGAATCATGACGTTCCAGGACCTCATCTTCACGCTCCAGACTTTCTGGGCCAACCAGGGCTGCGTCATCGTCCAGCCGCTGGACATGGAAGTCGGTGCCGGCACCTTCCACCCGTCGACCTTCCTGCGCGCGATCGGCCCGGAGCCGTGGAACGCGGCGTATGTCCAGCCCAGCCGCCGTCCGACCGATGGCCGCTATGGCGACAACCCGAATCGCCTCCAGCACTACTACCAGTTCCAGGTGCTGATGAAGCCGAGTCCGCCGGATATCCAGAATCTGTACCTGGAATCGCTGAAAGCGCTCGGATTTGATCTGCTGACCCACGATATCCGCTTCGTCGAAGACAACTGGGAATCCCCGACCCTCGGTGCCTGGGGCCTGGGCTGGGAAGTCTGGCTGAACGGCATGGAAGTCACGCAATTCACGTACTTTCAACAGGTTGGCGGCATCGAATGTCGGCCGGTCGCGGGCGAAATCACCTACGGCCTTGAACGGCTGGCGATGTACATCCAGAAAGTCGAATCGGTCTATGACCTGGTCTGGTCCGATGTCGGTGGTCGGGTCGTCACCTACCGTGATGTTTTCCACCAGAACGAAGTCGAACAGAGCGCCTACAACTTCGAGCAAGCCGACACCGCAGCACTTTTCAAGCGCTTCGAAGTCGCCGAAGCCGAATGCAAGCATCTGATTTCGCTTGAGAAACCGCTGCCCCTACCGGCTTACGAGCGCGTGCTTCAGGCATCGCACGCCTTCAACATGCTCGACGCCCGCTCGGCGATCAGCGTCACCGAACGGCAGGGCTACATCCTGCGGGTACGCACGCTGGCGCGCCTGTGTGCGGAGACCTACTACAACGCCCGAGCTGAAATTGCCGGGTTCGTACCGCTGAACCGCGAAAAGGCCGCCTGAACATGAACCAGACTGCCCCGCTGTTGCTCGAAATCGGCTGTGAAGACTTGCCGGCGCGCTATGTCATGCCGCTGGCCGATGCCCTGTCCGCAGGCATCACCAACGGCCTTGCCAAACGCGGGGTTGCCATCGGCGCTGCGCGTACCTTTGCCACCCCACGCCGCATCGCCGTACTGGTCGACGGCGTGGCCGTTGACCAGCCGGATCAGGCGATCGACGTGGTCGGTCCTGCGATCAGCGCCGCGCTGAAAGACGGCCAGCCGACCCCGGCGGCGCTTGGCTTTGCTCGCAAGTGCGGCGTCGAATTCAGCGAGCTCGGCGAGAGGAACGGCAAGCTGCACTTCGCTCGCCTCGAAAAAGGCAAGACAACAGCAGCACTACTGCCGGAAATCTTCGAGGAAACCCTGAAATCCATGGACGAACTGGTGCCCAAGCGCATGCGCTGGGGCTCCGGGGAAGAAACCTTTGTTCGCCCGGTGCAGTGGCTGCTGGCGCTTCTGGGTTTGGCCGTGGTGCCACTACGCCGCTTCGGCCTGGAATCGGGCCGTCTGAGCTATGGCCATCGCTTCCACGCCCCGGCCGCGATCTCGCTGGCTGACCCATCGGCGTACGTCGAAGGCTTAAGAAACGCCAAGGTCTGGTCCGAGGTTGCGACCCGAAAGGCGGAAATCGAACGCCAGATCAAGGCCGAAGCCGCGAAACTGGGCGGAACGGCAAGAATTGACGCCGGCCTGCTCGATGAAGTGACAGCACTGGTCGAATGGCCGGTGGTCATTTCCGGCCGCATCGAAGCGCGTTTCCTCGAACTGCCGCCGGAAGTGATCGTGGCGACGGTGGAGACCAATCAGCGCTATTTCACGGTGTTCGATGCTGCGGGAAAACTTTTGCCCTCATTCATCACGATTGCCAACATCGAATCGAAGGATGTGGCCCAGGTTATCCAGGGCAATGAGCGCGTGGTGCGGCCGCGTTTGAGTGATGCGCTGTTCTTTTGGCAGCAGGATTTGAAGCTGCCATTTTCCAGCGAGGCTTATTACGAAGAAAAGTTGGCGGCAGCAACTTATCTCAACGGCCTCGGCTCGATACTTGATAAGTGTCGGCGGGTCGGGCGACTGGCGGGGCAACTCGCCTATGCGATTGCTCTAGATAAAGACGGGACCTGGATGTTTCGTGTCGCAGCGCTTGCCAAGTTCGATCTCGTGACCAAGATGGTCTACGAGTTCCCGGAACTGCAAGGCCTGATGGGCGGCTATTACGCTGAAAAGGCTGGGGAATCGCCTGCTGTCGCCAAGGCAATCAGCGAGCACTACCTGCCGACACAGGCTGGCACCGCGATTCCGTCGAATGTCGAAGGCCAGATCGTTGCACTCGCCGACAAGCTCGACACCCTGACCGGCATCTTCGCGATCGGCCAGAAGCCGACCGCCAGCAAGGACCCGTACGCCCTGCGTCGCTCGGCGCTCGGCATCCTGCGCCTCCTGATCGAAGGCCAGTTGCCGCTGGACCTGCGCGACATCCTCGGGGGTGCCTTGCAGGAGCAGCCCGCCGGCAAGCGCGACGAAGCCACGCTGAAAGACCTGCTCAGCTTCGTTCAGGACCGCCATCGCGCATGGCGGGTCGGCAGCGACATCGACGGTCGGCCGGTAACGGTCGAGATGTTCGAGGCGGTCGCGGCCCTGAACATCACGCAACCGCTTGATTTTGAAGCTCGCCTGCGCGCCATCCACAGCTTCTGGGCGCTGCCGGAAGCGGCCAGCCTCGCCGCTGCCCACAAGCGCGTTCGCAACGTGCTCAAGCAGGCCGGTGACGGCGGCTCGGACGTTGATGCTGCGAAGTTCGAAAGTGATGCGGAATCAGCGCTTTACGCGGCGCTGAACGCGGTCAATGCCGCTCCGGCTACGGACTACACCGAGCGTCTGAAGCAGCTCGCCGGCCTGAAAGCGCCGGTCGATGCTTTTTTCACCGGTGTCATGGTGATGGCCGACGATGCGGCGGTGCGGGCGAACCGGCTGGCGCTGCTGCGACAGCTGGATCGGGTCTGCCGCGAAGTGGCCGATATTTCCTGTCTGCCCGGTTGAAAATCCGTAGGTCCGGATTCATCCGGACATTTGGCGCAGTGTCCGAATGGTGGCGCAGGCCGGTTGAAACCGGCCCTACAAGGAGGGGCCCGAGATGAAAATCGTGATCCTGGACCGTGACGGCGTGATCAACGAAGACTCGCCGAACTTCATCAAGTCGGTCGCCGAATGGCAGCCGGTGCCGGGTTCGCTGGAGGCGATCACGCTGCTTTGTCAGGCCGGTTACCGGGTGTTCGTGGCTTCGAACCAGTCCGGCATCGGCCGGGGCCTGCTGGATTTCGATGCCCTGTTCGCCATCCACGACAAGATGCAGCGGGCACTCGCCGAACTTGGCGGGCACATCGACGGCATCTTCTACGCCCCGGAACACCCCGATGCCGCCAGCGAGATGCGCAAGCCGGCCCCCGGCATGCTCAAGGACCTCGCCAAGCGGCTGAATGTCAGCCTGGACGGCGTGCCCTTCGTCGGCGACTCCGGTTCCGACCTCGAAGCCGCCCGCGCGGCCGGTGCGCGCCCTGTTTTGGTGCTTTCCGGCAATGGTGAACGCACCAAAACAAAGCATGACCTGGTCGGCGTCGAGGTTTTCAGCGATCTGATGGGCTTTGCGCGCACTACGATCGAGCGTGGAGCTGCCGTCGCTAGCTGAAGCAAGCGGTAATCTTCCCTGAAGTTAGCAAGGACGCTAACATGGCTTATGAAATCGGCTACTTTCACGCCCGGGTGCTGGCCGAGATCGAATCCTGGCCGGTTGATGTTCTGGCCGACTACGCGCGGATCGTCGAACTGCTGATCGAATACGGCCCGGCCCTGCGAATGCCGCACTCGAAAGCGATGGGTGGTGGGCTGTTCGAACTGCGGCCGAAAGGGCGATCCGGCATCGGCCGGGCGTTCTATTGTTTTGTCGTCGAACGGCGCGTCGTGGTGCTGCACGCCTTCGTCAAGAAGACGCAGGCGACGCCGGATCGCGAATTGAGACTGGCGCGCAAGCGCCTGAAGGAGGTGCAGGGATGAAAACGCTCGAATACGCCCCGGTGGCTCACGATCACGCCGCATTTCTGGAGCGGGCATCGAAACGCGCCGGCTTTCGCGAAGCCTACGAGGCGCTGGATGCGCCCTACGCGATCGTTCGCGAATTGCTGGCTGCACGCGCTCGCGCCGGCATGACGCAGGACGCCGTCGCCGCCCGGATGGGCACCACCAAGAGCGCGATCTCGCGGCTCGAAGCCGGCGGACGGCACGCCCCGTCGCTGGCCACCCTCGCGCGGTATGCGGAAGCGGTCGGCTGCACGCTCGAAGTCAGGCTGGTTTCTCCACTGGCTGCGGCCGATTCCGCCGCCCATCCGGCCTGAACCACCACCCCAGCAGCAGCAACGCCAGCAGCCCCGGAATCCAGCGCAGATCGGTTTCGACGACCGCCGGATGTGCGAGCGCGCGGTCGTGCAGCGCGGCGTCCAGTGATTTCGCGTCGATGAGCCGCGTGTAGCCAAAGCCGACGTTCTTGGCGAGCGCCTGCAAGTGCGTTTCGCGCAGTTCCGACAGGTGTTCGTGGCTGGTGCCGCCGCTGATGTTGGCGGCTCCGCCCCATTGCAGGACTTCGGTGGCGCGCCAGAAGCCGATGCGGCGGCCTTCGGCATCGGATTTCGGGATCGGCAGCGGTTCCAGTCCGCCGACGCCGACCACCCAGCCGCGCACTTCGCCGAGCTGGCCGTCGTAGCTGCGAAGGCGTTCCGGCGGCAGCGGCGGGGCTTCGTGACCGTCGGTCATGAAGATCACCGTCGGTAGCGGTTTCAGATCGCGGACGTTGACCATCGTCCACAGCAGGCCTTCCTGGATTTCGCTGGACCGCTCGAAGGCCATGCGGCTGTCGATGTTGTCGAGCGCTTCGAGCAGCGCGCTGTAATTGCGGCAGACCTCGACCGGTGCCAGCAGGGTGACGATCTTGCGGCCGGCGAACACGCCCCAGCCGATGCGGGTGTCGCATTTCGGGTTCTTCAGCGCTTCGGCGACCGCGTGCTTGGCGAATTCGAGGCGGCTGACCAGCGTGCCGCCGATCCGGTAATCCTCGACGTTCATGCTTTGCGAGACATCGAAGATGACGATGTGGTCGTAGGCGTCGCGCTCCACCGGCAGCTTCGGCAGCCAGACGGCGGCGGCCAGCAAGGCGATGGCCGGCAACAGCAGCCAGCCGCCGCCAGACAGCGCGTTGCGAACGTAGGCGAAGCCGCCGCCGCTGCGGTTCACGGCAGTTCCGGCTTGTCGCCGTTCGGGCGTTCGACCGCCGGCGGCGGCGTCACTTCGACATTGCCGTCGTCGGCTTCCGGCTCGAGCCACAGTGCGCGTTCGAGGTTGTAGCGTGCTTCCCAGTGCTGCGGATCTTCGTCGAGCACGCGGCGATAGGCCTGCTTGCCGAGTTCCACGAGCGTCCGGCCCTTGGCCACCTGTTCGTCGCCAATGAGCTTGGCCTGCCGCATGTGCAGGTTGCCGAGGTCGTAGCGAGCAATCAGGCGGATGTCGTCGCGTGGCGATTGCGCCAGGGTTTCCAGCGCTTTCAGCGCGCGGTCGTAGTCGTCGCCCTTGGCCAGCGCCAATGCGAAGGCGAGCGCGGCTTCGGGGCTGTCGAGCTTCGGCGTCTTGAGGGTGGCGACCTGTCCGGACTCCGCCCCGGCAGCGCGCACCCGTGCCGCTTCGGCAGCAAAACCCGAGGCTTCGGCAATCACGGTGTTGGCGCGCTCCGCCGCTTGCAGGCGCAGGCCGAGTGCTAAGGCAGCGCCGGCAAAACCAAGGCTGGCGATGCCGAAAGCGAGATGAATCGGTGAGCGTTTCATCGGGCAAAGCTCCGCACGGTGGTCGCGCGATGCACCAGCAACAACAGGCAGGCGAGGATCGCGGCGAAGTAGAAATACGGCGTGAAATCGCGGCGCGGAATGCGTTCCTTGTATTCCAGCGGCAGGTTCTGGGCGCGCTCGATGTCGGCCACCGCTTTCGATACCGCGTCCGGGCTTTCCGCCTCGTAGACCTTGTAGGTGGTCGGCAGGGTCTTGAAGAAGCGGTGCATGGCGACATCGGTGATCAGGCCGACGGCTTCCGGTTCCTTCTCGGAATCCAGCCGCGGCCAGTTCACCGAGCGCAGGTAGATCCAGTTCAGCGCGATGCGGTGCTGGCGCATGCCGTTGCGGATGTTCTGGCGGGTGATCTCGTCGATTTCCGCCGCCCCGTCCGACACCAGCAGGATCACCCGGCTGCCGGTGTAGGCGCGGCCATTGAACTGTTCGATCGCCGCCATCAGGCCGCGGCCGAGATCGGTGCCGGGCAGGCCGTTGGAAATGCCGGCGGCGGTAATGCCAGCCTGAATCACTTCCGGCGACTGCGAAAACGGCGTCACCCGGAACGGTGCTGCACCGAACATCAGCAGCGAAAAACGATCGGCCGGCCGGCGCTCGACAAACGCGGACAGCGCCTGACGGGCGATGTTGCGCTTGCGCAGCGGGCTGTCGCGGCGGCGTTTGGGATGGGCGCCACGGGCGACCATCTCGTTGTCCATGCTTAAAGAAGAGTCGAACAGCACGACGATCTCCGCCCCTCGGCCGATGCGCTCGACTTCCCACTCCGGCCGCCCGGGACTGGCCAGCGCCAGCACGGTGGCGAGGATCGCGATCACGGCGGCCGCCCGCCCTGCACGCTCGATCCAGATGCCGAGGCGGTCGGTCGGCAACCAGCTCAGCGACGAGAACGTCAGTTCCTCGCGACGGCGGCGCAGCATCGGCAGCCAAGCCAGCGGCAACAGCAGCAGCGCCCAGGGCGCAGCGAAATCGAGCGGCAGGTGCAGGCCGTCGATCATCGTTCGTGGGCTTTCTCGATGGCCCGCAGTTCGGCGCACAGCTTGTGCAGCGACACGCCGCTCGCCGTCGGCTGGCCGCCGAAGAAGCGGGCGGCGGATACGGCATAAAAGCCCTCGATTGCGCCACGCGCGGCCTCGAATTCCGGTTTCGCACGGAACAGTTGGCCCAGCGACGCTGGCTGGATCACCCGGCCGGCGGTGGCGTCAAACGCCTGATGCAGGCATCGCCACGCCGCTTCGGAATCGGCATCCAGATGCTTCAGTTCGCGCCGTGCGCGGCCGAACGGCAGCTTTTCGGAGGCCTGCCATTCGCGGAACCGCCACCAGCCGGCCCACAGCGCCAGCGTTGCCGCGAGGCCGATCAGCGCCAGTTTCAACTGATGACGGATGGCTGCCACGGCGATCGTCGGGGCCGGGCGATCCGGTTGCAGTTGCTGCAAGCCGCCCTGATTACGCACCTGGCTGGCCGTGATCGCACCGACCGTGATCGGCCAGTCGGCGACCTCGATGAACACCTCGCGCGTCGTGGTCAGCAGCTTGAGTTTGGGCAGGGCGATGACGTCGACATCTTTCGAGGCATTGACGATCTGGTACTCCATGACCAGCCAGCGCGTGCCGTCCGCCGCCCGCTCGATGCTCGACGCGCGCCGCGCGATCCAGACGCCGAAGCGGTCCTTGCGCGGCAGTTCCGGCAGGTCCACCGGCTTGCCATCGACCGTGAGCTGCACTCGCTGCACCAGCGTGTCGCCGACCAGATAGCCGTAGGCGCGCGGGTTCTGTACCGGCGTGCGGATAGGGGCTGCGATCACCGGCGGCGGAGGCGGCGCGACATAACCCTGCGCGGCGACGGCGTCAGGCACATAGCCTTCGGCGACCGGCATGGCATCGGTGCTGTCGACCGCCGGGGCGGGCTCCTGCTGCGACGGCGGCGGGCCGTTGAGCGGGTTTTCGACCGTCAGGTTCTGGACGCGGGCGTCTTCCTCGGCCTTGAGCCTTGCGGCTTCAGCCTCGCGCTCGGCACGCTTGGCTGGGCGCGGATCGAACACCGCTTCGCCCTTGAACGGCGGCTTGTAGTCGCGGTTCGGCGGCTCCTGCGCCTGCGCGAGCGGCAGCGCCAGCAGCAGCGCGATGACGGCAGCGCGCCTCATGCGTTGGCCTCGAAGAAGTATTCCGACATCGCGTCGGCATCGAAGGCACCCTGCACCCAGAACGGCCGCAGCCCGCGATTGGCGAAGAACGCAGCCAGCGTTGCACGGCGCTCGGCGACGGCTTCGCGCCACTGCACGCGCAGGCTCGGGCGCAGCCACATGGCGCTGCGGCTGGCCGATTCGGCGTCGCGCAAGCTGACCAAGCCGTTCAGCGGCGGCGGCTCCAGTTCCGCCGGGTCCCAGAGGATCACCGGCACGATGTAGGCGCGCGACAGCGGGTCCAGCGCGGCATCGAGCCGGGCCAGTGGGAAGTGGAAATCGGACGCCAGAAACACCAGGCACTGCCGCCCGGCCAGCCTTTGCAGTGCGGCGGCCAGACCATCGACCGGATCGCCCTGATGGCGCTCGCCAACCTCGGCGTGAGCGGCAAGCTGCGGATCGTCCAGTGCTGCGGCCATCACATGGCCGATGCCGCGGGACATGCTCGCTTGCACGTACAGGTCGTCGCGCTCGCGGCTGTCGAAAGCGACCATGCCGGCGGCGTCGCCGACTCGCGAAGCGCTGGCGCCGATCGCCCGGGCCAGATCGGACAGCACCGCGAGCTTGGTGCGCGCGGCACCAAACACCATCGACGCCGACACATCGGCCGCCAGCCATACCGGCACGCCGACCCGCTGGCGCATCACCCGCACCAGCCAGTCGCCTCTGACATCGCGCAGGGACGCGCGGACATCGAGACGGCGCGGATCGGGGCGGCTGAACAGGGTGGCGTGAGTCACGAACTCCTGGCCGTTGCCGTGGCTGCTGCCGGGGTGCGAACCGGGGCGCTGGCTGCCAGCCCGCATCGGCAAGCGGTAGTAGAAATCGGTGGCCTGCGTCATCTCAGGGCGCCGGCACGCGCTCGAGAATCTGCGCGATCAGCGCATCGGCCAGCTCCGCGCGGCGCAGCTCGTAGACCGGCGTGAAGAACACGCGATGAACCATCGTCGACGGGAACACCGCCTGGATGTCGTCCGGCGTCAGGTAGTCGCGCCCGGCGAGCCAGGCGACGACACGCGCCGCGCGCACCAGGGCCGAAACGCCACGCGGGCTGGCACCGGCGAGGATCAGGCGGCGCATGTCGACATTGTCGATCTGGATGCCGGCGGCCAGCGGATTGCGCGTCGCTTCCCAGAGATCAAGCACGTATTTTTCGAGCACTTCGCTGGCCCGCACCGAGGCCTGAATACCGGCCCCGATCTCGTTGAGCTTTTCCCAGGGCAGCAGGCCGGCGGGCACGGTTTCGATCAGCCGGTCGGTGTCGTGGAAGTTCGGGTTGAAGGCGAGCTGGCGGCGGATTTCCGGTTCGGACGGGGTTGCCATGCGCAGCTCGAACATGAAGCGGTCGCGGGCCGCCGAGGCCAGTTCGAAGGTTTCCTCGCGCTCGATCTTGTTGCGATCGGCGAACACCGTCATGTGCGGGAAGCGGTATTCGCGATTGAAGGCGCTGACCGTGCGCTCGGCCATCGCCCGCAGCAGCAGCGATTGCACCTGCGGCCGGGCACGGTTGATTTCGTTGAAAAAAAAGGTCACCAGGCGCTCGCCGTGACGCAAGAGCGGGCCGGGGTCGATGCGCGGCTTGCCGTTTTCGTCGACATAGGTGTGATAAATCAAATCACCCGGCATCAGATCGACCGTGCCTTCAACGCGCTCGAAATCGCCGCCGATGGCCCGCGAAAACGCTCTGAGTACGGTGGTCTTGCCGACGCCGACATCGCCTTCCAGCAGCACATGGCCGCGGGCGAACAGCGCGATGTTGATCAGCCGCACCGTGGCCGGCGCACCGATCACCGCCTGATTGACTGCCGCTTCGATCTTCAGCGCCTGATTGCGCCAGTCCTGCAATTGCGTGTCGGTGGTCATCGCGGCGGGCGGCGCTCGTGTCGTGATCGGGGCATCGAGCCGGAACCGCGCCGCCACGGTGCACGCGTCGCCCTGATCGGCGAACGCCGACCGGTAGACCGGCACCCCTTGGGCTTGCTCCTCCAGCTCGCGTGTCGCGGTCCTCCGGCGTTCACGCCGCCGGGGCCACGATCCTTTTTGCAGTCATGAACTTAACGCAGTTCCGCGATCCGATGCGACGCGGGCAGGCCCTGTGTCGACAGGCGTTTGCTGTGTCCTTGCTGACCCGGTTCGGATGAACCAGTAGGGTGGGCAGGCTTTATCTGCCCACCGATTCGCACCCGTTCAATGGCGGCGCACCGCGTGGGCAGATGAAGCCTGCCCACCCTACGTGCCGGGCCGTTGTAGGTCCGGATTCATCCGGACGGCGCGGCCGTCGATCGCGATCGGTGTCCGGATGAATCCGGACCTACGGGCGCAAGTCGACGGCCGGCCTGCTCAACCCTCGCCACCACCCTTGATTCGCGCATACGCCGCCAGCGCCCGATCGCGCGATTCGCTCAAAGACACGATCGGCTTCGGATAGTCCTTGTCCGGCGAGAACTTCGCGGCCAGCCAGATCGAGGGCTTGGCTTCCCAGGGCGCGTGCAGCGCGGCGTCCGGCAGCTTGGCGATTTCCGGCACCCAGCGCCGCAGGTAGCGGCCTTCGCCGTCGAACTTCGCCGACTGCAACACCGGATTGAAGATACGGAAATAAGGAGCGGCGTCGGCACCGCAGCCGGCCGCCCACTGCCAGCCCAGCGAGTTCTGCGGCAGCGAGGCGTCGACCAAGGTGTCCCAGAACCAGCGCGCGCCTTCCTGCCAGGGAATCAGCAGGTTCTTGGTCAGAAAGCTGGCGACGATCATCCGCACCCGGTTGTGCATGACGCCGGTGTGCCAGAGCTGGCGCATGCCGGCATCGACGATCGGTACGCCGGTCTGGCCGCGCTGCCAGGCGCGCAGATCGTCGGCGTAGTCAGCCGGGTCGCGCCACGGGAACGCCGCGTACTTCGGGTACATCGGCGTGTCGGTGGTCGCCGGGTAGTGGAACAGCAGGTGATGCGAAAACTCGCGCCAGCCCAGTTCGCGCACGAAATGCTCGACATTGCCGATCAGCCCCTTTGCGTGGTTTTCGGCGTCCAGCCGCCGCGTGCGATGAACCAGCTGCACCGGGCCGATCTCGCCGAAATGCAGATGCGGCGACAGGCTCGATGTGGAGGCTGCCGCTGGCAAGTCACGCTGATCGTGATAGCGCGCGGCGCCGTCGGCGCAGAAAGCTTCGGTCTGCGCCCAGGCACCGGTTTCACCGGGCGTCCAGTTTTCGTAGAAGCCGCCGTCCCATTTGATCGCCGGCAGCAGTTTCAGCGCGTCGACCGGCAGGCTGGACAGCTTTTTCGCAGGCGACGGAATCCGCGCTGGCGCGGGCAAGGGATCGCGCACTGCTCGGCCCACCGCATTGCGCCAGAACGGCGTGAACACGCGATAGGGATCGCCGCCGCCGGTCTTCACTTCCCAGGGTTCGACCATCAGTGCCGAGTTATGGCTTTCGGCAGCGATGCCGGCTTCGCGCAGCGCGGCCTTGATTTGCTTGTCGCGGGCCACGATGGCCGGCTCGAACAGGCGGTTCCAATGCACGGCCGTCGCACCGGTTTCCGCGATCAGCCTGCGCAGTTCGGCGAGTGAATCAGCGCCGCTGCGGATCGTAAGCGGCGCGCCTAGTGCCGCCAGCGACGCCGAAAGCGCGCTCAGCGAGTGATGCAGCCACCAGCGGCTGGCAGCGCCCGGCTGCCAGGGCGCTTCCTCATCCGGGGCGTGGATGTAGACCGGGATGACCTGGGCGTGATGTTCGAGCGCGTGATGCAGGGCGGGGTTGTCAGCGACGCGGAAATCGCGCCGGAACCAGACGAGGGCGGTGGACATGGTGGTCGGGGAAGGGCGGAAAGGGTCCCGCATGCTAGCCCGGCCCGAAAAACCGCCGCAGGTATAATCGTGGCCTCATGAATATCCCTCCTGTCAGCGTCGGCCCGCCCGCGCTGCAAATCCGTGGCGTGCGCAAGACCTACGGGCAAGTGCGGGCGCTCGATGGCCTCAGTTTCGACATTCAGCAGGGCGAGTTCTTCGGCCTGCTCGGCCCGAACGGTGCCGGCAAGTCGACCCTGATCTCGATCATTTCCGGCCTGATCCGTGCCGATGAAGGCACCGTCGCCGTGCTCGGTCACGACACCGTGAACGACTGGCGCGCCGCCCGTCGCCAGCTTGGCGTGGTGCCGCAGGAACTGGTCTTCGACCCGTTCTTCAAGGTCGTCGACCTGCTGCGCATCCAGGCTGGCTACTACGGCTGCGGCAAGGAAGTCTGGCCGTGGATCGACGAGATGCTGGAGCGCCTCGAACTCGGCAACAAGCGCACGGCGATGATGCGCACGCTGTCCGGCGGCATGAAGCGCCGGGTGCTGATCGCCCAGGCGCTGGTTCACAAGCCGCCGGTGGTGATCCTTGACGAGCCGACCGCCGGTGTCGATGTCGAACTGCGCCGCACCCTGTGGCGCTTCATGCGCGACCTGCACGCCAAGGGCACGACCGTGGTGCTGACCACGCACTATCTGGAAGAAGCGCAGGAGATGTGCGATCGCATCGCCATCGTCGACAAGGGTTCGGTGCGGGTGGTCGAAACCACCGAGGCGCTGCTCAATCGCCATCCGTTCCGCTTCCTGACCCTGAAGCTCGCCAACGGCGCGGCGATGCCGGGGCATCTGGCCGAGCTGGTCACATCGCAAAAGGGCGACGCCGTGGAACTGAAGCTCGACCGCGAACGGCACCCGATCGCCTCGGTGTTCGCGAGCCTGAAAGCCGTCGGTATCGAGATCGCCGACGTGTCGACCCGAGAACCGGATCTGGAAGACATCTTCGTCGAGCTGACCGCCAAGCCGGGAGCCGTTTCATGAGCCCGAACCAGCTCGGCTTCTACACGCTGCTGAAGAAAGAGGTCATGCGGTTCTGGTCGGTGCTCGGCCAGACCGTCACTGCACCGGTGCTGACCGCACTCTTGTATCTGCTGGTCTTCGCCCAGGCCTTGCAAGGCCGCGTGGTCAGCGGCTACGACGGCATCAGCTACACCCAGTTCCTGCTGCCCGGTCTGGTGATGATGACGGTGCTGCAGAACGCCTTCTCGAATACGTCCTCGTCGCTGGCGCAGTCCAAGGTCAATGGCAACATCGTGTTCGTGCTGATGGCGCCGATCGGCCACTGGGAGATTTTCTTCGCCTATGTCGGTGCCGCGCTCGTGCGTGCGCTGCTGGTGGCGCTGGCGATGCTGGCGGTCGCAGGGCCGATGGTGGGGCTGCCGATCGCCCATCCGCTGGCGCTGCTGGCGATGTTCCTGCTGGCCGGTTCGGCACTGGCGGTGCTCGGCATCATCGCCGGCATCGTGTCGACCAAGTTCGACCATCTGGCGGCGTTCTCGAACTTCATCATCACGCCGCTTTCGTTCCTGTCGGGCGTGTTCTATTCGGTGCATTCGCTGCCCGAACCCTGGTTCACCGCCTCGCACCTGAACCCGTTCTTCTACATGATCGACGGCTTCCGCTACGGCTTCTTCGGCCACGCCGACGTGTCGATCTGGCTCAGCCTCGGCTGGACCTTCGGCTTTTTCGTGCTGATGGCGTCGATCTGCATGTGGATGCTCGTCACCGGCTACAAGCTCAGAAAATAAGGATTCACCGACATGATGACCAAGGAAACGATCAAGGCCCTGCTCGATGCCGGCTTGCCCGGTGCGACGATCGAAGTCAAAGGCGATGACGGCCAGCATTTCGAGGCCGAGGTGAGCTGGAGCGGCTTTGCCGGGCTGAGCATGGTCAAGCAGCATCAGGCCGTCTACGCCGCCCTCGGCGACAAGATGGGCCGCGAGATTCATGCGCTGGCGCTGAAGACGCGGGCTGGCTGAGGTCCCGGACAAGCGGTCTCACGCAGAGAACGCAAAGAACGCGGAGAAAAGCAGAAGCAGGCGCTGAAGGTTTTCGTTCAGCGAATCCGCTTTCCCTTCGTGGTCTTTGTGTTCTTCGTGAGAAATCGCGTTTGCTTTTCCTCTGCGTTCTCCGCGTTCTCTGCGTGAGACCTGATTTTTCAAGCTTCACGAGTGGTGAATGGACAAATTCCTGATTGAAGGCAATGGCCCGCTGGAAGGCGTTGTCGAAGCCAGCGGTGCCAAGAACGCCGCCCTGCCGATCCTCTGCGCCAGTCTTCTGATCGACGATGAGCTGCGCCTGTCGAACGTGCCGGCGTTGCATGACGTGATCACCACCAAGAAGCTGCTGGCGCAGATGGGTGTGGCGGTGTCGAGCCCCGGTCCCGGCTTGTTCGCGGCCAATGCTGCCGGCATCACCACCTGTGTCGCGCCCTACGAGCTGGTGAAAACCATGCGCGCCTCGATTCTGGTGCTGGGCCCGCTGCTGGCCAAGCGCGGCGAAGCGCAAGTGAGCTTGCCCGGAGGCTGCGCGATCGGCGCGCGGCCGGTGGATCTGCATCTGATGGGCCTGAAGGCCATGGGTGCGGAAATCTCGCTCGAAGGCGGCTTCATCAATGCCAAGGCCTCGCGCTTGAAAGGCGCGCGCATCTACTTCGACACCGTCACCGTCACCGGCACCGAAAACCTGCTGATGGCGGCGACGCTCGCCGACGGCGAAACGGTGCTGGAAAACGCGGCGCGCGAACCGGAAATCGTCGATCTCGCCAACTGCCTGACGGCGATGGGCGCAAAGATCAGCGGTGCCGGCACCGGCACCATCGTCATTCAAGGTGTTCGCGACCTGCACGGCGCTGATCACCGGGTGATTCCGGATCGCATCGAAGGCGGTACGTTTCTGGTGGCCGCCGCAATCACTCGCGGCCGCGTGCGGCTGACCAAGACCGACCCGAACGCGCTCGACGCGGTGATCGTCAAGCTTCAGCAGGCCGGTGCCAAAGTGGCGACCGGGGCCGACTGGATCGAGGTCGACATGCGCCATCAGCGGCCGCATTCGGTGAACCTGCACACCATGGCGCACCCCGGTTTCCCGACCGACATGCAGGCGCAATTCATGGCGCTGGACTGCTATGCCGATGGGGTGGGCACGATCCGCGAAACGATTTTCGAGAACCGTTTCATGCACGCGCAGGAGCTGCTGCGCCTCGGTGCGGATATCCGCATCGAAGGCAATACGGCGATCGTCACCGGCCGCGAAAAGCTCAAAGGCGCGCCCGTGATGGCCACGGATCTGCGCGCCTCGGCCGCACTGGTGCTGGCAGCAATTGCCGCCGAAGGCACGACCAAGATCGACCGCGTTTACCATATCGACCGCGGCTACGAGCACATCGAAACCAAGCTCGGCGCGCTCGGCGCGCGTATCCAGCGCGTGCAGCAGTAAGGGCGGGCGAGGAGGCGAGATGATCCGGCTTCTGATCTTCGCGGCACTCGCCGCCATCGGCGCGGCCCATGCGGCGGCCACCGGTTTCACGGTCGACACCCTCAGCGCCCCGCGAGCCAGCGGCGGCGTCAACCGCTTTCCGAAGCTCATCGAGAAGGGAAACGCCGCGAAGGCGATCAACCTGTTCCTGCATTCGATCGAGCTGCGCGCGAAGCCCGGCGGCGTAGCCAAGGATGCTTTCGCGAGCCTGCCGGCACCGACGGCGGCAGTCGACTACACCGTCGGCGCCAACACTGCGCGCCTGCTGTCGATCCGCATCGACTACCGCAATCTTGACCGTCTGGCCCATCCGCAGGCGCGCGGCTGGACCTTCGACGCAGCCAGCGGCCAGCCGATCACCCAGAGCGATCTCTTTTCGCCGGAAGGCTACGGCCGCCTGCGCCAGCGGGTGGCGACCGAGCGCGTCAAGCGCATCAACGAAGTGCTGCAAGCGGCCCGAGCCAAGCCGGCCGACGAAGACCTCGCCGAAACCGCAGCGCTTTACGAAGACTGCCTCGACACCGTCAGAGGCGACACCCTGACCGACGACCAGCTCTTCGTCGGCAGCGACAGCCTGGCGCTCGAACATGGCGACTGCGCGTCGGCGGAATACCTGCAATACGACCGGCTGCGGCCGCTGCGGGTGGAGTTGAAGCTCGCCGACCTTGCCGCCGATCTCAACGACTACGGCCGCTGTCTGCTGCTGGGCACCGGTAGCTCGCCCTGCGCGAACAAGGTCAAGGAAGGCCCGCAGCCCGGCAGCTATGGCGGCAGCATCGGCAAGCGGCCGGTGACCGTGGTTTTCGAGCGCCGCTACGACGGCGACCGGATCAGCGGCAGCTATGTGCTCGACCGGCGCTATCACCGCATCGAAGGCCGCACCCAGCGCGACGGCAAGGCCAAGCTCTACGAAACCGGCACCACGCTCGACGATCTGCTCTGCGAGTTCACCCTGTTCACCAAGGCCGACGGCAGCATCGACGGCACCTGGCGCTCGCTGGCCGAAAACCAGTTGCAGCCGCTGGCGCTGAAGCCGTTGCGCTGATCCTTTTCACTGTTCCGGCGCGCCCGTCGCGCCCAACCCTGCTGCGGCGATGGCCGTAAGCTTCGCCACCGCAACGCCCTGACCCGGCGACCCCTGGAGCAAGACCCCGATGGAAACCACCCCGCAGGCCCAGCTGGCCGTGCTGATCGACGCCGACAACGCCAACGCCAAGCGCATCGACGGCCTGCTCGCCGAAGTCGCCAAGTATGGCCGCGCCACCACCAAGCGCGCCTATGGCGACTGGACCAACACCCACCTAGGCAGCTGGAAGCAGACGCTGGCGCGCCACGCCATCCAGCCGATGCAGCAGTTCTCGAACACCCGGGGCAAGAACTCCACGGACTCGGCGCTGATCATCGACGCCATGGATCTGCTCTACACCGAGCGTTTCGACGGCTTCTGCATCGTATCCAGCGATTCCGATTTCACCCGTCTGGCCTCGCGCATTCGCGAAGCCGGCCTCACGGTCTACGGCTTCGGCGAGCGCAAGACGCCGCAGCCCTTCGTGCGCGCCTGCGACCGCTTCATCTTTGTCGAAGTGCTGCGCGAAGGCGAAGCCGACGAGGAATCGGTGGCCGATACTGCCGCCCGCAACAGCAACGACCGCAACCGTCCGCCGCAGGGCGCGCGCAAGCCGCTGCCGCCGCCTGCTGCGCCGCCGCCGGCCAGCGGTGGTCGTCCGGCAGCCGCGCCAGTTGCGCAGAAACCTGTCGAAGCGGGCGAGGATCGTCCCTCGTCACGCGGTGCGCCGATCGACGATCCGGCCCTGCTCGGCCCGCTGTGCGCAGCGGTGGCCGATGCCGGCGACGACGACGGCTGGGCGGGCTTGGGTGCCGTCGGCAGCCTGCTCGGCAAGCGCATGCCGGAATTCGATCCGCGCAATTACGGCCGCAAGAAGCTCAGCGACCTGTTCGCGGCGATCCCGATCTTCGAGGTCGACGAGCGCGGCGAACCCGGCCGCTCGCGCGCGCTGTTCGTGCGCGAGAAGCGGGTTCGCGATGCAGTCGAGAGCAAGCCCGAGGTGAAGCCGGATGTGAAGGCCTACGAGCCGCGCCCGGAATCGAAGCCCGAAGCGAAGCCTGCTGCCAAGCCGGAGCTGATGCCGGAAGCGAAGATCGAATCGACGCCGCTGCCGATCGTTGCCGCGACACCGGCCGCCGAGCCCAAGGCCGACCCGCTGCGCGCACCGCATCAGCCGAAGCCGCCGCAGCGTCCGCCACAGCCGAAAGCCGCCGAGCCGCGTTCGGTGCTGGTGCCGTCGCCAGTCCCGGCCGCCGCACCAGCGCCGGCCAAAGGCTCCGCAGCCGATGCCGACTGGGCCCCGCGCCGCGACGTCCGCCGTCCGTCCTGGGCGGTGGCCGTGCCGGTGGAAGGTGCGGAGCCGGTGGTTGTTGCGCCGGTCGTCGAAGTGAAGGCGGCGCCGGTCGAAACCGCACCTGCGCCGATTCCAGCCGCCACGCCGGTGCCTGAAGTGGCGGCGATCGCTCCTGCGAAGCCGGTGCGCAAGACGGCGGCGAAGAAGGCCGTTGCGGCTGTGGCACCGGCCGCCGCGCCGGTTGCCGTGAAGGCCGCCGAACCTGCTGCTGCCGCCGCCAAACCGCGCAGCCGGAAGCCAGCCGCCGCGCCGCCAAGCAAGCCGGCCGCCAAGGCCAAGCCAGCCAAGTAAGCCCGCAGGGTGGGCAGGCTTTATCTGCCCACGCGGTTTCGCGACTCGTCGAACCTTGGCGAATCGGTGGGCAGATAAGGCCTGCCCACCCTACGGTGTTGCGCAATGGTGACTACATTTATTGTTTTTTCTGAGTCTTGTAGGCACATTCGAACAGCGTTGTTCGCCGGAGTGTCCTCATGCAGCCCACCTCGATCCAGATCCGGGAGTTCAAGGCGAAGCTGTCGCATTACCTGGCGCTGGCTGGAAAGGGCCAGCCGCTGCGCATCCGTTCGCACAACAAGGTGATCGCCGAGGTGACCGGCGAGCCGCCGGCGTCGTCGGATCGCTTGTCTAACTGGCTGCTGTCCGGTGCTGCGATCTGGTCTGGCGGCAAGCCGGTCGGTGCACCGCTGGCCTTGAGCGCTGGCAGCAACTTGTCGGGTCAAGTAGTCGACGATCGCGGTTGAATCAGCGTCTGTTTTCAGGAGAGGTTTATGACAAGGTCGTCTACCCCGAAACTCGAAATAACTGTTTCGCGAAGTGACAAGATGCTCTCACTCGTCGAAACGATCGGTTCCGCAGCGACAACATTGCTCACTGCAAGCATTGTTTCCGGGTGTGAAGACACCGGAACCCCAGCCGGAGTTTACAAAGCCGGAAAATGGATAAAAGACAAAACCAATTCGACTCATGGCCCAACGCCATGGTCCCAGAATCCTTGGGGTAACCCTTATGGCCCTTTTTTCTTGCCGTTGAATGACGCAAAGACTGGGAAATATACGACGTACGGTATTCATGGCACGCGTGGCCCGCGTGCAGGAAATTTTGAAAAGCCGCCGTTGCCGCAGGGATTGATGCGCTTTTTTGTTGGCGAGGATGAGGCGAAGTTTTTGTACTGCTCGCATGGCTGCATTCGTGTATCGAACCAGAACATCAGCAAGATTTTCGAGCTCACAACCAAACCGAAGTACGCCGGCACGACGATATCCGTCACGATCAAATGATCACGTCACGCAAAAGGGTCATGGGAGCGATTGCGCTCATCATCGCGCTGGCTTCATCTTTTGCGTTGGGGCATTGGAGTGGCGGTCTCGAAGCAAGTTTGGAGCGTGAAGCGAGCTACCCGTGGGCGTTGCATAGGGAGTTGTCGAACATCGACGCGCGGTGCGAAAAACTACGAGCCCCCGCCACGATCGGGAAGTTCTTCGTTGAGCCGACTGATGGTGGCGAGACACTGCTTGTCGCCGTCTTGAATGAGCGCGCTGGGCTAGTCAATGCATTTGCGGTCAGTTCCTCCGGTCAAGTGGCTTCCGATTCATGGCCTGTCGAATGCAAGCAGCAATGAAGGCCGGGCCTGCCGTTCGTCGCGATCAGCTGAACAGCGGCAGCGCGATATCCTCCTCGAAGCGCAGCGCCACACCGCTGATGCCTTCGACCAGCGCGGCGCGAATCAGGCCGGCGAGCTGTCTTGCCGCATCTTCGTAGCCCAGCCCTTGCGGCCGGATGTTCGACAGGCAGTTGCGCTCGGCATCGGTGGTGCCGGCTTTCGGCGCGAAGGTGACATAGGCACCGAGGCTGTCCGGTGCCGACAATCCCGGCCGCTCGCCGATCAGGCTGACCACCAGCCGCGCGCCGAGCGCGATTGCCACCGCATCGGCCAGCGCGACCCGCGCCTGAGTGGCGATCACCAGCGGGCCGATGGCGAGATCGGCCAGCAGCGGCAAGGTGGCGGCCAGCAAGGCAGCGGCATGACGTTGCGGGGCGATGGCCGACAGGCCATCGGCGATCACGAAAAGGACGTCGGGCGGTGTCGCGCATTTCATCAGCGCTTCAACGGACGAGGCATCCAGTCGCCTTCCCCAGTCCGGCCGGGCGAGATAGGCGGCACGCGTGGCCGCAGCACTTCGGACTTCGAGTATCGGCAGGCCGAAGCCGTCGAGATCGCGATGCAGCGCGGCGACATCGAGCGCGGCATGCACCGCATCACGCGCCTGCGCATGGGCGATGCCGAAGGCCAGCACTTCGCGGGTCGGCAGGGATGCGCCGCTGCGGCCAAGCGCGATGCGGGCCTGGGTGTGGACGCGCAACGCGGTCCAGGGATCGGCCGGGGTCAGCGCTTGCTCGTCGTCCGGCGGCGCGTTCATCGGCTCAAAGCTTCGATGGCGTCGCCGAACGGCTGCGCTGGCAGTTCTCGCGCCGATCGAAGACGGCCTTGTACATCAATGAGTTGCATGCGGATCAGCCAGTCTTCGAACTCCGGCGCATGGCGCAAGCCCAGGGTTTCGCGCAGGGCGAGGCCGTCATGAAAGCTGGTGCTCTGGTAGCCGAGCATCACATCGTCGGCCCCCGGCACGCCCATCACGAAGTTGACGCCAGCCGCGCCGAGCACCGTAAGAAGCGTGTCCATGTCGTCCTGATCGGCTTCCGCGTGGTTGGTGTAACAGACGTCCACCCCCATCGGCAGGCCGAGCAGCTTGCCGCAGAAGTGATCCTCAAGCCCGGCACGGATGATCTGCTTGCCGTCGTACAGGTACTCCGGGCCGATGAAGCCGACCACGCTGTTGACCAGCAGCGGCGCGTAGGCGCGGCAGACGGCGTAGGCGCGCGCCTCGCAAGTCTGCTGATCGAGACCGTGGTGAGCGTTGGCGGAAAGCGCGGCACCCTGACCGGTCTCGAAATACATGACGTTGTTGCCGACCGTGCCGCGCTTGAGGCTCAGGCCCGCGTCCTGCGCTTCCCGCAGCAGGGCCAGCGAGACCCC
The DNA here is from genome assembly GCA_021732745.1 of Nevskia sp. Classification (GTDB taxonomy): domain Bacteria; phylum Pseudomonadota; class Gammaproteobacteria; order Nevskiales; family Nevskiaceae; genus Nevskia. The sequence continues at coordinate 284,764 of JAKFUK010000003.1, read as the reverse complement.
GAAGCTGCGGTTCAGCGCTTCCGTGCCGCCGACCGACTGGAACAGCAGATCGACCGGCGCACCCGCATTGATGGCGTCGATCTGCCGCGTCACATGGGCCAGCACGCAGGACTGCGTCGGAATGCCGTGGCGGGCGATCAGCGCGTCGAGCATTTCCCACAGCGCACGCAGCTTCGCCGGTTCGTCGGTCGCCGGATTGATGCCGATGCAGGCATCCCCGGCACCATAGAGCAGGCCGTCGAGCGTGGAGGCGAGGATGCCGCGCGGATCGTCGGCCGGATGGTTGGGTTGCAGGCGGATCGACAGACGACCGGGCAGGCCGATGGTCGAACGAAACGCGCTGACCACGCGGATCTTCCGCGCCGCGAGGATCAGATCCTGATTGCGCATCAGTTTCGACACCGCTGCAGCCATTTCCGGCGTCAGGCCGGGCGCGAGTGCGGCCAGTGCTTCGGTGGTCGCCCGCGGCGACAGCAGCCAGTCGCGGAATCCGCCGACCGTCAGGCTGGCGACCGGCGCGAACGCCGCCGCATCGTGGCTGTCGACGATCAGCCGGGTGACCTCGTCGGCTTCATACGGAATCAGCACTTGATCGAGAAACACTCGCAGCGGCAGGTCAGCAAGGGCGACGCGCGCCGCCATCCGCTCCTCGGCCGACACCGCCGCGACACCGGCCAGCGCATCGCCGGAGCGGAACGGCGAAGCCTTGGCCAGCAGTTCGGCAAGGCTTCCGAAGACATGGCTGCGAACCCCGATGCTGGCGCGGAACATCTCGATTCAGGGCGCTGACGGCGGATCAGCGTAGGGCTCGTCGGCGACCACCCATTCGCTTTCCGCAGCACCGGCTGCGTTCCACGCGACCATCGCCGGCAGCGCCTGGATCTGCGCGACGTACGCCGCGCAGAGCGGCGGCAGCGGCACGTCGTGAGTCACGAAGCGCGATACCACCGGTGCGTACATCGCATCGGCAATCGTGAAGTGACCGAACAGGAATGGCCCGCCGCTGGCCGCGAGCGCATCGGTCCACAGTTCGCAGACGCGGGCGATGTCGGCCATCGCGGCCGGCGTCTGGCCCTTGCCCGGATGGCGGCCGCGGCAGTTCATCGGCATGGCGTTGCGCAGGCCAGCGAAGCCGCTGTGCATCTCGGCGCTGATCGCGCGGGCACGGGCGCGCTGCGCGCGGTCGGCGGGCCAGAGTTGCGCATCCGGAAAGCGCTCGGCCAGGTATTCGCAGATCGCCAGCGAATCCCAGACGGTGATCGTCTCGTCGATCAGCACCGGCACCCGGCCGGCGGGCGACACGGCCAGCATCCGCGCCTTGGAATCCGGCTGATCGAGCGGGATGCGCTGCTCGTCAAAGGCGACGCCGGCAACGCTGAGCGCCAGCCATGGCCGCAAGGACCACGACGAATAGTTCTTGTTGCCGATCACCAGCTTCATCGCAGTTTCCTCTTTGGCCCCCTGCCAGCCTGCTTGGCCGATCGCGCAGGCGCAAGGCCGGGCAACGGCGCGTAAAATCGCGGTTCACCTTGTCGCCCGCCGCCCATCCATGACTGCCCTGACCTTGGCTCTGTCCAAGGGCCGCATCCTCGACGACTGTCTGCCGCTGCTGAAAGCGGCCGGCATCGCACCTGCGGTCGACGCCGGCCGCCTGCTGCGGATTCCGACCGAAGACCCCGGTGTCGAGCTGCTCGAAGTCCGCCCGACCGACGTGCCGACCTATGTCGAATACGGTGCGGCCGATCTCGGCATCGTCGGCAAGGACATCCTGCTGGAGCACGGCGGCGGCGCGCTGTACGAGCCGCTCGACCTCGGTTTCGCGATGTGCCGGCTCAGTGTCGCCACCCGCAACGATTCGCCGCTGGTCAGGAATCCGCGCCACAGCTTCGGCCGCCGCCTGCGGGTCTGCACCAAGTACCCGGAAACCACGCGCCGCTTCTATGCCGCGCGCGGCGAGCAGGTCGAAGTGATCAAGCTCTACGGCTCGATGGAACTGGGGCCGCTGGTCGGCCTGTCCGATGTGATCGTCGATCTGGTCGCCACCGGCGGCACCTTGCGCGCCAACGGCCTGGTCGAGATCGAAACCATCTACACCTCCACCGCGCGGCTGGTGGTCAACAAGGCGGCGATGAAGATGAAGCACGCGGCGATCCGCTCGCTGCTCGATCGCCTTGCCGGAGCAGTCGCTCATGCTTGAGATCGCTCGTCTGGACTCCCGTACCGCCGACTTCGACCAGAAGCTCGCCGCGCTGCTTGATCGCGCACCGGAAGCGGACCCGAAGGTCACCGCCGTGGTCGCCGACATCATCGCGGCGATCCGTGCACGCGGCGACGAGGCGCTGGTCGAATACACCAACCGCTTCGATCGCCGCAGCATCGCTTCGGCCGCCGAACTGGAAATCCCGAAAGCCGCGCGCGCAGCCGCTTGGCATTCACTCGATCCGAAACTGAAAGCGGCACTGGAAGCCGCCGCCGAACGCATCCGCGCCTACGCCGAGCGCCAGAAGCTCGAAGGCTGGGAGTTCAGCGATGCCGACGGTAATCGCCTGGGCCAGAAAGTGACGCCGATGGACCGCGCCGGCCTCTATGTGCCGGGTGGCAAGGCGGCGTATCCGTCGAGTGTCTTGATGAACGCGATTCCGGCCAACGTCGCCGGTGTCGGCGAACTGGTAATGGTGGTGCCGGCCGGCGATGGCATCGTCAATCCGGTGGTGCTGGGTGCCGCGCATCTGGCCGGCGTCGATCGCGTGTTCACCATCGGCGGCGCGCAGGCCGTTGCCGCACTCGCCTACGGCACGCAGACCATTCCGGCGGTCGACAAGATCGTCGGCCCCGGCAACTCCTATGTCGCGGCCGCCAAGCGACTGGTGTTCGGCAAGGTCGGCATCGACTCCATTGCCGGGCCGAGCGAAATCGTGGTGATCGGCGATGGCCTGACTGATCCGCGCTGGATCGCGATGGATCTGTTTTCCCAGGCCGAGCATGACGAAGTCGCGCAGAGCATCCTGATCTCGCCGAGTGCCGAACATCTCGATGCCGTGTTCGCGGCGATGAACGCGCGTCTCGCCGAGCTGCCGCGTGCCGACATCGTCCGCCAGTCGATTGCCGGTCGTGGTGCGCTGATCCTGGTGCGCGATCTCGATGAGGCGGCGGAAGTCTCCAATCGCATCGCGCCCGAGCATCTGGAGTTGTCGGTCGCTGATCCGCGCGCGCTGCTGGAATCCATTCGCCACGCAGGTGCGGTATTCCTCGGCCGCCACACGCCGGAAGCCTTCGGCGACTACTGCGCCGGCCCGAACCATGTGTTGCCGACCTCGCGCGCCGCGCGGTTCAGCAATCCACTCGGCGTCTACGAGTTCCAGAAGCGTTCGAGCCTGATCGAAATCACGCCGAGTGGAGCCAGGCTGCTGGCCGACATCGCCGGCACCATCGCCGACGCCGAAGGCTTGCAGGCGCATGCGGCGAGCGCGCGCGATCGCGGTTGACAGCAGTACGGTGTCTGCGACGATGTGTCAGGCATTACAGGGAGCATCCGGGTGGGCACCAGGTTCTGGGTCAAACGCTTTTTCGTCGCGCTCCTTGGAGCCTTCGTCATCATCAGCGCAGCGCAGATGCTCAAAGGCCACGACTTGTCATACGCAATGACCCAGGCCGCGATCTGGAGCGTGATCACGGCAGCGGTGTTCACTGCAACCGGATTCCTGAGGCGCGCTCGGTGGCGTCAGGGCTGACCCGAGTTTCGTGCGGCTATCGCCTTGAATCGCGCGCTACACGCGGTCCCGGCCCTCGAGTTGCGCGCGCCAGCGGCAGACGACGAAAGTGCTGTGCCGTCGCAATAGCCAACAAAACTGTGACGCCGTTCATTGAAATCCTGTTCGCACAGGCGCAGCATTCAAGTGCGTCGCATGGAAGCGATCCAGATTGAGCCTACATCGGCGCATCTCTCTCGATCTCACAAGGAGTCTGTGAAATGAAAACTCTCTCGTCGATTTTCGCTGGTCTGCTGCTCGCTGTTTCATCACTGGCCATGTCAACGGCCTGGGCGGCACCGGTCGATATCAACACGGCGGATGCCAAAACGCTGGAAGCGCTGGATGGCGTCGGGCCGTCGAAGGCGGCGGCGATTGTCGAATATCGCGCGAAGAATGGTCCGTTCAAGAGTGTTGCCGATCTCGAAAAAGTGCCGGGGATCGGCGCTGCCACCATCGAGAAGAATCGCGACAACATCGCGCTCGGTGGCGGCAAGGCTGCCAAGTCGGTGGCGAAGAAGGACGGCAAGTAGGCGCTGATCGCGACTGCTGCCGTACACGACTGGCGCGGGTGACCACTGCGGTCACCCGGCCGGTCTGACTGCAACGACGCTGCGATGCCGGGCGTCGTCGAACGCGAGAAATCCCGATGAGCCAGCCACCACAGACGCAGGAACCGGTCGACGTGGCGCTGTTGCAGCGGTTCGTGCCGATGGATGCGCTGACCGAAACCTCGCAGCAGCGGCTGTGCAAGCTGTCGACGCGCCTTCGGTTTGCGGCAGGTGCTTTTGCGTTTCGCAGTGAACAGCCGCTGACCCAGGCGTACTGGCTGCTGGCCGGGGATCTTCGGCTCGAAGACGGCAGCGGGGCGAAGGCAGATGTGATTCGCGCCGGCAGCACCCGTGCTGCGCACCGGCTGGCCGGGCCGCCGGCTGCGGGAATGTCGGCGCAATGCCTGACCGCGGTTGAGCTGCTGGCGGTCGACGGCAGCCTGCTCGATCTGCTGCTGACCTGGGATCAGGGCAGCGCCTGCGAAGTGGCCGGCATCGACGAGGCAATGACCGATGACTGGATGACGCGCCTGCTGCAAGCCCCCGCGTTCCAGCGATTGCCGCCAACCAATCTGCACGCGCTGTTCCAGCGCTTGCAGCCGGTCGAGGTGAAGGTCGGCGATCGGGTGATCCGCGAAGGCGATGCCGGTGACTGGTTCTATGTGATCGTCGAAGGCCGCTGCGCGATCGAATATCAGGGCAGCCATCCCAGGCCACTGCGGCTCGCCGAGTTCGGCCCCGGCGACTGTTTCGGCGAGGAAGCCCTGATTGCCGGGCTGCCGCGCAATGCCAGCGCGCTGATGCTCAGCGACGGGCGGCTGATGCGGCTGGCGCGCCGCGATTTCGTCGAATTGCTCGAAGCGCCGCTGCTGATACGGCTCGATCCAGGGACAGCGCAGGCGCAGGTCGACGCCGGGGCGGCAAGCTGGCTGGACGTGCGCCTGCCGAGCGAATTCGAGGAAGGTCATTTCCCCGGCAGCCGCAACCTGCCGTTGCGCCTGTTGCGGGCGAAGGCGGGTGCCCTGGAGCGCGGGCTGCTGCATGTCTGCGTCTGCGACAGCGGCCGGCGCAGTTCGGTGGCGGCTTACCTGTTGACCCAGCGCGGCTACGCGGCGGCGGTGCTCGACAGCCGCTGAGTGCGACAATGGGGCGTTGCCCGTCTCGCGCATTCCGACCCGCCCATGAACCCCGAAACCATCGCCCGCCTGCTGATCCGCTGCGACGACCGCCCCGGCATCGTCGCTGCCGCGACCACCTTCCTGTACCACCACGGGGCCAACATCACCGAGCTGGATCAGCATTCGACGAGCCCCGCCGACGGCCAGTTGTTCATGCGTCTGGAATTCCAGACCCCGGCGCTTGATCTGCCGCGCGCCGCACTGGAACGCGCGTTTGCCGACACCGTTGCCGCCCAGCACCGCATGAACTGGCGGATGAGCTACGCCGCTGACAAGCCGCGCATGGCGATCCTCGTGTCCGCGCACGATCACGCGGCGATGGAACTGCTGTGGCGCTGGCAGCGCGGCGAACTGCGGGTCGACATTCCCTGCGTGATCTCCAATCACGAAGCCTTGCGCCGAGCGGTGGAGGGCTTCGGCGTGCCCTTCCACCATGTGCCATTCGAGACCGCGACGCGGGCGGAGGCCGAGGCGGCGATGCAGAAGATCCTGGTCGACGAGCGTGCCGATTTCATCGTGCTGGCGCGCTACATGCGCATCTTGAGCAGCGATTTCGCAGCTCTGTGGCCGGCGAAGATCATCAACATCCACCATTCGTTCCTGCCGGCCTTCGTCGGTGCCGATCCTTACCGCCAGGCCTACGAGCGCGGCGTCAAGATCATCGGCGCGACTGCGCATTACGTCACCGCCGATCTCGATCAGGGGCCGATCATCGAGCAGGACGTGGCGCGCGTTTCGCACTCCGAAGGTGTCGACGAACTGCGTCGCCTCGGCCGCGATCTGGAGCGTCAGGTGCTGGCGCGCGCGGTGCGCTGGCATGTCGAGGACCGGATCATCGTCGACGGCAACAAGACCGTCGTCTTCAACTGAAGTCTGCCCGCCATGACCAGTCTCATGTCCCAGGCCGGTGATGCGCTGTCGAAGCTGATGTTCAGCAATGCAACGGTGTTCCGCCGCGCCATGAACATTTACCGGCCGTTCATCGGGGCCGGCATCAAGGTGACCCGGGTATCGAAGGATTTCCGTGAACTGGACGTCCAGCTTCGCAAGCTGCCGGGCAATGGCAACGCCTTCGGCACCCATTTCGGCGGCAGTCTGTATGCGATGGCCGATCCGTTCTACGTGCTGATGTTCGCCGCCATCCTCGGTCCGGGATTTGTCGTCTGGGACAAGTCGGCGAAGGTCGAATTCGTTCGTCCCGGCAGGGGCACGGTGACCGCAAAGTTCCGCTTGAGCGAAGCCGATATCGCGGCCGCGAAGGCAGCGACGGCGTCCGGCGCGAAATACCTGCCGGTGTTCCAGGTCGAAGTGCTCGACGCGGGCGGCGAACTGGTCGCCCGGATCGAGAAGGAGCTGTATATCCGCCGCAAACCGGAGCGGAAAGCGAAGGCTGTCTGAGCGGAAGCAGCGACGCCTGTTCAGTCTTCCCAGTAGACCTGCAGCTTGCGATCGGCTTCGAGCTTCGCCAGCAGTTCGCCGTAGCGCTTTTCGATCTCGTTGCGGCGCACTTTCATGGTTGGCGTCATCAGGCCGTTGTCGATGCTCCAGGCGTCCCGGGTGACGACGATCTTGCAGATTTCCTCGTGCGCCTCGACGGTCTTGTTGACCTCGTTCATGGTCGCCACCAGGCCGGCTTCGACCTGCTCGCGCGGGAGCTTGCGTGCGTCGGCATTGAGCGACAGCACCAGCATCGGCTGGAACAGCCCCGCGCCGACCAGACACATCTGCTCGACCGTGGTGTTGGTGCCGAACTTGCCCTCGATCGGTGCCGGGCTGACGTACTTGCCCTTCAGCGTCTTGAAGATTTCCTTGACCCGGCCGGTGATGAACAGATAGCCGTCCTTGTCGATATGACCCTTGTCGCCGGTGCGCAGCCAGCCGTCGGCGGTGAACAGTTCGGCGGTCTTCTCGGCGTCCTTGTAATAGCCCGGCGTGTTGCCCGCATGCCGGCACTGGATTTCGCCGTCTTCGGCGATGCGCAGACCGGCGTCGACATAGGGTTTGCCGATCGAGCCGATGCGGTTCTGGCCGGGCAGGTTGACGCTGGCGTAGATCGAGTTCTCGGTCATGCCGTAGCCCTGAAGCACGTCGATGCCGAGTTTGGCGAACCATTCGATGATCGGTCGCGGCAGGGGCGCGGCACCGGAAATCACCAGCCAGGCACGGTCCAGGCCCAGACCCTTGCGGATTTTCTTCTTGATGAAGCCGGAAATGATCGGCAACCGCATCAGCCGGTCGATCTTGGCCTGCGGCAGCTTTTTGAGAATGCCGCCCTGAATGCGGCTGTAGACCAGCGGCACGCCGTAGAAGCGCGTTGGCCGGACCATCGCCAGGGTTTCCGGCAGCTTTTCCAGTTCTTCGAGGAAATGCACCTGCGCCGGCAGATACAGGCTGGCCACTTCCACCGCACCGCGCTCGAAGGCATGCGCCAGCGGCAGATAGGACAGGAAATGCTCGCCGCTGGCGCGGGCCGGCTGGTCGCGCAGGACCCCGGCAATGGTGAAGGCCAGGTTGTCGGCGGTCATGATCACGCCCTTGGGATTGCCGGTGGTGCCCGAGGTGTAGATCAGGCTCCAGATGGCATCGGCCGCGCGTTCGACCGGCTGCGCCAGCGGCGCATGTGCCGCCGCGAGCGCTTCCCAGCTGTGCGCGCAGGGCGCGACCCCGGGATAGGGAAGGGCGATGCGGGTGACCTCGGCCGGCAGTGCAGCGAGAAAGCCGGCGGCATCCGGCATCGGGCCGATGAACGCTGCCTTGATGCCGGCGTGGCCGGCGATGAAGCGCACCGCGTCCTCGCTTTGCTTCGGATACAGGCCGACGCCGATCAGGCCGGCCAGCCCGCAGGCGAAATCGGCCATGAACCAGTGGGCGTTGTTCATGCCGGTCATCGCCACCGCATCGCCGGGCTTGAGGCCCATGCCGATCAGGGCGCTGGCCATGCGCTGCGCCTGCTCGGCCACTTCGCCCCAGGTGTAGCTCCGCCAGACGCCCTTGATCGGCTGGTGCAGATAGGGCGCGTTCGGCGTTTCCTGAGCGCGCTTGAGCAGCTGTTGCACCGGATTCGGCAGCTTCGACATGGAGTTCTCGCGGTCAGTTGAGTACAAACGTGCGCCCGAATGCTAGCAAAGCGATCGCGGGAACGTGCGCTGGCGTACGGTAGGGTGGATTGCCGACGGCGCGGCGGTATTCATAGCCATACAGGTATGAAACCATCGTCTTTCATGCCCCGTTCACATCTTCCTCCTCGATGAAAAAGCTGCTTGCTGCATTTGCCCTCGGCTGTCTGGCTGTCCTCGCTTATCTGCTGCTGAAGCCGACGCCGGTTGATCCGGTCGCCTGGCAGGCCCCGCAGGCACCGAAACTGGAAGGTATCTACGCCCGCAACGAGGTTTTGAAGAACATCCAGCGGCTGGCCGCCGGCATCGGCCGCGGCCCGGAAGGCATCGCCATCGACGCCGAAGGCCGCATCGTCACCGGCTTCGACGACGGCCGGGTCATCCGCTTGTCCGCCGACGGCAGTCGCTACGAGGAACTGGCGAACACCGGCGGCCGACCGCTGGGCTTGAGCTTTGCGGCCGACGGCGCGCCGATCGTCGCCGACGCCAAGAAAGGCCTGCTGCGCATCGAAGGCGGCAAGACGACGGCCTTGTCGACCGAAGTGGCGGGGGTTGCCGTCGGCTTTGCCGATGATGTTGACGCCAGCGGCACGCTGGCCGTGTTTTCGGATGCTTCGACCAAGTTTCCGGATCCCTATTACCTGCGCGACCTGCTCGAACACCGGCCGAACGGACGGCTGCTCGCCCACGACAGCGCCACCGGCATCGCGACCGAACTGGCGCGCGACCTGTACTTCGCCAATGGCGTGGCGATCGGTCCCAACGGCGACTATGTCTTGGTATCGGAAACCTCGGCTTACCGGATCACGCGCATCTGGCTCAAGGGCGAAAAGGCCGGCAGCCGCGAGGTGTTCGTCGACAATCTGCCCGGCTTTCCGGACAACCTGAGCTTCAACGGCCGCGACCGCATCTGGGTGGCGCTGGCCGGTCCGCGTGACGAAGGCCTTGATGCACTCAGCGACTGGCCGCTGCTGCGCAAGATGATTGCCCGGCTGCCGGGGCGCATCCAGAACCGGCTGGCGTTCTCGCCGGTGAAGCAGAGCTTCGTGCTCGGCTTCGATCTCGATGGCCGGCTGGTCGCCAACCTTCAGGACATGGGTGTCAACGCCTTTTCGCCGATCACGAGTGTGGAGGAGCACGGCCCCTGGCTGTACCTCGGCTCACTGACCGAGCCCTCGTTCGCGCGGCTGCCGCTGAACCTCGCGATCCCCGACGCAGCGGCCCCGCCGGAAGGCTGGCAGCAGACGCCGACCACGCCGACACGCGCGAATCCCTGAGCCGCACACTGAGCCGCACAATTCCGTTTTGTTTCGCTGCATTGCGGCATTTGCTTCGAGTCGGGTCGGGTCCGGGAATTGCGCTATTGCAAAAGCCGGGCTTGCCTCGTATACTTGACGCCACGGCCTGCCCATACGGGTGGGCATGGAGTTTCACATCGAGGCGTGACACGGAAAATCCGGTACGCACGATCACACCATAACGACGGCAGACAGCCGAACGGTGAGCGACCTGCAAACGGTCACCGCGTGCGAGAGGAGGAGACAATGCAGACCAATGATCCCGTGCAGGGAGCTGCGACGGTGTACCCGTCGTTGCTGCGGCGCGCGCCGGTTGCGGCACTTGCGGCAGCCGTCAGCCTGATGGCCGGTGGCCCGGCAGCCGCGTTCCAGTTTGAAGTCGGCCCGGTCCAGGGCAACCTCGACAACACGGTCTCCTACGGCGCGCTGTGGCGCGCGAAAGGACGCTCCGAAAGCCTCGTCGGCATTGCCAATGGCGGTGCGGCACGCTCGGTCAACGCCGATGACGGCAATCTGAATTACGACGCGGGTGACATCGTCAACCAGATCTTCCGCGCCACCCACGAGCTGGAATTGAAGTACGGCGAGAACCTGGCCGTGTTCGTGCGCGGCTCGGAGTTCTTCGATCTTCAGGTCGCCCACGAACTGGAAAAGTTCGGCGGCCGCGGCCGTGACCGCTTGCAGCAGCACTGGGAACTGCTCGACGCCTTCGTCAGCCTCAGCGGCAAGCCGTTCGGCGATCGCACCACCAACGTCCGCGTCGGCAACCAGGTCATCAACTGGGGCGAATCGACGTTCATCCAGAACGGCATCAACGCCACCAACCCGATCGACGTGCTGCGTCTGCGCGCACCCGGTGCGGAATTGCGCGAAGCGCTGCGGCCGTCGCCGCTGTTGTCGATCTCGCAGGAACTGACCGACGCGCTGACCGTGGAAGCCTACGTGCAGGCGCGTTTCGACAACTTCCTGCTCGATCCGCGTGGCTCGTTCTTTTCGACCACCGACATCGCCAGCGATGACGGCGACCGCGCGGTGGTGACTTTCGGCCGTCGCGATGACGATTTCAGCGGCAATCCGCTGCCGCCGAACAGCCCGATCTTCCCGACCTCGCAGGCGCTGGGCCTGGGGCCGTTCGATCCGGCCGCCAGCGTCTGGGTCGGCCGCACCGGCGTGCGCGACCGTCCGAAGGGCTTGGGCCAGTTCGGCGTGGCCACTCGCTACTTCGCCGACTGGCTGGGTTCCACCGAATTCGGGGCCTACTACCTGAGCTACCACTCGCGCGCGCCACTGGTGTCGGCGATCAAGTCCAACGATCCGCGCAATGGCAGCGGCACCACCAGCGTGCTGACGCCGACGCCGCTGGGTGCGGTGAGCGGCCAGAACGGCAGTGCTGCGTATTTCCTTGAGTATCCGGAAGACATCAATCTGTTCGGCCTGTCGTTCAACACCCAGTTGCCGAGCGGCATCGCGCTGCAGGGCGAATACACCTATCGCCCGAATCTGCCGTTGCAACGCGGTGCCACCGAACTGCTGTTGACCGCGCTCAATCTGCCATCGAACTTCGCAGCCAATCCGGCCACCATCGCGGCCGGTGCGGAAATTCGCGGCTGGCAGCGGATCAAGGCGCACCAGATCCAGGCCACGGCAACGCAGGTGGTGCCGACCATTCTCGGTGCCCAGCAGCTCGCGCTGGTCGGCGAAATTGGTTACGCCTTCCTCGATCTGCCTGGCGACGTGCTGTTCGAAGGCCCCGGCGTGGCGCTGCCGGCACTTCAGGCTTCGGCCAATGCGGCGTCCGGCGGCTCGACCCAGCGCGGCGAGGGCTACGCCACCCAGCATTCCTGGGGTTATCGCGCCGTTGCCCGTCTGGATTACCTGAGCTTGATCGGGGCGATCAACGTGTCGCCGCGCGCGGTGTTCTCGCACGATGTCAAGGGTGTCAGCCCGACCTTCAACGAAGGCTCCCAGGCCGCCACTTTCGGCGTCAACTTCAACTACCAGCAGGTCTACACGGTTGATTTCTCGTACACCTCGTTCTTCGGTGGCCGCGAATACTGCGGTGCCGACAACCAGACCAACCCGGCGCTGGCCGGCAGCAACGGTGCCGCCGCCGGTCAGCGTGCCGATTACTGCACGTCCGCCAACCCCCTGAAGGATCGCGACTTCATCGCCCTGACGATGACTTACGCGTTCTGACGGCCAAGGAGCCCCCACATGAATCGAAATATGAAACTGACTCGAATCACCACGCCCCTGATCGCCGCTGCATTCGGCGCGATGACGGCGTTTTCCGCCACCGCCCAGGACCTGACCACGCTCGGTGCCGAAGCCGCCGCCAACGCCGCCGGCACCATCCCGGCCTGGACCGGCGACGTGCTGAAAGCCCCGGCAGGTGCCAAGCCCGGCATCCTCTATCCGGACCCGTACGCCGCCGAAAAGCCGACCCTGGTGATCACCGCCGCCAATGCGGAAGAGCACAAGGCGCAGCTCAGCGCCGGCCAGATGGCCACCTTGAAGAAGTATCCGAGCTACCGGATCAACGTCTATCCCACGCACCGGACCGGCGTTTTCCCCAAGGGCTACTTCGACGAGACCAAGGCCAATGCCGGCAAGGCCAAGCTGTCGGACTCCGGCAACGGCGTGCTCGGCGTCACCGGCGGCCTGCCGTTCCCGACGCCGAAGAACGGCAGCGAAGCGATCTGGAACGCGCTGACCCGCTATCGCGGCGAAACCTACGCCACCGACAACGTGCAGCTCGCCGTCACCCGGGGCGGCGAATACACGCCGGTGCGTTTCCAGTACCTGCTCGATTTCAACTTCGCCGCGCTCAACAAGAAGCCGGCCGAACGCGCCGACAACCTGCTGTTCTACTTCCTGCAGCGCATCGTCGCCCCGGCCCGTCTGGCCGGTTCGGTGCTGCTGGTGCACGAACCGCTGGATCAGACCAAGGTGTTCCGCTCGGCCTGGACCTACAACCCCGGCCAGCGTCGCGTGCGTCAGGCTCCGAACGTCGCTTATGACAATCCCGGCACGGCGGCCGACGGTCTGCGCACCAATGACGACTTCGGCATCTACAACGGTGCCACCGATCGTTACGACTTCGAGCTGGTCGGCAAGAAGGAAATCTACATTCCGTACAACAGCTACAAGCTGTCGAGCGGCGTGAAGCTGGAAGACGTGACCCGCGCGGGCCACCTCAATCCGGAGCTCGTGCGCCACGAACTGCACCGCGTCTGGGTGGTCGATTCCAAGCTCAAGAAGGGCACTTCGCATCTGTATGCGCGGCGCACCTACTACCTCGATGAAGACACCTGGGCACCGGTGCTGGTCGACAAGTACGACGGCCGCGGCGAGCTGTTCCGCACGGGCGAACTGCATTCGATCCAGCTCTGGGACGTGCCGATGTACTACGGCACCATCGAAGTCCATTCCGATTTGCAGTCCGGCCGCTATCTGGCGCTGGGCGTGCGCACCGGCGACGACAAGATGTACGCGCCGTCGAAGCTGACGGCAGCCGACTTCACGCCGGCCTCCCTGCGCGAATCGGGCGTCCGCTGATCGGCATTCCATAACAAGCTGCTGCAATCGTGACCAGGGCCGACGGGCATCCCGCCGGCCCTGTTTGTTTGAACCTTCAACGAACAATGAGAGTACGTCGATGCGCAAGCCGCAACGATTGATCGTCGCCTCGCTGCTGGGCGCAACGGTGCTGGCCATGGCGGTTCAGTCAAACGCCCAGGATCCGCAGGTCGATGCCGAGCCGACGGCTGCCGCGCCAGCAGCAGCGCCGCTGTCGGCGGCCGGTCCTGTCGCCCGATCGACCGTCGACCGCCTGCTGCTGAATGATGCGACGCGCGCCGGCAAGCGCATCGTCGCGGTCGGCGAGCACGGCTACGCGATCACCTCGGACGACGACGGCGCAAGCTGGCAACGCGCGGTCGGCCTGCGCCGGACCATGCTGACCAGTGTGCGTTTTGCCGACGATCAGCACGGCTGGCTGGTCGGACACGACGGACTGATCGCTGCCACCACCGACGGCGGCAGCACCTGGAAGGAACAGCGTTTCTCGCCTGCCGACGAAGAACCGCTGCTGGGCGTTTTCGCGCGTGACGCGAGCAGCGCCATCGCAGTCGGCGCCTACGGGCTTTATCTGGAAACCAGCGACGGCGGGGCCACCTGGACCGACCGCGCACTGGCGGCCGAAGGCGAGGAGGACGATCGTCATCTGAATGCCGTCACCGCATTCGGGGGCGGCAAACTGGCGATCGTCGGCGAATCCGGGCTGGTGAAGATATCGGCCGACAACGGCGCGACCTGGACTGCCGCGACACCGCCCTACGAAGGTTCGTACTTCGGCGCGCTGGCGATCGGCACCGATGCCTTGATGATCTACGGCCTGCGCGGTCAGGCCTTCGTGACCGCCGACGCCGGTGCCACCTGGACCGCCGCCGAAGGCTCCGGCCCGGTGACCCTGCTTGGCGGTGGCGTGGCGGCTGACGGCAGCGTGACCCTGGTCGGCTCGGCGGGCAGCGTGCGCATCAGCCGCGATGCCGGCAAGACCTTCGCGCCACTGGCGCCGGCGAAGATCGCCGCCTACTCGACGGCGCTGCCGCTCGACGCCACCCACGCCCTGCTGTTCGGCGAAGCCGGCACCAGCGTTCTCGATCTCGCAGGAGCCGTGAAATGACGCCGACCCCGCGCAAGACCACGGCCGACCTGCCGCGCATCGAAGGCCCGCTCGGCGGCTTCATTCAGGGCTTGTCGAACCTGCTGTTCGACAACCGGGCGCTGATGTTGGGCATCTTCGCCGCGCTGACCGTGTTCCTCGCCTGGTCGGCGAGCGGACTGAAGGTGGACGCCGGCTTCAAGAAGATGATCCCGCTCGAACATCCGTACATGAAGACGTTCACGGACTACGAGCAGACCTTCGGCGGCGCCAATCGCATCATCGTGGCGCTGATCCGCGAACCGGCGGAAGGCGCGGACGTCACGATCTTCGACAAGGCCTTCATGGCCAGCCTGAAAGCGGCGACCGACGATCTGTTCTACATCAAGGGCGTCGACCGGCCGACCGTGCAGTCGCTGTTCACGCCGAACGTGCGTTTCATCGAGATCGTCGAAGGCGGTTTTGCCGGCGGCAACGTCATCCCCGCCACCTTCCAGGGCGAGCCGGAAGATCTGGAAACCGTGCGTCGCAACGTCCAGAAAGCCGGTCTGGTCGGCCGTCTGGTGTCGAACGATCTGCACGGCGCGCTGATCCGCGCCGACCTGCTCGATGTCGATCCGGAAACCGGCGAAAAGCTCAACTACCCGCGCATCGCCGCCGAACTCGAAGCGCTGCGCACCAAGTACCAGAAGGACGGCGTCAAGGTGCACGTCATCGGCTTCGCGAAAGCGGTCGGCGACATCACCGAAGGCGCGAAGGGCGTCATCGCCTTCTTCCTGATCGCTTTCGTGATCACCTCCCTGCTGCTGCTCTGGTACACCAAGTCGGCCAAGCTGACCGGTGTCGCGCTGGTCTGCGCGCTGCTGCCGGTGCTGTGGCTGCTCGGCACCTTGCCGCTGGCCGGTTACGGCATCGACCCGCTGTCGATCCTGGTGCCGTTCCTGATCTTCTCGATCGGCTGCAGCCACGCCGTGCAGATGACCAATGCCTGGAAGGACGCGATCGCCGACGGCTTCGATGCCACCGACGCCTCGCGCTTCGCGTTCAGCCAGTTGTTCATTCCGGGGACGCTGGCGCTGGTCACCAATGCGCTCGGCTTCCTGGTGATCATGCTGATCGAGATCGACATCGTCCGTGAACTGGGCATCACGGCGACACTCGGTGTGTCGCTGATGATCGTCACCAACAAGATGGTGCTGCCGATCCTGCTGACCTATTTGAAGATCAGCCAGAAAACGCTCGACAAGAAGCTGGCGCTGGAAAACAGCTTCGATCCGTTCTGGCGCGCCTGCTCGCACTTCGCCGAGAAGCGCACGGCGGTCTGGGCGATTGCCGGTTCGGTGGTGCTGCTGGCCATTGGCTTCGTGCTGGCGCGCGACCAGAAAGTCGGCGATCTCGGTTCCGGCCTGCCGGAACTCCGGGAAGACTCGCGCTACAACCGCGACAACGCCGCGATCACCGGCAACTTCAAGATCGGCGTCGACGTGATTTCCATCGTCGTGCAGACCAAGGACATCGACGGTGCCTGCACCGACCACCGGGTGATGGACGCGATGGACGCTTTCGAGTGGAAGATGAAGAACGTCGATGGCATCGCCAGCGCGATCTCGCTGCCGAGCCTCGCCAAGGTGGTCAATTCCGGCTTCAACGAAGGGAGCTTGCGCTGGCGCGTGCTGGCCCGCAATCGCGATGTGCTGGCGCAGGCAGTGACGCCGATCGACACCGGCACCGGCCTCTTGAATTCTGACTGCTCGGCGATGCAGATGCTGTTCTTCACCAGCGATCACCAGGGCGAAACCCTGGAGCACATCGTGCAGTCGGTGAAGGACTGGAACGCTGAATTCCATGCGCCCGGCAGCGAATTCGCGGAGATCGCCCCGAAAGTCGAGTTCAAGCTGGCGTCCGGCAACGCCGGCGTCATGGCCGCGACCAACGAAGCGGTCGAGGAAGCCGACAAGCACGAGCTCGCGGCGATCTTCGGTGCCATCACCCTGATGTGCCTGCTGACCTTCCGCTCGTTCGGCGCGACCTTGTGCATCATCCTGCCGTTGGCGCTGGTGTCGCTCTTGAACAACGCGCTGATGGCCTCGCTCGACATCGGTCTGAAGGTATCGACCCTGCCGGTGATCGCGCTCGGTGTCGGTGTCGGCGTCGACTACGGGATTTATCTGTACGACCGCATCGAGGTCCATCTGCATCACGGCATGTCGCTGGTCGAAGCCTTCTTCAACGCGCTACGCGAGCGCGGCGCAGCGGCGGCGTTCACGGCGGTGACGATGAGCCTCGGTGTCGCCACCTGGGCGTTCTCGGCGCTCAAGTTCCAGGCCGACATGGGCGTGCTGCTGAGCTTCATGTTCCTGGTCAACATGCTCGGCGCGCTGATCCTGCTGCCGTCGCTGCTGGCGTTCTTCATCAAGGCGAAGAAGGTCTAGATTCATTCGGACGCCGCGCCATGCCGTGTAGGTCCGGATTCATCCGGACTGCGCCATCCGTGATCATGAAATGCGTCCGGATGAATCCGGACCTACGGGTGGCGTCACGGTCTTGCACGTTCGCGGATAATCCGCGTCCGCCATGAACCTGCCCCCGCCCAAGCCCGCCGTCATCGGCCTGCCATCGCTCCCCAAGCTGCGCGAAGCGATCACGGCCGACGGATTCGCTTTCGTCGGCAGCACGGCGATGCAGGGGGCCTTGCTGGCGGCGGGTTCGATGGTCGACTGGCCGGCGTTCAGCGCCAGCTGGAACGATCTGGCAGTCGATACCTTCATGGCCGATGGCGGGCGTTATCGCCGTCGTCGCCACGCGGTGTATGCGGTCGAAGCCGGTGCGCCGATCGTCCGCGAAGCCCACCAGCCGCACTGGCAGGGGCTGGAATACAACCCGCTGAACGGTGGTGTGGCGCGCTGGTTCGAGCCGGTGACGGATGCGATCGGCAATGGCGACAGCATCAACACCATCCTGCGCTGGTGCGCCGGCCTGTTCGGGCGGCTGTCACCTTCAGTTACCGCGTGGCGCGTCGAACTCCACCAGTTCCGCATCGAAGCCGGCCCCGGTATTGTCGGCCAGCCGACGCCCGAGGGCGCGCACCGTGATGGCGTCGATCACGTGCTGGTGCTGATGATCCGCCGCCACAACATTGCCAAAGGCCGCACCACGATCATCGACGCCGAAGGCCGCGAACTCGGCAGTTTCACCTTGACCGATCCTTTCGACGCTGCCCTTGTCGACGACGGCCGTGTTCGCCACGGCGTGACGCCAGTCGAAGCGCTGGATGCGGCTCAGCCAGCGTTTCGCGATGTGCTGGTGGTGACGTTCAAGCGGCGCTGAACGCGAGGGCCACTGGTTTCATCCGCGCGCACTTTTTCCCAGGCCGCGAACACCTGCTCCGCCAATGCCCGTTCGCTGTCATTCCAGTGTCCGATGCCAACGGTGAGCGCCGGGTGGCTGGCGTAGCGCTGCGGGGCGGCAATGGCGGCGGCGTCGTACCAGCGCACGGCCAGCTCCCGCTCGCCCAGCGCCCAGTACGCGATCGCATAGCTGTAGCCCACCCAGAATGCGTTCGGAATGCCGGTTTTCATGCGCGCCTGCTGCCAGCGGGCCAGCGCGCAGTCGGGTCGGCCGAGGTTCAGTTCCGACCAGCCCCAACTCCACAGCACATGCCCCGGATCCTGATCCAGCGCCAGCGCGCGCTGGTAGAGCGCTGCGGCGGCGTTGGCCGCGCCGCGCTGCGAATGCAGGAAAGCGCGCGCCGTCAGCAGGGAGACGTTATCCGGCTGGGCGGTGATGCGCGCATCGAGTTCGGCGGCTTGGGTCGGCGATTCGGGGTCGACCCGGAGGCGCACCTTGGCATTGCGATCCGGATCGGCGTAAAGGCTACCGGCCTCGGGTTGCACGGCAGCAACCGGGCAGCCTGCCGCTGCGTCGATACCCGGCTCAGCGTCGGCGGACGATTCCGGCGCGAAGGCGGCACCGGCAATGACCAACGAAAGCAGCAGCGGATGGATCATTTTCATGGCGCACTCCCTTGCATGAACGAAGCCTTCATCAACGGGTGGCAAGCCTCAGCTGCCCACCTGTTCGCGAACGTCCGACTATCTCGCCTGCGTGGGCAGATGAAGCTTGCACACCTTGCGAGGCTCAGTGACAGTCGATCGAACGAATGACGCGCCCCGCAGCGTAATGCACCCGACATTCCCTCACGCCTGTCGGCAACTGGCGAACAAGCGTGAGGGCGGTATCGACGTAGCGGCACGATAGCCAGACAGGTGCCGGATCCTCGCCAAAGGACCAAAACGCCGCGAATCCTTCACCGGACTCCTCTTCGGAGGTCGGCGCAAGGCTGAACTGCCGTTCCGGATCGCCATCGAACACCGCGATCCCGTCCAGCCGCTTGGGAACGGGATGCTGTCGCGTCTCCCATCCTGTTGGTGCTGCCTTCGCGAGCGCTTCGTGCACGACAATGGAATCCGGACATTCAAGCGTGGCCTCTGCATAACCGCTGCAGCCGCTCGCGGCGAGCGCAAGCGCGGCGAAAATGGCAGCTTGATTACCCATGCTTATCACCATTCGATCGCCGAGAACGTGGACGCGCTGTTGCTCAAGCCCGGCCGCCTCGGTTTCCATGGAATCGTTCGGGCAAGCACTTTGCCCTGACTGCGCCACTGATCCAGCACCTGAATCCCGTCAGCATTCTGGCCAAGATAGATCGCGGCATGCATACCGGTGATGCCAGTCTGCGGGTATTTGCCGTCGACGAACGTTGCAATGGCGGTCCCTCTCGAAAGCGGGTCTCTTTCACCGACATTGAGCTTTTTGACTTTCAGGCCTTCTCGCCACAAGGCAGTGACGGGTGCGGCCAAGGTCTGTTTGACGAATTCCACGCATTCCGTGTTGCCTTTGGCGTTGGAATAGGCCTTGCCGGCATAAGAGTCGGGATTAGCGAGCACTCTGATCATAAGCCCCTCCGTGGACACCGTTGTTTGTTATCTGAAACCTAACGCCCCGGCGAACCTGATGTCCATCCACGGGGAATTAGGGTCTGTTAACAATCACTTTGGTCGCTGCGTTGCAGGTCAAAAACTCGCCGGGCGAGGCGCGAACCGCAGGTCATATCCTACCTATGACCAAGGTTCGCAACGAAGTCCCGGCGAGGTTTTGGCCGCAACCCTTCGGGTCGGGATCATTTTTGCCCATTGCTGCCTCGCTCGTCGCGCCAATGGAACAACCATTGGCCGCTCCGATCGAGTTGCACTGGGCAAAAACGACCTCCGCCGCAGCGATCAAAGTGATTGTCAACAGACCCTTAGATCAATTGCTCCCCGAGCGCGACATCGCGGCACTTGAGTTCAAGTTGATAAGCGATGCGCTCGATTTGCGATCTGTCGAGCGAACTGCCCTCTCGGCTGGCCGATAGGTAGTGACGCGCGCCATTTACCGCCAAAACCTGAACTCTGCCCTTGCCTGTCCGATCCACGAACCAGCCAGGAATGATCACCACCGGGACAGGGGCAAGAGCAATGCCCGATGCCTTGCTCAGCCACCGGCCAAGTGATTTGGCCTGCCGCTCGGCCTGAACCAGCGGCTGATCAGTGACGTAGTCGGGAAATTTCAGCGTTTTCCCGTCGTAACCGACTTGGTGTGCGTCTTTCTCGGTTCCGCGTTTGGTTCGGGCCTTGGTTTCGATCGCATAGATTCCCGATGGACCTACCACGACATGGTCGATGTTGAATCCTTCATCGGGGACATCGTGAAAGACGCGAAAGCCTTGTCCTGAGAGCTGCGCTAGTTCCTCGCCCACAGCAAGCTCGCCTTCCCAGCCGAGCCTGTAATCACGGCGAATCCGCAATGTCGAGACCGCCTTGTTCAACGCCCAGACCATGCTGCCGAGTGCTGCAAGTGAATAAATTCCGGCAGACGTGACGTTCGAACGGCCAACGCCGAGGACGATGCTGAGGAGATAACCGTTGCCGATGAGCGCCGGCATCAACATCGAAAACATGAAGTACAGCATCACGTCGATCAAGGCTTCTTCGGACTTGCGCCCGACGCTGTACCCCGCCGGACGCAGCAGCGGCGATTTCAAGGGATGGCGACGATTCTCCCTGCGAGCTGACCGCTTGATCCGACGTAATGCCACATACATCACCGCAATGGAGACGCCGACGACCGACATCGGCAGAAGCGTAATCAGCGCAGAAACGATTGCCGTGTTGGCGTCCAGTGGCATGTCATCGTCATCCTTGGCGCTTACAGGAAACCGCTCAGCCGTTCAACCAATCTAGATACCGCTTCACCCCTTCCTCGACCGTGAGAAACGGCCGGTCGTAGCCGATCGCCCGCAGCTGTTCGTGGCTGGCTTCGGTGAATGACTGGTAACGGCCCTTGAGGTTGTCCGGGAACGGCACGTAGTTGATCGCACCCTTGCCGTGCCAGGCGATGACGGCATTGGCGATGTCGTTGAATGGCTGGGCGCGGCCGGTGCCGCAGTTGTAGATGCCGGACTTTTCCGGGTGGTCCCAGAACCACAGGTTCATCGCCACCACATCATCGACATGAATGAAGTCGCGACGCTGGCCGCCGTCCGGGTAACCGTCGCTGCCGGCAAACAGCTTGCACACGCCGTCCTTGACGACCTGGTTGTTGAAGTGGAATGCGGTCGAGGCCATGCCGCCCTTGTGCTGCTCGCGCGGGCCGTAGACGTTGAAGTAGCGCAGGCCGATGACCTGGTTGCGCGGCTTCAGGCGGCGCACGTACTGGTCGAACAGGAACTTGGAATACGCATACATGTTCAGCGGCTTTTCGCAGCCGCGTTCTTCGCGAAAACCGTTCGTGCCCATGCCGTAGACCGACGCCGAGCTGGCGTAGAAGAACGGAATGTCGTGCTGCTGGCAGTAGTGCAGCAGCACTTTCGAATAGCGGTAGTTCACGTCCATCACGAACTTGCCGTTCCATTCGGTGGTCGCCGAGCAGGCGCCCTGATGAAAGATCGCGTGGATGCGCGGCAGCTCGCCGTTTTCGACCTTTGACAGGAATTCGTCCTTGTCGAGGTAGTCGGCGATCTCGCCATCGGCGAGGTTGCGGAACTTGGTGCCGTCGGTCAGTTCGTCGACGGCGAGGATGTCGGTCCGGCCGCGCGCATTGAGGCCGAGGATGAGGTTGGAGCCGATGAAGCCCGCTGCTCCGGTAACGACGATCACATGACATCTCCCAAAACGAGTTCGCGCCATAGCGCGGCGACCGCCGCGCGTTCACCGGCGAAGTCTGCCTGATCGGCCAGCCCGTCGGCCTGCTGCAAGGCCCGGCGATGCAGCCAGCCGCGATAGGCGCGGGTGGCGCGCAGCAGCGCGTCCTTCTGGTCGAGGCTGATGCGATGGGCATCGGCCAGCGCTTCCAGCTGCCGCCAGTTGTCGGTGTATTCGACGAGGCTGGCCTGGGCATGAGCATCGCGCAGCACCAGGAACTGGGTCAGGAATTCGGCGTCGATCAGGCCGCCCTTGGCCTGCTTCACATCCCACTTGCCGGCGCTGCGCTTTTCCAGGCTCGCCCGCATCTTGCCGCGCATGTCGACCACTTCGCGGCGCAGGGTTTCGACTTCGCGGACCCGCATCAGCACTTCGCGGCGCAGTGCCGCAATCGCTTCGCACAGCGCTGGATCGCCAACCACGGTGCGGGCGCGCAGGAAGGCCTGATGCTCCCAGGTCCAGGCCGAATCACGCTGGTAGCGCGCGAAACTGCTCAGACCGCTGACCACCATGCCGGAGTTGCCGCTGGGCCGGAGTTGCAGGTCGACCTCGTAGGCACGGCCGGCCGGCGTGTGGGTGGCCAGGTAGTGGACGATGCGCTGGCCGAGCCGGGCGAAGAACTGGGCGTTGCTGATCGGTTTTGTACCCGTGGTCTGGGCGTCCGGCTGGTCGCAGTCAAAAACGAACACGAGGTCCAGATCGGAGCCGTAGCCGAGTTCGATCGAGCCGAATTTGCCGTAGCCGAGGATCGCGAAGGCCGCCGTGCTGCCATCGGCGTTCTTCGGCTCGCCGTGGGCATCGGCTAGTTGCGCCCGCGCAGCAGCAACCGTGCGTTCGAGGATCGCTTCGGCCAGCCAGCTCAGGCGATCGCTGACCTGCACCAGCGGCAAGCTGCCGGACAAATCGCAGGCAGCGATGCGCAGCGTCATTTCCTGCCGGTAGCGGCGCAGCAGCTCCATCTGGGCTTCGACATCGTCGGCCGCCAGCCGCTCGAAACGGGTGCCGAGTTCCTCGTGCAACTGCGCCCGTGTCGGGGTTTCGGCAGCAAGCTGCGGATCCAGCAGAGCATCGAGCAAGGCCGGCGTGCGCGCCAGCAGCGCAGTGAGCCAGGGGCTGGCGGCGCACAGGCGCACGAGCTGGGCGCGGGCCACGGCCGAGTCGCGCAGCAGGATCAGATAAGGGCTGCGGCCGAGAATGGCGGCGATCACTTCGAGCGCGCGGACGGCGGCCGTCGCCGGGTCCGGCTGGCCAGCCGCCTCGTCGAGCAGCAGCGGCAGCAGGCTGCGCAGCCGGCCTTGCGCGGCGTCGGACAGGGTGCGCATCTGCCGCGACAGGCGCAGATCGGCCAGCGCCTTGGCGACGAGTGCCGTGCCCTCGCCGTAACCGCGCGCCTTCAATGCAGCTTCGGATTCGGCCTCGGCATCCCAGGCCTCGTTGGCACCAGCACTGAAAGCGGGCGTCGCGGCCGGGGTCGGGGTTTCCGCGAACAGGCGTTCGAATTCGGCGCGCACGAACTCGCGGGCAGCGCGGATCGGGGCCAGCGCGGCCTCGTAATCGACGGCACCGAGGGCGGCCGCGAAGGCGGCGCAGGTCGCGGCATCGGTCGGCAGGCTGTGGGTTTGCAGATCGCCATGCAGTTGCACGGCGTTCTCGGCACGACGCAAGCGCACGTAGGCGTCGTCGAGCGCTTGCGCGGTGTCGGCCGGCAGCAGGCCGCTGTTGCCGATGTAGCGCAGCACTGGCCGCAGCCGAGCGTCGCGCAGGCGGCTGTCCTGACCGCCGCGCGTGAGCTGGAACAACTGGACGATGAATTCCACTTCGCGAATGCCGCCGGGGCCGAGCTTCAGGTTGTCGGCCGCGCCCTTGGCCTGGGCATCGCGGTCGATCAGGCCTTTCAGATCGCGCAGGGAATTGATCGCGCCGTAGTCGAGATAGCGGCGGTAGACGAACGGCCGCAGGTGATCGAGCAGCGCCTGCCCGGCTGCGCGATCACCGGCGCAGGCGCGCGCCTTGACCATCGCGTAGCGCTCCCATTCACGCCCGTGGGTCTGGTAGTAGTCCTCCATCGCCGATGTCGAAGCCGCCAGCGGGCCGACGCTGCCGAATGGCCGCAACAGCGTGTCGACCCGGAACACGAAGCCGTCCTCGGTCGGGGTGGCCAGCAGGCGCGAGGTATCACGGGCCAGCTTGGCGAAATACTCCTCGTTGGACAGGCCGCGCGCGCCATCGGTCTCGCCGTTGGCGGTGTAGCCGAAGATCAGGTCGATGTCGGACGAGAAGTTCAGTTCCCGTCCACCGAGCTTGCCCATGCCGAGCACGAACGGCGTGGCGAGGCTGCCGTCGGCTTCGCGCGGCTGGCCGTGGCGGGCCTGCAAGCCGGCTGCGACGAAAGCCATCGCTGCGTCGATCGCGGCATCGGCGAGTGCGGACAGATCGCCGAGCGTCTCATCCAGCAGTGCCAGCCCACCGATGTCGCGCACCGCGATGCGCGCCAGTTCGCGGTTGCGGAACACCCGCAGCGCCCGCATCAGCGCGGCTTCGTCGCTGATGCCGTCGAGCGCCGCCGTCAGGCGTTCGGCGACCGGGGCCAGGCTGCGCTCGAATTCGCCGTTCCACCATGCGGCATCGGCCCAGTCGGCCTGACAACGGAACACCCCGGCAACGAAGGGGCTGGCGGCGAGCACGCGGGTTTTCAGGTCGGCGTCGGGCATGCAGTTCCGAGGGTTCAGGCAGTGAATGGGGATCAACGAGTGTAGTGCGCGAGGTGGCGGGCGCGAACAGCGAGCTCACGCGGAGAACGCGGAGCACGCAGAGAAAAGCCATGGCGAGACATCCTTGCTGCGGCATTCCCGATTCCGCTGTTTCGCGCTTTCGCTTCTCTCTGCGTGCTCCGCGTTCTCCGCGTGAGACAAGCTTTTGCGGAAGTGCCACGAACCGCCACCCCACTTCATGCGAAATTGTCGCCCCCCAAGCGACCTCGAACGCATGCGCAACACCCGCAACAGCGACATCCTGATTCTCGGCGGCGGCGTCATCGGCCTGAGCGTGGCGCTGGCCTGCCTGCGGGCCGGGCGGGGCGTCACCATCCTTGAACAGAACACCGTCGGCAGTGCCGCCAGCCACGGCAACTGCGGCACCATCACGCCCAGCCATCTGCCGCTGCATGCGCCCGGTACTCTGGCCAAGGGCTTGAAATGGATGCTGAAAGCGGACGCGCCGCTGCGCATCAAGCCCAGCCTCGACCCGGCGCTGATCGGCTGGCTATGGCGGTTCGCCGGCCTTTGCAATGAACGGGATTTCCTGGCCACCGCGCAGGTGAAAGCCAAGCTGTTGCTGGCGTCGCGGGCGGGGCTGGAAACGCTGATCGCCGACGAGCGCCTGCACTGCGAGTTCGAGCGTAGCGGCACGCTGTATGTCTACCGCAACACCGCAGAGTTCGAGCACGCCGCCGCCGATGCCCGCCTGCTGCCGGCGCTCGGCATGGTCTGCGACACGCTCAGCGGTGACCAGGTGCGGGCGATGGAACCGGCGCTGAACGCCTCGGTGGTCGGCGCGCACTGGCATCCCGGCGATGCCCGGCTCAGACCAAATGCCTACGCCGCCGAGCTGGCGCGCGTGGTTCGCGCGGCCGGTGGGGTGATCGAGGAAGGCTGCCGTATCGAGGGCATCGCTACCGACAACGGCCGCATCAGTCATGTCGACACTTCAAAGGGCCGCCATGCGGGCCAGGAGGTGGTGCTGGCGCTCGGGGCCTGGTCGCCGCTGATGGCCAAGCAACTCGGGCTGCGCATCCCGATCCAGCCCGGCAAGGGCTATTCGATCACCTACACGCGGCCCGCCCTGGCCCCGGTGACGCCGATGGTGCTCAAGGAACGCAGCGTCTGCGTGACCGCCTGGGCCTCCGGCTACCGGCTCGGCAGCACCATGGAATTCGCTGGTTACGACACGACGCTGAACCGCGTGCGCCTCGATGCGCTGGCGCGCGGCGCGGCGGAATACCTGCATGAGCCGGTAGGGCCAAAGATCGAGGAGGAGTGGTATGGCTGGCGGCCGATGACGCCGGACGATCTGCCGATCCTCGGCCGCGCGCCATCACTTGCCAATCTGGTGCTGGCCACCGGCCACGGCATGCTCGGGGTGAGCCTGTCGGCGATCACCGGCCAGTTGATGGCCGAACTGCTGACGGGGCGCGCGCCGTCGCTGGATCTCGCGCCGTACTCGGCCGCGCGGTTCTGATGGACCGGTCCGCTTTCCGGGACGTGACAGCATTGACGCCGCGCGCCGCCGTCGCGCCAACTACGCGCCTTGTTCGCAGAGCCCCTTGCCGATGACGATTCCGCGTATAGCTGCCCGCCTGCTGACGGCCGTCGCGCTGCTCGCTGCTCCCATGGCGATGGCGGCCGACAAGGCCCTGACCATCGCCTGGCAGACCACCGTCGAGCCGTCGAAAAAGCCGCAGGCGGATGGCGTTTTCGAGAAGGCGATCGGCCCCATCCAGTGGCGCAAGTTCGATTCCGGCGCCGACGTGATCGCCGCGATGGCGTCGGGCGACGTGCAGATCGGCTATGTCGGCTCCAGCCCGCTGGCGGCGGCCACTGCCCGCAAGCTGCCGGTGCAGGCTTTTCTCATCGTCGGCCTGATCGGCGATGCCGAAGCGCTGGTGGTGCGGAAGGACGGCGGGGTGCTGAAGCCGGCCGATCTGGTCGGCAAGAAGATCGCCGTGCCGTACGTATCGACCACCCACTACAGCCTGCTGGCGGCGCTCAAGCACTGGGGTGTCGATCCCAAGTCCTTGAGCGTGCTCAATTTGCGGCCGCCGGAGATCGCCGCCGCCTGGGCCCGTGGCGACATCGACGCCGCCTACATCTGGGACCCCGCACTGGGCAAGATCAAACCGACGGCGCGGGTGCTCGCGACTTCCGCCGACGTCGCCACCTGGGGCGCGCCGACCTTCGACGCCTGGATCGTCCGCCGCGACTACGCGGAGGCGCATCCGGAAGCCGTGCTCGCCTTCACCCGGACCATCGGCGCGGCCTATGCGGCCTATCGGGCCGATCCCGCCGGCTGGAGTGCGGCGAGTGCGGCGGCCATCGCCCGGATCACCGGCGCGCCTGCCGCCGACGTGCCGCAGTTGCTGACCGGCTACCGCTTTCCGCTGCTCGCCGAGCAGGCCGGGGCGGAGCTGCTCGGAGGCGGCACCGCCAAAGCGGTTGCCGATACCGCCGCGTTCCTGAAGGCGCAGGGCAAGGTGCCGACCGTGGCCAGCGATTACGCGCCGTTTGTGACCACGCGCTTCGTTGTGGATGCCGCTAAATGAAAGTTGCCTTTGCTTACCCTCTCCCCCCGGGAGAGGGTCGCGCGCAGCGCGGGGTGAGGGCGCGCCGTCGGCTGCACGAGCGCGCATCTGATCCTGCAGCGCGCCCTCACCCCGCCCTCTCCCGGGGGGAGAGGGGGAGCGTCGGCGAACGGTCAGGCACTGTTCGTGACGACGCGCTTCGTTGTGGATGCCGCGAAATGAAAGCTGCCTTTGCTTGCCCTCTCCCCCCGGGAGAGGGTCGCGCGCAGCGCGGGGTGAGGGCGCGCCGTCGGCTGCACGAGCGCGCATCTGATCCTGCAGCGCGCCCTCACCCCGCCCTCTCCCGGGGGGAGAGGGGGAGCGGCGGCGAACGGTCAGGCACTGTTCGTGACGACGCGCTTCGTTGTGGATGCCGCGAAATGAAGGCTGCCTTTGCTTGCCCTCTCCCGCCGGGAGAGGGTCGCGCGCTGCGCGGGGTGAGGGCGCGCCGCCCGCTGCACGAGTGCGCATCTGATCCTGCAGCGCGCCCTCACCCCGCCATCTCCGGGGGGGAGAGGGAGAACAGCCGCCTGCGATGAGCGACGCCGCTCGCCACATCCGCCTGCGCGACATCCACCTGCGCTATGGCACCACTCCGATCCTGGACGGCGTCTCGCTGGACATCGCCTCCGGCGAGTTCATCGTCGTGGTCGGGGCCAGCGGCTCGGGCAAGACTTCGCTGCTGCGGCTGGCGGCCGGGTTTCTGAAGGCCGATCGCGGCACGGTGGCGATCGACGACGCGCCGATCACCGCCCCCGGTGCCGAGCGCGCCGTGGTCTTTCAGGACGACGCACTTTTTCCCTGGCTGACTGTGCGCGACAACGTCGCCTTCCCACTCAAGCTGCGTGGCGACCGTGCTCGCAAGGCGAAGGCCGATGCCCAGCTTCAAGCAGTCGGCCTCGAAGGCTTCGGCGACCGCCGCCTCTGGGAACTGAGCGGCGGCCAGCGGCAGCGGGTGGGGCTGGCGCGGGCGCTGATCACCCAACCGGCCTTCCTCTTGATGGACGAACCCTTCGCCGCGCTCGATGCCCTGACCCGCGCGCAGATGCAGGTGGCGCTGCTGGAGGTCTGGTCGCGGCATCGTCAGGGCGTGCTGTTCATCACTCACGACATCGACGAAGCCCTGCTGCTGGCTACCCGCGTCGTGGTGCTGGCCGGACGGCCGGCAAAAGTCGCACAGACCATCGACACCGGTTTCGCGCGCCGCGTGCTCGAAGGCGAAAAGGTCCGCACGGTGCGCCATGACCCGGCGTTCCAGTCGCTGCGCGAGCAGATTCTCGACAGTTTGTTCGAACCGGCTGCCAACACGCCGTGAACAGCCGTCATCTGACCCGTATCGTCAGTGCTGCGACCATCGCCGCCGTGCTGCTGCTCTGGTGGACGGTGACCGCCAGCGAGCGCATCGACCCGCTGTTCCTGCCCAGCCCGGCGGCGGTGCTGGCCAAGTTCGTCGAAGCCGCGCGCGATGGCTATGCCGATGCCACGCTCTGGCAGCACCTGGCCGCCAGCCTCGGCCGAGTGTTCGCGGCGCTGGCGGCGGCGATCGTGCTCGGCGTGCCGGTGGGCATGGCGATCGGTGCATCGCCGGTCGGGCGCGGCATCTTCGATCCGCTGGTCGAAGCCCTCAGGCCGATTCCGCCGCTGGCCTATCTGCCGCTGGTGGTGATCTGGCTCGGCATCGGCGAAACCTCGAAAGTGGTGGTGATCGGCATCGCCATGTTCGCGCCGATCGTGCTGGCCACCGCCAGCGGCGTCGCCCATGTCGCCGCCAACCGCCTCGACGCCGCGCGGGCCTTCGGAGCCAGTGGCTGGCAGCTGCTGATCCACATCCGCCTGCCTGCCGCGCTGCCGGACATCCTGACAGGCGTGCGCATCGCCCTCGGTGCGGGCTGGACGACGCTGGTCGCCGCCGAACTGGTGGCGGCGACGCGCGGCCTGGGTTTCATGATCCAGTCGGCGGCGCAATTCCTGGTCACCGATGTCGTGATCATGGGCATCGTGGTGATCGCCGCGGTCGCTTTCCTGTTCGAGGCCGGCGTCCGCGCGCTGGAACGCTGGCTGGTGCCCTGGCGGGGAAAGTTTTGAACCGCGAGTTAATGTGTATCTGACCCCAATTAAGCACTGATCAAGCGGGCTGAACGATGAACGCAAACACGCAGACCTTGAACGTCACGCCCCTGTCGCCAGCCATCGGCGCGCTGGTCGGCAGGCTCGATCTTTCGCAGCCGCTGTCGGCTTTCGAGGTCGAGCGGCTGACGGCGGCGCTGGTCAGCCATCACGTCCTGTTCTTCGAGCAGCAGACGCTGTCGCCCGCGCAATTGCGCGATCTGGCAAAAAACTTCGGCGATCTGCATGTGCATCCGATCTATCCGCATGTCGCCGACGTGCCGGAGATCATCATTCTCGACACCGGTGCCCACAACCTGCCGGACAACGACAACTGGCATACCGATGTCACCTTCATCCAGACCCCGCCGCTGGGCGCGATCCTGGCGGCGCGGGAACTGCCGGACTGCGGCGGCGACACCAGCTGGGCGTCGACGATCGCGGCGTTCGAGGCACTTTCAGCGCCGATGCAGCATTTTCTTGGTGGATTGAGTGCGGAACACGACTTCGTGAAGTCCTTCCCGCTGGAACGCTGGGGCTCGGGCGATGCCGCATCGGAAGCGCGCTGGCACGAGGCGCGGGCCAAGAATCCGCCGGTGCATCACCCGGTGGTGCGCACCCATCCGGTGTCGGGGCGGCGCGGCCTGTTCGTCAACGAAGGTTTCACGACCAGGATCGTCGAACTGAAGGCGAATGAATCCGACGCCCTGCTGCGCATGCTGTTCGCCCACGTCTCGCGGCCCGATTTCACCGTGCGCTGGCGCTGGAAACCGGGCGATGTCGCGTTCTGGGACAACCGGCTGACGCAGCACTACGCGCTGGCCGATTACCTGCCGACGCGGCGGGTGATGCACCGCGCAACCATCCTTGGCGACCGTCCGCGCTGACCAGCGGCCGTTGGTCTGGCACCGCCCGCCGCCGATCCGGACCAGCAATTGCTACAGATTCTTTGACCTGCACGGCAACGATCGCTGAAACTGCGGCTTCGAGCCTGATATTCGCCGCGCGCGCCGCTCGCAACTTCGACTCCAGAACTCAAACGGACTTCGCAAATGCTCAAGACTCTCGCTGCGCTGGCAGTGATCGGGACCACCGGTGCAGCGTTGGCTGACGATGAACCGGTCGTTCGTGATCGCCTTGTCTACACCTCGAACGACTACATCAGCGTCGTCGGCGGTCTGGCCATTCCCGATTCCGGACGCGGCACCGACGATCTCGGCGGCACGGCCACCTTCATCTTCGGCAACCAGATTCACGAGAACATCGCCGTGGAAGGCCGGTTCACGGCAGCGATCCTCGAAACCGGGCGCGGCAACGGCACCGATTTCTACCAGTACAGCGGCGGCGTCGATCTGTCGTTCAGCCCCTATGATCGACGCGACGAACACGCGCTGACGCCGTTTGCGCTGATCGGCATCCTGACCACCGCCGACGATGTCACTCCGGACAATCGCGACGACGGCTCGGTGGGCGGCAACGTCGGCCTCGGTTTCGTCACCAAGCCGCTGATCCACAACCTGCGGCTGCGCGCCGAAGGCCGCTACACCTATTCCAGCTTCGAGAGCGGCTATCACGACTTCAGCATCGGCATCGGCTTTGAACTGCCGCTGGGCCGGGTGCGTGAAAAGCTGACCGTGGTGCCGTCGAAGCTCGAAACCCGGGTGGTCGAGATCGTCAAGACCGTGCCGCGAACGGTAGTCGACAGCGATGGCGACACCATCGAAGATGCGATGGACCAGTGCGGCAGCACGCCGAAGGGTCTGAAGGTCGATGCCACCGGTTGCATGCTGCCCGGCCAGTTGCTGGAGCTGCGCGGCGTCACCTTTGAAGCCAACGAAGCCAAGCTGCGGCCGAATGCGCAGTCGGTGCTCGACGTGATCGCCCGCGGCATGGTCAGCCAGCCGTCGCTGAAGGTCGAAATCGCCGGCCACAGCGCCCTGACCGGCTCGGCCACCGAAAACCTCGAACTCTCGCAGGCCCGTGCTGATTCGGTACGCGCCTACCTGGTTGAAAAGGGCGTGTCGGAAAGCCAGCTGACGGCCGTCGGGTACGGCAAGAAGCAGCCGAAGGTGAAGACCGAGCGGAACGACGACGATCGCACGCTGAACCGCCGCGTCGAGTTCCGGGTGGTCAGCCGCTGATGCGATCGGCCGGCGGCGTGACGTTGATCCATCGACGGCACGCCGCTTGCCGGCGCGGTATCGGCAGCACGCCCGAAACCAGCGAATTCTTGATTTCCTGACCGTGACAAGGCTGCTGACACCACTGTCAAGTTACTGATCCTTCTACAGAAATTGCTTGATCGCTGAAATGGAACTTGAATTTCAGAGATTGACTTTGCAAGGTCCGACCAGCATTCTCCGAGCAAGTATTGCGCCACAAGGCGCAGCGGGGCGGGTTTCAAATCCGCTCATAACAGGTCAAGGGGCACTCAGGAAAATCACGATGCGTAAAGCAATCATTGCGGCAGCGGTTCTGTCCAGCGGCGGTGCCTTCGCCCACGGCGGCGGCGACACCGGGGATGTCGGCGAGCACGAGTACATCAGCGTGCTGCCCAGCTACGAAATCGTCGACGAAGGCCGCGCCGGCAAGCGCAACGGCGGCAGCGCATCGCTGATCTACGGACACAATCTGACGCCGCATTTCGGCATCGAACTGAACGGCAACTTCCTCGTCGTTGAAACCGGCAACGGCAACGGCACCGATTTCTACCGCTACAGCGGCACGGTCGACGCCGTCTACACCTTCAACGATCGCCAGGGCCCGGCGCTGCTGCATCCGTTCCTGCTGGCCGGCGTCGGCGGCGCGTACAACGATGTCACCCCGGATTCCCGCGACGGTGCCAGCCTGATCTATGGCGGCGGCGTCGGTGTGGTCACCGCCGACATCTACCACGGCATCCGCCTGCGTCTGGAAGGCCGCTACGTGCGCGACGAGTTCGGCCCCGGATTCGAGGACATCCGCGCCTCGTTCGGCATCGAGATTCCGCTTGGTCGCGTGGTCGAACGCACCATCGAAGCCCCGGCCCCGCCGCCGCAGATCGTCGAAGTGGTCAAGGAAGTGGCGCTGCCCTTCGTCGACAGCGACGGCGACACCGTGCCGGACGAGCGCGACAAGTGCCCGGATACGCCGCGCGGCCTCAAAGTGGACGCCGATGGCTGCGTCATCCCCGACCAGATCATCGAACTGAAGGGCGTGACCTTCGAGTTCAACAAGACGCGCCTGACGCCGAACGCCGAAGCCGTGCTTGACACCGTGGTCAAGGCCTTCATCGGCCAGCCGTCGCTCAAGGTCGAGATCGGTGGTCACACCGATTCGCGCGGCAAGGACGCCTACAACCAGAAACTCAGCCAGGGCCGTGCCGATTCGGTGCGCGCCTACCTGGTGTCGCAGGGCGCGAAGCCGGACCAGCTGACCGCAGTCGGGTATGGCGAAACCCAGTTGCTGATCAAGCCGGAAACCAACGACGACGATTACGAGCTGAATCGCCGCGTCGAATTCAAGGTCATCGGCAAATAAATCGACATAAGCGACTGAACAAATTCAGGACAGGGAGAACTTCTATGACCAATAAAGCACCGCAAAAGCGTCTGATTCCGATGGCAGCAGCCCTGATCGTCGCTGCCGCCCTCACCGGCTGCGCCGACGACGCCAGCAACCTCACCGGCGGCGGCACCACGGCCGGCACCACTGGTGGCACCACGGCCGGGACGACTGCCGGGACCACCGCCGGCACGACGGCGGGGACGAGCGGCGGCACCACGGCGGGAACGACCACCGGCACCACGACCGGCGGTGGCACCACGACGGGTGGCGGCACCACGACTGGCGGGGGAACCACGACGGGCGGCGGTACCACGACGGGCACCACCGGCGGCGGAGTGGGTGGCATCATCTGCAACCCCGAGTCCGTCACGTTCCGGCCGATCCAGCTGCCGAACGCGGAAGCTGTCGGGTCCACCAACGGTGCCTGCTTCGGCTGCTCGGTCGAGAATCCGGAAAACGCGATCGACGCCGACATCACCACGGTCGCCGCGCTGAACACGCCGCTGGGCCTGCTCGGCGGCTCCTCGGCGCTGAACGTCGAAGACACCAGCACCCTGTACCCGGCGGGCCGTCGCGCCGGTTTCGTGATCTTCGATCCGGCCGGTGCCCTGCTCACTGCCACCCTGCTGCAAACGGTGACGGTGACGGCGCTCAACAACGACGTGGTCGGCGACACCGCCGATTTCTCGACGCTGTCCCTGGACCTGCTGGGCACGCCGATCATCGGCACCACCGAGCCGATGTTCCTGAGCTTCGTTCCGAATGCGGAATTCAATGAATTGCGCATCGAGTTCGGCTCGACGGTCAACGCGCTGGCGCGGATCGGCGTGGTCCAGGCTTGCGTGTCGGTGAATCCGGCAGTGCTGCCGTAAGGCCGCAGGCCTTCTCCGGCTGGTAACACCGCAGCCGGTCCGCAGCGATGCGGGCCGGCTTTTTTGTGGGCGTCGCCCGACGCGCGACCTGTTGATCCCGTAGGTCCAGATTCATCCGGACATCGCCCCTATCGACCAGGGGAGCGCCCGGATGAATCCGGACCGTGTGCCGATCAATCAGCCTCGCCGTCCTCGGCTTCGTCGAGCGCCAGCAGCGGCGCGACCACGGCACCGGGCAGCGATTCGACATTGCGCAGCTTGCGGCTGATCGCCCGACTCCGGGTTTCCACCGCGCCCATCGAGTTCTGCACCGTTTCCAGCTGCTTCTTGGCCCGGGCCAGCACGTCGCCGAACTTCTCGAACTCGGTCTTGACGCTGCCGAGCACGGTCCAGACCTCGCTCGACCGCTTCTGGATCGCCAGCGTCCGGAAGCCCATCTGCAGGCTGTTCAGCAGTGCGGTCAGCGTGGTCGGCCCGGCAACCGTCACCCGGTATTCGCGCTGCAACCATTCGCTCAAGCCCGAGCGGCGGATCACTTCGGCATACAGGCCTTCGGTGGGCAGGAACAGCAGCGCGAAATCGGTGGTGTGCGGCGGCTCGATGTACTTGTCGCGGATCGACTTCGCTTCCAGCTTGATGCGCGCTTCGAGCTGCTTGCCGGCGTCTTCCACACCTTGCGCATCGGCGCGCTCCTGGGCATCGAGCAGGCGCTCGTAGTCCTCGCGCGGAAACTTGGCGTCGATCGGCAGCCAGACCGGTGTTTCGTCGTCATGACCCGGCAGGCGGATCGCGTACTCGACCGGATCGCGGCTGCCAGGCCGGGTGACCTTGTTCTGCTCGTACTGCTCGGCGACCAGCACCTGTTCCAGCAGGCTGCCGAGCTGCACTTCGCCCCAGGTTCCACGGGTCTTGACGTTCGACAGTACCCGCTTCAGGCCACCGACATCGGCGGCCAGCGATTGCATTTCGCCCAAGCCCCGCTGTACCTGCTCCAGCCGCTCGGCGACCCGCGAGAATGATTCGCCGAGCCGCTTCTGCAGCGTGTCGTTGAGCTTTTCGTCGACCGTGCGGCGCATCTCGTCGAGCTTGGCGGTGTTGTCGGCCTGGATCGCCGCCAGCCGCATTTCCACCGTGTTGCGCAGCTCGCTCATGCGCTGGGCGCTGGCTTCGGCAAGCCCGTTGAACTGGCTGTTGAGCTGCTCGCCGAAGCGGGTCAAGGCCTGTGTCTGACTCTGCTGCTGCTGCTCGCGTGCTGCGCGGGCATCGGTTTGCAGCGCCTGCTGGCGTTCGTCGGACAGGCGCGACTGCGCCTCGATCTGCTGCGCGAACGTCGCAAGCTGGGTGGCGAGCTGTCGGCCGAGCAGATCAGCCTGCGCGGTCTGGGCGCTGCCGAAGCGCTCGAGCGCGGCCGCCAGTTCGCTGCGGCCCTGCGCCGACAGCGCCGAGGTTTCGCGACGCGCGGTCGCCGCTTCATCGCGCACCGCTGCTTCGACCCGGCCAGCGTCACGGGCGCTCGCCTCGACCGTCGTGCGCAGGCCGCGCACGGCGAGAAACGACAGCAGGGCGGCGATGGCCGCGATCAGGGAAATGGCGAGTACAGCGAGGTCGGTCTGGCTCATCCCTGAAGTGTAAGGGGCACGCTCGAACACTCGGCGATCAGCCCCGCGGAAGCGGTGAGCGAAATAACATCAAAAGTTCAACGCAAAGGCGCAAAGGAAAAAGAAAGGACGCCAAGAACAGCATTTTCTCGATGCCTTGCTTTTGATTTCCTCCTCTTTGCCGTTCTTTGCGCCTTTGCGCTGAAATTTTTTTGATGTTGCTTGGCATTTGCCCTGCTCAGCCCGCACCGAACAGCCGCGCCTCGTCGAGCTTCACCCCGCCCAACTCGTTGCCTTGGGCACTGGCCCGTGCCGCTTCCAGATGCGCAAACGCCTGCGGCATCAACTGGCAGACATAGAACTGCGCGGTGGCCAGTTTCGCGGCATGGAAATGATCGGCATCGTCGGCGTGCGGTAGCGAAATCGCCGCCGCCCGCGCGAACAGATAGCCGAAACACAGATGACCTAGCGCTTGAAGCATGTCGTGCGCGGCGGCATCGGGGGCGTCGCGATCGGTCTTCTGCACGTCCGCGAGCCGGTGCGCCTGTGCCTCGAAAGCATCGGCGAGCCGGCCGATCGGGCCGACGAGGGCCGTCATCGCGGGCGTTTTTGCCTGCGTGGCGAGGAAGTGCCGAATCCGGGTCAGCAGCTTGTCGAGCTTGACGCCGCCATCGCCGAGGATCTTGCGACTGACCAGATCGCGCGCCTGCACGCCGTTGGTGCCTTCGTAGATTTGCGCCACGCGGACATCGCGCACCCGCTGTTCGATGCCGTGATCGCGCAGATAGCCGTGGCCGCCAAGCACCTGCAGCGCGAGGTTGGCGTCGTCGAAGGCATTGCTGCTGAGGAAGGCCTTGGCGACCGGCGTCAGCAGCGCCAGAAGGTCGGCGGCGTCGGCGCGTTCGGCGGCGTCCGGATGATGGGTCTCGATATCGCTGCACAGCGCCAGCCAGTAGCCGAGCATCCGCCCGCCTTCGATGCGCGCTTTCTGGGTCAGCAGCATCCGGCGCACGTCTGGGTGATGGATGATCGGATCGGCCGGCAGATCCGGCCGCCTGGCACCGCTCGACACCCGCATCTGCAAGCGCTCGCGGGCATAGGCAAGGGCGGCGTCGTAGGCACCCTGCGCCACGGAATAGGCCTGCACGCCGGTATTGAGCCGCGCTTCGTTCATCAGGATGAACATCGCCGCCAAGCCCTGATGCGGCTTGCCGACAAGCCAGCCAAGCGCCCCTTCGAGCGATACCGCGCAGGTCGGGCTGCCGCGCAGCCCCATCTTGTGCTCGACATGGGTGACGGTCAGTGCATTCAGCGCGCCGTCGCCGAGCCGCTTCGGCACCAGGAACAGCGAAATGCCGCGCACGCCGGGCGGCGCATCGGGCAGCCGCGCCAGCACCATGTGAACGATGTTGTCGGTCCACTCGTGATCGGCCCCGGAAATGAAGATCTTGCTGCCGCTCAGGCGATATGCAGGACTCTCGGGCAGATCGTGCTCGGGTGCGGCCACCGCCGTGCTGCGCAGCAGACCCAGATCGCTGCCGCAATGCGCTTCGGTCAGCAGCATCGTGGTGGTGACGCTGCCATCGACGATCGCCGGCAGCCATGCCTGCTGGAGTGCAGGCGACGCATGCTGGCTGACGATCTTGTAGATCCCGTGCGACAGGATCGGCGTCATCGTCCAGCTCTGGTTGGCACCGCACAGCAGTTCGACGATCGCGGTATGCGCCAGCGCCGGAAGGCCCAGGCCGCCGTGCGCGGTGGCGCAGCTCAGGGTCGGCCAGCCGCCGTCGATGTACTGGCGATAGGCGGCCGCGAAGCCGGTCGGTGTCGTGACCTTTCCAGCATCGACGCGACAGCCCATTTCGTCGCCGATCGCGTTGAGCGGGGCAATCACGCCTTCCGCGAAGCGCGCCGCGCCGGCGATCGCGCTGTCGAGCAGATCGGCGTCGATTTCGGCGAACGCCGGCATTTGCCGCAACCGTTCTGGTGCGCGCAGCAGTTCGTGGATGACGAATGCCATGTCGCGCAGAGGGGCGATGTAGGTGGCCATGAGTCCGGCTCCGGGTATCGTCGATTCAACTTGCAGCGCTGCCAACCAGCGCCAGCGCTTCATCGCACCAGGCGAGCGTGGTGCGTTCGGTGAGGATGCCCATGCGCAGGCCGAGGTAGCGGCCGCGCTTGCGGGCGTTCAGTGCAGCAGGATTCGGGTAATGCTCGGCCATGATCGCTTCGTAACGCGCCAGCCGCTCGCCGTGCAGGCTGCGGCGGCGGGCAATCTCGGCGAGCAATGCATCGCGGTTGTCGCTGTCGAGCGCGAACAGCTTGACCAGCAGTTCTTCCTTGAAGCTCGGCGGGGTCGTCGGCTCGGTGACCCAGGCCGCGAGTGCGGCGCGGCCGGGGTCGGTCAGCTCGTAGACGATCCGGTTCGGCCGGTCGGCCTGGGTGATGGTTTCCGCCCGCACCCAGTCGGCCTTGGCCAGCTTGTGCAGTTCCTGGTAGATCTGCTGATGGCTGACCGGCCAGAAGAAGCCGACCGTCTGATCGAAGCGCTTGGCCAGGTCGTAGCCGGACTGGGCGCGATCCGTGAGCGACACCAGAATCGCGTGCGACAGGGCCATGCGCGGGCTTTAGGCCGCCAGCAAGCGGCTGCGGGCAGCGGCGTATTCGCGGTCGAGGCGATCGACCAGCGCCGCCACCGGCGCGATCGACTTCACCGCGCCGATTCCCTGTCCGCAGCCCCAGATGTTCTTCCAGGCCTTGGCGTCGGTGTTGCCGCCGGAGCCGAAATCCATCTTGCTCGGATCAGATTCCGGCAGCTTGTCCGGGTCCATGCCGGCGGCAATGATCGACGGCCGCAGATAGTTGCCGTGCACGCCGGTGAACAGGCTCGAATAGACGATGTCGTCGGCCGCGCAGTCGACGATGCACTGCTTGTAGCGCTCGTCGGCGTTGGCTTCCTGCGTCGCGATGAACGCCGAGCCGATGTAGGCGAGGTCCGCGCCCATCGCGAGGGCTGCGAGGATCGAATTACCGGAAGCGATCGAACCTGACAGCAGCAGCGGGCCGTCGAACCACTCGCGGATTTCCTGCACCAGCGCGAATGGCGAGGTGGTGCCGGCATGGCCACCCGCTCCTGCCGCGACCGCGATCAGGCCGTCGGCGCCCTTCTCGATCGCCTTCTTCGCGAACTTGTTGTTGATGATGTCGTGCAGCGTGATGCCGCCGTACGAGTGGATCGCCTCATTGAGATCGGTGCGCGCGCCGAGCGAGGTGATGACGATCGGCACCTTGTACTTCACGCACTGCTCGATGTCGTGATCGAGCCGGTTGTTCGACTTGTGGACGATCTGGTTGACCGCGTACGGCGCCGCCGGACGGTCCGGATTCGCCTGATTGTGGCGATCCAGCTCCTCGTTGATCCGCTGCAACCACTTGCCCAGTTCTTCCGCAGGCCGCGCGTTCAGCGCCGGAAACGAACCGACCACACCGGCCTTGCACTGGGCGATCACCAGGTCCGGGTTGGAAATGATGAACAGCGGCGAGGCGACGACAGGGATGCGAAGACGATCGCGAAGCACGGGCGGCAGGGACATGCGGGCAAAGCCTCATCGGTCAGGGTTGCGACAGCTTATATGCAGAAAATTGTCTGTGCAAGAAATTGCATATGTAAGGCGGGCCGCGCCCGCCGTGCGCCTTCATCCGTCGAGCCGTGCCGGCGGCCACGGGCCGCCCTACGCCGGATATGCTCGCCGCATGCCTCGATACGTTCGCGCCCGACAGCCCGGCGGGACTTACTTCTTCACGGTGACCACCCGCGATCGCGTACCGGTGCTGGTCGATGGCGCAGTGCGTGATGCCCTGCGTTCAGCCATCCGCGAGACCATGACGCGATGGCCATTCGCGATCGACGCCTGGGTGCTGCTGCCGGATCACCTGCATTGCCTGTGGACGCTGCCGGAAGATGACGCCGACTTCTCGAAACGCTGGTCCACGATCAAGCGACTCGTTTCGCAGCGTCTCGATACCCGCTTTTGGCAGCCGCGATTCTGGGAACACCTGATCCGCGACGAACGTGATCGCGCGGCGCACTTCGACTACATCCACATGAATCCGGTGAAACACGGTCTGGTGCAACGACCCGTAGATTGGCCGTTTTCGACGTTTTATCGTTATCTGAAGGTCGGCGTCTATTCCGAGGATTGGTTTGATCTCCGAACCAACCTCGATCTGGAGTAGGACGCATGCCCGCAGTACGCCCTCGTCGGCAAAGGCTGCGGCGGCCATGGGCCGCCCTACGATGGGCGGCGCAGCAAGTAGGGCGGGCCCCGCCCGCCGTACGCCCATGCCGATAAAGTGCGCCGGCGGCCACGGGCCGCCCTACAGATTCAGCGCCTGCCGCCGCGCTTCAGCCGTCGGCAGCGGCGCGGTCTTTTCCTCGATCACCGGCAGTTCGCGTGAGCGCTCGCGATTCAGCGTGATCAGCTCATCCGCACCGCCATCAAGATCAAACGCATCGACGATCGCCTTGACCGGACACACCGGCACGCAGGCGGCGCAGTCGATGCAGGCATCGGGGTCGATGTAGAGACGGTCGTCGGCGGCGTGGAAGCAGTCGACCGGGCAGAGCGCGACGCATTCGGTGTAGCGGCAGGCGGTGCAGTTGTCGGTGACGACGTGTGGCATCAGGCCAGCTCCACTTCGACGGCATTGTCGGAGAAGGTCGGCGCGCCGCCGAGATCGCCGAGGACCGTGGGGTTCAGTGCGGCCGGGGTGGCCTGAGCGCGTGAGCTGGCGATCCAGTAGCCCATCGGCGCCACGACCACGCCGGGCATCGCTTCATCGCCGACCTTGGCGACCGCGACGAACGCGCCGCGATCGTTCTTCACGCGCACCAGATCGTCGCTGCGGATGCCGCGGCTGCTGGCGTCCGC
The DNA here is from genome assembly GCA_021732745.1 of Nevskia sp. Lineage (GTDB taxonomy): Bacteria > Pseudomonadota > Gammaproteobacteria > Nevskiales > Nevskiaceae > Nevskia. Next base: position 244,577 of record JAKFUK010000003.1, on the reverse strand, counting down.
CGGGTTGATGAACAGGCGCTGCTCGCTTTCGCGCGCCAATTGCCGACGGTGATTGGCGTAGCTGGAATTGAGGAAGGAATGGCTTTTCGGCGACATCATCGCCAGCGGATAGCGCGCACCGGGGGCGGCTACACGGATGCCGGATTCGCGCGGCGGGGTGTAGGTCGGCAGCGCCGGTACCGGCGAGCCGTCCTGATGATCGCTACAGCCCTGCCGGAACGTCGGCAGCACGAAATTGCCGCCGGCGGCCATCGAGGCTTTCATCTCGACCTTGCCCGATGGCGTCGGGAAGCCGCCGTCGGCATGCGGCGCGAAAATATCAGCAGCCGGCAGGTTCAGGCGCGCGTAGCCCTGTGTTTCCAGCAGTTCCATGCTGATGCCCTGCATGGACGGCGCGTCCCAGTCCATCGATTCGCGCAGGATCTGCTCGTCGCTGCGCTGGAAGAACGGGTCGTCGAAGCCCATCACGGTGGCCAGGCGGCGGAACAGTTCGGCGTTCGATACCGCTTCGCCCTGCGGAGCCACGGCCTGCCGGTTCAGGGTCAGGTACAGATGGCCCCAGGAGAACATCAGATCGTCCTGCTCGACTTGCGTCGTGGCCGGCAGCAGCAGGTCGGCATAGCGCGCGGTATCGGTCATGAACTGCTCGCTGACTACGGTGAACAGGTCTTCGCGGGCCAGTCCCTGTTGCAGCCGCAACTGATCCGGGGCGACCACCAGCGGATTGCTGTTGTAGACGAACAGGGCGCGGATCGGCGGGTCCAGCGGCAGGCTGCCCGTCAGCGCAGCACCCAGCTTCCACTGGTTGATGACGCGGGTGCCGGGTGTCGCCAGATCAGCGCGATGCAGATGATCCCAGCGCGCCGGAAATGCCCATAGCGGCAGTTGCAGCAGACCACCTCCCGGCTTGCGCCATGCGCCGACCAAGGCCGGCAGGCAGGCGATGGCGCGCACCAGTTGCCCGCCGCCGGCCGAGCGTTCGATGGCCACACCAATCCGGATTGCCGATGGCTGGGCGCTGGCGTAGTCGCGCGCCAGCGTCCGGATGATCTCGGCGTCGATACCGGTTTCGGCAGCAGCGAACGCCGGCGTGTATGGCGCGACGTGCGCCGACAGTTCGTCGAAGCCGATCGAGTGGCGATCGACGTAATCGCGATCGACCAGCCCCTCGCCAATGATCACGTGGATCATCGCCAGCGCCAGCGCGCCGTCGGTGCCCGGGCGTGGCCGCAGGTGCAGGTCGGCCATCGCCGTGGTGCCGGTCTTGACCGGGTCGATCACCACCAGCTTCGCGCCCTGCTTGCGCGCCTGGTCGATGAACGGCCACAGGTGGGCGTTGGTGCTCAGCAGGTTGCAGGCCCACAGGATGATGAAGCGCGAGTGGGCGAGGCTTTCCGGGTCCATGCCGGGCGTCGGGCCGACGGTCATCACGTAGGCTGTCGACGCACCGGAATCGCAGAACGTGCGCTCGGAAATGGTGGCACCCAACTTATTGAAGAACGGATCGCCGACGGTGAGCCCATTGACGATGCCCTGCGTGCCCAGATAGCTGTACGGCAGGATCGCGGTCGGGCCGTCGGTCTTGATGATGGCGCGCCATTTTTCGCCGATGGTGGTCAGCGCTTCATCCCAGCTGATCCGCTCGAACTCCCCGGAACCTTTCGGCCCGGTCCGGCGCATCGGATACAGCAGGCGCTCCGGGTGGTAGACGCGCTCCTGGTAGTGGCTGGTCTTGGCGCACAGCCGACCTTGCGTGAACGGATGCGTTGGGTTGCCCTGCACGCCGGTGACCTTGCCTTGCACGACCTTCACCAGCATCGAGCAGGTGTCAGGACAATCGTGGGGACAGGCACCGAGCACGGTGGCGTCAGCGGCAAGCGTTGTCGACATGGGATTCCTCGGCGGTGATTTCCCGTCGAGGATGCTGGAGCGCCCGTGCCGGATCAATCGGGCGCAGCACTTGGATGCCGCGTCGAATCAGCCGCCGCCAGGCAGCGAAAACTCGGTGATGCCGTAGCCGGCGGCCGCCGGAATCCGCAGGGTGATGCCGGCCGCGCCTTCGACCATTTCCGGCAGCACTTCGATGATGGTGTCGGCGCGCGCCGCAGCGATGGCATCGGCGACCGTCGTGCTGCGGCCGAGCTTCTCGATGTTCAAAAGCGTTGCCGGGACGATGGTCCGGGTGCCGGCCTTGGCTTGCGCGATGGCGTCCTGCGGACGAATCCACACTGAGTCCACCGCTTCGCTGCCGTCATGCAGCAGCACCTGTTCGGCCGGGGCGGCAGCCAGATAGAAGCGGGTGTCGAAACGCTTGGGCATGAAGGTCGGCGTGGTCCAGTGCGCGAACGGCACCAGCGAATCGCCAACCAGGGTCAGGTCTTCGGCATCGAGCATCGCGGCGATGCCGATCTGGCCCTTGTCGAGCGCGACGCGATAACGCGGCCCGAGTTCGGCGACCCGCGCCGGCTCGACGAACCCCGCAGCTCCAGCCGACCTCGCCAGCAGCACGCCGCACTCCTCGAAGGCTTCGCGAATGGCGGCGATGCGCAGCGCGATCTCGTCGGCGGACAAGCCTTCAACGCCGGTGCAACGCACATGAGCGGCCGGATCGTGATCGCCGGCCGCCAGCTTGCCGCCCGGAAACACCAAGGCGCCGGAGGCGAAGTCGATCTGCTGGTGGCGCACCACCATGAACACTTCCATGCCTTCGCTGCCGTCACGCAGCAGCAGGACGGTGGCGGCGAGGCGCGCGGGGGCGATCAGTGCAGTAGCGGATGTGGTCACGAATCGGGGGAAGGCGCAGAACGGAGTCTGCGGACGATCCCCCGAATCAGTTGCTTACTGCAACCTTCTTGCGCGCATAAGCCAGAAGAAATTCCATCTGATCGGCCAGAATTCGACGATTCGACAGGATCAGGTACTGCGCCAGGTTCGGGATGTACGGCACCGCCAGCAACTTCATGCCGGCTTCCTCGGGGGTGCGATCGTCCTTGTACTGGTTGCAGTTGCGGCAGGCGGTGACGCAGTTTTCCCAGATGCTGTCGCCGCCGCGCGAGGCCGGCACGATGTGGTCGCGGGTCAGGTCGTTCGGCGAAAACTGGCGGCCGCAGTACAGGCACAGGTTCTTGTCGCGCTGGAACAGCGTGCGATTGGTCAGCAGCGGCGCGTTGCCGCCGTTGTGGCGGCGCGAACGATCGGCGACGGCGATGATCGAGCCGATGCGCAGCTCCGAGGTCTGCCCGGTGCGGGCATTGGTGCCGCCGCGTACGACGAAGCGTTCGGCACCGGTTTCCCAGCGCACGCAGTCTCGGGCGTAAAGCGTTGCAGCGGTCTGCCAACGTATCCAGCTGACCGGCATGCCACCGATATCAAGCTTGAGGATCGAATGCATCATGTCCTTGACTTTAGCCGACTTTCACCGATGCGTGTGTCTTGCCAGAGGATGCACGCGCGATGTTGCAGGGATGCGTCCGGCGCGGCAACGATCCTCTTGATTCGCGGTCGAAGAGCGCGCCTTGCTCCTCTTCCGCCCGATCCACCGTTCCCAACCTGATGCCACGAGCCACGACATGAAAATCCTTCACACCATGCTGAGAGTTGGCGATCTCGACCGCTCGATCGCGTTCTACCAGGACGTGCTCGGCATGACGCTGGTGTCGCGCCGCGACTACCCGGAAGGCCGCTTCACCTTGGCCTTCATGGGCGAACAGGACCGGGTCGACGGCGTGCAGCTGGGTGCGGAGCTGGAACTGACCCACAACTGGGATACGCCGAGCTACGAATTGGGCAACGCCTATGGCCACATCGCGCTGGAAGTCGCCGATGCCTACAAGGCCTGTGACGACGTGAAGTCGCGCGGCGGCAAGGTGGTGCGCGAAGCCGGGCCGATGAAGCACGGCACCACGGTGATCGCCTTCGTCGAAGACCCGGACGGCTACAAGATCGAATTCATCCAGCGCAAGTCCGGCCATGACGCCGGCCACACCGCTGCCGCCTGATCAGGAAAGCGCGCTGACGCATCGGACATGAATCCGGAACGGACCGATACAGACCGGACACCGCTCCTGGACCGACGATCCGCACCATGATTGCCATGCTCGCCAGATGGTTCGCGCGGCCTGCCGCTGTCGCCGAGCCGGCCCCCGTAGTTTCCTCAAGCGAGACCCGCATGAACCCCACCGTCTGCGAACTGCCCGCCGCTGCCCGCCGCGCCGACAGCTCCGGCTTCCCCGATCCAGCGCGCGATCTGGCCGCCAGCGACGACGGCGCGCAGGAGGCGATTTTCGCCGCCGGGTGTTTCTGGTGCGTGGAAGCCGTGTTCGAGCGCCTGGACGGCGTGTCCGACGTGATTTCCGGCTATGCCGGTGGCACGGCAGACACCGCCAACTACGAAGCGGTGTGCACCGGCCGCACCAACCATGCGGAGGTCGTCAAGATCGTTTACGACCCGCAGGCGATTTCCTACGGCCAGTTGCTGAAAGTGCTGTTCGCCGTCGCGCACGATCCGACCACGCTCGATCGCCAGGGCAACGATCGCGGCCGGCAGTACCGATCGGCGATCTTTTTCCATAGCGAGGCCGAGCGCGATGTCGCTGCGGCCTACATCGCCCAGCTCGAAGCGGCCCGGGTTTTCCGCAACCCCATCGTCACTGTGCTGGCACCGCTGGAGCGCTTCTACCGCGCCGAGACCTACCACCAGGACTACGCGATCCGGAACCCCGGCCAGCCTTACATCGCTGGCGTGGCGGCTCCGAAGGTCGACAAGCTCGAACACAAGTTCACCGAGTACCTCCGCAAATGAGTCTTTTCGACAAGAAGCCGCTCGCCGCCAAGCATGACCTCATCGAAGTCAGCAGCGCCGCAACGATCAGCCCCAGCGGCTACAACCTGCGCCCGATCAGCGACACGCTGAAAGCGGAACTGGCGCAATGCCTGAGCACCGAAGAACGCCGCGTGCTGCTGGAACACGGCACCGAGCGCGCCTTCTGCGGCCATTTCGTCGACAACAAGAAGCACGGCGTCTACGCCTGCCGCCTGTGCGGCCTGCCGCTGTTCCGCTCCGGCTCGAAATTCGACTCCGGTACCGGCTGGCCCAGCTTTTTCGAGCCAATCGACCCGAGCCATGTGCGCAACATTTCCGACTACAGCTACGGCATGATCCGCACGGAAATCCGTTGCAGGCGCTGCGACGGCCATCTCGGCCACGTCTTCAACGACGGCCCCAAGCCCAGTGGCCTGCGCTACTGCCTGAACTCGGTGTCGATGGCGTTCTTCGACGAAGGCCTGCCGGTGCCGCAGCACACCGACGCGGTCTGAATCCGCGTTCCATCACTAAAATCCCGATCGAGGAGACCCGCGTGTCCGAACCCCAGACCCTGACCCAGATTGCCGGCGCGCCGCTGACGCCGTCGCCGCTGACGAATTCCGCATTGCTGGTCATCGACCTGCAGAACGAATACCAGAGCGGCGCGCTGAAACTCGACCAACTCGACCGTGCACTGACTGAAACGAAGAAGTTGCTGGCGCTGGCGCGCGCCAATGGCCTGCCGGTGTTCCATTTCCAGCACAAGACCGGGCCCGGTGCGCCGATCTTCGACCCGACCGGCCCGTTTTTCGGCCTGATCGACGCCGTGAAGCCCGTTGCCGGCGAAACGGTGATCGAAAAGAACTACCCGAACTGTTTCACCGCGACCGGCCTGGCCGATGCGCTCAAGGCCACGGGCCGTACGGAGGTGATCATCGCCGGCGCCATGACCCACATGTGCATTTCGGCCACCGCCCGCTCCGCCACCGATCACGGCTACCGCGCCACCGTGGTGGCCGATGCCTGCGCCACGCGGCCGCTGCCCGGGGCGCTCGGCGGCACCATTCCGGCGTCGCAGGTGCATGACACCGCGCTGGCCGAGATTGCCGACGGTTTCAATGTGGTGGTGAAAAATACCGACGCCTGGACGTAAAGCCGGGGGTGGACAGGCTTCACCTGCCCACCGATTCGCGACCGTCCGACTATCGCGCTCGCGTGGGCAGATGAAGCTTGCCCACCCTGCGAGGGATGACGATCAGAGGCTGATCTTGATGCCGCCGCGGAAGCCGTGGCTGTCGAACTTGGAGCCGGAGGCCAGCGCTTCGGTGTAGCGATATTCGGCGAACAGTCGAATGAACGGGAACAGCGACAGGTCGACGCCGAGCAAGGAGTCGATGCCGTCGGCCCCGTAGCCCGCGTAGCCGCTGCTGTCGATCCTGCCAAAGCGGGCGTAGGCGCCGATGAATGGCAGCGGGTCGAAGCGGCCGAGCACGCCGTAGTCGTAGCCATTGCTGTTGCCGGAGCCGATGCCTTGCAGACTCACGTCCTGGGTCACGTAATGGCCGTACACGCCTGCGGTGAGGATCGGCAGGATCGGCAGGGACACCGAGTAGCCGCCGCCGAGGCGGAATTCGTCGATACGCGAGTTGAGGCCGTCGCCGAAGGCGTTGTCCTCCGGGTTCAGGCGCGTGTACTGGACATCGGCAAACAGGCCGCTGCCCAGTCGGGCGTTGCCGCGCAGGCCGTATTCGATGCCCTTGCCGTCGTTCGAGCCGCTGCCTGCGGCGTCGATCGAGGTCACGCCACCGAAGGCGCCGGCTTCAAGGGAGATGCCCGGCAGCGCGAGCGCTGGCAGCGGGGCGACGAGAGCGAGGGCGAGCACGGTTTTGTTCATGCGCGGACTTTACAACGCGCCGCGCGCGGGAAGTGTTGCGCTGTCGCGAAATTTCCGCGACAGCGCTTCAGGTCAGGAAGTCCGGTTCAGCCCGATACCCGCGAACGGCTGCCGACCGAGGCGTGCAGGCGATCGCTGATGTTGCGCGCGCCGTCGGCTGAGGCCGCCAGCGCCTGTTCCTGAGCCTGCTTCTTCCGGGAAAGCTCGCGAATGGCGCGCGACAGCGCGATATAGGTCCACATGATGATGTCTCCTCGAATGCTGGCCAGGCGGCCGATGGAGCGATCCTCGCGCCACGTCCTTGCGTCAGCTCTCGAAGGACGACGAGCGCGGCGGAAAATCCTGTCCGGCGGTCGCGCGGGCTGGATCGAGCCACATGCCGCAGACAGCGCGAAGCCTTGGTTGATGCCTGTCAACCCTGTTTTGCGATGCCGGCGCGTTCAAATTATGAAAGCCGGGTAGCGCTGGTTCATGAAGGATTCATTACTTGTTTTCCAAGGAGAAGCACCATGAAGAAACAGATGGCGGTCGGCCTGGTGGCGGTGTTGATGATGGTGGCGGTCGAAGGAACGGCGGGGGATCAGGGTTCGGCATTCAAGGCCGGTGAGGGTGTGCTGCTGGCGCAAGCCTCGGCACCGAGCCTCGCCTGCTCGGTGACGCCGGCTGGCGCGTTCAATACGTTCAGTCAGGGCTATTGCGTGGCGCCATATGCGGCGTCGGGCTACACCGTGGTGTTCAAGGTCAGCGGCGGCAGCGGCAACCAGTCCTATGCCTGGAATGTGCCGGCGGGCAGCAACTGCACGTCAACGACGGCCGCCTGTACGTTCACGACCACGGCGAGAAGACGCGACGTGGAAGGCACGGCCACCGTGACGATCACCGATCTCGGCACCGGTGCCGTGTCGACACTCTCGACGGACTATCACGTGCCGATCACCTGCGGCAGCTACTACTTCTGTTGATGGGGTAGCGAGCGGCGCGGCAATCCAGCCCGGATTGCCGCGCTGCCATCCGCGGCGCTCAGCGGCTCGTCAGATGCTCGACAAACCAGTCGCGCGAACCGGGGCCGGCTGTTGCGAAGTTGTCGATGTAGGCCGCGAAATGGCCGCCGGGCAGAGTGATCAGCTTCTTCGGCTGCAAGGCTTTCTCGTAGGCTTCGAGCGCCAGTTCGGCGATGGTCAGATGGTCTTCGCGCTGCACCAGCATCAGCAGCGGCGTCGGGCTGATCTGGGCGATGTAGGCACCGGGGTTGTACTCCATGAACATCTCGACCGAACGCAGAGTCACCTCGTTGATCCAGGTGTCGGTCTTGCGGCTGCCGACGTCGACCATGAAGTCGTAGCTGTCGGCCGTCGGCAGCGCGCAGGGCGAGCCGTCGTTGGACACCACCGGCAGCCGGATCGGCGGCTGGCCGGCGTAGCGGGCGCGGCGGTCGGCGTCGAACATCGCCCGCATGCCGGCCATCGCATGCGCCGGGATCACGTACTTGGCGTTGCGCGGTCCATCGACCAGCGGCACCTGCGCCACCACGCACTTCACCCGGCGATCGAGCGCGCCGACTACCAGCACATGGCCGCCGCTGTAGCTCGATCCAAAGATGCCGATCTTCGAAGCATCGGTTTCCGGGAGCGTCTCGGCGAAGGTGATGGCATCGCGATAGCCGTTGATCTGCGCCCAGGGGTCGATTTCCTGGCGCGGCTCGCCGTCGCTGGCCCCGAGGTTGCGATGGTCGTAGCAGAGCACCGCCATGCCGGAGGCGCAGTACAAATCGGCGTACTTGTCGAGAAACAGCTCCTTGGTGGCTGAAAAGCCGTGGGCCATGACGACGGTCGGGAACGGGCCGCTGCCGGTATCCGGGACGTAGTGCCAGCCACGCAGGGTGATGCCGTCGTCAGTCTTGAATTCGATGTTCTTGCGCATCGGTGTGTCTCCTCGTTCGCTTGTTGGCGATCAGACGCCGAGCAGTTCGACTTCAAACAACAGCGTTGCATTCGGAGGAATCACCCCGCCGGCGCCGCTTGCGCCGTAGCCAAGCTCCGACGGAATCACCAGCCGCCGCGTGCCGCCGACCTTCATGCCCTGCACACCCTCGTCCCAGCCACGGATCACCCGGCCGCCGCCGAGCGGAAACGCGAACGGCTGGCCGCGATCCTTGCTGGAATCGAATTTCTTGCCGGCGACACCGTCCTTGTACAGCCAGCCGGTGTAATGAACGCTGACCTTCTTGCCGGCGACAGCCTCGGCGCCGGTGCCTTCGACAGTGTCTTCGTACTGCAAGCCGGATGCGGTGGTGATCATCGTGAGTTCCTTTAGGGGCCTTGCGGCCGGAGCGCGAAGCATACGGCGCGGGCTGGGCGGATCGGTGCGCAGGGCTCGCCCTCGAAAAGCCATTTCTCACGCGGAGAACGCAGAGGACGCTGAGAAAAGCCGAAGCGAGAAAAGCTTTTCTCGTGTTGTCTTTCTCAGCGATCTCCGCGTTCTCTGCGTGAGACCCGCTGTTGCTGGTTCACAATGCGCAATGAAAACCCCGCGCGGTCTCGAACCGCTCATTGAAGACGGCATCATCGAATCGGTGATCCGCCCGCTGAAAAGCGGCAAGGAAGCGTCTGTCTATGTCGTCGACTGCGGTGGCGGCGTGATCCGCTGCGCCAAGGTCTACAAGGAAGCCGAGAAGCGCGGCTTCCACAAGCTCGCCGAATACCAGGAAGGCCGCCGTGCCCGCGGCAGCCGCGACCAGCGGGCGATGGGCAAGCGCTCCAAGCACGGCCGCAAGCAGCAGGAAGAAGCCTGGAAGAACGCCGAGGTCGATGCGCTGTACCGGCTGGAAGCCGCCGGCGTGCGGGTGCCGAAGCCGCATGGCTATTTCGACGGCGTGCTGGTGATGGAACTGGTCCGCGATGTCGACGGCGGCCCGGCAATGCGCCTGAACGATGTGACGCCGACGGCCGACGAAGCGCGCGCCTGGCACGGCTTCCTGATGAACCAGATCGTGCGGATGCTGTGTGCCGGCCTGATCCACGGCGATCTGTCTGAATTCAACGTGCTGCTTGGCCCCGAAGGCCCGGTGATCATCGACTTGCCCCAGGCAATCGACGCCGCTGGCAACAACAACGCTTTCCGGATGCTGGCGCGCGATGTCGAGAACATCACCGCTTACTGCGCCCGTCAGGCTCCGGAACTGCGCAACACCTGGTTTGCGCACGAGATCTGGGCACTGTTCGAGGCTGCGGAACTAAAGCCAGACAGCGTGCTCACCGGCGAATTCACCTTCCCCGAAGGTGCAGCGGACGTGGACAGCGTGCTCGCCCAGATCGAGGAAGCGCGCTGGGAGGCCGAAGCCCGCCAGCGCGGTCGCGAGGAAGCGGCCGAAGCCGAGGACTAGGGTCTGTTGACATTCACTTTGGTCGCTGCGTTGCAGGTCCCAAATAGCTTTACTGGGCCGCCGGGCGAGGCGCGAACCGCAGGCCATAGCCTACCTATGACCAAGGTTCGCAACGAAGTCTGGCGGCCCAGAGACATTACTTGGGGCCGCAACCCTCCGGGGCGGGATCGCCAAGCAAATTTACTGGGCCCATTGCTGCCTCGCTCGTCGCGCCAATGGGTTGACCATTGGGGCGACCAATTGGTCGCCCCTCGTTCGTTGCACTGGGCAAAAACGACCTCCGCCGCAGCGAGCAAAGTGAGTGTCAACAGACCCTACACCGACAGCGTGTCCAGCTCCGCATAGGCCTTGCCGAGCCAGACCTTGACCCGACTGCGCTCCAGCAGCCCCAAGCCGGTGTGTTCCTTTTCGCTGCTGTTCGCTGCGGCCCAGAAGCTGGCGCTGCGGGCGTCGATCTTGGTCATCGAGGCTTCGTGCAGGCGCGGGAATTCGATGATCCGGGCGCGCAGGCCTTCAGCGCGCTTGCGCTCGCCGGAGGCGTCGAAGATGCCGAAATCGTCGCCGCGCAACTGGTTCAGTACCAAGACATAGTCGAGGTGATCGTCGAAGCGGTCGAACAGCTTGGTCAGCAGGTTGACCGAATCCTTGCCCGAATCCATCACATGCCAGTAGCGGATGCGAACGCCGATTTCCTGCGCCAGTTCCAGCACGCCGGATTCCTCGATCCACTGCACCAGCGGCTTGTGCGTTTGCGCGGCGAGGTCGACGAGGATGCGCCGCTCGGGGTTTTCGACCGCGGCTTCGACCAGCTTGTCGAGGCTGTCGTAATCGTCGATCACCACAGGAGAGGCGAAGCCGGCATAAAAACGCAGCAGCGCGCCGTGCGAGCGATCGGAATCGAAACCGAGAAACGGCAGCTTGTGGTCGATCAGGTACTGCGCCAGCACGCGCGCGACCAGGGACTTGCCGACGCCGCCTTTTTCGCCGCCGATGAAATGGATGGTGGACATGGTTGCGGTGGCTCCTGCGGTGAGGGACGTCGTGCGCGCGGGGCAGTCGGTCGCGAGGGTGATGTTGCTCTGGCACAGGCACAAGGCCTGCCAAAGGGTCGGGCAGGGTAGCAGCGCGGCGTGACCGCAGGCAGGCAGCGTCAGTCGAAATGAAAGCGCGCGAAGCTGTCGACCGGCTCGCGCTCGGTGCGCAAGGTATTCACGGCCGCGCTTTCATCGGCGTAGCCGAGCGCCATGCCGCAGTAGACGAGGTCGTGCTCGTCAAGCGCGAAGTGCGCGTGCAGGGTGGTGCGCATCGTCCCCCACAGTTCCTGGAAGCAGGACGCCACGCCGCGTTCGATGGCGGCGAGTGCGACCGACTGCATGAACATGCCCAGATGCGCCCACTGGCCGTGGCCCATGCGGCGGTCGATGATGAAGAAGAGGCCCACCGGCGCGCCGAAGAAATCGAAGTTCTTCGCCAGTTGCTTTAAGCGGCCCGGCTTGTTGTCGCGACCGATTCCGAGCAGGGCGTAGAGATCCTCGCCAACCTTGTAGCGACGGCTGCGATAGGGGTCCCAGAGATTGGCCGGGTAGACCGGATACGCGCCTTCTTCGTCCGGGAACATGCCGGGGCCTTTGTAGTTGCGGACCAGCGCCTTGACCGCCTCCTGCGCCGCCCCCGATACCGCAATCACCTTCCAAGGCTGGACATTGCCGCCGCTGGGTGACCAGCGGGCGGCATCGAGAATATCGCGCAGGGTGGCTTCGGTCAGCGGCGTCGGCAGAAAGGCGCGGGTGGAGATACGGGTTTTGAGGGCTTCGGTGACGGTCATCGGGGCGGTTGTCGGTTCGGGCATGGCGGGGATGTCGGGATTATCAGCGCAACCGATCCCCGTAGGGATTGGCGGCCCCGCTCGCGAATTGATCGGCTGATAGCCGCCGCTGAAGTCGACGCCGACCGCGCCGGCTCAAGAAAACCGGCCCACGGTCGATAGACCGCGCAACCATCCCCGATCCGGATTGCTCGCCATGCTGCCCATCGTTGGCTCCCTCGTTGTCATCGCCAGCGTGCTGGGCGGATTCGTGCTGTCGCACGGCCAGATCATGGCGCTGTGGCAGCCCTACGAGTTGCTGGTGATCGGCGGTGCGGCGATGGGCGGCTTTTTGATCGCCAATCCGATGCGGGTGGTGAAAGCGGTGTTCGCCAGCGCCATCGGCGTGCTGAAAGGCCCGCATTACGGCAAGAAACACTACCTGGACATCCTGGCGCTGCTGTTCGAGCTGCTCAACACAGCGCGCAAGAGCGGCATGATGTCGCTGGAATCGCATATCGAAGACCCGAAGGCCTCGGCGATCTTCTCGAAGTACCCGCTGATCCAGAAGGATCATCACCTGATCGAGTTCATCACCGACTGCCTGCGGATGATCGTGTCCGGGAACATGGGGCCGAACGAACTGGAACCGCTGCTCGATCTGGAGCTGGAAACCCATCACCACGAAGCCGAAGCGGCGGCCCATGCGCTGAGCCGGGTGTCCGATTCGCTGCCCGGCTTCGGCATCGTGGCGGCGGTGCTCGGCATCGTCATCACCATGGGTTCGATCGGTGGCGACATCGCGGCGGTCGGTGCCCATGTGGCGGCAGCACTGGTCGGCACCTTTCTCGGCATCCTGCTGGCGTACGGTTTTGTCGGCCCGCTGGCGGTGGCGATGGAAGGCACGGCCAAGGCCGATGCCAAGGCTTTCGAGGCGGTGAAGATGGGGCTGGTGGCCAGCCTGCACGGCTACAACCCGAACATCGCGGTGGAATTCGCGCGCAAGACGCTGAATTCGGACATGCGGCCGAGCTTCGCGCAGCTCGAAACCCATCTCAAGGGGCAGAAGTGACATGGCCGACGCCCCGACCCCGATCGTCATCCGGCGGGTCAAGAAGGTCGTCGGCGGCGGTCATCACGGCGGCTCCTGGAAAGTAGCCTTCGCCGATTTCGCCACCGCGATGATGGCTTTCTTCCTGCTCATGTGGCTGATCGCCGCCACCACCAAGGAGCAGAAAGGCGCGATTTCCGAGTACTTCAACAACCCGAGCATGATGGACGGCCGCGCCACCGCGCCGAGCCCCGGCATGAACGGGCCGGGTGGCGCCAGCACCAGTCTGGTCAAGCTGGGCAGCGGCATGGAGCTGAAAAAGGTCACCACCAAGCCGTCGGACCCCAAGGAAATCAAGCGCTTGTCGAAGGAGCTGGAAAAGAAGCGGCTGGAAGCGCTGATGAAGGAACTGAACGCCGCGATTGCCGCCAGCGCCGCACTGGCCCCGTTCAAGGACCAGCTGTTGCTCGACATCACGCCGGCCGGCTTGCGCATCCAGATCGTCGACAAGCAGAACCGGCCGATGTTCGACATCGGCAGCAGCAGCTTGAAGCCCTACACGGTGGAAATCCTGCACGAGCTGGGCCGCTTCATCGAAACGGTGCCCAACCGGATCAGCATTTCCGGCCATACCGACAACGCGCCCTACGGCAACATCGCCGGCTATACCAACTGGGAGTTGTCGGCCGACCGCGCCAACGCCGCGCGGCGGGCGCTGGTGGGCGGCGGCTTGAGCGAAGCGAAGATCGCGGTGGTGGTCGGGCTCGCGTCGTCGGTGTTGTTCGACAAGACCCACCCGGAAGCGCCGATCAACCGCCGGATCAGCATCGTGGTCATGAGCCAGGCGGCGGAAGCCAATGTTGCCGCTGACGACAAAGGCGACAGCCCGATCGAACAGGCGCTGCCCCAAGGCGTGGCGGTGGTGTCGACCATCGAAACCCCGGCGGCATCCGCGGCCGGCAGCCACTGAAAGAGAACAGTTGTAGCGTCAGGCCGCGCTTTGCCTGATCATCTCAGGCCTGCGCGGCGCTCCCTTGCTCCGCGCGCTGCCGCGAGGAATGCAAGATGAGCGAGATCGACGACGTGCTGATCATCGGTGCCGGCCTGTCCGGCATCGGCATGGCCTGCCACCTGACCCGTGACTGCCCCGGCAAGAAGATCGCCATCCTCGAACGCCGGCAGTCGATCGGCGGCACCTGGGATCTGTTCCGCTATCCCGGCATCCGCTCCGATTCCGACATGTTCAGCTTCGGCTACGCGTTCCGGCCCTGGAACGAGTTGAAAGTGCTCGCCGACGGCCCCGCCATCCGCCAGTACGTCATTGATACGGCAAAGGAATACGGCGTCGACAAGAAGATTCGCTACGGCCTCAAGATCGTCAGCGCCGATTTCTCCACCGCCAACGACCTGTGGACCGTCCAGGCGCTGGACGAAGCCAGCGGCGAGGCCCGGGTGTTCACCTGCCGCGTGCTGATCTGCTGCACCGGCTACTACAACTACGACAAAGGCTTCCTGCCCGATTTCCCGGGCGCTGACCGCTTCAAGGGCCAGCGCATCCACCCCCAGCACTGGCCGGAAGGTCTCGACTACAAGGGCAAGCGCGTCGTGGTGATCGGCAGCGGTGCCACCGCCGTGACCCTGGTGCCGGCGATGGCTCCCGACGCCGCTCATGTGACCATGCTCCAGCGCTCGCCGAGCTACATCTTTTCGGTGCCGGGCGAGGACAAGATTTCCGGCCTGCTGAACCGTTTCCTGCCCAGCAAATGGGTCCACAGCCTGGCCCGCACCCGCAACATCAAGCTGCAAAGAGTGATGTACAAGGCCGCCAAGCGCTATCCGAACCGCATCCGCAAGCTGCTGCTCGGAGCGGTCAAGCAGCAGTTGGGCGATGCGGTGGACATGAAGCATTTCACGCCGAGCTACAAGCCCTGGGACGAGCGCCTGTGCGCGGTGCCGAACGGCGATCTGTTCAAGACGCTGAAGTCGGGCAAGGCGTCGGTGGTCACCGACCAGATCGAGCGATTCACCGAAACCGGCATCCACCTCAAGTCCGGCCAGACGCTCGACGCCGACATCATCATCACCGCCACCGGCCTGAACATCCAGATTTTCGGCGGCGTAGCCGTGACGGTCGACGGCGAGGCCCGCGATTCCGGCAACTTGATGACCTACAAGGGTTCGCTGCTGCAGGACGTGCCCAATCTCGGCTGGATCATGGGCTACACCAATGCCTCGTGGACGCTGAAAGCCGACCTGATCGCGCGCTACATCTGCCGCGTCATCAATCACATGGATCAGCACGGCCAGACCCGCTTCGTGGCCAGCGCGCCGGACGGCGAAATGCAGGACGACAGCATTCTGGGCTCGCTCGGCTCCGGTTACATCCGCCGCGCCCAGACCACCCTGCCGCGCCAGGGCCGCACACTGCCGTGGCGGGTGCTGCATGCCTATGAACTGGACAAGCCGATGCTGCTCGAAGCGCCGATCGAAGATGCCTTCCTTCAGTTTTCGGCAGAAACGCCTGCGAAGTCGACGCGAAAACGGAAGCTGTCGGCGGCGGCCTGAGGCCACCATGACCGCGACGCTCTTTCGCTTCGCGCTCTCCGTTTTCGCGTCCTTGATGAGCCTGAGCGCCGGTGCCGGCGTCGTCGACTTCCTGCCGAAAGAGATTCGGGACGCCGAAAAGCCGTCCATCGAAGCGGCCCGGAAGCTTCAGAGCGAACACCCGGAGGCCTTTCATTCGTATTCGGTGAACGGCCGGACCATCTACTACGTGGCGCTCAAGCAGGACGGGCCGCCGCGTCCGCTGGTCATCTTCGTGCACGGCTCGCCGGGCTTGTGGCGGAGCTGGATTCACTATCTGAACGATCCGGAACTGCAAAGCCGGGCCAATCTCATCTCGCTGGACCGCCCGGGTTTCGGTGAGTCCGGAAGCGGGAAGATCGAGCGCGGCTTTCTCAGACAGGCGCAGGCGATCGAGCCGCTGCTGGCGCATGCCCAAGCCGGCCAAAGAGTGATTCTGGTCGGCCATGCCTGGGCAGGAGCCTTGATCGCGCGCATGGCGATGACTTATCCGGACAAGGTGACCGATCTGGTGCTGATGGCCGCGCCGCTGGACCCGGCGCTGCAGACCGAGTCCTGGTTTCAGTACCTCGCCGATTGGCCGCCGTTCACCTGGCTGCTGCCCGGGGAGTTGCTGGTGTTCAATCGCGAGTATCTGGGGCTGGAAAAAGAGCTGACCGACATGCTGCCCGCATGGCCACGGATGACCCAGCGGGTGTCGCTGCTGCTTGGCGAAGCCGACGAGGAAGTGCCGATCAGCACCGCCGACTTTGCCCAAAACATGCTGACTCAGGCCCGCTCGGTGAACATCGTGCGCATCCCGAACATGAACCATTTCATTCCGTGGACGCGGTTTGATCTGGTGAAGACGGAAATTCTGGCCCATCTCGCAAGGCCGCCGGAGCCTTGATCCGGCACCTTGATCCGGGGCCTGGATCAGGTCGAAATCCTTTCCAGCAGCAGTTCCGGTGCCGGCGGCCCGGCATCGGCATCGAAGCCGAAGATGCGCTCCAGATTCACTTCCAGATGCTGGCCGGCGCGCAGGTGCAGATAGAGCAGCACATCGCCCTTGGCCACGGTATCGCCGGGCCTTACCGCCATTTCGATGCCGACCGCCGGGTCTATCCTGCTTTCGGCGGTAGCACGGCCGGCACCCAGACGAATGCCGTCAAGGCCGAGCTGGCGCGCGTGGATATGGCTGATGCGGCCGCCGCGCGTGGCGGTCACGGCGTGTTTCACCTCAGGCTGCGGCAGGCGGGTTTCCCAGCCCGGCACCGCGCCCTGGTTGCGGGCAATGGCCATGAACACCGCAAGCGCCTGTCCTGATTCGATCGCGGCACGCGCATCGGCCTGCGCTTGTTCGATGCTGCTGCGGGTGCCGCCGAGCACGGCCATTTCCGCGGCCAGCCGCAGCGAAAGCGCCAGCAGCGGAGCGGCCAGACGGCGATGATTCGCGCTCGGATAGTCGTTGCGCATCATCCACAGGCATTCCTCCACTTCATTGGCGTTGCCGATCATGCTGCCGAGCGGTTCGTCCATGCGGCTGATGCAGGCCAGGGTGCGAATGCCGGCACCGCTGGTGGCGTCGACCAGCGAACTGCCCAGTGCCCGCGCCTGGGCGAGATTGGTCATGAACGCGGCCTCGCCGCACTTCACGTCGTAGACCACCACATCGACGCCCTCGGCCCACTTCTTGGACACGATGCTCGCCGTGATCAGCGGCACGCTGTCGATGGTCGCGGTGACATCGCGCAGGGAGTAGAGCTTGCGGTCGGCGGGGCACAGGTCTGCTGATTGCGCGGTCAGGCAGACGCCGGTGTGATCGAGCCACTCGATCATCTGCCGTTCCGTGGGCTGCATGCTGAAGCCGGGAATGGCTTCGAGCTTGTCGACGGTGCCGCCGGTGTGGCCCAAGCCACGGCCGCTCATCATCGGCACCTTGAGGCCCAGACAGGCGGCGACCGGCGCCAGCACCAGCGACACCTTGTCGCCGACGCCGCCCGATGAATGCTTGTCGGCGAAGACCGCGCCCTTGAAATTGCTGTTCAGGCTTCGCCAGTCGAAGCTGCGGCCGGATTCCTTGACGCTGCGGGTCAGGAACAAGGTTTCGCGGCGCGAAAAACCCTTGAGATAAGCGGCCATCAGCCAGGCGGACACCTGATAGTCGGGAATCGAGCCATCCGAGAAGCCGCGGACCAGAAACGAGATTTCCTGATCGCTCAATTCAAGGCCGTCGCGCTTCTTGTGCAGCAGCTCGACGACCAGAAACTCCGCCGCCGCCGTCATGCGAGGCCACTGGCGGCTGCCAGCGCCGGGCTGCGGGCAGCGCCATCAAGACGGGCGACATCGCCGCCAAGACCGAGGCTGTCCAGGGTCAGCCGGGCGATGGCTGCAAAGCCGGAAACCGGCCCGAAATCCTGAGCCATGAAGCTTGCGGCGGGGCTCCAGAACAGCAGGGGCACGTTTTCGCGGGTGTGATCGCTGCCCGGGTGCGTGGGGTCGTTGCCGTGGTCGGCGGTGAGCATCAGCAGGTCGCGCGGGCCGCAAGACGCTTCGAGGATCGGCAGGTAGGCATCGAAATCCATCAACGCTTGCCCGTAGCTGCCGGGGTTGCGACGGTGACCGTGCAACTGGTCGAAGTCGATGAGGTTGGTGAAGATCAGGCCGCGCTGGCCAGCCGTGCGGGCCATGACCTCGGACGTGGCCAGCAAGCTGGTTTCGTTGCGGCCGGTGTGCTCGACCAGCGTCACCGAGCGGTGCGCGAAGATGTCTTCGATCTTGCCGATGCCGGCCACGAAATGCTGGCGCGCCACCAGCAGATCCAGCAGGTTCGGGGCCGGCGGCGGCATGCTGAAATCGCGACGATTCTCGGTGCGCGTGTAGGCCCCGGCGCGCTCGCCGATGAAAGGCCGCGCAATCACCCGGCCGACGCCCAGCGGATCGAGCAACGCGCGCGCCGACCGGCAGACGGCATACAGGCGATCGAGACCAAAAGTGTCTTCCGAACAGGCCACCTGGAACACGCTGTCGCCCGAGGTATAGACGATGGGTTTTCCGGTGCGCCGATGTTCCTCGCCGAATTCGTCGAGCACGGCCGTGCCGGAAGCCGGCGCATTGCACAGCCAGCCGGGCAGATCGTTATCCCGGCACCAGCGCTGCATCAGTTCCTCATCGAAACCCTGCGGAAACAGCGGCCACTCCTGCGGCAGCACGTTGCCGGCCATTTCCCAATGGCCGGTGGTGGTGTCCTTGCCAGGCGACAGCGCCGCCAGCGTCGCGGTAGCGGCCTGTGGCCTCGCCACCGGGTGGACGCCGGGCACCGCCGCAATCTGCCCCAGACCCCAGCGTTCGAGATTCGGCAGCGCGAACGGCTGACCCTTGCCCTGGTACCACTCTGCAACGTGCTTGAGCGTATTCGCGGAGGCATCGCCGAAGCGCGCCGCATCGGCGGCGGCACCGATGCCGACCGAATCGAGCACCACCAGAATGACGCGATCAATACAGGCCATGTGCGCCGCCGCTGCCTGATCCCGCCGTGCCTTGCACGATGGCGACGGACGCCGAGCAGCCCAGCCGGCTGGCACCGGCGGCCACCAGCGCCAGGGCGGTGGCAGTGTCGCGGATGCCGCCGCTGGCCTTCACGCCGAGATCGTTGCCGACGCAGCTGCGCATCAGTTGGATATGTGCCGGCGTGGCTCCGGCGGAGCCGAAGCCGGTAGATGTCTTCACGAAGCGGGCACCGGCCGCGACTGCCGCGCGGCAGGCTTCGCGGATGTCGTCGTCGGTCAGATAACAGGTTTCGAGGATCACTTTCACCGGCGTATCACCGCAGGCCACAACCACTTCGCGGATATCGCGCTGCACTTCCGCCCAGAGCCCGGACTTGGCACCGCCGACATCCAGCACCATGTCGATTTCCTTCGCACCGGCCTGCACGGCTTCCTGCGCTTCCCGCGCCTTGGCCCCGGCCAGACTCGCACCGAGCGGAAAACCCACCACCGTGATCGGCAGCACCGTGGTGTGCGCAAGGCATTGCACCGCCAGCGGCAGCCAGCGCGGGTTCACGCAGACGGAATAAAAGCCATGCTCGATGGCCTCCGCGCAGAGCTTGCGCACCTGCGCCTCGGTCGCTTCGGCCTTGAGCAGCGTGTGATCGATCATTGCAGCCAGTGAAGCGGCGTCCATGTGTTTTCAGCATCTCCCGATGGGTGGGCGGTCTTGAGTCGCTCTGCGAACGAATACTGCATCACAAAGCTTGAAATGATGTCGGCCGGTCGCTGCATGAGTGCGGGGCGCAGACAAAAAAGCGGGCGGCGCTCCGTGTGGAGCGCCGCCCGCCTTGTTGAAGCGTGTCGGCTTAGTAAGTCGCGCGCAGGCTGACGCCCGAGTACGTCGAATAAGCGTTCAGCAGGATGAAGTAAGTGCCAGCCGCCGGATTGGTGACCGTGCAGGTCTCGGCATTGCCGGTACGGAACGGACGGCAGTCGTAGGTCGTGGTGGTCGGACGCGAACCACGCCGCGTGTACAGATCAACGTCGCCGGTGCCGCCGGAGGTGGTGATCGTCAACGACGGCCGGCCGGCCGGCACGGTGATGGTGTAGAAGCGCTGGCTGCCGGTCGA
The DNA here is from genome assembly GCA_021732745.1 of Nevskia sp. Taxonomy (GTDB): domain Bacteria; phylum Pseudomonadota; class Gammaproteobacteria; order Nevskiales; family Nevskiaceae; genus Nevskia. Next base: position 224,459 of record JAKFUK010000003.1, on the reverse strand, counting down.
GCCACTGATGCCGGTCACCGATACGCCATTGGTCAACGGAATGTCACCGGTGCCGCCACCGCCGCCCGGAAGCGGCACGGCCACGTTGACCGCCCGCCAGGCATTGGCCACCGAGGTCTGGATCGCCGTCGAGTAGCCCAGGTTCTGCGCAGCCAGCACGGTCGCGTTGCCGGCAGCGAGGAACGTCGAGTTGGACGTCAGGACATCGACCTGCGCCTCGTAGAAGATGCGGATCGCGGCGTTCATGCCGATACCGGCAACATTGACCGTCGTCCGCCCACGCGGATGGGTGCCGCCCTGCGACAGCAGGTAGAACGCCAGATTGGCGATGCCCGAACTCAAGTGGACATCCTGGTTGCCAGACGTGCTGGTGTAGTAGTCCAGCGAGGCACCATCGCGCGCCGGATCGTTCATGAAGCGCAGGCCCGGCGGCAGGATTTCTTCACCGACGGCCCAGGTGTCGGCCGAAATCGGCAGCGAACCGGTGCGGCCGCCATCGACATAGGACTCCGTGAAGGCACCGAAGATGTCCGACAGCGCCTCGTTCAAACCGCCCGACTGGCCGCTGTAGACCAGGCGCGATTCGAAGTCGGTGACCGCATGGGTCAACTCGTGGCCGGTGACATCGACACCGCGCGCCAGCGGCAGACAGCCCTGGCTGGCATTGCCATCGCCGAACACCATCTGCGTGCCGTTCCAGAAGGCGTTGCAGTAGTTGACGCTGTAGTGCACCGAGCTGGTCAGCGTGGCACCGGCGTTGTTGTAGGAATCGCGGTTGAAGAACGAGAAATAGGCCTCGTAGGTCGCGCCGGTGCCGTCATAGGCGGCGTTGACATCGACATCCGAAGTTGCCGCCTGCCCTTCCGTGCGGCGCAGCGTGCCGGGCAGGCTGGTGCCGCTGTTCGAGCTGTGGATGCGGCGATTCAGCACGTAATGGATCTGCGGATGCACGCCCACGACCTTGCCGCTGTCGACGTCGATGAACACCTTGTCGCGCACCGGATTCTGGCCGCGGGTGCCGGTGAATTCCGTTTCATAGGCCTTGAAGGCTTCGCCTTCGGGCGAGATGAAATAGACCTCGCGAGCGGCCGAGCTGGTCATGCCGATGTAGTCCGGCAAGGCACCGGCGTAGGCGCGGGCTGCGCTTTCACCGATGTTCTTCGCGCCGAGTGCAGCCGGCATGCCGCCGCGCGCCGTGCCATTGATTGCGTAGATGGTGCCGCTCTTGTCGATGTGAACCACCAGATCGCCGCCGACGACATCCAGCCCACGATGGCGCTGCGCATAACGCGCATGACGGTTGCCCGAAGCATCGACATTGACCCGCAGCAGATTCAGGTCCGTCGGCGTCAAGCGAAACGCCGCCAGTGCCGGGCCCAGTTTCGCGCCGAGCGCTTTCGAGGCGGAAACCGCATCAGAAGCTGAAAAATTGCCGACGCGGCCGAAATTGCCGCGCGCGAAGGTGGGCACGCCGTCAGCGGCCGCGTCCAGCACCTCGATTTCGCCCAAACCTGCGAGCGCTGCGGCAACATCCGCTGGCGCGCCCTTGACGATCGACTTCGTCGGCCCTGCCGCTGAAACACTGGCTGCAAACGTCAAGCTGGCCGTGGCGCTCGCCAGCAGCGAACCCCGCACCATTGCTGAAAAAACTGATTTCACGAGCATCTCCTGGAACTGTAATTTGCCGATGGCGGACTGCGCCTTCGACCCCGGACGGCATGTGGATTTATGAATCGCTCTCAAATATGTGACAAAAACTTTACAACCGAAAAGTACCCGGCCCCGAGGCGAAAAGCCTTGATCTGGATGTAGTCCGGAGCGCGCGATCGCGTGCTGCACAGGACGAATGGCCAGCGGTGCCCGGTGGCGGGCGCGCTGCACTGTCCGGGTCATCCATGCACCGTTTCGGGGCGAGATATCAGCGCGGCAGCAAAAGAAAATGCCCGGGGTGGAGGATTGGATTTCGGTCAGCCCGTTCGTCATTCATCAAAAGTCCGGCACGCCGCCGAGCCGAAAACACCGACAGGAGCGAGCGCCATGATGTTCTGGGTTGCCATTCACCATCCCGACGATTACGACCCCCAAGCCGCCGAAGACGAAGCAATGTCCCGCGACATCGACCAGCTCAACGACGACATGGTCGCTGCCGGCGTCAGGGTTTTTGTCGGCGGCCTGCACCCGGCAAGGCAGGCGGTATCGCTACGGCCGCAGTTCGACGGCACGGTGCGGGTCACCGAGGAGCCGTACCTGAAAACCGGGGAGCACGTCGGCGGCTTCTGGGTGCTGGACGTTGCAGACCTGGAATCAGCGCTCGCCTGGGCGCGCAAGGCCGCCATCGCCTGCCGGGCAGCGGTTGAAGTGCGGGCATTTCACTGAGCCCCTGCGCGCCATCCTGTTGCCTGCGGCTGCCGTTCAGCTAGCAAGGCGCACAGTGGCGGACCAACCCCCAAAGGAATCACCCATGCGCACCCTCACTTTGACCGCCGCCGCTGCCCTCATCCTGCTGCTGAGCGCCTGCTCTGGCGACAAATCCCCCCAGGCCGCGCCGGCCGCCGCCCCGTCCGAAGGCGGCACCAGCCTCAGCATCGACGCCAAGGACGGTGCCGTGTCCTATGAACGTGACGACGGCAAGAACAGCACGTCGATCAGCGTCGGCGGTGATGGCGACAAGAAGGAAGAGAAAAAGCCCGACTGAGCCTGAAGCGGCGGCAGGCTGCTGAAGGTCCTGGTTCATTGCACAAGCCCCCGTCACGCCAAGGCGCGACGGGGGCATTCGTGCTCGCTTCATTGGCGGCTGGCCGCTTCAATCGAAAACAAGCAAGGTAGCGTTTCGTATGACCATCAGAATTTTGCTCGCCTGCGTTGCCTTGTGCATCGCCGGACACGCGGTTGCCAAAAACACGCAAGCGGCCAGCAGCCGCGCGTTCAGCTTCAAGAAAGACACTTTCCCTTTCGACAATGAAACCGTCTGGAAGTATCAGAGCGACCCCGACAAGGATGCGGTCGCTGACCCCGACGAAGGCCCCACCTACACCCTGCATTGCTTCGTGCTAAGCCGTTCGGCACGGCAGTTCTTCCAGTTCGCGCGGTTCGATGCCGCGCTGCCGCGGGTGAGCGACGACCGATATCGGGACTTGATTCGCGAGGTGATCGCGCACGATCCCAGCGAAACGGAGCCACTGCCGGCGAAGATCGTCATCCCCGGCTATGCCGGCCTGCGCAGCTTCGGAACCATGAAAGAAGCGATGCTGAAAGCCGAGCTTGGCAGTGCCGCCGAAAGTTTTCTCCAGCGCGGCAACTGGCGGATGGTGTTCCCCTTCAGCCACGATCATCAGGAAGACACGGCAAACAGCCTGCTGGCCAAGATCCGGCAGCAGCGTCCGCCGGTGGTGCATCTGGTCACTTTTCCGAAGATCACCATCAACCACGCCGTACTGCTTTTCGGCGCTGTCGAGACGCCAGGCAGCATCGTCTTTCAGATCTACGACCCCAACCGGTCTGCGGTGCCAGCGCGACTGAGCTATGACCGGGCGAAACGAAGCTTTACCTTCCCGCGCAACAAGTATTTCCCCGGGGGAGAGGTTGACGTTTATGAGGTTTATAAATCGGCGGTTTACTGAAGTGAAGTAGTTCGATGCCGTCGGAAGCGAATGGGGAATTCGTAAGCTGTCACCGTAATTCGTAATTCTGCTGTTTTGATAGACAGGTAGCGTGCGCTTCGCGCACGAACCCCTTACATTTGAGCTCGCGCAAGGATGCGAGAGGGCCTCAGTATGGCGACATACCGACGAGCAATCATGCCGGGTGGTTGCTTCTTCTTCACGGTGAACACCAGCCAGCGACAAAAGCTGCTGGGGGATCTCGCCGTGCTCTGCGCGCTACGCGCAGCATTTCGAGCAGTCAAGCACGATCATCCGTTTGCAATAGACGCGATCGTCATCCTGCCGGATCACATTCACACGATCTGGACCTTGCCTCCGCAGGATTCTGATTACGCCATGCGCTGGAGCCTGATCAAGAGGCAAACCAGCGTGGCGGTGCGTCATCTCGTCACCGCCGCTCCCCGAGCTTCGCTACGCAAACGCCACGAGATCGGTCTCTGGCAGCGTCGCTACTGGGAGCACCAGATTCGGGACGAACAGGACTTCGCTCGGCATGTCGACTACATCCACTGGAATCCGGTCAAGCACGGATACGTCGAACGAGTGGCCGACTGGCCGCATTCCAGCTTTCACCGGTTTGTTCGGCAGGGTAGCTTGCCGGCGGATTGGGCGACCGGTGACCTGGAAGGCGCGTTCGGTGAAACCATCGATCAAATGTAGCGTGCGCTTCGCGCACGAAAGGGTGTGTGCTGGCGTCTAGATCGTGCGCGGAGCGCACGCTACGTCACTACGTCACTGGGGTGGGGGCGGTCGGCCAAGCACCATGTCGGCAAAGGATTGCTGACCTACTGCCAAACAGCCGCCGCGCGAAGCGCGCCGGCTGTGGTTTTTGATGTCGCCGTGGCGGTTGCTGTGGCTTTTGCCGTCAATCCCCCTTTGAGCGCGCCGAGCATCGCAGGACATGGCGGAATAGGCCCCGCAGGGGGCGAGGCAGGAGCCGAAGCCTTTTCGTCACGCCAGGGATGGCGTGTCGAAAAGCCCCGCCATGGCCGAGAAGCACAGGGCATCGGTTCGCGCTTTTGCTTCTCGCGAACCGACGCAGCGATGGGGCCGCCCTTCTTTGGTGACTTTCTTCGTGCGGTACGAAGAAAGTTACTCGCGCGATAGCGCGAAATAGTTCGATGCCGTTGGAAGCAAATAGGGAATTAGTAAGGTGTCACCGTAATTCCGAATGGGCTACAGGCGATCTGGAAGGCGCGTTCGGCGAAGCTAACAACGCGATGTAGTAGCGTGCGCTTCGCGCACGAACTGGCATGCAATCCGAACCAGGTCGTGCGCGGAGCGCACGCTACGCCGTCAACGAGCAGGCGGCTAGATCGGTCTCGTCGAAAACTACTTCTGCTACCGCATAAGGCGGCCCGTTGTACCAGCTCGGATCGTCATCGTGATCCAGCTTGATCGCCGCGATGATGCGAGTTCCGATGTCGGTGCAGCGCCAGCGCGATCCTGCACACAGAAACTCTGTACCAATTCGGAATTCCGATTTGTTCATCGAGTTAGCGACTCGAAAGCAAAGGCGGCTGAATCCAATCACCGTAGCGCTCGCTTCGCGCATGAGCGGAAATTGGCATATGTCTAGATCGTGCGCGGAGCGCACGCTACGGCACTCGCGCGATAGCGCGAAATAGTTCGATGTCGGCAGAAGAAAATAGGGAATTAGTAAGCTGTCACCGTAATTCCCTCTGCGTTACTAATGCAGCGAAATTGTAAGCTGTTCCACAGATTCAATGGGTGGCCGTAGACGGATAATCTTTATTTCATCTACCGTCATGAATCGTGGAGTTCCATCCGCTAGTTCTGCCGATCCTTTCACTTCAACGTAAGCATCCAGAAGATGTGCCATTACTGAATCTTGCTTCTCTGGGAATGTGCATCGGATATCTTGGATTAGATAATCATCAATTCTTCTCAATTCGAAGCGTCGAGCATCCAGATCTATTTCTCTTATCCATCCTTTTATTGTTTTATTTATGTAACAACTTGGTGGGCGATTAAGCCAGTTTGCAACAAGCTCGCGCGACTTTGGAATCAGTCGCAGTCTTTGTCCGGCCGATTCGAAATGTTTCCCTAATAAGTCAACAGAATCCAAACCCCGGCGACCCGTGGGGCAGAGATTCTTGACTGTCAAAAGCGCCGCATCTCTAACTCGCGGATCGGGGACGCGCTCGCATATATCGCCATATGACGATCGAGAGTCGTATCGCATGCAAGAGACGATCGAGTTGATTGCGTCGATCGCTCGGTATGTCGCCTCGTTATTTTTCTTGTCAAAGCCGTCCAATGACGACTGATCTGGATTGGTGCCGACGTTATTACCTATGGCGTATCCAATATACAAACCGCCTTGAGCGAAAGATGATAACTCCAAATCTAAGTCAAATCCTGCCTTCCGTTCGGGTAAACGATGTCCTGCTATTACATTTGACAATGACGAAAGTTCATTTCGAAGGCCGATTATTAAAGAGGAAATTAGCGAGGCTTTCGGTGAGTCTGAAACACCGGGTCCTTCAAAATGAAGAACTATGTCAGAGGTTTCTATCGAGCGAGCAAGAGGCATCTCTTGAGAATAAATCCGCTCCAATCGGTCAAAGTAAGGCTGACATAATAGCCCGACTATCTCGTCGCTATCATCATCCTCTGCAATATTATTGATTATATTGGCGATCTGATAATGAATCGTTCTAAGTGTTTCCCGTAGATCTGATGTCCAAAGTTTTGAAGCCACCATTTTGGATTTTGAATGCGTGGCCGTCATAGCTTTATCCTCAGCAACCCTTTCCGAGTGCCCGGTGGAATTCCGAGTGAGATGGCTTCGATCGGACCAACTCGACGGAATGTCTCTCGAACATCTTTGCTTTTTGAATTGATTAGCTGTGGGACCACAAAAATATGGATGCCAAAGCAGCTTAGTGCCGCCTCCTGATTTGCTAGGCGAGCAATAATCGGATTTTTATGCCAGTTATCAATGAATGAGCAATCAAGAGCGACATCCACATCGCCGGGCGCATCTTTTGCGCTTACGAAGCTGCCTCCGATATATGGCACTGCAGGACATCGTGATCTTCGCGCATCGCTGAAGTACTCAATTAAACGTCCGCACATATCTTCTCGGCGCGGATTCTGAAGGCCGAAAGTACGCGTCATTTCCTCGACAGTGCACTCATGCGTCCCATCTGGAAGTAAGCCGTTGCTGTTTAACAAAGGTATTGGCATTCATCGATCTCGATGTCCTGCTGCTACTGTTGTCTTTATCGAGGCTCAATCCCAGCTAAGCGCCCCACCAGTCTGATACTCAGTGACGCGAGTCTCAAAGAAGTTCTTCTCCTTCTTCAGATCCATGACCTCGCTCATCCACGGGAACGGGTTTTCCGCACCGGGGTAGAGCTGCTTCAGGCCGATCTGCGAGCAGCGGCGGTTGCAGACGAACTTGAGGTATTCGTTGAACTGCGAAGCGTTCAGGCCCAGCACACCGCGCGGCATGGTGTCATGCGCGTACTTGATTTCGAGTTCCGTGGCCTCGCGCAGCATCTCGGCGATTTCTTCCTGGAACTTGGCGGTCCACAGGTGCGGGTTTTCGATCTTGATCTGGTTGATCACGTCGATGCCGAAGTTCATGTGCATCGACTCATCGCGCATGATGTATTGGATCTGCTCGGACACGCCGACCATCTTGTTACGGCGGCCAAACGACAGCAGCTGCACGAAGCCGACGTAGAAGAAGATGCCTTCGAACACGACGTAGAAGGCGATCAGGTCGCGGAGCAGGCGCTGGTCGTTTTCCGGGGTGCCGGTGTGGAAGGTCTCATCCGCCAGACTCTGCGTGAACGGCAAGCTCCACGCGGCCTTGTCGTGGATGCTCGGCACTTCGCGGTACATGTTGAAGACTTCGGCTTCGTCCAGCCCGAGGCTTTCGATGCAGTACTGGTAGGCGTGAGTGTGGATCGCTTCCTCGAAGGCCTGACGCAGCAGGTACTGGCGGCACTCGGGGTTGGTCAGGTGCTTGTAGACGGCGAGCACCAGGTTGTTGGCCACCAGGGAATCGGCGGTCGAGAAGAAGCCGAGCGAGCGCTTGATGATCATGCGCTCGTCATCGGTCAGGCCGTTCGGGTCCTGCCAGAGCGCGATGTCGGCGCTCATGTTCACTTCCTGCGGCATCCAGTGGTTGTTGCAGGCGTCGAGATACTTTTTCCAGGCCCATTCGTACTTGAACGGCACGAGCTGGTTCAGGTCGGCGCGGCAGTTGATGATCTTCTTGTCATCGACCTGGATACGGCGGGCACCGATGGTGATGTCTTCAAGCCCGGTGGCGCCGGATTCGACCTTGGCCTGCGACGGCGTCAGCTTGAATTCGCTGGCTTCCGGGATGCGCGGCGTGGCGGGTGGTGCCGGGGCGGCGTAGACCGGGCGGGCAGCGGTGGCGGCCAAGCGCGAGCTGGCGGCGATCGGGTCGATCATCGGCGGCACCGGCGCGGTGAGGGTGGGGGCTGCGGGGGCGTCGTCCCAGTCGAGCATGGGGGTTCTCCAGAATTCAGGTCGGTAGGATTTGTATATTTATACAACTGCCGAGCGTCGGCAGGTGGCAAAACGATTCATTTTTACGGCGACAGCGTTGTTGCATGCAGTACCAGAGACGCCGACGCCCGGAGCAAGTTTCCTCGCGCCGGGCGTGACACCGCCGCTGCGGTGGCCGCTTACTGACAAGCCTCGCAGTCCGGATCAAGAATCGAGCAGACCTTCGGCGTCACCGGCTCGCTGGCAGCAGCCAAGGACGCCGGCTTCGCAGCCTGCCGTGCCGGTGCAGCAGCAGCGGTGCCGCCTTCGGCACCCTTGGCGACGTTGTTCAGACGGCCATCCTGGATGGTGGTCTTTTCAGCGTGCGTCGCACCGAGGGTGCGCAGGTAGTACGTGGTCTTGAGGCCGGACAGCCAGGCATGGCGATACAGCTCGTCCAGCTTCTTGCCGCTCGGTGCGGCCATGTACAGGTTCAGGCTCTGGGCCTGATCCAGCCACTTCTGGCGGCGCGAGCCGGCGTCGACCAGCACCTTGGCGTCGATCTCGAACGCGCACTTGTAAAGCAGCTTGATCTCGGCCGGGATGCGGTCGATCTTCTGCACGCTGCCGTCGAAATACTTGAGATCGTGGACCATGACTTCGTCCCACAAATCCAATGATTTCAGATCGTTGGCGAGGTACTCGTTGACCACCGTGAAGTCGCCCGACAGGTTCGATTTGACGTACAGGTTCTGGTACACCGGCTCGATCGACTGCGACACGCCGGTGATGTTGGCGATGGTGGCGGTCGGCGCAATCGCCATGGTGTTCGAATTGCGGATGCCGGTGACCCGGATCTGGTTGCGCAGGCTGGTCCAGTCGAAAGCACCGGATTCGCTCGTGTCCTGCTTCAGGTACGGGCCACGCGAATCCGCCAGCAGCTTGATCGAATCCAGCGGCAGCACGCCCTGATCCCACAGCGAACCCTTGAAGCTGGCGTAGGCACCGCGCTCCACCGCCAGATCGGCGGAAGCCTTGATCGCGTAGTAGCTGATCGCTTCCATCGAACGATCGGCGAAGTCGATCGCTTCATTCGATTCGTACGGAATGCGCAGCTTGAACAGCGCATCGTTGAAGCCCATCACGCCGAGGCCCACCGGGCGATGGCGCAGGTTGGAATTGCGCGCGGTCGCCACCGAGTAGTAGTTGTACTCGATGACGTTGTCGAGCATGCGCATCGCGGTGGTGATGGTGCGTTCCAGCTTCGCCACGTCCAGCTTGCCGTCCACGATGTGCGCCGGCAGGTTGACCGAGCCCAAGTTGCAGACCGCGATTTCCTGATTGGCCTTGGTGTTCAGCGTGATTTCGGTGCACAGGTTCGACGAGTGCACGACACCCACATGCTGCTGCGGCGAACGCAGGTTGCAGGGGTCCTTGAAGGTGATCCAGGGGTGGCCGGTCTCGAACAGCATCGAGAGCATCTTGCGCCACAGATTCAGCGCCGGAATACGCTTGAAGTTCTTGATCCGGCCCTGATCGGCCAGCGCTTCGTACTCGGCGTAACGCGCCTCGAACGGCTTGCCGTACAGCTCGTGCAGGTCCGGCGTTTCTTCCGGGCTGAACAGCGTCCACTGGCCTTCTTCCATGACCCGCTTCAGGAACAGGTCCGGCACCCAGTTCGCGGTGTTCATGTCATGGGTGCGGCGACGGTCGTCACCGGTGTTCTTGCGCAGGTCGAGGAATTCCTCGATGTCGCGGTGCCAGGTTTCCAGGTAGGCGCAGACCGCGCCCTTGCGCTTGCCGCCCTGATTGACGGCGACTGCGGTGTCGTTGGCGACCTTCAGGAACGGCACCACGCCGTTCGATTTCCCGTTCGTGCCCTTGATCCAGCCGCCCATGCCGCGCACCGGCGTCCAGTCATTGCCCAGACCCCCGGCAAACTTGGACAGCATCGCGTTGTCGTGGATGGCGTTGAAGATGCCGTGCAGATCGTCCGGGACTTGCGTCAGGTAGCAGCTTGAAAGCTGCGGACGCAGCGTGCCGGAGTTGAACAGGGTGGGCGTCGACGACATGAAGTCGAAGCTCGACATCAGCGTGTAGAACTCGATCGCGCGGGCTTCGCGGTCGATCTCGTTCATCGCCAGACCCATCGCCACGCGCATGAAGAAAGCCTGCGGCAGCTCGAAGCGGGTCTTGTTGCTGTGGATGAAGTAGCGGTCGTACAGGGTCTGCAGGCCGAGGTAGTCGAACTTGGCGTCGCGCTCCGGCAAGAGTGCCGCGCCGAGCTTGTCGAGATCGAACAGGCAGAGCTTGGAATCCACCAGTTCCAGTTCCGCGGCCTTGTGGATGAAGGCGCGGAAGTAGTCGCCGTAGATCGCCTTCATGTCCACGAAGGTGGGCCGGGAATCCGGCATGCCGAGGAAGATCAGCGCTTCGTGGCGCATGGAATCGCAGAGCAGGCGCGCCGACACGTAGGTGTAGTTCGGCTCCTTTTCGATGCGGGCGCGGGCGGCCAGGGTCAGCGCCTGGCTCAGCTCAGTTTCGGAGATGCCTTCGTAGAGATCGCGCACGGCGGAGGCCAGGACTTCGGCACCATCGACACCGCTCAAGCCGGCGCAGGCTTCCGACACCACGCGCTGCAGGCGGACCTGGTCGAGCGGCAGCAGGCGGCCGTCGTCCATCTTGACGTTCAGGGCTGGCGCGTCGATGTGCACGGTGCGGGCGGCCACTTCGGCGGCGCGGGCGCGGGCGCGCTCTTCGCGGTACAGCACGTAGTCGCGGGCCACCTTGTGCTCGCCGGCACGCATGAGACCGAGTTCGACCTGGTCCTGGATGTCTTCGATATGCAGCGTGCCGCCGCTCGACAGATGGCGGGTCAGGCTCTGCACGATCGAGGCGGTCAGTTCAGCGACCTTGTCGCGCACCCGGGCGCTGGCCGCAGCCTGGCCGCCTTCAACGGCGAGGAACGCCTTGGTCAAAGCGATGGCGATCTTGCTGGCGTCGAAATTGGTCAGCTTGCCGTTGCGACGGATCACCTTCAGCGCGCCGGGCGCGGTGGCGGCCAGTTCGGCGGCGCTGGCGGCTGGCGAGGCCTTGTCGGCGCTGGGAAGGGTGGCGCGCGCAGGCGGCGCGGTGACATTCTGCGTTTGCATGATTTTCGGATTCTCCCCGAGAAAAAGGGCCAGGGCGGCGGTGGGTCGTTGCGACCTCCCCAATGATGGGGCTCTCAATATATAGGGGTTGGAACTGCGGTCAACCCCAACATGGTGTGTCCAAAGCTGTGCACCGTGATGGGATGCCCAGTGGAAAAGCTGTGGACAAACTGCTAAGCCATCGTTCCGATTGCAGTTGTTGCCGCCGGTCGCCGCCCGGATTCAGGGCGTCAGGCCGGGTGCCGGCGGTCCCGGCGCAGGGTCTGTCGCTGATCGGCCGACGAGCGGTCGCAGCCGCGTCGCAGTTCCGGCTTTCACTGCGCTTTGCCAGCGTTTGTGGGTGGTCCCAGCGCAGGCATCGGACTTGCTGCGCAGATCGCGCCCGGCCCGGCTGCCGTCGGGAAAATCGGCCGGCCGCCGGCCGACCACGGATCGACCGCCCGGCAGCGATAAACTCGACACCTGCCGCGCGACCCGCCGTCGCCGAACCTTCGCTCCCTTCAGCAGACCTTTCAAGGAATATTTCATGACGCTGCTCCCTGTCCTACTTGCCGGCGGCACGGGCTCCCGGCTGTGGCCGCTGTCGCGCGAGCACTACCCGAAGCAGTTCCTGGCGCTGACTGACGACAACAGCCTGCTGCAGAACACCGCCCTGCGCACCCAAGCGCTGCCCGGCGTGGTGGCGCCGCTGGCGATCTGCGCCGAACAGCACCGCTTCGTGGTGGCCGAGCAACTGCGCGCCGTCGACATGACCGGTGCCCGGGTGCTGCTGGAGCCGGAAGGCCGCAACACCGGCCCGGCAGCGACTTGTGCTGCGCTGCTGGCCACCGAACTCCACGGTCACGACACCGTGCTGTTCGTGATGGCCGCCGATCATGTGATTCCCGATGCCGAGGCCTTCGCAAAAGCCTCCGCGATCGCCATCGAAGCCGCGAAAGCCGGACATATCGTCAGCTTCGGTATCCAGCCCACCCATCCGGAAACCGGTTTCGGCTACATCCGCGCCGGTGCTGCGGTATCGGTCGAAGGCGCTCGCCAGATCGCCGAATTCGTCGAAAAGCCGCCGCTGGCGAAGGCCGAAGCCTTCCTCGCTGCCGGTGACTACTACTGGAACGGCGGCATGTTCCTGTTCCGCGCCGATGTGTTCCTCGACGAAGTCCAGCGTCTGGAGCCCGACATGCTCGCCGCCTGCCAGAAAGCGCTGGCCGAGGGCAGCCGCGAGATGGATTTCGTGCGCCTGCACGGGCCTTCGTTCCGCGAAGCGCGCAATGAGTCGATCGACTACGCGGTGATGGAAAAAACCGACAAGGCGGCGCTGGTCACCCTCGACGCCGGCTGGGACGACATCGGTTCCTGGAACTATCTCGCCAAGCTGCCGGACGTCGACGCGCGCGGCAATGTCGCCCGCGGCGATGTCATGTTCGAGGACTGCGACGGCACCCTGGTCCACGGCTCGCACCGCCTGGTCACCGCGCTGGGGCTGACCGACACGGTGATCGTCGAAACCATCGACGCGGTGCTGGTCGCCTCCCGCGACCGCTTGCAGGACGTCAAGAAGATCGTCACCCGGCTCAAGGCCGCCCAGCGCAGCGAAGCCGTGGCCCGGCCGCGCGTCTACCGGCCCTGGGGCTGGTACGAAACGATTTCCCTGGCCGACCGCTTCCAGGTCAAGCGGATCATGGTCAAGCCCGGCGAAAAGCTCAGCTTGCAGATGCACCACCACCGCGCCGAGCACTGGGTGGTGGTCAGCGGCACGGCCCGGGTCACCAATGGCGACAAGGTGTTCCTGCTCGGCGAGGACCAGTCCACCTACATCCCGCTCGGCCACACCCACCGCCTGGAAAACCCCGGCAAGCTGCCGCTGGAACTGATCGAAGTGCAATCCGGCAGCTATCTGGGCGAGGACGACATCGTGCGATTCGAGGATGTTTACGGGCGGACGCCGGTGCCGGCGGGCATGCCGTAAACATCTGACGGCCTGACGCGATTTCTCTCGCTGGGAAAAAAGCGAAAGGATGGCCTCACGCGGAGAACGCAAAGGACGCAGAGAAAAACCAAAGCGAGAGAAGCTTTTCGATAAAGAGTTTTCTCGCTTTTGCCGTTCTCTGCGTCCTTTGCGTTCTCCGCGTGAGAATCGCTTCTCGCGTCAGATCGCCCGCTGATTGACCCGCTTGGCGAGTTCCGCAGCCGATTCGCGACGTTCGCTGTAGCGATCGACGAGATGGGCCGCGACGTCGCGGGTCAGCAGGGTGAACTTGACCAGTTCCTCCATCACGTCGACCACGCGCTCGTAGTAGCTCGACGGTTTCATGCGGTCGTGCTCGTCGAATTCGAGGAAGGCCTTGGCGACCGAAGACTGGTTGGGGATGGTGATCATCCGCATCCATCGACCCAGGATGCGCATCTGGTTGACCGCGTTGAACGACTGCGACCCGCCGCTGACTTCCATCACCGCCAGCGTCTTGCCCTGCGTCGGGCGCACTGCGCCGATGTTGAGCGGCAGCCAGTCGATCTGAGACTTGAGAATGCCGGTCATCGCGCCGTGGCGCTCCGGCGAGGTCCAGACCATGCCTTCGCACCAGGCCGCCAGTTCGCGCAGTTCGACGACCTTGGGATGCGTGTCCGGCGCGCCGTCCGGCAGCGGCAGGCCTTCGGGATCGAAAATTCGCGTTTCGCAGCCCATCGCCCGCAGCAGGCGCGCGGCTTCGAAGCTCAGCAGGCGGCTGAACGAGCGGGTCCGGAGCGAGCCGTAGAGCAGCAGGATGCGCGGCGGGTGGCTGGCACGCGCGACGGGCGTCAGCGCCTCGATCGTCGGTACCCGGAATTCGCCGGCGTCGACATTCGGCAGTTGCTCAAGGTTTGACACGACGGCCCTCGGCATCGACCACCGCTTCGCCGTCTTCCTTGCTGAAGGCACCGCGCTGAGCGGCGGTCAGCAGGTCGAGCACCTTTTCCGACGGCCTGCACAGGGCCACGCCCAGCGGCGTCACCACCAGCGGCCGGTTGATGAGGATCGGGTGGGCGAGCATGAAGTCCACCAGCTCCGCATCGCTCCACTTCGGATCGGCAAGGCCCAGGTCGTCGTACGGCGAGCCCTTGTCGCGCAGCAGCGCGCGCACCGGCTGGCCGGTCCGCGCGATCAGGTCGACAAGCGTGGCGCGATCGGGCGGCGTCTTCAGGTATTCGATCACCTTGGGCTCGATGCCGGCGTTGCGGATCATCGCCAGGGTGTTGCGCGAAGTGCCGCAGGCGGGGTTGTGATAGATCGTGATGCTCATGATTTCATTGAATTTTCTGTTGAGGGCCAGAGCCAGCCGCCAAGCCACGCCGCAGCCGCGGCACCGAACATCTGGGCGACGATGAAGCCGGCGACATCGCCGGGCGCGATGCCGGCGAAGCTGTCGGTGAACGACCGCGCGATGGTCACCGCAGGGTTGGCGAACGAGGTCGACGAGGTGAACCAGTAGGCGGCGGTGATATAGCCCGCCACCAGCAGCGGCGTCCATGCCGGGCGGGCGGCGATCGAGCCGAGGATGGTCAGCACCAGGCCGGCGGTGGCCACGAACTCGCCCAGCCACTGCGCGCCGCCGCTGCGCCCGTGCTGGCTGGCCTGCACGATCGGCAACTCGAACATGCCGTGGGCGATCGCCACCCCGACCAGTGCCCCCAGCAATTGCGCCGGTGCGTAGGCGAGCAGACGGCGGACCGGCAGCTCGCCGCGCGACCAGAACGCCGCCGACACCGCCGGATTGAAGTGGGCACCGGACAGCGGCGCAAAGATCACGATCAGCACCAGCAGTGCGCAGCCGGTGGCGATGGCATTGGCGAGCAGGGCGAGTGCGGTGTTCCCGGCACTCAGACGCTCGCCCATGATTCCGGAGCCGACCACCACCGCCAGCAGCCACGCGCTGCCGATGAACTCCGCCGCCAGCGCGCGGGCAAGACCGGGATCACGCATGGTCGGGCGGGCAGCAGAGGGCGGCCGGTGCGCAATCATCGACCGCGCCCCGGCAGCAATTCGCGGTCAGGAAGCCCAGCAGCGCGTTCATCTGCGCGAAATTCGCGGAATACAGCACGTAGCGGCCGTCCTGACGGGCGGTGACCAAGCCCGCGCGGTCGAGTTCCTTCAGATGGAATGACAGCGTCGCCGGAGCGACCGCCAGCGCATCGGCAATCCGCCCGGCCGACAAGCCCTCCGGCCCGGCCACCACCAGCGCCCGGAACACCGCGAGCCGGGTTTCCTGCGCCATCGCGGCAAGCGCGACGACAGCGTCTTTCATTTCCATATTTCAACATTAATCGAAATATATAAATGAAGACAAGCCGTCATCCGTAGGTCCGGATTCATCCGGACAACAGGGCCGGCCCCCCCAAAAAGCGTCCGGATGAATCCGGACCTACGCGGGGATGGCGAATCGGTGGGCGGTCCGGCTGTGAGAACATCCGGGGACTCCGCCCTGTCGTCCGCGATCGCTGCCCAGCTCGCCGGACACCCACGCCCCGCCGCGATGACCACTGTGACCCCGAACTGGCGCGACCACCTGCCTGCCAGCATCCGGCCGTATTCCGAACGCGCCCCGCTGGCCGCACTCCTGCTCGGCATGTCCTCAGGGTTTCCCTACGCGATGATCGGCGCGACCCTGACCACGCGGCTGGCCCAGGACGGCATCACCAAGCGCACGGTGACGGCGTTTTCGCTGGCCTTTCTGGTCTACAACCTGAAATTCCTGTGGGCGCCGCTGGTCGATCAACTGCGACTGCCGGGCCTGGGCCGCGTGGGCCAGCGGGTTTCGTGGCTGTGGTTTTCCGGCCTGCTGGTGGCGGCCAGCGTCATCTTTCTGGGCCTGGTGACACCGCAGGACGGGCTGCGAACGGTGGCGCTGGCCGCCATCCTGGTCGGCGTGGCGGGTTCGACTTTCGACATCGTCATCGACGCCTATCGCATCGAACTGCTGACGCCCGAACAGCTCGGCGTCGGCTCCGGCATGTCGCAGTACGGCTGGCGGATCGGCTCGGTGACGGCGGCGACCCTCGCCTTGCTGGTCGCCGACCGCGCCGGCTGGGCGCTCGGCTACGGCCTGTGCGCGCTGCTGGTGCTGCCGGCGATGGCCGTCGGCCTGGTGCTGGGCGAGCCGCCCAGGCGCCGGCAAGCCATTGTCGCGAAAGGATTTTCGCAGTTCGGAGTGGCGGTGATCGGGCCGCTGGCGGATTTCTTCCGCCGTCAGGGTGCCTGGCTGGTGCTGCTGTTCGTGCTGCTGCACAAGATCGGCGACACCCTCGCCAACCTGACCCTGCGCCTGCTGCTCAACGATCTGAAGTTCAGCAATGACGAGATCGCCACCTACGATGTCGGCGTCGGCTTCATCGCCTATCTGGTCGGCATCTTCATCGGCGGCGTGCTCTACGCGCGGCTCGGCATGAAGCGTTCGGTGCTGATCGCCCTGCTGTTGATGGCGGCATCGAACCTCAGTTTCGCTGCACTCGCCGCCATCGGCCACAGCCCCGGCTTCCTGGCCTTCACCATCGGCTTCGAGAACACCGCCAGCGGCATCGGCGGCGTGGTGATCGTCGCCTACCTGTCAGCCCTGTGTTCGCTGAGCTTCACGGCCACCCAGTTCGCCCTGCTGTCGGCCGCCACCTCGGTGGTCGGCCGGCTGCTGACCGGCTCCACCGCCGGGGCGCTGATCGAATCGCTCGGTTATGTCGAGTTCTATGTGATGACCACGCTCGCAGCCCTGCCCGGCGTGCTGCTGTTCGCCTGGATGTGGCGCGCCGGCTTGATCGACGGGTCGATTCCGACGCCGGACGCCGATCAGTCGGCGTAGTCGATGACCACCGGCGCATGGTCGGAAAACTTGGCGTTCTTGTAGACGGCGGCCTCGGTGATGCGGCTGGCCATCGACGGCGTGACGATCTGGTAGTCGATGCGCCAGCCGACATTGTTCGTATAGGCATTGCCGCGATTCGACCACCAGCTGTAGGCCTCGCCTTCGAGCGTTGGGTGCTTGGCGCGAAAGCCGTCAACAAAACCGACCTCGCCGAACAAGCTGTCGAGCCAGGCCCGCTCATGCGGCAGGAAGCCGGAGTTCTTCTGGTTCGAGCGCCAGTTCTTGATGTCGATTTTCGTGTGGGCGATGTTCCAGTCGCCGCAGATCACGTAATCGCGCCCTGAAGCCTTCCATTCGCGCAGTTTCGGCAGGAAAAACGCCAGAAAACGGTCTTTCGACGCCTGCCGCTCCGGCCCCGACGAACCCGAAGGCAGATACAGCGACACCACCGACAGATTGCCCCGGCGCAGTTCCAGATAGCGGCCTTCGTCGTCGAATTCGGCAGCGCCGAGCGTGTCGAGCACCGCGTCCGGCGTCTGCCGTGCGTAGATCGCCACCCCCGAATAGCCCTTCTTCACCGCACTTCGGAAGTACGCGGAATAGCCGGCCGGCGCAAATGTTTCATCGCCTGCAAGGTCTTCCGGCTGGGCCTTGGTTTCCTGAATGCAGACGTAATCGGCCTGGGTGGTCGCCAGCCAGTCGAAAAAGCCTTTTTTGGCAGCGGAACGAATGCCGTTGGTGTTGATCGAAATGACGCGCATGGATTTGGCGACCGAGGGTGGTAACGGTGCGCCGAATGCTAGCGCAGCCCGCTGCTGCGGCACTTGCGCCGTGTGCGAAAATCCGGAAATGCTGCACCCGGCGGACGCTGCACGGCCGCCGAACCTTGATCTGACCGACCGACGCGAACTGCATGAAGCCGTACCAAACCACCTTCCTCGACCTCGCCTTGCAGGCCGAAGTGCTGAAATTTGGCCAGTTCACGCTGAAGTCCGGCCGGATCAGCCCGTATTTCTTCAATCTCGGCAAAATTTCCTCCGGTGCGGCGCTGCGTGCACTCGGTCGCGCCTATGCCGAAGCCTTGCTCGCCCACGGCGTCGCATTCGATCTGCTGTTCGGCCCGGCCTACAAGGGCATTCCGCTGGCGGCGGCAGTCAGCATCGCCTTCGCTGAACTCACCGGCCGCGACGTGCCCTTCGCCTACAACCGCAAGGAAGCCAAGGATCACGGCGAGGGCGGGGTGCTGGTCGGTGCCGATGTGAAGGGCGCAAGAGTCGTGGTGGTCGATGACGTGCTGACCGCGGGCACCGCACTGCGCGAATCGCATGGCCTGCTGCTGGCTGCGGGAGCCCGCCCGGTTCTGGCCGTGACTGCCCTGGATCGTCAGGAAGTCGGCGCCAACGGTCGTGCGGCGGTCGCGGAACTTGTTGAAAAGACAGGACTTCCGGTGATTTCCCTGGTCACGGTCCAGGACTTGCTCGGCTACCTGGATGAACAGGGCGGACGGGCGGAGGTGGTCTCGGCGATTGCCGATTATCAGCGGCGTTACGGCGTTGCCTGAGCGCCTGCCGCGTCGACTTGCTGCGGTGGCGCTGCTGTTCGGCCTCACCTTGCCGCTCGTGGTCGACGCCCAAGCGCGCCGCGCCCCGGTGCAATGCTGGAACGATGATCGCGGCCAGAAAGTCTGCGGCGATGTGGTGCCGCCGTCGGAAGCGCGCCGACAGCGCGAGCTGATCGACCAGCGCGGCGTGGTCACCCGCGTGGTGCCGGCGCAGAAAACGGCCGCGCAGATCGAAGCGGAAGCGAAGCTCCGCCGCGAAACCGAGCAGCGCATCGCCTACGACCGTTATCTGTTGCAGGCCTACAACGCCGTGCCGGACATCGAACGCGCCCGCGACGATCGCCTCACCGATCTCGATTCCCGGCTGCGGCTGGCCGAGAAAGCGTTGGCCGATACTCGCGCCTCGCTGTCCGACTTGCGGCTGCGTATCCCGAAAGCCGCCGTCACCATCGACCCGAGGCTGCAAGCGCGGATCGACGAATTCACCATCGCCGAAGCCGACCACCTCAAGGCCGTGGCCCGCATCCGCCAGGACCGCGCCCGCATCGTCCTCGATTTCGCGCGCGACATCGTGCGGTTTCGCGAGTTGAAGGGCTCGGCGGGCGGCTGAACCCTGAAAGCGTTTTCTCACGCGGAGAACGCGGAGAACGCGGAGGACGCTGAGAAAACAAAAAAACAATGTGTATCTGACCCCAATTGTTTTCTCGCCTTGGCTTTTCTCCGCGTCCTCTGCGTTCTCCGCGTGAGACCTGCTTTTAACGTCCGGCGCCACCCCGTTCACAGCCAAGGCAGGAATCGCCGACAATGCGGTCAACGCCAATGATTCCCAACGACGGCTCATGTCGGTCCAGCTCTATCTCGCTTCGCGCTCGCCGCGTCGTGCCGCATTCCTTGCGGCGCTGGGGCTGCGTCACGCGCTGATCGACGGCGACGTACCCGAAGTGCCGCGCCCCGGCCAGTCGCCGCAGGATTACGCGCTGGAAACCGCCATCGCCAAGGCTCGCGCCGGGGCTGCCAACGCGACACTCGACATTCCGGTGCTGGCCGCCGATACCGATGTCGCGATCGACGGGGTGATCCTCGGCAAGCCGCGCGATGCCGATGACGCGGTGGCGATGCTGCTGAAGCTCGCCAATCGCGCTCATCAGGTTGTCAGTGCAGTCGCCGTGATCCACGGCGCGCGGCTGGAAACCGTGGTGGCGACCACCGAAGTCGTGTTCGGCGACATAGATCCCGACGACGCCCGCCGCTACGCCGACAGCGGCGAGCCGCTCGACAAGGCCGGTGCCTACGGCATTCAGGGCTACGCCGCACGCTGGGTTCGTGCCGTGCACGGCAGCTACACCAACATCGTCGGCCTCCCGCTGTACGAGACGGCAGAACTGCTGGCCCGCTTCGGCATCCACGCCTCACGCCTCACGTCTCACGCCTGACGACGATGAGCACCGAAATCCTCGTCAACATCGGCCCGCAGGAAACCCGCGTGGCGCTGGTCGAAGGTGGCGCGACGCAGGAAATCTATGTCCAGCGCGCCCAGCGCCATGGTCTGGTCGGCAACATCTATAAGGGCACCGTGGTCCGCGTGCTGCCGGGCATGCAGGCGGCGTTTGTCGACTTAGGCCTGGATCGCACCGCCTTCCTGCACGTTGCCGACATGATCGGCGCTGATCAAAACGGCCAGCCGCTGCCGCCGGTCGAGCGGCTGCTGCATGAAGGCAAGGAAGTGCTGGTGCAGATCCTGAAGGATCCGATGGGCACCAAGGGCGCGCGGCTGACCACCCTGCTGTCGATTCCCTCGCGCTATCTGGTGCTGATGCCGTTCGAGAAGCATGTCGGCGTTTCCGCCCGCATCGAGGACGATGCCGAGCGGGCGCGGCTGAAAGTGATTCTGGAAAAAATCGTTCCCGATCTGTCGCCGAACTGGGGTGTCATCGCCCGCACCGCCGCTGAAGGCGCGGACGAGGAAGCGCTGCACGCCGATCTCGGTTTTTTGACCCGGCTCTGGGTCAGCGTCAACCAGCAGACGCAGTTCGCCAAGCCCGGGCATCTGGTGCACGGCGACCTGCCGCTGTCGATGCGGGTGCTGCGCGATCTGCTGGGCACCGCGGTCGAGCGCATCCGCATCGACAACGTCGAGGAAGCGCGCCGGGTCCAGCAGTTCGCCAAGGTGTTCGTGCCGTCGGCGGCAGCGAAGATCGAGGCCTATACCGGCCATGCGCCGATTTTCGATTTGTACGGGGTGGAAGACGAGCTGAACCGGGCGCTGGATCGCAAGGTCGATCTGAAGTCCGGCGGTCATCTGATCATCGACCAGACCGAAGCGATGACCACCATCGACATCAACACCGGCGCTTTCACCGGCCACCGGAACCTTGAGGAAACCATCCTCAAGACCAATCTCGAAGCCGCCGGCACCATTGCCCGGCAACTGCGGCTGCGCAATCTGGGCGGCATCATCATCATCGACTTCATCGACATGAAGCTGGATGAGCACCGCACCCAGGTGCTGCGGACGCTGGAAAAGGAAATCGCGCGGGATTCGGCGCGCACCCACGTCTATCCGTTCAGCCCGCTGGGGTTGGTCGAGATGACCCGCAAGCGCACCCGCGAAAGCCTGGGCCACATCCTGTGCGAGCCCTGCCCGACCTGCGAAGGTCGTGGCGTGGTGAAGACCGTGGAAACCATCTGCCACGAGATCGCCCGCGAAGTGCAGCGCGCGGCGCGCATGTACGAGCCCAAGGCTTTCCTGGTGCTGGCCAGCCCGAAGGTGATCGAGCGCTTGCAGGAAGAGCAGAGCGGTGGTCTGGCGGAACTCGAAGCCAGCCTCAAGCGACCGATCAAGCTGCAACCGGAATCGCATTACTCGCAGGAAACCTTCGACGTGGTGCCGGTGTGAGGGAAGCAGTTTCCAGTTGTTCGTTTCCAGTTTCCAGAAGTAGCAAAAGCGGCACGGCAGCGCTCACCCGCTGCTCTGGAAACCGGCAACTGGCAACTGGAAGCCTGCTGAGCGACAGCGAAGCATGAAGCGGACTGCCAAGCGCTGGTGGACGCGCCTGATCACGGTGCTGGCGGTGCTGACCGTCGCCGCCGCCGCGATCAGCGCCGGCTTCGCGCTGCTGATCGATTCGGTGCCCGGCTACCGCCACGATCTTGAAAACGCGGTTGCCAAGGCAGTCGGCCATCCGGCCCGGGTGGGTTCGATGGCGCTGACCTGGAGCGGCCTGCGGCCGACGCTGGACCTGCGCGAAGTCGCCCTGCTCGATGATCGCGGTGCGCCGCTGCTCGCTGCGCGGCGCATTCGTCTGGGCCTGAGCCCGACGCGCCTCGTCACCGGCCCGCGCACGCCGGACCGCGTCGAGATCGACGGCGTGCAGCTCGGCGTGCAGATCGACCTCGATGGCCGGATTCGCCTTGATGGCGTCAATCTGGCCGGCGGCCGCGACCCCGCGCGGCTCGACGCGTTGGCCCGCTACGCGCAACTGCGCCTGCATGCGGTGCGCCTCAGCCTGCGCGATGCCCGGCTTGGCGATCAGCCGCCGCTGGCGGTGCTGGTCGATCACGCCACCCTGCAACACGGCCGCGCCGGTTACCGCGTCGACGCCCTGCTGCTGCCGCCTGCCGACATCGCCCGCCGCGTGCAGGTCAATGCCCAGCTCGACGGCAGCCTTGCCGATCGCAGCACCTTGCACGGCCGTTGGTCCTTCGATGTCGAAGATTTGGCCGGCTGGCCCTGGCTGGCGGCGCATTTGCAGCCCGGCGCGCTGCTGCGGCTGGACGATGCCCAGCTCGATGCCAGCGGCGCGATCGACGCCGGCCGGCTCGGTGCTTCGAGCCTGCGCCTGCGCGCCGGCAGTGTGTCGGCCCGGCTCGATGGCGACGCGCTGGCCAGCGCGGCGGCGGTCGATATCCGCGCCCAGCTTGAACCGGTCGATGGCGGCTGGCGGCTGCAACTGCCGAGCGCCGGCCTGAGCGGCGCGCGCGGCGCGTGGCAGCTCGACGGCCTGACCGCCACGCACGCCGCCGACGGCAGCCAGACCCTGATCGCGCCGCTGCTCAGGCTCGATGATCTCGCGCCCTGGCTCGGCGTGGTTCGCGCGCTGCCGCCGAAGATGGCGCGTCTGGGCGATCTGCGGGGCGACCTGGCCGCTCTGCGCCTTACTCGTAGCGCCGCCTCCCCGCAAACGCTTGCCGCGACTGCAAAGCTGATCGCGCTGGGCATGGCCAGCAAGGGCGAGGAACCGGGTTTCGCCGGTCTGAACGGCACGCTGGAAGGCGGCATCGACAGCGGTGTGATCCGGCTCACCGGCACGCCGCTGCAACTGCGACTGCCGAAAGCTTTTGAACAGCCGCTGCCGATCGACGATGTCACTGGTGACCTGCATTGGTCGCGAGCAAGCGACGTCTGGCGCATCGACGCACCGGCCATCGCCTTGCGCCTGGGCAGCAGCGCCGCGCAAGGCGCGCTGCGGCTGACCTTGTATCCGGACGGCACGGTGCCCGACCTGCGGCTCGATCTGGGCCTCAAGTCCGATGCCGTGGCCGCGCTCAAGCCCTGGATGCCGAAAAACTGGGGGCCGAACAGTCGCGCCTGGCTGGAGCGGGCCATCCTGCAAGCGCGGGTGACCGGTGGCCGGCTGCTGATCGACGCCCCGCTGACGCCGCGCGATGCCAACAATCGCCCGACCCTGCCGTGGCGGCTGACGCTCGATGTGGAAGACGCGGTGCTGGCTTTCGCGCGCGACTGGCCGGCGGCCGAAGGCATTGCCGCGCAGCTGGTATTCCACGACAACGGTCTCGATATCCTCGGCCGCGAAGGCAGCGTCAGCGGTTTGGCGGTCAGTCGGCTCGATGCCCGGATCGCCGATTTCGCCGCTGCCGACCTTGCGCTTGACGCCGATTTCAGCGGCGACGCCGCCCAGCTCTACCAGTTGTTCCGCGATTCGCCGCTGAAAACCCGGCTGAGCGGGCTGATCAGCCGCACCGAGGCCAGCGGGCCGGTCAGCGGTGATCTCAAGCTGCGGATTCCCTTGAACATTCCCCAGCCGCCGGTCGATGCCACCGGCAGCTTGAGGGTCGACGGCGTGCGCCTGACCGTACGCGGCATGGCCGAACCGCTGCGCGAGCTGCGCGGACAACTCGCCTACGGCAAGTCGGTCGCCGCCGACAGGCTCACCGCGATGCTTTACGACACCGCGCTGAGCGCCCGCATCGTCACCGAAACCGGCAAGCCGGACCCGGTGCTGCTCGGCGAATTCAGCCTGCAACCGGGACGCGACGAGGGCCTGTCGGCGGTCTACGTGCCGGCCTGGCTGCGCAGCGGCCTGAGCGGCGAGACAGCGGCTCGCCTGCGGCTGCCGCTGGGCGGGCCGGAAGCCGGGCGGCTGTCGATCGACAGCGATCTGCAAGGGGTGACGTCAAGCTTGCCGCCGCCGATTGCCAAGACCGCGGGCTCGGCGCTGCCGCTGCATCTGGAACTGGCTGGCGAGGCCGGAACCACGCGGCTGAAGATCGCGGTGGCGGATGAAGTCAGGCTCGGCATTCGCTTCGGCGACGCGGCGGATACCGGCGTCGGCCAGACGCGCGGTGTGGAAGCCGCGCTCGGCGCGGGTGTCGACTATCCACGCGCCGACGCTGATGGCCTGGTGATCAGCGGCACGCCGGAAACACTGGATCTTGCGGGCTGGATCGCGGTGATCGCCGCCGCCAATGGCAACGGCGGCACGGCCGGCCCGCCGTTCCTGCGCGCCGATGTCACCGCGCAGAAAACCAGCCTGCGGCGCTGGACTTTCGGGCCGACGCGCCTGCTGGCGCTGCCCAGTGGTGTCGGCACCGGCATTCGGCTGCGTGCGGAAGGCGCGGCCACCGGCACCGTCGACTGGCAGCCGGAGAACGGCGGCAGTGTCGTCGCCCGTTTCGACACCCTGGCGCTCGACGCCCTGCCGCCGCTGCCGCCCTCGCAAGCCGGCGTCGCGCCGCCGGATTCGCCCTTCGATCCCACCCGCGCGCCGGTTTTTGACGTCGACGCAGGCGCTTTGAGCCTGGGCGGTGTTGTGCTCGGACATTTGCAGGTGTCCACCATCCGGGTGGCGGACGGCCAGCGCATCGACCGTTTGAGCGTCGCCGGGGGACGGCTCGATGGCCAGGCCAGCGGCAACTGGCTGCGTCGCGCGGCGGCTTCGAGTGCGGAACTGAATTTCGACGTGAAGTCCGACGCCATCGGCGACGTGCTGCGGGTGTTCGGCTATACGCCGAATCTCACCGCCGAGGACGCCCATTTCAGCGGCAACGTGGTCTGGCCCCGGGTACCGGCCGGACTGGAGCTGTCGCAGGCCACGGGCGACATCGCCATCAACGTCAAGCGCGGCGCGCTCAAGGCCGTGGAGCCGGGGGCGGGGCGGGTGCTCGGGCTGGTCAATCTCTATGCGCTGCCGCGCCGTCTGCTGTTCGATTTCAAGGACGTGGTCGCCGATGGCCTGGGTTTCGACAAGCTCAAGGGCAGCTTCACGCTCGCCGACGGCAATGCCGTGACCGATGATCTGAATATCGACAGCCCGTCGCTGAAGATCGAAATGCGTGGCCGCATCGGGCTCGCTGCCCGCGACTACGACCAGAAAGTCACCGTGTTCCCGGATATCTCCACCGGTGTGACGATCGGCGCGACCTTGCTCGGCGGGCCGATCGCCGGCGGCATCGTGCTGGTGGCCCAGCAATTGTTCGACAAGCCGTTCAACCAGCTTGGCAGCTTCAGCTACCGTGTCACCGGTAGCTGGGACGACCCCACCGTGCTGCAAGGCGGCGATCCGCCTGCACCCACTTCACCACCGGATGCCGCCCATGGCTGAGACGACCTTGATTGCCGCCGTGCAGATGAACTCGACCGCCGTGGTCGCCGACAACCTGGCCACCGCCGCGCGCCTTTTGCGCGACGCCCGCGACGCCGGTGCCGTGCTGGCCGCACTGCCGGAAAACTTCGCGATCATGGGTGCGCGCGACACCGACAAGCTGGCCTTCGCTGAACCGTTCGGCCGCGGCCCGATCCAGGACTGGCTGGCGGAAACCGCACAGAAGTTGGGCTTGTGGATCGTGGCCGGCACCGTGCCGGTGGCGGTGGATGGCGACCCGGGCCGGGTCTGGGCCGCGAATCTGGTGTTCGATGCCAGCGGCGCGCAGGTGGCGCGCTACGACAAGATCCACCTGTTCGATGTCGACGTGCCGAGCGCCAGCGGCGAGCGCTATCGAGAATCGAAAACCATCGCCCAAGGTGCTGCGGACGGCTTCACGGTGATCGACACCCCGGCCGGCAAGCTGGGTTTGAGCGTGTGCTACGACGTCCGCTTTCCCGAGTTGTACCGGCAACTGGCGGCGTTGGGCGCGGAAATCTTGTGCGTGCCGGCCGCGTTCACGGCCAAGACCGGCGAGGCGCACTGGGAAATCCTGCTGCGGGCCCGGGCGATCGAAAACCAGTGCTACGTGATCGCCTCCGGCGAAACCGGCACTCATGCCGGCGGCCGCCAGACTTGGGGCCATTCGATGGTGGTCGGACCCTGGGGCGAAGTGCTGGCCTGCGTCGATGCCGGCGAAGGTGTTGCCACCGCGGCCGTCGATGTGGTTGCGCTGCATGCGCTCAGGGCCGGTTTCCCGAACCTGTCGCAGCGGCGCATCGGGGTCTGAGGCGGGCGGCTGAAACGTCAAAAGCTTTTTTAGTGCGGAGGTACTGCGGCAACAGAAAGGACGCGGAACGGCAAAGATTTCAATAGAGCATTGTTTTCATGAGAGAAAAATCCAGGGCACAAAGGCACAAAGGTGAAAAGCAAGGGCACAAAGGAAGACCTCAATGTTTTGTTTTTCCTTTGTGTCCTTGCCTTTGCTGTTCTTTGTGCCTTTGTGCTCCGGATTTTTCTGTCCGGACGGTCGAACGGCGCGCCGCGCTGCAACGAGCCGGTATCGAATTTGGCTTTTCCGCGTCCTTTCTGTCGTCGCAGTACCTCCGCGCTAAATGAGCTTTTGATGTCGTCGACCACGCACGCCAACCCCGGGAACCGCAGGTTTTGGCCTATCCTCGCCGCCTCGCATTCCGACACCGATTTCCGATGACCACTGCGCTTTCGCTTGCCACCGCCACCCTGCTCGAACCCGCCGCGCTCGATCAGGGCTCGATCCAGCGCGTGCTGTCCGGCCTCATGAAACCGGGCATCGACGCTGCCGACCTGTACTTCCAGAACTCGGTGTCGGAGTCCTGGTTCTTCGAGGACGGCATCGTCAAGTCTGGGGCCAATCACACGGAACAAGGTGTGGGCGTGCGTGCCATCGGCGGCGACAAGACCGGCTTCGCGTACTCCGATGAACTGAGCCTGCCGGCGCTGATCGACGCTTCGGGTGCTGCCACCGCGATCGTCCGCCAGGGCCAGATCGGCTCGCTGGGCAATGTCGCCCGCGCCTCCCGCCCGGCGCTGTACCCGGCGGAAAGCCCGCTGGACAGCTGGCCGACCGAGAAAAAGCTCGCGCTTCTGAAGCGCGCCGATGCGGCTGCCCGCGCCATCGACCCGCGGATCACTCAGGTGATGGTGTCGCTGGCCGCGACGCACGACATCATCATGGTCGCCGCCGCCGACGGCACCTTGGCCGCCGACGTGCGCCCGCTGGTGCGCATGAATGTCACCGTGATCGCGGAACACAACGGCCGTCGCGAGCAGGCTGGCAGCGGTGGTGGCGGTCGCGGCGCTTACGGCGATTTCTTCGGCGCTGATGCGGCCGAGCGTTTCGCCGCCGAAGCCGTACGCCAGGCGCTGATGCTGCTCGAAGCCGGCCCGGCACCGGCCGGTGCGATGACGGTCGTCCTCGGCAATGGCTGGCCCGGCATCCTGCTGCACGAAGCGGTCGGCCACGGCCTGGAAGGCGATTTCAACCGCAAGGGCACGTCGGCCTATTCGGGGCGGATCGGCCAGAAAGTGGCCAGCGAGCTGTGCACGATCGTCGATGACGGCACGCTGCCCGGCCGTCGCGGCAGTCTGACGCTCGACGACGAAGGCGTGCCGACCCAATGCACCACCTTGATCGAAAAGGGAATATTGCGCGGCTACATCCAGGACAAGCTCAACGCGCGGCTGATGGGTATGGCCCCGACCGGCAACGGCCGCCGCGAATCGTTCTCGCATCTGCCGATGCCGCGCATGACCAACACCTACATGCTGCCGGGGCAAAGCGATCCGGCCGAGATCATCGCTTCGGTCAAGAAGGGGCTCTACGCGGTCAATTTCGCGGGTGGCCAGGTCGACATCACCAACGGCAATTTCAGCTTTTCGGCCAGCGAGGCTTACCTGATCGAGGACGGCAAGGTCACCCGCCCGGTGAAGGGCGCGACCCTGATCGGCAACGGCCCGGAAGCGATGAGCCGGGTGTCGATGGTCGGCAATGACCTGAAGCTCGACACCGGGGTCGGCACCTGCGGCAAGGATGGCCAGAGCGTGCCGGTGGGCGTCGGCCAGCCGACGCTCAGGCTCGACAACATGACCGTCGGCGGCACGCAGACGTGACTGGGGACGTGAGCGGGGGCGGTTCGACGCGGGCTGGATTGGGCCGCAGCCTGTTCGAGATGGCGCTGGTCATCGTCAGCGTGCTGCTGGCGCTGACCGTCGAGAACTGGCGCGAGGATCGCGAGAAGGCGGCACTGACGCAAAGCGTGCTCGGCGCTCTGGCGCAGGAGCTGGAAGCCAATCGCGCGGCGATCGACGAGGCGCTGCCGTATCAGGATCGCAGCTCGGAAGCGTTTCGCGCAGCACTCGAGCGCTACGAGGCCAGCAAGGAGTTCGTCTACCCCGAGGAAGCCCGCACGCGCGGCGCGGCGGTGCGCTTTTCGAGCGCAGCCTACGAATCAGCCGTCATCGCCCAGGTGCTGCCGCGCATCAAGGTCGACACCCTGCTGAAGCTGTCGCGCGTCTATGCCGAGCAGGATGCCTATGCCGACCTGTTGCGCAACTATTCGAACGCCACCCTGCAAGTCGATTTCGCCGACGGCGCGCGCTATTTCCGCCTTCAGTCGAATGAATACGCACAGCTCGCCGAGGCCGAGCGGCGCATCCTGCCGCTGATCGAAGCGGCGGGCGCGGCGGTGGCGGGGGAACTGGGGCAGGCTCGGCGCTGAAGCGCGATCGCCGTTGCTCGATGGGTCGTTGAGACGGTTTCGCGGCAAAAGCTTTTCTCACGCGGAGAACGCAAAGGACGCAGAGAAAAGCCAAGGCGAGAAAAGCAAAAGCTCCGGGGCACAAAGGCACAAAGGTAAAAAGCAAGGACACAAAGAAAGAATTGATTGATTTTCGCTTTTTCTTTGTGCCCTTGCAGTTGCTGTTCTTTGTGCCTTCGTGCTCCCGAGCTTTTCTCGCTGTTGATGTTCTCCGCGTCCTCTGCGTTCTCCGCGTGAGACAAGCTTCTTGCATCTGGAGCAGCCCGGCACATCGGCGTAATCTATACAACCCGTATAGACACCCGGAGCAGCCGCCATGAAAGCCGTCTCCACGCCCGTCGCCCTTGTTGGCGGCAATCGCAAGCGCATCAGCCGTGCCGACAAGGCCGCAGCCGAAGCCGCGACCAGCGAACGCAAGACCGCGCGCCTGTTCACCAATGGCGCGTCGCAAGCCGTGCGCCTGCCCAAGGAATTCCGCATGAGCGGCACTGAAGTGCGGATCTGGAAGGAGGGCAATCGGGTGGTGATGGAGCCGATCGAGACGCGCGGCGAATCGCTGGCCGATGTCATCGAACGCTTTTACGCCGATTGCCCGGAAGGTCTGAATCTCGAACGCCATCAGCCGCCGATGCAGGAGCGTGACTGGACTCAAGGCCTGCAAGCGGCCGAGCCGGTTGCGCCCTACCGCGTCAAGCGCAAGCGGCCGTGAGCTTTCTGCTCGATACCAACATCTGCATCTACCTGCTGAATGATCGGCGGCCCGAATCGGTCGAGATTGCCAGACGCTTCAGTGCCGCCGATTGCATGCTGTCGGTGATGACCGAGTTCGAGCTGGAAGTCGGACGCATCAAGTCGCAGCGGGGGCCGCGTTACGAAGTCACGCTGGCGCGTTTTCTGGCGTCGCTGACGGTGCTGCCGCTGACGCGCGAAGATGCGCGCCTTGCCGCGCAGCAACGCGCCTATCTGGAAGCGAAAGGCACGCCGATCGGCCCCTACGATCTGCTGATCGCCGCCCAGGCCCTGAACCGCGACCTCACCGTGGTCACCAACAACGAAACCGAGTTCCGGCGTTTGGCCGGTCTGAAACTCGAAAACTGGATTGCCAAAACCTCATGAGAAGACCCCTCGGCCGCCTGCGCATCATCGGCGGCGAATACCGTTCACGGCTGATCGACTTCGACGCCGACGCCGGTGTGCGCCCGACACCGGACCGCGTCCGCCAGACCGTGTTCGACTGGCTGAACCTCGTGATCGACGGCAGCAGCGTGCTTGATCTGTTCGCCGGCAGCGGCGCGCTGGGGCTGGAAGCGGTCTCGCGCGGCGCGGCGCAGGCCAGCTTCGTCGAAACCGGGGCCAAGCAGGCGGAAGACATCCGCGCGGCGATTGCCAAGCTGGGGGCTGCAGCACGCTGCGAAGTGATCCGTGGCGACGGCATCGGCTTCCTGCGTTCGACGATGAACCGCTACGAGGTGGTGTTCGTCGATCCGCCGTACGACTCCCCGTTGCTGGCGTCCACGCTCGCCAACCTGCCGCGCGTTTTGAAGGAGATGAACCGCATCTACCTCGAATGGCCGAAGGGCAAGCCGCCGGTATTGCCGGCCGGCTACAGCCTGCTCAAGGAGAAGGCGGCCGGGCAGGTAAGCTACGGGCTGTTCACGTACGCGCCACCGGGAGACCTGCCGCCGTGAGTGTCATCGCCGCCTATTCGGGCACGTTCGACCCGATCACCCTCGGTCACAACGACATCATTCATCGCGCGGCACGGATGTTTCCGAAGCTGATCGTCGCCGTCGGCTCGAACATCGCCAAGAACCCGAAATTCTCGCTTGAGGAACGCTGCGAGCTGATCCGCGCGGCGGTCACCGACCTCGCCAATGTCGAAGTGGTGGGCTTCAGCGGCCTGGTCGTCGATTTCGCGAAAGAGCACGGCGTCACCGTGCTGGTGCGTGGCGTGCGCACGGTGGGTGACGTCGAATACGAGAAGCAGATGGCGGTGATGAACCGCGATCTCTATCCGCAGCTCGACACCGTGCTGCTGGCACCGTCGCCGGAGTTCGCGCACCTGTCGTCGAGCCTGGTGCGCGAGCTGACCGGCCTCGGCGCGCCGGTCAAGAAGCTGGTGCCGAAAGCGGTGATTCCGGCGCTGCTGGCGCGCTTCGGCCGCAAGGCGCGCTGAGTTTTTCCATGCGCGCGGCAGCATTTGCACTGCTGCTGGCGTTGAGCCTGCCGATCGCGGCCAGCGAGCCACTACCGCTGGCTCCCGGCGACACCCTGAGTGCAGCGCTGGCCGGCGGCGAAAGCCGCGATTACCGCGTCGCACTGGCGGCCGGGCAGGCGGCGGAACTGCGGCTCGAACAGACCGGCCTGCGGGCGCTCGATCTGGTCTGGACCACACCCGCCACCCTGGCCCCGATCCGCCCGGCCGCTGGCCGGGGTGCGGCCCGCGAGCAGATGCTGGTGGCGTCGACGACAGCGGCGGTCTGGACCTTCCGGATCGCCGCGCGCGGCAAGGGCCAGCCGGTGGCTTACCGACTGGCGCTGGCAGCGGCGCATCCGCAGCAGGAGGTCGATGTTCGGCGCGCCGCTGCCGACCAGGCGCTGGCCCGCGCCGACCTGCTGCGGCTGGCGGCCGGCAGCAGCGAAAGCGCGACGCGCGGCGGCGAGGCCAGCCTGCGCGCCGCCACCGCCGCCTATCGCGATGCCATTGCCCGCTGGCAGGCGCTGGGCGATGGCTGCGGCGAGCGGCGCAGCGCCGCCGGGCTGGCGCGCTTGCAGTTCGCGCGCAGCGATTACCCGGCGGCCGCCGCATCGGCACGGCGGGCGATCGCTGCCGACTGTGCCCGCGACGCGCCGGCCGATCTGGCGGATGAGGCCGAAGCCGAACGCACGCTCGGCGCGGCCTTGGCTTACCAGAGCGATCTCGTCGCCGCGATCGCCGCGCAGGAACGGGCGCTGGCCCTGTATCGGCAGACCGGCGACCAGCGCTTTGAAGGTGTCGTGCTCGGCAATCTCAGCGCCAATTACGCGGAAACCGGCCAGTCCGCCCGGGCGCTGGCGGCTGCCCGCGCGGCGCTGACCGCCGCTCAGGCCACCGACGACCGCGAAGGCCTGCTGTTCAGCCAGGATCGGATTGCTGCGCTCAACGCCCAGCGCGGCAATTTCGACGAGGCGCGCGAAGGCTGGCAGGCGCTGCTCGCCGCGTTGGCGGCAACGCCGTATCCGCGCGCCGAAAACATGGCCTGGAACGGGCTCGGTGCCCTGCATCGCACGCTCGGCGAAGCCGATGCTGCACAGGCCGCCGCCGCGAAAGCCGAAGCCGCCGCGCGCGCAGCCGAGGATGTCGCGGCGATTGCCGAAGCGCTGCGTTTTCGCGGCGAACTGGCGCTGGATGAAGCGCGCTGGTCCGAAGCCACCGCGCGTTACGGCGAAGCCTTGAGTCTGGCGAACGATGCCGGCCTGGCACGCGATGCCGCGCTGGCACTCGGCGGGCTGGCGCGCGCTGCGCTGGCGGCGGGCGATCTGCCAGCGGCGCGGCGGCAGATCGAACGCGCGCTGGCCATTGCCGCGCAGAAGCAGGCGACGGCCGCGCGGCTGCTGCTGGAGCCGATTGCCGGCGACATCGCCAGCCGCGCCGGGCGGCCGGCCGCCGCCGCTGAGCATTACCGCGCGGCGCTGCAACTGGCGCGGGCGGTGCCGTCGCCCACCCGCATCGCGCCCGCGCTTGCCAGCCTGGCGCGGCTGGCAGCGGAAGCCGGGCGACTGGACGAGGCGCTGGCCGGCATCGACGGCGCCATCGCCCATATCGACGGCCTGCGCAGCGGCCTGGCCGATCCGGCGACCCGCAGCAGCTATTTCGCGTCCAACCGGGCGTATCACGGCTTCCGCGTCGATCTGCTGATGCAGATGGACGCGCGTCGGCCGGGGCGGGGCTACGCCGCGCAGGCGCTGCTGGCAGCCGAGCGGGCGCGTGCCCGGGCGCTGGTCGAGCAACTGGCGCGACAGCGGCTGCCGGCCGATCCCCGGCGGCAGCCGCTGCTGGCCGAGCGCGATGCCGCCGAAGACCGGCTGCGATTGCTGGATTTCCGGCTGGCGCGCCTGAGCGCCGGGCCGTCGCCGCAGCGCAAACGCTTGGCCACCGAACGCGGCCAGGCGGCAGCAGCGCTCGATGCGGCGCGGAACCGCTTGCGGGCTGCCGAACCGCAGACGGCCGAGCTTCGCGATCCCCAGCCGCTGACCCTGCCCGAGCTGCGCCGCGACGCGCTGGCCGCCGATGTCAGCCTGCTCGAATACTGGTTCGGCGATGCACGCAGCCATCTGTGGATCTTAAGCCGGGACCGGCTGGTGGCGGTCGAACTGCCGCCGCGTGCGGGGCTGGAAGCGCGCATCGCGGCACTGCGCGACAAGCTGGCGCGCCCGCCGCGCGCAGCCGTGGGCGAAGATCTGGCCGCGCTCGCGGCCCGCCAGACGCGCGAGCAGACCGCCATCGCCGAGGACGCCGCCGCGCTCGCCGCCATCCTGCTGCCCCCGGCGGCCGACAACGGCGCGGCGCTGCGGCTGGTGGTCGCCGATGGTGCGCTGCAACACTTGCCGTTCGCGATTCTCGACGGCAATCCGGCGGTCGATCACGTCTACCTGCCGTCGCTGCAAACCCTGCGCTGGCTGCGCCGGGCGCGGCCGACGCTGCCGAAGGACGCGCGGGTGGCGGTGCTTGCCGATCCGGTGTACGCGGCCGACGATCCGCGCTTGAGTTCGTCGGGAAAGGCCGATCCCGACGCCCTGCCGCGCCTGCGCCACAGCCGCGACGAAGCCGAGGCTATCGCCCGGCTGCTGCCACCCGCGCAGCGCTGGCAGCGTCTGGATTTCGCCGCCAGCCGGCAAACCGTGCTGGAAACCGATTGGTCGAGCACCCGCATCGTCCATTTCGCCACCCATGCCCGGCTCGATTCCGCGCAGCCGTCGCGCTCGGGCATTGCGCTGTCGGCGTTCGATGTCCAGGGTCAGCCGGTCGACGATGTGCTCGGCATCGGCGAGATCGGCGCGCTGCACATGCCGGTCGATCTGGTGGTCTTGAGCGCCTGCGAATCGGCGTTCGGGCAGGACGTGGCCGGCGAAGGCGTCAACAGCCTGGCGCGCGCCTTCTTTCATGCCGGCAGCCGCCGGGTGCTGGCCAGCCTGTGGACCGTCGACGACCGCGCGGCCGCCGTTTTCATGGAGCATTTCTATGCCGGCCTGCTCGGTCGCGGTCTTGATCCGGGTTCAAGCCTGCGTGCAGCGCAAGCCGCGATGAAGGACGATTCGCGCTGGGCTGCGCCCTGGTACTGGGCCGGCTATGTATTGCAGGGTGAACCACGGGAGCCGGATGGATGACCGATGAAGGATCAGCGCGCGATGGCCGCGTTGGCGATCAGCAGGCGTTTGCCGCGCTGCTGGCGCGTCTCGCCGCCGACGGCGGCGACGAAGGCGATGCCGCCGCGCACTACGAACGCCTGCGCGCGCGCCTGATCGCGCTGTTCCGGCTGCATGTGCCGCACGAAGCCGAAGCGCTGGCCGACGAAGCGCTGGAACGGCTGGCGCGCCGCCTGAGCGAAGGCGTGGTGGTCGCGCATCTGGCGTCCTACCTGCACGGCATCGCCCGGCTGGTATTGCTGGAAGCGCGCAGCCGGCCGCTGCAACGCCGGGCCAGCGACGCGGAACTGGAACGCCTGCCGGCCCCCGATGCCATCCACGACGCGGAGGAGGAGGAATTCGATCCCGCCACCCGCAAGGCCCTGCGCGCCTGCTTCGCCAAGCTCGGCACCGAAGCCTCGAAGCTGATCCTCGCCTACTACGAATTCGGTGCCGACGGCATGGGCGACACCGGCGCCGGGCGCATCCGCCGTCGCCAGCAGCTTGCCGAACGCCTGGGCCTGAGCCTCAACGCCCTGCGCAACCGCGCGCTGCGGGTCCGCGAAGCGCTGGAGGCCTGCGTGCGTGCGCGCCTCGCCGGTGATGAATCGTCGATTCCGGACACTCAAGGCTCATGAACGATCTGAATGCTCCGAACCCGCCCGCCGACGACTGGCGCGGCCTGCTGCTGCATCGCCTGTCGGCGGAGGAAGCCGCGCGTCTCGAACAACGGCTGCTCGCCGATGACGACGCGCTGGCCGAACTGCGCGATGCCGAAACCGATCTCCACGACGATTACGCGCGCCTGCAACTCACCGCCGCCGAAACCGCCGCCTTCCGCGAGCATCTGCTGGGCACGCCGGCCGCGCAGGCGCGCCAGCGCTTCAGCCAGGCGATGAAGCCGCTGCCACCGGAAGTGCGAACGCGCACCCGCTTCCAGCCGCTGCCGCGTCAGCGCAGCCGTCGCGGCCTGTGGACGGCCCTCACCGGCGGTGCCATCGCCGCCGGTCTGGCCATCGCCATCGTGCTGTTCCAGCGCGGGGCCCTGCCCGGCGTGCCGGCACCGACCTTGGCCGAAGACCCGGCCGCCGCACCCACCCTGGTGCTGCTCGCCTCGGTCGAACGCAAGGCCGGCCAGCCCGATGTCAACCTCGTGCTGCGCGGCACGGCGGGCAAGCTGCGCGTGCAGGCGGAAGTCGAGCATGCCGAGGAAGCGCGGCTGTACCGCATCCGCCTGCTCGGCGAAGACGGCGAAGCCAAACCGCTGCTCGACATCGAAGGCCTGCCGCTGCAAACCCTGGGCCGCTACCGCTTCATCGAAGCGCTGCTGCCGTCCAGACTGCTGATCGGCGGGCCGCGCGTGCTCCGGATCGATTCGCTGCCGCCGGCTGGCGAATTCCACTACGAATGGACCCTCTCCGCGCGGCTCAGCGACGAGCCCGGATACGCGCTGCCGGAGCCCTGAAGGAGCCCTGAAGCGCCCTGAAGCGCACGCGCCGCCGTTCATCCGGCGGCGCGTGATGGATCGCGGGTTCGCGCCACTGCTGCTGAGTTGTATCGATCAGCCAGCCCGTTGCGGAGCCCGAGATGAATCCTGCCGAGCCGCATCCGTCGTCCCTCATCCGTCGCCTGCACGGCATTTTCGCGCTGCTGCTGGTGCTGATCGGCAGCTTCGAGCAAGCGGCCTGGGCCGCTGCGGCGCTGCCGGCGAACTGGGCTGCGCAGACACAAGCGCGTGACACCGCCGCGCTGCTGGCATCGCGCAGCTTCGTCGAAGGAACGCTGCGCACGGCCGAGGCGCTGCAGGCGGCGGCGCTGCCGCCCGCCGCACAGCCGCTGGCGGAATCACCGCCGGACAGCACCGGTCTCGAGCCGGCAGCGCCGCTGCCGATCGGCCCTGAACCGGGTCCGGGACGGGTTCGTCTGGCCGGCCATGTTCCGGCGCTGCTGGCCCAGGCGCGGCCGATCGCGCCGCTGGGCACGGTGCCGCTGTCGCCGGAAGCATCCGCCGCTGCCGCGCCGATGCTGATCACCGTAGTGCTGAAACGCGACGATCCGGCGGGCTTCCAGCGCTATCTCGATCAGGTCTACGACGCGGCTTCGCCGAGCTACCAGCAGTTCCTGAGCCCGGCCGAACTGGCCGAGCGCTACGGACCGTCGCGCAGCCGCTACACGCAGATCAGCGCCTGGCTTGCCCAGCACGGCCTGCACGCCGTGGAGCAGCGTGGCCACCGGCAGACGCTGACCGTGCAGGGTCCGCGTGCGGCAGTGGAGCGCGCGTTTGCAGTCGACATCGGCGATTACCAGCTCGGTCAGGCGCAGTTCTATGCCGCCGACCGCGATCCGGCGCTGCCCGAGCGGCTGGCCGGGCAGGTGCAGGCGCTGTCGGGCTTTTCCGATCTCGCGCGGCCCCATCGTGCCGATGAAAAGACCCTGAAGCGCTTCTGCGATTTCTTCAACGGCCCTGGCGGGCAGGTCGGCTATGTGGTGGCCCTGATCGCCCTGGTGCTGTTTCCGCTACTCGGGCTGGAACTGCTGGCGACCGAGTTCGCCACCAACGCGCTGCAAGGCCTGCTGTGCATGATCGCGATGGACGTGGTCAGCATGGCGGGTGCCCAGAATGGCAGCGCTGGCGGCGGAACTGGTGGCAGCACCGGCGGCTCGACCGGCAGCGCCGGGGGCAGCAGCGGCGGTACGTCCACCGGCGGCAGTTCGGGGGGAACGACGGGCGGAACGACCGGCGGCACCACCACTGGAGGATCGACTGGCAGCACGACGGGTGGCTCGACCACGGGCGGCACCGGCGGCAGTTCGGGAGGAACGACGGGCGGAACCACCGGGGGCACCACGACCGGAGGATCGACAGGCGGCTCGACGGGTGGCTCAAGCGGTGGCTCGACTGGCGAGTCGACGGGCGGATCGAGCAGCGGCGGTACCACCGGCGGCGACGATGGCGATGGCGATCCCGGCTTCGACACCATCGACTGCCCCTACGAGCCGGGGGAAGTGCCGGACGAGACGGAGGAATGCCCGCGCAATGCCGGCGGCCCGTACAACACCAATTTACCGGCACCGGGCTTGCCGGGATCGGGCGGTCTGCTGAGCCGGCTGTTCCAGCGACCGCCCGGTACCGGGACGGTGCTGCGGCCGACAGCGCAGGCGCAGGGCGGCCGTGGACAGGTGATCGGCCTGTTGCAGTTCGACAGCTTCGATCCCCGGGACCTCATCAACTACCGGCGTTACCTGGCGGCCGAGCCGGAAGCCATCACCGATCTCGGCCGCGTTCGTCAGGTCAACGTCAATGGCGGGGTGCCAGTGCCGGGCGAGGGCCAGACCGAGGTGCTGCTCGATGTCGCCGCCGTCACCCAGCTCGCCCCGGCGGCCGATGTGGTGGTCTACAGCGCGCCGTTCGACGGCCGCGCTTCGAGCTACGCAACGCTGTTCAGCGCCATGATCGACGATGGCGTGACCGTGATCAGCAATAGCTGGTCGTCCTGCGAAAACGAGGTCAGCCTCGCCGACGTGATGGCCATCGACGCCGTGCTGCAGACGGCTGTCGCCGCCGGCATCGGGGTGTTCAACGCCAGCGGCGACAGCGGCAGCACCTGCCTGAACGGCAGTCCGGACACGGTCGGCGTGCCGTCCGGTTCGCCGAACGCCACCGCCGTGGGCGGCACGTCGCTGATCATCGGCCCGGGTGGCACTTACGGCAGCGAAACCTGGTGGGATGGCAGCGACGACGTGCCCGAAACCGGCCAGGGCGGCTTCGGTGTCAGCCGTTTCTTCGTGCGCCCGGCGTATCAGGACGGCCGCAGCGCCGCTGCCATGCGCTCGGTGCCGGATGTCGCCGCCTCCGCCGATCCGGCGCGCGGCGGCACGCCGATCTGCCAGTCCAGCCTCGGCGGCTGCCCGTCGCCGTTCCTGGTCGGCGGCACCAGTCTGGCCGCCCCGATCTGGGCGGCCTACGCGGCGCTGCTCAACGAAGCGCAGGGACGCCGGCTCGGCTTCCTGAATCCGCTGCTGTATCCGCTGGGCGACAGCGGCGCTTTCCATACCGCAGCGTCGATGGGTAGCGATTTCGCTCATGTCGGCCTCGGTTCGCCGAACCTGAACGTGATGAACCGCCTGCTCGCCGGGATCAGCGCCGGAACGCCGGATCAGCGCCAGTCCGGCCTCGAAGCGATGGTGCCGCTGGGCCGCTACGTGGTGCGCGACGGTGCCGTTGCCGTGCCTGCCGACGGCAGCGCCGAGGGCAGCGTGCTGGTGCGGCTGGTCGACGCCCGGGGCCATACGCTGGGTGGCCGCAATGTGACGCTGTCAGCCAGCGGCGGCCCGGCCACGATCAGCCCGGCCAGCGCGATCAGCAGCCTGGACAACGGCACCGCCGTATTCGCCGTGACCAGCCTGACGCCGCAGACGCTGCGCTTCCGGGCGACGGTGGACGGCGTGCCGCTGGTGCAGACCACAGGCCTGCGCTTCGCGGTGCCACCCGCTGCCAGCGCCGGCCTGAACGTGTTTCCCGACGCGGTGGCGGCCGATGGCGAGGCCGCTGCCACCGTCACCGTCAGCCTGCGCGATGCGCTGAACCGGCCGACGCCGGGCAAGCGCGTGCGCATTGATCAGGGCAGCGGGCGCTCGACGATCAGCGGCCCGGTGCCGGCACTGACCGATGCCAACGGCGAAATCCGCTTCAGCGTCAGCAGCCACTACAACGAGACCGTGACCTACACCGCAACCGTGGTCACCGATGGCGGCTTGCCGGTGCCGGGCAGCGGCGCGGTGAATTTCGGCGGTGCCAGCGGCAACGGCTGCGGCGTGGTGCCGACGGCCGGCGAAGGCTTGCAAATCCAGCCGTTCGCGACCGCTTTCGTCGCCCGGGCG
Organism: Nevskia sp.; assembly: GCA_021732745.1. Lineage (GTDB taxonomy): Bacteria > Pseudomonadota > Gammaproteobacteria > Nevskiales > Nevskiaceae > Nevskia. Next base: position 185,319 of record JAKFUK010000003.1, on the reverse strand, counting down.
TTTTCCTTCGGCAACATCAACAACGGCTGCCAGGGACCCTCGCTGCCGGCCTTCGATGCCGCAGGCAATCTGCTGGTCGCCGATTCCCCGACCGGCACGCTGTACCGCTTCGGCACCGGCGGCGGCGTGGCCGATGCCAGCCGCGTGGTCAACCCGGTGGCGCTGAATCCGGGCATCAACAGCATCGCCTTCGACCGCGACGGCCGTCTGTACGCCACCCAGGCGGCAACCACCGGCAACTTCTTCACCGGCGCGGTGGTCGAGCTGGACCCGGTGTCCGGTGCCTTGCTGCGCACCGTCGCCAGCGGCATCACCTGCGCGCACACCCTGGCGCTGGACCCGGTGAGCGGCGACCTGTTCGTCGGCGATGGCTGCGCCGGGGCCGGCTCGGAGAATCCGGCGCTGTGGCGCATCACGGCACCCGGCAGCGCGGCACCGACTGTGAGCGTCTACGTGGTGATGCCGGAATTCCCGATCGCGCCGATGGCCTTCGCGCCGGACGGCACTTTGTACGTCTGGGCGGGCGGGCGGCTGTACCGCGTCGGTGCCACCGGCGGGCCGCAGCCGGCAGCGATCAATCTGCTGCCGGGGGCCGCGTTCACCGGCCTTGGCCTCGCCATCGGCCGGGTGGCGGCGGACGGTCGCGTGCAGTCGGTGTTCATGACCACGGAGGCCGATATCGCCGAAGTCGACATCACCAGCAGCCCGATTCGCATCAGCCGCGTGCTGATCAACGACATCACCGGTGCCTTCGGTGCGATGACGCGCGGCCCCGACGGCTGCCTGTACGTGTCCGCCGACGTCAACGTGCTGCGGATCACCGATGTCGACGGGCGCTGCCGGTACGCGGACGCCGCCGACGCGCCGACCCTGAACCTGACGCCGGATCGCGTCGCGCCGAATCCGGCCCAGGGTACGGCGCTGAGCTTCGAGGCCTCGGCCCGCTTCGGCGCGCTGCCGGCCGGCACGCCGGTGACCTTCCTCGTCGGCGGGGCCAATCTGGACGTCCGCAGCATCCCGGTCGGCGACGACGGCGTGGCCCGCTACACCTACACCGGGATCGACACCGGCGAGGACACCGTCGTCGCCAGCGCCCGGGTCGGTGGCCGCGCCATCGTGTCCCAGCCGGCCCGCGTGGTCTGGACGGCCGGCCCGCATGTCACTTTCCTGTCGCTGAATCCCTCGCCGGATGGCAGCCTCGATCGCGAACGGGTGACGGTGGTCGCCGAACTCGGCGATCGCTCGGTCAATCCGTTCCAGCCGCTGGCCGGCCAGTTCGTCGATTTCGCGCTGACCGGCGGCGGCAGCTGCCGAGGCGTGAGCGACGCCGCCGGCCGCGCATCCTGCGAGTTGACCCCGGCCCGGCCCGGCCGCGACACGCTGACCGCCACATTTGCCGGGACCGCTGCCCTGCTCGCCGCCAGCGACCGCATCGACTTCAATGTCGCCGTGCTGCCAGCCGCCACACCGGCACCGACGGTGAGCCTGACGGCGACGCCGGCCAGTATTCCGGCCGGCGCCGCGACGCGGCTCGACTGGTCCAGCAGCAGCGCCACGGCCTGCACCGCCAGCGGCGGCTGGACCGGTGCCCGGGCGCTGTCCGGCAGCGAAACGCTGACGCCGGCGGCAGTCGGCAGCCTCGTCTACACGCTGGCGTGCAGCGGGCCGGGCGGAGTGACAACGTCGGCCACCACGGTGACGGTCAACGCAGCGCCGGTGCCGCCGACGCGGCGCAAGGGCGGTGCCTTGGGTGGCGGCGCGTTGCTGCTGCTGGGCCTGCTGGCGTTCTGGCGGCGACGGCGCGAAGTCCTGGCGGATTGATCCGGCGCAGCGGGCGGCGATCTTTTCGCGCCCGCTGCGCCGGAACGGTCACGCGGCTCGGCTACCATCCGGCTCTTGCCCGCGCGATGCCACCCGAGGACGCCGCATGTCGAATCCCTTTTCTGCCCCGCGCCTTGCTGCCACCGCGGCCGTGCTGTCGCTCGCCATCGGCAGCCTCATGCCTGCGCAGGCGCAGACCGAAGCCGGCGTGCCGACCGAAGTGGTGCTGCATTTCTTCGGCGGCAGTGCCGCCGATGGCGTCAACCCGGTGGCCGGCGTGGTGCAGGCGGCTGACGGCAACTTCTACGGCACAACACTTTCCGGCGGTGCGCCCGGCAACGGCGGCACGGTGTTCCGGCTGACGGCCGACGGCGTGCTGACCACCTTGCACGCCTTCGATGCCCGCAGCGGTTCCAGCGATGGCTCGACGCCGCGCGGCGCGCTGGTCATCGGTGCCGATGGCCGCCTGTACGGCACCACCGAGGAAGGCGGTGCCTTCGGGCTCGGCACCGTGTTCGCGGTGTCGACGGGCGGCAACTACCAGCTCGTCCACTCTTTCAATGGCGTCACCGGTGCCGCCCCGCGCGCCGGGCTGACCCGGGTCGGCGGCCTGCTGTTCGGCGTCGCCAGCAGCGGCGGTATCGGCAATGCCGGTACTGCGTTCCGGGTCGATGGCGGCGGCTTTGTAAACCGCATCCACGCCTTCGATGCCGCCCAGGGCGCGACCCCGCAGGCGGCGCTGAGCCTGGGCAGCGACGGCAATCTCTACGGCACCACGCAAGGCGGCGGCCTGGGCGATGGCAGCGTGTTCCGGCTGTCGACGGCTGGTGCGCTGAACGTATTGCATCGTTTCGCGCCCAATGCGCAGACCGGTTATGCCGGCCCGGGCAGCAATGGCGTGGTCGAGCGGGCCGGCGTGGTGTTCGGCAGCACGCCGGGCGATGCCGGCGCGGTCGCAGCGCCAGGCACGGCCGGCAGCGTTTTCCGCATCGAAAGCACCGGCGGCCTGAGCACGCTGTATCGCTTTGCCGGCGTCGATGGCGCGCAGCCCGGCAGCCTGGTGCGCAGCAGCGACGGCCGCCTGTACGGCAGCACGCGCAGCGGCGGCAGCGACGGCGTCGGCGTGATTTTTCGGATCGCCGACGCTGGCGAGGATTTCCGCCTGCTGCACCAGTTCACCACCGGCAGCCGCAGCGCCGACGGCGCACGGCCGAATCCGCTGATCGAGGACGCCGACGGCCGTCTGGTCGGCACCGCGTTCGCGTCCACCCTGCCGCCGCGCTTCGGCCGCGCCGATGTCCGCAACGGGGCTGGTGCCGTGTTCGCGCTGTATCCGCGCGCGCCGCGCATCAGCATCGAGCTGATTCCGGCCATTGCCGCCGCCGGCCAACCGGTGACCATCCGCTGGACCGCTGATGTCGGGGCCGAAGGCTGTACCGCCAGCGGCGACTGGCGCGGTGCCCGCGCTGCCAGCGGCGAGGCGACGGTGAGTTCAGCGCGGGTCGGCGAGCGGCCGTTCCGCCTGGAGTGCGCGAATCCGGCCGGCAGCGTCACCGAAACCGCGACCCTGACCATCGCGCCCGCGCCCACGGTGACGCTGACCGCCAGCCCGGCATTCACCAACAACCGCACGCCGTCGACCACCCTGAGCTGGACCGCCGTCGGCGCGGCCACCTGCACCGCCAGCGGCGAATGGAACGGCCCGCGCCCGATCAGCAGCAGCGTCGTGGTCACCCCCGGCATTCGCGGCCGCAACAGCTACACGCTGAGCTGCACCGGCATTGGCGGCACCAGCAGCGACAGCGTCAACGTGTTCCGCTTCGGCGAACCGTAGGTCCGGATTCATCCGGACGCTTTTCTGGTCGGCCATGCTGTCCGGATGAATCCGGACCTACGGAAGGGTGGCGCGGAACGCCAGGTAATCCGCCGTCACCCGGCCCGGCGTTTCCAGCATCGGCAGATGGCCGATGCCGGGCAGCATCACGGTCTTCGCCTTCGGCAGCAGCCGGTTGAGGATCGCGGCACCGGACGGATGCAGCACGCGGTCGCGGTCGCCCCAGACGATCAGGGTGGGGGTCGCCAGCGGCGGCGTGAGGGCGGCGAGGCTGTCGTCGAGCGCGCCGGATTTTTCGCGGATTTCCTCGAAAATCATCTCGTTGAGCCGGAAATTGGCGATCTGCCGCCCCGCCAGCACCGTGCGCACCGGGGCCGGAATGAATGGCGGCTTCTGCATCACGAATTGCAACAGGCGGCCGAAATCCTGTTCGCTGCGCGCGAACAGCGGCAACGGCATGCCGGCGGCCATGAGCTTCATCATTTCGCTGGGCTCGGCCGACATCACGCCGGCCGGATTCAACAGCCACAGGCTCAAGACTTGTTCCGGGTGGGCGACGGCGTAGGCTGCCGAAATCCAGCCGCCCATCGAGTTGCCGGCCAGATGGAAGCGGCTCAAACCCAGTTTTTTCGCGATTTCGGCGACGCGGGCTACCTGATCGGCGATCCGGTAACGGGCATCGGCGGGTTTGTCGCTTTCGCCGAAGCCGGGCAGGTCGACGGCGTAGACGCGGTAGTGCCGGGTCAGCCCGCTGGCGGCGACCTTGGTCCAGTTGTCCTTGTCGGCCCCGATGCCGTGCAGCAACAGCAACGGCGGCGCGTCGGCCGACCCGCCTTCCAGATAGACCAGATGCCAGTTGCGGCCATCGGCGGTGATGTCCATCTCCGAGCGTTCGAGCTTGGCGCGCATCCGCTCCAGGCTCATCGCGGTATCGGCGATCTTCGCCGGGGCAAGGAAATAGAGTGCTGCGTAGACCAGCACGGTCAGCGCCAGCAGGGCGAGCAGCAGCTTGAGGATCAGGACGAGCATGGCGGCGATCGGTGAGCGGACGGGATGGAGGGCATCGTAGGTCCGGATTCATCCGGACATCACGGTCGGCCGGGGAAAGGAGCGTCCGGATGAATCCGGACCTACGTGGCCAGCCAGCGGGCGATCAGCGCGTAAACCCGCGCATCACGCGCCAGCCGCAGATGATGCAGCGCCGGCAGCAGCACCGTGTCGGCGGCCGCGAAGGGCACGCACAGCGAGGCGTGTTGATGCTGGCCGACGGCACTGTCCGGCAACACCAGACCATCGCCGATCAGGCGGCTGCGCGGGTCGTCGGTCGACGCGCCCAGCATTGCGCCGACCGCGCAGTGGCGGGCCTTCGGCAGCACGCGCACCGGCCGGCGCATGTCGCCGCCGACCAGATCGGGATCGTGGGCGTTCCAATCGTCGTGGCGCAGGCTGCCGTGGCGCAGATCCTTGATGCCGGCCGAGCGGGCGTTGATCGCCGCGGCGACCGGGCGGGTGATGTCGAGCAGGTCCAGCAGCCGAGTCGCCGCATGGCCGACCCGTTCCAGCGGCGCGCCGTGATGCGGGCTGCCGAGGCAGATCAGATGGCTGATCAGCGGCGTCCAGCCCGCGCCGCGTTCCAGCCCCTGGTGGCCGGCGCTGCGGCCGATCAGGCCGCCCATGCTGTGGCCGATCACGGCGATGCGGCGCACCTTCACCGGCCAGTTCGCCAACAACTGGTCGAGCAGCTCGGCGAAGGCTTCGCCGTTCTCGGACATATGACGGCCGCTGTTGTAGCGGACTTTCAGCGCCGTCCAGCCCTGTTCGCGGGTGAGCCGCGCCGGGAAGCTGTCGGCGTCGCCGCCCCAGATGGTTTCATCGCAGCACAGGCCGTGCAGGAAGATGGCGATGTCGCCGCCGGCTTGCGGGTAAGCGCTCGTCAGCTCGGCACAGTTGAGCCCGACCGGTGCGCCAAAGTCATCGCGCAGGCCGAAGTCGATCGCCAGACCATTGCCGCTCCTGGCGAGAAAATCGCCGAACACGCCGTTGGTGGCGCTGATCACCGCTTGCAGGCGACTCATTTCGTCTGAATGTCGATGGCTTTGATGGCAGCATCGCAGCCGACCGTGCTCAGCCCGCGCACCGCCTGATGCACGCCGCGCGTGATGCCATCGTGGAACTGGCGGACGATGCCGCTGACGTCGGCCACTGCCGGCACCGCGCCGAGCACCCGGAACGGCTTGTCGGCGATGGCGAGGTGCATTTCCTCGACGCGGCGACTGCCGGCGTCGATGCCCGTCTTCAGTAGGGCGATGGCACCCTGCAATTGGCGCGATGATTCGGTGGCAGGCATGGGTCGTGCTCGGTTGATGTGAACAATCGTGCACAAACCGTCGCGAGTTGTCCACCGCGCGGCCTGCGATCCATCAAAACAACCACCCTGGAGCCTTGAAAAGTGTCGATGCCCGCCTTGCTGCAAAACGCGCTGCGCCTGCCGGTGATTGCCTCGCCGATGTTCATCGCCTCGAATCCGAAGTTGGTGATCGAGCAGTGCAAGGCCGGCATCGTCGGCTCGTTCCCGGCCTTGAACGCGCGCGGCGAGGGCATGCTGGAAAGTTGGCTGAACGAGATCGAAACCGCGCTGGCGGCCGATCAAGCGGCGAATCCGGGCAAGAAAGTCGCGCCTTATGCGGTCAACCAGATCGTGCATGCATCGAACGACCGGCTGGCGGCCGACATGGCGGTCTGCGTGGCGCACCGGGTGCCGATCATCATCACCTCCTTGCGCGCGCCGGACGCCATCGTGCCGGCCGTGCACAGCTACGGTGGTCTGGTGTTCCACGACGTGATCAGCGTCCGTCACGCGCAGAAAGCGCTGGAAGCCGGTGTCGACGGCCTGATCCTGGTCTGCGCCGGGGCGGGCGGGCATGCCGGCACCTTGTCGCCGTTCGCGCTGGTCGGCGAGATTCGCAAGTTCTACGACGGCCCGGTGATCCTTTCGGGTTCGATCGCCACCGGCGACGCGATTCTCGGCGCGCAGGCGATCGGCGCTGATCTGGCCTACATCGGCACCCGCTTCCTGGCTACGCCGGAAGCCAATGTCAGCGACGACTACCGGCAGGCGATCGTCGAATCCGGCGCGGCGGACATCACCTACACCCCGTATTTCTCGGGCGTGCACGGCAATTACCTGCGGAAAAGCATCGTCCGCGCCGGCATGGACCCGGACAAGCTGCCGCACGCCGACGCCAGCAAGATGAATCTGGGCAGCACCACCGGCGAATCAGCCAGCACCGCCAAGGCCTGGAAGGACATCTGGGGCGCGGGGCAGGGCGTCGGGCTGATCGACTCGGTGCTGCCGACGGCAGCGGTGGTCGATCAGCTCGAAGCCGAATATCGCGCCGCGAAGGCGCGGCTCGCGGCGACCTTCAGCGCGTAGGTCGCAGGCTCAGGCCGGCAGCATCTGGGCGACGAAAGTCTCGAACGCCGGCCGGTCCATGTAGCGCGGCACGGCGTAGGTCCAATGCGCTTCGGACAGCGCCTTGGTGGTGATCGCCGGAATGTCGCTGGCCTTCAGCTTGTCGACCTGCGTCGGAATGCCGAATTCGGCGTTCAGCGCGCGAACGTGGGCAATGAACTTGTCGGCGAGCTGAAGATCGCTTTCGCCGCCGGTCTTCAGGCCGCTGACTTCGGCCAGCTTGGCCAGCCGCTCGGCACATTCCGGCTTCGAGAAATCAAGCACATACGGCAGGATGATGGCGTTCGCAAGGCCATGCGGCACATGGTAGTAAGCGCCGAAATTGTGGGCGATGGCGTGTACATAGCCGACGCCGGCCGTGGTGAAGGCCACGCCAGCCTTGAACGAAGCGACCGCCATGTTCTGGCGCGCTTCCAGGTTCGAGCCCTCGCGCACGGCGGTGGCCAGGTTCTGCATGATCAGGCGCGTGGCTTCCAGCGCTTCGGCATCGGTCATCGGCGTGTGGTTGCGCGAGATGTAGGCCTCCACCGCATGGGTCAGCGCGTCCATGCCGGTCGCCGAGGTGATGTGTGGCGGCAGGCCGGCCATGAGCGCGCCATCGAGTGCCGCCCCGATCGGCACCAGCTTCGGGTCCATGATCGCGAACTTGCGGGTGGTCGAGGGATCGGACACCACGGCAGCGATCGTCACTTCCGAGCCGGTGCCGGCGGTGGTCGGCACCGCGTACAGCGGCATCGGCTTGAAGAACACCCGCATCAGCCCGGCCATGTGGACGATCTTGTGCGGGTTGCGGGCGCGGGCGGCGATCACTTTCGCAGCGTCGATCGAGGAACCGCCGCCGATCGCCAGGATCGCCGTGCAGCCTTCGGCTTTCAGCATCGCCAGGCCGGTTTCGATCTGCTCGATGGTCGGGTTCGGCAGCACGCCGTCATAAACGACCCAGCGCACGCCCAGCTCCGTGAGCTTGTCCTGCATCGCTTTCAGCAGGCCGATCTTGACCAGCATGGCGTCGGTGACGATCAAGAGGTTCTTGACGCCGGTGCGGGTGGCGATGTGCTCGCAAAGCTGCAAGGACGAGCCCGCGCCGCTGAACAGTTCCGGCGTGCGGAAGGTCAGGACCTTGGTCGACCACTTCAGGATTAGCTGAACCAGCTTGAAAAACAACACCTTGAGCGAAAATGGCAGCACGCGGATTCTCCGGGAAAAGGCATCGCGACCGCACAGGGATAGCGACTCGCGGGCGGACCATACGCCAAGGTACTGGCCCGCGCCAAGTGGTGAGCATCGCTGGCCTGACGGCCGGACCGCGTCACTGAAGCGGGTTCAGTTGCTTAGGCTGCGGCTGCCCAGATGCGCGGCGAGCGCCGCCGAAACCCCGCGCAGCGCCGGATTCGCGGCGACGATCTGCACCGTTGCGATACCGGCGAGATAGCCGGCGAAGCGGCCCTTGGCCTCGAACCGGCTGCGGAAAAAGCCGCGATCGAAGGCATTCCCCAGCCCGGCGATGACGCCACCGCCGAGATAAACACCGCCGAAGCTGCCGAGAATCAAAGCCAGGCTGCCGGCGAAACTGCCGAGCATGCCGCTGAACACCTGCGTCGCCTCTGCACAGACCGCGCATTCGCCGGACTGCGCGCGTGCCGAAAGCGCAACCGGCGTGATCGCCACTGCCGGCAGGCGGTGATGCACGCGCAGCGCGTCGTGGATCAGCGTAAGCCCCGGGCCGGATATCAGCCGTTCGCAGGACACATGCGGATAGCTGCGGCGAACGATCGCGAGAATCGCGGCTTCGCGGTCGTCGACTGCCGCAAAGCTGGCGTGCCCCCCTTCGCTGGACAGGGCTTGCCAGCGCTCGCCGCAGCGCACCAGCGCCGATACGCCGAGCCCGGTGCCGGGGCCGAGCAGGCCGATGGTCGCGTTCGAGCGGCGTTCGCCGCCGCCGATGGCCAGCAGTTCGCCGGCATCGAGCAAGGGCAGCGCCAGCGCCAGCGCGGTGAAATCGTTGAGCACCAGCAGCGTGTCGAAGCCGAGTGCGAGGCGCGTGGCTTCGATCGAAAACGCCCAGGGGTGATTGGTCATGCGGATGGCGTCGCCATCCACCGGATTGGCAATGGCGATGGCGGCGTTGCGCACACCGGCTACGCCAGCAGCGGCCAGATAGCTGCGGATCGCGGCGACAGGGTCCGGGTAGTCCGCAGTGGCCAGCACTTGCGGCGCGGTGATCGTCCCGTCCGCCGATTGCAGCGCGAAACGGGCATGGGTGCCGCCCACATCTGCGAGCAGACGCGGCACCGGGAAAGCGAAACTAAAGCGGCGTCACCCGGCGGGAAGGCCGGGCGACGCCGAGACGCCGATGCGGCGCAGACGAAAGCTGCATCATCGGCGGGTTTCGAGCTGCAGATCCTGCAGTCGTAACGCTTTTACTGCTGCGGAGCGGCGGCTTCGCCTTCCTTCTTCTCTTCCGGAGCGGCTTCGGCAGCAGCCGGGGCGGCTTCGACCGGCGCAGCTTCGACCGGAGCGGCTTCAACCGGAGCGGCCGGCACTTCGGCAGCAACCGGGGCGGCTGCCGGGGCTGCTTCTTCCTTGCCCTTGCACGCAGTCATCATCAGCAGGACGGCACAGCACAGACTCAAGCCTTGGATCTTCACTCGAAAACTCCTTAACGGGCCGACACGCGGCGGCAGATGGAACAACGCGGGTAGGGAAAGGCTAGCAGTTCGACCGCTTCCTGACTCGTTATTTGTGCATGAACCGGGCCAGTAACCTGTTGCGCACGAAGATCACAGGCCGCGAACCTTCCCCGGCAGGTGGTCACGGGCGGGGTCAATTGACCGTCGCGACCGGCCAGGTGCTTATGCTGACCCTTGCAATGTCGCGCACGGTGCCCGGATCGGACGACACCTTCGACAGCACCGCCATGCCCTGCGCTGCGCCGACGAAAAAGCCCGAGTAGGTTGGGAAAGCGGCTGCACCGCGCATCCCGACGAACTCGGTGCCGCCTGCCCGACTGACCTCACCGCGTCGAATATTTCGCGCCATCGCGCGAGTCGTCCTGATTGACCCCCAGCTTGGCCCAACATCACGGCCGGGCAGGGGGCAATGAGGAGTTCCCGCGAGTCGACTGCATGCCGAGCGCCCTTCCCTGGTTACTTTCCCCGGGCGACGAGGGCAGCGGAAACCGGTTGAAGCTTCCCGCGCGAGATAGCGCGAAAAGGTGCGATGCGGCCAGCCGACGAAAGCAGCCTCATCAAGAGCCGATCCATTAGAAATTGGGGAATTGGTAAGGTGTCACCGGAATTATAATTAGTAAGGTGTCACCGTAATTAAGCAATTCAAATTCAATTCCGTAATTCCGCAGCACACTTCCCTGCGGTTTGTGTCTTTCCCTCAGTCGAGAGCTGGAGCTTGTCGTCTGTGATGAGCTTGCCGACTGAGCCCTTGAACGCCTCCTCGTTGAGGTCGCTCGAAGATACCTCAATCAAATCGCCGCCTGGCAGCTTCCACGTCTCGATCTTGATCTTTGCACCGCTGCTGGTTTCGACCTCTAGGCGGGTAACGGCCGTAAAGCACGGCTGTGGGGTCACCTGAAGTGCTGTGGGCGGAACAAAGGGCTTTGCGCCCTTCTTGAGATCGCAGCTATACGAGTACGAGCGAGTGAAAGTGCCATCTGTTGCCAGAGAAGCGTCGACTTCAGCCTTCCCTTCTGGAGTTTTTCCATCGACCGTTTCCAGTCGACAAGCATTCGTCGCAATTTCAAACGAGTCCCTACCGCGCTGCTTGTACATCAGCTCATAGGTGACCTTGCTGCCCTTCGTCTTCTGGCGTTCGCGTACGATCTCGCGAAACGGCGAATCGCCAGGGGCAGGACTGTTCCAGTCGAAATAACGAATCGCGAATACCTCGGTGCTCACTTCCTTTGCAGCAAGCCCCACTTCAACCGGCTGCTTCGGGAACAGCTTGGCCTGCAGCCAAGCCGCATCCTTGCCGGGATTGACAGCGAGATCCCAGCGCGCGGCAAACTCGGTGTCGACAAATACGTCCGCGGCATCTGCGTAGACGACTCCGCTAGCTAGAGCGGCACCAAAAAGAATGACCCTTCGTACAAGATTTACGCGAAGCATCGACAAGGTTTTCTCTCCTGCTGTGTTAGTTTCGATTATTGACCAAGACCCGTACTGCATCCAGACATAGCGAGTTTCGCCCAAAGCGGCTCCGTGCTAGCTTTATTATCAGTGGCACTCACCGACCTCGCGGCTTTCCAATCCAGGGAGAATCGACATGGCGAAAGCTGTAAACCTGACGCCGGCTTTGCGCGCTCAATACGAAATGCTCTTCAACACCTGCAGGATCCGGCCAAGTCGTGCGGCCGCTGTAGAGAAGGTACTGAAAAAGGTCAACAGCTACAGGGCGATCTACGAACAGGCGTCGGCCACATCAGGCGTGCCATGGCACTTCATTGCTGCGGTCCACAACCTCGAAAGCAGTCTCAACTTCAAGACACATCTGCATAATGGTGACTCGCTAAGTCAGCGTACGAAGAATGTCCCGGCAGGCAGGCCGAAGACCGGCTCGCCCCCATTCGCATGGGACTTCAGCGCCGCCGACGCCCTGGCAATCAAGGGGCTCGATTCGAATACAGACTGGTCTCTGGCTGGGACGCTTTATCAGCTCGAGCGTTACAACGGCTGGGGCTACCGGAATTATCACCCGCATGTCCTGTCACCTTACGTTTGGAGCTTCTCGGAGCACTACACTTCGGGAAAGTACGTCGAGGATGGCCTGTGGTCCGAGACGGCAGTCTCCGAGCAATGCGGCGCGGCCGTTCTGCTTCGACGCATGGGCGAGAGCGGCGACATTGAGTTTAAGGACGAACCTACGCCCAAGACTGGTTCCAAGCCACTCCTAGTTGCGTTCTCGAACATCAAATCCAAGAAGCCTGAGGACGTGCAGCGCGCGATCGATCTACAGGTCTGGCTAAACACCTTCCCCGGTACCTTCGTCAAGGTCGATGGCATCCCCGGCAACCGCACATCAGAAGCGTATCTACGCGTCACCGGACAGAGGTTGCCGGGCGACCCGCGCTAGATCAAGCATCGTGACCTGAGATAATTTGTACGACTTTTGAGGAATGTGCCGCTTTTCTCATAGTGCTGGCTGCGCAAGACCATCAAGGAGGTCGTTTCAGTATTGAACGCTTGCATCAGCCGGCACGTCGGGTTGCGCATCAAGATGTTGCAGGGTTACAGCGATATGATGGAACACGACAGATACCTAGCAAGCGCTGCTAACCGGCGTAGACGCTCTACCACATCCCCTTTACGGGGAGCAATTTTGACCTGCGTCACATTTCGGAGCAGCTTTTGCTTCGAGTGACGGTCACGACCTCGTGAGTCATGCAACGCTTGGTGAGTAATCGGCGCACTCAGGGGCGGGCATGTTCGAGCAAAGTTATCTGAACAAAAGCTTTACTGTTGCTGATCCGAACGCGCGAATTCGACAGGCAGCGAACTTAATGGCTTTTGACATGATGGGCGGATCGTTCCGCACTATCCCCAAAGGTACATTGGTGGGTATCGATGACGTTCGTATCGTGCCGAGCGGCGCTAACAAGGCCTCGTTGTTCGGGCGCGCAGTAAGTGCTAACGGATTACTGCTGGGCTGGACGTCAACTACCAATCTCGAAGGGAAGTTCGTCAACGAAACGCTCAATCGACTCAAACCTGCCCTGGGCAGTGGCCAGTTTGGCCCACACGCCGCTTGGTCGGAGTCGAAGTATCTTGGGCAGATCGATTTGATAGAAATCGTGGACGCGCGGCTTGAAATTGAACGTCTTTCGGCTGATACCGTCAAGCCTTACTTGGATATGGTGAATTTGGCGAAGTCTGATGAGATTGTGGTGGCGATCAATAGCGGATTCCGCTCTTATCCTGAGCAGAAGTATCTGTACGACGGTTACAAGAGGAAAATTCCCGGATTTAACAAGGCGGCTCCTCCGGGGACCTCCAAACATCAGAACGGGATCGCATTTGATATCAATGTTGCGGGTGGGGATGGCAACGACGTGTACGACTGGCTTAAACGACACGCTCCCGCACTTGGTTTCGTTCGCACGGTAAATGGTGAGCCATGGCACTGGGAGTTCGATCCGCCACGGGCCACTGCAGCAATGCTGAGAGGGAGCTACAAGATCCCGACGGTAACGGATTGACGACGAAGCCGAGGCTCGCCGCGCGTCACAGGTTTATGAGCTGTACGGTTCCGGCGGACATTCAATCTTCATATTTCGTTGGCTTGGATTGCCAGTACCTGCGACCGCCGATCATCCGAGGGAATCTCATCACAACCGGAATTACGCGGAATTACGGTGACAGCTTACTAATTCCCTATTTTCTTCCGACGGCAGAACACCAGCGCCCACCATTCACCCTCACTCCACCGTCACGCTCTTGGCCAGATTCCTTGGCTGATCGACATCGGTGCCGCGCAGCAGGGCGACGTGATAGGCGAGCAGTTGCAGCGGCAGGGTGTAGATGATCGGGGCCTGCAGCGGGGTGATGTGCTCGGGCATGGTGATCACTTCGATGCCGTCGCTGGCGGTGAAGCCGGATTCCGGGTCGGCGAATACGTAGAGCTTGCCGCCGCGGGCGCGGACTTCTTCGAGATTGGATTTGAGCTTTTCGAGCAGCGCATTGTTCGGTGCGATGGCGATCACCGGCATGTCTTCGTCGACCAGCGCCAGCGGCCCGTGCTTGAGTTCACCGGCCGGGTAGGCTTCGGCGTGGATGTAGGAGATTTCCTTGAGCTTGAGTGCGCCTTCCAGCGCCACTGGCCAGGTCGGGCCGCGACCGAGGAACAGCGCGTGGCGCTTGTCGGCGAAGTGTCGGGCCAGCGCCTTGATCTGCGGCTCCAGCTTGAGCGTCCGCTCGATCATTTCCGGCACATGGGCGATCTGGCGCACGTACTGCGCTTCCACGGCCGCGCTCATGCCGTTGTGGCGAGCCAGCGCCACACCGAGGATGCCGAGCGCGGCAAGCTGGGTGGTGAAGGCCTTGGTCGAGGCGACGCCGATTTCCGGGCCGGCGCGGGTCATCAGCACCAGATTGGCTTCGCGGACCAGCGAGGACTCCGGCACGTTGCAGATCGCCGCCGTGGCCAGATAGCCGAGCTTTTTTGCTTCGCGCAGGGCGGCCAGGGTGTCGGCGGTTTCGCCACTTTGCGAGATGGCCAGGAACAGCGTGTCCTTCGGCACCACCGGCTTGCGGTAGCGGTATTCGCTGGCGACTTCGACCGTACACGGCAGTTCGGCACCCTGCTCGATGTAATAGCGGGCGATCAGGCCGGCGTGATAGCTGGTGCCGCAGGCCACGATGTGGACTTGGCGCACCTTCGGCAATAGGGCTTCCGCCAGCGGCCCGAGCGCGGCGGTCAGCACCCGCTTGCCGGTGATCCGCTCGGCCAGGGTGTCGGCCACGGCGCGGGCCTGCTCGTGGATTTCCTTGAGCATGTAGTGCGCGTAGTCGCCGCGCTCCACAGCATCGGCGGACAGGCTCGATTCACGCACCGCGCGCACAACCACGGCCCCCGTGCTGTCGACGATCACCACGCCGGTTTCGCGCACTTCGGCGACGTCGCCTTCTTCGAGGAAGCTGAAGGATTTGGTCACCGGCAGCAGCGCTTGCACATCGGAAGCGATGTAGTTTTCCCCACGGCCGTAGCCGACCACCACCGGGCAGCCGACGCGGGCGGCGACGATGCAGTCCGGATCGAGCGGCGAGATCACGACGATGGCGTAGGCCCCGTGCAGGCGCTTGATCGCGGCCTGTACCGCGGTCATCAGCGAGCCGCTGCGTGACAGTTCATCAGCGATCAGATGGGCGACGACTTCGGTGTCGGTTTCGCTGGAAAACGGGTAGCCCTTGGCGCGCAGTTCGTCGCGCAGTTCATCGTGATTCTCGATGATGCCGTTGTGGACCAAGGCCACGGCGTTGCCGGAGATATGCGGATGGGCGTTGCGCTCGCTGGGCACACCGTGCGTGGCCCAGCGCGTGTGCGAGATGCCGCGCGTGCCGCTGATCGGGCGGGCGGCGATGTCGTTGGCAAGCTGCTGCACCTTGCCCTGGGCGCGTCGGCGATCGAGCGCGCCGCTGTCGGTCAGCAGGGCGACACCGGCGGAATCGTAACCGCGGTATTCGAGGCGGCGCAGGCCGTCGACCAGCAGGGGGGTGACATCACGGGGCGCGACGGCGCCGACGATTCCGCACATGGCATGGAGACGAGTTGGGAGGCCGCGCTATTGTATCGACAGCGGTCTGTCGCCCCTTTTTTGAGCCCCGGAGTTGCCCTTGAGTGTGTTGCTGGCTGCGCTTTCCCTGCTGATCGTGATGCTCGCCGCCAGTCTGGGCTGGGCGCTGCTGCGCTTGCAGCGGCGCGTCGACGCCCTGCATCGGCAACTGGTCGGCGATCCGGTGCCGGCGGCAGCGTTGCCAACCCGGCCGGGCCCGGTGATCGAGATTCGCATCCTCAACCCCTTCGAGCTGGCGGTGAAAGACACGCCGCTGGCCGGGCCGGCGGCGAAAGTCGCACCGCGGATGATCGAGCGCATCGTCTATACCCGCGCGGCCCAGCAGATTGCCGAGCAGCTGAAAGCCCAGGGCGTGGAAGCGCAGGTGACCACGCATGGTGCTTGAGATCGCGCTCGCGATTGCGCTGCTGGTGACCATCGGCCTGCTGCTGGTGGTGGGCCAGCGGATGCTGGGGCTGAAAACGGAACTGCTGCGGCTGGAAGCAGATCTGGAACGGGCGCTGGCCGATGGCCGCCATCAGGCCGAGCGGCTGGCCACGCTCGAAAAGCTGCGCGAGGCGCAGGCCACGGCCGAGCAGGTGATCGCGGCCGGTGGCTCGGTGGTGCGCGATGTTCACAAGGGCATCGCCAGCATTCCGTTCGACGTGCTGGAGTCGATTCCAGCGACGCGCGATCGCGCCAAGGCGGCGCGGGAAATCCACGATTCGATTACCGAAGGCGTCTACGGCGCGCTGGCCGGGCTCAATCGCGCCGTCGGCCGCGAGTTGCGCAAGGGGCTGAAAACGGCCGGCGAGGATGCCGAGCCCAAGCCGGTCGGCCCGCCGGACCAGCGGCCTGAACCCCCACCGAAGCGCTGAACGGCGGCTCTCGAAAAGAAGCCGCCCCCGCCGTTTCAATCAAGCTTTTGGCCGTTGCCGTCCTTTCTTTTCCCTTTCTGTTCCCTTTGCGCCTTGCGCGCAGCGCCCGGCTTCTTTCTCCGCGACGAGCAAAAAAAAGCGCGAGCACGGCCGAAAAGCTGTCTCGCGCAGCGCTTGCAGGGTGCGGGCCGTTGCGTTCGACGGGGACGAACGTCAGCCGGAGGAGAATCCCGTCCTGCGACAGCAAAAGGGAGAAGCGGAATCAGACCCTCAGGTGAGATGCCGCCAGCGACAGCGATGCAGGGCTGCCCGGCAGCGTCGGCGCGGCGCGCAGACGCGCGCTGATGTTGTCGATCTGCATCAAGCTGAGCGCTTGCAGCAGTGAAATCCGTTCCAGGGTCTCGCCGTCGATCAGCACCACGGCCACCCAGACGCCGCTGCCGTCATCGCGCCGCATCTGGCGTAGCGAGTGCTCGGTGGGGAGGCGATAGGTTTCCAGTGCACGGCTCAGGCTGTCGGCCTGATTGCTGCCCAGCATCACTCGGTAGATGTCGGCTGCGACGAATGCTCCCAGCATGGCGATGACTCCCGTTTTTGGTGGATGTCTGGCGCAAAAGCGGCGCAGGCATCGTGTGACGGGATGGTGGGGCAGCGGGCGTGACAGGTCGTTGACGCAGTTCGCAAAGCGGCCGCAATTCCAGCGGCTGCTGTGCGGCGGTTCACATTTCCGGGGATCGCGGCAGCGTCATCGGCATCGGCTACAGTGCGGAACCCTCACAACGGAGCTTCAGCATGAGCATCATCGGAACGCTGTTCATCGGTCTGATCGTCGGTCTGCTGGCACGCTGGCTGAAGCCCGGCAACGACAAGCTGGGTCTGATCCTGACCACCGTGCTGGGTATCGCCGGCTCGTTCTTCGCCACCTACGCCGGCAAGTTCCTGGGCCTGTATCAGCCGGGTGATGCGGCTGGATTCATCGGCGCGCTGATCGGCGCCATCGTGCTGCTCTACATCGTCAGCGCGATCAAGGCGAAGCAGGGCTGAGATCGGCCTTGGGTGCGGCTTCGAGCGCGACGATCGGCTTGAAGCCGCCCCAGAACATGCGCTTGCCGTCGAAGGGATGGCTGGCCGGATCGGCCATTGCCGCCAGACGCGAATCGGCCATCACCCGGGCGTTGATGGCATCGCGCGCCTTGCGCGACGGGTAGACGATCCAGGCGAAGATCACGGTTTCGTCGGCTTTCAGCTTCACGCTCTGCGGGAACGAGGTGAGCTTGCCGGGCTTGACGTCGTCAGCGACGCATTCGGTGTAGGCAAGCGCGCCGTGCTCGATCCAGATCTTGCCGGCCTTGCGGGCCAGCTTGCGGTAATCGGCGAGCTTAGCCAGCGGCACCGGCAGCACGAAACCATCGACGTAGGCCATGTCGTCACTCCTCTCCGGGGTAGCTCATGAGTGCCAGATCGTGTTGCTGCGGCAGATCGAGCACAAGCACCGGGTCGCCGACCCGGATGATCCCCGGCTTGAGCACGCGGGTGATGATGCCGCCGTGGCCGCGCATCGCCTGAAAGCCGCCGGGGCCGAGGTTTTCATCCATGCGCGAGCAGGGCGCGCAGGGGCCGGTGAAGGCGAACAGCGCGTCGCCGATGCTGAAGCTGCGGCCTTTCAGCGCCAGCAGGTTCAATCCTGAAATCAGCAGGTTGCGGCGAGTCATGAACGGCGTGATGGCGGCCAGACCGAGGATGCCGGCGACCGCCGCCAGATGCTCGGCCTGGATCATCGACACCATGCGTTTTGCATCGACCGGCCCGGTGTAGTGATCGCCGACCAGGCCGCCGCCGATTTCGACCAGCGCGCTTTCGACCGATTGCAGCGCTTCCCGCCGCGCAGGCCGGAGGCCGATCCAGTCGAGCCGGCCGGGGCGCATCGGCGCGTTCATCAGTTCCTTCAGGCTTGCGGGCATCGTTCGGGTCTCAGGTCGGTGGGGCAGGCAAAGCCTTGCCCGGATTGAGGATGCCGGCCGGATCGAAGACGCGCTTGACCGCGTGCATCATCGAAAGCGTAGGCGCGTCGATTTCCCAGGCCACGAAGGCCCGCTTGTCGATGCCCACGCCGTGCTCGCCGGACAGCGTGCCTTCCAGGCTCAGCACCAGCCGAAAAACCGCGTGCAGGCAGGCGTCGATGGCGGTCATCTGCGCGGGGTCGTCCGGATTGGCCAGCAGGTTGACGTGGATGTTGCCATTGCCGGCGTGGCCGAAACAGACGATGCGGATGCCGTGCTGCGTCGACAGGGCGGCAACACCGCGAATCAGTTCCGGCAGCCGCGACACCGGCACCGCGACATCCTCGTTGACCTTCTTCGGCGCCAGCTTGCGCAAGGCCGGCGACAGCGCTTTCCGCGCCGCCCACAGGTCTTCTGCTTCGGCTTCCGAGCGCGCTGCGCGCAGGTCGATCAGACCGTCGCCGGCGGCGGCTGCACTGATCGCGTCGACCACCGCCGCGATGCCGGCATGGCTGCCATCGCATTCGATCAGCAGCAGCGCGCCGCAATCGGCGGTGAGGCCGCAGTCGCGATGCGCCTGCGCCAGTTGCACGGCGTCGGCGTCGAGAAATTCGAGGCTGCTCGGGGTTTCCGGCTGCGCCATCAGCCGCGCCACCGCTGCCGCTGCGGCTTCGACATCGCGATAGGCCGCGCGCAGGGTGCGCGTGGTTTCGGGCTTCGGCAGCAGCTTCAGCGCGGCTGTGGTGATCACCGCCAGCGTGCCTTCGGAGCCGATCATGAGCCGCGTCAGGTCGTAGCCGACCACGCCCTTGGTGGTGTAGCAGCCGGTCTTGATCGCCGTGCCGTTGCCGGCGATGGCGCGCAGGCCCAGGACGTTGTCGCGCGCCGTGCCGTACTTCACCGCGCGCGGCCCGCCGGCACCGCAGGCGAGATTGCCGCCAACCGTGGAATAGCCGGCGCTGGTCGGGTCTGGTGCCCAGAACAGGCCGTGTTTCGCGGCTTCGTGCTGCACGTCGCCATTGAGCGCGCCGGCCTCGCATTCGAGCAGGCGATCGCCCGGCGACACGCGCAGCACCCGGTTCATGCGCTCCATGGACAGCACCACGCCGCCGTGGATCGGCACCGTGGCGCCGGTGGTGTTGGTGCCGCGGCCACGGGCGATCAGCGGCAGGCCCTGTTCGCGGCAAATGTCGATCAGTGCCTTGATTTCGCTGATGTTTTCGACCAGCGCCACGGCGCCCGGCAGGGCCACGCGGCGGCTGTTGTCGTAACCGTAGGCGAGGCGCGTCGATGGATCGAGCAGCAGCCGCTCGGGCGGCAGCGCCGCGTTCAGCAGCCGAAGCGCAGCGGGCGCGAGTTCAGCCACCATCGAAAGCCGCCTTCAGCCATTGCGGCTCGCCGTTTTCGAGAGTCACCACATCGAAGCGCACTTCGCGCTGCGCGTGCGCCTGATGGGCGGCAAGGAAGAGTTGTGTTGCGTGGACCAGCCGGCCCTGCTTGCGGGCATCGACCGATTCCAGCGCGCTGCCGTAATCGCTGCGCGCGCGGCTGCGGACTTCGATCACCGCCAGCGCGTGGCCGTCGAGCATCACCAGATCAAGCTCGCCGCCCTTGCAGCGCCAGTTGCGTTCGATGAGCGTCAGCCCGCGCGCTTCGAGAAAGCGCAGCGCCCGCGTTTCCGCAGTGACGCCGCGCAGCCAGCTCACGGTGAGGCGATCGGGATCGCGTCGTTGACCGGCGGCGGCAGCAGCGCCGGGTCGCCGCCGTTGGTCATCCGCGCGCAGACCAGCTTGCGACGCACCGCGCCCGTGCTTTCCACGCCGAGCACGCCGGTAGCGCCGGGCACCAAGTCGCCGCCGTTCAGCGCATTGCGTGCCATGCGGCTGGCCAGCGCCTGGGCATCGGCCCCGAATGCGTAGAAGCGCGCCGCTTCGCGATTGCGGCCGCTCAGCGCCTCGTCGTGCAGCGGCTGCAAGGGGCCGCCAGATTCGAGCAGCCAGGGCGCATCGCAGAAACGGATGCCGCTCAGATCGCCGTCGCCAAGGCCTTCGTTGATCGCGGCGGTGGCGTACACCGGCGTGCGATCGGCGTGGTAGTAGCGGAACAGCGGCCAGAGCACGCGCGCCTGGGAGGCGCGACCGGCCAGGAACACGAAGTCGAAATCGTTGCGCCGCTGCGGGTCGATGCCCGGCCCGACGCGGGCGCGCGCGGCCGCCGCATCCTTCTTGTCGTTGATGGCGACATAGCGCAGCAGCCGCTTGACCGGTTCCGACCAGCTCTGCGGCCCGCCCGAGTAGGTGCTGGCGTCGGCCACGGTGCCGCCGAGTTCGCGGAAGCGTGCCGCGAACGCCGTCTGCACGCGGCTGCCCCAGTCGCTGGCCGGCACCATGGTCAGCACCCGGCTCAGGCCGCGCGCGTAGGCGTCTTCGGCGGCGGCGCGCGCTTCGTCTTCCGGGGCCAGGCCGAACTGGAACAGGCCGGGCGGGGCGGGGCGGTTGGCGTCGAGATAGTTGAGCCCGAGCACCGGCACCGGCAGCCCGGGAATGGCGGCGACGGTGGTCAGCGCTTCCTTCAACAGCGGGCCGACGACCACGCCGGCACCCTCGGCCACCGCCTGCGCGTAGCCGCCGGTGTCGTAGACGCGCGGCTCGGACTCTCCAGCGGCGCGGGCGGCGGCGCTGTAGCCGGCGCGCATCGCATCGGCAAACACCGCCAGTGCACCACTCTGCGGCAGCAGCAGGGCGACGCCGCCGGCTCCGGCTGTGGGGCCGCTGTTCTGGTTGAGGAAATCGTAGGGGTTGCGGTCTGCCGCAGAGGCCGATGACGCCCCCGCCGCCGGCCATTCCGGCGCAAACAGCGACGCCAGCTTTTCCTCGCCTGGATGGCGCGGATAACGCTGCCGCCAGCCTTCGTAATCACCGAGCGCAGCGCGGCGGCGCGCCAGCGTGGCCAGTTCGACCCAGCCGCGCGTGACGACCGGCGCGGACAGCGCGCGGTTCAGGGTGACGCTGTCGAGCGTGGCCGTCTGCAACAGGTTCCACAGCACGTCGCGATTCATGCCCAGCGACACGATGCCGCTCAAATAGCGCTCGCGGCTGACCAGGGTCGACACCGCGCTGACCGGATCGTTGATGCGTGCCTGCGCCTGGGCGCGGGCCAGCAAGGTGGCTTCGGCGATCTGCGGATCGCCGCCCGGATCGCCCTGCGGCAGCAGGCGCAGGGCGCGGGTTGGATCGTTGCGGGCCAGCGCGGTCTGGGCGCGTTGCAGGCGATAGCGGCCTTGCAGGCGCGGATCGCTGCTCTGGCCGTTGCCGGGGGCTGGAATCTGGTCGAGCAGCAGGTCGGCGCGGCTGGCATCGCCGGCACTGAGCGCGGCTTCGGCTGCACGCAGGCGGTAATCGGTGGCCTGATCGGCCGGGGCGTCGACCGCCGCTGCCATGAACATCCGGGAGGCGGTCTGGCCGTCGCCGCGCAGCAGCGCGTTTTCGGCTTCCTGCACCAGCGCGTTGCCGCGCGATGGCACGGCGGCGCTGACCGCGCCGCCGTAGCCGCCACCGGGATAGCGGTTGACGGTCGGCGTGCCGGGCGCGGCACATGCAGAAAGGAACAGGGCTGCCGACACCGCAAGAATCGCGGTGCGCATCGGCGCGTGGCGCACGCGCGAGGCGGCGCAGGCATGGGCGTTCGGAGTCATCCAGTAAAGTATGGCATGGCCTTTCCGCCGCCAACCCCGACGCTTTCCCGTCCGTGACTCTCCAGCCAGAAGGCGGCCTCGAAGCCGGCGCGCTGTACGTGGTAGCGACCCCGATCGGCAATCTCGGCGATCTGTCGCCGCGCGCGCAGGCGATTTTGTCGGCGGTCAGCCGCATCGCCGCCGAGGACACCCGCAACACTTCCAGCCTGCTCGCCCACTTCGGCATCCGCACGCCGCCGGGCGGGCTGGTGGCGCTGCACGATCACAACGAGTCGAAAGTCGCCGATGCGCTCATTGCCGAACTGGCCACCGGCAGCACCCTGGCGCTGGTGTCGGACGCCGGCACCCCGCTGATTTCCGATCCCGGCTACGCGCTGGTCCGTGCTGCGCGCACGGCTGGTCGGCCGGTCTACACGGTGCCGGGGCCGTGTGCTGCGATCGCTGCGCTGTCGATCTCGGGTCTCGCCACCGACCGCTTCGTGTTCGCCGGCTTCCTGCCCGCCAAGTCCGCTGCGCGGCGTGCCGCGTTTGAAGCGCTGAAGGACGAGCCGCGCACCGCGATCTGGTACGAGTCCACCCACCGGATCGAGGACAGCCTGGACGATCTGGTCGCCGTGCTCGGCCCGGCGCGCCGGGTCTGCATTGCCCGCGAGCTGACCAAGCGCTTCGAGCAGAGCATCACCCTGCCGGCCGCTGAACTGCGCGACTGGCAGCGCGAAGACCCGAATCGCGGCCGGGGCGAGTTCGTGCTGGTGATCGAAGGTGCTGCGGACGTCGCCGACGACCGCGAAGCCGAGCGCGTGCTGCGCCTGCTGCTGGCCGAGCTTCCCGCCTCCCGCGCTGCGCGACTGGCGGCGGAAATCACCGGTGCCGCGAAAAAGCCGCTCTATCAACTGGCGCTCAAGCTGGCTGGCGACGCCGAACCCGAATCCGAATCCGAATAAGCCGACCCTGCCCTGTTGAATCAAAGTCAGAACATTTCGCACAAAGTACACAAAGTGCTCCAAGAAAAGCGGCGGATACCAAAGCGTTCGCCGTCTTTCTTTGTGGTCTTTGTGTGCTTCGTGCGAAACAGCATCGCTGCAATTGCAAACCGAGGCATCAAGTCAATCCGTGTCTGATCCAACTGCCTCACCCCCGGCGTCCACCGACGCTTTCGCCGCGCTTCGATTTCCCGAATATCGCAACCTGATCGGCGGCAGCTTCCTGTTCACGATCGCGATCACGATCCAGGAAATCGCCATCGCCTACGAGCTGTACCTGATCACCCGCGATCCGCTGGTGCTCGGCCTGCTCGGACTCGCCGAAGCGCTGCCATTCATCGCCGTGGCGTTGTACGGCGGCCATGTCGCTGATCGCCACGACAAGCGCCGGATCATGCTGCTGGCGCTGGCTTTCATCTTCAGCGGCTCGGTATTCCTGACTTGGCTGACCTTGCCCTCGGTGCGCGCCGGCTTGAGTCAGACCGCCCTGCTGGCCGGCTGCTACGGCGTGGTCGCGGCGTTTGGTCTCGCGCGCGGTTTCCTGACCCCGGCGGTGAGTTCGCTGAAAGCCTTTCTGGTGCCGCGCGAGCACTACGCCAACGCCAGCGCCTGGAGCAGCACCGCCTGGCAGGCCGGGGCGATCCTCGGGCCGATGGTTGGCGGTTTTCTGTATGCCGGTGCCGGCTTGACCACCAGCCTGATCGTGGTCTGCGGCCTGCTGCTGTTGCAGTCGGTCATGTACCTGCGGATCAAGCCGCGCCCGCCGGCCGATGTCAGCACCGGCGACAGCGTCTGGCAGAGCCTGGGCGAAGGCCTGCGCTTCGTCTGGCAGTCGAAAATCATCCTGTATTCGATTTCGCTGGACCTGTTTTCGGTGCTGTTCGGCGGTGTCGTCGCGATCCTGCCGATCTTCGCCGAGGACGTGCTCAAGATCGGTGCCGAAGGCCTGGGCATCCTCCGTGCGGCGCCGGCGGTGGGAGCCTTGCTGACGGTATTGGTACTGACTCGCTACCCGCCGATGCGCCACGCCTGGCGCAATCTGCTGATCGCGGTGGCCGGTTTCGGGGTGTCGATCCTGGTGTTCGGGGTGTCGCGCAATCTGTGGCTGTCGGCGGCAGCGCTTTGTGCCAGCGGCGCCTTCGATTCGATCAGCGTCGTGGTTCGCAGCACCATCCTGCAGATGATGCCGCCGGATCACCTGAGAGGCCGGGTGCTGTCGGTCAACAGCATTTTCATCAGCTCCTCCAACGAACTCGGTGCCTTCCAGGCCGGCACTTCGGCGGCGATTTTCGGTGCCACCCGCTCGGTGCTGATCGGCGGCGGCATCACCCTTGGCATTGTCGCCTGGGTCTGGCGGCGCTCCGGGGAGTTGTTGAAGCTGCGGCTGGATCGCGATGCGCAGGCTTGAAGTCTGCTGACCTGATTTCGGCCGCTGCGGCGGTCGGCGCGGGCTTCAACCGGCGCGGCCGCACCGCTATGCTAGCGTCCCGCCCCTCCGTTTCCGGATTTGATCGTCATGACGAAACTCCTTGCCCGCCTGCTGATTGCCGCCGCTGCGCTGATCGGCGTGTCCGCCTTCGCCGCCGATGCCACCGCACCGGCAGCCGCGAAGTCGGAACTCGAAAACAAGCTGTATCTGGACCTGCCGGCCGGCCGCGTGGTGATCGCGCTGCGCCCTGATCTGGCTCCGAAGCATGTCGCCCGGATCAAGGAGCTGACCCGCAAGGGCTTTTACGACGGCCTCAAGTTCCATCGCGTGATCGACGGCTTCATGGCCCAGACCGGCGATCCGACCGGCACCGGCGGCGGCGGTTCGGGCAAGACGCTGCCTCCGGAGTTCTCGTCGGAACTGCATGTTCGCGGCGTGCTGTCGATGGCGCGTGCACAGCCGGTGGATTCGGCCGACAGCCAGTTCTTCATCATGTTCGGCCCGGCCCCGAGCCTGGACGGCAAGTACACGATCTGGGGTCAGGTCGAAAGCGGCATGGAGTTCGTCGACGCGATCAAGAAAGGCGTGGCCTACGACAACGGTGCCGTGCTCGGCGAGCCGACCAAGATCGTCAAGATGCAGGTCGCGGCCGACGCCGGCAAGAAGGCGAAGTAAGCAACCGGGGGAGGGCCGTCGCCACCCGCTGCCTTGATTGCGCGCACCATGCGCCCCACTCAGTAGCCGATGGCGATGCGCCCTGAATTTCCGTTTTTGAGGTCAATGCTCCAATGCCGTTCTACGAATACGCCTGCACCAACTGCGGCAAACCGGTCACCCTGCTGCAAAAGATGTCGGATGCGCCGGCCGTCGACTGCCCGTCCTGCAACATGCCGGGGCTGGTCAAGCAGATTTCCGCTGCCGGTTTCCGTCTGAAGGGCGGCGGCTGGTACGAAACCGACTTCAAGTCGGGCTCCGACACCAAACGCAACCTGTCCGGCGATGCCGGCGACAGCAGCGCCAAGGCCGACACACCGGCGCCAACGGCTGACAAAGGCGAGAAAGCCGCTCCCGCAGCACCTGCCGCGACGCCGACAGCGACTGCCGCCAAACCCGCTGCTCCGGCCGCGACGCCCTGATCCGGTGACCGATCCGATCGAACCACTGGAAGCCCTGGCCGACGCGCCACCGCCGGCACCGGTGCCGCCGCCGCTGCTGCGGGTGATGCTGCGGCAATGGTTTTTCGCCGGTCTGCTGATCTGGGTGCCGCTGGCGGCCACCCTGCTGGTGATCCGCTTTCTGGTCAGCCTGCTTGATACCAGCCTGCTGCTGGTGCCGGATTCGCTGCGCCCGGATTTCCCCGGCTTCGGGGTGATCCTGAGCGTCAGTCTGGTGCTCGGTACCGGCGCGCTGGCGGCCAATTTCCTCGGCAGCCGCATGCTCAACTGGGCCGAGGAGCTGCTGTTCCGCATTCCGCTGGTGCGCACGCTCTACGGCGGCGTCAAGAAGCTTGCCGAAACGCTGTTTTCGCGCGATTCCACGGCGTTCAAGCGGGTGGTGGTGATCGAATGGCCGCGTCCGGGGCTGTGGACCATCGGCTTCCAGACCGGCGATCCGATCCAGGTGGTGCGCGATGCGACGGGGCTGGAACTGATCCCGGTATTCGTGCCGACCACGCCGAATCCGACCGGCGGCTTCATCATGCAGGTGCCGGCGGATCAGCTCCGATTCCTCGACATTCCGGTCGAAGAAGGCATGCGCTACATCATCTCGCTCGGCGTGGTCGCGCCCGGCGGCAGCGCGTCGACGACCGCTACGGCCGCCCCGCGCTGAACCCCGCCCCCCACACGGGGCGGGTCCCGGACGGTACAATCCCGGGTCTTTCCTTCCCTGTTTGCGTGATCCCGATGATGCGTTCCCATTACTGCGGCCAGGTGACCGAGCAGCTCACCGGCGAAACGGTTCAGGTTTGTGGCTGGGTGCAGCGTCGCCGCGACCATGGCGGCGTCATCTTCATCGACCTGCGCGACCGCGAGGGCCTGCTGCAGATCGTTTTCGACCCGGACAACGCCGAAACCTTCGCCGCTGCCGAGCGCCTGCGCAGCGAATACGTGGTGCAGATCACCGGCCTGGTCCGCAGCCGCCCGGAAGGCACCATCAACGCCAACCTGACTACCGGCCGCATCGAGGTGCTCGGTCGCTCGGTGGAAGTGCTGAACAAGTCGGAAACGCCGCCGTTCCAGCTCGATGACGACTCGGTTGGCGAAGAAACACGGCTGAAGTACCGCTACATCGACCTGCGCCGGCCGCTGATGCAGAAGAACCTGCGCCTGCGCCACGACGTGATCCGGCGCATCCGCAACAAGATGGACGAGCTCGGTTTCATCGACGTCGAAACGCCGATCCTGACTCGCGCCACGCCGGAAGGCGCGCGCGACTATCTGGTGCCGAGCCGCACCTTTGAGGGCAAGTTCTTTGCACTTCCCCAGTCCCCGCAGCTGTTCAAGCAGCTGCTGATGATGGGTGGGCTGGACCGCTACTACCAGATTGCCCGCTGCTTCCGCGACGAAGACTTGCGCGCCGATCGCCAGCCGGAATTCACCCAGCTCGACGTCGAGACCTCGTTCCTGTCGATGGAAGAGATCATGGCGCTGATCGAAACCATGTTCGTCGACCTGTTCCAGTCGGTCATGAATATCGACCTGGGCAAGCTGCCGCACCTGAGCTACGCCGACGCCATGGGCCGCTTCGGCTCGGACAAGCCGGACCTGCGCAACCCGCTGGAACTGGTGGAGATCAAGGATCTCGTCGCTGATTCCGAGTTCAAGGTGTTCGCCGCCCCCGCCGTTGATCCCAAGAGCCGCGTGGTGGTGATGCGCGTGCCGGGTGGCGGCAAGATTCCGCGTTCGCAGATCGACGATTACACCAAGATGGTCGGCCAGTACGGTGCCCGCGGTCTGGCCTGGATCAAGGTCAACGAGTGGTCGACCAAGGGCCGCGATGGCCTGCAATCGCCGATCGTCAAGAACCTGTCCGATGCTGCCCTGGCCGGCATCATGTCGCGCAGCGGTGCCGTCGACGGCGACCTGCTGTTCTTCGGCGCCGACAAGTTCAAGGTGGTCTGCGACGCCATGGGTGCCTTGCGCATCAAGGTCGGCCTCGACCACGGCTTCACCAACACCAAGGCCTGGGCCGCGCTCTGGGTCATCGACTGGCCGATGTTCGACGAGGACGAAGGCCGCTGGGTGGCGCTGCACCATCCCTTCACGGCACCCAAGGTGTTCGACGTTGCCGACATCGAAGCCAACCCGGGCACCGTGCTGTCGCAGGGCTATGACCTGGTGCTGAACGGTGTGGAAGTCGGCGGCGGTTCGGTGCGTATCCATCGCGCCGATGTGCAGAGCGCCGTGTTCCGCCTGCTCGGTATCACGGATGAGGAAGCCCGCGAGAAGTTCGGCTTCCTGCTCGATGCGCTGAAGTTCGGCGCGCCGCCGCACGGCGGCATCGCGCTCGGCCTCGACCGTCTGGTGATGCTGATGACCGGTGCCAGCTCGATCCGCGAAGTGATCGCTTTCCCGAAAACCCAGACCGCCCACTGCCCGCTGACCAATGCCCCCGGCACGGTCGATGGAAAGCAGTTGCGCGAGTTGTCCATCCGTTCCACCGTGGCGCCGGCGGCTCCGCTGCCGCGTCCCGTTGCCGAGGCCTGAAGTTCGATGACGATGATGAAGACCCGTTCGACCCGCCTGCGCCACGTTCCGCTGACTGCCCTGTCGGCCAGCCTGGTGTTGCTGGCGGGCTGCAATCCGGTGGGCGGCGGTACCGGACCGACGCGTCTGGTCATCAACGGGCCGAACGGCGCGGCAGATGCCGCCACCGGCGACGCCTTCGTCTGCATTCGTTCCGGCCTGACCGCCACCCTGTTCTTCGAGGACGGCAGCGCTGCCGATTTCACCCAGCGGGTGACCTGGGCGTCGGCCAACCCGACCAATCTGCGGGTCTCGAACTTCAATACCGATCCGCTGCCGCCGCCGGCCACCGCCGGCTTCCTGCCCCCCGGCATCCTGACGCCGGGCGCGGCGACCGCTGGCAACGAAACCGTACGCATCACCGCCACTTTCAGCGGCCTGACCGACACCATCGACATGCGGGTCGGTGCCGCTCCGAATTTCCAGTTGATGCAGCGCAATATCGGCACCGGCCTGAACCAGGCGCTGCCGGTCGCACCGCCATCGGCTGATCCGACCATCACCCACGCCTTCCGCATGGGACCGTCGACCACCACCGATCTGACCGTGCTGGCCACCCTCGGCGGCATTCCGACGCGCGTCGACGCCGCCGTCATCTGGTCCTTCGACGCCGCCCCGGCCGGTGCCAGCCCCACCAATGACGCGACCGCTGCCATCAACAGCGACGGCGTCATCACCACGCTGGCCGCCAACACCCGGCCGCTGATCGCGCGCGCCACCTTCACGCCCTGCAATCAGAGCGTGGCGGCGCAAGTCACGGTTGCGCCCTTCGTGGGCTTGAGCCTGGTGCCGGAATACGGCGGCCAGCGGCTCATCGCTCCGAATACCGAGCGCTATTTCGTGCTCGCCGATTTCGGCAGCGGACCGGAGCAGGACATCAGCCCGACCACGGCGCTGGCGTCGAGCAATGGTGCCGTCGGCACCTTCATCAGCGCCCTGATCGGCATTCCCAACCTGCTGAGTTCGGTGGCAGCCGGCGGCCCGTTCACGGTGACCGTGACCCTCCCCACCGTGACCGGGCAGGCCGAGGCCGATCGCGCCAGCATCCAGCAGACGGTGGTTGCCGACACGCTGCTCAGCATCGCGCTGGAGCCGGCCACTATTTCTGCCGTGGCTGGCAGCGGCACGGTCTGCCCGATGCGGCTGGTCGGCACCTTCGCCAGCGGTGCCCGCCAGGACATCACCCGGCGCGCCACCTATGCATCGGACAACATCACCGTCGCCGTGGTCAGCTCGCAACCGCAGACAGCCGGCCTGATCGGCACCGGCGGCATCATTCCAGGCACGGCAACGATCACCGCGACGGTGCTCAACGGCTCCGCCACCGCATTCACTGCCACCGCGGCCTACACCAGCACGGCACCGGTACCGGGCACCGAACCGGCCCTGTGCCCGCAAACATTCGAGCCGCTACCCATTTTCTAGCCGTAAAATGACGCACTGCCGCAATGGTTCATACGCGGCGCAGGAAGGAGGCACGGCATGTCCGCCGCATTGAAGATCGATCCGTTCAACCTGCTGGATGACGAATCCTGCGACGCCCGCATCGAGGCCGCGAAAGCGATTCTCGGCGATCGTCTGGCCATCCTCGGCCATCACTACCAGCGCGACGAAGTGTTCAAGCACGCCCATTTCTCGGGCGATTCGCTGAAGCTGTCGCAGCTCGCGGCCAATACCACCGCCGAATACATCGTGTTCTGCGGCGTGCACTTCATGGCCGAAGTGGCGGACATCGTCACCGACGGCAAGCGCCAGGTGATCCTCCCGGACCTCGCCGCCGGCTGCTCGATGGCCGACATGGCGAACTTGGTCAAGGTCCGCAAGTGCTGGGAAGAGCTGTCGCAAATCCTTGATCCGGATCAGAAAGTCACCCCGGTGACCTACATCAATTCAGCCGCTGACCTGAAAGCCTTCTGCGGCAATCACGGCGGCATCGTCTGTACGTCCTCGAATGCCCGTGCGGTGCTCGAATGGTCGTTCGGCCGCCGCGAGAAGGTGCTGTTCTTCCCCGACCAGCACCTGGGTCGCAACACTGGCCTGACCATGGGGCTAAAGCTTGGACAGATGGTCACCTGGGACTTCACCAAGCCGCAGGGCGGCTTGACGGCCGACGAGATTCGCAACGCGAAGATCATCCTGTGGAAGGGCTTCTGCTCGGTCCACCAGATGTTCCACCCGGCGCAGATCGAGAAGTTTCGGCGCGAAGTGCCGAACGGCCACGTCATCAGCCACCCGGAAAACTCCTACGAGGTCTGTCAGGCATCGGATTTCGTCGGTTCCACCGAGTACATCCTGCGCGTGGTTCGCGCGGCCGAGCCCGGTTCGCATTGGCTGGTCGGCACTGAGCTGAACCTCGTGAATCGTCTCAGAGACGAGATGAAGCCGAAGGGCGTCACCGTGCAGTTCATGTCGCCGATGGTCTGCATGTGCTCGACGATGTTCCGCACCGATCCGCAGCATCTGGCCTGGGTGCTCGACAACCTGGTCGCCGGCACCGTCGTCAACCGCATCCAGGTGCCGAAGGACATCGCCGTGCCGGCGCGCCGGGCGCTGGATCTGATGCTGGAAGTGGTTGATTAACAGCATTTCTCACGCGGAGAACGCGGAGGAACGCAGAGAAAACACAAGATTTTCGATGTTGGTCTTTCTCCGCGTTCTTTGCGTGAACCCTTCTCTTTTCATTTTGACTGCATAGCCATGTACACCCACGCCCCGTCACTTGCCCAGTTTGATCCCGAACTCAACGCCGCCCTCGTCGCCGAAGCCGGCCGTCAAGAGGCGCATATCGAGCTGATCGCCTCGGAAAACTACGCCAGCCCGGCAGTCATGGAAGCGCAGGGTGGGCAGCTGACCAACAAGTACGCGGAAGGCTATCCGGGCAAGCGCTACTACGGCGGCTGCGAGTTCGCCGACATTGCCGAGCAGCTGGCGATCGACCGGGTCAAGCAGCTGTTCGACTGCGATTACGCCAATGTCCAGCCGCATTCCGGTGCCCAGGCCAATGCCGCGATCTTCCTGACCCTGGTCAGCCCCGGCGACGTGGTCATGGGCATGAACCTGGCGCAGGGCGGCCACCTCACGCACGGCCATCCGGCCAATTTCTCCGGCAAGCAGTACAAGATCGTGCCCTACGGACTGAACGCCGAAACCGGCCTGATCGACTACGACGAGATGGAACGTCTGGCCATCGAGCACAAGCCGAAGCTCTTGATCGGCGGCTTCTCGGCCTATTCGCGGGTCAAGGACTGGAAGCGGATGCGTGAGATCGCCGACAAGGTCGGTGCCTATTTCTGGGTCGACATGGCGCATGTCGCCGGTCTGGTCGCCGCTGGCGAATACCCGAGCCCGCTGCCGCACGCCCACGTCGTCACGTCCACCACCCACAAGACCCTCAGAGGCCCGCGCGGCGGCATCATCCTGGCCCAGGGTCAGGGTGAGGAATTCGCCAAGAAGATGAATTCGGCGGTGTTCCCCGGCATCCAGGGCGGCCCGCTGATGCATGTGATCGCCGCCAAGGCGGTCGCCTTCCGCGAAGCGCTGGACCCGTCGTTCAAGGTCTACCAGCGGCAGGTCGTCGCCAATGCCCGGGCGATGGCCAAGGTGTTCCTCGATCGCGGTTACAAGGTCGTGTCCGGCGGCACCGACAACCACCTGTTCCTGCTCGATCTGGTCGCCAAGAACATCACCGGCAAGGACGCGGAAGCCGCGCTCGGCCGCGCCCACATCACCGCGAACAAGAACTCGGTGCCCAACGATCCGAAGTCGGCGTTCGTCACCTCCGGCCTGCGTCTCGGCTCGCCGGCCTCGACGACGCGCGGGTTCAAGGAAGCGGAAATGGCCTCGGTTGCCGGCTGGATCGCCGACGTTGTCGACGCGATGAGCAGCGGCGGCGATGTCGATGGCGTCATTGCCCGAGTCAGCAGCGAAGTGGCGAAGCTGACGGCGCGGTTTCCCGTCTACGGATCGTGAGGCGTGAGGCGATGATGACCGTGAGGGGTGAGGCGTGAGGCGTGAGGCGGGAAAGCCTCGCTTCGCGCATGCTTCGGCGTGCGCTTCGTCGCCGTTCCGCCTCACGCCTCACGCCTCCCCCCTCACGAGGGCATAGCGCGTGCAATGCCCGTTCTGCAAGGCCACCGACACCCGAGTCATCGACTCGCGGCTGTTCGAGGACGGCACGCAGGTGCGGCGGCGGCGTGAATGCCCGATCTGCGACGCGCGATTCACGACGTTCGAACGCGCGCAGTTGCAGATGCCGTATGTGCTGAAGCGCGCCGGCACGCCGGAGCCCTTCGACGAGGACAAGCTGCGACGCGGCATCGAGCACGCGATCTTCAAGCGGCCGGTGCCGCCGGAGAAGGTCGATCACGCGATCGAGAACGTGATGCGCAAGATGCGCGCGGTCAACGAACGCGAAGTGCCGTCGATGCGGATCGGCGAATGGGTGATGGATGAGCTACGCGATCTCGACCACGTCGCCTACGTGCGTTTTGCCTCAATCTACCGCGCATTCGCCGACGTCAATGCCTTCCGCGAGGAAATCAATCGCCTCGAACAGCTGCCGACGCCGGAAGCGCGGCGCAGCCAGTTGCTGCTGATCGAAGCCGAAACGCCGGCCGCTGCGGCGGCCACTGCCGCTGCCGAAAAGCGTCTGCTGGCCGATCACGAAAAGCCCGCCAAGGCGACCAAGCGGGTCAAGTGAGCGCGTCGGAAACCTACATGCGCCGCGCGCTGGCGCTTGCCGCACGCGGCAAATGCACCACCCAGCCGAACCCGCGTGTCGGCTGCGTGCTGGTTCGCGATGGCGCCGATGGACCACAGATCGTTGGCGAAGGCTGGCATCAGCGCGCCGGCGAACCGCATGCCGAAGTGTTCGCGCTGCGTATGGCCGGCGAACGTGCCCGTGGTGCCGACGCCTACGTGACGCTGGAACCCTGCGCCCATCACGGCCGCACGCCGCCCTGCGCCGATGCGCTGATTGCGGCCGGTGTCGCCCGGGTGTTCGTGGCGGTCGGCGATCCTCATCCTCAAGTCGCCGGCGCCGGATTCGCCAAGCTGCGGGCCGCCGGCATTGCCTGCGAATCCGGCCTGCTGGAAGCCGAAGCGCGCGAACTCGCGCGTGGTTTCCTGTCGCGGATCGAGCGCAAGCGGCCGTTTGTCACGCTGAAACTGGCGATGAGCCTCGACGGCCGCACCGCGATGGCCAGCGGCGAATCGCGCTGGATCACCGGGGATGAGGCCCGAGCCGACGTCCATCGCCTGCGCGCCGAAGCCGGTGCCGTGCTGACCAGCAGCGACACCGTGCTGGCCGACGATCCCGAACTCAGCGTCCGGCTACCGCAGGCGGAACGCGAAGGCTGGCGTCAGCCGGATCGCATCGTGCTCGATAGTCACGCGCGGGTTCCGGCCTCGGCCAAGGTCTGGACCGGCCATGCGCAGCGTTTCTGGCTGACGGCGAGCGCTGCAACCGCCCCCGAAGGTGTGGAAACCGCCGTGTTGCCGCGTGATGCCGACGGCCATGTCTCGCTGCCGGCGGCGCTGTCGTATCTGGCGGGCCGCGACGTCAACGAAGTGCTGGTCGAATGCGGCCCGCGCCTCGCTGGCAGCTTCCTGCGGGCGGGGCTCGTCGACGAACTGGTGGTCTACACCGCACCCAAGCTGCTGGGTGACGCGGCGCGCGGCCTCGTGCATCTGCCCGGCCTCGAACGGCTGGCCGATCACGTGGCGCTGCAATTCACCTCGGCCGAATTCATCGGCCACGATCTCAAAATCACGGCCCGCATTGCGGGCAGGGAAAGCTAAGGATGTTTACCGGAATCGTTGAAGCGCTCGGGAGAGTCGACAGGATCGAGCAGGTCGGCGGCGATGTGCGCCTGACCATCGCCACAGACGGCCCCTATCTGGACGGCGTCAATCTCGGCGATTCGATTGCCAGCAACGGCGTCTGCCTGACCGCCGTCGCCCTGCCGGGCAAGGCTTTCGTCGCCGATGTCTCGGTCGAAACGCTGGATGCGACCACCGCGCGCCACTGGCAGGTCGGAACAAAGCTGAACCTGGAACGGGCGCTGACGCCGCAGAAGCCGCTCGGCGGCCACATGATGTCCGGCCATGTCGATGGCGTCGGTCATCTGGTCGAGAAACATGTCGATGCGCGCTCCTGGCGACTGACGTTTGAAGCGCCGAAGTCGATCGCCCGCTACATCGCCCGCAAGGGCTCGGTGGCCATCGACGGAGTAAGCTTGACGGTCAACGCCGTCGATCATTGCCGGTTCGAGGTCAACATCGTGCCGCATACCTGGGAGCACACGACCCTGGGGGGTCTGGAGCCGGGTGGCGCGGTCAACCTCGAAGTCGACCTGATCGCGCGCTATCTCGAACGCCTGCTGGAGGCCCGCAGTGAGTAACGTCCACCCGATTTCCGACGCCCGCGCCCTGCGCGGACTCGACAGCACCGAAGACATCATTGCCGACATCAAGGCCGGCAAGATGGTCGTCATCATGGACGACGAGGATCGCGAGAACGAAGGCGATCTGATCATGGCCGCCAGCCATTGCCGGCCCGAAGACATCAACTTCATGGCCCGTTTCGGCCGTGGCCTGATCTGCCTGACCCTGACCGCCGAACGCTGCCGCCAGCTGCGCCTGCCGCCGATGGTCGCCTACGGCGATGACCTGCATCAGACCGCGTTCACGGTGTCGATCGAAGCCTCGCAGGGCGTCACCACCGGCATCTCGGCACACGATCGCGCGGTCACCGTGCGCGCCGCCGTGAAGGCCGATGCCCGTCCAGAAGATCTGGTCCAGCCGGGCCACATCTTCCCGCTGATGGCCCAGCCGGGTGGCGTGCTGACCCGCGCCGGCCATACCGAAGCGGGCTGCGATCTGGCCCGTCTTGCCGGGCTGGAACCGGCTTCGGTGATCGTCGAAATCCTCAATGAAGACGGCACCATGGCCCGCCGTCCGGACCTGGAAATCTTCGCCCGCGAGCACAACCTCAAGATCGGCACCATTGCCGACCTGATCCGCTACCGCCTGCACCACGAGCACACCATCGAGCGCGTTGCCGAAACCACGGTGCGCACCGAATTTGGCGATTTCCGCCTGGTGACTTACCAGGACGCGGTCGAGAACACGCTGCATCTGGCGCTTGTTCGCGGCAACGTCGAAGCCGACAAGCCGACCTTGGTCCGCGTCCACGTCGGCAATCTGCTGTCCGACGTGCTCTGTGTGGAGCACGCCGATTTCTCCTGGCCGCTGCGCAAGGCAATGAAGCGCATCGCCGAGGAAGGCAGCGGGGTCGTGGTGCTGCTGCGCAAGACGGCCTCGCCGCGCGATCTGGTCAAGCAGATCATTGCCCTGTCGACGCCGCATGCGGCGACACCGACGGCATCAGCCGGTGACGATGCGCAATCCTTGCGCACCTACGGCATCGGCGCGCAGATCCTGATCGACCTCGGCGTGCGCCGGATGCGCGTGCTGTCGGGTGCCTCGTACCGCATGCAGGCGCTGTCCGGCTTCGGTCTCGAAGTCGTTGAATACGTTCACATTCACTAAGAGTTCCTACGTGCCGAAAGCCGCCCCGAAGACCCCGTTGCCCGTCGCTCACAAGAGCGGTTACGCCGCGCCACCGAAGCCCGCCAAGGGTGCGTTCCGCCACAAGCGCATCGCGGTGATCGCGACGCGCTGGAATGTCGAGATCGTCGAGGCCTTGAACGAAGGCGTCGTCAAGTGCCTGAAGGACTGGGGCGTCGCCCCGGCCAACGTCAAGCACTTCCACGCCCCGGGTGCCTTCGAGCTGCCGCTGGCGGTGTCGGCACTGATGGACAGCGGCAATTTCGATGGTGTGGTCGCGCTCGGTGCGGTGATCCGCGGCGACACGCCGCACTTCGATTTCGTCGCCGGTGAATGCTCGCGCGGCTTGCGCGAGGCCTCGCAGATCTACAAGACCGCGCTCGGCTTCGGCGTGCTGACGGTCAACACTGCCGAGCAGGCTTTCGAACGCTGCAAACCCGGCAAGACCAACAAGGGCTACGAGGCCGCCGCCGCGATGCTGGAAATGATCGCGCTGCTGGATGAAGTCGGTGTCTGAGCCGGGCAGCCCGCAGGCCGGGCAGGGCGTCAACCCCACGAGTCGTCGCGGCCTTGCCCGTCGGCTCACGGTGCAGGCGCTGTATCAGTGGATCCTCAACCAGACCGCGACCGAGACCCTGATCAAGGAATTCCGCGAGATGCCGGACGGCTTCGGCCGCGCCGATCCGACCTATTTCACCGAGTTGCTGCACGGCACGGTGAACGAAGCGGCGGTGCTGACCACGCAGATCGTGCCGCATCTGGATCGGCCGTTGAATCAGCTCGATCCGGTGGAATATTCGGTGCTGCTGATGGGCGCGTACGAGCTGAACCACCGCCCGGAAGTGCCGTACAAGGTGGTGGTCAACGAAGCGGTCAATCTCGCCAAGGTGTTCGGTGCCGAAGACGGCTACAAGTTCGTCAACGGCGTGCTCGACAAGATCGCGCGTCTGACGCGGGTCCACGAGATCAGCGCAGGGCATTGATCTTGGATGAGTTTTCACTCATCCGCCGATATTTCGCCGGCCTGACAGACAGTGCTTCCGGCGTCCGCCTTGGGATCGGAGACGACGCAGCCATCCTGATTCCGCCGCCCGGCCATGAGTTGCTGATGACCAGCGACACGCTGGTCGCCGGTCGCCATTTCCCGCTCGACACCGTTGCGCATGACATCGGCTGGAAAGCGCTGGCCGTGAACCTGTCCGACCTCGCGGCGATGGGTGCCAAGCCACTGTGGTGCCTGCTGGCGCTGACCCTGCCGTCGTCTGATGAAGACTGGCTGGCCGGGTTTGCCGATGGCCTGCGAGAACTGAGCGAGCAGCACGGCATCGCCCTGGTCGGTGGCGACACGACGCGCGGACCGCTGTCGATCACCATTACCGCGGTCGGCAGCGCACCGGCTGGCACGGCACTGCGCCGCGAGGGTGCCAAAGCCGGCGATGTCGTCTGCGTCACCGGCACGCTGGGCGACGCCGCACTGGCGCTGTCCGGTCGCGCGCCGGCACTGCAACAGCGTCTGGATCGCCCGACGCCGCGCATCGACGCCGGGCTTGCCCTGCGTGGCATCGCGACAGCGGCGATCGACCTGTCCGATGGCCTGGCCGGCGATCTCGGCCATGTGCTGGCGGCGAGCGGCATGGGTGCGGAACTCGACGCCGAAACATTGCCGATGTCGGAAGCCTTCGCCCTCGCGACCGAATCCGCCGAGCGTCTGACCTTGCAAGCCGCAGGCGGCGACGACTACGAACTCTGCGTCTGCCTGCCGTCGTCGCGCTTGCGTGAAGCGCGGGCGGCAGTCGAAGCGACAGGAACCACGCTGACCGCGATCGGCGTGATCAGCGCCGAGCCTGGTCTGCGCTGGACGCGCGGCGGCCTGCCCATCGACGGCCCACAGCACGGCTATCGCCATTTCGATGATGGCAGCGCCGCGCATGGCTGAGCCCGCGCCGATCGGTGTCTTCGATTCCGGCCTCGGCGGCCTGAGCGTGCTGCGCGAGATCGTCGCCCGGCGGCCGGACCTGTCGACGATCTACGTCGCCGATTCCGGCCATTGCCCCTACGGCGGCAAGTCCGCCGACCAGATCATCGAGCGCGCTGAAATCATTACGGAATTCCTGCTCGGGCAGGGCGCGCAGCTGATCGTGGTCGCCTGCAACACCGCGACCATCGCCGCCGTGGAATACCTGCGCGCCCATTACTCGGTGCCCTTCGTCGGCATGGAGCCGGCCGTCAAGCCGGCGGTCGCGGCGACGCAGAGCGGCGTGATCGGCGTGCTGGCCACGGGTGCTGCCCTGGCCGGCGACAAGCTGCATCGGCTGATCGACCGCCATCGCGGCACGGTGCGGGTGATCACCCAGCCCTGTCCGGGGCTGGTCGAACAGGTCGAGAACGGCGATCTGGACGGCCCGGAAACCCGTCGCCTGCTGGCCGAATACGCGCGGCCATTGGTCGCCGCCGGGGCCGATGTGCTGGTGCTCGGCTGCACGCACTATCCTTTCCTGCGCGCCCCGCTTGCTGAGATCGTCGGCCCGGGAATCATCCTGCTGGATACCGGCGCGGCCGTCGCCCGGCGGGTCGACAGCCTGCTGCCGGCTACGCTCGCATCCGCGGACCGGCCTGCTGCCGTATTGCGATGGCACAGCAGCGGCGACCCGCAACAAATGATGACGATCGGCAGTCGGCTTTGGGGTCAGGGCATGCGCGTGCAGGCTTTCATCGCATGAGCCCATCGTCGCAACACGTTGCTTTACCCGTCATCGCGCCCGGGCAACCGCTCGCGCAATCGACGGAGTCGTGCCGCAGTTCGGCAATGGAATCATGCGGACTCATATCTGCGCCTCGGGGGGAGTCGTGAAAAATTTGCAAGCGACGTTGATCGCGATGCTGTTGGCCTGTGCCGCACTGTCGGCCTGTTCGGGTGGTGGCAGCGATGCCGCCGACGACGATCCGGTGAATCCCGGCCCCGGCGGTCCCGGCCCAGGTCCTGGCCCCGGACCCGGGCCGACGCCCACCGTCACCATCGACCCTGAAAACGGCTTTCTGGTCCCCGGCGGAACGATCGAGCAGCAGAACGTCAACACCGGCAGCGGCGTGACCCGCATCGCCGTCGGCACCTCGGCGACCTCGACGCAGATCAATGTCGACGGCGAGACGCGCCGCTACATCCTGCTGCGGCCGGAGGCCACCCTCAGCAATCCGCCGCTGCTGGTGATGCTGCACCCTTCGTTCACGTCTTCGGAAACGATGGCGAATCTGACCGATGTCGCCGATTACGCGCTGACCCAGGGCTTCTGGGTGGTGCTGCCGCAATCCAATGCCGGCGGCTGGAATGACGAAGCGGCGGCCGGCCGTTCCGACGATGTGCGCTTCATTACCCTGATCATCGACACCCTTGCCGCCCAGGGCAGCATCGACGCCAACCGCGTCTACGCCACCGGCTTTTCCAGCGGCGGCTTCATGACCCAGCGTCTGGCCTGCGACCGTTCGGACAAGATCGCCGCGTTCGCGATCGACGGCGCGACCATGCGCAATTCGCTGGTCGCTACCTGCAATCCTGCCGTGCAGCGACCGAAGATCTACTTTCTCGGCAACGCCGACCTGATCGTCGCCTACAACGGCGTGTTTCCGGAGCAGGCCAACGGCCAGCGTTCGGCGGCCGGCACGCTGACGTTCTGGAACGATCAGCAGCGCTGCGGCGGCATCGTCGCAACCACGCTGCCGGACCGCGTGATCGACGGCACCCGCGTGCAACGCGATCAGTACACCGGTTGCGCAGGCGGCACCCGGCTGGAGCTGTACACCATCGAAGGCGGCGGCCACGGCTGGCCGGGCGGCGATGCCTCGTTCGTGGGCACCACGACGCAGGACATCCACGCCACCGGCCTCTTGTGGAATTTCGTTAGCGGCTTCCGGCGCTGAGCCGATGAGCCGAGGCGGGAAGTCCGCCCGCAATGCCTGGCGACCGCAAGCCTCGGTCATCTTCGCTTCGCCGGTGCATCTGCTCGCCTTCGGCTTCGGCACCGGCCTGGTGCCGAAAGGCCCGGGCACGGCGGGCACGCTGGTCGGCATCCCGCTGTTCCTCGCGGTGATGAATCTGAGCCTGCCGCTGTTCGCGATGCTCACCATCGCGCTCAGCGTGTTCGGCTGCTGGCTATGCGGAGAATCCGCACGCCGGCTCGGCGTGCACGACTACGGCGGCATCGTGTTCGACGAAATCGTCGGCTATGTGATTGCCGCCGCACCCCTGCTGCCGGTGTTCGCGCTGAACCGCCACGGCCTGATTCCGGGCCTGATCGCCGCGTTCGTTCTGTTCCGCATTTTCGACATCTGGAAGCCATGGCCAATCAGTTGGCTCGATGCCCGCTTGCAGGGCGGCATCGGGATCATGGTCGATGATCTGGTGGCGGGGCTGTTTGCTGCTGTTGCGCTCTGGTGGGGCCTGATTCTGCTTGGCTAAGAAAAGCGGGTCTCACGCGGAGTACGCAAAGACCGCAGAGAAAGACTCAAGCGAGAGAAGCGCAAGGCAAAGAAGTCCGGGATACGAAGGCACAAAGAAAGCTTTTTTCGTGTTCTCCTTTTTTAATTGTCCCGCTTTTGCTTTTCTCCGCGTCCTCTGCGTTCTCCGCGTGAGAACCTTTTTGTCACGACCGGTAAGCCCCGTTGTTCTGGCAATCAC
The DNA here is from genome assembly GCA_021732745.1 of Nevskia sp. Classification (GTDB taxonomy): domain Bacteria; phylum Pseudomonadota; class Gammaproteobacteria; order Nevskiales; family Nevskiaceae; genus Nevskia. Next base: position 144,940 of record JAKFUK010000003.1, on the reverse strand, counting down.
GCCCGGCATCCGGCAGATTGAAGTCCCTGACCTTGGCAGTGCAATTCCATGAATTCGCAAACGAACCCGCGATCCGTCCGCATCGGCTGCGCTTCCGCGTTCTGGGGCGACACGAACACGGCGGCGGCACAGTTGCTGCGCCTTGGAAAAGTCGATTACCTGGTTTTCGACTATCTGGCCGAGATCACCATGTCGATCCTCGCGGCCAAGCGGATGAAGGATGCCAACGAGGGTTACGCCAACGATTTCGTCGAGCATGTGATGGCCCCGCTGCTGCCGGAGATCCGCCGGCAAGGGGTCAAGGTGGTGGCCAATGCCGGCGGCGTCAATCCGCTGGCTTGCAAGGCGGCACTTGAAGCGGCTGCTGTAAAGGCTGGGGTCGATTTGCGCGTGGCGGTGGTGCTGGGCGACGACCTGATCCCGCGCCGGAAGGAATTTGCCGATCTCCTCGACTGGGAAAGCGGCGCGCCGGCACCGGCCACCTTGCTGTCGCTGAACGCCTATCTCGGCGCGATCCCGATCGCGAAAGCACTAGAGGCGGGCGCGGATATCGTGATCACCGGCCGCTGTGTCGACTCCGCCGTGGTGCTCGGCCCGCTGATGCACGAATTCGGCTGGCAGCCGACCGATTACGACTTGCTGGCCGCGGGAAGCGTCGCCGGCCACATTGTCGAATGCGGTGTGCAGTCGAACGGCGGCAATTTCACCGATTGGGAATTGGCGGCCCCCGGCTTTGCCGACATGGGTTTCCCGATCGTCGACTGCGCGGCCGACGGCAGCTTCGTGATCACCAAGCCGGAAGGTACCGGCGGGCTGGTGTCGGTCAATACGGTGCTGGAGCAGATGCTCTACGAGATCGGCGATCCGCGTGCCTATCTGCTTCCCGATGTCACCTGCGATTTCACCAACGTGCGGCTCGAACAGCTTGGCGAACATCGCGTTCGCGTGAGTGGCGCGCGCGGCACCGCGCCGACGGCACATTACAAGGCCAGCGCGACTTATCCGGCCGGCATGCGCTGCGCGGCACTGTTCATGATCGGCGGTATCGACGCCGCGAAGAAGGGCCGGGCCTCGGCCACGGCGGTGATCGAAAAGATCCGCCGGCAGTTGCTTGAACAGCAGCTCGGTGATTTCACCGGCGTCGACATCCATTGCATCGGGGCCGAGGAAAGCTACGGGCCGCATGCCCGGCCGGGCGCGGCGGCGACCCGCGAAGTGGTGGTCAAGATCGCCGTGCATCATCCAAACCCGAAGGCGATGAAGCTGTTTGCTCGCGAAATCGCCCAGGCCGCGACGGCGATGTCGCCCGGCTACACCGGCTATTTCGGCAGTGGTCGCCCGGAAGCGAACATGATGCCGAAGCTGTTTTCGACGCTGGTGGCCAAGGATCGGCTGGCGATCGAAGTGGTGATCGGCGAGCAGCGGTTTCCGGTGGATGTGCCGACTGCGGGCGGCTATCAATCGCCTGCGCCGCAGGCGGAGCCGGCAGCGGCGATCTTTGATGGCGAGATCGTCGAAGTGCCGCTGATCCGCCTCGCCATCGCCCGCTCCGGTGACAAGGGCGACCACGCCAATATCGGCGTCGCTGCGCGCAAGCCGGAGTACCTGCCGTACATCCGCGCGGCCCTGACGCCGACTGCCGTGCAGGCTTACTTCGCGCATGTGCTGTCCGACAAAGGGTCTGTCGAACGCTGGGACCTGCCGGCCAGCAACAGCCTGAATTTCCTGCTGCGTCATGCGCTCGGCGGCGGCGGCGCGGCGTCCCTGCGCAGCGATCCGCAGGGCAAGGCCTTTGCGCAGATGTCGCTGGATTACCCGATTCCGGTGCCGCGCGGCATGGTTTGACGGCTGAGCAGAAGCTTGAAACTAACCGTTAAACGCAAAGGCGCAAAGGGAAAAGAAAGGACGCAAAGAGAGGCGAGGAATTGAGGGGAACGAACAAACCGAGGTCGAAGAATGAGTTGACGCGCAATTTTCAACGTGCAGTCACGTTCGGTTTCCTTATCTTTTGCCTTTCTCCTCTTGGCTGTTCTTTGCGCCTTTGCGATTAACTTTTGATTCACGCTTCATCCGCTGAACTAGTACGGTACCGTACGATATACTGTCGCCGAAGCCAGCCCACACCCGGATGGTGCAGTGCAATAAGCGCGTTACAATACGGTAAAGTATTGTGCCGTTTTGGCCCGAATTCCTTGAGTCCTGCGAGTGCGCCATGTCCGTTGAACGCGATGTGATGGAGTACGACGTTGTCATCGTCGGTGCCGGCCCCGCCGGTCTGTCCGCAGCCTGTCGTCTGAAGCAGAAAGCGGCCGAAGCAGGCGGCGAAATTTCCGTCTGCGTGGTCGAGAAAGGCTCGGAAGTCGGTGCCCATATCCTGTCTGGCGCGGTGTTCGAGCCGCGCGCACTGACCGAGCTGTTCCCGAACTGGAAGGAACTCGGCGCGCCGCTGGAAACCCCGGTGGTCCGCGACGACATCTATCTGTTCCGCAGCGCAACCACGGCCGTGAAGTTGCCCGGCCTGTTCGTGCCGAAGCCGATGCACAACGAAGGCAACTACATCATTTCCCTCGGGAAACTGGTGCGCTGGCTGGCCGCACAGGCGGAAGGTCTGGGCGTCGACATCATTCCTGAGTTCGCCGCACAGGACGTCATCATCGAAGAAGGCGTGGTCAAGGGCATCACCATCGGCGACAAGGGCATCGACCGCCACGGCGAGCAGACCGATAACTTCGCCCCGGGCCCGGAAATCCGCGCCAAGTACACCTTTTTTGCCGAAGGCTGCCGCGGCCACATCGGCAAGCGCCTGCTGAAGGATTTCGCGCTCGACAAGGACGCCGATCCGCAGCATTACGGCATCGGCATCAAGGAACTCTGGAAGGTCGATTCCTCGAAGCACCAGCCGGGTCTGGTCGTCCACGGTGCCGGCTGGCCGCTGGGTCTGGGTTCGGAAGCAACCGGCGGCTCGTTCCTTTACCACCTCGAAGACAATCAGGTGGTGGTCGGCCTGATCATCGATCTGTCGTACTCGAACCCCTACCTGTCGCCGTTCGACGAGTTCCAGCGCTTCAAGCATCACCCGAAGATCGCCGAGCATCTGGAAGGCGGCACGCGTCTTTCGTACGGCGCGCGCGCCATCGCCAAGGGCGGCTTCAACTCGCTGCCGAAGATGACGTTCCCGGGCGGCGTGCTGGTCGGCTGCGACCTCGGCACCATGAATTTCTCGAAGATCAAGGGCAGTCACACCGCGATGAAGAGCGGCATGCTCGCGGCAGATGCGGCGGCCACGGTGCTGCTGGCGGGCGCGGTGGGCGGTGACGATCTGGTCGGCTACACGGCGGATTTCAAGGCCAGCTGGCTGTTTGATGAGCTGTATCGCAGCCGCAACTTCGGCCCGGCGATCCACAAGTTCGGCATCCTGTTCGGCGGTGCTTTCAACTGGGTCGACCAGAATCTGTTCGGCGGCAAGATTCCGCTGACCCTGCACGACACCACGCCGGACCATCTCACCCTGAAGCTGGCCGCGAGCAGCACCAAGCCGGTCTACCGCAAGCCGGACGGCCGTTTAAGCTTCGACAAGCTGTCGTCGGTGTTCCTGTCCTCGACCAACCACGATGAAGAGCAGCCGGTGCATCTGAAGCTGGCCGACGCGACGATTCCGATCGCCAAGAACCTGCCGATGTACGACGAACCCGCCCAGCGTTACTGCCCGGCCGGCGTCTACGAAGTGATCGGCGAGGGCGATGCGAAGCGCTTCCAGATCAACGCCCAGAACTGCGTGCACTGCAAGACCTGCGACATCAAGGACCCGGCGCAGAACATCACCTGGATCGCCCCGGAAGGCTCGGGCGGCCCGAATTACGCGACGATGTAATCTGCCGGTCCCCGAACTGACCGAGAGGCACGCCGATGTCCGAACTGAAACCGCTGCTCGACAGCAACAAGGCCTGGGCTGCCGGTGTCGAGCAGCGCCATCCGGGCTTTTTTGCCGAGCTGTCGAAGCAGCAGGCCCCGGAATACCTGTGGATCGGCTGCTCGGACAGCCGCGTGCCGGCCAACGAGATCGTCGGCCTGCCGCCGGGCGGCGTATTCGTCCATCGCAACATCGCCAACGTGGTGGTGCACACCGACCTCAACTGCCTGTCGGTCATGCAGTACGCGATCGACGTGCTGAAGGTGAAGCATGTGCTAGTGGTCGGCCACTACGGCTGCGGCGGCGTGTTGGCGGCGATGAACGGCGCGCGCGTCGGCCTGGTCGACAACTGGTTGCAGCATGTCCGCGATGTCATCGAGCGCTACCACGACAAGCTCGAAGCCGAGCCGGACCGGGTCAAGCGCGGCGACCTGCTGTGCGAGTTCAACGCCATTTCGCAGGCCGGGCATGTCTGCGAAACCACCATCGTTCGCGATGCCTGGGATCGCGGCCAGCCGCTCACCGTGCATGCCTGGGTCTACGGCCTGAAGGACGGCCTGATCAAGGAAACCGGCGTCAGCATCGGCGGGCTCGCGGAACTGAACATGCTGCGGCGCAACGGCCTGTTCGGCGTCGGCGCCTGACAGGTCCACCCGAATTTCAATCACTGTGGTTCGCTAGAGAGAGAAGATGAAAGCACTGGTCAGCGTCAAACGAGTGATCGACTACAACGTCCGCATCCAGGTCAAGCCGGACGGCTCGGGTGTGGTGGTCGACGGTGTCAAGCACAGCGTCAACCCTTTCGACGAGATCGCGATGGAAGAAGCGGTGCGCCTGAAGGAGAAGGGCAAGGTCACCGAGATCATCGCGGTCACCGTCGGCGGCCAGAAGTGCGAGGAAACGCTGCGTACCGCGCTCGCCTTCGGTGCCGACCGCGCCGTGCATGTGAAGGTCGATGAAGAAATCCAGCCGCTGACCGCCGCCATGGCGCTCGCCGCCGTGTTCAAGAAGGAAGGTGCGGAACTGTTCTTCCTCGGCAAGCAGGCGATCGACGACGACGCTGCGCAGACCGGCCAGATGGTGGCCGCCCTGCTCGACCTGCCGCAGGCGACGTTCGCCTCGAAAGTCGATATCGACGGCGGCAAGGCCGTGGTCACCCGCGAAGTCGACGCCGGCCTTGAAACCTTGGAGTTTGACCTGCCGGGCATCATCACCACCGATCTGCGCTTGAACGAGCCGCGCTATCTGAAGCTGCCGGACATCATGAAGGCGAAGAAGAAGCCGATCGAAACGGTATCGCTGGCCGATCTCGGCGTCACCGCCATCGCCGGCCTGAAGTCGGTCAAGACCGCCAATCCGCCGAAGCGCTCGAAGGGCGTGATGGTCAAGACGGTCGACGAGCTGGTCACCGCGCTCAAGGCCAAGGGCCTGATCTGAAGCCCGTAGGTCCGGATTCATCCGGACGGCGCGGCTCGCCGCACAGATCAGCTTTCGCTTCAAACCGAATACCTTTTTGAGGATGCATCCATGAGCAAGATTCTCGTCATCGGCCAGCACGCCGACGGCAAGCTGAACAGCGGTATCGCCAAGGTCGTCAACGCGGCCAAGGCCATCGGCGGCGATATCCATGTCGCCGTGTTCGCCAACGATGGCGCGGCGGTTGCCGCCCAGGCCGCCGCCCTTGATGGCGTCGCCAAGGTGCTGGTCGTCGACCGCGCCGGCAACGACGACTACGTGGCCAGCGCCATCGCCCCGCAGATCGTCGCCCTGACCCAGAGCGGCGGCTACAGCCATGTGCTGGCCGCCGGTACCACCAGCGGCAAGGATTTCCTGCCGCGCGTGGCCGCCAAGCTTGGCGTCCAGCAGGTGTCGGACATCATGGCCGTCCACTCGGCGACCAGCTTCGATCGCCCGATCTACGCCGGTAACGCGATCCTGACCGTCGAAGCACCGGCCGCGCCGGCAATCGTCGCCACCATCCGTCTGGCCTCGTTCCAGGCCACCGGTGCCGCCGCTGCTGCCGCGCCGATCGAAAAGATCAGCGTCGACGCCGTGATCCCGGGCCACACCCGTTTCGTGTCGCTGGCGGCGCAGAAGAGCGAGCGTCCGGAACTGCAGAGCGCCACCCGCGTGGTCTCCGGCGGCCGTGCCCTGGGTTCGAGCGAGAACTTCTCGATCATCTATTCGCTGGCCGACAAGCTGAAGGCCGGCGTCGGCGCCAGCCGCGCCGCGGTCGACTCGGGCTACGTGCCGAACGACATGCAGGTCGGTCAGACCGGCAAGATCATCGCCCCGGAGCTGTACTTCGCGATCGGCATCTCGGGCGCGATCCAGCATCTCGCCGGCATCAAGGACGCCCGCACCATCGTCGCCATCAACAAGGATCCGGAAGCGCCGATCTTTGAAGTGGCGGATTACGGTCTGGTGGGCGATCTGTTCGCGCTGGTGCCGGAACTTGAAGCGAAGGCTTGATCGGCGGCAATTGCTGAAAAGCTTTTAGCGCGGAGGCGCAGAGAAAAGCTGAGAGGAGAACGCAAAAAAGCGAAATGAAAGATCAACAAGCGTTTTCTTTCCAAGCTTTTGATGTCCTCCTCTTGGCCGTTCTCCGTGCCTCCGCGCTAAAACAGCTTTAGATTCAAAGGCAGCAGTGGCATCTCGTGAAAGGCCGGGCAACCGGCCTTTGTCTTTTGTGGCGCTTGTCACCGTGTCATCGGCGGCATTGTCCGTCGCCTGCCGGATTGACCGAGGTCCGGCCGATTCAGACGACCTGACCACCGACGGCGCGCACGCAGAACACGCAGATCGAGCGGATCAGCGCTTCGCGATCCTTGACCACGTCGCGCGTCGGCCCGATCGGCCCGACCAGGGCCTCGGTGTAGGCACCGACGATGCAGGCGGCACTGGCGTCGAGGTTCTGGGCCGGGAACTCGCCGCTGGCGACGCCATCGGCGAGGATCGCGCGGATCACGTCGGCAAAGCGCTTGCGCTCGCGGATGCGGGCGATGTCGACTTCCGGATCGGCCGGTTCGGCGATGAAGGCATAGGCCAGATTCGGGCCGTTCAGCGCCCGCCGCGTGAACGATTCCACCGCTGCGTGCAGGCGCTCGGTGGCGCTGCCGGGGCCGCTGCGAATGGCATCTAGCAGTTCGATTTCGTAGGTCACCGCCGCCGCCAGCACTTCGACAAACAGATCGGTCTTGGCCTTGAAATGCCGGTAGATGACGCCGGTCGACATGCCGGCGACCCCGGCCACGGCGCTGATCTGCGCCCCGCGCAAGCCGCCTTCGGCGATCAGGCTGCGGGTGGCGTCGAGGATGCGCTCGCGATTGCTTGCGAGCCGCTCTTCCATCAGCGATGAACGACGATAGGCCATAAGAATGAGTGCCGATTCAAGAAATGAAGGTTACTTCATTCCTTGTGCTAGATTCTGCCCGGCCAACCAGAAAGCGCCCCGGAAAACCGCTCATGCCTGTCATCGAATCGAAGGTCGATACCCACAGCCCGCAGTTCAAGCAGCAGCGCGAGGATCTGCTGGCGAAGATCGCCGAGTTCCGCGCCATCGAGGACAAAGGCCGGGCCGAGGAAGAAACCAAGCGCGCCCGCTATCACCACCGCAAGCAGTTGCTGCCGCGCGAGCGCGTGCACCTGATGCTCGACCGCGGCTCGCCGTGGCTGGAGCTGTCGACCCTGTGCGGCTACAAGATGCACGACGACAAGGATGGCTCGCTGGCAGGCGGCAACATGATCACCGGCATCGGTTATGTGTCCGGCGTGCGCTGCATGGTCATCGCCTCGAACTCGGCGATCAAGGGCGGCACGATGACGCCGTTCGGCGTGCAGAAGACGCTGCGCCTGCAACAGATTGCGCTCGACCAGAAGCTGCCGGTGGTGTCGATGATCGAATCCGGCGGCGCCAATCTGATGTACCAGGCGGAGCTGTTCATTCCCGGCGGCACCACCTTCGCCAATCAGGCGCGGCTGTCCGCAGCCGGCATTCCGCAGGTGACCATCGTCCACGGTTCATCGACTGCCGGCGGCGCCTACATGCCGGGCCTGTCCGACTACGTGGTGATGATCCGCAAGAACGCCAAGGTGTTCCTGGCCGGCCCACCCTTGCTGAAAGCCGCGACTGGCGAGATCGCGATCGACGAAGACCTCGGCGGGGCCGAGATGCATACCCAGGTCGCCGGCACCGGTGAATTCCTTGCCGAGAACGATGCCGACGGCATTCGCATCGCCCGCGACATCGTCCGCAACCTCGACTGGAACCGGAACCGTCCGACGCCGGTGCTGCGGGAAGTGCGCGCGCCGCTGTACGACATCGACGAACTTTGCGGCGTGGTGCCGGCCGACTACCGCAAGCCCTACGACTGCCGCGAAGTGATCGCGCGCCTGGTCGATGGCTCGGAGTTCCTCGAATTCAAGAACGAGTACGACCAGCAAACCATCTGCGGCCGCGCAGTGATCCACGGCCACCAGGTCGGCATCATCAGCAACAACGGCCCGATCACCATTCGCGGCGCGACCAAGGCCGGGCAGTTCATCCAGATGTGCTGTCAGTCGGACATTCCGCTGGTCTACTTGATGAACACCACCGGCTACATGGTCGGCACCGAGAGCGAGCAGGGCGGCATCGTCAAGCACGGCTCGAAGATGATCCAGGCGGTGGCCAATGCCACCGTGCCGCAGATCACCATCGTCATGGGCGGCTCGTTCGGTGCGGGCAACTACGGCATGTGCGGTCGCGGCTTCGGCCCGGAATTCATCTTCGCCTGGCCGAACTCGCGTACCGCGGTGATGGGCGGCGAGCAAGCCGCGAAGGTGATGAGCATCGTCACCCGCGACAAGTGGATCAAGGAAGGCAAGGCAATCGGCGAGGCCGAAGAGGCGCAACTTGCCGCGATCGAGTCCAACATCGTCAAGCAGTTCGATGCGCAGAGCACCGCGTTCGCGGCCAGCGCGCGCCTGTTCGACGATGGGCTGATTGATCCGCGTGATACGCGCAAGGTGCTGGGCATGACGCTTTCGATCTGCCGTGAGGCGCGGGGGCGTCATGTAACGCCCAACAGCTTTGGTGTTGCCCGGTTCTAGATCCTTACCCCCGCATCCGTCATTCCGGCGAAGGCCGGAATCCAGAGCGACGGAGTGCGAACGCTTCGACTCTGGATACCGGCTTTCGCCGGTATGACAAATCATTGAAGAGAGCATGCAGATGAACTACACCCACGAACACCAATCCCTCTACGACACCACGAAGAAGTTCGTCGAGACCGAGCTGAACCCGCACGTCAAGGAATGGGAAGCCGCCGGCATCTGGCCCGCCCGTGAAGTGCTGAAAAAGATGGGCGATCTCGGCCTGCTCGGCATCGCCAAGCCGGAGTCGGTCGGCGGTCTGGGCCTCGACTACAGCTATCAGGTCGCGTTCGCCGAAGCGCTCGGTCATTGCAGCTGCGGCGGCCTGCCGATGGCGATCGGCGTGCAGACCGACATGGCGACACCGGCGCTGGCCCGCTTCGGCAGCGACTATCTGAAGGAAAACTTCCTGAAGCCGGCCGTTGCCGGCGACATGGTCGCGGCGATTGCGGTCAGCGAAGCCGGTGCCGGGTCGGATGTCGCCGGCATCAAGACCGTCGCACGAAAGGTCGGTGACGAGTACGTGATTAGCGGCTCGAAGATGTGGATCACCAACGGCACCCAGGCCGATTGGGCTTGCATGCTGGTCAACACCGGTGATCCTTCGGCCAACCAGCACGCCTCGAAGTCGCTGATCGTGGTGCCGCTCGATGCCAAGGGCGTCGATCGCAAGACCAAGCTCGACAAGCTTGGCCAGCGCTCCAGCGACACCGCGATGATCTTCCTCGACGAAGTCCGGGTGCCGGTACGCAACCTGATCGGCGAGGAAGGTCGCGGTTTCGTCTACCAGATGCAGCAGTTCCAGGAAGAGCGGATGTTCCTGTCGGCCAGCATCATCGCGGCGATGGAGCGGGTGATCGCCGATACGGTGGAATACACCGGTCAGCGGCAGGCTTTCGGCAGCTCGCTGCTCAGCAATCAGGTGATCAGCTACCGGCTCGCCGAGCTGACCACCGAAGTCGAAGCGCTGCGGGCGTTGACCTATCGCGCCACCAGCGAACTCGTCGCCGGCCGCGACGCGACCATGCTGGCCTCGATGGCCAAGCTGAAAAGCGGCCGTCTGGCGCGGGAAGTCACCGACGCCTGCCTCCAGTACTGGGGCGGCCAGGGCTACATGTGGGAGTCGTCGGTCGCCCAGTTCTATCGCGACCTGCGCCTGCATTCGATCGGCGGAGGTGCCGACGAAATCATGCTGCGCATCCTCGCCAAGGGCCTCGGCTACAGCGGCAAGCGCAAGGCGGGCGGGGCGTGAGCGTCTGGCAAGAAGCAGGTCTCACGCGGAGAACGCAGAGGACGCGGAGAACAGCAACCGCTTTTTCGATCGAGCTGTTCTCGCTTTGGCTTTTCTCTGCGATCTCCGCGTTCTCGGCGTGAGACAAGCTTCTTCCGAGCCCTGACCATGACCATCCCCCAGCATCCGCTGCTCCCCGCGCGCTTTGAACGCGGCGTGCTGCACGTCACGCTCAACCGGCCGGAGGTGCGCAATGCCATGAACCGCGAGATGGTCGTCGCCGTCCGCGCGCTGTTCGAGGCGATCCGCGATGACCGCAGCGTGCGTGTGGTGGTGCTGCGCGGCGCCGGCGGGCATTTCTGCGCCGGTGGCGATCTCAAGGAAATGCTCGCCAGCGGGCTGAAAGCGCCCGCTGCGGGCGAGGTCGATCAGGTTGCGGCGAACTCGCGGGATTTCGGCGAGACGATGCGCATCGTCGGCAGCGCGCCGCAGGTGGTGATCGCGATCTGCGAAGGGGCGGTGCTCGGCGGCGGCTTCGGGCTGGCTTGTGTTTCGGATATCGCGTTCGCGAAGCACGACGCCAAGTTCGGCCTGCCGGAAACCACGCGCGGCCTGCCGCCCGCGCAGATCGCGCCGTTCGTCGTCGAGCGGATCGGGCTGACTCAGGCGCGCAAGCTTTGCTTGACGGGCGCGCAGTTCGATGGCGCAGAAGCCTTGCGGCTCGGTCTGGTTCACGAAGGCTTTGCCGATGAGGCGGAACTTGCCACCAAGCTCGAAACAACACTCGGACAAGTGCTGAACTGCGCTCCCGAAGCCAATGCTATGACCAAGGCCTTGATCCTTGGCGTGTCGCGTCGCGATCTCGCCGATGTACTCGACGACGCGGCCGCCCGCTTCGCGCAAGCCGTGCGCAGCACCGAAGCTGCCGAAGGCATTTCCGCCTTCGTGAGCAAACGTAAACCCCATTGGGCGGAGCCCTCATGAACAAGCTGACTGCTGTTATCCCGATGCTCGTCCTCGCCCTCGCCGCCTGCTCGGGCGACAAGCCCGCAGATGCGAGCAAAGCCGCCGACCCAGCCGTCACAAAAGCGGAGCCGCAAACGCTCGGCGAGCCCGCTCCGATCCTGCCAGTCAAGGATCCGAAGGAATACCAGCGCGTGGTCTACAACTGCGGCAACAACCAGGAACTGGTGTTGAAACTGTTCGACGACCAGCGCGCCCGCGTGGAGATCGACCACGAAACCCATGTGCTGCGCCCGGTCGCCACTGACGACGGCACGCTTTTCTTAGGCGATTTCGTCAACGTGCGGGTGGTCGGCGAGAAAGCCACCGCCTCGCGCAACGGCATCGTGCTGCTGTCGAACTGCCAGGTGCAGCTCGGTTCCTGAGTCCTGTCCTCATCAAGTGATGCCGAACATGAAGCGTTTCAGCAAGGTTCTCATCGCCAATCGCGGCGAGATCGCGGTCCGGGTGATTCGCGGTGCCCAGGCGCAGGGCTATCGCACGGTGGCCGTGTACAGCGATGCCGATGCTGGTGCGCTGCATGTGCGCAACGCCGATGAAGCGGTGTGCATCGGCCCGGCACCGGCCAAGGACAGCTATCTGGTGATCGACAAGATCATCGCGGCTGCGAAGACCAGCGGTGCCGATGCCATCCATCCCGGCTACGGTTTCCTGTCCGAGCGCGCCGACTTCGCGCAGGCCGTGCAGGACGCCGGTCTGGTATTCATCGGCCCCGATCCGGCGTCGATCAATGCGATGGGCAACAAGAGCGCTTCGAAGCGCTTGATGCTGGCCGCCGGCGTGCCCTGCGTGCCGGGTTATCAGGGCGATGACCAGACGGACGCGACGCTGATCGCCGAAGCCGTCAAGGCCGGCCTGCCGGTGATGGTGAAAGCGGCGGCAGGCGGCGGTGGTCGCGGCATGCGGCTGGTGCATGACGAGGCGCTGCTGGCAGAGGCGATCGCTTCCGCACGTTCGGAAGCGGCCAATGCTTTCGGCAGCGGCCAGCTTTTGATCGAGAAAGCGGTGATCGACGCCCGCCATGTCGAGATTCAGGTGTTTGGCGATCGCCATGGCAACGTCGTGCATCTCGGCGAGCGTGACTGCTCGATCCAGCGCCGCAACCAGAAGGTGGTCGAGGAGGCACCCAGCCCGGCCGTCAATGCCGACTTGCGCGAGCGCATGGGCGCGGCGGCGGTCGCGGCAGCCAAGGCAGTGAACTACGTTGGTGCCGGCACGGTGGAATTCCTGCTGGCCAAGGACGGCGCGTTCTATTTCCTCGAAATGAACACCCGGCTTCAAGTCGAGCATCCGGTGACCGAACTGGTCTACGGCGTCGATCTGGTTGCCTGGCAGCTCAAGATCGCGCAGGGCGAGCGCCTGCCGATGACGCAGGACGAGATCCTCGAAAATGCGTTCGGTCACGCCATCGAAGTGCGCCTGTGTTCCGAAGACCCGCGCCAGAACTACCTGCCGCAGACCGGCGATGTGCTGCTCTGGGATGCGCCATCGGGCGACGGCTTGCGCGTCGATTCCTACCTCGAAACCGGGCGGCCGATCAGCCCGCATTACGACTCGATGCAGGCCAAGCTGATCGCCTGGGGCGAGGACCGCGAAACCGCGCGCACGCGACTGCTGAAGCTGGTGCGCGACACCGCGCTGCTCGGTGTGGCCTCGAACAAGGATTATCTGGCGGCGATTCTTGCGACCGATGTCTTTGCCTCCGGCGACTTCAGCACCGCCTTTGTCGGCCGTCATTTTTCGCAGGATGCACTCGCCGCAGCACAGCCTTCGGCGCGCCAGTGGTTGCTGGCGGCGGTGGCGCTGTACCTCGACGATGCCCAGCGGCTGGCCGCCGAACACGGTTTGGGCAGCGAGATGCTCGGCTGGCATTCCAGCCATGAGTCGCCGGTGGCATTCAGCCTGCGCCGGGGCAGCCGCGATCTGGCGCTCGAAGTCGACGCCAGCGGCGGCAAGCGCTTCCGCGCCGTGATCGGCGGGGCGACCGTCGAGATCGAGATCAGCGCCATGCAGCCCGGGGCGTTCCGTTACCTGAGCGAAGGCGTGCAGGGCAGTGCCCGCTATGCGCGCGGCCGTGGCGATGCGCTGTGGCTGATGGCCGATGGCGCCACCGAATGCTTCATCGACCGCAGCTACGCGCCCGCCGAAACCACCGCTGCCGGCTCCGACGGCCGGATCACTGCGCACAGCGACGGCAAGATCGTCGCCGTACTGGTCCAGCCCGGCGACACGGTGACCAAGGGCCAGACGCTGGCCGTGCTGGAAGCGATGAAGATGGAATTCCAGCTGGCCGCGCCGCTCGCCGGGGTCGTCGAAGCGGTCAGCGTGGCTGCTGGCGATCAGGTCAAGGCGCGACAGTTGCTGGTGCAGATGACGCCGGGCGACTAGGGTTCAGGGCTTGCGCGGCAGGCCCGGTTTGTCGACCATCGGCTGGCCCGTTCGCCCGCCGGAGTTGCCATGCCCACCGCCGAAGCTGCGCCGCCCGTCCGCAAGCCCCTCGCTGCTCCGGCAGCGCCCGCCCGGCCTGCGCCCGCGCCAACGCGAGCGACGGCAACCGTCGGCCCCGGCACCGCCAACCGCGTCGCCAGCGGCCAGGCGACGCCGCAGGAAGTGCTGGCCCTGCAACGGCGGGGCGGCAATGCGGCGGTGGTGGCGCAGATTACCGGCGCAGCAGCACCCCCACCCCCGTTGCCCGAGGCGGCATCGGCACTGCCAGCACTCGACCCCAAGGTCCGCGAGTCAGTTGCGGGAGGACTTCATGCTGATGCGGGCGCTTACGCTGTCAAGGTCGAAGCGGGTGTCCAGGATTCCGTGTTCACCCAGTCGAAGGAACTGGAGCAGGCCCGTCGCTGGCTCGACCAGCACTGGGCACCGACCGTCGACATCAAGCGGTCCAATGACGGTGGCGGCGATACCCAGGCGCGCAAGGTCGGCTTTCCCGATTGGGTCGAGGCCTGGCAAGACAAGCTGGCGGCGCAGAAAGGCCGGGGCCATGTCCGCATCGACGACAAGACCAATCCCGGCTGGAGCGAGGACAGCGCGCTCGCCCAGCGGGTTGTCGAAGCCTTCCTGCGCAGTTGGCATAAGGGTCTGACCGGACGCCCGGACGTTCCGGCGAATGTCGCCGAACTCTACGCGCGCACCGGTGCCAGCGAGGCCAAGGGTGGCAACGCCCAGGCGATGCTGCTTGGCGACCCCAACATCTACGGCTGGTGTGGGCCGGCAACCTACAACGCCGTGGTGCTCGGCCTGCTGCGCCACGGCCTGCGCTTCGCCACCGGCAAGCCGGCGCTGACACCGGCGGAGTACCTGCGCATTGCCAGCGGGCGGCTCGAGAAACAGAGCAAAGGCAAGGACAAGGACTACCGGATTGCGGTGCGCAACATTGTGCGCAAGGCCTCGCCGAGCTTGTCGGATGAAGAAGTCGAGTCGCGCGTCGAGCGCAAGATTGCCAGCGAAGCGCTGATGCAGGAAGTCACCGTGCAAGCGGCTCACTTCATCACCAATGCCTTTGCCGGCGGCTGGCTGGGCCGCGAGCGTCAGGTGTTCGGCCGGGCGGCTTACGCGGACTACGAACTGAAGTCCGGCGATGTCATCACCCAGGCGCTGATGAATGGCTCGCCGGTCAGCGGCCATGTGTTGACCGTGGTCCATGAAAAGCGCGAAGGCGGCGCTACCGTCGAACCCGGGGACATGGTGAGCACCTTGTACGGCGTGTCCGGCAATGCCGGCAGCATCGGCGGCGGTTCGGTGCGCACCGAGAAATTCATTCGCGAGATGCCGCCGACCACGCTGGAGGCCGATCTTCCGAAGATGCAGCGACTCGGCAACGACCAGACCGCAGCGAACGCCACGCGCAAGCCGGTGGAGACGGACGTGGCGAAGGCGCTGTCCAAAGGGGCGGACGGCAAGCCGGTGAAGGTGGCGGCGGCCAGCGTCCAGGCTGGTGCCGATCAGGCGCAAGCCGAGCGTTCCGCAGCGATCGAAAGCGAGATCAAGGCTTTGATCGCAGCCTTCGATGGCAGCTCGCCGCCGATGTCCTTCGCCGAGTTCGAGGCGGCCGGCAGGCTCAAGCCGACATTGGATAACCAAGAGCAGACGAGAAAAGCGCAGGCGGTCAAGGCGTTGCCGAAATTGCGCGAACTGATCAATAAAATTGCCGTGTTGCGCGTCGAACTGAAGACCCACCGCGACCACAAGGCCGTGCCTCGGGAAGCCGAGGAGGCGGGCGTTCCGACCTCGCCGGAGCATCCGCGCTATGGCGAGCAGATCGCATCGCGCAAGACCGGCCGCTTTCGCCCGAACCAGAAGGGCCACATGTGGATACAGTCGATCATTCGTGCTGCCGATTTCGCCGACGGCGGACAGGTGGCCCGCCAGATGGCGTTCAACGCGCTGTCCACCGAGGAGCGAATGAAGGCGCTGGGCCTGTCGGCCGACAATCTGCTGCCGAGCCTGCTCAGCGCGGCCCGCGAGCACTGGCCGGCGCTGCGCGCAGCGCTGGATGGCGCAGCGGCCCTGCGCAACGAAGACTTCTTGAAGCAGCGCGGGCTCGTACGGCTGCCGGGCACGCTGGACGTGGTCTGGCCGGGAGCCTTATCGGTGATCGAGGGGCGCTGAGGCTGCGACGCGCACCGGCCGGGTCCCGAGCCAGACCCCCGCTGCGGCCACGAAGAATCCGGCGATTTCCAGCCAGGTCAGCACCTCGCCAAGCGCGAAATGGCTCATCACCGCACCCACCGCCGGCACCAGATAGAAAAGGGCGGCGACCTGGGTCGCGGCACCGTTCCTGATCAGCAGGAACAGCAGCGCGAAGCCGCCCACCGAGTTGACCAGCACGATCCAGGCGGTGGCTTTCCAGAAGGTTGGCGAGCCGTCGAGATAGAAGTGATCGAGGCCGATCGCCAGCGGCAGCAGCGCCAGCGTCGCCGCGAAATTCTGGATGGCGAGGCCGGCACGCAGGTCGATCGTCGAACCGTGGCGCTTCTGGTACAGGGTGCCGCTGGCGATGCCGACCAGCCCCACCAGCAGCAAGGCGATGGCCGGCACGCTGGCCTGGGCATCGAGGAGGCTGTTGCCGATCACCAGCCAGACGCCGGCGAAGCCGACGATGAGCCCCAGCCATTGGCGGCGGCCGATCGGCTCGCCAGTGGCCCAGGCGAAGCCGGACACCGCCAGCGGCATCGCGCCGATCACCAGTGCGGCGAAGCTGCCCGAAGCACCGAGCCGCATCGCGCCGTAAACGCCGCCGAACTGCATCGCCAGTTGCAGGCAGCCGACCACGGCGCTGTGTCCAGCCTCTTTCCAGCCCGGCCAGGCGACCCGGCCGATCACCGCCAGCGCGCCGAAGATCAGTGCGGCGCAAGCGAAGCGCAGGCTCAGTGCGGTGAACGGACTGCTGTGGGCAACGATGATCTTCGCGGCCGGATAGCCGGTGCACCAGATGACGACGAAGCTCAGGCCCATCAGTGGCGCGAGCCAGGGTCGATGGGGACGCGGTGCGGTGGTCACAGCGGAAGTCATCTTCTTGAACCTTGATCGCCATGCGGGTCGCGACGGCGGGGAAGGATAAGCGGGTGGGGCGAGGGGATAAACTTCGGGCCATGCCTCAGCCCACCCGCACCGCCCGATTCCGCTGGTCTCCTTCCCCCGCGCTTTTCGGGGGAAGGCCGGGATGGGGGCGTTTGGCTACAGCGCGCTCGGCAACCGCCCCAGCCCAGGGCTGCCGCCCGTCGTCCACGTGGTCGGAAGTGCCAACCGAGGCACTTCCGAAAGCGCGCACGCTGCCGACCCCAGCCCTCCACCGCTCGCGGGGGAGGGAGTACGGAGGAATTTATGGCGAGTGACCTGCTCATCATCGGCCCGGCCTGGGTCGGCGACATGGTGATGGCACAGTCGCTGTTCATCCGCCTGCGCCAGCTTCATCCCGAGGCCGCGATCGACGTGCTGGCACCGGGTTGGTCGCTGCCGATCATCGAGCGGATGCCGGAAATCCGCGCCGGCATCGAACTGCCCTTCGCGCATGGCGAGTTCAATTTCGGTGGCCGGCGGGCGCTGGGACTGTCCCTGCGAGAGCGCGGCTACGCGCAAGCCATCGTGCTGCCGAATTCCTGGAAATCGGCCGTGGTGCCGTTCTTCGCCAATATCCCGCGCCGCACTGGCTATGCCCGCGAACTGCGCTACGGCTTGCTGAACGATCTGCGCAAGCTCGACAAGAAGCTGCTCAAGACCACCCCGCAGCGCTTCGTGGCGCTGGCGGACGAGGGGCGGGCGACCGCCGCGCCAACCGTCCCGCCACCGCGCTTTCGTGCCGATACCGCCCGCGCTGCCGAACTGCGCGAGCGGCTGGGATTGGGCGATGGCCCGGCCGTGGCGCTGATGCCCGGTGCCGAGTACGGCCCGGCCAAGCAATGGCCGGCGGCGCATTACGCAAGCCTTGCCGCCAGCCTGGCGCGGCGCGGCATCCGGAGCTGGGTCATCGGCTCGAAAAAGGAGCAGGCATTGGGCGAGAGCATCGCCCGCGCGTCGAAAGGCGGGGCGATCAATCTCTGCGGCAAGACCAGCCTCGTCGATGTCGTCGATCTGGCAGCCGATGCCCGCGCCGTGGTCTGCAACGACTCCGGGCCGATGCATATCGCGGCGGCAGCCGGTGCGCGGGTGGTGGCGATCTATGGCTCGTCGACGCCGGATCACACGCCGCCGATGACCGAAAGCCGCGAAATCCACTATCGGCGGCTGCCGTGCAGCCCCTGTTTCGAGCGGCAATGCCCGCTGAAAGCGCCGGCCGAGCATCTGGATTGCCTCATCGGCATTCATCCTGAGGCGATACTGGCAAGCCTGATCCGGTTGGCAGATTTATAATGTCGGCCCGCAGCGTCGCCGTTTCCGGCGCACGCCCCCTTTTCAAGCAGTTCGCAGCGAACACCCGAGGACAGATGCAATGACGACGATGGCCGACCGCGACGGGTTCATCTGGCTCGACGGCGAAATGGTGCCGTGGCGGGATGCCAACACCCACGTCCTGACCTACACGCTGCATTACGGCGTCGGCTGTTTTGAAGGCGTTCGCGCGTATCACACGCCCACCGGCACGGCGATTTTCCGGCTGGAAGAGCACACCCGGCGGCTATTCAACTCGGCCAAGATCCTGGGCATGAAGATGCCGTTCAGCCAGGACGTCATCAACGAAGCGCAGCTTGAAGTGCTGCGCGCCAACAAGCTGAAGGAAGCCTACCTGCGGCCGATGGTGTTCTACGGTGCGGAAGGCATGGGCCTGCGCGCCGACAACCTCAAGACCCATGTCATGGTCGCCGCCTGGACCTGGGGCGCGTATCTGGGGGCCGACAACGTCGAGCGCGGCATTCGCGTGCGCACCTCCAGCTACACCCGCCACCACGTCAATTCGATGCTCTGCCGCGCCAAGGCCAACGGCAACTACATCAATTCGATGCTGGCGCTGAACGAAGTGCTCAAGGACGGCTACGACGAAGCGATCATGCTCGACATGTCCGGCCACATCGCCGAAGGCAGCGCCGAGAACATCTTCCTGGTCAAGGATGGCGTGCTGCACACGCCGGACCTGAACTCCTGCCTCGACGGCATTACCCGCAAGACGATCATGCAGTTGGCGGCTGACGAAGGCATCGAGTGCCGCGAGCGGCGCATCACCCGCGACGAGATGTACA
The DNA here is from genome assembly GCA_021732745.1 of Nevskia sp. Classification (GTDB taxonomy): domain Bacteria; phylum Pseudomonadota; class Gammaproteobacteria; order Nevskiales; family Nevskiaceae; genus Nevskia. The sequence goes on along the minus strand of JAKFUK010000003.1, from coordinate 125,958 downwards.
TCGCCGACGAAGCCTTCTTCACCGGCACGGCAGCCGAAGTGATGCCGATCCGCGAAGTCGACAACCGCGCCGTCGGCCCCGGCAAGCGCGGACCGATCACCGAAAAGCTGCAAAAGCTCTACGCCGCCACCGTCAAGGGCGAGCGCAGCGAATACCCCGAGTGGCGTGCGCATACCACGCCTCAGGCGGCGGCCAAGGCGGCTTGAGGCTTCTGGCCTGCGCTGGGCGGGCTGGAAAAATCGAAAGTTAAACGCAAAGGCGCAAAGGAAAAGCCAATAAAGGACGCAAAGAAAAGCGTTCGTTGTTCCTTGCGTCCTTTCTTTTGCCTTTGCGTCTATGTGTTTAACGGTTGCTTGTCCGCATCTTTGAACGAGTAACCGCTCAAATCCCGACCGACCGCCATGCAGACCGCCATCCCCAATTTCGACGCCGCCCGGGTGCTGGTGGTGGGCGATGTGATGCTCGATCGCTACTGGGTCGGGCCGACCGGGCGCATTTCGCCGGAAGCGCCGGTGCCGGTGGTGCGCATCGAGCGCGACGAAACCCGTCCGGGTGGTGCGGCCAACGTCGCCCTCAACATCGCCTCGCTCGGCGGCCATGTGCGGCTGCTCGGTGTGGTCGGTCGCGATGACGCGGCGAAAAAATTGCGCGATGCGCTGGTCGAAAAGCGGGTGCAGCCGGATTTCACCGAAACCGCGTCCTGCCCGACCATCACCAAGCTGCGCGTGCTGAGCCGCAACCAGCAGTTGATCCGCCTCGATTTCGAAGAATCGCTGGCCGTGGCCGGGGCCTTCAACCACCAGGAGTTTCTCGGCCGCTTCCGGCTGGCGCTGGATCAAGCCGATGTCGTGGTGCTGTCCGATTACGGCAAGGGCACCTTGGCCGATGCGCCGCAGATGATTGCCGAGGCCCGCGCCCGCAACCTGCCGGTGCTGGTTGACCCCAAGGGCAGCGACTGGCGGCCGTATCGCGGCGCGACCTTGATTACGCCGAACCTGTCGGAACTCGAAGCCGTGGTCGGCCCCTGCCCGGATGAAGCGACCATCGTTGCCAAGGGCACGCGGCTGCGCGATGAACTGGGCATCGACGCGCTGCTGGTCACCCGTTCGGAAAACGGCATGACCTTGCTCGCCCCCAGCCAGCCGCCGTTGCACTTGCCGACGGAAGCGCGCGAAGTGTTCGATGTCACCGGCGCCGGCGACACGGTGATCGCCACCTTCGCCGCTTCGCTGGCCGCCGGTCACGACTACGCCCACGCCGCCCGCATCGCCAATCTGGCGGCCGGCATCGTCGTCGCCAAGCTCGGCACCGCCACCGTCACCCAGGGTGAACTGCTGCGCGCCATCCGCCGCCAGCACGAGGACGACAGCGCCGTGCTGAGCGAGCCGGAGCTGCTTGACCGGGTGCGCCAGGCGCAGTCGCAGGGCCAGGTGGTGGTGATGACCAATGGCTGCTTCGACCTGCTGCACGTCGGTCACGTCCGCTATCTGGAAGCTGCGCGCAAGCTCGGCGACGTGCTGATCGTGGCGGTCAATACCGATGATTCGGTGAAGCGGCTCAAGGGGCCGACCCGGCCGCTGAACGCCACCGACGACCGCATGCGCATGCTGGCAGCACTCAAGTGTGTCGACTGGGTAGTGCCGTTTTCCGAAGACACGCCGCTGCGCCTGATCACGGCGGTGCTGCCCGATCTGCTGGTCAAGGGCGGCGATTACCGGCCCGAACAGGTCGCTGGTCACGAGGTGGTGGCAGCCCATGGTGGCCAGACCGTGATCCTCGATTTCCACGACGGCTACTCGACCACGCGCATCATCGAGCGCGCTCGGGGCTGAGGCACTGGTGACAGCGCGGCAGCTGCGGCATGCTCGCGCTCCCGCACCGAAATCGCGCGCTCGCCATGATCAGAATCGCCTGCCTTGTTGCCGCCGCGCTCGCGGCCGGATGTGCGTCTTCTCCCGCCGCGCGGCCGCTGAGCGCGATCGACTACGACGTGGTCTGCCAGCAGCTCGAAATCAGCGGCCAGGCGACGCGCGCGCTGCGCTGGTATCACGGCTCGGCCGAGCAGCGGGCGGCCTACGAGCAGACTTTCCGGCTCGCCATCGAAAGGATCACCGCGCAGGCGCGCGGCCGGGCACCGGGAAGCTGGGCGGTGATCGCCGATGTCGATGAAACCCTGCTCGACAACTCGAAGGCCGAATGCGCCGATCAAGTGCAAGGCGTGGCGACCTTCGATCCCGGACGCTGGACGCAATGGGTGCTCGCCGAGCAGGCCACGGCGCTGCCGGGCGCGGTCGCTTTCAGTGCTGCCGTCCACAACCTGGGCGGCCGGCTGATCCTGGTCAGCAATCGCGAGGAAGGCCTGCATCTGGCGGCCACGCGCTCGAATCTGGCCAAGGTCGGCATCGTCGCCGACGTGCTGCTGCTGGCCAAGGATGCCCGCGGCATCGACAAGAACAGCCGTTTCCGGCTGGTCGAGGAAGTCGGCATCGCGGCGGCCAAGCTGCCGAAGCTGCCGGTGTTGGCCTGGGTCGGCGACAACATCAAGGATTTTCCGTATCTGTCGCAGGTCGACATCGGCGATCCAGCACTGTTCGGCAGCCGCTATTTCCTGCTGCCGAATCCGGTCTATGGCTCCTGGCAGCGGCTGCCGCTGCGCTGAACGCAACCGGTGGTCAACGGCCGACATACGGAAAGCCTGAGCGCCTGACGGACAACCGGTAGCGCTTTCCCGACCGCTGCCGGGCGTTTGTTGACGAATGCCAAGCGCCGGTCATCGGTCGTTTTCTAAACTCCCTGCACCTGATCGCGAGGCCGAGCGCGACGGGTCCCGACATTCCCGGCCAACAATCACTCAAGGTGCAGAAAGTGGATAAATCCGGCATGTCGATGAACCTGGAAGCGTTGCGCCGCGGCAGCCGCGCCCTGATGGCGCTGGCCAGCGTGCTGGTCGCGCAGATGATGTTGATGTTCGTCGCCCCGACCGCACAGGCGCAGTCGCGCTTCATTCCGGTCGCAGGCGTCACGACGTTTGAACAGGAATTCATTGCCAGCACCGGCCGCAGCCGCCGCGTGCTGTATGTCCGTCCGGTGGCGGCACCGGTCGGCCGGGTGCCGGCCATGATGGTGCTCCATTACGGCGGCGGCGATCCCGAAGAGATGGCCAATCTGATCCAGGTCGGCCAGCTCGTTCGCGACACCGGCATCTGGGCGATCGTGCCGGAATCCAGCGGCCGCTCCTGGAACCACGATCCGCGCCGTCAGGGCCGCAATGATGCCGATGACGTCGACCTGCTGACCCGGATCATCGACAACGCCGTCGGCGCTTACCCGATCGAATCGACGCGGGTCTACATGATGGGCTTTTCGTCGGGCGGCTTCATGGCCCAGCGCTACGCCTGCGACCGTCCGGAGCGCATCGCCGCGCTCGCCTATGTGTCGGCCACCCTGCTGGACTCGCTGGCCGACGCCTGCGGCTCGAACCTGCCTACCGCGACGATCGCCATCCACGGCACCGCCGACAATCGCGTCAGCTACGATGACCGCGTCGGTCTGGCTTCGGCCGCCGACACCGCCCGCTTCCACGCCACCCGCAATGGCTGCCTCGGCGCGCCGCTGCGCACCAGCCTGCCGGACATCGACCGCGATGGCACCACCGTGGTGCTCGATAGCTGGACCGTGTGTTCCTCGGCGCGTCCGGTGCGCTTCTACACCATCAACGGCGGCGGCCACACCTGGCCTGGCAATGACTACCAGGCCGGCCTGCTCGGCCGCACTACCCAGGACATCGACGCTACCCGCCTGATCTGGGATTTCGTGCGGCTCTACACGCGCTGATCGCGGGGCGAGGCTGAACAGCGGTTCTCACGCGGAGAACGCGGAGATCGCAGAGAACGGCAAAAGCGGCAAAGCTTTTAGTTGAAGGCTTTTCCCGCTTTTTCTTTCTCTGCGTCCTTGGCGTTCTCCGCGTGAGAATCGCTTTTCTGGCGCCAAGCTCGCGTCACAGCCAGCCCTTCTGCCGCGCCAGCCGGTAAGCCTCGATGCGGTTCGCGGCACCGAGCTTGCCGATCGCCTCGGACAAATAGTTGCGCACCGTGCCGTGCGACAGGTGCAACTGTGTGGCGATCTCGGTTGACGCCACGCCTTCGCCGGCCAGGCGCAGCACGCGGCGCTCGCGCTCGTTGAGCGGGTCGGGTTCACTCCAGGCTTCGAGTGCCAGTTGCGGGTCGATCACCCGGGCACCGCGCTGCACCTTGCGCAGCGCGTCGGCCAGTTGCTCGGCCGGCCCGTCCTTGAGCAGATAGCCGACCACGCCGGCATCCAGCGCCCGGCGCAGGTAACCGGCGCGCGCGAAGGTGGTGACGATCACCACCTTGGTCTTGAGCCCGCGTTCGGCGATCCGCGCTGCGAGTTCCAGGCCGGTGAGCTTCGGCATCTCGATGTCGGACACCAGCAGATCGGGTTTCAGCTCCTGCACCGCCAGCCAGGCAGCTTCGCCATCGGCGCAGGCGCTCATCACGTCGATGTCGGTCTCGAAGTTCAGCAGGGTGGTCAGCGCGCTGCGCAGCATCGCCTGATCCTCGGCGAGCACCACGCGGATCGCGCCCAGCGCTTTCGCGGTGTTCATGTCAGCGGCACCTGCAGCCTGAGCGTGGTGCCGCGGCCGCGCGGCGAGTCGATCGCAAGGCTGCCGCCGAGCATTTCCAGCCGCTGTCGCAGGCCGTGCAGGCCGTTGCCGAGCCCCGCGTGATCAATGCCGCCGCAGCCGTTGTCGGCAATGCGCATTTCGATCGCGGCGGCGGTCTGCTGCACGTCGAGCGTCACCGCCGAAGCTGCCGCGTGGCGATGGACGTTGGTGACGGCTTCACGCAGGCACAGGGCCAGTGCTGCATCCAGCGGCGGCGGCAGCGCCGGCAGCTGCTCGGCACCACTCAGGCTGACGCCGGAGGATTCCAGCAGCAGCCGCGCCGAAACCCGCTCGGCGGCCAGGCCGGTTGCGCGGATGCCGGTGACGGCGGCGCGCACCTGGGTGAGCGAGTTGCGCGCGATCTGATGCAGCTCCTGCACATGCTCGCGGGCGGCGGCCGGATCGTGCTCGAACAGGCGATCGGCCAGTTCGCTTTTGATTGCGATCAGCGACAGCGTATGGCCGAGCAGGTCGTGCAGATCGCGGCCGATGCGCTCGCGCTCGGCACTGGCGGCCAGCCGCCGGACTTCCGCCTGCGTCAGCCGCAGCGCCGTGTCGTGGCGGGCGCTGATGCTGAAGAACAGGTTGATCAGCGCGATCGCCGCCGAGGTCAGCACGCCGCCGATGGTCGCCGCCAGCGGAATGCCGCTGAGCAGTGCAATGACCAGAAACGCCGCCAGCAGGGCACCGAGCCAGAGCAGCGCGCGCCGCGGTGTGGTGCAGAACATCAGCAGCACGCTGGCGTAGATGATGTAGGACCAGGTATGGGTCAACGGCAGCGCCACCAGCGCCAGCACGGTCAGCGCGATGCTGTAGCGCAGGACCTGCGCCCGGTCGCCGTACCAGGCGCGCAGGTACAGCCACAGGAACAGCGGCACGGTCGCGTAAGTCACGACCAGGCTCGCCACGCTGAACCTGCCGAACCACCACGGCGCCGCGAACACCCAGAACAGCCAGACCAGATTCAGCAGCGGAAACCAGCCGCCGCCAGACAGCTTGCCGCCACGTCCAAGCTGGATCGCGAGGCAGTTCGGATGCGGGCGCAGCAGGGTTTCGATCATCGTGCGCCTGGGGAGTGAATCGGACCGATGCTGACCGGCCTCGACAGGGGCTGCAAGCGGCTGACCGGTGACGTCCATGCGCGGGATCAGACCCACCAGCCGTTGACGGTCGACAGCACCTCGTGCGTCTGCTCCCGGGGCGGGGGACGCTTGACCGGGACGCTGGCGGTGGGTGTCGATGGCTCGTCGGCGGCGGCGCGGAACAGGAAATCGCGGGCGTACTCGATCCAGACGGCGGGTGCCTTCGATGTCCAGCCGCCGCTCCAACCCCAGGCATGCGTCGCCGGCAGGCCGGCGATCAGCATCCAGCCGGCGAACCCGGCGGTGGCGAAGCATTTCTGCATCATCCTGCGCGCGAGCCGCAGAAACGGAATGTTGTGGTTCATCGTGCGTCCTCCCTTGCGATGGGGAAAGACTAGAACCGGCGGCGGTCGGCGCGCACTCGGCGGCGTCAGCAGTTGCCGATGACAACTGTCATCCGCGCATCAATCCCGGTAGCGCCGGACCAGATCGCCGTAGGCATCGACGCGCCGATCGCGCAGGAACGGCCACCAGCGGCGCACGTTTTCCGAGCGCGCCAGGTCGATGTCGACGACCAGCACTTCCGCGTCTTCAGTCCCCGCGCGCGCCAGGAACTCGCCCTGCGGACCGGCGACGAAGCTCGTGCCCCAGAATTTCGCTCCGGCCGTCTGTCCGGTCGGATCGGGCTCGAAACCGATGCGATTGGCCACGATCACCGGCAGGCCGTTGGCGATCGCGTGCGCGCGCTGGATGGTCACCCAGGCTTCGCGCTGGCGTTCGCGCTCCTCGACCGGATCGGTCGGATTGCTGCCGATGGCGGTCGGATACAGCAGCAGATCAGCCCCGGCCAGCGCCATCAGGCGGGCCGCTTCCGGATACCACTGATCCCAGCAGACCAGCAGGCCGAGCTTGCCGACGCTGGTCTGGATCGGCTCGAAACCGAGGTCGCCCGGCGTGCCCGCGACGCCGCTGCTGGCGTCGCCGGGAGTGAAATAGAACTTCTCGTAGTAGCCGGGATCGTCCGGGATATGCATCTTCCGGTACTTGCCGGCCAGCGTTCCATCGCGCTCCAGCACCACGGCGGTGTTGTGATAAAGCCCCGGCGCGCGTCGCTCGAACAGGCTGCCGACCAGCACGATGCCCAGCTCTTTCGCCAGCGCACCCAGCCAGGTCGTCGACGGCCCAGGGATGGTTTCGGCGAGATCGAAAAGGTCGGTCGATTCGTGCTGGCAGAAATAAAGACTCGTATGCAGTTCCTGCAGCATCACCAGTTGCGCGCCTTGTGCCGCTGCTGCGCGAACGCCGGCTTCGCTAGCCGCGACGCTGACCGCGCGGTCGCTGGAACAGGCTTGCTGGACGAGGCCGACCTTGAGGATTTTCTGGGTCATCGGAAGTCTTCAAAACAGTGTGTAGGGTGGATAAGCGACAGCGCATCCACCTGCGGGCCGAGGCGAATCGGTGGATGCGCTGCGCTTATCCACCCCGCGAGGATTCAGACCAGCGCCGGAATCTGCATGGTCACGCAATGCAGGCCTCCGTACTGCTGGATCAGCGCATTGCAGTCGATGCCGATCACTTCGCGGTCCAGAAAGACAGGGCGGATGAGATCGAGCGCCACCGCGTCGAGCGGCTGGCCGTAGATCGGCACCAGCACCGCGCCATTGAGGATCAGGAAATTCGCGTAGCCGGCCGGCAGGCGGCGGCCGTCGTCGGGATCGTGAATGGCGGCAGGCAACGGCAGCGCCACCAGCTGGTAGGGATTGCCCTGCCAGTCGCGCAGGGCGCGCAGCTCGTCGGCCATCGCGGCGAGGTCATCAAAGTGGGCATCGCTGCGATCGTGGCAAGCCTGGTAGACGATGGTGCTCGCGTTGCAGTAGCGGGCGATGGTGTCGATGTGGCCGTCGGTGTCGTCGCCGATCAGGTCGCCATGCGTCAGCCACAGCACCCGGTCGAGGCCGAGTCGGGCTTTCAGCACCGCTTCGATCTGCGCCTTGTCGAGATGCGGATTGCGGGTCGGTGCCAGCAGGCAGCGTTCGGTGGTCAGCAGCGTGCCGTGACCGTCGACTTCCAGCGCGCCGCCTTCGAGCACGAAGTCGATGGTTTCCACCGGTGCCGACCAGGCTTCGTACTGCGCCAGCTTGCGGGTCAGGGCGTTGTCGCGCTCGGCCGAAAACTTGTTGCCCCAGCCGTTGAAGGTGAAGTCCAGATGCACGAGTTGGCCGTCGCGGACCACGGTGACCGGACCGTGGTCGCGCGCCCAGACATCGTCGTTCGGCGCTTCGTGGACGATCAGCCGCTCGCGCGGCACACCGGCGTCGATCAGCCGCGCCTGCAGCGCGTCGGCGGCTTCAGCGACGTTGACGTGGACATTCTGGAAACGGCCGATGGCCACTGCGATGGCGATGAAGTTGCGCTCGACGGCGTCGAAATGGCGGGCGAAATCGCCGTCCTGGCGCGGCCAGGTCAGCATCACGGCGGCTTGTGGTGCCCACTCGGGGGGCAGGGTCTGTCGGTGGCTCATGCCGGAATCGGGGCGGTCTGAAAAGTGCAGGGCCGCGATTGTCTCAGGTTGAGATGACGAGTCGACCGAACCGTAGGGTGGGCAAGCTTCATCTGCCCACGCGGGCGCTGCCGTCAAACCGTGGCGAATCGGTGGGCAGATGCAGCCTGACCACCCTACGAGCCGCTGGCGGCACTCAGTTCGTCGGTATTGAACAAGGGCGCAGGTGTGCTCGGTGCCACGGTATCGACGACGTGGCTGTTCTCGAAGAACACCGAGAAACCGGCATAGTCCCAGCGGGTGATCGGCGGCTGCGCGGGTGATCCACCACCGACCGCCGCGTGACGCTTGGTCGGCTCGCCGTAGCGGCCCAGCACGGTCGATTGTGGTTCGCCCTTGGCAGGCAGCGTCACCGTCGTTTCGGAAGGATTTTCCGACACGGCAAGCGCTTCGGCATGCGCCGTCGGCAGTGCGGAAACGCTCAGCAACAGCCCGAAGGCAGCAATGATCTTGCGCATGGAGGAGCACCGTCGAAAGCCGAAAAAAAGCATAGCACCGGCGCTGCGCGGTCCGCGCGCGCTCGTCGCGAGCCACCGGCCGCGTGTCGCCCGAAGCCGGTCCATCAGGCCCGGAACGAAGTGACATGAATCGGGGACTTGCGGGCATATCTGCCCCGAAGGTCAAAAACCATCATGCCATTGCACTGATGACGCAAATGATTTCGCGCTTCATCACCGCAGACGAATTTGCCGCGACGGTGCCGCCCGAAGTTTCGGAGCGCGCAGCACGGCCAGGGTTCACCCAGGGGTTGGAAGGTTGCCGGCGGGCCGCAAGGCCAGCCGGTTTTTTTTGGCCTGCGGTCGCCGCCACAACGAAAAACGGCGAGACCGCATCGCTGCGATCCCGCCGTTCGGACCTGCTGCCTGAAGCTTAGCCAGCCGGCAGGTAGATCGACTTCAACTGCTGATACGCGGCCAGCGATTCCGGACCCATCTCGCGGCCCAGACCCGAGGCCTTGATGCCGCCGAACGGCGAGGCGAGGTCGATCATGTAGCCGTTGACGCCGATGGTGCCGGTCTGCACGCGGCGGGCGATGGCCTGCGCGCGCTTGGAATCCGACGACCAGACGGTGCCGCCGAGGCCGAACTCCGAATCGTTGGCGATCTTCACCGCTTCCTCTTCGTCGCGGTACTTGATGACGGAGAGCACCGGTCCGAAGATTTCTTCCTGGGCGATGACGGCGCTGTTGTCGACGTCGGCAAACACCGTCGGCTCGACGAACCAGCCGTCACCCACACCCTTCGGACGGCCGCCACCGGCGACCAGGCGGGCTTCGACCTTGCCCTTGGCGATATAGCTTTCGACGCGGGCACGGTGTTCGGACGAGGCGAGCGGCCCGATCTGGGTGTCCTTGTCGAGCGAGCTACCCACCTTCAGACCCTTGGCGAGGCCGGCGATGGCGTCGACGATCTCGTCATAGCGGCTGGCCGGGGCGAGGATGCGCGACGACAGCGCGCAAATCTGGCCGTTGTTGCCGAACGAGGCGAAGTGCAGGCCCGGCAGCAGGTGTTCGATGTTGACGTCGTCGAGGATGATCGCCGCCGACTTGCCGCCGAGTTCGAGGCTGACCGGGCGCAGCAGGCGTCCGCAGACTTCGGCGACCTTGCGGCCGGCACCGGTCGAACCGGTGAAGGCCACCTTGTCGATGCCCGGATGCGAGACGAGATACGCACCCAGTTCGCGGCCGCCCGGCACCCAGTTGATGACGCCGGCCGGCACGCCGGCTTCGTGCGCGGCTTCGGCAATGATGTAGCAGTCGAGCACGGTGCCCGGCGACGGCTTCAGCACGATGCAGCAGCCGGTGGCCAGCGCCGGGGCGATCTTCATGATCGACAGCACCACCGGGAAGTTCCACGGCACGATGCCGCCGACGACACCGACCGGACCCTTGCGGATCAGGGTGTCGAAGCCCAGCGGCGAAGCGCGGCGCTCTTCGATGACCATGTTCGTGGTCAGGCCGGCGTAATAGCGCAGGATGGCGACCACGTAGCCGCTTTCCAGCTGTTCGGCGAGCGCCAGCGGCATGCCGTTCTGGGCGCTGACGGCACGGCTCAGACGGTCCGAGCGCTTTTCGATGGCAGCAGCGAAGCGGTTCAGCACCTCGGCGCGTTCGGCCGGGGTGGTTTCGCCCCAGGCCCCGTCGAGGGCCTTGCGGGCAGCGGCGACGGCGCGGTCGATGTCGGCTTCGCCGCCTTCCGGCACGTTGCCGATCGACAGGCCAGTGTTGGCGCCGATGACGTCGATGCGGGCGTCGGTCGAGGGCTTGACCCAGTCACCGTCGATGTAAAAGGTGTCGTGTTTGATGTTTTCGTCCAGCGACATAAGCGTGTCCTCTCCAGTCTCGCAGCCGTTTTCGGGGTATCGCAAGCTTCCAGCGGACAGGCGCAAGCAGCCAATCCGGCGGAAATTTAGTATGGCACATTACTATTTGCCCGCTGTCGGGCCAACCGGCCTTTTGGATGGGCTGGGGCCAGCCCTCCATCCGGGCGTCAGGCGGCGGTCTGGCGCGCCCGAAGTTCTGCGATCAGCCCTTTCAGCTCCGGCACACAGGAACCGCAATTGGTGCCGCACTTGAGTTTCGCGCCCAGTTCCGCCGGTGTCGCGCAGCCGCCCTTGATCGCCGCTTCGATGGTCTTGCGGCCGACGCCGAAGCAGGAACAGACGGTGGCACCGGCATCGTCGCCTCTGCTCAGCGGTTCGCCGATCAACAGACCGATGCGGTCTTCGGTCTCCAGCTGCGGTTTGGCGAACAGGCCCGACAGCCAGGCCCGCGACGGCAGGTCCGGGCGCGGCGAGATGAACAGGCAGGCGTTGATCCGGCCGTCGACGACGTGCGCGGCGCGGAAGATGCCGGCGCTCAAGTCCTCGTATTCGAGCCAGTCGGCATCCGGGTCGTCGACGCCGAGCATCGCCCGGGCGCGGGATGACCAGGTGCTGTCAGCGCGCCGTCCGGCCAGTTCGTGGCGGCTGTAGCCGTCGCCGGTGATCCGTGTCCACCAGGCGGCGGCTGAGGTCAGTGGCGAAGCGTCTGCCGCGTCGGAATCGCGGCTCAACGCGAAGCCATGCCAGGCGACCATGAACGGCTCGACTCTGACCGGCGTGTGCTTGAACTCCGGCTCGCCGGACACCGGGTCGACGACCGGATTGACCAGCTTGCCGACCCGGGCATCGGAGGCAAACTGCGCGTTCCAGTGGATCGGCACGAACACGCTCTTGCGCGGCATTTCGCCGGACATCCGCACGCGGACGACGCAGCTGCCATGCGCCGACGTGACGCGGGCCAGATCGTGCTCGCGGACGCCGCAGAGCAGCGCGTCCTGCGGATGCAGGTCGACGAACGGCTCGGCGACGTGAGTGGCCAGCCGCGGCGCCAGACCGGTGCGGGTCATCGTGTGCCAGTGATCGCGGACCCGGCCGGTGTTCAGTACCAATGGAAAATCGTCATCGAGCCGGCCGGCCGGGGCCTGCGGTGGGGTCGGCACGAAGCGGGCGCGGCGGTCGGGGGTGTAGAAGCGGCCGTCGGCGAAGACCGCCAAGCCTCCTCCCCCGCTTGCAGGGGAGGATTGAGGGTTGGCAGCGTGCGCGCTTTCGGAAGTGCCTTGAATGGCATTTCCGAGCATGCTGACAACGGGCGGCAGCCCTGCGGGGGGCGTTCTCGTTTCGCAGGGCACATCGTCAGCCAAAACGCCCCCTCCCCAGTCCTCCCCCGCAAGCGGGGGAGGGAGTTTCAGGACGGGCCAGCGGACGGGTTCGAGCTTGTCGTAAGCCGTCTTGCCAAGCCCGACCATACCGCCGAGGTTCAGATAGCGCGGCGAGGCGTCGTCGGCGTTGCCGGACGCTGTGAGCTGAGCATGCTCATCGAAGATTTCGTGCGCCGACGCATACGGAAACTGCGCCGCAAAACCCCAGCGCCGCGCCACTTCCGACAGCGCCCACCAATCCGGCCGGGCTTCGCCGATCGGTGGCAGGAAGGCACGCTGGCGCGAGATGCAGCGCTCGGAATTGGTCACCGTGCCGTCTTTCTCGCCCCAGCCCTGGGCCGGCAGCAGCAGGTGCGCGAACGCCGTGGTGTCGGTGTCGGCCATGACATCGGACACCACCACCAGCTCGCATTTCGCCAGCGCGCGCTTGACCTTGTCGGCATCCGGCAGGCTGACCACCGGGTTGGTGGCCATGATCCACACCGCCTTGACCTTGCCCTCGTCGATCGCATTGAACAGATCGACGGCTTTCAGCCCCGGCTTGGCGGCGATGGCTGGCGACTGCCAGAAGTCCTGCACCAGCGCGCGATGGCTCGGCTGATCGAGATCGAGATGCGCCGCCAGCATGTTCGACAGGCCGCCGACTTCGCGGCCGCCCATGGCGTTCGGCTGGCCGGTGATCGAGAACGGGCCGGCGCCGGGCTTGCCGATGCGCCCAGTGGCCAGATGCACATTGATGATGCTGTTGACCTTGTCGGTGCCGCTGGACGACTGGTTGACGCCCATCGAGAACGCGGTGATGGCTTTTTCGCTGCGCGCGAACAGGCGGCAGAACTCGGTCAGCACGCCGAGATCGAGCTTGCAGGCGGCGGCCACCGAGCGCAGATCGCCAGCGGTGTTGTCGGCAATCGCCATTGTCCGCGCGTAGCCGTTGGTGTGGGCTTCGACGAAGGCCGTGTCGATGACGCCATGCTGGTGGAGATAACTCAGCAGGCCGTTGAACAGCACGACATCGGTGCCCGGGCGGATCGGCAGATGCAGATCGGCCATCTCGCTGGTCGCGGTGCGGCGCGGGTCGATGACCACCAGCTTCATCTCCGGCCGCTTTTCGCGGGCCTTGACCAGCCGCTGGAACAGGATCGGATGGCACCAGGCGGTGTTCGAGCCGACCAGCACCACGAGGTCGGCAAGTTCCAGATCCTCGTAGGACACCGGCACGATGTCCTCGCCGAACGCCCGCTTGTGGCCGGCGACCGCCGACGACATGCAGAGACGGGAATTGGTGTCGATGTTGGCGGTGCCGACGAAGCCCTTCACCAGCTTGTTGGCGACGTAGTAGTCCTCGGTCAGCAACTGGCCGGAGACATACCAGGCCACCGATTCCGGACCGTGCTGATCGATGATGCGCTGGAAGCCGCTGGCGACTTCATCGAGTGCTTCATCCCAGGAAACGCGCTTGAGGCCAGTGGCATCGCGCTTCGCCGGATACAGCAGCCGGCCTTTCGGCACTGCGGTTTCGCCAAGGGCTGCGCCCTTCACGCACAGGCGGCCGAAGTTCGTGGGGTGCTGCGGGTCGCCAGCGACGGTGGTCAGCCCGCTGGCCGAGACACGCGCGAGCACGCCGCAGCCGGTCCCGCAGTAGGGGCAGGTGGTGGCAACTTCGAGGGGCGCCGGGGCGCTTCCATCCATCATCTGTTCAGTTCGTCATTGTTCAGTAGGGCGGCAATCCCTTGCCGCCGTGCGACCTTGTGCGAAGGCGTCGTCGGCAAAGGATTGCCGACCTACAGTCTTTCGTTTCACGCGGCCTGCGGCTCGCAATACGCGCGGCCGAACAGCAGGCGCTGACGAAGATGGGTGATGTCGCGGCGGGCCTGCATCAGCTCGAAATACCAGGGGCCGTCGCTGACTTCACCGTACAGCACCACGCCGACGATGCAGCCGCCTTTCAGCACCAGCCGCTTGTAGACGCCGCGGCCGGGATCGCGCAGCACCAGGTCTTCGCTGTCCTTGTCGCCGATGAAATCACCGGCCGAATAGAGGTCGATGCCGGTGACCTTCAGACGCGTCGCGGTCACCGAACCGCCGTAGCGGCGATGGCCGAAGCCGGCGAGGTGGGCGGCGCAGACCTTGGCCTGATCCCACAGCGGGGCGACCAGACCGTAGACGTTCTTGCGGTGCTGCACGCATTCGCCGACTGCGTAGATACGCGGGTCGCTGAGGCTTTGCAGGGTGTCGTCGACGACGATGGCGCGCTCGACATGCAGGCCGGCCGCTTTCGCCAGTTCGACATTCGGGCGGATGCCGACCGCCATCACCACCAGGTCGGCCGGAATCTCCGAACCATCCTTGAATTTGATGGCCGTGACCCGATCGCTGCCGACGATTTCCGCCGTGTTGGCTTCGAGCAGAAAGCGCATGCCGCGCTTTTCCAGTGCGGCCTTCAGCAGCTTTGCGGCCGGCTTGTCGAGTTGTCGCTCCATCAGGCTGTCCATGACATGGACAACGCTGACATTCATGCCCTGACGCAGCAGGCCGTTGGCGGCTTCAAGACCAAGCAGGCCGCCGCCGATCACCACCGCGTGACGATGGCTGCGCGCGGCCGCGATCATCGTTTCCACGTCATTGATATCGCGGAAAGCGATCACGCCAGGAAGCTTGTGGCCAGGCACCGGAATGATGAACGGCCGCGAACCGGTGGCGATCAGCAGGCGGTCGTAGGCGACTTCCAGACCATCGAGGGCCTTGACCACGCGGCGCTTTCGATCGATCTCGATTACTGGATTGCCGGCGTACAGCAGCACGCCGTGCTTCGCATACCAGGCGCGATCGTGGGTGACGATGTCGCCGAACTGCTTTTCGCCGGCCAGCACCGGCGACAGCAGGATGCGGTTGTAGTTGCCGTGCGGCTCGGTGCCGAAGACCGTGATGTCGTAGCGCTCGCCGTCGAGCTTCAGCAGCTCCTCGACCGTGCGAATACCGGCCATGCCATTGCCGATGACGACCAGGCGCTGCTTCACGACGCGCGCACCATGATCGCGCCATCATCCCCACAGGTGACGGCCCAGGCCTTCACCGACCAGGCCTCGTCCTCCAGGCAGCGGCCAGTCTTCAGGCACAGATGGTTCTTGTAGATTGGCGAAGCGACGACCAGCACCGGCCCGGTGTCGGTGTTCAGCTCGCCGATCAGGCCACGGCTCAGCACATTGGCCTGCGAGCGGACGTCGAAGTTGTCGATGGCAAAGACGCCATCCTCGGTGCCATCCGGGGCGACGACCCGGAACACCGCGACCTGCGCGGCACCGACCTTCGCGGCCACGCCGGTGTTCGGCACGATGTCGTCGCGATGGCAGACGAAGGTCCAGTGGGCGGCGTCGGTCATGGCGTCACCTCCAGCTTCCGTTCAAGCGCGTTCTTGGGCCTGATCTGCCCCCGCTCGTCGACGAACTGGATGTTGCTGTCGGCGTCTTTCGAGTTCACGAAGTGGCTGAAACGCTTCAGTGTTTCCGGCGTGGTGATCGCCTTCTTCCACTCGCATTCATAGGTTTCGACCTGGCGAGCCATGTCGGCTTCCAGCTCGGCGCAGATACCGAGCGAATCGTCGATCACCACCTTCTTGACGTAGCTCAAGCCGCCTTCGAGGTTCTCGATCCAGGTCGAGGTGCGTTGCAGGCGATCGCCGGTGCGGATGTAGAACATCAGGAAGCGGTCGATCAGCTTGATCAGGGTTGCGTCGTCGATGTCACCGGCCAGCAGTTCGGCATGGCGCGGCTTCATGCCGCCGTTGCCGGCGACGTACAGGTTCCAGCCCTTTTCGGTGGCGATCACGCCGACATCCTTGCTCTGCGCTTCCGCACATTCGCGGGTGCAGCCGCTGACCGCCATCTTGATCTTATGCGGCGAACGCAGGCCGCGATAACGCTCCTCGATCTTGATCGCCATGGTCACCGAGTCCTGCACGCCGTAGCGGCACCAGGTGCTGCCGACGCAGGACTTCACGGTACGCAGTGACTTGCCGTAGGCATGGCCGGACTCGAAACCGGCGGCGACCAGCGCCCTCCAGATCTCGGGCAACTGCTCGACGCGAGCGCCGAACAGATCGATGCGCTGACCGCCGGTGATCTTGGTGTACAGGCCGTAGTCCTTCGCCACCTGACCGATGACGATCAGCTTGTCCGGCGTGATCTCGCCGCCCGGAATGCGTGGCACCACCGAGTAGGTACCGTCCTTCTGGATGTTGGCGAGGTAGTAATCGTTGGTGTCCTGCACCGAGGCGTGCTTCGGCTTCAGCACGTGCTCGTTCCAGCAGCTGGCGAGGATCGAGGCCACCGCCGGCTTGCAGACATCGCAGCCGCGGCCCTTGCCGTGGGCGAGGATGGTGTCGTCGAAAGTCTTCTGGCCGCCGACTTTCACCAGGTGGAACAGCTCCTGGCGCGAGTGCGCGAAGTGTTCGCAGAGGTGGTTCAGCACCAGCACGCCGGATTTCTTCAGCTCGGCATCGAGCACCTGCTTGACCAGCGGCAGACAGCCGCCGCAGGAGGTTGCCGCCTTGGTGCACTTCTTGAGCGCACCGAGGCTGGTCGCACCGCCTTCGATCGCCGCGCAGAGATCGCCCTTCGACACGTTGTTGCAGGAGCAGATCGAGGCGGTGGCCGGCAGCAGGTCGACGCCGAGGCCTTTGGCTCCACCTTCGACCGAAGGCAGGATCAGCGATTCCGGCTGCGCCGGCAGCGGAATGCCATTCAGCGCCATCTGCAACAGCGTGCCGTAGTCGTTGGCTTCGCCGACCAGCACGGCGCCGAGCAGGGTCTTGGCGTCCGCCGACACCACCAGCTTCTTGTAGACACCGGCGACCTCGTCGCTGAACAGGTAGTTCAGGCTGCCGGGGGTCGATCCTTGCGCATCGCCGATCGACGCGACATCGACGCCGAGCAGCTTGAGCTTGGTGCTCATGTCGGCACCGTTGAATTCGGCAGGCTGCTTGAGCCCCTCTCCCCCCGGGAGAGGGCTCGACGTATACGTCGAGCGGGTGAGGGACTCCGCCAACTCGGAAATCCCACTCGCTTCGACAGCGTCCCTCACCCCCGCCCCTCTCCCGAGGGGAGAGGGGAGAAGGCGAATTTGCGCTGCGACCACACGCGCCATGTCGTAGCCGGGGGCGACGAGGCCGAAAATCTTGCCCTGCCACAGCGCGCATTCGCCGATCGCCCAGATGTCCGGGTCGGAGGTCTTGCACTGGTTGTCGATCAGGATGCCGCCGCGCTCGCCGCGGATCAGGCTAGCGTTGCGGGCCAGTTCGTCGCGCGGACGGATGCCGGCGCTGAACACGATCATGTCGGTCAGCAGCTGCGAGCCGTCGGCAAACTTCATTGCATGTCGGCCACCGACGCCGACACCACCGCCATCGGCGATTTCCAGCGTGTTCTTGCCGGTGTGCACCTGCACGCCGAGTGCTTCGATCTTGCGACGCAGCAGCCGCCCGCCCATGTCATCGACTTGCACGGTCATCAGGCGCGGCGCGAATTCGACGACGTGGGTGGCAAGCCCCATGTCCTTCAGCGCCTTGGCGCATTCCAGACCGAGCAGACCGCCGCCGACCACCACGCCGATCTTCGACTTGGCACCCCATTCGCGCATCGCTTCGAGATCTTCGATGGTGCGATAGACGAGGCAGCCGTTGCGGTCGCGGCCGGTGACAGCCGGCACGAAGGGATAGGAGCCGGTGGCGAGCACGATGCGGTCGTAAGGCACCGTTTCACCGCCTTCCAGCAGCACGCACTTCGCCGCGCGGTCGATGTTGACCGCCTTGGCGTTGAGCTTGAGGCTGACGTTGGGCTGATCGAAGAAGCCGGGGCTGACCAGCGACAGTTCCTCGGCCGTCTTGCCGCTGAAGAACTCGGAAAGATGCACGCGATCGTAGGCCGGGCGCGGCTCTTCGCAGAGCACGGTGATGTCCAGGTCTGCCACGCCAACCAGCTCTTCAAGGAGCTTGTGGCCGACCATGCCGTTGCCGATGACGACGAGTTTCATGGGGTTGAGTCTCTTGTTATTGGTTGTGTTGCTGTTGCCGCTTTGATCCTTCCCCCGCAAGCGGGGGAAGGAGCAAGAAACTCAGGCCGCCAGCGCCTGCCGCTCCGCCACCGCCATCTCGAACAGCTGCTGTTCCTGCGTCTTGTGCTCGGCCGTGAAGCGCACCGCGATCGCGCAGACCGCCGAAAGCGTGACCAGACCGCCAAGGATCAACAGGCAGCTCTGGGTGTCCGGCGATGCCTTCATCAGGAAGCCGGCGGCGACGGCACCGACATTGCCGCCCGCGCCGATGATGCCGGCGACACCGCCGAGGGCCGAACGGTCGATGAACGGCACCAGCGCGTAGGTCGCCCCACAGGCCATGTGGGTGAACAGACCAAAGGTCAGCATCGCGACGACGGCGATGGCGACGCTGTCCATCTGCGCCCACCACAGCAGGCCCAGACCTTCGCCGACCATCAGGCCGAACAGCAGCAAGGTGCGGCCATCGAGACCCTTGGTCTTGGCGATGCGATCGGAAGCGATGCCGCCAAGCGCGCGGGCAAACAGTGCCAGCAGGCCGAAGGTGCCGGCCGCAAAGCCCGCCGCCTTGATCGACAGGCCGAAGCGCTCAACGTAGTACAGCGCGGCCACGTTGTGGATGAAGATTTCCACACCGAAGCAGGCGCCGTAAGTGACGAACAGCAGCCAGACGCGGTAGTTGCTGCAAGCGCGCTTGAAGCTGGTCATGCCCACTTTCTTGCCGGTATCCGGCATCAAGCCGGTGGCGCGCAAGGTGTCGTAATTGCCGGCCGGGCAGTCCTGCGTGTACTTCCAGTAGGCCCAAGCCATCACCAGCATCAGCACGCCCGGCACCAGCAGGGCAATGCGCCAGCCGCCAGCCTGCTCGACACCAAACAGTGCCAGCGCCACCACGATCAGCGGCATCAAGGTCTGCGTGGCACCGCCACCCGAGTTGCCCCAGCCAGCGGCCGCAGCGTTCGCGGTGCCGACGACATTGGGCGCGAACATCACGCTGGTGTGGTACTGGGTGATCACGAAGCTGGCGCCGATCGCGCCGATCGCCAGACGGAAGAACAGGAAGCTTTCGTAGCTCTGCGCCGAGGCGACGCCGAACACCGGAATGGCACCGAACAGCAGCAGGCCGGTGTAGGCCTTGCGCGGACCGTAGCGGTCGCAGAGCGGGCCGATGATCAGACGGACGAGGATGGTCACCGCGACGGCCGCGATGTTGATGTTCGCGATCTGGTCCTTGGTCAGACCGAACTCGCCCTTGATGATCGGCATCAACGGGGCGCAGGCGAACCAGGCGAAAAAGCAGACGAAGAACGCCATCCAGGTCAGGTGGAAGGCACGCATCGCGGGCGTGGACAGATCGCGCAGATCGACGCGGGTGGCTTTTACGAGGTACGCGGGGACAGTCATGGTCGGCTCCGAAAGGACGTGAGATTCGCGGACGCCATTAGCCGCCAGAATGAAACTCACGTGATCGCCGTTAACCACGCTAAGGACGATGAAGCAAAGGCCGTGCCGTCCTGATAAATAATTGGTAATCAATAGCTTGCGGTGCGTGCTCGATCATTTGACGCGGCCTCGGCGCACCAGACTGGTGCGCCGCACCAAGTCGGCACCGGGCTGTTCAAAAAGCTCCGCCGGCTTCGATGAAACGAGGCCGGACGGAACCGCTGGTCTCCCCTCTCCCCTCGGGAGAGGGGTCGGGGGTGAGGGCGCTTCAGATGGAGGACGCCCTAGCCTGAAACACCCTCATCCCAACCGCCAGAGGCATGCTCTGGCCCCGAGGGGAGAAGGGCTTTATCGGCCTTCAGGCAGCAACCGGATGTCTCTGCCGCTCATGCAGAAACCGCAGGATGTCGGCCCTGAGCGCGTGGTGGCGCGGGTCGGTGGCCAGTTGCAGGCGATGGCGCGGGCGCGGCAGGTCGATGTCCAGCACTTCACCGACGGTCGCCGCCGGCCCGTTGGTCATCATCACCACGCGGTCGGACAGCAGCACGGCTTCATCGACATCGTGGGTGATCATCACCACGGTGTTGCGGCTCTTGGCCTGGATGTCCATCAGCGCGTCCTGGAGATTGGCGCGGGTCAGGGCATCGAGGGCACCGAAGGGTTCGTCCATCAAAAGCACCTTCGGCTCCATCGCCAGCGCCCGGGCAATGCCGACCCGCTGCTTCATGCCGCCGGAAATCTCGTTCGGCCGCTTATCCTTCGCATGCGTCAGGCCGACCAGCGCCAGTGCCGCTTGGGTGCGATCGGCGACCTGCGCCTTGCTTTCGACGTTGCCGAACACCCGCTGCACGGCCAGATGGACGTTGCCGTAACAGCTCAGCCAGGGCAGCAGCGAATGGTTCTGGAACACCACGGCGCGTTCCGGGCTCGGGCCGTCAATCTCGCGACCGGCCAGCACCGCGCCGCCGCGTGCGGCATCAACGAGACCGGCGATCACGTTCAGCACCGTCGACTTGCCGCAGCCGGAGTGGCCGATGATGGTCACGAACTCGCCCTGCGCGACCTTGATGTCGACATCGCGCACGGCAACGAAACTTTTGCCGCGCGCCTTGAACACCACCGAGACGTTGTCGATTTCCAGATAAGCCGTCATCTCAATTGCTCCGGTAGTCAAAGCGCTTGGCGATCAGGTTCATGCCCTGCTCGATGGCAAGCCCCACGACGCCGATCACGATGATGGCGATCAGGATGTGTTCCATATTGAGATTGTTCCATTCGTCCCAGAGCCAGAAGCCGATGCCGACGCCACCGGTCAGCATTTCGCTGGCGACGATCGACAGCCAGGCGATACCCAGTGCCAGCTTCGCGCCTGTCAATACATACGGAATCGAGGCGGGCAGCAGGATCCGCGTGAATACCGTCCATTCGCTCAGCCTCAGCACCCGGGCGACGTTCAGATAGTCCTGCGGCACGCTGGCCACACCGAGTGCGGTGTTCAGCAGCATCGGCCAGATCGAGCAGATGAAGATGGTGAAGATCGCCGCCGGATTGGCGGCCTGGAACACCGCCAGGCCGATCGGCAGCCAGGCCAGCGGCGACACCGGCCGCAGCAGCGACACGATCGGCTGGAACGCCGCGTTGATCATCGCGAAGCGGCCGAGCACGAAGCCGAGCGGAATGCCGACCAGCGCCGCCATGCCGAAGCCCTGCGCCACACGGCCCAGCGAGGCCAGCAGGTTCCAGCCGATGCCCTGATCGTTCGGGCCACGGCTGTAGAACGGATCGGAGAACAGCTCGATCGCCGACATCAAGGTGGCGCGTGGTCCGGGCAGATAGTCGGAACCCTGCGCGACCAGCGCCCAGATCAGGATCAGCGTGCTGACGCCGATCAGCGGCGGCAGCACCGCTGCGAGACTGCTGCGGGCGATCGCCGCCGCTCGTGAGGGCGCTGCCGGCAGCGTCAGCGCTGGAACGGGGCGAGTCCCGGCATCGTTGGCGGGCACTGCATCCGGCATGGGCTCAGTCTGGTTGTCGCGCACGAGCTTCAGTCTCGATGGCATGGGCTCAGGCTCGGATTGCGAAGCCGCTGGCGTAGGCGGCCGCCTTCGACGGATCGAACACCGTGCCGTCGAACAGGGTTTCGGTCTTCATCGCAGTGGCCGGCACCGGTACGCCGAGCGTCTTGGCGACACTCGAATAGAGGTCGAGCTGGTTGACCTGCTTGGCCACCGCCAGATAGTCGAGATCTTCCTTGAGCAGGCCCCAGCGCCGCAGCTGGGTCAGGAACCAGGCACCGTGCGACAGATACGGGAAGTTCACTTCGCCATCGGCGAAGAACTTCATGTAGTCCGGATCGCTCCACTTCTTGCCGAGCCCGTCCTCGTAATGGCCCTGCATGCGGCCGAGGATCACCTGGGCCGGCGCATTGACATAGGCCTTGCCGCCGATCACCTCGGACACCTTGGCGCGGTTGGCCATGGCATCGATGTATTGGCTGGCCTCGATCATCGCCGCGACCATGGCCCGAGCCGTGTTCGGATACTTGTCGACGAACTCCTTGGTGGTGCCGAGCACCTTTTCCGGATGGTTCTTCCAGATCGCCTGGCTGGTGGTCACCGTGAACCCGATGCGATCGAACACCGCGCGCGCGTTCCAGGGCTCGCCGACGCAGTAGCCATCCATGTTGCCGACCCGCATGTTGGCGACCATCTGCGGAGGCGGGATGACGATGTTCTTCACATCCCGGAACGGGTCGATGCCATTGGCCGCCAACCAGTAGTAGAGCCACATCGCATGGGTGCCGGTCGGGAAGGTCTGGGCGAAGGTGTATTCGCGATCCTTCTTGGCAACCGCCTTCTTCAGGGACGCGCCATCCTTGACGCCCGCCTCGGCCAGCTTGCTGGACAGCGTGATGCCCTGGCCGTTGTGGTTGATGCCCATCAGGATCGCCATGTCCTTCTTCTGCGAGCCAATGCCGAGATGGGCGCCGTAGACCATGCCGTAAAGCATGTGCGCAGCGTCGAGCTGACCGAGCAGCACCTTGTCGCGCACCGCTGCCCAGCTCGCTTCCTTGGACACGCTGACGTTCAGGCCGTACTTCTTGAACAGGCCCAGTTCGCTGGCCATCACCACGCTGGCGCAGTCGGTCAGTGGAATGAAGCCGATGCTGATGTCGGTCTTTTCAGGCTTGCCGAAATCGGCCGCGCCGACCGTCGCGAGGTACGCGGGCGCGACACCGCCAAGCAGGATCGCCGACAGGCCGAGATTCAGGGAGCGGCCAAGGAACTCGCGGCGCGCGCCATCGGCCGGCAACACAGGACTGGGTTGTTTCATCGGAATTCTCGTCGAAGGAAATGGCGGATCAGAACTTGTATTCGGCGTACAGCCAGCCGCGCTGCACATTGGTGGCCTGGCCGGCGACCACCGGAAATTCATCCGCGAAATAGGCGGCGAACTTGGCGAACAGCGTGAAGTTGTCGAGCACCGGATAGCTGGCGAGCAGATCCACTTCGTTGCCGAAATGCGGGCCAGCGTCAGCGGAGAAGTCGTGGAAGATCGCCGTCAGGCTGGCTTTGGCAACGGTCGCGCCGAACGAGGCGTACGCGCGGCGCAGGCCTTCGGTCGGCGTGATCAGGAACTGGTCGGCCCAGCCGTCGAAGGCGTGAGTGGTGGCCAGCGGTGTCTGGAAGCTGGTGACGCCGTTGCCGCCCAGCACTTCGTAGCCTGCAGTCGCCTTCAGCTTCTTCCAGCCGACATTGGCTTCCGCGAGTCCGTAGCGGTGATCCTTGTCGATGCCGCCGCGCCAGTCCTGCTGGGCGGCGTATTCCAGGGTGTAGCCGAAAGTCAGCGTCTTGACCGGCACGCTGCCGGTAGCACGCAGGCCGTAGGTCTGCGAGTTGGCCAGCAGGCGGCCGACGGCCGCACCCGGCACCGTGCCGAAATCGAGGAAGTAGCCGTAGCCGGTCAGATTCAGCCTCTTGCCGAGGATCGCCGTAGAGCTGTTGATCAGATGCCCGTCGATGTCGAGCTGATCGGTATTGCGGCCGTTGATCGCGAAATTGCGGAACGAGTTGACGCGGTCCAGATGCGCGTACTGAACGGTGGTCTTCGGAATCAGCGTGCTGTTGAGATAAGTCGCATCGAAAGTCTGTTCATCCTGCCGCCAGGCCACCCCGCCGACAAAGCGTTGATTGTCCAGATTGATGCGCTGGCGGCCGTACTTGATCTGCGTTTTCGGCAAGCCCGAGTAGCGCAGCCAGACCTGATTGACTTCGTGGACCTGGGCGTCGGGAATCGCCGGATAGTTGCTGCGGCCATTGGTCAGCGAGTTGTAGCGATCGTCGCCGACGGTATCGAGACCTTCGTACTCCAGTTGCCCGTCGAGTCCATTCCAGGCGGCCGTCGTGTAGCCCAGGCGCACGCGCACCGATACCTGCTGTGCGGTGTCCTGGGTCAGCGGTGCGGGCAGCGGATTGTCCAGATGCAGGTACTCGTAACGCAGCCGGACATCGAGATTCGGCGTGCCGCCGGTCAAGCGAAACGGCAGATCGGCGAGCGGATCGGCAGCCATCGCAGCGCCTGCGAACATCATCATCGTGGCCAGCGCAGGCCGCACGAGTCTCTGCATCCCCTTGGTTGCATTCATGGCAAAGCCCCTTGTTGAATTCGTTGTTGTCGTCGCGGGCAACAAAAAAGGCGCCCATCGCTGCCGATCCTTTTCAAGATCTGCAGCGATGGGCGCCTTTGCCCATTGTTCGTTGTTCAGCCCTGCGCGGTCCGGCCACCTTTAGCCGCAGCGGACTTTACGTCCGATGATCGCAGTGCTATGTGTTACATACCGGATAAAGCATGCTTTATGCCAATCACGAAAAAAGCGCTCGATGACTTTCCTGAATCGCGATACAAGCTGCTAATTTCATTGAAATTATAGTGGCATGATCGCAAGCGGGAATCGTCATTCCATTGAGGTTTTCCGGTGGAAATGGAGTCGTTTCAAGCCTGCACCAGGCGGGTTCGGTGCACGATCGCCGTGCATCGGCACGGTCTTGCACTCCATTCAGGTGCAGCGGCCTGCTTTCAACTACTGCGGACGCGGGCTCAAGACCGAAGTCGCGCGGGCGCTGGCCACGCTGTGCGTTGCCAGGCGGTAACTGGCTTCGATGGTGTCTTCGATGTCGACCTCGCTGCGGGTCTGGCCCCAGCGCTGCATCTGGGCAAGGAACCAGCGAGCGTCATCGTGATGCGGCGACAAGGTCTCCCCGGCACCGAAGATGAACTGCGGGCTCAGGGGATCGTTGGCATCGTCGCGCAGGGCGGCACGGACGCATTCTTCCGGTGCCGAGATCAATCGCGCCTCGATCAGCATCTGCGCCGCCGCCGCGCGGTTGCCGCGCTGTTCGAGCCAGCGTCCAGCTTCGATCAGTGCGGCGATCATGGCCAGGTAGGCGTCGGGGTGAGCGGCAGCCCAGTCGCGGCTGACGCCCAGCACTTTTTCGGCACAGCCGGGGCGAATGGTGTGCGTGGCGAGCAGGCGGCGACCCGTGCCTTCATGCTCGGCGGCGTAACCCCAGGGCGCGCCAACGCAGTAGCCGTCGATGCGGCCATCGCGCAGGGCTTTCAGGGTCAGCGGCGGCGGCACCACGACCAGGCGCACGTCGTGATCGGGGTCGATACCGGCGCTGCACAGCCAGTCGCGCAACAGATAGTGATGGGTCGAAAACGGAAAGACATGCGCGAAGGTGCGCAGCGGCCGGCCTTCGGCGCGGTCGCGCAGCAGCAGGGCCTTGAGCGCGCTGCCGGTGGCTTGCGCAGTCGGTGTCGGCGCACCGAGGGCGGCATGCAGTGCATTGGAAACCGTGATGGCGTTGCCGTTGCGGGTCAGGGTCAGGGCGGTTTCGATTGGCACGCCGAGGCGGTCGATGCCGAGCTGCGCGGCCAGCGGCATCGGTGCCAGCAGCTGCGCGGCGTCGAGCATGCCGGCGGCCAGCTTGTCGCGCAGCCCGGCCCAGGAAGCCTCCACGCTTAAAGAGACATCCAGCCCTTGGCCCGCGAAATAGCCGCATTCGCGCGCCACGTAGAGCGGCGCGGCGTCAGCCAGCGGCAGCAGGCCGAGTTTCAGCTTGGTCATGCTCACAAGAGGTCCGCCGCTGCGATCAGCGAGCGGGCGATCTCGCCGAGCTTGATGTTGCGGTCCATCGCCATTCTCCGCAGCGCTTCGTAGGCGGCGTTTTCATCGAGTCCCTTGCGTTTCATCAGCAGGCCCTTGGCTTTCTCGACATCGCGGCGATCCGCCAGTTTCAGTTTGGTGCTGGTCAGTTCTTCCCGGAGCGATTGATAGTCGCGAAAGCGGGCAATCGCCACTTCGATCACCGGTGCCAGCCGCGCCGGACTCATGCCGTCGACGACATAGGCCGACACGCCAGCCGCCATCGCCCGGCGGATGGTGTCGGGATCGGAGGCTTTCGCGAACAGCACGATCGGCCGCGGCCGGTCGCGGCTGATCTGGCCCAGCGATTCCAGAGTGTCGCGGGACGGATTGTCGACGTCGATCAGGACGATATCGGGCAGCAGGCTGTCGACCGCCGCGATCAGATCGTCGGTCGGATGCAGCTTGCCCACCACCTGATGCCCGGCCGCGCGCATGGCGCTGTCGAGCAGCCGCAGGCGTTCGCTGTCGTCATCGACCAGAACTACGCGCACGTTCGCCAACTCCGTTGATCATGTTGCGGTGCAGCGAGCAAGTTTCGCGCCGTCTGCCGGTGCGCCGGACTCCCGACACCGGCCGGCAGTGGCAGCCAGCGAGGCCGGGGTTTATGATTTGACTATTCAAAACCTATTCAAAATGCCATGACCACCTTGCCCGCCGACATCGCCGAAGCCGACCCCGCTGCCGGCCGCTACCGCATCGCGGCGGTGTCGAAGCTGACCGGTATTCCGGTGCCGACCATCCGCATCTGGGAGTTCCGCTATCAGGCCGTGCAGCCGGTGCGCAGCGGCGGCAACAGCCGTCTGTATTCGCGCGCCGATGTCGATCGGCTCTGCCTGCTGAAGGCGGCGGTCGATGCCGGCTTCCAGATCGGCACCGTTGCCGCCCTCGCTGACGGGCCGCTGCGCGAGCGTCTAAAGATGCGTCCCGGACCGATGCCGGCGGCGAGCGCACGCTCGGCAAGCGCCGTCGTCTGCGGCGAAATGCTCGGCGCGCGGCTGACGGCTGCCTGGCAGGCGCGCCACGACATCAGCGTGATCGCGGTGATCGCCGATGCCGGGACGCTGCCGACGGGGCTGCCGTCAGCCGATGTGCTGATCGTCGAATCGCCAACCGTGTCTGTAGCCGATTTGCAGGCGCTCCGCCGTTTGCGCAGCTTGTTGCAGCCGCAATTGACCCTCGTGATTTATGGCTATGCGACTCGGCACAGCTTGGCGCAACTGGACGACGAGGGCGTGATCGCGCTGGGCGCGCCGAGCGACCCGGCGCATCTGGCGCGCATTTGCCAGCTCGGTCTGGCTGCCAGAGGTAAGGTGCAGAAGCCCATCGAACACCTGTTGCGCGAGCCAGCGGCGGCGCGTCGTTATTCGCTACCGTTCCTCGCCGCGCTGCGCGATCTGCCGACCCGGGTGCCCTGCGAATGCCCGAACCATCTGGCCGAACTGCTGAGCCGACTCGCTGCCTTCGAGCACTACAGTCTGGCGTGCGAAAGCCGCAGCCCGCCGGACGCGCGCCTGCACGCGCGCATGCATGCAGCGGCCTCACGCTGTCGCGAGGTGCTGGAACAGGTGCTCGGTGACGTGCTGGACCATGAGGGCATCGCCCAGCCACCGCCTCCTGCAACCGGTGCGGAGCCGGGGTGAGATCGCGGTGAGCCGTTGCGGAACCGCAGATGACGGCTTGGTTTGAAAATGTTTTGTTAAGTTTAAACATGAACAAAAATTGCTTTTCGAGTTCGAATCTGCAATCTTTCTCCGGTATGAATTGATGCCGCCCTGGCGGCCTGCCGAAGCACGGAACCGACGCCCGGCGTGATCCAGAGGCCGGTTTCGTTCGTAAGGGTGGAGGGGCTGAATCAGTCGATCAGAGGAGCGCGGTCATGCTGGACACCATCGAATCGCGGTCTCTGCCCATGTGCAGCGTGGATGACGACGCCGCGTTCCTCGACTACGTGCTGGACGATGTCTGGGACATCCTCGCGCAGGGCGTGCGGGTCCGCTTCGCCGCCGCGCACACGCCGACGCTGGCGACGGTCCGGCAAGGCCTTCCCACCGTGCGCACGGTGGTGCTGCGCGCCGTATCGCGAGCCGGTGCGCTGGTGTTCGTGCACGCCGACCGGCGCAGCGGCAAGGTTCGCGAACTCGGTGCCCAGCCGGCCTGTTCACTGCATATCTTCGATGCCGGGCGGCGAGTTCAGTTGCGCATCGAGGCGCAGGCCAGCATCCATCTCGACGACGACATCGCCGACGCCGAATGGCAGCGCCTGCGCGCCCAGCACCGCGCCCAGCAGCGCCGGGCCGTGGCCGCGATCGACGCGCAGACCACGCCCGACGTCGCCATCGACGACGTCGACGGGCTGGCCGAAGCCGATCGCCGCGACGATTTCGCGGCGATCGCCCTGCATGTCACAGCGATCGAATGGCAGCACATCGGTTCACGCGGCCAGCGCCGCGCGCGCTTCGAGATCGGTGAAACGACGCAGGGTTGCTGGCTGGATTGTTAGATTCGCCGCCAGCGCTGCCCGTCTTTCGAGTCCTCGACCAAGATCCCGCGAGCCTTCAAGTCGTCGCGAATGCGGTCGGCTTCCGGGTAGTTCTTGGCGGCTTTGGCGGCCGTGCGAGCGGCGAGGGCGGCTTCGATCTCACCCTCATCCGGGCCGCTGGCTTCGCTGCCCGATGACTGGCTGAACCACTCGCCGGGCACTTTCTGCAACAGGCCCAGCAGGCTGCCGGCGTCCTTGAGTTGCGCGACCAGGGTCGCTTTTTCGGCCGCGTCGCTGCTCTTGTTGAGGTTCTTCGCCAGCTCGAACAGCTCCGCGAGGGCGGCCGGGGTGTTGAGGTCGTCTTCGAGGGCGGCGACGAAAGCGTCCGGTGCGCTAGCTTCGCTGGCGGCAACGTCGCCGGCATCGCGCAGCGCGCCGTACAGGCGATCGAGCTTGCGGCGGGCGTCGGCGAGCGCTTCGTCGTTCCAGTCCAGCGGTTGGCGGTAGTGGCCGGTCAGCAGCGCCAGGCGCACGGCTTCGCCGGGGGCTGATTTCAGGATTTCGCGAATCAGCAGCACATTGCCGACCGACTTGGACATCTTTTCCGAGTCCATGGTCAGAAAGCCGTTGTGCAGCCAGTAGCGCGCGAAGGTGGCCCCGTCATGCGCGGCCGTGCTCTGGGCGCGCTCGTTCTCGTGGTGCGGAAAGACCAGATCGTGGCCGCCGCCGTGGATGTCGATGGTGTCGCCGAGCAGGGCTTCGGCCATCGCCGAGCATTCGATGTGCCAGCCCGGACGGCCACGGCCCCAGGGCGAGCGCCAGCCCGGCTGCTCGTCGGATGACGGCTTCCAGAGCACGAAATCGCCGGGGTCCTTCTTGTACGGCGCGACCTCGACACGGGCACCGGCGATCATTTCGCGGCGGTCGCGCTTGGACAGCTCGCCATAGCCGGCGTAACTCGTCACATTGAACAGCACATGGCCTTCCGCCGCATAGGCCGAGCCATTGGCGATCAGCCGCTCGACCATCGAAATGATGTGCGCCAGATGCTCGGTGACCTTCGGCTCGAACGTCGGCCGCTGAACGCCGAGGGCGTCGAGATCCTCGTGGTAGATGTCGGTGTAGCGGCGGGTGATGACGCCGATCTCGACCCCTTCCTTGGCTGCCGCCGCGTTGATCTTGTCGTCGATGTCGGTGATGTTGCGGGTGTAGTCCACCCGTGGGTAACGGCGGCGCAGCACCCGCGCCAGCACGTCGAAGACCACCGCCGGGCGGGCGTTGCCGATGTGGGCGTAGGAGTAGACGGTCGGCCCGCAGACGTACATCGTCACCCGTTCGGGATTCAGGGGCTCGAAGGTTTCCTTGCGGCCGGACAGCGTGTTGTGCAGTTGCATGGAGGCTCGATAGGCAAAAAAGCCGGGCAAGGATAGCGGCGAGGCACGGGACGTGCAGTTGCTGACCGACAATGCATCCCCGTCTCCCACCTCCCGCTCCATGACGCTCGATACCTGGCTCGGCTTTCTCGTCGCCGCGTGGCTGATCTGCCTGTCGCCCGGCCCCGGCGTGCTGTCCTGCGTGACGGCCGGCCTGCAGCATGGCTTTCGCGCCGCGCTCTGGAACATCGCCGGCTTGCAGGCCGGGGCGACGGTGACTCTTATCGTGGTTGGTGTGGGCCTCGGCGCGGTGCTGGCGGCGTCACCGCTGGCATTCACGGCGATCAAGTGGTTCGGTGCGGCCTATCTGGTCTGGCTCGGCGTGCAGCAGTGGCGATCCGCCGAAGCGCCGATCCGTGCGCCGGAAGCGGCGGTGCCCGGCCTGGCGGCGGTGAATGTGCCGCGCGCGCTGTTCCTGAGAGGCCTGATCGTCAATTCGACGAATCCGAAAGGCATCCTGTTCACCGCTTCGGTGCTGCCGCAGTTCATCGACCCCAAGGCCCCGCAGCTGATCCAGTTCCTGATCGTCTGGTGCACGATGCTGTTCACCGATGTCTGCTGCATGTGCAGCTATACCGCGCTCGGCGTGCAGGCCCTGCGCGGCTTGCAGAATCCGGACATCGTCCGCTGGACCAATCGCGGCTTCGGCGCACTGTTCGTGCTGGCGGGGCTCGGGCTGGCGGTGTTCAAGCATGGGGCTTGAGTGCGTTCGGAGATAGAATCCGCCGAGCTTCAATGGAGCGCTTGAATGCCGATCGTCAATATCCCCGCCAGCGTCATTGACCAGGCCAAGGCCTTGACCGGCCTGAACGCGAAGGATGCGGCCATTCGCGCCGCCGTCGAACTCGCGGCTGCCGGGGCGAAGTCAAGGCGCGCGACGACGACCCCAATGGCCGAAGCGGCGGTCGATGAACCGACCCTGAGCTGCGCCCGGATGGTTTCCGAAGAAGGCAAGCCAGGCGGCAAGCGCTTCATCGATCCGGCAATCGCCAAGCAATTCCTGCGCAGCATCCGGTAGACATGCTTGCGCTCGACGTGCGGCCGCGATTCATTCGCGAACTGCGTCGGTACAAGCGACTTCACGGCTGGTCAGTCGAGCACGACGAATTGCTGGATCTGGCAGTCGACCGTTTGATGGCCGGCGAGTCGCTGCCTCCCTTGATGCGCGATCATCCTCTGCATTCGGATTACGGCGGGTTCCGTGACTTCCACCTCGACGGCGATCTCGTCTGCATTTATCGCCTGACGATTGATTGCGTGCTGCTGCACCGTATCGGCCGCCACACCGATCTGTTCCGGA
This sequence comes from Nevskia sp., assembly GCA_021732745.1. Lineage (GTDB taxonomy): Bacteria > Pseudomonadota > Gammaproteobacteria > Nevskiales > Nevskiaceae > Nevskia. The sequence continues at coordinate 95,020 of JAKFUK010000003.1, read as the reverse complement.
GTCGACGCGGCAGGACGCGAAGCGCCGGCCCATAAAAAAGACCGCCGTAGCGGTCTTTTCTTCAAGCAGCCGACCCATCAGTTCTGACGTTCGGCGCGGTTCTGCTGGCGGCGGGTCTGGCGCTCGGCGCGATTGCCCTGACGATCCGTCTGGCGTTCGGCGCTGTTCTCCTGACGGTCACCCTGACGTTCGGCGCGGTTTTCCTGGCGGTCACCGGCGCGTTCCTGGGCGGCATCCACCGCTTCGGAGGCGTTCTCGCGTCGGCCATCGGCGTTTTCCTGAGCGCGATCAACCGCTTCGGCGCGATTGCCCTGACGGGTGTCCTGGCGGTCAGCCCGGTTGCCCTGACGTTCGGTCTGGCGCTCGGCGCGGTTGCCCTGGCGTTCGGTCTGACGCTCGGCTGCGGCCTGGGCGGAGGCCTGGGTGGCCACCAGCGACAGCATGGCGGCGGCGATGACGGTAACGATGGTCTTCTTGTTCATGCGCTTCTCCTTCTGGGATCGGGGACCGGCGGCTCGCAGTGGACAACGAACAATGACACCGGTGCATGCACTCTAGCCCCGTCGCCTGAACGTCGGCTGACCGACGATCGGCTCAGGTTGGCGTCGTCGTGGTCACTTCCGGGCGGCGGCCGTAGCGCGTCATCAAGTCCAGGGTGTGGATGCCTTCTACACCCTTGGCGCGGTCCTCGAAGAAAAACTTGAGGCTGTGCCAGATGGTCGGGAAGGCGATGTCGTCCCAGGGAATCTCGTCTTCGCTCATCAGCCGGGTTTCCGAGCTTTCCGGCGTGATCGCGTGGTGCGGGCTGCGCATGGTGCCGCGATAGATCATGTAGATCTGCGACACGTAGGGCACGTTGATCACCGCCAGCAGGCCGCCGATATCGACTTCGGCCTGCGATTCCTCCAGCGTTTCCCGGGCCGCGCCCTGGCCGCTGGTCTCGCTCATCTCCAGGAAACCGGCGGGAAAGGTCCACAGGCCGAGGCGCGGTTCGATGTTGCGGCGGCACATCAAGACCTTGCCTTCCCAGACCGGCACGCAGCCGGCGATGACCTTGGGGTTCTGGTAATGGATGGTTTCGCAGGCCGGGCAGACGGCACGCGGCAGATGGTCGCCAGGCGGAACGAGATGGTCCACGGCATGGCCGCAGGCGGAGCAGAATTTCATGCGGTCGGGACGGTGGCGGGGCGCAAAAAGAGAGTGGCGACAGGTTAGCAGAGGCCTTTGCGCTGCGGTCCGGACGGCGGACGGGCATCATCCGGGGCAACCCCAACTTCCGGAACGCCCGCCATGAACCGAGGCCTGTTGTCGATTGCCCTTGCCACGCTGCTGACCGCCTGCGCCTTGCCGGCGGCGCAAGACCCGGCGGGTGCCGCGCCGGTTGCCGCGTCAGCCTTGCCGTACCGACTCAAGGTGGTCGCCGAAGGCCTCGAATTCCCCTGGGGCCTGGCCTTCCTGCCGGACGGCCGGATGTTGGTCACCGAGCGCCCGGGGCGGCTGCGCATCGTCGCGGCCGATGGCCAGCCTTCGCCGCCGGTCACCGGTGTGCCGGCGGTGTTCGCGCAGCGTCAGGGCGGCTTGCTCGATGTGGTGCTCGATCCCGGTTTCGCCACCAATCAGCTCGTTTATTTGTCGTACGCGGAAGCCGATGCTTTCGGCATGGCCGGCACGGCGGTGGCGCGCGGCAAACTGGTCGGCAATGCGCTGACAGCGGTGGAAGTGATCTACCGGCAGTCGCCGAAAGCCGAGGGCGGCCTGCATTTCGGCTCCCGGCTGGTGTTCGCGCCGGACGGCACGCTGTTCGTGACCCAGGGCGATCGCTACATCCACAAGGACGGCGCGCAAACGCTCGACAACGGCTACGGCAAGACCGTGCGGATCAATCCCAACGGCTCGATCCCGCTCGACAACCCCTTCGTCAACACGCCCGGCGCGCAGCCGGAAATCTGGTCCTACGGCCATCGCAACATGCAGGGTGCCGCGATCCACCCGGTCACCGGCCAGCTCTGGACGCAGGAGCACGGCGCCATGGGCGGTGACGAAATCAACCTCGACCTTGCCGGCAGGAACTACGGCTGGCCGGTGATCACCTGGGGCGTCAACTACGACGGCCAGCCGATCGGCATCGGCACTGAAAAGGCAGGCATGGAACAGCCGCTTACCTACTGGAAGCCGTCGATCGCGCCCAGCGGCATGGCCTTCTACACGGCAGACCGGTTTCCGCAGTGGCGCGGCAACCTGTTCGTCGGCTCGATGAAGTTCGGCTACCTGAACCGCATCGAACTCGACGGCACCCGGGTGGTGGCGCAGGAAAAGCTGCTGACCGAGGTCGACCAGCGCATCCGCTGCGTGCGTCAGGGCCCGGACGGCTACCTGTATGTCACCACGGACAGCCCGCAGGGCCGGGTACTGCGACTGGAACCGGCTTAAAGCCCAAGATCGCTCAGGCTGGGGTGATCGTCCGGACGCCGACCCGAAGGCCAGCGGAACAGGCGATCCGCCTCGCCGATTTCCAGATCGTTGATGCTGGCGTGACGCACCGCCATCAGGCCGTGGGCGTCAAACTGCCAGTTCTCGTTGCCGTAGCTGCGGTGCCAGTGACCGGCGATGTCATGCCATTCGTAGGCGAAGCGCACGGCGATGCGGTTTTCCCCGAACGCCCAGATTTCCTTGATCAGCCGGTAGTCGTGCTCCTTCGCCCACTTGCGCTCCAGGAACTCGACAACCTGATTGCGACCCACGAAGAACTCGTTGCGATTGCGCCAGCGGGTGTCCGGCGTATACGCCAGCGAAACCCGGACCGGTTCCTTCGAGTTCCACGCATCTTCGGCCATGCGCACCTTCTTGATCGCGGCTTCCAGCGTGAACGGCGGCAGTGGCGGGCGGGGTTCGATCGCGGTCATCGGGCGTCTCCTTTCTCGGGGTGGTTCAAAGGGTGGGTTCGTGCCGGATGCAGACGTCGAGACTTGACCGGGAAGCGATTTTGGCGACCCGTTGCTGACGAGTATGCTGCAATGCAGGAGGCAGTATCTCTACAAGTTGACAACATGTCCCACCGTGTCATCGAGCTACATAACATCATGCCGATTGGCAATCTGCCATTGGTGATACAGCACGGCCTGTTGTCCTACGAACGCGCTGCTTGTCTTACGCACCGCTCCGTAGCTATGCCGCATATCCAGGAGCTGCGCGATAAGGTGCAGGTGTTCGGTGGCATGAAGCTGCACCAATACGCCAACCTGTATTTTCACGCCCGCAACCCAATGATGTTCGTGCGTAAAGACAAGCACGACCAATTGTGCGTGCTCAAGGTCAATCCGGCGGTTTTTGACCTGCCCGGAGTCGTCCTCACCGACCAGAACGCCGCCAGTAAATACGTGCGATTCCTCAGTCCTCAGCAGCTCGATGTGCTGCCTTTCGCCGCCATCTATGCGCTGGACTGGACCCACACCGACAAGATCACATACTGGCGGCAGAAATCCGCCAAATGCGCCGAAGTGCTTGTGCCGGGCGTTGTTCCGCCATCCCTCATAATGGGGGTCTACGCGTCAGGGGCTGCCGGGCGAGATGCCATTCTGGCGCAGGGCTGGACCAAGCCACTCACCATCGAACCACAGTTGTTCTTCCAAGAGGCGCAGACATGAGCAAAGTGCTGATCGGCGACCTCTTCCGCAGCGAGATGCAGACGCTGGTAAACACGGTGAACTGCGTCGGCGTGATGGGCAAGGGCGTGGCGCTTGAGTTCAAGACACGCTACCCATCGATGTTCAAAGACTACAAGGCACGCTGCGATAGAGGGCAGGTGCGCATTGGTGAGCCTTACCTTTTCAGGGACATTCTAGGTGCCTGCGTTCTCAACTTCCCGACCAAAGACCACTGGCGGTCACCATCACGGCTCGAAGATATCGTGCGCGGCCTTGACTATCTGGCGGGGCACCTCGATGTCTGGGGTATCCGCTCGCTTGCTGTGCCCCCGCTGGGCTGCGGCAATGGCGGGTTGGATTGGGTCGTCGCCGGGCCCTTGATCTATCAGCGCCTGCTCGCCATGGGCGTGGAGTTCGAGTTATATGCACCCTACGGAACCCCGCAGTCGCAGATCACGCCGGTGTTTCTGGGCGTCACTACCTCTGTCGAAAAGGCTCGCGGTCGGCAGGCGCAAAAGCTCAATCCCGCTTGGCTTACAGTGCTAGATGTGGTCGACCAGATTGCTCGACAGCCCTACGCCCCGCCTGTGGGCCGCACGATCTTGCAGAAGATTGCGTACGTGCTGACCGAGCAGGGTGTGGAGACTGGCTTTGCCTTCGGCCAGGGCAGCTATGGGCCGTTCTCGCCTGAGGTTCAGGACGCCGTAAAGGTCTTCGCCAACACCAATCTCATTGAAGAACAGACACTTGGTCGTATGACTGCCATCCGCATCGGCTCCGCCTATGCGCGCTTCCGGCAAGAGCATGCCGATGTGCTCAATCGCTATGAGAAGAAAATCGCCAAAGCCGTTGATCTCTTCAGCCGTATCAAGAACACCACCCAAGCCGAAGAAGTTACTACCGTACTATTCGCCAGCCGCAAGCTCAAGGCCGAGCGCGGGCAGGATGTGACCGAAAGGGACCTCTTCGACTTCATCCTCGAGTGGAAGCGTGACTGGGCGGTCAGCAGCAAGCAACTGGCCGTGGCTGAGGGCATTCGCCACCTCGAAATGCTGGGTTGGCTGAAGATCGGCTACAGCGAGAACCTCCCCGTTGAGGCTTGACGTTTTCTTCACCAAGAAGCGGTATTCGTTCGATTGACGAAATGGCCGCCACGCTCAGAGTCGCGTCATTTCCGCCGTCGCTGAAAGGGCGATAACTAGACCAGCTAGTTGCTGGTTATAGCGGCTGGAAAAAAGGCAAGACTCATAAGTTTGGCGGTCGTAGTTGGTGTGTTCCTCCAAGGAGGCGCGAGTTTCGTGTCCGACACCTTACGTGGCCGGACGAAAAACTGGTGCCTAAGGAGAGACTCGAACTCTCACGAGGGGTTGCCTCGGCGGATTTTGAGTCCGCTGCGTCTACCGATTCCGCCACTCAGGCACGCGATGCGACTTGCGCGGCGGGCATCATAGCAGCCGCGTTGCCGCCATCCGATCCCGCCGCCCATGAAGTTGAGTGATTTCTCGTACCTCCTGCCGCCCGAACTGATCGCCCAGACGCCGCCCGCTTCGCGCAGCGGCGGGCGGATGCTGGTGGTCGCGCCCGACGCGCCCGGTTTTGGCGATGCCCAGGTCACCGATCTGCCCGGCGAATTGCGCCCTGGCGACCTGCTGGTGCTCAACGACACCCGGGTGATCCGCGCGCGGCTGCATGGCGTGAAGGACTCCGGCGGCAGGATCGAAGCGATGATCGAGCGGGTGCTCGACACGCAGCGGGCGTTGGCCCAGATCCGCGCCAGCAAGACGCCGAGGCCGGGCGGGCGGCTGTCGTTCGGGGCCGATGGCGGTTTGACCGCCACGGTGATCGCCAAGCACGACGATCTCTACGAGATGATCTTTGATACCGACGACCTGCTGGCCGCGCTCGATGCCCACGGCGAGCTGCCGCTGCCGCCGTACATCACCCGCAAGGCTGGTGATGACGATGACGCCCGCTACCAGACGGTCTGGGCACGCGAGCCGGGCGCAGTCGCGGCACCGACCGCCAGCCTGCATTTCGACGATGCGATGCTGGCGGCGATTCGCGACAAGGGTGTCGAGATCGCGTTCGCGACGCTGCATGTCGGTGCCGGCACGTTCCAGCCGGTGCGGGTCGATGATCTGGCGCAGCACCGCATGCATGCCGAGCGGGTGACGGTTTCGGCGGCGTTGGCCCATGCCGTCGTCGAAGCGAAGGCGCGCGGCGGGCGGGTGGTCGCGGCCGGGACCACCGTGGTGCGAGCGCTGGAAACGGCGGCGGCCGAAACCGGCGTGGTCCAGCCGTATCAGGGCGAAACGCGGCTGTTCATCACGCCGGGCTATGCCTTCCGGGCGGTGGACGCGCTGCTGACCAATTTTCACCTGCCGGAAAGCACCTTGCTGATGCTGGTCTGCGCGTTCGGCGGTCATCTGCGGGTGATGGCGGCGTACCGGCACGCGGTGGAGCGCCGCTATCGGTTCTTCAGCTACGGCGATGCGATGTGGTTGCCGGGGCGGGCGGAGGTGGGTGTCTGAAAGGCAAAGGCTTTCAGCGCGGAGGCGCTGAGAACAGCAAAGAGGAGAACGCGGAACGGCAAAAGATAAAACACTAAAAAACTGCGTAAAATCAATTATTTACCTTTTTAAAAAGGCTTCTCGCTTTTCTCCTCTTTGCTTTTCTCCTCTTTGCTGTTCTCCGTGCCTCTGCGCTAGCCGTCAGCTTTTTGCCGTTGGAGCCGCGCCCAGCCATTCCGCCGCGCCCAGCCCCGCCGCCCGCCCGCTGGCGAAGCAGGCGGTCAGCAGGTAGCCGCCAGTGGGGGCTTCCCAGTCAAGCATTTCGCCGGCGCAGAACACGCTGGGCAGGGCTTGCAGCATCAGCCGGGTGTCGACAGCCTCGAAGCGCACACCACCGGTGGTGGAGATCGCTTCGTCGATCGGCCGGGTTCTGGTGAGCCGCACGGTCAGTTGCTTGATCGCCAGCGCAAGGCGCGCGGGATCGTCGAAAGCGTCTTCGGGCGCGCATTCGCGCAGCACGGCGGCCTTGACGCCATCGAGCCCGCAGCGGTGCAGGTGTTTCGCCATCGACTGCTTGCCGCGCGGCAGGCTGAGCTTCGCGGTCAGCTTGTCGAGCGGCGTTCCCGGCAGCAGATCGAGTTCCAGTTCGGCGTAGCCGTGGCGGTTGATCGCGTCGCGCAAGGGCGCGGACAGGGCGTAGATCAGGCTGCCTTCGACGCCGACGGAAGTGAAGATGAATTCGCCCTGATGAAAGACGCCATCGCCGCCCTGGGCAGGCGCAAGGCGTGCGGCCACTGGCTTGATCGGCTGGCCGGCGCTGCGTTCGCGCATGATCGCGGTCCAGCCGCTCTCGAAGCCGCAGTTGGAGGGCTGCAAGGGCGCGATGTCGATGCCGCGCGAGGCCAAGGTTGCCGTCCAGCGGCCATCCGAGCCGAGCCGCCGCCAACTGCCGCCGCCGAGGGCCAGTACGGTGGCATCGCTCGTCACGTTCACCGGGCCGTCCGGGGCGTCGAAGCGCAGCGCGCCCGTTTCGTCCCAGCCCGTCCAGCGATGGCGCAGGTGGAAATGCACGCCGGCTTCGCGCAGGCGGCGCAGCCAGGCGCGCAGCAGCGGTGCGGCTTTCAGATCGGAGGGAAAGACCCGCTGCGAGCTGCCGACGAAAGTCTCGATGCCGAGACCGCGCGCCCAGTCGCGCAAGTGATCAGCCCCGAAGGCTTCGAGCATCGGCTGCCAGCGTTCCGCGCGGCTGCCGTAACGGGCGACGAACGACGGGAAGGCTTCGGCGTGCGTCAGGTTCAGCCCGCCCTTGCCGGCGATCAGGAACTTGCGGCCGCAGTTGGACATGGCGTCGTAGACATCCACGGCGATGCCGGCCGCTGCCAGGGTTTCCGCCGCCATCAGCCCGGCCGGGCCACCGCCGATGACGACGGCCCGTCGGGCAGGGGTCACGTTCAGAGCCGGTCCAGATGCCGATCGGCAGGCGCTGGCGGGCTGTACTGGTAGACCCAGGTTTCGGTCAGCGGCTGGCCGACCGATTTCAGGAACAGGCGCAGGTCGATGGGATCGGTGGAGTCATCAGGCAGTTTCAGATCGAAGATCGCGCGGTAGCCCTTGATCGCGTGCAGCGGCCGCGCGGAAGTCAGTTCGATGCTGCCGCGCGAGGTCGTGACGATCGCTTCGACCTTGGTGTCCTTGCCCAGCAGCGCGAGGTCGCCACCGGCGAAATCGACCGCGAATCGCCACGAAAAGTAGGTGCGGGTAACGCCTGCCGCGCCGCCCAGACCGGTGCGCGTGGCCTGCACGGTGGCCAGTTTCGGAGCGACCGGCGGTTTTCGGCCCCAGTGCAGGCGATAGGCGTAGAGCAGCTCCTCCCCCGGCATCGGCTTCTTTTCCGGGTTCCAGAAGGCGACCATGTTGTCGAAGGTTTCGTCCTTGGTCGGGATTTCCACCAGTTGCACCGAGCCCTTGCCCCAATCGCCCTTGGGCTCGACCCAGAGGCTGGGGCGCAGATCGTAAAACGCGCCATCATCTTGATAATGATCGAAATTCTGGTCACGCTGCATGAGGCCGAAGCCGCGCGGATTGCTGTCCAGAAAGCTGTTGAAGCGCAAAGACGTGGGGTTGACCAGCGGTCGCCAGATCCATTCGCCGGCCCCGGTCCACATCTGCAGGCCGTCGGAATCGTGGATTTCCGGGCGGTAGTCGTAGGCCAGACGACGGTCGTTCTCGCCGGTCTGGTACATGCTGGTGCCGGGTGCGATGCCCAGACGCTCGATCTTGCGACGCGGATACAGGGCGGCGTCGATCTCCATGACATGGCTCTGGCCCGGGGCGATCTCGAAGCGGTAGGCGCCCGCGACACTCGGCGAATCCATCAGCGCGTAGATCACCAGCTTGTTGGAGCCGGCCGCCGGGCGTTCCAGCCAGTAGGCGGTGAAGCGCGGGAATTCTTCCGGCGTCGGCGCACCGGTATCCACCGCCAGACCGCGCGCCGACAGGCCGTACTGCCAGTCGCCGCCAACGGCGCGGAAGTAGCTGGCACCGAGCCAGGCCCCGACATCGCGTTCCAGATCGGTGTGGAACAGCACGCGAAAACCCGCGAAGCCGAGATCGTTCGGCAGGCCGCCGACCTTGACGCCGGATTTGCCGAAATCGAAGAGCGTCGAGTCGTAGGCGATTTCCTGGGCCTGCCCGCCGACAATCTCGAACATCCGCACCGGATCCTTGAAAAACAGGCCCATGTGAAAGAAACGGACCTGAAAACTCAGGTTGTCCCGTGCCCAGAGGCTGCGGTCGGCCTTGAAGCGGATGTTCTGGTAGCGATCGAAATCCAGCCCTTGCAGGGTTTTCGGCAGGTCGCGCGGCGCCGCCAGATAGGCGACCGAGGCCATCTGCCGCGCCTGGCCTTTCAGCCAGCTGTAGTCGAAGGCTTGCGGCTTGCCGAGCAATTTGAGCTTGGGCGCAGCGGCGTCGGCCGTGCCGGCGGCACCGGTGGCGATCACGCCGGCACCGGCCGACAGCGATTTCAGAAGTTCACGTCTGTCCATGAGTCTTTTGATTACGGGGGAAGGCCGCGTCGGGGGCGGCGTCACTCATAATATCTGCATGAAACTGATCATCACCGGACTCTATGCCGGCCGTGTGCAGCCGATGCCGGGTGACGGTCGTCCGACCGCGATCTTCAAGACCCCGGTTTCCGGGCCGATGGCGATCGGCCGCGAGGGCCTGATCGGCGATGCGCAGGCTGATCGCCGCGTTCACGGCGGGCCGGACAAGGCCTTGCATCACTTCCCGGCGGAAACCCATGCGCGGCTGGCGGCGCAGTTTCCGGAGGCGGCTGCGTCACTGGGCCCGGGCACGCTCGGCGAGAATTTCTCGACCTTCGGCGTGGATGAATCAACGGTCTGCATCGGTGACGTATTCGCGGTGGGCACGGCGAAAGTGCAGCTCTGCCAGCCGCGCCAGCCGTGCTGGAAGATCGAGGCGCGACACGGCGTCGACGGCATGACCCGGGCGATCGCCGATGCCGGCATTGCCGGCTGGTATTACCGTGTGCTGGAAACCGGCGAAGTGGCGCTTGGCGACCGCTTCGAGCTGATCGACCGCCTGCCGGATGCCCCGACCCTGACCGCGTTCTGGGCGCTCGTTCACACCCATCGGCCGGCGCTTGCGGCGCTGGAACAGCTGCGCGACACGCCTGGCCTGGCCGACAACTGGCATCGAAAACTCGACCAACGGATCGACTGGCTGCGCAAAGCTTGATCAGGTTCAGCCGATGACGGCCCCCGTATCGCCCATCGAGTGGCAGGTGATGGCCGCAGCCAGCGCCGTGCTGGTGGTGCTGACCGCCACCGGGCTATGGCCGATGAGCTGGGTCGAAGTCGCGGGTTTTGCGACCGCCGCGACCTGCGTATGGCTGATGGCACGCGGCCACCGCTGGACCTGGCCGTTCGGCATCGTCTCGAATCTGGCTTACGGCGCGCTGTTCTTCGAAGCGCGGCTTTATGCCGACATGGCGCTGCAAGGCCTGTTCATCGCCCTTTCGGTGTACGGCTGGCGCGTCTGGGCCGGCAGCGGGACCGCGCAGCCGCCGCCGGTGCGGCGCGCCAGTCGCGGCGAATGGTTGGCGCTGCTTATCTTGGTGCCGGCCGCCACCGTCGTGATTCGGGAAATCCTGCTTCGCGTCAACGGTGCCGCGCCCTTGCTGGATGCCTTGACTACATCGCTCAGCCTCGCCGCACAGTACCTTGCATCGCGCAGGCGGCTGGAAAACTGGCTGCTGTGGATCGCAGCGGATTTGATCTACATCCCGCTTTATTTCAGCCGCAGTCTGCCGTTGACTGCTTTTCTCTATGTCGGATTCCTCGTGATGTGCGTGATCGGTTGGCGGCAGTGGCGGCAGGAGCAGGTTTCGTGAGTGGACGGGTCGTCGATGTCTGGCAGGAATGGGACCGTCTGCCGGTCGAAGTTCGCGCGGCGCAGGCCTTGCGCATCGCCGTGGTCGGTGCGGAATCGACCGGCACCACCGGCCTTGCCAAAGCGCTCGCCGCGCATTACCGCACCGATTGGGTGCCCGAGTACGGCCGCGAGTACACGGAAAAGCGCGCCCCCGGCCCGTGGCAGACCGGGGAATTCGTCCACATCGCGGAGCAGCAATGCCAGCGCGAGGACGAAGCACTGCGCCTCTGCAATCGCCTGCTGATCTGCGATACCAATGCCTTCGCCACCCACATCTGGCATCGCCGCTACCTGGGCAGCGACAGCGCCGAAGTGCAGGCGATTGCCGCCACCCGGCGCTTCGACTTGTACCTGCTGACCGGCGACGAAATCCCCTTTGAGCCGGACCCGATCCGCGACGGCGAACACATCCGTCACACCATGCACGAATGGTTCGAGCAGGCGCTGTCCAGCCAGCCGGTGCGCTGGCGGCTGCTGCGCGGCAGCCACGAAACGCGCATGGCGGTGGCGATCGCCGCGATCAACCTGATGTTCGAAGGCTCGCGCTGGCAGCCGCCATCGGGCGTCTGAACCGGTGCCGATCCGCCTGCCGGATTACCCGGTCCTTGCCGCGCTGCCGGCGCTGCGCGAGGCGCTGAACCTCAAGGGCGGCCGCGCGGTGCTGGCGGCACCGCCCGGCTCGGGCAAGACCACGCTGATTCCGCTGGCGCTGCTCGACGAGCCCTGGCTGGCGGGCCGGAAAATCGTGATGCTGGAGCCGCGCCGGGTCGCCGCGCGCGCTTCAGCCGCGCGCATGGCAAACCTGGTCGGCGACAAGCTCGGCGAAACCGTCGGTTATCAGGTGCGCTTCGAGCGGAAGATCGGGCCGGCAACGCGCATCGAAGTGATCACCGAAGGTCTGCTGACCCGGCGTTTGCAGGCCGATCCGGAATTGCCCGGCGTTGCTCTCGTGATCTTCGACGAGTTCCACGAGCGCAGCCTCGATGCCGATCTGGCGCTGGCGCTGACGCTCGACGCGGCTGCGTCGCTGAACGAAGACTTGCGGGTGCTGGTGATGTCGGCAACGCTCGACAGCGCCCGCGTCGCGGCGCTGCTGGGTGGCGCGCCGGTGGTGGAAGCGAGCGGGCGGATGTTTCCGGTCGACGTGCGCTACGCACCGCCGCGTCCCGGCACCGCGATGGATGTTGCCGTCGCCGATGCCTGCGCCGCCGCACTCGCCGAGCGCGATGGCGATGTGCTGGCCTTCCTGCCCGGTGCCCGCGAGATTCGCGGCGCGCAGCGGCTGCTCGAAGCGCGACTGCGCGAGGTCGCGATCCATCCGCTGTACGGCGATCTGTCGAGTGCCGAGCAGGACGCCGCCCTGACCCCGACTCGCGACGGCCGCCGGAAGGTGATCCTCGCGACCAACATCGCCCAGACCAGTCTGACCGTCGAAGGTGTGACCACGGTGGTCGATTCCGGGCATGCCCGCGTTGCCCGATTCGATCTCGGTGCTGGTGCCAACGCACTGGAATTGCAGCGGATTTCCCGCGCCAGTGCCGAACAGCGCGCCGGCCGCGCCGGGCGACTGGGGCCGGGCACGGCCATCCGCCTGTGGAGCCGCGACCAGCACGGCCAGCTTCCGGCGCACGACACGCCGGACATCCTCGCCGTCGATTTATCAAGGCTGGCGCTGGAACTGGCTGCCTGGGGTGTCGCCGATCTGTCGACCTTGGCCTTTCTCGATCCACCGCCGACGGCTGCCTGGGCGCAGGCCCGCGAGCTGCTGGCGGCCATCGGCGCGATCGGAGCCGATAGCCGGATCGCGGCGCATGGTCGCGCGCTGTCGAAGCTGCCGACCTCGCCGCGCATCGCCCACATGCTGATCGTCGCGAAGCGCACGGGGCTGGCCGGTGTCGCGGCCTGGACCGCCGCCGTGCTCGACGAACGCGACAGCGGCCCGGACCTCGCGCAAGCCGTGCGCAACGCGGTTTCCGGGCGCAGCGATCCGGGTGCGCTGCGGCGCATGCGCGACAGCGTTCGCCAATTGCTGCGTCTGATCGACGCCGACGAGCGCGAGGCGGTCGATGTCGATGCCATCGGCCGGATCGTGGCGCTGGCCTATCCGGAGCGGCTGGCGCAACGCCGCGCGGAGTCGCGCAGCGTTCGCGACATCGGCTATTTCTGCGCCGATGGCGGCGAGGCCAGGGTGCCGGAGCGCGACGCGCTGGCCGCAAGCGAATGGCTGGCGATCGCGCATTGGGAGCCCGGCGCGCCGCGCCGGATTCGCGCGGCCGCCGCGATCAGCGCCAGCGATGTGCTGCGCGATCACGCGGCGCGCATCGAGAACGCCGTCGAAGTGACCTGGAACGACCAGCAGCAAGCGGTGCTCGCGGAGCGCCAGACCCGGCTCGGGGCGATCGTGCTCGAACGCAAGCCTTTGGCGCAGCCGCAAGGTGAACGCCAGCGGGCGGCGATGATCGTCGGCCTGCGCGGGCTGGGGATTGCCGCACTGCCGTGGACCGATGGCGCGCGCCAGTGGCAGGCGAGGGTGGAAAGCCTGCGGCTGTGGCGGCCCACGGAAGACTGGCCTGCGGTTGCCGACGAAGCGCTGTTCGAGCAGCTGGAAAGCTGGCTGGCACCGCATCTGGCCGGGATCACCCGACGCGAGCATCTGGCGCGGCTGGATCTGGGAAGCCTTTTGAACAACCAGCTCGACTACGCGCAGCAGCAGCGCCTGTCGCGGCTGGCACCAACCCATCTCGCCGTGCCGAGCGGCTCGCGGGTCGCGCTCGAATATGCGGTGGACGGCGCGCCGCCAGTGCTGGCGGTGAAGCTGCAGGAGCTTTTCGGCGCGACGCGGACGCCGACTGTCGATGATGGGCGGATGCCGGTGTCGCTGCATCTGCTGTCGCCGGGGCGGCGACCGATCCAGGTCACCCGCGATCTGGCCGGCTTCTGGGCGCGCACCTATGCCGAGGTGCGCCGCGAGCTGAAAGGCCGCTATCCGCGTCATCCCTGGCCCGACGATCCGCTGGTCGCGGCACCGACGGCGCGAGCGAAACCGCGCGGAACCTGAAGCCTGCGGCGACTTTGCCAGCCGATGCGCGATTTTCCCACCAATCTGCCCGCTTTTGCTTGACGGGCCGCGTCAATGTCACCAGAATCCGCGCCTCGCTGTGACGACTGCACTGCGGAGAGATACTCAAGCGGCCAACGAGGGCAGACTGTAAATCTGCTGACTAACGTCTACGAAGGTTCGAATCCTTCTCTCTCCACCACAGTGCTTAGTAACAGGCTGGAACGGGCAGGTCAGGCGGGTGTAGCTCAATGGTAGAGCTGTAGCCTTCCAAGCTACTGACGTGGGTTCGATTCCCATCACCCGCTCCAATCGGTCCCGCACAGCACGGTTTACGCATCAGGCTCACATAGCTCAGTCGGTAGACCGCTCGCATGCGAGCGGCCTTGGTAAGGAAGAGGATGAGCCGGGTCGGTTCCAAGCAAGCGGCAACGTGTTTTCGTTTCAAAGCAGCAACTGAAGTTTTCGCTCACATAGCTCAGTCGGTAGAGCACTTCCTTGGTAAGGAAGAGGTCATCGGTTCGATTCCGATTGTGAGCACCAAATTTTGAACCTTCCATGCGGATAAAAAGCCGCGTTGAGGGTTTTTGTTGTTTATCCCAGCAACCAAACCAAAGAGCAGAGTTTCGTCATGGCAAAAGAGAAATTTGACCGTACCAAGCCGCACGTGAACGTGGGGACGATTGGTCATGTTGACCACGGCAAGACGACGACGACGGCAGCGCTGACGAAGATCAGCGCGGACAAGGGCTGGGGCACGTACATTCCGTACGATCAGGTTGCGAAGGCGTCGGAATCGCAGGGCCGTCGTGACTCGACGAAGATCCTGACGATCGCCACCTCGCACGTCGAATACTCGACGAAGAACCGCCACTACGCCCACGTCGACTGCCCGGGGCATGCGGACTACGTCAAGAACATGATCACCGGTGCCGCGCAGATGGACGGCGCGATCCTGGTGGTGTCGGCCACCGACGGCCCGATGCCGCAGACCCGCGAACACGTCCTGCTGGCCAAGCAGGTCAACGTGCCGCGCATCGTGGTCTGGCTGAACAAGTGCGATCTGGTCGAAGACGCCGAACTGCTGGAACTGGTCGAAATGGAAGTGCGCGACCTGCTCGGCAAGTACGGCTTCCCGGACGACTGCCCGGTGGTCAAGGGCTCGGCGACCAAGGCGATTGCCGGCGACCCGGTCTGGGTGGCGCGTCTGGAAGAACTGTACGACGCACTCGACAACTACATCCCGGAGCCGATGCGCGAAATCGACAAGCCGTTCCTGCTGCCGGTCGAAGACGTGTTCTCGATCTCGGGCCGCGGCACGGTGGCCACGGGCCGCATCGAGCGCGGCATCGTCAAGGTGGGCGAAGAAGTCGAAATCGTCGGCCTGAAGGACACCGTGAAGACGATCGTCACGGGCGTTGAAATGTTCCGCAAGCTGCTGGACCAGGGCCAGGCGGGTGACAACGTGGGTCTCTTGCTGCGCGGCACCAAGCGCGAAGACATCGAGCGCGGCCAGGTGCTGTGCAAGCCGGGCACGATCAAGCCGCACACCGACTTCGAAGCTGAGGTCTATGTGCTGGGCAAGGACGAAGGCGGCCGCCACACGCCGTTCTTCAAGGGCTACCGCCCGCAGTTCTACTTCCGCACGACGGACGTGACGGGCGCTGTCGAGCTGCCGGAAGGCACGGAGATGGTGATGCCGGGCGACAACGTGAAGGTGAAGGTGGAGCTGATCGTGCCGATCGCGATGGAGGAGCAGGTCCGCTTCGCCATCCGTGAAGGCGGCCGCACGGTCGGTGCCGGTGTGGTTACCAAGATCCTGAAGTAAGCGGCAGATACACCGATCAAGCCTCCGAGGGGCCGCTTGGCTCCCCGGAGGCTTCGTGTTTACTTTTTCTTCGGGCCAGCGATATAATCGCGGCCCCTCGATTCACAGTGCGCCAACAGGGCGGTAGCTCAACTGGTAGAGCGTCGGTCTCCAAAACCGAAGGTTGCGGGTTCGAGACCCTCCCGCCCTGCCACTGTGATGACAGCAGCAAAATCTTGCGAGACCGATGGAATCCTCGAAAACAGCCGGTAGCCAGGTCGAAGAAGCCGGCTCACGTTTCGACACGTTGCTGCTGATCTCGGCCCTTGCGCTGCTGATCGGTGGTCTCGCTGCCTATTACGTGCTCGACCCCGCCTTGCCCAAGTTCGCGCGCCTGTTGCTGCTGCTCGCCAGCATCGCGGCGGCACTGGCCGCACTTTATCGCACGATGATCGGCCAGACGCTCTGGTCGCACGTTCAGGGTGCCCGCGTCGAACTCCGCAAGGTGGTCTGGCCCACGCGCCAGGAAAGCCTGCAGACGACGCTGGTCATCGCCATCTTCGTGCTGATCGTCGCACTCATGATGTGGCTGCTCGACACGGCATTGCTCGCCGCCGTTCAGGCGCTGACCGGACGGAGTTCCTGATGGCGATGCGCTGGTACGTCGTGCATGCGTATTCGCAGTACGAAAACAATGTGTTGCGCGCCCTGAAGGAGCGCATCACCCGCGCCGGACTTGAAGAAAAGTTCGGTGACATCCTGGTGCCGACCGAAGAAGTCGTCGAAATTCGTGACGGCCAGAAGCGCACCACGGAACGCAAGTTTTATCCGGGCTATGTGCTGGTCCAGATGGAAATGAGCGAAGACACCTGGCATCTGGTCAAGTCGACGCCGAAGGTGCTCGGTTTCATCGGCGGCACGCCGGACAAGCCCGCCCCGATTTCCGAGAAGGAGGCCAAGGCCATCCTCAGCCGGGTCGAGGAAGCGGTCGAAAAGCCGAAGCCGAAGACGCTGTACGAGCCGGGCGAAGCCGTCCGCATCACCGAAGGTCCGTTTGCGGACTTCTCGGGTGTGGTCGAGGAAGTCAATTACGACAAGAGCCGTCTGCGCGTTGCCGTGCTGATCTTCGGTCGCGCCACGCCGGTCGAGCTGGAATTTTCGCAAGTGCAGAAAGGGTGAATTGACGGCGAGCACTGCTCGCCGGCAATTCACGACCGGCCATGGATGGCCGGGCCGAGGTCTCCAAACGAGGATGAATCTTCGCCAGGGATGGCAAAAAAAACTGTGTAGACCGGACGCTTTGAGCTGTCCGGAAGTCGTCAAACCGGGGAGCCCAGCTGAAAGCCGGGCGCACATACCCATCACGGAGTAAGCAATGGCAAAGAAAGTCCAGGCCTACGTCAAGCTGCAGATTCCTGCAGGCAAGGCCAACCCGTCACCGCCCGTCGGCCCAGCACTCGGCCAGAACGGTGTCAACATCATGGAATTCTGCAAGGCGTTCAATGCCGCCACGCAGAAGCTGGAGCCGGGTATCCCGACGCCGGTGGTGATCACGGTCTATTCCGACCGTTCGTTCACCTTCATCACCAAGACCGCGCCGGCCACGGTCCTGATCAAGAAGGCCGCTGGTGTCGAGTCGGGCAGCCCGACCCCGCACACCAAGAAGGTCGGCAAGATCACCAAGACGCAGGCCGCCGAGATCGCCAAGACCAAGTGGCCGGATCTCAATGCCGGCAGCATGGAAGCCGCTGTCAAGCTGATCGCTGGTTCCGCCCGCTCGATGGGCATCGACGTGGTGGAGGGCTGATCACATGACCACCGAAATTAAGCTGAACAAGCGTCAGAAGGCCTACGCCGGCAAGATCGCCGCAGGCAAGACCTACGTGCTGGAAGCAGCACTCGAACTGGTCAAGACCAACGCGACCGCCAAGTTCAAGGAATCGGTTGATCTGTCGATCAACCTCGGCATCGATGCCAAGAAGTCCGACCAGAACGTCCGCGGTTCGACCACGCTGCCGAACGGCAATGGCAAGACCGTCCGCGTCGCCGTGTTCGCCCAGGGTGCCAAGGCTGCTGAAGCGCTGGCCGCCGGTGCCGATGTCGTCGGCATGGAAGATCTGGCCGCCAAGATGAAGGAAGGCGACCTGAACTACGGCGTGGTCATCGCCAGCCCGGACACCATGCGTGTCGTCGGTGCCCTCGGTCAGGTGCTCGGCCCGCGCGGCCTGATGCCGAACCCGAAGACCGGTACGGTGACTGCGAATGTCGCCGAAGCAGTTCGCAATGCGAAGTCGGGCCAGGCCCGGTACCGCACTGACAAGGCCGGCATCATTCACTGCTCGATCGGCGCTGCCAACTTTGACAACGTCAAGTTGCAGGAAAACCTGATCGCCGTGCTGCGCGACATCCGTCGCCTGAAGCCGACGACCTCGAAGGGCGTGTACATCCGCAAGGTGACGCTGTCCTCGACGATGGGCCCCGGCGTGCCGGTCGATCTGTCGTCGCTGCCTGAGTAAATCGCTACAAGTCGAAGGTCTGCTTGCAGGCCTTCGATGTCACAGAACTTGACAGTGTGGCCTAGCCGCCACGCCGTCCAAGACCGTCAGTAGGGCCGACACCGTGAAAACGGCGAGGCTGGTTAAAGGCTCATCCGAGCCGCTGACGCAGACGGTACGCCTTGAAGATTCATCTCGACAGGGTTCCGTAAGAGTAGATCGCGCTGCAAGGCGCGGTTTCGTATCAACGCAGCATCACCAGGAGGTTCGCGTCTAATGGCATTGCGTCTTGAAGACAAGAAGGCCCTGGTTGCGGAAGTGAATGAAGTGGCGTCACGCGCGCTGTCGGCCGTTGCGGCCGAATATCGCGGCCTGTCGGCCGGCAAGTTCGACATCCTGCGCAGCAAGGCTCGTGAAAACGGGATCTATCTGCACGTGGTCAAGAACACGCTGGCCAAGCGCGCTCTCGTCGGCACTCAGTTCGAGTGCATGGGCGATGCGCTGGTCGGACCGCTGGTGCTGGGATTCTCCATGGAGGATCCGGGTGCCGTTGGTCGCGTGATCAAGGACTTCGCGAAGGACAACGACAAGCTGGTGGTCAAGGCGGTTTCGATCGGCGGGCAGCTGTACGGCTCGAAGGACATCGAACGTCTGGCTTCGCTGCCGTCCAAGGAGCAGGCGCTTGCCATGCTCATGGGCGTCATGAAGGCCCCGGTTTCGAAGTTCGTCCGGACGCTGGCCGAGCCGACTGCCAAGTTCGTGCGCACCGTGCAAGCGGTCGTCGATCAGAAGCAGGCTGCCTGAGCCCTAAGCCACAGTTTCTCCATTCACTTTCCCTCAATCGGGCAAGCGGTTTGGTTCACACACTAGTCAATCGAGGTTTTTAGAAATGGCACTTTCAAATCAGGAAATCCTTGACGCGATCGCCGAGAAGTCCGTCATGGACATCGTCGACCTGGTCAAGATGATGGAAGAGAAGTTTGGCGTCTCCGCTGCTGCTGCCGTCGCCGTTGCCGGCCCGGCCGCTGCTGCCGCTCCGGCCGCAATCGAGCAGACCGAGTTCACGGTGGTCATGACCTCGTTCGGCGAGAACAAGGTCAACGTCATCAAGTCGGTCCGTGAAATCACCGGTCTGGGCCTGAAGGAAGCGAAGGATCTGGTCGAAGCCGTCCCGGCGACGATCAAGGAAGGCCTGCCGAAGGCTGACGCTGAAGCGATGAAGAAGAAGCTGGAAGACGCGGGCGCCAAGGCGAACATCAAGTAAGCCTTTGACGCATTCGTCACGCAGCACGCAGTAAGCAGCGAGGGCTGGCCGCGCAAGCGGCCGGCCTTCTGCCGTTGCTGGTTGTCAGATATCGCAATACCGCATTTGAATGTTCCGCGCGCCATAAGCGCGCCACGACGAGGTAACACCGATGGCCTACTCGTTCACCGAGAAGAAGCGCATTCGCAAGGACTTCCGCAAGCAGTCGGAAACCCTCGCCGTGCCGTACCTGCTGGCAACACAGTTGGATTCGTATCGGCATTTCCTGCAGGCCGATACCCATCCCGCCCAGCGCAAGGAAGCCGGCCTGCACGCCGCTTTCAAGTCGGTGTTCCCGATGGTCAGCTACAACAATGCGGCGGCGCTCGAATACGTGCGCTATCGCCTTGAAGAGCCGGTGTTCGACGAAAAGGAATGCCGCGTCCGCGGTCTGACGTTCGCCGCCCCGCTCAAGGTCACCACCCGTCTGGTGATCTACGACCGCGAATCGAAGGAAAAGCGCGTCAAGGACATCCGCGAGCAGGAGGTCTACATGGGCGAAGTTCCGCTCATGACCGGCAACGGAACCTTCATCGTCAACGGCACCGAGCGTGTCGTCGTGTCCCAGCTGCATCGCTCGCCCGGCGTGTTCTTCGATCACGACAAGGGCAAGACGCACAGTTCCGGGAAACTCCTCTATTCCGCCCGCATCATTCCGTACCGCGGTTCCTGGCTGGACTTCGAATTCGATCCGAAGGACAACCTGTTCGTCCGCATCGACCGTCGGCGCAAGCTGCCGGCCACCATCCTCATGCGCGCGCTCGGCTACAACAACGAGCAGATGCTGGAGATGTTCCACGAAATCAACACGTTCCAGCTCGCCGATGGCGGCGCGATGCTGGAACTGGTGCCGGAACGCCTGAAGGGCGAAAAGGCACAGTTCGACATCAAGACCAGTGCCGACAAGGTGCTCGTCGAGCAGGGCAAGCTGATCACCGCCCGCCACATCAAGCTGATCCAGGAAGCCGGCGTCAAGCACCTGCAGGTGCCGGATGAATACCTGCTCGGCAAGATCGTCTCGAAGGATCTGGTTTCCAAGGAAACCGGCGAAGTGATCGCCGTTGCCAACACCGAAGTCACCGCTGACTTGCTGCCGAAGCTCAGAGCCGCCGGCGTCATCGAGCTGCCGACCCTTTACGTCAACGACCTCGACAAGGGTGCTTACATCAGCACCACGATGAACATCGATCCGAGCCGCACGCGCCTCGAAGCGCTGGTCGAGATCTACCGCATGATGCGTCCCGGCGAGCCGCCGACCAAGGATGCTGCGGAAACCCTGTTCAACGGCCTGTTCTTCGCTGGCGAACGCTACGATCTGTCGGGCGTCGGGCGCATGAAGTTCAACCGTCGCCTGCGCCGCACCGCCGTCACTGGCCTCGGCGTGCTGTACGACTCCCAGTACTTCAAGACCTACGGCGACACCGAGATGAAGAAGAAGCTCGCCGATCTCGGCGAGACTTCCGACATCGTCGAAGTGGTGCGCGAAATGATCGCGATCCGCAACGGCGAGCAGATCACCGACGATATCGACCATCTCGGCAACCGTCGCATCCGTGCGGTCGGCGAAATGACCGAGAACGTGTTCCGCACCGGCCTGGTCCGTGTCGAGCGCGCGGTCCGTGAGCGCCTGGCGCTGGCCGAAGCCGAAAATCTCACCCCGCAGGATCTGATCAACGCCAAGCCGGTCGGCGCTGCGATCAAGGAATTCTTCGGCTCGTCGCAGCTGTCGCAATTCATGGATCAGAACAACCCGCTGTCGGAAGTCACGCACAAGCGTCGCGTGTCGGCCTTAGGGCCAGGTGGTTTGACCCGCGAGCGCGCCGGCTTTGAAGTTCGTGACGTCCATCCGACCCATTACGGCCGCGTCTGCCCGATCGAAACGCCGGAAGGCCCGAACATCGGTCTGATCAACTCGCTGGCCTGCTACGCCCGCACCAACGACTACGGCTTTCTGGAAACGCCGTATCGCAAGGTCGTCGACGGCGTGGTGACCAGCGACATCGAATACCTGTCGGCGATCGAAGAAGGCCGCTACGTGATCGCCCAGGCGAACTCGGAGCTGGACGCCAAGGGTCGCTTCAAGGCCGAGCTGGCATCGGTCCGTTATCAGAACGAATTCACCATGATGGGCCCGGACAAGGTCCAGTACATGGACGTCAGCCCGCGCCAGATCGTGTCGGTTGCTGCGGCGATGATTCCGTTCCTCGAACACGATGACGCGAACCGCGCCCTCATGGGCTCGAACATGCAGCGCCAGGCGGTTCCGACCCTGCGTGCCGAAAAGCCGCTGGTCGGCACCGGCATGGAACGCCGTGTGGCGATCGACTCCGGCGTTGCCTTTACCGCCAAGCGCGGCGGCATCGTCGACAAGGTCGACGCAGCCCGTATCGTCGTTCGCGTCAACGATGACGAAACGGTCGCTGGCGAAGCCGGTGTCGACATCTACAACCTGATCAAGTACACGCGTTCGAACCAGAACACCTGCATCAACCAGAAGCCGCTGGTCCGTCCGGGCGACATGGTGGCCCGCGGCGACGTGCTGGCCGACGGTCCGTCGACCGACCTCGGTGAACTGGCGCTCGGCCAGAACATCCTGATCGCGTTCATGCCGTGGAACGGCTACAACTTCGAAGATTCGATCCTGCTCAGCGAGCGGGTCGTCGAGGAAGATCGTTTCACCACGATCCACATCGAAGAGCTGACCTGCGTCGCGCGCGAAACCAAGCTCGGGCCGGAAGAAATCACCGCCGACATCCCGAACGTCAACGAAGGCGCGCTGCGCAAGCTCGATGAAGCCGGCATCGTCTACATCGGCGCCGAAGTGAAGTCGGGCGACATCCTCTGCGGCAAGGTCACGCCGAAGGGCGAAACCCAGCTGACGCCGGAAGAAAAGCTCTTGCGCGCGATCTTTGGCGAAAAGGCCAGCGACGTGAAGGACACCGGCCTGCGGGTTCCGGCCGGCATGGACGGCACCGTCATCGACGTCCGCGTGTTCACTCGCGAAGGCGTCAAGAAGGACAAGCGCGCCCTTTCGATCGAAGAATCCGAACTGGCCTCGGTCAAGAAGGACTTCGGCGATCAGCAGCGCATTTTCGAGGACGACATCTACGATCGTCTGCAGAAGCTGCTGGTTGGCAAGTCGGCCGATGGCGGCCCGATGAAGCTGAAGAAGGGCGAGAAGGTCACTGCCGACTATCTCGGTGGGCTTGAGCGTGACAAGTGGTTCGAAATCCGTCTGCAGGATGACGAAACCCAGAACCAGCTCGAAACCGCGGCCCGTCAGCTCAAGGACCAGCGCGCCGAGTTCGACAAGAAGTACGAGAACAAGAAGCGGAAGATCCAGGCCGGCGACGAGCTGAGCCCGGGCGTATTGAAGATGGTCAAGGTCTATCTGGCCGTGAAGCGCCGCGTGCAGCCGGGCGACAAGATGGCCGGTCGTCACGGCAACAAGGGTGTGATCTCGCAGATCGTGCCGGTGGAAGACATGCCGCACATGGCGGATGGCACCCCGGTCGACATCGTGCTGAACCCGCTGGGCGTGCCGTCGCGCATGAACATCGGTCAGCTGCTCGAAGTCCATCTCGGCTGGGCCGCGAAGGGCATCGGCAAGAAGATCGACGAGATGCTCAAGGGCCAGAAGGCGGTCGCCGAACTGCGCAAGTTCCTCGACAAGGCCTACAACAAGATCGGCAGCTACGAGCAGAAGGTCGATATCGACGCGCTGTCCGACGCCGAAATCCTGACCTTGGCCCGGAACCTGACCGGCGGCATGCCGATGGCAACGCCGGTGTTCGACGGTGCCTCCGAAGAAGACATCAAGGGCATGCTCGCCCTTGCCGGTCTGCCGACCACGGGTCAGGCGCAGCTGGTCGATGGCCGCACCGGCGACAACTTCGCCCGTCAGGTCACCGTCGGCTACATGTACATGCTGAAGCTGAACCATCTGGTCGACGACAAGATGCATGCCCGTTCGACTGGTCCGTACTCGCTCGTTACCCAGCAGCCGTTGGGTGGCAAGGCGCAGTTCGGCGGCCAGCGCTTCGGCGAAATGGAAGTCTGGGCGCTGGAAGCCTACGGCGCGGCCTACACGCTGCAGGAAATGCTGACCGTGAAGTCGGATGACACCAATGGGCGCACGCGCATGTACAAGGCGATCGTCGATGGCGATCACCGCATGCACGCCGGCATGCCGGAGTCGTTCAACGTGCTGGTCAAGGAAATCCGTTCGATCGGCCTCAACATCGAGCTCGAGCAGAACAACTGAGGCGTCCGGTCGTAGGGTCGGGACGTGCCGCCGCAAGGCGCCGTCCCGACCCGCAGTGATCAGCCTTCACGCCTCAAGAATTGCGGTATTGCGGAGATAGACATGAAAGATTTCTTCAACCTGATGCGGGCCACCGAAGAGTTCGAAGACTTCGATGCCATCAAGATCAGCCTCGCCTCGCCGGAAACCGTCCGGTCGTGGTCGTTCGGTGAGGTGAAGAAGCCGGAAACCATCAACTACCGTACGTTCAAGCCGGAACGTGACGGCTTGTTCTGCGCGAAGATCTTCGGGCCGATCAAGGATTACGAGTGCCTGTGCGGCAAGTACAAGCGCCTGAAGCATCGCGGCGTCGTCTGCGAAAAGTGCGGCGTCGAAGTCACCGTCGCCAAGGTGCGTCGCGAGCGCATGGGTCACATCGACCTGGCGTCGCCGGTTGCCCACATCTGGTTCCTGAAGTCGCTGCCGAGCCGTATTGGCCTGCTGCTCGACATGCCGTTGCGCGCCATCGAGCGCGTGCTTTACTTCGAAGCCCACATCGTTGTCGACGCCGGCCTGACGCCGCTCGAGAAGGGTGTGCTGCTGACCGAAGAGGACTATCTCAACGCAGTCGAGAAGTACGGCGACGACTTTGATGCCCGCATGGGTGCCGAAGCGATCCGTGACCTGCTGAAGGCGATCGACCTGCAGAAGGAAACGATCAAGCTGCGTGAGGAAATCGGTGCCACCGGTTCCGACACCAAGATCAAGAAGCTCGGCAAGCGCCTGAAGCTGATCGAGTATCTGATCGCGTCGCACAACAAGCCGGAATGGATGGTGTTCACGGTGCTGCCGGTGTTGCCGCCGGATTTGCGTCCGCTGGTGCCGCTGGACGGTGGCCGCTTCGCGACCTCGGATCTCAACGATCTGTATCGCCGCGTCATCAACCGCAACAACCGTCTGAAGCGCCTGCTCGAACTGACGGCGCCGGACATCATCGTGCGCAACGAAAAGCGCATGTTGCAGGAAGCCGTTGACGCCCTGATCGACAACGGCCGCCGCGGCCGCGCGATCACCGGTACCAACAAGCGTGCCTTGAAGTCGCTCGCCGACATGATCAAGGGCAAGCAGGGCCGCTTCCGCCAGAATCTGCTCGGCAAGCGCGTCGACTACTCCGGCCGTTCGGTCATCGTGGTCGGCCCGACCCTGAAGCTGCACCAGTGCGGCCTTCCGAAGAAGATGGCGCTGGAGCTGTTCAAGCCGTTCGTGTTCTCGCGCTTGCAGCGTCTTGGCCTGGCCACGACGATCAAGGCCGCGAAGAAGATGGTCGAGCGCGAGGAAGGCCAGGTCTGGGACGTTCTCGAAGAGTGCATCAAGGAGCACCCGGTGCTGCTGAACCGCGCGCCGACCCTGCATCGCCTCGGCATTCAGGCGTTCGAACCGCAACTGATCGAAGGCAAGGCCATCCAGCTGCATCCGCTGGTCTGCACGGCATTCAATGCCGACTTCGACGGTGACCAGATGGCCGTCCACGTGCCGCTGTCGCTCGAAGCGCAGCTCGAAGCGCGCGTGCTGATGATGGCGTCGAACAACATCCTGTCGCCGGCAAACGGCGACCCGATCATCGTGCCGTCGCAGGACGTCGTGCTCGGTCTGTACTGGATGAGCCGCGATCGCGTCAACGCGCCGGGCGAAGGCATGACCTTCTCCGATATCTCCGAAGTGCATCGCGCCTATGAATCGGGCCTGATCGACCTGCAGGCCAAGATCAAGGTCCGCATGCGCGATTACATCGAGGACGGCGAGGGCGGCTACAAGGAAATCCGTCGCATCAACGACACGACCACTGGCCGTGCGCTGCTGTCGGAAATCCTGCCGGACGGCATCCCGTTCGCGCAGGTCAACCGCACGATGACCAAGAAGATCGTCTCGCAGACGATCAACTGGGTGTACCGCCGCGTCGGCATGAAGGACACCGTGGTGTTCGCCGACCAGCTGATGTACATGGGCTTCCGGATGTCGACCAAGGCCGGCATCTCGTTCTGCCTTGACGACATCATGGTGCCGGACGAAAAGCCGGCGATCCTTGCCGAGGCCGAAATCAAGGTCAAGGACATCGACGACCAGTACAGCCAGGGTCTGACGACGCAGTCCGAGCGCTACAACCACGTCGTCGACATCTGGTCAAAGGCCAACGACGACATCGCCAAGGCGATGATGGCGCGGATCGGCACTGAAGCAGTCGTGGACAAGAAGGGCGATACCGTCCGTCAGACCTCGTTCAACTCGGTGTTCATGATGGCCGACTCCGGTGCGCGCGGTAGCGCCGCCCAGATTCGCCAGCTTGCCGGCATGCGCGGCCTGATGGCCAAGCCGGACGGCTCGATCATCGAAACGCCGATCACCGCGAATTTCCGTGAAGGCCTCAATGTTCTTCAGTACTTCATCTCGACGCATGGTGCTCGCAAGGGCCTGTCGGATACCGCACTGAAGACCGCCAACTCGGGTTACCTGACCCGCCGCCTGGTCGACGTTGCCCAGGACGTGGTCGTCACCTCGCAGGACTGCGGCACCGAACAGGGTGTCGTCATGCGTCCGATCGTGGAAGGCGGCGACATCCTCGAACCGCTGCGCGATCGCGTGCTGGGTCGTACCCTGCTGCGCGACGTGCACAAGCCCGGAAGCGATGAAGTCGCGATCGAGGCCGGCACGCTGCTCGACGAGAAGCTGGTCAACAAGCTCGAAGATCTGTCGATCGACGAAGTCTGGGTCCGCTCGGCGATCACCTGCGAAATGCCGTTCGGTATCTGCGGCAAGTGCTATGGCCGCGATCTGGCCCGTGGCCACTTGGTCAACATCGGTGAAGCGGTCGGCGTCATCGCCGCCCAGTCGATCGGTGAGCCGGGTACCCAGCTGACCATGCGTACCTTCCACGTCGGTGGTGCGGCTTCGCGTTCGGCCTCGGCTGACGGTGTCGATGCGCGTGCGGCCGGTACGGTGCGCGAGCACAACGTCAAGTCGGTCAAGAACAAGGACGGCAACCGCGTGACCGTCACCCGCACCGGTGAAATCGGTGTCGTCGATTCCCACGGCCGCGAGCGTGAGCGTTACAAGATTCCGTACGGCGCGGTGGTCCAGGTCAACGACGGCGATCCGGTCAAGGCCGGCCAGCGTCTGGCTCGCTGGGATGCCCATACGCACCCGATCATCACGGAAATCGCCGGTTTCGTGCAGTTCCAGGACTTCGAGGACGGCATCACCGTCACTCGCGAGACCGATGACATCACTGGCATGTCGACCCTGGTCATCACCGACCCGAAGACTCGCGGCATGGCCGGCAAGGATCTGCGTCCGGTGCTGGCGCTTGTCGATGCCAAGGGCAAGTCGCTGAGCTTCCCGGGCACCGACATTCCGGCTTCGTACTCGCTGCCGGCGAAGGCGATCATCAACATCGAGGACGGTGCGGAAGTGAAGGTCGGCGACGTTGTCGCCCGTATCCCGCAGGAAGCCTCGAAGTCGCGTGACATCACCGGCGGTCTGCCGCGCGTCGCCGATCTGTTCGAAGCCCGCAAGCCGAAGGATCCGGCGGTTCTCGCCGAAGCCTCGGGCACCATCCGTTTCGGTACCGCGACCAAGGGCAAGCAGCGCCTGAAGGTTGTCCAGGCCGATGGCGAGGAAGTCGAGCAGCTGATTCCGAAGTGGACCCAGATCACTGTGTTCGAAGGCGAACACGTCGAGATGGGCGAACAGATCTCGGACGGCGAGCCGAGCCCGCATGACATCCTGCGCTTGCAGGGCGTCACCGCGCTGGCCAACTACCTGGTCAAGGAAATTCAGGACGTCTACCGCCTGCAGGGCGTGAAGATCAACGACAAGCACATCGAAACGATTATTCGTCAGATGCTGCGCAAGGTGGAAATCGCCGATCCGGGCGATACCCGCTTCCTGCAGGGCGAGCAGGCGGAAATCTTCCACGTGCATGCCGAGAACCGGAAGAAGAAGGGCGAAGGCCAGCGTCCGGCGAATTTCTATCGTCAGCTGCTCGGCATCACCAAGGCCTCGTTGTCGACCGAGTCGTTCATCTCGGCGGCCTCGTTCCAGGAAACCACGCGCGTCCTCACGGAAGCCTCGGTGCGCGGTTCGCGCGACGAGCTGCGCGGCCTGAAGGAGAACGTCATCGTCGGTCGTCTGATCCCGGCCGGTACCGGTCTGGCACATCACGAACAGCGTCGTCGTGCTCGCGGTGGCAGCTTGCTGGCCGATCTGCAGAACGCGACGAGCTCGTCGCCGATCACCGACGTCTTCGAAGCCGTGCGCAGCGAGTCGGCGATTGCCGGCGGTCGCGACGATGGCGACGAGGAAGAAGTCGAGTCGAACGAAGAAGAGTAAGCAACACTGTCGCTGGATGCCGAAAGGCATCCAGCGACCTGCTGCACAGCATTGACTTACGTCGGGCGCGCTCTTATGATTCGCGCCCTCGCGCGCAGACCGTCCGTGGTCTGTTCGCCATCTCTTTCACATTTGGGCTTTTGAAAGCGGGAATCACAGTGCCAACGATTAATCAGCTTGTTAAGACCGGTCGGACCTCCAAGCCCGCCAAGAACAAGGTTCCGGCACTTGAGGCCAGCCCGCAGAAGCGCGGCGTGTGCACTCGCGTGTACACGACCACTCCGAAAAAGCCCAACTCCGCACTCCGCAAGGTTGCGCGCGTTCGTCTCACGAACGGCTTTGAAGTCACCAGCTACATCGGCGGCGAAGGCCATAACCTTCAGGAACACTCCGTGGTCCTGATCCGTGGCGGTCGCGTCAAGGATCTTCCCGGCGTTCGCTACCACACCGTTCGCGGTGCGCTCGACGCCTCGGGTGTCGACAAGCGCCGTCAGGGCCGTTCCAAGTACGGCGCCAAGCGTCCGAAGGCCGGCGCCGCTGCCAAGACTGCCACCAAGAAGAAGTAATTCTTCGCACGCGCTACAAGGCCGGCATCCAGTGCCGGCCTTCGTTTCACCACTCAATTAGTTCCTGGCCATCAGCAACTAAATACCGCATCACGCACCGAGTCCATCAATGTCCCGTCGTCGTAGCCCAGAGCGTCGCGTAATTCTCCCGGATCCGAAGTTCAAGTCCGAACTGCTGACCAAGTTCATGAACATGGTCATGGAAGACGGCAAGAAGTCGGTTGCCGAAAAGATCCTGTACGGCGCGCTGGACCAGATCGCGGCGAAGAAGAAAACCGATGCGCCAATCCTGGTGCTTGAGGCGGCCTTCGACAACGTCCGTCCGAGCGTCGAAGTGAAGTCGCGCCGCGTTGGTGGTGCGACCTATCAGGTCCCGGTCGAAGTGCGCGCCGTGCGCCGCACGACGCTGGCCATGCGCTGGCTGATCGACGCTGCTCGCGCCCGTGGCGAGAAGAGCATGGCCGATCGTCTCGCTGGCGAACTTCTGGATGCTTCCGAGCATCGTGGCGCCGCCGTCAAGAAGCGCGAAGACACCCACAAGATGGCCGAAGCCAACAAGGCCTTCGCACACTTCCGCTGGTAAGCAAGGGCTGCCGATATTAGCGGCAGCGTCCTGCAACCACACTCCTTTCTGTAATGAAGCCGCGTTAGATTTCGCGGCTTCGCTTTCAAAGACCTGAGGTTTCCTGTGTCCCGTACTACGCCCATCGAGCGCTACCGCAACATCGGTATTTCCGCTCACATCGACGCCGGCAAGACGACGACGACCGAGCGCGTGCTGTTCTACACCGGCGTCAATCACAAGATTGGCGAAGTGCATGACGGCGCGGCCACGATGGACTGGATGGAGCAGGAGCAGGAGCGCGGCATCACGATCACTTCGGCTGCCACCACCTGCTTCTGGAAGGGCATGGGTTCGCAGTTCGATCTGCATCGCGTCAACATCATCGACACCCCGGGACACGTCGACTTCACCATTGAAGTCGAGCGTTCGATGCGCGTGCTCGATGGCGCCTGCATGCTGTACTGCGCCGTCGGCGGCGTGCAGCCGCAGTCGGAAACCGTCTGGCGCCAGGCCACCAAGTACAAGGTTCCGCGCATCGCGTTCGTCAACAAGATGGACCGTTCGGGCGCGAACTTCTTCAAGGTCGTCGAGCAGATGAAGAAGCGTCTGCACGCCAATCCGGTGCCGATCCAGATTCCGATCGGTGCCGAGGACAACTTCCGCGGCGTGGTCGATCTGGTCAAGATGAAGTCGATCCTCTGGAACGAGGCCGATCGCGGCGTGACCTTCGAGTATGGCGAGATTCCGGCCGAACTCGTCGACACGGCCAACGAATGGCACGAGAAGATGGTCGAAGCTGCCGCAGAAAGCAGCGACGAGCTGATGAACAAGTATCTCGAAGGCGGCACGCTGACCGAGGAA
The DNA here is from genome assembly GCA_021732745.1 of Nevskia sp. Taxonomy (GTDB): domain Bacteria; phylum Pseudomonadota; class Gammaproteobacteria; order Nevskiales; family Nevskiaceae; genus Nevskia. Next base: position 65,124 of record JAKFUK010000003.1, on the reverse strand, counting down.
GAGATCAAGGGCGGCATCCGTGCGCGGACGCTGAAACTTGAAATCTTCCCGATGCTCTGCGGCTCGGCGTTCAAGAACAAGGGCGTGCAGGCGATGCTCGATGCTGTCATCGAGTACCTGCCGGCGCCGACCGACGTGCCGCCGATCGAGGCGCACGACACCGACGATTACGAGCAGATCATCGAGCGTCATGCCGATGACAACGAGCCGTTCTCGGCGCTCGGCTTCAAGATCATGACCGACCCGTTCGTCGGCACCCTGACCTTCATCCGCGTCTATTCCGGCGTGCTGAAGAAGGGCGACAGCGTCTACAACTCGCGCAGCGGCAAGACCGAGCGCATCGGTCGTCTGGTGCAGATGCACGCGAACAACCGCGAAGAAATCGACGAAGTGCGCGCCGGCGACATCGCCGCGTGCATCGGTCTGAAGGACGTGTTCACGGGCACCACGCTGGCCTCGACCGCGAAGCCGGTCGTGCTCGAGCGCATGATCTTCCCGGAGCCGGTGATTTCGCAGGCTGTCGAGCCGAAGACCAAGGTCGACCAGGAAAAGATGGGCGTCGCGCTCAATCGCCTGGCGCAGGAAGATCCGTCGTTCCGCGTGCGCACCGACGAAGAGACCGGCCAGACCGTCATCGCCGGCATGGGCGAGCTGCATCTGGAAATCATCGTCGACCGCATGAAGCGCGAGTTCAAGGTCGAAGCCAACGTCGGTCCGCCGATGGTGGCCTATCGCGAAACGCTGCGTCGCGCGGTTGAAGCCGAAGGCAAGTTCGTGCGTCAGTCCGGTGGTCGCGGCCAGTACGGTCACTGCTGGATCAAGATCGAACCGCAGGAGCCGGGTGCCGGCTACGAGTTCGTCAACGGCATCGTTGGCGGCGTGGTTCCGAAGGAATACGTGCCGGCCATCGACAAGGGCATTATCGAAGCCATGAAGAACGGTGTGGTCGCCGGTTATCCGGTGGTCGACATCAAGGTCACCGTGTTCGACGGTTCGTATCATGACGTCGACTCCAACGAAATGGCGTTCAAGGTCGCCGGTTCGATGGCGTTCAAGGAAGGTGCGCAGAAGGCCAGCCCGGTCATTCTCGAGCCGATCATGGCGGTCGAAGTCGAAACGCCGGAAGACTACATGGGCGACGTCATGGGCGATCTCAATCGTCGCCGTGGCGTGATCCTCGGCATGGACGATGTCGGTGGCATCAAGGCCCTGAAGGCTGAAGTGCCGCTCGCAGAAATGTTCCAGTACTCGACGACCTTGCGCTCGATGAGCCAGGGCCGTGCGACCTACACCATGGAATTCAAGAAGTACCAGGAAACGCCGTCGAATGTCGCGGCCGCACTGGCGAAAAAGTCTTAACCCCACGCTGTACTGAACTTGAGTCGGATTAGAGGATATTTCGATGGCAAAAGAGAAATTTGACCGTACCAAGCCGCACGTGAACGTGGGGACGATTGGTCATGTTGACCACGGCAAGACGACGACGACGGCAGCGCTGACGAAGATCAGCGCGGACAAGGGCTGGGGCACGTACATTCCGTACGATCAGGTTGCGAAGGCGTCGGAATCGCAGGGCCGTCGTGACTCGACGAAGATCCTGACGATCGCCACCTCGCACGTCGAATACTCGACGAAGAACCGCCACTACGCCCACGTCGACTGCCCGGGGCATGCGGACTACGTCAAGAACATGATCACCGGTGCCGCGCAGATGGACGGCGCGATCCTGGTGGTGTCGGCCACCGACGGCCCGATGCCGCAGACCCGCGAACACGTCCTGCTGGCCAAGCAGGTCAACGTGCCGCGCATCGTGGTCTGGCTGAACAAGTGCGATCTGGTCGAAGACGCCGAACTGCTGGAACTGGTCGAAATGGAAGTGCGCGACCTGCTCGGCAAGTACGGCTTCCCGGACGACTGCCCGGTGGTCAAGGGCTCGGCGACCAAGGCGATTGCCGGCGACCCGGTCTGGGTGGCGCGTCTGGAAGAACTGTACGACGCACTCGACAACTACATCCCGGAGCCGATGCGCGAAATCGACAAGCCGTTCCTGCTGCCGGTCGAAGACGTGTTCTCGATCTCGGGCCGCGGCACGGTGGCCACGGGCCGCATCGAGCGCGGCATCGTCAAGGTGGGCGAAGAAGTCGAAATCGTCGGCCTGAAGGACACCGTGAAGACGATCGTCACGGGCGTTGAAATGTTCCGCAAGCTGCTGGACCAGGGCCAGGCGGGTGACAACGTGGGTCTCTTGCTGCGCGGCACCAAGCGCGAAGACATCGAGCGCGGCCAGGTGCTGTGCAAGCCGGGCACGATCAAGCCGCACACCGACTTCGAAGCTGAGGTCTATGTGCTGGGCAAGGACGAAGGCGGCCGCCACACGCCGTTCTTCAAGGGCTACCGCCCGCAGTTCTACTTCCGCACGACGGACGTGACGGGCGCTGTCGAGCTGCCGGAAGGCACGGAGATGGTGATGCCGGGCGACAACGTGAAGGTGAAGGTGGAGCTGATCGTGCCGATCGCGATGGAGGAGCAGGTCCGCTTCGCCATCCGTGAAGGCGGCCGCACGGTCGGTGCCGGCGTCGTTACCAAGATCCTGAAGTAAGTCGTCACAGGCCCCCGCGAGCCTTCAGAAGGCTCGCGGGGGTTTCTTTTCCCTGGTGGTTTTGTCGCTTTGAAAGTTTCTTCGCTGTTTGACGAAATACTTTCAAAACGGTGTTGCAGCAGGGTAGTGGGGTCGATATAATTCGCGCCCCTTAGTTCCCCGTTAGCCATCCGGTTACCGGGACGTTCTTTAAGACTTGAGTGAGAGCATGGCCGCAACCAGCCAATCGATTCGCATTCGGCTCAAAGCCTTCGATCATCGTTTGATCGATAAATCGGCTCGCGAGATCGTCGAAACCGCGAAGCGCACCGGTGCCGTCGTCCGCGGACCGATTCCGCTGCCGACCCGCATGGAGCGTTACACCATCCTGGTGTCGCCGCACGCTGACAAGTCAGCCCGTGACCAGTACGAAATTCGTACGCACAAGCGGCTGATGCAGATTATCGACCCCACCGAGAAGACCGTCGACGCTTTGTCGAAGCTCGATCTTCCGGCCGGTGTCGAAGTCCAGATTCGCGTCAACTAAGGCGAGGATCAGACAAATGACTATTGGTATTGTTGGGCGTAAAGCGGGCATGACCCGCGTGTTCACGGAAGCCGGCGAGTCGATCCCGGTCACCGTGATCGAGTGCTCTCCGAATCGCGTCACTCAAGTCAAGACTGTGGAAACCGACGGCTATCGCGCCGTGCAGGTCACCGCAGGCGAGAAGAAGTCCAGTCACGTTTCCAAGCCGCTCGCGGGCCATTACAAGAAGGCCGGTGTTGCTGCGGGTCGCGGTCTCTGGGAATTCCGTCTCAATGACAGCCAGGGTGCCGATCTGGTCCCCGGTTCCGAAATCACCGTTGTCTCGTTCGAAGGCGTCAAGGCCGTCGACGTGGCAGGCGTGAGCATCGGCAAGGGCTTCGCAGGCGTTCAGAAGCGCTGGAATTTCGGCGGCGGTCGTGCCAGCCACGGTAACTCGCTGTCGCATCGCGTGCCGGGCTCCATCGGTCAGCGCCAGAGCCCGGGCAAGGTCTGGAAAGGCAAGAAGATGGCCGGCCACATGGGTTCGGACAACATCAGCGCCCTGAATCTGGACGTGGTCCGTATCGACGTCGAGCGCAATCTGCTGCTCGTCAAGGGCGCCGTGCCCGGACACAAGGGTGCCGACGTCGTCGTGCATCCGACGGTCAAGTAAGTAGTTAATGGGACTGGGCAACATGGATCTCCAACTCCACTCAAGCAACAACACGCTCGCTGTGGCCGACACCGTTTTCGGTGCCGACTACAACGAAGCGCTGGTGCACCAGGTCGTGACCGCCTATCTGAACGGCGGTCGTGCGGGCACCAAGGCGCAGAAGTCGAAGGCCATGGTTCGTGGCGGCGGCAAGAAGCCCTGGAAGCAGAAGGGCACGGGTCAGGCTCGCGCCGGCTCGATTCGCAGCCCGCTGTGGCGTGGTGGCGGCAAGACGTTCGCCGCCGTGCCGCGTGACTTCTCGCAGAAGGTCAACAAGAAGATGTATCGCGGCGCAATCCGCTCGATCATCTCCGAACTGAATCGCAACGGTTCGCTGATCGTCGCCGACTCCTTCACGGTGGAAGCCGCGAAGACCAAGTCGCTGGTCGAAAAGCTGAGCATCGTGGGCGAGAACGACATCCTGATCGTGACCGATACCCTTGACCACAACCTGTTCCTGTCGGCGCGCAACCTGCACCGTGTGAACGTGGTTGACGTCAACGGCATCAACCCGGTCTCGCTGCTGTCATTCAAGAAGGTGCTTCTGACCGCCCCGGCCGTCAAGAAGCTGGAGGCCTGGCTGTCATGAGCAAGATCAAGATTTCAGGCGAGCGCCTGCACCAGCTGATCCTGGCACCGGTGGTGTCGGAGAAGAGCACGCGCGCTGCCGAGAAGAACAACGAAGCGGTGTTCAAGGTGCTTCGCGATGCGAAGAAGCCGGAAATCAAGAACGCCATTGAAAAGCTGTTCAACGTCAAGGTCGAAGCAGTTCGCACCCTGAACGTGAAGGGCAAGGTCAAGCGCTTCGGTGGCGCAGCCGGCGTTCGTTCCGACTGGAAGAAAGCCTACGTCAAGCTCGCCGAAGGTCAGGAAATTGATTTCCTGGCTGGCGCCAACAGCTAATCGGAGCGACGAGAAATGCCACTCCAGAAAATGAAGCCGACCAGCCCCGGTCGCCGTCATGTGATTTCGGTGACGCACCCGGAGCTGTTCAAGGGTCGTCCGTATGCGCCGCTGCTCGAATCCAAGCACTCGAACGGTGGCCGCAACAACCACGGTCACATCACGACGCGTCATCAGGGCGGCGGTCACAAGCAGCACTATCGCCTGATCGACTTCAAGCGCGACAAGGACGGTATTCCGGCCAAGGTCGAGCGCGTTGAATATGATCCGAACCGCAGCGCCCACATCGCGCTGTTGCTCTACAAGGATGGCGAGCGTCGTTACATCATCGCGCCGAAGGGCGTGAGCGTTGGAGACGCGATCCAGTCGGGTACTGATGCGCCGATCAAGCCGGGCAACAGCCTGCCGATCCGCAACATCCCGGTCGGCTCGACCATCCACTGCATCGAGCTGCGCATGGGCAAGGGTGCGCAGCTCGCGCGCTCCGCCGGTGCCGCCGTGCAGCTGGTGGCGCGTGAAGGCCAGTACGCGACGGTACGCCTGCGCAGCGGTGAAATGCGCCTGGTGCACACCGAGTGCCGCGCAACGCTCGGCGAGGTGTCGAACAGCGAACACAATCTGCGCCATTACGGCAAGGCTGGCGCCAAGCGCTGGAAGGGCATTCGTCCGACCGTGCGTGGTGTGGTCATGAACCCGGTCGACCATCCGCACGGCGGTGGTGAAGGCAAGTCCGGTCAGGGCAACCCGCATCCGGTGTCGCCGTGGGGCCAGAAGGCGAAGGGTCTCAAGACCCGCAACAACAAGCGGACCGAGAAGTTCATCGTCCGTAGCCGCCACAAGAAGTAAACCGCGTTTTATTGCACGAATTTCCGAGAGCCCGTCATGTCGCGTTCCGTCAAGAAAGGCCCGTTCATCGATCACCATCTCGCAAAGAAGGTGTCCGATGCCCAGGGGTCGCGAGTCAAGAAGCCGATCAAGACCTGGTCCCGCCGTTCGATGATCAGCCCGGACATGGTCGGTCTGACCATGCAGGTTCACAACGGCCGTCTCCATGTCCCGGTGTTCATCACCGAAAACATGATCAGCCACAAGCTGGGCGAGTTCTCGCCGACCCGTACGTTCAAGGGCCATACGGCCGGCGACAAGAAGTCGAGCTAAGGAGACAGACATGCAAACTCAGGCTGTTCTCAAGTTCGTCCGTCTCTCGCCCCACAAGGCGCGTCTGGTTGCCGACCAGGTCCGCGGCCAGAAGGTCGACATGGCGCTCAATCTGCTCAAGTTCTCGCAGAACCGTGCCAGCGGCATCATCCGCAAGGTGCTGGAGTCGGCGATTGCCAATGCCGAAAACAACAACGGTGCCGATGTCGACGAGCTGAAGATCTCAGAGATCTTCGTCGATGAAGGTCCGACGATGAAGCGTATTCGTCCGCGAGCCAAGGGCCGCGCCGATCGCATCCTGAAGCGCACGAGTCATGTGACGATTCGCGTCTCCGACGGCACCAAGGGTTAACGGGAAGAGTATTCATGGGTCACAAGATCAATCCGAATCTGTTCCGTCTTGGCATCTCGACGGCCTGGACGTCGAACTGGTACGCCGAACGCGGTGCTTATGCCGACAACCTGAACAAGGACCGCCTGGTGCGTGAATTCCTGTTCAAGAAGCTGGCGCAGGCCTCGGTCAGCCGCATCCAAATCGACCGCCCGGCGAAGTCAGCGCGCGTCACGATCCACACCGCGCGTCCCGGCATCGTCATCGGCAAGAAGGGCGAGGACATCGAGAAGCTGCGTCAGGAAGTGTCGAAGCTGATGACGCTCAAGCCTGACTCGGTGCACATCTCGGTCGAGGAAATCCGCAAGCCGGAGCTCGATTCGAAGCTGATCGCCGAAAGCGTTGCCCAGCAGCTCGAGCGCCGCATCATGTTTCGCCGCGCCATGAAGCGCGCCGTGACCAATGCCATGCGCCTCGGTGCGGGCGGCATCAAGATCCAGGTCGGTGGCCGTCTGAACGGTGCCGAAATCGCACGTACCGAGTGGTATCGCGAAGGTCGCGTGCCGCTGCATACCCTGCGTGCCCACATCGACTACGGCACTGCCGAAGCCAAGACCAACTACGGCGTCATCGGCGTCAAGGTCTGGGTGTTCAACGGCGAAGTGTTTGAAACCGATCGTCACGTCGGCAAGAAGGAAGAGGCCGGCGAGCCGGCATCCGCCTGATCGTCCTTCACGCCAGATATTAGGAGAGTGCTGCCATGATGCAGCCGAAGCGAACCAAATTCAGAAAGCAGCAGAAGGGCCACAATCGTGGCCTAGCGCAGAACGGCAATAAAGTGTCGTTTGGCGAATTCGGTCTGAAGTCGACGGAGCGCGGTGCGCTGACCGCTCGCCAGATCGAAGCTGCCCGTCGCGTCATCACTCGTTATGTGAAGCGTGGCGGCAAGATGTGGATCCGGATCTTCCCGGACGTTCCTGTCACTCGCAAGCCGCTCGAAGTTCGAATGGGTTCGGGCAAAGGTAACGTCGAGTGGTGGGTTGCCAAGATCCAGCCGGGCAAGATGCTGTATGAGCTCGAAGGTGTTTCGGAAGTCGATGCGCGCGAGGCTTTCAAGCTCGCGGCCGCAAAGCTGCCGGTCAAGACCACCTTCGTGCATCGGACGATTCTGTAACAACAGTGGTCGGTGACTGGTGACTGGTGGCTAGTCAAAAGTCCCCGCGTTTACCAATCACTAGCCACTCGTCACCAGACACTGAGTTATGAAGACCACCGAATTTGTGAAGTCGCTGCGGGGCAAGTCCGCAGCCGATCTAAAGACTGAATTGGCAGCACTGCGCAAGGAGCAGTTCAACCTGCGCATGCAGGCCGCTGTTGGCCAGCTGACCCAGTCGAACCTGGTCCACGATGTGCGCAAGAAGATTGCCCGCGTCAAGACCGTCATGCAGCAGCTGGCCCAAACGCAGGCGAAGGCGTCATGAGCGAAGTTACCGAAGTGGTTGCAGCGAGCCGCCGGATTGTCGGCCGCGTCGTCAGCAGCAAGATGGACAAGACCATCACCGTCGCCGTCGAGCGCACCGTGAAGCATCCGCTGTACGGGAAGCTCCTGCGCAAGACGACGAAGCTGCACGCGCACGACGAGACGAACCAGTGCCACGAGGGTGACCTCGTTGCCATCGTCGAGACGCGTCCGCTGTCGCGTTCGAAGTTTTTCCGCCTCGTTGAAGTTCTCGAGAGCGCCAGCGAACTCCAGCAGCGTGAAGCTGCTGCGAAGGCCGGAGTCTAAGCGCCATGGTTCAGCAGGAATCAATGTTGATGGTCGCTGACAACAGCGGCGCCAAGATCGTTCAGGTCATCCAGGTCAAGGGTTCGACGCATCGTCGTTACGCTTGCGTCGGCGACCTGATCAAGGTCACCGTCAAGGATGCAATCCCGCGCGGCAAGGTCAAGAAGGGCGAAGTGCACGACGCCGTCGTGGTTCGCACCAAGAAGGGCGTGCGTCGTCCGGATGGCTCGACCATCCGCTTCGACACCAACGCGGCGGTGCTGCTGACCACCAAGCTGGAGCCGATCGGTACCCGTATTTTTGGACCGGTGACCCGCGAGCTGCGCGAGCGCTTCATGCGCATCATTTCGCTGGCCCCCGAAGTCCTCTGAAGCAGTAGAGCAAAATCATGCGCAAGATCAAAAAAGGCGACGAAATCATTGTCATCACGGGCAAGGACAAGGGCCGTCGCGGCACCGTGTCGGTGGTCCAGGATGACGGCAAGATCATTGTCGAAGGCCTGAACCTGGCCAAGAAGCACCAGAAGGGCAATCCGCAGGCTGGCGTCAGCGGCGGCATCGTCGAGAAGGAAATGCCGCTCGATGCGTCGAACGTGATGCTGTTCAACGCGAAGACCGGCAAGGGCGACCGCGTTGGCTTCAAGTTCCTCGGCGAAGGCGAAGCCCGTCGCAAGGTGCGTTTCTTCAAGTCCAACCAGGAAGTTCTGGACGCTTAATTCGCAGTAGTCGTTGGTGACCAGTGAACAATGCGGATCACCATCCGCCCTCACCAGAACCAGCCACAGATAACGGAAACAGAGTCATGGCCGCCAATTTGCAGACGTATTACCAGAACACCGTCGCTCCGGCGCTTCGCGAAAAGCTGAAGTGCAACGCGATGGCGACCCCGAAGATCACCAAGATCACGCTGAACATGGGCGTGGGCGAAGCGACCTCGGACAAGAAGGTCATCGAGCATGCGGTGGCCAACATGACCGCGATCGCCGGCCAGAAGCCGGTCGTCACCAAGACCCGTATCTCGATTGCGGCCTTCAAGGTGCGCGAGAACTATCCGGTCGGTGTCAAGGTCACCCTGCGCAGCCAGCAGATGTACGAATTCCTGGAGCGTCTGATCTCGATCGCGCTGCCGCGCATTCGTGACTTCCGTGGTCTGAAGGCCAGCGGCTTCGACGGCCAAGGCAACTACAACTTCGGCATCACCGAACAGATCATCTTCCCGGAAATCGACTACGACAAAGTCGATGCCATCCGCGGCATGAACATCACCATCACCACCACGGCGAAGAACGACGAGGAGGGCCGGGCCCTTCTTGACTCGTTCAGCTTTCCGTTCCGCAAGTAAGACCGAGTCCGATCCATGGCCAAGACCAACATGCTGGAGCGCGAGAAGAACCGCCTCGAGCTCGCCAAGAAATTTGCCAAGAAGCGCAAGGCGCTGAAGGCGACGATCGTCGATCCGAATGCGTCGTACGAAGATCGCATGGCTGCTGTCGACAGCCTGCAGAAGCTGCCGCGCGACTCGAGCCCGACTCGTCAGCGCAACCGCTGCAATGTCACCGGTCGTTCGCGTGGCGTCTATCGCAAGTTTGGTCTGTCACGCACGAAGCTGCGCGAAGCTGCATGTCGCGGCGAAATCCCGGGCCTGAAGAAGGCCAGCTGGTAAGTCGTACCGCTTTCGTTGTACCCCAGTTGTCGGCGAGGCACCAAGACGCATACAGCGTTTGGTGGACCACCGGCCAACTCCACTGGATAGAAATCAATGAGCATCAACGATCCGATCGGCGACTTCCTGACCCGCATCCGCAACGGGCAGTCGGCCAACAAGAAGTTCATCACCTCGCCGTCCTCGAAGCAGCGCGAAGCCATTGCGGCCGTGCTGAAGGAAGAGGGCTACATCGGCGAGTATTCGGTTGCCACCGAAGGCCAGAAGAAGAAGATCACCGTCGTCCTGAAGTACTTCCAGGGCAAGCCGGTCATCGAGCGTCTGGACCGCATCAGCAAACCTTCGCTGCGCGTCTACAAGGCCAGTGACGAGCTGCCGCGCGTGCTCGCCGGCCTCGGCGTTGCAATCATTTCAACGTCGAAGGGCATCGTCAGCGACCGCAAGGCGCGCGCTGCCGGTCAGGGCGGCGAAGTTGTCTGCATCGTCGCCTAACAGGGAATTCCGAACATGTCTCGCGTAGCGAAAATGCCGGTCATCATTCCGGCTGGAGTCGAGTTCAAGAGCTCGGCGACCGAATTGAGTGTCAAGGGTCCCAAGTCGACGCTGACCCTGCCGCTTCCCAAGGAAGTGCAGGTAGAGTTCAACAACGGTGTCGTCACCATTGCCGAGGCGTCCATCAAGGCGTCGGCGGCTCTGTCGGGTACCGTGCGCGCGCTGGTCGCGAGCATGGTGCTGGGCGTGACCAAGGGCTACGAGAAGAAGCTGATTCTGGTCGGCGTTGGCTATCGCGCCACCCTGACCGGCAAGAAGCTGAATCTGGCAGTGGGTCTGTCTCACCCGGTGGACTTCATGGTGCCGGATGGGATCACGATCACCGTGCCGACGCAGACCGAAGTGGTCATCCAGGGTGCTGACAAGCACATGGTCGGCCAGATTGCCGCGACGCTGCGCAGCTATCGCCCACCAGAGCCTTACAAGGGCAAGGGTGTTCGCTACTCGGACGAGAAGATTGTTCTGAAGGAAGCGAAGAAGAAGTAATCGTAGTGAAGCAGTGGTCAGTGTCGGGAATCTTCATCTTCATCCCGTTACCCGGCCACTCGAAAGGTCACTTGAATCTGTCATTGGAATACGTTTTATGAGCCCGAAGAAAGAATCCCGTCTGCGTCGCGCACGCCGTACGCGCGCCAAGATCGCAGAGCTGGGCACGCACCGCCTGTCGGTGCACCGTACGCCGCGTCATATCTACGCGCAGATCATCTCGGGTGATGCCGGCCACACGGTGGTTGCCGCGTCGACTGTCGAGAAGGTCGTTGCCGAAGGTCTCGATGCGACTGGCAATGTCGACGCCGCAAAGAAGGTCGGTGCCACGATCGCCGAGCGCGCCAAGGCCGCCGGTATCACGAAGGTCGCGTTCGATCGTTCGGGCTTTCAGTATCACGGCCGCATCAAGGCGCTGGCCGACGCCGCTCGTGAAGCTGGTCTGGAGTTTTAAGGCAAATGGCGAACACCAACTACAATTTCGACGACTCGCAGAACGGCGACTTCAAGGAGAAGCTGGTTGCAGTCAACCGCGTCTCCAAGACGGTCAAGGGCGGCAAGCAGTTCACCTTCACCGCGTTGACGGTGGTTGGCGACGGCGCTGGCAAGGTCGGCTTCGGTTACGGCAAGGCGCGTGAAGTGCCTGTCGCCATCCAGAAGGCGATGGAGAAGGCCCGCAAGAACATGATCACCGTCGAACTGAAGGGTTCGACCCTTCAGCACGAGATCTGGGGCATCCACGGTGCCTCCCGCGTGTTCATGAAGCCCGCCTCCGACGGTACTGGCGTCATTGCCGGCAGCGCGATGCGAGCGGTGTTCGAAGTCGCTGGCGTGCAGAACGTGCTCGCCAAATCGTTCGGCTCGCGCAACAAGATGAACATGGTGCGCGCAACGGTCGATGCGCTGCGCCGTCTGAACATGCCTTCCGAGATTGCCGCCAAGCGTGGCAAGACGCTCGAAGAAATCCTCGGTTAAGGATCTAAGGAATCGTCATGAGCGATACTAAGCAAGTCAAAATCACGCTCGTCAGGAGCGTCTTCGGTCGTCTCCAGGCTCATCGCGCTTGCGTGCGTGGCCTCGGTCTGACCCGCATGCATTCGTCGATCGTCATTCCGGCGACCGTCGAGAACATGGGCATGGTCAACAAGATCGGCTTCATGTTGAAGATTGAAGAAGTCTGAAGCGCACCCATCGTTGGCGAACTGCCGATGGGCTGATGTTGCTTCGCGTTTTTGAATTGTTACCGGCCTTTGGCCACTGATCACTGGAAACTGCTTTCATGAAACTGAACACGATCAAGCCTGCCGAAGGTGCCAAGACCGCACGCGTTCGCGTGGGCCGTGGTATCGGCTCCGGCATGGGCAAGACTGCGGGTCGCGGTCACAAAGGCCAGCGCGCCCGCAAGGGTGGCCGCGGCAAGATCGGTTTCGAAGGCGGCCAGATGCCGATCCAGCGTCGCCTGCCGAAGCGCGGTTTTACTTCTGCGATCGGCAAGCTGACGGCTGAGATTCGTCTGTCGGATATCGAGCGCATGACCGAAGTCGAGATTGACCTGTCGGTGCTCAAGGCGGCCGGCGTGGTTCAGTCGCAGATGCTGCAGGCGAAGTTGATCAAGTCTGGCGAATTGACCCGCAAGGTCAGCATTTCTGGTGTCGGCGTCACCAAGGGCGCGCGCGAAGCGATCGTTGCCGCTGGCGGCAGCGTCGCCGAATAAGCGACTGTCCCGCTTCGTTTTTTCCAGGCGAATCCCATGGCCAAGACTCCCGGCGGCATGATGCCGGACTTAAGCAAGATCGGGGAACTGCGTAATCGCATCCTGTTCCTGATCGGTGCGCTGATCGTCTATCGCATTGGTTCGTTCATTCCGGTGCCGGGCATTGATCCGGCCAAGCTGGCGCAGTTGTTTGACCAGCAGAAGGGCACGATCCTGGACATGTTCAACATGTTCTCGGGTGGCGCGCTTGAGCGTTTGTCGATTTTTGCGCTCGGCGTCACGCCTTACATTTCGGCTTCGATCATCGTGCAGTTGATGGGCGCGACGATGCCGCAGCTGAAGGAATTGAAGAAGGAAGGCGAGGCTGGTCGCCGCAAGCTGACCAAGTACACGCGCTACGGCACCCTGGCCTTGGCCTTGTTTCAGGCTTTGGGCGCGTCCTACGCCTTGCAGAGCAGTGTCGCGTTGGCGCCGGGTTTCGGTTTCATCTTTACCGCCACCGTCAGTCTGGTCACCGGCACGATGTTCCTGATGTGGTTGGGCGAGCAGATCACTGAGCGCGGCATCGGTAACGGCATGTCGATGCTGATTTTCGCCGGCATCGTGTCGTCCATGCCACAGGCGATCGGGGCCACGGCTCAGTTGATCAGCGAAGGCTCGCTGAATCCGTTGGTGGCGATCCTGGTGCTGGGCCTGGTGGTGGTGGTGACGACGTTTGTGGTGTTCGTCGAGCGCGCTCAGCGGCGTATTCCGATTCACCATGCCCGTCGTCAGCAGGGGCGGAAACTGTTCGCGGCCCAGACCCAGCATCTGCCGCTGAAACTGAACATGGCGGGTGTGATTCCGCCGATATTTGCGTCGAGCATCATCCTGTTCCCGGCGTCGATGGTTCGTTTCTTTGGCGGGGAAGGCGGTAGCGGTTTCATGCAGCAGTTTGCCAATGCGCTGTCGCCCGGGCAGCCGCTGTACACCATGCTGTACGCGCTGATGATGATTTTCTTCTGCTTTTTCTACACGGCGCTGGTGTTCGATTCCCGCGAAACGGCCGAGAACTTGAAGAAGTCGGGTGCTTTCGTTCCGGGCGTTCGCCCGGGGCTGCAAACCGCGAAGTACATCGACAACGTCCTGACGCGCTTGACGGTCGCCGGCGCCATCTACATCACCGCCGTCTGCTTGACGCCGGAGTTTCTTGTTACCTATCTGAATGTTCCGTTTACCTTCGGCGGTACTTCGCTGCTGATTACGGTGGTTGTGGTGATGGATTTCATGGCGCAGTTGCAGGCGCATCTGATGTCGCATCAGTACGACGGCTTGTTGAAGAAAGCGAATTTGAAGGCCCTGAGCGGCAACAACGCGGGTCGTCCCGGCGTCGTTCGGCCGAGCTGAACGTCAATCCACCCCTGAATCTGCCGGGTAACCGGTTGTAGAGATCGCGCCATGAAAGTACGTGCTTCCGTCAAGAAAATCTGCCGCAACTGCAAGGTTGTTCGCCGCAACGGCGTGGTTCGCGTGATGTGTTCGGACCTGCGCCACAAACAGCGCCAGGGCTGAAGCGCCTGTAGAGAATTCCATGCACTGCCCGGATTTTATCGGGCATGCGAAACCGGATTCTTCGAGAACCGGTCTGTTGCATCGCCCTCGGGCAGATTCACCCGGTAACGATGGGTGGATTTCTTCCAGCCACTGAATGCTGTCGGTTACGGAGAGGAACGGCGCGCATAGCGCCGACCTTGGCAGCTTAACCTTTGGTTTGATAAGCCTGAGGCAAGTCCGGTACACTCTGCGGCTCACTGCGCCGCTGTGATTTAAATCAACGAGGTTTTCGATGGCACGTATTGCGGGCGTCAATGTCCCGGCCAACAAGCACACCGTGATCGCGCTGCAGTCGATCTACGGTATCGGCGCGACCCGCGCCAAGAAGATCTGCGAAGCCGCGCGGATCACCCCTTCGGTTCAGCTCAAGACGCTGACGGAAGGTGAGCTCGATCAGCTGCGTGCCGAGATCGCCAAATTTGCCGTCGAAGGCGATCTTCGTCGCGAAGTGTCGATGAGCATCAAGCGCCTGATGGACATGGGTTGCTACCGCGGTCTGCGTCATCGGCGTGGTCTGCCGGTCCGCGGCCAGCGCACCCGTACCAATGCCCGCACCCGGAAGGGTCCGCGCAAAGCCATCCGCAAGTAAAGCCTAGCCTCGCAGGATTCCCAGACTCATGGCCAATACCTCCGCCGCTGCTGCAGCCGCCAAGGCTCGCAAGCGCGTCAAGAAGAACGTGTCGGATGCCGTCGCGCACGTTCATGCTTCCTTCAACAATACGATCGTCCTGATCACCGATCGCCAGGGCAACGCCCTGTCGTGGTCGACTGCCGGTGCCTGCGGTTTCAAGGGCTCGCGCAAGTCGACGCCGTTCGCAGCGCAGATCGCTGCCGAACGTGCCGCCACCGCTGCTGCCGAGCATGGCGTCAAGAACCTCGAAGTTCGCATCAAGGGCCCTGGCCCGGGTCGCGAATCGGCTGTGCGTTCGCTGAACGCCGCCGGCTTCAAGGTCACCAACATCACTGACGTGACGCCGATTCCGCATAACGGCTGCCGTCCGTCCAAGCGTCGCCGCGTTTAAGGAGAGATCGAAATGGCACGTTATATCGGTCCCACCTGCAAACTCGCCCGCCGCGCCGGCACTGACCTGCTGCTCAAGAGCCGCGGTCGCTCACTTGATTCGAAGTGCAAGCTCGACACGCCCCCCGGCCAGCACGGCGCGCGCAAGCAGCGCCTGTCGGATTACGCACTCCAGCTTCGCGAGAAGCAGAAGCTGAAGCAGATGTACGGTTTGCTGGAACGCCAGTTCCGCAACTACTACCAGAAGGCCACGCGCTCCAAGGGCGCCACCGGTCTGAATCTGCTGCGCTTCCTCGAACAGCGCCTCGACAACGTCGTCTACCGCATGGGTTTTGCTGCCACGCGCGCCGAAGCCCGCCAGCTGGTTGGGCACAAGGCGATTCTGGTCAACGGCAAGAGCGTCAACATCCCTTCCTACAGCATCCAGGTCGGTGACGTGGTCCAGGTTCGCGAGAAGTCGCGCAACCAGACGCGCATCACCCAAGCGTTGTCGGTCGCTGCCCAGATCGGTCTGCCGGAATGGCTGGAAGTGGACGAGAAGGCGCTCAAGGGCGTGTTCAAGGCGCTTCCGGAGCGCGATCAGATCGTGCAGGACATCAACGAGAATCTGGTCGTTGAGCTTTACTCCAAGTAAAAGCAGCTATCGATGGCCACTGGTTTAGAGGCCGGTCGTTCGCTGTCGTCGTTTTGTTTTTCTATTGGCCATGCGTCACTGGTCACTAGCCACTGCTTCAAGAGGTGTTTACATGCAGGGTTCCGTCGCCAATTTTCTGAAGCCGCGCGTCGTCGATGTCGAGCAGATTTCCGCTCATCGTTCCCGGATCACGCTTGAACCGCTTGAGCGCGGCTTCGGCCACACGCTCGGCAATGCCCTGCGGAGGATTCTGCTGTCGTCGGTTCCCGGCGCAGCAGTGACCGAAGCGCAGATCGACGGTGTGGTGCACGAGTACAGCGCGATCGAAGGCGTGCAGGAAGATGTCATCGACATTCTGCTGAACATCAAGAACATCGCGGTTCGCATGAACGCGCGGGATTCGGCGGTGCTCAAGCTCGAGAAAAGCGGCAAGGGCCCGATCACGGCTGCCGATATCCAGCTCGACCACGATGTCGAAATCGTCAATCCGGAAATGGTCATCGCCAACCTCACGGGCGGCAAGATCAGCATGACCTTGAAGGTCACGCGTGGTCGCGGCTACCAGCCGGCGGCTGCTCGCGCCCAGAACAACGAAGACGAAGGATCGGCGATCGGTTCGCTGCAGCTCGATGCTTCTTACAGCCCGGTTCGCCGGGTGAGCTATTCGGTCGAGCGCGCGCGTGTCGAACAGCGCACCGATCTGGACAAGCTGATTCTCGATGTCGACACCAACGGCGGTATTGACGCCGGTGATGCGGTTCGTTTTGCGGCCCGCATCCTGCGTGATCAGCTCGCGGTGTTCGTCGACTTCGCCGAAGGCGAGGAAGAGAGCATCAGCAAGCCGGGCAAGCCGGATCTGAATCCGATCCTGTTCCGTCCGATCGACGATCTGGAGCTCGGTGTGCGTTCGACCAACTGCCTCAAGGCCGAAAACGTCTATTACATCGGCGATCTCGTGCAGCGTGGCGAAACCGAGCTGATGAAGACGCCGAATCTTGGCAAGAAGTCGCTGAACGAGATCAAGGAAGCGCTCAAGTCGCATGAGCTTGAACTCGGCATGAAGCTCGACAACTGGTCGTCGCCGAAGGTCGCTGCCTGAAGAACCTGTGACCATTGGTCAGTGACCCGTGGTTAGTGCTAGTCAAACAAACCGAGCGAACTGGCCATCGGCCACTAGCCACTGATAACAGAGTTAAAACATGCGCCATAAAGTCGCAGGCCGCCGTCTCGGCCGTACCACCAGCCACCGCAAGGCCGACATGCAGAACATGGCCGTGTCCCTGTTCCAGCATGAGCTGATCCGCACCACGGTGCCGAAGGCGAAGGAGCTTCGCCGCGTCGCCGAGCCGTTGATCACCCGGGCGAAGGCAGACAGCGTTGCCAATCGCCGCATCGTGTTCAATCGCCTGCGCGATCGTCCGATGACTCAGAAGCTGTTTCTGGAATTGGGACCGCGTTATTCGGCGCGTCCGGGCGGCTATCTTCGCATTCTGCGCTGCGGCTTCCGTCCCGGCGACAACGCGCCTATGGCGTATGTCGAGTTGGTGGATCGCCCGGCCGGGTCGTCGGCAGCAGGAGAAGGCGGCGACGCCTGATCACTGGTGAGATGTAAAAAAAGAGCGCTTCGGCGCTCTTTTTTGTTTTTGGCTTCAAGAAATTTGAATCTTCCATGCTTGACCGAAGCCGTGGTCGCGAAGGCATGCAGCAGCCCGAGGAGATGGTGAAAATTGTCGAAGCGGCGTGAGTGCGCTGATTTGACTGGTTTCTCGCCGATCGGCGCCTGATCGGGAGCCAGCCCTACGACGATAGCTTCGGCGTTCATGGCACAGCTTTTGCGCTTGTAGGCTCAGCCCGAAGAATGGGTCTTGATGGCCCTACTGACCTTGATTTCCTTGACGTTGATTTGACTGCAAGCCTATTCTTCAAATGGTCACAAATCCGATGCGGCGAGCGAAGACTCGTTCCCTCGGCCTGTCAAAAGAACTTAACGTAGGGAGAATCCATGATGAATTTGAGTGCAGACGGTCGGCTGCGCCTAGCAGCGCGATTTGCGTTCGTCGTTGGTGTCGGTTCGCTTGCCGGCAACGCGTACGCCCAGGAAGTTGAAGTCGCCCAGGCTGGGGCTGCGGCGACAGAAGTAGCCCAGACCACTGAAGATCCGGGCAAGGTCAAGCAGCTCGGCAGCGTGCAGGTCACCGGTTCGCGCATCAAGTCGCCGAACTTGACCAGCAACAGCCCGGTTGTGGTGATCGGCAAGGAAGAACTGAAGTTCCAGGGCACGACGCGCGTCGAAGACTTGCTGAACAACAACCCTGCGTTTTTCGCGGGTCAGGGCGGCAATATTTCCAATGGTTCGGACGGTACCGCAACGGCGGACCTGCGCAACCTCGGTGCCGCCAGAACCCTGGTTCTGATCGACGGCAAGCGCGTGCAGGCCGGCGGTATCGGCGGCAGCGCGGCGGATTTGAACTTCATCCCGGCTCAGCTCATTGAAGGAATCGAAGTGCTCACCGGTGGTGCCTCGGCCGTTTACGGTTCGGACGCCATCGCCGGCGTCGTCAACTTCCAGCTGACCAAGGATTTTGAAGGCGTCAAGATTGACTATCAGCGCAGCGGCTACCAGCACAAGAACAGCAATTCCTCGGCGGCGATCGTCGAGCGCCGCGGTTTCCCGCTGCCGGACGAGAACCAGTTCGACGGTCAGGGTCACAGCGTTTCGATCACCCTCGGCGTGAATTCGGGTGACGGCAAGGGCAACGCCACCGTTTTCGCGAACTACCTGCAGCTGGATCCGGTCACCCAGGATCGCCGCGATTTCAGCTCCTGCACGTTCAACAATTCGGGCAGCTCGAGCTACCTTTGCGGCGGTTCCGCGACGTCGTTCCCGTCGGTCTTCATCAACGGTGGTGCCCCGGGTCTGCCGGCATTGTTCACGGTCGACACCACGACCGGCGGATTCCGCGCCTACAACGCTGCGACCGATGCATTCAACTTCGCGCCGTTCAACTTCTTCCAGCGCAATCAGGAGCGCTACGGCCTCGGCGGCTTTGCGCACTACAAGTTCAACGACGCGGCGGATGTCTACACGCAGCTGCTGTTCAACGACACCCGCACCAACGCCGTCATCGCACCTTCTGGTGTCTTCGGTGAAACCGTGTTCGTTTCTCCGGACAACCCGCTGCTGAGCGATCTGCAGCGCACGCAGCTGTTCGGCGCAAGCACCGCGCCGGTGCCGATCGCCGTGCTTCGCCGCAACGTCGAAGGCGGTGGTCGCGACAACAACCTGCGCTACACCGCCTATCGCGCCGTGTTTGGCGTCAAGGGCGACTTTGCAAAGGCCTGGAGCTACGACACCTCGATCCAGTACGGTGCCACGGTCTACTCGCAGATCTACCGCAACGAGTTTTCACTGACCCGTGCACGCCGCGCCCTCGATGTGGTCGATGACGGTGCCGGCAATGCGGTTTGCCGTTCGGTCCTCGACGGCACCGACGCCAACTGCTTGCCGTTCAACGTGTTCAATGGCCAGCGCGTCGACCCTGCGGTCCTGAACTACCTTCAGGTCCCCGGCTTGCAGGTGGGTGGTACCACGCAGCAGGTTGCCACCGGCTCGATTCAGGGTCTGCTCGGCGAATACGGCTTGCAGTCGCCGTTTGCGGAGAACGGCGTCGGCATCTCCTTCGGTGCTGAATACCGTCGTGAATCCGCTTTCCTGGAATCCGACGTCTCGTTCCAGACCGGCGATCTCGCCGGCCAGGGCGCGCCGACGCTGCCGATCTCGGGTGCCTTCCAGGTCAAGGAACTGTTCGCTGAAATCAGCATTCCGCTGATCGAGAACCAGCCGGGCTTCCACAAGCTGGGTATCGAAGCTGCCTATCGCTTCTCGGATTACACGCAGACCTCGTCGACCGACACCTACAAGGTGAGCGGCGAATGGGCACCGGTGAAGGACATCCGCTTCCGTGGTGGCTTCAACCGCGCCGTCCGCGCACCGAACATCGGTGAAATCATCAACCCGACCTTCGTGGGCTTGGGCGTCAGCGCCGATCCCTGCGCGGGAACGGCGAACAACGGCGACGCGACGCTGCAGGTGGGCGAAGCTTCGGCAACGGCCGCCCAGTGCGCACAGGATCCGTTGATCGCGGCGAACCCGGGCCTGTACGGCACGATTCTCCTGAACCCGGCGGATCAGTACAACGCCCAGTTCGGCACGTCGCCGGGCCTGGCTTCGGAGCGGGCAGATACCTACACCGGCGGCTTCGTGTTTCAGCCGACCTTCGTAAAGGATCTGTCGATTTCGCTCGATTACTATTCGATCGAAGTCAATGGTTTCATTGGCGGCTACGGCGGCGACACCATCATCGAGGCCTGCTACGAGCGCGGCGCGCTGTGCAACCTGATTCAGCGTGACGCCACTGCCGGCCCAGCCTTCGGCAGCCTGTGGATCGGCAACGGCGGCTTCGTGGTCAACACCACGCAGAACACCGGTCAGCTGACCTCGAAGGGTATCGATCTCGCGGCGAACTACCGTCTGCGCCTGGCCGATCTCGGCCTCGGTAGTCAGGCTGGTACGGTGACCTTCGATATCGTCGGCACGCGCGTGCTGGAAATCGACGTCACTCCGATCCCGGGCGACTCGACGTCGACGTTCAGCTGCGGCGGCAATTTTGGCGTTCAGTGCGGCGTGCCGTCGCCGAACTGGCGTCACCGCTTCCGCGCCACCTATGCGGTGCCGACGCCGGCGCTGCTCGACAGCCAGGTTCGTCTGTCGGCGGCATGGCGCTACATCGGCCACGCCAGTGCCGACGCCGCAACGACGGCGAACGATCTTGATCGTCGCATTGGCGCGGAAAGCTATCTCGACATGTCGGCAGCGATCACGTTCTCGGGCTCCTACACTTTCCGTGTCGGCGCGCAGAACCTGCTCGACAACGATCCGCCGATCATCGGCGGCCCGACCCTGCCGCCGGTCGTCGGCAACGGCAACACCTTCCCGCAGGTTTATGACTCGCTGGGTCGGTTCCTGTACGCCAACATCGTGCTGGAGTTCTAAGCTTCACAGCACCAGCAGTCGTTAAGATGACGGCGGGTCAGGCAACTGACCCGCCGTTTTTTTTGATCTGACGAGATGCCTGCGTGACCGAAATTCCTGCCGCCGTCCACGATCCGGATCGCCTGCGACAACTGGCGGCGCTGAAGGCGGACGCGCGACGGATGATCGCTGCGGGGCAGACGGCCGAAGCCGTCGACGCCTTGCGCGCGGCGACCGCACTTGACCTACGTGATGTCCCACTCTGGCTGAACCTGGCTGGCGTTCAGCGCGCGATCGGCGATATCAAGGCCGCCCTGCAATCGGTGGATGCGGCACTGGCGCTCGAGCCGAAAGCATTTCTCGGGCTGCTGCTGAAAGGCTCGCTGCTCGAACGCATGGATCAGAAACGTGCCGCTGCGGTGCAATACGGACGAGCGATCGCGCAGGCACCGCAAGGCAGCCGTGTCGATGCCGCGACCGACGCCGCGCTGCGCCATGCGCAGCAGGTTTATCAAGCCTATATCGCCGACCTGGGCCGCCACGTCCGCGCGGACCTCGGCGCACGGCAAGCCGCTGCCGGGGACATCGAAAGCCGAAGGATCGACTTGTTCATCGACGCGACACTCGGCACCCGCCGCCTCTACAGCCAGCAGCCGACCGACTACTGCTACCCGGGATTGCCGGCGATCGAATTCCACGCACGCGAAGATTTCCCGTGGCTGGCTGGACTGGAAGCCGAAACCGCGAACATTCGCGATGAACTTCGCGCAGTCATGGTCGGCGATGCCGACTTCACCCCCTACATCGCCTATCCGGACGGCGTGCCGCTGGACCAATGGGCGGCGCTGAATCGTTCGCCACGCTGGAGCGCCTACCACCTGTTCTATCGCGGTCAGCGCGTCGACGATCATGCCGCGCGCTGCCCGATCACCATGGCGGCGCTGGCGAATCTGCCGCAGCCACAGGCCCCGGGCCGCATGCCGGCCGCCATGTTTTCCCTGCTGCGACCGCACACCCGCATTCCGCCGCATACCGGGGTCGCCAATGTCCGGCTGGTGGTGCATCTGCCGCTGATCGTGCCGCCGGCTTGCGGTTTCCGGGTCGGCAACGAGACGCGGCAATGGCGGGAAGGTGAGGCCTGGGTGTTCGACGACACCATCGAGCACGAAGCCTGGAACGATAGTGATGACGATCGCTACGTGTTCATCTTCGATGTCTGGAACCCGCGTCTGAGCACTGCCGAACGCGAGATGATTTCGGCCGTCATGGCGGCGATGGACCGTTACAACGACGCTGTGCCGGATGGCAGCCTGTAGACTCGTTTGACCGCTGCGGCAGCTTGCGCCGTGCCCCGAATCCGAGGTTTTCGATGATGCTCCGCACCACTCGATCTGCTGCTGCCTGCGCCCGCTTGCCTGCGCATCTGCTGATGCTGGCGTTGCTGTCCGGCAGCATGATTCCCGTTGCACAGGCTGCCGGGCAGGATTTCGCGAGTTGCCGCGCGATCACTGACAACGCGGCGCGGCTGCGCTGCTTCGATGCGCTGGACCGCGCGCCGGCTTCAGCGCCGCCGGCACCTGTCGCGCCCGCGGCCGTGGCGCCGCCGATTGCGCCACCTGCTGTCACCGAGGTGGCACCCATGCCGTCCGCCCCGCCGCGACCGGCACCGCCAGTGGCGGCTGCACCAGCAGCTCCGGCCCCGGTCGACAACTTCGGTGCCGTGGCGATTCCCAGGGCCGCGCCCCAGGAACCGAAGGAAATCACCGCGCAGGCCATCGTCAATGTTGACGGTGTTTATCGCGGCTTGATTTTTCCGCTCGACAACGGCCAGACCTGGACCGTCATCGACGACCGCGAATTCGAGTACTTCGGCAGCAATCCAAGGGTCAAACTCGATCGCAACCTGATCGGTTCCTACTGGATGCGCATTCTCGATGGCGGGCCGCGCTTCAGGGTTCGGCGCCTCAAATAAGCGGGCCGGCGTGCTCGCCACGCTCAGGGCGGGGCTGTTCGCGCTCGCGGCACTCGCCGGTGCAGCAATCGCCGCCGACCCGCAGACGCTCGTCATCGGCAACGGCACCGAGCCGGAATCGCTGGACCCGCAGAAAGCGACCGGCGTCAGTGCCGGCAATGTGCTGCGCGATCTTTACGAAGGGCTGACCGGCGTCTCGCCGAGCGGCGACATCATTCCCGCCGCTGCGGCGTCCTGGCAGTGGCAGGACGACGGTCGCGCGCTGCGCCTGAGCCTGCGTGCAGGCCTGCGCTGGTCCAACGGCGATCCGCTGACGGCCAGTGATTACGCCGCCGGCCTGCGCCGCCTGCTCGATCCGGCGACGGCTTCCGGTTACGCCAAGCTGTTTGCTGCCATCGAACACGGCAGCGAGGTGATCGCCGGACGACTGCCGCCGTCAGCGCTTGGCCTGCATGCCGATGACGTCGGAACGCTGAGCATTCGTCTCGACCGGCCGATGCCGAATCTGCTGTCGCTGCTGGCGCACCCGGCGGCGTCGCCGATTCATCCTGCCGACCTCGCGCGGCCGCCGAAGCCCGACGCCAGGATCGGCAACGGTGCCTATCGGCTCACAGAATGGGTCTTGCAATCGCGTATCGCGCTGGCGCGCAATCCCGCCTACTGGAACGATCGGCAGACGGCGATCGACAGGCTCATCTACCTGCCGACCGAGGATCTGAACTCCGAACTGAAGCGCTACCGCGCCGGTGAGCTCGATGTCACGACCTCGATCCCGGCGACGCAGGCCGACTGGATTCGCCGCACGCTCGGCGGCGAGCTGCATGTCGCCACTTATCTCGGCAGCTATTTCTACGGCCTGAACCTGACGCGGCCGCCGTTCGCCGGCAACAAGCCGCTGCGGCAGGCGCTGTCGCTGGCGATCGACCGCCCGGTGATCGCGACCAAGGTGCTGCACGATCTCGCCACACCGGCCTGGAGCTACATCCCGCCGGGCATTCGCGACTACAGGCCGCAGGTTCCCGAATGGGCGCACTGGCCGCGTGCCCGGCGCGAAGCCGAAGCGCGGCGGCTGTATGCGGCAGCCGGCTATTCGGCGGACAAGCCGGTGCAAGTCGAGATTCGCTACAACACGTCGGACGATCACAAGCGGATTGCCGTGGTGATCGCGGCGATGTGGAAGCAGGTGCTCGGTGCGGACGTGAAGCTGGTCAACGAGGAGTGGAAGGTGTTCCTGCGACATCGCCGCGAGCGCCGCGACACCCAGGCCTTCCGCAACACCTGGATCGCCGACAGCGACGACGCGCAGGGCTTCGCCGAGATCCTCGACAGCCGCCACCCGCGCAACGATTCCGGCTACGCCGATGCCGGCTATGACGCGCTGCTGCTCGAAGCTGCGCAAGCGAGCGATCCGGCGCTGCGGCGGGCGAAGCTGGAAGCCGCCGAACGGAAGATGCTCGACGACGCGCCGATCCTGCCGATCTACTTCTATGCCTCCAAGCATCTGGTCAAGCCGCGAGTCGGAGGCTGGCAGGACAACATCCTCGACTGGCATTACTCGAAGGATCTTCGGCTGAGTGGGCGCTGAGATCACACGATGCTGAACCGTGCGGCGATGCGCCTGCTGACCGCGGTGCCGACGCTGTTCGTGCTCGTCGGCTTGAGCTTTTTCCTGATGCATGCCGCGCCCGGCGGACCGTTCGACAGCGAGCGCAGCCTGGCGCCGGAGATCGAGGCGCGGCTGGCCGCGCAGTTCCATCTCGACGAACCGGCGTGGATGCAGTTCGGCCGCTATCTCGGCGGTCTCGTGCAAGGCGATCTGGGGCCATCGTTGCAGTACGAAAGCCGCAGCGTCGCCAGCCTGATCGCCGATGGCGCGCCGGTGTCGGCGGCGGTCGGAGCTGCTGCGCTGCTGCTGGCCCTGATCGGCGGTGTTGCGCTCGGCGCGCTGGCGGCGATGCGCCGCGACGGCTGGCTCGACCGCAGCGTCATGGTGCTGGCGCTGGTCGGGCTGTCGCTGCCGTCATATGTCGTGGCACCGGTGCTGATCCTGGTCTTCGCGCTTCAGCTTCCCTGGCTGCCAGCCGGGGGCTGGGACGGACCAGCGTCCGTGCTGCTGCCGGCGGTCGCACTTGCCTTGCCGCAACTGGCCGCCATCGCAAGGCTGACTCGCGGTGCGCTCGGCGAAGTGCTGGCTGCGCCTTGGATTCGCACCGCCCGCGCCAAGGGGCTGCCGGAGCGGCTGATCGTGTTCCGCCATGCACTCAAACCAGCGCTGCTGCCGGTGGTTTCGTGGCTCGGCCCGGCGGCGGCGGGCTTGATGACCGGCTCGGTGGTGGTCGAGCAGGTGTTCGGTATTCCCGGCATCGGCCGCTACTTTGTTCAAGGCGCGCTGAATCGCGATTACACCTTGGTGCTCGGCGTGGTGCTGTTCTACGGCGCGCTGGTGATCGCCTTCAATTTTCTGGTCGATCTCGCTTACGGCGCGCTCGATCCGCAGGCGCGGCTCGAATGAGCGGAGCGCTGCTGAAACGTCCGGCGATCGCCGTGCCGGCGGCAATCCTGCTGCTGATCGTGTTGCTCGCCGTCGTCGGCCCCTGGCTGGCACCGCAACCGTTCGATGCCATCGACTTCGATGCCGATTGGGGCGCCGCCCCGAGTGCCGCGCACATTTTCGGCACCGACGATCTCGGCCGCGACCTGTTCGCGCGAGTCTGCGTCGGCGGGCGGCTATCGCTGGCGGTCGGCTTCGTGTCGACCCTGGTGTCGCTGGCGATCGGTATCGTCTGGGGGGCTACGGCCGGCTGGTTCGGCGGGCGAATTGATGCCGTGATGATGCGCATCGTCGACATCCTCTACGCGCTGCCGTTCATGTTCTTCGTGATCCTGCTGATGGTGCTGTTCGGCCGCCACTGGCTGCTGATCTTCGTGGCGATCGGTGCGGTCAGCTGGCTGGACATGGCGCGCATCGTTCGCGGCCAGACGCTGGCGCTGCGCCGCCAGCCATTTGTCGATGCGGCGGTCGTGTCCGGGCTCGGCAATGCCGCGATCCTGGTTCGCCATGTGCTGCCGAACCTGCTCGGCGTGGTGATTGTCTGCGCCACCTTGACCATTCCGCAGGCGATCCTGGTCGAATCCTTCTTGAGCTTTCTGGGGCTGGGCATCCAGGAACCGGCGACCAGCTGGGGGGCGTTGGTCAACGATGGTGCGCGGGCGATGGAAGCCACACCCTGGGGGCTGATCTTTCCGGCCGTCTTTCTGGTGCTGACTTTGCTGGCCTTCAATCTGCTCGGTGACGCCTTGCGCGCTGCCCTGGACGAGCCGCGCCGATGAGCGTGCTGAGCGTCGAAAACCTGCGCGTGCGCCATCGCGCCGTCACCGTGCTCGATGGCGTCAGCTTCGCGATCGCCAAGGGCGAGTCGCTGGGACTGGTCGGCGAATCCGGCTCCGGCAAGAGCCAGACCGCGCTCGCCGTGCTGGGCTTGCTGCCCGCGACAGCACACATCGAAGGCTCGATCCGTTTCGAGCAACAGGAACTGATCGGCGCGGGCAGGGCGGCGCTCGATCAGCTTCGCGGCAGCCGCATCTCGATGGTCTTCCAGGACCCGATGAGCAGCCTGAATCCTTATCTGAGCATCGGCGTGCAGATGGCCGAAGTGCTGGAACAGCATCGCGGCGCGAGCCGTGCCGACGCACTGCGTGAAGCGGCAATGATGCTCGACGCAGTCAGGATCGCCGATCCCCGACGAAGACTCGCGCAGTTCCCGCACGAGTTCTCCGGCGGCATGCGCCAGCGGGTGCTGATCGCGATGGCGCTGCTGGCCAAGCCGGAATTGCTGATCGCCGACGAGCCGACCACCGCCCTCGATGTCACCGTACAGGCCGAGGTGCTGGCGGTGCTCGACGAACTGCGCCGCGAGCTGGGGCTGGCGCTGCTGCTGATCACCCACGATCTCGGTGTCGTATCCGGGCATTGCGAGCGGATGGCGGTGATGTATGCCGGGCGGATCGTCGAGTCCGGGCCGACGGCCGCAGTGCTGGCGAACCCGAGGCATCCGTACACGGCAGCGCTGCTCGCCACGCGCCCGAATCTGAGCGGCCCGCGACCGGCGCGACTGCCGACCATCGCCGGCCAGCCGCCCGATCCGGCGCGCCGGCCGCCCGGCTGTGCGTTCGCGCCGCGTTGCGAACAGGTGCTGCCGCAATGCCGCGAACTGGCACCGATCCTGCGAATCGACGAGGCGAGGAGAGGGCGTGCCTGCCATCTCGATGCGGGTCCGCAGACGGACGCGATCACAACTTCTGATGACGATCCCTTCAAGCGGCCGTTATAATGGCGGAGTTTTGCGGCCGCACGGCCAATCCCCTGAATCCGCTTGTTCACCAAGCACTCGAAAGGTCGCACACACAATGAGCAATGAAGGTGTCGACGGCAACCGTCGTCGCTTCCTCACCGCTGCCACTTCGGTCTTCGGCGCTGCTGGTGCCGCTGCTGTTGCCTGGCCGTTCCTCGCTTCGCTGAAGCCCTCCGCTCGCGCTCGCGCGCTGGGTGCGCCGGTGATCGCCGATATCTCCACGCTTGAGCCGGGCATGCGCGCCACCTATCTGTGGCGCGGCCAGCCGATCTGGATCGTGCGGCGCACGCCGGAAATGCTCGCCAGCCTCGACAAGGTCGCGAGTTCGCTGGTCGATCCGGACTCGAAGACGCAGCAGCAGCCGGCTTACATCACCGACAAGTCGCGTGCGCTGAAGCCGGAATTCATGGTCATGAAGGGCGTCTGCACCCATCTGGGTTGCTCGCCGATCCTGCGTGCCGACCATCCGGCACCGGAAATCGACACCAACTGGCAGGGCGGCTTTTTCTGCCCCTGCCACGGCTCGAAGTTCGATCTCGCGGGTCGCGTCTACAAGGGTGTGCCGGCGCCGACCAACATCGTCGTGCCGCCACATCGCTACGAAGGCGACACCGTCGTCGTCATCGGCGAAGACCCGAAGACAGCCTGAAGCCGGCTTTTCGCCGGCTGGATCGTGGACCGGGTTTACCGCCCGGCCGCGATCCGAAGATTTCCACCTTTCACGGATAGTTCGCCATGGCCATCACGCCTAACCCGTACAAGACAACCGGCGCGCTCGGTTGGATCGACGATCGCTTCCCGCTCACCAAGATGTGGAAGGAGCATCTGTCGGAGTATTACGCGCCGAAGAACTTCAACTTCTGGTACTTCTTCGGCTCGCTCGCGCTGCTGGTGCTGGTCAACCAGCTGCTGACCGGCATCTTCCTGACCATGCATTACAAGCCGGGTGCCGAAACGGCGTTCGACTCGGTCGAATACATCATGCGCGACGTGCCCTGGGGCAACGTCATCCGCTACATGCATTCCACCGGCGCCTCGGCGTTCTTCGTGGTGGTGTTCCTGCACATGTTCCGCGGGCTCATGTACGGCTCCTACCAGAAGCCGCGCGAGCTGATCTGGGTGTTCGGATCGCTGATCTTCCTGGTGCTGATGGCCGAAGCCTTCTGCGGCTACGTGTTGCCCTGGGGCAACATGAGCTACTGGGGTGCGGCGGTGATCATCAACCTGTTCGGCACCATCCCGTTCATCGGGCCGGAGCTGGTGGTCTGGATCCAGGGGGATTTCGTGCCTTCGGACGCCACCCTGAACCGCTTGTTCTCGATCCACGTCATCGCCCTGCCGTTCGTGCTGGTCGGTCTCGTGGTCGCCCACATCCTGGCGCTGCATGAGGTTGGCTCGAACAACCCGGACGGTGTCGAGATCAAGAAGAAGAAGGATCCGGCCACCGGCATCCCGCTCGACGGCATCCCGTTCCACCCGTATTACACGGTCAAGGACATGGTCGGCGTCGCCGGCTTCCTGATCATCTTCTGCGCCGTGCTGTTCTTCATGCCGGACGGTGGCGGCTACTTCCTGGAAGCGCCGAATTTCACCCCGGCCAGCCAGACCAATACGCCGGAACACATCACGCCGGCCTGGTATTTCGGTACCTACTACGCGATGTTGCGTGCCACCCCGTCGTTCGCCGGCACCCAGATCTGGGGCGTGATCGTGATGGGTGCTGCGGTCGTGATCCTGTTCTTCGTGCCTTGGCTCGACAAGTCCAAGGTCAAGTCGATCCGCTACAAGGGCGTGCTGTCGAAGACCGCTCTCACCGTGTTCGCGATCAACTTCGTGATCCTGAACTACTACGGCCTGCAGCCGCCGAGCGACACCGTGCAGCTGATCTCCCAGATCGGCACGATCATCTACTTCGCGTTCTTCCTGTTGATGCCGTGGTACTCGAAGATCGACAAGACCAAGCCCGTGCCGGATCGGGTGACCGAATGAAGCCGCTCATGAATGCCAGCCTGACTCGTTTTGCCCGCGCCGCCGTGGTGGCGGCCGGTGTCATCGTCGCCAATCTCGCCGCTGCCAACTCGGGTGGCAATCTGCTGCCGTTCACGGCCGATTCCGGCAATGTGGCCTCGGTGCAGCGCGGCGCACGCAACTTCATGGCCTATTGCTCGGGCTGTCACGGCATGAAGTACCTGCGCTACAACCGCATCGGCCAGGATCTGAACATCCCGGACGATGTCCTGAAGAAAAATCTGATGTTCACCAGCGACAAGCTTGGCGACCAGATCAAGGTCGCCATGCCGGCCGCTTCGGAACAGTGGTTCGGCCGCGTGCCGCCGGATCTGTCGCTGGAAACCCGCGCTCGCGGTGCCGACTGGGTGTACAGCTACCTGCTGAGCTTCTATCTCGACGAAACCCGCCCGCTCGGCGTCAACAACACGGTGCTGGCCGGTGCCTCGATGCCGCATGTGCTCTGGGAACTTCAGGGTTGGCAGAAGAAAGCCGAACACGCGGCCGAAGGCGGGCATGGCGGTGGTCATGGCGGCGGCAGCGCCTTCGAGCAGGTCACTGCCGGCAGCCTCAAGCCGTCGGAGTACGAAGCCTTCGTGACCGATATCGTCAACTTCATGGACTACGCGGCAGAGCCGGGCAAGCAGGCCCGCATCTCGCTCGGCCTGAAAGTGATGCTCTATCTGTTCGGCCTGCTGGTACTGACCTACCTGCTGAAGAAGGAATTCTGGCGCGACGTTCATTGAGCATCCTGACGCCCGACCTTTCAGTTCACGCAGCGCGCAGGGTCTGACATGGCCCTGCGTCTGCGAGCAAGAGTGCCGATGCCCCCGATCAAGCCCGCCGCCAATGCGGGCCTGACGCTTTACGTCTCCCCCGACTCGCTGCACGGCGACTGGGCGCGCCTGGTGCTCGCCGAGAAGGATGTCGACACCGCCGTCATCAAGGTGATCATGCCGGGCAAGGTCGACGAGGACTTCCTGGTGCTGAATCCGGCGCAGTCCTTGCCGACGCTGGCTGATCGCGAGGGCGTGATTTCCAGCGCCCGGGTGATTGTCGAATACCTCGACGAGCGCTACCCGCATCCGCCGCTGATGCCGCAGGAACCGGCGGGTCGTGCCCGCGTGCGCATGAGCGTGCACCGCATCGAGCACGAACTGTTTCCGCTGGCGGTGGCGATGGCCGGCACCGGTGCGGAAGCCAATGCCGCGCGCAAGCAGCTGATCGAAGGCCTCAAGGCCGGCGCGCGATTCTTCCCGGCGCGTGGCCACATCCTGGGCCCGGAATGCTCGCTGGCCGATACCGCCTGGGCGGTGCTGCTGCGCCGCGTGCAGATGGCCGGTCTGGCCTTGCCGCCGGAAGCCGCGAGTGTCACCGCCTACGCCGCGCGGATGTTTGCGCGGCCGGGTTTCCAGCGCTGTTTCCATCCGTCCGCCTTGCCGCCGTCGGGCGCTAGCCGCCGTCGCGGCTGAGAATTTTCGATGGCGAGCCCGTCCAAATCCCGTCGGCCGTACCTGATCCGCGCGATCTACCAGTGGACGCTCGACAACGGCTACACGCCCTATCTGCTGGTTGCCGCTGATCAGCCGGGCGTGACCGTGCCGATGCCGTTCGTCAAGGACGGCCGCATTGCGCTGGATATCGGCGGCATGGCGGTCCGAGAGCTGAACATCGAGAACGATCCGATTTTCTTCTCGGCGCGTTTCGGTGGCCGGCCCTACGACATCGTGGTGCCGAGTGGTGCCGTGCTGGCGATCTACGCCCGCGAGAACGGCGAAGGTCTGGTATTCGGCGAGCCGGAAGCGGCTGAAGCCGCGCTGCCGGAACCGACGCCGGAAGCGCTCAAACCGGCCGGCCGGCCGAAGCTGCGCATCGTCAAGTCGGGCGATCCGGAAGCCTGAGCGCGTGCTGCGGACCCGGGTCAAGGTCTGCTGCATCGCCAATGCCGACGAAGCCCGGATGGCAATCGCCGCCGGTGCCGATGCCGTCGGTCTGGTCTCGGCCATGCCCAGCGGCCCCGGTGTCATCAGCGATGCGTTGATCGCCGACATCGCGCGCAGCATTCCACCGCCGGTCGCCAGCTTCCTGCTGACCAGCCGCGTCGATGCCGAATCGATCATCGGCCAGCACGCGCTGTGCGCGACCACCGTGCTGCAACTCTGCGATCACGTTCCGCATGCCGAATTGCGCCAACTGCGTACCCGGCTGCCAGCGGTGAAACTCGTGCAGGTGATCCACGTCATCGACGAGGAATCGGTTACCGAGGCGCTGGCGGCGGCATCGCTGGTCGATGCGCTGCTGCTCGATTCCGGCAATCAGCGGCTGGCGGTCAAGGAACTCGGCGGCACCGGCCGAACCCACGACTGGCGTCTGAGCCGCCGCATTCGCGAGCAATGCGGCCTGCCGCTGTTTCTGGCGGGTGGCCTGACGCCGGCCAACGTCGCGGAGGCGGTTGCGGCTGTCGAGCCATTCGGGGTTGATCTTTGCAGCGGCGTGCGCAGCGATGGCCGGCTTGACGCCGACAAGCTGCGCGCCTTCTTCGCTGCCCTCGGCCAAGGCTAAGCGCCCCGGCCGAAGGCGTCAGGCTTCAGGGCCGACGGTTGGCGGCAAATTCCGCGCGGCAGGCGTTGATCAGCGCGCTGCTGCCGGCATTGGCATTGGCGTCGAACACCGCGCTGCGGCAGTAGGTGATTTCCGGCGCGAAGCCGCCGAGCGTCAAGGCCAGCGGCAGTTCCGGGTTGTTGACGGCGCGAAGGTAGTCGCCGCCGAAGCCGGGACGCGCCAGGAGCTGCCGCAGCACGATCAGCTCGCTGCGGGTTTCGCCCCACATCTGCCAGTTCACCAGGCGCGCCCGGGTGGCCGCTGTCGGCCGAGCGGCGAGGGTGGAAATCACATGCACTTCATAGCCGTCCGGCTGGACCACGGTATCGCGATCGGCGAAGCACGAGGCCACCGCCGAGGTGCCGAGCCCGTAGTGGCAGAGCGACAGGTAATGGACATCCGGTTCGCCGTCGGCGCGCAGCAGCGGCGGCAATGGCGGTGCCCGGAACGGCAGCGTGCGGATGACCACCACATCGCCGTGGTTGAGCGAGGATGCGGCGCGCAGATAGTTGGAATCGCCGTTCGGGTACAGCACCTGATCCTGGGTGCGGGTGATCGGCTCGAAAATGATGTTGCGGCCCGGGATGACGGCCGGATTGACGGCGCGAGTGCTTTGCGAAGCGCGTTCGATGCGATCGCAGCGGCGGCGGTCCGGGGTGTTCTCGAAGGCGATTTCGCCGGTCGGGCCGGTGTAGAACAGGCGCGGAATCGCGGTGTTGCCGAAGTCGCTGGTGCCCGGATTCGGCAGATAGATGCGGTAAATGATCTGCTTGGCGACGCGCGTCGGGCTGACCCGGGGATCGGGCGCGCCGACATACAAGGTGTTCGGCGCGCGCTGGGCCGGATCGGCCGGCGGATCGGTAAAACGCAGTTGCACGGTGTAGCCGGTGCCGTAGCTGGCGGTCGGCAGCAGGGCGGGATTGGCATTCAGCGCGCCGCCGCCATTGGCCGCGATGCGGGCATCGGCGATGGCGTCGATGTAATTGCCGCCGCGTGCGCCGTCATATGACTGCAGCGAGAAATAGCGCACCTGCGAATACAGGCCTTCGATGCGGATCGAAGCGCCATCCGGCACCGACAGCGGAATCTGGGCGATACCGTAGGAGGCGTTGTCGTCGAGGAAGCCGGTGTTGCGCTCCTCCGAGGTGTTGGTCACGAACGGGCAACCCACCGTCAAACGGCCCGGCGACAGCGGTGAGCCGGACTGCGCGTGGGCGGCCACGCTGGTGGCGGCGAGCATCAGCCCGACGGCGGCTGATCGCAGCGGGGAAAGCAGCGCGGAGGCGCGGCGAGTCTGGATTTTCGTCATGTCGATGGCGATGGTGAGGAGGACGGTAGTCGGTGATTCAAGACTTCAGTGGAAGCTAGTACGCGTATTGGGATGCTTTCGTTGCGATGGGTCAACGACAGACGCGTTTGACCGATGAACGGAGCCGATCGGGCGCTGTCCGGCCTCAAGTTGACGGCCGCAGTTCACGGCGCGGTATCGCTGCGCAGCACCGGATACAGGTTCAGGCGCTCGTCCCAGGAGGCGTGACGCCGCGCGAAGAATGCCAGACGCAGCGCCGCACTCGCTGCGAAGGCGGGATCGGCGGCCAGTTTTGCCGCGAATGCCGCTTTCAGGGCTGGGTCTGCGGCGAGCTGGGCGCGGGCGATGTCCTCGGTGACGTAGTCCTCCAGGTACTCCTTGCGCTCGAAGGCGGCGGTGAAGAAACCCCAGGCGGCGAGTGCGTCCGGTGCCTGTGGATCGAGCAGGGCCACAGCCACCCGCGCCAGCGGCTGGGCGATCGGCACGAACAGCGATCCGGCCGGAATGGCCCGCGTTTCCGGCTGCCAGGTCCCTTTCAGGCTCAGCAGTTGCCGGCCTTCAAAGGAATCCGCCGTGCGCTCGACGCTGTCGGCTCGGAAAGCATCGACCTTGGCGGCCGGTAGCGGCTGCTCAAGCGTCCGGTAGCGGATGCCGTGCAGCACGAGCTTTTCGGCGACCATCGCCGCCAGCGCGGCCGGCACCAGATAGCCGGCTTTCGGAACCCGCACTTCGAGGCTTGGCCGAATCTGGTCGCGCAGCGGAATGTTCCAGACCTGCGGCCGGGTTTCGTCGTAGCGGGTCACCAACTGACCGGAGATCTCCGACAGCATCCGCGTGTAGGCGTAGCCGCGAAAGGCGATGGTCCGCGCCGCGCCAAACGCTTCCCAGCTCACCGCCAGCGCTTGCCCGCCGAGTTGCGCGCTGCGGGCATCGGCGCTGGCCGCTGCGGCCAGCCAGCGCTGGCCCTGTTGCTGCGCGAGTTCGACCATCGCGATGATGCTGTTGCGGGTGATCCGCACCCGCGTCGGATAATCCTTCCAGGCATGGGTTTCGACCAGCAGGCCGATGCGGTTGCGCAGTGCGGCATAGGCATGCGAAAAGCGCGGCGGCGGCAAGCCTTCCTCGAAACCGGAAGCCGGGTTGTCGGTTTCCACGAACGAGGGATAGAAACCCAGTGGCAGCGAGACGGCCGCCGTCAGCTTTTTCAAGAGGCCGGCGCGCAAGGCCTTGCCCTGGGCGCGCAGATCGTCGTCGTTGCCGTGCAGCGGCTCGATGTTGAACGACACGTCGTGCTCGAACTGCGCGCCGTCGGTGACGTGGAGATCAGCGTAGAGAATCGGGTCCCAGCGCTGGATCAGGCCGAGCATGGCCTGCATTTCCGGCGCGTCGGCCTTCACATAATCGCGATTCAGGTTCAGGTTCTGCGCCGTGGTGCGCCAGCCCATCTCGCGCGGCCCGCGCTGATTGGGCCGGTTCCAGGCCCCGAAACGCTCGTGACCGTCGACGTTGAACACCGGCACGAACAGCAGCACCAGCTTGTCCAGCGCGCCTTTGGCTACCTTGCCGTCGAGCATTTCGCGCAGGGCGAGAAAGCCGGCGTCCTTGCCGTCGATCTCCCCGGCATGGATGCCGCCCTGGATCAGCAGCACCGGCCGCTTGTCTGCCTTCGCAGCGCCGGCGGTGAACGCACCGCCACGACTGACGATCATCAGCATCATCGGCCGACCTTCGGGGCTGGTACCGAAGGTTTCGCAGCGCACGGCGTCCGGGTATTTCGCGGCGTAAGCAGCGCACAGCGTCGGCACTTCGTCGTAGCGACCGGTTTCAAGAAAGCCGCTGCGCTCGGCAACGGTGGTCAGGGCTTCGGCCGCCAGCGCGGGCAGGGACAGCAGCGTCGCGAGCACCGCCACGACCGCATTGCGCGATAGAAACATCTGATTTCCTGAAAGAAAAGGCGCTGGTATCAGCGCCGGTGGCAGCAACTATCGCACCAGAAAGCCGAAAGGCGCGGAAGACTCGTCGTCTCCGCGCCTTTCGGTGCCAGCCGAATGCGGCAGCGCTTACTCGAAGCGCTTGCCTTCCGCCGCCATCTTCACGAGCAAGGCTGCCGGCTTGAAGCGCGGGCCGTACTTCGCGGCCAGCGTTTCGGCACGGGCGACAAACTTCGCCGGGCCATAGGCGTTGATGAATTGCAGCGCACCGCCCTGATGCGGCGCAAAGCCCCAGCCGAAGATCGAGCCGATGTTGGTGTCCGCCACCGTCATCACCACGTTCTCCTCGAAGCAGCGGGCCGCCTCGTTGGCCTGCGCGAACATCATGCGGTCGATCATTTCCTGCTGGCTAATCTGCACATCGGCCAGCGGGAAGGCCTGCGCCAGGCCCGGCCAGAGCATCTTTTCGCCCTTGGTGCCTTCGGCCGGATAGTCGTAGAAACCCTTTCCGGCCTTCTTGCCCGGACGGTCCAGCTCCTTGACCATCTTCAGCACCACCGGCTCGCTGGCCGAGGCTGCATAGGTCTTGCCTTCGTCGGCGTAGTCCTTGCGGGTCTGGGTCATGACGTGCAGCGACAGCGACATCGACACCTCGTCCTGCAGCGCCAGCGGGCCCACCGGCATACCGGCCTTCAGGCCCGCCATCTCGATGGAACGCGGATGCTGGCCTTCGGCGAGCAGCGCCAGCCCTTCGTTGACGTAGGTCGCGAACGAACGGCTGGTGTAGAAGCCGCGCGAATCGTTGACCACGATCGGCGTCTTCTTGATCTGCTGGACGTAGTCGAAGCCCTTGGCCAGCGTCTCCTGGCTGGTCTTTTCGCCCATGATGATTTCGACCAGCGGCATCTTGTCGACCGGCGAGAAGAAGTGCAGGCCGATGAACTGCTCCGGACGCACCGAGGCAGCGGCGAGGCCGGTGATCGGCAGGGTCGAAGTGTTCGATGCAAAGGTCGCCGTGGCCGGAATCACCGCCTCGGTCTTCCTGGTCACGTCGGCCTTGATGGCGCGATCCTCGAACACCGCTTCGATCACCAGATCGCAGCCGGCGAGGTCGGCGTAGTCGGTGGTCGCCTTGATTCGGTCGAGGAACACGCCCTTGCTGGCCGGGGTTTCCTTGCCCTTCTTGATCGACTTGTCGAGCAGGTTGGCCGAATAGGCCTTGCCCTTCTCAGCGGCTTCGATCGTCGAGTCAAGCAGCACGCACTCGATGCCGACCTTGGCCGACACATAGGCGATGCCCGCGCCCATCATGCCGGCGCCGAGGATGCCGAGCTTGCTGACCTTCGACTTCGGGATGCCTTCCGGACGCGACTTGCCCTTGTTGATCGAATTGAGCTGGAACCACAGGGTTCCGATCATGTTCTTGCTGACCTGCGAGACCACCAAATTCGCAAAGTAGCGCGACTCGATGCGGCAGCCGGAGTCGAAGTCGACGATGCCGCCTTCGTAGACGCAGGACATGATGTTGGTTGCCGCCGGGTAGTTGCCCTGCGTCTTGGCAGCCGCCATCGACGGCGCGATGGCCAGCATCTGCACCACGGCCGGGCTGCGCGAATCACCGCCCGGCCAGCGGAACTTCTTGTCGTCCCAGGGCTGCACCGGCTTCGGGTTCGCCAAGCACCAGGACTTGGCCTTGTCGAGCATCTCGGCGCGGTCGACGGCCAGCTCGTTGATGATGCCCTGCTGCTTCGCGACTTCGGCGTTCAGTTCCTTGCCTTCCAGCATCAAGGGAAGCGAGGCCTGGATGCCGATCATGCGCGGCAGACGCTGCGTGCCGCCGCCGCCGGGCAGCAGGCCCAGCTTCACTTCCGGAAGGCCGAACTTGGCCTTGGGATCGGCGATCGCCACGCGGTAATGGCACGCGAGCGCGACTTCCAGACCGCCGCCCAGCGCGGTGCCGTTCAGCGCGGCGACGACCGGGCGACCGCAGAGTTCCAGGCGGCGCAGCATCTTCTTGAGTTGCTCGGCGACTTCAAAGGCCTGCTTCGGATCGGTGATGCCGAACACCATGTCGATGTCGGCACCCGCAAGGAATTCGCGCTTCGCGGACGTGATGATCACGCCCTTGATCGCCGCGTCGGCTTCGATCTTGGCGATGTACTCGGCGAACGGGGCCATCAGCGCTTCGTTCAGCACATTCATCGGCCGGTCGGCCAGGTCCATCGTCAAGGTGGCGATGCCATCGGCATCGACCGTCATTTGTACTGCGCTCATGTGTCGTTCTCGAAATTCAGGGGTGACGAAAGCGGGTCTCACGCAGAGAACGCAAAGAACGCAGAGAACAGCTGTAAAGCTTTTCTCGCTTTTGCTTCACGTTTTTCTCTGCGTGCTCCGCGTTCTCTGCGTGATGCGCCTTTGCTTCAGCGCCAGCTCAGACGCGCTCGATGATCGTCGCGATGCCCATGCCGGCACCGACGCAAAGCGATGCCAGGCCGACCTGCTTGTCCTGCCGTTCCAGCTCGTCGAGCAGGGTGGCCAGGATGATGCAGCCGGTGGCGCCCAGCGGATGGCCCATGGCGATCGAGCCGCCGTTGACGTTGACCCGGTCCATGTCGATGTTCAGCGCGCGGGCGGCCTTCATGACCACGGCGGCGAAGGCCTCGTTGATCTCGAAAAGGTCGATATCGCCGATCTTCATGCCGGCCTTGCGCAGCGCCTTTTCCGAAGCCGGGGCGATGCCGGTCAGCATGATCGTCGGCTCCGAGCCCATGACCGCCACCGAGCGGATGCGCGCGCGCGGCTTCAAGCCCAGCGCCTTGCCCTTGGCTTCCGAGCCGATGAGCATCAGGGCTGCGCCATCGACGATGCCGGACGAGTTGCCGGCGTGATGGACGTGGTTGATCTTCTCCAGCGTCGTGTACTTGCGCAGCGCAGTCGAGTCGAAGCCCATCTGGCCCATCTGCTCGAAGCTGGCTTTGAGGTTGCCCAGCGCGTCGGTGGTGGTCGAGCCGCGCACGGTTTCGTCATGGTCGAGCACGATCATGCCGTTGAGATCGCGCACCGGAATCAGCGACTTCGCAAAGCGCTTTTCGGCCCAGGCCTTGGCGGCGAGCTGCTGCGAGCGTACGGCGAAGGCGTCGACATCATGGCGGCTGAAGCCTTCCAGCGACGCGATCAGGTCGGCACCAATGCCCTGCGGGGCGAAGCCGAGCTGTTCGTTGATGCGCGGGTCCATCGCCCAGGCTCCGCCATCCGAACCCATCGGCCAGCGCGACATGCTTTCGACACCACCGGCGACGATCAGGTCTTCCTGGCCGGACATCACCTTCATCGCGGCGAGGTTCACCGATTCCAGGCCCGAGGCGCAGAAGCGGCTCTGGGTCACGCCCGGCACGTTCTCGGCCCAGCCGGAATAGAGAACGGCGGTGCGGGCGATGTCGGCACCCTGCTCGCCGACCGGCGTCACGCAGCCGATCACCACGTCGTCGACCTGCGAGGTGTCGAGCGAGTTGCGGCTTTCCAGCGCGTTGAACAGGTTGCCGAGCAGATGCACCGGCGTCACTTCATGCAGGCTGCCGTCCTTCTTGCCCTTGCCGCGCGGGGTGCGCACGGCGTCGAAAATGTAGGCTTCGGTCATCGGGTAATCCCTGGTGTCGGCCAACTGGCGGCCTGGTGTTGAGGGTGGGTTTGCAGCGGTTTGCAGCCCCGAATTCGCGGCGTTCGCCGCTGTTGTTGCAGCATTCGGTAATGTTCATTACGATTCCCCGAGCATCGCGCTGCAGACAGCAGCGGCAGACGTTCGCGAGATCGTAGTTGCGACGAGGATAAAGACCATGTGCAGGGGCGTCAAACCCTGTACATGTCAGGCGAGGGCCATTCGGCTCGGCCCGTAACGATCATTACCTGAAGAGTTCAAGACAATGGCTTTGAAAGCCGGCAACAGTGCTGCGGATGGAACCCGGGATGGCGCGCTTACCGCCGACCGTGCTGCGCTTGATCCCGATACCCGCGCGCGCATCGAGCAGGCGGTGCTGGACATCTTTTCGGAGCGCGAATTTCACCGCGTTGGCCTCATCGAGGTCGCACGCGGGGCGAATGTCTCCCTGCAGACAATCTACAAGTACTACGGCAGCAAGGAGGCCCTACTTTTTTCCTGTCTCGACACCTGGCTGGGCCGCCTGGCGACCCGGATGATCGACCACCTGCAGGGCATCGAGGACTTCAAGGAGAAGTTCCGCAAGGTGTTCTGGGTGACTTTGGACTTCTTCGAGAAGAACCCGAAGGTCGCCCAGCTGATCATGTCTTCGGTGTACGTCAACACCTGGCGCAAGCAGGACAACTACCAGAATCCATTGTTATTCGGAACCTTCATCCGCGTGCTCGGCGAAGGCCGCGCCAAGGGCGTGCTGAACGACGAGGTCGACGAAAAGATCCTGCTCGACTACATCTTCGGCGTCATCGCCCGCCTGGTGCAGATGTACATCCATCGGGGCCAGAAGGAGCCGCTGACCAGGCAAGGCAATGTGCTGTTCGACATGCTCTGGCGGGCGATTGCCAAGCCGGTCTAGTTCCGCGAGAGCGCCCGGCGGGTCTCCGCCCACTGCCAGGACAGCAGCGCCGGAATCCCGTAGCCGAGTTCGCGCACCCGCTTGGCCAGAGACAGCGCGATCGACGCATCTGCCGGCACGCCGAGCAGATGGCCGAACAGCACGAAGCCGGCTTCTTGCACGCCGAGGCCGGCCGGCACGAAAAACGCGAAATGGCGGATCGACAGCCCCAGCGCTTCCAGCGCGATTGCGGCGATCGGGCTGATCGGCTGTCCCAGCAGGCGCAGCGCCAGCCATACCTCGAAAGCACCGAGCACCATCCCGGCCAACTGCCAGAGCAGGCTTAAGAGCAGTGCGCGCGGTCTTGCGAACAGCGCACGCAGTTCGGCATCGAGCCGCCCGGCATCGCCGAACAAGGCCGCGACCCGGCTTTGCTCGCCAAGCATGCCGACCACCGCGCGCTCGATCCGCGCGAACAGCGCACCGTGGCGCAGCAGCCAGTACAGCAGGACCGGCACCGGCAGGGTCGCAGCAAGGCCGGCGAGCAATGATCCGGCCAGACTGCCGCCGTCTAGCGCCAGCACCAGAAAAAGTCCTGTTGCAACAAACAGATAGACATTGACGATGGTCAGCAGGGTTTCCATCACCACGCTGGCAGTGACCGCCGGGCCGTCCGCTACCCGCCACAAGGTCAGGCGAATGCCGACCACTTCGCCACCGACGCCGCCGACCGGCAGCAGTCGCCCCACTGCTTCACGCACCGAGGCGATCCACCACAGGAACGGCAGCGTGGCGGTGCCGGCGCGATCGCGATAGCGCAGCAGCACCCGCCAGCCTTCGGCATCGAGGGCGATCGGCAGGATGTGAAACGGGATCAGCCATAGCAGGCCCCAGCCGGCCGTGGTCAGCAGCGCCAGGATTTCGGCGCTGCCGCTGTGGGCAACAAGGCCGATCAACAGGCCCAGACCGAGCAGGCCGAACAGCGCCGGCAGCCACTTCGTCATGGACGTTCGACGAAATCGGTCCAGCGGCCGGTGACGATGCCGCGCTGCACGATGGCGGCTCGGACGCGCGGCGACAGCAGGGCGGCCAGTTCGTCGTCGTGGCGGTAATCGGCCATCGTCGGGCTCAGGCTGCGCCGGGTGGCGGGGTGCAGATAGATTTCGTTCAATCCCGGCGGCAGCCGGTCGATCGCGGCCAGCAGCGCGGTTTCGTCCGTGGCACCGGTACTGCTCAAGCCCCACATCGCGTCGTTGTGCAGCACGCCGGCCTTGCGCAGCCGCCGCCGGGTCAGTGCAATCCACGGTGTCAGCAATGGGGCAGTGCCCGGCTCATGCGGCAGCCGTACCGCGTTCAAGCCGTATTCACGGCCGATCGCCAGCACCAGGCTCAGCACGGTCGGATGCAGGTGGAAATGCTTGTGAGCGTTGACGTGGTCGAGGGTGAGGCCAGTGGCTGCGAAAGCCGCGAACTGGGCGCGGATTTCGACGGTCAGTTGCGCCCGGACTTTCGGCAGGAAGAAGAAACGAAAGCCGTCCCGGACCATGTGATCGCCGAAGCGGCCTTCCGCGTCGACCAGATCGGGGATCAGTCGTCGCGGCGACACCGCCGGACCATCGGCCAGCACCAGATGCAGGCCGACGCCCAGGGTCGGCAGCCGTTTCGCGATCGCCACCGCCTGTGCAGCAGCCGGCGCGCCGACCATCAGGCTGGCCGTGGTCAGCAGGCCGTCGACATGGGCCTGCTCGACAGCCTCGTTGACGGAGGCGTGGAGGCCGAAATCGTCGGCGTTGAGGATCAGCTGGATCATCGGCAAGCGCGTAGGTCCGGATTCATCCGGACACCCGGCCCGGCCC
Organism: Nevskia sp.; assembly: GCA_021732745.1. Lineage (GTDB taxonomy): Bacteria > Pseudomonadota > Gammaproteobacteria > Nevskiales > Nevskiaceae > Nevskia. The sequence continues at coordinate 23,861 of JAKFUK010000003.1, read as the reverse complement.
GCAGCGCAGTCCGGATGAATCCGGACCTATGGGGGTCATGCTTCGCGCGCCCGCAGAAACCGAAAGAATTCAACGCCTTCCCGCAAGCGCCGCTTCAACATCTGCCAATCGGTCAGCATTTCGCGGACGATTTCCCAGATCTTCGACGGCCGGAAGTAGAAGCGCCGGTAGAACACTTCCATCGCGTGGAAGATTTCATCCTTCGACAGGTGCGGATAGCTGATCGCGGCGAGCTGCACGCCCTGCGAATTGACCAGATTCACCGCCTCGTTCTCGATCAGCCAACCGTTGTCGATCGCCTGCTTGTAAAGCGTGGTGCCCGGATAGGGTGCTGCCAGCGATACCTGAATGGTGTGCGGATTGATGTCCTTGGCCCATTCGATGGTCTTTTCGATGGTTTCCCGGGTTTCGCCCGGCAGGCCGAGAATGAAAGTGCCGTGGATGACGATGCCGAGCCGCCGGCAATCCTCGGTGAAGCGCCGGGCAATGTCGGTTTTGAGGCCCTTCTTGATGTTGTGGAGGATCTGGTCGTCACCGGATTCGTAGCCGACCAGCAGCAGCCGCAGGCCGTTGTCCTTCATCAGCTTCAACGATTCGTAAGGCACGTTGGCCTTGGCATTGCAGCTCCAGGTCCAGCCCAGTTTGCCGAGCCCGATGGCGATTTCATGGACCCGGTCCATGTTCGAGCTGTCGGTGAAAGTGTCGTCGTCGAACATCAACTCGCGCACTTCCGGCATGTGGTCCTTGATCCAGCGTGCTTCCTCGATGACGTTGGCGGCCGAACGCACCCGGTAGCGGTGGCCGCCGACGGTCTGCGGCCACAGGCAGAAGGTGCATTTGGAGCGGCAGCCACGCCCCGTGTACAGCGACACATACGGGTGCTGGAGATAGCCGATGAAGTAGTTGCGGATCGTAAGGTCGCGCTGGTAGACCGGAGCCACGAAGGGCAGGGCGTCCATGTCTTCGATGGTGGCGCGCGGCGCGTTGTGCTTGAGCGAGCCATCGGCTGCGCGATAGCTGATGCCGCTGATCTCCGCCCAGGGCTTGAGGTTGGCGGCCAGTTCGGCGCAGGTGTAGTCGAATTCCTCGCGCGCCACGAAGCTGATCGCCTCTGAGGCCTTCAGCGAACCACCCGGATCGACCGCGACCTTGGCCCCGACCATGCCGATGACGATGCCCGGCACCCGCGCTTTCAGCAGTTCGGCGAACTTGGCGTCGGTCGGGAACGACGGGGTGGAGGTGTGAATGATGACCAGCTGGTAGGCGGCGGCGATGTCCAGCGTCGCCGCCACCGACAACGCGTCCGCCGGGGCATCGAGCACCCGGCTGCCGGGCACCAGCGCGGCCGGCTGAGCCAGCCAGGTCGGGTACCAGAAGCTTTTGATCTCGCGTTTGGCCTGGTAGCGCGAACCGGCACCGCCGTCGAAGCCATCGAAGGACGGGGCTTGCAGGAACAGCGTTTTCAGGCAGGGGGCTGCGGATCCATCCATGCATGCGTCCTCAAGTACGGCGACGGGCGGCCAGTGGCGCAATCTTCATCGGACGACCGCGCCAGCGCACCACGCGGCCGGCCAGGGCGGTGGTCCAGAGCAGCAGAGAAAGACTGTCGCGCAACGGAACCAGCGCCATGTTCTTCAGTGAATCCAGCGGCTTGCGTTGCCGATCGAACCCTAGCATGAGGCGTGCCGCGAAGGTCACGAGCGCCAGGGTCACGGCCAGCGGGCCGCCGCCGGCCAGCCAGCCGCCGATGACGATCATCGGGCTGCTGAAACAGATGAACAGGAAGGCGTAACCCAGCGGTTCGATGCGGCGGATCGAGCGCAACCAGCGCAACTCCCGCGCGGCAAGGTCGCTCAGACGGGTTTCGATGACATCGGTGGTGACCGCCGCTTCCGACAGCACGGTACGAAAACCCGCCCGGCGCGTGAGTTCGCCCAGCCACCAGTCATCGGCGACATGATCGGCCAGGGCTTCAAAGCCGCCGATGCGATCGAGCACTTCGCGGCGCAGCGCGATGGTCGCGCCGAACGCGAAGCGACGGCCGCCGAAGGCATGGCTCAAAGCGACCGAGGGGGCGAACCAGTCGTCGATGAACTGTCCGCCGAGGCGTGCCCAGAGTGGGCCAACCGGGCGTCCGCCATACAGGCAGGTGACCACGCCGACTTGGCGATCCGCCAGCGGTGCGGTGACCCGGCGCAGCAGATCCGGCGGTGCGGCGATATCGCTGTCTGCCAGCAGCAGCCAGCCGTGCCGTGCTTCGGGCAGCAGGTTGATCAGATTGGCGACTTTCAGATTGATGCCGTGGATGCGGGGGTCGATCACCACGCCGATGTCCAGCAGCGGGAACTCCGCTTTCAACCGCTCGACCACCGGCAGCGCGGCGTCATCGGCCGCGTGCAGGCCGAACAGCAACTGAAACTGCGGGTGATCCTGGACGCAGAAGCTGCGCAGGTTCTCGTACAGGCGCGGTTCGGCACCGAACAGCGGTTTCAGCACGGTGACCGGCGTGGTCGGTGTCGGCAGCGGAATCGTCGCGATCCGCTGTCGCCAGCGCTGACGCGCCGCGAGCGCCAGCACGGCGTAGATGGCAGTGGCGCATAACAACAGGTAACCGAGTGCCGGTTGGATCAAGGAAGCGGACACAGGGCCTGGCGCGTGAGACGGCGATGGGTGGTGCGATGCAACATGGTACCGAAGCCGCCTGAACGCGGCTGGACGGCGGCGGTCACCTGTCTCCGACGCCGGGCCAGTCCGGAATCGGGATCAGCGCGCTTCCGACGACAAGAACCGCTCCAGCAGCACCAGCCGGTCATTGCCCCAGAACATGTCATTGCCGACGAAAAAGCTCGGCGCGCCGAAGGCACCGCGCTTGATCGCTTCGTCAGTATTGGCGCGCAGGCGGTCCTTCACCTCCTGCTGCTGGCTGGCCTCAAGCAGTGCCGCGCCATCGAAACCGGCTGCCGTCATTGCCGTCACCAGCGCTTCCGGCTTGCCGATGTCGACGCCATCGACCCAGTAGGCGCGCATCGCCGCCATCGCGAAGCGGCCGCCGTCACCGCTGGCATCGGCGGCGCAGGCCATGCGCAGCGCGGCGATCGAGTTGACCGGGAACACCTTCGGGAAATTCAGCGGCTGCTCGTAAAGTTGCGCCCAACGCTGCAAATCCTTGAACAGATGCTTGGCTTTCGCGGCAACCGTTGCCGGCGCGCGGTTGCCGGTGGCCTCGAATACCTTGCCGAGCACGAACGGCCGCCAGGAAATCGTGGCCTTGCTGCGCGCGGCCAGCGCTTCGATCTGGGTGGCGGCGAGCCAGGTGTAGGGGCTGGCGGGGTCCCAGAAAAACTCGATAACGGATGGGTTCATGGACGTGGCGGGCAGAGAGGCAAAGATGGACGATGAAGGGCCAAGGAGCTTGCCCTTCGCCTGTCAGCGGCACAAGTTATGCTTGAACCCGCGAGCGGCCGCGTATCCCGTCGTCACATACCGAAAAAACAGGCCCGCACCGAATCCCATGACCTATTGCGTCGCAATCAAAGTCAACGACGGCCTCGTCTTCGCCGCCGATACCCGCACGGCCGCCGGTGTCGACGATGTACGCACCTACAACAAGCTGCATGTGCTCGATGTGCCTGGCGAGCGGGTGTTCGTGATCCTGTCGGCCGGCAATCTGGCGACCACGCAATACGTGCTGGCCTACGCCCGGCGCGAGATGAACGATCCCAACGTCGCGGTGAGCTTGCGCACCGTGCGGCACATGTTCGACGCCGCCGAATACCTGGGCCAGTTGTCGGTCCGTGCCCAGCGGCAGGCCACCAACGAGGGCATGAACGGCGGCGTCAATGTCGAAACCACCCTGATTCTCGGCGGCCAGATTCTGGGCGAGGATCCGGCGCTGTACCTGATCTATCCGCTCGGCAACTGCATTGCCGCGAGCCCGGAAATGCCGTTCCTGCAGATTGGTGAAATCAAGTACGGCAAGCCGATCCTCGATCGCTTCGTGCGCACCCAGGTGAAGCTGGAAGATGCCGCTCGCTGTGCGCTGGTATCGCTGGATTCGACGATGCGCTCGAACATCTCGGTCGGTCCGCCGGTCGATGTCGCGATCCTGCCGCGCGATGCCCTGGCGATCAGCCATTCGCTGCGCCTGGACTTCGATACGCCGTACTACGCCAGCCTCAAGGACAGCTGGGGCCGACAGCTCGAAAATGCGGTGCGCGGCCTGCCGAAGTTCGACTGGGAAGTGCAGCAGTCGCTGCCGCTCGGTCAGCATCCGGGCGGCAATCAGCAGCAGCGTCAGTCGTCCGACAGCACGATGGGCGGCTTGCAGCAGGGCTGGCAGCCGCAGTGGCCGATCGACGACGGCAACGAAACAGGCCGGCGTTAGGGCCGGCCTGAAACGGCTGCGCTGCCTGCTCAGCCAGCCGGTTTCATCTTCCAGACGTTGTTGTAGTTCGCGACGCGCTCGCGAAGTCGTTGTGAAGCATCGGATTCAACGCCGTCAATGCTCATGCGGATGTCGGCATTGACGCGCCCGCATTGGTAGTAACTGTGCTCGGTGATGCCGGCGACAATCGGCGAGCAGTCGACCTGGTGAATCTTCTGATGCAGCAGCCCCGGCCGCGCAGGGCCGGTGGAGCCGAGGCGTTCGGGATTGCCCTTGGTGTGGTCGGAAATATGCAGCGCAGCGTCGCCCTGGTTGTAGTAGACGGTGATATTGCTCGCCATTTCGTGCAGCTTGCCCAGTGGCCGACCTTCTTCCAGCACATCGTCGTCGACATCCGGCGCGCAAAGAAACACATGGCCGAAGATGCGTGACAGGTTCCGGCCCAGCGCTACCTTGTCGATCCATGGCAGGGCGCTTTGCAGCACGAAGTTGCCCATCGAATGGCAGAGCAGATGGATGTCCTGCTGGCAGGCATCCTTGCCGCGCAGCCGCCGCAGGTAGTCGAGCAGGATCATCATCGCCCGGGCAATGGCCTCACCGGAGGCTTCAGCTTCGCGCCGATCAGACTTGTAAGACACCCAAGGCAGCGCCTTGCCATCCGAAGGCCAGGTGAACAGCACCACGACCACGTCCTGCTCCGGATCGCGCCCGGGCTGGTTGCGCAGCATGGTCTGCAGGGCCAGCGCCGAGCCGACGGCGTTGTGCCAATCGACATTGAAGCCGTGGATGTAGATCAGCACGTCGGAGGTCTGCTTCATCAGCGCCTGCACGTCGGCGAACATGCCGCGCGCGCCCATCTGCTCGCGCGGAATATCGAGGCTCTTGTCGACCTGCACCGGATCGGGATAGGCCCGGATCGCGGCAGTGCGGGCGCATTTGGCAAGGTAGCCCGACAGTTTTTCGCCATCGCCGATGCCGATCCGACCGCCATCCTTGGCAAGGTGCCGGGTGATCGTCGCTTCGTCGGCGTCGATCGTCAGTTCGCCGAAGCGCAGGTTGCCGCTGCTGTCGGTGCTGAATTTCTGGTCGTAGCCTTCCGGCTGCCAGCGGTCTGCACCGATGTGCCGGCGGTTGGTCGCGTAGAACAGCTTCAGGGTGGGCATCGGCGGCTCCTCCGGGGTGGGGAGTTCCGACAATACCGCTGTTGGCCCACCCGACACGATGCGTCCTGCACCGCCGCCGTGAACGGCGGCACAGTGGGTTCAAACCCCGAAGTAAGCCTCGCTGACCGCCGTATGCATGTCGGCCAGGCCAATCTGGATTTCGTCCATCAGCGCCGGCACGCCATCCGGGGTTTTCAGCAGGGTGTCGACATTGGCGTCGCGGATCAGGGCGCGGGTGCGGTCGATGGTCCGCTCGATGCGACGGTCACCGGGCAGATGCGGCAGGGTCGAGGCGATATTGGCGAGGCAGAACATCACTGAACGCGGGAATTCCCGGTTCTGCAGCAAAAAGCGCAGCACGCCGGAGCCGTTGACGCGGGTGCGCAGATGACGGCGATACATCTGGTAAGCGGTAAGCGAACGCAGCACGCTCATCCAGACGATGTTCTCGAAAGGCGTCAGATCGAGCTTGTCGTCCGGTTTCAGCAGCTTGGCCGTGCGCACATCAAGGATGCGCGTGGTCATGTCGGCCTGCTCGATGTTGGTGCCGATGCGCAGGAACTGGAAGCCGACATCGCGGCTCATGTTGCTGGTCAGCACGCTGTAGACCAGCAGCGCGCCGCTGATCACATGCTGGACAAAAGCCTGGCGGCTGGCACGCAGGATCGCCGATTCGCCGCGTTCATTGACATAGAAGAACAGGTCGTTGAGCCGCTCCCAGGTGTCGCGCGGCATGGTGTCGCGCGACACGCGCAGGATTTCGCGGGCGCTGTGCAGCGACGACAAAATCGAGCCCGGATTCTTCGGGTCGATCATCAGGAAACGCAGCACGTTATCTTCGGTGGCTTCCTCGTACAGCTCCTTGAAGCGCAGGTCGGCACCTACGATCTCCACCAGCGGTGCCCAGCCCAGCGGCATCCGGCGCGGCAGGTCGAGCATCAGGTTGGCGTTGACGTTGATCAGGCGCGCGGTGTTTTCGGCGCGCTGCATGTAGCGACCGAACCAGTACAGGTTTTCAGCGACGCGGGAGAGCATCAGGCGGCTCCCTTCTGGGACTGAGTTTGGGACTGGACTTGGGCAGCAGCAGGCGAGGTGACGACCGCCGGCGTGTCATCGTCGATATCGACGATCCAGGTGTCCTTCGAGCCGCCGCCCTGCGAGGAGTTGACCACCAGCGAACCCTTGACCAGCGCGACACGGGTGAGCCCGCCAGTGGTGACATAGGTGCTTTCACCACGGCTGAGGATGAACGGCCGCAGGTCGAGGTGGCGTGGTTCGATGCCTTCGTCGCAGATGGTTGGCGCGGTCGACAGGCTCAACGTCGGCTGGGCCATGTAATTGCGCGGATTGCCTTCGATCAGCGCCTTGAACTTGGCGTGCTCGTCCTTGCCCACTCTCGGGCCGATCATCATGCCGTAGCCGCCGGATTCATTGGCCGGCTTGACCACCAGCTTGTCGAGGTTCTTCAGCACGTACTCGCGCTGCTTCTTGTCGAAGCACAGGTAGCTCGGCACGTTCGGCAGGATCGCGTCCTCGCCAAGGTAATACTTGATCATCTGCGGCACGTAGGCGTAGACGACCTTGTCGTCGGCAACACCGGCACCCGGCGCATTGGCCAGGCCGACCTTGCCCTTGATCCACGAGCGCATCAGGCCCTTGGCACCGAGGATCGACTCCGGATTGAAGGCTTCCGGATCGAGGAACAGATCGTCGATGCGGCGGTAGATGACGTCGACCCGCTTCAAGCCGTCGATCGTGCGCATGTAGGTGCAATCGTCATCGCCAACCGTCAGATCCGTGCCTTCGACCAGCTCCACACCCATCTGCTGCGCGAGATAGGCGTGCTCGAAGTAGGCCGAGTTGTAGATGCCGGGGGTCAGCAGCACGATGTTCGGCGCGTCGCCCGGACGCGGGCTCAGCGCCACCAGTGTGTCGTAGAGCTGGGCGGTGTAATCGTCGACCGGCAGGATGTTGGTGGTGTGAAAGAGCTCTGGCCAGATGCGCTTGATGACTGCGCGGTTCTCCAGCATGTAGGACACACCAGACGGCACTCGCAGATTGTCTTCGAGCACATACAGCGTACCGTCGCCATCGCGAACCAGATCGGAACCGCAGATGTGCGCCCAGATGCCGTGCTTCGGCTTCACGCCGACGCATTGCGGCCGGAAATTCACCGATTCCGACAGGATCTCGGCCGGGAAGATGCCGTCCTTGATGATTTGCTGCTTGCCGTACAGATCCTGGATGAAGTGGTTGAGCGCAGTGACCCGCTGCTTCAGGCCGCGCTCGGTCTTCTCCCACTCCTTCTTCGGGATGACCCGCGGAATGATGTCGAACGGCCAGGCGCGGTCGACGTTCTTGCCTTCGGAGTACACCGTGAAAGTGATGCCCATGACCTTGATCGCCAGATCGGCCGCGAGGCGACGATCGGCCAGATCTTTCTGCGACAGGCTCTGGAGATACTCGACGAGACTGCGGGCCGCAGGCCGCGCACCGCCTGCGTTGTCGAAGAGTTCGTCGTAGGCGGCGTCGCCACGATATTGGCGCCAGTCGAATGCCATGCTGATGTCCAGGGAATTTCCGATCCTGTGGGGGGCGCGATTCCGCCGTCCGGGCCGGAACATTGATATTGAAGGGGTTGATGACTAACCTAGCATCCTGCCTACGCAAAACATAGGCCACGGCGCGCCGCTCCAGCGCCTTCGCCGACAGGATTTCCACTCCCGTAAATGACCCGTTCCCGCCCCGCCCTCGAACTGAAGGGCCGCATGCTTCCGATCACGCGCGTGCGGGTGCTTGAAGCCGATCCAGCCGGCATCCGCGCTCAGCTCGCGGAAATGGTTCGCCAGATGCCGCAAGCCGTGAAAGGCATGGCGGTGGTGATCGACAGCGACATCGACGCCGATCTCTCAGCCCTGCTCGCGGCGTTTCGCGAAGTCGGCATTCAGCCGTTGGCGGTTTCCGAAGGTCCACTCGCTGATGCTGCGCGCGCCGCTGGCCTGCCGGTGGTATCGAAGGACAACGGCAAGACCGCAGCAGCGCCGGCTGCTCGTCCGGTCGCACCGCCGCCGGAGCCGGTGATCGTTGCCGCCGCGCGCAAGCCGGCCAAGGTGGTGTCCGATCCGATCCGCTCCGGCCAGCAGGTCTATGCGGAAGATTGCGACCTGATCGTGCTGAACACGGTCAGCCCGGGTGCCGAAGTGATTGCCGACGGCTGCATTCATATCTACGGCAAGCTCGCGGGCCGGGCGCTGGCCGGCGTCAAGGGCGATGAAAGCGCCCGGGTGTTCTGCCGCAAGCTCGACGCCGAACTGATCGCCATCGCTGGCATTTATGCGGTGGCCGAGCAGATCAAGGCCGGGCCGGTCAACGAGCCGGCGCTGGCCTGGCTCGATGGCGGACGCTTGAAGATCGAGGCACACAAAATCTAGGCTGTTGCGATTGCGGTCCCGATCGCCAGTCCACCGTTCACGCAGCAACTGACAAGCAGCACGGAGCATCGTTGGCCAAGATCATCGTCGTCACCTCGGGCAAGGGCGGAGTCGGCAAGACCACCACCAGCGCCTCGTTCGCCACCGGGCTTGCCATGCGTGGCAAGAAGACCGCCGTCATCGACTTCGACGTCGGCCTGCGCAACCTCGACCTGATCATGGGCTGCGAGCGCCGCGTGGTGTACGACTTCGTCAATGTCATCAATGGCGAAGCGAACCTGAAGCAGGCGCTGATCCGCGACAAGAACGTCGACAACCTGCACATCCTTGCCGCCAGCCAGACCCGCGACAAGGACGCGCTGTCGACCGAGGGCGTCGAGCGGGTGCTGAAAGAGCTGGCGCAGGACTTCGATTACATCATCTGCGACTCGCCGGCCGGCATCGAGCGCGGTGCTTTCCTGGCGATGTACTTCGCCGATGAAGCGCTGGTGGTGACCAATCCGGAAGTGTCCAGCGTGCGCGATTCCGATCGTGTGCTCGGCATCCTCGCTTCGAAATCGCGGCGTGCCGAGATCGGCGAGCAGCGGGTCAAGGAACACCTGGTGTTGACCCGCTACAACGCCGCGCGGGTCAACAAGGGCGAGATGCTGAGTGTCGACGACGTCAAGGAAATCCTCGCCATTCCGCTGCTCGGCATCATTCCAGAATCCTCGACGGTGCTGACCAGCTCGAACTCGGGCGAGCCGGTGATCAAGGACCCGGCCAGCGAAGCGGGACAGGCTTACACCGATCTGGTGGCCCGGTTCCTCGGCGAAGAGCGGCCGATGCGCTTCATGACCGAGCAGAAAAAGGGCTTCATGGCTAAGCTGTTCGGAGGCTGATCATGGATTGGCTGAAAATCTTTCGAACCGAGAAAAAGAACACCGCGCAGACCGCGAAGGACCGGCTGATGGTCGCCGTCGCCTACCAGCGCGAAGGCCGCATGAACGGCCCCAACTACCTGCCGCAGATGCGCGAGGAAATCCTCGCCGTGGTGCGCAAGTACATCCGCGTGCCGGACGATTCGGTGCAGTTCAACGTCCAGCGCGAGGATGGGCTGGAAGTGCTGGAACTGAACATCACCTTGCCGGAAGACGGCCCGCGCTGAACCGTAGGGTGGGCAGGCTTCACTTGCCCACCGATTCGCCAAGGGTCAACGGTTACGCACGCGTGGGCAGATGAAGCTTGCCCACCCTACGAGCTGCGATTGACCGGGAAAGCGTCCGGATGAATCCGGACCTGCGGGTCAGCCGGTTCATGACATCAGCGTTTCCAGCGCTTGAGGATCACCGGTTTCGAGCAGATTCATCGCTTGCGCCCGCAGGGCGCGGACATCGCTCTCGATGATGATCCGCTTGACCTCCAGCACCGACGCCGGGTGCATCGAGAACTCGGTCAGCCCCAATCCCAGCAGCAGCCGCGTATAGCGCGGATCGCCGGCCATTTCGCCGCACATCGCCACCGGGATCCGGCCGCGATCGCCGGCTTCGATGGTCATCCGGATCAGGCGCAGCACGGCCGGGTGCAGCGGGTCGTAGAGGTAGTTGACCTCGTCGTCGACGCGGTCGATGGCCAGCGTGTACTGGATCAGATCGTTGGTGCCGATCGAGAAAAAGCTGCAATGGCGCGCCAGCAAGGGTGCTGCGAGCGCCGCTGCCGGCACTTCGATCATCGCGCCGATCGGCACATGCGCGGCCATCTTCTGGCCTTCGCGCTCCAGCTGCTCCCGGGTCGCGTCGATGAAAGCCTTGGCCTGACGGTACTCAGCCACACTCGAAATCATCGGCAGCATGATGTGGACATCGCCATGCGCCGACGCCCGCAGCAGCGCCCGCACCTGGGCGCGGAACAGGTCTGGTTCCTTCAGGCACAGGCGAATCGCACGCAGGCCGAGCGCCGGATTGTTCGGCGTCGGTCCGGAACGCGCACCACTGTCGACCTGCTTGTCGGCGCCCAGATCGAGCGTGCGGATGGTGATCGGACCCTTCACCGAGGCGACCACCCGCGAATACGCCTCGTACTGCTCGTCCTCGGTCGGCAGCGTCTTGCGGTTCATGTACAGGAACTCGGTGCGATACAGGCCGACACCTTCCGCCCCGAGATCGGCGGCGTGGGTGGCGTCTTCGCTGAGCTCGATGTTGGCCAGCAGGCGAATCTTGGTGCCATCGCGCGAGATTGCCGGTCGGTCTTTGAGGCCTGACAGCGAGGCGCGGCGCTCGATCTGGCCGGCACGCTTGGCGCGGAAGAAGCTCAGCGCCTGCGCGTCCGGATCGGCAAGCGCATGGCCGAGATCGCCATCGACGATCACCGCTTCGCCGTCCTTGAACAGGCGACGGGCGTTGTGCAGGCCGACGATCGCCGGAATCGAGTACGAGCGCGCCAGAATCGCCGTATGCGACAGCGGGCCGCCGTATTCAGTGATGAAGGCGGCGACACCAGCCTGCGCCAGCAGGATGATGTCGGCCGGCGTGATGTCGTCGGCGACGATGATGTTGGGTTCTGTCGGTGCTTCCGGTTCGCCGACCGGCAGGCTGCGCTCTTCTTTGAGCAGGATGCGCAGGATGCGTGCGGAAACATGCTGCACGTCGTCGCGACGCGCGCGCAGATAGGCGTCGTCCATCTGCTCGAAGACCGCCATCAGCGCGTCGCGCTGGCGCTTGAGCGCGGCTTCGGCATTGATCCGGCTGCTGCGGATGCTGCCGACCACGGCATCGGTCAGCGAGCGGTCTTCCATCATCAACAGATGGGTGTCGATGAACGCGGCGATCTCGTTCTCGGCCCCGCCGATACCGGCTGGCACTTGGCTGCGAATCTGCTGCAACTGCTCGCGACCGCGTGCTTGAGCGTCGGTGAAACGGCTCACCTCGGCCTCGACGTCGGCCTCGGCAATTGTGTATTCAGGGATTTCGAGATCGCCGCCCGACAGCTTCTGGACGCGGCCGATCGCGATGCCGCGCGAAACCCCGATGCCGTTGAGCCAAAGGCTCATCGCTGCGCTCCGTGAGGCGTGAGGGGTGAGGCGTGAGGCGTTCTACGTGAGGTGTGAGGCGAGAGGCGTGAGGCGTGAGGTGAAACCGCAAAAGCAGAGCGGTACATACGACCGCTGCGGCTGTTCCGCCTCTCGCCTCTCGCCTCACGCCTCACGGGCGGCCCACGCCTCACGCCGCTCACGCTTCTTCGTCGAAGCGATTGGCGATCAGCGCCGCCAGGGCTTCGAGCGCCTCGACGGCGTCGGGGCCGGTGGCGACGAGCTTGAGAACGCTGCCCTGAGCGGCAGCCAGCATCATCACTTTCAGGATGCTCTTGCCGGGCACCTGCTTGCCGTCCTTCTCGACGGTCAGCTCGGATTCGTAGCTCGACGCCAGGGTCACGAATTTCGACGCGGCGCGTGCGTGCAGGCCGAGCCGGTTGATGATGACGACAGTCTTTTCGGCGGTCTGCGTCACGGCGAGCGCGTCCTGATGAACAGCGTGGGAAGGAGGTTCATGGCATGCCCGGATGCTTGAACGAGACGACGCCGGTCTGGCCGCCGTCGAGCGCGGCCGCCACCATTTCCGGCAGTTCGCGCTTGGGGAAATTGAAGATCTCGACCAGCATTGGCAGGTTGATGCCGGCCACCACTTCGGTCAGCGGCGCTTCGGAAAGACGGCTGGCGATGTTGCTCGGGGTCGAGCCGTAGGCATCGGTGAGGATCAGCACGCCACAGCCGCTGTCGAGTCGCTCGATCATTCGCCGGCCTTGCAGCAGCAGCACGTCGGTGGCCTGCACGCGGCGTACTTCGAGCACATCGGCATTGAGCGGCAGCGGGCCGATCATGTCCTGCATGGTTTCCAGCAGGTGATGCCCGAGCTTGCCGTGCGTGACCAGCAACACGCCGACCGTCATCTCGCAGCCCTCATGCGTTCAACTCCCGATGTTTGACCACGATCTGCGGGAAGCGCCCGTCGAAGGCCTGCTTCATGCGCTCGACCAGATAGACGGAGCGATGCTGACCGCCGGTGCAGCCGATGGCGACCGTGACATAGGCGCGGTCCTGGGCTTCGACGGCGGGCAGCCAGCGGTCGAGATAGGCGCGGGTGTGCTCGAAGAATTCCTCGACCAGGCTCTGGCCCCGGAACCAGTCGATCACCGGGGCGTCGCGGCCATTGAGCGCCCGCAGGTCCGGTACCCAGTGCGGATTCGGCAGCAGGCGTGCGTCGAAGACGAAATCCGCCCCTTCCGGTCCGCCGTTCTTGAAGCCGAACGACAGGAACAGCACCGACAGGCCACGGGTGCCGGGTTCCGGCAGATGCACGTCGACCGCTGCGCGCAGGTCGTAGAGGTTCAAGGACGTGGTGTCGAGCGGCACGTCGGCCAGATCGGCCACCGGCTTCAGCAGCTTGCGTTCAAGCCGGATCGCGTCGAGCAGCGAAACCTCGGCGCTGGCCAGCGGATGGCGGCGGCGGGTCTCGTTGTAGCGGCGCAGGATGACGTTGTCGTCGGCGGTCAGGAACAGCACGCGGACGTCGATGCCCTGGCCGCGCAGCGCTTCCAGCACTGCCGGGAAACGCTCGATTTCCAGCGGATCGCAGCGCGCATCAATCCCGAGTGCGAGCTTGCGGTAACGCGGCCCGGGGTTGTCGACCGCGTGGGTCAGCAGCGGCTGGACCAGGTCGAGCGGGATGTTGTCGATGCAGTAGTAGCCGCGATCCTCGTACTGCTTGAGGGCCACGGACTTGCCGGCACCGGACAGGCCGCTGACGATGACCAGACGCATGGTCGGCGGACTGGCGGCCTTCAGCCTGCGAGCAGGGCGTAGACCGCGGCGTCGTCGCGGGCGCCGTGAATCTGTGCGCAGAAGTCGTCGTCGGAGAATTTTTCGGCGATCGCCGCCAGATGCTGCAAGTGCTCGCTGGTGGCGTTCTGCGGTACCAAGAGGCCGAACACCAGATCGACCGGCTGGCCGTCGTGGGTGTCGTAGTCGACCGGGTGCTTCAGCCGCACGAAGGCGCCGACGCTGGTCGACACACCGGCCATGCGGCCATGCGGAATCGCCACGCCATGACCCAGACCGGTCGAGCCGAGCTTCTCGCGGCCGGCCAGACTGGCGAGGATGTCGGCCGGAGCCACACTGGGTGCACCAAGGGCGAGCAGCCGGGCGATCTCTTCAAGTGCGCGCTTCTTGCTGGTGACCGCGACGCCGACGGCAACGCGGCCAGGGTTGAGAATTTCGGCAAGTTTCATGAAGAGTCCGGATCGGAAAAAGAAAAAGCCCCGCTTCGAAAAGCGGGGCTTTTTCGCAGCCCGGCTAGTGTAGCGCCGTGCTAGTTGATGGCGTGCTTCTGCACATCGCGCGCGTGGTGGTCACGCAGCTTGTCCTTGAACTTCCGGGTCTGCTGATCGAGCTTGTCGATCAGGTTGTCGATCGCGGCGTACATGTCGCCCTGCACCGATTCGGCGTGCAGATTGGTACCTCGGGCGTGCAGCGTGGCTTCAGCCTTGTGCTGAAGCTTGTTGTCGACCGACAGGATCACGGCAGCGTCGATCAGGTGATCGAAGTGACGTTCGACCCGCTTCAGCTTGTCAGTGACGTAAGTGCGCAGCGCCGGCGTGAGATCGAGATGATGACCGGAAATGTTCAGGTTCATACACGCAACTCCTCTTCAGGAAGGCGGCCCGGGTGCCTGCCGGGATTCCGGCGGGACGATCGGGTCGAACACATGCATTGCAGGTTTCGGACCATGAACAGCGGCGGCGATCGGGGCTCAGCCGATCGGCTTGCGCTCGTGAGACGGCGGAATGCGCAGCGCTTCGCGATACTTTGCGACCGTTCGACGCGCCACCTGGATGCCTTCCTTCAAGAGCATTTCGGCGAGTGTCGAATCGGACAGCGGCTTGGCAGGATCTTCCGCAGCGATGAGCCGCTTGATCATGGCCTGGATGGCGGTTGCGGAGCAGGTACCTCCTTCGGTGGTCTGGACGTGACTGGAGAAAAAATACTTCAGCTCGTAAAGCCCTCTCGGCGTCAGCATGTACTTGTTTGCTGTCGCGCGCGATACCGTTGACTCATGAATTCCCAACTGTTCGGCGACATCCCGTAGCACCAGCGGCCGCATCGCTTCTTCGCCGTAGTCGAGAAACGCCCGCTGTTCCTCGACTATGCATTGGGCAACCTTGAGCAGGGTTTCGTTCCGTGCTTCGAGCGAATTGATGAAATAACGCGCTTCCTGCAGGTGCTGCTTCATGGTGAGCTGGTCGCGCGAGGTGTCCGCGCGCTTGACCATGCCCTGGTACAGCTGGTTGATCCGCAGCTTCGGCGTGTGCTCGGGGTTCAGGCTCACCCGCCAGCGGCCATTCTTCTTGCCGACGAAGACATCCGGGGCGATGTAGTCACTCTCGTGCGCCTGATAGGGGCGTCCCGGATGCGGCTGCAAGGACTGCACGAGGGCCAGACCTTCGCGCAGCGCTTCCAGCGGCAGCCCGGTGAGCTTGATCAGCGCGGTCTCGTCGTGACGCGCCAGCATCGCCATCGGCGCTTCCAGCACGCGGAACGCGGCGGCCAGACCAGGCGTCTTGGGCGGGAACTGCTGCAACTGCAAGCGCAGGCATTCCGGCAGATCACGGGCGGCAACGCCGGAAGGATCGAAATCCTGCACCGAGCGCAGCACCTTCTCGACGCGGTCGAGCGGGATGTTCTGGCCGCTGACCAGCCGGTCGCGCACGCCTTCCCAGTCTTCGAGATAACCGTCGTCGTTGATCGCGTCGATGATGTGCAGCGCCACTTCGGCATCGACCTCGTCGAACGGCGCGATGCTGGCCTGCCAGGTCAGATGGTCTCTGAGCGATTGCGAGCCATGCAGGTTGGCCTGCATGAAATCGTGCAGGCCGTCGTCGTCCTCGCCCGAGCCGCTGCCGGCGGAACCGGCGCTGTCGTAGATGTCGCCCCAGTCGGCATCGACCGGCATTTCTTCGGGAATGACGTTCTCGCCACCGATCTCGATGGCCGTTTCAGCGGCCGAGCCAGCTTCGGCGACAGCGGATTTGCTGTCCGACTCCGCCATCGCTTCCTCGATGGTCTGGACTTCGGCGTCTTCGCCGTCGGCTTCCAGCATCACGTTGGATTCCAGCGCCTGGCGGATTTCCAGCTGGAGATCGAGGCTCGACAGCTGCAGCAAGCGGATCGCCTGCTGGAGCGCAGGCGTCATGGTCAGGGCAAGACCGGTTCTGAGTGACAGCGACTGCTTCATTCGCGCGGATTCATGATTTCGAGTGTTGGCATTGTACTTGCTCGAAATTCAATGCGATCCGTTATGATCGAAAAGTGATTCGGTCAGGAACCAGCAGAATCCGGCTTCCGAACCGCACATCCGGCACCGCGCGCAAGGCGCGACTCAAAGCCGGAATTGCTCGCCCAGATAAACCCGCCGCACCGTCTCGTTCTCCAGTAGCTGCGCGGGCGCGCCTTCGGCGATCACCGTGCCCGCCGCCAGGATGTAGGCGCGGGTGCAAATGCCCAAGGTTTCGCGGACGTTGTGATCGGTGATCAGCACACCGATGCCGCGCTCGGACAGGTGCCGGACGATGCCCTGGATGTCGATCACCGCGATCGGATCGACACCGGCGAACGGCTCGTCGAGCAGGATGAAGCGCGGATTGGCTGCCAGCGCCCGGGCGATTTCAGCTCGCCGCCGCTCGCCGCCGGACAGCGACATGCCCAAGCCTTCGCGAACATGGGTGATGTGCAGCTCTTCGAGCAGGCGTTCGAGCTCGCGCTTGCGGCCGGCGTTGTCGAGGTCATCCCGGAGTTCGAGGATGGCCATGACGTTGTCGGCGACCGACAGCTTGCGGAACACCGAGGCTTCCTGCGGCAGATAGCCGATGCCGGCCTTGGCGCGGGCGTGCATCGGCAGCTTGGTGATGTCGCGGCCGTCGAGTTCGATGCGGCCGCCATCGACCGGCACCAGGCCGACCACCATGTAGAACGAGGTGGTCTTGCCGGCGCCGTTCGGGCCGAGCAGGCCGACGATCTCGCCAGCGCGCACGTCGATCGACACGCCGTTGACCACGGTGCGCTTCTTGTAGCGCTTGACCAGATCGCGGGCCAGCAGCACCGAAGGGGGGCGATCGCCGCCGGAAACGGTGCTCATGGTGAGGTTCCGCTGGCGGGTGCGGCAGCCGGTTCTGCGGAGGACGGCTGAAGGATGATCTTGACCTGACCGCCTTCGCCGCCGGAGGCCTGAATGCGCCGCTGGTTGACGTCGTACTTGATGGTGTCGCCGGTGATTTCGTCGGTACCGCGCATCACGAAAGCTTCGCTGATCAGATCGAGCACCCCGCTGCGCGAGTCGTAGTTCAGGGTCTTGGCGCGCGCCGCGACCGGCGGATTTTCCGCGCCGTTGCCGGCATGGTTCATCTTCGCCGGACCGCCGGTGATCTTCGCTTCGTACTGGCCACCGGCGTACTGCTTGAGTTCGACGCGATCGCCTTCGAGCTTCAAGGTGTCGGAGGACAGCACGACATTGCCGGTATAGACCGCCGAATTGCCCTGCACCAGTTCGGCCTTGTCCGAGGTCAGCGTCACCGGGCCGGTGGGTTTCAAATCCGCTGGTTTCGGCAGCTTGACCAGGCTGTCACGCTCCACCGAAGGCGCTTTCGGCAGGTTCTGCGCGGACAGTGCCAGCGGCAGCAGGGCGAACGCCGCCAGCAGGGTCGAGGCTTTCAATTCAGCGAGTGGCTTCATAGCGCATTTTCACGTTGTTCAGCAGGCGCAGGTCTTGTTTTTCCCAGTTCGCGGCCATGCCGACGGCCGTGCCCTTGCGCGAGCGGCTATCGGCATGGACGACAGCATCGGTACGCAGCACATGGGTATCCGGATCAACGGTCATGGTCGGCGAGCGCAGCACCAGCGCTTCGCCGTTGTCGGGCCATTGTCCGTTGGCGACGACCTCGCCGCTGAGCTTCAGCTCGCGGCTGCCGGGGCTCAGGGCACCGGTCGGCGCGTCGATGTGCCAGGGCGTTTTCGCACCGGACAGCACGTCGACCACCAGTGTGGTGGCGAGCGCCGACTCGTCATCGAAATATTCCAATGTCGCGGCGGTAGCCTTCATCGACGGTTGTCCGGCGGCGTCGAAACGGGTCAGTTCGGCACCGCTCAGCGTGTAGCGCGGCAGTTTGTCGTCGCTGGCGGCAGGTTCGAGCGCGATGTCGTCGATCCGGCTCAGGGTGAACAGCAGGCCGGCGAGGGCAGCGACGGCGATCGTCGCCACGGCGATGCGGGTCATGAGGCGGCACTCCGGGCGTTGATGAGCAGGTCGGCGGCATCGCGCACGGCACCATTGCCACCGGCCAGCCGACTCGCCCAATGGGCGACCGCCAGCACTTTCGGATGCGCATCGGCCACCGTCATCGCAAGACCTGCGCGCTGCATCAGCGGCAGGTCGGGGGTGTCGTCGCCCATCATCATCATCTGTTCGTCGGCGAGCCCGAGCTGGGTTTTGAGTTCTTCCCAGGCCGGCAGCTTGTGTTCGACGTTCAGCCAGACGCGTTTGATGCCGAGATATTCGAAGCGCGCCTGCATCGCCGCCGACGGCCGGCCGGAAATCACCGCCACTTCGATGCCGGCCTGCATCAAGAGCTTCAGGCCCAGGCCATCGCGAACGTGGACGGCTTTCAGTTCCGTGCCGTCCGGGGCCAGATAGAGCTTGCAGTCGGTCATGACGCCGTCAACATCGAAGACCGCGCAGCGGACGTCGCGAGCGCGCTCGCTCAAGGTGCGCATCAGACCACCCCTGCGCGCAGCAGATCGTGCATGTGCAGCACCCCGGCGACGCGGTTTTCGTCGTCCAGCACCATCAGCACGGTGATCCGGTGCCGCTCCATCAGATGCACGGCCTCGGCGGCGAGCTGTTCAGCACGGATATTGCGGCCGCCCGGGGTCATGACGCTGGTGATCGGCGAGGTACGGACATCGAGATTGGCATCGAGCACGCGGCGCAGGTCACCGTCGGTGAAGATGCCGAGCGCCCGGTCATCGGCATCGACCACCGCCGTCATGCCCAGGCCCTTGCGGGTCATTTCCAGCAGGGCGGCGGAAAGGGTCGCATCCGACCGCACCTTCGGAATCTGCTCGCCGGCATGCATCAGGTCGCCGACCTTCAGCAGCAGCCGCCGGCCCAGCGTGCCGCCCGGATGGCTCAGCGCGAAATCCTCCGGCGTGAAGCCGCGCGCTTCCAGCAGGGCCACGGCCAGGGCATCGCCCATGGCCAAGGTGGCGGTGGTCGAAGCGGTCGGAGCCAGATTCAGCGGGCAGGCTTCCTGCTCGACCGAAACATCGAGATGGACATCGGCAGCTTTCGCCAGCGTGGAGCCTGGACGACCAGTCATCGACACCAGCGGCACACCCATGCGCTTGATCAGCGGCAGGATGGTCAGCACTTCGCTGGTTTCGCCGGAATTGGAGATGGCGATCACCGCGTCATCGCGGGTGATCATGCCCAGATCGCCGTGACTGGCTTCGCCCGGGTGAACAAAGAATGACGGCGTGCCGGTGGACGCCAGGGTGGCGGCGATCTTGCCGCCGATATGACCGCTCTTGCCCATGCCGGTGACCACCACGCGGCCTCGGCAGCCGATCAGCAGTCGGCAGGCGCGTGCGAAGCCCGCATCGATGCGCGGCAGCAGGGCGTCCAGCGCATCGCGCTCGATGCCGAGCACGCGGCGCGCCGTGTCTTGCAGCGCGGCGTCGTCGGCCGGCGAGGGGAGCGTGGAATCTGCCATGAGGGCCGTATCGTAACCGAGCGTCCGGCGGCGGTTCGCGGTGGCGATCGACAAACGCGATAAAGCGGGTCTCACGCGGAGAACGCAGAGGACGCGGAGAAAAGCGGAATCGAGAAGGCAAAAGGAATTTCGCGCCAAGTACGCCAAGAACGCCAACCAAGAACGCCAAAGTAAAGACGTTACCGACAATCGCCTCTGCTTTTCCTCGGCGTACTTGGCGTGCTTGGCGAGAAACGGTTCTGCGCTTTCTCTTTCTCCGCGTCCTTTGCGTTCTCTGCGTGAGCATCGCTTTTAGCGGCAAACCCGCAGGCTGACGCGCTTCTCTATAATGTCGCGTCGCTCGGGCTGGTGCCTGCGCCGCTCGCGATCCGGCTTGTCGTCATGCTCCGGAATCGACAGCGGCACTTGAACCAAACTGATGCGGGTGTCGGCTTCGTGCACCAAAATGAGGCTGAAGCCGCGATGTGACGCGACCGGCGGTCTGCCCGTCCAGTGCCGCATCCGATAACCGAATTTTCGCCTTCCCCATCTGCCGGCCCCGGAGACCGTTGTGAGCAAAGACCAGGACAAGAAGTTCATGATTTCGTTTGCCGGCGTGCTGGCGCTGCTGTTCGGCATCACCATCGGCATCATCGTGCTGGCCGTGGTCATGACGCCGAGCGAGAACAGCGCCAACGAAGCGGAATTGAAGAAAGTCGCCACGCGCACCGCGCCGATCGGCACCGTGATCACCGATCCGGCCCTGCTGGTGAAGACCGCCACCGTCGCCCGTGAGCCCTGGACCGCCGAACAGACCTACACCCAGGTCTGCGCCGCCTGCCACGACGCCGGCGTGCTCGAAGCGCCGAAGCCCACCGACAAGGCGGCATGGACCACCCGCAAGGGCGCGGCCGGTGGTCTTGATGGCCTCGCGGCCTCCGCGATCAAGGGCAAGAATTCGATGCCGGCACGCGGCGGCAAGGCTGATCTGAGCGACGACGAGATCAAGGCTGCCGTCGAACTGATGCTGCAACGCGCCGGGGCCTGATCGCCTCAGGCAGCCGCTATTTGCGGATCGGGCGGCACCGGCAACCCCGGTGCCGCCTTTTTCATGCCCGGCGTTCACCGCTGCGAACGGTGATGCACGAATTTGGTGCGCGTCTTTGCGGAATTCCGGGTGTTCCGATGTTGCTTCGCAGCATGACGCCCCGTTCCAGCGCAGATGGCTCGAGGAAAAAGCAATGAAATCAGCGCGATGAAGCGTATGACATGGTCCATGCTTTTTCGTCGGCGCTGGCCATTTTCAGCGCACACTACTCGAAGGAGAGTCATGAGCAATTACAAAAAGCTGTTGTCTGTTGCGGGTCTGGCCTGCCTGCCCGGCATGGCTTTCGCCGATACGCCGACCCTGAGTTCGATTCTGGAAGCGTCCGGCATTTCGATCAGCGGCTATACCAGCGCCTCGTACTCGGTGAACTACAACGAAGGCAACCGGCTGAACAACCGCGCCTATGACAGCCCGACCGACACGTTCACCATCGACCAGGCCTCGCTGACGCTCGGCTACGCGCCGGAATCCGGCTTCGGTGCCACGGTCAACCTGCTGGCCGGTGAAGATTCGACGGTCATCAACGGCAACTACGGCGACAACGATTCGATCTTCAGCCTGCCGACCGCCTACGTCAGCTACGCCGGCGGCGGCTTCACGGTGATCGCGGGTCGTTTCGGCTCGCTCGCCGGCTACGAAGTCACGGCCGACAACGCCGCGCCGTTCGTGTCGCGTTCGTTCCTGTTCCAGAACACCCAGCCGTTCTTCCATACCGGCCTGCGCGTCACCTACAAGGCCAGCGACCTGCTGACCTTCAACCTCGGTGCGGTCAACAGCGCGCCGCAGGCATCCACCCGCGATGCCAACAAGCAGAAGACCCTCGAAGCCAACGTCACGCTGACGCCGACCTCGACGGTGCTGGTGGCGCTGACCAACTATCTCGGCGTCGATGACTTCGAGTTCGGCGGCACCTTCCCGGTTGCAGCGTCGACGGACGACACCTTCACCACCCGCACCAACCTGACCGACCTCGTCGCCCAGTGGACGCCGACGGAAAAGCTGACGCTCGCCTTCAACGGCGACATCGCCGATTTCAAGGGCATCGCCACCACGCGCGGCGCGGCGTTCTACGGTTTCTACAAGTTCACCGACCTCGTTGCCCTGCGCGGTCGCGTCGAAATTGCTGAATTCCGTCCGAAGTTCGACGCCCCGGTCGACAAGTACAAGGTCTACACCGTGGCGCTGGTGGTGTCGCCGTCGTCCAGCTTCGACATCATTGCCGAATCGCGCTTCGACACCGCGAACAACGACGTCTTTCTCGACGGCGACGGCCTGAAGGACAGCGGCGGCAACTTCGCCGTGAAGGGCATCTTCAAGTTCTGATCTGCGGCAAGGCTGCACCCGGAAAAGGCCGCCTCGTGCGGCCTTTTTCTTTTTCCGGCGGCCGATCAGGCTTGCACCAGGACAGTGCGATTGGCCCCGCACCTGCATTGGGCACCGTTTTGATCCGCGCCGATCGGCCGGTTCCCGCCGCAGCGTCCGCTAAAGTCTCGCCATGTCGATCCGCGCATTCTTTCCAGTGTGGCTGCTGCTGGCGATCAGCCCTGCTGCGGTCGCCGACACGCTCGACCTGCGCCTCAGCGCTGCCAGCGAAGAGGTGTTTCGCGGTGTGGTCCAGAACAACAGCCCGACCGGAATCGTCCGCGCCGACTACCGATTCGCCAGCCGCGCCTTTGTCGGTGGCCGCCTGCTGAACAATCGCAGCGCCGGTGATGCGCAAGTCGATTTCTACGCCGGATATGCGCGCTCGCTGGTCCTGTTCGAGCTGATTCCGGTCAGTGTCGATGGTGGCGTCAATGTCAGCGTCTACAGCGGCGATCGAGGCGGCCCGCAAGCGCGGGATCTCGACTGGGCCGAAGCTTGGGCCGCCGTCGATTCCGGCCCGCTGCGTCTGGCCGTTGCCTTCGCGCCGGATTACTTCGGCACCGGTGCCGTCGGCTGGCGTGCTGCCGGACAATGGCGGCTGCCGATCGCTGCGGGCTTCGACGCGACTGCCGTGCTCGGCTGGAATGATGGCGATGGCGTGCGCCGCCACACCGCCACGCGCAGCGGTGGCGCGGCCTACGCCGATTACAGCTTGCTGCTGAGCCAGCAATTGCTCGCCGATGTCAGCATTTACGGTCAGATTGCCGGCAGTAGCCGCGAAATCGACGATTCCCGCCGGCCGCGCGGCCTGATCGGCCTGCGCTGGCGCTGGGGCCGTCAGCTGCCCTGATCGACCGGCCGATAGCGCAAGGCTTCGGCAACATGGGCCACGGCCAGATGATCGGCTGCCGCCAGATCGGCAATGGTCCGCGCCACTTTCAGCACCCGATGAAAGGCGCGGGCAGACAAGCCCAGCCGGTTCATCGCGGTCAGCAGCAATTGCCGGCTGGCGTCATCGAGCACGGCATCGCGATCGAGTTCCTTCGGGCCGAGCAGGGCGTTGATCTTGCCGGCGCGGGCCAACTGCCGGGCACGCGCGGCACAGACCCGGTCGCGAACCACGGCGCTGGATTCGCTGTCCGGCGGAGCCGCCGAAGCCAGCGCCGCCGGTTCCAGACGCGGCACGAAGACATGCAGATCAATGCGGTCGAGCAGCGGCCCCGACAGTCGGCCGCGATAGCGCGCCACCTGATCCGGCGTGCAGCGGCAGCGCCCGGCACCGGGGCCGGCATCACCCAAGTACCCGCAAGGGCAGGGGTTCATCGCTGCAACCAGCTGAAAACGGGCAGGAAAATCGACCTGCCGCGCGGCGCGCGAGATTGTGATTTTGCCGCTTTCCAACGGCTCGCGCAGCACTTCCAGCACCTTGCGCTCGAACTCCGGCAATTCGTCCAAGAAAAGGACGCCCCCATGCGACAAAGTAATTTCGCCAGGACGCGGATTTCCGCCACTGTCGGTTTCAGCATTATTCTGGACTAGTGGCCCGTTTTAGGGCACTTTTAGGGGGCTTTGGTACAACAACTAATCGGACTCATACACTAAATGACCGGACTAACCCCCGATTTCACAGTAATTGA
>JAKFUK010000002.1 GCA_021732745.1 Nevskia sp. | reverse complement strand
CACCCCAGCCCTCCCCCGCACGCGGGGGAGGGCTGGGGTGGGGGCGGTTGACCAAGCGCCATGTCGGCAAAGGATTGCCGACCTACGGCTTTTGATGTGGTTGTTGCCGTTGCTGTTGCCGTAAATCCCCCTTTGAGCGCGCCGAGCATCGCAGGACATGGCGGAGTAGGCCCCGCAGGGGGCGAGGCAGGAGCCGAAGCCTTTTCGTCACGCCATGGATGGCGTGTCGAAAAGCCCCGCCATGTCCGAGAAGCGGAGGGCATCGGTTCGCGCTTTTGCTTCATGCGAACCGACGCAGCGACAGGGGCGCATTCCTTTTGGTGACTTTTCCTTGTGCGTTTCAAGGAAAAGTTACCCGCGCGATAGCGCGGAATGGTTCGATGCCGCCAGATCAGCAAGGGATGCAGGCGAAACCCAATCCGTCGGGATGCGCGATAAAGCCGCTTTCCCGACCTACTCGGGCTCAAGGCCGATCAAGCCCATGCGCGAACAATTGCTCGCGGTCAACCAGACTCAGGGCTTTCTGGTTGGTGGCGGCGAGGAACACCGGCGGAGCCAGACCGGCGTTGCAGGCCTCCTGCCAGCGCAGCGCGCAGAGACACCATTTGTCGCCGGGTTTGAGACCCGGGAAGTGGTATTCCGGGCGCGGTGTCGACAAATCGTTGCCGACTGATTGCGAGTAGGCCAGAAACAAGGCGGTGACTTCGGCGCAGACCAGATGCCGGCCGACATCCTGCGGCCCGGTGTGGCAGTGGCCGTCGCGGTAGAAGCCGGTCATCGGGCTGGTGCAGCAGCAGCCCAGCAGGCCGCCGAGCACGTTCAGCGCGGGTTCGGGGCGGGAAGCGGAATCGGCCATGGAGTTTTTGAAGTCGGGAAGATGCCGCGATCATAGCCAGCCGCGCGGCCCGGCCGCTTTCATCCAAGGCCGCACTGCGGCGATGATGTCGCTTTCCGCAACAGACGTTCACTGAAACTGACGATGACTCCGACCCGCAGCGTCACCCGTGGCGATATCCAGCTTGCCGTCTACGAATGGGGCACCGCCGCCGATGGCAAGCCCACCGTGGTGCTGGTCCACGGCTACCCGGATTCCGCGCAAGTCTGGGAAGCGATTGCCGAACGGCTGGCCGCGCAGTTCCATGTCGTGGCCTACGACGTGCGCGGTGCTGGCCAGTCGAGCGTGCCGACACGCATCCGCGACTACCGCATCCTCGAGCTGATGGGCGATCTCGCGGCGGTCTTCGACGCCGTGGCACCGGGCCGCAAGGTTCATCTGGTCGGCCATGACTGGGGTTCGATCCAGAGCTGGGAAAGCGTCACCCTGTCACCGATGCGCGACCGCATCGCCAGCTACACCAGCATCAGCGGCCCGAGCCTGGATCACGTCGGCTACTGGCTGCGCGCCCATGCGAAACCGGGCTGGAAAGGCCAGCAGTTGCTGCGTCAGCTCGGCCGTAGCTGGTACATCCTGATGTTCCAGCTGCCGGTGGTCGCACCCGCAGCCTGGAGTCTGGCCCTGGGCCGCTCCTGGGCGCGGATCATGAAAACCATGGAAGGCACGGTGATCGACGCAAGCTCGACCCAGACCGCCGACGGTCGCAACGGCGTCAACCTGTACCGCGCCAATGTCCTGCCGCGCCTGCTGCGCCCGGAGCCGCGCCACGCCATCGCCCCGGTGCAGCTGATCATCCCGATGCGCGACCGCTTCGTCAGCCCGGAACTCTACGAAGGCCTGTCGCACTGGGTGCCGAACCTGCGCCGCCGCGCCATCGACGCCGGCCACTGGCTGCTGCTGAGCCATCCCGACAAGGTGGCGCGCTGCATCGCCGAGTGGGTGGACGAGCACGCCGGTCGCCCGGCGGCGGTGTCGGCGAAGCGGCCGGCGCGTCCGAACGCGCGCTAAAAGAACTGCAATCGGCAACAACCAAAGTCGATGCCATCCGCCGTGTCGTTCAGTTGCACGCGCTCGGCGAGCTTGTAGAGCTGGTGCTTGCCGTCGCGATGCACGCTGACCAGGCCGCTGCGCCGCAGCAGCGCCAGATGATGGGACAGCAGGGTCTGTTCGACATCGAGCCGTTCGGCGATCTCGTTGACCGACAGCGGCACGGCCGCCACCAGGCGCAGCACCGCCAGCCGCGTCGGTTCGGCGACCAACCGCAACAGTGCGGCGCAATCGCGGGTGCTGAGGCTGATGCCGGCGTAGCGGGCGGACGGCGACCGGCGGGGTCGGGTGACGGTCATGAGGCCCTGCTCAGGCGCTGCGCGCGACGCTGTTCGCGCAGGGCGATCAGTTGCGCGCTGAGGTGCTGGTCGAAATAGGCGTCGCAGCCGATGCAGGGATTGGCGTAGGCCCGTCCGGTCGGGTCGGTCACCGTTGCTGAGGCCCGGAACTGCTCGCGCGACCAGCCGTGATGCAGGCCCATGCCTTCCGGATCGCCCGCGTTCAGGGCTTGCAGGGCGGGTTCGTCGCGCAGGCTGTCGAGCATGTCGATCAGCGGTTCTTCGACCAGGCTGCCGAGCGGCGCGCGAGTCTTGATGCAGCAGGGATAGACCGAGCCGTCCGGCTCGATCGACACTTCCGAGCCGGGCCGGCCGTGGTCGAGAAAATTCAGGCCGCCGGACCAGCGGGCGCAGAAGTTGGTGCTGTAGTCGGCGTTCGACAGCCCGTTCTTCCAGGCCCTGCCACGCGGCCACAGCTCGCCGACCCACAGCTCCGGCTGCGCCCCGAAAAAGACGAAGAACGGGCCGTCTTCCTGCAGGTAGTCGCGGGCGGCAGCACCCGCTTGCGGAGGAAGTTCGACTCTATGATCCCGGGCGCCGCCCAGGCTCGCTTCCTCGATGCCGTGGCGCGCCATCATGGCGCGGATGCGGGCCATGAAGGCGAACTTGCGCTCGCCTTTCATGCCGACGTGGTGGTCGTCGATCGAGGCGATGCCGATCATCCAGATGCCGCGTTCGAGCAATTCTTCGAGATGGCGGTCGGTCAGGATGTCGCCGGTGGTCTGCAAGGACAGCCTCGGGCCGCCGCTGCCGTACTTGTCGCGCAGCGCGTCGAGCACCGGGTAGAACAGCGGCTCGCGCACGCTGTCGATCAACAGCTCGCCGCCCGCCAGGATCAGCCGGCCGCGCCGACGTTCGGAACCGCCATCGGCGAGTGGCTGCAAGTAGCTGAAATCATTGGGCAAGTTTTCAACGATCTGGCGGTAGGCCTGCTGGCCTTCGGCGAGCACGGCGCTCAGCCCGGCGCGCACATAGGGCCGGAAGCGCTCGTCGTAGCAATGGCCGCATTTGCGATGACAGGCCCAGGTGAGCACCCAGTAAATGCTTTCCATGACCGATCAGGCGTCCTGCGCTGCCGGCTGCGGCCGCAAAAAGGGGACGCCATAGTCGGCTTCGTCGATGCTCATGCGGGCGGCGGACGGTCGGCTGCCGCCGAGCCAGGTGACAAGCTGATCGACGAAATGGTCGAGATGGCGAATCTGCTGCACGCCGTGTTCGACGATCGGGTCCTGGGTGCCGGCCAGCAATTCGCCGCCGTACTCGGTGGTAGTCCAGCTCACCACTTCGCCGTCGCGGCTGCGTTGCAGCACCCGCGCGGCGGGCGGCATGCGCAGGTAGACGCCGTGGTGGTGCCAGCCGGCCTGACGCGCGGTCAGCCCCGCGAACAGCGGATGCCCGAAATCCAGCGTCTGGACCGGCGGGCGATCGGGCTGGGTGAGCCACCAATGGTTATCGACCGGCCGGTCGGCCCATTCGGCGTCGATCCACTGACGGGCGTCGCCGAACACGGCCATCCGGCCGCCGCCAGCCAGAAAGCCGTAGATGGCATCGCGATGCGCACCGAGCGTGGCGTGATCGCTCTGGAACGGCACGATGACGCCGCGATAGTCGGACCAGACCAGGCTCGCCAGGTCGTGGACGTAGACGAGGTCGATCCAGTCCCGGTATTTCGGCGCGGTTGCCACCGCGTACTGCGACCAGACGCCGTTGAAGATCATCGCGATCGGTTTCGGGTTCATGACTGGCGCTCCTTCCGTTGCCGAACCACGTTCAGCAGATTTCGATAGATGCGGCTGAGGTCGTCGCCGTCGCCGATGGGCTGATCCGGCGCGCCATCGCCGAGCGGGCCGCTGGCGGTGGCCACGATCAGCCCGGCGGTCGACTGCGTGTCGGCCACCATGACCACGCGCCCGTGACTGTCGCGCAAGACCACCGATTGCGCATGCGCGGTTTCGATGCGCCCGCAGGCCCAGCCGCCGCGGATGCCGTGGCGGCCTGCCGCGAAGCGTTCGAGATCGACACCGTCGAGCAGGCCGAGGCGGTCTTCGACGCAGTCAAAGGTGAGCGCATCGAGCGGCCGGCCGACATCGTGTATCCAGCGGTTGCCGGGTATCCAGGGCGTGAAAAAGCCGCAGAAGCAGGCCAGCACGCCGCCCTCGTCCAGATAGTCGGCCACGGCGGCGCGGGCTTCGTGCAGAGCAACGTGATCGGTGCCGTTCGGCGCGATCACGAGGTCAGCACCCGAGAAATCGGGCTGCCAGTGGCGGCCGATGCGGGCTTGGCGATAGCGCTGGCCCGCGCCGTCGACAAAGAAATCGCGCAGACCGTGCATGCCGTTGTCGATCAGGATGACGTCAAGCATCGCGGCTGCCTCCGGTATCCAGCGCTTCCCAGAACGCCCGTTCGCGGGCGACGCCGCTGCCGGGTGCTGCGGCGAATGCGGCGCGGTCGGCATGGGCGGTGAGCTGTCCATCGTGCATCAGGCCAAAGCAATCGCCCATGACCAGCGCCTCCTTCAGATCGTGCGTCACCAGCACGGTGGTGATGGCATGGTGCCGGGCCACGCGGCGAAATAGCTGCTGCATGCTGCTGCGGGTGATCGCGTCAAGGCTGCTGAATGGCTCATCCAGCAGCAGCACCGCCGGTTCAATGGCCAGCGCCCGGCCGAAGGCCACGCGCTGGCGTTCGCCGCCGGACAGATCGCCCGGATTGCGCTGCTCCAGCCCCTGCAAGCCCAGTTCGCCGATCAATTCCCGGACCCGGGCGGCGATGACGGCCGGCGGCCGTCGCGACAGCTTGAGGCCGAAGGCCAGATTGCCGCTGACATCCAGATGCGGAAACAGCAGCGGCTCCTGACCGAGGTAGACGATGCCGCGCTGCCGCAGCGGCAGGTCATCGACCCGGCGACCGGCGACCAGCACCGTGCCGCCGTCGACCGCGATCAAGCCGGCGATGCCGCGCAGCAGCGTGGACTTGCCGCAGCCGGACGGCCCGAGCACGGCCATCAGCCCGCCCGGCGGCACCGCCAGCGACACGGCGTCCAGCACCGGCCGGCCGTCATAGCGCTTGCTCAGCCCGGTGACCGCAAGCCCCGCCGTCATCGCGGTACTCCGGCGATCGGCAAGGCCGCAACGAGGCGTCTGCCGATCAAAAAAGCCGCTGCAGGCGGCAGCACCAGCAGCAGGCTGCCGACGCTGGCAATGCGCACATCGCCCGCGCTCAGCGCTTCGAACACGCGGGTGGGCAGGGTCATCACCCGTCCGCCGCCGAGCACGCGGGCCAGCGCGTAATCGAACCAGGACATCGCGAAGGTCTGGAACAACGCCATGCCGATCAGGCCCGCACCGGCCGGCAGCCAGACCCGGAACCAGATGTCGGACGGCCTGGCACCGAGCCCGGCGGCGGTATCGCCCATCGCCAGCAGGCTGGGCGACCACAGCGCATTGAGCAGCAGCACGGCGTAAGCGTAGGCGATGAAACCCTGGGCCAGCAGCACCGCCAGCACGCTGTTGTCCAGACCCAGGAGCAGGAACAATTGCTGAAGGCTCAGGCCGATCACCACCGGCGACACGAAGAACGGCAGCAGGGCCAGCGCGTGCAGGCGCTGGCGCTGGCGCGCTGTCGCCAGCGCTTTCGAGGTGAGCAGGGCGGAGGCCACCGACAGGATCGACACCACCAGCGCGATCAGCAGCGAGCGCATGGCGGCATCGAGCAGCGCGCCGCCGCCGGTCAGCGCTGACCAGGCCTGCGTCGACCATCGCGCCGGCAGCAGCGCCGGATAGCGCCATTGCTGGGCAAAGGCGCTGAATGCCAGCACCGCGTACGGCAGCACGATGAGGCCGGCCAGCGCCCAGACCATCATCCTGACCCATGCGGCGGCCATCAAAACTTCGCCGTCCTGCGCGACAGCCACCACCAGGCGGTGCTCAGCAGCAGCAGATAGACGCAGGCCATCGCATAGCCCTGACCGCGGGTGGCCAGATCCAGCGGGCGCAGGTGGCGGTCGATCTCCACGGCGATCATTGCCGGATGCTGCGCGCCGATCAGCAGCGGCACCTCGAACGAGGCCAGCAGCGCTGCGCCGTACACCGCTGCCACCGGCGAGAGCCCGCGCAGCAGCACCGGCACCCGGATCGACCACAGCGCCTGTGCCGAGGTCGCGCCCAGCGAGCGGCCGAGGGCCGCGAGATCGTCCAGCCGCTCCAGGATCGACAGCCGGGCGATCAGCAGCACGAAGAACGGCGTCACCATCAAGCTATGGGTGATGACCACACCGATGCCGAGGCGGTCGTGAACCAGCGCCGGAAACTGCTCCGGGCCGGCCACCAGCCCGGCCGCATGGGCGAAGCGCGACAGCCAGCCAGCACCGCCCAGCACTTGCACCGCCACCAGGGCCGCGACCACGCCCGGAAACGCCAGCGGCAGCACCAGCAGCGCATCCAGCGGCGCGCGGCGCAGGCGCGCGCCCGCTGCCAGCACGATCAGCAGCGCCAGCGCAACGCTCGGCAGCAGGCTGAGCACGGCAATCGCCGCCGAATAGGCCAGCGACAGCCACAGCGTCGGGGCTGACAGGATCGCCCGCCAGTGCGCGCAGGTGAATGCGGTGTCCACGCCGCCGATGAGGCCGACGCTGCCGGCCGCGGCCACCGCCAGCGCCAGCAGCACCACGCCGCCGGTGGCGAGCGCGAACAGGCTCAGCAGCAGGCGCTCAGTTTTCGACGAAGGCATGCCGGAAATCCTGCTCCAGCCGGATCATCAACTCCGGTGCCGGCTCCGGCCGGGCGATGGCGGCGAGTGCAGCCCGGCTCGGCACCCGGCTGCGCGCTGCCGCTTCGGCAAAACGCGCCGGCCACGGGGCCGGCAGGCGTTCGACATCGAGCACCGTGCCATCGCCCCAGACCGCCGGCTTGAGCTTCTCGAATTGCGCCTCCGGGGACAGCAGCTCGTTGATCACCACCATCGCCGCCGCGCGCTCGCGGGACTTGGCCGGAATGCCGAGGTAATGCGAGTTGCGCAGCATGCCGGTGCTCAGCGCATAGCCTTCGGCGCTGGCAGGAAACTGGCCGAGCGCGATCTTGTTGTCGACTTCGCCGTCGTTGAAGCTCATGGTGAAGTCGATCTCGCCGGCCGCAAACAACTGGTGCAGTTGGGCGACATCGCGCGGGAAATTGCGGCCCTGCCGCCACAGGTCGGCGCGAACCGCGCGCAGCCAGTCGAACACCCGATCGCGCAGCCGCAGATAGGCCGCTTCGTCGAACGGACCGGCCAGCGCTTCAGGCGATTCAGCGAAGGCGTGCATCAGCGATTTGAGGAAGCTCAGGCCGGTGAAGCCGGAATCGAAGCTGAAGCGGCCGGGATGGGCGTGAATCCAGTCGGCCAGCGCCGCCGGCGTGTCCGGCAGCGGCGACACCCGTTCGCGATCGGCGATCAGCAGCAGTTGCACATTGCCCCAGGGCATCTCGTAGCCTTCGACCGGCTGCTGGAAATCGCGGGCGATGGTCGGGTCGGACCAGCGCACGTAGCGATTGTTCGGCAGGCGCTCGGTGAACGGCCCGTGCAGCGCCTGCAACTGCCGCAGCTTGAAGAAGGTTTCGCCGTTGATCCACAAGAGGTCGAGACTGCTGGCGCTCCGCCCGGCATCGCGCTCGGCGATCACCTGATTGGCGATATCGGCCTGTCCCGGCACCACGCGCAGGCGGATGTCGTGCTGGCGCGCAAGCCTCGGGGCCAGGAAATTCGCGATGTACGCGTTGATCGCCGGATCGCCAGTCCACATCACGAAAGTGACGGTGCGGCCGCGCGCCGCCGCTTCGATCTGCGGCCAGTCCATGGCCGCCAGCGCGCTGTCGGTGAGCGGTGGCGGCGTCCGCGTGCAAGCGCTCGACAGTGCGATGGCCGCCGCTGCCAGCCAGTGCTTCACAGGCTGAACCGGTGCCGGATCGAGAACAGCACATTGATCGGCTGCTCCGGAAACACCAGGGTGGAACCGAAGAAGCCGCCCTCGAATACCGGCGAGTAGTTGTCTTCGTTCGTGAGATTGAAGACGTCGAAGCGGAAATCGGTGGCGATGGCCTTCACGTCCCAGTGCACCGAAGCATTGACATTGATCTGCTCGCGAATCTTCACCGTCTGCTGGTAGTCGAGCGGGAATTCGCTGGTGTACAGCGCGTTGATCGACGCGCCCAGGCCGAACGCGGTTTCGTAGTTCAAAAGGCCGGAAGCCTGCACTCTCGGGATGCCCGGCACCCGGTTGCTGCTGGCCGGAAACACCGCGAAGCTGGGGCTGCCAACACCGGTGCCAGCGACCAGATCGGGACGCGAATTGTCGAAGGCATCGAGCACATTGCTGCTGTCCTGGAAGGCCACGGAATCGTCGAAGCTCACGTCGATCCAGCTGCCGGCCAGTTGCAGGAACCAGTGCCGATCCGGCGTGAAGCTCAAGCGCGTTTCGCCGCCGTGGGTCTTGATGCCGCTGTTGCTGCCGTCGCGATTGCGCAGGCCGCGGGTCTGGTCGAACAGGCTCAGGTCGGCGTACCAGAGGCCGTTGGCCGGTGCCCATTTGACGCCGACTTCATACAGCCGGCTTTCGGTGGCGAAGTTTTCGCGGGCGATCTGGTTGCCGCCGCCGAGCACGAAGCCTCCGCCCAAGCTGTTCGAGGTCGATTCGCTGTAGTTGGCGGTGGCAAACAGGGTGACATCGGCCTGCGGCTTGAACAGCAGTGCGGCATTGCCGGCCTTGAGCCAGCGGTTGATGCCGTCGCTGGCGGCGATCACGCCCGGCGGCGGTGCGCCATCGCTGGCGGTGACATCGAACCAGTCGCCACGCGCCCCGAGCAGCAGTTCCCAGCGCGGATCGGGGCGGATCGCGTGCTGGATGAACACGCCACCCTGATGCGTCGTCGAATCGGTGCTGTCGGAAGTGTTGAAGTCGCCGCTGCCATCGCCGTCGATGTCGTACTGCGCGCCGGGCGACACGAACAGGCCCGGCCGCAGTTGCACCAGCCGCGCCTGCTGGGCTGCGCTCAGCGGAATGCGCCGGTTGGCGATCGGCCCGGTCAGGTCCACCGGATTGTCGGCTTCGGTGGTGAATTGACTGAAGCCGAGGATGTCGTGGTAGCGGTATTCGACGCCAAACGTCGTGGTTTGCGCCACATCGAAGCCGGCCAGCGGCAGCGCCGTATCCAGGCCCAGTTCGCTGCGCAGATTGACGGTATCGGCCCCGTCGATGATCTCCACGAAGCTGTTCTGCGCCACTTCCTCGCGTTCCAGATGCTGGTACAGGCCGCGCGTGGTCCAGCGCAGGCCGTCGCTTAAGCTGCGCTCGTAGCGCAGGTTGCCGATCACCGTTTCGGCACTATTGCGATCGTCCGGATCGGTGTAGACGCGGCGGCGCGAGATGCGGGTCAGCCCGGTCGGGGAGACCACGGCACCGGCGGCCGGCACCGTCGAGCCATCGGCCTGCTCGCCCTGCCCGGTCACATACAGGCCGTCGTCGATCAACTGCTGGGTCGGCCGGTTGAAGCCGGCGTTGTCGGTGAAATCGACATGGAAATACTCGAAGCCGACATCGAGCTGCGAATCGCTGTCCGGCTTCAGTCGATAGGCCGCGAACAGGCTCTGGCTTTGGTAGTGCACGAAGTCGTAATAGCTGCCCTCGGTGCGGTTCTCGGCCGACAGGCGCACCGCCGAGCGGCCGCTTTCGATCGGCTGCGACCAGTCCAGCGACTGCCGATAGCGATCCCAGCTGCCCGCCTGCAGGTTGACGGACGCGCGCGACTGATCAAGGTCCGGCCGCTTCGGCGTCAGATCGACAAAGCCGCCGACCCGCTGGCTGGACCCGAAGGCCACCGGCGGCGGTCCCTTGACGACATTGATCTGCTCGACGGCATTGAACGACAGCGGCAGCCCCAGACCATTGTTGCCGCCCTGCCGACGCAGCCCGTCCTGGTAGATCTCGCCGAACTGGCCGCGCAGGGTCGGCAGGCTGCTGGCCCCGAAAGTATTGGCGCCGTAGCTGTTCGGCACCAGACGCTGCAGATCGCGCAGTTCGACGATCGCGGCGCGGTCGATCAGCGCGGCGTCGATCGTGGTGACCGAGCGCGGCACGTCGAGCAGCGCGCGTTCATCGCCGAAGACGCCGTCGACCTTCTGCTTGGTCGGCAGATCGAGCGCGCCGTCGCGTGCGCCTTCCACCACCACCGGTTCGAGCGCGACGGCCGTTTCCGGCGGGCTGTCCGCTGCCTGCGCGCTGGACGTCGCCAGCACTGCCGCGAACAGGCCGGCGAAGCGTCGTTCGCATGAAATAATTTTCATCTGTTACCCGAGTTGAAAAGTTTGAGTCGAACCAAGGCGGGCGCTGGTCGCACAAGCCACGCCCTGCTCGCGGCGAACCTTTGCATCGGGCGCTCCGGTCGTATGCAACCGAATGACCGATTTTGATGCTCAAGCGTCCGGAGCCCTCGTCGCGGCGATCCGCTTTTCCAGCCATCATCGGCCAGGTTCTTTTCGGGGATATCGCAATGCGCAACACGATCGACGGCGGCAAGGCCGCCCGCTGCACAGCCATCGGCCTGCTGAGCCTTGCGCTTTGCGCCTGCGGCGCGGGCAGCGCTTCGCTGCGCGACAGCCAGGGCAAGCTCCAGCCCTGCGATGACGGCCCGCACTGCGTCAGTTCGGAATCCACCGATGCCGAACGCCAGGTCGCCCCGCTGCGTCACGACGATGCCCCCGCTGCCGCGATGGCACGGCTGGCGAAGGTGATCGCGGCGATGCCGGGTGCCGTCGTGGTGTCCAGCAGCGACAGCTACATCCACGCCACCTTCACGTCTTCGCTGATGAAGTTCGTCGACGATGCCGAGTTCGTGGCCACCGCCAGCCAGCCCGGCGTGATTCAGGTGCGCTCGTCGAGCCGCATCGGCTACAGCGATCTCGGTGCCAACCGGAAGCGGGTCGAAGCCATTCGCGCTGGCTTCGCAGCCAAGGCGGGCTGAGCAGGCGCCGTCGTGCTGCGCATCGGCATCGACCTCGGCGGCACCAAGATCGAAGGCATCGCGTTGCGCGGTGCCTCCGAGGTCATCGCCCGCCAGCGCATCGCCACACCGGGCGGCGATTACGCAGCCACCGTGGCGGCCGTTGTGGCACTGATCGCAGCACTCGAACGCGAAGTCGATGCCCGCGATCTGCCAGTCGGCATCGGCCATCCCGGCGCGATTTCGCCGTTCACCGGGCTGATCAAGAACGCCAATTCCACCTGTCTCAACGGACGCCCGCTGAAGGCCGATCTGCAAGCCGCGCTCGGCCGTGAAATCCGCATGGCCAACGATGCCGACTGTCTGGCGCTGTCCGAAGCGCAGGCCGATGGCGCGGCGGCCGGCGCGCCTTGCGTGTTTGCGGTGATCCTCGGTACCGGCGTTGGCGGCGGTCTGGTCATCGACGGCCGGCTGCGTCAGGGGCCGAACGCCATCGCCGGGGAATGGGGCCACAACCCGCTGCCCTGGCCGCGACCAGAGTGGAACGAAGTGCCCGGCCCGCTCGGCTGGGACGGCCGCCACGGCGCAATCGAAGACTGGTGCAGCGGCGTGGCGCTGGCCCGCGATCATTTCGACGCCACCGGTCTGCGACGGTCCGGCGAGCAGATCGTGAATCTTGCCGATGCCGGCGATCCGGCCTGCAACGCCACGATGACCCGCTACGAAGACCGCCTGGCGCGCGCGCTGGCCAGCGTCATCAATCTGCTCGATCCCGACGTGATCGTCCTCGGCGGCGGCCTGAGCCGGATCACAAGGCTCTACGACACCGTGCCGGACATCTGGACCCGCTGGGTGTTCAGCGATCGCGTCGCCACCCGCCTGGTGCCAGCGACGCACGGCGACAGCAGCGGCGTGCGCGGCGCTGCGTGGCTGTGGTCGCAGGCCCCCGTTATCGCGCCCTGACACGGACCAGGCAGCACCCCGGCCGCTGTTGCGAAACCATCACGGATGTTTCATATACCCGGCGGCAAGCAGTCCTGCGAAAATGGCATCGTCGCCGCTGATCGTCAGAGCATTTTGGGTTCAAGTGACGACATTGCCCCGACCCCGTTCGCCCCGAGCTTGTCGAAGGGCATGCGCTAAAGCGTCATCCAGCAAGGCTTCGACAAGCTCAGCCCGAACGGATTTTGTCTACGTGCTCAAACCGAAAATGCGCTGGTGATCGCTCAACCGGAGACATGGCGCATGCGTGGATTCTCGATTGAAGGAATGCTGGTCGTGCTGGCGCTGGGCTGGCCCGGCCGGGCGTTTCCGGTGCCGACGCTCGAGCCCGGGCTGTGGGAAACCACGGTCAAGCTGATCGACAACAGGAAACTCAGCCCGGCGCAGCAAAAGGCGCGTGATGATCTTGAAAAACACCTGCGGAGCGCCGGTTCGGAAGTGCCGGACGACTCGAAAGGCCAGACCGACCTGAGCTGTCTGACGCCGGAGCAGTCGGCAGAAATCGCTGCCGATCCCGAGCGGCTGGCTCGGCTGAGGAAGGGCGGCGAGCCGGGGAAGTGCCGCTCGAATACGACGGTGGATGCAGCCAATCGTGTAACGAGCGAGTACGCGTACAACTGCACCGGCACAAGGCCGGTGAACGTGGCTTTCGTCATGTACATCGAACCGGATGGCAAACAGTACGACGCGCGCTCGGACATGCGGGTCAAGCGAGGCGCTGCCGACGCCGTGTTTACCGTGGAATCGTCAGCGCGATGGCTGGGTGCGGACTGCGGCGATGTCGAGCCTTATCGCGACGCCCCATAACCTCACCGCAAGCCAGGACAGCCGTCAGCGCAGCAGCCCGCGCAAAAACACCCCGATCTCCGCCACCGCCTGATCCGCTTCCGGCATCCAGCCGGCCATCACCTGCCAGACGTGCCAAAGCTGCATCTTCACGTCGAGCGTCACGTCGACGCCGGCCCGGCGCGCGGCGTCGGCATAGCGAACGGAATCGTCGAGCAGCAGTTCGTCGTCGCCGACCTGGATCAGGGTTTTCGGCAGGCCGGCAAGCTCGGCGAACAGCGGGGACAGGCCGGGATCGTTCAGGGGCAGGCCGCCGGCAAAGGCGCGCGCGGCGCGGTCGATGCCGCGCACGGTGAGCAGGCGGTCGTGCTCGGCACGGCTGCCCATCGAGCGGCCGCTGGAGGTCAGATCGGTCCAGGGCGACAGCAGCACCAGGCCCGATGGCTGCGGCAGGCCGGCGTCGCGGATCGCGATGGCGGTGACGAGGGCCAGATTGCCGCCGGCGGAATCGCCGCCGATGACCAGATGTTCCGGCTTCAGTCCCTGCGCCAGCAGCGCTTTCCAGCCGGCCACGGCGTCGTCGAGCGCGGCCGGATAGGGATGTTCGGGGGCCAGCCGGTAGTCGAGCGCGATCACCGTGCAGCCGGCGGCCTTGGCGATCCAGGCCAGCATGCCGCGATGGGTGCGCGGGCTGCCGCCGAGGTAAGCCCCGCCGTGCATGTAATAGAGGGTTTGCGCGCTGACCGGCCCTTTCGGCGTCAGTTTTTCGGCCGCCCGGCCAGCGAGCGTGATCGCTTCCACCCGGGTGCCGCCCGGCATGCGGGTGATCATCCCGGCGATGCGCTCCAGCTTCGGTCGCAGCTCATCTGCGGGGGCTGCGAGCACCGGCTTGAGCAGGAATTCGGATACCGGGCCGAAGAAGCGGGCGCGAAGGCTTAAAGATCGGGTCATCGGGTCGGGAAAACGGGTGTGCGCGGGCCGCGAGCGTAGCCGAACGAGGAACCGCGCGACGAGGCAAATGTCATTCAAGGGTCGTTATGATGCGTTCACCGCTTGCACACCCCGAACAGGATTCCCCGATGGCACTGCCCCGTTTTTCCAACCTGCTTCGCGCCGGCCTGCTGCTGGCAGCGGCGGCCGCGATCGTCGGCTGCACCGACGGCCGCGACGCCTATGCCGTCACCGATACCGGCACCCTGATCAGCTTCCAGACCGACGATCCCGGCACCCTCGACAGCGAACTGACGGTCACCGGTCTCGGCAGCGGCGAATCCCTGTTGCAGATCGACTTCCGCATCGAGCCGGAAACGCTCTACGGCCTGACCAGCGCCAACCGCATCGTCACGCTTGACCCGGCCACCGGCGCGGCCACCTATGTCGGCAGCGCGCCGTTCATCGACGACGTGCTGATGCAGCCGGTCATGGATTTCAATCCGGCCAACGGCTTCCTGCGAGTGATCGACTTCGATCCCACCGGCGGCAGTGGCAGTGCGGTGCTGCGCATCGACCCGGATACCGGCGCGCTGCTGCAATCCGACGGCGACGGCCGCCTGCGCTTCACCGACAACGATCTGAATGACGGCGAAATCCCGCAGCTGGCCGGCATCGCCCATTCCAACGGCAACGAGCGGGCCACCACCACCACTCAGTACGGCCTTGATTTCACGACACAAAGTCTGGTGCGGATCACCAATGCCGGGGTGCTGACCACCATCGGCGTGCTCGATCGCAGCTTTTTGCTGTCGGCCGGCTTCGACATCGTGCGCGAGCGCGGCGACCGCGCCGACGACCTTGGCATCGCCTACATCGCTTTCTCCAACAATCGCGATCCGGCGCGCTTCTTCGAGATCGACCTGACCGACGGTAATACCTCGCGCTCCTCGATCGGCACCAATGGCGCAGAGATCGGCGACGACCGGCAGATTCGCAGCCTCGCCGTGCGGCCGACGCCGCCGGATCGCAACGGCTTCCAGATCTGATCGGCGGCGGCTTCCCTCAAGGCCCGCTCCGTGCGGGCCTTTTTCGTGGTGCCCGGTGACCCCGGGCGCTACCATCGCCGCACGCCCAGACTGACCCGCCCTTCGAGCATGACTGCCGTCCGTTACCGCGTCCGCTGCGACGCGCTGGCCCATCGTTTCGCCATCACCGGCAGCTTCGATTCACCGCTCGCCGCACCCGTGCTGCGCCTGCCGAACTGGCTGCGTGGCAGTTATCTGGTGCGCGATTTCGCCAAACACGTCCAGGGCCTGAAAGCCTTTGTCGACGAGCTTCCGGTGGCCGTCACGCGGCTCGACAAGGCCTCGTTCCGGGTGGAGGGGCAGGGGCGCATCCGGCTGGAATACAGCGTCCACGCGCTCGACAGCTCGGTGCGCAAGGCCTACCTCGATACCCGGCGCGGCTTTTTCAATGGCAGCTCGCTGTTCTACTGCCCGGCCGGCTTCGAGCATGCCGCGTTTGAGATCAGCATCGAACGCCCGGACGCCGCCCTCTGCCCCGGCTGGAAGCTGGCCACGTCGCTGACGCCGGTCGACATCGCCGCCGACGGCTTCGGCCGCTACTGCGCCGCCGGTTACGAGGAACTGATCGACTGCCCGGTGGAAATGGCGGCCTACCAGCGCATCGACTTCGATGTCGACGGCATTCCGCATCACCTCGTCCTGTCCGGCCGCTGCGAACCGGACCTGCCGCGCCTTGCCGCCGACATCGGCAAGATCTGCGAAGTGCAGCGCGCCCTGTTCGGCCACGAGCCCCAGAAGGCGCAAATGGAGAAATACCTGTTCCTGACCCAGGTGACCGGCAACGGCTACGGCGGTCTGGAACACCGCACGTCCACCGCGCTGGTCACCGCCCGCGATGCCCTGCCGCGCCCCGGCCAGACTGGCCTGCGCAAGGGTTATCGCGGCTTTCTGGGCCTGGTCAGCCACGAGTATTTCCATCTCTGGAACGTCAAGCGGATCACCGCCGCGCGCTTCGCCGACAACGATCTGCGTGCCGAGGCCTACAGCGAAGACCTCTGGGCCTACGAGGGCGTGACCTCCTACTACGACGACCTGATGTTGTTGCGCGCAGGGCTCATCGACGCGCCGAACTATCTCGATCTGCTCGCCGAAGCCGCCACCCGCCTGCAACGCACGCCCGGACGCGCCGTGCAGACCCTGGCCGATGCCAGCTTCGAGGCCTGGATCAAGTACTACCAGCCGGACGAGAACACGCCCAATGCGGCGGTCAATTACTACGTGAAAGGCGCGCTGGCCACGGTCTGTCTCGATCTGTGGCTGCGCCTGCGCTCGACCCAGACCCTGGACGACGTCATGCGCGCCCTCTGGCGGCGTTTCGGCGCGCAGGACATCGGCGTGCCGGAAGGCGGGCTGGAAGCGATCGCCAGCGAGATTTCCGGGCTGGACCTCAAGCCGCAGTTCGATCTCTGGTTGCGCGGCACTTCCGAACTGCCGCTGACCGAGTTGCTGGCCGAATTCGGCGTTACCGCGAGCCTGCGCGCCAGCCACGGTGCCAGCGACGAAGGCGGCCGCAGCGATGCACGCCATTCCCCGGCCACCGAACTGGGCCTGAGTCTCCGATCCGGCGACGTGACGGTGGCAACCGTGTTCAGCGGCTCAGCCGCCGAACGCGCCGGGCTTGCGGGCGGCGATCAGCTGGTGGCCATCGACGGC
Organism: Nevskia sp.; assembly: GCA_021732745.1. GTDB lineage: Bacteria > Pseudomonadota > Gammaproteobacteria > Nevskiales > Nevskiaceae > Nevskia. Next base: position 941,173 of record JAKFUK010000002.1, on the reverse strand, counting down.
CTCAAAGTCACCGCCGGCAACTGGGCCAACCGGCTGGAGGCGCTGCATCCCGGTGTGGCCGTGGCGCTGGCGTTTTTCCGGGGCGATGAGCTGATGACGGCGATGATCGAGCCGGCGGCACCCGGTTTCGATACCTGGACGTTCGCGCTGGCCGAAGCCAGCGGGGCGGTGCTGGAGCGGCGGCTGGCGTGGCTGGGATGCTGATCGAGCCTGCCTGCGATGCTTGAACTGACCGCCAAATTCCTCCTCGCCTATCTGCTCGGCGGCCTCATGGGCGGCGATGTCATGCGCCGTTTCGCCGGAGGTGCGGACCTGCGCGCCAGCGGCTCCGGCAATGTCGGAGCCACCAACGCCTTGCGCACGCGCGGGCCGCGTTTCGCGCTCGGCGTGCTGGCCATCGACATCGGCAAGGGCGTGGTCGCAGCACTCGCGCTGCCGAGCCTGACGTGGCCGCTCTCCGGCGCGGCCAGCCATGTCGCCATGCTGCCCTACGCCTGCGGGCTCGGGGCCGCACTCGGCCACTGCTATCCGGTGTTCCAGAAATTCAAGGGCGGCAAGGGCGTGGCGACGCTGGCGGGCGTGTTCATCGCCCTGCTGCCGATGGCCGCGCCCTGGCTGATCGCCGCGTTCGCCTTGGTCGTGATGCTGACCGGCTACGTCAGCCTGGCGTCGATCGCGGCCGGGGTGGTGGCGCTGTTCCATGTCGCCTGCTTCGGTGTCGGGGCCTTTAGTTTTCAGGGCGCGTTCACGGCGGCGATGCTGGCGCTGATCCTGTTCAAGCACCGCGACAACATCGCCCGCCTGTACGCCGGCAGCGAATCGCGCTTCGAGAAAGCGCGCGTGCTGGGCCGCCTGTTCGACCGCAAGCCCGCCGCGTGACCCGCGCGCTCGACGATGCTGCGCTGCTGCCGCTGGTCGATGCGCTGGCGGTCGGTGATTGGGTGTCCGGCGAAGCGCTGGCGACGGCAGCCGGCCTCAGCCGCGCGGCGCTGGCCAAGCGCGTCACCCAGATCGAAGCCTGGGGGCTCGACATCGAAGCGCGCACCGGCCTCGGCTATCGCCTGAGCACGCCACTGGAACGGCTCGATGCCGCAGGCCTGAGCAGCCCTGCGCTGCGCAGGGTCGATGTCGCCCTGCGCGTCGATTCGACCAACCAGCGCCTGCTCGAAGCGCCCGCCGCCGACGATCCGCAGGCCCTGTTCGCCGAAGCCCAGACCGCCGGACGCGGCCGTCGCGGACGGGACTGGCGCTCGCCGTTCGGAGCCAATCTGTACCTGTCGCTGGCCTGGAGCTTCCCCGGCTGGCCGCCCAGGCTCGGCTGCCTGCCGCTGGCGGTCGGCGTGGCCGCCACCCGGGCGCTGGCGGCCTCGGGTCTGACCGGGGTGCAGCTCAAGTGGCCGAACGATCTCAGGCTCGGCGAAGCCAAGCTCGGCGGCATCCTGATCGAAAGCCGCAGCGAGATCGGCGGCGCTTGCCGGGTGGTGATCGGCCTGGGGCTCAATGTCTCGATGACGGCCGCGCAGGCCGCTGATCTCGGCCAGCCGTGGATCGCCGTGCATGCGGCGCAGGACCGGGCGGGTGCGCCGCGCGTGTCGCGCAATGCGCTCGCGGCGAATCTGCTGCTTGAACTGACGCGGGCGCTCGGCGAATTCCAGGCCAGCGGCTTCTCGAGCTTCCTCGCCGACTGGCAGCGCCTCGACATCGCCACCGGCCGGCCGGTGCGGATCGTCGGTGCCGGCCCCGATATCGAAGGCCGCGCCTGCGGCATCGACGACGACGGTGCCCTAATCGTCGAAACCCCGGACGGCCGTCGCCAGCATCTGCATGCCGGCGAAATCAGCGTTCGACTGGAGCCGCGAACATGAGCGCGCGCTTGCTGATCGACGTCGGCAACACCCGGCTCAAGTGGACGATCGCCGACGACAGCGGCCTGCTCACGCCCGTGCAGGCGCTGGCCCACGGTGGCGATCCGGCGGCTTTGGTCGAATGGTTGCCGCTGCCGGATGGCTTGCATGACGCCTGGATCGCCAATGTCACCGGTGAGGCGCCCGGCGAGCGGCTGGCAGCGGCCTTGAGCATCCGCCATCGCCTGCAAACGCGGTTCGCGCGGCCGGTCGACGGGCTGGCCGGCCTTGCGCTGGCGTACCCGGAGCCGACGCGCCTGGGTGTTGACCGCTGGCTGGCCTTGCTGGCGGTCTGGACCCGCGAACGCGCCGCCGCCTGTGTCGCCAGTGCCGGCACTGCGCTGACTTTCGATGCGGTCGACAGCGATGGCCGCCACCTCGGCGGCATCATCGCGCCTGGGCTGTTCACGGCGCAGGCGGCGGTGCTGGGCGCTACCCGTTTCGCGGCGTCCGGCCCCAGCCAGCACTACACGCGCGGCCTGGGCAGCGATACCGATGCCTGCGTGCGTCAGGGTGCGCTGCACGCCTGCGCGGGGCTCATCGACCGCCTCGCCGCGCGCCATCCCGGCACCCGCTACCTGATCGGCGGCGATGCCGGAACCCTGCTGCCGCATCTCGACGGCGTCTGGCAATTGCAGCCGGATCTGGTGCTGTCCGGCTTGGCCACACTGGCCCGCTCGTAGGGTGGCAGGCGGTATCTACGGCAGCGGCTTCAGCACCCGCTCGGTGGACGCCGGATAGCGCGCCAGCTTGTCCGCCGGGCGACGCGGCCGGGCCAGCAGTTCGCCGCCGCAGTTCGGACAGCGGCCGGCCAGTTTCGTGTCTGCGCAGGCCGCGCAGAAGGTGCATTCGAAGGAGCAGATGCGGGCGTCGGCCGCATCGGCGGGCAGATCGCGGTCGCAGCATTCGCAGTTGGGTCTGAGGCTCAGCATGGGACTGGTCTCGCAGTGGTCCGGGGTCAATGGCCGCTGATGTAGGGCCGATGCTGGAAATACTTCGGTCGCCGATCAAGCCGGATGTGCAGCCAGTTGACGCCGAGGCCAGCGGTGCTGAGCCAGACCGTTTGCCGCGCGATCCGTTTTTCGAGTTCGAGCGCGATGCGCTGCCAGAGCGCGTCGGCATCGGCATCCGGGGCCTGGCGCAGGAAGCGCAGCAGGTGGCGGTAGTCGGACGCCGCCGACCGGGGGCGCGGGACGATCAGCAGGGCGTCGCCGCCCAGGTTGTCGAAGCTGGCGAACGGCGTGCCGTCGTCGATCGCGAAGGCGCGCTGGAAGCTGTCGCGATCGGCCGGTCCGGGCACGGCGGCCAGGGTCGGGGCGGCGAGACAGACGCATTCGAAGGGCTGCGCCAGCATGGCCGCCGTCAGCGCCGGCAGCTCCCAGAAGCAGGCGTCGATCGGCAGGGCGCGCAGGGCTTCGGTGCAGCGGCGGCGCAGGCCATCGTCTTCGGCCGCGCGCCAGCGGCTGAACACGGTGTCGAAACCTTGCGCGCGGCCGTCCGCATCGACGATGCGCAGCCGGAAGCCGCTGGCGGCGGGCAGCGCCTCGGTCAGCACGGTCATCATGGACGGGGCCTGTTCGAGCTGAGGCGGTTCTGCGGTGGCGCAGGTCGCACAGATGCAGGCAAGGCCGCGTTGCGCCTCGGGCACGCGGGCGAGCGCGGCGGGGTCGATGGTGGTGCTCAGGCACCAGCAGGGCACGTCGAAACGGCCGCAGCGGGCCGGCTCGCAGCCGTTCGGGCCGCCGCACAGTGGGCAATCACGATGGGCCAGCGGGGTCATGCCGGCCGCCGGATCACGGCCCGCCATTGGGCAATCGCCCCGATCAATTCGGTGCCGACGAACAGCCACAGCACCGGAATCACGTCCTCGGCGAGCAGGTACCAGACCAGCAGCAGGGCGACGACGACGCGAAAGGCGATTTCGACCAGGATCAGCCGCCCGGCCGGTTTCACGGTCAGGCGGGCGACGATCCACATCACCACCAGCACGCCGGCCAGATTGACGAAGAACATCGCCAGCGCATCAAAGGCCGGCACCGTGGACACGCCGCCCAGCAAGCCGTTCAGCCAGTAAAGGAAGCCGAGGAAAAACGGCGAGGTGAACGGCAACGCCATGCTGACGATGCCGGAATCCATCAGCGCCCAGAAGCGCACCGTGGACGCCGGCACATGATCGGTGGCCGGGAGCCGCATGGTCGTTACTGCGCCGGCACCGTTTCCAGGCTCGATGGCCGCGCCAGCAGGGCCGCGCTCCAGCGCGCGACATTGGCCGGCACGCTCGCCGCGTCGACCATGATCGGCAGGAATTGCAGGAACGGGATGTAGGCGATGTCGGCCAGGGTAAAGCGGTCGTGGACCAGGAAATCCACGCCTTCGAGCTGACGGTCGAGGATCGCGAGGTGCTTGGAGATTTCCGCCGAGGCATGGGCGATGGCGGGAAGCGGCCACTTCGCTTCCGGCATGAAGCGCTTCGGAAAGATGATGGTGCCGGCATGCGCGGCCATCTGGGCGTCGCAGAGTCGCAGGTGCATGTCGACTTCGGCGCGGCCTTTCGCCCCGGCCGGCACCAGCGCCGGCTCCGGGTGCTCGTCTTCCAGGTACAAAAGGATGGCCGAGGATTCGTAGAGCAGGAAGCCGTCGTCGTCCAGCATCGGCACCCGGCCGTAGGGGTTGAGCGCCAGATATTCCGGCTTGCGGTGCTGGCGGCTGGCGAGGTCGATCGTCACCTGCTCGCAGGGAATGTTCTTTTCGATCAGGGCGATACGGATGCGGCGGGCAAAGGTGGAAAACGGGTGGGAGTGCAGGCGGAGCATCGCGGGGCGTCCTGTGGCAAGAGGTGGAAACGGCGTGCGCCGATCATAGCCGCCGGATGCCGGATAATCGCGTTCATTCCCGCGCTGCGATCGACCTCATGCGTTTCGAACTTCTTGCCACCGATGGCCACGCCCGGCGCGGCCGCGTGCACTTTCCGCGCGGCAGCATCGAAACGCCGCAGTTCATGCCGGTCGGCACCTATGGCACGGTCAAGGCGATGACGCCGGGCGAGCTGCGCACGGCGGGCGCGCAGATCATCCTCGGCAACACTTTTCATCTGTGGTTGCGACCGGGGCACGAAACCATCCGCGCGCTCGGCGGCCTGCATCGCTTCATGAACTGGAGCGGGCCGATCCTCACCGACTCCGGCGGCTTCCAGGTCTGGAGCCTCGCCGAACTGCGCAAGCTGACCGAGGCCGGCGTTCATTTCGCGTCCCCGATCAATGGCGACAAGGTGTTTCTGTCGCCCGAGAAGTCGATCGAGATCCAGCACGCGCTGGGCAGCGACATCATCATGCAGTTCGACGAGTGCACGCCGTATCCAGCGACGGTGGATGAGGCGCGCACGTCGATGGAGTTGTCAGCGCGTTGGGCGGGGCGGTGCAAGGTGCAGCATCTTTCGTGGACGCCGGATGCCGGGCCTGCGTTTCTGGATCAGGCGGCCTCCCTCACCCCCAGCCCCTCTCCCGGGGGGAGAGGGGAGTCGGGAGCGCTCTTCGGTATTGTTCAAGGTGGCATGCATGTCGATCTGCGCGCGGAATCCCTGCAACGGCTGACCGAGATCGGCTTCGATGGCTACGCGCTGGGTGGGCTGTCGGTCGGCGAGCCGGAGCCGGAGCGGCTCAAGGTGCTCGATGCCATCGGCCCGCGCCTGCCGGCGGATCGGCCGCACTACCTGATGGGCGTCGGCACGCCGCGCGATCTGGTGCAGGGCGTGGCGCGCGGCATCGATCTGTTCGACTGCGTGATGCCCACCCGCAATGCCCGCAACGGCCACCTGTTCACCTCCGAAGGCGTGATCAAGCTGCGCAATGCCCGGCATCGCACGGATCCCGGGCCGCTCGATCCCGCCTGCGACTGCGAAACCTGCACCCATTACTCGCGCGCCTACCTGCATCACCTCGACCGCTGCGACGAAATCCTGGGCGCGCGGCTCAACACCATCCACAACCTGCACTACTACCTGAACCTGATGAAGCGGATTCGCGCCGCCATCGAAGCCGGGACTTTCGCGGCCTTCGCGCAAGCCTTCCTGGCCGGGCCGGAAGGGCAGTCGCGGCGAGCGGCGGAGGCCGCTGCCGCAGCCTGATCGCGGCAGCCGGGGTTCGCGTCGCTGAAACGGACATGCTCTTAGAATGCTCGCCAACCACCGGAGCAGACGATGGACTGGAACAAGGGCAGGCGCAGCAGCAATGTCGAAGACCGGCGCTCGGGCGGCGGCGGGGGTGGCGGAGGCGGTCGCGGCAAGCTCGGCATTGGTGCCATGCTGGCCGTGGTCGTGGTCAGCGTGCTGCTCGGCAAGAACCCGATCGAGATGCTCGGGCTGATCGAAAACTCCGGCGTGGCCGACGTGCTGTCCGGCGCGCCAGCCGAGCAAACCGCCACCGCACCGCCGGTCGATGACCGCGAAGCGGAATTTGTCGCCCGCATCCTCGGCGACACCGAAGACGTCTGGGGCGCGATCTTCCAGAAATCCGACCAGCGCTACGTGCAGCCGAAACTGGTGCTGTTCGCTGGTCGCGTGCAGAGCGCCTGCGGCGGCGCCACCTCGGCGACCGGCCCGTTCTACTGCCCGGCCGACCAGCAGGTCTACCTCGACACCAGCTTCTTCAGCCAGATGCGCAGCCAGCTCGGCGGCGGCGGCGATTTCGCCGAGGCTTATGTCATCGCCCATGAAGTGGGGCATCACCTGCAAACCCTGCTCGGCGTGTCGGCGGAAGTGAATGCCGCCCGCCAGCGCGGCGAAAACGTCGTCGGCGACGGCGGTCTGCTGGTCCGTCAGGAGTTGCAGGCCGATTGCCTGGCCGGTGTCTGGGCGCATCACGCGCAGGCCCGCCACCAGTGGCTGGAAGCCGGCGATATCGACGAAGCGCTGAACACCGCAACCGCCATCGGCGATGACCGCCTGCAGAAGCAATCGCAGGGCACGGTGGTGCCGGACGCCTTCTCGCATGGCACCTCGGTGCAGCGCGTGCGCTGGTTCAAGGCCGGTTTCCAGCAGGGCGATGTCGCCGGCTGCGACACCTTCAACGCCAAAAACTTGTAGGGCGGGTCGCGACCCGCCAGCCCATCAGTCGGCGGCGACGCTCAGGCCTCGCCGCCGATCTCCGGCAGCGCATCCTCGACCGGATGCGGCTCGTCCTTCGGAAAGCGGAAACTTTTCCAGCCGATGACGGCGGCCAGCGCACCCGCGACGCACAGCAGGCCGACCACGCCGTTCCAGCCGGCCCAGTGCCAGACCACCGACGGCAGCACGCCGCCGACGCTGCCGCCGAGGTAGTAGCAGGTCACGTACAGCCCGACCGCCGGTCCGCGTTCGCGCCCGGCGATCTCGCCGACGAAGCTGGTGGTCGCCGTCTGGGCCACGAACAGACCCACCGAGAACAGGCACAGGCCGACAGCGATGCTCGGCAGCGTCGGCCACAGCGTGGCCACCAGCCCCGCGAACGCGACACCCCAGGCCATCACCAGCACCCGGGCGTGGCCGAAGCTGTTCAGCAAGCGGCCTGAATACGGGGTGATCACCACCCCCGCCAGATACACCGCGAAGATCGTCGACAGCGCTGCCGGCCCCAGCGAGAACGGTGGCGCGCTCAGATGCAGGGTCATGTAGGTGAAGCCGCCGACCAGGCTGAACAGCATCAGGAAGCCGGCCGCAAACGCACCGCGCAAGCCGGGGCGAACCAGCAAGGGCAGCAGCGGCGTGCGCGGCGTGCCGCGCGTTTTCGGGATATCGCGGCCGGGCGGCAGCCAGGCGCGAATCAGCAGCGCGATCAGCAGTTGCAGCATCGCCAGGGCAAAAAAGCCCCAGCGCCAGCCAAAGAACTCGGCGACCACGCCCGACATCAGCCGCCCACAAAAGCCGCCGCCGATGGTCCCCGCAACATAGATCGCGGTCACCCCGCGCGATTCGCTCGCGGGCCATTCTTCCGCGATATAGGCCACGGTCACCGCGAAAATGCCCGGCAGGCACAGCCCCTGCACGAGGCGGATCAGCATCAGCGCCTCTGGCGACGGTGCCAGCCCGGCCAGCAAACCCGGCAATACCGCCAGGAAAGCCGCGCTGACGATCACCCGGCGGCGACCGAAACGATCCGCCAGCAGGCCCGCGAACGGTGCCGCCAAGGCCACCCCGAAAGTCCCCGCCGACACGATCAAGCCGGCGCGCGCAGCATCCTGCCCGATCCAGTCGCGCAGCAGCGGCAGCAGTGACTGCGGCGCATAAAGATTGATGAAAGCCGCAACCCCGGCGAGGGTCACGGCGATGCGGCGGTGGTTCATGTCCTGCTCGGAAACATCACGATTCAAGCCCTCTCCCCCCGGGAGAGAATTGGGTGAGGGACTCGGCCAGCCCCGGAGCGCGCATCGTCCGACGGCGTCCCTCACCCCCTGAAAGCATGCTTTCAGCCTCTCCCGCAGGGAGAGGGGAGACCCGCGCAACCCTCTCCGGCATGGAGAGGGCTCCCAACCCCTACTTCTTGGTCCTCGCCGACTGCGCCGCCAGCCGCTTGGCCTTCATCTGCATGGCCGGCGACAGGTCGCTTTTCTTGTTCTTGAACGGCTTGTCGCCGGTCTTGAATTCGAGTTTCAGCGGCACGTCCGGGAACGGGGTGGGTCCAGAGCATTCATTGCTCGCTCGTGAGTATATCTGCGCGTCCGCTCGGCACCCTGACGGCATCCGTTCGGGCGGATCGAATGTCGTTTGCAATCCGTAGCCACGGATCCTGGCCCCGATCAGGAACGCAATCGCGGTGCTGGTCTTCACGTGCTCGGATAGCGAATTCACGCCGACAACGGCCAGTTCGCCCATATTCCGCGTGGTCAACGGGAAATTGCAGATTCCGCTACCCGCCGATTTCTTCGACTGAAAACCCGAACGCAGCCCATACCATTCGATCGAGGGTAAGGACTGCGGCGTCCGCTTCGGCCGACGGCGTCAAGCGGTAAACCTGACGCGCCATCTCGATCAAGGCCATGCCATGCCCGGATGCGGGGTCGGGCAGCGGAAATTGCTCGACGTACTGGGTGATGAAGCGCCGCCGTCCGGCGTACAGCTTGTTGTTGAAGCGTCGGTCATAGAACGCTTCGATGAAGCTGGAATTGGCTACCGCGAGCGCCAGCCACAGCCAGTCCGGATCGGCACCGCGCTCGCAGCGCATCCAGTAGCACTCTCCGTTGACCACCGAACCGGACTCGTCGAGCCAGAACACCGGCTTTTCGGAGATGTCCGGAAACACTAGCTTGGGTTGCGCCCAGGCTTCCGGATCGTGGGGCACCCAGATTTCGTACCACCGGCGGCCGGCAGCGATCAGGTAATCACGCGCTTCCAGCACTGCACGGTGTTCGTCGAGATAACGCGCCGCGTTCGGATACTGACGCAGATCGACGGCTGCCCGGCCGTTCGCGCTCGCTTCATGTGGATAAAGGATTTGCCGACATTTCGGATCGTCGATCGGGCGGAAGCGGCGCGCGCAGTGCCGGGTGGTCAAGGGGCGCAGCAGTTCCGGGCGTTCCGCTACTGGCATGAGATGCCAGTCCGAGCGGATGAACACGCGATCAGCCGTGGACTTCACCCCGACCTTGATCTTGCCGATCCGTTCGAAGCTGTCCCAGGTACGGTCGGCAACGCGCTTGAGCCAATGGTCTGCGGTGACTCCCGAAAGCCGCCAAACCGCACCGCGATCAGTGTTCAGCGACAGTTCGCCGTGCTTGATGGCGAAAGTCTGACCGTCGGGCATTGCGACCACGGCACCATCCGGCTGCCCGAGCGCAGTCAGAGGATCGGGACTCGTTGCGGTAGCCGCTTGATCGCAGGCGTAGATCGTCGAGAAGCCCGCTGGACCCGCAGCGGCGGCCGCTGTCCCGGTAGCGAGGATGAATGCGGGCAGCACGGCGGCGTCGAACAAGCGGGTGTCGCCCAGATCCCACACGTGGCGGATGTTCATCGCCGCGCGCAGGCCGCTGCGAACCGCCTGACCGGAACGCGTGGTCATGAACCGGTTCGACACGATGACGCCGGCCACCCCGCGCGGTGCCAGCACCTCGCCGATACCCAGCACGAACGGGTAGTAGAGATCGACGCGGCCGGTCAATCCGAATCGAGTGGCGAGCCTCGCCGCCTCGGCAGCCCCCAGCACTTGAGTACGGACATAGGGCGGATTGGCGATGACCAGATCGAACTGCTCCCGGCTCGACGACGCCGAGAACAGATCGTCATTGCGGCCCGCCAGGTATTCGAGGAAATCCCGCTGCTCGATCCGCAGTTGCTGGTCCGGAAAGCGATCGCGAATGCGTGCGCTGGTCGCCCGCACCGCAACGTCATCGGTATCGAAGCCGTGGACCACAAGACAATCCCGCACGGCAGCGGGCAGCCGTTCAAGGACCGCCATCAGCAGTGATCCATCGCCGCAGGCCGGGTCCAGCAGAAGCAGCGGCTGGCTGTTCGGGACCGTCACCAGCGACAGCATCTGCTCAGCCGCAAAACCGGCGAATCGCTTGGGCGTGTAGACCGTGCCCGATGACTTTCGCGCACTCGATTCGCTGTAACGCTTGGCGGCAACCACGACGACCTCCGTTGCCTGCGTCATCGCCTCGCTCCGCCCCCGCGTCGACCCTACTTCTTGGTCCTTGCCGACTGCGCCGCCAGCCGCTTGGCCTTCATCTGCATGGCCGGCGACAGGTCGCTTTTCTTGTTCTTGAACGGGTTGTCGCCGGTCTTGAATTCGAGCTTCAGCGGCACGCCCTGCAGCTTGAAGGCTTCGCGGAAGGTGTTGGCGAGATAGCTGACGTAGCTGTCTTTCAGTTTGTCGGTCTGGTTGCCGTGAATCATGATCGCCGGCGGATTGCGGCCGCTCTGGTGGCAGTAGCGGAGCTTGATGCGGCGGCCGAGGATGGCGTGCGGCGCGTGCTTTTCCACGGCGGCGATCAGCACCCGGTTCAGTTCCGGCGTGGCCATTTCGCGCGTGGTCGCTTCGTAGCCGGCGACGACGTGTTCCATCAGCTCGCGCAGGCCCGAGCCGTGCAGTGCGGAGACGAAATCGACCGGCACGTAGTCGAGGAACGGCAGCTTGTAGTCGACCATCTCGCGCACCCACTTGCGCTTGTCCATGTCCAGGCCGTCCCACTTGTTGACCGCCAGCACCATCGCCCGGCCGTGATGGGCGACCAGGCCCATGATCCGGGCGTCGTGGGTGCCGATCTCGTCGTGGGCGTCGACCATGGCGATCACCACATGGGCGCGGTCGATGGCCTGCAAGGTCTTGACGATCGAGAACTTTTCGATCACTTCGGTGACCCGCGACTTGCGCCGGACACCAGCCGTGTCGATCAGCTGGAACTTGCGACCGCCCCACTCGAACGGCACGGAGATCGAGTCGCGCGTGGTGCCCGGCTGGTCGGACGACAGCACCCGGTCCTCGCCGATCAGGCGGTTGACCAGGGTGGACTTGCCGGCGTTCGGGCGACCAACAATCGCCACCCGGATGGTGCCGTCATCCCACTCCGGCTCTTCCATGTTCTGCGGTGTTGCGGCCAGCAGTTCGCGCAAGAGACCGTTGATGCCGTCGCCGAATTCGGCGGAGATCACGGTCGGCTCGCCGAGCCCCAGTTTGTAGAAATCGGCGACGAAGGACTTGGTCATGCCTTCGGACTTGTTCGCCAGCAAGCGCACCGGCTTGCCGAGCTTGCGCAGGACGTTGGCGATCTCGATGTCCGACGGCATCAGCCCGGCCTTGGCATCGACCAGGAACAGCACGGTGTCAGCGTCCTCGATGGCGATCCGCGCCTGCGCTTCGGCGAGGGCGGCCAGCGCATCGGTCGACTCCGGCATCAGGCCGCCGGTGTCGACGACGATGAAGCGCTTCTTGTCGTAGCTGCCCTGCCCGTACTGGCGATCGCGAGTCAGGCCGGCGTAGTCGGCGACCAGGGCGTCGCGGCTGTTGGTGAAGCGGTTGAACAGGGTCGACTTGCCGACGTTCGGGCGGCCGACCAGGGCGATGACCGGCAACATCTTCGGCTCGGCGGCTTCAGCGGCCGGGATTGCAACGGGGGGCACTTCAGGGATGCTGCTCATGATTCACGACCATCTGGAAAACCATCGCTGGCGGCAGCCTACGCTGAGCATCGCCAAGACGACAAAAGCCCCGGACGCATTGCGCCCGGGGCGGGGAACCTCGCGAACCGCCGGGCCTTACGGCTTCAGCGCTTCGATCTGATACGCGGCGATATCGCCGTCGGTGTCGAGCACGTAGATGCGCTCGCCATCGCTGACCGGGGCCGAAATCACCGGATCGCCGCCCAGATTGACGCGGGCGACAGCGCGGCCGTCGCGCGGCTCGAAGATGTGAACGTAGCCCTTGTAGTCGGCCACGATCACGTATTCGCCGAACACAGCAGGCGGCGACAGGCGGCGAAACTTGAGCGACTCCTGCTTCCAGATCACGGCCCCGGTGACCGGGTCGAGCGCCCACAGCACGCCGTCGTTGTCGGTGACAAAGAGCGCCTTGTCGGTGGCCACCATGCCCGAATAGCTCTTGATGCTGCGCCGCCAGCGGCTTTCGCCGCGCGTGGGGTCGAGCAGGGCGATGTCGTTGCCGTAGGTGACCGCGTAGATGCCGTTGTCGGCGGCGATCAGGTCGGCGTCGATGTCGGTGAGGCGTTCGAGTTCCGAGCGGCCGGTCGGCACCGACACGTTCTGTTCCCAGGCAGGCACGCCGTCGCTCAAGTTCAGCGCAGCCAGCTTGCCGTTGTCGAGCCCGGTGTAGACGCGGTTGCCGAGGATCAGCGGCTTGGAAAGCCCGCGCAGGGTCAGGTTCGGGATGGTGCGATCGAAGCTCCAGACGCGGCTGCCGTCGGTGGCCGACAGGCCGAATTCCCGGCCGTCCGCTGCCCGGGCCACCACGATGTCGCCGCCGACTGCCAGCGGTGCCAGCACCTCGCTGGGCAGCACGGCGCGCCAGACTTCGACACCGGTTGCGCGCTTGAGCGCGATGACGTCGCCATCGAGCGTGCCGACCAGCACCAGATCGCCGGACACGGTCGGCCCGGCGATGACGCGGGTCTTGGTCGACGTGCGCCAGATCGTGGCACCGGTCTTCGGCACCATGGCAAACACCTGGCCATTGATCGAAGCCGCGTACAGCGCATCGGCTTCCACCGCCAGACGCAGGCCGGAATACAGGGTGTTGCTGCCGTTGCCGGCCGAGCGCGACCAGATCTCGCGGGCCTTTGCTTCCGGCTGCTTGATTTCAACCAGCTTGGTCGGCTGGCGAACCTTGGGCTTCGACGAGCAGCCGGCAACGGCGACCGCCGCTGCGATCAGCAGCCAGGCAAACCGTGAATTCACGATTTCACCGAGGCGACATCGGCCAGATCGTCGATCTTTTCCTGCAGCGCTTCGGCGATCGGGGCGTTCGGCGTGCCGGTGGTGGCAGCGCCCAGGCTGGCAAGCGCTTTCGAGTAGGCGGCGAGGGCGGCCGGGCGATCGCCTTCAGCCAGCTTGATGTCACCGCGCAGCTCTTCAAAAAGCACAGCGTAGGTGCTGGCGTCGCCGTCGAGCAGCTTCAGCGCATCGACAGGCTTGCCCTGCTGCCAGAGCACGCGGGCGAGGCGTAGCTGGATCAGCGGCTTGAGGGCGGCGTCATCGCTGTGCGCGGCGGCCCATTCGAGGCGGCTGCGGGCATCATCGAGTTTGGTTTCCGCGACCGCCGCCTGCGCCAGCTTCATCGCCCCGGCCACCGCGTACGGGGTGGACGCGAACTCGGCGATCAGGCGATCGCCGATGCTGGCCGCGTTGTCGTACTGCTTGGCCGTGGTGGCTTTCTTCAGTTCTTCGAACAACTGCGACGCCTGGGCGCGCGTGTAGTTTTTCTCGCGCTGGTAATACTCCCAGCCGAAAATCGCGCCGAGGCCCAGGCCGAGGCCGATGGCCAGCGCCAGCCAGTTTTCCTTCCACCAGCGGCGCAGGTCTTCGACTTGGGCTTCGTCGTCGTAATGGGTGCTCATGTCTCGTTCTCGCGTGGCGACGGGTTGTCGCCAGTTCTGGTTGTTCTGGTGAGTGAAGGACGGCTCGCGACGTCAGAGCGCGAGCCGGCTGCCGAGTTCCGCAGCCACATCCGATCGGGGGCACGGGAAGGCATCGCCTTCGCCGCGCAGGGATTTTACTTGAACGCTGCCGGCCGCCGCTTCGTCGTCGCCGATCACCAGCGCGTAACGGGCACCGGACTGGTCGGCGCGCTTCAATTGCGACTTCAGGCTGCCGCCGCCGGCATTGAGCACCAGGCGCAGCGTCGGGAACTGGTCGCGCAGCGCTTCGGCGAGTTGCAGCGCCTGCACTTCCGCCGCTGCACCCATGCGGCAGATGTAGACCTGCGGCGCATTGGAAGTGACCGCGACCTGCTGCACGCCCATCAGCAGGATCAGTCGCTCGATGCCCAGGCCAAAGCCGACGCCGGTGGTCTTCGGGCCGCCTAGCTGTTCGACGAGACCGTCGTAACGCCCGCCCGCGCAGACCGTGCCCTGGGCGCCGAGCTGGTCGGTGACCCACTCGAACACCGTGTGAGTGTAGTAGTCGAGCCCGCGAACCAGACGCGGATTGACCCGGAAAGCGATGCCCAGCGCATCGAGCCCGGCTTTCACGGCATCGAAATGGGCGATCGAGGCTTCGTCCAGGTAATCGAGCAGCTTCGGCGCGCCTTCGACGATCGCCTGGGTGGCCGGCACCTTGGAATCGAGCACGCGCAGCGGATTGCTGTGCAGGCGGCGCTGGGCGTCTTCATCGAGCCCGGCTTCGTGCTGTTCCAGATAGGCGATCAGCGCGGCGCGGTGCTTGGCGCGGCAGCCCGGCGTGCCCAGGGTGTTGATCTGCAACTCGAAGCCGGACAGGCCGAGCCGCTTCCAGAGCTGGGCGGCGATGGCGATCACTTCGACATCGGCGTCCGGCGTGGCAATGCCGAAGGCTTCGACATCCAGCTGATGAAACTGCCGATAGCGGCCGGCCTGCGGGCGCTCGTAGCGGAATACCGGGCCGGTGCACCAGACGCGCTGCTGCTGGTTGAACAGGATGCCGTGCTCGATGCCGGCGCGAACCACGCCCGCCGTCAGCTCCGGGCGCAGGCTCAGCGCTTCGCCGCCGCGATCCTCGAACGAGTACATCTCCTTCTCGACGACATCGGTCACTTCACCGACCGCGCGCTTGAACAACTCGGTACGCTCGACCACCGGCAGCCGCAGTTCGCCGTAGCCATAAGCGGCAAACACCTGCGCGGCGACCGCATGAACGTGCTGCCAGGCCGCTGAATCGGCAGGCAGGACATCGTTCATGCCGCGAACGGACTGGATCTTCATGAGGCGGAGCTTTGCGAGGGGCGCAACCGGCGGCGGGGCCGGTCGACGCGGCTATTGGGGGGCGGGAACGTACGGCAGGTTGAGGCGTGCCGTCGAGTTCTGGCGGACGTGCGGCGTCAGATCGAAGGGCTTGCCGTCGAATTCCACGGCCACGCCCGGCGCGTAGCCGATGAACAGCGAATACGGCGTACGGCCGCGCAACACCTGCCGGTCGCCGGACGGAATGGTGCCGGACAGCAAGGTGCGGCCGTCGGCATCCTCGATGCGCACCCAGGACGCGGACTTGAAGTCGAGCACCAGGGCGTCGGGTTCGGTGGCGGCGGGCGGTGCCGGGGCGATCCCGGTCGGCGGCGTCGACAGCGTGGTCGCCGGTGCCAGCGCAAGGCCGATCGGCGGGGCTGGCGGTGTGCCGCTGGCGGCATCGAGCAGGGCGGCGTCGGCGGCTGCGGCTTCAGCAGGCGTTGCGACGGGTGCGGCGGGGTCGGCTGCCGGGGTCGTTGTCGACGGGGCAATCAGCTCGCTGGCGGGGATCGACGGCGCGGCTGACGGCGTTTCCACCACCGCCGGCGTTGCCGCAGCCTGCGACTGCGCCCGTTCGGGG
The DNA here is from genome assembly GCA_021732745.1 of Nevskia sp. GTDB lineage: Bacteria > Pseudomonadota > Gammaproteobacteria > Nevskiales > Nevskiaceae > Nevskia. The sequence continues at coordinate 925,291 of JAKFUK010000002.1, read as the reverse complement.
GCGTCCTGGTTCAGGAACCAGACAGCCGCACCGATCAGAACCGCGAGCACGACCAGGGTGAGGCTCCAGCCGCCACCACTGCTGTTGCTGCGGCTGGAGCCCATGGTCGAACCGCTGGTGCCGAGCAGCAGCTTGGTCGGCATCGGCGAGGTTTTCGGCGCGTAAAGCTTGTCGTAGGCGGCAATCAGCTCCGCCTCGGGCAGATTCAGCACCTTGGCGCACTTGCGGTAGTAGCCGCGCACGTAAACGGCTTCGGTCAGCGTCGAAAAGTCATCGCGCTCCAGCGCTTCGAGCGTGGACTTGGCCAGCCGGGTCAGGGTGGCCAGCTCTTCGATGGCCAGCTTGGCGCGTTCGCGCGCCTGGCGGATCACCCGGCCGGGACCGGCAGTGGCGGAAACCAGCGTGGCTTCCGCGCCTTCGGACGCCGCGCGCAGTGTGGGGGAAATCGGATCGGGATTCATGGTGCAGGCGGGTTCTTCAGCAGTTGCACGGCCTGGTCGGATTCGGGGAAATCGCGCAGAAGGGTTTGTTCGTAGCGCCGCGCAGCCACCTTGTCACCGAGCTTGCGCTGGGTGCGGGCGGCGATCAGCAGCAAGTCCGGCGTCAGACTGCCGAGCTTTTCGTAACGCTTGACGAAAGCATCGGTGCGTTGCCAGTCGCTCTTGCGGTAGGTCAAGGCCGCGATCTGCGCCAGCGCCGCCCGGTATTCGGGATTGATCTTGAGTGCGGCGCGAAAACTGTCTTCGGCGCGCGGGTCTTTCGCCTGCTGCTGGCAGATGCCGGCATTGGTCCAGGCGGCCTCGGGCGTCGGGTAGTTGCGATCGGCGAGGGCGGTCTGGAATTCGCGATCGGCTTCCTTGGTCTTGCCCAGATCGCAGAGGAAAACGCCGAAATTGTTGTGCGTGGCCGCGTCACCCGGTGCCAGCGCCAGCGCGCGGCGGTACTCGCGCTCAGCACCCTCGCGATCGCCGATCTGGGTCAGCACATAGGCCAGCATGCTGTGCGCCTGCGCGTAGTTCTCGTCCTGTTCGACGGCCTTGCGCAGCTTTTCCTCGGCCACATCGAAGCGGCCCTGACGCGCGTAATCGACACCCAGCTGGGTGTTGATCTTTGCCGCTTCCTCCAGATCCGGCGGCGACTGCGGGCGCAGCTCGCCGCTGGTTTCGGTGACGCAGGCGGTCAGCGACACCAGCAGCAGCGCAGCGGCCGCAAGGCCACGGATCACTGCACCCTCACGGGGATGTCGCCGAGGCGCTTTTTCTGCTTGCTCTGCACTTTTCCGACCAATTGGCCACAGGAAGCACGCGAGCCCCCGACGAGGGGCCCCGCCGCGACAGCGGTGGGGATCGGAGCAAGGCGAGTCGGGCGCGCGGCCTGCGGGCTCTTCATTGCACGCGCACCGGTATGTCACCGAGCCGCTTCTTCTGCTTGCTCTGAACCTTGCCGACGAGCTGCCCGCAGGCCGCGTCGATATCGTCACCGCGGGTGCGGCGGGTCATCGTCAGCAGGCCCTTGGCGCGCAGGATGTCGGAGAAACGGCTGATCACGTCCGGCTTCGAGCGCGTGTAGCGCGCGTTCGGAAACGGGTTGAAGGGAATCAGGTTGACCTTCGCCGAGTAACCGCCGTGGGCGGCGTTGAGCAGCTTCGCGAGTTCGCGCGCGTGCTCGGGCTGGTCGTTGACGCCTTCGAGCATCACGTATTCGTAGACGATGTGCGCCTTGCGATCCTTGCCGGCCAGATAGCGGCGGCAGGCGTCCATCAATTCGGCAATCGGGTATTTCTTGTTGATCGGCACCAGTTGATCGCGAAGCTGATCGTTCGGCGCGTGCAGCGAAATCGCGAGTGCGGTGTCGACATCATCGCCAAGACGGTCGATGAACGGCACCAGGCCGGAGGTCGACACCGTGACTCGGCGCTTGCTGAGGCCAAAGCCGAAGTCATCGAGCAGGATGCGGATCGCCGGCAGCACCGCGTTGTAGTTGGCGAGAGGCTCGCCCATGCCCATGAACACGACGTTGGAGATGACTTTCTCGTTCTGGAAGTCACCGCCGAGCGCCTTGCCGGCGAAGTACACCTGGGCCACGATTTCCGCCGTGGTCATGTTGCGCGAAAAGCCACCCTGGGCCGTCGAACAGAACGAGCAGTCCATCGCGCAGCCGGCCTGCGAGCTGATGCACAAGGTGCCGCGATTGGCTTCCGGGATGTAGACCGTCTCGATCATCGTTTCCGGCCGACCCTCGCGTTCCTCGAGCCTGAGCACCCATTTGCGGGTGCCATCGGTCGACACCTGCTCGGTGACCAGTTCCGGCGGGCGGATCACGAAATGCGCTTCGAGCCGGGCGCGCAAGGCCTTGCCGACATTGCTCATCTGCTCGAAATCGACCACGCCGCGCCGGTAGATCCACAGCATGATCTGGTCGGCGCGGTAGCCGGATTCGCCCATCTTTTCGAACTCGGCGCGCAGCGCGGCGCGGTCTAGCCCGAAAAGATTGACCCGGGCGTGAGGCGTGAGGGGTGAGGCGTGAGGCGTGGAATCGGGCGCGTTTTCGGAAGAGCCTTGAATGGCACTTCCGAGCCCGATTTCACCGGGCGGCAGCCCCGGGGCTACGGCAGGCAAGCCAGTGTCGAGAGGAGCAATCCGCCCCTCGTCGACCACCCGCTTTTCCGCCTCACGCCTCACGCCTCACCCCTCACGGTCAACCGACTCAGCGCGTACGCGGCGCGAGTTCGGTGATGCGGAAGAAGTAGCTGATTTCGCGGGCGGCATTTTCCAGGCTGTCCGAACCGTGAACGGCGTTTTCGTCGATCGAGTCAGCGAAATCAGCACGGATCGTGCCTGCTGCTGCCTTCTTCGGATCGGTGGCACCCATGATGTCGCGGTGCTTGGCAACCGCGTCTTCGCCTTCCAGCACCTGGATGATGACCGGGCCTGAGATCATGAAGCTGACCAGGTCCTTGAAGAACGGACGGGCGCTGTGCACGGCGTAGAAACCTTCGGCTTCTTCGCGGGTCATGTGCTCCATGCGGGCGGCGACGATGCGCAGGCCGGCGGCTTCGAAGCGCGAATAGATGCCACCGATGACGTTCTTGGCAACGGCGTCGGGCTTGATGATCGAAAGGGTGCGTTCAACCGCCATGATGATGTTCCGTGTGTTTTGATGAAATAAGCGCCCACGAAAAGCTTCGGGGGCGGAAAAACACGGAATGTTAACGGTTTGCGTGTGACAGCGGCAATCTGCGGCGTTGCAGCAAGCCTGCTGCCAAGCCTTATCCGACCGCGAAACTCTCGCCGCAGCCGCACTCGCCGGTGACGTTGGGATTGCGGAACTTGAAGGCTTCGTTCAGGCCATCGCGCTGGAAATCCAGGGTCAGGCCGTCGAGGAACGACAGGTGCTCCTTCGCCACCACGACCTTGGCACCGAAGGCGTCGAACACCTGGTCTTCGGCGCTCGCGCTTTCCGCGTAATCGAGCACGTAGGCGTAGCCGGAACAGCCGGATTTCTTCACTGCGATGCGCAGGCCATAGCCCTTGCCGCGCTTGGCGATCTGCGCCTGGATGCGTTTTGCCGCGCTTTCCGTCAGTTCGATGCTCATGCCTGTTGCTCCTTGTATCGGGTCAGCACCGCGCGCAGCGCGTCTTCCCCAAGCAGGGCACAGTGTGCACGATCCTCCGGAATTTCAAGCGCGGCGCGCAGGTCGGCGGCTTTGAGCAGGCTCAATTCCTGCGGATTCCGGCCTTGCGCCCAGCCGGCGATGTACGCGCCGACGGCGATCGACGCCGGGCAGCCGTAAGCCCGGAAACGGGCATCGACCACCCGATCACCGTCGAATCGCAGCGCCAGCCGAAGCACCGAACGCGCGGCCGGCGTGCCGGCTTCGGCACTCACCACCCCTTGCACATCGTCGGCGAACGAGCCGGCGTTCGGGGCGCGCTGGAACAGCCGCCAGATTTCCGGGGCGTAACCGAAGGGGTTGCTGTCGTCGAGTTCGCTCATTACCAGGTCCTCGGCAGCGGGGACAGCTCGCGCAGCCAGGCGACCTGCTCGATCACCGTGCGGGCGACCGTTTCGATCTCGGCCAGCGTCGTCTTGCGCCCGAACGAGAAGCGCAAGGACGCATTGGCGGTTTCGTCATCGCGACCGAGCGCGCGCAGCACGTAGGACGGCTCGGCAGTCGCCGATGAACAGGCGGAGCCGCTCGATACGGCAATGCCGCCCAGCGATGCCCGCAGCGCTTCGCCTTCGACGCCCGGGAAGCTCAGGTTCAGCAGATGCGGCGCGGCGCGCGTGCCCTCAGCCGGACCGTTGCGCAGCACGCCGGGAACCTCGCGCAGGCGTGTCCAAAGTGCGTCACGCAGCCCGCTCCAATGCGCGATGTCGGCTTCGAATCGTTCAGCGGCCAGCGCGCAGGCAGCGCCCATGCCGACCACCTGATGGGGTGCCAGCGTGCCCGAACGCATGCCCTGCTCGTGGCCACCGCCGTGCATCTGGGGGCTCAGCCGTGCGCGCGGCTTGCGGCGCACGAACAGCGCACCGACGCCTTTCGGGCCGTACAGCTTGTGCGCCGACAGGCTCAGCAGGTCGATCGGCACGGCGGCCAGATCAATCGCCAGCTTGCCGGCGGCCTGTGCGGCATCGACATGCAGCATCACGCCGCGCTCGCGCAAGCTCGGCGCAAGGCGCTCGATGTCGTTGACCGCGCCGATCTCGTTGTTGACCCACATCAGCGATACCAGCGCGGTATCCGGCGTGATCGCCGCCATCACCGCTTCTGGCGACACCCGGCCGTCAGCGTCGGGCTTCAGATAAGTGACGCGAGCACCGAGGGTTTCCAGATGCCGGCAGGTGTCGAGCACGCACTTGTGCTCGGTTTTCGAGGTGACGATGTGCGCTGGCTTGCCGGCTTTCGGGAGACCACGAAACTCCAGCGCGCCCTTGATCGCGAGATTGTTCGATTCGGTGGCGCCGCTGGTCCAGATGATCTCGGAAGCATCCGCGCCGATCAGCGACGCCACCTGCCTGCGCGCCGCTTCCACCGCTGCCCGCGCCTTGAAGCCGGGGCCGTGAGTCGAAGCCGGATTGCCGTGCAGGCCGTCCGGTTTCAGGTAGGGCAGCATCGCTTCGAACACGCGCTCGTCGAGCGGCGTGGTGGCGGCGTAGTCGAGATAGATCATGCGGCGACCTGCAAGCGCAGATCGCCGAGCACGGCGAGGAAGCGGTCGATCTCGGCGTCCGTGGTGGCGACACCGAGGCTGACGCGGATCGCCGAGAACGCCGTGTCGCGGTCCCAGCCCATGCCTAGCAGCACATGGCTGGGTTCGCCAGTGCCGGACGCGCAGGCCGAACCGCTGGACACGGCAATGCCCTTGCGATCCAGCGCCATCAGCAGCGCCTCGCCTTCCCAGCCCGCGACGCCGAACTGCGCAGTGTTCGACAGCCGCGGGCTGCCGTCGCCGAAGATGGTGATGCCCGACAGGGCGCGCAGCCCGGTTTCGAGGCGCGTCGTCAATTCGGTCCAGCGGGCGATGCGCTGCCCGACTTCCGCCGCAGCCAGTTCGCAGGCCGCGCCAAATCCCACGATCGCCGCCAGATTCTCGGTGCCGCCTCTGAGGCCGCGCTCCTGCCCGCCGCCATGCAGTTGGGTCGTCAGTTCGACGTGGGATTTCACCAGCAGCGCCCCGACGCCCTTCGGCCCGTACAGCTTGTGCGCCGACAGGCACATCAAGTCCGCGCCCGTTTCAGCGAAGGAGAACGGCAGCTTGCCGGCCGCCTGCACGGCATCGACGTGGAACAGCGCGCCAGCCGCGTGGACCATCCGCGCGGCGCGTGCGCAGTCCTGGATCACGCCGGTTTCGTTGTTGGCGAGCATTAGTGCTGCGACCCGCACCGGGCCGCGAGACGACTGAGTTTGGAAAGCAGGCCAGTCGACAAGGCCCGCCGCGTCGATGGCGATGGTTTCCACACCCCAGCCATGCGCTCGCCGCGATTCGGCGGCTTCAAGAATCGCCGGATGTTCGGTTGCGCCGTACAGCAGGCGCGTCGGCGCACGGCCTTCGGTCAAGCCCTTGATCGCAAGATTGTTCGATTCGGTGGCACCGCTGGTGAAGCTGACTTCAGAGGCTTCAGCCCCGACCAGTGCCGCGACCTGTACCCGCGCCGCCTCAATGGCGTCACGCGCAGCCCGCCCGTAGCGGTGCACGCTGGAAGCATTGCCGTAAGGCCCGGACAGGTACGGCAGCATCGCGTTCAGCACCCGCGGATCAAGCGGCGTGGTGGCGTTGTGATCGAGATAGATCGGCATGACGCGAAGTTTAGTCGCTAGCCGGAAAAGCAATAAAAACTTGATCTCACGCAGAGAACGCGGAGGACGCAGAGAAAAACGAAAATGAGAAGACCTTCCGTAAAGGCTTTCCTGCTGTTGCCGTTCTCTGCGTCCTCCGCGTTCTCTGCGTGAGGAAAGCTCTGAAAGCTCAGCCCAGCTTGATCTCCCGCAGCCGCTCCCACAGGTAATCGTTGGCGGTGATCGGCGTCGGATAGCGGCTGGGGTTGTCCGGGGTCACGCAGGACGGCAGCACGTCGATCAGGAAATCCGGGTTCGGGTGCAGGAAATAGGGCACTGAAAACCGGGCGCGGCGTGCAGCATCGCCTTGCGGATTGACCACGCGGTGCGTCGTCGACGGATAGACGTGGTTGGTCAGCCTTTGCAGCATGTCGCCGATGTTGACGACGATGGCATCGCCTTCGGTGGTGATCGGCAGCCATTCGCCCTTGCGGGTCTTGACCTCCAGTCCGCCTTCGCTGGCACCGACCAGCAGGGTGATCAGGTTGATGTCTTCGTGGGCGCCGGCGCGGACATTCGGGATGTCGTCGGAGGTGATCGGCGGGTAGTGGATCGCCCGCAGGATGGCGTTGCCGCTGTCGATCTTGTCGTCGAACCAGTGTTCGGGCAGGCCGATGTGCAGCGCCAGCGCCGACAGCACCCGCGCGCCGAGTGCGCCGAGTGCGCTGTACAGCGCGTAGCCCCTGGCCTGGAAGTCCGGCACTTCGGCAGGCCAGACGTTCGGGGCCATGATCGCGGCGTACTTGGAATCACGCGGGATTTCGCGGCCGATGTGCCAGAACTCCTTCAAGTCTGGCAACGCTGCACCTTTCGCCGTTTCGACCTTGAACGGCGTCAGCCCGCGGGTGCCGCCGGGGCCGGCGACGTATTGCCGCTTCGCGGCATCCGGCAGCGCGAAGAAGGCCTGGAAGACCTGATACGCCTCGTCGATCAGTGACTTCGGAATGCCGTGGTGGCTCAGGCCGCAGAAGCCGTATTCGCGGTAGGCCGCGCCCAGTTCGGCGACAAAAGCGCTGCGGTCCGTGTGATAACGGCGGAAATCAAGGGTCGGGACGCCGGTCATGGTTCCTGCTTCGCGGATGGCGGTGGATGGGGAAGATGGGGGTAGGACTTGCTGGTCGGCTTCAGACCCAGGGCTTCCTCGACCGAGGTGAGGATGCCACGCAGGATGTTGGCTTCGTGACTGTCCGGGGCGGCGCGGCCGAACATGCGGCGCATGCGCCGCATGATGAAGCGCGGCGCGGCGGGGTCGATGAAGGTGGTGGCGATCAGCACGCGCTCCAGATGCTCGAAGAAGTGCTCCATCTGCCCCTGCGGCACCGGCTGGTGTTCCGGCAACTCGGGCAGCTTGGCACCGGCGGCCAGGCGCAGCTCGTAGGCCATGATCTGCACGGCGGCGGCAAGGTTCATCGAGCCGAATTCGGGATCGGTGGGGATCGCCACCGCTTCGCGGCAATGGTCGAGTTCCTCGTTGGTCAGGCCGATGCGCTCGCGGCCGAAAACGATGGCGATGCGGCCCGGATGCGCGCCCGCTGCCAGCTTCGCCACGCATTCGCGCGGCTCGGAGAACGGGATCGACACGTAGCGCACGCGCGCCGTGGTGGCGATGACGTGCTCGCAGTCGGCAACGGCATCGGCCAAGCTGGCGTGGATCGTGGCGCTTTCGAGGATGCTGTCAGCGCCGGACGCCAGCGCAGTGGCTTCGGGGTCTGGAAAGCGATGCGGGGTCACCAGGGCCAGATCGCGCAGCCCCATGTTGCGCATGGCGCGCGCGGCCGAACCGATGTTGCCGGGATGGCGCGTAGCCACGAGTACCACCCGGATGCGGGATAATAGTTCCACTTCTTGATTCATCGACGGCAAAGCCGGAAGTTTCCGGCTTTGATCGTGCGGACGCCAGTGTCGCGCCGCAACCTTGTTCACCGGACCCGCTTCCTGCCATGCACCCCCTCGTCAACATTGCCGTCGCCGCTGCCCGTTCCGCCGGCAATTTCATCATGCGCAACCTCGATCGGGTCGATCAGCTGACCGTCGAAAGCAAGGGCCGCAACGATTTCGTCACCCAGATCGACCGCAGCGCCGAAGGCGAGATCGTCAAGATCATCCGCAAGGCCTACCCGCAGCACGCGATTCTCGGTGAGGAAGGCGGCGCGAGCGGCAGCAACGAAGTGGTCTGGATCGTCGACCCGCTCGATGGCACCACCAACTTCCTGCACGGCCTGCCGCACTTCGCGGTGTCGATCGGTATCCAGGTGCGCGGCAAGCTCGAACACGGCGTGATCTATGCGCCCTGCACCCAGGATCTGTACATCGCGACGAAAGGCTCGGGCGCCACGCTGAACAACCGCAAGATTCGCGGCAGCACGGCCAAGGAACTCGACAGCGCCCTGATCGGCACCGGCGTGCCGATCAGGGCCGATCTGCTCGACGCCTACCTGCCGATGCTGAAGACCGTCGCCGGCAACTCGGCCGGCATTCGTCGCGCCGGTTCGGCAGCACTCGATCTGGCCTATGTCGCGGCCGGCCGCCTCGATGGCTACTTCGAGCTGGGCCTCAAGCCCTGGGACATGGCAGCGGGCATCGTGCTGGTGCAGGAAGCCGGCGGCACGGTCACCGAGCTGTACGACTCGCGCGGCGACGTGATGAGCACCGGCCACATCCTGGCGGCACCGCACAAGCTGCATGCGCAGCTGTCGGAGGCATTGCGCGGGGTGGCGCGGCCGATCGTGACTGAGGAGTAGGCGGCGCTCACTTCGTCCGCAGCAACAGCACTTCAAAGATCAGCAACTGATTCGGGCCGATGCTGGTGCCGGCCCCGCGGTCGGCATAGGCCAGATAGGGCGGCACGAACAAGCGGAAGCGGCTGCCTACCGGCATCAGCAGGATGCCCTCGCGCATGCCGGCAATGACCTGGGCCGGCTTGAAACTCACCGGCTTGCCCTTGTCGTGGCTGTTGTCGAAGATTTCGCCGCTGATCAGCCGGCCGTTGTAGTTCACGGTCACCAGATGGCTGCTTTTTGGGCGGGGACCCTGGCCCTGCTGGATGATTTCGTATTGCAAGCCGCTGGCGGTGGTGACCACACCGTGACGGCGGCCGTTGCGGATCAGGAACTCTGCGGAATCCGCGCCGTTGCGCGCGGCGATGGTCAGGGTGGCGGCGTCAAGCTCGGTCTGGACGTCGGCGAGCGTGGCAGCAAAATCCGGCTGCACCAGCCTCGGCTTCGCGCCGTCCAGACCGTCCCGAAGGCCGGCCTCAAGGCTGTGAAAATCAATGCGGTCGCCGATCGGACTCAGCACCTGCGAGATTTCGATGCCGAGCGCATAGGCGTAGACGGAAAGCTGCTGCGCCGACAGCGGCGCTGCCGCCGGGCCGGTGCCGGCGTTGCGCGCAGTCACAGCCGCGACTGCGCTCTGGCGCTCCCGGTCGCCGTAGAGCAAGGCCTTTCGCAGGCGAACGTCGTAGAGGCCCTCGACCAGAAAATCGAACAGGATCGTGCTGCGCTGCGGACGCAGTTTCTCGCCATAGCTGTAGCCGATTGCATAGGCATGCTGCTGGGCGCGGCCGCTCAGCACCAGCGCCGCCGCCGCTGGTGCCGGAGCAGCGCTTGCCGGCATGGCGAGCAGCAAGGCCAGCACCGCCAGACAGCAACCACGGCCAGCTGCGCTCATGGTTGCCCCGAAACTGCGGTGGCCGTGCTGGCCGGACTGAAGCGAATCTCCGCGCGCAGATCGCGCAGGATTTTCTCGCGGAACTGCCGAAGTTCGGAAAATTCTGCGGGATCGCAGTAACCGCGCGGGCTGCGGGAGACGTACCGGCGTTCGACATGCACGGTGCTGCCCTTGAGGCTGTAGCTGGAGTCGTAGCTGCGATCGGGGCCGACGGCATGCACGCCGCGAGGCAGGGCCAGACTCAGGCCGGCAGGGAAGCTGAGGTCGAGGATTTCGACGTCGGTTCGCGCCGAGCAGACGTAGGGCACGGTCCGATTGGGGGAGCTGGAGATCTCCGCGCGCACCGACGAGCCAAGGAATTCCATCGGCGCTTCGGCACGCACGCCGCCCGGCTGGTCGAGCCAGGCCAGGTCGCGCAGTTCGTAGAGCAGTTCAAAGCGGAAATCGGCTTCGTTGGTGATCCGGCGGGCGGTGGCGGTGCCTTCGCCCGCGAAGCCCTTGGCCAGCAGGATGGTGCGCGTCAGCCGCACCGGATCGGTGCTGGAAACGGCATCGGCAAAGCCACCGTAGGCGATGCCGGTGCTGCCACTGGCGGTGAGCACGTCGCGGCCGGAGGCCGAACCGTCTGCGGCGATGCTGATCTTGCTGACCAGCCGCGTGCCATTGGTTTCGGCGGCCAGCACCGGCGTGCGCGCCAGCGCTTGCGGCGTGCCCAGCAGCAGAACCGGTTTGTCGGCATCGACTTCCGGCAGCGCGCCGTAGGAAATCGACGAGGTGTTGGTGTCCAGATAGACGTTCAGGCTGGGCACAAAGACGATGGCGTGGTTGAACACCGCCAGAACCGGCACCTTCGGCAATTCGTAGATCGACTCCGTGGTCAGCAGCGCCGGCATGCTCGGAATTCCCTGGGCCGCGAGCAGGGCGGCGACGATGACGGTGTGGTCCTTGCAGTCGCCGAAGCGGGAGGCGAGCACTTCGTCGGCGCTGCGAGGAATGTAGCCGCCGACATCCAGCGTGATCGAAAAATAGCGGATGTTCCTCGCCACCCAGTCGAAGATTTTCTTGGTCTGGGTCAGCGGGTCGCTCGTGCCGGCCGTGATCTTCGCTGCCGCCGCCCGTATGGCCGGCGTCACTGCCGCCTTGCCGGCGAACTGGCGGTTCGCGGCGACGGCCAGATCCTGATAGCTGGCCAGCGATGAAATCAGCAGGCGCGGTCGGTAGGTGATGGGGTCGATCGAACCATCTTCCGGCCACTCCACACGACTGTTCCGGTAGGTCCAGGTCCATTTCCGCAGGCCGCCCGGGGCCTCGCTCATCGTCACCTTTAGGCCGGGATTCTCGATGCTCAGCGGGTAGTTCCGCGGTGCCACCAGGGTGATCACCGCGTCGTCGTTCTGAATGTCGCCGGCGAAGGTGTGGGTGTAGGTGAACACGCCCGGCAGCGTCGGCTTGCGCCGCGTCACCCGGAAGCGGATGCCGATGCTGTCGCCCGGTTCCAGCGTCGGAAACACCGCCACCGTCGTCTTCAGATCCTGGAACGAGGTCAGGCCTTCGGCAGAAATCAGTCCGTCCTGGGTGAAGATCGACGTCCGCGCCACCGGCAGCTTGCGGCCGTCCGCCTTGAGCGTGTTCGCCTCCAGGATGTCGAGCGTGTCGAGACTGGCGCTGTAGGGCAGCTTGATCTGCCCGGCCTGTTCGACCGCGCGCAGGGAATTGAGCTGCTCGACCAGGTCCATCGTCTGGCTGTAGCTGCCGTCGGCGTTCACCACCAGGTCGATGTGCAGCCGCTTGATGCGGACGTCCTGGCCCTCGTGAATGGAGCCAGCCCCAGCGGCCCGGACCTCCGGCCCCGGCAGCAGCAGCGCCCAGCCGATCAAGGCGAAAAGCGCAATCCGTACTCGCTGCGGGATGTCTTCCATGGTGGCTCGGAACCTCAGTGGCAGCAGTGTCGGCGCGCTTTACGGGTTGATGATGGAACGTCCCGGAATCACGGACGTCACCGGCTGGGACGAGGAGGCGTAGCCGGCTGTGGCCCTGGTTGTCGCTGCAGCAGGCTTGTCGGCAGCGCCCTGCGCAGCCGCCAGCCGGAACCATTTCGCTGCTTCTTCCTGGTTGCGCGCAACACCATCGCCGGAGGAATAACAGAGCGCCAGGCTGTATTGCGCCAGGGCGTAGCCGAGTTCGGACGATTGCTTCAGCAGCCTGACCGCCTCGACAGGGTTCTTGGCGGTGCCGAGACCGGCCGAGTGAAAGCGGCTGAGTTCATACAGGTGCTCGGGCTCGCCATGCGCCGCCGCTTTCGTCATCCAGCTGAAGGCGAGCGCTTCGTTCTTGGGCAGCAGCACGCCGCGCACATATTCGGCGGCCAGGGAGGCCTGGCCGATCGGGTCATCCTGTTCGGCCGCTTTCCGGACCCAGACCATCGCCTGCGCCTGGTCCTTCTTCAGGCCGACCCCCTGGAAATACATCGCTGCCAGCTTGACCTGCGCGTCCGGCAAGCCGGCGCGCGCCGTCTCCATGATCGTCGCGATGGCCTTGGGCCGGTCGAGTGCAACGCCACGGCCGACCAGACGCAGCAGCGCCAGGTTGTATTTGCCCTGGAGATCGCCCGACGCAGCCGCCCGAGCGAAAAAGTTGGCCGCCTTGCGGTCATCCTGCACAACGCCGCGACCGGAAAAATACAGGGCTCCGAGCCGAACCTGGGCCAGCGCATTGCCCTGTGCTGCGGCCTTGCCGTACCACTGGGCAGCGGTCGCATCGTTCTTCGGCACGCCCAGGCCGTACAGATAGCAGGACCCCACGGCCGACTGGCCTTCGGCAAGGCCGGCATTCGCGGCGCGCTTGAACCAGCTGAAAGCCTGGGCATTGTCCTTCGGCACACCGCTGCCGCTGCTGTAGCGCAGGCCCAGTTGCAGTGCTGCCTCGGCGGCGGCCCGCTCTTCTTCGCTCAACGCGATCCTGGCTGCGGGCGCCTTCTTCACAGCAGGCGGAGGCGGGCTGGTCTTGACGACCGCAGGCGGCTTGGCCGCCGGGCCGGCACAGCCGGCCACGCCCAGCGCGGCTGCCAAGGCTGCCGACAGCCACCGCATTCGCGAAGGAAATCCGAGCATTCCCTTTCTCCGCTACCCGAATGATCTGCAAACCGCAGACAACCCCAAGGCCTGTCAACAATGATTCTGCTTGCTGTCCGAAGGGGCAAAACGGCTTCTGTTCGCAGCGCCCGACGGGGATTGTTTGCTGGCCTGCATCAATCTAAGCACGGCGGCTGTCGGTCGCGCCACTACAAGAAAATCCCGCTCGGAAAATTCGCGCGCCTGCCTGCAGCGAGCCTCGGCGCGGCCGGCCGCAAGCGCCGCATACAAAAATGGCCCTGACCTGGGTCAGGGCCATAGGCCTTGCGCGGCGCTGCAGGTGGATCAGACCACCGCGCCGTCGTTCTCCGCCTTGGCCAGCTTCTCCGCCTTGACCTTCTCGTCCTTCTCTTCCGGCGGCAGCAGATCGTCGCGCTTCACACCGAGCGCCACGGCGAGGCCGGTGGAGACGTAGATCGAGGAATAGGTCGCGACGATCACGCCGACGATCATCGACACCGAGAAGCTGTGCACCGTCGAGCCGCCCAGCGTGAACAGCGCCACGCAGACCAGCAGGGTGGTGACGTGGGTGATGATCGAGCGCAGCAGGGTCTGGTTGACCGAGAGATTCACCACCTCGAATACCGTCGCCTTGCGCGTGCGAATGAGGTTTTCGCGAACGCGATCAAAGATGACGATGGTTTCGTTGTTCGAGTAGCCGATCAGCGCCAGGATCGCCGCGAGCGTGGTCAGGTCGAACTCGACCCAGGTCAGCGACAGGAAACCGAGCACCATCACCGCGTCGTGAATCAGTGCGGCAATCGCACCGATCGCGAACTTCCATTCGAAGCGGAAGGCGATGAACGCTGCGATCAGGCCAAATGCCACCAGCATCGCGATCGAACCCTTCTCGCTCAGTTCCTCGCCGACCTGCGGGCCGACGAATTCGACGCGGCGCATCTCCACCCCGGCTTCACCGGCACCGACTGCGGCCAGCACCTTGCTGCTCAGGGACGCCGAGGTTTCCTGGTTCGGCGGCAGGCGGATCAGTACGGTGGAGGAGCCGCCGAAATACTGGACGATGCCGTGCTCGTAGCCGCCACGGCCCAGATCCTCGCGGACCTTTTCGAGCTGCACCGACTGCGGGAACTGCACTTCCACCAGCACGCCGCCAGTGAAGTCGATACCGAAATTCAAGCCACGGAACAGCACCAGCAGGATCGACGCGGTGGTCAGCAGCGCCGACACCACGAGGCCGACCTTGCGCTGGCGCATGAAGTCGATGTTCGGAACATTCGCGAAAATTTTCATGGGCTGGGCTCCGGGTTACCAGATCGGCAGATCTTTGAGGTTCTGGCGTTTGCCGAACACCCAGTGGGCAAGCGTGCGACTACCCACGATCGCCGTGAACTGCGAAGTGACGATACCGATGGCCAGCGTGATCGCAAAACCTTTGAGCGCACCAGCACCGAGGAAGAACAGGATCAGCGTGCCGATCAACACGGTGACATTGGCGTCGGCGATGGTCAGGAAAGCGCGGTCGTAACCGGCGTCGATCGCCTGATGGGGTTTGAGGCCGGCGCGCAGTTCTTCACGAATGCGCTCGTAGATCAGCACGTTGGCGTCGACCGCGATACCCATGTGCAACACGATGCCGGCGATGCCGGGCATGGTCAGCGTGGCTTGGAACAGCGACAGCACGGCGGTCAGCAGCAGCAGGTTGACGGTGAGCGCGGCAATCGCGAACAGGCCGAACACGCGGTAGTAGACGACCATGAACACCATCACCAGGCCCAGGCCCAGGAGTGCCGCCGACATGCCGCGACGGATGTTGTCGGCGCCCAAGCTCGGGCCGATGGTGCGTTCCTCGATGATCTCGATCGGGGCGACCAGGGCACCAGCCTTGAGCAGGTCGGCAAGGTCACGGGCTTCGCGGCTTTCCAGACCGGTGGTCTGGAAGCGCGAACCGAAGACGCCGCGAATGGTGGCGGCGGAAATCACTTCCTGCACGTCGCGGCGTTCGCGGATCGCGTCGCCACGCGCGTTGTAGGTGGTCTTGATCTCGGTTTCGCGATAGACGACCGCCATCAGCTTGCCGACGTTCTTCGAGGTGAAATCGAGCATCCGCTTGGCACCATTGGCATCGAGCGTGACGCTGACGGCCGGCGTGCCGGATTCCTGGTCGACGGTCGGCTGGGCGCTGGTCAGCTCGGCACCGCTGGCGATCGCTTCACGCTTCAACAGGAACGGCCGACGGGTGCCGCGCTCGTAATACAGCTCGTCACCGGCCGGAATGATGCCGCTGGCGGCAGCACCGGCGGCATCGGCGTTCTCGTCGACTGCGCGGTATTCCAGCGTGGCGGTCGCGCCGAGCAATTCCTTGACGCGCGTCGGGTCTTGCACGCCCGGCAACTGCACGACGATGCGATCGGCCCCTTGGCGCTGCACGATCGGCTCGGCAACGCCGAACTGGTTGACGCGATTGCGCAGGGTGATCAGGTTTTTGTCGACGGCATCGTCGATCAGACGCTTGGCGGCGACTTCCGACAAGGTCACCAGCAGCGCCGGACCGGTAGCGTCTGGCGGCGTGGCCAGCGTCAGGTCGGGGTTTTCCGTGGCGATGGCAGCGCGACCCTTTTCCAGCCGTTCGGCATCGGCGAATTCGATGACGATCGACTCGCCGGCTTCGCGACGGCCGGTGTAGCGGATGTCCTTGTCGCGCAAGAGTTTCGGCACGTCATTGATCAACCGCTTGACGGCCGCCTTCTTGACGTCCTCCACCGCGACTTGCAGCAGGAAATGCACGCCGCCGCGCAGATCGAGGCCAAGCGCCATCGGCTTGCCGCCGAGTGCGGACAGCCACTTCGGCGTCTTTGATGCGAGGTTGAGCGCGGCGACATAGCCTTTGCCATCGAGATCGCGCTTCAGCGCATCAACGGCTTTCAGCTGCGTTTCCGGGCTGTCGAAGCGGGCCACCCATTGCGTGCCTTCAAGGCGCGAGCCGATCGCCGTCAGCTGTCCGGCGTCCAGGGTCTTGGCCACGGTGTCGCCGAAATCCGCTGGCAGGGGATCGCCGGAGCTGGTGCTGATCTGCACGGCGAGGTCTTCGCCATAAAGATTCGGCAGCGCATAGAGCGCGCCAAGCAGCGTGACGATGATCAACGTCACGGGCTTCCAGAAGGGGTAGTGATGCATGGCGGTTCGTCGGGCTGCGAGGGATCGGCGTCAGCGACGCCGCTCCGGGATTCTCAAGGTATTGCGGCCGCTGTCCGGGCAGTCAAGCCCCGGAATCTTGCCGCGAGCGGCTTAAAGGTTCTTCAGCGTGCCTTTCGGCAACACGGTGGTGACGGCGGCCTTCTGGAACTTGACCTCGACCTTGTCAGCAATCTCGACGGTCAGATAGTTCTCGCCGATGGCGGTGATTCGGCCGGCGAGCCCGCCGCTGGACACCACTTCGTCGCCCTTGGCCAGCTTGCCGAGCATTTCCCGGGCTTCCTTCGAGCGCCGCATCTGTGGCCGGATCATCAGGAAATAGAACAGCGGCAGCATCACCAGCAGCGGCCAGGTGGCGGCGAGCAGGCCCGGCTGCGAAGGGGCAGCGCTCTGGGCGTGGGCAACCGGGATCAGCAGATCGAGCAATTCCAGCACGTCGGAAACCTAAGGCGCGGCAAAAGGGGCTGGATTATGCCACAGGGCTTTTGACGGGCTTTTCTGCGTTCCGGCAGTGGTTTTCGAGCCAATTCCGGCTTGCCGGAGTGCCGGAATTGCCTGTGGGCAATGCTAGGCTTCGTGCCCGACCGCCGATGACCCTGATTCCGATGACCGCAGCCGCCACCTTGCCGTCCCGCGACCTGAAAACCGCAGTGGCGATCTGCGCCGTGATCGTGGCAGCGCTGCTGCTGGCCTGGCGGTCGCCATCGGAACTGCCGGCGGCTTCTCCTGTGTCGACCAGCGAGCCGGCCGACAGCGCATTCAGTCTGGACACCGCCATGCGTCTGGCTGGCACCCAGGTGCCGCCGGAACTCGACAGTTTCTATTTCTTCGCGATGATCGAGGCGGCACCGGAAGCGCAGGACATCGCCGAACTGGGCAAGAAATTGCAGGCAGCATCGGCCGAGCGCGACTACCTCGGCATCGCCGGTCCGGATCCCGAACGCAACCGCCGCACCCTGCTGGCGGCACTTGCCGCCCATCGCAGCGAGGACTTGAGCGGCATGATCCTGATCTACGTCGGCCCGGACCCGCAACGCGCCGAGGTTTCTGCGGCGGCGGCCGCCGCGAAGATCGAATTGCGTTT
This sequence comes from Nevskia sp., assembly GCA_021732745.1. GTDB lineage: Bacteria > Pseudomonadota > Gammaproteobacteria > Nevskiales > Nevskiaceae > Nevskia. The sequence continues at coordinate 907,914 of JAKFUK010000002.1, read as the reverse complement.
CGTGGCCTATCCGGAAGTGGTGCCGCCGATCTGAGCCGGACGCTGTCGAAAAGCCCTGGTCGAGTCGAAATCGCGGCTCGTCGTGCTAGCCTTTTATTCCAGAATCGGTTTTTCCACGCTGCTCACGGCTGCCTTCCGGCTGCCTTCCGGCTGCTGAGGCGGCGTCGATAAACCCCTTCATCCTGACCCCGGAGTTGCTCTGTCATGGCGACCTACACAGCGCCCGTGCGCGAAATTCAGTTTGTTCTCAACGACGTGCTGAATGTCGGCACGCTCGCCGACATGCCGGCCATGGCCGATGCCACGCCGGACACCTTGAACGGCCTGATCGAGGAAGCCGCCAAGCTGATCGAGAATCAGGTCGCGCCGCTGAACGCGCCCGGCGATGCTGAAGGCTGCAAGCTCAGCAACGGCGATGTGACGGTGCCGAAAGGCTTCAAGGAAGCCTACAAGCAGTATCAGGAAGCCGGCTGGGTCGGCATTTCCAACCCGGCGGAATGGGGCGGTGCCGGCCTGCCGTACACCCTTGGCAAGGTCATTGACGAGATGCTGTGCTCGGCGGATGTTGCCTTCGCGCTGTATCCGGGCCTGACCGTCGGCTGCTTCGAGGGCATCCTCGCAGCCGGTTCCGATGACGTGAAGCAGACCTATTTGCCGAAGCTCGCCACCGGCGAGTGGACCGGCACCATGTGCATCACCGAGCCGCAGGCCGGCACCGACCTGGGTTCGATCAAGACCAAGGCGATCCCGAACGCCGACGGCAGCTATTCGCTCGAAGGAGGCAAGATTTTCATCACCTCCGGCGAGCACACGATGGCCGACAACATCATTCACTTCGTGCTGGCCCGCATCGAAGGCGGCCCGGCGGGTGTGAAGGGGCTGACGACCTTCGCGGTGCCGAAGTTCCTGGTCAATGCCGACGGCTCGATCGGCGCCCGCAACAAGGTCACCTGTACATCCATCGAGCACAAGATGGGCATTCACGGTTCCTGCACCTGCGCCTTGCAGTTCGAGGGGGCGACGGGCTGGCTGGTCGGGCTGCCTAATACCGGCATCCAGAACATGTTCGTGATGATGAATCTCGCGCGCATCCTGGTCGGCATGCAGGGCTTGGGGCTTTGCGAGCTGGCCACCCAGAACGCGATTGCTTACGCCAAGGACCGCAAGCAGGGCAAGGCTTTCAATGGTGGGGCGACGATCATCGACCACCCGGACGTGCGCCGCATGCTGCTGACCATGCGCGCGACCACCGAAGGCGCCCGCGTGCTGGCCTACGAGACCGGCATGTATGTCGACATGGCCCATCACCACCCGGACCCGGCGGTCCGCGAGGAAGCCAATGACTGGGTCGAGCTGAACACGCCGCTGGTCAAGAGTTTCTGCACCGACTCGGCCGTCGACCTCGGCAGCCTGGCGATCCAGGTCTACGGCGGCCACGGCTTCATCCGCGAACACGGGGTCGAGCAGATCATGCGCGACGCCAAAATCCTGTGTCTTTACGAAGGCACCAACGGCATTCAGGCGATGGATCTGGTGCGCCGCAAGCTGATGATCGACAACGGTCGCCTGCCGAAGCGCTTCTTCGCCAAGGTGCGCTCGGAATCGACCGGCGACGCGCCGCTCGGCTTCATCGCCAAGCCGCTGCGCGAAGCGCTCGACGAACTGGAAAAGACCACCGCCTGGCTGCAGGAATCGTTCAAGACCAACCCGAACGACGCCGGCTTCGGCGCGGTGGATTTCCAGCGCGCGTTCTCGCTGACCTACCTCGGCTACAACTGGCTGCGCATGGCCAAGGCCGCGAGCAATTCCAGCGACGAGATCTTCAAGCAGCAGAAGCTCAACACCGCGCAGTTCTTCGCCGCCCGCATGCTGCCGCAGGTGATGAGCCTGTGCGCCAACGTGCGCCAGCCAGCCAGCGAGTTGATGGCGCTGGATGCAGCGAATTTCTGAGGGCCGGTTTAAGCTCCGGCAGTGGTTTCTTTGGGGGATCGACAGGTCATGGAACTGAAGAAGACGCTGCTGGAGCAGGCGCTTGCCTTGCCCGTCGATGATCGGGAATTGCTTGCGGCGGCGCTGTTTTCGAGCCTTGATGACACTTCTGACCCGGCGGTCACCGCGGAATGGCGTGCCGAGTTGCTCCGCCGCCGGGATCAAGCGCGGCTTGATCCGTCGGTGATGCTGGACGGCCAGCGAGTGTTTGACGAGTTGTTCGCTGAATTCGGAGTCGAGCGACCGGCGTGAGCATCCGCTTCCATTTGGAAGCGCACGCCGAGCTGCTGGAGGCGGCGCGTTGGTACGACTTGCAGCGCGCCGGATCAGGGGGAAAGTTTCTCCGCGCGATCTACAGCGCCGCCGTATCGGCTGCCCAGCACCCGCTACGCGCAAACGCCGATCAGGATGGCTTCAGACGTCGGACGATCAAGCCGTATCCGTACTGGCTGGTGTACGAAGCACACCCGACTTACATCATGATCTTCGCGGTCAGTCATCATCGTCGCGACCCGGCCTATTGGGTTAACCGCATTCATTGATTCCAGGTTCCAACGAGCACGCCATGCCCTCCATCTACGATTTCAACGCCACCACCATCGACGGCAAGACCGTTTCCCTGGCCGAGTTCAAAGGCAAGGTTCTGTTGATCGTCAACGTCGCCTCCAAATGCGGCTTCACGCCGCAGTACAAGGGGCTGGAAGCGGCCTACCGGGATTTGCATGACAAAGGTATGGAAATCCTCGGCTTTCCCTGCGACCAGTTCGGTCATCAGGAACCGGGCGATGAAAAGGAAATCCAGCAGTTCTGCTCGCTGACCTATGACGTCAGCTTCCCGATGTTCGCCAAGATCAAGGTCAATGGCGACGATGCGCATCCGCTCTACAAGTTCCTGAAATCCGAAGAGAAAGGCATCCTCGGCTCGGAGGCGATCAAGTGGAACTTCACCAAGTTCCTGGTCGCGAAGAACGGCGAAGTGCTGAGGCGCTACGGTTCGATCGACACCCCGGCCGCGATCGCCAAGGACATCGAAAAGCTGCTCGCCGCCTGAACCGCGCCCGCTCTGGCCGATGCGTGAAGCCCGCGACGCGCTGATCCTCAACGGCCTGCTCGCCGCAGGCGGCTGGGCGGCGTTCCAGTACCTGCATGCGCCGATGCTCGGGCTGGCGGTGCTGGCGCTGGTCGTGGCTTTCAATCTGCTGCTGCCGCTGTTCGCGCGTAGCAGCGGCCACGGTCATTGGCTCGATTTGTGGTGGTTCCTGCTGCCGTTGTCGATCTTTCAGGTGGTGCCGGACTGGGTGCTGTCGCAGCTGATCGGCATCCTCAGCTTCCCGGATCTCGGCGCGCCGCGCATCGGTGGTCATGTGCCGGTCTACATGGCCGGCATGTGGGTGATTCCGCTGTTCTGGGTGCTGCTGATTGCCCGCGGCTCGACAATGCTGGCCGGCGTGCTGGCGCTGGCGGTGTTCGCGGCTTCTGAATGGGCGGCACCGCTGTTCGGCATCTGGCGGCCGCGCAACGTCAGCACCCATTACGGCATCGCCGACTACGTGCTGCTGCCCGAAGCCCTGCTCGGCTGGGCGACTGCATTCGCGTATCGAGAGGTCGGCGGTGCCGGCATCGCCATGCGGATTGCAGCCGCCGCAGCGGTCAGCGTTTTCTACACCGGCGCGCTGGTGGTGTCGTACTTCCTGATCCAGCGCGCGGCGTTCTGAGCGGCGAGGCGAGCCGCGAAGTCAGCGACCAACCAGGCTGCGGGCGATCACTTCCTTCATGATTTCGCTGGTGCCGCCGTAGATGCGCTGGATGCGCGCATCGGCCCAGTAGCGGCTGATCGGGTATTCGGTCATGTAGCCGTAGCCACCGAACAACTGCAGGCAGGCATCGGTGACCCGGCCTTCCATCTCGGTGGTGGCGAGTTTGACCATCGCGGCGGTCGGCACGTCGAGCTTGCCAATCGCGTATTGGGCGTTGCACTTCTCGACGAAGGCGCGGTGCACCTCGATGTCAGTCTTGCACTTGGCCAACTCGAAGCGGGTGTTCTGGAAGCTGGCGATCGGGTTGCCGAAGGCCTTGCGCTCCATCGTGTACTTGATGGTCTTCTCCAAGGCACCTTCTGCGTGGCCGACGGCGGTGACGGCCAGTGCCAGACGCTCGCGCGGGAGTTCATCGACCAGATGACCAAAGCCGCCGCCGACCCGGCCCAGCACTTCGTCAGCCGAAATCTTCACGTTGTCGAAGAAAAGCTCGCTGGTGTCGGCCGAGTGCAAGCCGATCTTGTCGAGGTTGCGGCCGCGCTTGAAGCCAGGCAAGGCGGTGTCGAAAGTGAACAGCGTCGTGCCCTTGGCACCGGCTTTCGGATCGGTTTTGGTGGCGAGGATCACGACACCGGCGTGCTGGCCGTTGGTGATGAAGGTCTTCGAGCCGTTGATGATGTAGCCGCCGTCGCCGTCTGGCAGGGCCGAAGTCTTGATGCCCTGCAGGTCGGAACCGGCACCGGGTTCGGACATGCCGATGGCGCCGATGCACTCGCCGCTGGCCATTCGCGGCAGGTACTTCTGGCGCTGGAAATCGCTGCCCAGATGCAGGATGTAGGGGGCGGCGATGTCGGAATGCACCGACAGGTTCGAGGCCAGCGCCAGGAAGCCCATGCGCGCGGCTTCCTCGATCACCACCATCGAGAACTCGAACGGCGCGCCAGCACCGCCGTAGGCTTCCGGCATGTCGACGCAGAGCAGGCCGTTGGCGCCCATTTCCAGGTACAGCGAGGCCGGAAACTTGCCGTCCCGCTCCCACTGTTCGTAGTGCGGTTCGACGTTCTCAGTGAAGAAGCGGCGGACGTTGTCGCGAAACAATTCGAGTTCGGCAGCATCGACGGCCACAGCGGCACCGGCGGGCAGGGGGGCGTTCATCAGGTCACTCCAGGACAGGGGAAATTCAAGGCGACAAGGATAGCGCCGCCTTCGTCCGGAAATGGAACACTTGTTCTCCCGATTCAGCGCGCCGCGATCTCGCCGCTGCCGTGGACTCGCTTCGAAAGCCGGGCAGGATGGCCGCCGTAGACGATGTCGCCGCTGCCGTTGACTTCCGCATCGAGTGATTCGCGCGCTTCGACGTCGATATCGCCGCTGCCGTGGATCGACGCCCGCACCTGCCGGGCCACGAGCTTGGCCAGCGCGGCATCGCCGCTGCCGTGAATGCTCACGCCGAGAACTGCGGCGCGGCCCTCGGCTTCGATATCGCCGGAGCCGCGGATCGACAAATTCAGGCTTTCGCTGTCGAGTCCGCGCAGGTCGGCGTCGCCGCTGCCGTGGATGGTCAGTGCGGTCAGGCGCGGCAGGGTCACCGTCAGTTTCGGGCTCTTGCGCATGGAATAGCCGCCTTTCGAGCGAACGATCAGGGTGTCGCCTTCCACTTCGGTGACGATGCGCTCGATCAGGTTGCCGTCGGCTTCGACGATCACACTGGTGTCGGTGCCGATGCGCAGATCAAGGTCGCTGGCGTCGCGCAGGTCGATGGCGGTGAATGGCGGCAGACTGCGGCTGACGCTGACGCGCTTGCCCGAGCCCTTGACGCTGTCGTCGCTGTCGTGGGCGGACACTTCCTGCGCACTGTTGATGCCGAGCCAGACGAAGGCGCACAGCAGGCTGCTGATCACGACGAGGCGATGGTTCATGGCGAAGCTCCCGGGTTGATGGCCCTTGGATGCGCCGCAGCGACGATTGGATGCAGTCGGCAGGCTTGCGCAGCGCCGTGGCCGACCGCTTTCGACAGCAACGTGGCACAGTGCAGCATCCTGCCTGCCTCACAAGGACGCGACTGCAGCGCGATGATCGTCCAGAACCCTTTGGTGGCGGCATTCGCGGCACAGGTCGGCAAGCGTTACTCGCCGGCCTGGGCGGATACGTTCTGGACCTGCGAGCCGCTGTTCCGGCTTCTGCTCGATCCGCAGGTCGCCGAAGCGGTGATCAACGAACGCTTGCAGGCGCTGGTCGACGATCCCGCTGCCGTCGGCAGCTCGGGCGGACCCACCCTGCAACTGGCTCAGGGCGCGGCCTGGACTTTGTCCCTGCGCTTGTTGACGCAGGCACGCCGCTACCTTCACAGCACCGTTCGCGACACGCTGGTGGCGCCGATCGGCAGCCTGCCGCTGCGGCTTGATCGCTATCAGCTACCGGACGGATTCCGCGATGCCGTGTTCGATCCGGCGCAGCGGCTGAGCCGCGCCGGCTCGATATCCGTTGCCCCCGGTGAACTGCTGCGGATGCCGGTGGCCGGTCTGGTCTTCGATTACCGCATCGAGGCACCGCTGCTGATCCTGATGCTCGAATCGGCCCCGCAGGCGCTGCTTGAATGGCGTTTCAGCAGGGACAGCCTGCACGCCTGGCAATGCACCGACGCCGATCCCGACACCACCGATCTGAAAGCTGCCGCCTGGCTGGCGGGCCGACTGGCGCACCACACCTCGCTGAAGCCGCTGCAGGCGCTGGCTGCGCATCCCAACCCCGGCGTGCGCGGCGCGGCGCTTCAGAACATTGGCCGGCTGAGCCGCTCGCTGGCCCGCAAGCTGCTCAACGCAGCGCTGGACGATCCGCATCCGCAGGTGCGCCTGTCGGCGCGGCAGGCGCTGGATCGCGACGATCCGGCCCCCAGCCGCCAGCGGGATCGCTGACATGGCGCTGACGATTGCTTGTGCCAGCGATCAGCTCGTCAGTGTCGAGGAGGTCATCGACCGCGCCCGCCGCCTGGGCGACCGCGATGATCCCAACAGTCTGGCGTCGCTGGCCCCTGTTCTGGGTGCCCTGGTCAACGACCGCGAACTGATTGTGCGGCTGCTGAACCGGCGTCTGGGCGGCCGGGTCGACGGCGGCTCGACGGCATTGGCGCAGGCGATTCCGCTCGGCAGCGGCAAGGATTTCCGGCTGCGCGCCAACATCTGGCCTTCGTCTGCCGATCTCACTGCCGGCCGCGTGCAGATGAGCGAGCCACGCTACGACGTAGCCCACGATCACAACTTCCATTTCCTGACCGTCGGCTACTTCGGCGATGGCTACGTCACCGAAATCTACGAGTACGACCACGACGCCATCGAAGGCTATGTCGGCGAGGCAGTCGAATTGCGCTTTCTGGAGCGAACCCGCTTCGCCAGCGGCCGGGCCATGCTGTATCGCGGAAGCCGCGATCTCCACGTCCAGTTTCCGCCGGACGAGATCAGCATCACCCTGAGCCTGATGTTCGATTCCCCGGTGCTCAACGCCCGCGACCAGTTCTATTTCGACTTGCAGCGCCGTACCATCGCGGGTTTCGGTGCCCATACCGACACCGCGCGGCGCATCGACGCGGTGGCCATGGCCGGCCACGCCGGCAACGGCGAAACCTGCCAGTTGCTGGGCGATCTCGCGCGCCGTCATCCCTGTCGACGCACGCGGCTCACCGCCTACGAAGCGCTGGCGCGGCTATTGCCCGACGATGCGCTGAAGATCTGGGAACGGGCCTGCAGCGACAGCGCCCCGCTGGTGGCCAATGAAGCGCGGGCGCGGCTGGCCGGCTGGCGCGGCAGCTGAAACTTCAGCGCAAGCCGATGGTGACCGGCTCGCGAGTGGCGACGGAGAGCGCATGGGCCTCCATGCCGCCGCGCTCGAAAGCGATCGACCAGGCCTCGAAATCTGCCGCCGGCAGCGCGCGAGTGAAGTAAAAACCCTGTTGCAGCTTGCAGCCAAGAATGCGCAGCTGGCGCATCTGCTCGGTGCTTTCCACGCCTTCGGCGATCACGCCCAGATCAAGGTTCTGGGCCAGGGTCAGGGTGGCTGAGACGATCGCCAGCGCCTGCTTGGACGCGCCCATCGCGGTCACGAACTGGCGGTCGATCTTGATCTTGTCGATCGGCAGCCGTTGCAGATAGCTGAACGAGGAATAACCGGTGCCGAAATCATCAAGCCCGATGCGAAAGCCGAGACGCTTGATCTCGGTGAGCATGGTGTGGCTGTACTCGGTGGAATCGAGCAAGGCCGATTCGGTCAGCTCGAAGTCGATCAGCCGCTCGCGCGAGCCGGGCGAGCTGCCGAAGCCGCGCAGGATCTGCAAGATTTTCCCATCGTGCACCTGGCGCACCGACAGGTTCACCGACACCCGGATGCGCCGGTTCCTGGACGCCCAGACCTGCGCCTGTTCGTGCGCCTTGATCAGGCACAGCTCGCCCAATTGGTTGATCAGCCCGGACTCTTCCGCCACCTGGATGAAATCGCTCGGCGGCATCAGGCCGTTTTCCGGATGCCGCCAGCGCAGCAGCGCTTCGGCACCGATCACCCGGCCCTGTTCGACATCGACCACCGGCTGGTAGAACGGCTCGAATTCGCCGCGTTCCAGGCCGCGCCGGATTTCGCTGGCCAGCGCCAGTTGCTTGCGCATGGTGCCGGTGAGCTGGGCGGAGGCGAAGCGGGCGTTGTTGCGGCCGTTCTTCTTGGCGACGTACATCGCCGCTTCGGCGCTGGCGATGATCTGTTCGGCGGTTTCGCCGTCACCGGGGAACACCGCAATGCCGATCGACACCGCCATGTGCAGCAGGTGATCGCCCAGCGGATAGCTTTCCGACACGCCGCGCAACACGCTGTCGGCCTGCTCGCGCAGCGTATTTTCCAGCGACGAACCGGCGTCGAGCCGATCAATGGTGATCGCGAACTTGTCACCGCTGTGCCGGCAGAGCTGCGCGCCCGGCGGCATGAAACGGTTCAGGCGGCTGGCAGCTTCGCCCAGATAGCGATCGCCGGCCTTGTGGCCGAACTTGTCGTTGACGGCGCGGAAGTTGTCGAGATCGACATAGAACAGGGCGACCGGCTCGCGCGTCTGGCGCGAGCGGTCAATGGCCCTTTGCAGGCTTTCCTCCAGCCGGGCACGGTTGCCGAGGCCGGTCAGCGGGTCGTAATAGGCCAGACGGCGCAGGCGCTCGGCCTGATCGCGGAACTGGCGCAGGGCCACGGCCATGTCGCCGAACTCGTCGGGGCGAATCGGCGGCAGGTCGATCTCGATGGCCCCGGCATTGACCTGGCGGATCGCATCGGTGGTGATCTGCAGCGGCCGGATCACCGAGCGCACCACCGTGAAGGTGGCGATCAAGCCGAGAATGATCGCGCCGCCGATCACCAGGCTCGCGAAGCGGATCGCGTTTTCCACGCGCTGCCGTTCGCCGGTCTGCCGCTGGTGCAACTGGGTCTGCTCGCGCAGCTTGGCGGCGCGCAGCGTTTCCTCGATCTGGTCAAGCCTTTGCTGCAAGTCGGTCAGGTTGCTGACGACTTCCGGCTGGCGGCCGGCGACCATCGCGGCGATCGCACGGTCCGACAGATCGGCGACCGCGCTGTTGGCATCTTCGATCCGCTTGGCGCTGGTTTCGTCGAAGCGGGCGAAGCGGAGCAACTCGCGATCGAGATTGGTTTTCGCGACTTGCTGCGCCGTGCGTGCAGCATCGAGGGCGGCCTTGTCGCCCATGGCGTTGGCCGACGTGGTCTGGCCGCTGCGATGCCGGAACAGGCCTTGCGCCTGCTGCACGGCGTGCACCGTTTCGTAGCGCTCGAACTGGGTCTGCCGCTCCTCGCGGTCCTGCTGATCCTGCACCATCAGCAGCACGATGAAGGCGCTGGCACCACCCAGCACCAATACGGAGCCCAGGCACAAGGCCAGCAGGCGCATTCGTACGCTGAGAAACGGGTTCTTCATCCAGTCGGCGTCAGGCGGTCAGATCACGATCGTGCAGCAGCATTCCGGACGAAGGCCGTCGCCGCACTATAAATGAAGGTGCCGCCCGCGTACGTGAGTCAAACGCTCTATCGGCGGCACTTTGCCGCCCCATTTTGTGCGACTTGCCGCAGGATCATTTCCGGATATCGGCCTGCTCGAGCAGCGGCCGCAGGCGGTCGATCAGCCAGGCCATGCGGCGTGCTTCGGCGTCAGGATCGTGACGCAGGAAACGGTCGACACCTTCGCCGTGAAACAGGGTGACCATGGTGTCGACGATCACCGCGAAATCCGGCAAGTGCTGCGCCGCATCGGGCAGCAGCAGCGCAGCCAGCGCCTGGTCGTCCGCAGCGCGGCGCTGCCAGATCGGCAGCAGGGCGGCGTGGAGTGCTGCATCGGTGCGCGCCGCCATCAACAGTTCGAACCAGGCCTGATGCAGCGGCGAGGCGACATTGGCGCGCAGCACCGACATGGCCAGCAGCAGTTCATCGGTCTGGGCTGGATGCAGCTGCTCGAAATCGCGGCGATACAGCGCGCGCAAGCCCTCGTCGATATCTTCGGCAACCGCGATCAGCAGCGCGATGCGGGTATCGAAGTGGCGGAACAAGGCCCCCTGCGACAGTCCGGCACGGGCGCAGATTTCCGCGATCGTGGTGCGGTAGTAGCCGATCTCGATCAGTGCGGAAGTTGCGGCGTCGAGCAGCCGCCGCAGGCTGCCGGCGCGGCGTTCGGCCTGGGTGCGCCGTGGTGGCGCGTCGTCCGCCATGTTCAGGCGGCTCGGGCCAGGCTGGCCTCGACGGACGCTGCGTCACGCGCCGGAATTTCGCCCGCGCGCAGGAATCGGCCGTAACCGCGCTGTTCGCCGAAATCGGCGGCGAAGCGGGTCTGCCGATAGGCGATGCGGCCGTTGATGATGGTCGCAGCCACGGCCGCATCGTTGCGGTTGACCATGCGCATCACGCCACCGAATTCCGGCATCGGCGCTTCGGCATAGGCGGCGGTCGAGGCATCAAGCCCGCGCGGGTCGATGATGGCGATGTCGGCGCGATCACCGAGCCGCAGATGACCGGCGTCGATGCCGAACCAGTCGCCGAGTTCGCCGGTCAGCCGCCACACGGCGTGTTCCATGCTCATGAAGCTGCGGCCTTCGACGTTGGCATCGTTGACCAGCTTCAGCATCCGCAGCGGGAAGTTGTAGAAGGCCATGTTGCGGATGTGGGCACCGGCATCGGAAAACGACAGGATCGCGCCCTTGTCCTGCACGATGGCTTCAAGGCGGTGCTTGCGGTAGTTGCCGATGGTTGTTTTCCAGCGCAGCGCCTTGCCATGCTCGACCACCAGATCGAGAAAGGCATCAACCGGATGGATGCCGCGGGCATCGGCCACCGCCCCGAAGCTCTTGCCGATGACACTGGCATCCGGGCAGCCGACGATCTCGGCGTCGTGGAAATCGCGATGCCAGACGCGCGGCGTGAGCTTCGATTCGTAGTTCTTGCGGAACCAGCGGCGGTACTTCTCGTCCTTGAGCAGCACGTTGCGCTCGACTTCGTTGGCCAGATGCAGGGCCGCTTCGCCAGCGCCGAACTCCTCGAAGATCACCAGGTCGATGCCGTCGGCATGAACCTCGAACGGGCAGGGCAGGGCCTGCCAGCGGAAGTTGGCGTTGAAGTAGCGGTTGCAGAAGTGCGCCAGCTTGCCGACCATGCGGTGCAGCAGGCCGTTCGACTTCACGTCCATCAAGGTGATCAGCGTGGTCTTCAGCGGCTTCCGGAACCAGCCGAACGAGGCGAACAGGAAGGCGAACATGTTGATCTTGGTGACGATGTCCGGCGCGCCCTGATGAATGCGCTCGCGGCGCCGCAGCACCCGGTTCAGGCGCGCGTATTCCTTCCACTTAGCGTAGGTGGTCGGCAGCGATTTCGAGCGCTCGCGGTCGCCGTCGAGCTTGTCCCACTTGGTGGTCATGGTCGACAGGCCGAGCAGGCCGACGTCCAGCCCTTCTTCGAGCACCGCTTCCATGTGCTGCATTTCGGCTTCGGTCGGCTGCGTGGCCTTGTCGACAGCACGCGACAGGCCCATCACCGACACCCGCAGGTCGGAATGGCCGAGAAACGCGGTGACATTAGGCCCCAGCGGCATCTTCTCCAGCGCGTCGACATAGCCGCGCGGCGTGTTCCAGGTTTTGGTGCGCTTCAACAGCGGCAGCACTTCCTCGCGCGGAATCGACTCGACGCGGGTGAACAGGTCCGAGCAGTCCTCGGCGTCGGAACAGACCATGCCGATCGAGCAGGAGCCGAAGGTCACCGTGGTCACGCCATGGCGCACGCTTTCCTTCAAGCCCGGGCCGGCCAGCAGTTCGGCGTCGTAATGGGTGTGGGTGTCGAGGAAGCCTGGTGTCACCCACAGGCCTGCGGCATTGATCACTTGCCCGCAGCCGGTTTCGTCCAGCGGTTCGGTGCCGACAGCGACCACGCGGCCATCGCGGATGCCGAGGTGGCGGATCGCTGACGGGCCGCCGGTGCCGTCAAAATGGCGACCATTGCAGATGATGAGATCGAACGGCAGGTTTCGAGCAGGGTCGGGACGCATGGGGTACTCGTCATGGCGGTGTAGCACTCGATGGACGGTAATGAACTTAGAGAGTGAATGCAATCTAAATTCAGCGAACGATCGGTAGCAAAACGTGGACGCCCACGACTGGCCTGCTGGTCATCACCCCCGCATGCTGATGTGACAGGCTGGAAAGCTGTGGTTCAGCATCAACAAGCGATCATCCAGCCCTGATAACGAGGAGAACACTCATGAATCCAATCAAATCTTTTGGCATCGCCATCGCGCTGGGTCTGGCGGCAGCCGGTTCGTTGCACGCCGCCCCGGTGATCAACACCTTCGGCGAAGGCGGCGGTTATTTCACCGATCCCAAGCGCACCGACACCGCGATACGCGGCTACGACCCGGTGGCCTATTTCACCGATGGCAAGCCGGTCAAGGGCAGCGACAAGTTCGTCCATGAATGGATGGGCGCGAAGTGGAAGTTCGCCAGCCAGGACCATCTCGACAAGTTCAAGGCCGAACCGGCGAAGTACGCGCCGCAATACGGCGGCTACTGCGCCTACGGCGTCGCCAATGGCAACATCGTGAAGATCGAGCCCGATCAGTGGACGGTCGTCGACGGCAAGCTGTACCTGAATTACGACGCCGACATCTCCAAGAAATGGAAGAAGGACACCGCCGGCTACATCACCAAGGCCAACGGTTCGTTCGACAAACTGATCAAGAAATAATGACCATGCCAACACTTCGTTCTATCGTTGCGACGCTGGTGCTGGCGTCCGGCATGGTTGCCGGCATTTCCCAGGCAGCACCGGCGGTGTTCTCGCCCGATGGCGTCGCCATCCGCGGCTACGACCCGGTCGCGTATTTCACCGAGTCCAAGCCGGTCAAGGGTACCGACGATTTCACCACCGAGTGGAACGGTGCGCGCTGGAAGTTCGCCAGCGCCGCCAATCGCGACCTGTTTCTGGCCACCCCCGAAAAATACGCCCCGCAATACGGTGGCTACTGCGCCTACGGCACCGCCAAGGGCCATCTGGCCCCGACGCAGCCGGCGGCCTGGGCGGTGATCGACGGCAAGCTGTACCTGAACTACAACGAACAGGTGCGGACGCGCTGGAAGAAGGACGTCATCGGCTACAACGCCGAAGCCGATGCAGTGTTCCCCAAGCTGCTGAGTGGCCCCGTCGAAGGGGAGTGAGCCCGCCTCCGCGCCGTCTGCAATGATGGCGCGGAGCCGCTGCGAGCAGCGCCACCGGTTGCGCACGCCCGCCGCACGGTAGAATCGGCAGGTAAACCGGCAGAATTCAGCGAAAACCAGCGTTTGCGGGGTAGTCGACCGCAAGCAGGTTCAAGAACTGCGTCCGTCGATCCGGTCCATCCGTAGGATCGGTCATGAAATCGGGGTCTGCGGCCATGTCGCATGGGTTCCCGAGTCGTCAAGGTATTGTCAATAATGGCGCGCTGCGCGTCCGATTGGAGTTGCGACTGATGCGTGACCGCTTTCTGGGAGGCCTTTATCGCCTGATGGACAGCCCTCTGGGTGCTGTTCTCGGCGGTCTGGTCTATGGCCTTTGGGCGTTTTTCGTCAACCGGCATGCCGGCTTGCCGCATGCGGCGCTGATCGGCTTCACGCACTGGATGATGAGCGTTGCCATCACCCTCGGTTGTGTTGTGCTGATGCGCACGCTGTTCTGGATGCCGGCACGGCCGCGCAACGGTGCCTGGTTGTCGATCGCGGGCAGCCTGCTGGTCACCTACACCTTGCTGGTCAGCGTGCATTGGTACATCGGTACCCCGAACATCCTGTTGACCCTGGCACCCGGCATGCTGCCAACCATCGGTTTCGCCGCCATTTATTCGAGTCTGCTGCTGCGCGAATCGGGCGATCCGCGTTCGGCCACCAGCATTGCCCGTCGCACCTCGCTGTTCGGCACTTCCGGAGACCCGCATGCACGCGCGTGATCCCCTGGGCCGTGCCGTTGTCTACGCCATCGACATGCTGCGGCAGGGTGCCGGCATCGCCGAGGTTTCCGAGCGCGCGGGTTTGCCGTTCGATGACCAGATCGGCCCGCATCTGCGGCACATCATCGAGCACTACGAAGCGCTGCTGTCCGGCATCGACCTCGGTGTGGTCGATTACGACAATCGCAGCCGCGACCGCCAGGTCGAGCGCGATCCGGTAATCGCAGTCGCACGCTGCCATGCCCTTGCCGATGGTCTGACGCAGCGGCTCGACCGGCCTTGGCCGGAGACCATTGCGGTTGCTTTTGACGGCGGCGTCGCCGGCGATGACCGCTTCGTCAGCGGTTCCACCCCCTTGCGCGAACTGCTGTTCGTGGCCGGTCACGCCGTTCACCACTACGCGCTGCTGCGTCTGGTACTCAAGCAGCGCGGCCTGAACCTTCCAGAGTCGATCGGCAAGGCTGCCGCGACCATCCGTTACGAGCGCGAGCAGAACGCTTGATGGGCGGCAACACGCGGTCCGCCGCAGCGGGCACCGCGCGTTTTCGCACCACGCTGCGGGATCGCGTCGGCATCAAGCTGTCGCGTCTGGCGCGCTGGGAATTCTGGCCGTCCTGGGCCTTCTATCCGCCGATTGTGGTCTTCATCTTCGCGCGTTCGGCGCGAGCGAAGCCGTTCATGGCTGTCACCGCAGCCAATCCCTGCCTGCGCGCCAGCGGCATCGTCGGCGAGACCAAGGAAGACGCGCTCGCCCCGCTGCAAGCGAACGCGCGCGAGTACGTCGCCGAATTCACCATGCTGCGCGCGGCCTGGCCGGTAGCCCAGCGTCTGGAAGCCCTGCGCGACTTCATGGCGGCGGGTCCGGGCTATCCGGTGGTGCTCAAGCCCGATATCGGCCAGCGCGGCCGCGGCGTCGCCGTGATTCGCAGCGAAGCCCAGGCAGCCGATTACCTCGCCAGTGCCCAGGACGATGTCGTCGCCCAGCGCCACGTTGCGGGCACCGAATACGGCGTTTTCGTCTACCGCGATCCCAAAACTGCGCGGGTCGAGATCCTGTCGATCGTCAACAAATGTTTCCCGACGGTGACCGGCGACGGCAGTCGCACGCTCGGCGAGCTGATTCTCGATGACCCCCGCGCCCGCCTGATCGCCGAAGGCCTGTTCCGGCGCATGGCCGAACGGCTGGACCAGATTCCGGCGGCCGGCGAACTCGTGCAATTGGTCGAGATCGGTGCCCACAGCCGCGGTTCGCTGTTCCTCGACGGCAATCGCTTGAAGTCCGAGCCGCTACGGCTGACGATGACCGCGATGCTCGACGCCGTGCCCGGCTACCACTTCGGCCGCATCGACCTGCGCTGCCCGGACGAAGCGCATTTCGTCGCCGGTCGCGGCCTGAAAGTGCTGGAAATGAACGGCGTCACGGCCGAATCCGCGCACATCTACCATCCCGACACGCCGCTGCTGGTCGGTTGGAAAGCGATGATCGACCAATGGCGGCTGGCCATCGAGATCGGCGAAGCCAATGCCGCGCAGGGTGCACCGACCATCGGTTTCATCGAATTGCTCAAGCTCTGGCGGGCCGACATGCAGCGCGGCGAGCGCTGGTTCTGAAGCCGCAGCCGCAAGTAGTCGCAGGCAGGATGAACGATCGGTAGCAAAGCACGAACGCGCCCTACTGGCAGTTGGGCGTGGCTAAGTTCAAGCTCAGGCTCCGCTGGATCACAGAATCCGGTCACCGCTCGCAGGAGAAAACCCATGGACATCCTCAAGAAACACGGCCTCAAGCTGCCGGCCCTGTTCATCTGCTTCGTGTTCATCCAGTCGCTGTTCTTCAAGTTCACGCGACATCCCGAAACCATCAACATCTTCGAAGCCAAGCTCGAACCCTGGGCCGCCGGCTTGGGCTTTCCGGGCCTGTTCGTGCCCGGCGGCATCTTCAGCGCCTATGTGATCGGCAGTGCCGAACTGGTGGCTTCCGCGCTGTTGCTGTTCGGCACCTTCGTGGCCGGCCGCCGATTGATCCAGGGCTTCGGTGCGCTGCTCGCGTTCGGCGTCATCAGCGGCGCGATCTTTTTCCACCTGTTCACGCCGCTGGGTGTGGAAGTGATCAATGCCGATGGCAGCCCGGACGGCGGCGAGTTGTTCATCATGGCCTGCCTGGTCTGGGTGTCGTCGGTGGTGCTGATCATCGCCAGGCGGGACGAGCTGCTGTCGCTGATCGGCCAGCGACAAGCCGTTCCTGCGTAAACCATCGCGCTTCGGCGCGTCCCGTGGTCCCTGTGCTCCACAAAAGCCGACTTCGCGTCGGCTTTTGTGCGTCAGTTCACAGTGCGGTCTTACCCGCCATCCCCACTCCGGATCGCCCGAGGCGATGATCGGACCGAGCGTGACCGTGGTCTGCTTGCGCTCACGAGCGTGACGCTGTCGGCAATTCACACCCTGTTCCCCGACTTTCATCGCCGGGGACTCGACAACCTGAACCAGCCGACAGATAGTCCATATACGGCTGCCGTCAAGGCAGCAGCGCGTCGACAGCGAGCGACAACAGCTCGCACAGGGGAAGGGTTCCGGGGATGTCGAGGAAGGCGCTATCCGAAGTCGATGACGGCGACGCGGGCCCAGTGCTGCTGGGCGCGCGCTGGCAGTTCGGTGCCTTCGATCTCAACGAAAAGCGCCTGGAATTGCGCCGTGACGGCGAACTGCTGAAAATCGAAAGCAAGCCGTTGAACCTGTTGATGGCCTTCCTGCGCCAACCGGACGAACTGATCACTAAGAACGACCTGATCAACGCCCTGTGGCCGAACGGCATCGCCACCGACGCCATGCTCGGCAATTGCGTGGCCAGACTGCGCACCGCGCTCGGCGACGATGGCCCGACGCTGATCAAGACCGTGTTCGGATTCGGCTATCGCTTCGATGCCGAACCGAAACTGCAACTCGACCAGACCGCCGTCGCCGCACCACCCAAGCTCGACTTCAAGGCCGGCGATGCCCCGCCGATGCGCCCCAACTGGCGGCTGGTGCGTCGGCTCGGCCTGTCCGGCGATAGCTGGCTGGTGGAACACATCAAGAGCCGCGCCCGCCGCGTCTTCAAGTTCAGCAACGAAGAACACGGCCTGTCGGCGCTGAAGCGCGAAGTCACCATCTATCGCCTGCTGCGCGAAAGCCTGGGCGACAAGGTCTGCTACGTCGACCTGCTCGACTGGAATTTCGACGAAGCCCCCTGGTTCATCGAAGCCGAATACTGCCCGTCCGGCAGCCTTCAGGAATGGTTCGCCGCCCAGGGCGGTGTCGACAAGATTCCGTTTGCCACCCGGCTCGACCTCATCATCCAGATCGCCGAAGCGCTCGCCGCCGTCCACGCCGTCGGCGTCCTGCACAAGGACCTGAAGCCCGCCAATGTCTTCGTCGTCATCAACGACGACGGTCGACCGACCATCCGCCTCGCCGATTTCGGCAGCTCCGGCCTGCACGACACCGCCTTCCTGCAACGCCTCGAAATCACCCGTGCCGGCTTTACCCAGATGCTCTCCGGCGCGCACTCCGGCACCTTGCTGTATCTGGCGCCGGAAGTTTCCGCCGGCCAACCCGCCACCGTCCGGGCCGACATCTACGCACTCGGCCTGATGCTCTACCAGTTCGCCACCGGCAACCTGAGCCGCCAATTGGCAACCGGCTGGGAAGCCGAGATCGACGACGAAATCCTTCGCGAAGATATCGCCGCGTCTACGGACGGCAACCCTGATCGCAGACTCGCCGATGCAGCCGAGCTTGCCCGCCGCCTGCGCACGATCGAAACCCGCCGCATCGCCCTCAACGCCGAACGCGCAGCGCGGGAAAAAGCCGAGCGCGTCGCCCGACAACTGGAACGCATCAAGGCCCGGCGCGTGGGCCTGCTGGCGGCGTTCGCGGCGCTGGCGATTGGTTTTGTGACCAGTGCTTGGTTGTATGTGGATGCGCGCAAGGCGCGCGATCTTGCGCAGCAGCAGGCGCTGCGGGCGGAGACCGAGCAGAAGCGTGCGGAGAAGGTTGCGGATTTTCTTGGCCAGGATATGTTCAGCGCTGCCTCAACTGACGAGCGCCCAGTCCGCGACCTCACTGTTCGCGAGCTACTGCGTGTTGCGTTGAGCGCGGTGCCGAAACGGTTCGAGAACGAGCCAGCAATAGCGGCAAGTGTCTATGAGTCCTTGGGACGTTCATTCATCGCGTTGGAATACGGTGAGGACGCCGTCATCGCACTTGACTCCGCTATTGCATTACATGAACGTGAATCTGGTCTCGGAGCGGAATCCACGCTACGCCTAACCGAGGAAGTCATCGGGCTGAAGTGGCCGCTTGGGCAACTGCCAGAACGTCTGCCGCATTACCAGTCTGTGCTGGCTGCGGGCGAGGCCGAACTCGGCTCGACACACCCGGCAGTGCTCCGGCTGAAGGTATCGTTAGCGAGAGGCCGAGTGCAGCTTGGTCAATGGCAGCGAGGCGCGGGCGAATTAACTGAGGCACTTGTTGTTGTGCAAGATAGTAACGGGTACGACCAGAGTTACCGCAACCTCGTCAAGCGCTCGCTCGCCTATGTCCTCATTGATCTTGGCGATTATGCGAAAGCCGAGTATCTGCTTAACGATGTTGTCGAGAGCGCCACTCAGCTTCGGGGGCCACGTCACCTTGATGTCGCGACTGCGCGCATGAGGCTGGGGAGGGTCTACTACGAAACTGGTCGCTATCGGGAATCGCGCCGCGAACTCGACGCTGCAGCATCAATAGCGGCTGAGTGGAGTCGCGAGGACGGTACCTTGCCGCTTACAGTTCGACTGTATACGGCATGGCTAGATCTGCACGAGCACGAAGCAGAGCGTGCGTTTGTAACTCTAAAGGACCTGAAAATGCTCGTTGCCGATCAGGACGCGAGCGGCTTCGATCAGAGTTATACCGAAAATCGCCCCTTCGCGCTGGCGTTAGCACAGCTTGGTCGTCACGATGAGGCTATCGCATTCATGCAGCAAGCGCTACAAAGTGCTCAAGTCACCCTCGATAATGCAGCTCTCGACGGCGAGGCTCATCCTTTAGCTCGTTTGATCGCCGTCGATCTCGAAGGTCTCCGATCCGGCCGTATTCCGCTGAAACCAATTCAGGCCATATTTAGGCCTACTGCGCGTAATCCCAAGCATTGAGGAGCCTAGAAGATGCCTACGATGTTGCTGAATCCAGCTGCCAAGCCAGCTAAATATGTATCCATACTCGCGGCATTTCAGAAAGCGTTTGATGGGGTGCCAGGGGGGTTGTCAGCTGTTTACCAAGTAGTTGCGGACGGAGGAGATCATCTGGTCTTCAGGTCTGGTACTACTAATAAAAGCATACTAGACAAGCAGCAGTACGATTTTCTTGGCAACTCCGATAACAAGGAGGCACTTAAAGATAAACTGGAAGAACTCGAAGCTTCATCGAGTCCTTTAGGTGTAGCAAAAAATTCTGATGCTGAAGCATTCGACACTTGGAAGTTCGGTGCGTCTGCGGCCACTGCAGTATGCAGGCCGACTTACCTGTCAGGCTCGAGTTTTGCTGCCGCGGCCGCGCTTGCAGGATCTGCGGTCGTTGCTACTCAGGCATCGTTTGCCAGCGCAGTTGTCGCTTCAGCGGCTCTCGATGCGGCGAAGACAGCTACTGCAAAAATTTCCGTTCAGGCGCATGCCGTCGTCTCCGCAGCTAATCAACTGCTCGAACTTGCGACAACTGAGGCGACAATCGCGAGTGCTGCTGCCGCAGTCGCTGCGAAGCTGGCTATGCATGCACCGCTGATGATGTTCGAATCGGGTAAAAGCAAGCGAAAATACAAAGGCAAGGATGTTTCCACGATTATCCCTACACATGTCCCAGCGGATATCGTGATGTTTTCGGACGATAAAAAGCCGGACGCCATCAAGGCCGAAAAGAAAAAATACTTGGCTCACAAGCCTACGCAGGAACAGAAAGACGATATGGATCGCGTGGATGATGTCGTCTCCTGAGCCGCGATCAGTGCGTCGGTTCACAGCCTGGAAGCTACCTTGGATAAGCCTGTTCGCGTCAATGTTCGCGATCATTGTGCTGTTACTTTATCTGTGGGGGTCTTCTGGAGACGTGAAGGCAGATGGCGTAGCAGTCTGCGAAGCTTCTTGGGAAGGTAGGACCGATGCCGATAATGATGGCAATCCTGATGCACAGCCGAATGACTTCGCTGGTGGCGAGGTCGTCGACCGCATCGTGCTTCGTAGTCGAGTCGTACGTCGCGATATCAATGATTCGTCGGAGGTTGCGGTACGAGATCGTGCAGCGATCAAGACAGCGGTAGCCATCTTGAAGTCGCGTGATGGTAGCCGTGAAAGCGATTCGCGTCGGGTTTTGAATCTCGACGCATATGAGGCCATCCGGGCAATACACGGTCATCCGAGTCCGCATCGACTCAAGCCGGAACAACCGGAAGACGATGGTACCGGTGACCAGTCGATCCGTTTATGGGATAGCTGCGTACACGGCATTTCCAATAATCTACGCGATGGACCGCTGTTCCTGCTCTGGCATCGAGCCTATGTTCGTGCTTTCGAGATCAGCGTGAATTCCTTGTTGGCGGCTCACCCTGAAACTCATGTACTGGCAAGGGAGGGCGTCGGAATTCCATATTGGAACTGGGTCGAGTTACGCCAGTTCCCGAACGCCCTGCGCTGCCGAGATGCAGTTCCTTCGGAACTTGACTGCCCGATCAAAGAATCGGAATTGCACCTCGACGAGGATACAGATCGTGGTCATCCCAATCCACTCTACGTTGATTTTCGTGCTGCCGCGACGCGCACAGGGACTCCGCTATGGACGCCGGTGCGAGGCATATTGCCAATAGATATGACGCATTCTGACTTTGTCCGTTTCAATCTAGAACTTGAATCTACTTGGCATGATGGGATTCACACCGCTGTCGGTGGGACTGGATTTTCTCCCGGAGGGAAAGGAACCGGCTGGATGTTTAAGCCGCACTCGGCAGTCTTTGATCCCGCTTTCTGGGTCCACCATTCTTATGTCGACCAGTTACTCGTCGCTTGGGTTGCTGCGGTCACCGGGCGGGGAGCGGAAGTCGCTAACGATTTGAACCAGCAGGCCGGAATCGGCTCGGCCTTGGAGAAAGCATGGATCTTGAAACGAGCACGTTTCCCAGTGGTTTGCGGAGATCGCGTTGTCTGGTACCAGCCGCCCTTTTTGGATGTCGCGCCCACCGTGGTTGGCGAGGTAGATCCATCTATACGACTTGGCTATCTCTATGATCGAGTAGTGCTGCCATCGCCTCCATCCCAGCCACCGCCTGACGTTTCGAAGCTGATTGGGGCGATCGACAAGAGTGCCGTCGTGCATTTGGGTGTGATGTCGGGTGATTCCAGTTGGCAGCGGCGGTTCGCGAGCCGGGACGGTCAACTCACGGTGGTCGGATCGGGTGCTCGCTTTAGCATCCTGCTTGCCGATGTACGGATCGGTAAGCAAACCCAGCGTCGGTTACGGGAGTCTTGGAAATCACTTTCCAAGCTCCAGCGGGAGAAATTGCGACGACGTGCCGTAGTGCTGAGCCTTGATCGGACACGCTTACTCGAAACACCGAAGGGTTCCGGTGTTTATGTCGTCGCCGGTCGTGCCTGCTGGGATTCAATGCGTTGCTCGAGCGTACCTTGGCGCTATCTATCGACAATCAGCAATTTTGCCACTCCGATTCGAGGTAGTGATAACAATGGCAACCATCATCAGTCTGACTCGCTAGTAGATGTGACCGAGCCAATTTTTGATGTGTTGGCGGCCGCTGCGGGAGGTACTTCCGGACCACGATCGAACATAGAGATCGCTATCTTTCCGGCGAGGGGATCTCCGGATGGCGTTTTGGTTGCCGTTGAAGATCGTCCCGGCTTGCAATTCGATTCGATGACGGTGTCCTTGCGGTATGACGGAGATGTAAAGAGCTCGGTTAGATCGCACGCGCACTGATTGTGACCCCGTACACTCGGCCGCCCACGAGCCGTCCGCCATGCACTACCACCACGCCTACCACGCCGCCAACTTTGCCGACGTCTTCAAGCACGTCCTGCTCACCGGCCTGCTGACCGGCCTCAGCCGCAAGGACAAGCCTTGGGCTTTTCTGGATAGCCATGCGGGGGCCGGGGATTACGATCTTGGTCATATTGCGGCGGGCACGACTGGCGAGTGGCGCAATGGCATCGCTACGCTGGCGGAAGTCGATGCCGATGGAGAGGACGTGCCGGCGCTGGTGGCGCATTACCTGAAGCTGGTCCGGGCGGCCAATGTCGATGGTGGCTTTCGCTTCTATCCTGGCTCGCCGCGATTGGCGCAGTGGCTGGCGCGGCCGGAGATCGGGGATCGGCTGGTGCTTTGCGAGAAGGTCGAGGAAGTGGCGGACGAATTGCGCCGGGCTGTGCGCGGCGCAAATGCGGCGATCCATGTTCGCGATGGCTACGAGGCGCATGCCTTGATGCCGCCGCCGGAAAAGCGCGGGTTGATGCTGATCGACCCGCCGTTCGAGCGCGGCGACGAATTCGAGGCCGCTGCCGAGCTGATCCGGAAGTCGGTGGCGCGCTTTGCCAACGGCGTTTATGCCGCCTGGTATCCGCTGAAGAACGCCCACGTCGCTACCAAGTTCGTGCAGCGGGTGGCGCGCGAGTCTGGGCGGCCGACGCTGGAGCTGATGATCGAAACCGATGCGCCGCCGCGTGCGCCGGATGCCAATGGCATCGTCAAGCATCCGATGACGGCCTGCGGCCTGGTGGTGGTCAATCCGCCGTTCGGGTTTGCCGAGGAGGCAAGTGCGGCGCTGGCGTTCATCGCGCCGCTGCTGGCGCAGGGGCCGAAGGCGGGTTGGGCGGTGAACGTCGTCGCTTGATAGCGAGCCGACTGGTCGTTTCCTCCGGAATTGGCTAGCGTTCGCAGGCTTTCACTCGAAATGCTGTTTCAGGAGGCTGCGATGTCCACCTCGACTTTGCATACGGCGATTGGCTCGGCTCGGGTATCGAGTACGCCGAATCGCGCCGCGTTGGCGGCCGTGTTGCTGGCCGGTGCGCTGATCAGCGCCGTGGCGGCGTTCGCCATCGCGCCCGCGGCATCGGTACCGACGGCTGAAGCCGATCCCGCATTGACCCGCCTGCTGCAAGGCATGGCGCTGATCAAGCTGGCCTTCGTTGCGGCGATGGCGGGGTTGGTGATCTGGCGCTTCGGGCGGCCGGTCAGCCGACCGGTGGCGGCGGGTTATCTGTTCAGCGTGTGGACCGTGACGGCGGCGACAGTGCTGATCTGGCAGTCGGTCTGGCTGGGCGCGGCCTCGCTGCTGTTTCATGGCGCGGCCTTCGCGTTTCTGGTGCTGGCGCTGCGCGATGACCGCATCCTGCCGCCTGGTCTCAAGCGTCCGCCGATGTCTTGAAAGCGGACACCGTCCGCGACCGGCGGCCGAGTCGAACCATCGGATAATCGCGGCGGGTTCCTCACCGACAGCCGCGACACCATGATCGAAACCCTGCACGACGGCCGCTTCCTGCGCCTGTATCGCAATGGCAACTGGGAGTACGTGGCCCGCCCGCATGCGCGCGGCGCGGCGTTCATCGCGGCGCGGACCGACGACGATGAACTGCTGCTGGTCGAGCAGTTCCGGGTGCCCTTGCAGCGCGCCTGCATCGAGCTGCCAGCCGGCATCGTCGGCGACGAAGCGGCGTTCGCCGACGAGGATTTCGAGACTGCCGCCCTGCGCGAACTGGAAGAGGAAACCGGTTATCGCGCCGGCTGCATCGAACACATCCTGACCGGCCCCACAGCGCCCGGCATGTCCTCCGAACTGCTGCATTTCTATGTCGCCACACAGCTCATGCGGGTGCATGACGGCGGCGGCGTGGAAGGCGAGAACATCACCGTGCATCGGGTGCCGATCGCCACCATCCAGCCCTGGCTACTGGCGCAGATGGCAGCCGGCAAGCGGGTTGATCCGCGTGTTTACGTCGGCCTGTGGTTTCTGGCGCAGCTCGTACGCTGACATGATTTCCGAACGGCAGCGCGCGGGTTTATCGTGAACGCGAATTTTCGCCGTGGTGACCGTCGATGAAATCCCTGGCCCTCCCTGCTGCTGTCGCGCTGGTCGTTGCAAGCCTTGCTGCTTGCGCGACAGCGCGCCCGGTGCTGTATCCGAACCCGAAGCTGAATCAGAGCGGCCCGGCGGTCAGCAAGCTCGCAGTGGAGGATTGCCAGCGCAAGGCCGATGCCGCGAATGTCGATGACGGGCAGGCAGCGGAAGTCGCGAGATCGACCGGCGTCGGGGCCGCCGTTGGTGCGGCGACCGGGGCGGCTGTCGGTGCGGTGTTCGGCAATGCCGGGCGCGGTGCGGCCAGCGGTGCTGCCGGTGGCGGCGCGCACGGCTTGATCGGCGGGCTGTTCCGTTCGTCCGGACCGAGCCCGCTGTACAAGGCCTATGTCGACCGCTGTCTGCGCGATCAGGGCTACGAGGTGCTGGGCTGGAAGTAGGTTGCGGCCGCTTCAGCGCTGCAAGGTCGGATAGCCTTCGACGAACACCCAGTCAGTCGCCTGCGCGGGCAGATGGCAGCCCTTGCAGTCCTTTTCGTGGCTCGCGGACATGTTCTTCGATGGGTCCTTGGCGTCGAACAGCGCCCAGCCCCAGCCGTCGCCCCAGTTGCCCTTGGTCTTTTCCTGGCTCCTGAAGCGGCCCTTGCTGTCCTTGATCATCACGAACCAGACCTTGTTGTCGCCGGCCCACAGGCCCGGGCCGGTGGTCAGTGCGCCTGAGCGGATCGCGCGAATTTCCTTGACCAGGGTTGCGCCGTCCGGCCATTGCCCGGTCTTGCGGAATGCGGCGGCACTGGCCGGCTCGGTGTAGACATCGTGGAAACCCTGGCCGGGGGCACCGTCCTGCTGCACGACCCAGCTGCCGAGATGGGTCCAGGTGCTGCGGAAATCCTTGGGCAGGCTGATCTGGCCGCTGCTGTCGACGTGCGCCGAAAAACGGTTGTCAGCCGCAGCTACCGTCAAGGGCGCGAGGGATGCCACGGCCAGCGCGGTGGCCATGCCGAGGGGGATGAATCGCTGCATGTCGGAACTCCGGATCGTCGTTGCGGGTTGCAACGCGCCATTGTCGACAGCGCCGCCTGCTGCGTCTGTCTTGGCGAAGACAAATCAGCCCAGCAGGGCGGCCAGACGCGCGCGATCGTCGATGCAGATATAGGCGCGGGTGTAGTGCAGCAGGCCGTTCCTGCGCCATTGATTGAGGGCGGTGGTGGTCACCTGACGGCTGATGCCGGACAACTCGGCGAGTTCCTCATGGGTGAGGCGCATGTCGATTTCATGCCCGTGACGACAGTTCTGGCCGCAGAAATGGGCGAGATGCAACAGCATGGCGGCCAGACGGGCCTGGACGTCGAGGCACGTCAGCGCTTCGATCTGCAATTCCAGAAAGCGCTGGCGGCGGGCCAGGGATTCGATGATCAGGGCCGCATCGGCAAGGCTGCGCGGCGCGTCGGGCGGCAATCGCCGCAATCGCACGCTGCCCTTGGCGACCGCCGTTTCGGCGCAGGCCTGCGGGTCGCCATCGAGCGCGCCGAACCAGTCGCCGACTTTCAGCAGCGCCACCATCGCTGCACTGCCGTCGCGGCGCAGGCGGGTCAGCTTCACATGACCATCGAGCACGCAGAACGCGCCGCAGGCAGCATCGCCCTGCTGGTAGATCGTCGCGTGGTGGCGGACTTGCATGGGCGGGCAGTGTAGCGACGCTGCCGGTCGGCAGATTTCCTTGCGATGCCCCGATTGCTCGCCTATCGTGCCGAACAAAGCTGGGGGTGCCGCAGCGAAAGCCTGCGGCTGAGAGCAAACCCTTGGAACCTGGCCGCGACGCCAAACCGTCCGGCGTAGGGAAGGCTTGTGACCGCGCGCGGGCTTCCGCGCCGCAGTCGCGTCTTCCCGTTGAATTCGCATGAGGAAGACCGATGAGCGCTGTCCCCAAAGCCGTTGCCGATCAGCTCACCCAGGCTCGCGCCGACGAACTGAGCGCGGAAGTCCGCCAGCCGTTCGCGAAGAGCCGCAAGATCTACGTCACCGGCTCGCGCCCGGACATTCGCGTGCCGATGCGCGAAATCAGCCAGACGCCGACTCGGCTGCACGGGCCGGATGGCGGCGAAGTCGCCAATCCGCCAGTCACTGTCTACGACACCGCCGGCCCGTACACCGATCCGGACGTGACCATCGACCTTCTGCGAGGCCTGGCACCGTTGCGCGCACCGTGGATCGCCGACCGCGCCGACACCGAAGAGCTGAAAGGCCCGACCTCGATCTTCGGCCGCATTCGCGCCGCCGACGAAAAAACTGCCGCCCTGCGCTTCAGCCATATCAGGAAGCCGCTGCGCGCCAAGGCCGGCCAGAACGTCACCCAGATGCACTACGCCCGCAAGGGGATCATCACGCCGGAGATGGAGTTCATCGCGATCCGCGAAAACATGCGGATCGCCGAGCTCCATGAGTCCTACAAGGCCGCGGGCTATCTCAAGCGCCATGCCGGCAACAGCTTTGGCGCCAGCATCCCGGAGCTGATCACGCCGGAATTCGTTCGTGACGAAGTCGCCCGTGGCCGCGCCGTGATCACCGCCAACATCAACCACCCGGAATTGGAGCCGATGATCATCGGCCGCAACTTCCTGGTGAAGATCAACGCGAATATCGGTAACAGCGCTGTTACTTCCTCAATCGCCGAGGAAGTCGAAAAGATGGTCTGGTCGACGCGCTGGGGCGGTGACACGGTGATGGACCTGTCCACCGGCAAGAACATCCACGAAACCCGCGAGTGGATCATCCGAAACTCACCAGTGCCGATCGGCACGGTGCCGATCTACCAGGCGCTGGAAAAGGTCAACGGCAAGGCCGAAGACCTGACCTGGGAAATCTTCCGCGACACGCTGATCGAGCAGGCCGAGCAGGGCGTCGACTACTTCACGATCCACGCCGGCGTCCGCCTGGCCTACATCCCGCTGACCGCCGACCGGGTCACTGGCATCGTCTCGCGTGGTGGTTCGATCCTCGCCAAGTGGTGTCTGGCCCACCACAAGGAAAACTTCCTGTACACGCATTTCGAAGACATCTGCGAAATCATGAAGGCCTACGACGTCACCTTCAGCTTGGGCGACGGCCTGCGCCCCGGCTCGATCGCCGACGCCAACGACGCCGCCCAGTTCGGCGAGCTGGAAACCTTGGGGGAGCTGACCCAGATCGCCTGGAAGCACGACGTGCAGGTGATGATCGAAGGTCCCGGCCATGTTCCGATGCACCTGATCAAGGAGAACATGGAAAAGCAGCTCAAGGACTGCGATGAAGCGCCGTTCTACACGCTGGGGCCGCTGACCACCGACATCGCGCCGGGCTACGACCACATCACTTCCGGCATCGGCGCGGCGATGATCGGCTGGTTCGGCACCGCGATGCTCTGCTACGTCACGCCCAAGGAACATCTGGGCCTGCCGGACAAGAACGACGTCCGCGAAGGCATCATCACCTACAAGATTGCCGCTCACGCCGCCGACCTCGCCAAGGGCCACCGGACTGCCCAGATCCGCGACAACGCGCTCAGCAAGGCGCGCTTCGAGTTCCGCTGGGAAGACCAGTTCAACTTAGGGCTAGATCCCGAGAAGGCCAAGGAATTCCACGACGAAACGCTGCCGCAGGAAGGGGCAAAGCTCGCGCACTTCTGCTCGATGTGCGGCCCGCATTTCTGCTCGATGAAGATCACCCAGGACGTGCGCGACTACGCGGCGAAGCAGAAGCTCGATGCGCAGGATGCACTGACAGCGGGCATGGCTGAAAAGGCCGCCGAGTTCCGTGAAACAGGCAACGAACTTTATCGGCGGACCTGAAGAACGTACTCTCCGTACTCATGGACGCTGCCCAGAATTTCTTCGATGAAGCTTTGTTCGCGCACGGCAGCGAGTGGCTGCGCGCGGATTTTCATCTTCACACCTGCGCAGACGGAGAATTCGAAAAGCGGGCTGATGATGCTGAACGGTTTGTGAGCCGCTATCTTGATGCGCTTGTATCGGCGGACATTCGCATCGGCGTCATCACCAACCACAACAAGTTCAGCGCGGACGAGTTTCGGATTCTAAGAAAAGCGGCTCGGAAGCGAGGGGTTTGCCTGCTGCCCGGAGTTGAGCTGTCCGTGAACGACGGAGCCAACGGCATTCATATGCTGGTGGTGTTCGGGGACGAGTGGATCGAAGCAGGGAGCGACTACATCAATCCGTTCTTGAGTGCGGTCTTTCTCGGCAAGTCGCCGGCTCAGTATGAACATGAGAATGGTCGCTGCAACTTCGGTTTAATCGATGTACTGCGAAAATTGTCGGAATGCCACCGACCATTTTTTTGCGTGATGGCTCATGTCGAAGCCCCAAGCGGTCTGTGGTCGGAGTTCGATGGTGGCCGCATTGGTGATCTGGCGAAAAATCCTGAATTTCAGCGACACGTTCTGGCATTTCAAAAAGTCAGGACGCACGACAAGCCAGATGAAAAATGTCGTGTAAAAGTCAAGAACTGGCTCGGACCTGCCTACCCTGCCGAGGTTGAGGGCTGCGATGCAAAGCGTGTCGACGAGATTGGTCGCGGCAGGAAGTGCTATCTCAAAATCGGCCACTTCGGATTTTCCGCAGTGCACGACGCGCTGCTTGACCATGCGAGCCGAGTCAGTGCGGTGCCGCGCAAGCATGCGCATTCCCATGTTCGGGCCATCCGCTTCAGCGGCGGCCGCCTCGATGGCAAGCGGATTGATCTGTCGCCGCACCTGAATTGTCTGATCGGCATTCGCGGCAGCGGCAAGTCTTCCGTGCTCGAAGCCTTGCGCTATGGTTTGGGTCTGGAACTGAGTGTCGGCACACCTGACGAAAGTTACAAAACGAAGCTGCTCAAGGAATACTTTCTTGGCAGCGGAGGCAAGATCACTATCGAGGCGGAAGACCGTGACGGACGACGTTTTGAGATTCGTCGAATTCTAGGCGAGCGCGCCGAGGTTTATCTGGACGGCGAATTGCAGCCCGGTGCCGCGCTGCGAGAAGCGATCCTGCGCAAACCGCTGTACTTCGGTCAGAAGGATCTGGCCGTTCAAGGCGACGGCTTCGGCCAGGATCTTGTGGACAAGCTCGTGGGCGAGCAATTGCACGATGTCCGGCAGCGCATCCGGCAACAGCAAATTTTGACTCAGGAAAGCATCGAAGCGCTTATCCGGCTGGCGCAGGATTCGGACAAGCAAGCTGAATATCAGAGCCAGCTCGACAGTGTCCAGTTTCAGCTCAAGACCTATAGCC
Organism: Nevskia sp.; assembly: GCA_021732745.1. GTDB lineage: Bacteria > Pseudomonadota > Gammaproteobacteria > Nevskiales > Nevskiaceae > Nevskia. The sequence continues at coordinate 878,326 of JAKFUK010000002.1, read as the reverse complement.
AGTACGGTATCGAGCAACAGCTCAAGACGCAGATTGCTTACGATCAGTCGCTAAAGCGTGCGGGCGATGTCGAGACATCGGTCCGGCGTTGGAAGACGGCGCTGGCGGAGGTTCGCAGCGAGCATGAATCCGAGCTTCTCAATGTAAATACACCGGCGCCGCCTGATCAGGTGGATTTCACGAATCGTTACCGCAAGGCCTGTGCTGGCCTCCAGGTTTCCTTGCAATCGGTGGCCGCCGCTGAGAAACAGGCCGGGGCCTCACTCGACGTTCTGCAAGGTCTGCGCGAAGAACTCGCGGAGCTGCGCAACGGCCAGAGAGAAAGCTTTGCCCAGATTGAGCGTGCAATGTCAGCCGAACTGGCACAGCGCGGAGTGACCAGCATTACGCCGGATGCGTTTCGCGTGCTCAAGGTCAAGGAAGAGCAACTACTAGGTTTGCTTGCATCGCTCAAGGAGAAAACAAGCCGGCAGGCGCAGGCTCGTGAGTTGGTGCTCAGGGCGCTGTCAAGTCTGAACGGTCTCTGGCTGGAAGAATTCAACACGATCAAGACGTTGATCAATGCAGTCAACGACCGCTCAGGTCCTCTGCAGGTTGGCGTCGAGTTCAAGGGTGACAAGGCTGGGTTTAAGCAGTTCGCGCAGGAGATGTTCCGCGGCAGCGGCCTTCGTGAGTCCTTCTTTGCCGATCTGGTAAAGAGCTATGCAGATTTCGCTCAAGTGCATGCGGATATCGACGCGGCCTCCACGCTGGCTGGCGGTCGTGCCGAAGCCTTCCGGAGCCGCTTCAACGAGCAGTTGAAGGCGTTGCTGGTCTGGCAGCCGTCAAATGCCTATCACATCAGCTATCACGGCAAGCCGCTCCATGATCACTCTCTCGGCCAGCGGGCGCAGGCACTAAGCCTGTTTATTCTTAGCCAGAACGATCACGATATGCTGATTATCGATCAACCCGAAGATGATCTCGACAATCAGACGCTTTACGCGGAAGTGATTTCGCGGGTGCGAAATCTGAAGCCGTCCATGCAATTCGTGTTGGCGACCCACAACGCCAGTTTCCCTGTGCTCGGCGACGCGGAGCAGGTCATCGTCTGCCGCAACGAGGGTGACATGGCGATCGCGGCCGGCAGTGTCGATGTGCCTGAAATTCAGAAGGCCATCGTCGACATAATGGAGGGTGGGCGCGAAGCCTTCGAGCGTCGCAAAGAGGTCTATCAGCGATGGACTTGACGGAGCTGCTCGAAGTCATCGCGCGCGGCGAGGATAGTCGACATCAATTCAAGCGGGATTTGCATAGCCCCGACCAGCTCGCGGCCGAACTTGTGGCCTTTTCCAATTCGGCGGGTGGTGTTCTTTTGATCGGTGTAGAAGACGACGGCAGTCTTTCCGGGCTTGACTCGACTGCGGTCTCACGTATCAATCAGCTTCTGTCCAACACGGCGTCGCAAGGGGTCCGCCCGCCAATCAATCCGTTGACCTCGAATATCGCCACGGCTTCCGGTGTTGTCATCGCGGTCCAGATAACTCCTGGCGTCAATCGTCCGTACACCGACAAAGATGGCCGTATCTGGGTCAAGAATGGCGCTGACAAGAGACATGTGACGGCAATCGAAGAGCTGCGTCGCATGTTCCAGGCAGCAGATCTGATCTACGCCGACGAGACTCCAATCGCTGGTTCCACGCTGGCGCATCTGGATGCGCGCCGCTTTACGACTTACTACGAAAGGCGCTACTCCGAGACGACGGAACGCTCTGGTGTGCCCATGACGAGGCTGCTCGCGAATCTGCAGCTTGCGACCGAGAATGGACAACTTAATCGCGCGGGCCTTCTGATGTTTGGAAGTATCCCACAACAGTTTTTGCCTACGGCCATGATCAAGGCGGTCGCGTTTCCAGGAACCGACTGGCGTGATACCGTCTACGATGAAAGCGTGGATCTGGCCGGTACACTGGTCGATCAATACACGTCAGCCATGGCGTTCCTGCGTCGCAATTTGCGCTCGGTGCAGGCAGACCAGAACTTCAACAGCACTGGCGAGCTCGAGATTCCGCCCGAAGTTCTCCAGGAAATTCTGGTCAACGCCCTGGTTCATCGCGATTACTTCATCAATGCGCCAATCCGCCTGCTGATGCTGGCAGACCGCCTCGAGGTGATCAGCCCTGGGCATCTTCCAAATCATCTGACGGTGGAGAACATCCGCCACGGCATCTCGAATGTCCGCAATCCGGTGATCTTCTCACATGCAACTCAGTTGCTACCGTATCGCGGCCTTGGTTCGGGCATTTCGCGCAGCTTGAAGCTCCATCCGCATATTGATTTTCTGGACCAGCGAGAAGCGCAACAGTTCACGGTCATTATTTACCGCACTACGTTCTGAATAGACTCCAAGTGCATCTTCATGAGCGAAGCCACCACACTCTTCCGCCACGTAACGGCCGACAAGGCCGCTCACTACCGCGCGATCATGACCGTGTTCGCCGATGCCGAACGGCAGTTCCGCCTGCACCTGCGGCCGGATGAGGTGCAGGCGCTCGCGCGCTGGCCGGATGGTGAGCGGCCGACCATCGACGAGGTCCAGAAGATGCTCGGTCAGCTACAGGACTGGGGCAATGTGATCGCCCAGCCGGACACTGCGCGGGTGTCGTCGATCGAGGATTTCTACCGTGCGCGTTTCCTGTATCGCCTGAGCCACGGCGGCGAAGCGGTCGAGCGGGCGATGGAGCGCTTTCATGAGGCGCTGGCGCGGCGGGGCGAGCTGCAATCGGTAGCGCTGGAAGACATCCTCGGCCGCTTGCAGACGCTCACCCAGCTTGCCGACGAAGCCGAACCGGATGCCGCCAAGATTCACGAAGCGCTGCGCGATCTGGTCCAGCGCTTTGCCGATCTCGCCGACAACGCCCAGGCCTTCATGGCCGGGCTCGCTCGCAGCGTCGATCTGCAACGCGCCGAGGTTGCCGAAGTGCTGCGCTACAAGGATCGGCTGCTCGGTTATCTGGAACGCTTCATCGGCGATCTGGTCAGCCGCTCCGGGCGCATCGCGCAGTTGCTGCTGGACTTGCAGCCGCAGGCCGAACGCCTGACCACCATCGCCGCCCGCCGCGAAGCCCGCGATGCCGCGCCGGACGATCCGCTCGCTGAAGCGGAAGCCTTCGCGCTCAAGCGCGATGGCTGGCGCGAGCGCTGGCAGGGCTTGAGCCGCTGGTTCGTCGGCGACGAACGCAATCCCGCGCAATCGGAATTGCTCAGAGCCCGTGCCCGCGCGGCGATACCGGCGTTGCTGGCGGTCATCGGCACAGTCAATGAACGCAGGGCCGGCAAGAGCGATCGTTCTGCCGATTACCGCGTGCTGGCCCGCTGGTTTGCCGAATGCGAGGACGAAGCCGCCGCCCATCGCCTGCATCGCGCGGCTTTCGCGCTGAATTCGGCCCGGCATCTGGCTTTGAAAGTCGAGGCCGACGTGCCGGCCAGCACGTCCTGGGCGCGGGCGGGTGCGGTGGCGATCTCGCCGCGACTGCGCGAGCGCGCCACGCTGACCCCGCGCGGCCCGGCGGCGAAGGTGCAGGATCGTTCGCGCGAGCGGCAATTGCTGGCCGCAAGGCTGGCCGAGGAGCGCGAGCAGGCCGAAGCCGCGCGTGCTCGTCTGGCCACCGGCGAGCCACGGCCGCTGTCGCAGCTCGGCTGGCTGCAACGGCCGGAATTCCGATTGCTGCTCGGCGTGATCGGCGAAGCGCTGGCGGCGCAGCCCGGCCCTGAAGCCGAGGTGCAGCGGCTGACCACCGACGGCAGTCTGCGCATCACCTTGAAGCCGCTGCCGGGTATGGCCAGCATCGACACCGATGACGGCACACTTTCCGGCCGCGATCACCTGCTGACCATCAGCCTCGCGTGAGCCCGGCCGACGACGAACGCCGCCGCGCGCTGCATGCGCTGCTGATGCGGCCACTGCTGTCGTCGTCCGATCCGGCTTATCCGCTGGTGCGGCGGCATGCCGATGCGCTGCGCGTCTGGCTGTCGTGCGAAGCCGGCTGGACTCTGGGGCTCGAACGCGAAGGCGCGCGCCTGTACAAGCGCCCGGCCGATACCGCCGACGCCACCCGCGGCAGCGACGATGACGCCCGCCAGCGCAGTGTGCTGTTCTGTCTGGTCTGCGCGGTGCTGGAACGGGCCGAGGTGCAGATCACCCTGCGCGAACTCGGCACCCGGCTGCTGGAACTGGCCGCCGATCCGGAACTCCTCGCCACCGGTTTCAGTTTCACGCTCGATCAAGCCCACGAACGCCGTGATCTGGTGTTCGTCTGCCGACGCCTGATCGCGCTCGGCGTGCTGCACCGGGTGGAGGGCGACGAGGACGCCTACACCCGCGAGGGCGGTGCGGCCTCGGATGCGCTCTACGACGTGCAGCGCCGCTTGCTGGCGATGCTGTTCGCCGGCCTGCGCGGGCCTTCGACCTTTGCTGCCGGCGAGGCACCCGCCACGCTCGACGCGCGGCTCGCCGCATTGGCCGACGAACCGGTGCTCGATGCGCCGGAGTCACGCCGCAACCGCCTGCGCCATCGTTTGAGCCGGCGGCTGCTCGACGATCCGGTGGTCTATTTCGACGAGCTGGACGATGACGAACGCGACTACCTTGCCAATCAGCGCGGGCCACTGGCGGCGCGTCTGGCCGAGTTCACCGGTCTGCTGCCCGAACAGCGGTCCGAGGGCGTGGCGCTGATCGACGAGGACGGCAGCCTGACCGACGCGATGATGCCGGCCGAAGGCACGGAAGCCCATGTCACCCTGCTGGTCGCCGAGCATCTGGCTGCACATGCGCGCAGCGAGCCGGGGCTGGCGGTCACCGAACTGGCGCTGCAACACCACGTCCGGCTGATGGCCGCATCCTTCGGCCGCTACTGGAAGAAGGACGCCCGCGAGCCAGGTGCCGAGCGCGGGCTGGTGCGGCAGGCCGTCGATCAGCTTGAAGCGCTGAAGCTGGTGCGCCGCGACGGCGCGGCGGTGATTGCCCGGCCGGCGTTGCTGCGCTATTCGCTGGCCGAGCCGCGCCTCACCCAAACCTCGCTGCTGGCCTCATGAGCAGCGCGCCGCCGCCGTTGCCGATCCCCGTGCGCACGCGCTGGCAGCCGCTGCGCATTGGTCTGGTCGAGCTGTTTCATTACGACAGCGAGGAATTCCACTTCCACGACGGCCACCTGCTGCTGCGTGGCAACAACGGCTCCGGCAAGAGCAAGGTGCTGTCGCTGACCCTGCCTTTCCTGCTCGATGCGCAACTGTCGTCGGCCCGTGTCGAGCCGGACGGCGACCGCGGCAAGCGCATGGACTGGAACCTGCTGATGGGCCGTCACGAGCGGCGCAGCGGCTACGCCTGGATCGAGTTCGGGCGGCTCGACGAGCAAGGCCAGCCGCACTACCTGACCTTGGGCTGCGGCCTCGCCGCCGTGCAGGGCCGGGCGCAGGTCGATCGCTGGCACTTCATCACCCCGCAGCGGATTGGCGAGTCGCTGTGGCTGATCGGCAGCAATCGCAGCGTGCTCAACCGCGAACAACTGCGGCTGGCGATTGAGCCCGCTGGCGGCCTGTACTTCGATCGCGCCGACGCCTATCGCCGCGCCGTCGACGAGCGCCTGTTCCGGCTTGGCGAGACCCGCTACGGCGCGCTGATCGATCTCTTGATCCAGTTACGCCAGCCGCAGCTGTCGAAGAAGCCGGACGAAGGCAGTCTGTCCGATGCGTTGTCGAACGCGCTGCCTCCGCTGGCTGCCGGGGTGGTCGGCGATGTTGCCGAAGCGATGAACCAGCTCGACGCCTATCGCGATGAGCTGGGCGGCTACGAGCGCCTGCACCGGGCGGTCGCCGAGTTCACCGAACGCTATTGCCGCTATGCGCAGGTGCAGGCGCGGCGTCAGGCGAAAGTGCTGCGCCAGGCGCAGACCGAGTTCGATCGCGCCAGCGGCGAGGTCAACGCCGCCCGCGACGCCGAGCGTGCCGACGGTGCCGCTGCTGCCGCTGCCGGACAGGCCGTCGCCGCGATCGACGGGCAATGGCAACACGACCGGGCCGCGCTTGACGCGCTGAAGTCCGACCCGGCCAATCTCGACGCCAGCCGGCTGGAAAAGGCCGAGCGTGAAGCGGTGGTCCGCCAGCGCGAAGCCGGGCAGGCGCGGGCCGATCGCGATATCGCGCAGCGGCGTTGCATGGCCGAAATCGAAAAGACCCGAGTTCGCGCCGACGAGCTGCTGAAAGCCGAGGTTGCAGCCGGCCGCGCCAGCCGCGCCGCGCACGAGATCGCCAGCGCCTGCGGCATCGGCGAGCCGCATCTGGCCTTGATGAAGCCGGTCGCGCCGGACGAACTTCAGGCAGCGTTGCGCCAGCTTGCCGCGCGTCGCGACGAGCAGCTCGCACACCTGCGCAGTCGGTTGAAGGAACGCGAGCACGCGCGCCAGGCGCTGGAGCGCCGACGCGGCGAACGCGATGTCCACGCCAACACCGCCGCGCAGGCCGAGCGTGCGGCGCAAGCGGCGTATCAGGCGCTGGAGCGGGCGACGGCTGTCTTGCTCGCGGCGTGGCGCGATTACCTGCAAGGGCTGGTTCATCTGCAACTGCCGGAATCCGAAGGCGCGCTTGATCTGCTGGCCGAATGGCTGGTCACCCAGACCGGCCCGAACCCGGCCCGCGCCGCAGTCGATGCCGCGCGGCGCGAAGCCGGCACGCGGCTCGCGAACCGGCTAGCGGATGCCGACAGCCGCGAGCAGGCGCTGCGCCAGCAGGACGCGCCGCTGGCTGCCGAACAAGCGCGCCTGCTCGATGGACGCCAGCCGGAGCCGCCGCTGTCGCCGACGCGCGACGCAGCCAGCCGCGGCACGCGATCCGGCGCGCCGCTGTGGGCGCTGATCGAATTCGCCCCGGAACTGGACGATGCGGCGCGCGCGGGCCTCGAAGCCGGCTTGCAGGCGGCGGGTCTGCTCGATGCCTGGGTGACGCCGAACGGCGCGCTGCTCGATGCCGGCACTTTCGATGCCTTGCTCGGTGCGCGTATGCCGCAGGCTGCGAATCTCGGACGCCTGCTGCGGGCCACGCCCAATGCCGCTGTCGATACCGCCCGCATCGACGCCCTGCTGGCCGGCATCGGCTGCGCAGAGACCGACGATGGCAGCGCCGAAGCCTGGTTTTCGACCGCGGGCGAGTATCGCCTCGGCCCGCTGAGTGGCCGCTGGGCCAAGCCGCAGGCCGAGTTCATCGGGGCCACGGCGCGTGAAGCGGCCCGGCTCAAGCGCCTGGCGGAACTTGCGACGTTGCGGGCGGAAATCACCAGCGCCGTGCAGCAGATCGGCGACCAGCGGCGCGCACTGCTGGCAAGCCGCGCCGCACTCGACGCCGAAGCGGAGCGCGCGCCGGACGACGGCGCGCTGCGCAAGGCGCATGCGGAGCAGTCTGCCTGTCGCGCCGCCCACGAACGCGCGCAGGAAGCCCTGCTGGCTGCCGACACCGCCTTCGAGTCCGCGCGGCAAGCGCTGCTCGCGGCACAGCGACAGCTCGAATCAGATGCCGACGATCTTGAGTTGCCGGTCGATGAAGCTGAGCTTCAAGCCATCGCTCAAGAGATTCATCACTATCGGCTAGCGATCCAGCAACTGGCGCAGGCCCAGCGCGACCGGCTGCGCGCCGCCGAGGAACAGGCGGGCCAGCAGGAACGGGAAGCGATTGCCCGCGACGATCTGACCAATCGGGAAGCCGAACTGGAACGCCGCCAGGACGCCGAACGCGCCGCGAACGCCAGCCGCGATGTGCTGCGCGACACGCTCGGCAGCAGCGTCGATGCGCTGAAGGCAAAGCTGGCCGCACTCGGTCAGGCGGTGATCGCAGGCGAAAAATCGCTCAAGTTCGCCCGCGAGGAAGCCAAAAAGTCCGGCGAGACCCATGCGGTCAGCCAGCAACGAGTGGTCGAAAAGGAAGCGCGCCTGGTCGAAGGCAGCAAGGCGCGTCTGGCCGCTGCCGCGCAATTGCAGGGCTTTGCCGACACCGGCTTGCTGGCGGTGGCGCTGCCGGAACTGGCGATGCCAGCCAACTGGCTGGTCGATGCCGCCCTGAATCTGGCGCGCCGCGCCGAGGCGTTGCTGGTGCAAGTGGATGACGACGACGCGGCCTGGACGCGCATTCGCAGCAAGGTGGCCGAGGACTACACCGCGCTCGGTGCTGCGCTGACCGCGCAGGGCCAGCAGGCGGCGATGAGCCAGAGCGACTACGGCCTGATCGTCGGAGTGCGCTGGCAGAATCGCGCCGAGCGGCCGGACCGGCTGAGCCAGATCTTGGCCGACGAGATCGAACAGAGGCGCAGCATTCTCACTGCCCGCGAACGCGAAGTGATGGAGAACCACTTGCAGGCGGAAGTCGCGGTCAGCCTGCAACGGCTGCTGCGCGAGGCCGAGCGGCAGGTTGCCGACATCAACCGCGAACTGCATCGCCACCCGACCAGCACCGGCGTGCGTTTCCGGCTGAGCTGGGAGACGACGGCCGATGACAGCGCCGAAGCCGCCGCCGGCTTCGAAGCCGTGCGCAAGACGTTGATCCATCGCAGCGTCGACGCTTGGTCTGCGGAGGATCGGCAGGCGGTCGGCGCTTTTCTGCAGGCGCGAATTGCCAGCGAGCGGGCGCAGGATCGCGGCGGCACGCTCGCCGAGCATCTGGCGGCAGCACTCGACTACCGCCTCTGGCATCGCTTCCGGGTACAGCGCCAGCAGGACGGCCAGTGGAAGACGTTGGCCGGCCCAGCCTCCAGCGGCGAGCGGGCGCTGAGCCTGACGGTGCCGCTGTTCGCCGCCGCCGCCAGCCATTACGGCAGTTGCGAATCGCCGCTGGCGCCTCGGCTGGTGCTGCTCGACGAAGCCTTCGCCGGCATCGACGACGAAGCGCGCAGCCACTGCATGGCGCTGATCCGCGAGTTCGATCTGGACTTCGTGATGACCAGCGAACGCGAATGGGGCTGCTACGCGACCTTGCCGGGTGTCGCGATCTGCCAGTTACAGCGTCAGGAAGGGCTGGACGCGGTGTACGTCTCGCGCTGGCAGTGGGACGGCCGCAGCCGCCAGCCGCAGCCCGATCCGGCGCGGCGGCTGCCGCCGGTCGCCGCCGACGGCATCGCGCTGGAATGACGCTCGACGCATCCCGGCTCGAACGTCTGCTCGGCGGTGATGAACGGGCAGCGCTGCGCCGCCGGCTGGCCGAACGCTGTGTCGATGGCGGCGATCCGGCCGCGCTGCGCACGCTGTCGGGCCTGACGGCTGCCGATCACGCCAGTCTCGCCGGCCTGCTGGGCAGGCCGTCGAAGCGGTCGTCTGATTCGCTGCGGCTGAGCCTTGCCGAGCTGGATCAAGCGCTGTTCCGCGCCGGGCTGGCACCGAGCCTGCGCGCGGCACTCGAACATCTCGACGGCCCGCTGCGCGATCACAAGGCCGAGCGCAGCGCACAGGCCCGCGCCTGGGCGGCGCTGCTCGATGGCATTGCCGAACCGTCCCTGCGCGCCTCGCTGCAAACGGCGGCCGCATTCGGACGGCTCAAGCGCGCCGCCGCTGGCGATCCCGCGCGCGCCGCCGAACTGCTGGCGCAGGCGCAGGCGGTGATCGCCGCGCTGCCGGCACCCGGCATGCCGCTGGCCTGGCTGGCCGCGCGCAGCGTTGGTGATGCCCACGCGCTTGATGCCGGCCGGCCGCTGGCGAATCTCGTCCTTCATGCGCGCGCGCCGTCCGCTGATGACGAAGATGCGGAATCGGCGCGGGTGCGCTGGGCGCAGCTCGGCGTGGCCGTCAACGCGCTGGCGCGACCGGTGCTGTGCTTGAACCTGTCGTCGGGGGCGGACACGGCGGTCGGCGCGCTGGTTGAAACAGCCCGCCAGCACGGCGAGCCGCTGCATCTGTCGTTGCGCGCCTTGCTGCATTCGCCGCCGCGCTGGCGGCTTGCCGCCCGCAGGGTCCATGTCTGCGAGAACCCGAGCATCGTCGCGCTGGCCGCAGATCGCCTGGGTGCCGCCTGCGCGCCGCTGGTCTGCACCGACGGCATGCCCGCCGCCGCCCAGCAGGCGCTGCTGCGGCAGTTGATCGAGGCCGGCGCGCAATTGCTTTATCACGGCGATTTCGATTGGCCCGGCATCGCCATCGGCAATTTCATGATGAGCCGCTTTGCCGCACAGCCCTGGTGTTTCAGCGCGTCCGACTATCAGCCGCACGTCGGCACCCAAGGGCTTGCCGGTGCTGCCGTTGCCGCATCCTGGGATCGGGAACTGGCGAGCCGGATGGCGGACGCCGATGTCGCGGTGCATGAAGAAGCGGTGGCGGACCGCTTGCTGAGCGCGCTCGAAGGCCGCTAGCGCATTTTCGGTTTGAGTGCGCACACAAAATCCGTTCGGGCTGAGCTTGTCGAAGCCTGAGCGTGTCGAAGCCTTGCGGGTCAACGCTTTTGCGCGTGCCCTTCGACAAGCTCAGGGCGAACGGGGTCGGGGCGATGTTGTCACTTGAACCGAAAATGCGCCAGCGCGTTTTCGTTCAAGTGTTGAGCCGCGCATGCGTCATTCCCGCCAGCGCGGGAAGGACGAATTGTCGGGCTCGTTTGATCGGCGGGCATCGTGCCGAAGCCGCCCGCTGGCCCGGCAGCGCTATGATCCTTCCGCAGGGGATCGGGATGTCCTGTCGAACCTGCCGCCACGTCCCCGGAACCCGGTAAACCATGCTGGATCGCAATTTTCGACCTTCTTCCCCAGCCCCGGCTGGCAGTGGCTGGGTCCTTGATTACCGCTTTTCGGCGCTGATCATCGGAATGGTCTGGCTGCAGATGTTCTATATGTCAGCTGCCTTTCCGTGGCTGGTGCCGATGCTGCGGCCAATCAAGCTCGGCTTGATCGCCGCGTCCGGCCTGCTGATCCTGTGGCGCTCCGGCCTGTCGTGGCTGCTGCTGCGCAATCTCAATCCCGGTCTGATCGCCCTGTTTGGCCTGGCCTGGCTGAGCGCGGTCTGGAGCATCGACCGGGGCCTGACGATCAACCGCATGATCGGCTTCACCTCCCTGCTGATGACCTGTTTCGCCTTCGGGCTGGTCAGCTGGCAGCGCGACAAGCTGCAGAAGATCGCGCTGCCGATGCTGACCGGCGTGTTGCTGCTGTCGATCGCTTACTACTTCCTGGACCGGAATCTGGTGGTCGAGGAGGGCGATACGCTGTCGCTGTCCGGGGCCTGGCGCGGCATCACCTACCAGAAGAATTCCTTCGGCCAGATCGCCGCTTTCGCGGTGATCCTGTGGTTCCACCGCTGGCTGGGCCGTTCGCATCGCACGCTGCCGGTGCTGATCGGCTTCGGCATCTCGTTCATGTGCCTGATCCTGTCGAAGAGTTCGACTTCGCTGCTGTCGACCATCCTCGCCCTGATGTTCCTGCTGCTGCTGCTGCGCTCGCCGCCGAACCTGCAGCGCTGGATGCCGATCATCGTCACTGCCTTTTCGCTGCTGGTGATCACCTATTCGACGGCGGTGCTCAAGGTCGTTCCAGGGCTGGAAGCGCTGCTCACGCCGATCACCCTGGTGACCGGCAAGGACACCACGTTCTCGGATCGTTCGGTGATCTGGGAAATCGTTCGCGGGCATATCGCCTTCGCCCCGATGCTCGGCACCGGCTATGCGGCCTACTGGGCGGGGCCGGAAATTCCCTGGTCACCGTCGTTCGTGTTCTACGCGAAGATGTATTTCTATCCCGGTCAGTCGCATAACGGCTACATCGAGATGATCAACGACCTCGGCTATGTCGGCCTCTGCCTGCTCGCCGTGTTCCTGTATTACTTCGTGCGCCAGTCGCTGGAAGTGCTGCGCATCGACCGCTATCAGGGTGCCTTGTACCTGTCGCTGTTCTTCATGCAGGCGATGACCAACCTGTCGCAGAGCATCTGGTTCCAGCATCACTCCCTGGAGTGGGTGATGATGATGTTCGCCAGCGTGGCGCTGGCCCGGACCCTGCTCGAGCACAAGCTGCGCGGGGTTTACGGCGGCGGTGCCGAGGTGCCGGCGGGCTTGCAGGCTGGCGTGTCGCCGCTGCATTGGCAGAACCGAATCCGCTGAGCGCGCCGTTTTGCGGCTGCGGCTGCCGATGTGTGGGAAAATCCACGAATCGCGATTCGATCGCAGTGGTTTTTCGCCTGTCCCGAAGCATGAGCACGCAGCGCCTCTACCGCATCACCTTCCTCAACCAGGGCCAGACGGCGGTCCCGGGACAGCAGCAGGTCTACGAGATCTACGCGCGCGGCGTCAGCCACGGCAGCATGATGGGCTTCGTGGAGATCGAGGACATCGTCTTCGGCGAACGCAGTTCCATCCTCGTCGACCCCGGCGAGGAAAAGCTCAAGGCCGAATTCGAGAACGTGGTCCGCAGCTTCGTGCCGCTGCACGCCATCGTCCGCATCGACCAGGTCGACAAGGTCGGCACGGCGCGCATCACGGCCGGCGGCGGCGAATCCGGCAAGGTGATGGCCTTCCCCGGCCCCACGTTCGGTGGCGACCATAAGAAGTAAGCCGCCGGTGCTGCCCGCGCCGGGCCGAGCGCGCGGCTGATGCGCTTCGCCTATCTGGGTTCCGGCAGCCGCGGCAATGCCCTGGTCGTTGAAGCCGGCGACACCCGCGTGCTGCTCGACTGCGGCCTGCCGCTGGTCGAAGTCGATGCCCGTCTGGCCCGGCTGGGTCTGATGGCCGCCGACCTGACCGCCATCGTCGTCACCCACGAGCACAGCGATCACATCGGCGGAGTCGCCAAACTGGCGCGCCGCAATCAGCTTCCGGTCTGGCTGACCGCCGGCACCCGCGCTGCCTGGAAGGCCGCGCCGGATGAGTGGGTGCGGACGCTGACGCCGCACCGGCACTTGAGCATCGGCGATCTCGACGTCATGCCGTTCCCCGTGCCGCACGATGCCCGCGAACCCTGCCAGTACGTGTTCGGTCATGCGGGTCGCCGGGTCGGCGTGTTGACCGATGCCGGCAGCGTCACCCCGTACATGCGCGAAAGCTTGACCGGGCTCGACGCCCTGCTGCTGGAGTTCAACCACGACCGCGCCATGCTGATGAACGGGCCGTATCCCTCGTTCCTGAAACAGCGTGTGGTCGGCAACAAGGGTCATCTGAGCAATGCCCAGGCCGCTGAACTGCTCGCCAGCCTCGATATTTCGCGGCTCCAGCACCTGGTGCTGACCCATCTTTCCGAAACCAACAACACCCCGGAACACGCGCTCGCTGCGGCTTCCGAAGTGCTCGGCGCGCGGCCGGACTGGCTGGTCTGCGCCCACCAGGACGCCGGTCTCGACTGGCGCACCGTCAACTGAAGAGAGTTTCCCGGCCATGAGCCTGCACATCCTCACCGGCGGCAACGCCTTGTCCGCGTTCCGCATCGAGCGTTTGCGCGCAAGCCTTGCAGCGCATGCGCCGACCCTGACCGGCATCCGCGCCATCGAGTTCTTCATGGTCGATGCCGGTCCCGATGGACCTGATGAAGCAGCACTGTGCCGGCTGCTCGATGCCTCGACGGCCGCGCTGCCAACGGCCGACAGCACGCTCTACGTCGTGCCGCGCATCGGCACCCTGAGTCCCTGGGCGAGCAAGGCCACCGATATCGCCCGGGTTTGCGGGCTGGCCGGCGTCAAGCGTGTGGAGCGCGGCCGTCTTTACCTGCTGGATGGCGTCAACAGCGTGCCGGCCGCAGCCCTCGCCGAACTGCACGATCCGATGACGGAAAGCGTGCTCACCGCGTGCGCCGACTTGCAGCATGTATTCGCCATCGGCGCGCGGCGCAGCTTGCGCACTGTCGACGTGCTTGCCGGTGGCCGTGCAGCGCTGGTCACGGCCAATCGCGACTGGGGTCTGGCGCTGTCCAATGATGAGATCGACTACCTCGTCGCCCACTACACCGGTGCGGCGAAGAACCCGACCGACGCCGAGCTGATGATGTTCGCCCAGGTCAACAGCGAACACTGCCGGCACAAGATCTTCAACGCCGAATTCACCGTCGATGGCGCGGTCCAGCCAGACTCGCTGTTCGGCATGATCAAGCTCACCTACAAGGCTTCGCCCGACGGTGTCTTGTCCGCCTACAAGGACAACGCCTCGGTGATCGAAGGTCATGAGGCGATGCGCTTCTTCCCGGAAGCCGACCGCCAGTGGCGCGAACACGCGGAAGCCGTGCACATCCTGATGAAGGTGGAAACCCACAATCATCCCACCGGCATCTCGCCTTTCGCCGGTGCGGCCACCGGCTCCGGCGGCGAAATCCGCGACGAAGCGGCCACCGGTCGCGGCGGTCGCCCGAAGGCCGGCCTGTCTGGCTTCACGGTGTCGAACCTGCGAATTCCCGGCTTCGTGCAGCCCTGGGAACAGGATTTGGGCAAACCTTCGCGCATCGCCAGTGCGCTTCAGATCATGCTCGATGGCCCCATCGGTGCCGCGTCGTACAGCAACGAATTCGGCCGCCCGGTGCTCAACGGCTACTTTCGCACCTACGAACAATTGCTGCCCGACGGCAGCATGCGTGGTTACCACAAGCCGATCATGATCGCGGGCGGCTACGGCAATATTCGCGGCCAGCATGTCGAAAAGCTCGCCGTCATCGAAGGTGCGGCGCTGGTCGTGCTCGGCGGCCCGGCGATGCTGATCGGCCTCGGTGGCGGTGCCGCATCGTCGATGGCCACCGGCGCTTCGAGTGCCGAACTCGACTTCGCCTCGGTGCAGCGCGCCAACCCGGAACTGGAGCGCCGCTGCCAGGAAGTGGTCGACCAATGCTGGGCGCTGGGCGCAGCCAATCCGATCCTGTCGATCCACGATGTCGGTGCCGGCGGCATTTCCAATGCCCTGCCGGAACTGGTTCACGCCGATGATCGCGGCGGCCATTTCCAGTTGCGTGACGTGATCAGCGCCGATGGCGCTTTGAGCCCGATGGAAATCTGGTGCAACGAATCGCAGGAGCGCTACGTGCTCGCGATCGCACCTGATTCCGTCGCCGTGATCCAGGCGATGTGCGAACGCGAGCGCTGCCCGTTCGCCGTGGTCGGCACCGCGACTGCCGTGCAGCAGCTGATCGTCGAAGACACGCTCGACGGCACATTGCCGGTCGACATGCCGATGCCGGTGCTGCTCGGCAAGCCGCCGAAGATGCAGCGCGACACGAGCCGCAAGCCGGCCATCTTCGCGCCGCTCGACTACCCCCTCTCCCCCCGGGAGAGGGCCGGGGTGAGGGAGGCGGGTGATTCAGATGTGAACTCCCAATCCGACGGCGCTCCCTTATCTCAACCCTTCTCCCGAGGGGAGAAGGGCTTGAAAGCGTTTGTGAAGGATGCCGCCGAGCGCGTCCTGAAGCTGCCGACCGTCGCGTCGAAGCAGTTCCTGATCACTATCGGCGATCGCACCGTCGGCGGCCTCACGGTGCGTGACCAGATGGTCGGGCCGTGGCAGACGCCGGTCGCCGATGTCGCGGTCACCGCCACGGGCTTTGAAGCCACCACGGGTGAAGCGATGGCGATGGGCGAACGTCCGACGATCGCGCTGCTCGATGCCGCTGCCAGCGGCCGCATGGCGGTTGCCGAAGCGGTGCTGAACATCGCCGCCGCCCGCATCAGCAAGCTGTCCGACATCCGCCTGTCAGCAAACTGGATGGCCGCCTGCGGTCAGGGCGATGAAGACGCGCGCCTTTTCGACGCCGTGGAAGCCATCGGCCGCGAGCTGTGCCCGGCGCTCGGCATCGCGATTCCGGTCGGCAAGGATTCGCTGTCGATGAAGTCGGTCTGGCAGGAGGGCGGAGAAACCAAGACCCAGACCTCGCCGCTGTCGCTGGTCATCACCGCGTTCGCGCCAGTCGCCGATGTGCGCAAGACACTCACCCCGCAGCTCAAGGCCGAAGCTGCCAGCCGTTTGATGCTGGTCGATCTCGGCGCTGGCAGGAACCGTCTCGGCGGCTCGGCGCTGGCGCAGGTGTTCGGTGCGGTCGGTGACACGGCCCCGGATCTCGACGATCCGGCCAAACTCCGCGCCGCGTTCGACTGGCTGCAGGCGATGAACGCTGCTGGCAAGCTGCTGGCCTACCACGACCGCTCCGACGGCGGCCTGTTCGTCACGCTGTGCGAAATGGCGTTCGCCGGCCGCAGTGGCATCGATGTCGCGCTCGACGCACTCGGCCCCGATCCCGTCGCCGCACTGTTCAACGAGGAACTCGGCTTCGTCGTCCAGCTGCGCTCGGCCGACGTCGACGCCGCCGTCGCCAGCGCCCGCGCCGCCGGCCTGCACGCCGGGCTGATCGGCGAATCGAGCGCCGACGAAAAGATCACCATCACCCACGGCGGCAAGACCGTGTTCAGCGACGAAGTCCAGACCTTGTACCGCAACTGGGCCGAGACCAGCCATCGCATCGCGTCCCTGCGCGACAACCCGGAATGCACGCGCGAAGAGTTTGATTCCGCCGGCGACATGGCCGATCCGGGCATCACCGTGAAGCTGACGTTCGATCCGTCGGCACCGGTTGCCGCCGCGCACATCGGCCGCAGGCCGAAAGTCGCCGTGCTGCGCGAGCAGGGCGTCAACGGCCAGGTCGAGATGGCGTACGGATTTCACGCGACCGGCTTCGATGCTGTCGACGTGCACATGAGCGACATCCTCGAGGGCCGCGTGCAGTTGGCGGACTTCGCCGGTTTCGCAGCGGCGGGCGGCTTCAGCTACGGCGACGTGCTCGGCGCGGGCTTGGGCTGGGCGCGTTCGATCCTGTTCAATGCCCGCGCCCGCGACGCCTTCGAAGGCTTCCTGGCCCGTGACGATCGCTTCGCGCTCGGTGTCTGCAACGGTTGCCAGATGATGGCAGCACTCAAGGGCATCGTCCCCGGTGCCGAACACTGGCCCGCGTTCCGCCGCAATCGCAGCGAGCAGTTCGAAGCGCGCTGGAGCATGGTCGAACTGACCGGCAGCAAGTCCATCTTCTTCCAAGGCATGGCCGGCACCCGCATGCCGATTGCCGTCGCCCACGGCGAAGGCCGAGCGGAGTTCGGCAACGCGGCCGATCAGGCGGCACTGGAAGCTGCAGGTGGTGTGGCGATGCGCTACATCGACAACCGCGGCCGCGTCGCCACTCGCTACCCGGCGAACCCCAACGGCTCACCGGCCGGCATCGCATCGGTCACCAACATCGACGGCCGGGTGACTATCCTGATGCCGCATCCGGAGCGGACGATTGCCGGTGTCAGCGGCTCGTTCTGGCCGAAGGCTTGGGATGGCAAGAGCCCTTGGTTCAGGATGTTTCAGAATGCGCGGGTATTTGCGAAGTAGGGCGGATTGCAACTCGCCCGGGCGGCGAGGAGTTATCGTGCATTTATGCGCACTAATTCAAGTTATGTGGCAAGCCAAGGCTGATGCTTAACTCAATCCAATACGCGTGGCGCATCCACAGAACTCTTCGCGGCTTGGCAAAGCAACGTGTTGCTATGGTCCTTCAGCCCGGAAACGTCTGGGTCATCGAACGAGCCCTGAAAGACACAGAGGAAACAGATGCGCTGCTCAAAACCTGCTACATGCGAGGCTGGGTCGAACCATTAGAGAAATCGATACCGAGAGGGCAACTCAATCAAGATGGCTCTCTTCCCATGGGTGAGCTGTTCACTAGTTGAGGGCCAATATGGAAGCTAACAGATTCAGGTTGGGGCGCCATAAATCGAACGCATCAGCTAACGGTTCTTGGCATCTTTCTGGCAGTGCTGGCAGTTGTCATTCCTCTCGCCACATAACCCGGCGCTCAACCGGACGGCCGCGAAAAGCCGCGGCCGCCCGTTAGCTGTGCGTTGGGGCTGAACAGCAATGGCACTCTCTTGGCAAAGATTCCGACGTTTCTGGTTGGCGCAGGTCGCGCTATTATTCGTGTGCTTCACGGTGTGGTTCTACCTAAGTACAGCGGCATACTTGGCCGGTCCACCTGACGGCGATGTCTATGCGCAAACATGGTCATTCCAACTTATGGTCGGTGCCATTTACCTCATCGGAGCGATCCCGGTGCTGGCAACGCTCTTTCTTCTGGAGGCAGGCATTTTTTCCGTCGTCCTCCGGTTTTTACAGCGCTCGCCCGAGCCACCTCAGCCCGAGTAGAATTGGAATTACGGGAATTACGGTGACAGCTTACTAATTCCCTATTTCCTTCCGACTGCATCGAACTATTCCGCGCTGTCGCGCGGGTAACTTTTCCTTGAAACGCACAAGGAAAAGTCACCAAAAGGAATGCGCCCCTGTCGCTGCGTCGGTTCGCATGAAGCAGAAGCGCGAACCGATGCCCTGCGCTTCTCGGACACGGCGGGGCTTTTCGACGCGCCATCCCTGGCGCGGCGAAAAGGCTTCGGCTCCTGCCTCGCCCCCTGCGGGGCCTACTCCGCCATGTCCTGCGATGCTCGGCGCGCTCAAAGGGGATTGACGGCAAAAGCCACAGCAACCGCCACGGCCACATCAAAAGCCACGGCCGCCGCGCTTCGCGCGGCGGCTGATTGGCAGTAGGTCGGCAATCCTTTGCCGACATTGCGGTCGGCCGAACGCCCCCAACCCCGAGTAGGGCGGGAAAGCCGACGCATCCCGCCTTCTGGGCGATTGGCACCGTCGCAGCATCCATCGCCGTTCTGTTGTAACAGGCTGCGGATCGTGACCGGCGGTGCCGAACCGGCGGGATGGGCTTCGCTTTCCCGCCTTGCTGGCTGCTGCTTGCCCGCCCGGTGCTGGGTCACCAGCGCATAATCAGGCGTCGCAACCGAGAACCCCGATGATCGCCCTGCGCCAGCCCGACGCCGTTTTCAGCTTTGCCGACTATCTCGCCTGGGAAGAAACCCAGACCGAGCGGCACGAGTTTGTCGGTGGTGTGGCGTATGCCATGACCGGCGACAAGCAAGCGCACCATGAAGTGACCGCAAATGCGTTTGCCGAACTGCGCCGCATTTATGGGGATCATTGCCGCGTCTACAGCCAAGGCTTCAAAGTCCGCGTCCGGCTAGGGCTCGATGATCGCGCGTACTACCCGGACGTCTTCGTCACCTGCCAGCCGGGTAGCCCAGATTCGCTGTACAACGAGCATCCCTGCATCGTTGTCGAGGTGTTGTCGGATTCGACCAAGCGGGTCGATCTTGGCGAGAAGCTGGAGAGTTACACCCAGCTCGCCAGCCTCGCGAACTATCTGGTGATTGATCCGAACCGTTCGCTGGTCCGCGTCTGGCGGCGGGCCACGGGTTGGCGGGAAGAGACCTACACCGGCCTCGATGCCGGCATTCCGGTGCAGTGCGGGGAAGGGTTTCCCGATGGGGTGCTGAGCAGCGCAGCGCTGTACCGAAACATTTTCGGCTGAGCCCGCGCGGTCGGCGTCACTTCGCGGCGGGTGCGGGGGCAGCGGGAGCCTCGACTTCGTCTTCCGGCAGCTCGAAATCTTCCAGCGGCGGGTTGCCGTCGTGGATCAGGCTCCAGCGCTGCTGCAGGTAGGCGGTGCGGACGAACAGGTAGCGGTCGAACTGCTGTTCGAGGATGCCGTCGGCGGACAGGAAGTTGGCGCGGGTGTTGACCAGATTCACGACGTTCGCGCTGATCGAATAGACGTCGTAGCGGCCGGGCAGGTAGAACGAGGGATTCAGGAAGCTGTCCCCTGCGAAGCCGACCAGATCGCGGTTGTTGCTGGGTCCGAGCAGCGGCAGCATCAGGTACCAGCCTTCGCCCACACCCCAGTAGCCGAGCGTCTGGCCGAAGCCTTCCTCGTGCTTTTCCAGGCCGACTTCGCTGGCCACGTCGATGAAGCCGGCGAGCCCGGCGGTGGTGTTCAGCAGCAGGCGGCCGAGGTTCTTGCCGGCCTGGGTGAACTTGAGCTGCAACAGCGCGTTGACGACGTTGCGCGGCTCCTGGAGGTTGTCGAAGAAGTTGCTCACGCCTTCGCGCGCCGGTGCCGGGGTGATGGCGACATAGGCCTTGGCGACCGGCCGCAGACCGTACTTGTCGGCGGTTTCGTTGAAGGCGAACACGGCGCGATTGACCGGTTCCAGCGGATCGGCAGGATCGTCGGCGGGGCGGTGGGCGCAGCCGCTGAGCGCGGCCAGTGCGACGAAAGCCAGCAAGGTGCCTGCAAGCCGCATGTGACGCTCCGGTGTCGCGATCAAGGTGGTGATGCGGTCAGGACTCGAAGCGCAGCACGCCTTCGAGCCCGAAAAAGGTAGCCAGCTGGACGAGCTGCATCGGCGCGCCCAGCAGGCGCAGCGCATGTCCCTGCCGCTGCGCCCGGCGGCTCAGTTCCAGCAGCAAGGCCAGCCCGGCAGAGTCTGCCCGGCTGACCCGGCTCAGGTCGAGTGCCTCGGCGCTGGCCAGGGCATCGGCCTGCGTCAGCCAGTGCGGCACGCGGGCAAAGCTCAGTTCGCCTTCCAGGACGGCGCTCATCGCGGGATCAGTTGGCGCCCGGTGCGGCCTTGGTGAAATCGTCGGTTTCCATGCGCCTGATGACGTCGTCGAGGCTGGTTTTCTTGATTTCGGCGCTGAGCTGGGTGCGGAAATTGGTGATCAGCGAAATGTTCTCGACGGCGATATCGAACACCTTCCAATCGTCATTGACCTTGCGCACGCGGAAGCCGATCGCGTACTTCTGCCCGGCACCGGAACTCATGCTGGTGTTGACCAGCGCCTTGTCGCCGTCGACGCGGACCGGCAGCCATTCGATCTGGATCGAGGCGTAGTTGTCGAGCATGGCGTTGCCGTAAGCGCGCACCAGCATGTTCTTGAAGGCGGCGGCGAAGCGGGTGCGCTGTTCCGGCGATGCGGCCTTGTAATGCGTGGCGAGCACCAGCTGGGTGATGTAGGGCACGTCGAAACGCGGCACCACCACATCATCGACGGCCTTGTAGAAGGTCGGCAGATCGGCGCGGTAGGTCTTGTAGTTGTCCTTGATCAGCTTCTGGATCTGCTCGGTGGTGCCGCGCAGCGCCTGGTCCGGCGTGGTCGCAGCCGCCTGCGCGCCGGCCGCAAAGCCAAGAGTGAGGATGAGGCTCATCAATCGCTTGAACATGGAATGTCCTTTTGTTGCTCGATGTGTCAGGGCGCTGCGGCGGGAGCCGCAGCGGGATCCGCAGCGTCGGCCTTCGGCGCGTCTTTCGCGGCCGCCGGCTCTTTCTGCGTGAATGAGGTCAGGAACTGGCCGATCAGGTTTTCCAGCACCAGGGCCGACTGCGTGAACAGCACTTCGCTGCCGTCTTTCAGCGGTTCCGGATCGCCGCCGGCTTCCACACCCACGTACTGCTCGCCGAGCAGGCCGGCGGTGAGAATTTTCAGGCTGGAATCGTTCGGGATGTTGTTGCGCGCGCCGTCGATTTCCATGGTCACCACGGCCTGGAAGGTTTCCGGGTCGATGCCGATGTCGCGGACCCGGCCGATGCGCACGCCGGACATCTTCACCGATGCCCCGCGCGACAGGCTGCCGGTGTTCTCGAACTTGGCGGTGATCTTGTAGCTTGAGCCGCTGTCGCCGACCGAATCGAGGCTGGCGACGCGAAAGGTCAGCACGAACACGGCGGCGATGCCGAGGCTCACGAAGAATCCGACCAGGAGTTCAAGGCTTCTTGATTGCATGACGAGATCCAGTCTGATCGTGACGGCTTAATGGAACATGAAGGCGGTCAGCACGAAGTCGAGCGCGAGGATCGCGAGCGAGGACACCACGACCGTCGAGGTCGTGGCCCGTGACACACCTTCGGAAGTGGGGGCCGCGTGGTAGCCCTGATAGACGGCGATCCAGCTGATGGCCAGCCCGAACACGGTGGCCTTGATCAGCATGTCGGCGATGTCCCGGCCGTGCATGGCCTGGTTGATCTGCGACCAGTACGAGCCGTCGTCGACGCCCAGCAGTTCGACACCGATGGCGTGCCCACCGGCAACACCGATCGCCATCATCGAAAAGATCGAGGCCAGCAGCGGCATGGCGATCAGGCCGGCGATGAAGCGCGGCGCGATCACTCGCTTGATCGGATCGACGGCCATCATTTCCATGCCGGACAGCTGATCGGTGGCCTTCATCAGGCCGATTTCCGCCGCCAGTGCCGAGCCGGCGCGGCCGGCGAACAGCAGGGCGGTGACCACGGGGCCAAGTTCTCGAACGATCGACAGCGCCACCAGCACGCCCAGGCTCGACGCCGCGCCGAAATTGACCAGGGTTCGATAGCCCTGCAGCGCCAGCACCATGCCGATGAAGCTGCCGGAGATGACGATGATGATCAGGGATAGCACGCCCACCGAGTACAACTGCTGCACGATCAGGCGCGGGCGCAGGAAGGCGCCGGGAATGGTCGCGATGATCGTCAGCAGGAATAGGCTGGCGCGGCCCAGGCCGCGCAGGCTGTCGGTCAGCGGGCTGAGAAAGCTCACGCGCGCGCCGCCATCAGATCGTCTGCATAGGTCTTCGCCGACTTGTAGTGGAAGGCCACCGGGCCGTCCGCCTCGCCGTTCAGGAACTGCTGCACCAGCGGCGATTTCGACGCCCGGATCGCCTCCGGCGTGCCGTGATCGAGCACCTTGCCGCCGGACACCACATAGGCGTAGTCGGAGATCGACAGCACTTCCACGACATCGTGGGACACGATCACCGACGTCAGGCCAAGTGCTTGATTGAGCCCGCGAATCAGGCGGATCAGCACGCCCATCGAGATCGGGTCCTGGCCGGTGAACGGCTCGTCGTACATGACCATGTCGGGTTCCAGCGCGATCGCCCGGGCCAGCGCCACGCGGCGCGCCATGCCGCCGGAAATCTGCTCGGGAAACAAGTTGGCCGCACCGCGCAGGCCGACCGCTTCGAGCTTCATGAACACCAGATCGCGGATCATCGACTCCGGCAGCCGGGTGTGCTCGCGCAGCGGAAACGCCACGTTCTCGAACACCGTGAGATCGGTCAGCAGCGCGCCGCTCTGGAACAACAGGCCCATGCGCTTGCGCAGCGCGAACAGGGCGTTGCGCGACTGCTGGTGAACGTCGATGCCATCGAATTCGATGCTGCCGGCATCCGGCTTCCACTGGCCGCCGATCAGGCGCAGCAGGGTGGTCTTGCCGGTGCCGCTGGGGCCGAGAATGGCCGTGACCTTGCCGCGCGCGATGTCGAGGTCGATGCCGTCGTAGATCGTCCTGGGGCCGAACGCGAAGCGCAGGGCGCGGACGCGGACCAGCGTATCGGCGGTGGCAATCGTCATCGTCGGCGGAAACAGGGCGAGGGTGAACGGCGGGGCGCAAAACTATACGCGATGGATCGACGATTGGAGTTCTTGATCGCCGGATCGTTCCGTCGGCCGTCCAGCGCGCTGATGCAGTTCTAAAGAGTACGGCGCAGTTCGCCGACAAGATGCTGCTGCACCTCCGCCAGCGTGACCGGCCTGCTGGCCAGTTCGCTGATCTGGGTCATGCGCATGTCGATCAGGCCGCAGGGATTGATGCGCGCGAACGGTTCCAGATCCATCGCCACGTTCAGCGACAGGCCGTGATAGCTGCTGCCGCGACTGACTCTCAGCCCCAGCGAGCCGATCTTGCGCTGGCCGGGCCGGCCGTCGAAGCGGCCGCTGACATAGACGCCGGGGGCGTCGGGCCGGGCGAGGGCAGCGATGCCGTAGTCGGCGAGGGTTGCGATCATCACTGTTTCAAGCTTGGTGACCAGCGCCCGGATGCCGTAACTGCGCCGGGCGATGTCGACCAGCACATAGATCACCGCCTGGCCCGGTCCGTGATAGGTGACCTGGCCGCCGCGATTGCTCTGCACCACCGGGATGTCGCCGGGGTTCAGCAGGTGCTCCGGCTTCCCGGCCTGGCCCTGGGTGAAGACCGGCGGATGCTCGACGCACCAGAGTTCGTCCGCCGTGTCCGGCGTGCGCGCGGCGGTGAAAGCACGCATGTCGTCGTAGACGGACGTGTAGTCGCAGAAGCCCAGATCGCGGACCAGGAGCGTAAGTGGTTCAGACAAGGCGGATCGGCCCCGGATAGGCGGCGACCTCGCGGTCTGAGGTCAGCAGCAGCAGGCCTTCGACCTGCGCCTGGGCGACCAGCAGGCGGTCGAACGGGTCCTTGTGCAGCGGCGGCAGGGTGTCGACGGCGATCGCATGCTGGCTGCTGATCGGCAGTTCGGCGTAGCCGTTGTCGAGCAGGCCACGGCGCAGCAGGCGCGGATCGACCTGGAAATCCACCCGCCCGAGGCTGCGCTTGATGGTGATTTCCCAGAGGCTGGCGGCGCTGAACACCAGCTCGTTGGCCGGATCGTCGAGCAGGGTCCGCGCTTCGGCGGACAGGCGCTGGTTCTGGCCGGCCGCCCAAAGCAGCAGATGGCTGTCGAGCAGCAGTTTCACCGGTTCAAAGGCCGAACAACTGCTCGATTTCCGCCTGACCCATGCGGTCGAAGTCGTCCGGCACCTG
This sequence comes from Nevskia sp., assembly GCA_021732745.1. Lineage (GTDB taxonomy): Bacteria > Pseudomonadota > Gammaproteobacteria > Nevskiales > Nevskiaceae > Nevskia. The sequence goes on along the minus strand of JAKFUK010000002.1, from coordinate 853,900 downwards.
GATTTCGCCGTTCAGAAAGCCGAGCCGACGCACCATCTGGCCGCTCGGCGCATCAAGGGCCGCGACCTTGACCATCGGCTTGCCGGCCTTGGCGATCAGGAACGGCTCGCCATTCGCCGCCTGCTCGACCAGCCGCGACAGATGGGTCTTCGCTTCGTGGATGTTGATCGCGTCCATGATGGCGCTCCGTGTGAACTAAGTTGACTTAGTCTAGTTCATGGATGGGCGGCATGCAAAAGGCAGGTCTCTGCGATCTCCGCGTGAGATTGCGGTCACTACAACGCCAGAATCACACCCGGATCAGCCATCACCGCCTTGATGACGCGATCGAGCTGTTCGGCGTCGTCGGCGATGAAGTTCAGGGTCAGCGCCAGGTACTTGCCGGTGGACGACAGGCGGCGCGAGGTGGTGATCACCGCACCTACCGCCATCTGCGCATGCGCGACCCTGGCGATGCGCTCGGCGGTTTCCTCGTCCGGGCGGATGAAGATCTTCAGCGGAAACTCGCAAGGGTAGGTGAGCCCCGCCGGTGCCTTCGGATCAGCCTTGCTCATGCCCGCACCCGCCTCTTCTGGCAACTGGAAACTGGCAACCGGAAACTGCTTCTCAGAAACCCAGCCAGAGCTTGATCTGGTCGATCAGCCGCCGCCAGAAGCCGCCTGACTTGACCTCACGCAGCGCCACCAGCTCGACGGTACGCACCGGCTTGCCGTCGACGGTGATCGTGGCCTTACCGAGCACCGTGCCGGCGGCGATCGGGGCGATGGCGCGGGCATCGAGTTCCGGCACCACGGCCATGGTTTCCTTGGCACCGCGCTGCAAGGTCATCTTCACCGGTTCCAGGGTGCCGACCTGCACCTCGGCCGCTTCGCCCTTGTAGACCTTGATGCTGCCGACCGCCGCCGCCGGGCCGAACAGGCTGGCGGTTTCCCAGAAGCGGAAGCCGTAGTTCAGCAGTTCCAGGCTGGCCTGCTCGCGATAGGCCCAGGTCGGCGCGCCCATGACGGCCGAAATCAGGCGGCGGCCGTCGCGGCTCGCCGAGGACAGCAGGCAGTAGCCGGCGGCCATGGTGTGGCCGGTCTTGATGCCGTCGACCGTCGGGTCCTTGAACAGCAGGCCGTTGCGGTTTTCCTGCGGCCGGTCGATGCCGTACTTGAAGGATTTTTCCGAGTAGATCTTGTAGCCGTCAGGGAAATCGCGGATCAGCGCCCGACCGAGGATCGCGAGGTCCCGCGCCGTGGTGTAGTGCTCCGGATGCGGCAGGCCGCTGGCATCGACAAAATGGCTGTTGGCCATCCCCAAGCGCTTGGCGTACTCGTTCATCAGATCCGCGAAGGCGTCCTCGCTGCCAGCCAGATGCTCGGCCAGCGCAATCGAGGCGTCATTGCCGGAGGCGATGATGATGCCGCGCAGGATGTCCTCGATCTTCACTCGGCTGCCGAGGGTGAGAAACATCCGCGATTCGCTGGAATCCTTGCCCTGCCGCCAGGATTTCTCGCTGATCAGCGCGGTGTCGTCGAGCTTCAGACGGCCTTTTTTGATCTCGTCGAAGGCGATGTAGGTGCTCAGCACCTTGGTGATCGACGCCGGTTCGACACGGGCGTCCGGGTTGTTGCCGACCAGCAGCTCGCCACTGTCGAAATCGAGCACGGCATAGCTCTTGGCGTCGATGCTCGGCGCTTCGGGAATGGTGATCGCCTGCGCGGGCGCGCTGACGGCGACGACACTGGCTGCGAGCAGCAGGGAGCGGGCAAAGCGGTACGGATGGATCATCAGGAGATCGGTTGTTCTGGGTGAAAACAGCAGAAATGGTAGCGCAGCGGGTCAATTGATGCGCCGCAGCACGGGCGCGGGGAATTACTCGTGAACCAGCACCGTCGGCGTGTCGTCATCGGACAGCCGGGTGCGCATCGCGGCGAGCTTGGTCGGGTCTTCGAACGGACCGACCAGCACCCGGTACACCCATTTGCCATTACGTTGCGTGCTTTTCACCACCAGCGGCTTGATCCCGCCCAGCATCAGGTGATCGCGGAAAGTCAGGGCGTTGTTGGTGTCATTGAAGACGCCGGCCTGCAGGAAACGCGGGGTGCGGGCGACGCTGGCAACCACCACCGGCGCGGCAACCGGCACCGGGGCTTCCGGCGCTGCCGCGATCACCGGCGCGGCCGGCACCGGTGCGCCATCGGCATCGACCACTTCGAGCTGGACTTCCGCCGACCCGTGCTTGATCAGATCGAGCCGGCTCGCCGCCGAATACGACAGATCGACGATGCGGCCCTTGTGGAACGGCCCGCGATCATTGACGCGCACCACCACGCTCTTGCCGTTCGACAGATTGGTGACCCGCGCATAGGTCGGGATCGGCAGGGTCTTGTGGGCAGCGGTCATCGCGAACATGTCGTAGCGCTCGCCGCTGGAGGTGCGGCGGCCATGAAACTTCTTGCCATACCAGGACGCATGTCCGCGCTGCTTGAAGCCGCGCGCGTCGGCCAGCACCACGTAGCGCTTGCCGAATACCTCGTAGGAATCCGGATTGCCGTAGCGGCTGCGCTCGACCGGCTCGGGCACTGCATCCGGCGTTTCGCTGACGTTGGCCGGAATCTCGCTCGCGGTCGGCGGTCGATCCTGCTCGGACGCCGGGGCCGGCGGCAGGGTCGCCGCCTGATTGACGGCCGGGCCGGGGCGCAGCGGTTCGCGATACGGCGGGCGGCTCGGCACCGGTTCGACGACGCAGGCGCTGCTCAGCAGGGCGGCCAGGCAGGCGGCGGTCTGCCAGCCCTTCATTTGGCGCTGCTCGCGGTCAGTTCCGCAGCTTGCGCGGCAGCCAGCTCATTGGCCAGTTGGGTCACCGCCATCGCATAGAAGATGCGCGGGTTGTAGGTGAACACGGCGTAAAAATTGGGCAGCGCCAGCCAGTATTCGCGGGATGCGCCCCGTCGCAGTTCGATGAAGCCGACGGGCGCGTCATCCGGCAGCGGCACCGCCGGCTTGACCCCGGCTTTCAGCAGCGCGCCGACGCGCTGATCGGCGGCTTTGCCGTTGCGCGGCACTTCGGATTTCAGGCTGTCGGCAACCGTTGCCGGCACGATCAGCGGCTCGCCGCGATGCCAGGCGCGCTTCGGGTCGTAGCGGGTCAGGTAGTGGGCGATCGAGCCGATGGCATCGGCCGCACTCCACAGATCGCGATCGCCGTCGCCGTCGTAATCCAGCGCCAGCCAGCGGTAGTTGCTCGGCATGAACTGGGCGAAACCCATGGCCCCGGCGTAGGAACCGAGCAGATCGGCCGGCGGCCGGTTGGCGTCGCGGGCGAAGGCGAAGAATTCGGTCAGCTCGGAAAAGAAGAACGGGCTGCGGCGCGGGTGATCGAAGCCCTGGGTGGTCAGCGCATCGAGCACCCGGAACTTGCCGGTATAGGTGCCGTACTTGGTTTCCACGCCCATGATCGCGGCGACCACCGTCGGCGGCACGCCGAATTCGGCTTCCGCCTTGGCGAACCAGGCAGCGTTCTCTTTCAGATAAGCAAGGCCGTTGCTGATGTTCTTCGGATAGATGTGGATCGGCCGGTAGTCGTTCCAGTCCGGCAGGAAATTGGCGATTTCCTCGGGCTTCGGCTTCGGCGCTTCCTTGTTGTTGAGTTCCTTTTCGATGAGCTTCGGCAGCTTCTTCGCGTCTTTCAATGCGTTTTTCACGACATCGAGATCAGCCGGCGAAAAGCCGTAGTCGTCGCGCAGGGTTTCCAGCAGCAGCGGCGTCTTTGCGTGGTTCTCGTAGTCTGCAGAGGCCGCGCAGGACAGCAGGGCAAGCGCCGCAAGGAATTTCTTCATCATTCCACCTCTAGTTGGAAAGCAGCTTGCGGTGGGTGTAGACCGACATCAGCATCCCGAAACCGGCCAGCAGGGTGACCGCCGAAGTGCCCCCGTAGCTGACCAGCGGCAAGGGCACGCCCACCACCGGCAGCAAGCCGATGACCATGCCCATGTTGATGAAAACGTAGACAAAAAAGGTCATTGCCAGACTGCCGGCGAGCAGCCGCTGGAAGCTGTCCTGACCCCGGAGCGCGATGTACAGGCCACGGCCGACGATGGCCGCGTACAGCGCCATCAGCACCGCAACACCGAGCAGGCCCAGTTCTTCGGAAAACACCGCAAAGATGAAATCGGTGTGCGATTCCGGCAGGAAGTCGAGTTTGGCCTGGGTTCCAGCCAGCCAACCCTTGCCGAAAAGGCCTCCGGAGCCGATGGCAATCTTCGATTGGGTGATGTGATAGCCGGTGCCGAGCGGATCGCGTTCCGGATCGAGAAAAGTCAGCACGCGGTTCTTCTGGTAATCGTGCAGCTTGAACCAGAGCAGCGGCGCGGCCGCCGTTGCGGCGGCGATCACCAGCAAGATCCAGCGCACGCCCAGACCTCCGAAATACAGCGCCAGCACGCCGGCTGCGAGCACCAGCATCGCGGTGCCGAGATCCGGCTGCATGGCGATCAGCACGGTCGGGATGCCGATGATCGCCAGGGTGACCAGGATGGTTTGCGGCTTCGGCGGCAGCGGTCGGGTGTGCAGGTAGGCGGCGACCGCCATCGGCATTGCCAGTTTCAGGATTTCCGACGGCTGGAAGCGCAGCACGCTGAGATCCAGCCAGCGCTGCGCGCCCTTGGCGTGATCGCCGAGCACCAGCACCGCCAGCAGCATCGCCACCCCGAAACCGTACAGCCAGGGCGCGGCGGCGCGGTAGAACTCCGGCGGCGCTTGCGCGGCGACGATCATCACGGCAAAACCCAGCCCCAGACGCTCGGCCTGACTGACCACCACGTCCATCGAATGACCACTGGCCGAATACTGCACCAGCAGGCCGACCACGCCGAGCGCCAGCAGCAGCAGGCCGAGCCAGAGGTCGAAATGCCAGCGCGCCAGCGCATCGGTTAGGCTTACCGACTGCTGCGGCGCGCGCGACAGGACATGGGTGTTCATGGCGTCACCGATTCCGGAATGGGTGCCTGAACCGGTGACGAAGCGGGCGTGGCGGCGTCTTCTTCGTGATCGTGCACCGGCAGGCCGTCCTCGTCCTGTTCCGGATCGACGACCTCGCCATTGGCGGCCGCCGCCGCCGCAGCGGCCGTGGCGGCTGCGGCCGCCGCACTGGCGTCGATGCCGTAACGCACTTCGCCGAGCAGGTATTGATCCATGACCTGCCGGGCGACCGGTGCCGCCACCGACCCGCCGTGGCCGGCGTGTTCGGCGATCACGGCGACGGCGATGCGCGGCTCGTCGACCGGCGCGAAAGCGATGAACAGCGCGTGGTCGCGCAAGTGCTTGGGCGTGCCTTCCAGTGTCGGCGCCAGTTTCTCGTCCTGCTTCAATGACGCCACCTGCGCGGTGCCGGTCTTGCCGGCCGAGGTGTAGGGCGCGTCCTTGAAGGTGCGATAGGCGGTGCCGCCGGGAAACATGTTGACCAGTTCCATCGAATGAATGACCCGCCCGAGCAGTTCGGCGTTCTGACCGGTCAGCGGCGGCAGCGGTTCCGGCGGCACGCCGACGATGGCACCGGTGGCCGGATCGGCGACGGCATGGACCACATGCGGCTTGAACGCCGCCCCGCGCATGGCGATGCGAGCAGTGGCCTGCGCCAATTGCAGCGGGGTGGTCGTGAGGTAACCCTGACCGATGCCGATGCTCAGGGTTTCGCCGGGATACCAGGCCTGCTTGTAGACGCGGCGCTTCCACTCCTTCGACGGCAGCAGGCCGGCTTTCTCGTTCGGGATGTCGATGCCGGTCTGGCTGCCGAAGCCGAACTGGCCGAGGATTTCGTCGATCCGGTCGATGCCGAGCGTCTGCGCGGCCTGATAGAAATAGATGTCGCAGGATTTGGCGATTGCCGAATCGAGATTGACCGAGCCGTGGCCCTGACGCTTGTGGCAGCGGTACTTGCGCGAACTGCCCGGCAGGGTCATCGCACCGCCGCAGTAGACCGCAGTATCCGGCGTCACGGTCTTGAAGTTGAGTGCCGCCGTGGCCATGAACGGCTTGATCGTGGAGCCCGGCGGGTAGGTGCCGAGCAGCGCGCGGTTGTAGAGCGGCTTGGTCTTGTCCTCGAGCAGGCCGCGGTAGCTTTTGGCGTCGATGCCTTCGACGAACAGCTTCGGGTCGTAGCCGGGCTTGGACACCAGCGCCAGCACTTCGCCATTGCGCGGGTCGATCGCCACCACGGCACCTTCGAGATCACCCAGCGCCTTCTCGGCCACCAGCTGCAACTGGGCATCGAGGCTCAGGTACAGGTTCTGGCCGGAGCTGCCGGGCTGGGAATCGAGTTCGCGCAGCGGCCGGCCGGAAGCATTGGCTTCGACGATCTTGGCCCCCGGCACACCTCTGAGCTGATCTTCGTGGCTGCGCTCGACCCCCGACTTGCCGATCTGCGACAGCCCCTGATACGAGGCTTCATCGAGCTTGGCGTAATCCGCTTCGCTGATGCCGCCGACATAGCCGATGACGTGTGCCGCACTCTCACCCAGCGGATAGTTGCGGACCAGCCCGGCGTTGACTTCGACACCGTCGAAGTCGTAGCGATTGAGCTGGTAGCGGGCGACTTCCTCGGGCGTCAGGTTCGATCTCAAGGTGACGCTGCGATAGCGCGGCCCCTTGCGCATGCGCTCCTTGAAGCGGGCGATGTCCTGATCGGTCAGGGCAACGTAGGCCTTGAGCCGTTCCAGCGTGTCGTTGAGGTTTTTGACCCGTTCCGGGGTGATGTCGAGCACGAAACTCGGCACGTTCTGGGCCAGCAGCGAGCCGTTGCGGTCGTAGATCAGACCGCGCACCGGGGCGATCGCGGTCAGCCGCATGCGATTGTCGTCGGCGCGGGTGGTGTAGTAGTCGTGCTGGATCAGTTGCAGGTCGACGAGCCGCATCGCCAGCAGACCGATCATCACCAGACACAGGACGGCGGCAAACACCACGCGGCCGGTGAAAGTGCGTTTTTCCTCGTACAGATCCTTGATCGCGTCGTAGCCGCTGCGCGAGGAGCCCAGAGCACTCATGTCCGGGCGCTCATGGCAGGCGCATCCGGTTCAGATCGCGGGTGCGGCGGGTGCGGAAGGAATCGAGAAGGCCGGCGTACAGCGGCCAGATGATCGCGGTCGACACGATCGGCATCCAGCGCAGCGTGCTGTCGGCGGCGTGGCGGGTGAGGCCGTCGATCCAGAACATCAGGAACACGTAGAGCGTCCAGATCGGGATCAGCGCCAGTGCGGCCTGCCAGAGCGGAAACAGGATGTAGATGCCCGACAGCCGGCGGATCAGGTAGGCGACCACCACCAGACCCAGCGCGTGCTGGCCGAGCGGGGCGGTCAGCAGCACATCGCAGCAAAGCCCCAGCAGCCAGGCAGCGGCGACGGCCGGCGCATTCGGCGCATACAGTGCCCAGTAGCCGATCACCAGCAGCGGCCAGGCCGGGCGGGCGACGGCCGCCCATTCCGGCATCTCGACGATTTGCAGCATCAGCGCCAGCACCAGGCTGGCAAAGAATCCGAGGGATGCGATCACGGGCTGACCGGTTTCGCGGCCGCTTCGGGAGCGGGCGGCAGGTCGATCGGCACGGTGACCGGCGCTTCTCCGGCGTCCGGCGGCGTCAGCGCCCGCTCGCTCCACACCAGCAGTGCCTGCCGGCCCTGATTGAGCTTGGCTTTCGGGTAGGCGATGGCCTCCATGAAGCTTTCGCCACCCGCATGCTTGAGTTCGTGAATCTGGCCGACCGGATAACCGGCCGGAAAGCGGCCACCAAGGCCGGAGGTGACCAGCAGGTCGCCGACCTTCACATCGGCATTGCCGGGCAGATAGGGCAGCGACAGGCCGTGGCCATCACCGCGACCGAGCGCGATGGTCTGCAAGCCAGTGCGATTGATCTCCACCGGAATGCCGTGATCGGGATCGGTGATCAGCAGCGCCACCGACGATCCCCGGTTGACCTGCACCACCTGACCCATGATGCCTTCGGCGTCGACCAGCGCCTGACCGCGATAGACGCCGTCGCGGGCGCCCTTGTTGAGCACGATCTGGTGGCGGTAGGGGTCCTGACTGGTGGCCAGGATTTCTGCGATCAGCACGCGGTCCTGCAAGGATGACGAGGAGGCCAGCAGCTCGCGAATGCGCGCGTTTTCGGCTTCCAGCGCTTCCAGGCGCAGCAGGCGGGCGTCCTGTTTCAGCAGGCGTTCGCCAAGTTCGCGGTTGTCGGTCAGCAGTGATTCGCGGGAGCGGAAATGATCCACGCCATCGGCGACTTCAGCAGGCGAGGCGGCGATCCACATCACCGGCGTCAGCGCCCAGGACAGCCATTGGCGCACCGGCTCCAGCTTCTGGCTGCCGCGATTCTCGGCCACCATCAAGACGATCGACAGGGTGACGAAGAGGGTCAGTTTCAGACCGAGTCCTGGGCCCCGGGGGAACAGCGGATTGCGCGAGGAATCGCTAAGCGAGGTGTTCAAGGGCCGGGCGCAGGAAACATCTGCAGCGGGTGCAGGGATCGCGGAAGAATAGGGTGCGATTGCCGCCGCTACAACCGTTTACAAGCTGTTTCAGCGGGATATTTCAAGTTTTCCCGCCTCGCGCCTCACGCGCTCAGTCGATCAGGTAGATGTCGCCCTTCTGATCGAGCATGTCCAGCAGCATGCCGCCGCCACGGGCGACGCAGGTCAGCGGGTCGTCGGCGATGATCACCGGCAGGCCGGTTTCCTCGGAAATCAGCTTGTCGAGATCGCGCAGCAGCGCACCGCCACCGGTCAGCACGATGCCGCGCTCGGCGACATCCGAACCCAGTTCCGGCGGCGTGCGTTCCAGTGCCTGCTTGACCGCCTTGACGATGCCGGCCAGCGGTTCCTGGAGCGCATCCAGAATCTCGTTGGAATTCATCGTGAAGTTGCGCGGCACGCCGGCGGCCAGATGGCGGCCGACGATGTCGATTTCCTGCACTTCCGGCCCCGGGAAGGCGGTGCCGATTTCCTGCTTGATGCGCTCCGCCGTGGCTTCGCCGATCAGCATGTTGTACTGGCGACGCACGTAGCTGACGATCGCTTCATCGAAGCGGTCACCGCCGATGCGCACCGATTCGGCATAGACGATGCCGTTCAGCGAAATCACCGCCACTTCCGAGGTGCCGCCGCCGATGTCGACCACCATCGAACCGCGCGCTTCGGAAATCGGGATGCCGGCACCGAGGGCCGCAGCAATCGGCTCTTCGATCACATACACCTTGCGGGCACCGGCGTTCTCGACCGATTCCTTGATCGCGCGGCGTTCGACCTGGGTGGAGCCGTAGGGCACGCAGACCACCACGCGGGTCATCGGGCGCATGACACGGCCTTTCTGCACCTTGCGGATGAAGTGCTGAAGCATCTTTTCCGTCACCGTGTAATCGGCGATCACGCCATCGCGCAGCGGGCGGATGGTGGAAATATTGGTCGGCGTGCGGCCGAGCATGCGTTTGGCGTCGATGCCGACGGCTTCAATCTTTTTCGCACCACGGCCATCGAGCCGGATCGCGACCACCGAGGGCTCGTTCAGCACGATGCCTTCGTCGCGGACATAGACGAGCGTATTCGCGGTGCCGAGGTCGATGGAAAGGTCGTTGACAAACAGGCGGCGGACGGCGTCGAACATCGCGATCTTCGAGGGACTGGTGGGGGGAAGGCGCGCACTTGGCGCAATCGGGAGCAACTGGAGCGACTGACCGCAAGGCTGGCGGGCGACGCTGATTTGCGCCGAAATATACCTCATGCGGCCGCCGTGCATGTTGCGCTGCGGGTGCCCGCCCGCGATCGTTTATCATCGTGCTCTTCCGAAAAACCCGCATTTCCGCGCTTGCACCGTGGAAATCACCCCGCGTCTGCATCGAAACTGCTCGCCATGTCCTTGAGTCCCGAACAAGTCCGCCAGGTCGCCCAGCTGGCCCGTCTCCAGTTGAATCCCGAGCAGGTCGAGCCGTACGCGCGGCAGCTGTCGAACATCATGGAAATGGTCGATCGCCTGTCGTCTGCCGACACCGCCCATGTCAGCCCGATGGCCCATCCGCTGGACATGGTCCAGCGCCTGCGCCCGGACCTGGTTTCGGAAACCGACCGCCGCGACGACTACCAGGCGATCGCCCCAGAAACGCAGGACGGGTTGTATCTGGTGCCGAAAGTCATCGAGTGAGCGTTATTGCGACACGTTGAAGCCGTGCCGCAATAACTCGTCGGGTTCGAGCGAACGCTGTCGCGTCGCTCAACCCGCCGGAAATACCTGATTCCATAGAGAAATCATGCACAAGCATTCGATTGCAGAACTCGCCGCCGGCCTGCGCGACAAGAAATTCTCGTCGCGGGAACTGACTGAAGCCTATCTGAAGCGCATCGCCGCCCACGACGGCGCGCTGAACAGCTACGTCACGGTCACGCCGGAGCGCGCGCTGGCGCAGGCCGATGCCGCCGACGCCGTGATCGCCGCTGGTAACGCCGGCCCGCTGACCGGCATCCCGCTCGGCCAGAAGGACATCTTCTGCACCAAGGGCGTGCGCACCGCCTGCGGCTCGAAGATGCTCGACAAGTTCATCGCCCCGTATGACGCGACGATCGTCGAAAAGCTCGACGCCGCCGGCATGGTCATGCTCGGCAAGCTGAACATGGACGAATTCGCGATGGGTTCGTCGAACGAAACCTCGTTCTATGGTCCAGTCAAGAATCCCTGGGACCCGACCCGCGTGCCGGGCGGTTCCTCGGGTGGCTCGGTGGCCTGCGTGGCCGCAGGGCTCGCCCCGATCGCCACTGCCACCGACACCGGCGGCTCGATCCGCCAGCCTGCCGCCCTGACCAATCTCACCGGCATCAAGCCGACCTACGGCCGGGTGTCGCGCTACGGGATGATCGCGTTTGCCTCGAGCCTCGATCAGGCCGGCGTGGTGGCCCGTTCGGCCGAGGATGCGGCCTACGTGATGCAGGCGATGTCCGGTTTCGATCCGAAAGATTCCACGAGCGTGGACCGCCCGGTCGATGACCTTGTTTCCGGTCTCGGGCAGTCCATCAAGGGCCTGACCATCGGCCTGCCGAAGGAATATTTCGCCGACGGCATGGCGGCCGGCGTGCGCGCGCGGGTCGAACAGGCGATCGCCGAACTGACCAAGCTCGGCGTCAATTTCCGCGAAATCTCGCTACCGAATTCGCCGCTCAGCGTGCCGACCTATTACGTGGTGGCCCCGGCGGAGGCATCAAGCAACCTCGCCCGCTTTGACGGCGTTCGCTACGGCCATCGCGCGGAAGGCGCGAAATCGCTCGAAGAACTCTACAAGCGCAGCCGCGGCGAAGGTTTCGGCACCGAAGTGCAGCGCCGCATCATGGTCGGCACCTATGTGCTGAGCCACGGCTACTACGACGCCTATTACCTGCAGGCCCAGAAAGTCCGCCGCCTGATCTACGACGACTTCAAGCGCGCCTATGCTGATGGCATCGACCTGATCCTGGGGCCGACCACCACCGACGTCGCCTTCAAGTTCGGCCAGAACAGCGACGACCCGGTTGCCATGTACCTGAACGACATCTACACGATCGCCGCCAATCTGGCCGGCATCCCGGCCATGAGCCTGCCCTGCGGCCTGGTCGACGGCCTGCCGACCGGCTTCCAGCTGATGGGCAATTTCTTTGCCGAGGCGCGGATGCTCAACGTCGCTCACCAGTATCAGCAGGTCACCGACTTCCACACGCAGTGGCCGACGGAGTACGCATCATGATCATGCCGGCCGGTTGGGAAGCCGTGATTGGCCTGGAAGTGCACTGCCAGTTGTCGACGCAGTCGAAGATTTTCTCCGGCTCCGCTATCGCCTACGGTGCGGAACCGAACACCCAGGCCTCGCCGATCGACCTCGGCATGCCGGGCATGCTGCCGGTGCTCAACGTCGACGCCGTGAAGAAGGCGGTGACCTTCGGCCTGTCGGTCAGCGCGAAGATCGCCGCGCGCTCGGTGTTCGCGCGCAAGCACTACTTTTATCCGGATCTGCCGAAGGGCTACCAGATTTCGCAGTACGAGCTGCCGATCGTCTATGAGGGCCTGCTCGACATCGAACTCGACGATGGCTCGGTGAAGCGCATCGGCATCACTCGCGCGCATCTGGAAGAAGATGCCGGCAAATCGGTGCACGAGGGCTTCCAGAAATCCTCCGGCATCGACCTCAACCGCGCCGGCACGCCGCTGATCGAGATCGTGTCCGAGCCGGACCTGCGCACCGCGCAGGAAGCGGTGGCCTACCTTAAGAAGCTGCACCAGCTCGTGGTTTATCTCGGCATCTGCGACGGCAACATGCAGGAAGGCAGTTTCCGCTGCGATGCCAATGTGTCGGTGCGGAAAATCGGCGCGCCCAAGTTCGGCACCCGCACCGAGACCAAGAACGTCAACTCGTTCCGCTACGTCGAAAAAGCCATCGAGTACGAGATCGAGCGCCAGATCGAAGTGATCGAGGCCGGCGGCAGCATTCGCCAGGAAACCCGGCTGTTCAACCCGGACACCGGCGAAACCAAGGCCATGCGTTCCAAGGAAGACGCCAACGATTACCGCTACTTCCCGGACCCGGACCTGCTGCCCGTGGTCTGCACTGACGAATACATCGACGCCATCCGCGCCTCGCTGCCGGAGTTGCCGGAAGCCAAGCGCGCGCGTTTTGTTACCGCGTTCGGCCTGTCCGATTACGACGCCAAGACCCTGACCTCGTCGCGCGAACTGGCCGCCTACTACGAAGCCGTGGTGGCCGCCAGCGGCGCGGAGCCCAAGCTCTGCGCCAACTGGGTCGCCACCGACCTGCTCGGCGCGCTGAACAAGATGAGCAAGGGCATCGAGGAATCGCCGATTTCGGCGGAGGCCTTTGCCGCACTCTTGAAGCGCATCGCCGACAAGACCATCAACGGCAAGATCGCCAAGGACGTATTCGAGGCGATGGTGGCCGGGGAAGGCACGGCCGACGAGATCATTCAGGCGAAGGGTCTGGTCCAGGTCACCGACGAGTCGGCGATCATCGCCGCCATCGACGACGTGATCGCCAAGAACCCGCAGCAAGTTGCCGACTACCGCGCCGGCCGCGACAAGCTGTACGGCTTCTTCGTCGGCCAGGCCATGAAGGCGACGCAGGGCAAGGCCAATCCGGATGCCTTGAATCGCTTGCTGAAGGAACGGCTTGCCGGCTGATTGCGTAGGGTGGGCAGGCCGTATCTGCCCACCGTGCGCCGCCGCTTGAGAGTCGCGAACCGCGCATTAATTGGGGTCAGATACAGATTGTTTTGGCTGTTCTCTGCGTCTTTGCGTTCTCTGCGTGAGATCGCTTTCAAGCTTTTTGCGCCTCACACCCATGAATCAGCTGATCCCTTTCCAGTTCGCCAACCACATCGCCCACGGTGCTTTCGTCGTCATCGACGAAGGCGTGGCGGCGATGATGGATCACCGCGCCTATCCGCCGTCGGTCCGCGAGCTGATCGGCCAGTCGCTCGCCGCGATGCCGCTGCTGGCCACGCACACGCGCTTCGAGGGCCGCATCAACCTGCAATTCCAGAGCGAGCAGGCGATCAAGCTGCTGGTGGCGCAGGTGGTGCAGGCGGAAGACGCGCCCTTGTCGGTGCGTTCGATGGCGAAGGTGTCGAAGACGCTGGCGGCCGATGCGGCAGACCTGCGCTACAGCGAGCTGCTGAGCAGCGGCATCCTGGCCTTGATGCTGGAGCCGGCCGACAGCAACCAGCCGTCGCGGCAGGCGATGGTGCCGATTGATGGCTTGAGCCTGGCCGAATCGCTGGAAGGCTATTTCGACCAGAGCGAGCAGTTGCCGACCCTGATCCGCCTGGCCGCGACCCGCGACCGCGTGGTCGGTTTCATGCTTCAGCGCCTGCCGCTGGAGCATACGAAGGCAACCCAGGACACCTGGGAACATCTGGCGATCCTGGCCAGCACCCTGAATGCCGATGAACTGCTGAACGCGCCGCCGGAAACCCTGATGCGGCGGCTGTTCGCCAACGAGAACTGGTTTTTCCATGAACCGCAGGCGATCGCGGTCACCTGCCGCTGCTCGCGGGTAGGGATTTCGCTGCTGCTGCTGTCGCTGGGCCGCGAGGAAGTCGACGCCATCGTCGCCGAGCAGGGCAAGGTCGAAGTGATCTGCGAGTTCTGCGGCAAGGCCTACGTCTACTCGCGCAGCGATGCAGCGACCCTGTTCGTGGCCGAGGGCAGCGAGCAGTCGCAGCTCAAGCACTGATGATCGTCCCGAAGTACGAAGTCGCCGCTTCCCGAATTCCCCTTGCCGGCAAGGGCTTGTTCCTCGCCGAGGACGTGGCGAAGGGCCGGGTGATCATCGCCCCGGACAACGTCCACACGGTCTGGCCGGAAGCGCGGCTGCGCGAGTATCCGGCGGATTCGATCGAAGCCGAATCCAGCGTCCGCTGGTTCGAGGACTGGTATTCGCTGACGCCGGAATGGTCGGACGAGTGCTACGTCAACCACAGCTTCGCGCCGACCGCGCTCTGGCATCTCGGCTTCATCTTCGCGGCCCGCGACCTGCCAGCTGGCAGTGAAGTGACCGTCGACTATCAATGGGTGATCGGCAGCGGCGAAGTGATGCCGTTCCGCGATTCGCTGACCGGCCGCGAGATCGTCGGGCTGTCCTGGGCTGACAATCTGCGCAGCAGCGCCGCTGCACTTCTGGATCTGCTGAACCCGCCATAACGACGGGCCGCAGCAGCGACATCCGGACCGGCCGGATGCCGCTGCCGACGATTCAGCGCAACGACCCCGACCGCCGCCGCCAACCGGCGGCCGCGCCACCCAGCATCAGGACCAGCCAGCCGAACGAGCCGCCGCCGCTCCCGCCTTCACTGGCGGGCGGTGCTGCGTTGGCGGTGACGGCGACGCTGCGGCTGCTGCTGCCGCCGCTGCCGGTGCAGCTCAGGGTGTAAGTCTGGATGCCGGCTGCGGCCGGCGTCACGCTGGCGCTGCCGCTGGTGGCGCGGCTGCCGGTCCAGCTGCCGCTGGCGGTGCAGGCGGTGGCGTCGGTTGAGGTCCAGCTCAAGGTGGCGCTGGCACCGAGCGTCAGGCTCGCGCTGCTGGTCGACAGCGTGACCGTCGGTGTCGGTACCGGCGGCGGAGGAGGCGGTGGTGGTGGTGGAGGCGGAGGCGGCGGCGGCGGTGCTGGCAGCGGATCGACAGTGACCGTGGCCGTGGCATCGGCGGTGCCGCCGGTGCCGGTGCAGCGCAGTGTGTAGGTCGCCGTGCCGACGGCGGCCGGGGTGACGCTGGTGCTGCCGCTGGTGGCGCGGCTGCCGCTCCAGTCGCCGCTGGCGGTGCAGGCGGTGGCATTGGTCGACGACCAGCTCAGGCTGGTGGCCGCACCCAGCACCAGGCTGGTCGGGCTGGCGGCGATCGTTACCGTGGGCGCAGCAGCGGTCGGCGTGGCGCTGGTTTCGTTCGAGAACTGCGTTTCGCCCAGCGTGTTGACGGCGGTGATGGTGAAGTAATACGCGGTGCCGCCGCTCAGCCCGTTGAGGGTGGTGCCGCCAGTCTGGCCGGCAGCGGTGATGCCGGTGACGACCGGCGTGCTGCCCTGACCGCCCGGGGTGGTCGACTGGTAGACGTTGTAGCTGACCGCGCCCACGGCCACCGGCCAGCTCAGGGTGACGCTGCCGATACCGGCGCTGCTGCTCAGCGCCGTCACCCGGTCGGCCGGGCCGTCGATGGCGAGGACGCTGCCGAAATGCAGGCCGTCGCCGTCGCTGCGGGTCGGCAGGTAGAAACGGCCGTCGGCCGCCTGGATCGGCTCGTCCTCCAGACCGTCTTCGTTCACCAGGCTGGTCGACTGGTGGACGATCGTATAGCGGCCTTGCGGGGTGATCCGGTACACGACACCGCGCGAGTCGCCGAAACTGACGTTGGCCGCCGTGCCGTAGAAATTGCCGTCGCGCGCCAGCAGCAGCGGGCTTTGCGGGCTTTCGCCGGCGATCACCGGGCTGCCGGTGCGGAAGGTGTATAGCGTCGAGTAGGCACCGGCCAGGGTCAGGCGGAACACCGTGCCGGCGTTGGTCGACCCGCCGCCGACCGTGGTGCCGTAAAGCGCGCCATCGGCCCCCTGGGTGACCCCGCCAAACGGGCTGGCCCCTTCGCTCGGTGCCCCGGCAAAGGCATGCAGCACGCTGACCGCGCCGGCCGGCGTCATCCGGAACACGGTGCCGGCGTTGCCGCTGCCGAAGCTGGTGGTGGTGCCGTAGAAGTTGCCATCGCTGGCCTGGATCAGGCGGCCGCGTGGCACGTTGCCGGTGGTCGCCAGATCGAAGCTGTGCAGCCGCGTATGGCTGCCGGCCGGGGTGATCCGGAACAGGGTGCCCGAGCCCGTGCCATTGCCGCCGGATTCGGTGCTGCCGTAGAAATTGCCATCGCTGCCCAGGGTCAAGGCACTGCGCGGCTGGCTGCCGTTGGCACCGCCGGGGAAGCTGTGCAGCGTGGTGAAATCGCCCGCCGCGCTGATCCGGAACACGGCACCCAGACCGTTGTTGCCGCCCGCCGACGTGGTGCCGTAGAACGCGCCATCGGGGCCGATCACCAGCGCGCTTTCCGCCGCCGCTCCGGCATTGCTGCCGAAGTTGAATGAGTGAAGCGTGCGCAGCACACCGTCGGCGCTCACCGAGTACACCGTGCCGGGAAAGCCCTTCGAGGTCTGGCCAGCAGTGACGCCGTAGAACAGGCCATCCGCGCCCTGCAGCAGCGGACCGCTCGGCGTGCGGCCTTCGGACGGCAGGCTGCTGGCCGTGAGGATGCGGGTGAACGCGCCCGCTGTGGAGATCCGGAACGCGGTGCCCCAGCCGAACGCGGCCTCGGCGGCAGGATTGTTCGGCGTGGTGCCGGCCGGTACCGCGCCGGCGCCGGTGGTGGTGCCGTAGAGCTGGCCATCGCCGCCCAGCGTGAGGGTTGCGGCCGGGTCGATGCCATCGAGGAAATGGGTGCGGAAGCAGAACAGGGTCGTGACCGCACCGGCCGGGGTGACCCGATAGATCGAGCCGCGACAGCCGACCGCATCGCTGTTCAGCGCGCCGCCACCGCTGGTGACGCCGTAGAAATTGCCGTCGCCGCCACGGGTCAGGCCGGCAACCGGATTGGTGCCGGTCACTGCCGGGGTGAAGCCGGGGCTGAACGGATCGCTGAGGAAGGTGTAGAGCGAGGTGAAACCACCGGCCGGGGTGATCCGGAAGATGGTGCCGAGCGCGACACGGCCGCGGCTCGGGTCCGGCTGGCCGCCGACGGTCGTCGTGCCGTACAGGTTGCCGTCGGTACCGAGCGCCAGCGCGCCCTGCGGACGGCCGCCTTGAAGACCGGTGTCGCCGGCAAACGAGTGCAGGGTCGCGAAACTGCCGGTGGACGTGACGCGGAACACCGTGCCGCCGCCATTCGGATCGGTGCCGGCCTGCGAGGTCGTGCCGTAATAGGCGCCGTCGGCACCCTGAACCAGCGCGGCCTGCGGCAACTGGCCGTCAGCGGCGGTCGCCGGGGTGGCGAAGTTCTTCAGCACCGTCAGCGTGCCGGCCTTGGACAGACGGAACACGCTGCCGCGATTGCTCGGCGCGCCGCAGGCGGACGTGGTGCCGTAGAGATCGCCATCGCTGCCTTCGATCACGCCGGCCAGCGGGTTGCAGCCCTGATCGAAGGTGAACGAGTGGATCACCCGATACTCGCCGGCGTCCGGACCGCTGAGGCGATAGCGGTAGACGCCGCCCTGGCCGTTGGCCCCGCCAGCGAAGCCTACGCCGTAGAGATTGCCGTCGCTGGCGATGATCGGCGTGCCGCGCGGATTCAGCAGATCGTTGATGTTGCCTCCGGCCAGGTTTCGGGCCCGCTGCTGGAACCAGTGCAGGGTCGTGAAGCGGCCGTCCGGAGCGCGGGCCGACAGCGCCGTGCCGTCGTTGAGTCGGCCGCTGGAAATGAAATAGATCGTGCCGTCGGCGGCCCGCACCGCCCCTTCGTTGCTCGACAGCCGGGCCTCGTTCGAGTGCTGGCCCAGCGCGTACACCTGTCGCACCGCCGCCTGCGCAGGCGCGGCAAGCAGCACCGCCGCTGCCAGCGTGGCCGCCAGTAGCCGGCTCAGCCTTCCCGTTCTGCGGCGAGGTGTCGCCGGATTTGCTTGCTCCCATCCTGCTCGTGTCATGTTCCTGCTCCCAGTTCGTGGCCCCAAGTCGCTGGCTTGCAGCGATCGGGGCGGATGATGGAAATTGCCGGGGTGACGAGTCCTGACGGAGTTGCGAAAATTTCCGAATTCTCGGGAAACGCTGCAATCACAAGGCTTTGCGCGGCATCAGGGAGGCGGCTTGGCAATGACCCAGACAGCTGACAAGCCCGCCGCCGGCAACCCCATCCTGTGGCGCTTCGGCGATGTGCAGTTCGATGAAGCCAGCCTGGTGCTCAAGCTGGCCGGTGCCGTGGTGGCGCTCGAACACCGGCCGCAGGAACTGCTGCGCCTGCTGCTGGCGCACGCGGGCGAAGTGGTCACCAAGGAAGAAATCCTCGACGCCGTCTGGCCCGGCCGGATCGTCACCGAAGCCTCCCTGACCAAATGCGTGGCGCGCTTGCGTCAGGCGATCGGCGACAGCGAACAGACCCTGATTCGCACCGTCCACGGCTACGGTTACCGGCTGGCGGCGGAAGTCAGCAGCCAGAGCAGCGGTCGCGGCGACGCCGCAAGCAGCGCCGGATTCGATTTCACCGTCGGCGCTGCGCTGCCGTTCCGCCCGCACTGGCAGTTCCGCGAGCGCCTGGGCGGCGGCGGTTTCGGCGAAGTCTGGCTGGGGCAGCACGCCAAGACCCACGAGCGCCGGGTGTTCAAGTTTGCCGCCGCCGGCACGCCGACCACCGCCCTGAAGCGCGAAATCACCCTGTTCCGCCTGCTCAACGACACCCTCGGCCCGCGCGACGACATCACCCGCATCCTCGACTGGCAGCTCGACGATGCCCCGCATTTCATCGAACTCGAATACAGCCCCGAAGGCAGCCTGCAGCAATGGGCGGAGGCCGGCGGCGGGCTGGCGCAGCGGCCGCTCGAAACCCGCGTGCGGCTGGTCATCGAAATTGCCGATGCGCTTGCCGCCATTCACAGCGCCGGCGTGCTGCACAAGGATCTGAAGCCCGCCAACGTCCTGATTCGATTGGCATCTGACGAAACGCCACATATCCGCCTGACCGATTTCGGCAGCGGCCGGGTGCTGGATGCAGAGAAGCTCGACGCCCTCGGCATCACCCGTCTGGGCTTCACCCGCACGGTGGTCACCGACGGCACCACCAGCGGCACGCCGCTGTATCTGGCACCGGAACTGCTGGCCGGTCAGCCGCCGTCGGCGCGCGCCGATGTCTATGCGCTGGGGGTGGTGCTCTACCAGATGGTGGTCGGCGATTTCCGCCGGCCGCTGGCCCCGGGCTGGGAAGCCGACATCGCCGACGAACTGCTGCGCGAAGACATTGCCGCCGCCGCCGCCGGCGATCCCGACAAGCGCTTGGGCGATGCCGCACAACTGGCGCTGCGTCTGCGCAGTCTCGATCTGCGACGGGTCGACCGGGCGCGCGAGCGGCAGTCGCAGGCGCATGCCGCGCAGCTCGAACAGCGGCTGGCCCGCGCCCACGCGCGGCGCGGCCTGCTGCGGGCGCTGGCAGCAACCCTGCTGATCGGCTTCGCAGTCAGCACGGTGCTGTATTTCCGCGCCGAAGCCGAAAGCCGCCGCGCCGAGGCCCAGGCGCAGGCGGCGCAGGCGGTCACCGATTTCCTGACCCGCAACCTGCTGTCGGCGGCCAATCCGCTGATCAGCGCCGATCCCGACATCCGCTTGCGCGAGCTGATCGGTCCGGCCGCCGAGGAACTCAAGCGCAGCTTTCCGGGAGATTCCCTGTCAGCGGCGGCGATTGCCGATGCCATCGGCCAGGCCTACAGCGGTTTCGACGCGCCCCGGCAGGCGATTCCGCTGCTCGAATCGGCCGTCGCGCAACGCAGCCGGCTGCTCGGCGAGGCCGCGGCCGATACCCAGGCCACCCGACTGCGCCTGCTCAACGCCTACGAAAACGCCAACGAACTGGAGCGCGAACGCCAACTCGCCCAGGCCGTGCTTGATCTCGGACGCGCCGCCGGCACGCTCGATGCCGCCACTGAACTCACGGCCCGGCAGGCGCTGATCGCGGTCGACTGCGGGCTGCGCGGCGGTCAGGAAGCCTGTCTGGCGCCGGAACTGACCATGGTGGCCGAGATGCGCCAGCGGCTCGGTGCCGACCATGAAATCACCGTGCAGACCGAAGACAGCCTGGCCTACTACCTCGCCGACGCCCAGCGTTTCGACGAAGCCCTGCCGCTGGCGCGCGACGTGCTCGCCCGGACCGCTCGCCGCCACGGCGAGCGGCACATCCTGACCGTGTCACGGCAGCGCAGCCTCGGCACCGTGCTGAACATGGCCGGCCGGCCCGAGGAGGCGATCCTCGAGCAACGCGCCGCCCGCGAGTCCGCGATGGCGATCAGCGGCGGACGCGAAACCCAGTACAGCGTCACCGCCGCCAACGGTCTGGCCTATTCCTATTTCGCCTCCAGCCGCCACGCCGAAGCGCTGCCGCTGTTCCAGCTCTACCTCGACTACCAGCGCCAGAACGGTGCCGAAACCGACACCCCGAAGCTGACCCGCAGCCTGAACAACGTGGCGATGACGCTGATGCACCTGAAGCGCGCCCCGGAAGCCTTGCCGTTGGCACGCGAAGCCTTGGCGATCGACCAGCGCACCGTCGGGCCGGACCATCCCGATACCCTGGTCCACACCTTGAATCTGGCGCTGGTCGCCGACGCTGCCGGTGCCGCCACCGAAGCCGAACAACTGGCGCGCATGGCACTGGCCGGCGCGCGTCGTGTCTACCGAAACGGGGAATGGGATCTCGGCTGGTTCGCCTACAAGACCGGCAGCCTGCTCGCCGCCCACGGCCGCAAGGCCGAAGCGCGGCCGCTGCTCGCCGAAAGCCTCGACACCTACACCCGCGCCCTCGGCCCGGACAACGACAACACCCTCAAGGCCCGCGAAGCCCTCGCCCATCTGTAGGGTCGGCAGGCTTCATCTGCCCACGGCGCGCCCCGGTCCGGCAGTTGCGAATCGGTGGGCAGATACCGCCCGCCGATCCTACGGGGTAGCGGGACTTTTCAGCGTATCGCGTTGTTTTCGCAGGCTTTCGTACTCCGCTTCCAGGGCCCGCAACTCGGCCAGCGCGCGCAGCTGCTCGACCTTGCGCTCGGCGATGTAGATGCGCGGCGGGCCGTTCTGACGGTCGTGCTGGCTGGCGTCGGCTTGCTGCAACAGGTTTTCGGCCTCCGCGATCTCGGCCGGCACGCGGGCGCTGAGCGCGGGGTCGCTGCGCAGGGTCAGCAGGCTGGCGCGGATGCGGGCAACAGCGGCAGTCGACGGTTCCACACCCTGCTGGGCAGCCGGCTCCGGCGCGGTGGATGAAAACGACGGCAGTTTCAGGCTGCCGCAGGCGCACAGGCCGATGGCAAGGGCGCTAGAGAGGGCCAGCCGGGTGGCGACGGCGCTCATGGCGTCACTTCCGGCGCTGCTGCGGGGGCCGATTCGGGCACTAGGGCCGCAATCTCGCGCTTCAGCGCGGCAGTCAGGGCGGCCAGCCGCGCGCGCTCGGCGCGCACCAGCCCCAGTTCGGCGTCGGCGCGGGCTCGGGCCGCGAACCAGCGCGCTTCCACGTCTGCCTCCTTGCTGCCGGACGACGCACGCGCCAGCGCCAGATTGTCGCGGGCCGCTTTCCACGACACCGGGTCGTAATCGCCGATGCGGGCGCGTTCGGCGCGGGCGACCGCCGTTTCGGCGTCGGCCAGGCTGCTGCCGGGCTTGAGGTTCTTGCCCGAGCAGCCGGCCGCTGCCAGCAGCAGGCCGAGGCCGAACGTCGCCAGCAGCGGGCGGCTGTAGCGCATTGCGGCAGCAGGTTCTGGGTTCATCGTGCTTTTGTTCCTGATTCGAGAGGCCGATGCCGGGGATCATCCGATTCCGACGGCGAACCGTAAACTGCTGCGCGTACCTTGCGCACATCCGTCGCGTTCACTGCCTTGTTCCCGCCCGTCGAATCCATGACCCCCGCTTTCGCTGCGCTGTCCGGTTTTGTCCTGGTCGCTCTCACGCTCGCGGTGGTCTGGGCGGTGCAACTGAAAACCCGCAATGCCGGCATGGTCGACCCGGTGTGGTCGTGGTCGATGGGTTTTCTCGCCGTCTGGTATGCAATTTTCGGGACCGCCGATGTCGAGACCCGGCTGGCGCTGGGCCTGCTCGGCGGGCTCTGGGGTTTCCGGCTCGGCACTCATCTGTATGTTCGCAACGCTGGCAAGCCGGAAGACGCGCGTTACGCGAAGTTCCGCGCCGAATGGGGCCGTAAAGCGAACTTCAACATGTTCTGGTTCTTCCAGTTCCAGGCGGTGGTGGCCTGGGCGCTGTCGGTCGGCTTTCTGGTGGTGGCGTATCGCCCGGGAGCCAGCAGTGTCACGGTGCTGGCACTCAGCGTCGTCATCTGGGTCATCGCCGTGGTCGGCGAGGGCATTGCCGATGCCCAGATGGAGCGCTTCCGGGGCGATCCGGCGACCAAGGGCAAAGTGATGAATCGCGGCCTGTGGCGATACTCGCGGCATCCAAACTACTTTTTCGAGAGCCTGCACTGGATCGCCTATGTGCCGCTGGCGCTCGGCAGTCCGTACTGGTGGGTGGCGCTCCTGCCAGCCGCGATGATGGCCTGGCTGCTGCTGAAGATGAGCGGCGTGCCGATTCTGGAAGCGCATCTGGTGAAATCCCGCCCCGGCTATGCCGAGTACATGCGGACCACGAGCGTGTTCATACCTTGGCCCCCAAGACGCTAGTTTCCAGTTGCCGGTTTCCAGAACAGCAAAGCGGCGCTTCTCTGGCAACTGGAAACTCGAAACTGGCAACTGCTGCACCCACTTTCATCAACGGAATCCGCTGCAAGCAATGAATGTCATCGACCTCTGCGAAAAAGGCCTCATCCCCGATCCCCTGTCCCGCTGGGGCATGCGCCAGTTGATGAAGCGGCGGCTGGTGGATGAGGCCAATCAGGATGGCGAAGTGCGCTCGGCGCGCTTCAATGCCTTCGTCGACGAACTGCGCGCCAGCCCGATCGCGGTGGAAACCGGGGCCGCCAACGAGCAGCACTACGAAGTGCCGGCGGCGTTCTTCCACGCCCATCTCGGGCCACGGCTCAAGTATTCCTGCGCCTACTACCCGAACGGCGATGAAACGCTGGCGCAAGCGGAGGACAAGATGTTTGCGCTCTACGCCGAGCGCGCTGGATTGAAGGACGGCATGCGCATCCTCGATCTCGGCTGCGGCTGGGGATCATTGAGCCTGTGGCTGGCGGAGAAATACCCGAATGCGCAGATCGTCGGGCTGTCCAATTCCAACGGACAGCGCGAGTTCATCCAGAAGCGGGCGCGCGATCGCGGCTACGCGCATCTGACCATCCTCACCGGCAACATCGTCAGCTTCGATTTCCCCGCGCAGGGCATCGAATCGGGCTTCGATCGAGTGATGTCGATCGAGATGTTCGAGCACATGAAGAATTACGGCCTGCTGCTGGAAAAGATCAGCGGCTGGATGAAGCCGGAAGCCAAGCTCTTCATCCACATCTTCGTCCACAAGCTGCTCGCCTATCACTTCGAGGTGAAGGGCGAGGACGACTGGATGTCGAAATACTTCTTCACCGGCGGCACCATGCCCAGCGAAAACCTGCTGCTGCACTTTCAGGACGACGTCCGCATCGAGCGCCAATGGTGGGTCGACGGCCGCCATTACGAGAAAACCTCCAACCACTGGCTGGCCGGCATGGACGCCAACAAGGACGCGATCCTGACCATCTTCAAGGACGGCTACGGCGAAAAGGACGCCGCCATCTGGATGCAGCGCTGGCGCATGTTCTATCTGGCCGTGGCCGAGCTGTTCGGCTACGCCAAGGGCAATGAGTGGGGCGTGGCTCACTACCTGTTCGGCAAGCGCGCGTGAAGCGGGCGCTGGGCATCGCGGCGATGGCGCTGCTGCTGGCGGCCTGCGCCAGCACGCGCTGGCAGGGGCCGAAATCCGATCACTTCGACGGCAAGCGCTTCCTGATGCCGGCACCGTTCGACATCGGCGCGCTTGATCTCATCCGCTACTGGCGCGAATCAAAACCCGGCGTCTGGACCCGCGATCTCGACATCGAACCCGGCCCGAAGCCGGTCGAACGGGTGGCGGACGGCGAGTTGCGCATCACTTTCGTCAATCACGCCACGGTGCTGATCCAGGTGGACGGCGTGAACATCCTGACCGACCCGATCTGGTCGGCGCGCGCCAGCCCGCTGAGCTTCGTCGGTCCGGAACGCTATCGGCCACCGGCGCTGCGCTTCGAGGATTTGCCGAAGATCGACACCGTGATCGTCAGCCACAACCACTACGACCACTTCGACATCGCCACGCTCGACCGCCTGAACGCCGCCCACCAGCCCGCGTTTCTGGTGCCGCCGGGCGATGGTGCCCGCCTGCGCGCGCGCGGCTACGCGAAGGTCGTCGAACTGGACTGGTGGCAGTCGTTCACCCTGCCGAACGGCTGCGCCATCCATGCCGCGCCATCGCAGCACTGGTCCAGCCGTGGCCTGCCGGGCGATCGCAACCTGAGCTTCTGGCTCGCCTACGTCATCGGCAGCCACGGCGGGCCGGTGTATTTCGCGGGCGATACCGGCTACGGCGCGCATTTCAAGGCCGCGCGCGAACGCTACGGCGCGATGCGCGCCGCACTGCTGCCGATCGGTGCCTACCTGCCGCGCTGGCTGACCGAGTACCAGCACGTCGATCCGGCGCAGGCGGTGCAGGCGCATGTCGATCTGGCGTCCGCGACCAGCCGTGGCATCCACTACGGCACGTTTTCGCTGGCCGACGACGGCCAGACCCAGCCGGTGACCGAACTGGCCGCAGCCGTCGCCGCCCAGGGACTGGCCGCAGCATCCTTCACCGCAGCGGAATTCGGCGTCGCCGACGCGGTCCCACCGGCGTCCCCTTCGAGTCCCTGCCTGCAATGAAGCTTGCATCCCTTGCTGTTGCCCTGTCGCTGCTGGCTGCTACCGCCGCTGCCGATCCGGTCGAACACCGCTTTCGCGGCTACGCCTACGATCTCAAGACCGGGGCCTATCGCTACACTGAAGTGCATCGCCAGACGCTCGATGGTTTCCGCTGGCTGGAAGGCTCGATCGACTACTACGACCCCAAGGGCGTGAAGATCGCCGCCAAGACCCTGGACCTGCGCAAGGACGCCCAGATTCCCGTGTTCAAGCTGGAAATCTTCAAGGAAGGCTATGTCGAGGCGATCACCGATGTGCAGGCCGATCGCTACACCATGCTGAAAACCGCCGACGGCAAGACCAGGACCAAGGTCATCGAAAAAACGCCGGGCATGGGGGCCGATTCCGGCTTCCACAGCGCCATCGTCGCCAATTTCGACAAGCTCCAGGCCGGTGAAACCCTGCGTTTCAAGTTCGGCGTCGCCGGTCAGCTCGACACTTACAGCTTCCGCTGCAAGAAGGTTGGCGACACCACCTTCGACGGCAAGCCGGCGATCAAGCTGGCGGTGGAACCGGATTCCCTGCTGCGGCTGCTGGTGGATAGACTCGATCTGACTTACGAAGTGAAAACTCGGTATCTGCTGGAGTACCGGGGCGTGTCCAACATGCACGATGCGGCGACGGCCAAGGCCTACAATGTTCGCATCGTCTATACGGATCAGCCGCCCAAAGATGCGCCTGCCAATCTCCCGCCGCTTCAGTAAACCCCTTGCCGCAGCACTATTGCTGCTGTCGACGAGCCTCGCGCACGCCGACGACCTGAGCGCGCCGCTCGACGAGGCACTGGCTGCCGCCAAGGCACGCAGCGCGCCGGTGATCGTCGATTTCTACGCGCCCTGGTGCTACTCCTGCTACTTCATGGCCAAGAACGTCAAGCACGGGCCGCAGTGGGAAGCACTGAAGAAAAAGGCCGTGGTGGTGGCGCTCGATGCCGATTCCCCGGTCGGCGCGCACTGGATGAAGCAGTTCGGCGCGAAAGGCCTGCCGAGCTATGTGGTGCTCGACCCAAGCGGTGCCGAACTCGGACGCATTTCGCTGGAACGCACCCGCGCCCAGTTCTATCCCGAGATCGCCGCGATCACCGCGCGCGGCAGTGTTTTCGAGGCGCTGAAAGCGAAGGTCGTCGACGGCAGCCCGGCTTCGCTGACCGCCGCGCGCGAGGTGCTGGCCGCATTTGCCGCACGTCGCGATCCGACCAGTGCCAACGACTGGCTGACGTTTCTCGCACCCGAGGTGCGTCGCGCCGTTGATGCCGATCCGGCCGCCGCCCTCTGGCAGTCGCGCCTAAAACTGCGCGCGGCCTACGACGCCAAGGACCCGGCCGCCTGCGCCGCCGCCGCACCGGCTGTGCTCGGCGGCGAACTCGGCTGCGACCGCGCCTACGAACTCGATCGCGCTCTGGAATGCACCGCAGACCTGCCGGCGGCCGAACGCAAGACCTTGTTTGCAGCGCAGGCGCCCGCGATGAAGGCCTTGCTCGCCAAGCGCGTGTTCGTTGCCCGGCCTGGCTGCGCCGATGCCCGCAGCATCGTCCTCGCGGCCGCCGACCTGTCGAAAGCGCTGGGCGATGAGTCCGGCGAGGCCGCGCTGCTCGATCGCGCCATCGCCGACATCGAAGCCCGGCTGGGCGGCGCGAAAAAGCTGGACTTGAAGCGTGACCGCAATCTTGCCGACAACCTGCGGCTGTATCTGGACCGCGCCAAGCGCTACGCAGCACTCGACGTGCTGTTCCCGAAGCTCGTCGCCGCGTATCCGGATGATTACGTCTACGCCTACCGCCACGGCAAGAACCTGGTCGAGCGCGGCGAATTCGCCCGCGCCCTGCCCTGGCTGGAACAGGCAGCACCCAAGGCTTACGGCGTCAATCGCTTGAATGTGGCGCAGTTCCGGGCCAAGGCCCTGCGCGAGCTTGGCCGTGAGGACGACGCCAAGCAGGTGGTCGCCGATGCCCTGAAGGCGAACGGGCCGTTCTTTCCGGACGAGGTGTTGAAGCTGAAGGCCGTGCTGGGCTGATCAAGCTTTTGCCCCCTCCCCCGCAAGCGGGGGAAGGAGCAAAGCCTCCTCAAGCCCGGTGATAAGGATGCTTGTTCAGCAGGCTCCACGCCCGATACAGCTGCTCGGCCACGATCACCCGCACCATCGCATGCGGGAATGTCAGCTTCGACAGCGACCACACGGCTTCCGCCTTCGCCAGCACCGCCGGGGCATGACCGTCCGGCCCGCCGATCAGCAGCGCGACATCGCGGCCGCCCTGCATCCAGCCTTCGAGTGCTTTCGCCCAGCCCACCGTGTCCGGCTGCTTGCCGTGCTCGTCGAAAGCGACGATCCGGGCCTCGCCGGCCGCTTTCAGCAGCGCGGCACCTTCGGCCTCGCGTAATCGCGCAATGTCGGCGTTCTTGCCGCGATGCTCGACCGCCAGCTCGACCAGCTCCAGCTTGAGTTCACGCGGCAGGCGCGCCGCGTAATCGGTGTAGCCGGCGCTGATCCAGTCCGGCATCCGCGTGCCGATGGCGATCAGGCGGATGCGCATCGGACTTGACGCAGCTCAGTTGCCGCGTGCGGACAGCTCGCGCGTCGAGAAATCCCACAGCTTTTCAAGCTGATAGAAAGCCCGTGACTGCGCCTGCATGACGTGGACGATGACGCCGCCGAGGTTGACCAGCACCCACTCGCCCTCGTTCAGGCCTTCGACGCCGACCGGGCGATGACCGTTTTCCTTGGCCTTGTCGATGACGCTGTGCGCGAGCGACGCCGCGTGGCGGTTCGAGGTGCCGGTGGCGATCACCATGATGTCGGTGATCGTGGTCAGCTTCGACACGTCGAGCACCCGGATATCGACAGCCTTCAGGTCTTCGAGTGCGGCGACGGCGAGCGCGCCGAGCGTGGCGGAGGGGACAGTCGATGCAACGGCGACGGCGGTTTCAGTCATGGATGGCAGCTTCCTCGATGGTCAGGGCGCGAACGTCCTCTGGAGTGAGTGAACGGATGACAGTTTCAGGCACCAGACCGCGAACACTGCGGCCGGCTTGCAGCAAAGATCGGATGCGGGTCGACGAAATCGCAAGCGCCGGCAGACGGACCGGCAGCCACAAGCCATGCGTCGATTCATGCAATGCGCGGGCCGCGTCGGCTTTCCGTCCGTCGAGGTACGCGGCGAGTTCGGCGCTCGGCGCCGACGACTGGCCCGGACGTTCGACGACCACGACATGCGCCAGATCGAACAATTCGCGCCAGCGATGCCAGCTGTGCAGTTGGTTGAAAGCATCGTCGCCGAGCAGCAGGAACAAGGTCGCCCCGGGCTGCTCCGACTTGAGGTCGGCCAGCGAATCGTAGGTGTAGGACGGCTTCTGCAAGGCTTCCGCGCGGCGCAGTTCGCGGTCATCGACGCTCAGGCCCGGCTCATCGCCGATCGCCAGCCGCACCCAGTCCAGCCGCCGTTCAGCGCTGATGCCCGGATTGGCGCGATGCGGCGGTCGGGCGCTCGGGCAGACCCGTACTTCGTCGAGGCCTAGCTGTTCGCGCAGCTCGATTGCCAGCCGCAGATGACCGTTGTGGATCGGTGCGAAGGTGCCGCCGAAGAAGCCGAGCGCTCTCATTCGGTGCTCGGCGGCCTCACGCGGAGGCCGTCACGAGCGGATGCGCTCAGCGGACATTGCCATCACCCAGCACCACCCACTTCACCGAGGTCAGACCTTCCAGCCCGACCGGCCCGCGGGCGTGGAACTTGTCGGTGGAGATGCCGATTTCGGCGCCGAGGCCGTATTCGTAGCCATCGGCGAAGCGCGTCGAGGCGTTGACCATCACCGAAGACGAATCGACTTCGCGCAGGAAGCGGCGTGCCTTCGTGTAGTTCTCGGTGACGATGCAGTCGGTGTGCGCCGAGCCGTGTTTGGCGATGTGATCCATCGCCGCGTCAATGCCATCGACGATTTTCACCGCGAGGATCGGCGCGAGGTACTCGGTATCCCAGTCTTCCGGCTTTGCCGCTTTCGCCTGCGGCAGGATCTGCCGGGTGCGTTCGCAGCCGCGCAGTTCGACTTCGTGGCCGCTGTAGATCGGTGCCAGCTGCGGCAGCAGTTTCGCCGCTACGGCTGCGTCGATCAGCAGGGTTTCCATGGTGTTGCAAGTGCCGTAGCGCTGGGTCTTGGAATTGACGGCAATCGCCACCGCCTTTTCGAGATCGGCTTGGGCGTCGATGTAGACATGGCAGTTGCCATCGAGATGCTTGATCACCGGCACCTTGGCGTGCTCGGAAACAAACGCCACCAGGCCCTTGCCGCCGCGCGGAATCACCACGTCGATCGCGTCATTCATCGCCAGCATGGCGGCGACGGCGGCGCGGTCGGTGGTATCGACCACCTGCACGACATCGGCCGGCAGGCCGGCGGATTTCAGCGCTTTCTGGATGCAGCGGGCGATCGCCTGATTGCTGTGCATCGCTTCCGAGCCGCCGCGCAACACGCAGGCATTGCCGGACTTGAGGCTGAGCGATGCCGCGTCGGCGGTCACGTTGGGACGCGACTCGTAAATGATGCCGACCACGCCCAGCGGCACGCGCATCTTGCCGACCTGGATGCCGGACGGCCGCATCTTCAGGTCGAACATCTCGCCGACCGGGTCGGGCAGGGCAGCGACCTGGCGCACGCCATCGGCCATCGCGGCGATGCGGGATGAATTCAGTTCCAGGCGCTCGACCATCGCTTCGTCGAGCTTGGCGTCGCGGGCGGCGCGCAGGTCGAGCAGGTTGGCTTCGAGGATCGAGGCACTTTCGGCTTCGATGATGTCGGCCAGCGAGAACAGGGCAGCGTTCTTTTCGCCGGTGGTGGCGCGGGCGATTTCGCGGGCGGCGGCGCGGGCGCGCTTGCCGACGTCCTTCATGTAGCGATTGACGGCGTCGTTGCCCGCCGCGTCCTTCCGGAATTCCTTGTGGGTTGCCGCAGTCATCGCCTTGCTGTTGCCGCCTTTCGCTTCGCTGCGCCGCTGGCAGCCACGGCCAATGTTAACAACTCTTCCCAGGCCTGCGGCTGGCCGTCCTTGGACTTGGAAAGCTGGTCGATCTGCGCGCAGCGGCGCAGCCAGCCGAGTATCTGATTGGTCGACGCCCGTTCCACGGCCTTGGTATAGGCCGCCTGATTGGCCTTGTGGATGCGTGCCGCTTCCACCGCTGACGCGGCATTGCCGGTGCGCGCCTTCATCGCGGCAGCCGCTGCCAGTTGCCGGAAACCCATCGCCAGCAGCAGGTTGATCGGTACCAGATCGGTGCCTTCGCCCCGAAGCACATCGAGGCCGCGGACGACACCGGCGGCATCGCCGGCCATCACCTTGTTGATCCAGCCGAACACGTCGATGTGCGCCGAATCGGCGACCGCGCTGTCGATCGCCTCGATGCCGAGCCGCGTGCCTTTCGGCTGCAACAGCGTCAGCTTCTGCACTTCCTGCTGGGCGGCGAGCAGATTGCCTTCGGTGCGCTCGGCGAGCAGGCGCAGGGCGTCCGGATCGGCATCGAGCCCGGCAGCGCGCAGGCGGCCGGCGATCCAGGCCGGCAGTTCGGCGGCTTTCAGCGGCTCGAAATAGAGGCTGGCACCTGCACTTTCGAGTGCGCTGAACCAGCCGCCGCTGCGGGTCCGCCATTCCAGCTTGTTGACGTGGATCAGCAACAGCACGTCCTGCGGCGGCTTGCCGGCGATCTGCTGCAGGATCTTGCCGCCGGCGGCATCGGGGGCGGCATGCAGTCGCAGTTCGACGATGCGCAAACTCGCGAACAGCGACATCGCGTTGCAGGCGTCGCTCAGCTTGCCCCACTCGAAACCTTTCTCGGCATCGAGCACTTCGCGCTCGGAATAACCCTGGGCGCGCGCGGTGGCGCGGATCGCATCGAGCGCTTCCTGGGCCAGCAGCGGTTCTTCGCCACCGACCACGTACAGCGGCGCCAGCCCCTTGGCGAGCGCGGCCGGCAACTGCGGCAGGTTCAGGCGCATGGCGTCATGCGTCCAGGAACGCGGCGATGCGCTGCGCGGTGTCGATCGGCGCGTCGAAATGCAGCATGTGGCCGGCCTCGGCAAGCGTGTCGACGCGGTGGCGGCGGAAGCAGTCGACGCGCGCCGGGCGCAGGTCCTGCGGCGACTGGAACTGCGACTTCCCGGCATCGATGAACAGGGTATCGGCGGTGATCTCACGCCAGACGGCGCAGGAATCCTCCGAGTGATACAGGCCCGGGCCGTGACGGTGGTGCTTGGGGTCCGCACAGAGCGTGATCCGGCCGTGCCCGTCTTCGCGGCCCCAGCAGCGAGCAACGAACAGCGCGTGCTCGTCGGACAACTGCGGGTGCTGGCGCTGCACGCGAGTCGCCAGTTCCTCGAACGAGGGATAGCTGCGTTCGCGCGGCATCTCCCGCAGCTGATCCAGCCAGCGCTTGAAGCGCTTCGGGGCCTGCGTCGATGGCATGTCGGGCAAGGTGATGGCGTCGAGCATCACCAGCTTTTCGACTCGCTCGGGACGCAGGCCGGCATACAGGCTGACGATCTGCGCCCCCATGCTGTGGCCGACCAGACGCAGTGGCGCATCGGGCGAATAGTGGCTGACGAAGGCATCGAGATCGGCGACGTAATCCTGGAACCAGTAGCCGTCCTGCGGCCATTCGGTGTGGCCGAAGCCGCGCCAGTCTGGGGCCAACACCTGATAGCGGCCCTGCGTGATGTCGAGCAGCGCGGCCACCAGCGGCTCGAAGGTCGCCGAAACATCAAGAAAGCCATGGCCGAGGAAGATCATCGGCCGGTCGGGATGGCCCCAGCGGCGGAGGTGATGGCGAATGCCGCGCGCGCGCAGAAAATCGGAACGGCTGGAGGATTGGTACGAGGTCATGGCTGATTATCGCTGCGGTCGTGCGTCGAGCGCTGCGGCCGGCACACGGAAAGCGGGACGAAGCGCATCAAAGTCTGGACGACGCAGCGTGGTCCGCCTGCCGAAGGACGTGAAAATATTGTGAGAGCGCGATTCGGCCCGTTCAGGAGGGTTCTGTCGGCTTTTTGTCTCGGCCGATCCGCCCTGCCCCGAACCGGTGCAGGTTTTCGGGAGCGGTCAATTCGCGGTCAAGCATTTGATTTTTAGATAATTTACGGACTTTATTAGGGGTCCCCCATTCGTTCTTGCCATAACGGTCCTGTAAACTTCGTTGGTCAAATCCCTGCTTTTGTCCGTTTTCCTGTCGCGCGAGCCCCTCTCCATCGGCTCCGCCTGCCCCGGTTCGCCAGCCCCATGCACCATTCATGAGCGCGATGTCCACGTCGCTTGACGCCGACAGTTGTGCTGCCGCGCAGGCGCACCCGAACATCGCCCTGATCAAATACTGGGGCAAGCGCGACCTGCCGCTGAACCTGCCGGTGGTCGGATCGCTGTCGATCACCCTCGACACGCTGTGGACCCGTACCTCGGTGCGCTTCGGAAACGATCTTCCGGCCGACCGCCTGAGCCTGAACGGCCGCGAGGACGCAAAGCAGTTGCGCAAGGTCAGCGCCTGCCTGGACTTGCTGCGCGCCCGCGCCGGCACCGAGGCCCGCGCCGATGTGGTGAGCCACAACAATTTTCCGACCGGTGCCGGACTCGCGTCCTCGGCGTCCGGCTTCGCCGCACTAGTGGTGGCGGCCGATGCTGCGCTGGGGCTGGATCTGCCGCGCGGCACGCTGTCCGAGTTCGCGCGTCGCGGCTCCGGTTCGGCTTCGCGCTCGATCTTCGGCGGCTATGTCGAATGGGCGCTGGGCGAGCAGGCCGATGGCGAAGACTCCATCGCCCGGCCGATCCTTGACGCGCAAGCCTGGCCGCTGCGAGTGGCCGTCGCGATCACCTCCACGGCCGAGAAAGCCATCGGCTCGACCGAGGGCATGAACCGCACCGCCGACACCAGCCCCTACCAGCGCGCCTGGATCGACACTCAGGAAGCCGATCTGGCCGAAGCCCGCGCCGCGATTGTCGCCCGCGACTTTGAACGGCTGGCCGATATTTCCGAGTTCAGCTGCCTGAAGATGCACGCGCTGGCGATGGCCGCGAAGCCGGGCCTGCTGTACTGGAACGCCGCGACCATGGCGGCGATGCATGCGGTGCGCGGCTTGCGCGCCAGCGGCGTGCCGGTGTTCTTCACCATTGATGCCGGCCCGCAGGTCAAGGCGATCTGCCTGCCGTCGGCGGCTGTGCAGGTGGCGGCGGCACTTCGCGAGGTGCCCGGCGTGCTCAAGGTGCTCGAAACCGGCCTCGGTGGACCGGCGAAGCTGATCCCGGTGACGGAAGCCGAAGCGGCATGAACATCGTCGCCAGCGCGCCCGGCAAGCTGGTGCTGCTCGGCGAATACGCCGTGCTCGAAGGCGCACCGGCGATCACCATGGCCGTCGATCGTCGCGCCTCGGTGCGCCTGCGCTCGCGTGCCGATGCGGCCTGCGAGGCACAGGCGCCCGACGTGCTCGACGCGCCGCTGCGCTTCGCGATCGGCAGCAACGGCCTGCCGGACTGGACCGCGGCCGGCGCTGCTGCGGCCAAGCTCAATCTGGTCGACGAAGTGCTGCGTGGGCTCGCCGATGACCAGCTCGGCGTCGCCGCTGGCGGCGGCTTCGATCTGGCGCTCGATACCTCGGCGTTCTTCGATGCCATCGGTGCCAGCCGCTCGAAGCTGGGTCTGGGATCGAGTGCGGCGCTGACCGTGGCGCTGGCTTCGGCGCTGGTGGCGCAGAGCGGTCATTCCGACGCCGCGCAGGATCGCGCCGTCTGGCTGAACCGCCTGCTCGGCCTGCATCGCAAGTTCCAGGGCGGGCAGGGCAGCGGTGTCGATGTTGCGACCAGCCTGTACGGCGGCGTGCTGTCGTATCGCCTGCTGGGCGGCGATGCGGCACCCCTTGCTGCGCCGCTGGCTTGGCCGGCTGGGCTGCACACTGCGTTCATCTGGTCCGGCTGCTCGGCATCGACGCCGAAATTCCTGTCTATCCTGCGCGACTGGCGTCGTGGCAACGCGGCCAACGACGCCGAATATCGCGCCCGCATGGACGCCCTGACCGCCACCGCGCAGGACGCCGTCGCCGCACTAGCCGGTAGCGACAGCGCTGGTTTCCTGCTCTGCGCCAGCCTTTACGCGCAGGACTTGCGCGCGCTCGGTAGCGCCAGCGGGGTCAGCATCTGGTCAGCCGAACACGAAGCCATTGCCGCCATTGCCAACGCGCATGACGGTGTCGTCTACAAGCCTTGTGGTGCCGGCGGTGGTGATGTCGGCGTGGTGTTTGCGATGAACCCGGACAGCCTGGCCGCAGTCGTTGCTGCGCTGGCGGCATCGGGGTTCGCCAATGTGCCGCTGGCGGTCGATCCGACCGGCCTGCGGCTGACGCTCTCGGAGAGTGAAGAAGCATGACTGCAGAAGCCCAGCCGGCCGCGCCTGACGCGGACAAATCGCCCGATAAATCGAGGATCCCGGAGTTCTACAAGCTCTCGGTCACCGACCGCGTGCGCGTGATGCGCGAACGCGGCTGGGTGTCGGAAGCCGATTACCAGCAGATGATTTCCGGCGATCACACCTTGTCGCTGCACCGCGCCGACAAGATGATCGAGAACGTGGTCGGGGTGATGGGCCTGCCGGTCGGTCTGGGCTTGAACTTCCTGATCAACGGCCGCGATTACGTGATTCCGCTGGTGGTCGAGGAGCCTTCGATCGTTGCTGCACTGTCGTCCTGCGCCAAACTCGTGCGCGCCTCGGGCGGCTTCACCGCCGAGATGGATGAATCGCTGCTGATCGGCCAGATCCAGGTCGTCGACATCCCCAACGTGCCGCGGGCGCAGTCGGCCCTGTTGCAGCGCAAGGCCGAACTGCTGAACCTCGCCAACTCGCTGCACCCGCAGATGGTGGCGCGCGGCGGCGGTGCCCGCGATGTCGAACTGCACGTCCATCCGCGTCCGGACGGCCATGGCGACATGCTGATCGTCCATCTGGTGGTCGATACCTGCGACGCGATGGGGGCCAATCTGGTCAACACCATGTGCGAAGGCCTAGCCTCGCTGGTCGAACAGGTCACCGGCGGCAAGGTGTTCCTGCGCATCCTGTCGAATCTCACCGATCGCTCGCTGGTCCGCGCGCGTTGCGTGATTCCGGTCGAGAAACTGGCCGGAAAGGGCTTTTCCGGCGAGGAAGTGCGCGATGGCATCGTGCTGGCCACCGATTTCGCCAGTGTCGATCCCTATCGCGCCGCCACCCACAACAAGGGCGTGATGAACGGTGTCGATGCCGTGGCACTCGCCACCGGCAACGACTGGCGCGCCATCGAAGCCGGTGCCCATGCCTATGCGGCGCGTTCGGGCCGCTACACGAGCCTGACCCGCTGGTACAAGGGCGAAGACGGTTCTCTGGTCGGCGAGATCGAGATTCCGATGAAGGTCGGCACCGTCGGCGGTCCGCTGCAATCGAACCCGACCGTGGCGCTCAACCACCGCCTGCTCGGTGCGCGCTCGGCGCGTGAACTGGCGATGGTCATGGGCACCGTGGGGCTGGCGCAGAACTTTTCGGCGATCCGGGCGCTGGCCACCGAAGGCATCCAGCAGGGTCACATGACCCTGCATGCCCGCTCGGTCGCACTCGCCGCCGGTGCTTCGCCGGACATCTTCGAGACCGTGGTCGAGCGTCTGATCGAAGGCGGCGACATCAAGATCTGGAAGGCGCAGGAAATCGTGGTGTCGGTCAAGAAAGCGATGCGCCACGAAGCCGGCGAGCCGGAAGTGGAATCGACCGCGCCGCGCGCCCAGGGCCACGGCAAGATCATCCTGCTCGGCGAGCACGCGGTGGTTTACGGCAGCCATGCCATTGCCGCCCCGGTGCCGCTGGCCATCGAAGCCAGCGTGCAGGACGGCGACCGCAGCAGCGCCAATCCGGGTGTGGATCTGATCATTCCGCGCTGGGGTGTCGAAAGCCGCCTGCACAAGGATCCGGCGCATCGCGATTCCTTCCAGCGCTCACTCGGTATCGTCTTCGACAAGCTCGGCCTGACCGAAAAGTCCTTGCGCATCGAAGTGTTCCCCAACGTGCCGCGCGGCATGGGCCTGGGTGGCTCGGCGGCGATGGCGGTGGCGGTGATTCGCGCGATCGACCAGCATTTCAAGCTCGGTCATAGCGATGAAGAGATCAACGCGCTGGCCTTCGAATGCGAAAAGGTCGCCCACGGCACGCCGAGCGGCATCGACAACACGGTCGCCACCTACGGCCAGCCGCTGCTGTATCGCCGCGCCCATGAAGGCAAGCCGCTGAAGATGGAGCCGCTGAAACTGTCGAAACCGATCCCGCTGGTGGTCGGCATCAGCGGCAAGGAAAGCCTGACGGCGAAGACCGTCGGCGGTGTCCGCAATGCCTGGCTGAAGAACCCGGAGCTTTACGAGAACATCTTCCGGCAGATCGACGCGCTCACGCTTCAGGGTGTGGACGCAGTGCAGAACTATCAGCTCGAGCGCCTGGGCGATCTGATGAATGTCTGCCACGGGCTTCTGAACGCGCTGCGCGTTTCAAGCTGGGAAATCGAGGAAATGGTGCAGATCTGCCGCGAACAGGGCGCGATCGGTGCCAAGCTGACCGGCGGCGGCGGCGGCGGTTCGATCATCGCGCTGGCCCCGGAACATCCCGAGCGGGTCATCGGCGCGCTGCGCGATGCCGGCTATTCGGGCATGGAGGTGCGCATTGGGTGAGATGATGGCGGCTGTGAATACGACCACCGACAGCCCGGGCCACGAGATCGTCTCTTTCGACGACGAGCCGTTGATCCTGGTCGACGAGCAGGACAACGAAGTCGGTTTCCTGCCGAAGGCGGAAGCCCACGTCGGCGGCGGCACCCTGCATCGCGCCTTTTCGCTGTTCGTGTTCAATGCCGAAGGCGAATTGCTGTTGCAGCAGCGCGCTACGGCTAAGCGGCTGTGGGGCCAGTTCTGGTCGAACACCTGCTGCTCGCACCCGCGCCGCGGCGAAACCATGGACATCGCCATCCATCGCCGGTTGAAGGAAGAACTCGGTTTCGAGTGCCGTTTCGACTACCTGTTCAAGTTCCAGTACCAGGCGCAGTTCGACGAAACCGGCGCTGAGCACGAATTGTGCTGGGTCTACGCCGGCCGCAGCGATGTGGCGCCGTTGGTCAACGCCAACGAGATTTCGGCGGTCCGCTACATCGCCCCCGATGCCCTCGATGCCGAGATCGTGGCGAAGCCCGAACAGTTCACGCCGTGGTTCAAGATCGAGTGGGCGCGCATCCGGGCGCAGCATGCCGGCGTGTACGCGCGACAGCCTGTGGCGTCTTTGGCATAAAATGCGCGATTCGCGGTCTGTTCGCGGTTCAAACAGGCCTGCAACATCTGGGTCGGCTGCATGCCGGCCTTTTTCATGAAGCCTCGCGACTGCGCGAGTGCAACGAAGCAATTGGAGAACACATGGGCGTTCCGCTTATCCAGCAGGTCACCGTTGCCCGCTATCTTCTATCGAAGAAGCTCAAGGGCGAAAAGCGCTACCCGCTGGTGTTGATGCTGGAGCCTTTGTTCCAGTGCAACCTCGAATGCGCCGGCTGCGGCAAGATCGACTACGAGAAGGACATCCTCAAGCAGCGGGTCAGCGTCGAGAACGCCCTGCGCGCAGCGGAAGAATGCGGCGCGCCGATGGTGTCGATTCCGGGTGGCGAACCGCTGATCCACAAGGAAATGTCGCAGATCGTCGCCGGTCTGGTGAAGATGAAGAAATTCGTCTACCTGTGCACCAACGCGATCCTGCTCAAGAAGCACATCGACGAGTACACGCCGTCGCCGTACCTGACCATGTCGATCCATCTCGACGGCATGGAAAAGCGCCACGATGAATCGGTGTGCATGGAAGGCGTGTTCGTCAAGGCGGTCGAAGCGATCAAGATGTGCGTGGAGCGTGGCTTCCGCGTCACCATCAACTGCACCCTGTTCTCCGGCGAGCCGCCGGCGGAAATCGCCGATTTCTTCGACTACGCGATGAGCCTCGGCATCGAAGGCATCACCGTGTCGCCGGGCTACAGCTACCAGCACGCCCCGCGTCAGGACGTGTTCCTGGGCCGCACCGCCTCCAAGCAGTTGTTCCGCGACATCTTCAAGATCGGCCGCGAGCGCAAGAGCGACTGGAAGTTCAACCAGTCGCCGATGTTCCTCGACTTCATCGCCGGCAACCAGGCCTACCAGTGCGAGCCCTGGGGCACGGTGACCTACAACGTGTTCGGCTGGCAGAAGCCCTGCTACCTGCTGGTCGACGAAGGCCACGTCAGTTCCTACAAAGAGCTGATGGAAACCACCAACTGGGAAGCCTACGGCGTCGGCCGCAATCCGAAGTGCGACAACTGCATGGCGCACTGCGGCTTCGAGGGCACGGCGGTCAACGATACCTTCGCCAATCCGCTGAAGGCGGCCCGTGTCGCCCTGTTCGGCCCGAATATCGACGGCCCGATGGCCCCCGACCTGCCGGTGCTATACGGCAATCGTGCTGATGCTTCCGCCGTGAAGATTCCGGTCAGCGCGATCACCGTGAAGAAGGCCAAGCCGGCGACCGAAAAGGCCGGACACTGAACGCTGCGGCAGCCGCGCCCCGCGCGGCGGCCGACGCTACAGGGTGATCGTCATGGACTTCGCGTTCTGGTTGGCCGTTCCTGCGGCCGTCATGTGGTTCGGCCTGTGGCTGGCCCCATGGCGGCCGTGGAGCATCCGCGAACAACTGGAACCGACCGGCTTCGGCCCTGATCATCAGGGCGGCGTCGGCGACATGGATCAGGTCACCGTGCTGATTCCGGCGCGCAATGAAGCCGAGGTGATCCAGCGGACGCTGGACAGCCTTCAGGCGCAAGGCCCGGGACTTACGATCGTGGTCATCGACGATCAGTCCGATGACGGCACCGGCGATATTGCTCGCCGCTATCCCAATGTTGAAGTGATCAGCGGCCAACCCTTGCCGAAAGGCTGGGCCGGCAAGCTCTGGGCGCTGGAGCAGGGCAAGGGACGGGTGAAAACCTCCATGACCCTGCTGCTCGACGCCGACATCGCGCTGGAGCCGGGAATGCTGGCCGCACTGCTGGCCCACAAGCGGGCGACCGGCGCGCATTTCGTATCTTTAATGGCCGACCTGCGCCGCACCTCGTTCTGGGATCGCCTGCTGCTGCCGGCCTTCGTCTACTACTTCAAGCTGATCTACCCGTTTTCGGTGTCGAATTCACCGTCGAAATGGGTGGCGGCGGCGGCGGGTGGCTGCGTGCTGGTGGATACCGCCGCGCTGCACAAGGTCAACGCCTTCGAGTGCCTGAAGGACGCGCTGATCGACGATTGCACGCTCGCCCGGCGCATCAAGGACGGCGGCCACAAGACCTGGATCGGCCTGTCGCGCGGCGTCATCAGCTTGCGCCCATACGGCACGCTGAAAAGCGTGCACGACATGGTCGCCCGTTCGGCGTTCACCCAGCTGCGCTACTCGAATCTGCTGCTGCTGGTGGTGACCTTGCTATTCGCGATGGCGTACTGGCTGCCGCTGGTGGCGCTGGCCAACGGCTCCTGGCTGGCCGCGCTGGCGCTGCTGGCGATGTGCGCGGCCTATGTGCCGACCCTGCATTACTACGGCCTGTCGCCGGTCTGGGCGCTGGCATCGCCGGTGATCGGCGCGTTGTACCTTGGCATGACCTGGAGTTCGGCGCTCCGCAGTTGGCGCGGCGTACGCTCCAAATGGAAAAACCGCACCTACGAAGTCCATCAGTGACTGACGTACGTCGTTAATACGAGAGAAAAGACATGAGCAAGGCAGAATTCGGCATCAGTGCCTTCGCGGCCTATGTGCCGCCGTATCGCGTGGATCTGCGCGAATGGTGCGACTGGACCGGCAATAGCTGGGACAAGACTCGCGCGGTGATCGGCGAAAGCTTCCGCGTGCCGGGTGTCGAGGAAGACGTCTACACCATGGCCGCCAACAGCGTGCTGGCGCTGATCGAGCGCAACGCAGTCGATCCGACCAAGATCGGCTATCTGGCGCTAGGCACCGAATCGAGCGTCGACAACGCCACCGGAGCGGTGATCGTGCGCGGTCTCGTCGACCGCGCCCTGGCCGCGAAAGGCCGTCCGCGCATCGCCCGCGACTGCGAAGTGCCGGAATTCAAGCAGGCCTGCCTGGCCGGCATTTACGGCATCAAGGGTGCGATCCGTTACCTGTCGCACGACGGCTACGACCGCCAGGCGATCGTGGTCGCGGCCGACATCGCCGAATACGAGCGCGGCTCGTCCGGCGAGCCTACCCAGGGCGCCGGTGCCGTGGCCATGCTGCTGGAACGCGATCCGAAGATCGTCGCGCTCGACCTGCGCAACGCCGGCAGTGCCTCCACCTTCCGGGGTCTGGATTTCCGCAAGCCGTTCCAGCGCTATGCCGGCCAGACCACCAGCGTCAGCGGCCGTCTGAGCGACTTCCCGGTGTTCAACGGCAAGTATTCGACCGCCTGCTATGTCGACGAAACCATGGCCGCGCTCGAGCAACTGCTGACCAAGCACGGCGGCGCCCGCGGCCGCTACTTCCGCGAACTGGAAGCGGTGTTCATGCACCGGCCGTATCACAAGATGCCGGTCACGGCCTGGGCGATGGGCTACCTGTTCGCGCTCGGTGCCGATGGTGCCCTCGGTGCCGACGAGCTGAACGACTACTGTGCGCGCGCCGGTGTCGATCCGACCGCACTGGCCGCCGAAATGGCCACCGTGACCACCCGCGCCTTCGAGCCGGATTTCGACGGCAGCGTCGCTGAACCCTATCCGCTGACCGCCGCTTTGATGAAGGCGTTTCGCGAAACGCCGACCTACAAGTCGGTGGTCGACGACAAGATGCGCCTCGGTGCCAAGCCGATGATGGCGATGGGCAACCTGTATTCGGCAGCACTCCCGGGCTGGCTGGCGGCGGGGCTGGAAGAAGCGGCGAACAGCGGCCGCGATCTGGCCGGCCGGGAAATCCTGTTGATCGGCTACGGCAGCGGCGATGCCTCGGAAGCGATTCCGGCGCGCGTGGTACCGGGCTGGCAGGGCGCTGCGAAGCGCATTCATCTGGCGGCAGCGCTCGATGGCGCGGTGGCGCTGAGCCAGCCGCAGT
The DNA here is from genome assembly GCA_021732745.1 of Nevskia sp. Lineage (GTDB taxonomy): Bacteria > Pseudomonadota > Gammaproteobacteria > Nevskiales > Nevskiaceae > Nevskia. Next base: position 812,654 of record JAKFUK010000002.1, on the reverse strand, counting down.
ACGCCGCGCTGCACGAAGGCCGCCCGGCGCCGGATCTGGCGCTGGCCTGTACCGGCATCCGCATCGAGCGCATCGGCGAGCGCCGCAGCGGACCGCTGCAGGACTACGGGATTGCCTATTACGCCCTGCCGATTTGACTCGCCCCGGCAGCAGCTTGCTGTCATCGAACTGTCATGATGGCAGTCGATGACCCGGGATTCGCAGCGTCTGCCGGCGGCTCCTGTCGTTGAAACGGTGACCAGACCGGGTTTTCCGGGCGCTGTCATGTTTCTGTCATGAAAGCGCGAAAGACTTTGCTGGTGTCGCAACTGCGAAACCCGCTGACCTGAGCCGGATTTCAGCCTGATCGCGGACCGCTCCGTCGCCGACACCGGCGACACAAGGCCGCACATTCCTCATTTTTCGGAGATACCCCTTGAGATTCCCCCGTGCAGCCCTGCTGCCCAGCCTGATCGCCAGCCTGCTCGCGCTTGCCGCCTGCTCGAAGTCGACGCCGAGCGCGACCGAAGTCGCTGCGGGCGACAAGGACATCTCCGGCGCCGGTTCGACCTTCTTCTACCCGATCGCCTCCAAGTGGGCCGATACCTACAAGAAGGAGACCGGCACTGGCCTCAACTACCAGTCGATCGGCTCCGGCGGCGGCATCAAGCAGATCAAGTCGAAGACCGTGACTTTCGGTGCCTCGGACAAGCCGCTCAGCGTCGATGAACTGAACGAAGCCGGCCTGATCCAGTTCCCGGCCATCATCGGCGGCGTGATTCCGGTGGTGAACCTGGAAGGCATCACGCCCGGCCAGCTCGTGCTCGACGGCAAGACCCTGGCCGCGATCTTCGTCGGCGACATCAAGAAGTGGGATGACGCCGCGATCAAGGCGCTGAACCCGGAAGCCACGCTGCCGGCGGCCGATATCGCCATCGTCCATCGTTCCGATGGCTCGGGCACCACGTTCCTGTTCACCGACTACCTGTCCAAGGTCGAACCGAGCTGGAAGACCCGCGTCGGTGCCAATTCAGCCGTCGAATGGCCGGCCGGCATCGGTGCCAAGGGCAATGAAGGTGTGGCCGGCGTGGTCAAGCAGACCGCCGCCTCGATCGGCTATGTCGAATACGCCTACGCCAAGCAGAACGCCATGTCGCATGTGCGGATGATCAACCAGGCCGGCAAGGCCGTTGAACCGGGCATCGAATCGTTCCAGGCCGCCGCTGCCAATGCCGACTGGGCCGCCGCCCCGGGCATGAATCTGGTGCTGACCGATGCCGTCGGCGATGCCAGCTGGCCGATTACCGGCGCGGTGTTCGTGTTCTTCCACAAGCAGCCGGCCCAGCCGGAAAACCTGGCCTCGGCGATCAAGTTCTTCGACTGGGCCTATACCAAGGGTTCGGCGGAAGCCGTGGCGCTGGATTACGTGCCGATGCCCGACGCCGTGACCGCGCTGGTGCGCCAGCTCTGGAAGACAAGTCTTACGGATTCCGCAGGCCAGCCGCTGTACCGCTGAGCTTGTCCTTGCAGCCGGGGCGGCAGGCCTGAACCTGCCGCCCCGCTTTGTGTAAAGTCTGCCCCGGAACCTTCCGTGAACCAGGTCGCCTCTGTGGCTTCGTCAGCAGCCCCCGCGAATTCGATCACCGCGTCCGCGCTGCGTCGTCACACCCTCTGGGATGCGGTGCTGAAGCACGGCACCCGCTCGGCCGCGATCACCGTGCTGCTGCTGCTCGGCGGCGTCATCGTGACCCTGATCGAAGGCTCCTGGCTGAGCCTGTCGACCTTCGGCCCCGGCTTCCTCACCACCGAAAAATGGAACCCGGTGTCCGAGGAATTCGGTGCGCTGGCGCCGATCTACGGCACCCTGCTGACCTCGCTGATCGCCATGCTGATCGGCATTCCGATCTCCATCGGCATCGCGATTTTCCTCACCGAACTCTGCCCGCCGCGCCTGAAGCGCTCGATTTCCACGGCCATCGAGCTGCTGGCCGGCATTCCCTCGATCATCTACGGCATCTGGGGCCTGTTCGTGCTGGCACCGTTTCTTCAGGCCCACGTCCAGCCGGTGATGATCTCGACCTTCGCCGGTGTGCCGCTGCTCGGCGGCCTGTTCGCCGGCCCGCCTTACGGCATCGGCATCTTCACGGCCGGCATCATCCTGTCGATCATGGTGCTGCCGTACATCACTTCGGTGACCCGCGACGTTTTTGAGACTGTCCCGCCAACCCTGAAAGAAAGCGCCTACGCCCTCGGTTGCACGACCTGGGAAGTGGTGCGCCAGGTGGTGCTGCCATTCACTTCCACGGGTGTGATCGGCGGCATCATGCTGGGCCTGGGGCGCGCACTCGGTGAAACCATGGCGGTCACCTTCGTGATCGGCAATGCCCACCGCATTTCCGGCTCGCTGCTGGCACCCGGCACCACCATTTCGGCGTCGATCGCCAACGAATTCACCGAAGCCGAGACCGAGCTCTACACATCCAGCCTGATTTCGCTGGGCCTGCTGCTGTTCCTGATCACCTTCACGGTGCTGGCGATTGCCCGTTTCATGCTGCTGCGCTTGCAGCGGAAGGCGGGGAGATAGGCCCATGCAGAACCTCGACATGGGCCGCTACAACCGTCGCCGCCGGGTCAGCAGCCTGTTGATGATCGGCTCCTGGTTCGCCGCGATCACCGGCATGGCGATCCTCGGCCTGATCCTTTTCACCCTGTTCTGGCGCGGTGTCGGCGGGCTGAATCTGGCCGTGTTCACCGAATCCACCCCGCCGCCCGGTGCCGCCGGTGGCCTGCTCAACGCCATCTACGGCTCGGTGATGATGACCGTGCTGGGCACCGCGCTCGGCACGCCGCTGGGCATCCTCGCCGGCACCTGGATGGCCGAATACGGCCGCAATTCGCGGCTGGCCACGGTGATCCGGTTCATCAACGACATCCTGCTGTCGGCACCGTCGATCGTCATCGGCCTGTTCGTCTACGAAGTGATGGTGGTCACCATGGGCCACTTCTCGGCCTGGGCCGGCGGTTGTGCGCTGGCGCTGCTGGTGCTGCCGGTGGTGGTACGCACCACCGAAGACATGCTGCTGCTGGTGCCGGATGGCCTGCGCGAAGCGGCTTCGGCACTGGGTTCGCCGCGCTGGATGGTGATTTCCCGCGTCTGCTACCGCGCTGCCAAGGCCGGCATGGTCACCGGCGTGCTGCTGGCAGTGGCGCGGGTGACCGGCGAAACTGCGCCGCTGCTGTTCACCGCGCTCAACAACCAGTTCATGTCCACCGACATGAACGCCCCGATGGCGAACCTGCCGGTCGTCATCTTCCAGTTCGCATTGAGTCCGTATCCTGAGTGGCAGCAACTGGCCTGGACGGCGGCGCTGCTGATCACGGTCACGGTACTGGTGCTGAACATCGTGGCGCGCGCCCTGTCGTCGTCTCGCCTGAAGAAAGACTGAAAACGCCTGCCATGAATGAAAGCGCCCCGCCGTCCGTCAGCACCCAGCGGCCCCATATGCAACCGCGCGACCCGATGGCCAATCGCGCTGCCCTGACCGAAAAGATCTCGGTGCGCGACGTGCGCTTCTACTACGGTGATTTCCTGGCGCTGAAAGGCATCACCATGCCGATCTACGACAAGAAGGTCACCGCCCTGATCGGCCCCAGCGGCTGCGGCAAGTCGACCTTGCTGCGCATCTTCAACCGCATGTACGACCTGTACCCCAAGCAGCGGGCCGAGGGTGAAATCCTTTTTGAAAACAAGAACCTGCTGGATCCGAAGCAGGACCTGAACCTGCTTCGCGCCCGGGTCGGCATGGTGTTTCAGAAGCCGACCCCGTTCCCGATGTCGATCTACGACAACATTGCTTTCGGCATCCGCTTGTACGAGCGAGTTCCGAAGTCCGAGCTCGACGATCGTGTCGAAACCGCGCTCAAGCGCGGTGCGCTGTGGGACGAAGTGAAGGACAAGCTCAACCAGAGCGGCCTGGGGCTTTCGGGCGGCCAGCAGCAGCGCCTGTGCATCGCCCGCTCGATCGCCGTGCGCCCGGACGTGCTGCTGCTGGATGAGCCGACCTCGGCACTGGATCCGATCGCCACCGCCAAGGTCGAAGAGCTGATCTACCAGCTCAAGAGCGACTACACGATCTGCATCGTCACCCACAACATGCAGCAGGCCGCCAGAGTCGCCGATTTCACGGCGTTCATGTATCTGGGCGAGCTGATCGAATTCGGCGAAACCAGCCAGGTCTTCACCAAGCCCAAGCAGCCGAAGACCGAGGATTACATCACCGGGCGGTTCGGCTAAAAGCGCAAAGCCTGGTCTCACGCAGAGAACGCAGAGATCGCAGAGAAAGGCAAAAGCGAGGAAAGGCTTTTCTCTGCGGTCTCCGCGTTCTCCGCGTGAGAATCGCTTATGCGACGCAATTCCGCTGGCAAGCTGCATGCGACACTGAAACCCGTCCTCGCAGCCACCTCGCATTCGCATGCTGATCCCCGGTTCCCAGCTCGCCAGCCTTGCCGGCGCGAGTCCTGATGTCGTCATCGTCGGCGCCGGTGCAGCCGGCATCACCCTGGCCTGCGAACTCGACGGCAGCGGCCTGAACGTCTGGCTGCTCGAAGCCGGCGGCGAAAAGCAGGATGGCCGCCTGACCGACACCTATGCCGGTGTCGCGAATCCGCCGCATGCCGATCCAACCCAGTACCGCCGCATCGGCCTCGGCGGCACCACCAGCATCTGGGGCGGGCGCTGCGTGCCCTACGACCCGATCGACTTCGAGCCGCGCGAGCACATTCCGGGCAGCGGCTGGCCGATCAGTCATGACGAGGTCGCCCAGCACTATCCGAAAGCGCTTGAATACTGCGATGCCGGAGCGTTTGCCTTCACGGCGCGTGAGTCGATCGCGAAAGCCCCGGAAACCATTGCCGGCTTCGATGGCCGGGGCGTGGTGCAGACCGACATCATCGAGCGCTACAGCCTGCCGACGAACTTCGGCAGCCGTTACCGCGAACGCCTGATCGGATCAAAAAACGTCACGGTGGTGACCGACGCGCGCTGTGTCGCCCTGAACAGCACGGCCGATCAGGCGGCGATCGCCTCGATCACGGTGGTCGATGCCAGCGGCACCAGGCGCGACATTGAGGCCGCCCGCTTCGTGCTCGCCACCGGCGGCATCGAAGTCGCGCGGCTGCTGCTGGCGTCCAACATCGGCAACCAGAGCGACCACGTCGGCCGCTGGTACCAGTGCCATTTCGAGAACACCTTCGGCCGCCTGATCCCGAATGGCGCTGCCACCCAGTTCGCTTTCGAGCGCACCCATGAAGGCGTCTACTGCCGCCGCAAGCTGCTGTTCACCGCCGAGGCGCAGCGCCAGCATCGCCTGCTCAACACCGCGTTCCGCCTGCATTTCCCGGACTACTCGGATGCCCGCCACGGCTCCAGCGTCATGTCGATGATTTTCCTGGCGAAATCCATCCTCATCAAGGAATACCAGACGATCCTCCAGCACAACGCCAACGTCACTTTCGCCGGCACGCGCTGGCAGCACATCCGCAACGTGCTGTTCGGCCTGCCGTCGCTGATCAAGTTCGTGTACGACATGGTGTTCAAGCGCTTCCTCGCCGAGCGCAAGCTGCCGTACACCCTGGTCGCCAATGCCGACGGCAGCTACCCGCTGGAATTCAACTGCGAGCAGACCCCGAACGCCGACAGCCGCATCAGCCTGATCCCCGACAGCCACGACACTCACGGCGTGCCGCGCGTGAAGGTCGAATGGCAGCTGCCGGAAGCCGACATCGACGCCGCCTGCCGCGCTTTCCGCCTGCTGCGGGAAACGGTCAGCGCCGGATCAGCGGCGCGTCTGGAATTCGACGACGCCGCACTGCGCCAGCGCATGGCCCACTGCGTGCCACTCGGCGGCCATCACATCGGCACCGCGCGCATGGCCGCGACGGCGGCCGATGGCGTGGTCGACGGCCACTGCGCGGTTTTCGAACGCCCGAATCTGTTCATCGCCAGCAGCGCGGTGTTTCCGACGTCGAGCCACGCCAATCCGACCTTGACGATTGTGGCGATGGCGGTGCGGCTGGCGGGGCATTTGAAGCGTTCTTAAATCGCACAAGCAATGAATCGACACTTCATCTTCAGGCATTACTGGTGGATCGCACTTCTGGTCGGCGGACTGCTCGCGACCGCAGCATTCTTTTTTGGCGGTAACGACAGCGTGGGCTTGGTCGGCTCGAGCATCGCTGGCACCTTGGGCTTTTGCTATTTCGTCCAACAGCAGAAGCTTGCAGAAACCCAGTTATTCCATCAGTTGTTCACGCAGTTCAACGCTCGCTACGACGAACTCAATGGGCCTCTTGCTGAGATGGCGATCCAAGGCGTGGAGATAACTCAAGAGCAGCGCAGCCTTATTGTTGATTACTTCAATCTGTGCGCCGAGGAGTTTCTCTTTTACCAAGAAGGTTACATTCATCGGCACGTCTGGAGATCGTGGTGTCGCGGGATGATGTGGTATCTGAAGCGTCACCCTTTCGAGGAGGTCTGGAACGATGAAGTCAAAACTGAATCGTTTTACGGCTTGACACTCGACGTCATTCGGAAGGGCGCGGTCTAACAATTCTTCAAGTTGCTGGCGCTTCGTGTCGTGCTTCGTTCAGGTTTTAGCGCAGGATCGAGTCCGCCAGCACCACCCGCCACCGCTTTCCATTGGCCCGCATCCGCCACACCTCGCGCAGCTCGCCGATCGCATTCACGCTGCCGCGTGAGCTGGCCTGCGCGCCGAAGCTGATCCGGTATTCCCGGCCGCCGCTGCGAACCTTCAGCCCGCCGCTGAAGTAGTACCAGGGGAACACGATCTGCACCTCGCCCAGCGGCAGATCGAATACCCGGGCCGGTGTGCCCTGTTCGATCCGTTTCGCAAGGCCGACTTCCGCCGATTCGCGTTCGAGACGGCGCAGCTGGAACGACCACGCCGAGCCGTAGCCTTCTGCCGTGAAGCTCAGCCGCTCGCCACTCAGCAGCAGTTCGCCGGGAATACTGGAAATGCCGCGCAACAGCCAGGCGCGCGTCCTGAGACGCTGCGGGATTGGCTTCGGCGCTCGCGGCATGGCCGGTTTCGCGGCGGGGCGCTGGAGTTTCTGGAGGCGTTCGGTGAGCTGGCGATGTTCCATGATCGGGTCCGGATCGGGGGTTGTCTGATCTGGATGCGCAATCCGGCCGGAAACCGGCTCAAGCAGGTCGCCAATGTGAACCAGCGCACAGATCAAGGCCGGCGATCGGCGGTATCGTCCGCCGCCCTCGCAACGGGGGAATCTGAAAAGGAGTGGTGCCATGAACATCAACGACAAGCTGCTGCTGGCCGACGAACAGGTGTTGTTTCGAGGTCTCGAGCAAGCGTAGGAAGGGTTTCCCGTCCGAAACCCGCGTCAAGCGCGGTCATCGTTTCGTGCACGGGAACAAGGAATTGCTGGAAAAGCTCGGTCGCAACGACCCCTGCCCCTGCGGTTCCGCGCGCTTGTTTCAAGAACTGCTGTCTCGATTCGGGGTGCTTTCGATGGCGCCAACCGCCACGAATACTCGCGTTGACAGGCCGCGCAGGGCGATCAGGCACGTCCTGTTCATCTGCAGCCGGAACCGCCTGCGCAGCCCGACTGCCGAGCAGGTGTTCGCCGATTGGCCCGGTGTGGAAACCGCGTCAGCCGGGCTTGATCACGATGCCGACAACCCGCTGAGCCTGGAATTGCTGGCCTGGGCCGACCGGATCTTCGTCATGGAAGCGGCGCATCGCCGCAGGCTGTCGCAGCGCTTCCGTGCCGGTCTCGATGGCAAGCGCGTGGTCTGTCTGGATATCCCGGACGACTACGCGTTCATGGACCCGGCCCTGGTCGAGCGCCTGCTTGCCCGGGTGCCGGCGTTCCTGCGCTGATGGCGGAACACCGCGCGCTCACCAGAGCGCGCGGTGTTCTTCGACAACGCCGAAACCGCGCACGCGCGCCTGCCCGACGTGGCCCTCGAAGCGGCCGAAGGGCTGCGCAAACTGACTGCGCAGCACCAGCGCGTTCAGGTGCTCGGTACGCTGGCCCTCCGGCGTGAAGCGGATGTCGACGATGCCGTCCTCGGTGCGCAAGCGCCATGCAGCCATCAGGTTCGCCGGGTCGTAGGCGAAGCTGGCTTGCGCCAGCGGCAGCAGCTCGCCATCGAGCCAGAGCCCGTTTTCGAGCCCGTTCATGAAGTGCGCCACCAGATTCAAGCCGAGTTTGCGGCCATCGTCCGCCGCGCCATCGAGGCTCGCCCAGTTCCACAGCGAGCTGCGCGGCGGATAGCCGAGCGTGAAGTCGATGGCGCTGCTGGCCGGCACGTCGACCGCCACGCCATCGAGCGTGAAGCGCAGGGTCGACGGCACCGCGCAGAGTTTCCAGGTGTGATGGAACGGCCGGCCCGGTGCCGAGCTGATCGCCGTCAGGCCTTCGCCGCCGCGTTCCACATCCAGCGCAAGCCTGAGCCGCGCGCTCTCGAAACGAACCTGCCAGCCGCGCGCCGCATCGGGTGTGACCTGCCAACGCTTGCCGGCGCGCGCGAGCTGCCAGGGACGACGCCAGTCGGGCGCGAAGCTGGCAGCGAAGCCGAAGGGCAGGGTGGCCTTCTCTTCGACCAGCTTTTTTGTTTCACGATCAAATACATAGACGAAAGCAGTGGCGATCAGCCCGGCATCGACGATGGCGTAGCCGACGCTGTAACGCGCCGTGCAGGCCGATACGTAGAGCCAGGCCTTGCGCTGCAGGCGTCGCCGGCCACCGCCGTCCCAGGCGGCGGTCGACAGATCGCCGATCGCGCCGCGATAGCGGCCCGAGGCCGCCGGGCGGCCGTTGCCAGCGTCGAGAGCGGGCGGGGCAGACGCCAGCGGGGCGGCAGGAGCGTGCATGGGCGGCTCGGGTGGACTGGAAGCAGCACGATCGTAGCGCCGCAGCGCAGGGACGATGTGAGGATGACGGCGTTTGTCAATCTTGGCGCGCAGCGGTCGGGGCGTTATGGTCGCGGCCCGTTTCCTGCCCTTTGCCCGCATGACCGCCGCCGCCGAACGCATCCATCGCGACATCCTGAGCTTGATCGCCATCGAAATCGGCGCTCAGCCGCGTCAGGTCGCCGCCGCTGTCACCCTGCTCGACGAAGGCGCGACCGTGCCGTTCATCGCCCGCTATCGCAAGGAAATCACTGGCGGGCTCGACGACACGCAGTTGCGCAATCTGGAAGAGCGCCTCGGCTATCTGCGCGAACTCGAAGACCGCCGCGCGGCGGTGATCGAAGTGATCCGGGGCCAAGGCAAGCTCAACGACGAGCTGGAAGCCAAGCTCAATGCCGCGACCACCAAGGCCGAGGTCGAAGACCTGTATCTGCCGTACAAGGTCAAGCGCCGCACCCGCGGCGAGATCGCCCGCGAACGCGGCCTGGAGCCGCTGGCCGATCTGATCCTCGACGATCGCAGTGTCGTGCCGAGCGTCGCCGCAGCCCCGTTCGTGCAGGGCGAAGTCGCCGATGTGAAGGCCGCACTCGACGGCGCCCGCGACATCCTCACCGAACGCTTTGCCGAAGACGCGGCCCTGCTGGGGAGCCTGCGCAGCTACCTGCGCGAGCGCGGCGAGCTGCGCGCCAAGTTGGTTGAAGGCAAGGAAGAAGCCGGTGCCAAGTTCAGCGACTACTTCGATCATCGCGAACCGCTGGCCAAGGTCGCCGGCCATCGCGTGCTGGCGATGATGCGCGGCCGCAACGAGGAAGTGCTGAGCCTCGACATTGAGGTCGATGCCGACGATCCAGCACCTTACAAGCCGGTCGAACGGATGATTGCCGCGACCCGGAACATCAAGCCCGAAAGTGGTTCGGGTGGGGGCGAAGCCGACGCCTGGCTGATGAACGTCTGCCGCTGGACCTGGCGCGTGAAGCTGTCGATGAACCTGTCGGTCGACTTGATGATGGAGCTGCGCACCCGTGCCGAAGCCGAGGCCATCGACGTGTTCGCGCGCAATCTGAAAGCGCTGCTGCTCGCCGCACCGGCCGGTGCCAAGACCACCCTGGGCCTTGATCCCGGCATCCGCACCGGCTGCAAGATCGCCGTCGTCGATGCCACCGGCAAGCTGCTCGACACCGCCACCGTCTACCCGTTTCAGCCGCGCAACGACGTGCGCGGCGCGCAAGCCGAGATCGCGCGGCTCTGCAAGCTGCACACGGTGGAGCTGATCGCCATTGGCAACGGCACCGGCAGTCGCGACACCGAAAAGCTGGTCGCCGAGATGCTGCCGCTGCTGTCAGAGCCTAAGCCGATGAAGGTGGTGGTCAGCGAAGCCGGCGCGTCCGTCTATTCGGCTTCCGAACTGGCGGCCAACGAGTTCCCGAATCTCGACGTCACCTTGCGCGGCGCGGTGTCGATCGCCCGTCGCCTGCAGGACCCGCTGGCCGAATTGGTGAAGATCGACCCGAAGTCGATCGGTGTCGGCCAGTACCAGCACGATGTCGATCAGTACCGGCTGGCCAAGCAGCTCGATGCGGTGGTCGAGGACGCGGTGAATGCGGTCGGTGTCGATCTGAACATGGCCTCGGCACCGCTGCTGGCGCGGGTCTCGGGCCTGAGCCGCAGCCTTGCGGAAGGCATCGTCTTCCATCGCGACCAGCACGGCGCGTTCAAGTCGCGCCGCGCGCTGCTGGAAGTGTCACGCCTCGGGCCCAAGACCTTCGAGCAGTGCGCCGGCTTCCTGCGCATTCGCGATGGCGACGAGCCGCTGGATGCCTCGTCGGTGCATCCGGAGGCCTACGACGTGGCGCGCCGCATCGTGAGTGCCTGCGGCCGCGACCTGCGGGCGGTGATGGGGGATTCGACAGCACTCAAGAAGGTCGACCCCAAGCAGTTCATCAGCGAGCACTTCGGCCTGCCGACGGTGCGCGACATCATCAGCGAACTCGAAAAGCCCGGCCGCGACCCGCGCCCCGAATTCAAGACCGCGACCTTCGCCGACGGCATCAACGAGATGGTCGATCTGAAGCCGGGGATGATCCTCGAAGGCACGGTGACCAATGTCGCGGCCTTCGGCGCTTTCGTCGACATCGGCGTCCATCAGGACGGGCTGGTGCACGTCTCGCAATTGTCCGACCGCTTCGTGAAGGACCCGCACGAGGTCGTGAAAGCCGGCCAGATCGTCAAGGTGCGCGTGGTCGATGTCGATGTGAAGCGACAGCGGATTGCGTTGTCGATGAAGAAGGACGACGGCTCCGCGGCACCGGTGTCCGGTGCCCGAGATGCCGAGCGCGCGCCGGATCGGCGCAGCACGCAGCCGCAGCGCGGTCAGCAGCGGCCGGCTGCGCCGCAGTTGGGATCGCTGGGCAATGCGCTGGCGGATGCTTTGAAGAAACGCTGATTCAGGCTCCCCGTTCGTAGGGCGGCCCGTGGCCGCCTACGCCGCCAATCGACGCGGGCGATGGCGGCCACGGGCCGCCCTACAAAATGGTCGACAGTAGACGCTCAGCGGAGCAATTCGATTCCCGCCAGCCGCGCCGCCCGCAAATCGAAACTCAGCAGCGGCGATTGACCTGCCGCGCTGCACAGCCCCGCATGCAGGCAATCGGCGAAATCGGCATTGCCGCGCCGCCATGCGTGCAGCGCCCGCTCGATGGCGTCTTCCGACTGGAACAGCAGTTCCCGAGTTTCCAGCAAGGCGTTGAACGCACGCTGGATGTCGGCCTTGGCGTAGCGGTAGCGCGAGCGCAGCACCCACTCCAGTTCCAGTGTGACCGTCACGGGCACGAACAGTCGCTGCTGCTGGCGCGCCACGATACGGAACCGCTCGGCCGCGAGCGCGGACTGCGCCGCGTCGTCGTCCACCAGCCAACGCACGAGGACATTGGTATCGAGGCCAGCCATTACGGCGTGACGCGTATCAGCCGAGATTCAGATCGTCGGTCGCCACCGGCTTGCGCCGCTTGCCGGCGGCGGGCTTCAGCAAGCCCTGCAATTCGCTGATCGAACGAGTCTTGGCGCGCATCACCGTGGTGCCGTCGTCGAGTTGCGTGAACACCACGCGCTCGCCGGTGTTCAGGCCGAGGGCGGCGCGAATTTTGGCCGGAATGGTGATCTGGCCCTTGCTGGTCATCGTGGCGTCGGTCATGGCGATCTCCTTACAAAACTTCAATAAGTAAGGATACGCCTGCCTTTCGCCGAATCGGTAGCGGCGCGCCGATCAACGGCACATCACCGCCCTTCAGCCGACGCCATCGGGTCATAACCCTCCGCCTTGAACTTGCGATGCAATTGCCGGCGGCGCACGCCCATGTTGCCGCCGTCATAGAGCGGGAAGCACAGCGCGTCCTGCATCAGCCCGGCCAGCGGCGTCAGTTCGGTGTAGCTGTCCACACCCACCAGCCGCATCGCGTCGTAGACCACCTGCACGCAGAGCTCGGAGGCGTAGATCTTGGTCATGATCGCCAGCTCGTCGCTTTTGCGATCGGTCACGTCGAGCTGGTGGCAGGCTTTCCAGGTCAGATAGCGGGCGGCTTCGATGCGCATCTTCAGGTCCGCCAGCATGTAGCCAGCGTTCTGGTGCTCGATCACCGGCACATTGCCGGAGCGCTTGTCGGTCTTGGCGAAGTTCAGCGCCACGTCGAAAGCCGCACGCATCACGCCGGTGCAGGCCGCGCCGATCAGCGCTGCGGTCCACGAGAACGCGTGCTGGCAGATCGCTGCGCCATCGCCGGGCTTGCCCAGGATGTTGCCAACCGGCACCCGGACATTGGTGAAGTGGATGCGCGGCGACACCACCGCGCGGTGGCCGGCGGTATCGAGATAGCCGACCACCTCCACGCCCGGTGTCGCACCCGGCACCACGATCACGGCCAGCGATTCCGACGGCGGCAGCGTCGGATCGGTGCGGCAGACCACGCTCAACAGATGCGCGCCCTTGCCATCCCAGCCGCAACCATTGGTCGTGTAGTGCTTCTGGCCGTTGATGACCCATTCGTCGCCGTCGAGCCGGGCAAATGTCTGCACGCCGGCGTTCGGGTCCGGGCAGTCATAGTTCGCGCCGCCGGTGACTTCGGTGAACGCGAGTGCTGCGATCCGGTCGCCGGGCGCTTCGAGGATTTCGCCGATCCAGCGCGCCTTCTGTTCTTCGGTCCCGAAACCGAGGATCGGTTCCATGCCAAGGCCGGTGCCGAGCAGGGTCGTCGGCACATTGATGTCGACCGCCGACAGTTCTTCCGAGGCCAACGCGAAGTCGACCGTCGACATCCCGCCGCCGCCATAGGCCTTCGGGAACAGCGCGTGGACGAACCCCGCCGCCGCCATCTGCGCATAGAACGGCTGGGTCGCGAAAAAGCGATCCTCCGGCTTCGCGATCGGCGCGATCGTCGCCTTGACCTGACTCAGGACGGTGGCGGCGAACTGGCGCGCACCGGCTTGCAGGGCTTTCTGTTCGTCGCTCAGGGAGAAGTCGATGGCCATCGGATTGCCTCGGTCATGGGGTGACTGAAGTTCCCACGAGGCGGGCGAGGTGGGAAGGTCGGGCGATTCCCCTCCGTTTCGTAGGGTGGGCAGGCTTCATCTGCCCACGTGTGCGCCGCCTTTGAACGGAGGCGAATTGGTGGGCAGATGAAGCCTGCCCACCCTACGCGCAGTCGAACGGGCTATGAGTCCCTGCGCCGCGCAGGTTTCGCTGACGCTGCTTCAAGGAAGCTGCCAGTTCTCCGCGACCAGCCCCGGCACCCGCTCGAACTCGCGCAGGTTGCGCGTCACCAGCACGAGCTTGCGGGCGCGGGCCTGTCCTGCGATCAGCACGTCGTAGGCGCCGATTGGCGTGCCGCGGTCGGCGAGCAGCGCGCGAATCTCGCCGGCGTGTCGGGCGTCTTCGATGTCCAGCGGCAAGACCTCGAAGCGCAGGGCGTCGACTCGGCCGAGATTGGCTTCGCGGCGCTGGCTGCGGAAGGCACCGAAATACAGTTCGTGCATGACCACGGCGCTGATGCAGACGTCTTCCGGCGGCAGTGAGCGCAGTCGCCGCGACAGCGGCCCGGCGGCATCGTTGAGTGCTGCGATGACGGCGTTGCTGTCCAGCAGGTAGCGCATCAGCGGAACAGCGTGTCGAGGTCCGCGCGTGCATCCGGTGCGGGTTGTTGCGCCACGGCTTCGCGGAAGTCGTCGTCGACCGGACCAGACAGCGCATCGAGCCAGGCCCAGTCGCTGGCAATCGGTTCGAGAATCACCGACGCGCCATGACGACGGATGCGGACCTCGCTGCCTTCGATGCGGAAGTCTTTCGGCAGCCGTACCGCTTGCGAGCGGCCTGACCAGAACAGCTTGGCGGTTTCCATGGGGTGCTTCCATGTGATGGATATCAAAAAGATATACCACTAAAAGCCTGCCGCCAAATTTGTCAGCGGCCCGAGGCCCGGCAATCGCTGGGTGTGCAGCCGACCGCTTCGCGGAACACGCGGCTGAAATGCGCGAAGTTGCTGAAGCCGTGATCGAGCGCCAGATCGCTGATGCGACGGTGGGCGAACGCGGGATCGGCGAGCTGGCGGCGGCAGCGTTCGATGCGCTGCGCGAGCAGGTAGCGGCTGAAGCGGTCGCCGCTCTGCTGGAACAGTCGGCTGACATGGCGGGCGCTGATGCCGGTGGCAGCGGCGAGCCGATCGAGATCGAGCCCGGGATCGCCGAGGTGCGCATGCACGTATTGCTTGAGCCGCGCCAGCAGCAGGCGCTGCCGGGCATCGGGATCGGCGCGGTCGTTGACGCCGCCTTCGGCCAGCGCCGAGACGACCAGATCGAGCGCCATGCCCGCCAGCGCCGGCCGCTGATGATCGGGCAGCACATCGGACTGATCGAGGCAGGTGCGCAGGAATTCGCCGGCGATGCGCGGCAGGCCGCGGGCACCGTCGAGCCGCTGACCGAGCAGGCGTTCCGGCTGCGGGCAGCGGTCGCGCAGCAGCGCATGCGGCAGGTGCAGCACGTAAGCGGTGACCGGCTCGGTGTATTCGGCGATGTACGGCTCGCAGTTGTCGAGCAGGATCAGATCGCCAGGGCCGACGACGCTGTCCTGTGCGCGCTCCCGATAGCGGCCGCGTCCGGCCGCGTGCCAGCACAGGTAGTAGCGCGGCTTCATGACACGGGCGATGTCGGCCGGCCGGCGCACGATGCGCTGCGCGCCGGCATCGAGCCGGGAGAGTTCCGCAGCATCGAATCGCGCGGTACTCAAGCTGCCTCGGAAGTCGCCACCGGCGGCCGTGTCGCATTGCGCCTGCACGAAGGTCTGGCAGACCAGTTCCCGCCAGTACGCCGCGCGTTCGCGCGGGGCAACGGTATCGGTGCTCAGCACTTCGGTCATTGCATCGGCTCCGCGTGGCCCTGCTCGCCGCCGGAGTATCGGCCCGTCAGCGGCCAGACGAAAAGCCCCGTCGTCATCCCGAGCGGCTGAATGATGGCGCGCTCGGAATAGCCGCAGGTCCGTCCTGGAACAGCGCGGGGCGTAATGCCGCGCCAGTATCGGCCCACACCAACGCCGGACGCGGACCCGCAGCCGGCATCACGACGAGGAGCGAGACATGGGCGTAGACGAAAAGATCGGGCTGGACCTGGGTGACAGGCGCAAGGTGCACGGTGGCGTGTCCTGCCCGCCGGCCAGCGCGTGGTCGGCCTTCGAATGGGTGGAACCGCGCCTCGGGCCGCAGGCGCACGGCGAGATCACCGTCATCCGCACGCATGGCACCAGCGGCAATCTGTCGGCCGGTTTCTGGCGCACGCATGCCAATGCCCCGGGCACGAATCGCGACGGCACGCACACGGTCGTCTATTCATCGCCGCTCGGTGACGAGACCGCCTGCGTCATCGACGGCAGCGCACCCTGACCGTCGCCGCCACTGGCGAGCAGTTCCGCATCGGCCCGGGCGATGTCGTCAGCAGTCCGAAGGGACTGGAAGTGCGCTGGCAGATCGACGGCCCGTCGTTCAAGAAGTACTGGTGCATCTTCGACGGCACGGAACCCGCCGCGAATCCGCCGCAAACCTTGAAGATCACCAACATCAACGACAACCCGCCGGACTGGCAGGCGTACCACTTCACCGAGCCGAAGGAAGGTCCGCTGGTTGCCGGCGAGCTGTTCTTCATCCGCGAAGGCGGGGCGACCGGCACGATGCTCAGCGGCGTCTGGCGCTCCGGCAAGGGCATCGCCGGCTCGATCGTCGATGCAAACGGCGCGATGACCACGGCCTACACCGGCGTGCTCGGCGACGAGACCATCCTGCTGCTCGAAGGCGAGGTCGACGTCACCGAAACCGACACTGGCCGCGTCCATCACTTCCGTGCGGGTGACGTCATCGGCCTGTCCAGCGGCCAGCACATCACCTGGACGTCGCGTGGGCCGTTCTCGAAGAAACTGTGGGTCATCACGCGGGACGCGCTGGCAGGTTGAGCGTCCGCTCAAGCTGCTTGTGCAGCCACATGAAAACGGCGCTCTCGGGCGCCGTTTTCATGACTGGGTTTAAGCGCCAGTAGCTGTCAGGCCTTGCCCGCCAACTGCTCGACGATCGCCGGATTCTCCAGGGTCGAGATGTCCTGGGTGATCGCTTCGCCCTTGGCGATCGAGCGCAAGAGACGCCGCATGATCTTGCCGCTGCGGGTCTTCGGCAGGCCGTCGGCCAGGCGGATGTCGTCCGGCTTGGCGATCGGGCCGATTTCCTTGGCGACGTGTTCGCGCAGTTCCTTGATCAGGGCGGCGGCTTCGTCGCCGGTCGGGCGGACGCCCTTGCAGATCACGAAGGCGCAGACCGCTTCGCCCTTGATCTCGTGCGGACGGCCGACGACAGCGGCTTCCGCCACCCGTGGATGCGAAACGAGGGCGGATTCCACTTCCATGGTGCCCAGGCGATGGCCGGAGACGTTGAGCACGTCGTCGGTGCGGCCCAGAATCCAGTAGTAGCCGTCCTCGTCGCGGTACGTGGAGTCGCCCGCGACATAGAGCAGCGAGCCATCCGGGCGGGCCGGGAACTGGCCGTAGTAGGCCTTTTTGTAACGCTCGTTGTCGCCCCAGATGGTGCGCAGCATCGACGGCCAGGGCTGGGTGATGACCAGATAGCCACCGGCGGTCTTGCCGACCACCGGCTCACCCATCTCGTCGACGACATCGGCGAACAGGCCGGGCAGCGGCTGGGTGCAGGAACCGGGTTTGGTCGGCGTGGCACCGGGCAGCGGACTCATCATGATGCTGCCGGTTTCGGTCTGCCACCAGGTATCAACGATTGGAAGCACGCCCTTGCCGATCACCCGGTGGTACCACATCCAGGCTTCCGGATTGATCGGTTCGCCCACACTTCCCAGCAGGCGCAGCTTCGACAGGTCGTACTGGTTCGGGAATTCCTCGCCGGACTTCATCAGCGCGCGGATCGCGGTCGGCGCGGTGTAGAAGATGGTCACGCCGTGGTCCTGGCAAATCTTCCAGAAGCGGCCCGCGTCCGGCACCGTCGGCACGCCTTCATAGATCATCACGGTGGCACCGCAGGCCAGCGGGCCGTAGGTCACGTAGCTGTGGCCGGTGACCCAGCCGACATCCGCGGTACACCAGAACAGGTCGTCTTCCTTCAAATCGAACACCCACTGCGCAGACTTCATCGCGCCCAGCAGATAGCCGCCGGTGCAGTGCTGGATGCCCTTGGGCTTGCCGGTGGAGCCGGAGGTGTAGAGCAGGAATAGCGGATGCTCGGCCTCGACCATCACCGGCTCGCAAGTCGCCGGCAGGTTCGCGATGGCCTCATGCCACCAGGCGTCGCGGCCTTCCTTCATGGTGATCGCGTGGCCGGTGCGCTTCGCGACGATTACGCCGTCCACGCTCGGGCAGCCCAGCGCCAGCGCCTCGTCGACCGCCTTTTTCAGATCGACGATATTGCCGCCGCGCTGGTTGCCGTCGGCAGTGATGACGAGCTTGGCCCCGGTGTCCTCGATGCGGTCGCGGAGTGCTGTCGCCGAAAAGCCGCCGAACACCACCGAATGGGTGACGCCCAGGCGAGCGCAGGCCTGCATTGCGATCACCGCTTCCGGCGAGTGCGGCAGGTACAGCACCACGCGATCACCCTTGACGATGCCGCGCGCGGCGATCGCGTTGGCCAGCTTGCAGACTTCGGCGTGCAATTCGCGATAGCTGTAGGTACGGGTGTCGCCTTTTTCACCTTCGTAACGGATGGCAATCTTGTCGCCCTTCGTCGCCAGATGGCGGTCGAGGCAGTTGTACGAGGCGTTCAGGCTGCCGTCGTGAAACCAGCGGTAGTTCGGCGCGGCGGAATCGTCGAGTACGGTCTTGAATGGGATGGCCCAGCTCAGCTCGTCGCGGGCGAAATCACCCCAGAACTTCTGGTAATCGGCAGCAGCGGCGGCGCGCAATTCGGCCATCTTCGTGGCGTTGACCGTCGCGGCGGCAGTAAACGCGGCCGACGGCGGAAACACCCGCGTTTCGGTCAGCACGGACTGGAAGTTGTCACTGCTCATGGTTCATCCTCGTTCTGGCTCCGTGGGCGGAGCGTCTTGTCGGTGCCGCGCGCTAGCAAGAAGCAGGCCTCGCGGGAATCCTCGATTCAGCGGCCATTCGGGGCTCATTCGGGGCTTGGGGCATGCAGCGAAGTGCCCCGGGTTTCCTTGAGAAACAGGGTGCCGATGACCAGCGTCAACAGCGCCACCCCGATCGGGTAGTTGAGGCCGTGGTAGATGTTGCCGTTCGAGGCGACCAGCGCGAAGGCGATGGTCGGCAGGAAGCCGCCAAACCAGCCGTTGCCGATGTGATACGGCAGTGACATGGAGCTGTAACGGATACGGGTCGGGAACATTTCCACCAGCCAGGCGGCAATCGGGCCGTAGACCATGGTCACGTAGATGACCAGCAGGCTCAGCAGCACTACCAGCATCGGCTGGTCGACGGCGGCGGGGTCTGCCTTCGCGGGATAACTGGCCGCGTTCAGTTGCTCGCCGAGTGCCGCGACAAACGCCGCGTTGGCGGCCTTGAAGGCGGCTGGATCGAGCGCTTCGCCATCGAAACTCGGGACTTCGACCGTGCCGATCCTGACCGCCGCCAAGGCACCCGAAGCGGCCGGCGCGATCTGGTAAGACACCGAGGCCCTGGCCAGCGCCGAGGTCGCCACGTCGCAGGACGAGCTGAAGTTCGGCTTGACTGGATTGGCGAAGAACTCGAACTGGAAATGGCAGCCCGCAGGATCGGCGCTGACGGTCACCGGCGCGCGCGCGAGCGCGGCTTCCAGCGCCGGATTGCCGTAATGGGTGATGCCCTTGAAGATCGGGATGTAGCTGAGGGCGGCGATCAGGCAGCCGGCCATGATCACCGGCTTGCGGCCGATCTTGTCGGACAACCAGCCAAACAGGATGAAGAACGGCGTGCCGATGACCAGCGCCACGGCGAGCATCAGATTGGCGTCGGTGGCGTCGATTTTGAGCGTCTGGGTCAGGAAAAACAGCGCGTAGAACTGGCCCGTGTACCAGACCACGGCTTGTCCGGCGGTGGCACCGAACAGCGCCAGAATCACCAGTTTCAGGTTCTTCCACTCCCCGAAGGCTTCTTTCAGCGGAGCCTTGGATGTGGTGCCCTCGTCCTTCATCTGCTGGAACAGCGGCGATTCATGCAATTGCAGGCGGATGTACACCGACACGCCGAGCAGCAAGGCCGACAGCAGGAAGGGAATGCGCCAGCCCCAGGCCTCGAAATCGGCCGTCGACATGCTCAGGCGGCAGCCGAGGATCACCAGCAGCGACAGGAACAGGCCCAAGGTCGCCGTGGTCTGGATCCAGGACGTCGCCATGCCGCGATTGTCGTCGCGCGCATGTTCGGCGACATAGGTGGCGGCTCCGCCGTATTCACCGCCCAGCGCCAGACCTTGCAGCATCCTCAAGCCGATCAAAATCACTGGCGCGGCATAACCAATGGAGGCGTAATTCGGCAGCAGGCCGACGCAGAACGTCGACAGCCCCATGATCAGGATGGTGACCAGGAACGTGTACTTGCGGCCGACCATATCGCCCAGCCGGCCGAACACCAGCGCCCCGAACGGCCGCACCGCAAAGCCGGCGGCGAAGGCCAGCAGCGCGAAGATGAAGGCCGAGGTGTCGTTGGTGCCGGCAAAGAACTGCTTGGCGATGATCGCCGCCAGCGAGCCGTACAGATAGAAGTCGTACCACTCGAACACGGTGCCCAGCGACGACGCGAAGATCACTTTGCGGACTTCGCGCGGCGTGATCGCCCTGCCTGCTGCACTTGCGCCTGCCGCCATGCCGATGGTCTCCTCGCTGCTTTAGCGCTTGTCCGAGCCGGTCAATGCCGACGCGCGACTGTAGACGAATCAGGGGGCGCAAAAGCTGGTCTCACGCGGAGAACGCAGAGGACGCGGAGAACAGCCCAAGAAAGGCTTCCTTCATGGATCGCCTTTCTCTGCGCGCTCCGCGTTCTCTGCGTGAGTAACCGCTTTTGCCGGCCTGACCGGGCTCAACGCCAGCCAGCCCAGGCCGCAGAGCGCGCCGCCAAAAATCAGGCCTTCGCTGAGTGGCGTGCCGAAATCGTAATGGCGATGGCCGCTGAACAGCAGGTGCAGGCCGGCGTGAACGACGAGAAACAGGCTGATGCCGTGGCGCGTCCGGGCGCGGATGACGGCGTCCGCGCTGGCCAGCAGGCCGGTCAGCAGCGCGAACAGCGGCACATGCAGCAGGATGAACAGTGGCTGCGCGAGGTCGTCATCCAGCAGCGACAAGCCCGGCAGCACGCGCCATTCGGCTCGGGCCACGGCGTCCAGTTCGTGGGTCGCCAGCAGCCCGTAGCCGAGCAGGAACAGCCATTCGCGAAGGCGCGGTGGCATCACGCCCAGGCCTTGCCGGGCATGGTGGCGGCAGCCTTGCCGCGCATCAGCAGATAGGCGATCGGGCCGAACGAGCCCAAGGTCAGGGTGGCGACGATGTACGGCCAGACGGTGATGCCGCGGGCGCGGGCGTCGCCGACCATCCAGACCATCACCAGGCTCAGGGCGATGACCAGATCGCTCAGCACTTGCAGGCCGGCCGGGTGCAGGTGGCTGGCGAAAATGCCGATGTAGCCGACTTCCTTCAGGGCGTAGGCGGTGAGAACAGCAAATGGCAGGGCGATGGCAATCAGGACAGGGCGGGGCAGGTTCATGGCGATACTCCGAAAGGGTGGGTGAGCGGCGAGTGCAGGATCGGCGCGCACCTGCGGCGCTGCAATTACCTGCCAGGTCATCGCTTTGCATCGGCCGCCTCGCCACAATCCTCGCCATGAATGCCATCCATCCGATGTCCGCCGCCTCCACCCGCTTCGGCGATTCCCTGCGCCGGGCCCGCGCAGTGCGGCGGCGCAGCCAGCTCGATCTGGCCTTGTCGGCCGGCTTGTCGCAGCGCCACTTGAGCTTTCTCGAATCGGGCCGCTCGCAGCCCAGCCGGGCGATGCTGCTGCGTCTCGCCGAAGCGCTGGACTTAGGGCTAGCCGATCGGAATGACTGGCTGATCGCCGCCGGTTTCGCGCCGATCTACGCCCAGCGGGCGATCGAAGCGCCGGACATGACGCCGGTGCGCGAAGCACTCGCCCGCATGCTGCGCCATCACGAACCGTTTCCGGCCATGGTCATCGACCGCGCCTGGAATCTGGTCATCGCCAATGAAGCCACGCAGCGGATGATCGCCACCGTGGCGATGCTGGGCGGCACCACCGAAGACGCGCTGTGGCGCACCGTGTGCGGCGACGGCCCGCGCAACATGATCCGGATGAGCCTGCACCCGGACGGCCTGCGCCGCTACGTGGTCAATGCCGACGAAGTGGTGGTCGCAATCCTGTCGCGGCTGGCGCAGGAAGCGCTCGATCACCCGCCGTCGGCACGCCTGCGCGAGGTGGTGATGGCCTATCCGGGCATGGCGGCGGCAGCGCGCAATGTCGACGTCACCGCGCGGCTGTCACCGGTGCTGGCCACGCATTTCCGCATCGCCGGGCAGGATTTGCGCCTGTTCGCGATGCTGTCGCGCTTCGACATGCCGCGCGACCTGACGGCCGAGGATCTCAGAGTCGAAACGCTGTATCCGGCCGATGAAACGAGCGAGCGCGCCTTGCGCGCGCTCGCTGGGGAAGCTCCGTAGGGTGGGCAGGCTTCATCTGCCCACCGGTTCGCCACCATCAATCCGCGTGGGCAGGTGAAGCTTGCCCACCCTACGCTGAACGGTCAGGGAACCGGGACGATGCCCGCTTCGCCGACCGCGCCCTGCAGCTTGGTCGACTTCAGGCTGACTTTCGAGAAACCCGAAGCGCTGACCAGACCGATCAGGTCGACGACGCGGCCGTAGTCGATCTTCGAATCGCCCTGCACGAACACCAGCTGGTCCGGGTCGACGGCGGAGAGTTCGATCAGCTTCGGCTGCAAGCCTTCGCCCGTGACGCCGATCGGGCCCAGGCCGTCACCAGCGTCGATGAAATAGTTGCCCGCGGCGTCGATCGACACCACGGTCGGTTCCTTCGGGTTCTCGCTCGGTGCCGAGCTGGCTTTCGGAAGGGTCACCGGCAGCTGCGACATCATCAGCGGCGAGGTCACCATGAAGATGATCAGCAGCACGAGCATCACGTCGACCATCGGCGTGATGTTGATTTCGGCGACCGGTGCCAGCGCCGCTTCGTCGTAATGGTTCTTCTTGGCCATCAGGTTCTACCTCGGGTTTCGGGAGTACGCAGCAAGAGTCGCGCCGTCTTGCGGCGGTGCTTGCGCTGTTCAGGATGATTCCAGTTTATCGCGTGGCTGCGGCGAGCGGGTAGGCATTCGCCACCACGACAAAGGCCCGGCGTGCAGCCGGGCCCTTGCGATGCAACTGACCGATGCCGCCGATCAGGCCGGCTGACGGCTTTCGCTGATGCGCAGGATCAGCACCTTGATGCGGTCCGACAGGTGCTCGACGCGGTTCTGGAAGAAATTGAAGAACAGCAGGCCGATCAGCGCCACCGAAATGCCCAGGGCGGTGGCGAACAGCGCGGTACCGATACCGGCCGAAACGCCGGCCGGATCGGAAATGCCGGACTGCGCCAGCGCCTTGAAGGTGTCGATGATGCCGAGAATCGTGCCCAACAACCCCAGCAGCGGCGACGCGGTGACCACCGTGTCGAGCAGCCAGAGGTTCTTGTTCAGTTCCAGGCGCGCCTCGATGAACGCTTCTTCCGAAGCGTCCTCGAGATCGTGCCGGTTCTTGATCTTCGGCATCCGGTCCAGCATCAGCTTCGATACTTTCGCGGGCACGTTGTTGGCCGACATCAGGCCAGCCGCCGGTGGCGGTGCGCCGGGGGCCAGCGCATCTTCCAGTTCGATCGCCCTCTTGCTGGTCATGATGAAGAAGATGATGCGCTCGACCGCCACGAACGCCGTCAGGGCCAGCCCGGCGTACAGCGCGTAGAAGGTGATGTCGTGAAACAGAGTCAGATTCATGCTGGTCTCCCCGATACTTCTACCGGTCAGAATTCCGTCGACAGGGTGACGGCGAACGATACTGGCGCGCCGATGAAGTAGTTCGGCTGCGTGCCGCCCGGCCCCAGCGAACGAGTGGTGAAGCCGCCGCCGCTGCCCGCGTTCAGGTAGTCGTATTCCTGATTGGTGGCGTTGTTGACGACTGCCTGCAGCTTGGTGGTCTTCAACCAGCCGAACGTCGGGAAGGTGTAGCCGGCACCGAGGTTCATCACCGCATAGCCGGCAACACTCTGGTCATTGACCAGCGTGGCCTGACGGCGACCGGTGTACTTGCCTTCGGCGAAGATGTAGAAGCTGTCGATCGTGTACTGGATGTTCAGCGCGCCCAGCCAGATCGGCGTGTCCGGGTACTGCTTGCCGGCGGTCTGCTCGAAGGTGTTGGCACCGGTCTGCAGATTGCTGTCGATCTTGCTCAGCGTGTACGAGGTCGAGGCGTAGGCGGTGAAGCCCTTGTAGAAGTTCCAGCCGGCTTCCAGTTCCGCGCCGTAGGTCTTCGAGCCGCCGACGTTGATGTCGGTGATGCGCTGCTCTTCCTGGTCGAACGCCGAGGCCAGACGGTCCTGGAACAGGCTGTAGAACAGGGTGGCCGAGCCGGTCAGCTTTTCGCTGGAGAAACGGTAGCCGAGGTCGAAGTTGTTCGCCGTTTCGGCCTGCAGATTGCGATCCTGCACGCGATAGTTGCTGTAGATGCCGTTGATGAAGGTGCCGCCGGTGGCCAGATTCTGGAAGATGAAGTTCGACGGCACGCGGAAGGTGCGGGCACCGTTGACGAACACCTGGTTGTTGTCGTTGATCTGGTAGGAGATGCCGAGGCTCGGCAGGTTCTCGATCGCCGTGGTCTGGATGCGGTAGTCGCCGAAGCCGTTGAAGGCACCCGCCGCGCCGATGTTCGCGAAGTTGTTGAAATCGCGGTTCTGGCCGGAGTGACGGAAGCCGATGACCACGGTCAGGCGGTCATCGAAATACGTCGAGGTATCCGACACATACAGCGACTTGCCGGTCGAGCGGGTGAGCTGGTCGCGGGTGTTGTTGATCGAACCGTCGGCGTTGCGAATCCAGGCGTACGGGCTGTCGAGATAACGGTCGACGACGCGGTCGGCGAGCAACGGATCGTTCGGATCGCTGGACAAGATCTGCTGGCCCGGCGCGGTCTGGCGGTGGCGCGCCTTTTCCGTCCAGTAGCCCAGCACGATTGCGTGATTGGCCAGCTGGTAGTTGAACTGGAAGGTCACGCCCGGACGGTAGGTGGTGGTGACGTTCGAGCGGTAGATCAGGATGGTGTCGACAGCATCGCCATCGCCGTTCAGATCGCCGGTGCCGCGTGCCTGCTGGCCACCGCCGCTGGTTTCGTTCAGCGAGGTCAGCTGGCCGCCGCCGGTGCCGAAACCGTGCTAGAGGTAGGGAATGAAGCTGAAACGCAGTTCCGGGGTGATCTGGAAGCCGGCGTTGACCGAGGCAATGTAGTTGCGGAACGGATTCAGATTGAACGGCGCGTACAGATCGCCATTCGGCGGCAGGCCGCCCGGCGTGCCGGTGGTGACGTCCTGACCGACGTTCTCGTTCTGGCGGCCCGGACCCGGGGCCAGATGGCGCGGCGCGACGGTGCCGAAATCCAGCGCCCGGCCGCGGCTGTCGATCTGGGCGCGGGTCAAGGTGCGGATGTTGTTGTTCAGCGCGCGGTTGTACAGGAAGCTGCCGGTGACCTTGGAGCCCTTGCCGAGGTCCACGGTCGACACGAAGTCGACGTGGTGGCGATCGGCGCGACCGTCACCCTTGAACTTGTCGATCAGGGCGCGCGAGTAGGAGACATAGCTCTTCCAGATACCGCCGACGAGACCGGTTTCGATCTTGGCGTAGCTGCGGGTCAGCTTCAGCGAGCCGCCGGTCTGGGCAACCTTGACGCCGGCCGTGTCCTTCGGATCGCAAAGGGTCAGGCCGATGTTGCCGCCGCTGGCACCGGTGTGGGGCGCTTCGGTATCGGCGGAACCCTGGGTCAGGAACACGCTGCAGAGGTTTTCCGAGTCGGTGTATTCCTGCGGGAAGACTGCGAAGTTGCCCGAGTCGTTGACCGGCACGCCGCCGACGGTGAAGCCGAGCTGGTCGGAATTGAAGCCGCGAACGCGGATCGAACCGCCGAACAGGCCCGAGGAATCGGTCGAGTTGGTGGCGACACCCGGCAGCAGACTCAGGCTCTGGAAGGGGTTTTCGGTCGGGCTCTTGTTTTCGATGTAGGCCTTTTCAACCGAGCTGCGCGCCTTTGGCGACGACTCTGGCTGGATCAGACCGGTGGCACCGGGACCTTCAGTGCCTTCGACGGCGATCTTGCCGACGTCAGTCGTGCCGGTGGCCGCCTGAGCGGTGGCGAGCACGCCGGCATCGGCGGCGACAGTGATGGCCGTGGCTTCGGCGAGGGCGACACTTTCCTGGGCGCTCGCGCCATGGGAGGCAACGAAGCCGGCGAGCAGCACGGCAAAACGGGTGGGCTTCAACGACATGGTGGTCTCCCTGCTTTCAAGATTGACGGCAATGTTTCGAGGATATTCAACAATTTACGGATGGCGGCGAGCCAGTTTCTACGGCGTTCCGGCTCTCATTCGGCCGGTTTGAAATCAAGTTCGACAGTGAAACGGTGGCTCAGCTGCCCCGGCCAGGCATCGGACGGGAACGGCGGATAGGTGGCGCGCCGCACGGTGGTCAGCGCCTGCTTGTCGAGCAGGATCGAGTCCGAGGACACGTCAACGCCGGCATCGACCAGGTCGCCACTACGCTTCAGCTCGAACCAGATCCGCGTCGTTCCCTTCGGCCTTAGCTGGCTGGCTTCGCGGCCGGTGGGGTAGCGCTTGGTCGAGTTCAGATAGCTGCGAACCTGACCGACGTACTGCGCTTCCAGACCGACGTTGACCGGCGGCGCGGGCGGCGGCGGTGGCGGCGGGTCCGGCGTGGCGGGCGGCGGGTCGGGCGTTGGTACCGGCGGCGGCGCTGGCGGAATCGGGTCCGGCACCGGGGTGTCGACCAGCGGCTGCGCCGGACGCGGCGGCGTCGGGGTCGGCGGCGTGGGGGCCGGCGGCTCGGGTGGCGGCGTATCGGGTGGCGGCGGAGGCGGTGGCGGCGGCACTTCCGGCGGCGGCTCGACCAGCGCGATCTCGATCTCGTCCTTGACGATCGGCTCGCGCGGCGGTGCCAGCGGCTGCGAGGCGATGATCCAGGCCAGCAGAAGCTGGCCGATCGCGCCGAGGGCGGCTACCCAGTGGCGGTGACGGTAGATGGCATTCATGCACGAATGGCGCCGGTCACTTCTTTTTGGCAGCGATCGACATCGACTCGAAGCCGCCGCCCTTCAGCGCGTCCATCACGTCGAGGAGGCGCTGCATGTCGACCGTCTTGTCGCCATTGATGATGATCGTGACCTTGGCACCGGGGCGTTCCAGCGAACGGATGCCCGCCACCATGTTCTCCAGCGCGACGGCCTGACCGTTGAGCTGCAGCTCGCCGCCGCCGCCCATGGTGACGATCGCCTTGATGATGATCTGCAAGTCCTGCGTTTCCGAGGACACCGGAAGCTGGGTCTTGACGCCGAGCGCCGGAATCACATTGATGCTGATCAGCACGAAAAACACGAGCAGAAACATCATCACGTCGATCATTGGAATGATCTCGATGCGCGCTTTCGGCTTTTTTGCTTGTTCCCAATGACGCATGAACGGCCCCCGGCAAAGGCTGCGGATGATCCGCGCCCTTGATGACGAAATGGTGAAATGCCCGGCCGAAATCCTGACCCCGATCCAGACCTGAGCACTGACGCCGCCACCGGTCGCAGACCGGAAGGCGGCTGCATCAGCGTGCAGCACACTGTTTTTCTATCGGCGCGACCCTTAACCCCGGTCGTTCGCCGAATTGTGACAATCGTCGAGCAAGAAACCTGCCGGATTCCGGCTTTCGACGCTTCCAGCGATGTAATAGCTAACTTCGGGCTCACTCGAATCGGGCTTTCACGCGCCGTCAATGCGGTCGCTTTATGCTCCCTCCCGATCTTCAACGCAGCCCGCCGGTCTCATGAAACAGACCGCTTGCGACCCGCCGTTCCCACTTCGGAACCGACTGTCACAATTGAATAGTAGCCGAGAACAAATGCGCAAAGTTCCGCCGCTCACGCAGTATCGTCGCCCTCGCTTGCTGTTCGCCGCAGCCCTGATGCTGGCTGCGGGCTGTGCTTCACAGGCTCCGATAGCAGAACGCCCGGGCGGTACTGCGGTCAAGATCAGGCTGATCGCGATCAACGATTTCCACGGCAACCTGCTGCCGCCGGACAGCGCCACGATGCTGCCAGGGCCGGTCGCCGGCCAGACCGTCAGCGTGCCGCTCGGTGGTGCCGCCTATCTGGCAACGGCGGTCGCCCGGCTCAAGGCCGGGAATCCGCAGAATGTGGTGGTCGCCGCCGGTGACCTGATTTCGGCAAGCCCGCTGGAAAGCGCCTTGTTCCATGACGAGCCGGCCATCGCAGCACTCAACGCCATCGGCCTGGATATCAGCGCAGTCGGCAATCACGAATTCGATGACGGCCGCAGCGCGCTGCTGCGCATCCAGCGCGGCGGCTGCGCGCCGGACGGCACGGCGGATGTCGATACCTGCATCGGCGGGACGTTTCCCGGCGCGCGCTTCCAGTATCTGGCGGCCAATGTCATCGACAGCGCCAGCGGCGCGCCGCTGCTGCCGGCCTCGGCGGTGCGCAGCTTCATGGTGGGCGGGCGTCGGCTGTCGATCGGCTTCATCGGCCTGACTCTGGAAGGAACGCCGGATCTGGTCTCCAGAGACGGCATCCAGGGACTGCGTTTCGAGGACGAAGCCGTCACGATCAATCGCGAAGCCGCCGCGTTGCGTGCAAAAGGCGTCGAAGCGATCGTGGTGCTGATCCACGAGGGCGGCTATGTCGACCCGCAACTCGCCTACAACGACGCCGCCTGCCCGGGCTTCAGCGGCGAGATCGGCAGCATCGCCGCCCAGCTTGATCCGGCGGTCGATGTGGTGATCAGCGGCCATACCCACCGCGCCTACCAATGCCGGCTGCCCAGCCGCGACCCGGCGAAAAAACTGCTGGTGACCAGCGCCGGCAACGCCGGCCGCTTTGTCGGCAGCCTTGATCTGGCGCTCGATCCGGCCACAGGCGACATCATCGCCAGCAGCGCCGACATCCTCCCCGTGGTCAACGATCGCCCCGGCAATGGCGCGCCGACGCTGTATCCGCCGCTGGCCGCAGAGCCCGGCATCGCCGCGCTGGTCGAGGTTTTTCGCGCCCGCGCGCAGCCGCTGGCGGCGCGGCCGGTCGGCCGCATCGCCACCGAGATGCTGCGCACGGTCGACAGCGCTGGCGAGCAGCCGCTGGGCCGGGTGATCGCCGACGCGCAGATCGCCTACGCCGCGAAATCTGCCGACACCCGCGCCGACATCGCCTTCATGAACCCGGACGGCGTGCGCGCCGATCTCAAGCCGATGGACGCCGCCGGCACCGTCAGCTTCGGGCAGGTCTACAGCGTGCAGCCGTTCGGCAGCGAACTGGTGACCATGAGCCTGACGGGCGCGCAGATCGACGCCCTGCTCGAACAGCAATGGCGCGCGAAGGGCCGCAGCCCGGTGCTGCTGCCTTCAAAAGGCTTCCGCTTCGTGTGGAACGCCGATCGGCCGGTGGGCGAGCGCGTCGATGCCGCGTCGATCAGCCTGAACGGCGTGACGATCGACCCGGCGCAGTCGTACCGGGTCAACGTCAACGGCTTTCTCGCCAACGGCGGCGACGGTTTCACGGTGCTGACCGAAGGCACGGAACGACAGGCCTTCGGGCTCGATCGCGAAGCCTTGATCGACTATCTGGCGCGCTTCGGGCCGGTGGCGCCGCCGACCGATACCCGCATCGAGCGTCGTTGAGGGATGGAAATCAGGCCGTCAGCCCGGAATGCCGCAGCAGCGCATCGACTTCCGGCTTGCGGCCGCGGAAGGCGATGAACAAGTCCATCGCGTCCTGCGAGCCGCCATTGGCCAGCACGGTGTCGCGGAAGCGGCGGCCGGTGTCCGGCGAGAAATCCGATTCCTCGAAGGCCGCAAAGGCATCGGCCGACAGCACCTCGGCCCACTTGTAGCTGTAGTAACCGGCGGCGTAACCCCCGGCGAAGATGTGGCCGAAGGAATTCGGCATCCGGTTCCAGGCCGGCGGCGGGAACACGCTGACTTCGGCTCGGGTCGCGGCCAGACGATCAAGGATCGAGATGCCGTCGGCCGTATCGCGGTGCAAACGCAGGTCGAACAGCGAGAACTCGATCTGCCGCAGGGTCTGCATGCCGGCCTGAAAGCCGCGCCCGGCTTGCAGCTTGGCGAGCAGCGCATCCGGAATCACCTCGCCGGTCTGCCAGTGACGCGCGAAGCCATTCAGGGTGGCGCGGTCATAGGCCCAGTTCTCCATGAACTGGCTCGGCAGCTCCACCGCATCCCAGGCGACCCCGCGAATGCCGGACACCGAAGCCTCCTCGACCCGGGTCAAGAGATGATGCAAGCCGTGACCGAATTCGTGGAACAGGGTCAGCACTTCGTCGTGAGTCAGCAGCGCCGGTTGATTGCCGAGCGGCGGGGTGAAGTTGCAGGTCAGGTAGGCGACTGGCCGCTGCAAGCCAGTGTCGGTGCGGCGGCGGACCAGGCATTCGTCCATCCAGGCCCCGCCGCGCTTGTCCTGACGGGCGAATGGATCGAGGTAGAACAGGCCGATTTCGCTGCCGTCCGCTTCGGCGAGCCGCCAGGTGCTGACATCGCGGTGCCAGGTTTCGATGCCCGGCGCTTCCTCGATCGTCACGCCGTACATGCGCTCGACCACTTCGAACATGCCGCGAATCACCTGCGGGGCCGGGAAGTACGGACGCAGTTCTTCCTCGGAGTAACCGAGCTTCTGTTCCTTGAGCTTCTCGGAGTAGTAGGCAGTGTCCCAGGGCGCGAGATCGGTGATGCCGTCGCGGGCTTGCGCAAAGGCGCGCAGTTCCTCGAGTTCGGCCATCGCGAACGGCCGCGCCTTGGCTGACAGCTCCAGCAGGAAGCTTTCGACGGCGTCAGGTGATTCGGCCATCTTGGTCGCCAGCGAGTATTCGGCGAAGTTGTTGAAGCCCAGCAGTCGTGCCTGCTCGTCGCGCAGGGCGATGATTTCCTGCATCAGCGGCGAGTTGTCGAACTGCCCGCCCTGCGGGCCGAGTTCGGAGGCGCGGGTGGCATAGGCCTCGTACAGCTCGAAGCGCAGATCGCGGTTGTCGGCGTAGGAAATCACCGCGTCGAAGCTCGGGAAATCCAGCGTCAGCAGCCAGCCGTCGAGCCCCTTGGCCTTGGCTTTCTCGGCCGCTTGCGCCTTTCCCTCAATGGTCATGCCGGCAAGCCACGATTCGTCGGTGACCTGCTTCGACCAGGCCTGCACCGCATCCATCAAGTTCTCCTCGAACCGGGTCTGGATCTCCGACAGGCGCAGGGCAATGGTCTTGTAGCGGGCCTTCTGATCTTCCGGCAGGGCGATGCCGGACAGCTTGAAATCGCGGATCGCGTCACTCAGCACCTTGCGGCGCGTCGGCGAGAACGAGGCCGCAGCCGGGCTGGCGGCCAGGCGCTCGTAGGCGCGATACAGCGGCTCGTTCTGTGACAGCTCCAGCCCGTACTCGGTGATCTTCGGCTGCGTGGCATTGAAGGCCTTGCGCCAGTCGGCGGTCGAATGGACGCCAAACAGGTGCTGGATCGGCCCCCAGGCGCGGCTCAGGCGATCGCTGAAATCCTCCTGCGGCTCGATCAGCGTTTCCCAGCGCGGCTCGGTTTCACTGACCAGCAAGGTGGCGAGGGCATTGCGGTTTTCCGCCAGCACGGCGTCGATCGCCGGTTCAGCGTGTTCCGGCAGGATCACCGAGAACGCAGGCAGCGTGTTCGGCGCGACAGGGGCGAGCAGCGGATTGGTCATGGCAGGCAGGCGTTGCGGGTTCAGGAACGGTCATATTGGCAGGGCCGGACAAATCAAGGGCTGCGGTGTCGGCGGCGAAACCGAACCCTGACCCGGTGTGATGGTCTAGGGTCTGTTGACAATCACTTTGGTCGCAGCGACCAAAGTGATTGTCAACAGACCCCAGTCCGACAACAACGCAGGTCGGTCTTGCGTCGATAGACTAGGCCTGCACCTTCTTCACCCGCTTTCGGAGTCGCTCATGGGCAAGCTCGTCAAGATCATTCTCGGCATCGTCGGCGCGCTGCTGCTGGTATTGGCGCTGGCGGTCGGTGCCTTCGCGCTGTTCTTCGATCCCAACGATTTCCGCGAGCAGATCACCGCCGCCGCCAAGAAAGCCACCGGCCGCGACCTGACCGTGGGCGAAATCAAGCTCGGCATCTATCCGGTGCTCGGCGCGAACGTGAAGGGCGTGTCCTTGAGCAACGCGCCCGGCTTCGGCGATCAGCCGATGCTGCAAGTCGCCGAAGCCGATGTCGGCCTGCGCCTGCTGCCGCTGGTGCTGAGGCGCGAACTGGTAGTTGGCAAAGTCTCGTTGAGCGGGCTCAAGGCCAATCTGGCCAAGGACGCGGAAGGCAAGTCGAACTGGGACGATCTCGCCAAGGGCGGCGCGGAAGACCCCGCCAAGCCCGAAGATCCGGTCGGCAAGGGCGCGGGCCTCAAATCCATCGACATCGGCGGCATCAATATCCGCAACGCCGATGTGTCGTACAGCGATCAGCAGTCCGGCCAGGCCTACAAGGTGACCGGCCTGAACCTGGAGACCGGCTCGATCAGCCCCGGCGATCCCTTCGATCTGTCGCTCGCCTTCGTCACCACCATCGAAGCGCAGAAAGCGACTGCTGACGTGAAGCTGTCGACCCGGGTTGAATACGACCTTGAAGCGCAGGCCTACAGCGCGAAGAAATTGGTGCTGAAGCTGCTGGCGACGCTTCCCGATCAGAAGGCGGACATCGACCTGTCCGGCGATCTGTCGGCCGACCTGAAGCAGCAGACCGCCAAGGCCGACAAGCTGAGCCTGAAGCTCAAGGCCAAGACCGCCGACGGCACGGCCGATGTGGCGCTCGATGGCAGCGTTTCCGCCAATCTCACGAACAAGACCGCGCTGGCCGAAAAGCTGACGGTGAAGCTCAAGGCGGCGATGAAGGATCTGAACGCGGATGCCGATCTGTCAGTGCGTGTCTCCGCCGAATACGACAAGCCGCTGGTCCGGGCAGAGAAGCTCAGCCTCGCCTTGAACGCCACCGGTGCCTCGCTGCCCGGCGGCAAGCAGGCTGCGACTTTCACGGGTGATGCGATCTACGACGGCTCCAAGGGCACGCTGAAACTGGCGACCGGCGAACTGAAGGCGGCCGATCTTGGACTTGAAGTGATGCTCGGCCTCGACGGCAGCGGCCTGAACACCGATGCGCCGCGTTTCATGGGCCCGATCTCGATCAAGAACTTCAATCCGCGCGACCTGATGAAGCTGCTCGACATCAAGGTCGAGACCCACGATCCGG
Organism: Nevskia sp.; assembly: GCA_021732745.1. Lineage (GTDB taxonomy): Bacteria > Pseudomonadota > Gammaproteobacteria > Nevskiales > Nevskiaceae > Nevskia. Next base: position 779,653 of record JAKFUK010000002.1, on the reverse strand, counting down.
AAACCCTCAAGGCGCTGGCGCTGCGGCTCAAGTTCGACGCTTCGACCAACAGCGCGCGGATCAGCGATCTGAACATGAAGCTCGACCAGAGCACCTTCACCGGCAACGCCACGATCAGCGACTTCAAGTCCAAGGCGGCCGAATTTGCGCTCAAGCTCGACACTATCGACGCCGATCGCTACCTGCCGACGCCGACCGTGCCGGTCAAGGAAGCGCCGCTGACGGCGGAGGAAAAGGCGGCGGTCAACGCGACCGAAGTGCCGTCCGACGTGCTCGACACGCTGAACGTGGTCGGCAGCGTCGACATCGGCAAGCTCAAATTGAAGAACGTCGCGATGAACGCCGTGCAGTTGCGCATCAACGCGCTGAAGGGCCAGGAAAAGACTATCGGCCTCGGTGCCCAGCTCTACGGCGGCAGCATTGCCTCGACCACCCGCATCACCAGCGGGGCGACGCCGCGCTATGTCGAATCACTCAAACTGACCTCGATTGCCGCCGGACCCCTGCTGCTCGATTTCACCGGCAAGGAGTCGATGACCGGTGAAGGCAACTTCGCGATGGACGTGACCACGTCCGGCACGACTGTCGGTGCCCTGAAGCAGGCGCTCAACGGCGATCTGTCATTCAGCTTCCTGAACGGCGCGGTCAAGGGCTTCAATCTGGGCCAGATCCTTCGCAAGGGCGACGCCTTCCTGAAAGGCCAGCAGTTCAACGATACCGAGCCGGTCCAGACCGATTTCACCCAGCTAGGTGCGGCCGCGAAAATCACCAACGGCGTGCTGCAATCCGATGCGCTCGACGCCAAGAGCCCGCTGTTCCGGGTCGACGGTGCCGGCAAGGTCGATCTGGTGCGCGAAACCATCGACTACACCGCCAAGCCGACCATCGTGAACACCGCCAGCGGCCAGGGCGGGAAGGATTTGCCGGACCTGACCGGCATCGTCATCCCGATCAAGGTCAGCGGCACTTTCGACCAGCCCAAGTATTCGCTGGACCTGAAGGCCGCACTGACCCAGAAGGCCACCCAGGGGCTGCGCGACCAGCTGGTCGGCGACAAGGGCGACAAGCTGCGCGACAAGATCGACAGCCAGCTGGAAAAGAAACTCGGCACCCAGCTCGATGGCAATCCGGCGCTCAAGGGGAAGCTGCAGGACGGCCTCAACTCCTTGTTCGGCAAGAAGAAAAAGCCTGCGGAGCCTGCGCCTGCGCCTGCGCCGGCCGATCCGGAAGCAGCGCCCGCGCCCGCGCCTTGAGCGGCCGCAACCCGGCGGTCGGCGCATCCTTCGCCGACCGCCTGCTGGCCTGGTTCGACGTCCACGGCCGCAGCAACCTGCCTTGGCAAACGCCGCGCAGCGCCTATCGCGTCTGGCTGTCGGAAGTGATGCTCCAGCAGACGCAGGTCGCAACCGTCATCCCCTATTTCGAGCGCTTCATCGCCCGCTTCCCGGATTTCGCGTCGCTGGCCGCTGCCGACATCGACGAAGTACTCGCGCTCTGGGCCGGCCTCGGCTACTACGCCCGTTGTCGCAACCTGCATGCGGCCGCGAAGCAGGTGGCGAGCGTCTATCGCGGCGAGATGCCGAACGATCTCGAAGCCGTGCAAGCGCTGCCGGGTGTCGGCCGCTCGACCGCCGCCGCGATCCTCGCGCAGGCTTACGGCGCAAGGCACGCGATCCTCGACGGCAACGTCAAGCGCGTACTGGCGCGCCATGCGGCGATCGCCGGCTGGCCGGGCACGCCGAAAGTCGCCGATCGGCTCTGGGCGATTTCGGAACAGAAGCTGCCGATGACACGGCTCGCTGACTACACGCAGGCGATCATGGATCTCGGTGCCACGCTGTGCACGGCGCGTGCGCCGGCCTGCGAGCGCTGCCCGGTGGCTGCCGACTGCATCGCCCACCGTGAAGCTCGCATCGGCGAATTCCCGTCATCGAAGCCTGCGAAAGCCCGCCCCTATCGCCGCGCGACTCTATTGGTAGTCGAAAACGAGCAGGGCGCGATCCTGATCGAACGCCGCCCGCCGACCGGCATCTGGGGCGGCCTGTGGAGCCTGCCGGTGGCGGCTGAAGGCGAATCGGCCGACGAACTGCTGCGGCAGCGCCACGGCATCCGCATCGAGCCGATCGACACGCTGCCAGCGTTCCGCCACGCCTTCACCCATTTCGAGCTCGAACTCACTCCGCTGCTCTGCACGCTGATCGACGACGACGCGCCAACGGAAGTGCGCGAGCGACCCGACCAGCGCTGGCTTACCATCAGCGCCCGCAGCGGTGACGCGCTGGCCGGCATCGGCCTGCCAGCGCCGGTGCTCGGCTTCCTGAGCCGCCGCTACGCCCTCAACGCTACCAACGACACGAGCACATCCGACCCATGTCCCGCACCGTCCACTGCATCAAGCTCGGGCTCGAAGCCGAAGGCCTCCCGCGTCCGCCGGTCCCCGGCCCGCTAGGCCAGCGCCTGTTCGAGGACGTTTCGAAGAAGGCCTGGGCCGACTGGCTCGCCCACCAGACCCGGCTGATCAACGAGATGCGCCTGTCGCTGGCCGAAAGCGAGTCGCGCAAGTTTCTGATGGTCGAGATGGAAAAGTTCTTCTACGGCGGCGGCGACCTGACCCCCACCGGCTTCGTGCCGCCAGCCCCACCGGCACCACGCCGCGCCTGAGCACAAACGCCTTGACGCCCGCAGCCCGGTCGCGTCTAATCGCGCTCCGCGATGCGTCGCGGAGCTGTTCCAGACAGCCCTGAAGCAAGTTTCAACATCTGGCCGAGTAGCTCAGTCGGTAGAGCAGGGGATTGAAAATCCCCGTGTCGGCGGTTCGATTCCGTCCTCGGCCACCATTCGCAAGATCAAGCCCCTTAGCGGGGCTTTTTTGTGTCCGCAGCAATTCCCCATCGCTCGCGAAGGCCGCTCCGGCCTGCCTTCAGACCGGTTCAAGAGGCAGCTTCAGGCTCCACGCGAGCCGGGTCGGGGCGGCGGTCTGGTGGTGGTCGAGGCCGAGGGTCATGGCGTCGTGGCCGCTGGCGGGCTGGGCGGTGTAGGTGCCGAACAGGTGATCCCAGAGCGACAGGCCGGAGCCGAAGTTCGATTGCTGTTCGGCCACGATCACCGAGTGATGGACGCGGTGCATGTCCGGTGTCACCACGAACGGCCGCAGCCGGCGGTCGAGTCCGATCGGCAGGCGGACATTGGCGTGATTGAACATCGCCATGCCGTTGAGCAGGATCTCGAAGATCAGCACGGCCACCGGGGCGATGCCCAGCGCCAGTACCAGCGTGGTCTTGAACAGCATCGAAGCGGCGATTTCCAGCGGATGGAAACGCAGTGCGGAGGAGGTGTCGATGTCGCGATCGGCGTGATGCACGCGGTGCAGACGCCAGAGCAGCGGCAGGTGATGGGTGGCGAGGTGTTGTGCCCAGATCGCGAGATCGAGCAGCAGGATCGCGATCAGGGCTTCCAGCCATAGCGGCGTGTCGATGACGTTGAACAGGCCGAATTGCTGCACGCGCGCCCATTCGGCGGCGGCCACCGCCACCAGCGGCAGGCTCAACGCCGCCATTACCCGAACCACGCCGGCCCCGAGCACCGCCAGGGCGAGATGGGTGCGCCAGCGCAAGTGACGCGGAAAACTGCGTGCGCGACGCGGCCACAGCGCTTCCACCAGCAGCAGCGTGGCGAGTACGCCGAGCATCACGGCGAGGCGCAGGCTGGCGTCGGAGATGCCGAACAGGTGCATGGCGGCGGATTCAGCGTGGCGCGGCGGCGGGCGGACGTTGCAGCAACGGCGCGAAGCAGGCGTTGTAGGGATGGACGGCGCGGGTCGGGCCGTCGGCGTCGACCACGGGCAGGCCGCGATTGGTCCACGCGAAGATGCCGCCACGAAGATTGGCAACGCGCGGATAGCCGGCAGCCGCCAGTTCCTTCCTGACCCGCTCGGCCAGTTTGGAACTGCGATAACCGACCGAGCAATAAAACAGCACTTCGGTGTCCGGAGCCAGCTTGCCGCGCAGGGCGGCGAGCTGTCGGCGCAGGGCGCTGGCCGAAACATCCGGGGCGATATGGATCGCGCCGTCGAGATGGCTGATGGCGAACTCTTCGGCTTCGCGGACATCGAGCAGCAGCACCGGTGTTGCGCTTGCCGCCAGTTCTTCCGGTCGGCGATGCGGAAACGCCGGATGTTCGCGGGCCAGGCTGGTTTCGTACTCGGCGAGCGTTTGCGGATCGAAGGGGTTGCAGAGCGTCAGCGCAGCCGTATCGGCTGCCGTCAGCAGCAGGGCCACGGCCGTGCAGAACGTCGGGCGGCGCATGGCTTTCAGCCTCGCCGCCAGTCGTGGAAGCGCGCCACCCAGGCCAGCAGGCGCTCGGGCTTGTGCGCCTGCTTCCACAGGCCGGCGGCGTACTTGTTGGCTTCGGCGAGCGTCGGGTAGATGTGGATGGTGCCCAGTATCTTGTTCAGGCCGATGCCGTGGCGCATGGCCAGCACGTATTCGGCGATCAGGTCGCCGGCATGTTCGCCGACGATGGTCACGCCGAGGATGCGGTCCTTGCCCGGCACGGTCAGCACCTTGACGAAGCCGTGGGCTTCGCCGTCGGCGATGGCGCGGTCGAGATCGTCGAGTGAGTAGCGCACCACCTCGAAGGCGATGCCCTTCTCCCGCGCCTCGGTCTCGCTCAAGCCCACTCTTGCCACTTCCGGCTCGATGAAGGTGGCCCAGGGGATCACCGAGTAATCGACCTTGAACTTGCCGCCGCGCAGCGCCAGCAGCGGCCCGAACAGGCTGTTGACGGCCGCGTACCAGGCCATGTGCGAGGCCGTGTGGGTGAACTGGAACGGGCCGGCGACGTCGCCGACGGCGTAGATGTTGGGGAAGTTCGTTTGCAGGAATTCGTTGACTTCGATGGTGCGGCCGCTGCGCACGCCCAGTGTTTCCAGCCCGTAGCCGGTCAGCCGCGCTGCGCGGCCGACAGCGACCAGAATGGCGTCGAAAGCGACTCGCGTTTGGCCTTCAGCACCCTCGCAGACCAGCCATTTCTCGCCGTTTTCGACCACCACGGCCACCGCTCGGGTGCCGACGCGCACGTCGATGCCTTCGGCGCGGAAACGGGCCATCACCTGCTCGGAAACCTCCGGGTCCTCGCGCATCAGCAGGCGCGGCAGCATTTCGACCTGGGTCACCGCCGATCCCAGTCGCGCGAAGGCCTGCGCCAGTTCCGAGCCGATCGGCCCGCCGCCCAGCACCACCAGGCGCGGCGGCAGTTCGGCCAGGTTCCAGAGCGTGTCGGACGTCAGATAGCCGGCTTCGGCAAGACCGGGTATCGGCGGCACCAGCGGTTCGGCACCGGTGGCGATGATGATGTCGCGGGCGGTCAGCCGGCTGCCGTTGACTTCCACCGTCCAGGGGTCGACCAGCTTCGCCTCGCCGCTCAGGCATTCGACGCCGAGGCCGGTGAAGCGCTCCACCGAATCATGCGGCGCGATGTCCGCCACCACCTGATGCACGCGGCCCATGATCCGGCCGAAGTTCGCCTGCGCGCTTGCGCCGTCGAAGCCGTATTCGCTGCCGCGCTTGACCTGGCTGGCGAATTTCGCCGAGCGGATCAGCGCTTTCGAGGGCACGCAGCCGGTGTTCAGGCAGTCGCCACCCATGCGGTGCTTTTCGATCAAGGTCACGCGCGCTTTCACGGCGGCGGCGATGTAGGCGCTCACCAGCCCGCCGCTGCCAGCGCCGATGACGATCAGATTGCGATCGAAGCGCTGCGGCCGGGTGAAGCCGGCGTAGACCTTGCGCGCCCGCCCGGCAGCGACGATGGCGCGCGCGACATAGGGAAACAGCCCGAGCAGCACGAAGGCGCCGAGCAGGCCCGGCGACAGGATGCCGGCCGCCGATTTCAGGCTGGCCAGCTGGGTGCCGGCGTTCACGAACACCGCCGTGCCGGACAGCATGCCGAGCTGGCTGACCCAGAAAAAGCGGCGCGCCGGCATCGCCGTCAGGCCCATCAGCAGGTTGATCATGAAAAACGGGAACAGCGGCACCAGACGCAGGGTGAAAAGATAGAAAGCCCCGTCCTTCTCGATGCCGGCGTCGATCGCCTTCAAGCGGTCGCCGTAACGGCGCTGGATGGCGTCGCGCAGCAGATAACGGGCCGTGAAGAAAGCGCCGGTGGCGCCCACGGTCGACGCGAAGGACACCACCACCAAGCCCCACCAGAGCCCGAAGATGGCACCGGCCGCCAGGGTCAGGATCGTCGCGCCGGGAATCGACAGGGCGGCGGCGAGCACGTAAATGCCGAAGAACAGGGCCGTGGCCAGCAGCGGCCGGGCATCGCGCCAGGCCACCAGATCGCCGCGCTTCGCCTGGAGCATCTCGAACGACAGGAAGCGGTCGAGATCGAAGGCGAAAAAGGTGGCGATCAGGCCGATGACGACAAGCAGGACGAGCAGACGCTGGATCATGCGGGTTCGGATAAGCGGTCAGGAGCGATGAAGGCATGGTAGGCGCAGCCCCGTGACGGCAGTGCGTGCAGGCGTCTGCAAATCATGCCCATGCGTCCGGATGCACGATGGATGGCGGCAGATGACCGCCGTTGGCCGCCGTTCGGCAGGACGAATGAAGATGAAAAGCGGACGCTGGCCGATCCGTTGCCGCTGTCTTTTCGCCTACCATCGGCCGCGACCATCACCCCGGCGCAAGCCCGCCCAGGACCCACCCAGGACCGATTCGATGACCGGCAACCCGCCCGCCCGGCAACTGACTTTCGACGCCGTGAAGCACTACTACGGCGAAGTGCTGAAATCTTCGGCCGATCTGCAGACCTCGGCCTGCTGCCTCGCCGATCCGCTGCCGGCCTGGCTGCGACCGATGCTCGACGACATCCATCCGGAAGTGCGCGAGCGCTTCTACGGCTGCGGATCGCCGCTGCCGGCAGCACTGGAAGGCGCGACGGTGCTCGATCTCGGCTGCGGTTCCGGCCGCGATTGCTACCTGCTGGCCCGCCTGGTCGGCCCCGGCGGCAAGGTGATCGGTATCGACATGACCGACGCCCAACTGGAAGTCGCACGCCGCCATCTCGACTACCACGCCGACCAGCGCGGCTACGCCAATGTCGAATTCCGCAAGGGTTACATCGAGAATCTGCTCGAGGCCGGCATCGCCGATGCCTCCATCGACGTGGTGATCTCCAACTGCGTGATCAACCTGTCGCCCGACAAGCAGGCAGTGTTCGCGGAAATCTTCCGGGTGCTGAAACCGGGCGGCGAACTGTTCTTTTCCGATGTCTTCGCCGACCGCCGCGTGCCCGCCGCGCTGGCGCAGGATCCGCTGCTGCTTGGCGAATGCCTGGGCGGCGCGCTGTATCGGGAGGACTTCCGCCGCCTGATGGCGGCTGTCGGCTGTCCGGACGTGCGCGTGCTCGCCAGCACGCCGCTGGCACTGTTCAACGAGGCGATTGCTGCCCGGGTCGGCAACATCGGATTTCATTCGATGACGGTGCGCGCCTTCAAGCTGGCGCTGGAGGATCGCTGCGAGGACTACGGCGAAGTCGCCACCTATCTCGGCACGCTGGCCCATCACCCGCATGCCTACGAACTGGACGACCACCATCGCTTCGAGACCGGCCGGCCGATGCTGGTGTGCAGCAACAGCGCCGACATGCTGGCGCAAACCCGTTTCGCCCCGCACTTCCGGATCAGCGGCGACCGCAGCACCCACTTCGGCCTGTTCGACTGCGGCCCGGTGGCAGCGGTCGGCAGCCCGGCGGGCGCTGCCTGCTGCTGAAGCCGGTGTTCGCGCGCCGCCACCGCTTGTCGATCATCGTGCCGGTGGGACCGGGTGATGCGCTGTCGTCGTCGCTGGCCGGCGCGCTGCGTGGTCTGGCGACGGTGGTCGAAGTCATCGTGGTCAGCGCCGCTGCCACCGACACAGCGTCGCCGCCGGCCAGCCGCCGTTTCCAGCCCGGCTGGCGCAGTTTGAGCGCCCGCGCCGGGCGCGCCAGCCAGCAGAACGCCGGTGCGCAGGCCGCCACCGGCAGCCATCTGTGGTTCCTGCATGCGGATTCGCGCTTCGGCAGCGATGCGCTGCGGGCAGCGGCGGCCCAGATCGACAGCGGCGAGCAGGCGCTGGCTTACTTCGACCTGCGCTTCGCGGCCGACGGCCCGGCGCTCATGTGGCTCAACGAATGGGGCGCGCGGCTGCGCAGCCGCCTGCTGCGGCTGCCGTTCGGCGATCAGGGCTTTCTGCTGCCGCGCGCGGTATTCGAGGCACTTGGCGGTTTCGACGCCGCGCTGCCGGCCGGCGAGGATCACGATCTGGTCTGGCGGGCGCGTCGGGCCGGGGTGCCGCTGCGGGCCCTGCGTGCGCCGCTGGTGACCAGCGCTCGCAAGTACCGGCGGCGCGGCTGGCTGCGCACCACCGCCGGGCACCTGCACGCCACCTTGCGCCAGGCGCTGCGCTTTTCGGCCACCCGCCTGTCATGACCGCTGCCTTTCCCGTTCCGGAGTTCGCCATCCATGCGTGACGTCTGGCCGCAACTGGCCCGCCACCGGTTTCCTGCGGTCCGCCGTGATCGCATCGACTGCCTGCAACTGAACCTCGGCTATCTGTGCAATCTGAGCTGCCTGCACTGCCATGTGAATGCCGGCCCGCATCGCAAGGAGCTGATGGACCGGGCGACCATGCAACTGGCGCTGGACGTGGCCGAAGCGCGCGCCATCACCCGCTTCGATCTCACTGGCGGCTCGCCGGAAATGAACCCGCATTTCCGCTGGCTGGTCAGCACGGCGCGGGCACGCGGCATTGCCGTCATCGACCGACTCAACCCGACGATTGCCGAAGTCGACGGCTACCAATGGGTCCCGGAATTTCTTGCCGAACAGGGTGTGGAGGTGGTGGCGTCCTTGCCCTGCCACAGCCAGGCCAATGTCGACAGTCAGCGCGGCGACGGCGTGTTCGAGTCCTCGATCCGGGTGCTGCGGCGGCTCAACGAACTGGGCTACGGCCGGCCCGGTTCCGGGCTGACGCTGAACCTGGTCTACAACCCCGGCGGTGCCTTTCTGCCGCCGCCGCAAGCGCTGCTCGAAGCCGATTACAAATGCTTGCTGGAAGTGAATTTCGGCATCTTTTTCAATAGCTTGTATGCATTGGCCAATATGCCGGTGAAGCGTTTCGGCTCGCAGCTGTTGTCGAAAGGCCAGTTCGAGCCCTACATGGATCTGCTCAAGGCCGCGCACCGCGACGACAATTTGGCCAGCGTCATGTGCCGCAGCCTGATCAGTGTCGACTGGCGCGGTTTTCTCTACGACTGCGACTTCAACCAGATGCTCGACATGCCGCTCGGCGGCGAAGACAGCGCCCGGCATCTGTCGAGCCTGCTGACGGTGGACCCGCCGCCGCAGGTGGCCGTCAACGGCCATTGCTACGGCTGCACGGCGGGGCAGGGATCGAGCTGCGGCGGCGCCTTCGTCGAACCGGCGATTGCTGCGGCATGAGGCTGCGGCTGGCGATCGGGGTGATGGCCAAGGCACCGGTGGCCGGCGAGGTGAAAACCCGGTTGCTGCCGGTGCTGGGGCCGGAAGCCGCCGCTGCGCTGCATCGCCGGCTCACGCTGCAAACCCTGGCCACCGCCGACCGCGCCGCGCCCGGGCAAGTACATCTGTTCATGGCCGGCGATGCGGGCCATCCATTCTGGCAGGACTGCGGGGCCGTGCCGCCGTCACAGCGCCATCGCCAGTGCGAAGGCGATCTCGGTGCCCGCATGCTGGCCGCGCTGGAACACTTGCTGGTCGACGCCGAAGCGGCGCTGCTGCTCGGCGGCGATTGCCCGGTGCTGAGCCCCGGGCACCTCGATGCGGCCGGGCGCGCGCTGGCAACCGCCGACATGGTGTTCATTCCGGCCGAAGACGGCGGCTATGTGCTGGTGGGCGCGCGCCGGCTGCACGCAGCAGCGTTCCGGGGCATCGCCTGGAGCACGGCAACGGTGATGGCGGAAACCCGCGTCGCGCTGTCCGCTTGCGGGCTGGAAGCGGGCAAGGACTGGGTGGAATTTCCCGCGTTATGGGACATCGACCGCCCGGACGACCACGCGCGCGCCGTTCGCGAAGGGCTGCTGCCCGAAGGCTGAACGCCCGCTTGGTGTCGTGCAGTCTTCGGACGGGCGTCCGTCGGCACGGCGGATCAGCGGGCCGACGATCGGCTTCCCGTACGATCGACCCTGTTGCTGAATTCCTGACCGAGGCATGAGCGCCGTCGCGAACCTGTCCACTGCTGTCGCGGTCCGCGAACTCTGCGAATTCGCGGCCAAGCGCGGCGATCTCGACCGCCGCTTCACCCCGGCCCCCAGTGCTGCCCAAGGCATGGCCGGGCACGGCCGCGTGGCCGGGCGACGGGCTGGCGATTACCAGCGCGAAATCGCGCTTGAAGGTGCCGTCGGTGGTCTGCGCATTCGCGGCCGCGCCGATGGCTACGATCCGCAATTGCAGCGGCTGGAAGAGATCAAGACCCATCGCGGCGATGTCGCGCGGATACCCGACAACCACCGTCATCTGCACTGGGCGCAGCTCAAGGTTTACGGCGCGCTGTTCTGCGCCGCGCGCGGCTGCCCGGACATCGAACTGGCGCTGGTCTACTTCAACATCGACGACGAAGCTGAAACCCTGCTCGCCGAGTCGCACACGGCGGCCGCGCTGCACGATTTTGTCGAAGCGCTGGCCGCCGACTACCTGGCCTGGGCCGCGCAGGAAGCCGCGCACCGCACCCGCCGCAATGCTGCGATCGACCTGCTTCGGTTCCCGCACGCCGACTTCAACCACGGCCAGCGCAGCCTGGCCAACGCCGTGTTCCGCGCCGCGAAACACCGCCAGCCGCTGCTGATCCAGGCACCCACCGGCATCGGCAAGACCGTCGGCACCCTGTTTCCGGCGCTGAAGGCGATGGCCCATGCGCCGATCGACAAACTCTATTTCCTCACCGCGAAATCGCCCGGTCGGCAGGTGGCGCTGGACGCGCTGGCCCTGATCCGCCCCGCCGATGGCGAACCGGCGCTGCGGGTGCTGGAACTGCTGTCGCGGGAAAAAAGCTGCGTCCATCCGGAAAAACGCTGCAACGGCGAATCCTGCCCGCTGGCCAAGGGATTTTTCGACCGCCTGCCGCAGGCCCGCGCCGCGGCGGTGGCGGTGTCACCGCTGACGGGCGACCGCCTGCGCCAGCTCGCCGCGCGGCATTCGGTCTGCCCGTATTACCTGGGACAGGAAATGGTGCGCTGGGCCGATGTCGTGGTCGGCGACTACAACTACTACTTCGATGGCAGCGCCATCCTGTCGGCCCTGCAGATGCTCAACGAATGGCAGGTGACGGTGCTGGTCGACGAAGCCCATAACCTGGTTGAGCGGGCGCGCGACATGTATTCGCTGACGCTCGACGAAGACGCCCTGCGTGCGGCCATCGCAGTTGCGCCCGGCACTCTGAAAGCGGCGCTGCGAAGAATCGGCAAGGCGCTGGCCGATCTTGGCAATTCCACCGCCTTTGCCGATGACACACGCTACCGCGTGCTGACCACGCTGCCGGATGCCCTGACCGCCACGCTGTCCGCCTTCATCAGCGATGCCAGCCGCCTGCTGGCTGAATCCAGAGACGAATTCGCCGCTGATCTCCAGCAGTTCTATTTCACGGCCATCGGCTACACCCGCCTGATTGACGTCTTCGGCCCCCATTCGCTGATCGACGTGACGCTCGATGGCCCCGAGCGGCTGACGGTCTGTCTGCGCAACATCGTGCCGGCCCCGTTCCTGAAGCCGCGGCTGGAAGCCGCACACGGCGCGGTGCTGTTTTCGGCAACGCTCAACCCGCCCGGCTACTACCGCGACCTGCTTGGCCTGCCGGAAGCCGCGCCCTGGCTCGATCTGCCGTCGCCGTTCGCCGCCGAGCAGTTGCGGGTGCAGCTTGCACTTGACGTTTCCACCCGCTTCGATCGCCGCGAGGCCTCGTTCGCGCCGATCGCCCGGCTGATCGCCAGCCAGTACGCCGCGCAGCCCGGCAACTATCTGGCCTTCTTTTCCAGCTTCGATTACCTCGAAAGCACGCTGGCGGCGCTGCGCGCGACCGCGCCACGCCTGCCGGTCTGGGCGCAGGCGCGGCGCATGGATGAAGCCGCGCGCACGGCTTTTCTCGATCGCTTTGCGGCGTCCGGCACCGGCATCGGCTTTGCGGTGCTCGGCGGCGTGTTTTCCGAAGGCATTGATCTGCCCGGACAGCGGCTGATCGGCGCTTTCGTGGTCACCCTCGGCATCCCGCAGGTGAACCCGGTCAACGAGGAAATGGCGCGCCGCATGGAAGCGCTGTTTGGAGCGGGCTACGCCTACACTTACCTGTATCCGGGCCTGCGCAAGGTGGTGCAGGCCGCCGGCCGGGTGATCCGCCATCGCGACGATCGCGGCGTGGTGGTGCTGATCGACCCGCGTTATGCCCGGCCCGAGGTGCAGGCGCTGCTGCCGGCGTGGTGGGTGATCGGGTAGGGCGGCCCTTGGCCGCCGTGCATCCGTGTTGATCGACGGGGGCGGCGGCCACGGGCCGCCCTACAACTGGCGCCGGCTCTCGAAGTGCCGCGCTTCGCCAGTCACCGGATCGACGAAGGCGAGGCTGCGCGCCAAAAGCTTCAGCGGCCGCGCGTAGTCATCGACCGCGTCATCGAGCAGCGCCGGATACCAGAGATCGTTGACGATCGGCAGCCCGAGAGCCGCCATATGCACGCGCAATTGGTGCTTGCGGCCGGTGTGCGGATGCAGACGGTAGCGGCTGATCGCGCCGAGCGTTTCGATCAGCTCGACGCGGGTTTCGCTGTTCGGCTCGCCGGGCGCTTCTTCCATGCGAAAAAACGGCGTGCTGGCGACCAGACGGCTGCGATGGGTGACCGGGAAGGCCGGATCGGCTCCTGTCGGAGCCAGGGCTTCGTAGGTTTTCTCGATGCTGCGGGTCGCGAACAGCGCGCTGTAGGCCGCGCGCGTCGCGCTGTCGACCGAGAACAGCACGAGGCCGGCGGTGGCGCGGTCCAGCCGGTGCAGCGGTACCAGATCCGCGAGTCCGGTCGCCTTTTTCAGGCGCACCAGCAGGGTTTCGCGCAGATATTTGCCGGAAGGGACGGTGGCCAGGAAATGCGGCTTGTCGGCAACCAGCAAGTGGGCATCGCGGTAGAGGATTTCCGCCGCGAACGGGATCGGCGTTTCGCGCCGCAAGTCTCGGTAATAGTGAACCAGGCGGCCGGCGCGGTAGGGCGTGGCATCGTCCAGCGCGCTGCCGTCGGCGTCCTGCACGCGGCCCAACTGCATGCGCGACTGCCAGATGTCGCGCGGCACCTCCGGAAAGCGTTCGCTCATGAAATCGAGCAGCAGCGGCCAGCGCCCAGGCGGCAGGCGGACGCTGCTGGCACCGACGCCGTCGCGCATCGGCGGGCGGACATTCGCGGTCGCTTCGTTCATGCCGCGATAATACGTAAACCCTGTTTTCTGCAACGGCAGCAGCCTTGTGCGACTGTTTCGCAAACCCCTCGTCATCAGCGCTGCCTTGGCCGCTTTGGCTGCGATCGTCTACATCGGCTTTCGCGAGTCTCCGGAAGCGCGCCTGCAACGTCTGCAGGCGCGTTACTCGGCAGTTGCTGCCGAACTCGGTGCTCAGTGCCCGATCGCGGCACCGGAGGATCAGGCCGCCTTTGATCGCTGCCGTCAGGCGCTGTTCGGCAAGTCCGCCCTGCGCGACAGCTTGCCCGAGGTGCTGCTCTGGGGCCGGGCGCGCGGCCAGCCGATCAAGGACACGCCGCTGACCCAGTTCGCGCCCGATGTCTACGCCGGCCTGTACGCGCCGCTATTCATGTTCGAGGGCCGCGCCACGGTGGTTTTCGACGAAACCGAGCAGCTTTACAAGGCGACCCTGCCGGTGCGTTTTCGCAATCGCCTGGCACCCGGACAGTTCCCGTACCCGTTCTGGCATGACGCCACCAAGTGGGGGGCCTATCAATCGACGACGGCGCTGCTGTTCTACATCTCGCCGGGCAGCGGCCGGATCAAGGTTGCCCAGTTCCTGCCGGGGACGGTGGACGCGCCGCTGGCCGCGCAGGTCGCCGCCGATGTCGCAGCCTTCGACGGCCAATGGCTATGGACCGATGCCGCTGGCCGCACGCAGCCGCAAGTCACCCTGTTCGACGGTCTGTACAGCGCCGGCAACCCGCATCTGGCGGCCATCGAAAGCGCCTATCGGGCGCTGGCGCTGGAACTGCGCGAAGGCCAGTGCAACGACTGCCATATCCCGAAAAACCCCAACAAGATGAAGCACCTGGTGCTGTTGCAGACGCCTGCGCACGCAGCCGGGGAAGTCAGGCGCATCCTCCGCTCGGTGCGTCGCGGCGAAATGCCGCAGGACGACGACGGCAAGGAAAAAGCGCTGCCGGCAACGGTCAAGGCCCGCCTGCTGAACAAGGCCGAGGCCTTCGACGCCGTGCTGACCGAGGCGCGCCAATGGGAAGCCGCGCAGAAACAATCTGTATCTGACCCCAATTAAGCGCCGATGAAGCGAGGCGGCGGCGAATCGCACCTGAATTGCGGACGTTCGGATATCGCGGCGACGGTTCGGCGGGCGCAGTCTGCGGGTCTGCCCGATTCTTGGAGTGCCGACCATGAGCTTTTCATCCTCCCGCCGCTGGTTCCAGCCCTTGACGGCGCTGCTGATGTCGGCCGGTGCCTTGTCCTCTGCCAGCGCGCAAGCTGTTGATCCGACAGTGAAAACCGCCGCTGAAGCACGTCCGGTGCTGCTCGAGCTGTTCACCTCGCAGGGTTGCTCGTCCTGCCCGCCGGCCGACGCCGTGCTGCGCGAGCTGTCCGGGCGCAGCGATGTGCTGGCGCTCGGTTTTCACGTCGATTACTGGGATTACCTCGGCTGGGTCGATCCGTTCGCGAGCCCCGTGTTCACCGCGCGCCAGCACGGCTATGCGCAGCGGCGCGGCTTTCAGGTCTACACGCCGCAGCTGGTGATCGACGGGCAGTCGGCGATGGTCGGTTCCCGGCGCGGGCAGGCGGAGGACGAAATCCTGTCCGCCGCGCGGCGCAAGCTGACCGCCCCGGCCGCGATCAGCCGCGAAGGGCAGATGGTCAAGCTCAGCCTCGGCAAGACTGCCGAGGCGGGTGCCATCGGCGACATCTGGCTGATCAGCTTCGATCGCGAGTTGGCCACCACCATCCGCGGCGGCGAGAACGGCGGCAAGCGCATCGTCTATCCGAACGTCGTGCGCTCGATCCGCAAGCTGGGGGACTGGTCGAACGAGCCGCTGGAACTGAACGAGATTCTGAAAGCCGACGAGCGCGGCGAGCGCCTGGCGCTGGTCGTGCAGGAGCGCGGCGGGCGGGTCTGGGCAGTCGCAGCGACGCCTGCATCTGCCAATTAATCTGTATCTGACCCCAATTTCGGGGCGGGACTCGCGTTGACAGCCGGGGCTTGGCTGTGAGTTCATATAAAACAGTCCGGACCGTATGTAACTTCGATTACCTGTCTGGCGCTGCCCGAACCCCCAACGACATGGCCGCCCCGGCCGGAGCACGCGATGATCCCTCGTACCCTGTTTTCCGCCGAACACGAAGATTTCCGCAAGAGCGTGGCCCGCTTTTACGCCGATGAAGTGGTGCCGCATCGCGAGGAGTGGGACAAGCAACAGCACGTTGATCGCAAGATCTGGAACCGTGCCGGCGAGCTCGGCTTCCTGTGCACGGCGATGCCGGAAGACTTCGGCGGCGCCGGTGGCGATCGCCTGTACAGCGTGATCCTGATGGAAGAGCAGAGCTACGCCGGCGATTCCGGCACCGGCTTTTCGCTGCATTCCGACATCGTGGCCCACTACATCAACAACTTCGGCACCAAGGAACAGAAGGCGGAGTGGCTGCCGAAGATGGCGACCGGCGAGGTGGTCACTGCGATCGCGATGACCGAGCCGGGCACCGGTTCCGACCTGCAGGGCGTGAAAACGACCGCTGTGTCCGACGGTGACGACTACATCATCAACGGCTCGAAGATCTTCATCACCAACGGTTACTTGAGCGACATGGCGATCGTCGTCGCCAAGACCGGCAACACCGGCGAAGGCTCGAAGGACATCTCGCTGATCATGGTCGAAGCGAGCCGCGAGGGCTTCACCAAGGGCCGGCCGCTGAACAAGATCGGCATGAAGGCCCAGGACACCTGCGAGCTGTTCTTCAAGGACGTGCGCGTGCCGAAGAAGAACCTGCTCGGCCGCGAAGGCATGGGCTTCGTGATGTTGATGCAGGAACTGGCCTGGGAACGGCTGATGATCGCGATCACCTCGATCGCCGGTGCCGAAGCCGCGCTCAAGCACACCCTGGAATACACCCGCAACCGCAAGGTGTTCGGCAAGACCGTCGCCAGCTTCCAGAACACCCGTTTCAAGCTCGCCGAGATGAAGGCGGAACTGGCGATCGGCCGCGTCTACATCGACCGCTGCATCGAACTGGTGCTGAACAAGAAACTGGGTGTCGACGATGCCGCGACCGCCAAGTACTGGGCGTCCGATCTGATGGGCAAGGTCATCGACGAATGCCTGCAATTGCACGGCGGCTACGGCTACATGCTCGAGTATCCGATCGCCCGCGCCTGGATCGATGCCCGCGCGCAGCGCATCTACGGCGGCACCAACGAAATCATGAAGGAACTGATCGCGCGGACGATGTAAGCGCGCAGCCCGCAGGCACGTAGGGTGGGCAGGCCGTCTCTGCCCACCGATACGCCTCCGTTGATCCACAGCGCAGGCGTGTGCAGATGAAGCCTGCCCACCCTACTGAGCGGAGGCGATCACCAGCGGGCTGATCGCCTCCGCCGTGTTCAGCGTCCGCACGGCCGCGAACAGGGCGGCCGCTTCCGGATAGCTGCGCGCCAGCCAAACCAGCCATTGTTTCAGCAGCCCCGGCGCATGCCGGGGCGTGGCCACGCCGGCGCAGACGATGTCCCAGTAGCGCTGGACCATCGGCTGAATCTCCGCCCAGGTCATCGGCACGATGTCCCGGCCGTCGCGGGCAGCGGCGATCTGCAAGCCCAGATCGGGCGTGGCGATCATGCCGCGACCGAGCATCACGTCGTCGACGCCGCTCAAGGCGCGGCAACGACGCCAGTCGGCCACGCTCCAGACTTCGCCGTTGGCAAACACCGGCACCTTGACGGCATCGCGGATGCTGCCGATCCGCTCCCAGTAGGCAGGCGGCTTGTAGCCATCGAGCTTGGTGCGGGCGTGGACGACGATCGAGGCGGCACCGCCATCTGCCAGCGCCCGGGCACAGGTTTCGGCATCGTCGGCATGCTCGAAGCCGAGGCGCATCTTGGCGGTGACTGGCACATTCGCCGGAAGCGCCCGGCGCACGGCACAGACGATGGCGTGCAGCAGTTCCGGCTCCTTCAGCAGCACCGCGCCGCCTCGGGACTTGTTGACGGTCTTGGCCGGGCAGCCAAAGTTGAGATCAATGACCGGCGCGCCGAGCGTTGCTGCAAAAGCGGCGTTGTCGGCGACACAGGCGGGATCGGAACCGAGCAGTTGCACGCGCATCGGCGTGCCGGATGGCGTGCGTGCGCCGCGTTGCAGTTCAGGGGCGAGCTTGAGGAAACAGTGCGCCGGCAACAGCGTTTGATTGATGCGCACGAACTCCGACACGCACCAGTCGATGCCGCCGACGCCGGTCAGCAGGCTGCGCATCGTTTCGTCGATGAGGCCTTCCATCGGCGCGAGCGCGAGTTGCATCGGGTGCAGTCCGGTTTGATGAGGCGCGGATCATAGCGGTCGCCCTCCCTTTCGGGAGGGCTTCCTCCGGCTTCCCCAAGCCTCGGTGCTCTTCCCTGCCTTTGCAACGATTGTTCAGTGAACGCGCGCGAACCTCGGCGCGATGCGGCTTTCCAGTGCAGCGAGCAGCGATGGCACCAGTTCCGTCAGTTCGCGGCTGTCGTGGCGGGCCAGGCGATGGGTTTCGCTGAGCAGTTCCGATTGGTCACGGAACGCGGCAATGCTGATGACCCGGCCATCGACGGCGGCCTCCAGCCAGGCCTGCAACTGCACGCTGGCGTCGATGCGGGAGGGACCCGAGTAGAGCTTGCGCATGCTTGAAAGAGGAGGCTGACGAACGGTAGATGAAAGGTAGTCCGGCGGTAGGAAAGCTGCGCCGGGTCAAGACAGCCCAATCGGCGATAGCGTCCGGAAATCGGCATTGTTGCGCTGCCGCAAGGTAGGCTGCGCGCTCCTTGTCCGACCCGTGAGCCGCGCGCCATGCAGACCATCCAGATCACTCAGGAATCGTCCCGTTCCGTCGCGGAGCTGTACGCAGCACTCGAAGATCACGATCGCCTGGGCAGCGTGCTCGGCGTGCCGGTGAAGCGGATCAAGGAGGGCAAGACGTCGCCGAACGGCATCGGTTCGGTGCGGCGCATTGGTGTCGGGCCGGTGGCGATCGAGGAAACGGTGGTGGGCGCCGTGGTCGACAAGTCGATCGACTACAAGATCACCCGGGGCGGCTGGCCGGTGAAGGACCATCACGGCCGGCTGACTTTCAAGGCGCTGCCCGGTGGCGGCAGTCAGGTGCAGTGGCGCATTGATCTCGATGCCGCCGTGCCCGGCGCTGCGGTGCTGATCAAGCAGGTGCTCAAGCTCGGCATCGGCCGCGGACTCAAGAAGCTGGCCTGAATCGAACGCCGCCGCCGGGCGACGGGCAGCGGAAGTCGCGCAGCGGATTGTGCGGGATAATGGCGGGGTAAAAGCCAATGCACTGGCTTTTCAGTTCCTATTTGAGGAGCGACCGCCGCCGTGGAAACCTTCGACGCCCTGACCCTGGCCCGCGCGCAGTTCGCGTTCACGATCAGCTTCCACATCATCTTCCCGGCGTTCTCGATCGGGCTGGCGAGCTATCTCGCGGTGCTCAACGCGCTGTGGCTGGCCACAGGCCGCAAGGTGTACTTCAGCCTGTTCCAGTACTGGAAGAAGATCTTCGCGATCGCTTTCGGCATGGGGGTGGTGTCGGGGCTGGTGATGAGCTACCAGTTCGGTACCAACTGGAGCGTGTTCTCCGATAAAACCGGCCCGGTGCTCGGGCCGATGATGGGCTACGAGGTGCTGTCGGCCTTTTTCCTCGAAGCCGGCTTCCTCGGGATCATGCTGTTCGGCCTGCACCGGGTCGGGCCGCGCCTGCATTTCCTCGCCACCCTGATGGTCGCCTTCGGCACCTTCATGTCGGCGTTCTGGATCCTCTCCGTCAATTCCTGGATGCAGACGCCGGCCGGCTACGCGGTGAACGAGGTCGGCCAGTTCGTCGTCACCGACTGGTTCGCGGTGATCTTCAACCCCTCGTTCCCGTACCGCCTGGTACACATGCTGCTCGCGGCCTACCTGACCACCGCGTTTGTGGTTGGCGCGACCGGGGCTTACCAGATGCTCAAAGGGCCGGGCAATCCGGCTTCCAAGACCATGTTCTCGATGGCCATGTGGATGGCGGCGATCGTCGCGCCCATTCAGATCGTCGCCGGTGACTTCCACGGCCTGAACACGCTGCACCACCAGCCGGCCAAGATCGCGGCGATGGAAGGGCACTTCGACACGCATCAGGGCGCGCCGCTGTACCTGTTCGGCATTCCCAATGCTGCGGAGGAGCGGCTCGACTACGCGGTCGGCATTCCCCATCTGGGCAGCCTGATCCTCACCCATGAATACAACGGCGAACTCAAAGGCCTGAAGGAATGGCCGAAGGAAGAGCGCCCGCCGGTCGCCATCCTGTTCTGGAGCTTCCGGATCATGGTGGCGCTCGGTGTGGCGATGGTGCTGGTCGGCGTCTGGAGCCTGCTCAGCCGCTGGCGCAAGCGCCTGTACGCTGATCGCGGACTGCATCGCCTGGTGTTGGCGATGGGGCCGGCCGGCTTCGTCGCCGTGCTGGCCGGCTGGATCACCACCGAAGTCGGCCGCCAGCCGTACACCGTCTACGGCCTGCTGACCACGGCGCAATCGGTGTCGCCGATCGCCGCACCGGCCGTCGGTGCCTCGCTGATCGCCTTCATCATCGTCTACTTCGGGCTCTTTGGCGCCGGCACCTTCTACATGGTGCGCCTGATGAAAAAAGCGCCAGTGCGCGAGGAACCCGGCCTGCCGCACGACCAGCCGATCCGCGCCGCCGGCATCACCCCGGCACCGACGCTCGACGTCCCCGGAGTCGCGCCATGAGCCTCGATCTGCCGCTGATCTGGGCCGGGCTGATCGCCTTCGCGGTGCTGGCCTACGTGATGATGGATGGCTTCGATCTGGGCGTCGGCATCCTGTTTCCCTTTCTGAAAGAGGAGCACGAGCGCGACCAGATGATGAACTCGGTCGCCCCGGTCTGGGACGGCAACGAGACCTGGCTGGTGCTCGGCGGCGGCGGCCTGTTCGCGGTGTTCCCGCTGGCCTATTCGATCATCATGCCGGCGCTCTACACGCCGATCTTCGCGATGCTGCTGGCGTTGGTGTTTCGCGGCGTGGCCTTTGAATACCGATGGAAAACGCAGGCCGGCAAGTTCTTCTGGGACTGGTCGTTCGCCGGCGGCTCGACGATGGCCGCGTTCGCGCAAGGCGTTGCGCTGGGCGCGCTGGTGCAGGGCATCCCGGTGGAAGGTCGCGCCTATGCCGGTGGCTGGTGGGACTGGCTGACACCGTTTTCGCTGCTGACCGGCCTTTCACTCGTAGTCGCCTACGCGCTGCTCGGGGCGACCTGGCTGATCTGGAAATGCGAAGGCCGGGTGCAGGAAAAATCCTTCGTCTACGCCAAGCGCGCCGGCATCGCGACGATTGTGCTGATCGGCGCAGTCAGCCTCTGGACCCCGTTCCTCAACGATGCTTTCCGCCAGAAGTGGTTCGTCTGGCCGCAGCTTCTGTACGCCGCACCGGTTCCGGCCTTGCTCGGCGTCTGCGTGCTGGCGCTGTGGCAGGGGCTGGATGCAAAAAGCGACCGCCAGCCGTTTTTCGCCACGCTGGGCCTGTTCGTGCTGTCGTTCGCTGGCTTGTGCGTGAACTTCCATCCGTACATCGTGCCGTCGTCGGTCACCCTTTACGAAGCGGCGGCACCCGACAATTCACTGTCTTTCCTGCTGGTCGGCTCGGCCGTGCTGCTGCCGCTGATCCTCACCTACACCGCGTACTCGTATTGGGTGTTTCGCGGCAAGGTCGGCACCGGCGGCTATCACTGATGGATACGCCCGCCAAACCTTCGCTGCTCAAGCGCCTGGCCTGGTTCGCCGGCATCTGGCTGGCCAGCGTCGCGGTGCTGGCCGTGATCGCCATGATCCTGCGCTGGATGCTGCGCGTTTAGCGCAGCGTGGCCGCCAGCCGTTCGACGCCGGCCGCGAATTCCGTCACGCCGCCATAAGCGGGATGTCGCAAGGCGACATGGCTGTATCCCAATCGGGTCAGTGCTTCCGATGACTTGTTGCCTACCGCCGCCAGAACGGCATCAGGCAAGGCCATCCGCAGCGCGGCCAGCACGCTTTCGCCGAGGGCGAGTTCGCCGCGCGTCGGCGTGCGATTGCTGAGCGGCTCGCCCGGTGCGTGCGGATGCAGCGGGAAGGCGTTCCACAGGAAGGTCGATTCGGCCAGCCGCTGCGCGTGCAGCGTGCGCCAGACCACCCGCGCCGAGGGCTCGCTCCAGGGCTTGGGCCGGGTCGACAGCCGTGGCGTGGCCGCGATGCCGGGAATGCTGCCGTCGATCAGCAGCGCTTCGGAAGTGAACGGAATGCCCGAAACCCGGCAGCCCTGATAACCGGCCGCTTCGCCGATCAGCACCAATCGCAGTCCGGGACGCGCCGCGTGAGCGCGCAAGTGGGCCAGCCGACGCGCCGGGCCATTGCCGTGGGCGTCATCGTCATTGGCCTGCGTCCAGGGATTGAAGCTGCCCGGCAGCGTCGGCAATCGGGACAGCGCGGCATGCACAACATCGAACAGATCGGGCATCGAATTCAAGGTAGCTTACGGGGTGATCGGAGCGCGACGGGTGCCGCTGCGTCGGCCTGATCCGGCCGTCAGCACCGCTTTGCGCTGCGTTTCGAGGCCGGCCTCGCAGCTTCGTCAGCCATCGACCACCGCGAAGGCGGCCCGGCACTTGCGTCGGCTACGGTTTAGCACCGATCCTTCCGATATACAGGTTGCGATCAAGCCGAGGGAAGCGGCGCTTCGATTGCAAGTCGAGAAAATACCTTATCAGGGGACCGCAGCGACGATGGAATCCACCGACGAACTGATTCACAGCCTTTATCGCAGCGCGGTCGAGGAAGAATGGGAGGACTACCGCAGCCGCTCGCTGGCGCGGATCTGTGAACGCTTCGGTGCCAGTTCGGCGGCCTGGTGGTCGCGCGGCGTCGGCACCGACGGCGGCGAACTCACCCAGCACCCGCAGCCGCATGTCACGACGCAGGCGCTGTCGGCCCTGATCTTCGTCGGCGGCCAGCAGGAAGCGACGATCGAAGTACCCGTGCGCGGCCAGACCGGCATCGCCCTGCAGTACGCGCATCGCGACGCCGGGGTGGTCAGCACCGTGCTGATGCAGTTCGCGCCGGAGCGCAAGCCGCCGTCCTCGGAAACCATGCGTCGCGTGCTCGCGCATCTGGTCGAAGCCGGTGCGCTGGCGCTGCGCCAGTTCATCCGCCGCGACGACTGGCTGCAGGCCATGGGCCGCGCTAATCGCGGTTCGGCGGCGATGGCCGATTCCGAAGGCACGCTGTTCGCGGCCAGCGAACGCTTCCGCGAAATGCTCGATCAGGACGGCGGCGCGCCGATGATCAAGCTGCCGTTCGAGTTGCCGGAATCGGTACTCGGCGAGGAAGGCGGCGAGTTCGTGCACGGCCCGATTCACTTGCGCGTGCGTCGCTCGGGCCAGCTGTACTTGATCTACGCCCGCAAGCCGCTGCCGCTGGACATGCTGTCGCCGCGCGAACAGGAAATCGCGCGCGCGCTCGGCAACGGCAAGACGCTGAAGTCGATTGCTCGCCAGTACGGCATCGCCGTGTCGACGGTCGCCAACCACACCACCCGCATTTACCGAAAGCTGGCGATCTACCGCCGCGAAGACCTGATCGAGCTGGTGCGGATGCGGGCGCAGTCGGGTGGCGGGAAGAAAGGCTGACGTCGAGCCAAGTACCGCAAACGTAGGGCGGCAATCCCTTGCCGCCGCACCGTTCGATCGCTAGCGGATGTCGGCAAGGGATTGCCGCCCTGCGAATTCAGCATCCGGCCCTGACATCCCCGCACGTCTGGGCCACGCCATCCCGCGTGACAAAGCTGCGCGCGGAGCGGAAATAGAAGCTGGTGCGCTCGCGCCAGTCGGCATCGGCCAGCAGGCGGCTGTCGGCCGAGTCGAATCCCGCTTCTCCCGGCAGTTTCAGCCAGCGATCCAGCCAGGCCAGCGAATAGTGCTCGGCCATCGGCCGGCCCCAGCCACCGCTGCAGGTGCCGCCGACCGTGCGTGGGCACCAGCTGGTGGCCGGGAAGGTCGGGATCAGGCTCCATTCGAAGTGGGTAGAGCCGCGGATGGTGAGCGTGGTGACCGGCAAGCCGGCCGCTCGCCAGGCATTGAATGCGACGAGATGGCCATCCGGCTCGGGCGGACGCGCAAACGTGAGGCCAAAGATGCCGTACTCGCTGGACTGATCCATCGCCGGCACCCTCGGCACGATCGCCGGCCGGCCATTGCTGGCCGGGCCGACGGCCAGGCTGTCCCAGGCGACGATCACATCGACCGGATTTTCGGCATCGAGCACACCTGGCCAGGCGTCCGCACCGGGCGCGCCATAGGCCTGCACGACAGACACGCCGGTGCCGCCCAGCGAATGACCGGCCAGGCCCAGGCGGCTGGCGTCGATGACATCGGCGATCGGGTTGGCAGCGGTGACCTCGGTGGGATAGAGCCCCGCGCAGGCGAGGTTGTGCGGGTAGGGCACGGCAACACTCGACCGGAAGAAGTCGATGGCATCGACCAGCCCCAGCCAGAACACCGGCGGATTGTTGTTCGAGCCGGCTTCGCCCGACGGCGTCTGCGCGTCCGAACGCCCCTGGCCGCGAACATCGAAGGTCATCACCGCGTAGCCGCTGCGGACCAGCGCCTGGGCCATCCACCAGTACAGCGGCTCGCTGGCCTGCAAGGAGCCTGTCTCGATCACCACGCCCGGCAGCCGCGTGCCCGGTGCCAGCCCGCGCGGCTTCCAGACCCGCCCGGAAATGCGCGCGCAGCCGCGATCCTGGAACACCACCGGCGTCACTTCCGCTTCCTCGTCGTAGAACGGATCGACACCCGGGTAGCGGAACGGATCGCCCGCGCAGGGGCCGATGTAGCTGGCGCACAGCGGCGTGATGTTGTTATTGCCGGAGGAGCGCGACAGCCAGCTCGGATCAGCCAGCCCGCGCAGCAGGTACTGAAGTTCGTTGAGTGCGCTCTGGGTGCCAAGGCGGGCGACGAAGCGCGGATTGGTGGCCTGCTCGGTCGGTGCTTCGAGCGTTCTCGCGTAGTTCGCCGTTTCCCGCAGACGCCAGGCCAGCGAAGGATAGGCTGGGCCTTCCGGAATCGCGTCCGCAGCCAGCGGCAGCAGGGCACCGAGCAGCAGCGGCAGGGATCGGAACATCTTCATCGGCGTCTCCTCGTCAATTTTTATAATGACCATGAGGATGGTCGCCACGTCGTGTGCCTGCAATGGCAAATCCGCGCCAGAAAATCCGCCTTACCCGCGAGCGTCATCGCCTTGCGGCAAACTTGGTCAATGACAAATTCCGCAGCCCCGCCGCTCCTCGAAGTCCGCGATCTGGTCAAGCATTTCAAGCAGGTTCAGGCGGTCAACGGCCTGAGCTTCGATGTGCGCCCCGGCATCTGTTTCGGCCTGCTTGGCCCCAACGGTGCGGGCAAGAGCACCACCATCGAGATCTGCGAAGGCCTGCTCGCGCCGACCAGCGGCACGGTGCGCTACAAGGGCGAGCCGCTGGGGCCGAAGTATCGCGAGCGGGTCGGCATCCAGTTCCAGTCCACCGCGCTTCAGGATCACCTGACGGTGATCGAGAACCTGCGCTTCTTTTCGGCGCTGTACCCGGTGCGGCGGCCGATCGAGGAACTGATTGCGCTGTGCCGGCTGGAAGAATTCCTGGATCGCGACTCGAAGAAGCTCAGCGGCGGCCAGCGGCAACGGCTGCTGCTGGCCATCGCCCTGGTCAACGACCCCGAACTGCTGTTTCTCGACGAGCCGACCACCGGGCTGGACCCGCAGGCGCGGCGCAATTTCTGGGATCTGGTCACCGACATCAAGGCCGCTGGCCGCACCATCGTGCTGACCACGCACTACATGGAAGAAGCCTATCTGCTCTGCGATGAAGTGGTGATCGTCGATCACGGCCGGATCATCGCCCAAGGCGTGCCCAGCCAGTTGCTGGCCGAGCATTTCAACGATTCGATGCTCGAAGTGCCGGCTGCCGAAGCGCACAAGATTCCGGCGACCGGCCTGACGGGCATCGCCAAGGGAGAAACCGTGGAAATCCAGACGGCGGACGTCAACGGTGCGGTCGCCGCCCTCTTGGCCGGTGGCGTGTCGCTGGCGCAGTTGCGCATCCGGCCGCGCACCCTGGAAGACCTGTTCATCGAACTGACCGGCCGGGGCCTGCGCGAATGAAGGCCATGTTCCGCCGCATCGCCGCTGCCACCTGGGCGCGCAGTCTTGAATTCGTTCGCGATCGTTCGTCGCTGGGCTGGAATCTGGTGTTCCCGATCCTGATGGTGGCCGGCCTCGCCTTCGTGTTTTCCGGCCCCGGCCAGCCGCTTTTCAAGGTCGCCGTGATCGCACCGGCCGAAGCAACGCTGGATGCGTCCCTGCATCCCTTCCTCGGCACGCCGCAAGTGCAGTTCTATCGCGAAGACGATGTCGCCACCGCATTGCCGAAGGTGCAGCGCCACCGCATCGACCTGCTGGTCGATGTCAGCACGCAGCCGCCGCGCTACTGGGTCAACGAGCAGTCGCCGAAAGGCCAGTTGCTGGAGCGGCTGATCGCCGGCAGCGGCGGGCCCGGGTTCACGCGGGTGGCGACCACCGGCAAGGAAATCCGCTACGTCGACTGGGTCGCCCCCGGCGTGCTCGGCATGAACATGATGTTTGCCTGCCTGTTCGGCATCGGCTACGTGATCGTCCGCTATCGCAAGAACGGCTATCTGAAGCGCCTCAACGCCACGCCCTTGCGCGCCTTCGAGTTCCTGCTGGCGCAACTGCTGAGCCGGCTGACGCTGATCCTGATCGTCAATGTGCTGGTCTTCAGCGCCTGCCGGATGCTGCTCGACCTGCGCATGGAAGGCAGCTATCTGGACCTGCTGGTCGTGGTCACGCTCGGTGCGTTTTCGATGATCGCGATGGGGCTGGTGGTCTCGGCCCGGCTGGCCAGCGAGGAACTGGCCGGCGGCATCCTGAATGTGATCTCGACCCCAATGATGGTGGTCTGCGGCGTGTTCTTCTCGATGGACGGCGCGCCGCGCGCCCTGAAGATCGCCGCCGATTGCCTGCCGCTGACCCATCTGCTGAGTGCGGCGCGGGCGATCATGCTCGATGGCGCCGGCTTGTCGCAGCTTGCTTACCCGATCGCCGCGCTGACCGCGATGAGCGTGGTTTATCTCGCGCTGGGGGCGGCGTTGTTCAAGTGGCGGCAGGATTGAAGCGGTCGCTTGTGATCAAGCGCAGTGGAGTCTCGGTCTGATCACGGGCGGATTCTTCGTGGTGGTGGCCCGAGGTCCGCGAAGGCGATACCGGTAATTCCGGACTTTACGACCAGACCCTCGATCTCGGTGCGCGCACCCTGATTGACGTAGATTCGGATCGTCGCCGTCCGTGGATCCTTGAACACGGCTGGTTCAAACGGCAGGCGGTCCTTAAGAAACGCTTCTTTGCTGATCGATCCGGAACTTCGCTTCTCGCATTTTTCGTCATCAATACAATCGATGACGTGCGTGACGTTGTAGTAGTACTCAACCGATCCGTCGCATTCAAGTTCCAGAAGTTGGCCAAATTTTCCAAGAAAGGGGCCGAGCACACTTTTGGCTTTTTCGTTGAGAACGAGTGCTCCAGGACGCAAAGCACTGACGTCCGCGCGTGGCCGTGGCTTTTTCTTGCGAGGTTCTATGAAGACCGTGACCTGCGGTCGGCGGAGCCAGGTTAGGGACAGGCCTCTGGAATCAAACATTCCGCTTTCAAGCTCGTCATCGTTCGAGAAGACCAATCCAGCAACTTCATCAAGTAACCCGTATGTCAGCTCAAAGATCGCCATTTTATTTATCAGTAAATAAAAGAATCGGAGATGATTTCTCCCTTGATATCCTTAAGTTCAGAGCGTCCCTTAGCACCATTGTCATGCGAACCGAGTCTGGCGAAGACCGCAAGATGGTAAGCCAATGTGTGGATTGAATCGTGAGCGATAGCGCTTTCCTGACCCGGAACGCACGAATTCCAGGTTTTCCGAAGATAGAGGCCGTTATCGGCATCATTGATGCCGATTCCCCAGCGGAACAAAAGATTGCGGGACCCTTTGGCGCGAGGATCCGCCTGGGCCACCACATGATGGGTATCCGCCTCTGCATGTCATATCTGACCGGTCGCATTACGAATATTCCGCTCAAGAATGCGTGAATGCCTCACTTTGCGTTCGGCATCGGCTCGGAGTTTTGCAGCCGGAGCCGGAAGGGTAACGCCATTCTTGTAGCGCACGCGCGCAATGCGCCGCGTTTCTAGCAATGCATTGCGCGTCTCGTAAGGGTTGGCTTGCGGGTCGCCAATCGCGATCTGGTTGGCTGCCAACGTGATCAGCAAAGTACGATCGGCCGATTCAAATTCTAAGTTGCCAGCGCCTTGCGCTTCGTCCTTTGCCATCTTCCGGCTCCCTGATCTTGAAACTGGTCAACTTCGGTTATCGAATTTCCAAGCGGTGTTACAACACCTCCGCCAAATCCAGCGACCATTTGAAGCGTTTCGGCTGCCGAGTATCGCGAGCGTCAACGGTATCCAGCCACAAGGTCTCGTCAACGATCGCCCAGCGCTCGATGTTGCCGTCATCCAGCCCCAGTTTCAGCAGGGCTAGCCCTTGCGGGAAGCGCGGCGAGTGCAGGCGTAGATGGTTGTACTGATTCACGTAGCGCTCCGGCCCTAGCCGACGAACGTCACTGAAATACAGGGTGATCGCTGAATCGGCGGCGATGGGTTGAACTTCAAAGAAGTGATGGAGATACCGCGGATCTGGAGCGACCCGCCCTAGTTTCGTGAACGTCTCCCCTGCGATGTCGTAGATATACAAGGCCTCGCGTGGTTCCGGCTCGGTGTAGGACACGGAGAGCAGTAATCGCCGCTGTGGCAGGCACGCCAGATCCCCCATCAGGAAGCCGACCCAGTTAGGCTGCGCTGCCTCAAGCAGCAATGGCCGTTGGACTGCGAAGCGGTCGCCATCGCCGAGTTCCCACATATCGATGCGCGGATTGGCGCCTCGGATATTCGCGAGTACCAGCGGAGGCTGGCCGGTCACACCGTCGACGCGATACGCCTTGGCGGTCTGGCCTCTGATCTGCTCATCCAGCAGCTTCGCGGCGGGTGGCACTCCGTCGATCGCGAGCTTGCGACAACTACCGAACTCGCCAGTGGGCGGCAATACAGCATGGGAAGGGAACGACGAAGCGGCCACCAGCACCGCCCCGACTTCGGCAGCAATTTCGGTAGTGGTGCGAGAAGGCTTGCTGCCCCTGAAAAATCCGAACATGCCACCACTCCCCTTGTCGTCCTTGCCATCGTCAGACTGATTTGCCTCGCAGCCCGTGCAAGCCAGCGCCAAAACCAGCACCGCGCTCCAGCCGAACCGCGAGGGCAGCCGTGACCGCCCGGCAGCAATGAATCGGTCGTCGACAATCATGGTCGACGCTGCTCCCTCAAGACGGATCGTGGCCCCTGCACTTGCCGTGGGCGGAAAACTAGCACGGCAGGTCGCCGACTCGCGTCGCGGAGTGAGCCGACCCGGACCAGTTCGTATACTCGGCCCACCTTCACCGATCGGCCCGATTCATGCGCCCTGCATCTGTCCCCGCCACTGTCGATTACCCCGACAACATCACTTGTGTCGACACCGAACAAGTGCGCCCCGGCCAGGCCTGCTGCTATCTCGTTCGCAGCGGCAATCACTACGCCTTCATTGACTGCGGCACGTCCCTTTCCGTGCCCGGATTCAAGGCGTTGCTGGCAAAACGCGGCATCGGGCTGGATCAGATTGCCTACGTGATGCCCACGCACGTCCATCTCGACCATGCCGGCGGTGCCGGCCTGCTGATGCGCGAATGCCCGAACGCGAAGCTGGTGGTGCATCCGCGTGGCGCGAAGCACATGGTGGATCCAAGCGCGCTGATCGCCGGGGCGACCGCCGTCTACGGCCCGGAAAAGATGACCGCGATGTATGGCGAGATCGTGCCGGTCGACGAATCGCGGGTGATCGTTGCCGACGAGGGCTACACGCTCGATTTCGTTGGCCGCGAACTGGTATTCATCGACGCGCCGGGCCACGCCCGTCACCACTACGCGATCTGGGATGCGCAAAGCCGCGGCTGGTTTGCCGGTGACACTTTCGGCCTTTCGTACCGGGTGTTCGACGGCCCCAACGGAGCCGTGCTGCTGCCCACCACGACGCCGGTGCAGTTCGAGCCGGACGCCTGGCTCAAGACCCTCAGCCGCTTCATGGCGACCGAGCCGGCCTGGATGTTTCTCACCCACTACGGCCGGGTGGGCAACGTCCAGCAACTGGCAGCCGACCTTCGTGGCGATCTGGCGATGTACCAGAGTATCGCCCTGCATCTGGCCGACGCGCCGGATCGCCATGCCCGGATCGTCGAAGCGCTGACTCTGCACGCACTCGAAGAACTGGCAGCGATGGCGGCACCGGTCAGCGACGAACTGGCGCGCGATTGGCTGGCGTTTGATCTGGAGCTGAACGCGCAGGGGCTGGGCGTGTGGCTGGACCGGCAAAAAACCTGATTCCCAGCACGCGAAGCGGTAGGTCCGGATTCATCCGGACTGCGCGCCTTGTCCGGTAGAGAGGAGCGTCCGGATCAATCCGGACCTACGGAAGCAGCAAAGTAGGGCGGGTCGCGACCCGCCGTTACGTTCGCGCCAAAGCCAAAGCGGCGGGTCGCGACCCGCCCTACGGCAGCTTGTCGACCAATGCCGCGAACGATTCCGCTTCGACTTCGGGCGCGTAGTCCTGATGCGTCCAGATCAGCCCGCCGGCATTGATCCAGCCTGCCCGCAAGCCCGCGAGACGGGCACCGATCACGTCGGTATCTGCATCGTCGCCGATGTGCAGCACGTCGCCCGGCGCGACATCCAGCGCTGAACAGGCGGCCAGAAAAATCGCCGGATCGGGCTTGGCAACCCCGAAATCGCTGGCCGACAGCGCCGCCCGGAAATGCTGCGACAGGCCGATCGCCGCCAGGTCGGCATTGCCGTTGGAGATCGCGACGATCGGGTAGCGTGCCGCCAGCCGCGCTAGCGCATCGCCTGCGCCTTCGTACAGCCTCACCTGCTGACGCGCGGCGATGAAGATCGCGTAAACCGGCTCGCTGAGCGCGGGGTCGTGCCCGCAGTCGGCCAGCATTTGCCGGAACATCTCGCGGCGGATGAAGCCGAGATCGTGAGCACGCTGCGGATTTTCGCCGACGATGCGCTTGCGCAAGTCCAGGCGGGCGGCGCTGTCCCAGGCATCAAGCACGGTCGGCGCGTGCGCAGCGAACCAGGCATCAGCCGCCGCTTCGGCACCGCGAATGGTCGGCCAGACCGGCCACAGCGTGTCGTCGAGATCGAGCGTGATGGCCTTGAACGTCATGGTGGCGGGCTTGCAGAAGTGGCCGCGAGTATATCGACGGACCGCAGCCGGGCCGGTCGGCGATTGCGGTAACGTAGCCGCCGCACCGGGAGGAAACGCCATGACCGACAGCCACGCCGCCGAACGCATCCACCACCGCGCCTGCAATCTCTGCGAAGCGATCTGCGGGCTGGAAATCCGCGTCGCCGGCAATGAAATCCTGTCGATTCGCCCGGACGACGCCGACCCGCTGTCCCACGGCCACATCTGCCCGAAAGCGGTGGCGCTGAAGGATCTGTACGAGGACGGCGATCGCCTGCGCAAGCCGATCCGCCGCACGTCCGACGGCTGGGTCGAGATGGAATGGGATGCCGCTTTCGATCTGGTGGCGTCGAAGCTCTGCGAAGTGGTCGAGCAGCATGGCGGCGACGCGGTCGCCAACTACCTCGGCAACCCCACCGTCCACAACTACGGCGGCCTCACCCACGGGCCGCGCTTCCTGTCGACGATCAAGACGAAAAACCGCTTTTCGGCGACCTCGGTCGACCAACTGCCGCACCAGTTGCTCGCCTACTGGATGTACGGTCACCAGCTGATGGTGCCGATCGCCGACATCGACCGCTGCGACTATCTGCTGGTGCTCGGTGCCAACCCGATGGCGTCCAACGGCAGCCTGATGACGGTGCCGGCGTTCCCGAAGCGGCTGAAGGCGATGCAGGCGCGCGGCGGGAAAATGCTGCTGCTCGATCCGCGCCGTACCGAAACGGCGGAAGTTGCCGACGAGCATCTGTTCATCCGGCCGGGCACCGATGCCGCGTTCCTGGCGGGCCTGCTCAAGGTCGTCGACAAGGAAAACCTCGGCAATCCGGGCAAGCTCGCCGACTTCGAGGACGGGCTGGAAGTGGCGCTCGCCGACATCGGCGCGCTGAAGCTCGAAGCGCTGGCCGCCCATTGCGGCATTCCGGTGCCGACCATCGAGCGCATTGCCCGCGAGTTCGCCGCCGCTCCCCGCGCCGCCGCCTACGGCCGCATGGGCGTGTCGACGCAGGCACGCGGTACGCTCTGCCAGTGGCTGATCCAGCTTCTGAACATCGTCACCGGCAATCTCGACCGCGAGGGCGGGGCGATGTTCACGCGGCCGGCGGTCGACCTGATCGACAACCCGACCTCCAAGCCCGGCAGCTTCGGCCGCTGGAAAAGCCGGGTCAGAGGCCTGCCGGAATTCGGCGGCGAGTTGCCGGTGGCGGCACTTGCCGAGGAAATTCTTAACGAAGGCGAAGGGCAGGTGCGGGCGCTGATCACGGTGGCCGGCAATCCGGTGCTGTCGACACCGAATGGCGCGCAGCTTGATCGTGCGCTGGACAGCCTCGCGTTCATGGTCTCGATCGACTTCTACCTGAACGAAACCACCCGTCACGCCGACGTGATCCTGCCGCCGACCTGCGCGCTCGAACACGATCACTACGACCTGATCTTCCACGCCTTCGCCGTGCGCAACACGGCGCGCTACAGCGAAGCGCTGTTCGAGCGCCCGGCCGATGCCCGCCACGATTGGGAGATCTTCGAAGCGCTCGGCGACCGGATTGCTGCGCGCCTGGGTGCCAAGCGCGCGCCGCACCCACGGCCGGACCAGATCATCGACATGGGCCTGAAGATCGGCCCCTACGGCGGCATGAATAAGCATCCGCTGAACCTGTCGCTGGCGGCGCTCAAGGCCGCGCCGCATGGTATCGACCTCGGCGCGCTCGAACCCTGCCTGCCGGCGCGCTTGCAGACCAAGGGCAAGTTCCTGCTTTGCGCGCCGCCGGAGATGATTGCCGAACTCGCGGACTTCGCGGCGCATCTTTCCGGTCAGCACAGCGAGGCCGGCCTGTCGCTGATCGGCCGTCGCCATGTCCGCAGCAACAATTCCTGGATGCACAACTCGCAGCGGCTGGTCAAAGGCCCGGTGCGCAACCGGCTGCTGATGCACCCGGCCGATCTGGCCGCGCGCGGCTTGCTCGATGGCGCGAAGGTGCGGGTGGCCTCGCGCGTCGGCGCGGTCGAAATCGAAGTGGAATCGTCGGATTCGATGATGCCGGGCGTGGTCAGCCTGCCGCATGGCTGGGGTCATGATCGCGCCGGCACTCGCATGGGTATTGCCGAAGCGCATGCCGGCGTCAGCCCCAACGATCTGACCGATGAACTGCGGCTCGATCCAGTCTGCGGCAATGCCGCGCTGAACGGCGTGCCGGTGACCGTCGCCGCCGCTTGAGCCCATGTTCAATCTCGAAGCGAAATTCCGCCTGCCGGATCACGCCGCCGCACAGGCCGCCGCGATCGCCATCGGCTACCAGCCGACGGCGGTGCTGAACCAGCGCGACACCTTCTTTGTCGTCGCCACCGGCAAGCTCAAGCTGCGCGAAGAAGACCATCGCAGTTATCTGATCGGCTACGGCCGCGTGGAGCGGGACGGCTTGCAGCTCAGCGAGTACCAGATGGTGCCGGTGCCCGATCCGGCGGCGATGCGGACCTTGCTGGCCGGCACGCTCGGCGTGCTGGCCGAAGTTCGCAAGCGCCGTACCCTGCTGCTGTGTCGCAACGTGCGGCTGCATCTCGATGAAGTCGAAAGTCTGGGCCTGCTCGGCGAAATCGAGGCCGTGGTGCCCGACGGCGGCGATCCGGAAGCCGAGCGCAGCTTCGTCGATCAAACGCTCGCCGCGCTCGGCGTGGCAAAGGATCAGCTGATCGAAGGCTCGTACTTCGAGATGGCCCAGGCCTCGTAGGGTGGGCAGGTTTCATCTGCCCACGCGGTTTGCGATCGGCCGGCTGTTGCGCACGGTGGGCAGATGCAGCCTGCCCACCCTACTTGCCCTGCTGGCGGGCTGCTCGACGCTCGATTACTACGCGCATCTCGCCCAAGGTCAGTACGCCTTGCTCGCCGCGCGCGAGCCGATCGCCAAGCTGGTGGCCGCGCCGAGCACCGATGAAGCGCTGCGCGCCAAACTCAAGCTCGCCCTTGAAGCCCGCACCTTCGCCTCGAAAAGTCTCGCGCTGCCGGACAACGGCAGCTATACCGACTACGCCGATGTTGGCCGTCCGTGGGTGCTGAAAAATCTGTTCGCGGCGAAGGAATTCTCTCTGGCACCGGTCGAGCAGTGCGTCCCGATTGCTGGCTGTGTCGCCTATCGCGGCTACTACGACGATCGCCGCGCCCAAGCGGAAGCCGAGCGGCTCAAGCGCGAGGGCTACGAGGTCTACATCGGCGATGTACCGGCGTACTCGACCCTGGGCTGGTTCGACGATCCGGTGATGAACACCATGCTGCGCTGGGACGATGACGAACTGGTCGGCATCATCTTTCACGAACTCGCGCACCAGCGGCTGTATCTGCCAGGCGACACCGCGTTCAACGAATCCTTCGCCAGTTTCGTCGAGCACGAAGGCTTGCGTCGTTGGCAGGCGGCGCGCGGCCTGCCAGCGGCTGGCAATGCGCGCAGTGTTCGCGCCGAGCAATTCACCGCGCTGATGTTGCGCCTGCGCGAACGCCTGCAAGCGATCTACGACGGCGGCCAGCCCGACGATGCGAAACGCCAGGCCAAAGCACAGGCCATCGAGACGATGCGCGAGGAATACCGTGCGCTGCGCGATGGTGAATGGCAGGGCTACTCGGGCTACGACGAATTCGTGAACGGCGAAATCAACAACGCCAAGCTGCTGCCATTCGGCCTGTATCACGCGCTGATTCCGGGCTTTGCCCGCCTGTTCGTTGCTGCGGGCGATGACTTCCCGGCCTTCTACGCGGCTGCCGAAACATTGAGCAAGGCCGATCCCGACACGCGCCAGCAGACGCTCGACATGCCCACCGCGCCCGCACCATGACCCGTATCCACGTTGCCGCCACGCTGTCGGTTGGTGCCGAACTCGACCTGCCTGATGACGCCGCCCGCCACGTCGCGCAGGTGCTGCGTATGCGCGCCGGCGAGGCGCTGACCTTGTTCGATGGCGCCGGCGGCGAATACGCAGCCGTCATCGTCGAAGCCGGCCGCCGTGATGTTCGTGTGCGCATCGACCACTTCGATGCCATCGACCGCGAATCGCAGCTCGACGTCACCTTGGCGCAATGCGTGTCGAAGGGCGACCGCATGGACTACACGATCCAGAAGGCGGTGGAACTCGGCGTCAGCCGCATCGTGCCGCTGCTGTCCGAGCGCAGCGTGGTCAAGCTCGATGCCGAACGCTGGGACAAGAAACTCGAACACTGGCGCGGCGTCGCGGTGTCGGCCTGCGAACAGAGCGGACGCACGCGGGTGCCGGAAGTGACCGTCGTGCAGAAGCTCGATGCCTGGCTGGCATCGCCTGCCGATGGCGCGCTGCGACTGCTGCTGGCACCGACCGAATCGGTATCGCTGCGGGCGCTGGAATCGTCGACAAAAATCGCGCTGCTAGTCGGCCCCGAAGGCGGGCTGTCGGACAAGGAAATCGCCGCCGCCCGGCAAGCTGGCTGCGTCGGGATCGGCTTGGGACCACGGGTGTTGCGCACCGAGACGGCAGGCGTGGCGACCTTGGCCGCGCTGCAACTGCTTTGGGGCGACCTGGGCTGAGGCGCATAATTACGCACCAGCGAGGGCCAGCCATGAAACTGAAAGCGATCGTTCACGAAGCAGAAGAAGGCGGGTTCTGGGCCGAAGTGCCCACGATTCCGGGCTGCGTCAGTCAGGGCGAGACGATGGACGAGCTGGTCGCCAACCTGCACGAAGCGATCGAAGGCTGCCTTGCCGTCAACTTGAGCGAGTTCCCGATCGCCAACACCGACCGGGTCGTCGAAATCGCCGTGTGAAGACGGTCTCCGGCAAGCAGTTCGCAAAACTGCTGGAGCGTCGCGGCTGGGTTCTGGTTCGTGTCAACGGCAGCCATCACATCTACGCGAAGCCGGGCGAGATCGCGCGCATTTCCCTGCCGGTTCACGGCAGCACTCCATTGAAGCTCGGCTTGCAGCATCACATGATGAAGCTCGCTGGAATCGCCGAACAGGATCTCTGAAGCCATGCTCATCACCAACGCCACGCTCATCAACGAAGGACAGCGCTTCGAAGCCGATCTGCTGATCGAGGGCGAACGGATCGCGAAGATCGCGCCGAAGATCAGCGCACCGGCCGGCGTTGAAGTGTTTGACGCCCGAGGCCGTCTGCTGCTCCCCGGCCTGATCGACGACCAGGTGCATTTCCGCGAGCCGGGGCTGACTGCCAAGGGCGATCTGGCGACCGAATCGGCGGCGGCAGTGGCCGGTGGCGTGACCAGCTTCTTCGACATGCCGAACGTCAATCCGCAGACGATCACTCGCGAAGCACTGGCCGACAAGTACCGGATCGCCGCCGGCCGCACCTTTGCGAACCATGCGTTCTACATGGGCACCACCAACGACAATCTGAGCGAACTGGAAGCGCTCAAGAAAGGCGAGGCCTGCGCGATCAAGATCTTCATGGGGGCGTCGACCGGCAACATGCTGGTCGACAATCCGGACACGCTCGACAAGATCTTCCAGCGCGCGCCGGTGATGATCGTCACGCACTGTGAAGACACGCCGATGATCAAGGTGGCGGAAGACGCCGCACGCGAGAAATACGGCGAGGACGTGCCGTTCTCGGAGCACCCCTACATCCGCTCGGCCGCCGCCTGCCACAAGTCCACCGAACTGGCCGTGGGGCTGGCGAAGAAGCACGGCACCCGCCTGCATGTGCTGCACATGACTTCGGCGAGCGAGCTGCATTTCTTTGCCAAGGGCGACGTCAAGACCAAGCAGATCAGTGTGGAGGCCTGCGTCCATCACCTGTACTTCGATGAAAGCTACTACCCGCATCTCGGCTCGAAGCTGAAGTGCAATCCGGCGGTCAAGACGCTGCTCGACCGCGAAGCGCTGATTGCCGCGGTGCGCGATGGCGTCATCGACATCATTGCCACCGATCACGCGCCGCACACGGCGGCCGAGAAGGCCAATAGCTACTTCAAGGCGCCGAGCGGCCTGCCGCTGGTCCAGCACAGCCTGCTGGCGCTGATGGAACTGGTCGAGCGCGGCGAACTGCCGCTGGAAACGGTGATCGAGCGCGCCTGCCATGCGCCGGCCGAGCGTTTCGGCATTGTCGATCGCGGCTATCTGCGCGAAGGCGGCTATGCCGATCTGGTGGTCGTCGATCCGAACGGCATCACTGACGTGACGCCGGAAAGTGTGCGCTACAAGTGCGGCTGGTCGCCGTTCGACGGCCATCGCTTCAAGGCCCGGATCGACGCCACCTGGGTCAACGGCAAGCTGGTCTATCGCGATGGGAGCTTGCGTCCGCAGCCATTCGGCCAGCGCATCCAGTTCGCATGAACGCCGTGCTGCCGCCGACGCCCTGTGCCTGGGCGATGAAGACGGCGGGCGAGCGGGCTTATCACGATGCCGAATGGGGTCGGCCGCAGCATGACGACCGCGTGCTGTTCGAGATGCTGATACTCGAAGGCGCTCAGGCCGGCTTGAGCTGGTCGACGATCCTTGCCAAGCGGGAAACCTATCGCCGCGCCTTTGATGGCTTCGACGCCCGCAAGATCGCCGCCTACACCGATGCTGATCGAGAGCGACTGATGGCGGATGCCGGCATCGTCCGCAACCGTCTCAAGATCAACGCGACCATCCTCAACGCGCAGGCCTATCTGCGGCTCTGCGAGGAAGAAGGCAGCCTCGATGCCTGGCTGTGGCGACATGTCGGCGGCCAGCCCGTGGTCAACCACTGGACCGAGATGAAGCAGATTCCGGCGCGCACCGAGCTGAGTGATGCGATCTCGAAGGCGCTGCTCAAGCGCGGCTTCAAGTTCGTTGGCTCGACGATCATCTACGCCTATCTGCAGGCGGTTGGTGTGGTCAACGATCATCTGCTGGGCTGCCCGGCGCGCGGCTATCTGAACCGCCCGTGAACCCGGCGGTTCAGGCTTGATTCAAGGCCGGACGCGCAATCTCTGTCGAACAGGCCAAGCCGGTCTGAGCAAAGCCCGAACCGGGCGAGGAGATGCCGACATGTTGATCAAGCCGATGTTGAAGAAAGCCCTGCTCGCCGCCACGGCGACCGCGACCTTGCTGGTGGCCCTGCCGAGTCAGGCCGGCCAGCCGTACTGCCCGAATCCCTATGGTTACGGTTATGACAACCGTTACGACAATCGCTATGGCCGCCCTCCGGTGCGCAAGGTCGTGGTGGTGAAAAAGGTGCACCACGACCGTCGTTACGACGACCGCTACGACCGCCGCGATGATCGTCGCGACGACCGTCGCTATGATCGCTACGATCGCTGATCGCAGCCGCTGCACCATGAGGCCCGCCACGCGCGGGCCTCATGCGTTTCGGCTCGACAAAGCCAATTTCAGTCGCCGGACCTGCGGGCTACACTCCGGCGATGAATGCGCCGACGCCTCCTCCGATCGACTCCGCAGCGCTGTTTGCTGCACTGTCGGCCGTGCTTCCAAAAGCCGCGCTGCTGACCACGGTCGAGCAGATGCGGCCCTACGAATGCGATGGCCTGTCGATGTATCGGCGCTTGCCGCTGTGCGTGGCGCTGCCGATCGACGAAGCGCAAGTCGCCGCCGTGCTGCGCATCTGCCACGCGCGCGGGGTGCCGGTGGTGGCCCGCGGTCATGGCACCGGGCTGGCCGGTGGTGCCTTGCCTGAGGAAGGCGGCGTGCTGCTGTCGCTGGCGCGGCTCAACCGCATCGTCGAACTTGATCCGCTGGCGCGCACCGCCCGCGTGCAGCCCGGCGTGCGCAATCTGGCGATCAGCGAAGCCGCAGCGCCGCACGGCCTGTATTACGCGCCGGACCCGTCGAGCCAGATCGCCTGTTCGATCGGCGGCAACGTCGCCGAGAACTCCGGCGGCGTGCACTGCCTGAAGTACGGATTGACCGTCCACAACGTCGTCGCAGCCCGCGTCGCGTTGGCCGATGGCGAGATCGTCGAACTCGGCGGCGAAGCGCCGGATGCGCCGGGCTACGACCTGATGGCGCTGCTGATCGGCTCCGAAGGCCTGCTCGGCGTGGTCACCGAAGTCACCGTCAAGCTGCTGCCGCGCCCGCAACTGGCCCGGGTGGTGATGGCCTGCTTCGACAGCGTCGAGAAAGCCGGGCAGGGCGTCGCCGCGATTATCGCGGCCGGCATCATTCCGGCCGGCCTGGAAATGATGGACAAGCTGGCGATCGAAGCCGTCGAGGATTTCGTGAAAGCCGGCTACCCGCTCGACGCCGAAGCGATCTTGCTCGCCGAAAGCGACGGCACGCCGGAAGAAGTGGCGAACGAGATCGAACGCATCGAAGCGGTGCTGACCGCCAGCGGCGCGACCAGCTTGCGCACCTCACAGGACGAAGCCGAACGCCTGCGTCTCTGGGCCGGCCGCAAAGCGGCGTTCCCGGCGGTCGGCCGGATCACGCCGGACTATTACTGCATGGACGGCACCATCCCGCGTCGCCATCTCGGCGACGTGCTGCGCCAGATCGCCGGCTTCTCCGAGGAGTTCGGCCTGCGCTGCGCCAACGTCTTCCACGCCGGCGACGGCAACCTGCATCCGCTGATCTTCTACGACGCCAACAAGCCCGGCGATCTGGAAAAGGCCGAAGCCTTCGGCAACAAGATCCTCGATCTGAGTGTTGCCGTCGGCGGCACGATCACCGGTGAACACGGGGTGGGGGTCGAAAAGATCGACGCCATGTGCACGCAGTTCTCGTCGCCCGAACTCGCACTGTTCCATGCCGTGAAAGCCGCGTTCGATCCCCAGGGCCTGCTCAATCCGGGCAAGGCGGTGCCGACGCTGCATCGCTGCGCAGAAATGGGCCGCATGCATGTGCATGCCGGGAAGACTTCGCATCCCGAGTTGCCGCGCTTCTGATCGAACCATGAGCGACTTCATCGAACAGGCGCAGGCGCGCATCCGCGCCGCGCAGGCCAGCGGCACGCCGCTGCGCATCCGTGGCGGCGGCAGCAAGGATTTCTTCGGCGGCGAGCTGATCGGCGAGGTCCTCGACACCCTTGCGCACAGCGGCGTGATTGCCTACGACCCCAGCGAACTGGTGCTGACCGTGCGTGCCGGCACGCTGTTGAGCGAAGTTGAAGCCACGCTCGCCGCATCCGGCCAGTGCCTGCCGTTCGAGCCGCCGCATTTCGGGGCCGGGGCCACGGTCGGGGGCTGCGTCGCCAGCGGCCTGTCGGGTCCGCGCCGTCCGTATGCCGGCGCGGTGCGCGACTACCTGCTTGGCGTGAGCTTGATCGACGGCCGTGGCGAAGTTCTTCGTTTCGGCGGTCAGGTGATGAAGAACGTCGCCGGCTTCGACACCTTTCGTTTGCAGGCCGGGGCGATGGGCACGCTGGGGCTGATCACCGAGGTCAGTTTCAAGGTGCTGCCGCGTCCGGAAGCCGACGAGACGCGGGTTTTTGAATCGACCGCCGTTGATGCGATTGCCACGATGAACCGGCTCGCTGGCCAGCCGTTGCCGCTGGCCGGCGCGATACATCTGGATGGTCGCCTGTCGCTGCGTCTGGCCGGCAATCCCGCCGCCGTCACTGCCGCTGTCGCGAAGCTCGGCGGCGAGCCGCTGGCCGATGCCGCCGCGTTCTGGAACTCGATCCGCGAGCAGACGCATCCGTACTTCGCTGGTGATGCGCCGCTATGGCGGCTCGCGGTCAAGCCGACCGCGCCGCCGCTGGCCGGCGATGCGCTGATCGACTGGGGTGGCGGCCTGCGCTGGCTGCGCAGCGCGCAAACCGTCGCCGAACTGCGCGCGATCGCCAGCCTTCACGGCGGTCATGCGACTGCCTTCCGCAACGGCACGCGCGCGCAGGCATTCCAGCCACCGGCCGCCGCCGTGATGGCCCTGCATCGCCGCCTCAAGGCGACGTTCGATCCCGCCGGCATCCTCAATCGCGGCCGGCTGTATCCGGATTTCTGATGCCCTCCGCTCGAGCCAAACCGCCGTTGCTTGCCTCTCCCCCCGGGAGAGGTCGGAGCGCAGCGACGGGTGAGGGGCGCGGCCAGATTGCTGTGCCATCTCTTCATTTAGCTGCGTCCCTCACCCCCAGCCCCTCTCCCGGGGGGAGAGGGGAGCCGTTCCGTGCACGCTGCTAGTTCGCCATGCAAACCAATCTCGCCGACTTCATCCGCGACACCCCGCAAGGCCAGGAGGCCGACCGCATCCTGCGCGCCTGCGTGCACTGCGGCTTCTGCAACGCCACCTGCCCGACCTATCAGCTGCTCGGCGACGAACTGGACGGCCCGCGCGGCCGCATCTACCAGATCAAGTCGGTGCTCGAAGGAGCGGCCGTCACCACCGAAACCCGCGATCACCTCGACCGCTGCCTGACCTGCCGCAGTTGCGAATCGACCTGTCCGAGCGGCGTGCAGTACGGCCGGCTGGTTGATATCGGCCGCGAAGTGGTCGAAGCGAAGGTGCCGCGCAGTGCGCCGCAGCGGCTGATCCGCTGGGCCTTGCGGATGGTGCTGCCGAAGCCGGCGCTGTTCGGTTTCCTTCTCGGCCTTGGTCGCCTGTTCCGGCCGCTGCTGCCGAAGATGCTCAAGGATGCGGTGCCGCTGCCGCGCCCGGCAGGCGTCTGGCCGGCGGCGCGCCACGCGCGGCGCATCGTCATCGCCGGTGGTTGCGTGCAGCCGTCGATTGCGCCGGATATCGACAGCGCTGCGTCCCGCGTGGTCGACGCCATCGGCATCAGCGCCGTGCCGGTCGCAATCGGCTGCTGCGGTGCGGTTGCCTATCATCTGAACGCGCAGGCCGATGGCCTCGACACCGCGCGCATCGCCATCGACCGCCTGTGCGCCGCGCTCGACGCCGGTGCCGAAGGCATTGTGGTGTCCGCGTCCGGCTGCGCCAGCTTCGTCGCCGAATACGCCCATCACCTGCACGGCGATCCGGCGTATCGCGCCAAGGCCGAACGGGTCACGGCCGCGCTGATCGACCTGACCACGCTGCTGACGCGCGAAGCTGCCGCCTTCGACGCGGCACTCGCCCGGTCGCCCGCGAAACCCGAAGCGATCGCCTTCCACTCGCCGTGCACGCTCCAGCACGGCATGAAGAACAAGGGTCAGGTCGAACGGCTGCTGACTGTCGCCGGTTTTCGCACCACCGTGGTCGCCGATTCGCACCTTTGCTGCGGCTCGGCCGGCACTTATTCGATCCTGCAACCACAGCTATCCGCGACCTTGAAAGCCAACAAGCTGGCGGCGCTCGAAGCCGGTCAGCCGTCCCGCATCGCCACCGCCAACATCGGCTGCCTGACGCATCTGGCCAGCGATGCCAAGCGGCCGGTGGAACACTGGATCGAGTTGATGGCCGAGCGGCTGGGCGTCTGAGCCGATCGGTGGGTCATGGCGGGTCGCGACCCGCCATGACCTTCGCGCCCAAGCCAAAACGGCGGGTCGCGACCCGCCCTACGTCGGCAGCTTCGCCCTCGGCGGCAGATGCCCGGCCTTGAACCAGATTCGGCAGCCATCCCGCGAAAACGGCGTGTGCGAGGAACCGGGTGGCACCCGGTACCAGGTGCCGGCGGGGTAGTCGCCGTGTTCGTCGGACAGCGTTCCGGACAGCACGAACACTTCTTCGCCGCCGTCGTGGGCATGGAACAGGGATGTGCAGCCGGGGGCGAAGTCGATCAGCTTGACCACTTCGTCGCCGAACTTATGGAGCAGGATTTCCCGTTGCCCTGGCACTCGGCCGGGCTGCCATGCGGCGGTGCCGGTGTCGACCCAGAAGTGCGCGCTGTCGCCGTCTTCGAACTGCCAGAGCTTGACCAGGATGGTGCAGCCGGCCGTCGACTTCGGCACATGCCGCGAACCAATCGGGTTGCGCACGTAGCTGCCGGCCGGGTAGGCGCCGTGCTCGTCCTCGAACACGCCCTCGCAGACGTAGAACTCCTCGCCGCCGCCGTGCGTGTGGGCGGAGAACGCGGAGCCCGGCGTGTAGCGGACCAGGCTGGTGGCGCGCGCCACTTCGGCGCCGTCGCGGTCTAGCGGTTTGCGGTCGACGCCCGGCAGCGGCGATGGCGTCCAGTCCATGGCGGTGGTGTCGATGACCACCCGCTGGCTGTAATCGGTGTTGAGTTTCATGGCGCTGCTCGGGCGTTCAGGGCTTGGCGAGGTTGTTGGCGATGATGCCGAAAACGGTGCGGTCGACGACCATGCCGAGGTGGCTGCACTGCACTTCGATGTGCCTGACGTGGGCGTTGTGGTGGTCGATGCAGGCGCGCCAGTTGACGATGCCGTCGTGGCGGTCGTACAGCGCGGTGACCGGCACCGGGATGGTCTTGGCGGTTTCGCGGGCGTCGGCCGCTTGCGCCAGGCGCTCAAGGTCTACCCCCTTGTTGCGGTAGCTGCGGCCGACCGCCGTGAACTTGGCCCCGCCGGTCACCGGCGAGCCGAGCGTGATCACCTGATCGACGAACGCGGTGTGCTCGCGGGCGATGTCGCGGGCCATCGCACCGCCCAGACTCCAGCCGACCAGCTTCACCCGGGCACCCCGGCTGTTAGAGAACCGCTGCACCTGCTCGACCAGCTTCGGTTGCAGTTTTTTGAGATTGCCGGTGTTGCGGCCCAGACCCCAGCTGATGGCGCGGTAGCCGAGTGCGGTCAAGCGCCGGGTCAGCAACAGCACCGCGAGGTCATCGGCAGCGAAACCGGGAATCACCATCACCGGCTCGCCATGACCGCGCGGCAGGGCGGCGGCGAACGGGCGCGGCAGGAAGCTGCCAAGGAATTCCGGCACCGCGCGCAGTTCCCAGAACATGAGCCGGGGCGGCGGGATCATCGGCGTACGGTCGGAGGGGATCATCGGTGCGTGAGTCGGCGAGTTCGGACATCGTCATTGTCTCTTGCGCGCAGCTTGGGGGCGAGCGCGAGAGGCCGCTTTCCGCAGCCGCCGGGCAGCATAATGACGCGCCGCTTACCCGCGACCTGTCGTCGCGCCGGCTCTTTGACCTGCAACGCAGCGACCAAAGTGATTGTTAACAGGCCCTGGGAACACCCCGCATGAACGCGCCCGAAACGCTGCAAGCCTTCGTTTTCGACTCCGCCGCGCCGCAACGCAGCCCGCTGCGCGCGGCGATCGCGGAGTCTTATCTGTCCGACGAAACCACGCTGGTCAATCGCCTGCTGGCGATCGCCGAACTGCCGGCGGAACGCGCCGCACAGGTGGTGGCGACCGCCGCCGGCTGGGTTCGCCGGGTGCGCAAGCTGAAAGACACCCAGAGCGCGCTCGATGCCTTCATGCGCGAGTACGACCTGTCCTCCGATGAAGGCGTGCTGCTGATGTGTCTGGCCGAAGCGCTGCTGCGCATTCCGGATGACGAGACCGCCGAAAAGCTCATCGCCGACAAGCTCGCCGATGCCGATTGGGAAACCCATCTCGGCAATAGCGAATCCCTGTTCGTCAACGCCAGCACCTGGGGTTTGATGCTGACCGGCCGTATCGTGCGGGCCCCGGCGGCCGAGGATGTCGGTTCGTTCAAGGCGGCGTGGTCGCGGCTGGTCAATCGTTCGACCGAGCCGGTGGTGCGCCTGGCCATCCGCTCGGCGATGCGGATGATGGGCAGCCAGTTCGTGATGGGCCGCACCATCGCCGAAGCGCTGGACGCGGCGCAGACCAAGGAACAGCGGCCGTACCGGCATTCCTACGACATGCTCGGCGAAGCAGCACTCACTGCTGCCGACGCCGAACGCTATCTCGCCGCCTACCTGTCGGCGATCAAGGCGATCGGCGAAGCGGCGCGCAGTCTGGCGGGCGGTGTTGAATCGCGGCCGAGCATTTCCGTGAAGCTGTCGGCCCTGCATCCGCGCTACGAGCACGCCAAGCGCACGCGGGTGCTCGAAGAACTGACGCCGCGCCTGCTGCTGCTGGCGCAATCGGCGCGCGCCTGCGGCATCAGCCTGTGTGTCGATGCCGAAGAAGCCGATCGTCTGTCGATCGCGCTCGATCTGTTCGAAGCGGTTTATCGCGATCCCTCGCTCGCCCACTGGGACGGTTTCGGCCTTGCCGTGCAGGCGTTCCAGAAGCGCGGGCTGGCGGTCATCGAATGGCTGGAAAGCCTGGCCCGCGAAGT
Organism: Nevskia sp.; assembly: GCA_021732745.1. Taxonomy (GTDB): domain Bacteria; phylum Pseudomonadota; class Gammaproteobacteria; order Nevskiales; family Nevskiaceae; genus Nevskia. Next base: position 734,687 of record JAKFUK010000002.1, on the reverse strand, counting down.
CGGCCGACGGATACCGGTGCGGCTGGTCAAAGGCGCGTACTGGGACACCGAAGTCAAGCGCGCCCAGGAAGCCGGGCTGCCGGGTTATCCGGTGTACACCCGCAAGGCCAATACCGATGTCGCCTATCTGGCCTGCGCGCGCCGCCTGCTGGCCGCGCGCGATGTTTTCTATCCGCAATTGGCGACCCATAACGCGCACACGGTGGCGGCAGTGAAAGCCTATGCAGCCGAGGCGGCGGTGGGCGACGGCATGTTCGGCTTCGAATTCCAGCGCCTGCACGGCATGGGCGAAGCGCTGTACGACGTGGTTCGCGAGGATTTCGCCCTGCCGTGCCGCGTCTACGCACCGGTCGGCAGCCATGCCGATCTGCTGCCGTATCTGGTGCGTCGGCTGCTGGAAAACGGGGCCAATACCTCTTTCGTCAACCGCATTTTCGACGAGAACACGCCGCCCGAGCAGCTGGTTGCCGATCCGGTGGCCTTTGTCCGCGCGCTGGCGGTGAAGCCGAATCCGGGCTTGCCGCTGCCCTGCGAGCTGTATGGCGCGACACGCCGCAACTCGTCTGGCCTGAACTTGGCCGACGATCTGATTGCCTGCGCGCTGGCCCGCGAACTGCGCAGCGCCGAGCCGCCGCTGCGCGCGGCCTCGCTGTGCTATGACGGTCCGGCATCGGCGGGCTTGCCGCTGCCGCTGGTGAACCCCGCGGATCGTCGGGACGTGATCGGCGACTGGCTGCCGTTCGATATCGCCAAGGTGCCAGACGTGGTTGCCGCTGCCGTCGGCTCCTTCGAGCGCTGGGCGGCAACGCCAGTGGAATCGCGGGCAGCGATGCTGGAGCGGGCGGCGGACCGTCTCGAATCCGGTCGCGCGATATTCATCCGTCTGCTGGTCGCGGAAGCCGGCAAGACCCTGCCCGATGCCATCGCCGAGGTCCGTGAAGCGGTTGATTTTCTTCGCTATTACGCGGCCGGTGCGCGCCGCCTGCTGGCCCACCCGGAAGCGCTGCCGGGGCCGACTGGCGAGTACAACGAGCTGCAACTGCACGGTCGCGGCCTGTTTGTCTGCGTAAGCCCCTGGAATTTCCCGCTGGCGATCTTCGTCGGCCAGATCGCGGCGGCCCTGGTGGCCGGCAATCCGGTGATCGCCAAGCCAGCCGAGCAGACGCCGCTGATCGCCAGCGCCATGGCGCAACTGCTGCGCGAAGCCGGCGTGCCGAGCTACGTGTTCCAGTGCCTGCTCGGCGATGGCGCGCTGGGCGCAGCACTCGTCGCCTCGCCGCAGGTGGCGGGTGTGGCCTTCACCGGCTCCAGCGAAGTGGCGCGGGCGATCAACCGCACGCTGGCCGCGCGATCCGGGCCGATCGCCACCCTGATTGCCGAAACCGGCGGCCAGAACGTGATGATCGCCGACTCCTCGTCCTTGCCCGAGCAGGTAGTCAAGGACGCCATGGGTTCCGCCTTCGGCTCCGCCGGCCAGCGCTGTTCGGCGCTGCGCGTGCTGTATCTGCAGGACGACATCGCCGACAAGACCATCGAAATGCTGCGCGGTGCCATGCGCGAGCTGAAACTCGGCGATCCGGCGCGGCTGTCGACCGACATCGGCCCGGTGATCGACGCACAGGCGCAGGCGAAGCTCGAAGCCCATGCGGCGGCGATCCTGCGCAGCGGCCGGCTGATCGAACGCCTGCCGCTGCCCGAGACCTGCGCCCACGGCCATTTCGTGGCCCCGATGGCGGTCGAGATCGCCGGGCTGGAAAGCTTGAGCGAGGAACACTTCGGGCCGATCCTGCATGTGGCGCGGTTTTCGTCGCGGCGCCTTGATGCCGTGGTCGACGCCATCAATGCCTCCGGTTACGGCCTGACCCTGGGCGTGCACAGCCGTATCGAAGGCACCTGGCGGCGCGTGCAGTCACGGGCGCGGGTCGGCAATGTCTACATCAACCGCGGCATGACCGGTGCCGTGGTCGGCGTGCAGCCGTTCGGCGGCGAAGGCCTGTCCGGCACCGGCCCGAAGGCCGGCGGACCGCACTACTTGCTGCGCTTCGTCACCGAACGGGCGCTGACCGTCAACACCGCCGCCGTCGGTGGCAATGCGCGGCTGTTGTCGCAGAGTGGCTGAGGCAGTGCGGGTCAGCGATGCGGGCATCGACGCCGTCGCCACCATGGTCTGGGCCGCGGACGGCGCGCCGCAGGTGGTGGACGACGGCGATTACCGCCGCCTGTACTTCGGCCCGCTGCACATCCAGAGCGAGATGGATCGCCGCGATCCCGATGTGCTCCAACTCAAGTACACGCAGCGGATGATGGCGCTGCTGCTGTTCTTGCCGAAGCCGAGGCACATCCTGATCGTCGGCCTTGGCGGCGGTTCGCTGACCAAGTTCTGCCACCGGCAGTTGCCGAAGACGCGGATCACCAGCATCGAGATCGACGCGCGGGTGATCGCCCTCGCGCCTGCATTCGGCGTGCCGGCGGAGGATGCGCGGCATCGCATCGTTCACGCCGATGCTGGCGACTGGCTGGCGGCGACGAACGAGCGCTTCGACGCCGTGCTGCTCGATGGCTACACCGACTCAGGCATTGCCAGCGGCTTCGGCGATCCGGCGTTCTACGATCGCATTCGCGAATGCCTCAAGCCCGAAGGCCTGCTGGTGGCCAACATCCTGGTCGGGGCGGAGGCGTTGCGGCGTTACAAGCGGGTGATTTCGGAGGCCTTCGACGAGCAGATGATCGTCCAGAAGATCGTGCCGGACGGCAACAACGTGGTGTTCGCCTTCCAATCTCTACCGGCCGAGCCGAATTGGGTGGCGATGGCGGCAGAGGCAAAAAAGCTGAAGGTCCGCCACGGCCTGGATTTCCCGGCCTGGGTTCGCTCGCTGCGCCGTGCGCATGAACGACACAGCGCCGATGCTGGCGAGGACGTGTTGCTGCCGCTGCTCTAGCGCGTTTTCGATTTGAATGAGCACATGAATCTGTTCGGGCTGAGCTTGTCGAAGCCTTGCTGGTCGACGCTGATGCGCATGCCCTTCGACAAGCTCAGGGCGAACGGAGCCGATGTGATGTCGTCACTTGAACCAAAAACGCGCTAGCGCCGCAAGCCACGCAACCGCTCGCGCAGGCTGGCGCTTTCCGGCTCTTCGTTGCCGCTGGGCGGTTCCACGGCGTACAGCGGCCATTTGCTCGGCACGCCTTTCAGGGTGTGCACGCCGCGCTCGCGGAACTCGAAACGGCCGCCGATGACGACATCGCGCAGGGTTCGCGACACCAGCACTTCGCCGGTTTCGGCCAGGCCCAGCACCCGGGCGCCGATGTGGACCGCCATGCCGCCGATGCGGCCCTGCTCGCGCAGCTCGACTTCGCCGATGTGCATCGCGATGCGGATGTCGAGACCGAGCTGTGCCAGCGCCGGATGCAGGGCTTGGGCGCAGTCGATGGCGGCGCTGGGCATCGCAAACATCGCCAGCGTGCCGTCACCGGCGGCGTCGACCAGCCGACCGCCGTGTTCGTCGATCGCTTCCCGCACCAGACGATCGTGCTGGTCGAGCTTTTCGCGCCAGACGGCATCGCCGAGTCGGGCCAGTTGCTTGGTCGAATCGACGATGTCGGTGAACAGCAGCGTGGCCAGCGCCCGTTCGGCATCGACCTGCGGCCGCTTGCCAGTGACGAATTCCTCGATTGCGGCATGGATCTCGTCAGCGCCTTCCCAGAGCATGTCGGCGTCGGCACCGGGAAGTTCGATGTAGCGCGCACCGTCGATGTGATCGGCGATGTAGCGGCTCTGCGCGGCCGGAAACAGCGGCTGGTCGCGACGGCCGAAGGACAGCGCCGGCACGGTGATGGTCGGCAGGATGTGGCGGGCGTCGAGACTGGCGGAAATCTGGAGGTTCTCGACCACCGCGCGCGGGCTGGCCATCGCCCGGTGCAGCTTGGTGTACCACTTGAGCGTGGCCGGATTGTCGGCCTGGCTGGGATCGAAGGCGGCGGCGAATTCGGTGCGGCCCCAGCCCTGCGCCACCGATTCGATCAGGGTTTCGCCGATTTCCGCCGGATGACCCTGCGGATAATCGGGTCGCGCCGCGAAACAGGCGCTGGTGAACACGAACACCAGGCCCGACACCCGCGCCGGATGCCGATGCGTGAATTCCAGCAGCAGCGGGCCGGCGTCGATGCTCCCGAGCAGCACCGCCTGCGTGGAGGCGCAGGCATCGAGCACCGCGAGCAGGTCTTCGCACCAGTGATCGACCATCGAGCCGCCGTCCAGTGGTCGGGCGTCGGACAGGCCGCAGCCGCGCCGGTCGAAGCGGATCAGCCGCGCAAACGACGACAGTCGGCGCAGGCTGCGCAGCGCCGCCGGCTCCTCCCAGAAGATGTCGAGATGGCTCCAGACGCCGGTCGTGTAGACAAGATCGCGCGGCCCGGAGCCGAGCAACTGGTAGGCAACGCGATCGTCGCCGCGAGCGGCAAATTGGGTTTCGGGAATTTCCAAGAGCATGCGGCAGGAAGGTACGGTGAACCATGATGCACAGGCTGCCGCTGCGCTGTCTTGACAAGCGGTTCAGCCGGTTTCTGCGGCGCGGCCGGCGGCAGCGTGACGGCTGGAAGCGTTTCCCGCCGCAGCGCAGAATACGGTGCCCTTGCCCTGCCGGACTTGCCCGCAGGGGATGACCTCCCCCGGCCCGGCCGGATTCCGGATACACCCCCATGTCTCGCCTCGTTTCGCCCGCGTTTCGCGTGGAAGTGCTTGCCAATCTCCGTCTCGCCCTGCCGCTGATCGCCGCCCAGATCGCCGCCGTCGGCATGGGCACGATCGACACCATCTACGCCGGTCAGGTCGGCCCGCAGGCGCTGGCGGCGGTGGCGGTGGCGGTCAATGTCTACAACCTGTTCCTGATCTTTTTCATGGGCCTGCTGATGGCCTGCTCGCCGATCGCGGCGCAGATGTTCGGGGCCCGGCGGCCGGCGGCGGCGATCGGCGGCTTCCTGCGCCGTTCGCAGCGTTTCGGCGTCATCGCCGGCCTGCTCTGGACCGGGCTCCTGAACCTGGTCGGGCCGATCATGCTGCGGCAGTTGAACCTGTCGGCAGCGACCACTCACGACGCCATCGTCTTCCTGCGCTGGTTCTCCTGCGCCGGCCTCATGACCTCGATCTGGTTCGTGCTTCGCTTCGCCGCCGAAGGCCTGGGACAGGTGCGGCCGATCGTCATCGCCGGCCTGATCGGGCTGGCGGCCAATGCCCTGTTCGGCTGGCTGCTGGTGTTCGGCCACGGCGGCTTGCCCAAGCTCGGCATCAACGGCCTGGGGCTGGCCTCGACCCTTGCAACAGCGCTGATGGTGGCCGTGCTGCGCTGGCAGTACACGCGAGTGCCGGGCCTGCAAGCCGCGATGATCGCCTCCCGCGACGCGGCGGCCGCAGCGGGCGAGGGCGCCCGCGACATCCTCAAGCTGGGCCTGCCGATCGCCGCGATCATCACCGCCGAAGGTGGCCTGTTCGTGCTGATGGCGCTCTTGATGGCGCGTTTCGGCGAAGCGACCGTCGCGTCCTATCAGGTGGCGATCAATTTTTCGTCACTGGTGTTCATGATTCCGCTCGGCGTCGGCATGGCGACCACGGTCCGGGTGGGCCACGCGGCCGGTGCCGGCGATCACGCGGCGGCGCGCTGGCGCGGACTGGTTGGCTTGAGTCTCGGCACCGTCAACGCCGCCTCCAATGCCGCGATCATGCTGCTGTTCGCCGGCCTGATCGTCAGCTTCTACACCACCGATGCGGTGATCGCCGCGCAGGCCGCCGGCTTCCTGCTGATCTCCGCCGCCTTCCAGCTTTTCGATGGCGTGCAGGCCACCGCCAACGGCGCGCTTCGCGGCCTCAAGGACACGCGGATGCCGATGCTGCTGACCCTGGTCTCGTATTGGGGCATCGGCATGCCGGTGGCCTGGTGGCTGGCCTTCCATCTCGGTCATGGCCCGGACGGTCTGTGGTGGGGGCTGACGGCGGGGCTGGCGGCAGCGGCCGTCGGCTTGACCCTGCGCTTCGCCTACAAGTCCGCGAAGCTGGTGCGGCACGCGGCACCCGCCGTGCTGGCCGAGGCCTGAGCGTTTCGATGGCGGACGCCGCGTCGCAATTGGCGGAACTGCACAGCTTGGCGCAGGCCGGTGATCTGGCGCGTGCGGCGCTGCTGGCCGAAACGCTGATCACCAGCGGTCAGCACCGCGATCCGCTGCCGTATCGCGTGCTCGGCGCGTTCCGCGAGATGCAGGGGCGGCTGGCCGAAGCGGCCGCAGCCTTCGGCGGCGCGCTGCGCATCGCCCCCGATCACTTGCCGACGCTCACTGCCTACGGCCAATGCCGGGCGCGTTTGGGCCAGCTCGATGAAGCGGAAGGGGCCTTGCAGCGTGCGGTGGCGCTCGATGACGGCGATGCGGCGGCGCAGTTTGCGCTGGGCTGGACCTTGGAGAATCGCGGCGAAGTGGAAGCCGCATTGGCCGCCTACGCGCGGGCTGCCGCGCTCGATCCGCTGCACGCCGCCGCGCATGCCAACGCCGCCGGGCTGGCCGTGCGGCGCGGCCGCTGGGCACAGGCCCGCGCACATGCCGAAGCGGCGCTGCACATCGCCCCGAACGAAGCTTCCGCCCAGATTGCGCTGGCCCAGGCGCAGATCGGCGAACAGCAGCCGGAAGCGGCCGAATCACGCCTGCGGGCGCTGCTGGCGGCACCCATTCAGGCTTCGGCCCATGCGCTCGCCGTGGCTCGCGCAGTGCTGGGCGATGCGCTGCACGCGCAGTCGCGGCCGGATGAAGCCTTCGCTGAATGGACGCTTGCCAACGCGGCCCTGCGCGCCCAGCAGGCCGCGCGTTTTGCTGCCGGCCGCGAAGAGCGCGGCGCGGCACTGGCCAGCCGCCTGCTTGCCGCCCAGGCACCGGGCTGCCGTGCGCCGTGGATCGCCGCGCTGCCGGCCAAGCCCGGACCGGCCGCCGGCCACGCCTTCGTGGTCGGTTTTCCGCGTTCCGGCACCACCCTGCTCGGGCAGGTGCTCGGTAGCCATCCGCAGATCACCGCACTCGACGAAGTGGAACTGCTGTCGGCGGCCGCGCAGCGATTTCTCGGCAGCGAAGCCGGTCTGGCGGCGCTGGATGCAGCGGATGCCGGGGTGCTCGCGCCTTATCGCGATGCCTACTGGCGCGCGGTCGAGCGCAAGGTCGGCACCGTCAGCGGCCGGCTTTTCGTCGACAAGCTGCCGACCTACCTGCTCGGCCTGCCGCTGCTGGCGCGGCTGTTTCCGGACGCGAAACTGGTGGTCGTCCGTCGCGATCCGCGCGATGTCGTGCTGAGCTGCTTCCGCCATCTGTTCGTGATCAATCCCTCGACCTTCGAGTTCCTCGATCTGGCTGACACCGCGCGCTTCTTCGATGTCGCCCAGCGGCTGGTCGAGCAGGGGCTGGCGGGCCTGCCGGTGGAGGCGCTGATCGTTCGCCACGAAGCGCTGGTCGACGATTTCGACGGTCAGGCGCAGGCGCTATGCCGCTTTCTGGAACTGCCCTGGCAGCCGGCGATGCGCGATTTTGCCGCGCAGTCGCAGGCACGCGCGGTACGCACGGTCAGCAGCGCGCAGGTGGGTCGAGGCCTGAATCGCGATGGCATCGGCACCTGGCGGGTCTATCGCGAACAATTGGCGTCGGTGCTGCCGATCCTCGCGCCCTGGGTGCGTGCCTGGGGCTATCCGGACGACTGAACGCAGCGCGGGCGTCACTCCATCTGCAGGCGTTCGCGGGCGATCACCCGCGCCACTGCAGGACGCGCGCGCAAGCCATCGATGAGCGTCGCAAAGCCGGGAAATTCCGCGCGCATCGTCAGGCCGCAGCGGCCGCCCCAGCGATAGAAAACGACGAGATAGGCATCGAGCACGCTGAAGCGGTCGCCCAAGGCGAAGGCTCGTCCAGCGAGCTTCGCCTCGATCTCCGCAAAGCCGGCGCGCACCGCAATGCGGCCCTGCGCGGCAATGCCTTCGTGGGCGGCCTTGTCGGTGGCGGTGGTGAAGCGTTCCGGCCGGAACACGGTGCGCACGCCGGCCTGGTGCAGGGTGGAGGCCAGCCAGCTCATCCATTCGACGAGGCGGATGAACGCCATCGGCTCGGTCGGCACCAGCCCGGCTTCCGGATGGCGGCCGCCGAGGAACAGCAGGATCGCCATCGCCTCGGTCAGGATCTGTTCCTGGCCTGCCTCGTCGCGGTAAGCCAGCGCCGGCACCCGGCCGCGCGGGTTGATCGCCAGATAGGCGGGCGAACGGTTGGCCCCTTCGGCGATCACCACCGGCACCGGTTCGTAATTGATGGCGCAGCTTTCGCGCAATTCCTCGAGCACGATATGCGGTGCCAGCGAGCAGGCACCGGGCGAATGGAACAGGCGGTAGAGCGGGTCGGCAACGGTCGACATGAAGGATTTCCGGCAGGCGGGGAACGGTGGCGCGCAGTGTGCCGCGCGGCCGCGCTGGCCGTCATCACGCAACAGTTGGCGCGCTACCATCCGCCGTTCAGCCCGCTTTCAGGCTTGCTCCCGCAGGCTGCACCCGCCTTGCCCCTTCCATCATCCGTTCAGGAATCTTCCGATGCGCGCAGCCCTTGTTCTGATCACCTTTGTCGCCGCCACCGGCATTGCCCTTGCCGACTGGAAGTCGGATCTGAAGAACGCCGCCAAGCAGCAGGCCGGTGCCAAGGTCGAGCAGACGCTCGGCCTCGCCAATCCGGCCCCGGCGGGTGCGGCGGTCTATTTCATCAATCTGAAGACCGGTGCGACGATCGCCAGTCCGGTGCTGATCCAGTTCGGCCTGAAAGCCGCCGGGGTGTCGCCGGCCGGCCTGCAGAGCGCGGAAACCGGCCATCACGTCGTGCTGGTCGACGATCCGCAGTTCGACGCCACCCTGGCGCTGCCGCTGGACAACCCGAAGATCATTCATTTCGACAAGGGCCAGACGGAAACCGCGCTCGCCCTGACGCCGGGCAGCCACACGCTGCAACTGCTGTTCGCCGACTGGAAGCAGCAAGCCTTCAATCCGAGCGTGCAGTCGGAAAAGATCACCGTCACGGTGTCGGGCGGCGCGGCACCAGCGAAGAAGTAAGCCTTCGCCGCTGATCAGCGGCGAAATAGAGGGTCGGGTCGTGACCGGGGTGATTCCGGGCGTCAAAAACTGAGGAATGGCTGCGGCGTTCCCCTGACTCCCACCAAGGTGGACGCGGCCTTCATCGCATAGTCGCGAGCGAGGGTCGCTCCGGGACCGTGGGGAAGGCGGGTCGCAACCCTCCTTTGAGCGCCTCAGAGCATTTCGGGTTCAAGTGACGACACCGCCCCGACCCCGTTCGCCCTGAGCTTGTCGAAGGGCATGCGCAAAAGCCTCGACCAGCAAGGCTTCGACAAGCAAGGCTTCGACAAGCTCAGCCCGAACGGATTTTGTGCATGCACTCAAACCGAAAGCGCGTTAGAGCAGATCCTTCGGGATATTGCCGCCGTTGTCGGCCAGCTTCTGCAGCACCGTCTTGTGCAGCCACATGTTCATCTGCGCCGAGTCACCCATCTTGTCGGCCGGGCAGCCGAGTTCGGTCGCCAGCTCCTTGCGGGCACCGAGGCTGCTGTCGAGTCCGAGCAGCTTCATCAGGTCGACGATCGACACCTTCCAGTTCAACTTCTGCGCGCTCGCCGCTGCCAGTGCTTCAAGCTTGCCGACGACATCGACAACCGAGATCGGCGCAGGTCCCGCCGGTGCGGCTGGCGCTGCGGCGGGTGCCGCCGCCGGTGCAGGTGCTGCGGGCGCGGCTGCTGGTGCAGCGGCTGCCTTTGCCGCCGGTGCGGCTGCCTTCGAGCCCATGCCCAGTTTTTCGAGGATGCTGTTGAACAATCCCATTTCGACGCCTCTCCATCGGTGGTGTGCGCTGCGGCAGGCTGCCGGAGCGTCGCTTTCAGAGTAACGCAGCCAGTCGGAAGATCGGCTGTTTGAGGAGTCGGCACGGCGCGGTTGAGGGAAGGGCTTGTCAGGGTGGGTTGAGCCTGGCCCCTTTGGTAATTAGAAACCTGAGCCTGGCCCCTTAAATTACTTTCCTTGGGCGACAAGGAAAGCGGGGAGCGGTTGAAGCTTCCCGCGCGCTATAGCGCGAAAAAAGCGGCGCGGCTCGTCGCGACAGGACGGCGATTAGAGACCTGAGCCTGGCCCCTTAAATTCCTACGTCATCGCTGAACTGGACAACGATTACCGGCCGTCCGGCGGAGCGTGCCTTCGCGATTGCATCAGCTGTTCCCCGTGATCGCCCGTCCCAGAACGCGACAACTTGTTCGCAGGCCTCAATGATTTTCCGGTTGCGTACCGGACCAGCAGCACGTCCGATACTCCAGTCGGGCTTGAACACCTCTACTGGAATCCCTCGACGGACAGCGTATGCAGCAGCCAGTTCGTCGGCACCCTTTGCACCGCCAGAGACGACACAAGTAATTGACAATGAATCCAGCGTCCGCGACATCAGGGCGGCGTTCGCAAAAGTGCGCGAGCCGATGACAGCAAGCTTCATGGATATTCCGGAAAAGAAGAACCCAGCCGCCCCGTTTTCGCGGGCGGCGGATGTGCAATCGAGTAGGGTACTATCGAACCTTGTTGATCAGCCAATCGGTCAGACCGGCACCGATTACCGTCAAAGCGAGTTCTTCGCCTCCAAGAATACGGCCGGACTTGTACCGTTCGAGCGCTGTGGCTTCTGGCTCGTTGCCAACCCACGTGTGATAGGCGAAGAACAGGCGATATTCTTTGCCCCAATTCAACATTTCCGAAAGACATTCTTCGATCAGTCTTCCATCGGCTTTTGACTTGATCTGCACCAGCCCACGCTCACCCGTCAATGGCAGCACCAACTCAAGGTCGATGTCCTTCATCGTCTTGCCCGAAACGCTGACTTGCTGCCATCCGCTACGAGCGATCACGAGGGTCACCAGCAACTCGAAATCCGCAGGATTTAAATGCTGAATCAAGGGCAGCAGACTGCTTGCAAGCTCAGTCTTTGCTGCCATTGCCCGGTTTGCTTCGCTGCGGTAATCCCCCATAAGCCGCCGCTTGACGTAGTCGATCGTTTTAACTGCGCAAACCGTACCGCGGTATTGAGAAACCTGTGTGAGATCGCCTGACAGATCGTTGATGCGAAGCTCATTACCAGCTGTATCAAGGCAGGTCCAGGTTTGCGCAAGCGTGAGTTGTAGCCCCGATTCGTCAATGTTGGCCGGTAACTGCCATGTGGCATCCGACGCCGACACCGCCCACCACATCTTGCCGTCCTCGAAAGTGATCCAGATCGTCGGACCATCGCCAGCAATGCTCGCTTTCTTTAATTGGCCAATCACATTGGCGATCGACATAGCCTTGCTGCCGTCTTTCGCCATCAACTTCGATAAAGCTGCGAAATCCCCGGCAGCAAACGCTGGGAAACGATCCGGCTGCTGCAAGCCAAATCCTAGTTCGGCAATCCCGAGTTCTTGGCAAAGTTTGAAACGACCGCCACCACCACCGAGCTTGATGTAGCGAACGTGAACTGCTTGAGTGATGAGTTGTGCAATCTGATGCATTTGGATGATGGCCTGATGAGTAATGCGCGAATGAGATCAACTTTGGTCTCAATACTAGGGGGTGCGGATAAAAACTTGGACTGGTTTTATGCCGCAAGTCCAAGGCTCACCCGGTATTCGATAGGGCTGAGAGAGCCAAGAGAGATCTTGATCCGCTTCTCGTTGTACCAGCGGATGTACGAGTCGACCGCCTCGATGAATTGCTCAATGGTGGCGTTCTTCCAATCCCGAGGATAGAACAGCTCGTTCTTCAGCCGCCCGAAGAAGCCTTCGCAAGCGGCGTTATCAGGTGAGCACGCTTTGCGAGACATCGAGCGTGTGAGGTTCGCGTCGTTCATTCTTGATAGCCAACCTGGCCAGCGGTAGTGGCCGCCCCGATCGGAGTGAACCACAGGCCGGTCAGTAGTTTCGGCCACTGTCTCGATGGCCGCATCCAGCATCGTGTTGACCAACTCAGCGTCCGGACTGGTCCCAATGGTCCAGCTGACGACCATTCCATCGAAGCAGTCGATGATGGGCGAGAGGTACACCTTGCCAGCCGGGATCTGGAACTCCGTGATGTCGGTGAGCCATTTCTCGTTGGGGACCGCGGCCTGGAAGTCGCGGTTGATGAGGTTCTCAGGCGCTGGACTGATCTCGCCAAGATACGACGCATACCTGCGCTTCCTGGGCTTTGGAACAACCAGGCTTTCCTGCTTCATCAACCGCTGCACGACCTTCTCGGAGATCGCGACGTCCTGTCTGGTGAGCGATGCTTGCAGTCTGCGGTAGCCATAGCAGCGGTGGTTCGACTCAAAGATGTCGGTGATGGATTGCCGCACCTCCAGGTACTTGTCGCCCACCGCTGCGCGGGCCCGATGGTAGAAGTACGAACTACGCGCAAGGTCCAACTGTGCAAGGAGCTCAGGCAGGCCATAGTGCTCCCTGAGGGCGTCAATCAGCAGTGTCTTCTCCCGGTTGGACAGGAGCTGCAGGTCGACGCCCAGGCCTTTTTTTAACAGTTCGTTGGCCTTGTTCAAGAGGTCCTGCTCAAGGCGAAGTTGCCTGACTTCGCGGCGCAGTGACTCAACCTGGCGCTCAAGGTCGTCGCGCTCTTGCGACGGCGGAGATTGATTGGTGCTTTTCATGGATGCGGGTGCCTCACGTCCCAGAAGTTGGTTCTTCCAGTTGTACAGCGTTGGCCGGCACACGCCGAACTTGTCGGCTACAGCCTGCGCACTTTCCTCACGCGTGCAAAGCTCCATGACTCCCGCGTGCATCAGCTCCCCGGAATACCTTCGTCGCCCCACACTTCCAACGACAGCCCTTCTGGCCCCAGGAATGGCCTCGCGAACCCACGCGGTTAGTGTCCCTCTGCCGGGATAGCCCAATGCCCTCATGGTGGCAGCAATGCAGCGGTCGTGAGTGAGGTAGTGCTCGATAGCTGCCGCTTTTTGCTCCTGCGAGAACTTGGGTCGCCGGCCCGCATAGCCCGCTGGCAAGTCGAGCTTCTGCTGGTATTCGTTGTACCAGCCCTTCAGAGAATTTTTTGTTGGGTAACCCAGCTGACGGATAGTGGGTCTGACGCGTTTGCCGAGCTTGATGTAGAGCTCAACGGCTCGAATCCGATCTTCGTAGGAATACATGAACTACCTCCTGGTAGTCCAAGTTTTCGTCCGCACCCCCCTATGGTTAATATTCAGAAAAAACGAACGCATAAATGTGTTTTTTTTCAAAGGTTTATAGAAATATAAAGGGAGAGACTCGAATTATTGAACTTTCTCAAGCCGCCAAATCCCGCATCGCATCCTCCAACAGATCATCCGGCACCCCGCGCCGCCGCAAGGCATCCGCCAACCGCTCCGCCGGCCCGAAGAAGTGCTTGGCTTCGTCGCGTCGCAGGCCTTCGCCGATATACGCCTTCAGCAGCGCTTGATAGCCGCCATGACCGGTCTTCGGGGCAAGCTCCTTCAACGATTCGACGACATCGATCGGGATGCGCAAAGTGATGGTGGTCATCGGGCGGTCTTTCCTCAGACGAGTCTGGATGCGTTCAGAAATCATGGCGTTCGCGTTCCTGTGATGTGGCCTTGCGAGCCGAGATGATACGGATGTACTCGCCATCGACTTCGATGTGCACGACATACAGCACGCGCCCGGCGAGATCGAAGCCGATGGCAGCATCTCGTGCCTCATCGTTCCGGCTTGCATCTTCGACAACCATGAACGGATCGAAAAAGACTTCGGCAGCCTGCTGGAAAGTGATGCCGTCGTGGTTGACGACATTCAGCCGAGCCTTTTCGTCGTTCCAGATGAAGCGGATACCGTTGAGTTCGTGACGCACATCCATGTGCAGAAGCCTATTCCATTGTATTTACAATGTAAATTTGCTTGAGAAGATCAAAACAGCACCACCTGCCTGACCGCCTCCCCCCGCGCCAAAACATCAAACCCCTCATTGATGTCGTCCAAACGCAGCCGATGCGTCAACAGCCGATCGACCGGCAACAGCCCCGCGACATACATCGCCACAAACCGCGGCAGATCGCGGCTCGGCACGCACGAGCCCATGTACGACCCCTTCACCGTCCGCTCCTCGACCGTCAGGCTCACCGCCGAAATCGAGAACTGCTTCGACGGATGCGGCAGCCCCATGGTCACCGTCGTGCCGCCGCGGGCGGTCGCGGCATAGGCCTGTTGCAGCACGCGCTCGTTGCCGACCGACTCGAAGCAGTATTCCGCCCCACCGCGCGTGGCGTCGCGGATTTCAGCGACAACGTCGGCCGAGGTTCCGGCGTTGATGACGTGCGTGGCACCGAGTGATCGGGCCAGTTCCAGTTTCGAGGCCTGCAAGTCGATGGCGACGATGGTGGCAGCGCCCGCTGCACGCGCGCCGAGCAGGGCCGCAAGACCGACACCACCCAGGCCGAATACGGCGACGGACGCGCCCGGCGGCACCCGCGCCGTGTTGACCACGGCACCGACGCCGGTCAGCACGGCGCAGCCGAACAGGGCGGCGATTTCTGGAGCGAGACCGGGGCGGACCTTGACGGCGGATGCGGCGGAAACCACGGCGTACTCGGCGAAGCCGGAGACGCCGAGGTGGTGGTTGATCTCGACTCCGCCATCCGGAAACTGCAAACGGCGCGCACCGGCCAGCAAGGTGCCGGCGACGTTGGCCTTGGCCCCCGGTTCGCACAGCGCAGCGCGGCCGGTGGCGCAGGGCTGGCAGTGGCCGCAGGCGGGGACGAAGGAGAACACCACGTCGTCGCCGGGCTTGATGCCGGCGACATCGCTGCCGCATTCGATGACAGTGGCGGCCGCTTCGTGACCGAGCGCCATCGGCATCACTCGCGGGCGGGTGCCGTCGATCACGCTGAGGTCCGAATGGCACAGGCCGGCGGCCGTCATCTTCACCAACAGTTCGCCGGGGCCGGGCGGGGCGAGGTCGATGGTTTCGATGGAGAGCGGCTTCGACACCGCATACGGGGCCGGCAGGCCCATTTCGCGAAGCACGGCGGCGCGGGTCTTGAGGCTCATGGGGTCTGGATGCGGGCGAGGGCGGTGCGGATACGGTCCGGAATCGGCTGTGGACGGTTGCTGGCGCGATCGACGAAGACATGGACGATCCAGGCTTCGGCGCAGGGTGCGTCCTCGCCCTTCTTGAACAGGCCTAGCTCGTAGCGCACCGATGAATTGCCGAGTTTGCCGATGCGCAGGCCGACTTCGAGCACATCCGGATAAGCCGCCGAGCGCAGGAACTTGCAGTTCGATTCGGCGATGTAGCCGATGACCGCACTGTTATGGATATCGAGGCCACCTTCGTCGATCAGATAGCAGTTCAGCACGCTGTCGAAGTACGAGTAGTACTCGACATTGTTGACGTGGCCGTAGCAGTCGTTGTCCTTCCAGCGGGTGGGGACGGTCTGGAAGTGACAGTAGGTGGCGCGGATGCTCATCGGCGGGCTCGGAGGTTTCAGCGCGCTGCCGGCGGCAGCTCCAGCGGCGTCAGGTCCACCGGAATGCCGTGGAACTGCTGCAGCAGGCAGCCGTATTCCTGCAGAGTCAGCAGGCCGGTGTCGGCGCGGCGTTTTTCGAGTGTTGCGACATCGGCGATCGGCTGCGGGTGGCTGATGCCGCCGACAGCGCGAAACTGCGTGCCGTAGCGTTGCGGCTCACCCCGGGCAACGCTGACGCGGTCCGACAGCAGCGCGAAATCCTGCGGCACCAGATCGCCGCTTTTCGCCAGCGGCTCGAGCAGCTTGAGCAGCTTGCCCTGCAGCTCCGGATCGCGATCCGAATGCGCGGCGATCAGCCAGGCGGCGCGGATGCCATCGCGGCCGACGTCCTTGGCGCTCGGGAACTGGCCGGCGTCCACAAGTTCGCGCATCCGCGAGGTGTTTTCCTGATCGGCCTGGAAGATCGCCAGGATGAACGGCTGATCTGGCCGGCCGCCGTTGGCCTTGGCGCTGGCAGCGGCATTGCTGCGCGCGTTCTGGTCGCGCTCCATCATCGCCAGCAGTTCCTTGTGCAGCTCGGGCTTGGCCGGTTTCGAGTCGAGCGGCTTGAGCTGCCGGGCGGCGATCTTGTCCGCTTCCAGCGTTCGCAGCGCCTCGAAAGGCGGGCAGTCCTTGAGGCCGGCGGGTGCTGCGGCCGGTTCGGCGGCGATGACCGCTGTCGGAGCGGAAGCGAGTGTCAGTGCCAGCAGTGCGGCGCGGATCGAAGTCATGTGGATGGGGCCTCCTCAAGCCCGGGTTTTGCCGGATTCATGGATCCGGCTTTGCTCGAATGGCGAAAACAGCGGATGGATGCCGCCGCAGATGAAACTTCAGCCCGGCGGCCACTTCAAAGGCCGCCCGGCGACGATATGCAGATGCAGATGAAACACGCTCTGCCCGGCCGCAGCACCATTGTTGACCACGAGGCGATAGGCGTCGCCATAGCCTTCGGCCTCGGCGATCTTCGTGGCGGTCAGCATCAGATGACCGAGCAGGGCCTGGTCTTCCGGCACCGCGTCGCAAAGGCGCGGCATCGGCTTCTTCGGGATCAGCAGGATGTGGGTGGGCGCAACCGGATTGATGTCACGGATCGCGATGCAGAGCGCGTCCTCGAAGACGATCGCTGCGGGAATCTCGCGAGCGATGATCTTCTCGAACAGGGTTTTCGATGGGCTGGACATGGTGCTCTAGCTGGACAGGACGGGCGGAAACCGAGAAGCGGGCTCACGCGGAGAACGCAAAGGACGCAGAGAACAGACAACAACATTTCGCACGAAGGACACAAAGAACACGAAGAACAACCAAAGGCACGGCGGCGCTTTTCCTTCGTGTTCTTCGTGTTCTTTGTGCGAACCGCTTTGGCCTTTCTCTGCGTCCTCCGCGTTCTCTGCGTGAGACCGCTGTGGCCGGTCGATCTTAGACGACCCAACCCGGCTGCTACCATTTCGCGATGACTGCTCCCGATCCGTATCGCTCTGCCGCTGTCTGGCGTCGCCTGATGGCCTATGGCGCGCCGCATTGGCGGCTGTTCCTGCTGGCGCTGTTCGGCATGGTCACCTTCGCCTGCACCGATATCGCCTTCGTGCGTCTGATCCAGCCGCTGATCGATTCGATCTTCGTCGAGCGTGATCCCAAGGTCATCGCGGTGATGCCGTTCGCGATCCTCGGCATCTTCACGCTGCGTGGCGTGGCCGGTTTCTGCGCGGCCTGGGGCATCGCGGCAGTCGGTCAGCGAGTGGTGTCGCGGCTGCGCTGCGAGGTGTTCGAGCATCTGCTTTATGTGCCGGTGGCCCATCACGACAAATCCCGCAATGCCGATCTTCAAACCAAGCTGACCTATCACGCCGGGCAGGTGGCTGACAGCGCGACCGGGGTGCTGACCGCGATCATCAAGGACGGCCTGTCGGCGATCGGCCTCTTGGGCCTGATGTTCTGGACCAGCTGGAAACTGGCGCTGTTCACGCTCGCCATCGCCCCACTCGTGAGCCTGTCGATCACCTGGGTCAATCGCCGGTTCAGGAAGCTGTCGCAGCGCGTGCAGGGCTCGGTGGCCGGCATCACCCATTCGGCCGATGAAGCGATCACCGGCCGCCGCATCCTCAAGCTCTACGGCGGCGAAAGTTATGTGCTCGACGCCTTCCGGCGCATGGACGATTACCTGCGCCGGCAAAGCCTGAAGATGACCGCCAGCGGTGCCGCCTCGAACAGCGCGCTGGAAATGATTGCTGCCGTCGGTGTGGCGATGCTGGTGTTCGTCGCCACCGCACCGGGGATGATCGAGACGGTGAGTGCCGGCACCTTTGCCTCGTTCATCGCCGCGATGCTGAGCCTGCGCGCGCCGATGGCGGCCATGACCTCGATCAGCGAACGCCTGCAACGTGGCCTGGTGGCGGGCGCCGACCTGTTCCAGTTCCTCGATACGCCGGTCGAAGCCGATACCGGCAGCCGGCCGCTGGCGCGCAGCAGCGGGCACTTGCGTTTCGACGACGTGCGTTTCGCCTACGAAGCCGATGGGCGTGCGGCACTGGACGGCGTGACGCTCGATGTCGCGCCCGGCGCCACGGTGGCGTTTGTCGGCCGCTCCGGCAGCGGCAAATCGACCCTGCTGTCGCTGATCCCGCGCTTCTACGATCCCGCCTCCGGCCGCGTGCTGCTCGATGGACACGACGCGCGCGCTTACCAGCTGTCGGACCTGCGCCGGCAGATCGCGCTGGTCGATCAGAACATCGTGCTGTTCAACGCCAGCATCGCCGACAACATCGCCTACGGCTCGATCGGTGCGACGCGCGACAAGATCGAGCAAGCCGCTCGCCGCGCCCACGCCTGGGAGTTCATCGAACGGCTGCCGCAGGGGCTGGACACCATGCTTGGCCAGGACGGAGCCAATCTGTCCGGCGGCCAGAAGCAGCGCCTGACCATCGCCCGCGCGCTGTACAAAGACGCGCCAATCCTGATTCTGGACGAAGCCACCAGCGCGCTCGACACCGAATCCGAACGCGCCATCCAGCAGGCGCTGACCGAGCTGATGAAGGGCCGCACCACCTTGGTCATCGCCCACCGCCTGTCGACCATCCAGAACGCCGACCTGATCGTGGTGATGGATCAGGGCCGGATCGTCGAACAGGGCACGCACGAGGCGCTGATTGCCCATGATGGGGCTTATGCGGGGCTGCATCGCATGCAATTTCGCGATGAGCCGGTTGCCGCGTGAAGCGCACGGTTCTCCGTAGGGTGGGCAAGCTTCATTTGCCCACGCGGCGTTTGGCGGGCGCGAATCGGTGGGCAGATGAAGCTTGCCCACCCTACGGAATCCGGTATCTGCCTTGAAACGCTGGCTCGAACGCCGCTGGTATTCGGCTGAACCTGCGCCGCTGGCGTTGCGACCGTTTGCGGCGCTGTACGGCCTGATCGCTGATCGCATGGCGCACAGCAAGCAAGCGCTGGCCATAGGTCTGCCAGTGCCGGTGGTGGTAGTCGGCAATATCAGCGTCGGCGGCACCGGCAAGACGCCGGTGACCATCTGGCTGGTTAAGCAGGCGAGGGCACTCGGCTTCAGGCCGGGCGTCATCAGCCGTGGCTACGGCGGCCGCGCTGCGCAGTACCCGCTGCGCGTCACCGCGAGCACCGATCCCGCCGAATCCGGCGACGAACCGGCGCTGATCGCAAGGCGCTGCGGCGTGCCGGTTGCGGTCGCGCCGGATCGCATCGCCGCAGCGCGGCTACTGATCGAGCAGGACGGCGTCGACCTGCTGATCGCCGATGACGGCTTGCAGCATTACCGGCTGGCCCGAGACCTTGAGTTCTGCGTCATCGACGGCGCACGCGGCCTCGGCAATGGCGCACGGCTGCCGGCCGGGCCGCTGCGCGAGCTGCCGTCGCGGCTGGCAACGGTCGATGCGGTGATCGTCAATGGCGCGCTGCGCACGACGCTGCCGGCGTATGGCCAGCCGCAGTTGGCGATGAATCTGGTGATCGAGCGCGCCATGTCGCTGCACACCGGGGACGCGCTGCCGCTGGCCTCGTTCAAAGGGCAGCAGGTGCATGCGGTCGCCGGCATCGGCCATCCGCAGCGCTTCTTCGCTGCACTCGAAGCGGCCGGCCTTGTCGTCATCCCGCAACCGTTCCCGGACCATCATCGCTACATCGCCAGCGATCTTGCCTTCGGCGACGCACTGCCGGTGCTGATGACCGAAAAGGACGCCGTGAAGTGCGCTAGCTTCGCCCGACCGGGCTTGTGGTACGTGCCGGCCGAGGCCGTGTTCGCCGAGGCCGACACGGCGCATGTGCGAAAATTGCTGTCCAGCCTTCCCCGAAAAACCCTCTGAATCCATGGACAAGCGCCTGCTCGACATCCTCGTCTGCCCGGTCACCAAGGGTCCGCTGACCTGGCATCCGGACGTGCAGGAGCTGTGGTGCAAGGCTTCGCGCCTCGCGTATCCGGTCCGCGACGGCATTCCGGTGATGCTCGAAGAAGAAGCCCGGCCGCTGCGCGAAGACGAGCTGAAATGACGGCCGTCGCCTCACCCCTCACGCCTCACGCCTCACGGCCCAGCTTCCGCATCGTCATCCCGGCACGTCTCGGTTCGACCCGATTGCCGCGCAAGGTGCTGCGGGAACTTGGGGCCAAGCCGATGCTGCAATGGACCTGGGAAGCGGCTTGCGCGGTCGCCGGTCCGGAAGCGGTGACCATCGCCACCGACGACGCCGAAGTGCTCGCTGCCTGCGATGCGTTCGGTGCCGACGCGCGGGTGACCGATGTCGCCCATCAGTCGGGCACCGACCGGGTCAACGAGATCGCCGCCGCCGCCGGTTGGGCCGATGACGAGATCGTCGTCAATCTGCAGGGCGACGAGCCGCTGATGCCGGCGGCGATGGTGATCGAAGCCGCACGCCTGCTGGCCGATGATCCGACGGCCGACATCGCCACCCTTTGCCATCCGCTGCATCAGTTTGAAGACTGGCTGAACCCGAATTTCGTCAAGGTGGTCCGCGCTGCCAACGGCCACGCGCTGTATTTCTCTCGCGCACCAATTCCCTGGAAGCGCGAAGGCAGCAGTCCGACCTCGCCGCTGCCGTCGGGCCTGGCGTTTCGCCATATCGGCCTGTACGCCTACCGGGTCGGCGCGTTGCGCCGTTTCAGCCAGTTGCCGGCTTCGGCACTGGAAAACTGCGAAGCGCTGGAACAACTGCGAGCGCTGGAAGCGGGCTTGCGAATCGCGGTCGGCGTGTCCGATGTGCCGCCGCCGCGCGGGGTCGATACCGAGGCCGATCTGGCGGCCGTCGCTGCCCTGCTGGAAGCGCGCCGATGAGTACCATGCCCGCGCTTTCGCCGCCGGACCTGCCGCTGCTGACCCCGGGCAAGCGCTTCCGCGCCTGGCTCAACATGCTGTTCGTCGATCATTCGATCTTCCGCTTCATCTACAACACCCGGCTCAGCGTCACGCCAGAGCTACATCGTTGCGGCCATCCGATGCCCTACCAGTTGCGCGCAGCACAACGCGCCGGCATCCAGACCGTGCTGAGCCTGCGCGGCAACGAGCAGCATCTCGGTTCCAACCAGCTCGAATGGGACACCTGCAAGCGGATCGGCCTGCGTCTGGTGCATTTCCCGATCGGCTCGCGGCAGGAGCCGTCGCGCGAGCAGGTGCTGGCGATCATCGAACTGCTCGACAGCCTGCCGAAGCCGCTGCTGATCCACTGCAAGTCCGGCGCGGATCGGGCCGGACTGGTGTCGACGATCTGGCTGATCCTGCGCGGCGAGCCGGTGGAAAAAGCGACGCGGCAGATGCAGTTCTGGCGGCACGGTCACATCAAGGCTGCCAAGACCGGCGTGCTCGATGCGTTCTTCGACGCCTGGCGCGACTGGCAGCGCGCACACCCGGACGCGACGTTCCGCGATTGGGTGGCTCACCACTACGATGCGGCGGCCGTGCGCGCCAGCTTCAAATCGAACTTCTGGGCCAATCAGTTGGTGGATCGCATCCTGAGACGCGAATAAGTATTTGATCGCGCAACAAAAAAGCCGCGTCTTTCGACGCGGCTTTTTTGTTGGTGGATGGCGGTCGATCAGCTGACCGCGTCGACCTTCTTTTCGGTGTCGTCGACCGGGCTGACGACCGCTTCTGCCGCTGCCACGACCTCGACCGGCGTTTCGACGACGATCGGCTCCGGCAGCACTTCCGCGACCGCTTCGACAGCCTCGACCGCAGCGATCGGCATTTCGATCACCGCGACGTCCGCAGCCGGCGCTTCGACGATCTCGGCCACGACAGCCGGCGCTTCCGGCGGAGCGGCTGCCACGACGATCTCGCCGACCACTGCCGCCGACATTTCGACGACCGCCGCTGCCGGTTCAGCCACCGCTTCCGCAACTTCCGCAACTTCGACCACCGCGGCAACTTCAGCCACCACGGCGACTTCCATCGCCGGCATCGGTTCGACGATTTCCGCAGGCGGTGCCATCTCGATGACCTGCGCTTCGGTCACCTCGGTGAGCACGGCGGCGGCGTCGACCATCGCCGGCATTTCCTCGATGACGGCCACCGGCGCAGCTTCCGCCACCGGCGCGATCACCGCGACTTCGGCAGGCGCTTCATCGGCGACAGCTATTGCGACCGGCGCGACCGTTTCGGCGACGACGGTTTCAACTACTTCGACAGGTGCCGCAACCGCTTCGACGGCCGTGACCGCGATCACGGCGGCGACACCGGCGGCCGCTTCCGTGCGCACCGGACGCTGATCGCGGCGCGGCGCATAGCCGGGTTCGTCGCTGCCCGGGGCGGCTTCGATGGCGGAGGCATCGAACATCGGCGAAGTGTCGTCGGCGCTGTTCAGGCCGTCGTCGCCGTCGGCACCTTCATCGCCGGCTTCACCTTCGCTGCCGGGGGCTGCGTTCGGATTGCGCTCGCCGGCTTCGCCATTGCGACCGCGACCACGACCGCGACGGCCACGGCGACCGCGACGGCCACTGCCTTCGCGCGGCTCGCCGCCGGCGGCATCGGCAGCGGTTTCGCCTTCGGCCGCGGTTTCGGCATCGGTCGACGCCAGCAGCGCGCTCATCGTTTCAACGGGTGCGGCATCGGCAGCCATCAGCGGGGCTGCGACAACCACCGCTGCGGCGGCTGCGACGATCGGCAGTTCGCCGTCAGCCGCTGCGGCAGCCTGCTGCGGACGTGGGTTCTGGTTCTGCGGCTGGCGTGGCTGCTTCGGCTGCTGTTGCTGCTGGCCACGGCCTTCAGCACGTCCGTCCTGGCGACCCTGGCCGCCATTCTGATTCGGGTTCTGCTGCCGATTGTTGCTGCCCTCGGCACGCGGCTCGCCGCCGTTGCGGCCATCGCGGCGCGGCTGCTGCTGGCCTTCATTTCCTCGTTCCTGGGCCGGACGACCGCCGTCACGACGTCCGTCGCGATTGCCATCACGTCCGCCTTCCGGACGGCTTTCACGGCGCTGCGGACCGTCCTGCGGACGACCGCCGATGTCGCGACGCCCGTCGCGATTGCCTTCGCGTGCGCCATCACGACGCTGACCCTGCTGCTGGCCGCCGCTGCGCTGTTGTTGCTGCTGCCGCTGGGCGTTGTTGTTGCCGTCGGCCTTAGAGACCGGCTTGTTGTCGTCGCTGCTGCTCTTGCCGAAGCCGAACAGGCGCATCACCCAAGCGAAGAAGCCGCCTTCGGATGCCACCGGCTTCATCACGGCGACCGGTGCTGCCACCCGCGCCTTGGCGACTGCTGGTGCGGCCACCGTCGGATCCGGGGCATCGAGCGGCAGCGGCGCGGGGGCGTTCGGCAGCAAAGCCTTGACCGCGGCGTCGCCGGAAGCGCTGCGCGGACCCTGCGGCGTGCCGGCACCGACCAAGGCTGCGCGGGCATCGGCCTTGAAATCCTGCGGCAGGCGATAGCTCATGCCGGCGTTGTTGTCCTGCGTCATGTGATCGGTGCGGATCCGCAGGATTTCGTACTTCGGCGTCTCGATGGTCTCGTTCGGGACCAGGGTGACCACCACCATGTAGCGCGATTCCAGCTCGGCGATCACGCCGCGCTTTTCGTTGAGCAGGAAGGTGGCGACATCGACCGGCAGCTGCGCGATGACGCGGCCGGTGCGGTCCTTCATGCACTCTTCCTCGATCAGGCGCAGGGCGGCCAGCGCCAGCGATTCGACCGAGCGGATCTGGCCGCGGCCTTCGCAGCGCGGGCAGGCGATCTGGGTGTGTTCGGAGAGTGAGGGGCGCAGGCGCTGGCGTGACATTTCCAGCAGGCCGAAGCGGCTCAAGCGGCCGACCTGCACGCGGGCGCGGTCGATGTCGCAGGCTTCCTGCACCGCCTTTTCGACTTCGCGCTGATTCTTGGTCGAATTCATGTCGATGAAATCGATCACGATCAGGCCGCCGAGATCGCGCAGGCGCAGCTGGCGCGCGATTTCATCGGCCGCTTCCAGATTGGTCTGCAGCGCGGTTTCCTCGATGCCGCCACCGCCGGTCGCCTTCGCCGAATTGATGTCGATCGCGGTCAGCGCTTCGGTGTGGTCGATGACGATCGAGCCGCCGGACGGCAGGCGAACCATGCGCTCGTGCGCCGATTCGATCTGGCTTTCGACCTGGTAGCGCGAGAACAGCGGGATGTCGTCGCGATAGAGCTTGAGCTTGTGCTTCTCGGCCGGCATCGAGCGCTCCATCTGCGCTCGGGCTTCCTCGTAGATTTCGGCGTTGTCGACGATCACTTCGCCGATGTCCGGGCGCAGGTAGTCGCGCAGCGCGCGCAGCACGACGTTGTTTTCCTTGTACAGCGGGAACGGGGCCGGCAGTTCGGCCGAGGCCGTGGTGATCCGGCCCCAGGTGTCGGCGAGCTGATCGAGATCGGTTTGCAGTTCCGGCGCCGAACGGCCCATGCCGTTGGTGCGCACGATGATGCCCATGCCTTCCGGGATGGTCAGCGCGGCCAGGGCTTCGCGGGCTTCCTCGCGTTCCTCGCCTTCGGCACGGCGGGAAATGCCGCCGGCTTTCGGGTTGTTCGGCATCAACACCAGATAGCGGCCAGCGAGGCTGACGTAGGTGGTCAGGGCCGCGCCCTTGTTGCCGCGCTCTTCCTTTTCGACCTGGACGATGATCTCCGAGCCTTCGGCGATCACGTCGCGCATGTTGCCCTTGCCACCGCTGCCGCCAATGTTGCGGTGGTAATCCTTGTGGATTTCCTTCAGCGGCAGGAAGCCGTGGCGTTCCGCGCCGTAATCGACGAAGCAGGCTTCGAGGCTGGGCTCGACGCGGGTGATCTTGCCCTTGTAGACGTTGGACTTGCGCTGTTCGCGCGAGGCCAGTTCGATGTCAAGGTCGTAAAGCTTCTGGCCATCCACGATGCCCACGCGCAATTCCTCGCGCTGTGTGGCGTTGATCAGGATTCTCTTCATTGATGCGGTCTCGATTGCTGTCTGGGTAGACGCTCGACCGCGCGACACGGGATGCGGCGCGTCTGTGGCGCGCCTCGATCGTTACGAAATTGTGATGGTTCGATCGTCGATTCATCCCCGCCTCGTGCGGGAACGCTGGATGTGCGGGACGCCGGTCGAATGACGGTCGGCGTGGCTGATGGGTACCGGGGTTGGCGCTGGCAAGGCGGGCGGTTTGTTACCATGCGCGTCCGCTGAGTCCTGCCAGGCCTCGGCGATGACCCATGGGTCAGTCGCTGAGTTCTTGAGTCTTCTTTGTGTCTGGCGCATGCGCGACAGACGCGCCGAAGTGTGCCACGAACTTGTCCAATGCGGTAGTTTTGCGTTGCCGCTCAAGGGCATGGCTCGAAACCGGCGGTTCCTTTGCCGCAGTTCGGCAAGGCTTACTTTTCCGCTCTCGGCGCAAGCCGTCGGCACCCTGCATCGTGGTCCGCTGGAACCCGTCGTCACGGTCCTGACGCACTGCCGTCACAACGAACACCTGTCGAGATCGCCTTGAATCGCAAGCCCCCCAGCAAATCTGTCGCCTCCCGTCCTGCGCCCGCCCGGCCGGCCTCGCGACCCGCCTCGAAGTCGGTACCGCGTTCGGGAGCCAAGCCGGCCGCCCGGCCATCGTCGAAGCCGTCTTCCGGTGGTGCAGGGCGCAGCAGCGAGCGCCCGGCCGGGAAATCCGCCGCCAGGAAATCCGACTATCTGCCGCGCCAGAAAGGCGACTGGAACAACGTGCTGAATTCGGCGCCTTCGCCTGCCCGCGCACCTGCCCGGGCCCCGGCCCGAGCTGACAAGCCAGCGGGTCGGCCGTCGTCGAAGCCGTCGGCCGGTGGGGCGGTGCGCAGCGAGCGCCCGGTTCGCAAGTTCGACAAGAAGGCGCGTCCGACCGAGGAGTGGAACAGCGGCCCGGTGCCGGTGCGCGCCCCGCCACGGACGGCACGGGCCGCCGCTGCTCGATCGGCCGAGCCGGCCGCCGAGCGTCCGAAACCGCGCCCTGAAGCCGCGCCGCGCCCGACAGCGACAGCTGCTGCCGCCAAGCCGCGTCCGTCCAAGCCGGCTTTCGGCAAATCCTTCGGCAGCCGGCCGTCGTCGTCGGCTGCGAAGAAGAAGGTCACCGCACCGAAGTTCAACCAGGTGTCGCGCGCAGCGGTGAAGGCCAAGGTCGCTGAACCGGCGCTGCTGCCGACCGTGGTCGTGCACATGACGGTCGGGCCGAACGAAGACGGCCAGCGCATCGACAACTACTTGATGAAGTGCCTGCCGGGCGTGCCGAAATCGCACATCTACCTGATCCTGCGTTCCGGGCAGGTGCGGGTCGACGGCGGCCGGGTCAAGCCGGATCGCAAGATCGCCTTGGGTGAGGAAATCCGTATCCCGCCGGTCCGCATTGCCGAGAAGAGCGAGCAGATTCGTGCTCCGGACGCCGTCCTGAATCGCCTGCGTGAAGCGATCGTCTACGAGGACGAGCATTACCTCGCCATCTGCAAGCCGGCCGGTCTGGCTTCGCACGGCGGCACCGGCATTGCCTATGGCGTGATCGAGGCCGCACGCGGCTGGGGCAAGTACGACTTCCTCGAACTCGCCCATCGTCTCGACCGCGACACCAGCGGCGTGCTGCTGCTGGCCAAGTCCCGGGTCGGCCTGTTGCGCGCCCAGCGCGCCTTCCGCGAAGGCCTGGCCGACAAGCGCTACTTCGCGCTGATCGTCGGCCGCCTGCAGGGCGGAGCGCGCGATGTCGATGCGGCACTGGTCAAGCGCTCGATCCCGGGCGGCGAGCGCTTCATCGACATCGACGAGGAAGACGGCAAGCCCTCGAAGTCGCGCTTCGTGCCGCAGGCGCACTACAAGGACGCCACCCTGTGCGAAGTGCACATCTTCTCCGGCCGCACCCACCAGATCCGCGTCCACGCGCTGGCGCTCGGCCATCCGGTGGCTGGTGATCGCAAGTACGGACTCAGAGACGACCAGAAACCGATCCGCGATCTGGGCCTGCGGCGCATGTTCCTGCATTCGCATTTCCTGCAACTGCCGGCCGATGGCGACTTCGGCAAGCTGATCCTGAACGCGCCGATGACCGACGAACTGCGCGAGTTCCTCGACTTGCTCGGACCGGGGCGTTGAGCGGGCTTTCAAAGCGGTTGCTCACGCGGAGAACGCGAAGGACGCAGAGAACAACCAGTCAAAAGCATTTCCACCAAAAAGCTTTTCTCAGCGTTCTTTGCGTTCTTTGCGTGAGATCGCTGTTCCACGAACCGTCAATCCGATGCCCCCATTCGACCTGCTGATCTTCGACTGGGACGGCACGCTCGCCGATTCCGCTGGCCTGATCGTCAGTACCACGCAGGCGGCAATCCGCGATCTGGGCTTGCCGCCGCGCGAGAACCACCAGATTTCCGAGCTGATCGGCTTGGGGCTCGAAGACGGCATGCGCCGGCTGTATCCCGAGTTCGATCCGCGCTGGGTGATGCAGCAATTGCTGCTGCACCGGCGCGAATCGGGGCTGAAGATTCATTCGACACCGCTGTTTGCGGGTGCCGCCGAAGCGCTGGCGGCGCTGCGTGAACAGGGTTTCCGGCTGGCGGTGGCCACCGGCAAGCCGCGCTCGGGGCTTGAAGGCGCGTTCGACGATCACGCCCACGTCCGGCCGCTGTTCGAGTTGAGTCGCTGCGCGGACGAGACCGCCGACAAGCCGCATCCCTTGATGCTTGAGGAAATTTTGCGCGAAACCGGTGTCGCTGCCGATCGCGCCTTGATGATCGGCGACACCGAATACGACGTGGCGATGGCGACGAGCATCGGCATGCCGACGCTCGGCGTGGCCTGTGGCGTTCACGCGTCGGAACGTCTGCTGGGCGCGGGGGCCGTGGCGGTGCTGCCGGATGTCGCCCATCTGCCGGACTGGCTGCGCCGCCGGATGCGCTGACCGTCGATCGGAACCTCGTCGATCGCCGTGATTTTTTCGCGACCGCTGCGAATCATGCAGGGGACAGGACGGCGAGGGATCGGAATGAAGCAGCGGGATGCCATGCGACGGCAGCAGTTCGAAGCACTGCTGCACGATCACCGGAAGATCGTGTTCAAGGTGGCGGGCGTCTATGCCCGCAGTGCCGACGATCGCCATGATCTGGCGCAGGAAATCGCGATCCAGCTCTGGCGCGCATTCCCGAGCTACGACGCCAGCCGCCGTTTCTCGACCTGGATGTACCGCGTGGCGCTGAACGTGGGCATCTCGTTCCTGCGCAAGGAGCAGCGCCACACCGCGCCGCTGGCGCCGATCGACGCGTTTCCCGGCCTGGTCGCGACACCGGCTGACAGCCGTGACGACGAAGACGAACGCCTGCGCATGCTGCAGGCGGTGATCGACACCCTCGAACCGCTGAACCGGGCGCTGATCCTGCTGCTGCTCGAAGACCGCAGCTATGCCGAGATCGCCGACATCGTCGGTATCAGCGAAAGCAATGTCGCAACGCGGATCAGCCGCATCAAGCAGCAATTGCGGGCACGCCTGGCCGTGCCTGTCGCAGCCCAACCCGAAGCCCACTCGACCGGAGCACGTCCGCATGGAACTCGATGAACTGAAAGCCGCTTGGCAACTGCTGGATCGCCGGATCGAACGGCTCGATGCGCTGGAACTGGGCCGGCAACGGCAGTCGCGGCTGAGCGGCATCCAGCGCAGCCTGCGCTGGCTGCTGCTCGGTCAGGGCCTGCAACTGCTGGGCGGCCTCGCGCTGTGCCTGATCTTCGCGCCGTATTGGTTCAAGCATCGGGCAGAGCCGCAGTGGCTGCTCTGCGGACTGGCGCTGCACGGCTACGGCGTGCTGCTGATCGCATTCTCGGTGCGCACGATGCTGCGGCTGCGGCAGCTCGACTACGGCGCGCCGCTGCTGGCGATCCGTCAGCGGATGGCGGAACTGGCGCGCTGGAAGCTGTCGGTCGAATGGCCGCTGTTTGCCACGCTCGGCTGTTTCATCTGGATTCCGCTGACCCTGGTGTTGTTTGGCAGCGTCGGGGCCGATTTCGGGCGCGAGGCACCGGGCGTGGTGATCGGTTTCTTCGCGAGCGGCTTCGCCTGTCTTGCCATCGTCGCCACCGGGCTGAGGCTGATCGCCCGCGCCGGCCGCGATCCCGATGCCAACCGCTGGGGCCGCTGGCTGCGCGACAGCGCGCTGGGCAGCCCCATCGTCAGCGCCCAGCGGGAGCTGGCCGAACTGGAAGCCTTCACCCGCGATTGATCGAAAGCGAATTGGCTTCGCGCGTGCTCAGGGAATCGGCAGGCCGGCCTCCGCCAGCATGCGCCGCACCGCGATCAGCGGCAGGCCGACGAGGCCGGTGGCGTCTTCACTTTCGATGGCTTCGACCAGGGCGATGCCCAGGCCTTCGCTCTTGAAGCTGCCGGCGCAGTCGAAGGCGGGTTCGGCGTCGACATAGCGTTCGATTTCGGCGGCGGTCAGCGCCCGGAAGCGCACGCGGGTGATGTCGACATGGCGATGCACGGCTTCGCTGGCCTCGTGCACCAGCGCCACGGCGGTAATGAATTCGACGACTTGCCCGGATTGCGCGGTGAGCTGCGCGATCGCCGCCGCGCGCGTGCCCGGCTTGCCGAGCACGCGGCTGCCGCAGGCGCAGACCTGATCGGAACCGAGTACCCAGCGTTCGCGATGCTGGCGCGACAGCACCCGCGCCTTGGCCAGCGCCAGACGCTCGGCCAGCTCCAGCGGCGTTTCGTCGGGGAGACGGGTTTCGTCGGCATCAGACGGCATCGCCACGAACGGCAGGCCGAGCCGGGCCAAGAGGCTGGCGCGGTAGCGGGAGCCGGAAGCGAGGATCAGCGGCGCATGCGGGGTGATCGGGGGCATGGTTCGGGGTCGGTGGTGATGCCATTGTCTCAGCTTGCAGATGGCGGGCGACGGACTGCGAACGCGCAGTCCCGTTCCGGTACATTCGCTGCATGCTCACCCCCGTGGCCCGCCGGCCACCCCTTTCGCTTCGGTACTTCCGCATGGCCCAGAAATCCGGATCGCGCGTCGCCCCGTTCGCAGCCGCCAGCCTGCTGCTGTTCTGTGCGGCGGCGTTCGCGGTTGCGCCGTCACTGGTCGTCGATGGCGACGGCGACGGCGTGTCCGACGAGCGCGACGACTGCCCCTACAGCCGCGCTGCGGAAGTGGTCAACGCCGACGGTTGCAGCCTCGACGGCGATGCCGACAGCGACGGCGTGGCCGATCTCGCCGACCTCTGCCCGTATTCGGCGACCGGTGCCCGGGTGGACGATGAAGGCTGCTCGCTCGACGACGATTTCGACGGCATCGCCAACGGCCGCGATGCCTGCCCGGACACGGCCATCGGCGAGCGGGTCGATACCCGTGGCTGCGATCCGGCCGGGCCCGCGAAGGGGCGCACGACGGTGGCTGGCGTTGTGCCCCCGGTGACGCCTGCCACCGCGCGGATTGCGATCGTGCGCGCGCCCCTCGCCGCCATTCCAGTGGCAACGCGCGCGCCGGACGCCGGCACCGCGTCGCTGCCCTTGCCGGCGGTGCTTGCGGAGAATCCGCCGGTCGCTCCGAAGATCGCGCTGCCGCTGCCGGCGGCTGCGCCAGAACCGGTTGCGCCGCCACCGGCTGCGGCGCCGGTTGCCCGCCGCCTGCCGAGCGCGCCACAGATCGTGCTGACACCGGACGAGTTGCAGACCATCGACCGACGCCTCGGCCCGGCCGGCCCGAACACCCTCCGCTTGCCGCTTTCCGCTCCGGTCGTCGAGCCGCGTTCCTGATCGCGGAACGCTACGGGGCTGGGGTCTTGCCCCGGAATGCGGGTTCCAGGGTCGTCGCTCGCGCCAGGCGGGTGTCGACATCGCCGGCTTCCGGCAGCGGCATCAGCCAGCCGGCAAGTGGGTCTTCGAGCATCCCGGCGATCATCTCGATGTGCTCGTCGTGGTCGTTGAGCGCGGGGATGTAGCGGAAGGCCTCGCCGCCGTGGGCGATGAAATCCTCGCCGACGCCGATGGAGATTTCCTCCAGCGTTTCCAGACAGTCGGCCGCGAAGCCCGGGCACATCACGTCCAGCTTCTTGACGCCGCGCGTGGCCAGCGCCCGCACCGTGACATCGGTGTACGGCTGCACCCAGGGTGCCTTGCCGAAGCGGCTCTGGAAGCTGATCGAATAAGCATCTTTCGGCAGTTCCAGGGCTTCGGCGAGCAGGCGGCCGGTCTTCTGGCACTGGCAGTAGTAGGGATCACCGGCGGTGACGTAGTGCTGCGGCACACCGTGGAAGGACATCAGCAGGTGTTCGCCGCGACCCTGCGTTTCCCAATGCCGGCGCACGCTGTTGGAGAGCGCGGCGATATGGCTGGGGTGATCGTGATAGCAGCCGAAGGTGCGCAGTTCCGGCATCCAGCGGCGTTTCTGGGTTTCGGCGAACACCGCGTCGTAGCAGGCGGCGGTGGTCGAGCCTGAATACTGCGGATACAGCGGCAGCACCACGATGCGCCGCACGCCCTGCTGTTCGAGCGCGGCAACCGCCGATTCCACACTCGGGTTGCCGTAGGTCATCGCCAGTTCCACCGGCACTTCGCGGCCGTACTGCGCGGCCAGCTTGGCCTTCAGCTTGGCGGTCTGGCGCTTCGAATGGACGATCAGCGGCGAGCCTTCATCCATCCAGATCGAGCCGTAGGCATGGGCCAGCCGTTTCGGCCGGAAAGGCACGATGAACAGGTACAGGATCGGCAGCCACAGGAAACGCGGCAGCTCGACGACGCGTGGATCGCCAAGAAACTGCGCGAGATAGCGGCGGATCGCAGGTCCCGTGGGCGCATCGGGGGAACCGAGATTCATCAGCAGCACGCCGGTACGGCCGGTGGCGCGGTGGGCGATGTCGGTGAGGCTGGTTGGGGTCATGCCGGGTCAACTCGGGAGCGGCTGCCAGTGTAGTCGCCTGAAGCTGTCAATCGCCGCGCCTCGATGACAATCCTTGCCTCGTAGGTCCGGATTCATCCGGACTGCGCGCCTTGAGATCGAGAGCAGCGTCCGGATGAATCCGGACCTACGGTTTGGGTCAGCGCCGGATTTCGCCCGCCTTCAGCCGCCGGAAATAGCCGTGATAAGCCGACATCGCCTTGTTGCCGAGCACCAGCATCAGCGGAAGGTTGATGAGGTACATGAAGCCGAGGCCGACAGTGGAGATGGCGTCGAGCTGGCCGGAGGTTTCGATGAAGCCGAAGCAGGCCACGGCTGCCGCCACGCACCAGGTGATCCGGTACGGGGTGATCGCCTGCGGGCCGATCAGGTAGATCACGCCCTGCTCGCCGTAATAGCCGTAACTGATGATGCAGGACAGGCCGAACACCCAGACCGCGACGGTGATCAGCCACCTACCCAAGCCCGGATGGACCTTGTCGAAGCCCTTGGCGACCAGGGTGGAGCCGCGATAGTCGGCGTAGACGCCGCTGTCGAGGATCGTGGGTTGAGCGGCTGTTTCCAGCGGCATCCAGCGCAGCGATTTCGCGTCGTCGCCGAGCACGCCGTAGAGCCGGGTGCGGGTGCCGGCGGCATCGACCATCACGAATACCGGCGCGCCGGCTTTCCATTCTTCGCGAGTCTCGCCGGATTGCGCGGGAATCGTCGCCAGATCGGGCTGCCAATGGCCGGGCGCTGCGGCGACGATCGCTGGCGGTGTGGTCCAGACCGCCGCCGGGGCGCGGTTCCAGATGCCGGTCGACAGCACCACGAGGCCGGTCACGGTGCAGACGAAGATGGTGTCGATGAACGGTTCAAGCCCGGCCACGACACCTTCAGTCACCGGTTCCGGGGTTTTCACGGCGCTGTGGGCGATCGGCGCGGTGCCCAGGCCGGCTTCGCTGGAAAACAGCGCCCGCTTCATGCCCCACAGGAAGGCCGAGCCCATGGTGCCGCCGGCAAAGGCACCCGCGCCCTCGGTCGGCGAAAAGGCGCTGCTGACGATCAGGGAGAACAGCGCCGGCAGGCTTTCCGCTTCATGCAGGATCACGTAGACGCCGACGATCACGTAGACGCCGCATTTGAACGGCACCAGCGTCTTGGTGACGTTGCCGATGCGCTTGATGCCGCCGAGGATCACCGCACCCGCCGCACTGGCGAGGATCACGCCGGTGACCCAGGTCGGAACGCCGAAGTATTCGCGGGTGGTGTCGGCCACGCTCCAGGTCTGGAACATGTTGCCGCCAGTGAAGGCGAACAGCAGCAGCGCGAAACAGAAGAACACGCCGACCACGCGGCCGAAGGGTTTCAGCTTCGGGTTCAGCTGCGCCAGCCCGTCACGGGCGACATACATCGCCCCGCCGTGCGGATTGCCGGGCTCGGAAGTGTCGCGATAGAGCAGGGACAGCGTCACTTCGGTGGTCTTCAGCGCCATGCCGACCAAGCCGACCACCCACATCCAGAACACCGCGCCCGGGCCGCCGAAATCGACTGCGATCGCCATGCCGGCAATCGCGCCCAGGCCCACCGTGCCGGACATCGCGGCGGTCAGCGCCTGGAAGTGGGTCAGCGCGCCTTCACCGTGGGAGGTGTCGATGCCCTTGCCGGCGACCAGTGCCACGCCGTGGGTCAGCGAGCGGTACTGGCAGAACTTGCTCCAGATCGAGAACAGCAGGCCGATGCAGAGCAGCGCCAGCAGCATCGGCACCGACAACAGGGTGTTGTTGACGGCGTCGATCGCCGCCCAGAAGGCTTCCATGGCCGCGCCTCAGAGCTTGGCGAGCTTGGAATGGCTTCGCGAGTACCCGAAATAGATGATCTGACCGATCACCAGCCAGATCGCGAATGCAGTCCAGGTGGTCTGGCCGAGGCGGGTCATCAGATAGCCGCAGGACAGCACGCCGAGGGTCGGCAGCAGCGGGCCGAACGGCACCTTGAACGGCCGCTTCAGGTCCGGACGGGTGTGGCGCAGCACCAGCACGCCGATGCAGGCGATGACGAATGCACCCAGGGTGCCGATGTTGGCGGTGTCGGCCAGTTCGCCCAGCGGCACGAAGCCGCCGAGAATCAGCATGATCAGGCCGGCCGCGATGATCGAGCCGACTGGCGTCTTCGTTTCCGGATGCAGCGTCGCGAAGAACGAGGGCAGCAGGCCGTCGCGGGAAATCGCGAACAGCACGCGGGTCAGGCCGTAGAACATCACCAGCATCACCGTGGTCAGGCCGGCGATGGCACCGATCGAGATCAGGCCGGCGGCGGTCTTCTGGCCGATCTGCAACAGCGAATAGGCGACCGGCGAGCCGACGTTGAGATCGGTGTACGGCACGATGCCGGTCAGCAGACCCGACACGACGATGTAGAGGATGGTGCAGGCGCCGAGCGAACCGAGAATGCCGATCGGCAGGTCGCGCGAAGGCTTCTTGGTTTCTTCCGCTGCCGTCGACACGGCGTCAAAGCCGAGATAGGCGAAGAAAATCTTCGACGCGCCATCGAATACGCCGCCCCAGCCGAAGTGCTTGGTACCGTCGGCATCGACGACTTCCGCCGGAATGAACGGATGCCAGAGCGTCGGATCGACATGGAACACGGCGACGCCGATGAACAGGAAAATGGTCGCCAGCTTGACCGCCACGATGATCGCGTTGAGCACCGCGCCGACCTTCGCGCCCTTGGCCAGCACGAAGCCGAGAGTTGCGATGATCAGCACCGCCGGCAGGTTGACGAGGCTGCCCGGGTGTTGCGGATCGAGAAAACTGTGAGTGAGTGCAGCAGGCAGATGCAGGTTGATCGACTGCAAGCCGGTGTTCAGATACTCCGACCAGCCGGCCGATACCGCCGGCACCGCGACTGCGTATTCGAGCACCAGCATCCAGCCGATGATCCAGGCCGGCCATTCGCCCAGGCCAGCGTAACCGTAGCCGTAGGCGCTGCCGGCACCGCCGATCGAGGACGCGAGTTCAGCGTAGGACAGCGCGGCAAAGGTGCAGGCCAGGCCGGCGACCACAAAGGACAGCACCACCGCCGGACCGGCGTTGACGGCGGCCGCCTTGCCGGTGAGCACGAAGATGCCGGTTCCGATGATCGCGCCGATTCCGAGCATCACCAGATCGAAGGCGTTGAGGCTGCGCTTCAGTCCGGTGTTCTTTTCGAGATCGGTTTCGATCGCTTTGGTGCGGAACAGGCTCATCAAGGACTCCCCATGATTATTGTCGGACGACAGATTGTCGTTCTCGTATGCGGGAAGTATGCCGACCGGGGCCGGTTTCGGTAAGCGGTGCCGGATTGCGGCTTCGTTTCTTGCGAAAGTTAAAGCTGATCTCACGCGGAGAACGCGGAGGACGCAGAGAAAAGCTGAAGAATTACGGCGTTTCTCGCCAAGCACGCCAAGTTCGCCAAGAAAAGCGCGATGACAAGTCGCCGTCCTTTGATTTTCTTGGCGTGCTTGGCGCGAAAGGCTTCTCGCTGTTCTCTGCGGCTTTGCGTTCTCTGCGTGAGACCCGCTTCGCGCCGTTCGCCCGCGTGGTCAGCCTTCGAGTATCGCCGTCACACCCATGCCGCCGGCCGTGCAGATCGAGATCAGGCCGCGACCGCCGCCGTTCTCGTGGATGATCTTGGCCAGCGTGGCGACGATGCGGGCACCGGTTGCGGCGAACGGGTGACCGAGGCCCAAGGACGAGCCGCGAATGTTCATCCGCGAGCGGTCGATGCTGCCTAGCGGCTTGTCCAGCCCCAGACGCTCTTTGCAGAATTTCGGATCTTCCCAGGCTTTCAGCGTGCACAGCACCTGAGCGGCGAAGGCTTCGTGGATTTCGTAGAAATCGAAGTCCTGAAGCTTGAGCCCCATGCGCGCCAGCATGCGCGGCACGGCGAAGGCGGGGGCGATCAAAAGACCATCCTTGCGGCCGGCGGCGAAGTCCACCGCTGCGGTTTCATAGGCGGTGAGATAGGCCAGCGGCTTGTGGCCGTGGGCCTTGGCCCAGTCGTCCGAGGCCAGCAAAACTGCGGCAGCGCCATCGGTGAGTGGGGTGGAATTACCGGCAGTCAGGCTGCCGTGGGTCTTGTCGAAGGCGGGTTTCAGCGAGGCCAGCTTGGCGAGTGTGGTGTCGCCACGCAGGTTGTTGTCGCGGCTCAAGCCGGCATAAGGCAGCACCAGATCGCCGAAGAAGCCGGAGTCGTAGGCGAGTGCTGCTTTCTGGTGCGATTCCAGCGCCAGTTGATCCTGATCGGCGCGCGGGATGCCCCACTGCTTGGCCATCATTTCGCAGTGCGCGCCCATGCTGAGGCGGGTTCTGGGCTCGTTGTTGCCGGGAATCAGCGGCACCAGATGGGCCGGGCGGAACTTCGCGAACGCTTTCAGGCGCGCTGCCGTGGTCTTGGCGCGATTGGCTTCGAGCAGGATCTTGCGCAGGCCTTCGCCGACGCCGATGGGGGCATCCGAGGCGGTATCGACACCGGCCCCGATGCCCGATTCGATCTGCCCGAGGGCGATCTTCGAGCCGACCGTCATCACCGTTTCCAGGCTGGTGCCGCAGGCCTGTTGCAGGTCATAGGCCGGGGTTTCCGCCGACAGGCCCGAGGACAGCACGCATTCGCGAGCCAGATTGAAATCCCGCGAATGCTTGAGAACCGCACCCGCCGCCACTTCACCAAGGCGTTCGCCGTGCAACTGATACTTGTCGACGATGCCCTTGAGGGCGGCGGTCAGCATGTCGGAATTGCTGCGCGTGGCGTAGGCACCGTTGGAACGGGCGAACGGGATGCGCGCGCCGCCAAGAATGGCGACCTTGCGGCCGTAGGGTTTCATCGAGGAATTCTCCGAGCGGGGCGCTGCCAGACAGCAGCCAGAATGGTCAGCCTATTGCAGCGCAACATTCTAGCGCGGCTGCGGCAATTGTTTACAACTGTGTACTGATTTCACGGGGCCGGCGCGCTGCCCGGCAGTCGAGCAGGAAGGCGACGGCGATCGGCAGGAATTGCGCGACGATCGCCCAGGCTGGCAGCACGTAAAGCACCCGATCGTGCGCGTAGGCGAGCGGCAGGGTTGCGGCCGCCGTCCAGGCGGTCCGGCTCGGATACAGGGCTGCGAACGGCAGACTCCACAGCAGATACCAGGGGTTGATGGTCGGCGCGCAGGCCAGCAGGGCGCCGAACAGCAGGTCCAGCCTTGGCGTCGGCGGCCGCCGTCGTTGCTGCCAGACCAGCAGGCACAGGGCGATCAGCGCGAAGAGCGCCACCATCGCCTTGCGGGCAGCGGCGTCACCGAACGCAGCCGATGCGACGCCGAACAGCGCCGGGTTGTAGACCCAGAACCGGGCGAAGACCTGCAAGCCGGCGAAATCGGTGGCACCGTCGAGAAACGGCAGATAGGCGACGCCGATCGCCAGCGGTGCCGCCAGCCAGGCCAGCGGACTTAGCCCCCAAAGCAGGAACGGCAGGGCGACGACGGCATTGATCTTCGCCGCCACCGCCAGCCCGGCGGCGATGCCGCAGCCGATGGCGGCCTTCGGCGTGGCCTTGCGGCGCGCCAGCACGGCGATGACCAGCAGCATCGCCATCACGCCATCCGGGTGCGCGGTAAAGGCGATTTCCTTCACCACCAGCGGACAGAGGCCATACAGCCAGGCCCCGCGCCGGGCACCGAGCTGCCAGAGCAGCGCGAGCAGGCCGAGGTCGATCAGCGAGAGCAGGCTTTGCAGCGGCCAGAGCTGGCCAGGCGCGATCAGATGACTCAGGCCGAACAGCGCTTGCAGGACCGGCCCGTAGATGGTCGGCACATCGGCGTTGTTGATGCCGCTGAGCAGGTTCTGCGCGTATTGCGGCAGCGAGGAATCGCCAAAGCTCGCGAACGGGGCGACGCCGTACGGCGTGCCGTGCTCGACCAGCCGATAGCCGTCCCAGAGATAGCGGTAGTGATCGTCTTCGAGAATCGGAGCGCCGGCAACGCCGAGCAGCCGAAGCGTCGCGGCGATGGTCAGCAGCCAGGGCAGGGTCGCGCGCGCCGGGTTCAGGTGTCGCGTGGCGAGCATCATCATCGCCATGCCGGGTACGGCTACGAGCCACAAATGCAGCGGTGTGACCCCGCCGCCGTGGCTGGCCCAGGTCCAGCTCAGGCAGCCGCCGATGAGGAAGACAGCCGTTGCCGCGAGCGCACGCTCGTTGCGGGCGGCAGCGACCACCCGCGCCGTCAGCCGTTCAGAGCCGGAAACGGCGCTTCAGATAGACCTCGACCATGGCGCGCTCTTTCTTGTCGAGTTCGGCCATCAGCTCCGGTTCCGACATCACCCGTCCGGCCAGCGTGGCATCGAGCGGTGCGCCACCCAGCGCGCAGCTTTCGCAGCCGAGCTTGGCGCTATAGATTTCCCGGCCGAGCAGGTAGCGCTGCTCATCGTTCAGGGATCGGCCGTCGGACGAGGAGCGGCTGCGGTTCTGGTTGCCGAACACGGCGGCATTGTCGCCATAGCCACCGCTGCCGTTGCCGGAGGCCGAGACGCCGACAGGATGGAGCAGGGCCGCAGCCATGAGAGACAGATAAACAGCCGGTAACGCGGTTCTGAAAGCGTTCATCGAAGGGTGCTCCGGGCAGGAGGGACAACAGGAGAAAGGGCACGATCACGACGTTCCTGACGATCCGCCAGCCACAGCCGACCGATCATCGAAAAAATGCCGACGGCCGCGCCGATGACGCCGCGCACGGTGCCGCTGATCTTGGATTGGCCGATGCGCACACGCACGCTGACCGGCACTTCAACGACATGCAAACCCTGCCGCCAGGCCTTGATCTGCATTTCCACCGTCCAGCCGTAAGCGACATCACGCATGGCGAGATCGGCGAGGCGTTCGGCGCGAATCACCCGGAACGGGCCGAGATCATGCACCGGCACTCGCCACAGCAGGCGGATCAGGGCGGTGGCCAGGCGGTTGCCGATGCGTTGCGGCAGGCTCATCGCGTCCGGATCGGGCTTGGGGCGGGTGCCGATCACCAGATCGGCGGCAGCACTCCCGGTCATCGGGGCGAGCAGGGCCGTCAGATCGGCGAGATCGACCGAGGCATCGCCGTCGATGAACACCAGCGCGCCGCGCTCGCCGGCCGCCTTGATGCCGGCGAGACAGGCGGCACCGTAGCCGCGCTGCGCTTCAAAAACGATATCGGCACCGGCTTCAGCGGCCAAGTCGGCCGTGCCGTCGCTGGAGGCGTTGTCGACCACGATGACGCGATCGAAGGCAAGGCGGCCGGCGATCCGGGCGCTGCACACGTCGCCGACCACGCGGGCGATGGCCGGCGCTTCGTTGTGCGCCGGAATGATCGCGATCAGCGGCCGCAGCCGCTCCAGCGAATCAGCGCTTGCCTCAACGGGCATCGTTGAGCGCCCAGTCGTAGTCGAGATAGCCGAGCTTGTAGCGGCCGGCGCGAACGGCGGCCTGCCCGTCCGACGTGCGGGCCAGCACGGCGGCGTGCTTCGCGAACAGGGTTTTCAGCGAGTCGTAACCGCGATGGCCGCGCTCGAAATCGCCGCTGTACCAGTCGAAGATCTTCGACACTTCCAGCCGGCCGCTGGCGGCGTCGTAGCGATTGCGGGTGGCGTCCGACAGAAAGCCGGACAGCGCGGCATCGAGCTGGCGATCGAGATCGCGGGCCACGAAAGCGCTGCGGGCCAACGCCGGGCAGCCGACCGAGGCGCAATTGACCGCCGCGTGGATGCGCGGATCGTCGAACACGCCCGGCTTGCGGATCATGCCGTGCTCGATCTGGTCGAGACTGATGGTCTGGCCCAGCAGCGGGATGAAGGTTTTCTTCCAGGGGCTCGATAACAGCGAGCCCAAGTCCTTGATCGATTTTAGTTTCGGATAGCTGCCGAGGATCAGCTCAACGGTCCAGGCGTTGTAGGCATTGATCAGGAAAGCGAGCTGCTCGGGCTTGGTCCAGCGGCCGTACTCGTCCGGCTTCACGGCGGAAAGGCTGGCCAGATAGGCTTTCAGCGCCGGGCGGTCGGCAGCGAAACCGGCGTAGCGCACGGCGGTGGCCTGACCGGGCCGGACATCGACGACATGCTTCTGCAGCAGCCGCGTCCAGGCGTCGTGGCTTGCGTCAAACGCGAAGCTGGTCAGCGGCAGCGCCGTCAGCAACAGGGCCAGCAAGATTCGGATCATCAGGTCGTCCGTGCAGCAGTTCGGGGCGCGGGGCAGGGCGCGCAGGATGCTGGCAACGATACGGCGGCGGCAGCAAGGCCGACAGGTTCGAGCGTTCAGGCCTTGTGTCGGATCGTCTTGAACAACAGATGACAGCCGGCGCGCGCCGCGAACGCCTCAGAACCGGTAGCCGTAGCTCAAGTTGGGGTTGAACTGGCGATTGCGCACTTCGATCGCCGGCACGCTGTTGACATTGCCGCCCGGGTTGCGCACCCCGGGCGTGAAGCCGTAACTCATGCCCAGCCCCAGTTCGTGGGACTTGGCGAGCCGCCAGACCAGTGTCGAGCTCAGGTGGTTGCGGGTGGTGGTGGAGAACGCCGCACTCAGAGTGCCGCTGTCCTGCAACTGCTGGAGAGCGAAAGAACCGCCGCCGCGCAGGGTCCAGGCCGGCAGGAACTGCCATTCGGCGCCGACGCTGACGGTTGTGATGTCGCGGAAGCCGGTCGGCAGGCTGACCCGCAGATCGCCGCCGCCATCGGCATCGAAGCTGATCACGGTATCGCCGAGTGCCTTGGACCAGAACATGTGGCGCAGGTCGGCGATCACCGCAAACTCAGGCGTCAGGCGATGTGAAACGCCGAGCACCCAGGCATCCGGGAATTGCAGGCGCGGCAACTGGCCGCGACCGCTGAGTGCTATCTGGTTGTTGTCGGCGTCGATCGCGGTCAGCGTGCCGCGACCCTTGAAGTTGGCGAGCAGCGTCTTGAATTCGTAGCTGAGCGCGATAGCGGTGGTCGGCAGCGGCTGCCAGGTGACGCCGACCCGGCCGCCGATGCCCTGGGTCGCCAGTTCGGACGCCAGATAGTTGTTGCGCACGAAATCGAAGTGCGCGCCGGACAAATTCGGAATGCCGGCCAGCACCGGCACCAGACTGCCGGTCGCCCGGCCCGACTGAATCAGTGCGCCGACCTGCTGCACATCGAGCAGGTTGGCCAGATTCACCGAGGCATTGACGTAATCGAGGCTGGCCCCGATCCGCCATTGCGGATGCGGCCGC
Organism: Nevskia sp.; assembly: GCA_021732745.1. Classification (GTDB taxonomy): domain Bacteria; phylum Pseudomonadota; class Gammaproteobacteria; order Nevskiales; family Nevskiaceae; genus Nevskia. Next base: position 693,563 of record JAKFUK010000002.1, on the reverse strand, counting down.
CAGGCCACCGCGAACGGCACGCGCAACTGGCCGATGCGCGAGGAAATCGGCAGGCCGGTGGCGACATTGTTGGTGGTGGTGGTCGACAGGAAGCTGTCGCGGCCGAATTCGATGCCGAAGCCGCCCGCGGCGAACAGGCCGATACCGAAGGCCCAGTTGCCACGTTTGTAGGCGAAGGCGACTTCCGGCAGGTCGTAGGGTCCGCGATTGGCCCCGTAACCCTGATTGCGCACTCGTTCGCCGCTGGCGCTGTCGATCACCTCGATGCGGGCCTGGATTTCGGTGAACTGGAACTGGAAGGCGCGATCGCCGTCGATCGACAGCAGTTCCGCCGGATTCAGCAGGCTGGCTGCCGCGCCAGTCGGATGCGCGAGGCCGCCACCGGCGAAGCCGCGCGACACCGGGCCGAAGCCTTCCACGCGCGCCAGTTCCACCGCATGGGCGGATGCTGCCGACGCCAGCAAGAAGGTGGCTGTGGCCAGTTTCATGAACGGGGCGGAGCGGCGGGTCAAGGAGATCGAGCGCATGGCGAAGGACGGAGCGGGCCTGTGCATATTGTGAACGCTGTTACGCCAATCGGGAAACGCTGCGCGTGCTGATCGCGCGGGTCTTGAAACACGGACCGGTCTTCCCCAAACCTGCAACGGCGGCGTGTTACGCGATGCACCAATCCGGTGCGACGAAATAAAAGCGCGCACCCCCTTGTATCCCCGGGGCCGGCCCCTAGAATTAGCAGCCTCTGGGGGAGAGTGCTAACAACAGGGCGATGCGCGGTTCGCGCCACCGTCCGCCGCCCCTCCGGAACCGTTACGCCAAACCAAACAACCAGGAGTTGAGAACATGAGTCTGCGTCCCCTGCATGACCGCGTCATCGTCAAGCGTCTCGAAGAAGAGAAGAAGTCCCTGGGCGGCATCATCATCCCGGACTCCGCTGCCGAGAAGCCGCTCAAGGCGGAAGTGATCGCAGTCGGCCCGGGCAAGCGCTCGGACGACGGCAAGGTCCACGCCGTCGACGTCAAGGCCGGCGACACCATCCTGATCGGCAAGTATTCGGGCACCGAAGTGAAGGTCGACGGCCAGGATCTGGTGATCCTGCGCGAAGACGACATCCTCGCGGTGTTCTCGAAGTAATCCGCTTTTCCCCAATTCCGTAACACGAGGAACTCGAAAATGGCAGCCAAAGAAGTCAAGTTTGCAGACGATGCCCGTAGCCGCATGGCCAACGGCGTCAACATTCTCGCCAACGCCGTCAAGGTCACGCTGGGTCCGAAGGGCCGCAACGTCATCCTCGACAAGTCGTTCGGCGCGCCGACCGTGACCAAGGACGGCGTCTCCGTCGCCAAGGAAATCGAGCTGAAGGACAAGTTCGAGAACATGGGCGCCCAGCTCGTGAAGGAAGTCGCCTCGAAGACCTCCGACGCAGCAGGCGACGGCACCACCACCGCCACCGTGCTCGCCCAGGCGATTCTCGCCGAAGGCCTGAAGGCCGTTGCCGCCGGCACCGACCCGATGGACATCAAGCGCGGCATCGACAAGGCCGTGGAAGCTGTCACCGCCGAAATCAAGAAGATGTCGGTGCCGTGCAAGGACCGCAAGGCGATTGCCCAAGTCGGCACCGTCTCCGCCAACTCCGATGAAGCGATCGGCGAAATCATTGCCACCGCGATGGACAAGGTCGGCAAGGAAGGCGTCATCACCGTTGAAGACGGCTCGGGCCTCGAGAACGAGCTGGACGTCGTCGAAGGCATGCAGTTCGACCGCGGCTACCTCAGCCCGTACTTCATCAACAACCAGCAGAGCCAGCAGGTCGAGCTGGAAAACCCGCTGATCCTGATCAACGAGAAGAAGATCGCGAACATTCGCGAACTGCTCCCGGTGCTCGAAGGCGTCGCCAAGTCGGGCCGTCCGCTGCTGATCATTTCGGAAGACGTCGAAGGCGAAGCGCTGGCCACCCTCGTGGTCAACAACCTGCGCGGCATCCTGAAGGTCGCCGCCGTCAAGGCGCCGGGCTTTGGTGACCGTCGCAAGGAAATGCTCAAGGACATCGCCATCCTCACCGGCGGCACGGTGATCATGGAAGAAGTCGGCCTGTCGCTCGAAAAGGCGACCATCGCCGACCTCGGCACCGCCAAGAAGGTCCAGATCTCGAAGGAGAACACGACCATCATCGACGGCGCCGGCAAGAGCACCGACATCGAAGCGCGCGTCGGCGAAATCCGTCGCCAGATCGAAGACGCAACCTCCGACTACGACAAGGAAAAGCTGCACGAGCGTCTGGCCAAGCTGGCTGGCGGCGTCGCGGTGATCAAGGTCGGCGCTGCCACCGAAATCGAGATGAAGGAAAAGAAGGCTCGCGTCGAAGACGCCCTGCACGCCACCCGTGCAGCCGTTGAAGAAGGCATCGTCGCCGGCGGCGGCGTGGCCCTCGTGCGCGCTGCCAAGGCGCTGGAAAAGCTGAAGGGCGCGAACGACGACCAGACGGTCGGCATCCGCATCCTGCATCGCGCGATCCAGGAACCGCTGCGCCAGATCGTCAAGAACGCCGGCGGCGAGCCGTCGGTCGTGCTGAACAAGGTTGCCGGCGGCAAGGATTCGTACGGCTACAACGCCGCCAACGACACCTACGGCGACATGATCGAAGCCGGCATCATCGACCCGGCCAAGGTCACCCGTCTGGCGCTCCAGAACGCCGCCTCGGTTGCAGCCCTGCTGCTGACCACCGAAGCGATGATCGCCGAGCTCCCGGCCAAGTCCGAAGGCCCGTCGATGCCGGCCGGCGGCGGCATGGGTGGCATGGGCGGCATGGGCGACTTCTAAGTCACCCCGCTTCCCGCGTCATGAAGTAAGGAAAAGGCCCCGGAGACGGGGCCTTTTTCGTTGTCGCTCGTAGGGTGGGCAGGCTGTATCTGCCCACGCGTTGCGCGATCGTCGAACCTTTGCGAACCGGTGGGCAGATGAAGCCTGCCCACCCTACGGAGCGCCTACCCAGTTCTCGACCCTCAAGCCCGGATAGCCCGCGAAATCCGCCTCGTTATTGGTGATCAGCACCGCGTCGACGGCGATGGCGTGCGCCGCGATCAGGCGGTCGAAGGCGTCGCGGCGGCGATCCGGCACTGCGGCGCGCAGTCGGCCATAGGTTTCGGCGACCGAAACATCGAGCGGCAGCACCGGAATCAGCGTCACCAGTTGCGCCAGCACCCGCTCGTCCTGATCGCGCTGGCGGGATTGCATCTCGATGCCGGCGCGCAGTTCGGCATAGGTGACCAGCGACATCGCCACCTCACCTTCGTGCAGTGCTTCGAGGCGTTCGACGACCACCGCCGGCTGGCGGCGGATCAGATAGATGCAGATGTTGGTGTCGAGCAGATGCAGCACGGCGCGCCGCCGATCAGGGCTTGCGGCGGTAGTCGGGGGCGGGCGGTTCCTGCACCGAGATTCCCCAGTCGCGATCCGGTTCCTCGTGGTGGTCGCGGCCATCGGCCATGAATTCGGGGCTGAAGCCGGTTAGCACGGAGCCCAGACCGGTCAGTTTCTTCCGCTTGATCGGGCGGATCACCAGGCTGTCGCCGACCCGCTCGATCTCGACGTCCTGCGACGCCGACACGATCGCCAGTTCCTTGGGAATGCGCACCGCGATCGAGTTGCCGCTCTGGAATACGCGCGTCTGCATGGGTCGACTCCGAATGTATATACGCAATATACGAGCAAGCGCCGCGATCAGGCAAGCAGCGCGTCCAGGCTCAGACCCAGCCGCGCTTCCACGCAGTCGGATCGCTCAGCGCCCGCCATGGCAGCACTTGCACGCGGCCGGAATGGACGGCTTGCAGTTCGATGTCGATGACCGGCGCGCCCGGCGGCTCGGCCTCGATCAGCTTGACGACGATGAAGTGCTTTTCCTTGTCGACCGGCTTCACGGCCGTCCACTTGCTCAGCGGCAGCTGCTTTGGATTCAGGGGTGTGTTCATGGGGCCGATTTTACGGAAGCGCTCGCCACCATCGCGGGCGGGTAAACTGCGCGGCCTTGTTCAAGCCGGGGTCCGCGCCGGGCGCGGATCTGGCGTCGAAAACACCATGACCGCATACGCCGCCATCGACTTTGGCACCTCGAATTCCGCCGCCTGCGTCGGCGCCGCCGGCCAGCCGCCGCAACTGGTCATGCTGGAAGGCGATCGGGAAACGCTGCCCACGGCGGTGTTCTTCAATGCCGACGAGCATTCGATCGCCTACGGTCGCCAGGCGATCGCCGAATATCAGGCGGGTTACGGCGGGCGCTTGATGCGCTCGCTGAAAAGCCTGCTCGGCAGCGAGCTCATCAACGAGACGACGATCATCGAAGGCCAGCCGGTGGCCTATCGCGACATCATCAGCCGCTTCCTGGCGCATCTGAAGCGCACCGCCGAAGCGGCGTCGGGCGCTGAACTGACGCGCGTGGTGCTCGGTCGCCCGGTGCATTTCGTCGATGACAACCCGGAGCGCGACCAGCTCGCCGAGATCACCCTGCGCGAAGTGGCGGAAGCCGTCGGTTTTCGCGATGTGCGTTTCCAGTACGAGCCGATCGCCGCTGCGCTCGACTACGAGCGGACGCTGGGCAAGGACACCGTGGTGCTGGTCGCCGATATCGGCGGTGGTACTTCGGATTTCTCGGTGGTGCGTCTAGGGCCCGGGCGCGCCCGCAATCTCGATCGCAGTGGCGACGTGCTGGCCAACGGCGGCGTGCATATCGCCGGCACCGATTTCGACCAGTACCTGTCCTTGCGCTCGGCGATGACCTGCCTCGGCCTCGGCGCGCCGGGCCGCAATGGCAAGCAAGTTCCTTCGCAGATCTATTTCGAGCTGTCGACCTGGCACCAGATCAATTTCCTGTACACCCGCAAGGCGCTGGCCAGTGCCCAGACGCTGGACATCTTCTACGACCAGGCGGTGCACCATCAGCGGCTGATGAAGGTGCTGCGCGAGCGCGAAGGGCACCGCATCGCCGGGCTCGTCGAGGACGCCAAGGTGGCGGTGGCCGATGGTGGCGAAACCCTGCTCGAACTCGGTTTCATCGAAGAGGACTTGCGCATCGGTGTCGACGGCGCGCTGCTGTCGCGGGCGATCACCGCCGGCATCGACAAGATCGTGCAGACGGCCCTGACGACCGTCGACGACGCCGGGCTGGAGGCCAGCGACATCGACGCCATCTACTTCACCGGCGGCTCCACCGGCATCCGCGCGCTGCGCGCCGCCCTTGCGGCGGCGTTCACGCGCGCCGAAACCGTCAATGGTGATCCCTTCGCCAGTGTGGCCCGTGGCTTGGGCGTCTATGCCGGACGGCTGTTTGCCCGCGCCGGGTGAAGTTCGGGTGAGGGCGGCTTGCAGCCAATCGAGCCGATCGCACGTAGAGGACTGACAGAGCCCGAGGATCACCGCCGGGCTCCGATGCGCGACGACAGATCGCGTCACGACCTACCTGCGAGAGGAGCATGCCGTGAAGCCAGCCGTGGAACCGCCTGAACAACTTCCCTATCCGCATGCGCGGCTGGCCTGGGGCACGGTCGCGATCCTGATGGTCGCCTACGTGTTCTCGTTCATCGACCGGCAGATCCTCAACCTGCTGGTGGCGCCGGTGCGCCGCGATCTGGACATCACCGACACCCAGATGAGCTATTTGCTGGGCCTGAGTTTCGCGCTGTTCTACACGGTCTGCGGCATTCCCATCGGCCGCCTGGCGGATGTGAAATCGCGGCGCGGCATCATCGCCGTCGGCATCGTGTTCTGGAGCCTGATGACCACTGGCTGCGGCATGGCGCGCACTTACTTGAGCTTTCTGCTGTTCCGGATCGGCGTTGGCGTCGGCGAAGCCACGCTGAGCCCCAGCGCTTATTCCCTGATCGCCGACAGTTTCCCGAAGGAAACCCGCGCCACCGCGATCAGCGTCTATTCGATGGGCATCTACATCGGTTCGGGGCTGGCCTTCCTGCTCGGCGGACTGATCATCAAGTTCGCTTCCGCGCATGGCGACGTGGTGCTGCCGCTGATCGGTGCGGTGCGGCCCTGGCAGCTGGTGTTCATCGGTCTCGGCGGGGTGGGTCTGGTGTTCAGCCTGATGATCCTCGCGATCCGCGAACCGGTGCGCCACGGCATCGGCGCCGGTGTCGAAGTGCCGCTGAAACAGGCGGCTGCCTGGCTGATGAGCAACCGGCGCACGGTGCTGCATCACAACATCGGCCTCGGCATGATCAGCTTCGCGGCCTACGGCGGTGCCGCCTGGATCCCCAGCTTCTTCATCCGCAATCATGGCTGGGATGCGCCGACCACCGGCATCGTCTACGGCGCGATCACTGCCGTGTTCGGCTCCGCCGGCATCGTCTTCGGCGGTCGGCTGGCCGATCGCATGCTGAAAGCCGGCAAGGTCGACGCCGGCTTGCGGGTCTGCCTGTACGGGGCCTTGTTCGCGATGCCCTGCTGCGCGATGTTCCCGCTGGTAGACAGCGGCACCATGGCCGCCGTCTGGCTGATGCCGGCGGCGTTTGGTCTGGCGATGCCGTTCGGCGTGGCCCCGGCGGCAATCCAGGAAATCATGCCGAACGCGCTGCGCAGCCAGGCCTCGGCGGTCTACCTGTTCCTGGTCAATCTGATCGGCCTCGGACTGGGACCGACGGCGGTCGCGCTCTGTACCGACTATCTGTTCGGCAACGATCTGGCGGTGCGCTACAGCCTGGCGTTGGCACTTCCGGCCGCGCTTGTGGTCGCAAGCGTCCTGCTGTTCACCGGCTTGCCGCATTATCGCGCCAGCCACGAGCGCCTGAAGACCTGGGGCCTCGCTCCTTCGCATTGAAACGATGATTCCGTCAGAACCTGAAATCTGCATCTACGGTGCAGGCAGTGTTGGCTGCTACCTCGGCGGAAGGCTCTTGGCCACGGGCAGCCGCGTCAGCTTCGTCGGTCGCCGCCGGGTTCGCGACGACCTGCTCCAGCACGGCCTGCACTGCACCGACCTGAACGGTGCCGATCACCGGGTAGCGCCGGGCGACATCCACTACGCCCTGGGGCCGGAGCCCGTGCACAGCGCCGATCTGGTGCTGGTGACGGTCAAATCGGCCGGCACCGAAGCCGTGGCCCGCGAACTGGCAGTACGGGTCAAGCGCGGCGCGTTGGTGATCAGCTTCCAGAACGGCCTGCGCAATGCCGAAGTGCTGCGCCGCTGGCTGCGCAGCACGCCGGTGCTCAACGGCATGGTGCCGTTCAACGTGCTGGCGCGCGGCGAGGGGCGCTTCCATCACGGTTCCGGCGGCGAACTCGCCATCGAACAGCACGAGGCCGTGGTCAGCTTCGCGAAGCTGTTCGCCCGTGCCGGCCTGCCGCTGAACGGCCATGCCGACATCCGCGCCGTGCAATGGGCCAAGCTGCTGCTCAACCTGAACAACGCCATCAACGGGCTGAGCGGCCTGAGCTTGAAGGAAGAGCTGTCGCAACGCGATTTCCGTCGTTGCCTGGCAGCTGCGCAGGCAGAAACGCTGGGCCTGCTCAAGGCGGCAAAATTGCCGCTGGCGCAACTCACCCGGGTACCACCACAGCGTTTGCCGATGCTGCTGGGGCTGCCGGATTTCCTGTTTTCGCGGCTGGCGCGGCAGATGGTCGCGATCGACCCGCTGGCCCGTTCCTCCACCTGGGAGGATCTGGAAGCCGGGCGTCCCACCGAAGTCGACCACATCAACGGCGAAGTCGTGCGGCTGGCGGCTTCGCTCGGCCAGCGCGCGCCGGTCAATGCCCGGCTGGTCAATCTGGTCAAGATGGCTGAGGCCGGCGGCCGTCGTGACTGGACGGCGGCCGAGCTATACCGGGCGCTGCGCAACGCGGCGTGAAAGGGGTTTGAAGGCGCGACGAAAGTGGAGCGGGTGATGGGAATCGAACCCACGCCAGCAGCTTGGGAAGCTGCAGTTCTGCCATTGAACTACACCCGCTCGGGCGCGTTTCAGGGTGGCAAGAATGCACCCCGACCGACCGGCCTGACAAGCGCGCTGCGGGAATCGCACATCGCCTCGTCGGGTAAACTTCGCCGCTTCCCGACCCTTGACCCCGCAGCCATGCAGATCATCGTCAATGGCACGCCGTTCGACGCGCCCCAACCCTGCACCGTCACCGACCTGCTGCGCGCCATGGCGCTTGAAGGCCAGCGCTGCGCGGTGGAGCTGAATGGCGACATCGTGTCGCGTGGCGAGTGGGCGGCGCGCGCCGTCGGCGCAGGCGATCGCGTCGAAGTGGTCCGCGCTATCGGCGGCGGCTGAACCAGCTGGTCTCCCCTCTCCCCCTGGGAGAGGGGCGGGGGTGAGGGGCTCTGTTCGAGCAGCGCGCTCCGTCTGACCCGAGCCCCTCATCCAACCCTCTCCCGAGCGAAGAGGGCTTACATCGCAACACATCGAGTATCGAGATGACCCAGGCTGAACCGCTGTCCACCGCTGACGATGCCCTCGTGATTGCCGGCCGTCGCTACGCCTCGCGCCTGCTGGTCGGCAGCGGCAAGTACCGCGATCTGGAGCAGACGCGGCTGGCCACCGAAGCCAGCGGTGCCGAGATCATCACCGTCGCCATTCGCCGCGTGAACATCGGCCAGAACCCGAGCGAGCCAAACCTGCTCGACGTGGTGCCGCCCAGCCGCTACACCATCCTGCCGAACACCGCCGGTTGCTACACCGCTGACGATGCGGTCCGCACCTGTCGTCTCGCCCGCGAACTGCTCGACGGCCACACCCTGGTCAAGCTCGAAGTGCTGGCCGACCCGAAGACCCTGTACCCGGACGTGATCGGCACGCTGGCCGCTGCCGAAATCCTGGTCAAGGACGGCTTCGAGGTCATGGTCTATTGCTCGGACGACCCGGTGCTGGCCAAGCGTCTCGAAGAAATCGGCTGCGTGGCGGTGATGCCCTTGGCCGCCCCGATCGGCTCGGGCTTGGGCATCCAGAACCGCTACAACCTGCTCGCCATCATCGAGAACGCCAAGGTGCCGATCATCATCGACGCCGGCGTCGGCACCGCCAGTGACGCCGCCATCGCCATGGAACTGGGCTGCGACGGTGTGCTGATGAACACCGCAATTGCCGAAGCGCGCAATCCGGTCTTGATGGCCAGCGCCATGAAGCACGCGATCATCGCCGGCCGTGAAGCCAAGCTCGCTGGCCGCATGCCGATGCGCCGCTATGCATCCGCTTCGTCCCCGATCACCGGCGTCATTGGTTAAAACTGATGTCGGAGCTTCCGGAACTCGACAATGATCGCCGCGCCCGCGCCATCCGCAGCTTCGTGCGCCGCGAAGGGCGGATCACCGACGCGCAGGCCGATGCACTGGCGCGGCTGTGGCCGCTGTACGGGCTGGGTCCGATGCCCGATGGCGAGCACGTCCACCCGCTGCCGCTGATCGACTTCGACGCCGCATTCGGCCGCGCCGCACCGCTGTCGCTGGAAATCGGCTTCGGTAACGGCGAGCGTCTGGCGCAGGCGGCCGAGCGGCATCCTGAGATCAACCATATCGGCGCCGAAGTGCATCGTCCCGGCGTCGGGCGGGTGCTGCTGGAAGTCGAAAAGCTGGGTTTGAGCAATGTCCGCGTGATGTGTTCGGACGCCGCCGAATTCCTGCGCACGACCGCCCCGCGCGGTGCATTTTGCGAAGTCGTCATCCAGTTCCCCGACCCCTGGCACAAGACCCGCCACCACAAGCGCCGCATCGTCCAGCCGGCCTTCGTTGCCACCGTGGCCGATGCGCTGGCAATCGGCGGCCGCTTCAAGCTCGCCACCGACTGGGCACCGTACGCCGAGCACATGCTGGAAGCGATCGCCAGCGAGCCGCGCCTGCGTAACCTGAGCCCGGATGGCCGCTTCGTGCCACGTCCGGAAGATCGGCCACTGACCCGCTTCGAGAATCGCGGCCTGCGGCTGGGGCATGAAGTCGCCGATCTTGAATTTGTTCGCGTCTGAGGGCGAGAAACAAAAGACGGGGCGCTTCGCGCAAGGCACAAAGGGAAAAGAAAGGTAAAAAAGAAAGGACATCAAAAGCGAAAAGACTTTTCGTAAAAGCCTTTTGCCTTTCCGCGTCCTTTCTGTTTTCTCCGCGCCTCGGTGCTGAAAGATTTTCTTACCTTTGTGCCCTTGCTGTTCACCTTTGTGCCTTGCGCGCAGCGCCCGGCTTTGTCTGGCACGTAACACGTAGGGCGGGTCGCGACCCGCCATTGACGCAGCGCCTCGGCCAACTTGCCGATGGACGCCGTGCACAAGCTTTACGGTAGCGATCGCTTCACGGAAAGCGGCGGGTCGCGATCTGCCCTACGGCCCTCCGATGCATCTGTCGGGTAGTTTGGAAGCGCCGAAGCATCTTGACCATGCATGTTCCGAAGTGATGTTTGAGTAATTATCCATTTGTCGGCAAGAGCCCAAATAGCACTGACAAGATGCCCAAGTGCAACGCGCTCTGGCGAACGAATCGGATAAGCCCATTTGGGGCTGGCGAAGTATGCGGCGAGAATTATCGTGAAGACATAATTGAGTGCTTCGGGTGAGAGTGGATCAGGAATGCGCTGAGGCATGCTTTTCAGCTCTATCGTTACCTGTTCGAAGAAGTCGGCATCCCACGCCCCGTTTCGGATTAAATCTACCAAAGACCTATCGTCCTCACGACGGCTGCACAGTATTCGAATGATTTGCTCCGACTCTTCCACTGTTGACGTCTCCGGTTCGTAACATCTGATTGAAAGGGCGGCGGTAACGTCGTGTGACACGAAATCCTACCGTGCTGAAACGCACCATGTCATGGCGTCAAGTAGTTGGTTTTCGAGCAAGTCTTCGTTCCCAGCATGATTTTTCAGGCGATCGTCTGATACTCGCTGGTCACAGGATAACGCCGGCGTTTTCGACTCGACAGCCTGTAATGTCAGTCTCCTCCGGTAGCCGCAGCCAGCTATTATCGAGGGTGAAGCAAGCGGCGAACGCGGCGCAGTCCCTCCGCATACCTGCCGCTTACCGCTACGCTGTCAGCCCCTCCGCCCCCAGACAAAGCAACTGACCATGGAAATGCGCAAGCTCGGCCGTACCGATCTCGAAGTCAGCAGCATCTGCCTCGGCACCATGACCTGGGGCGAGCAGAACTCGGAAAGCCAGGGCCACGAGCAGATGGACTACGCCGTGAGCCAGGGCATCAACTTCTTCGATGCCGCCGAGATGTATCCGGTGCCGCCGAAGGCGGAGACCTACGGCCGCACCGAGGAAATCATCGGGACGTGGTTTGCGAAGACCGGCCGCCGCCACGACATCGTGCTGGCCTCCAAGGTCGCGGGTCCGGGGCAGATGGATTACATGCGCGGCGGCGCGAAGCTGGATCGCAAGAGCGTACTGGCGGCTTGCGATACCTCCTTGCAGCGGCTGCAGACCGACTACATCGACCTTTATCAGGTGCATTGGCCGTCGCGCGCCACCAATTACTTCGGCCAGTTGGGCTTCAAGCCCAGCGACGACAGCCGCGCGCCGTCGATCGAGGAAACCCTGGGTGCGCTCGGTGAACTGGTCAAGGCCGGCAAGGTGCGCCATGTCGGCATTTCCAATGAAACGCCCTGGGGTGTCGCTGAATATTTGCGCCTGTCCCGCGATGGCAGCTTGCCACGCCCTGTGTCGATCCAGAACCCGTACAGCCTGCTGAATCGCAGCTTCGAGGTCGGCCTGTCGGAGTTCTCGCATCGCGAGCAATTGAGCTTGCTGGCCTACTCGCCGCTGGCTTTCGGCGTGCTCAGCGGCAAGTACCTGAACGGTCAGCGCCCGGCCGACGGCCGCCTGAGCCTGTTCAGCCGCTTCAGCCGTTACAACGGTGATCACGCCAATGCCGCCACCCAGGCCTATGCCGATCTGGCCAAGGAACACGGCCTGGCGCTGAACCAGATGGCGCTGGCGTTCGTCACCTCGCGTCATTTCACGACCGCCAACATCATCGGCGCGACGACCATGGACCAGCTCAAGTCCAACATCGCGTCGCACGAACTGAAGCTGTCGAAGGCCGTGCTGGAAGGCATCGAAGCGATCCACAAGCGCTACACGATTCCCTGCCCCTGAAAACCGACCTGCAAGCGACGTAGGGCGGATAAGCGATAGCGCATCCGCCAAGCGCGCGGTTCCGGCCGGTGGATGCGCTGCGCTTATCCATCTTATGTGTCTGACACGCTCCTCGCGGGTGGGCGTCGTGGCGACCTAGAGGGCGGGCAGAAACGGGTTGAGGATCGACAGCCGGTCCGCGACTCGCATGCCGTGCTGGAAATCCTCGCTGTACAGCGTGTCGCAGCCCGCTTCGAGCGCGCAGGCCACGATCAGCGCATCGAAGAACGCAAAGCCGTGGCGGCGAGCCAGTGCCAGTGCGTTTTCGTGAATGTCGACGGTCAGAGGGCGGACTTCGCAGACCACGCGCAGGGTGCGCAGGAACTCGTCGATCTCGTCCCAGCCGAGAAGCCGCTTGCGCGACAACACCCGCGCCGACTCATTGAGCACCTGCACGCTGATCACGCCACCCTGTGCCAGCAGCGCTTCAGCTTTCTCAGCCTTGGCGAGGTCTTCCGACAGCAAGTACAGCGGCACATTGCTGTCGAAGAACACCCGGCTGCGGCTCATGCCGGGGTGTCGGCGTCGCGCGTGTTGAGCTGATCGCGATCGAAGCGGAAATCGGCCGGCAGCGTGCCGCGGAAGCGGCGCAGCGCGGCCAGCATGTCGATCCGGCCGGGCTTGCGGCTAATCTCGAACTGCGCGGCACCGGCGACAGTGATCTCGATGTCGTCGCCTTCCTTCAGCTCCAGCGCGTCGATGACGGCCGCCGGAAGCCGCACGGCCAGGCTGTTGCCCCATCTGGAAAGTTGCACGGCGGTCCTCGCTGTTCAGATATACAAATGAAACTGTATATCCAGGCGGGCGATCCGCCAAGCGTTTCAGCCGCGCCGCAGCCGCCTGGTTCCCTCGTCGCAGACCCAGACCGCATCCAGCGCCTGCGCATCGGTCGCCGTCGCGACGAACGGCACGGTCCAGAATTCGGCTGTGCAGCGGGCCGGCGTGACATCGAGCAGGCAATAGCCGTTGAGGCGGTTGTTGAAGTGCTTCAAGTGCGGATTGCTGATCCGCAGCAACTGTTCGACCGTGTCTTCGAGGCCGGTCGCGAGGCGTGCGATGACGCCGCTCAGCGAATCGCCGATCGGTGCATCGCCTCTGGAAGTGGTTGATGTGACGACGAATTCCACCGCTTGCGAGCCTTCGCCAGTCAGCGGGTTGTAGTTCGCGCTGTTCGGGTCCGGCGTGACATCGAAGGCGTAGGCCTCGTGGGCGTCGCCGGTCAGGATCACCGGATTGCGCACGCCGGCCAGCAGTGCCAGCACCCGGTCGCGCGCGGGTTCGTAGCCGTCCCATTTGTCGGTGGACACGAACAGGCTGGTACCAAGTGCGCGCGGCGCGCCGAGCAGTTTCAGCGGCGAGAAATAGACCTGGTTGCCGAGCAGCTGCCAGCGCGCGGTCGACGCGGCCAGGGTCGCGGCCAGCCATTGCTCCTGCGCGGCACCGAGCAGTTGCCGGCCGGGATCGGCAAAACCATCGCGCTGGGTGAACACGCCGACGTTGTCGCCAAGGATCGAATTGGGCGGCAGCGGTTGATCGCGGCCGACGTGGCGGGTGTCGAGCATGCTGAGCTGCGCCAGATCGCCGAACGCGAAGCTGCGGTGGATGATCGACAGATCGCGCGGGTCCGGCGTGCGGATCGGCAGCCATTCGTGGGCGGCCTGGAATGCCGCCGCGCGACGAGCCCGGAAATCGCCTTCGGTGGCTGGATCGTGCGCTTCCGCGCCATCGCGCCAGGCATTGTTGGCCAGTTCGTGATCGTCCCAGACCCAGATCATCGGATGCGCGGCGTGCAGGGCCTGCAAATCGGCATCGCGACGCGCGGTGGCGTAGCGCTCGCGGTAGTCGGCGAGCGTCAGGGTTTCGCGCGCCGGGAGCTGCGGTCGCACGCGATCCTGCGCGCCGTTCTCGTAGATGTAGTCGCCGAGGTGGATGATGGCTTGAAGTTCGTCGCGCTCGGCAACTCTTCGGTAGACGTTGAACAGGCCCTGCGAATAGTCCGCGCAACTGACGACACCGAAGCGCAGCGCGTCGACGGCACCGGTCGGCGCGGTGCGGGTGCGGCCGACCGGCGACACCGCGTCGCCGCTGCTGAAGCGATAGAAGTAGCGGCTGCCGGGCGCGAGCCCGCCGACATCGCGCTTGACGATGTAGTCGCTTGCCGAAGTGACCGTTTCGCGGCCGCTGGCGATGACATCACGGAATTCGGCATCGCGGGCCAGCTGCCAGTCGACGACGACCACGGCGTCCGCTGCAACGTCGACCGGCGTCGCCCGCGTCCACAGGATCACCGCTGTCGGCAGCGGATCGCCGCTGGCGACGCCGTGATCGAAGCGGGCGGGGCTTGATGCAGAGTCGATCGCATCGCCGCAGGCGGCCAGGGTTGGCAGCAGGGCGGCGGCGGCCGATTTCAGCAGGTCACGGCGACTATAGGGCGGTGACATCACGGCACCTCGGCAAATATCGAATGCTCGCCGTCGATGATGACGCCGACATGACTCCGTAGGGTGGGCAGGCTCCATCTGCCCACCGATTCGCCTACGTTTGCCGATCGCGCGCCGCGTGGGCAGGTGAAGCCTGCCCACGCGGCGGGAACGACCGGCCTCAGCGCAGCTTCGGCCGCGCCTGCTGACGCGCGCCGCGCCGCAGCAGGCCGATCAGCATCAGCATCGCGAACGAGATCGCCAGCAGCAGCAGCGCGTAACTGTGGGCGACCGGGTAGTTCAGCAGTTGGGTCTCGTCGTATAGCGCAATCGAGGCCACGCGCGTCGCGCCGGGGATGTTGCCGCCGAGCATCAGCACCACGCCGAACTCGCCCATGGTGTGGGCGAAGCTCAGCGCCGCGCCGGTGAGGATGCCGTTGCGCGCGGCCGGCACGATCACTCGCCAGAACACCTGGCGCGGCTGGGCACCGAGCGCGCAGCCGGCTTCGATCAGGGCGGCGTCGACCTCGCGGATGGCGTTCTGGATCGGCTGCACGGCGAACGGCAGGCTGTAGATCACCGAGCCGACCACGAGGCCTGCGAAACTGAAGGCCAGGGTGCTGCCGAACAGCATCTGCCAGCCTGTGCCGAGCCAACTGCCGCCGCCGAAGCCGACCAGCAGATAGAAGCCGATCACCGTCGGCGGCAGGACGATCGGCAGGGTCACCAGCGCTTCGATCCACGGCGCAATCTTGAGCCGCGTGCGATCGAGCCAGCCGGCCAGCGGCAGGGCGATGGCCAGCAGGATGACGGTGGAAATCGCCGCCAGCCGCACGGTCAGCCCCAGCGATTGCCACAGCGCCGGGGTCAGACCGGCCAGCAGCGGCGCATCGCTCATCGGGCGGTCTAGCGGATGGACGCCGGCACGATGCCGACATCGGTCAGCAGCGGCTGCGTGGACTTCGCTTGCAGGAAGGCCAGATACGCCCGCGCGGCTGCTGAATCCCGAGTGATGACGGCGGTGTAGGCGGCTGGCGTGTAGAGGCCGAGCGGCAGCGCGGTCGAGGAGCCGATGTTGCGATAGCCCGCCGACACCAGCAGCGGCACCGGAATCAGGCCGATGTCGACTTCGGCGGCTTTCACGGCGGCGGCGGCGGCGGCGTCATCGGGAAACAGACGGAATTTCTTCTCGGCGAGTTCGAGCAGGGTCAGGCGTTCGAGCACGTCGCGGGCGATCTGCCCGAACGGCGAGGCTTGCCGATCGCTGACGGCGATGCCGGTGATGTAGTCGGCCACGAACAGCGGCGCGCCGCGGCCGGTGTTGACGCCAGGCGTGTTGGTGTAGATGGCGAGCAGGCCGTCGCCAACCGGCGTCAGCGAATCGCCCAGCGCCTGGCTGCGGGCGATCAGCGCTTTCGCGGCATCGAGGCTGTCGAGCAGCAGCAGGTCGGGCGCGTCGCTGCTGCTGGCGGATGTCGACAGCGCGGTGGCGGTCGCCACGCGGACGCTGATTTCGACTTCGGCATGGTCCTTCGTGAACGCCTGGTCGAGCACGGCGGCTGCGGGTCCCAAGCTTGGCACCACGCCGATCACCAGTTTCGCGGGGGCGGCGACGGCAAAACCGGACGCGGCAAGCGCCAGGGCGGTGCACAACAGGCGTAGCTGTCTCATCGGCGCGTCTCGGGGCAAGTCGGGGCGGCGAGTGTGCCAGCGGCCACCGGGGCCGTCATCCGCAAGGCTGCTTGCGCCGTATGCTGGGCTAATTCCTCTTTCGCCCAAGATTCCACAATGCGTCCGTTCGTCGTCATGCTGCTGTCTGCCACCCTGTTCGCCAGCCGCGCGCTGGCGGCAACGCAAGTTGTCGATTCACCGCTGCCGGTCGCCAACCAGGTTGCCACCTTCGGCGGTGGCTGCTTCTGGTGCATGGAGCCGCCGTTCAAGAAGCTGACCGGCGTGAAATCGGTGGTGTCGGGCTACAGCGGCGGCCATGTCGAGCGGCCCAGCTACCGTCAGGTTTCGCGCGGCGACACCGGCCATGCCGAAGTCATCAACGTGCTCTATGACCCGAAGCGGATCAGCTACGAGCAGTTGCTGGCGGTGTTCTGGCGCAACATCGACCCGACCACGCCGAAGCGGCAGTTCTGCGACCGCGGCGATCAATACCGCACGGCGATCTTTTTCCACGACGAGACGCAGCGCAAAGCCGCCGAGGCTTCGCGCGATGCGCTGGCCGCGTCGGGCATCCTGCGCGGCGCGCCCATCGCCACCGAAATCGCGCCGTTCACCAAGTTCTGGCCGGCCGAGGAATACCACCAGGATTACTACCGCAAGGAAGCGCTGCGCTACCGCATCTATCGCCAGCAATGCGGTCGCGATCAGCGCCTGCAACAGCTTTACGGCGCGGCGGCCGGCAGCGAGTAACAGCGCGGCTCAAATGCCGGCGGCACTGCTGCGGGTTGACGCGGCGTCGAAGATCTTTTCCGCGTTGGCAGCCAGAAAATTCCGGAAGATCAAGGGCTTGCCGTCATCGGCCCAGCGCGGTGCGGCGTCCATGTCGAGCGCTTGCCCGCGTTCGATGATCTCCACGAACTGCTTCTCGCTCTGCGCCATGCCGAGGCTGCCATCGGTTTCGACGACCGGGGTGGCCATGGTCGCCGCCATGGTCGCGGTCTGGCGCAGCTTGGTGCCCGGCGCGCCCTGGATGGCCGGCAGCAGGGTGAAGCCCGCAGCGAGCATGGCGGCGGCCATCGCGTCGATGCCGCCGAAGCCGGCGGCGGGTACATCGATGGTCACATGGTTGAAGTCCGGGCCCAGGGCCAGCGCGCTGGCGGCTTCGCCGGAAACGGCAGCCACGGCATCCAGCGTGGCGCGTCGCAGCGGCGGGCCGGGGCGGGCCATCAGCGCTTCGCAGAAATGGGTGATGAAGGCTGCGGCGTCGCGGGTGTCGAGACCGCCGCTGGCTTCGGCTTGGGCGATCAATGCGATGAACGGCGCGTGATCGACGGCCGCTGCCTGACTCGCGCAATCCTCGCGAATCAGCGCGGCCACCACCGGCGGGAACGCCGCCAGATCGACCTGGCTGAGAAATACCTTGAACTGATGGGCGTCGTCGCCGATCACCTGCAAGTCGAAGCTGACCAGTTTCTTGGCGGGGAAGACGTAGTCGCGCTCGCGGTGCAGGCCGAGCACCCGCGCGGCACGCACGAACAAGGCAGCGACGGCCGGATCGGCAGTACGAATGGCACCGTGATCGTTCAGGAAGCGGCCGCCTTGCGCGGCCACCAGCGCCCGCAGGCGGACGAAATCGGGGACATTGCGCGCGAACTTCGCGGTGGCGGCTTCGACGAAGCGTTCGCGAAGTTCGCGCGGAGAAAGCAGGACGGACATCGGCGGCGCCTCGGCAAGGGAATGCCGCGAGCTTACGTCAGCGCCGCCGCCCCACGAAGCCTCAGTAGGTGAGACGCAGGCCGCCGCGCACCGAGCTGTAATCCTGCTCGTTGAAGTCGTCTTCCAGATGCGTGTAGCGGTATTCGCCGAACAGGCTCAGCGAATAGCTGATGCGGAAGCTCAGGCCGGCCAGCAGATCGACGCCGGTGGCGCGGGCTTCGTCGCTTTCGTCGTTGTCCGGCGACAGGCTCATGTAGCCGATGCGGCCGTAGGTCTGGATGTCCGGCGTGGCGTCGTACTCGAACAGCGCGCCCACGTCGTAGCCGCTGGCTTCGCCGGTGGCAGTGAAGCCCTCGAAGCGGGTGTCGACTTCCTGGTTCACGTAGTGGCCGTAGCCGCCCAGGCGGAATACCGGCGTGATCGGCAGCAGCACGCCGCCGCCCAGGCGGAATTCGTTGCCTTCGTAGCTGAGCTTGGAGCCGGCAAACTGGGTGTCGGTGTCGGAATAGGTGTATTCGCCGCCGAGGAACAGGCCGCTGTTACCAAGGAAAACCTTGCCGCGCAGACCCAGATCCACGCCTTCCGGCTCGACGTTCTCGAAGCCGTCGCCCAGCTCCAGAAAGTTGTAGCCGGCGAAGCCGTACAGGTCGACGTCAGGGCCGCCTTGACCGGCGAAGGCGGAAACGGGAGCGAGAAAGGCAGCGGCGGTCAGCAGCGTCTTGATGTTCATTGCGCGTCATTTGATCCGGTAGAGACCCCGATCGGGCCGATGCCGATGCGCGGCATGCGGGCATCAGGCGCGGCGAGATTGGCGCGCAGCAGATGAGCGTTCGCTGAATGGTCGCCTGCGCTCAGCCCGGCTCGCCAAGCAAGCGCTGCGCGGGCTCGGCGGCGGCGGCGCGTGGCGCTGCTCGCGCAGACGGTTGCCGTACCGCTGGCAGCGACACCGATCGTCCAGCGCATTTTCGTTTTGAGTGCGTATACAAAATCCGTTCGGGCTGAGCTTGTCGAAGCCTTGCGGGTCGATGCTTTCGCGCAGGCCCTTCGACAAGCTCAGGGCGAACGGGGTCGGGGCGTGATCGGCGGCGACTGCGGCATCATCGCGGCATCGTACCGAAGCCGTGCTACCTCCCGCCCTGATCGCCATGCCGCGCGCTCGACCCGTCCCGACTCCCGAAGCCGGTAGCTCGCCGCTGGCGGCGCGTCGGCCGAAGTCACCGGCCGATGGCGGCTGCGAGCTGTGTCGTCGACCGCTGCCGCTGAGCTTTCACCACCTGATTCCGCGCCGGATGCACGATCGCCGCTGGTTCCGCAGCCATTTCACGCTGGCGGAGATGCGCTCGCGCGGCGTCTGGCTATGCCACCCGTGTCATGCCTTCGTTCACGAACATTTCGACGAAGCGACACTCGGAAGA
This sequence comes from Nevskia sp., assembly GCA_021732745.1. Taxonomy (GTDB): domain Bacteria; phylum Pseudomonadota; class Gammaproteobacteria; order Nevskiales; family Nevskiaceae; genus Nevskia. Next base: position 674,233 of record JAKFUK010000002.1, on the reverse strand, counting down.
AAGCTGAACACGCGCGCCCTGCTGGCCGCCGAGCCGTTGATCGCCCACCACCTCGAATGGGCAGCCCGGCAGCGCGTGGCCAAGGCATGAAGACCAAGCCCTGCGACCGCTGCGCACAGACAGTGACCGTGGCTTACCGGTTCCAGATCGCGCCATCGAATGCCTGGCAGTTCGCCTGTCCGGCCTGTTTGCCGACCGAGCAGGCGAAGCCGGGCTATCGCTATGGCGGCACCTGGAAGGGTGCCAGACACTGATGGCGGGCAAGGGCGACTTCTGGAATCAGCCGCTGGCGTCCCCGTGGACACAGGTGCCGCTGGTTCGCGATGCGCGCGGTATCGAGTGGGAGCAGGGCGCGATCAATCGCAATCCGCTGAAGGTGCGCGAGCGGCTGGAGCGGGCGGTCGATCACTGGGTCGATCGGGCGCGGGAGATTCCGCATCTGTCGACGCTCGGCCCGCCGCTGCCCAAACCGCGCGTGCTGTACGACCTGAAAGGCGGCATCGCCGGCATGGCTGCGACTTTTGCGCGGCCGCGAGCGCTGCCCGAGCAGTGGATTCGCATCCATCCCGATCTGCTGGCGCGCTACCCGGTACGAATGATCCAGCAGACCATTCCGCACGAGATCGCCCATCTGGTGATCGATTGGTATCTGCCGAAAGTGCGCGAGCCGCACGGCCCGGAATGGATGGGCGTGATGATCTGGTTCGGACGGCCGCCGCTGGCGTTTCATGACATGGAGGCCGCGCCGACTTCGCGTGGTCGCGTGAAGGCAGCCGGTGCTTCGCTGCTGTTCGAAGCGCCGCACGGGAGGCGATAGATGAAACAGAAAAGATTGGGCGTCCGCGCGCAGAACATCCGTCGACCGCTGGCGAAAGACGCGCTGCGAAGAAGCTACTTGCGCTGTCTGCATGATGACGCGGTACTGATGCGTCGCGGACAACTGGTTCCCGATGTGACGGATATCGATTGCATATTCGGCTGGCAGGGAGACCCGGCGTACGACTATGTCGATGACGGGTGGGACGAAGAAGGGGACTACCGCGGTGAGCTACGGGGCTGGAATCGCAATGCGCTGCTCAACGAGGCTGCGCGAGTCTGGGCAGCCCTGATCGCCCCCAGCAAGCCGTTCGCGGACCTCGGATTGTCGGCACAAGCGGCTCGAACCGTGACGGCAGACCCGGCCGCCCTCGGCGATGGCGAAGCGTCGCTCGACGAGCGCCTTGTCAAGCACCTCGCGCTTTTCTGGAACGCAGATCGTCAGCCGGATGCGTGGACCGCCGCCAATTGCGATGCCGTGACGCGATTCGCGTCGATCGGGGAGTTGCAGCGGATTGCCCGTATTACCGGCCTTGAACTGGTCGTCAAAGCCAGTTGCCTGTTAGGTCCTTTCTGGCTGCGCAGGCCGCAGGATTTTCACGGCGGCACGGCACGCGAGTGGCTGATCCATCTGTTCGTGCTTTATCCGGTGCCTGCGTTCCTGTACGCGGCGATTGAGGACAGCGACAACGAGCTGCCGCTGAAGTGGCTTGTCTGGTTCCTTGTGTTCGCGCAGGGCGGCAGCCTCAGACGGATTGCTCGCCCGTGCGGATGGCAGATACCGAAGCGCCTTCCCGGATACCTGCCATTTACGGCAGAACCGATGTCGCCAGCGGCTGCCATCGTGTTCGCGGAAGTGCGGAGTCTCGGCTGCAGCGAGGAACTGGCGCGCTGCTTCAGTCGGCATAGGGGTTATCTCGATGATCCGACCGAACGGGGCGGGTTTCATCATGTCACCACGTTCCGGCAGGAAACGGCCATCTGGCTGGCTGGGCATGCAGAGGCGCTGACCGACCGCGATATCGAGCGGGTACTTGACTGGGCGAGGCACCGCTACACGGAAGGCAGCCGCGGGGATCAACCGCCATTTTCGTGGCGCGGCCGTCAGTTGCGGCCAGTGTTGGCAGCCAGCGAGCAGTACCGGCACGCCCTCCGGTCGCGATACGAGAATCTGCGGTGGTCCGGTCATGGCTGGGACTGGCAGTTCGTCGATGAAAACAGGTCTTGCTGGACATTCACCGAGTTGCTCAGCGGCGCGGCGCTGTTCGATGACGGACAGGCCATGCGCCACTGCGTGGGCGGCTATGGGCCGAGGTGCCAATCCGGCGCATCAGCGATTGTGTCGATCCGCCGCGATGGCGAGCGCTGTCTGACTGTCGAACTGGCACCCGAAACCTTACGAATCGTGCAGGTTCACGGCGTCTGCAATCGCAATGCGTCGGCCGACGAGCGAAAGATCGTTGACGCGTGGATCAAAGCGGTCGTACGGCATCGTCGCCCGTAAGCGCGTCTGCTCCGCGACCTTCGGGATCGTCGAAGGCTAGGCCAGCTTCAACCGCGGTTCGACGATGGCGATGCGCTCGAAATCGGCGTCGTCGTGCAGCAGCGTCAGTTCGTAGTCGAGGGCGAATTGGGCGATCAGGCAGTCGTTGGCGCTGCGAGGCGTGACGCCGGCCCAGCGACAGCGGGCGTAGAGCGCGGCCGCTGCCGCCGCGGTGCGGAATGCGTCTTTCGGAACCAGCAGCCGATGCGGGGCCAGCCAGCGCGTCATCCGAGCCAGATGCACGTCATCGCGTGCGCCTTGCAGGATTTCCTGAACGATCGTGCCGGTCAGATGCACGGCAACCTCGCGTTCGATGAGCCGCCTGAGCATCTGTGACGGCGGGCGCGGATGCGGACGACCGAAATCGATCCAGACCGAGCTGTCGACCAGGTACATCGGAGAAAAGCTTCAGTGCGCCTCGCCTGCCCGAGCGGCCTTGTAGTCGTAGCTTGGGTCGATGCAATCGGAGCCGAACATTTCGAGAATGCCGAGGCGTTCGCGGCTGGCGACGAATTCCTGCAAGGCGAGGTTGACCGCATCGCGTTTGGTCGTCGACTGCGAATACTGCATCGCCTTCTTCACAAGCTCGTCGTCGAGCACGATGTTGGTGCGCATGGTTCAACTCCCGGATGGTGTGCATGACGATACACCACCCGTGGTGTACGCTGCGCGCCCGTCCGCACACCACGAGAGCCTCACGCCATGTCCGAGCCCCTGAACAAGCGCAGCTTCGCCATCACGGCAGGCCTGAACCGCAGCCCGAACCGCGCCATGCTGCGCGCCGTCGGCTTCAAGGACGGGGATTTCGAGAAGCCGATCGTCGGCGTCGCCTCGGGTCATTCGACGATGAACCCCTGCAACGCCGGCATCGGTGGCCTGGCGACCCGTGCCGAAGCCGCGCTGCTGGCCGCTGGCGCGATGCCGCAGATATTCGGCTTCCCGACCGTCACCGACGGCATCGGCATGGGCACCGAAGGCATGAAGTATTCGCTGGTGTCGCGCGAAGTGATCGCCGACGCCATCGAAACCTCGGTGCAGAGCCAGAGTATGGACGGCGTGCTGGCCATCGGCGGCTGCGACAAGAACATGCCGGGTGCCCTGATGGCGATGCTGCGCATCAATGCGCCGGCGATCTTCTGCTACGGCGGCACCATCAAGCCGGGCATGTGGAAAGGCATTCCGCTGACCATCGTGTCGCCGTTCGAAGCGGTCGGTGCGTTTGGCGCCGGCAAGATGAGCAAGGAAGACCTCGACGGCATCGAAAAGAACGCCTGCCCGAGCTTCGGTGCCTGTGGTGGCATGTACACCGCGAACACCATGTCGAGCGCCATCGAAGCGATCGGCATGTCGCTGCCGTATTCCTCCACCGAAGCGAACCCGGACCCGGAGAAGGGTGACTCCGTCGCCCGTTCGGCGACGGTGCTGGTCGATGCCATCAAGCGCGATCTGAAGCCGCGCGACATCGTCACCCGCAAATCGATCGAGAACGCCATCGCCGTGGTCATGGCCACCGGTGGTTCGACCAACGCGATCCTGCATTTTCTGGCGATTGCCCATGCTGCGGACGTGGAATGGACGATCGACGATTACGAGCGGATTCGCCTGAAGACATCGGTGCTCTGCGATCTCAAGCCCTCCGGCAAGTACGTGGCCACCGACCTGCACAAGGCCGGCGGCATTCCGCAGGTGATGAAGATCCTGCTCGAAGCGGGTCTCTTGCACGGCGACTGCATCACCATCAGCGGCCAGACCATCGCCGAAGTGCTGAAGGACGTGCCGGCGGCCCCGCGCGCCGATCAGGACGTGATCCGGCCGATCGAAAAGCCGATGTACGCCCAGGGTCATCTGGCGATCCTGAAGGGCAATCTCGCCCCCGAGGGCTGTGTCGCCAAGATCACCGGCCTCAAGAACCCGGTGATCACCGGCCCGGCGCGCGTCTTCGATTCCGAGGAAGATGTGATGGCGGCGATCATGGCCGACAAGATTCAGCACGGCGACGTGCTGGTGATCCGCTACGAAGGTCCGAAAGGCGGCCCGGGCATGCGCGAGATGCTGTCGCCCACCGCCGCCCTGATCGGCAAGGGCTTCGGCGAAACCGTGGGCCTGATCACCGATGGCCGCTTCAGCGGCGGCACCTGGGGCATGGTCGTCGGCCATGTGGCGCCGGAAGCCTTCGTTGGCGGCGTCATCGCACTGGTCAAGGAAGGCGACTCGATCACCATCGACGCCCTGACCCAGACCCTGCAACTGAATGTCGACGACGCGGAAATCGCTCGTCGCCGTGCCGTGTGGACACAGCCAACCCCGCGCTACACCAAGGGCCTGCTGGCCAAGTACGCGAAGCTGGTGTCGACGGCGAGTCTGGGGGCGGTGACGGGCTGAGGCCGGGATTAGCGGACGGGCCAGGCAACGCCAAGCGCAGTGCCGCGCCTGGCAACCAACCGCCTGCCGTGGCGACAACCCAGTGCCGCTCGCGAATTCGATCACCGGCTCGTGCGGCAGTACCGAGCCGAATAGCGAACTGCCGAACACGGCCGGGAAACGGAAGCTGCCGCTGGCATCGGTGGCCGTGGTGTCGGTGGTGCGACGGTCCCCAGTTTCGCTCGAGCGTCGCGCCGGCAACCGGCTAGCCGTGATCGAGCACCACGCCGGTGACTTCCGAGAACAGACACATCCTGGCCAGCACTTGAGCCTCGGTAAGAATGGCGATCAGCAGTGCGGCGGCAACGGTCAGCGTCTGCGGTCCGGGTTCAGTGGGTCTTGGCCGCAATCGCCGCCCGGATCGCCGGCACGGCGGCCAGGGCGGCGCGCTCGCCAGCCAGGATCGCGCGTTGCTTGGACTCGAAATCGGCGGCCTTGATGCCGTGCACGTCCGGGGCGATCACCACATCGGCCGACGGCAGTTCGGCGCGGCGCAAGGACGATCCCATGATGTCGAAGGCTTTGAGGACGGTGCCGAGGGTGGAGTCCTCGCGCGCTTCCTCCACCGGTGCCGAGACATCGACCGCGATCACCAGGTCCGCGCCCAGTTCGCGGGCGAAGCGCACCGGCACCGGGCTCACCGTGCCGCCATCGACGTATTCCTCGTTGTCGATCACCGTCGGCTGGAACACGCCGGGAATCGACGATGACGCCCGCACCGCCAGGCCGACATCGCCGCTGGTGAACACCACCGCTTCGCCGGTGCGCAGCTTGGCGGCGACTGCCGCAAAACGGCGCGGCAACTGCTGGATCTTGCGGCGGCCGACCTGTTCGTTGACGTAGTTCTGGAGCTTCTCGCCCTTCAGCAGGCCGCGGCTGAACAACTGCCAGTCGGCGAAGGCGTTGCGTTCCAGATCGAAGGTTTTTTCCTGCAATTCAAAGCCGTTGTAGCCCGATGCGTACAACGCGCCGACCACGCTGCCGGCGCTGGTGCCGATGATCAGATCGAACTTGATGCCCTGCGATTCCAGCATCTTGATCACCCCGACATGGGCGAAGCCGCGGGCCGCGCCGCCGCCCAGCGCCAGCGCGACTTTCGGCAGGACCGGGGCCGGTGGAATGATCGGCCCGCTCGGCACTTCGACGGCGACCACCGGCGGTGCGACTGGCGTGCTGCTGCACGCGGTGATCAGCAGGCCGCTGATCGCAACGACAGCAGCCAGCAGACGACGGTGACGGTTCATGGCATTGAAGGGCGAAGGAGGGCGGCGCAGTGTAGACGCGCGGCTCAGCGTTCGGCAGCGGCGGCGAGTTCGTCGAAGCTGAACAGCACCGGACAGACCGGCGCTTCCGAGGCCCCTGCCAGCGGCAGCGGAAAGGCGCAGAGGAAATAGCGGCCTTCGGGCACGGCGGCGACGTCGAGGCACTCGAACACGGCCGCGCGCGGCAGCAGCTTGCGGTGGATCGGACGTTTGCGCGAACCGGGCTGGAAGTCGGTCGATTTCCAGGACGTGAGATAGGCATCGAAGCGCGGATTGGCGAGCAGCCAGTCGGCGGCGTCCTCGGCCAGGGTCAGCGCGCAGGCGGGATCATGCTGGCCCTGCGCGGTCACCGGAAGCTCGGCGAACGTCAGGATCAGCTTGTCGGGCGCGGCCTCGCTGCCGGTTGCCCGCAGGATTTCAGCGCGCAGCGTAGTTGCATCGACGCAGCAATGACGGCCACCGGCCAGGTCTTGCCAGCGGGGTGCGGCGAGCTTCAGCAGCAGCACCGGACCATAGAGATTGCCCAGCCGTTCGGGCGTGAAATAGCTGCCAACATCGCCGCCGTCCTCAAGAATGTGGGAGGGCGCGTCGACGTGCGGCAGGCTGTGCGGGGCCAGCCGATGCGCGTCATAACGCACCGGCGGATGGGCCGGATTGCCGAGGTCGTAGATCGGCTCGACCGAATACGGCGCGCCTTCGGCCCAGAGGCCGGGTGCATCGGGACGGATCAAGGGCGACAGGACGTAGGGCATGGCAATTAATTTGTATCTGACCCCAATTGTTTTGCCAATTGTTTCAGGGCGAACACGCGCTTTGCGTTGGCGGTGGTGGCGGTTGCCAGCTGTTCGGCCGATTCTCCGCGCGCGGCGGCAAGTGCATCGCGCACTGCGGGCAGGAAGGCCGGTTCGTTGCGCCGCTCTTTCGGCTTCGGGCGCAGCGTGCGTGGCAGCAGATAAGGGGCATCGGTTTCGATCAGCAGCCGATCAGCCGGGATCATGCGTGCAACGTCGGTCAAGTGCGCGCCGCGCCGCTCGTCGCAGATCCAGCCGGTGATGCCGATGTGGCAGTCGATGGCGAGATAGTCGGCGCAGGCTGCGGCGCTGTCCGTGAAGCAGTGGACGATGGCGTCGCGCAGGCTGCTGCGGTGTTCGCGAAGGATGGCCAGGAAGTCCGCGTGGGCGTCGCGCTGATGCAGGAATACCGGCTTTTTTGCCGCGATCGCCAAGCTTAGCTGGGCGATGAAGGCGGCGCGTTGCGCCGGGCGCGGCGACAGGTCGCGGAAATAATCCAGGCCGCATTCGCCGACGGCCACCACTTCCGGCATCTGCGCCAGCTCGGCGATGCGGGCGGCGAGGCGCGCGTTCCAGCGCGCGGCGTGGTGCGGATGCAGGCCGGCGGTGGCGTGGAGCTGCGGGCCTTCGCGGCGTTCGGCACGCGCGAAGGCGAAGGCCGATTCGTTGCTCGCCGCGCAGGAGCCGGTGATCACGATCGCTTCGACGCCGGCCGCGCTGGCGCGGGCCAGCATGGCGTCGAAATCAGGCGCGAAGCTTTCATGGGCGAGATTCGCGCCGATGTCGATCATGCCTATCCGCCTATTTCGCGCGTTCCGGCCCGGGCACCACGAAGCAGCCGTGGCGCCAGAGCAGTCTTTTCTCGACTTTCGGCGTTTCGCCCGGGGGCCGCGACATTTCGAGCATGTAGAAGATCCGGAAAGTGTCGAGCCGCTGGTCACCGCTGTGCTGGCTGTTCCAGCGGCGGCACAGGTAGCGGCCGTAATGCTCCCGGCTGTTGGTGAATTCGATGGACCAGACGCGTTCCAGATACTTGTGCCAGCGGATGTTCTTCCATTCGCGGCTGACGTATTCCGGTTTCTCGTAGCTCACGCCGCTGCGCTCGGGATGCAGCAGGTCCAGTTCGCGGCCGTCCTTCAGCTCGGCCGCGATCACGAACCAGCCGTCCTCGCGTGACGGGAAAGGCGCGAACATGTCCCAGTATTGATCGAGACGAACGCTGCGCAGCACCTTGGTCAACTGGAAATAAATCGTTTCCTGCACGAAAAACCGGACGGTGAAGCAGTTCCAGACCAGCAGGGTGACGAGGGTGACGGCGGCCAGCGATTGGGCAATGACGCCGGTCTCGAACGGCCGGTCGTGATGCGGCAGCAGCGCGCCGCTCAAGCTGCCGAAACCGCCGCGATGGCGGCCGACGAAGTCATAGACGGCATTGCCGGGGGCTACCGCCCATTGGCCTGACAACAGCCAGCCAAGTAGTGCGAACAGCGGCGAGCGCTTGAGCAGCAGCACGAAGGCCGGCCACTTCAGATGGGCGCGGTCGTCATGGTCGATGATGACCCAGGAGTAGTTGTCTTCGAGCAGCTTTTTCGCACGCGGGTTGTCCTGCGCCGGGGCGATTTCGGCCCGCCCCAGCAGCAGAAACTGCTTCAGAATCAAGACACTCTTGAGACAGAAGCCGCAGTCGCGATCGTAAAAGATGCGTAAGGGCTGCGGCCCGCGCCTTGTGTTGCGGCGGGCGCGCCAGTCGCCCAGGAAATCCCAGATCCAGCCGCCGGCCAGGGTGGTGAGCGAGGTCAGGCTGATGTACGGGAAGGGGCCGAGTTCAAGGCAGAAGATGAAGCCGATGTGCATCACCATCAGCATCGCCATGACCGCAAAACGGGTGATGCGGCTGAAAATCGGCACGAAAACGAGGATCGGCCCGATCAGCTCCAGCCAGAAGACGTAGTGGGTGAGGGCGGTCGTCAGGGCCGGGAAGGTTTTCAGCCATTGCCCGAGGGGGGTGGCGTAGCCGTCGATCGCCAGCGCGTAGTCCACCGCCGTGCCGTTGTGCCAGTCGGCCCCGCTCTTGAGAACGGCGCTGAAGAAGTAGACCGACATCACCTGCAGCAGCACGCCGGCCGAAGCCCAGGAGCGATGGTGATGGCTGGCCGGCGGCGGTGTGCGCGACAGCGCGGCATCAAGGCTGTGGCGCGCGGCCACCGGCAGGAAGATCGCCCAGAACAGCAGACAGGTCAGCAGGATGTCGCCGCCGAGCAGCACCATCGGGTTGCGATTGAGCAGGCTGGCGTTGAGCACGAAGGCCACGATCAGGGCACTGCGGGTGCGCCAGCCGATGGCGACACATAGCGCGGCGAGCATTTCCACCGCGAACAGCAGGCCGACGAACCAGGTTTCGCCGTTCGCCGAGTGCAGCGAGATGCGCCACAGCCCGTTGACCGCCAGCAGCCAGTCGCGCGGCATGACGCCGACATCGGTGTAGAAAGTGGTCAGATCGCTGGCGCGAACGCAGAGATCGACGAACAGCACGCTGCCGAGCAGCACGCGGAACAGCGCCAGCGAGCGCAGATCGACGCCGAACATCATGTCGAGGCGGGCTTTGAGCCAGGCGGGGATCATCGGGGAGTGGTTCGGAACGCGGTTCAGGTGTGGGAAACGAAAAGGGAGCCTTGCGGCTCCCTTCGTTCAGCTTGAGGTCAGATTACGGGTTCGGATCGCCCAGATCGCCCATATGGCCGGTGCCGCCATCGAGCCAGCGCTGGCGTTCCAGATCGCGCTCGCTGGGGATCGCGCCCGCAGCGCCCGCAAAGCCGCCCGTGGTGCCGCCGCCGAGCAAGCCACCGAGCAGACCGCCGGTGGTTCCAGTGGTACCCGTGGTGCCACCGCCCAGCAGGCCGCCGAGCAGACCACCGCCGAGCAAGCCGCCGCCGGTGGTGCCGCCTTCGTCGACCGGATCCGGACTTTCGTCGTTGGCGGTCACTTCGTAGATCAGATAGCCGAGGCCGGCAACGCCGACGCCGAGCAGTGCCAGATCGAAGAATTCGATGCCACCGGAGCCTGCGCCGCTGGTCGGGCCGCCGCCGCCTTCACCATCGTTCTGCTTGAGCGGCGGCCGCACGCGAGCCATGAACGGCACGCCGCCGACGGTGCCGACGCGGTTGCCGCGGGCATCGAAATCGAGCTGTGCCAGCGGCGGCAGCACGTTGCCGTTGGCGGTGCGCAGGCGGTTGTCGTAAGACATCCGCAAGCCGTAGTGGAAGGGCGCAAACGTCGCCCGGGCCGGGTTCGGATGACCGAAATCGAGGCTCAGGTAAGCATTCGCCGATGGTTCGGTGCTGATGCCATTGTTCGGGCCGGCGACGGCGGTCCAGGTTCCTGCGAGCAGCAGAGCAGCTCCCGAGATCACTGCGAGCTTGCGCATTGCGTGCTTCCCCCTGTTGTTTGAATTGATGAACGAAAAGTGGGAAGGCCCTCTGAGGCCTTCCAGCCGGTGGACTATAGGTTTGCGGTCCGTCGGCTGGCAAGTTCGCGCTGACCCGTCCGCAACCTGCCGATGGGTTCAGTACGACGGCCCATTCCAAGGCGCTGCACGCGGCCATTCGACACCGGCTGCCGACCGGATTTGCCAGCGGCGGCTCGACTAGACTTGGCCGCATGTTTTCGATCCCCGAAGCGGTACTTTTGCCCGGCGGCAACGCCGAAGTCCTGATTCCCGGCCCGGCCGGGCGGCTGGAGGCGCTGATCGCCACGCCCAAGGCTGCGCTGCGCGGCGTCTGCGTGGTCTGCCATCCGCATCCGCTGTTTGGCGGCACGATGGCCAACAAGGTGGTCTGGGCGCTGGCGAATACGGCGCTGAAAGCCGGCTTTCGCACCGCGCGTTTCAATTTTCGCGGTGTCGGCAAGAGCGAAGGCCTGTTCGATGACACCCTCGGTGAAACCGAGGACGCGCTGGCCGTCGCCACGCTGCTGCGCGCCTCCGCACCGGATTTGCCGCTGGTCCTGGCCGGCTTCTCGTTTGGCGGTCACGTGGCGCTGAAAGCTGCGTCGCTGATCGACACTGCCGCCCTCGTCACCATTGCGCCACCCATGGGCCGTTACCTGAAGACCGCCGAACCGCCCGTGCATCCCCGAGTGCCCTGGCTGGCCATGCACAGCGCCGATGACGAAGTGGTGTCCTACGCCGAAACCCGCGCCGCCTTCGCGACTTACGACCCGCCGCCGCAGTTCGTGCATGTCGACGACGCGGGACACTTCTTCCACGGTCGGCTCGGCGACATCGAAAGCGCCGTCCGTGACTTTCTTGGCGTGCATCTCGCCGCTGCCTGAACTGGAGATCGTTCATGGTGCTGAATCGTCTGAAGAACCTGCTGAGCGCGCCCGCAGCGCCGAAGCCGCCGTCCGAGGCCTTGTCCACGGCCTTGCTGCTGCTGGAACTGGCGCGCGCCGATTTCGAGTTCGACGACACCGAACTCGGTCGCGTTCGCGAACTGCTGCAAGCCCGCTACGGGCTGGATCCTGCGGCGCTTGACGCCCTGCTTGACGAAGCGCGGATCAAGGCGCGCTTGTCGGTGTCGCTGCATGAATATGTCGGTAGCCTCAACAGCCGTCTCGATGCCGACGGCAAACGCGAGCTGATCACCATGCTCTGGCAGGTCGCTTACGCCGACGGCCGTGTCGACAAGCACGAGGAGCACCTGCTGCGTCGCTTGGTCGACCTGCTGTTCATCCCGATGGCCGATTACGTGGAAGCGCGCGAGGCCGCCGCCGCTGCCAGCGGAGTCGGCGCGTGAGCGACGCCGCCAACGCCCCCGCGAAGCGCCGCCGCTTCCGGGTGCTGGCCGACTGGCCGATCGCCACCAAGCTCGGTGCCGGATTCGGGCTGGTCACCTTGCTGCTGGTGGTCAATGCGGCGGCCTTTTTCCTGATCCAGCGGAACGAGGAAGAGCAGCGCGAATCGACGCGCCACACCTATGAAGTGATCGAAGCGCTGCGCGATCTGGAAGTGCAGACCTTGAACCAGCAGACCGGTCTGCGCGGCTACCAGATCACCGGCGATATCGCGTTTCTCAAGCCCTACACCGATGGTCGCGAGGCCTACCGCAGCGGCCTCGTGCGCCTGCGTGGCCTGGTGGTCGACAACCCGGCGCAGCAGCTCAAGCTTGATCGCGTCGATGCCATCATGACCGCCTGGAACGCAACGATCGCCGAGCCGGTGATCGGCATCATCGAAAGCAAGGGGCCGGATGCCTCGACGGTGTCGCTGACCGTCAGGGGCAAGGGGCTGCGCGATGAATTGCGCGGCGTCATCGGCGAAACCCTCGTCACCGAGCGGGCGCTGCTCGGCCAGCGCAACGCCGCCCTGCGCGAAAGTGTCGAACTGGCGCGCCGCCTGACCCTGCTGCTGCTGTCGCTGGCAGTGCTGATTTCCGCCTACGCGATCCGCCGCGTGCGCTCGCTGATCGCCGATCCGATCGAAAGGCTGACCGCGCTCATGACCCGGCTGGCGAACCACGATCACGCCGTCGTCGTGCCGTTCCAGACGCGCGGCGACGAGGTCGGCAACATTGCCCGTGCGCTGGACGTGTTCAAGGCGATGGCCATCGCCACCCACAATCGCAACTGGATCAAGACCACGGTCGGCGAAATCTCCGCCGACTTGCAGGAAGCGCGCGACAGCAGCGAATTCGCTCGCGCGCTGACCGATGCGCTGGTGCCCAAGCTCGGTGCTGTGGCCGCCGCGATGTACGGTTACGACGACGGCCATCAGCGCCTGCGCTGCCTCGGCGGTCACGCGCTGCCGGCGGATTTCGCCAGCCGCGCCGGCATACGCCTGGACGATGGTCTGGTCGGCCAGTGCGCGCGCACGCGCCTGCCGGTGTTGGTCCAGGATTTGCCGGCCAACTACCTGAGTGTTCGCTCCGGGCTAGGCGCGGCCAGTCCGAAATCGCTGGCGCTGCTGCCGCTGCTGCTGCAGAACCAGTTGATCGCGGTGCTCGAACTGGCCACTTTCGACGCCTTCACCGCCGAGCAGCAGCAGATGCTCGACGAATTGCTGCCGATCGCAGCCCTCTCCTTCGACAATCTGCGCCGCGCCCTGCGCACCCAGGAGCTGCTGGCCGAAACCCAGGCGCAATCCGAGGAACTGCAAGCCTCCGAAGAATCGCTGCGCGTGCAGCAGGAAGAACTGCGCGCCACCAACGAAGCGCTGGAATCGAAGACCCGGCTGCTGGAAGAACAGTCGTCGCGTCTGCGGGCGTCCGAAGAGGAGCTGCGCCTGCAATCCGAGGAGCTGAAGGTCACCAACGAATCGCTGGTCAATCGCGGAGCGACGCTTCAAGAACAGCAGATGATCCTGCAGGAACTGCAACGCGAAACCCAGGACAAGGCCGATGCCCTCGCGCGCGCCAGCCAGTACAAGAGCGAGTTCCTCGCCAACATGTCGCACGAGCTGCGCACGCCGCTGAACAGCCTGCTGATCCTGTCGAAAAGCCTGGCCGACAACGACGACGGCCATCTGGCGCCGGACGAAGTGGAATCGGCGAACGTCATCTTCGAAAGCGGCTCCAAGCTATTGCAGCTGATCAACGACATTCTCGATCTGTCCAAAGTTGAAGCCGGCAAGCTCGAAGTGCTGATCGACCACGTCGAACTCGGCGCGCTGGCGCAAACCCTGAACCGCAACTTCCGCCATGTCGCCCGGGAACGCGGTCTGGGCTTCGAGGTGATCATCGACGACGGTCTGCCGGGCTTCATCCGCACCGATGCCGGCCGGCTCGAGCAGATCGCCAACAACCTGCTCGGTAACGCCTTCAAGTTCACCAAGGCCGGGCGCGTCGACGTGCGCTTCTGTCGCCCGGCGCTGGGCCAGCAACTGCCGCAGGGCTTGAGCCGTGACAACTGCGTGGCGATCGCCGTCAACGACACCGGCATCGGCATTCCGGAAGACAAGTTCCACAAGCTGTTCCAGAACTTCCAGCAGATCGACGCCGGCACCAGCCGCCAGTTCGGCGGCACCGGGCTGGGTCTGTCGATCGCGCGCGGCATGGCCCGGCGGCTCGGTGGCGACATCCTGATGCAGAGCGTGTTCGGCAGCGGCAGTTCGTTCACCGTGGTGATGCCGCTGGAACCGCCGCCGGAGTTCAGCGCCGCCCCCGAAGTACCGGAACCCGACGTGCTGAGCCAGCCGGAAGCCTTGCCGACAACCGCGCCGGCTCTGGCGCTGGGATTGGCACCGACGCCGACCATCGCCGATGACCGCGAGCTGCTCAAGGCCGAGGACACCAGCATCCTCATCGTCGAGGACGATCCGGCCTTCGCCCGCATCCTGGCCGAGCTGATCCGCCGTCGCGGCTATCGGGTGCTGGCAGCGGGCGACGGCGAAACCGGCCTGCGCCTGGTGCGCGAATACCGGCCTACCGGTGTGCTGCTCGACGTGATGCTGCCGGGCATGGACGGCTGGGCGGTGATCGACCGCATGAAGGCCGATCCGGCGCTGGCCAACATCCCGGTGCATTTCATCTCGGCCACCGAGGACGCCGTCCGCGGCCTCGAAGCTGGTGCCATCGGCTTCCTGACCAAGCCGGTGTCGAAGGCAGCACTCTTGTCGGCTTTCGATCGCCTGCTGCATCCGAACCAGACCGGCGCGGCGTCGAACGTCCGCCGGGTGCTGCTGATCGACGACGATTCGTCTTCGCGCCACGCCATGCGCACCCTGCTCAACGATGCCGGTGTGGAACTGGTGGATGCCGCCAGCGGCGAGGAAGGGCTGGAGCACATGGCCAAGGCCCGGTTCGACTGCATCGTGCTCGATCTGGGCCTGCCGGGCATGTCCGGACAGGAATTTCTGGAAGCGGCGTCGCGCCACGGGGCACTGCCGCCGGTGGTGATCCATTCCGGCCGCGAGTTGTCGCGCGAGGAAAGTCTGAGCCTGCGGCAGTACACCGATTCCATCGTCATCAAGGGCTCGCGCTCGCCGGAGCGCCTGCTCGATGAAGTCAGCCTGTTCCTGCATTCGCTGAAGCCTGCAGCGGCCCCGCCGGTGCGCGAAATCGACGCCAGTCTGAACGGCCGCACCGTGCTGATCGTCGATGACGATATGCGCAACATTTTTGCGCTGTCGAAAGCGCTGCGCAGCCGCGGTCTCAAGGTGCTGATGGCCCAGGACGGCCACAAGGCGCTCAAGCAGATCGACGACAACCCGGCCATTGATCTGGTGCTGATGGACATCATGATGCCCGGCATGGACGGCTACGAGACCATGCGCGAAGTGCGCGCCCGGCCGATGTTCAAAAAGCTGCCGATCATTGCGCTGACCGCCAAGGCCATGCGCGGCGATCGCGAGAAATGCCTGGAAGCGGGCGCCAGCGACTACCTGTCGAAGCCCATCGACGTCGACAAGCTGTTGTCGATGATGCGGGTCTACCTGCACTGACATGCCGCGCCCCGATCCCGACGACGTCGAACTGGAACTGTTCGTCCGCGCGCTGCAATTGCGCCACGGCTACGATTTCAGCGGTTATGCGCGGGCTTCGCTGAAACGCCGGGTGCAAAGCGTGGCAATGGCCAGCCAGTGCAAGACCATCGGCGAGCTGACCGCCAAACTCATCCGCGAAGACGCGCGGCTGCCGTCGGTGATCGCCGGCCTGTCGGTGCCGGTGTCGGAGATGTTCCGCAATCCTTCGGTGTTCAAGGCGCTGGTCGCGGAAGTGTTTCCGGTGCTGGCGTCCTACCCGCACATCAACATCTGGCAGGCCGGCTGCGCGCGCGGCGAGGAGATCTACACGCTGGCGATCCTGCTCGAAGAGGCCGGCCTGTACGAGCGCGCCCAGATCTACGCCACCGATTTCAACGATTCCGCCCTGGCGCTGGCGCAGGAAGGCATCTTTCCGGTGGCCGAGGCGCGCACCTGGTCGGAAAACTATCTGGCGGCCGGCGGCCAGCATTCGCTGAGCGATTACTGGCACGCCCGCTACGAGCACCTGAAGCTCGACGAGAAACTCAAGCGCAACATCACTTTCGCCAACCACAATCTGGTTGCCGATGGCGTGTTCTGCGAAGCGCATCTGATTCTGTGTCGCAACGTCCTGATTTACTTCACCAATCCCCTGCAGGACCGGGTGCTGGGCCTGTTCCGGGACAGCCTCGTGCGCGGCGGCTACCTGATGCTGGGCAACAAGGAAAGCTTGAGCTTTGCGCCCAACGCGGGCGAATTCACCGTGCTCAACGCCCGCGCCCGCATCTACCGGCTCGGCCTGCCGCAGCCGTGACCAGCGCCGGTCGCAGCACGGCGGTGGTGATCGGCTGTTCGACCGGCGGCCTGCATGCGCTGTCCACCATCCTGGCCGCGCTCCGGCCCGATCTTGCCGTGCCGGTGATCGCCGTCTGCCATCGCGGTCAGGACGACGACGGCACGCTGCTGGTCGAGCTGCTGGCCCAGCATTCCCGCTTGCCGGTCTGCGAAGCCGAGGAGCGGCGGCTTGCCGCGCCGGGCATCATTCATCTGGCGCCTTCGGGCTATCACCTGCTGCTCGAAACCGACGGCCGATTCATGCTGTCTACCGATCCCCGGGTGCGCTACGTGCGGCCGGCGGTCGACGTGCTGTTCCAGTCGGCTGCCGATGTCCATCGCGAAGGCCTGCTCGCCGCCGTGCTGACCGGGGCCAACGATGACGGTGCCGACGGCCTGCTGGCGGTGCGTCGCCACGGCGGTTACGCGCTGGTGCAGGACCCGGAAGAAGCCGAAGCGCCGCAGATGCCGCTGGCCGCGCTCAAGCGCGCGGGGGCTGATGCCGTTATCAGTCTTGCCGGCATTGCCCGAACGATCAACGAACGCTGCCCATGACCGACCTCGAACCCTCCAGCGCTGTCGCCGCAGCACCCGAACTGCCGAAGATCCTGATCGTCGACGATCACGCGCCGAACCGGCTGGCGCTGCGCCGCCTGCTGGCGAAGTCCGGCGCTGAACTGATCGAAGCCGATTCCGGCAATGACGCGCTGGCCGCCTGTCTCGACCACCACTTCGCGCTGATCCTGCTCGACGTCAACATGCCGGAGATGGACGGCTTTGAAGTGGCCGAACTGCTTGGCGAAGACGAAGGCAGCCGCGATACGCCGATCATCTTCATCAGCGCCGCCTACGACGACATGAACCGGCTCAAGGGCTACGGCTCGGGTGCCGTCGACTACATCGCCAAGCCGGTCAACGAAACCATCCTCAAGTCCAAGGTCGGCGTCTTTCTGGAGCTGTACCGGCGCAAGACCGAGCTGCAGGACGCCCTTGAACAGCTGTCGCAGCACATGCGGGCGCTGGAAAAGGAAATCGCCCTGCGCCGCGAAACCGAAAAGCTCGCCTGGCACCGCGCCAGCCACGATGGTTTGACCGACCTGCCGAACCGCATGCTGTTCATGGATCGGCTCGACAGCGCCATCGAACGCAGCCGCCGCCACCAGCGCAAGTTCGGCCTCGCCTATCTCGACATCGACGGTTTCAAGCCGGTCAACGACACCCACGGCCACCCGGTCGGCGACGAACTCCTGAAAGCGATCGCCGATCGCCTGCGCGCCCTGCTGCGCCAGGAAGACACGGTGGCAAGACTTGGCGGCGACGAATTCGCGGTGATCCTCGAAAGCCTTGCCGATGGTGAAGCCGCGGGCTTGAGAGTCTGCGAAGTGATCGGCCACGACCTGCGCCGACCCTACACCGTGGCCACCGCGAATGGCCCGGTCACCGTCGAGATCGGCGCCAGCATCGGCCTGGCGATGTTTCCGCCCAACGGCGAAAGCCGCGAGCAACTGATCCGCGCGGCGGACGAAGCGATGTACGCCGCCAAGCGCAGCGGGCGCAATCGCTGTGTGCTGGCGGCTTCTATCGCCTAACTTAAGCCGCTCGGCATGGCTGCTTGTGCCCAGTCGGCTTGACCGCGTGGTCAGCGCTCATTGCTGCCATGCGGAAGTTCTTGTGCTCTACGGCGCTCATAGCAACCGCTGCAGATGAGTTTGATCTGAGTGATGCTCGAATTTTGGTCGTTCCACTCGCCTGCCTTCAGAAACTCGACGTCACAGAGTCCGCACCATGCATCAGGCCATGGATTGTCAGCTGTTGGCTCGCGGGAATACCAATGCTGTGCCGCATTGTCATACAGGTGATCGCAGATATACGACTCAAATGCCGAACCGTGAATGGCGCACTGCATTTTGTCTATTCCGTTCATGACCTCTAACGCCTGATCGGCGTCACCCTGGCCGGCGCAGCTTGTAAAGCGCGATCTCGCAGAACAGGTTCGGCGCAATGCGGATGCTGGTGCCGGTGCGGTGGCGACGGTCGAGCAGGGCGCGTTCCAGCACCTGCCAGCGCGAAGCGCGACACAGGGCGTCGAAGTCGGCCAGGGTGCAGAGATGGATGTTTTCGGTATCGAACCATTGCGCCGGCAGCGCCGGGGTCTGCGGCATGTGGCCGCCGATCAGCGCCTTGCGAACGCGCCAGTGACCGAAATTCGGAAAGGTGACGATCACTTCCCGTCCCACGCGGAGCATTTCCGCGAGCACCAGATCGGGCCGCACCAGCGCCTGCAAGGCCTGGGTCATGACCACGTAGTCGAAGGAGCTGTCGGCGAATTCGGTCAGGCCGTCGTCGACATCGGCCTGAATGACATTGATGCCGGCGGCGACACAGGCGGCGACGTTGTCGTCGTCGATTTCCAGCCCGTAGCCGTGCACCTGCCGGGTTTGCGCCAGATGCGCCAGCAGCGCGCCATCGCCGCAGCCGAGATCGAGGATGCGCGAGCCGGGGGCGATCCAGCCGGAAATCAGCGCCAGATCGGGACGCAAGGCGCTCATGACCCGACCTCGGTGGCGACGCGATCGAGATAGTGGCGCAGCACCGCGTGGTACTGCGGAATCGGCATCAGGAAATCGTCGTGGCCGAGTTGCGAGTCGATGCGCGCGTAGCTGACATCGCGGCCGGCGGCGATCAGGGCGTTGACGATTTCGCGTGAGCGGGCCGGCGAGAAGCGCCAGTCGACCGAGAAGCTGATCACCAGGAACTTGGCGGTGGCCTGCCGGAATGCCGCCGCCAGATCGTCGCCGAATTCTCGGGCCGGATCGAAGTAGTCCAGCGCCTTGGTCATCAGCAGATAGGTGTTGCCGTCGAAGCGGTCGACGAAGCTGTTGCCCTGATGGCGCAGATAGCTTTCGACTTCGAATTCGACGTCGTAGTTGAAGTTGTACTGGCCGTCGCCGTCACGAAGGATGCGGCCGAAGCGGGCGCGCATCGCGGTGTCGGACAGATAAGTGATGTGGCCGAGCATGCGAGCCAGCTTCAGGCCGCGCTCCGGGCGGGCTTGCGCTTCGATGTAGCGGCCGCCGTGGAATTCGGGGTCGGACAGGATCGCCTGCCGGGCGATTTCGTTGAATGCGATGTTCTGTGCCGAGATGCGCGGCGCGGCAGCAATCACCAGCGCGTGGCGGACGCGCGTGGGGCAGTCGATCGTCCATTGCATCACCTGCATGCCGCCGAGACTGCCACCGATCACCGCCGCCCAGGCGTCGATGCCGAGACGATCCGCCAGCAGCGCTTGCGAGGCCACCCAGTCGCGCACCGTGACGATCGGGAAATCCGGACCCCAGAGCGCGCCAGTTTCCGGATTGACGGTGGTCGGGCCGGTGGAACCGCGACAGCCGCCGAGGTTGTTCAGGCAGACGACGAAGAATTTGCTCGTGTCGATCGGCTTGCCGGGGCCGATCGCCGAATCCCACCAGCCGGGCTTGCGGTCATCGGCGGAATGAAAGCCGGCGGCGTGATGATCGCCGGACAGCGCGTGGCAGATCAGCACGGCATTGCTGCGCGCCGCGTTCAGCTCGCCATAGGTTTCGATCATCAGCTCGAAGCCGTTCAACTGCTGGCCGCAGGCGAGCAGCAGGCTGGCGTCGATGACGATCTTCTGCGGCGTGACGACGCCGACCGAACCTTCCGCCACGGCCATCAGTGGAACAGGCCAAGCAGGGTGCGCATCCAGGTGTCGAGCGCCTGGAACAGGATCATCACCGGGATCGGCGACAGATCGAGCCCGGCGACCAACGGAATCACCCGGCGCACCGGTTTCAGCACCGGCTCGGTCAGGCTCCACAGCACGTTGGCGGCCGGATTCGAGACGCCGGGGCCTACCCAGGACAGGATTGTCACCACCAGCAAGCTCAGGATGTAGATGCGCAGTCCGAGGCTGATCACTTTCAGCGCGGCGAGGCCGAGCATCTGCGAGAACTCCAAGCCCTGGCCATAAATGCTGGCGACGATCCAGATATCGAGCACCGCGACCACGGCCAGCATCAGTACCGCTGGCGTGTCGATATTGCGGATGCGTGGAACGAGTCGCACCAGCGGCATGACCACCGGCTGGGTGACTTTCCAGATCAGCTGCGAGATCGGGTTGTAGAAATTGGCCTTGACCAGTTGCAGCAGCACGCGCAGCAGGAACGCGCAGATCACCAGATCAAGCAGGGTGGTGAACAGGCTGTAGAACACGTTGATGATGGCGCGGCTCCTTGGCGTCAGAGGGTGGCGGCAAGCTCGTCGCCAAGCTGCGCGCTGCGGATGTCGGCGGCGCGCAGGGCCTCGTCGAGGATGCGGCGGAATCCGGCGGCTTCAAGGCTTTCAAGTGCCGCCTGCGTGGTGCCGCCCTTGGACGTCACCTGGGCCCGAAGCGTTGCCACGTCGGTGCCGGTGCCTTCGGCCATCTTCGCGGCACCGATGAAGGTCTGCAGCGCCAGCGCTTTCGCATCGGCCGGCGTCAGACCCAGCGCTACACCGGCTTCGGCCATCGCTTCGGTCAGCAGGAAGAAATAGGCCGGGCCACTGCCGGACACGGCGGTGACCGCGTCCATCAGCGATTCGGTGTCGACCCAGCAGACCTTGCCAGCCGCAGCAAGCACAGTTTCAGCCTGCATCCGTGCGCGTGGCGAGGCAGTTTCCGAGGCGTACAGCCCGGTGATGCCGACACCGAACAGCGCCGGGGTGTTCGGCATGGCGCGGACGATGGCCCCCGTCCAGCCGCCGTTGGCAACCAGGGCGCGCAGGCTGGCGATGCGGACACCGGCGCAAATCGAGATCAGCGTGGCATCGGCCGCAAGCTGCAAGCCGCGGATGGCATTCGCCACCTGCTGCGGCTTGGTGGCCAGCACGACGAGATCGGCACCGGTTACGGCGTCGACGTTGTCGGCGGCAATCGTCAATCCGAAGCGGGCCTTCAAGGCGGCGGCGCGTTCGGCATCCGGCTCGGACACCCGGATGCTGGCCGCCGGGTGGCCGGCCGCGACCAGGCCGCCGATCAGGCTCGCCGCCATGTTGCCGCCGCCGACGAAGGCGATGGTGTCAGCGGGAGCTGGCGCAGTGGAAGACGTCACGGGCGGGAGTGCTCGCAGGGCAGGGCGCGGGAGGGCGGACGGTATGATACGCGACGCCCGATGCCGATCCGGCCCGCGTTTCGCCCCCTGCAATCCAGAGTTTCCAGCCGCCGTGACCGACTCCGCGCCCCCTGCTGCCGCCAAGGCATCCCGCACTGACCGCGAGCGCCTGCTCGCCGATTACAAGGCGCGTATCGAGCGCGCCCGGGTCTACGACGTGGCGATCGTGTCGGCTCTGGAATACGCGCCGAAGCTGTCGGCCCGGCTCAACAATCGCGTGCTGCTGAAGCGCGAGGACACGCAGTCCGTGCGCTCGTTCAAGTTGCGCGGCGCTTACAACAAGATCGTGCAGTTGCCGGAAGCCTCGCGCGGGCGCGGCGTGATCTGCGCCAGCGCCGGCAACCATGCGCAAGGTGTCGCACTCGCCGGCAAGCGGCTCGGCATCCCGGCCTGGATCGTCATGCCGCGCACGACACCGTCGGTGAAGGTCGACGCGGTGCGCGCGCTCGGCGGCAAGATCGTGCTGCATGGCGATGCCTTCGACGATGCCGCCGCCCATGCCGCCGAACTGGCGGAAAGCAAGAGCCTGACCATGATCCCGCCCTACGACGATGCCGACGTCATCGCCGGCCAGGGCACGGTGGCCAAGGAAATCCTCGAACAGATCGGCACCGACGGCGTGCTGGACACGATCTTCGTCTGCACCGGCGGTGGCGGCCTGCTGGCCGGCATCGCCGCTTGGATCAAGGCAGTGCGGCCGGGAGTGAAGGTGATCAGCGTCGAGCCGGACGATTCCGACTGCATGGCCCAGGCGCTGGAAGCCGGGCGGCGCGTGAAACTGCCGCAGGTCGGCCTGTTTGCCGATGGTGTTGCCGTGCGTCAGGCGGGGGCGGAGCCGTTCAAGGTCTGCAAGGAAACGGTCGACGGTTGGCTGCGGGTATCGGCCGATGAAATCTGTGCCGCGATCCGCGATGTCTTCGCCGAGAACCGCTCGCTGCCCGAACCGGCCGGCGCGCTGGCGGTGGCCGGCATCAAGAAGTGGGTGGCCCAGACCGGCGAAACCGGCAAGACCTTCGTCGCGACGATCAGCGGCGCCAATCTGAACTTCGACCGCCTGCGCCACATCGCCGAACGCGCCGAACTCGGCGACGGCCGCGAAACCCTGCTCGCAGTGACCATCCCCGAGCAGCCGGGCAGCTTCAAGCGCTTCCTGAAGCAGCTGGGCAAGCGGCCGATCACCGAATTCAACTATCGCTACGCCACCGCCAGCGAAGCGCATGTCTTTGCTGGCGTGCACTTCGACGACCGGGCTGCACGCACGGCGGCGATCGACGCGCTGCGCGCCGATGGCTACGGCGTCGCCGACCTGACCGACGACGAGATGGCCAAGGTCCACATCCGCTACATGGTCGGCGGCCGGGCGCAGGGCCTCGCCGACGAGCGCCTGTTCCGTTTCGAATTCCCGGAACGTCCGGGTGCGCTGGCCGATTTCCTGTCGGCGGTCGGCAGTCGCTGGAACATCTCCCTGTTCCACTACCGCAACCACGGTGCCGCTTACGGCCGCGTGCTGTGCGGGTTACAAGTGCCGAAGAAGGAACGCGCCGACTGCCGCCGCGCCCTCGACGCGCTGGGCTACGAATACCACGATGAAAGCGAGAATCCGGCTTACCGGCTGTTTATTGCGGGCGGGTGAGGCTGGCGCAGCTCCAGCGATAGGACTAGATTCGGTACTGAATTCAGTTCTGGAAAGATGACAATGAAAATATCCACTGCCGTGCGGCCAGTCAGCTATCTGAAAGCGAACGCCGCGCAGGTGATCCGCGAACTGCGGGAAGGCGCGCCGCCGCTGATCGTTACCCAGAACGGCGAGGCTACCGCCGTCGTCCAGGACATCCGCCGCTACGAGGAAACCGAGGAAACGCTGGCGCTGCTGAAGTTGATCGCGCTCGGCGAGCGACAAGTCGAGGCCGGACGCCTGCGGCCGCTGGCCGAGGTCGTCGACGCGATCAAGGCTGATCCCCGCGCTCGGGCATGAGATACGCCGTCGTCGTCTCAGATGGTGCAGCGCAAGACCTGGCCGATCTCCACCGCTATATCGCGACAGGCGACGGTCACGTCCGGGCCGATCAAGTGATCGACGGCATCGCAGCGCGACTCGCGGCACTGGCGGCGTTTCCTAACGGTGGCGAGCATCCGCCGGAACTGCTGGCGCTCGGCATCCGCCGCTACCGCCAAGTCCATCAGAAGCCGTGGCGGATGATCTACCGCGTCGATGACATCGAACAGCGCGTGCTGGTGCTGGTTGTCGGAGACGGCCGGCGCGATTTCCAGACGCTGTTGCGGCGGCGGTTGATCGGCGACTGAATCCGGCGCGCCGCCAGCACTACTCCAACGCCAGCACATACTCCCAATGCTCCTTGCGCACCGGAATGATCGACAGCCGGTTGCCCTTCATCAGCAACTGGAAGCCGGGCATGTCCGCTTCGCGGGCTTTCAGTTCGGCCAGCGAAATGGTGCGCTTGAGTTTGCGCTGGTACTTCACATCCACCAACAGCCAGCGCGGTTCATCGCGGCGGGCGGTGGGGTCGTGGTGCTCGTGACCTTCAATGAACTGCGTCGGGTCCGGGTAGGCGGTTGATGCGATGGTGGCGAGGCCGACGATGCCGGGAATCTCGCAGTTCGAGTGATAGAAAAACACGCCGTCGCCGATCTTCATGCCGTCGCGCATGAAGTTGCGCGCCTGGTAGTTGCGCACGCCGTCCCAGGCTTCGGTCTTCTTCGGGCGGGATTTGAGATCGTCGATCGAGAAGCAGTCCGGTTCGGACTTCATCAGCCAGTAGTTCATGAGCATTCAGGGTTGTTTCGGGAATCGGGCCCAGCCGCGTTCGCTGACCACGGCGTCGAGGCGGACATCGAAGGCTTCCATCGGAAGGGC
This sequence comes from Nevskia sp., assembly GCA_021732745.1. Taxonomy (GTDB): domain Bacteria; phylum Pseudomonadota; class Gammaproteobacteria; order Nevskiales; family Nevskiaceae; genus Nevskia. The sequence continues at coordinate 650,065 of JAKFUK010000002.1, read as the reverse complement.
GTCGACCGCTTGGGCGGCGTAAGCGTAGCCGATGCGCTGCGGGCGTCCGCCGACGCGTGGATGCGCCAGCGCCCGGTCGTAGTAGCCACCGCCGTTGCCGATGCGGCCGCCGGCGGCATCGAAGCCGAGCAGCGGCACGAGGATCACGTCGAAGGCGCGGGCGGTCTGCATCGGCCTGCGCGCCACCGGCTCCGGCAAGCGCAGCGGGCCGCTGGAACGCAGCGCCGTGCGGGCATCGAACGGCAGGAAGCGCATCTGCCAGTTGCGCAGGGTCACCGGCACCGACACCCGATGACCGGCGCGCAGCAGGGCGGCGCGCAGCGGCGCGGTCGAGAGTTCGGAATGCACCGACAGGTAGATCGCGATCCGGCAGCGCGGCGGCAGCCGTTTCAGCAGCGCGCGGGCGGCGAGACGGGCGGCCTTGCGGCGATCAGATCGGGGAATGCGGCTGCGGCGGCTGCGCAGCACGCGTCGCAGCGCGGATTTCTGCGCTGCGATGGAAATAGGAAAGGTGTCTCCCGCCTGTGCCGTCATCCGTCTTCGACCTTGAGACGGAGGTCTCAAGTGGGCACCGCACAATGCATTCGGGCTTCCCGCTACGGGGCGGGCCTGCACTCCCTGCGTCGTTATGGTTCCCGTTGCTGTGAATTAGGCTCAAGGGTTGCTGACGAACATCGAACACCGCAGGAGACACGGGGAAACCTTAGCACGAAAGAACCCGATTCAAGCTCCTTCAGTCGGCCGAATCGAGCGTCTGGTCGATGTCGGCGGACATCTGCTGAAGCCGGTCGATGGCGTCCTGATCGGGCCGCGCCAGTGCCGGATTGCCTTTCAGTTCCAGCAGTTCGCGCGCCAGGTTCAGGGCCGTCATCACCGCGATGCGCTCGGCACCCAGCGCCTTGCCGCGACGGCGGATGGCGGTCATCCGTTCGTTGAGGTAATCGGCCGAGGCGACCAGGCCTTCGTGCTCGTCCGGCGGACAGGTCACGGTGTATTCCCGCGACATGATGCGGACCGTGACGGTCATGCTGTCTTGCTTGTCGGCTTCGCTCATCGTGCTTGCTCCGGGCTCAGGCGTTCGGATCGGATTCCAGCAGCCGGATGCGCTCGACCACGCCTTCGATGCGCCGCTTCAGTTCGGCATTGAGCGCCAGCAGGCGGTCGCGCTCCTGAATCGCCCGTTTCTTTTCGAGACGCTCCTGCCGGAATGCCGCGATAAGTCGCTGCACTCTTTCATCCAATTGGGCGACTTCGCTGGTGAGCATGGGCGTGACGTGCGGAGGTGCAAAAAGTATAACGCGGGCCTGTCTTCCGACAGGCCCGCGTTGTCACATCGACCACTCGGTGCGGTGATCGCGAGCCGCGCTTACGGCTCCAGGATCACGAAGAACGCGCCCTGTCCGCGCAGGATCTGCAATAGCAGCTGGCCTTCCTTCTGGGCGGCAAGGCGCTCGAAATCGGCCACGGTGGCAATTGGCCGACGATTGACGCTGAGCACGATGTCGTTCGGACGCAGGCCGTTCTTGGCTGCAACCGAGCGCGGATCGACCGCCGTCACCATCACGCCCTTGATGCCGGCATTCTTCGCCGCTTCCGCCGCCGGGCCGGCCAGCGCACCGAAGGTCGCGCCCTTCAGCGCCGGATGCAGGCTGTCCGATGCCGCCGTGCGCTCGTTGTCGGTGTTCTTGCCGACGGTCACCGTGACCTCTCTCGGCTTGCCGTCGCGCAGCACCTTCATGGTCACCTTGTCGCCCACCCGCAGCAGGCCGACCAGATAGCGCAACTGGCCGAAATCCTTGATCGCCTTGCCGTTGGCTTCGATGACGATATCGCCGTCCTGCAAGCCCGCCTTGGCGGCCGGCTGATCCGGCAGCACCTTGCCGATCAGCGCACCCTTGCCGCCCGGCACATTGAAGGCCTTGGCCAGTTCCGGCGTCAGTTCCTGCCCGCCCTGGATGCCGATGCGGCCGCGCACCACGCTGCCGTTCTCGATCAACTGGGTCATCACGCTCTTGACCAGGTTGGTCGGGATCGCGAAGCCGATGCCGATGTTGCCGCCCGAACGCGACAGGATCTGGCTGTTGATGCCGATCAGCTCGCCGCGAAGATTGATCAGCGCGCCACCCGAGTTGCCCGGGTTGATCGAGGCATCGGTCTGGATGAAATCTTCATAGCCTTCGCCCAAGCCCTGACGGCCGAGGCCGGAAACGATGCCCGAGGTCACCGTCTGGCGCAGGCCGAATGGCGAGCCGATGGCCACCACGAAATCGCCGACTTCGAGCTTGTCGGAATCGGAAATCACCAGTGCGGTGAGGTTTTTCGGATCGATCTTCAAGACCGCGAGGTCAGTGTCGGGATCGGTGCCGATGAGTTTGGCGTCGAGTTCGCGATCGTCGCTGAGGCGCACCTTGATGACTTCGGCATCGGCGACGACGTGATTGTTGGTGATCACGTAGCCCTTCTGGGCGTCGACGATCACGCCCGAGCCGATGCCCTGCGGCGCTTCGCGCTGCTGCGGCTGCTGCTCCTGCTGCTGGCCTTCCGGCGCTTCAAAGAAGCGGCGGAAGAAGGGATCGTTGAGCAGCGGGTTCTGCTGCTGCGGCTGGGCCTTGCCGACCACCGCGATGTTGACCACCGCCGGCAGCACGCCTTTGAGCATCGGCGCCAGCGACGGCACCTGACCGGTGGCGGTCGGGGCGGCGAGCAGGGTGGTCGGCACATCGGCATGCAGCGGAGCCGGCGCGGTCGTCGACAGGCTCAAGGTGGCAACCGTGGCCAGCACACCGGCAGCCGTCGCGACGGCCGCCGTTTTCATGAAAGCGCGGAGATTGATCATGGCGTTCCTGGGAGATTCTTTGTTTGTAAGTCGTTCAGGGTGAACGTGGCGGTGTGACCGTGCGTTCAACGGCAAGTTTCACTTGGCGTTGACCGTTTTTATTGGCTACTGCGGCGGATTCAAGCGCGATGCATCGAGGCCGGAAAGGGTTTGCACGCGTGCCGCCGGGTTCCAGCTGCCACGCAATCCCATGCTGGCGATACGGGTCAGGGTGCCGATCAGTTGCTCTCTGAGTCCGCGTTTGACCCGGAAGTGGATTTCATAGACTTCGCGCGCCTTGACCGCGTCGAGCAGCAGATCGTCGCTGGTCTGGATGCGGTCGATCAGGCCCAGTTCCAGCGCCTGGGTGCCGTACCAGTGCTCGCCGGTGGCCACCCGATCAATGGCCAGCGACTTGCGGTTGTCCGACACGAAGGACTTGAACAGCGTGTGGATCTCGTCGAGTTCCTGCTTGAACTTGGCACGCGCGGCGTCGGTGTTTTCGCCGAACATGGTCAGGGTGCGCTTGTATTCACCGGCGGTGTGCAGTTCGACGTCGATGGCGTTCTTGTCGAGCAGGCGATGGAAGTTCGGCATCTGCGCCACCACGCCGATCGAGCCGACCACGGCGAAGGGCGCGGCAACGATCTCGTCGGCGACGCAGGCCATCATGTAGCCGCCGCTGGCGGCGACCTTGTCGATCGACACGATCAAGCGGTAACCGCGATCGCGGATGCGCTTGAGCTGCGACGCGGCAAGCCCGTAGGAATGCACGATGCCGCCACCGCTTTCCAGGCGCACCAGCACCGCGTCGTCCGGCTTGGCGACTTGCAGCAGCGCGCTGACCTCTTCCCGGAGCGCGCCGACCTGCGAAGCTTCGATGTCGCCATCGAAATCGAGCACGAACAGGCGCGGTTTGGGTGACGGCCCGTCTCCTTTCTTGGCGGCCTTCTTTTCGGCTTTCTCCTCGGCCTTGCGCTGCTTTTCCAGCGCCTTGTGCTCGGCGTCATCGAGCAGATCGAGGTTCAGCACCTCGGCCATGTCCTTGTAGCGCTCGTTGATGTGCTTTACCTCCAGCCGCTCGCCCACCTGACCGCGGCTTTCGCGCACGACATTGGCGACGAGCACCACGACCACGATGATCGCGACGATCCAGGTCAGCGTCTTGGCGAGGAACAGGCCGTACTGCAGCAGCAGGTCTTGCATGGCGTTTCCGGACGCGATTTTTAATTGTCGATGGCCAGCCACCCGGCGTCAGGCGGGCAGTGATCGTGCAGTTTGCACGCAGAATTCGAGGGACGAAGCGGCGCGTCTGCCTGCTTTGGGGGCAATGATGGCCGATTCAATGCGCGCCCTGATGTGGAGCCTGGGCTGATCCGGGGCCGACCCGGGCGAAACGCCGCTGATAAAGTTGCGGCCATGAACGAATCTGCCAAACGACTGCTGCCGCTGCACGCCAAGGTTTCCAGCGCCCTGACCCGCGAAGCGAGCTACGAAGGACTGCTGCCGATCGCCCGTCTCGAACGCCTGCGCGATGTCACCACCGACGCCGACGGTGCGCTGCAGGTCGAACTGCAACTGCGCCGCGACAAGACCCGGATCCCGAAACTCGAAGGCCGGGTGCGCGGCGGGCTGTCGGTCGTCTGCCAGCGCTGCCTGCGGCCGTTCCTGTGGCCGCTCGACACCGCCATCGACCTGCGTCTGGTCTTCAATGAAGAAGAAGAGAGCCGCGTGCTCAAGGATTCCGAGCCGCTGCTGATCGAGGACGATCAGGTGATGTTCCACGCCGTGGTCGAAGAAGAAGTGCTGCTGGCGCTGCCGTATGCGCCGCGTTGCGAGCGGGAAGACTGCGAGCCGGGTTGAGCGGCACGGTGGGCGAAAGCAAAGTCAAAAGTTAAACGCAAAGGCGCAAAGAACAGCCAGGAGGAGAACATCAAAAGCCTGAGGAGCGAAAAGCTGCTTTTCTTTCTTCAGCTTTTCTTTGCGTCCTTATCTTTTCCCTTTGCGCCTTTGCGTTTAACGGTTCGCCTTTCGCTCGATGTCGAACTTCACCCGCCGTATGCATTTTCCCGGGCAATCAGGGTAGAATTCGCGCCCCTGGGCGTACCCCTAGGCCCTTCGGAGTTCCCCATGGCTGTCGCAAAATCCAAGAAGTCCCGTTCCCGCCGCGGCATGCGCCGCGCCCACGACGCCCTGAGCGCGCCGACCCTGTCGGTCGATTCGACCTCGGGCGAAACGCATCTGCGCCATCACGTCACTGCCGACGGTTTCTACCGCGGCAAGCGCGTGATCGAGATGAAGACCGCCGAAGTCGCTGACGAAGCCTGAGCTTCGATTGCAGCGCGCTGAACGGTTCCGCCCGCTTCCGCACGCTGCCCAGGTGCCGTCATGACCGCACCTGTCCTGCTGGCACTTGACGCCATGAGCGGTGACCACGGTCACCGGATCGTCGTCGATGCTGCCTTGCGGGCGCTCGACGCGCATTCGCACTTGAGCCTGATCCTCGTCGGCGACGAGGATCTGCTCGTGCGCGAGCTGACCGCCCACCGGCGCGCCCGCGAGCCGCGTCTGAGCATCCAGCACACGACCCAGATCGTGGCGATGGACGAGCTGCCGTCGAAAGCCCTGCGCGGCAAGAAGGATTCCTCGATGCGGGTCGCCATCGACCTGGTCAAGCGCCGGCAAGCGCAGGCGGCGGTGTCCGCCGGCAACACCGGCGCCTTGATGGCGATCTCCAAGTTCGTGCTGAAAACGCTGCCAGGCATCGACCGGCCGGCGATCATTTCGCCGTTGCCGACGGTGAGCGGCGCCACCCATGTGCTCGATCTCGGTGCCAATGCCTCGTGCAGCTCCGAGCAATTGTTCCAGTTCGCGGTGATGGGCTCGGCGCTGGTCACGGCGCTGAACGGCATCGAGCGGCCCCGGGTTGCCTTGCTCAACATCGGCGAGGAAGAGATCAAGGGCAACGACACCATCAAGCAGGCGGCGGCGATGATTTCGGCATCGACGCTCAACTACGCCGGCTTCATCGAAGGCGACGGCATCTTCCTGCACCCGGCCGATGTCGTGGTCTGCGACGGTTTTGTCGGCAATGTCGCGCTCAAGGCCGGCGAGGGCGTGGCCAAGCTGATCACTCACTTCATGCGCGAGGAATTCACGCGCGACTGGCTGACCAAGGCGGTGGCGCTCATCGCCCGCTCGGTGCTGCGCCAGCTATCGCGGCGCATGGACCCGCGCCGCTACAACGGCGCCAGCCTGGTCGGTTTGAACGGCACGGTGATCAAGAGCCACGGCGGAGCCGATGCCCTGGCCTTCGCCAATGCCATCGACGTGGCCATGCGCGCGGTCGAGAACGACGTGCCGGCGCGCATTTCCAGCTTGCTGGCCGAAGCGCTGCGCGCCCAGCCGACGTCCGCAGCCGTTTAGGGCTGCGTGAATCGCTTCCGCGCCAATCCGAAACTGCTGGCGCCGCTGCTCGCCGGCATGGCGATGCTCGGCCCGTTCTCGATCGACGCCTTTTTCCCCGCGTTCCGGGTGATGGAAGCCGAGCTGTCGGTGACGCCGGTGGCGATGCAGCAATCTTTAAGCGTCTACCTGCTGTCGTTCGCGGCGATGTCGCTGTTGCACGGGCCGCTGTCCGATGCCTACGGCCGGCGCGGCGTGATCCTGTGGTCGATGCTGCTGTTCGCCGTGGCCTCGGGCGGCTGCGCGCTGGCCGGTTCCTACGAAATGCTGCTGTTCTTCCGCGCCATGCAGGGCGTTTGCGCCGGGGCCGGCATGATCGTCGGCCGCGCCATCATTCGCGATCGCTACGATGGTGCCGACGCCCAGCGCCTGATGTCGCAGGTCAGCTTCATTTTCGGCTTCGCACCGGCGGTGGCCCCGATCATCGGCGGCTTCGTGCTCGGACTGGCCGGCTGGCGGGCGATCTTCTGGCTGCTGGCCGGCTTCACCCTGCTGCTGGTCGCGGCCGCGCTGGCGGCCTTGCCGGAAACCCATCCGCGCGAACGGCGCACGCGCTTTCAATTGAAACCGCTGCTGCGCACCTATCGCGCGGTGATCGGCGATCGCCGCTTCCTGCTGCTCGGCTTCAGCGCCGCCCTGAACTTCGGCGCGCTGTTCACCTACATCGCCTCGGCACCGTCGGTGGTGCTGAACCTGCTGCATCTTTCGGAAACCGAATTCGCCTGGCTGTTCGTGCCGGTGATCGCCGGGATGATGCTCGGCTCGGCCACCTCCGCGCGCATGGCCGGCCGGATGAGCGCGGTGCGCACGGTCAGCGTCGGTTTCAGCCTGATGGCGGTCGGCACGGTGCTGAATCTGGCCGACAGCGCCTGGCTGCCGCCGATGATTCCCTGGTTCGTGCTGCCGGTCGGGGTGATCGGCATGGGCGTGACCCTGGCCTTCCCGACGCTCACCCTGCTGATGCTCGACCGTTTCCCCGCCGTGCGCGGCGCGGCAGCTTCTGTGCAGGCGACGATCAGTCTGGGCGTTTCGGCCCTGGTGTCGGGCCTCGTCGCGCCGGTCGTCGATGCCTCGCCGATGCTGCTGGCCGTGTCCGCAGCGGCAATGACCGCCAGCGGCTACGCGCTGTGGTGGCTGTACCGGCGAATCACCCCGGATGTCGGCCCGCAGGTGCTGTCAGCCAAACTCGAAGCCGCCGTGGCGGCGACACCGTCATCGGCGCACGTCCAGGGCTGAGCGGCGTCATTGAGGGCGCGAAAAGCCTTTGCGCACGCGGAGAACGCAGAGAAAAAGCAAAACCCGGGACACAAAGGCACAAAGAACCGCGAAGACAAGGACACAAAGGAAAACCTGACCCGAACCGGCTTTTCTTTGTGTCCTCGCCTTTTACCTTTGTGCCTTTGTGCCCCGGAAGCTTTTCAAGCTTTTCTCTGCGGCATCCGCGTTCTCTGCGTGAGCCCGCCGTGCGCTTTTCGCCGCGCTACAGCTCCGCCGGCTCCGGCGGCAGTTCCAGGCGGCCGTTGAGGCTGATGCTCAGGGCACCGGCGTCGGATTCGGCGTCCGGCGCTTCCAGCACGGTGCCGCTGAAGCCGATCGAGCGCTGGCCCAGCGGGTCAGCGAGCAGGGCCAGCACGCCGATGCAGGTGGCGGCGGTGCAGCGGTAGGCACCGTAGTCGACGCCGATCACGCGATCCTGAGCGTCGAGCATCACCCGCAATGTCGTGCCTTCCAGACTGCGAAAGCTGAGCGTGCCAATCCCGGCTTCGTCGTAGACGACACCGCTGCCGCCGAAAGGGCAGAAGTGCAGGTAACGGCTGTCGCTGTAACTGATGATCAGCGAGGCACCGGGGCAGGCGTAGCCCGGTGCGCTGCGCAGTCGGGCGCTCAAGTGCTGGATGCGGCCGTCGGCGTCGACCAGAGGCAGCGCTTGCAGCGCGATGTCCTGGACAGCGTCCTGATCGGGCAGGCCGATGCTGATGCCGGTACAGGCGGCGGCTTCGCAAGTCGCGACGATCTCGCCGTTTCGTGTCGCGACGGCGTCAAGCACCTTTCCGGACGCAACCCGGATCGCCAGCGACCAGCCGCTGGCGGCACTGAATTGATGGCGGCGAATCTCGCCGTTCTGATCGGAGGATGGCGCGCCCAGGCATTCGTCGGCCGCTTCCGCCGTGGCCGTCAGTTCGATGCGCAGCAGCGTGCCCAGGCAAACGCCATCGGCGGCGATACCGCCGGGTTGGGCCGCCGTTCGCAGCGGCCCATCGTTGACGATCGGCCGTGCCGCCAGCGCCACCGCAGCCGGCGGGCGCGCTGAAACGGCTTTATCGACCGGTGCCGGATGCGGGTCGATGCTGAACCAAACGGCAGCCGCAATCACCAGCGCCGCCGCGATCAGCAGGGACGCGAAGCGAACGCCGGAACCGGTCGTCATCAGCGAAGAAATCGTGGCTGCGCCCGGCGACGGCGAAGGCAAGCCGCAGCCGGGAGCAGCGGCCGCATCAGCGCGGCGTGTAGCCGCTGGCGGTCACCGAGAACAGGCACTGGCCTTCCTCGCCGCCCTGATAGATGCGCACGGCACCGGTGCTCGGGTTGTCGGACACACCGTTCGGCAGGGTCGCGGCGACCATCATGTAGGAGGAATTGAACACCGAAGTGCCGTCCGGATCCTCGAAGTTCACATCGGTGCGGAAATCGACCAGATCATTGTTGCGCGCCGGGCTCAGGCCGTCCGGCGAGCCGGCGTACTGGTTCAGGCCCTGTGCAGTGCGGCCCACCAGCCATGCGCCTTCCTCGGCCGTGCCCTGGCGGTAGGCGATGTCCAGACCGGTGATCGCCGCAAAGCCGTTGCGGAACATGTCGTTGATCTCGAAGTAGGCCGGCGTGGTGTCGGTGCAAACGCCGGACGGCGGCGTCCACAGGCGATTTTCGACGCTGACCCGCATGCCGAACACGTATTCGTTGCTGTTGTTGCGCTGCCAGACGCGGTCGTCGAGCGTGCCGATGCGGGTGCCGTTGGCGATCAGCGGCTGGCCGACATTGGAGCGCACCAGCCGCCACAGGCCCTGACGGCCAGCCAGCGTACCGGCGAAGCGGCCGGTCGGCAGATTGCCGAACACGCGGCATTCGTTGCGCGTCGGGTTCGGGTTGCTTTCGGTGCCGGCGCAGCTCAGCAGCACCGTGCTGCCGCTGCTGGTGAGCGGCTCGTAGCCGACCGCGAAAGCAGGGGCGGCGGCAAGCGTCAGGGCGGCGACAGCGGCGGATTTCAGGATGGTTTTCTGCATGGGGTTCTCCTCGTGCTGCTCGGGGTTGAGGCCGACGGACGCGCAGGTCCGGCAGCCGTTGACGATCCGGATGGCCGTGCGTCCACCGTCATTCGGATGCGAAATCGAAGTCGTAGGCGAGCCCGGCAAACACGCCGCGCGGCGCGCCGGGGCCCAGGAACGTGGTGTTGCGGTGCTCGATCGAGTTGTAGTTGTAGCCACCGGGGCCGATCGCGCCGTTCGGGCCGGTTGCGAACGGATTGACGCCCAGCCGGCCGGCGCTCGCGTAGTCCTGATCGAGCACGTTCAGGACTTGCACGAAGGCGGTGAAATGCGTGCGGAAGCGCCAGGCGGCATCGACATTGACCACCGCGTATTCCGGCACCGCGCCTTGCGTTGCGAACGGCCGGCCGCCGTTGAAACTGCCGATGCCCTGCACCGGGCCGAAGCCATCGGTGACCTGATCGGAACCGCTGGCCTGATGGGCGTTGTTCTCGTTGCCGCGGACGAAGGATTTGGAGTGGAACACCGTGGTCACCCCGAAGCTCAGGGCCTTGGTGAGCTTGAAATCGAGATTCAAGTTGATGTTGTGCAGCGGGCTGGCCGGCAGGATCGCGCCCGGCTCCACGCGCACGGTGCGGAAAGTGCCGAGGCCATTGTTCAAGCCGGCCTGCGGGCCGCTGCCGCCGAAGCTGTTGTTGCGATTGAAGTCGGCCGAGGCGTTGTGCGGGCTCAGCACGTAGAACTCGGACTCGAAAGTCGCTGCCGTGTAGGCGTAGCCGAGCTTGTATTCGAGAAAGCGCCAGCGACCCTTGAGCCCGGATTCCAGACCCTGGCGGCGGGTCTTGTCGATGGTGTCGAAATAGCTGCGCGAGGCCGATACGCCGACGAAATAGATGTCGTCCTGCAAATCCGTGCGGTAGACGCTCAGGTTCCACTGCAAGCCGCCGAGCACGGTGCCGCGGGCACCGAGTTCTGCCGAGCGCGAGCGAATCTGCGGCAGGAAGGGATCGCCGGATAGTGAGGTCGGCAGGCTGCAGGTCGGCCCGACCAGGCTGCGCGGCGCGGTCTGCGGCGGCACGTCCTGACCGGTGGCCGGATCGGTGAAGCCGGGCACCGTCACCACTGGCGTGGCATCGAAGGCGCAACCGAGTTCGATGACCGACGGCGCGCGGCTGCCAAGCGATATATTGCCGAACAGATTCAGTGACTTGACCGGCAGCCAGTTGAAGCCGAACGAAGGATTCAGCGACCGGAAGATGAATTTTTCCCGGGTCGGGGCCAGGGTTTCATTGCTCAGATCGTTGATCCGGATCGGCGGCAGGCTGTCCGGGCAGGAGGCGAGATCAGCCTCCGGACACAGGATCGCGGTCGGCAGGCGGTTGACCAGTTCGTGCAGGTCAACGCCGATGCGGGCGTCCACCTGATTGCGCACCTGGGTGAAGTTGTAGCGGCCGGCCAAGGTCAGATGCAGGTTGTCGCGGGGGCTGAAGGTTTCGCTGAAATAGGCGCTCAGGGTCCGCGAGGTACCGTTGAAGTCATTGATCGGAATGGCGATTTGCGCGGCACGGAATAGCGGATCGACATTCGCCGGGTCGACGAAAACCCGGCGGCCGGCGTCGATCAGGCCGAGCTGCTGGCGCGCCGAGTAGTCGGCGCGGCTGGAATCCACCGAGGCCCCGAAGAGGAATTTGTGCTGCTCGAAATTCCAGTTGAGCTGCACCGCGCCGCCGTAGGTCACCTGGCCGATGTTGGTGCGGGTCAGCAGCGCGTTCGGCGTGCCGGTGGCGACACCGGGGCCCACGCCGAACTCCCCGTTTTCGGTCACGTAGGCACCGTTGCGCGGCGTGCCGCCGTACTGCACGTTTTCGCAGAGACCGGCGCGGAAGGGATCGTTGAGCGGCGCGGCTTGTGTCGTGCCATCGGACAGCGTGTCGGGGCGGCCGTCGTCATCGACATCGGCGTAGCGGCAGATTTCGTCTTCGGGATTGCGCACGAAGCGGTTGCCGAGCGGCGAGCTGGGGCCGATGTCGTCGAATTCGCCGTAGACATCGCCGTTGACGCCCCGGCGGCGGCTGTCGCGGCGATAGCCCTGCGCGGTGACGTTGAACACCCGGCTGACTTCGAACTGACCGCTCAGATTGAACTGGTTCAGGCGGTTTCGCGTCTGGTCCGGCGAGGTGAACACGCTGTCGCGATCGGCTGCCAGCTGTTCGACCGGAATCAGGCCGTTGCCGATCAGGTCGTTGTCGGCCAGCAGGGCGCTCAAGGCCACGGTACCGCCGGAGAAGTTCCAGTCGCCGCGCGCAAATGCCTGGCGCACTTCGCTGGCCGAGTTGTCGCGCCAGCCGTCTTCGGCGAAGTAGAACAGCCCGGCATAGCCGGCGAGATCGCCGACGCTGCCGCCGATCGCCGCTTCCGCCTGCCGCCGGCCAAACGAGCCGCCGCTGGCCTTGGTCGACAGCCCCGGCGCGGTGAAGCCGGACTTGGTTTTCAGGGCGATGGCCCCGCCGAGCGTGTTCAGGCCGAACACCGGATTGGAGCCGGGAAACAGGTCCAGACGTTCGATGGCGAACAGGGGGATCAGGTCCCAGTTGACGACATCGCCAAACGGCTCGTTGACCCGGGTGCCGCCGAAAAACACCGACAAACCCTGCGGCGTGCCGATCTGCGGCCCGGCGGTGAAGCCGCGAAAGCTGACATCGACCTGAAAGGGATTGCCCTGGAAATCGTTGACGTTGACCGACTGCAATTGCGTGTTCAGGAAATCGGTCAGGTTCAGTGCCCCGGATTCGCGGATGTCCTTGGCGGTGGCGCTCTGGATGGCGCTGGGAATCTGGTCGCGGCTCAAATCCAGCCCGGGCAGCACGCCGACGGTGATCGGCTTCCTCACGCCTTTCACCGACACCGGGCCGAGCTGCACGGCGGCGACCGGTGCCGCATCGGGCTGCGCCGGAATCACCGGCGGCGGCGTGGTGTCGGTGATGCCGGACGGCGAACGCGCGGCCGGCGTGTCGCCATCGGCGAGCGGCACCACCTGGGTCGGCTCGGGTGCCGCCTGCGCGCTCAGGGCGATGAAACCCGCCGCCAGTGTCAGCCTCCGCATCACGGGCAACTGCCGCTGGCCAGACAATCCGGCGCGCTCAGCAGCGCGCCATCGAGCCGCACCTGACGATCGGCGGCGCTGCCGTCGTAGCGTTCCTCGCTCAGCAGCACACCGGCGAAACGCAGCACATGGCCGGTCTGGGCGTTGGCCGGGTCGATCTCGGCACCGCGGCAGGCAAGGCCGTCGCAGAGCATGAGTTCGTCATCGAGCCGCCCGGTTTCGCTGCTGATCGCGCGGCCCCGGCTGTATTCGACACGACGCACCACGCCGAGGGTGGTCACCACCACCAGCGAGCCGGGAATGGCGGTGGCGTTCTCGAAGCTGTAGCGCAGGCCGCCGGTGTAGCGGCCGCCGTAGTCGAGCGCCGACACTCGATCGACCCTCACCGTGCCGTTTTCCGACAGGTCGTACGGCGGGCAGATGTCCCAGTCGGCAGTCTCGTTGCTGACCCTGGCGCGCAGCCGTTCGGAAGGCGGCGACAAGGCACAGGCCGGCGGCGTGGTTTCGATGCCGAGCGCCACCGTCAGCGTGCCGCGCACGGTGACCGAAGCCGGCCCGCTGCCGTTGCCGACTCTGCTCAGCCGGGTGTCGACCAGGCGCAGTTCGCGATTGCGCAGGCTGCCCGGCAGCGCGAACAGCGGCCCGGCGCTGAAGCCCAAGCAAGCGCTGCCTTCGCAGCGGTAATCGGTGATCCGGCGGCCGAGGTTGTCGAGGCGATACAGGCCGATCGACGCTGCCGCCGTGTCGTCGGCGTGGATCGACAGCCGCTGCGCGCCGCTGGAAAGATCGCGGTAGATGCTGCGGGCACCGGCGTTGCCAAAGCTCAGGGAGATGCACAGGCCGCTGATGCTGCCGTCGTCGGCGGTGACATACACCGGCTGCGGCGGCCGCCGCGCACCGTCGCAATCCAGCGGCGGCAGGCCGGGCAGGGCGGTGCCGATGATGCCGCCGAGCGTGGCGGCAGCACTACCGTCGGCGGCTGCCAGTGCGAGCTGGGTGAAACGCAGTTCGCGACGACCGTCGGCATCCGCAGCACTGATGGAAAGCCCGGCGCAGGCCGCGCTTTCGCAGGCGTAGGCAGCACCGCTGGCCTGATCGAGGCGCACGCTCGTCACCGTGCTGGCGGCGGCGCGCACCCGCAGCGTGCTGCCGTCGAGCGCCGTGTAGCGATACTCGAAAGCATCGCCGGCGGTGTTGTCGGCCACCGTTTCGCGGGTGTTGGCGCAGAACTCCGACACCGCGCCGCCGATGCGCAGATCAACGAAGAAGCGGGTGCAGGGTTCCAGTTCCCGGACCCGCTCGCGAACCAGGATGGTCAGTTCGCTGCCGTTGGCCGTGAACGCCGCATTGAGCGCGGCCAGCGCGTCGTAAGTGGGATCGCCGGGCGTGTTGCTGAACGGCGTGGCGACGAAATCAGCCGCCGCGACGGCAGCCGGCAGCTCGTAGCTGAGCCGCTCGCGCAGCAGGCTGACCACCCGGGCCTGCGCGCGGGCCAGCGCTGCCGCCGTGATCGGCGCGTAATCGACCGCCGTGCTGCTGCTGCGGGTGTTGACGGCATTGCGCAGCGCGTTGACCGGATCGTCGCGCAGCACTTCCACCAGTTGCAGATGGGTCAGCGCGGTGACCTGCGCCGGGGCGGTCAGATCGGTGGCAGCGGCATACAGCGTGTCCTGGACGCCGATGATGGCCGGTGCCGTCAGCCCCAGCGCCGACACTTCGTAACGGCCGCTGGCCCCGATGCGGGTGGTGCGCGGGGCAGTGTCGAAGGCCCCGACTCTCAGTTCGAATGACTCGATCGGCATGCCGAACGACACGGTGCCGGTGAAGGCGGCGGTTTCCGGCGCGGCCGGCGCGGCGCGGCCGTCATCGTCGGGGCAGCCGGCGAGCAGCAGGCAGCAGGCGATCAGGGCGGCAAGCGGCCGCGCGCGTTCCACCGTCTGCTTGCGATACACCCTGATCTCCCCGGCACGGCATGGCCACCCCCTGCGCCAGCGTCTTCGGCTGGTCGGCGTTTCCGAGGATTCGGAGCGCGTGAGTGGGTCTTGCCGCGCCCCGACCTGCGGGGGGACGTCAGAAGACGATGGACGATAAGGAAATCCACCGCCGCACCGGCATGGGAAAAGTTCCCGGATATCGCAGCAAGCGCTGCTTTTCTTGCGTCAGAGCACTGAAGCCATGTGCTTGAAAAAGCAGGAAGTCTGGGTTGTTTACTGAACCAGCTGGTTGAGATTGAAGATCGGCAGCAGGATGGCCAGCACGATCAGCAGCACCACCGAGCCCATGGTCAGGATCAGGATCGGCTCGAACAGGCTCATCAACGCTGCGATCAGGGTTTCCAGCTCGCGTTCCTGATTCTCCGCAGCGCGGTCGAGCATCTCGTCGAGCTTGCCGGAGGCCTCGCCCGAACCGATCAGATGCATGGTGATCGGCGGGAACAGCCGACTTTCGGCCAGCGACTTGTTCAGGCTGGCACCTTCGCGAACGCGCTTGGCGGCGGCGTCGATGGCTTCCTTCATCGGCAGGTTCTCCACCACCTGCGAACCGATGCGCATGGCGTCGAGAATCGGCACGCCGCTGCCGAACAGAATGCCCAAGGTGCGCATGAAGCGGCCGGTGTTGGCGCCGCGCACCAGACGGCCGATCAGCGGCAGGCGCAGCACCCAAAGATGGTACTTGCGGCGGAAACCGTCGTTCTTCAGCGCCCGTTTGAAGACGAAAAAGCCGAGCACCAGCGCCACGAACATCATCAAGCCATAGGCCTGCAGGAATTCGCTGGTGGCGATCAGGCCCTTGGTCAGCGGCGGCAGATCGGCCCCGATGGAATCGAACACACCGACCACTTTCGGCACCACGTAGGACATCAAGAGCGCGATCACGCCGATGGCGACGAAGGTGAGGATCGCCGGATAGAAGGTGGCCAGCATCACCTTGCTCTTGATCGCCTGCGAGCGCTCGGCGTAGTCGGCGAGGCGTTCGAGCACCGAATCAAGCTTGCCGGCAGATTCGCCGGCTTCGATGGTGGCCCGGAACAGCGGCGGAAACGCACCCGGGAAATCACCCAGCGCCTTGGCCAGGCTGTTGCCTTCGGTGACCCGCGAGCGCACGCCGAGCGTGACGCGCTGCACGCGCTTCGATTCGCTTTGCTGCGACACCGCGGCCAAGCCTTCATCAAGCGGCAGGCCGGAGCGGATCAGGGTGGCAAGTTGGCGCGTGAACAGCGACAGCTCGGTGGAATTGAAACTGCCGCCCCGGTTCATTGAAAAACCGCTGGCCGCCGCCCTGATCGTCTTCTCGGCGACTTCGCGAATTTCCAGCGGCGTCAAGCCGCGTTCCCGCAGGCTCTGCCGCACCTGCCGCTGGGTATCGCCCTCGATCAGCCCCTTGACCTGTCGGCCCTTGGCGTCGAGAGCGCTGTATTCGTAGGCGGACATGGCTTGGGCTGAGTGGCGTTACTTAAGTTGAGGCAGAAATTGGAAGGTGTTGAAAGAACTGAGCCCGTTTAGCCACGATCGAGCAGGGTGAAACTGTGCGCGCGCGACCTGGGCTGCCGCCCGTTGAATCGCTGCTCAGAAGTGCCATTCAAGGCACTTCTGAAAGCGCGCAGCGCTTCAACCTTCTTCAATGGTGACGCGCAACACTTCACCCAGCGTGGTGTCGCCGGCAATCACTTTGTTGCGGCCCGATTGAAGGATGCCGGGGGTGCGTTCGCGAGCGGCGGCTTCGAGGATTTGCTCGGAGGCGTTGTCGTGGATCAGGGATTCCAGACGGCGATCGACTTCGATGATCTCGTGTATGCCGCTGCGGCCGGAAAAGCCAGTGTGGCGGCATAGCGGGCAGCCAACGGGCTTGTACAGCACCAGATCGCTGCGATCGGCCACGCCGAGCTGTTCGCGCTCGGCAAGCTTGGGCTCGTACGGCGTCTTGCAGTGCTTGCACAGGGTGCGCACCAGCCGCTGCGCCATGAGGCCAACCAGGGACGACGACAACTGATAGGGCTCGACCCCCATGTCGCGCAGGCGGGTCACGGCACCGACGGCGGTATTGGTATGCAGGGTGGACATCACCAGATGGCCGGTCTGGGAGGCCTGAACAGCGATCTGGGCGGTGTCGAGATCGCGGATTTCGCCGACCATCACCACGTCCGGGTCCTGGCGCAGGATCGCGCGCAGGCCTTTGGCGAAGGTCATTTCGACGCGGAGATTGACCTGGGTCTGGCCGACGCCGTCGATGTAGTACTCGATCGGGTCTTCGACCGTCATGATGTTGCGGCTGCGATCGTTGAGCGTCGACAGCGCTGAATACAAGGTCGTGGTCTTGCCGGAGCCGGTCGGGCCGGTGACCAGCATGATGCCGTAGGGGCGGTTGATGATCCGCTTGAGCACGCCGGTCTGCACCGGGCCCAAGCCCAGCTGTTCAAGGTCCAGACGCTCGGCTTGCTTGTCGAGAATACGCATCACCACGCGCTCGGCGTTGGCGCCGGTGGGAATGGTCGACACGCGGACATCGACCTTGCGGCCGCCGAACGCGCGGCTGATGCGGCCGTCCTGCGGCAGGCGCTTTTCGGCGATGTCGAGCTTGGCCATGATCTTGACGCGGGAAATGATCTTCGGCGCCAGCGAACGCGGCGGGTTGAGGATTTCGCGCAGCACGCCGTCGATGCGGAAACGCACCGTCACCCGCGTCTCGAAGGTCTCGATGTGGATGTCGGAGGCGTTTTCCTTGATCGCTTCGACCAGCAAGCCATTGATGAACTTGATGATCGGTGCGTCGTCGTCGCTTTCCAGCAAATCCTGGGCTTCGGCGAGCGCGGCACTCAGGGAGTCGATGTCGGCGCTGTCTTCTTCCAGACCGTCGGCGAGGGCGGCGCTGGCGCCGGTCTGGCCTTCGTAAGTGCGCTGCAAGAGCGCGTCGAACTCGTCGAGGCTGACCGCCTTCAGTTTCACCGGCCGGCGGATGAAGCGCCGCGCTTCCTGCACGGCATCGAGACTGATGCCGGGCCGGCAGACCAGTTCGACGGTGTCGCCGTGGTCGGTCGACACGATCAGGCCGTGCCGTTTCGCGAACGCGAACGGCGGGCGACGCAGGGCGTTGCTGGCAGCGTCCATGGCTTCGTCCGGTCTTCGCGCTTACGGGTTCGGCGCGACGGCAGGCACATCCTGTGCTGGCGGAGCCACTGCTTCTGGGGCCGGGGCCGGAGCGGCGGCCGGTGGCGGAGCCGGGGCGGCGTAGGGCTCGTAGCTGTCGTACTGCGGCAGCACCGGGCGGGCACCGCCAATCAGCGGCACCGCCCCCTGGGCAGCCCGCACTTCGGCGCTGCGCACACCGTCGTAACGCTTGCGGGTGTAGTAATCGGCTTCGCTGCGATCGTCGAGGATCACCGGATGAATGAAGATCATCAGGTTGGTCTTGGCCTTGCGCACCGAGCGCGACTTGAACAGTGCGCCGATGCCCGGGATGCTCGACAGCAGCGGAATCCGGCTTTGCGAATCGGTCAACTGGTTGTCGATCAGGCCACCAATGAACAGGATCTGGTCGCCTTCCACCGACACCGAATTGGTCACCGTGCGCTTGTTGGTGATGAGGCTGGCGGTACCCGCGCCGCCGCTGGCGATGCCGGAGCTTTCAAGGTCGATCTTGAGCTTCAAGCCATTGTTTTCATTGATGGTTGGCGTGATGCCGAGCTTCAGGCCCACTTCCTTGCGTTCGATGGTCTGGAACGGATTGACGGCACCGTTGTTGCCGCCGCCGCCGGAGTTGGAAAAGCTGCCGGTCAGGAACGGCACTTCCTGGCCGACGCTGAGCTTGGCTTCCTCGTTATCGAGCGTGGTCAGCTGCGGCGTCGACAGGATGTTGGTGTCGCCGTCAGACGCGAGTGCGCGCAGCAGCACGCCGAAGAACGAGCCGCCCTTGGTGAAGCCGCCGCCGCCGGCCGTGGCACCGGAGCCGATCAGCGACGCCGCCGCCGACAGGATGGTGCTGGTGCCGCCGGTGGCGACACCGCCGGCTGCCGAACCGGCGGCACTGGCGAGACTGGACAAGGCACCCTGCGTCGACTGGTTGAGGATGCCGGTGATGGCACCGACTTTCGGGTTGTAGGCCGCGTAGTCAAGACCGAGTTCGCTGGCCTTGGTCTGGCTGACTTCGGCAATGATCGCTTCGACCAGCACCTGACGGCGGCGGATGTCGAGCTGGTTGATGACGTTGCGGATCGCCAGCATGTCCTTCGGCGCCGCCGTGACCACCAGCGAATTGGTGTCCTTGTCGGCGATCACCCGGGTGCTGCCCGAGCCGCCACCGCCGCCGGCCGGAGCCGGGGCCGAGCCGGGAGCGCCGCCCGGAATCGCGCCGCCGGCCGAGGCCCGCCCTGCCGTGGACGCGGACTGGGCATAGCCTTCAAGAATCGGCGCGAGGTTTTCGGCACTCGCGTAGTTCAGATAGAACACCTGGGTGTCGCCGCCGGTCGGGCCGGGCAAGTCGAGCCGGCGAACGATGTCGGCCATGCGGCTGCGTTCGCTCTTTTCGCCGCTGAGCAGCACGCTGTTGCTGCGTTCGTCGGCGATCACGACACCGGCCTGGGCGGTCGGATCGGCCTGCTTGGCAGCCTGCGCCAGGGTGGTGAGGATGCGCACGACATCGCCGGCCGAGGCGTTTTCGAGCTTGATGACGTCGATCTCGCGGTCGCCGCTCTGGTCGATCTGGGCGATCAGGCGTTCGATGCGGGTGACGTTCGAGGCGCGGTCGGAAATGATCAGCGAGTTGTTGCCGGAATAGGCAGCGAAGTGGCCGCTCTGCGAAATCAGCGGCCGCAGGATGGCCACCAACTGCGACGCCGAGACGTTCTGCACCGTGTAGACGTGGGTGACGATTTCATCGAGCGGCACGCCGCGGCCGTCGGAAATCAGGCCGCCGCCGTCGGTGCGGGCATTGGTTTCCGGCACGATCTTGATCGCGTCACCTGCCGGAATCGCTGCAAAACCCTGCACTTGCAGCACCGCGAGGAAGGTTTCGTAGACGGCTGCGGCGTCCATCGGGCTCGACGACACCACGGTGACCTTGCCGCGCACGCGCGGATCGACGATGAAGTTCTTGCCAGTGACTTCGCTGACGGTCGCGATCAACGTCGAGATTTCCGCATCCTTCAGGTTCAAGGTCACTTCGGCACCGCGGCTGCGGCCCGACTGCGCCCACAGCGCCGAGCTGGAAGCGGCGACCACCACCGAGGCAACGGCGACGGTCAGCGCGGCGTGTTTCAGGGTCTTGCGTGCGTTCATGGCGATGTCAGGCGGGCTTTACGGTTCGGCGGACGCGATGCGCGCCGTGGGTGAAGAAACGACTATTCGAGATTGATGCTGAAGCTCTGCGGCTGACCGCCACGATCAACGGTGAGGTTGACCTGGTTGCTCTGGCTCAGCTCGTTCAGCAGTTGCAGCGAGCGCGCCGGGTCGTTGAGGGTGACGCCGTTGACGGCGGTCACCACGTCGCCGGGACGCAGGCCGGCCGCAGCAAAAATCGTGCGATCGCGGCCCGGGTAGATGCGATAGCCGGTCAGGCCGCTGCCGGAATTGACCGGCTGGACGCGGATGTAGTCGGCGACCTTGGACGGGTCGTTGAGCAATTCGCTGCGAATCTGCGCCAGCGATTCGGCGGCGCTGCCGTCGCCCGCGTCGGCGGCCGGGGCTTCCTGCAACTGGATGACCGAGGCACCCGGCAGGCTGTCGGTGTTGTCCTTGTCGAGGCGCAGGGTTTCCAGCTTGCCGTTGCGGTTCAGGATTACCCGGTCCGGGAAGATCGCGGTGAGCTGCACGCCGCGCGCCACGTCATCGCCAACTGAATAAGGCTTTTCTTCGCCGCCCTGCGCTGAAATCAGCGCCCGAGAGCGGCTGTCCTTGTCGTTGCGACCGTTCGACAGGATGCCGAGCAGGGTCAGGTTGAGCTGGGTGTCGGGAGCGGCGGCAAGATCGGCAAGTGCCGGTGCCACCGGTGCCGTGAACTGGCCGAACAGCCGGGCATTGCTGATCGTCGCCAGATCGACACCGCCGCGCGCGGCGATCTGGGGCGCGCTGGCCGGCGGCGGCTGCCAGCCGGCACCGGCCGGGACCGGTACCAGCGCCCAGACCAGTTCGGCGGCCAGTTTGGCGATCACCACCACCAGCACCAGGCTCGCTAGTTGGGGCAGCCGGCGCCCGTAACGGGCCGTCAGCGCCGGCATCGAGCCGGGCAGCGCTTGCAGTCGTGAAGAGGAAAAAGTAGCCATTGTCAGCATGATAGCGGGGCTTTGTTGCGGGCGGGAGCAATCCGCGTGTCGGCTTCGACGCACCGCTCGACGGCTTGCCATCGCGCCTGCGTCGGCAGTCGATGGGCCTTGCTTGCAGGTGCCGGGCAGCGGCGACAATTCGGTACACTTCGCGGCATGGCTTCTCGCAATTCCCGTCCTGATCCGGATTCCGGCACTGGTCTCGTCGTCGACGAGGCCAAGCCGCGCCTGCAACAGCCGCCGCTTTATAAAGTGGTGATGATCAACGACGACTTCACGCCGATGGAATTCGTGGTGCAGGTGCTGGAGACCTTCTTCCACCATTCCCGCGAACAGGCCGTGCAGATCATGCTGCAGGTTCATCAGGCCGGGCGCGGCACCGCCGGCATCTTTCCGGCCGAGATCGCCGAGACCAAGGTCGCCCAGGTCAACAGCTTCGCCCGCAAGAACCATCATCCGCTGCTGACGGTGATGGAAAAGGTCTGAAGCGTCAGTGCAGCCGCCGCCCGTTTCCGGGCGACGACTGCCACTTGCTGCGACTTACTGCGAGCCGGCCGCGTCCGCTTCGAGCCGCTGTGCTGCATCGGCGAGGGCGGCATCGACGAACGGCTTGTCGGAGAACTCCGACAGCGCCATCGCCCGCGTCTGGTGGGCATCGCGACGCACCGATGACATCGCGTTCGGCATGCCGAGCGCGGAGGTCAGGGTCACCGCATTCAGCGTGTAGCGGCCCGAGGACTTCAGATCACGGAAAATCAGGCCGTGGAAGGACAGATCCATCCATTGGGTGCCTGCCGTCATCAGCTGCGCCTGCTGCGCCCAGGCCATCGGACGGTCGCCGACCAGCTTTTCCCGCGCGCCTGACAAGGTGCCGGCCAGGTGATACCGGCCCGGTGCCCGCACGTCGACTTCCGCCGACATCACCAGATGGCCGTCGCGCATGACATCGCGGAACTTGCCGGTCAGGCGCGCGCCGGGGTTGGAGTAGAGCAGGCCGCCTAGCGCGGCGCGATCGCCGTCGAGTTCGGTGACCGCCTGAACGTGGACGCCGATGGCTTCCGCATAGCCCAGTTCCGGTGCCCGCGCGGCCGGCAGGGTGTAGCGGGCGGTGTAGATGCGGTCGTTGGCGCGGGCATCGCCGTCGCGGCCGTCATCGCGATAGACCACTTCGCCGAGCAGGCCGCTGGTTTCGCCGATGAGTTTGGCCTTGATCGACTGGGCGGCATCGCGCCGGGTCTTGTCGAGCAGGTTGGCGAGGCTGGGCGCACGCGCCGGGGCATCGGTCAGTTCGGCGTAGAGCAGCGCCGATTCGCCGGGTTCGTAGGAAATAGCCGAGGCCCAGACCGACAGCAGCGGGCCCGCGCCATTCGGCCCGGCCATGGTCTGCTTGGACACGGTACGGCCGCTGCTCAGCGGGTCGACGGCATCGAGAATCGGCCGGGACGAACGCGGATAGCGCGCTTGGGCGCGGTAGTCGGCAGCGGCCTGGGCGGTCAGCGACGGCACAGTGGCGTTCTGGGCGACGGCGGCCGGCGCGATGAGCGCTGCGGCGAGTGACATCAGCACGAAGTTGGTTTTCATGTTCTTGGCTTCCGGGCTTTAGTACAGCGTCGAGATGAAGCGGGCGGTGGTCATCGCGCTCTGCACCTGGGTGTTCGGTGCGCAAGCCGCGCCGCTGCAGGTCCAGACGCCGTCCGGAATCTGCCGGCGGACGTCGGAATCGCTGTCGTCGCGTTCGTCGCTGTGGTTTTCGTGGCCGGAATCGAGATTGCGGAAGTTCGAGGTCTCCTGCTTGGCGTTGTTGCGGCAGACGTTGGTGTTGTCGTAGCTGGTGCCGGTCGAGCCGTTGCAGGCGTATTGCGAGGCGTACTGGACCACACCGTCGTCTTCACCGGACAGGCAGACGCTGGCCCCGAAGATGGCTTCGTAGCCGCCGGTCAGATAGATGAGCCGGGCCGGTGCATTGGCGAAATTGCGCACCTGCACGTCTTCACCGGAACGCAGCCAGAAGGTGGCGTCATCACAGCTCTGGATGAAGCTGGCGACAAAATTGCAGCCGCCGTTGGACTGGCCGCAGACCGCATCCGCACCCTGCGAGCCGCGATGGGCGCCGCCGGTGGTGATCGCGAAGCTCACCCTTGCGGCAACCGTGGAAAACGGTGCGCCGCCATAGTTGAAGTTCGGATCGCTGGCGTCGTTGTTGCCCAGGATGTAATCCATGATCGTGCCGCCCATCGAATGGGCCACGACCACGAAGGTGCCGCCCTGCGCGAAGGTGCGGGTGCAGCGGCGACCGCCGCCATCGGCCGTGCCATTGGTCGCGGCCACGATTTCGCGCGCCACTTCACCGGCGGCGTTGTTCTCGTAATAGCGCTGGGTGCCGTTGTAGCCGACCACGTAGTACGGCACGGTGAGATTGCGGGTGGCGGTGCGGATGAAGTCTGCCGAGCCGTTGACCCAGTAGTTCCGGGCCGTGGTGTAGCTGGTGAAGGTGCCGGTGTTGGTCGATTTGCCGTGTACGAAGATCAGGCAGGGCACGGCTTGCGCCGCTCCCGCCATGGTCAGCAGCGCGAGCGCTGCGAATGTTCTGAGCATTGTTGCGAATCGCATGTCTTGTCCCCTTTCGGATGGCACCTGAGGTGCCTGTGGTCTGGATGCATCAACGGGTGTCGGTTTTCCGGCGCACTTTGGTGGCCGGCAACGGCTGCCCGCGGGTGATTGGCATCACCCTGTGTCGTGATTGGGAACGCTATCGCCACCGTCGTCCAGACGCCGATGACCGGCATCAATACCGTTCGACGGCTATCGAGCGCTCACTTTGGCGCGAAGCGGACCGGCGGCTGAACTGCCATGTTGGTTGGCGAACAGTGGTGCGGCTTTTGCGTGTTCCAAATCCGTGCAGAGACGATGCATGATGGTCTGGTAAAGCCTTGAGTCCGGCCCCAGAGTACCGTTCAGACCTTTTCAGGAAGCGACCATGCTCAGCGATGAATTGCAGAAAGCCCTTGATGCAGCGTTCCTCGCAGCCCGCAGTGACGGCCATGAGCTGTTGACCGTCGAACATTTGCTGCTGGCCTTGCTGTCCGACTCCAATGTCAGCGAAGTGCTGACCGCCAGCGGTGGCGATCTCGACAAGCTCGAGAGCGGCCTGCGCGAGTACATCACCCAGAACATCCACTCGAACAAGGACGCCGGTGGCAACCAGGAAGTGCAGCCGACGCTGTCCTTCCAGCGCGTGCTGCAGCGCGCCATTTATCACGTCCAGGCTTCGGGCAAGAAGCGGGTGTCGACACTGAACGTGCTGGTCGCGCTGTTCGCCGAAAAGGACACCCACGCCGTGTTCCTGCTCAACGAGCAGGGCGTCACCCGGCTGGACGTCGTCAACTACATCAGCCACGGCATTGCCAAGAACAACCAGCCGGCCGCGCCGCAGGAACAGCAGAACGAGGCCGAGGACAAGGACGATCCGGGCAAGAATTCCGGCAAGTCCGCACTTGAGCAGTTCGCCGTCAACCTCAATCAGCGGGCCATGAAGGGCCTGATCGACCCCCTGATCGGCCGGGCGCACGAGATGGAGCGGGTCATGCAGACCCTTTGCCGTCGGCGCAAGAACAACCCGCTGCTGGTCGGCGAAGCCGGCGTTGGCAAGACCGCGATCGCCGAAGGTCTGGCCTGGCTGATCACCGAGAACCGGGTGCCTGAGCTGCTGAAGGACGGCATCGTCTTCAGTCTCGATCTCGGCTCCCTGATCGCCGGTACCAAGTACCGCGGTGACTTCGAGAAGCGCTTCAAGAGCGTGATCCAGGAACTGGCCCGCACCCCGGGCGCGATCCTGTTCATCGACGAGATTCACATGATCATCGGTGCCGGTGCGGCTTCCGGCGGCGTGATGGACGCCTCGAACCTGCTGAAGCCGATGCTCGCCAACGGCGAACTGCGCTGCCTCGGCTCGACCACCTACCAGGAATATCGCGGCATCTTCGAGAAGGATCGGGCGCTGTCGCGGCGTTTCCAGAAGGTCGACGTGCCGGAACCGAGCGTGGCCGAAACCATCCAGATTCTCGAAGGCCTGCGGCCGCGTTTCGAGGAACACCACCAGGTGCACTACACCAGCGGTGCGATCCGCAGCGCCGTGGAACTGGCGGCCAAGCACATCACCGACCGTCATCTGCCGGACAAGGCCATCGACGTCATCGACGAAGCCGCCGCCCGCCTGCGCCTGCTGCCCGAGGCCAAGCGCCGCAAGACCGTGCAGGTGCGTGACATCGAGGAAACCGTCGCCAAGATCGCGCGCATCCCGCCGAAATCGGTGTCGAGCAATGACAAGGATCGTCTGGCCACCATCGAACGCGATCTCAAGCTGGTGATTTTCGGTCAGGACGCAGCGGTCGAAACGCTGGCCTCGTGCATCAAGCTGTCACGTTCAGGCTTGGGCAACCCCGACAAGCCGATCGGCAACTTCCTGCTTGCTGGGCCTACCGGTGTCGGCAAGACCGAAGTCACCCGCCAGCTGGCCAGCCAGTTGGGCATCGAGCTGATCCGCTTCGACATGTCCGAGTACATGGAGCGCCATACGGTGTCGCGCCTGATCGGCGCGCCTCCGGGCTATGTCGGCTTCGATCAGGGGGGTCTTTTGACCGAATCGGTGATCAAGCATCCGCATTCGGTGGTGCTGCTCGATGAAATCGAAAAGGCCCATCCGGATGTCTTCAATCTGCTGTTGCAGGTCATGGATCACGGCACCCTGACCGACAACAACGGCCGCGCGGCGGATTTCCGCAACGTGATCCTGATCATGACCACCAATGCCGGTGCCGAGGAATCGTCACGGCGCGGCATCGGCTTCACCGAGCAGAACCATTCGACCGACGCGCTGGAAGTGATCCGGCGCGGTTTTTCGCCGGAATTCCGCAACCGCCTCGACGCGATCATCCCGTTCGCGCCGCTGGGCAAGAGCGAAATCGTCCGCGTGGTCGACAAGTTCCTGATGCAGCTGGAAGAGCAGCTGGCGGCGAAGCACGTGGTCATGGAAGTCGAGCAGGAAGCCCGCGACTGGCTCTGCGAGCACGGCTACGACGTCAAGATGGGCGCTCGCCCGATGGCGCGCGTGATCCAGGAAAGCATCAAGCGGCCGCTGGCCGAGGAGCTGCTGTTCGGCAAGCTGGCGCACGGTGGCCGGGTGACGGTCAATGTCACCGACGACGGCAAGATCGGCTTCGAGATCGAAGCCAAGGAAAAGGCAGCTCCAGTGGTCGAGCCGGCGTGATTGCTTAGCGCTGCAACGAAAAAGCCCGCGAAAGCGGGCTTTTTCTTGGGCGTTGTTCCCGCCGTGGCGAGAATTCGGCCGGCGATCTCAGTCGGATGACGCAGACTGGATCCCGACTTTCGTCGGGATGACGACGCGGTGAAGCCGCATCGTCACTTGTCGCGGAAGGTGATCCGGCCCTTGGTCAGGTCGTAAGGCGTCAGCTGCACGGTGACCTTGTCGCCGGTCAGGATGCGGATGTAGTTCTTGCGCATGCGCCCGGAAATATGGGCGGTGACGATGTGGCCATTTTCGAGTTTGACGCGGAACGTCGTGTTCGGAAGCGTTTCGGCGACGATGCCGGGCATTTCGATGTGATCTTCTTTTGCCATCAGGGCTGCAACCAGGGGGTCTTGAAAGGACGCGGCATTATCCGGGAACACCTCCAGACTAGCAATGCAAGGATTTCATTCGCTTTCCAGGCGCTGCCACTGCCCGCCGCGCAGCACTTCCAGCGGCTGGTAGCGGCGCTTGTAGTCCATCTTGGCGCTGCCCGGTACCCAGTAGCCGAGATAGACGTGGGGCAGTTGCTCGGCCTTGGCGCGCGCGATCTGGGTCAGGATCGCGTAGGTGCCAAGGCTGCGTTCCGACAGGTCTGGGTCGAAGAAGGTGTAGACCGCCGACAACCCGTGCGGAATGCGGTCGACCACGGCCACGGCGACCAGTTGCCCTTCGGCGCGGAACTCCCAGAACTCGGTTGCTCCCCAGCCACAGGCGAGGAATTCGCGAAAGGCGTCGGCATCCTCCGGGTCCATGCCGCCGTCCTTGTGGCGGGCAGCGAGGTAGCGGCGATACAGCGCGTAGTGCTCGTCGCTAAGACGGATGCTGACGCCGAGTTGCAGGTCGGCATTGCGCTTCCAGCATCGCTTCTGGGCGCGATCGGGTACGAACTCGGCACTGACGATGCGCGCCGAATGGCAGGCGCGGCAGTTCAGGCACATCGGCCGGTAGGCGTAATCGCCGCTGCGCCGGAAGCCCTGATCAAGCAGCTTGCCGTATAGCGCCGGTTCCAGCGGAAACGCCGGGTCGACGAAGGCCGAGCGGGCATGACGATCCTGCAGGTAGCCGCAAGCGTGGGCGCTGCCCATCAGCAATCGGAGACTTTGCATGGTCATGACGAAATCCCATGCAAGATCGAGGCGCGAAGCGATGTCATGCGACGGTGGGCCCGAGGCGATGGACTGCGTCGTTGGGTACGTCGATCTCGTACTTCCAGGTGCCGGTGCGCGAGGGATGCTGCAACGAGGCCTTGAGCCGCGCCAGAAAACGGTCGCGCGGGATTTCGGCGGCCCCCAGCGTGCGCAGATGCTGGGAAGCGATCTGGCAGTCGATCAGCTCGAACGACCAGGCTTTCAATTGCTGGCACAGCCAGTACAGCGCCAGTTTCGAGCAGTCGGTCTCGGTGGAGAACATCGATTCACCGAAGAACACCCGCCCGAGCGCCACGCCGTACAGCCCGCCGACCAGTTTGCCGTCGCGCCAGACTTCCGCCGAATGCGCGTGGCCGGCCTCGAACAGTTCGAGATAGGCGCGCTTCATGTCCGGTCCCAGCCAGGTGCCGTGACTGCCGCGCCGGCTGGCGGTGCAGCCGTCGAGCACGTCGGCGAACACGCGATCGAGACTGACTGCGTAATCCGGCTTGCGAATGCGCTTTTCCAGCGAATGCGAGACGTGGAAATCGTCCGGTGCCAGCACCGCACGCGGGTCCGGGCACCACCAGAGGATCGGCTCGTTGGGGTTGTACCAGGGGAAGATGCCGCCGGAATAGGCGCGCATCAGCCGGGCAATCGACAGATCGCCGCCGATCGCCAGCAGCCCGTTGGGATCGCGCATGGCCCGGTTCGGGGCCGGAAACGGCTGGTTGGGATCGCGCGGATCGAGCCAGTGCAGGCGGACCGGATTGTCCATGCTCAGATCTCCGGCTCGGCGGCGATGCGCTTGTACGGCGAGTGCGCGTCGAGCAGCGCTTCGCGTTCGCCGACATAGGCGCGTTCGCGCGCCAGGTGATCGGTCACTGCATCGAACAATCGCGGTTCGGCCAGCCAGTGGGCGGAACGGGTGATCATCGGCGTGAAGCCGCGCGCGAGCTTGTGTTCACCCTGGGCGCCGGCATCGAAATGCTGAAGCCCTTCACGGATGCAGTAGTCGATGCCCTGGTAGTAGCAGGTCTCGAAATGCAGGCCGTTGTAACGATCAGCCGCGCCCCAGTGACGCCCGTAGAGCGTATCGCCACCGCGCAGCAGGATCGCGACTGCCACCATCTCCGTTCCCTCGATTGCCAGCACGAGTCTAACGGCGGTATCCGGCTGTCGCCCGTAATCGAGAAAGAATTCCCGGGTCAGATAGGGACGCTGGCCGCGCTCGGCATAGGTGTTGGCGTACAGACGATAGACGCACTGCCATTCGGCCTCGCTCAAGTCATTACCGGCGCGAACCTCGAAACGGATGCCGGCTTCGGCGACCCGGCGGCGCTCGCGGAGGATTTTCTTGCGCTTGTCGCTGCTGAAGGTGGCGAGAAAGCCGGCGAAATCGGCGTAACCGGCGTTGTACCAGTGGAATTGCACATCGTTGCGCTCGACCATGCCGGCCGCGCGGCAGGCGGCGAAATCGGCGTCGTCGAGAAACAGCGCGTGGGCACCGGATACCCCCGCGGCCGCTGCCAGCGCCGGCAGTTGCTGCGCCATCGTCTTTCGCGACAGCGCATCACGCGCCCCGATGCGCGGCCCGGTGCAGGGCGTGAACGGAATGGCGTTGATGAACTTGGGGTAATACGGCTGGCCAATGCGCCGGCTGGCGTCGGCCCAGGCGAAATCGAAGACGAATTCGCCGTAGGAATGGGCTTTCAGATAGAGCGGGGCGATCGCGGCGATGCCGGCTTCGTCGCCAAGCACGGCGTGGCAAGGTGTCCATCCCAGTTCCGGGCCGACGCAGTCATGGGCTTCGAGTGCCGCCAGGAAGGCGTGGCGGGTGAACGGATAGCCGGACGGGAACAGCGCGTCCCACAGCGCTGCCGGAAGAGCAGCGACACTTTCGAGATGCCGGACGCGCATCGCGCGGCGGCTTTTCGGGACAGCGGGCGGCGGACGCCGGTCAGTGGAAGGTAAGCGCGGCGACCTCGGCTCCGCGCAGCGCCCATTGCACGCAGGTGTCGTGCTCGAAGCGGGAGATCTTTTCCTCGTCCGACGGCGGCGTGGCTTCGGCGAGCCGGCCATCGGAATCGAACTTGATCGCCGCACCGGCGGTCTGGATTTTCATCTCGGCGGAGATTTCATCGTTCCAGGACACTTGCAGGTAGCGCACGCGGCGCTCGGCGAACTCCGGCAGGCGGTTGGAACCGGCCGCGATCAGCGCCGCTTCCTCGGGAGAAAACTCGCGGATGGCACCGTCCGGGGCCAGCACGAAATGACGCACTTCCATCGTCATGACCAAGCCTCTCGATAAGAAAATGATGGAGCAACGATGACGCTTCCACCGACGATTTCAAGAGCAGGGCGACCCTCGGTAGTGCAGAGGATCATGCAGGGTCGGCTGGTATACTCGAGCCACTCCTGACGCCCCTTCGCCGTGCCCTCGATCGCCCGATTCTTCAGCTTCGGAAGCAAGAAGCAAGCCGCGCAAGCGCTGTCGCGCAAAGGCGCTGCGGGCGCAGTTGATGCCGACGCCGGCTGGATCGAACGGCTGCCGAATGAAGCGGCGTTGCTGGCCAGCGTCGGCCTTGCCCTGTTCCTGTTTGCTGCACTCCTCAGCTTCAACGCCAACGATCCCGGCCTGTCCTCGTCCGGTGCCGGTGGCGACACCCGCAATCTGGTCGGCAGCGTCGGCGCCTGGGTTGCCAACGGCCTGCTCAGCTGTGTCGGATTCGTGGCACACCTGTCGCCATTCGCTGTCCTGTGGCTGGGGTCGCGCGCCTATCGCGGTTTCGATGCGCCGATGCACTTGCCGCTCGGCGTTCGCATCACCGCCTGGTTTGTCGCCGGCTTGAGTCTGGCCGGGCTCGCGGCGATGTACGGCGGGGTGGGCGGCAGCCTGCCGCAGGGCGGCGGCGGCATCGCTGGCAGTCTGCTGGCCCAGGGTTTGACCGGCGTGCTCAATCCGCTCGGTGCCACCCTGCTGCTGCTGACCCTGTTCGTGGCCGCGCTGCCGCTGGCGATGATCTTTTCCTGGCTCGGCGTGCTGGATTTCGTCGGCGGCCGCACCTTGGCGCTGATCGACCGGATCGGCAGCCGCGACAGGGGCGACGAACTGCCTCCGGCCGATCCCGATCAGTCGCTGGCCGAGCCGCCGCTGCGCGAAGCGCGCCGCCGCAAGCCGAAATCCGACACGCTGCGGACGATGCCGGAACTGGATCTGCCGATGACGTCGCCGCCAGTCGGCAGTGCCGCGCCGACCAGCGCCGCCGTGCTGCTGCCGACGCTCGACGGCACTGAAGTGACCGCCGCCCGCGCGGCGCAATTCGCGGCGGATTTCGGTCACCCGCTGCCGGTTGACCCTGTCGATCCCGACGAAAGTGTGTCAGTCGATGCCGACGATCTACCGCCCTGGGCAACAACGGTCGAGCGCAGCAGCAGCCTGCCGGAACCGGCGCTGCCACCGATTACCGATACCACCTTGGTAATGGTCAAGCCGAAGAAGCCGACCAAGCCGGAAGCCGTGCCGGTGCCCGTGTTCAACGGCGAGCCGCTGCCGCCGCTGTACCTGCTCGATCCGCCCAAACCCGGCGGCCGCCGTTACACCGCCGAGGAAATCGACCGGCTGTCGCGCGAACTCGAACGCCATCTGGCCAGTTTCGGCGTCAAGGGCACCGTGGTCGATGCCATGCCCGGCCCGGTGATCACCCGTTTCGAGTTGCAGCCGGCGTCCGGCGTGAAAGGCTCGCAGATCACCAACCTGTCGCGCGATCTGGCGCGGGTGATGTCGGTGGCCAGCGTGCGCGTGGTCGAAGTCATCGAAGGCAAGAGTGTGGTGGGTCTGGAGATTCCGAACCAGAAGCGCGAAATGGTTTCGCTTTCGGAAATCCTCGCGTCGAGCGCCTACACCAGCGCGTCCTCGCCGCTGACCATGGGCATGGGCAAGGACATCGCCGGCAATCCGGTGGCGGTCGACATGGCCAAGATGCCGCATCTCCTGGTCGCCGGCACCACTGGTTCCGGCAAGTCGGTGGCGATCAACGCCATGATCCTGTCGATGCTGTTCAAGGCCACGGCCGATCAGCTCAGACTGATCCTGATCGACCCGAAGATGCTGGAATTGTCTGTTTATGAAGGCATTCCGCACCTGCTGACGCCGGTGGTCACGGACATGAAGGACGCCGCCAACGCCCTGCGCTGGTGCGTCAACGAAATGGAGCGCCGCTACCGGCTGATGTCGGCACTCGGCGTGCGCAACCTGGCCGGCATGAACAAGAAGGTGCTCGACGCCATCGAATCCGGCGAGCCAATTTCCGATCCGCTGTCGACCATCCCGGACCTGTTCGCCGACGCCGATCTCGACGGCCCGGTGCTCGGCCCGAATCTGGAGCCGATGCCGCACATCGTCATCGTCATCGACGAGCTTGCCGACATGATGATGGTGGTCGGCAAGAAGGTTGAAGAACTGATTGCTCGCATCGCCCAGAAGGCGCGTGCCGCCGGCATCCACCTGATCGTCGCCACCCAGCGGCCGAGCGTCGATGTCATCACCGGTCTGATCAAGGCCAACATCCCGAGCCGCGTCGCGTTTCAGGTCGCCAGCCGCATCGATTCGCGGACGATTCTTGATGAAATGGGTGCCGAAACCCTGCTCGGCCACGGCGACATGCTGTACCGGCCGATCGGTGCCAGCCGCATCCAGCGTCTGCACGGGGCGTTCGTCGATGATCACGAAGTGCACAAGGTCGTCGCCTACCTGAAGCAGGTCGGCGAGCCCAACTACATCCCCGACATCACCGCCGGCGAACCCGAGGAGCGCGCGGCACCCGATGCCTCGGCCGGCGACGTGGAATCCGATCCGCTCTACGACAAGGCCGTGCAGGTGGTGCTGGAAACCCGCAAGGCGAGTGTTTCCTGGGTGCAGCGGCGGCTGTCGATCGGCTACAACCGCGCGGCGCGCATGGTCGAGCAGATGGAATCGGCCGGCATCGTCGGCCCCAGCGGCCCCGGCGGCAATCGCGAAATCCTGGCCCCGGGCGGCCGCGACTGATCCTGCCGCGCAGCGTTTGCTGCGGGCTGCACCCCGGCTATCGTCGTCTGGCCTGCTGTGTCAGATTACGTCGCCTTGCGCGGCCGGCCCGGTGCCGGACTGTGCAGGGGAGGAACGCGAAGCCCCCATCCGAACAGCCATAAAGTCTCGAGAGGACGCTCAACATGAAATCGATCCACGCTGCTGCCGCCATCACGCTGGTCTCCATCATCGCCGCTGGCTGCAAGCCGGCACCGGCACCGGAAGCGCCGCCCGCCGCGCCTGCCGAAGTGGCCCCGCCGCCGGCCGTCGAAGCCGCTCCGGCCGCCGCCGAACTGACCGTTTCCAAGTCGGTTTCGATCAATGCCACGGCCGATGCCGTCTGGGCCAAGACCAAGGATTTCAACAACTTGAACGGCTGGCACCCGGCCGTCGCCAAGACCGAGATCGTCGAAGGCACGAACAACACCGTCGGTGCCGTGCGCGTGCTGACTCTGGCCGGCGACGCCCCGGCCACGATCAAGGAAAAGCTCACCGCGTTCGACGACGCCGGCAAGACCTACAGCTACGAAATCGTTGAAGGCGCGTTGCCGGTGAGCGGCTACAGCTCCACCTTCGTGGTCGCCGCCGATGGTGCCGACAAGGCCACCGTCACCTGGTCGGGCCGCTTCATGCGCGCCGACACCAGCCCCACGCCGGCCGAAGGCAAGGACGACACCACCGCGACGACGACCATCGAAGGCGTCTACGCATCCGGTCTCGACAACCTGAAGAAGCTGCTCGAAACCAAGTAAGCGCCGCTTCCGCGCTGAACGAAAAGGCCCGCTCGCGCGGGCCTTTTTTCATGGCAGCGTTGGGGCCGCATTGGGGCAGCGTGCTCAGCGGCGCTTCAGCATCCAAGCGATAATTTGCTGGCTTCGCGCCGCATTGGCGCTCGACGTTCGCTCCCCCTCATGGCCTCCAGACTGCTGTCCTCGCTGCTGTTGTCGATTCCGCTGGCTTTCGCGTCCGCAGCCGCGCAGGCCGACGCCGCGCAGGACACGCTCAAGCGTTTCGTCGACGGCGTGCAGACCTTCGACGCCCGTTTCGAGCAGACCCAGACCGACGAGCGCGGCAAGGTCATCGCGCGATCGAGCGGCCGCTTTTTGCTGTCGCGCCCGGCGGCGAGCGCGAAATCCGATGTCGGCCGTTTCCGCTGGGCTTATGAGAAGCCCTACGAGCAGTTGTCGATCTGCGACGGCGAAAAACTCTGGGCCTGGGACCCGGATCTCGATCAGGTCACCGTCCGCAACGCCCGCAGCGCGCTGTCCGGCACGCCCGCGGCCCTGCTGTCGCAGCGCGGCGGCCTGAGCGAGGCCTTCGTGATCAAGGACGGCGGCAGCGATGGCGACGCCAAGGTCGTACGCCTGCTACCGAAAGCCAAGGATGGCGATTTCAAGTCGATCGAGCTGTCGATCGACAAATCCGGCGCGCCGCTGCGCATGCGCTTCCAGGACCCGATCGGCGGCACCTCGGAAGTGAAGTTCAGCAATGTCGCCACCAACAAGCCGATCGACGCCGCGCAGTTCCAGTTCACGCCGCCGGAAGGCACCACGATCGTCAATGGCGACGGCGCGCCGAATGCCGCCGCACCGGCGTCGCGCCAGTAAATCCGAATGCCGCGCCCTTACGCCGCAGGGCGGACAAGCGCCAGCGCAGGTGACGCAGACACATGAACGCCCACGCGCCATTGGCGGAGCGCATGCGCCCGAAGACGCTGGACGAAGTCGTCGGCCAGCAGCATGTGCTCGGCCCCGGCTCGCCGCTGCGGGTGGCGATGGAATCCGGGCGCATTCCGTCGATCGTGTTTTGGGGACCGCCGGGTGTTGGCAAGACCACACTTGCGCGGCTGATCGCCAATCATTCGGACGCCCAGTTCCTGACGCTGTCCGCGGTGATGGCCGGTGTGAAGGACATTCGCGAAGCGATGGTCAACGCGCAGATGGAGCGCAACGCCAAGCCGCCGCGCCGCACCGTGCTGTTCATCGACGAAATCCATCGTTTCAACAAGAGCCAGCAGGACGCGCTGCTGCCGTACGTCGAGGACGGCACGGTCACCCTGATCGGCGCGACTACCGAAAACCCCAGCTTCGAACTCAACGGCGCACTGCTGAGCCGGCTGCGGGTGTTCGTGCTGCGCTCGCTGGATGCGGGGGCGATCGGCGATCTGCTGAAACGGGCGCTGACCGATCCCGAACGCGGCATGGGCGAAGCGGCGGATGCGATCCCCGAACACTGGTTCGAGCGCATCGCCGATTCCGCTGACGGCGATGCCCGCCGCGCCCTGATCCTGCTGGAAACCGCCGTCGAACTGAGTCGCGCCGCTGGCAAGCAGGACGACGCGCTGCTCGATCAGCTGATCGGCAAGGGTTTGCGCCGCTTCGACAAGCAGGGCGAGAACTTCTACGACCAGATCAGCGCCCTGCACAAATCCGTGCGCGGCAGCGATCCCGACGCCGCGCTCTACTGGTTCGCGCGGATGCTCGACGGTGGTGTGGACCCCGGCTATCTGGCGCGCCGCATCCTGCGCATGAGCGTCGAGGACATCGGCCTGGCTGACCCGCGCGCCCAGCGCATGTGCCTCGATGCTTGGGACAGCTATGAACGCCTCGGCAGCCCCGAAGGCGAACTGGCGCTGGCGCAAGCGGTGGTGTTTCTGTCCGTCGCGCCCAAGAGCAATTCGGTCTACCGCGCTTACAAGAACGTGCGCGCGGCGGTCGAGAAGCACGGTTCGCTGGAGGTGCCGATGCACATCCGCAACGCCCCGACCAAGCTGATGAAGGGCCTCGGCTACGGCGACGGCTACCGCTACGACCACGACGAGGAAGACGGCGTCGCCGCCGGCCAGCAGTTCCTGCCGGACGCGCTGCTCGGCACCGAGTTCTACAGCCCGAAGCCCAGGGGCCTGGAAATCAAGATCGGCGAGCGACTGGCGCAGTTGCGGGCGGTGGCGCGGGGGAAGCCGTCGCGCTGAGGTACATCAACGGCTTTGCTCACGCGGAGAACGCGGAGGACGCGGAGAAAGGCCAAAGCGAAAAGCTTTCGCGCCAAGCACGCCAAGGAAAGCTCGATACGAAGAAGCGATTCTCACGAAGTACACAAAGACCACGAAGTAAAAGAAGCAAGGACTTGCGAGATTTTTCTTTCTTGGTGTCCTTCGTGCGCTTTGTGCGAAATCGCCGTTGCTGTTCTCCGCGTCCTCTGCGTTCTCCGCGTGATGATCGCTTTTTGGCCTTGTCCTCCCAAATGTGTATGATTTCTGCAATTCATGCACAAGAGGCTCCGCCATGCGAACCAACATCGACATTGACGACGACTTGATGAACGAGGCGATGGCCGCGACCGGGGCGCGGACCAAGAAGCAGGCGGTCGAGGACGGTTTGCGCTTGCTCGTGCGCATGCAGCGCCAGCAGGAATTGCGCAGCTTGCGCGGCAAGGTGGTCTGGGAAGGCAATCTCGAAGTCAGCCGTCTTTCGGTTCACGAGCCGTACCGGTGATCGTCGCCCACAGCTCGGTCTGGATCGACTACCTGAACGGCAACGACGGCCCGCAGGTCGAGATGCTCGATCGCCTGCTCGATCGCGACACCGTAGTCACCGGCGACCTGATCCTGACCGAAGTCCTGCAAGGCATCCGCGATGACCGCGAATTCCGCCGCGTGTCCGGTCTGATGGGGGCACTTCCAAGCCACGAGATGGCCGGCTTCGACATCGCCCTGAAGAGCGCGAAGAACTACCGGAAGCTGCGCGCCGAAGGCGTCACCGTGCGCAAGACCATCGACCTTTTGATCGGCACCTTCTGCATCGAAAACGGCCTGACCCTGCTGCACCGGGATCGGGATTTCGACGCCATGGAGTACGGCCTCGGCCTCAAGGTGCTGCGCACCTACACGGCATGAATGCCGCCGTGATCCTTGCGGTGGCGGCGGGCGGGGCACTGGGATCGGTGGCGCGCCACCTGCTGTCGACCCTGCTGCGCAGCACTGCACCTGGCTTCCCCTGGGGCACGCTCGCCGTGAACGTGGTGGGTGGTTTTGCGATGGGCGCAATCACGGCGTATGCGATGACGCGTCCCGGTTCCCTGTCGGACACCGTCAGGATCGGCTTGACCACTGGCGTCCTCGGTGGCTTCACCACCTTCTCGGCGTTCTCGATCGAAACCCTGCTGCTGTGGCGCGATGGCAACGCGGCGGCGGCGTTCGCGAACGTCGCAGCGAATCTGCTTCTGAGCCTTGCTGCCTGCGCGCTCGGCTTCTGGCTGGCGCGCGTCAGCACCACCGCGTAGGTCCGGATTCATCCGGACGCCCTTCCCGGCCAATATTTGCGCCGTCCGGATGAATCCGGACCTACGGGGACCAGGGCTGGATGCTGACAGGACGCCGCTATACTTCGCGCCACTTTTCGCCGCCCGGAAACACCGCTGATGCTCGACCCCAAACGCCTGCGCAGCGACGCCGCTGCCGTAGCCGCCCAGCTTGCCAGGCGCGGGTTCGTGTTCGATCTCGAACGCTTCAACCGGCTTGAATCGCAGCGCAAGCAGTTGCAGACCGAGACCGAAGCGCTGCAGGCGGATCGCAATGCCGGCTCGAAGCGCATCGGTCAGGCCAAGGCAAAAGGTGAGGACGTGTCGCCGATCTTCGCCGACATGGAGCGCATCAAGGCGCAGCTGGTCGGCAATGAAGCGGCGCTGAGCCAGTTGCAGATCGAGTTCGACGACTTCGCCGGCAGCCTGCCGAACGTCCCCCACGCCTCGGTACCAGACGGCAAAAGCGAAGACGACAACGTCGAAGTCCGCCGCTGGGGCACGCCGCGCGCCAGCGAAGCTGCCAAGGACCACGCCGACCTCGGCGAAGCCCTCGGCCTGATGGATTTCGCCGCCGCCGCCAAGCTGACCGGCGCGCGTTTCACCGTGCTGCGTGGCGGGCTCGCGCGGCTGCATCGCGCACTCGGCCAGTTCATGCTCGATGTCCACGTCAACGAGCACGGCTACGAAGAGCTGTACGTGCCGTTCATCGTCAACGCGGCATCGTTTCGTGGCACTGGCCAGTTGCCGAAGTTCGGCGACGACCTGTTCTGGCTGAGCAATGTGCCCGGCGAAGGCGCGCAGTGGGGTCTGATTCCGACTGCCGAAGTGCCAGTCACCAACCTGCTGCGCGACGAAATCCTCGACGCGGCGAACTTGCCGAAGAAGTGGGTGGCCCATACGCCGTGCTTCCGCGCCGAGGCCGGATCGGCCGGTCGTGATACACGCGGCATGATTCGCCAGCACCAGTTCGAGAAGGTCGAGCTGGTGATGGCGACGACGCCGGAAGCCTCGTATGCCGCGCACGAGGAACTGACCTCGCACGCCGAGAACATCCTTAAGAAATTGGAGCTGCCGTTCCGTACCGTGGTGCTGTGCACCGGCGACATGGGCGCCAACGCGGCCAAGACCTACGACATCGAAGTCTGGTTGCCGAGCCAGAACCGCTACCGCGAAATCAGCTCCTGCTCGAACTTCGAGGACTTCCAGGCGCGGCGCATGCTGGCCCGCTACCGGAACCCGGAAACCAAGAAGACCGAGCTGCTGCATACGCTGAACGGCTCGGGGCTGGCGGTGGGCCGCACCTTGGTGGCGATCCTCGAGAACTACCAGAACGCCGACGGCTCGATCACTGTGCCGACCGCGCTGCGCAACTACATGGGCGGCATCGAACGCATTGGCTGACACGCTGCCGCCGCTCGATCTGCCCACGCGGCTGACCATCGTCTGCCCGCTGTGCCGCGCGCCGCTTCTGCGCGCGCCGAAGACCTGGGCCTGCATCAACCGGCACAGTTTCGATGTCGCCCGCGAGGGCTACATCAACCTGCTGCCGGTGCAGCAGAAAGCGAGCAAATCGCCGGGCGACAGCGCTGAATCGCTCAATGCCCGCCGCGCTTTCCTGAGCGCCGGCCACTACGCGCCGCTGCGGACGGCCGTCACCAGGATGCTTGGCCCGCTCGCCGCCAACAGCCTGCTGGATCTGGGCTGCGGCGAAGGCTGGTACACCAGCGCATTCCCCGATATCGCATGTGAAATCATTGGCTTGGACATCGCCAAGCCGGCCATCCGGATGGCCGCCAAGGCCTATGCGCTGTCCTGCCCGGACATCACTTGGCTGGTCGGCAGTGGCGCCAGCCTGCCGGTCGAGGACGCTGCGCTCGACGTCATCAGCTGCCTGTTCACGCAGTTGCATGTCGAGGAGATGCACCGCGCGCTGAAAGCCAGCGGCCATGTGCTGGTGGTGACGCCGGCGGCCGATCATCTGGCGGCGCTGCGCGGACGATTGTTCGACGCGCTGATCGAGCACCAGCCCGACAAGTTCATCGCCGGCTTCGAGCCGCGCTTCAAACTGGTCGGTCGCGAGGATGTGCGCGCCGAGCTGTCGCTGGACAACAGCAGCCTGCGCCAGTTGCTGGCGATGACGCCCTACGTCTGGAAAGCCAAGCCCGAAAAGCGCGCTGCGCTGGAAGCCAGTCCGCGACTGGAAACCACGGCGGCGTTCTCGCTGCTGCTGTTCCGCAAGGCGGAATAGCGCCTGCTACTGCGCGGCCAGCCAGCGCCGCGCGGCTTCGTCATCGGGATCGCGCCCGGCGCGGATCGCGTCGAAATCCTCGGCCACCGCGATGTCCGGCTCGATGCCGCCGTCGGGCTGCTCGCCGTCCGGCTCCCAGGCGATCATCGCGATATCGACGGCCACGCCCGAGCCCGGCAGGGTGATCCAGCCGAGTTCGCCGCCGTTCAGGCCGCGCCGGTTGCCGCCGGTGCGACGGCCGATCAGGGTCGCCGCGCCGCTGAGTTTCAAGTCCCGGGCGATGATGAAACCGGCGGAACTCATCTGCGGGCCGGTCAGCACGGCCGTTGGCACCCGGACGGCAGCGACGACCGGCTGAATCGTCAGCGGCGGCTCAATGCGGCTGTCGTAGCGATAGCGGCGATCGCCGAGCCGGGTGAGCTTGCCGGTGCGATCGAAGTAGCTGAAATCCCAGGTGTCGAGGAAGCGCGCCAGCGTGTACGGCACGCGCTCGAAGCGGCTGTACGGGGTGACGGCGGGCTTGGTGAACGCGGCGGTCAGCAGCCAGGCGTGAAGCCGGTCGCCGATGTCGTCATCGCCGCCTTCGTTGTCGCGCAAGTCGATGATCAGGCCGCGCACCGTGCCGCTGCCGACGACCGCAAACACCCGGTCCAGCTCGGTTTTCCAGTCGAATTGGCGGTTCCAGAACGCGAAGGTCGGCAGGCGCAGGGTGGCGATGCTGCGGGTGTCGACCGCGAACGACCAGTCTTCGCGGGCCGGCACGATGCCGCGCCGAGCCAGTGCGGCGTCACGCGCCGCGACGCTTGTCGCCCGCACGGTTCGCGTGCGCTCGCGGCCCTGCGCATCAAGCAGACGCAGCCGGTAGCGCCCGGCCTGCGGCGGATGCAGTGCCGGGAACAGCCGATCCATCGCGCCGCCGTTCGAGTCGCTGTCGAGCTGCGCGCGCCGCTTGCCGTCGCTGCTGCCATCGGCGCGCAGGTAGGGCAGCAGCTCGGCGATCAGGGTCGCGGCGGGTCGGCCGTCGATCGCCAGCAACTCATCGCCCCGACGGACCTGCGGATCGCTGCTCGCCACCACCAGAAATCGGTCGTCGACCACCTTGATCCAGACCGGCAGCTTGTTGGCGGCGGCGAACACCTCGGCCTGCACATCGGCACGCTGGTTCAGCGGGTTGGTCCAAGTATGGCCGCAGCGCAGCGTCGCCGACAGACGGCTGGCCAGCCGGTACATCGTGGCGCGGTCGGCACCGCCGGCAACTTCGGCCTGCGCGGCGGCGAAGGCGGCATCGAGCGCTTCGGGTGTGACATAGCGATCGACCGCCGGATGCAGCTCGACCAGCGCTTTCTGGAGGATGCGCAGGTCGCGCTGTGCGGTTCCGGCATCGAGCCGGGTCGGTGCGGCAGCGTGGCTGGTGCAGGCGAGCAGGCAGGACAGCAGGGCGACAAGCAGGCGGCGCATCGGCGGAAATCCGGTGGAAGTGGTCCTCGCAGCCTGCGCATCGCGCCGGGACGCCGCGCTCCAGAATCGGAATCAGCGCCGAATTTCAGGATTCGGGACGTTCCGCCTGCGCCTGTTCGCGAAAACGGGACGGCGTTTCGCCAGTCTGGGCCTTGAACACCCGGTTGAAGCTCGATTTCGAGCTGAAGCCGGCAGCGAAGGCGATGTCCAGCAGATCGCGGCTTTCGCTCGGGTCGGCGAGCAGCACTCGAACCGCGTCGACCCGGAGGCGGTTGATCGCTTCGTTGAAGCTCAGGCCGAGGCCTTCGTTGAAGGCCCGCGACAGGTAGGCGGTGTTGGTCGCCAGATGGCGCGCCAGCCGCTCGACATTCAGCTCCGGATCGCGCCACCAGCCGGCGTCGCGGGTGCGGGCCAGCCAGCGCTGGCCGTCGGCCGCCCAGTCGCGGCCAGCCGGTTCGTTGATCGGGGCGGGCGGCGCGGGATCGGGAAGCGGCAGCGGGTAGCGCAGCTCAGCATGGCGCCAGCCTTCCAGCCCGAGCGCGCAGACCAGCAGCGCCATCAGCACATAGAGCGGGTAGCGATCGAAATAATTGAAGCCGAAAGCGGCGCTGGCGATTTCGTACGGCAGCCAGATCGCCGTCAATATCGCGAATGCAATCAGGGTGTTGCGCTGTGCGTCGAGACGGAATTCCTCCCGGTTGCTGACGTGATCGACGAGCCAGCGCTGGTAGCGGCGATGCACGCGGAAAGCCGCAGCCAGATAGACGGTCAGCGAGATGAACACCAGCACGGTTTCCAGCGGTCCGATCCAGGGCGACTGGATGCGCGTGTCCCAATCGTCCTTGAAGGCCAGCGGCTGCACGAAGATGACGCTGGTGTAGGCGATCTTCACCGCGACCGGAATGCCGTGCCGCCAGGCGCGCGGCGGCAGACGGTCCGAGGTTTGCCGCAGCACCTGCAAGTACAGCAGCGGGCCGATCGCCAGTGCCCAGCCGAACGGCGCGAAGCTCAAGGCCGGATAGGCATCGTAAAAGCCGGCAAAACCGATGATGTAGGGCACCAGCGCCAGCACGATGACCGCGATCAGCGCCGCCAGCAGCCGGTTCGCAACCCGGTTGTGGCGGGTGCTCAGCAACAGCAGCGCCACCGCCACGCCGAACAGCGCCGCCAGCCCAAGCGTGGTGCTCCAGGCGCCGAAGCGGATGCCCGGATCAAGCATTGCCGCTCACGGCACCCACGGGATCGGTTCCAGCGCCTTGAGCAGGAACGGCATCATCTTGTCGGCCTGCTCCCAGCCCCAGCGGAAGGCGCGGTCGAAATCGGCGTCGGTCGGCAGCAGGTTGACCGGCGACAGGGTCGGCTCGAAGCGCACCAGCCAGTCGAAGTACGGCCGCTGGCTCGGCAACTGAAGCTGGATCGCCTGGGTCACCGGCCACAGCCACAGGTGGCGGGCGTCGAACTGCGGATGGAAGCAGTCCAGCGCCAGATAAAAGGGTATCCGAAATTCGTGGTTGGATCGGAGCACCCAGACCGCTTGGGAGTACCAATTCAAATTCCGAACTACGTGGTTGCAAATCCTTGAGCGTGTTCCTACGCTGGTCTTGACCCAGCAAAGGAGGATCGGTCATCCGAGACGCGCTCGACTTGCAAGGTTTGCGGCTCATTGGCCTTCACGACGCAACCTCGGATCGGCCTCGGACGGCGGAAGTAGAGCCGACGTACATGCCGACCTCGTGCCCATCGTGCAAGAGCGTTCGGCTGTATCGGCATGGCATGCGTGACCAGCACTACGTCGATGCGCCGCACTATGGCGAGCCCGCGGTCCTGCTGGTGCATCGCCGCCGCTGGCGTTGCCAGGACTGCTCCACGCTGTTCCCCGACCCGTTGCCAGCCATCGACGAGAAGCGTCGGGCGACGCAGCGACTCGTCCGCTACGTCCGCACCCGCAGCCTCAAGTACACGTTCGCTGAGATCGGGCGCGAGGTAGGTCTGTCGGATCGCAGCATCCGACACATCTTCGATGACCTCGTTCGCGACCTGGATACTCAGTTCGAATTCGTGACGCCTCGGTACCTCGGCATCGACGAGGTCAAGCTCATCGGCAAGTACCGCTGCATCCTCACCAACGTCGAGGCCAATACCGTCTACGACATGCTTGCCACCCGCGAGATGGCTGGGCTGCGCGACTACTTCCGGACCTTCCGCAACCCAAAGGCCGTGGAGGTAGTGACGGCCGACCTGTGGAACAACTATGCCGTGATCGCCAGGGAGTTCTTCCCCAAGGCCCTTTTCGTGGCGGACCGCTTCCATGTGCAACGGATGGCGACCAACGCCGTCGAGGCTGCGCGCAAGGCCGTCCGCCGGACCCTGACGCAGAAGCGGCGCATCCAACTCAAGGACGACCGTTTCGTCCTGCTTCGGCACGGCCATTCGCTCTCGCCGGAGCAGATGACAAAGCTCAAGTCCTGGGGCGACCAGTTTCCGCTCCTGGGCGCTGCATGGGAGGCCAAGGAGCGGTTCTTCGCTTGCTGGAACACCAAATCCAGAGCGGTCGCCGCGCGCGAACTGGATGCCTGGGCTGGGAGCGTCACCAGCGATGTCCGCCCCTATTTTGCCGAGCTGCTGACCGCCTGGAGCCGCCGCCGCGACGACATTCTCAACTACTTCGACTGTCCTGTGACCAACGCCTACACTGAGTCCATCAACCGCCTCGCCAAGAGCATCAATCGTATGGGACGCGGATACACGCTCGAAGTCGTCAGGGCCAAGATGCTCTACGACACCAATGCGCTGGAGAAGGGCACCATGACCCGGCGAGTCGCTGTGCCGGTTCCCGACGACGATCTCGGCGGACTAGGGATGGGCAAAATGGGCTACGCCAGACCCGAGAGGCCGACTGCTCGTCAGCGATTGCGCTACCAGACGGAGTTCGTCTATCTAGGCGCCCATATCCCGACGCTCTGCGACAAGCTCGAATCAGGGGCATTCGAGTAGTCTTGGCAGCGCACCGCTACGGCTAATCGAGGCCCTCTGCTCTCCCGCTCTTGGGAGGTCCGGCGGTCCCGAACACGGCATCCCAGTGTGGACCGGCGAAACCGAAGTTATCGCGCCCGAGGCTGTGGTGCCGCTGATGGAATCGGTGGAATCGCTTTGGCAGGGCGAGCCAACTAGCTTTTCCAAACGGATCGAAGTTGCTGTGCCCGATAGCGCCGCCGAACATGGCGCAGAACTGGAACAGCAGCATGAGTTCAATGCTCGTGGGCCAGATCAGCATGAAGCTGATCACCTGCAGCTGATTGATGACCGTTTCCACCGGGTGCATGCAGTACACGGACCAAGGTGTGGCCCGGACGGAGTGGTGGTGAACACGGTGAAATGACGCGAACCACCGTGTATGCAATAGACGATGCGACCAGTAGGTCAGGAAGTCGTAGTAGACGAGCATCACGGCCAACTGCAGGAACCCGTCACTCCACGAGTCGGGCAAGGCTCCGGCCGCGATCCGTAGGGCGAGTAGTGTGAAGCCTGCATAGATCGCGCAGGTCAGGATGCTCCACATGATCTCGGTGAGGACCTGATTTCTTCTGAGCGGACGAGTGTCGATGCGCGCTCCCCACTTCAGGTGTCGCAGCATTCCGCCATAGACAATCGAAAAGCCGCCAGCGAGCGCTGCATAGATCCCGAACTGGATCGCGAACGCGACTACGAATACCCCGAGGGCGGGCATCTGTATCCAGGCGTCGATCCACGAGCCGATCATCGCGCACCGCCTTGCGATTGCACTGTCGAAGGCCCCTTCGTCGGTTCATTCGCCGGGAATGTCTCGTCGACGACAGCCGTCACCAGGGCCTTGGCATTTCCAAGTACGAGGCCGCCGTGAGCGCCCAGCAGATGGTCGAACTCCAGCTGGAGCAGGGTTCGAAAATCCGGCTCAAGGCTGCCGCCTGTTGGCGTTGCGGCCTTTAGCCATGGGCGGCCGATGAGGAGCTTGCGGCGCAGACCGAACGCACGCAGGAGTAGTCCCCCTGCG
Source organism: Nevskia sp. (assembly GCA_021732745.1). Taxonomy (GTDB): domain Bacteria; phylum Pseudomonadota; class Gammaproteobacteria; order Nevskiales; family Nevskiaceae; genus Nevskia. The sequence goes on along the minus strand of JAKFUK010000002.1, from coordinate 605,627 downwards.
GCATTGGTCAGTCCCCAGTCGCTCAGATCCCGGAGGCTGTCCGTGGTCAGCAGCAGTCGGTGGCGTTCGATAAGCAGGGCCGCCTCCGGCTGCGTTGCAGATGTAAAGACGAAGAACCTTGAGCCGGCGACAGGCGGTGGCACTCCATCGGCGATCTCACGCGTGGCTTGCGGTTCCGAGTAGCGGGTCTGTCCGACCTGGCACCAGAAATCAGCCTTGTAGCGGTCGACGTAGAAGCGATCATCGCGGCCGTGGAACGCGCCCAGCCGAACCGCATGGCGCACATTGCCTAAGCGCTCCATCAGGGCCAGCCCGGCATCATCCATTCGCACCGGGTTGATCAACGTCAGATCTTCACCCTCGCGGAGAATCACCATGTTCCGGTCCATCCGGCATCCCAAACCGAGGGGGATACTGCCCCTGACCCAAAACACACCTTCAAAGATTTCCTTGATCGCGCCATGCGCGGAGGCGGGGGCATAGCAAGCTGGTGAACCGCTCTGCATCATGGCTTCCCGGGTGGCGATGACGAATCGGTGAATTGATGTTATCAGTGACAACATGAAACGGACAAGCAAGCCCAAGCGGGCGGTTCGAGCGCCGCGGCCGTATCACCACGGAAACCTACGGACGGCCTTAATCGACGCCGGCCTCGACATGCTCTCAAGCAGTATTGGAGTGGATCTGAGCCTTCGCGAGCTGGCTCGTCGGGTCGGCGTATCGTCCACCGCGGTCTACCGACACTTCGCGACCAAGGAGGACTTCCGTGCTGCGGTATCGGCGGAGGGATATCGGCGCCTGGCCGCTGCCGGTGCCACCGCACGCGCGAAGCGAACCGATCCCGTCGAAGCCATCAGGGCAACCGGCTATGCCTACATCCAGTTCGCACGAGGCAATCCCGCGCTGTTCAAGATGATGTTCGAGCGCGTCGATCCCGCGTATCGCACCGATGAACGCTCCGCGGCGGCGGTCGACGCGCTTAGCTCCATCTACGTTGACATGGCGCGGGCGCTGAATCTCGACGTCAATGATCCGAGGATTGCCCTCGGCGCCATCCATGCCTGGAGCCACGTACACGGCCTGAGTGTGCTGATCCTCGAAGGAAAGCTCGATCAAGGCCCGGTGGATTTGGAACGCCTCATCGAGCTGGTCGCCAACGGATACCAGCCACCGACGGCCGATTTGTTGCGGTGAGCAGCGTCAGTGCGAAGTTGAGGGGATCGCAGCGCCGTCCCGAGAGAGATTGGATCATTGATGCGGATTTGCATCCCGTTGATCAGTGAATCTCCTCAAGGTTGATCGCCAAGTGGCAATCATCATGCTCAATGGCAAGTCAGTCGCCGTTGTCGGCGGCCATTTGCCAACAGCTGCTTTTCGGGGAACTCACGAAGCAATCTACTGGAAAGCGAGCGCCATCTGCTTTCGGACCTGTTCCTTCGCATCTCGCTTCAGCAGGCCGCCGTGAGCACCGATGAGCGCGTCGAAGTCGAGGTTCAGTAGTCTCTCGAAGTCCTGCTTCAGACTGTCATCCTTTCGCGTCACTCGCTTTACCCAAGGGCTGCCGATGTTGAGACCCAGCTTAAAGCCCAGGAGCTTGAAAGCGAATTTAGTGAATCCGCTGAAATAGCTGAAGTCGCCGTAGAACTGAAGGCTGTCGGTAGCGATCAAGAGGCGGTTTCGCGGAACCAAGATCGCGGCCTCCGGAAATCGAGCCCGCTCGTAGACGAAAAACGATGCTCCGAGCACGGGCAATGTTGTCGTCGTGTCGAAGATGACGTCGGGCTTTGGCTCGTCGTAGGTCCCTTGGCCGGCCTGACACCAGAATTGGGGGCGATACCGATCAACATAGAAACGATCATCGAGACCGTGAAAATCGCCGAGGCGAATTAGGCGCACGACCTTGCCGAGCGAATCGAGATCCTTGAGCCCCTCCTCGGACATTCGCACCGGATTGATTAGGCTAAGTTCGCCGTCTTCCCGGAGGATGAGCATGTTGCGATTCATCCGCATGCCCGGGCCCATCCTTATGCTCCCGTGAAGCAGAAATACATCAGGGAAGATTTCGACGATGGGATCGTGCGGATAGGCGTGTGGAAACATGCGTATTCTTCAGTGGGTAAGCTCCTGGGAGCCTAGCTGATTGCGCTCACGAATCGAACTGACAGCTTTGGGCTGATCGCCGCTCGCAACTGAGGAGAAACACTGATTACCGCCGTCGGTGATCAGGCCGGAGGAGCGCGCGCACATTGACTGCCAACACCTCTCGTAGAGCCGGGACGAGCAAATCCAACCAGCGAGGCACAGCCAGACCGGCAGAAGCGTCAGGTCCTTTCCAACCACGTATTTCGGAAACCCAGATAAAAAGCGTTTCGCGTGCCGATGCGCCCGCTATGCACGCCTTCCCAAGCGATGCGCGCCGGCACGTTGGCGGCGACACCGCCGTCGGCGAACAGCGCCACGCCGTATTCGCGGCGCAGGTCGGCCAGGATTGAGTCGCTGGTCGCGTCGCGGACTCTGGGCTCGTATTGCAGCACCGCCGGAATCGCCGCCGACAGGCCGACCGCGTCGATCACCCGCAATTCGCGCGTCGCATCCGTGCGACCCAGCACGATCGCCTTGACCACCTTGGGATTGAAGAAGGTGCCGACCAGCAGCATGCGTTCGGCGACCAGCCGCGACAGCGAGCGGCTGCGAATGCGTGCACCGACCAGCTCGCGCAAGGTTGCCGGCATGTGGTCGTAGACCGATTTGCGGACACCGGCGATCACCGCTTCGTAGGGGATTTCCAGATCCTTCAGGCGTAGCGGCGTGCCGTCCGGATGCAGCATGTGGCGGGACATGCCTTCGAGATGCAGGCGCATCAGGCCGGGCAGGGTGTGGGTCGCGCCGACATGCGGCGGCGCGAAGATGTCGCGGGTCTTCAGACCCTTGGCCCAGGCCATCAGGCCGTCGATGTCGAGGTCGCGCGAACGGGTCAGGAAAGCACCGATCAGCGCTCCGATCGACGAACCGACCAGATAGTCCGAAGCCTTCTGCTCCGCGCGCAGCCGCGCGGCAGCACCGATATAGACATAGCCGGCACCGCCACCGCCGCCCATGATCGTGACCAGCGCCTTGCGGCCGACTTCGGCATCGAGCTCGGTTTCGGAAAAATCGTCCTGATGCCGGCGCAGCAGCTGCCGACGCGCGGTGACCAGCGCCGGAAACAGCGCTCGCAAGCCTTCCACGGCACCTCCGAGGCGCTTTTCGGTGATCTGCTCGCTGCGCAGCGGCTTGTACAACTTCTTCAGCACCTGCTCGCGAAGCGGGGCGATCAGGTCCTGCGCCAGTTCGACATCGGCGCGACGCGGCGCACCGTCGACGCCACCCGGCGCGAACACATGCAGGCGCGCGAAGCTGAGCAGGTAGCGCAACTGCTGGTATTCCTTCGGCACCAGGAACATCTGCTTGATCAGCACCGCGCGGACCAGCGTCATTTCCATGCGCTGGAGGGTCAGCAACTGCTTTTCGGTCGGAGCGGTCATGTTTATCTGGACGTAGGGTGGGCAGGCTTCATCTGCCCACCGATTTGCCAAGGCGCGACCGTGTGGCGGCGCGTGGGCAGATGAAGCCTGCCCACCCTACGGAAGCCTCGCCGACTCCGGCCAATGCCGGAAGGGGAGTACCGCGCCGTTTTCGCGCACTTCTGCGACCTTCCCCGGGTCGATCTCGGCGTACAGCCAGAGCGGTTCATTGAGTGGCCCGATGGCAATGATGCCGTCGTCCGGAAAGCCGCGATCGGGCGGGCCATAGACGCCGGCACTGCCGATGTTGACGTCGACCGCCGGAGACCACGCCGCCTCGCCGACGATCGGCGACTGGATCACGTAGCACTGATTTTCCAGCGCCCGCGCCTGCGCGCCGACCTTCACGCGGTAGTAGCCGGCCAGCGTGTCGGTACAGCTCGGCACCAGGATGATTTCGGCACCGGCTTCGCAGGCGGCGCGCGCCAGCAGCGGGAATTCGGAGTCGTAGCAGATGGTGATCGCGATCTTGCCGAGTGTCGTATCGAACACCTTGATCGGCGGCTCGGACGTGATGTTCCACTGCTCGCGCTCGAAGCGGGTCATCACGCACTTGTCCTGATGTTCGACTTTTCCGTCCGGAAAACACAGGAAGGCGCGGTTGACGTAGCGGCCGTCGTCGAGTCGCCACGGATAGCTGCCGGCGAGGATATGGACGTCGTGCGCCGCTGCCAGTGCTGCGTGCAGATCGCGCCAGGCCTTGCGATGCACCTGCATCGCCGCGATCTGGCCGTGCAGGTCGGACCGCGTCGTGGCGTCGAGATGGGCAATCGACATCGCGCCGTACTCGGGGAATACCAGCAGCTTCGCGCGTTTCGCGGCCGCATCGGCCACCCACTGTGTGACCAGCGCTTCGACTTCCACCCAACTGTCCGGCGAGAACACCGGAAACTGCGCGGCCGCCACGGTGAACGCGCGGCTCATGGCAGGCGACGCAGCCAGAAGGTCATCGGCTTCGCCGTCGATTCGGTTTCGCCGATGTCCGGCCATGAAAACGTGGTGACGATTTCCGGTGCCTTTACATAGCCGCGCTTGCCCCAGAAGCGGTCATTCGGCACGTAGCCAACAGGTTTCATCGGATGATCGTCCGGCCGCTGCACCGAGCAGAACGCGCAGACCTTGAGGCCGAGTTCAGCGGCGTGCGCTTCGCGCAGCTCGAAGAACTTCACGCCGAGGCCAAAGCCCCGGTATTCGGGGAGCAGTACCGATTCGCCGAAGTAGTCGATGGTGTCGATCGCATGGCCCCCGGCGATGAACGGCGCCTGTGCTTCGGCACCGGCATCGGCGAGCGGCAGCACGGTCGATGCGCCGATGCAGCGCTCGCCATCCCAAACCAGGATTGCGAGACTGCGCGGGCATTGCACGTACAGGTCGAGGTAATGCGCTTCGTAGTCGCGCGAGCCTTCGTACAGATAGGGGAAGGCGCGGAACACGGCGATGCGGACGTCGGCGAGGGCGTCGAGCTGGGTCGCGATCGCGCTGCCGTGAAGTTGTTCGATTCTGAGTTCAGCCATTAAGCGCTCCCTGAAGCCCTCTCCCCCCGGGGCCAGAGCATGTCTCTGGCGTTGGGTGAGGGAGCGCCGTGCGACCAAGAAGGACCACAGGTCAAGCCGCGTCCCTCACCCCCGGCCCCTCTCCCGGAGGGAGAGGGGAGACCTGCGTTCTACGCCCCAACCTGCTTCAACCAGTCATTCAGGTTGTAGTAGTTGGTCACTCGCGCCACCTTGCCGTCACGGATGTCGAAGAAAGCGCCGGCCGGAAGGCGATAGGTCTGGCCATTGGCTTCCGGCAGGCCTTCGTCGGTCTTCAGGTACTTGCCGAGCACCAGGAATTCCACGGCGGCGCGGCTGCCGTCAGTGTTCACATTGATGACGATGTCGGCGATTTCTTCCGAGTACGAGCGGTTCATCTTGTCCATGAACGCCTCGAAGGCAGCCTTGCCGATCTCCCGAGAACCCTGATTGACGTCGTGGATCACGTCGTCGGTCAGCAGGCCGAGGAAGGTCGGCCAGTCGCGGCGGTTGAAGGCACCGTAATAGTCGGAGAGCAACTTGCGGGTGGCGTCCACGGACATCGTCTTGATCCTCTTCTCGGGTGGCGCGCTTCAGGCGCGCAGGAAATCGCCGGACTTGCCGCCGGTCTTCTTCAGCAGCAGCACGTCGCGAATCTTCAGATTGGTGCCGGCGTGCGGTTTCAGCATGTCGTAAAGGCAGAGCGACGCGATGCTTGCGGCGGTCAGCGCTTCCATCTCGATGCCGGTGCGGGCGTGGGTCGCGACCTCGACCAGCACGGTCACCGTGGTCGTCGTGAATTCGTAGGTCAGATCAAGCCGCTCGACCGGAATCGGATGGCACAGCGGCAGCAGTTCCCAGGTGCGCTTGGCGGCGAGGATGCCAGCGGCGCGCGAGATTTCCAGGGCATCGCCCTTGTCCAGCGTCTTTTCGCGCAGGCGGATCAGCACATCGGCCGGCACATCGACCACGGCCTGCGCCACGGCGACTCTCAGGGTCACTTCCTTGGGACTGACGTCTCTCATCGGACTCGCGGGGTATTCAAAGTGATTCGACCGGCTGGATCGGCACACCTTCGAGAAAGCGCGCCTCGCCGTCGACGTAGTGTTCTTCCTTCCAGATCGGCACGGCAGCTTTTATCGTGTCGATGGTCCAGCGGCAGGCCTCGAAGCCTTCGGCACGATGGCCGCCACGGATCACGACGATGACGCTGATCTCGCCGATTTCGAGCTTGCCGACCGCATGGGCAACGAGCGCGTGGACCTTGAAGCGCGCTTCTGCCGCCGCTTCGATCTCGCGCAGCCGCGCTTCGGCGAGGCCGCGATGCGCGTGATAAGTCATGCCGCTGACGGCATTGCCTTCATGGATGTTGCGCACCGTGCCAGCGAACACGTTCAGCGCACCAGCGGTCGCCGGCTGCGGATCAGCCAGCCAGTCGGCGAGGTTCAGGGCGCCGTCGCGGACGCGAGGCTGGGTCTTGAGAGCGCTCATCGTTCAGCCTGCCGAGACCGGCGGAATCAGGGCGATGACGTCGCCGTCGACCAGCGGCGCGGTAGGCGAGGCGATGGCATCACCGCTGGCGATCGCCACATTGTCGCGACGAGCAGCGAAATCGGGATAGCGGTCGGCGAGGGCATCGAGCGCATCCGCGCCGGTCGCACCATCGGCGAGGTCCAGCGTGATCGCGTCAGACCCGCACCAGCGCGCACTCGCGCCATAACACTCGATGGTGATGCGCATCGCTCAGCCGCCGAGCGAGTTCATTGCAATCGGCCGATCCGAATACCCCGGATTGGCCGCGTAGCCGGCGTCCTTGTTCCAGACGGTTGACCGGATCAGCTTCGACAGCGCCGCATCGTCAGCCCCGGCGCGCATCGGGTCGCGCAGGCTGATGCCGTTCTTCGAGAACAGGCAGGGGTAGAGCGAGCCGTCGGCGGTGATCCGCAGGCGGTCGCAGCTGGCGCAGAACGGGTTGGAAACAGTCGCGATGATCCCGATCTCGTTGCCGTCATCCAGTTCGTAGTACGCCGCCGGGTCGTTACTGCGTGGCAGGGCGTTGACTGCGAACTCGGCACGCAGGTGTTCGAGGATGTCGGCCTGCGGCACCACGCGGTCACGCGTCCATTCGCCGCGGCCGTCGAGCGGCATGAATTCGATGTAGCGCAGCGGCAGTTTTTCCCGCGCGGCATAACGCGCTAGCGGCAGGATTTCGCCTTCGTTGATGCCGCGGATGATCACCGCGTTGAGCTTGATCGGGATGCCGGCGTCGCGAGCGGCGACGATGCCAGCCAGCACCGGCTTGATCGACCGACCGCCGGAGAGCTTGGCGAATATCGCCGGGTCCATCGCGTCGAGGCTGATGTTGAGGTCGTCGACACCGGCTGCCTTGAGTGCTGCGGCGCGCTTTTCGAGCAGCGCGGCATTGGTGGTCAGGCTGATCCGTTCGAGGCCGAACGGCCGCAGCGCCTGCGCGTCTTCGATGATGCCTTCGAGGTCGCGGCGCAGCAGCGGCTCGCCACCGGTCAGGCGCAGCCGGTTGACGCCGAGTTCGGCGACGAACAGCAGGAGGATGCGCGATAGCTCCGCGCGGCTCAGGCGATCAGCCCGATCCATGAATTCTGGGCTTTCCGGCATGCAGTACGGGCAGCGGAAATTGCAGCGATCGGTCAGCGAAATCCTGAGCTTGCGCTTGATGCGGCCGAAGCGATCAGCGATCGGTTCGGGCGGCGCGGCAGTCGGGCGGGGCAGCAAGGTCATTCGCCATTGTACGGCCTGAAACCGGCCGTATGGCGTGGCGTGCTTATGCTGCTTTGAGCCGATTAAGCGCCGGCGCTACGACGGCGCAGGAACACCGGCTGGCTCTGATCGGCGGCCTGCTGGTAGGGCACGCTGAATTCGTGAACGGCTGCGAGGCAGGCGGCCGGATCCTGACCTTCGCGCAGTTCGAAGCTGGTGAAGCCGCAGCGAACCATGAAGCCGATCTGGTCGCGGACCACGGCCTTTCCCGTAGCGCGAAGTTCGCCCTGGTAGGCGAAGCGTTCGGCCAGCAGGCGCGCCTGCGAGTAGGCGCGGCCGTCCGGGAAGGCCGGGAAGTCGAGCGCGATCAGCGGCCGTTCGGCGATTTCCGGCAGTACCGTCGCGATATCGACGGTGTTCGGAATCTTGATGCCGACGCTCAGGCCCGAAGCCAGCAGCGCGTCACGCTCGGCATGCCAGCGCGTGTAGCTGACGATGATCTTGCCCGATGTCGGCAGGGCGGCGTCATCGGCCAGAAGCGTGTAATCGTCGGCTTCGACCTTCAGGTTGCGAATCAGCGTCGTGCTCATGCCTCGGCCTCGACCTTCGCGTACAGGCGGGTCTTGAACGGCGCCATGCCGACCCGGCGATAGCAGGCGAGGAAGGATTCGTCCTCGCTGTCCCGGACGGCCAGATAGGTTTCGATCAGGTTCTGCACCGCGTCGGCGATGTCGGCGCGCGACACGCTGGGGCCGGTGCGGTCACCAAGGCTGGCGTCGTTGCTGGATGAGCCGCCGAGGGTGATCTGGTACCACTCCTCGCCCTTTTTATCGACGCCGAGAATGCCGATGTGGCCGACGCTGTGATGGCCGCAGCCATTCATGCAGCCCGACATGTTCAGCTTCATTTCGCCGATGTCGTGCTGGTCGTCGAGGTTCTCGAAGCGCTCGAAGATTTCCTCGGCCACCGCGATCGAGCTGGCGTTGCTCAAGCTGCAGAAGTCCAGCCCCGGGCAGCAGATGACGTCGGTCAGCAGGCCGATGTTCGGAGTCGCCAGGCCGATGCCGGCCAGCGCCTGCCACAACGGATAGAGATCCTTCTGCTGGACGTCGGCGAATACCAGGTTCTGGGTGTGGGTGACGCGCACTTCGCCGAACGAATAGCGGTCGGCGAGATCGGCGACGGCATCGAACTGCGCGGCGTCGATGTCGCCGGGGGCAACGCCCTTCGCTTTCAGCGATGCGAACACCGCCGAGTAACCCAGCACGCGGTGCGCCTTCAGGTTGCGGCGGGTCCAGGCGGCGAACGCCGGGTTGGCGGCGATCTGCTGCGCGTAGGTCGTGTCCTCAGCGGCGGCTGCGTCATACGCCGGTTGCGCGAAGTGCTGCTTGACCCGATCGAGATCGGCTTGGGTCAGCTTGAGATAGGAGTCCTTGATCTGCGCCCATTCGGCTTCGACCATTTCGGCGAACTTCGCCGGGCCGGTTTCCTTGACCAGGATCTTGATCCGCGCCTTGTAGATGTTGTCGCGGCGGCCCAAGCGGTTGTAGACGCGCAGCACCGCTTCGCAATAGCTGAGCAGATCGGCTTCGGGCAGGAAGTCGCGAATCTTGACGCCGATGATCGGTGTGCGACCGAGGCCACCGCCGACATACATGGTGTAGCCAAGTTCGCCGGCTTCGTTACGGATGATATGGACGCCGATGTCGTGCACGCGGGTGGCGGCGCGGTCGGTGGTCGACGAGCTCATCGCGATCTTGAACTTGCGCGGCAGCCAGTTGAATTCCGGGTGCAGGGTCGCCCACTGGCGCGCGATCTCGCAGTAGGGGCGCGGATCGACCAGTTCGTCGGCGGCGACGCCGGCCAAGTGATCGGAGGTGAAATTGCGGATGCAGTTGCCGCTGGTCTGGATCGCGTGCATTTGCACGGTGGCGAGATCGGCCAGGATGTCCGGCACCGATTCCAAGGTCGGCCAGTTGAACTGGACGTTCTGGCGGGTGGTCAGGTGGCCGTAGCCCTTGTCGTAGGTGCGGGCGATATGGCCGAGCATCCGCAACTGCTTCGAGGCCAGCAGGCCGTAGGGCACGGCGATGCGCAGCATCGGCGCGAAACGCTGCACATAGAGACCGTTGCGGAGGCGCAGCATCCGGTATTCGTCGTCCGGTAGCTGGCCAGCGAGGAAGCGCTGCGTCTGGTCGCGGAATTGCGCGACCCGTTCATCGACCAGTTTCTGGTCGTATTCGTCGTATTGATACATGGACGTGCTGCTCACGAGCCCGCCGGGGGCTGGCGGGTGCGCACTGTACGGCGCGGCTTGGGGAATATCCTAATAACTTTCGGGTTTCAGACCGCGATAACACAAGCCCCGTAAGCGATCAGGGCGGCATCGTGGCTCAGCAGATGCATCGGCTCGGTGCGCGCCTGGGCGAGCAGCAGGCGATCGAAAGGGTCGCCGTGCAGCATCGGCAGGTGTTCGACGGCGGCGGCGTGTTCGGGGCGGATGTCGAGCGACAGGAAGCCGACCGCGCGAAACATCTCGATGGCCTTGTCGGCGCTGAACGGCAGTCGCCGCCGCGGATCGACCTGCGACTGCTTGATCGCGATTTCCCAGATGCTGACGGCGCTGACGAAGATGCCGTCCGCCGCGCCATCGAGCATGCGAACCGCCTGCCGGGACAGTCGCTTGGGATCCGCGACCGCCCAGATCGCGATATGGGTATCGAGCAGCAGCGGCATCAGGCGTCGGAAGCCGGACCCGGATTCCAGTGGCTGTCGTTGAACAGCCGCGCGATGTCCTCGTCCGGCTGATCGAGGCCATCGGGAATCACGTACTGGCCCTCGAACAAGCCAATCCGCACCTTGGGCATTTTCTCGATCGGCACCAGCCGCGCTGCCGGCTTGCCGTTGCGGGCGATGATCACTTCGGACACTTCGCCGCTCTCCACCGAGGCGACGAGCTTCGACAGCGAGGTCTTGGCTTCAAGGATGTTCATCATGGGCGGCGCTCGGTCTGGTCAGGCTTGACCAAGCTAGGCGCGGATGCCGTGTCTGTCAATCAGCCGGAGATGAGCAGGGGCTAAACGAGCAAAAGCTTCAAGACTTTCAACGCAAAGGACGCAGAGGAAAGCCAAAGAGAGAAAAGCCACGAAAGAATGCTTTTCTTTGCGTCCTTTCTTTTCCCTTTGCGCCTTTGCGTTTAACGGTCGCTTTTGCGTTCACGCTGCACTGCGCCCGCCTCAAAACATCTGCAACTTCGACACGATCTCCGTCACCCGCCGCTGCCGCGCATCCGGCTCGGTGATCTCGGCGATTTCCTCGATCATTTCGCGGCTCAGGTGCGGCGCGAAACGGGTGATGAAGTCGACCATGTAGCTGCGCAGGAACATGCCCTGGCGGAAGCCGATGTGGGTGGTGCTGGCTTCGAACAGGTGATCGGCGGACAGCTGCACCAGGTCGCCGTCGAGCTTTTCGTCCCAGGCCATCGAGGCGACGATGCCGACGCCGAGCCCCAGCCGCACATACGTCTTGATGACGTCGGCATCCACCGCCGTCAGCACCACATCCGGCTTGAGCCCACGCGCTGCGAAGGCCTGATCGAGCTTCGAGCGGCCGGTGAAGCCGAAGGTGTAGGTGATCACCGGATGCGCGGCGATGTCGGCGAGCGTCATCTTCGCGGCATTGCCGGGGCCGCCGAACTTCTGCGCCAGCGGGTGATCCGGCAGCACCAGCACGCTGCGGTTCCAGTGGTAGCAGGGCAGCATCACCAGTTGGTCGAAATGCTCCAGCGCTTCGGTGGCCACCGCGAAATCGGCGGTGCCTTCCACCGCCATCTTGGCGATCTGCTGCGGACTGCCCTGATGCAGGTGCAGCGACACCTGCGGCCAGGCCTTGCGGAAACCGTGGATCACCTTCGGCAGCGCATAGCGCGCCTGGGTGTGGGTGGTCGCCAGGCTCAGCTCGCCGCGATCGGTTTCGCGGAATTCCTCGGCGATGTTGCGGATGTTGTCGGCTTCCAGCAGCAGGCGCTGGGTGTATTCGAGGATGCGCTTGCCGGCCGGCGTGATCTCGGCGATGTGCTTGCCGTTGCGCACGAAGATGTCGACGCCCAGCTCTTCTTCCAGCAGCCGCACCTGCTTCGACACGCCGGGCTGCGAGGTGAACAGCGCATCGGCGGCAGCCGTCACATTGAGTCCGCGCTTGGCGACTTCCTGGATGTAGTGCAGTTGCCGGAGCTTCATGGCCGCCTCGTTATTCCGCTGAGTTCTGACAGGATAGCGATTGCATCTTGGTTTGAAAATCCTTTTGCAGATACCGTGCCGCCCTCATTCCCGGAAGTTCTATGGACGCGATCGGCAACGGATTCGGCTTTTCGCTGGCAGGCCTGGTGGTCGGTACGGCTGTCGGTGCGACCGGCGTCGGCGGCGGCTCGCTGATGACGCCGATCCTGATCCTGTTCTACGGCATCTCCCCGGCGCTGGCGGTCGGCACCGACCTGCTTTATGCGTCGATCTCGAAATCCTTCGGCGTGCTGCTGCACGGCCGCAACGGCTCGCTGGACTGGAAGATCGTCGGCTGGCTGTCGGCCGGCAGCGTGCCGGCCGCACTGGTTACCGTGTTCCTGCTCGATCAGGCTGGCGGCAGCACCCCGGCGCTCGATCGGCTGATCAAGTTCACGCTGTCGGGGGCGGTGATCGTCACGGCGGTGTTCACCCTGTTCCAGGAATTGCTGGCCTCGCGCCTCAATCTGGGCCGCGTCCGTGGCGAGCTCGACCCGGTGATGCAGCGCGCGCTCACTGTGGCGGCCGGTGTGCTGATCGGCGCGGTGGTGACCATTTCCTCGGTCGGCGCCGGCGTGATCGGCATGATGATTCTCTTGATCCTGTATCCGAAGCACGCACCGATCCGCATCGTCGGCAGCGATCTGGCCCACGCCGTGTTGATCACCGCCATCGCCGGTGCCGGCCATGCCCGGATGGGCACGGTTAACTACGAATTGCTCGGCTGGCTGTTGATCGGCGCGATGCCGGGCATCTGGATCGGCAGCAAGCTTGGCTTCGGCATGAACCCGAAAATGCTCAAGCGGGTGATCGCCGGCATCCTGATCGTGGTTGGCTCGATGACCTTGTGGAAGACGCTGCACACGACGCCATCGGTGGTTGCGGGGGCGGTAGCGCGCTGATCTTCGAGGAAAAAAGCTGATCTCACGCGGAGAACGCAAAGGACGCGGAGAACAGCAAAAGCAGAATCCGGAGCACGAAGGCACAAAGGGGAAAAGCAAGGGCACAAAGAAAGCGTGTTCGGAGATTTCCTTTGTGTCCTTGTCGTTGCTGTTCTTTGCGACCCGGAGCTTTTCTCGCCTCGGCTTTTCTCTGCGTCCTCTGCGTTCTCCGCGTGAGAAATCGCTTTTCCGACCCGGCAGCCGCGACAGCGCCGATAATTGCGCCGTCCCGCCAGCCGACCGCCGATGACCGACACCGCCAGCCACTCGCCCCGCTATTTCCCGATCACGCTGCGCCTCGACGACGCGCGTGTGGTCGTCGTCGGTGGCGGCGAGATCGCGGCACGCAAGATTCGCCTGCTGCTGCGCGCCGGGCCGCAGATCGACGTGGTGGCCCGCGAGCTGAATCCGGAACTGGAAGGCTTGCGTGCCGATGGACAGCTTGCGCATCTCGCGACCGCGTTCGACGCCGTCCAGCTCGACGGCGCCCGTCTGGTGATCGCCGCCACCGACGACAAGGCGCTGAACAGAGTCGTTGCCGCCGAAGCGAAAGCCCGCAACATCCCGGTCAACGTCGTCGACGATCCCGAGCCGTCCACCTTCATCACCCCGGCGATCATCGAACGCCCGCCGCTGACCATTGCCATCTCCACCGGCGGTGCCGCGCCGGTGCTGGCGCGCCGCCTGCGGGAACGGCTCGAAGCCGAACTGCCGCAGCGCTACGGCGATCTCGCCGCTTACACGCAAAGCCGCCGCGACAAGGTCAAGGCGGTGCTCGACCAGCCCAGGCGCCGCGCGCTCTGGGAACGCTTTCTCGATAGCGCCGGTGCCGAAGCCGTGCTGCGCGGCGACGAAGCGGCCGCCGATGCGGTGCTCGACCAGCTGTTGGCCGACCAGCGCCCGCTCGGCGAGGTCTATCTGGTCGGCGCCGGGCCGGGCGATCCGGACCTGCTGACCTTCCGCGCGCTGCGCCTGATGCAGCAGGCCGATGTCGTGCTCTACGACCGCCTGCTTGGCCCCGGCATCCTCGATCTGGTGCGCCGCGACGCCGAACGGATCTTCGTCGGCAAGCGCCGCAACCTGCACACCGTGCCGCAGGACGAGATCAACGAGGAACTGGTGCGCCTCGCCAAACAGGGCAAGCGCGTGCTGCGGCTGAAAGGCGGCGATCCTTTCGTGTTCGGCCGCGGCGGCGAGGAAATCGAGCGCCTGGCTGCGTCCGGCATTCCGTTCCAGGTGGTGCCGGGCATCACCGCCGCCAGCGGCTGCTCGGCCTACGCCGGCATTCCGCTGACCCATCGCGACTACGCCCAGGCCTGCATCTTCGTCACCGGCCACCCGCGCGCCGACGGCCAACTGACCCTGCCCTGGGACGCGCTCGCCCGGCCCGGCCAGACGATTGCCATCTACATGGGCCTCGGCTCGCTGCCCAGCTTGAGCGCCAAGCTCATCGAGCACGGTCTGCCGCCCGACTGGCCTGCCGCGCTGATCGAGGAAGGCACCTCCGCGCGCCAGCGGGTGATCGCCTCGACCCTCGCCAAGCTGCCGGATGAAGTGATCGCCGCCGGGGTCAAGGGAGCGAGCATGGTGATCGTCGGCGAAGTGGTGCGGTTGCGGGAGCGGCTGGCGTGGCGCTGAGCCAGTCTGGCCGAGTCGGTGAAAAGTAAAGCAAGCTTGACTTCCAGAAATCGCGTGGTCTAAGCTTTGAGTCAAGTTTCCTTGACTCGAAAGGCGCAGCCATGGCGTTGTACGGACGGCGGTACTGGGCTGAATACCTGATCTGGTTTCTGGTGTTCATTGGCACCATCGCGCTGTCGCGGCTGGCGTCCGATCGCTTGCCGGCAGAAAGTCCGCTGCGGCTGGCCAGCCTGATTCCACCGGCGCTCGCAGTCCTCGGCGGCTTCTGGGTCGAGCTGCGCAACCTGCGTCGCATCGACGAATTGCAGCGCACCATGTATCTGGAATCGCTGCTCTACGGCATGGTCGCGACAGTGCTGTTCTGTGCGCTGGCGTTCCTGCTGGAAACCATGATTGGCTTGCCCCGGGTGTCGCCGATGTGGGTGATCGTGGTCAACGGCGTCGGCTGCCTGTTCGGCCTCGTCGTGTCGTGGTGGCGCTACCGGTGAAAAACGCGATTCGCGATCGGCGCGTCGCGCTCGGCTGGACCCAGGCCGATCTGGCCGAGCAACTCGGCGTGTCGCGACAAACCGTCAACGCCATCGAAACCGGCAAGTACGACCCCAGCCTGCCGCTGGCCTTCAAGCTCGCCAGCCTGTTCGCGGCCCGTATCGAGGAGCTGTTCGAGCCATGAGAAATATCTTTGTTCCAGCGCTTGGCGCGCTGGCGCTCGCTGTTAGCGCCGAAAGCGCAAGGGCCGATGATTTCCGTATCGGGCAGCTGGCCTTCCAGGCCTGCACGCTCGGCGAAAAGCGCGCCGACACTATCGAAGCCTGGTGCACGACATTCGAGGTCGCCGAGGACCCGGCCAAGCCCGACGGCCGGCGCATCAAGCTCAATGTCGCCGTGGTGCCGGCGCGTTCGCCTAAGCCGAAAGCCGATCTGCTGGTGTTCCTCGCCGGTGGGCCGGGACAGGCGGCGATCGAGGCGTACCCGAAGATCGAAGCAGGGTTTCAGCCGTTGCTGCGCGATCGCCACTTGTTGCTGGTCGATCAGCGCGGCACCGGCGGCTCCAATCGGCTGGCCTGTCCGCAGGCGCCGGAAGACTTGCTCGATGACGGTGACAACACCCACCCGGAAGCCTTCCGCCAGCAGGCCGAAGACTGTCTCGCAGCGGTGCGCGACCATGCTGATCCGCGTCAGTACACGACCACTCGTGCGATCGGCGATCTGGAAGCCCTGCGTACAGCGCTCGGCCAGCCGCAGTACAACCTGATCGGCGGCAGCTACGGCACGCGAGTGGCGCTCAGCTACCTGAAAGCCCATCCGGCGAGCCTGCGCAGCGTCATCCTCGACGGCGTGGTGCCGCAGGACGAGCCGCTGGGCCAGAGCCATGCGCGCAATCTCGATGACGCGCTCGTCGCGATCTTCGCGTCCTGTCGCGCCGACAAGGATTGCGCGGCGCGCTTCGGCGATCCGGCGGCGACACTGGAAGCGCTGCGATTGAAGCTGCGCGCAGCACCGGTCACGGTCACGCTGCCCGATCCGCTGAGCCACGCGCCGCTGACCCGCAAGCTCGGCGAAACGGCATTGATCGGCATCGTCCGCCTTTACGCCTATGCGCCGGAATCGGCGGCGCTGCTGCCGCTGCTGATCGACGAAGCGGCGAAAGGCCGGCCGGAAGCGCTGGTGGCGCAGGGTCTGATCATCAGCCGCGATCTCGGCAAGCAACTGGCGCACGGCATGGAGCTGTCGGTGATCTGTGCCGAAGACGCGCCCGAACTGCGTGAGCAGCCGGAAGACGAAGCCCGGCTGATCGGCAATCTGTTGCCCAAAATCGTCCTCGCCCAATGCCCGGTCTGGCCGACCGGCACCCGGCCGGACGGTTTCAAGCAGCCAGTGGTGTCGGACAAGCCGGTGCTGCTGCTGTCCGGCGAATGGGACCCGGTGACGCCGCCGCGTTTTGCCGACGCCGCTGCGAAAACCCTGAGCAACAGCCGGCATCTGATTGCCAAGAGCCGCGGTCACATCGTGCTGCAACGCGGCTGCATGGCGAAGCTGGCAGCGAAGTTCGTCGATGAACTGAAGCCTGCCGCGCTCGACGCCGGTTGCCTCGACGTTCTCGGCCGCATTCCACCGTTCACCAGCTATCTCGGGCCGCAGCCATGATCGAAGCCCGTCATCTCAAGCGCAGCTTCGGCGGTGTGGCAGCGGTGAAGGACGTGTCCTTCCACGCCGCCGATGGCCGCATCACCGGCCTGCTCGGCCCCAACGGCGCGGGCAAGACCACGAGTCTGCGGATGCTTTACGCGCTGCTGAAGCCGGATGCCGGCACGGTGGCGATCGACGACATCGACACCCAGACCGATCCGCTCGCCGCGCGGCGGCGGCTCGGCGTGCTGCCGGACAGTCGCGGCCTGTACAAGCGGCTGACGGCGCGCGAGAACATCGAGTACTTCGGGCGCTTGCAGGGCCTGGACGAGGCAACACTCAAGCGCCAGGTCGACGAACTGATCGGAGCGCTCGATCTGCGTGACATCGAACACCGGCAGGCCGACGGCTTCTCGCAGGGCCAGCGGGTCAAGACGGCGATCGCCCGGGCCTTGGTCCATGCGCCGCAGAACATCGTGCTCGATGAGCCCACCAATGGGCTGGATGTGATGGCCACCCGGGCGCTGCGCCAGTTCCTGCGCGATCTGCGCGCGCAGGGGCGCTGCATCGTCTTTTCCAGCCATGTCATGCAGGAGGTCGCAGCACTTTGCGATCACATCGTCGTGGTGTCGGCCGGGCGGGTGGTGGCGTCTGGTACGGCGGATGAATTGCGCAGCCTCACGGGTGAATCGAATCTGGAGGATGCCTTCGTGAAGGTGATTGGCTCCGGGGAGGGACTGATGTCATGAGCACGCTTCTTCGCGGCGGCTGGTGGACCGTCTTCATCAAGGAAGTCCGCGAAAACCTGCGCGATCGCCGCGCGCTCGGCATGGCGCTGCTCTACGGGCCGCTGTTCGGGCCGGTGCTGTTCGCGGTGATGATCGGCTTCATCGTCGACAAGCGTGCCGGTGACGCCGAAAAGCCGCTCGCCATTGCCGTGATCGGGGCGGAACGGGCGCCGAACCTGGTCGATTTCCTGCGCCAGCAGGGTGTGGCGATCAAGGCAGCACCGGCCGACCCGGAGATCGCGATCCGCGAGCAGCGCGAGGCGGTGATCATCCGCATCGGCGATGACTACGCCGCCGACTGGCTGGCCGGGGAGCCGGCCCGCATCGAACTGCTGCTTGACGAATCGCGCCAGGAAACGCGCGCGGTGCTGGCGCGGGTGCGGGGCTTGCTCGACGGCTACGGCGGCCAGATCGCCAGTCTGCGCCTGCGCCTGCGCGGGCTCGATCCGCAGATCGGCGCGCCGCTGTCGATCGCCCATCGCGACCTGTCGACGGCGCAGAGCCGGGGCGCGACCCTGTTGGCGATGCTGCCGTACTTCCTGCTGCTCTGCGCCTTCCTCGGCGGCATGTATCTGGCGATCGACTCCACGGCGGGCGAGCGCGAGCGGCAATCGCTGGAAGCGCTGATGACTACCGCTGTCGCACCCGGCCAGATCATGGCCGGCAAGCTGGCGGCGACGACCCTGTTCGCGATTGCTTCGGTCATCACCTGCATCGTCGCTTTCCAGCTCGGCATCGGCCTGGTGCCGACCGAGGATCTCGGCTTCGCGTTGAGCCTGTCGCCGTCAGCCGCCGCCCAAGTCCTGCTGCTGGTGATGCCGGTCGCCTTCTTTGCATCGGCGGTGCAAACGGTGATCGCCTCGTTTGCACGCAGCTTTCGCGAAGCGCAGACCTACCTGCAATTCCTGATGGTGATCCCGTCGATCCCGAGCGTGATGCTGGCAATCGCGCCGTTCAAGCCGACAGCCTGGATGCTGGCAACCCCGCTGCTCAGCCAGAGCCTGCTGATCAACCAGATCGCGCGGGGCGAGACGATCGGCAGCGGCGATCTGCTGCTCTGCATCGGCGGCACGGTGCTGGCGGCCTTGGCGACGGCGGCCTTCGCTGTGCGGCTGTATCGCGATGAGCGGCTTGCGCTGGCGGTGTGACTGCGCGGCCCGGCACGCGGGTTGCGGGGCGGAATCAATGTCTGCACCTGTCCTGCTCTCGTATGATTCGAGGCCTTGGCCGGGATGTTGACGACACCTGCCGGCCGATTCCGCCCGACTTTCGCTCCGATGCTGCCGCCCAAACACCTTGATTCCACCAGCGATACCGCGCTCGCTGCCGCTCTGACCGTGGCCTCGCTGCTGCTCTGGTTCGGACTCGGCTTTCCCTGGGCGCACCACAATGAATCGCTGGTCTGGATCGCGGACATGGCCGGCCGGCCGCTGGGCGACGCCTTCAGCGCCTACCCGATCCGGCCGGTGCAGTCGTGGCGGCCGCTGGGCGTCGCCGAAGCCTGGTTTGGTTGGGCCGCTACCGGCGATATCTGGTTGCAGCAGTTGCTGAATTTCCTGGTCACCGCCGCCGCCTGGTGGCTGGCGCTGCGCGCGACCGCCGCGCGCATGGCCTTCGGCTTCGCAGCGCTGGTGACTCTGGCCGGCTTCTTTTCACCGTACATCTACCTGTTTCATCTGCACGGCGTGTTCTACGGCCCGCTGCTGCTGTTCCAGGCCTGGCTGCTGGTCCGTGAACGCCAGCCGATCGACCTCGGCTGGCGCGCCACGGCCATGGTTTTCACAGCCGGCGCGGTGGCGATGCTGTTCCACACCTTCGGCTTTCTGTTTTACGCAGCCTTTCTCGGCGCGGCCTGGCTGGAAGCGAGCTGGCGCGGTCGGCGGATCGCCCCGCTGCTGCCGACGCTGGCAGCGATGGCGATCGGGGTTGTCTTCGTCAAGCTGTCGGTGGCGGCATCCACCGATATCGGCACCGCCGATGTGCTGCTCGGGCTGCTGACTTCCTATCGGGCGCTGGAACTGAACGCGCTGCTGTCCGGACTGGCGACGGCGCTCGCGGTCATCGCTGCAGGGGTTGCCGGGCTAGGATCGGGACGGAGCCGGATCGCGCTGTTTGCCGCGCTGGCCGCGGCCTTGTCGCTGGCCCTGTTCGCTGCCGGATTGCCGGTGGTGCTGGGCTGGATCGCGATCACGGCACTGCGGGCGCTGGCCGGGCTGCGCTTGAGGATGGCGGCGCTGATCGGTCTCGGCGCGCTGCTGCCGGCGGCCACCAGCACCGGTTCGCCGACCTATACGGTGTTCGTGGTGATGCCCTGCCTGCTGATGACGGTCGACGGTCTGATTGCGCCCGAGTCGTGGCGGCTGCGGCTGCGCGGACTGGCGGTCGCGGCACTCGCCGCCACTGCCGCATTGCTGCTGCTGCTGCGCCTGGGCGTGCCGGTGCCGATCGTCGACAAGCTGGCCCAGCCGCTGCGCGCGGAAGGCGAGAAGACCCACCAGCTGCGTGCCGCACTCGAATGGCTGCTTGCCCAGCCCGATGCGCGCGGGCAGACCCTGATGTGCACCTCGGCCGAATTCCCGATCCGCGCCGGCCATCCGCTGGATCGCCATTACCGGGCGCCGACTGGCGACTGGGTGCTCGCGCAATATCTTTTGCAGCGCACCGGCGAACGGCTGGGCGCGTCGACCGGCACGCTGTACAAGCTCTGCTTCGGCGATCAGGTGCCGGATGAAGTCGGTGCCGAGCGTCTGCAAGCCTGGCCGGGTCGCTGGGCCGGCGAAGCAGCGTGGTATCGGCTGCCGCCGAGCTGAGGGATCAGGCCTCGCCGTCGGCAGCTCGCGCCGCTGCCGCCTCTTCGTTGCGGATTTCCCGGCGTGACAGCACGATGAGGCCGGTCAGGTTGATCGCTTCGCCAGCCAGCACGCCGACCAGCGCGCCTTCGACGCCGTAATTGACCATGCCGAAATAGCAGGTCAGCAGCGATACAACGGCCGCACTCGCCGACAGCGCGGTCAGCGGCCGGAAGCGCTGGCGGGCCACCGGCAGGAACACCAGCTGGTCGCGCATCACCGCCAGCACCGAGCCGACGCCCCACATCAAGAGCAGGGTGTCGCGGTGCTCGAAGCGCTTGTTGAGGATGCTGCCGAACACCCAGTCGCGCAGCAGCCACAGCACCAGAAAATACGAAATCGCCGCTGCCGCCAGCCCGCTGGCGAACATCAGCAGGCGGCGAAAGGCGAAACGCGCACCGCGATCGTGCAGCCAGCGCGCCGCCAGCGGCAGCATCAGGGAGCCGATGCCGGTCGACAGCAGATTCACCGGCATCAGGGTCAGCCGGGTGGCACCGATGGCCGCCACCGCCGCCACGTCCAGCGTGCCGGCCACCAGATAGGCGTAGCCCTGGCTGAAGCTCCAGTGGATGACGCTGCCGGCGGTGGACCACAGCGCCAAGGGTGCTATCTCGCGCAGGATGCCGGGCGTGCCCGGCGTGTCCCAGCTTTCGTGTTTCCAGAGCAGACGACGCAGCAAGGTGCCGCCGACCAGCGCCGCCAGACCCAGCGAGGCGGTGGCCGACAGCGACGGCCAGGGCACGTAGATCGCGGCCAGCATGCCGCCGATCAGGAACATCGCGTAGACCAGATCGGCGCGGAATACGGCGTCGACGCGGCGATGCGACATCAGCACGGTGCGGGTGAATTCGCGACGCAGGGCGGCCAGCGCGACGACGATGGTCAAGCCGGTCAGCAAGCTCAGTTCCAGCGACAGCACACCGGTCACGCCCAGCAGCGCCGGTATGAGCAGCAGCACAGCCGCCGCGCGCAGCCAGACGCGACGCAAGCCCGTCATCAGGCCACCGATCAAGGCTTGCCGCTGCGGCAGGTCGAAGCGGGTCATCCGTTCGACCATCGCCGGCTGGAAAAACGAATTCTGCAACTGCGTCAGCAGCAGCACGGCTGCGAGCACCAGCACGTAGTAGCCGTATTCCTCGTCGGGCGTGTTGCGGATCAGCAGCAGGCTGACCAGCAGGCTGGTGCCGGACAGCAGCGCCTGATTGACCACCGCGCTGCTGAGCATGCGCGCGAAAGCACTGCGTCGGCTGGCCCGATCGCCGACCGGCTGCTCGGTCACGGCACTTCGCGGTCGGTGCGTACCCAGCCCTTGCCTTCGCGGCGCTTGAGCATCAGCACCACTTTCCAGGCGATGAAAAACGGCGCGCGGGCGAGGTCGATCAGGCCCTGCTTGCCCAGGCCGCTGAGCTGCCAGCCGCGCATCACGTAGGTCACGATGCTCAAGAGGCAGGCGAGGCCCAGCCACAGCCAGGTCGTCGACACCGAAAACGCCAGCACGCCGACCGCCGCCAGCCCGAGCAGCGCGACCACGCTCAGCGCGACATAGGACAGCGGCAGCACCAGCAGGTCGCAGGCGATGTCGAGGCAGACCTTGCTCGGCATCGTGAACGCGGCGCGCAGCACGGTGCCGGTATTGGCGCGGATCATCGCGAAGCGGCCGTCTTCCCAGCGCTGGCGCTGCTTCCCGGCGATTTCCCCACCCGTGACCATGTCGGCATTGGAAAAGGCTTCGTCGGCGTAATGCACGCGATGTCCGGCCAGACCGAGGGTGATGCTGTATTCGAGGTCTTCGGTCAGCGAGAACGCCTGATACGGCACTTCGATCAGCAGCCGATGGGTCACGCACCAGCCATTGCCGCGGATGCCGCAGGACAGGCCCAGGCGTTCGCGGGCTCGTGAACGGACGATGTGAAACGAGGCCTTGGCGATGGTCAACAGCCGCGTGCGCCACGAGGCCATCGGATTGAGGATGCCGTAGTGCACCTGCACCGCCTGCGCGCCGCGTTCGATGCGGCTGGCACAGGCTTCGAGCAGGTTCGGGGAGACTTCGGCGTCGGCGTCGATCACCACCACGGCATCGGCCCAGCCTTCGGCGCGGCTGGCGGAGAAGGCGTGGTCGAGCGCATAGCCCTTGCCGCGCAGCGCGTCGTTGTGGCGTTCCAGCACCGTCGCTCCGGCAATGCGGGCGAGGGCGGCGGTGTCGTCGGTGCAATTGTCGGCGACCACCAGTACGCGGTAGCGATCAGCCGGCCAGTCGATCGCCTTCAGGCTCAGCACCGTGCGGCGGATCACCGAGGATTCGTTGTGTGCCGGCACGATGACATCGAAACGCAGGCGCTTGCTCGACGGCGGCGGCGGCGGGTTCTTCGCCGACAGGATCGTGAACAGCAGCAGGTAGGCGCAGGAAAAGACCGCAGGAACGGCGAGGGCCAGCAGTAGCAGAGAGGTCAGGGCAGTCAAGGCATGGTCTTCGCGTATTCGTCGTAGCGCCAGCCTGAGACCACGCTGAGTTTGCCGGCGTTGGCAGCGGCCTTGACCAGCCAGGCGGCAGCGCGATGGCGTCCGAGCGGCAGAAAAGCCAGCGCCAGCAGCGCGGCGACCAGCAACTGCGCGGCCGCTTGCGCGAACAGCCGGATGCGGCTGGCCGTGCTCATCGTTCCATACAGTCCGGACAGCGATTTGCGGGCGAATTCCTGACCGCCGCTGAGCGCCCGTTGCAACAGCCAATGCAGGCTCAGGCGCGAGGCTTCGACCGGTTCGGTGACGATCGCTTCATCGCACCACACCACCTTGGCCCCCTTGTTGACCATGCGCGCCAGCATTTCGCCGTCTTCGCCGGTGGACAGGCCGAAGGACACATCGAACGGTCCCGGCTCGGCGCGCAGCGGCACCGCACGGACGATGACGTTGCCGAAGCGCAGGCGATTCAGCGGCACGGTCTCGCCGGTGGCCAGACGCGGGAAATCGTAGAAACGGCCAGCGCGAATCCACGATGGAGCGGAATCCGGCACCACCGGCACCACCGGTGCCAGCACGGCGTCGGCTTCAAGCGCCAGCGCTGCGGTCGCCAGTTGTTCGAGCCAGACAGCGGGGGCGCGTTCGTCGTCATCGACGAAGGCCAGCCAGTCGCCGCGCGCGGCGGCAGCGACCGTGTGATTGCGGGTCAGCGCGATGTTGCGCTCGGGCTGGATGCCGTAGTGAATCGGAAACGGCGCGCCCAGCCGCAGACGTTCTTCGACAACCTCGCGGGCGGTACCCGGCGCATGGTTGTCGACCACCACCACTTCGACCGGCAGCAGGCTTTGCCGGCACAGGTCCTCAAGCAGGGCGGCGAGGCGTTCCGGCCGACGGTAGGTGGCGATGCAGACGCTGATCTTCAGCTCGGCAACTGCGGCGGCGGCTGGCATCAGCGGTCGATCCGCCGGGCGTCGCGGAACAGGTGTGTCAGGTCGCGTCGGGCACGGAAGATGTTCCAGCCCATGAGCGCCAGCGCTGTCGGCGTCAGCACCGATTCATGGCCTTGCGTGAAGACCATCATCAGCCAGAGCAGCAGGTAGAACATCAGTCGCGACAGGAAGAACGGCGCTTCCGGCCACTCCTGATTGCCGATCCGGTACAGGTAATACGGCACCCAGCGGGCGATGACGTGGGCACCCAGCGCCAGCGAGGCGGCGACGCCGATCGGTACCAGCGCCACGAAAGACGCGCTGCGCGCCAGTTGCAGGCCCGGGAACAGCCAGATGCGGGTGCCCTTGTCGAGACGGTTGTAGATCTTGAACAAGGCATAGCTGGCGACCAAGGTCAGGCCCCAGAGTCCGAAATCCGCCGCTGCCGGCGCTGCCGGCCAGCGCAGCAGCACAATCGCGATGGCACCGGTGCCGGCCGCCCACAGCCAGGGCATGATCGCCGGCGTGGCCACTTCGACATGGCCGAAAGTGGAACTCAGGCGCGGGTCGTGTTCGTAATCGCGGGCGGCGTGGTCGTTGTCGACATAGCCGCGTTCGTAGATCGCCCAGAAACTGATCAGGAGCGCCAGCAGGCCCAGCACATGCAGCACCGGCATGCCGGCACCGGTGATCGAGGCCAGCACCCAGAAAGCGAAATCTTCTTGCAGGATGCCGCGAACGATGTAGCGCTGGCCGGGGCGTTTGACTTCGTTCAGATAACGGCCGGGCACGTAGACGCGGCTGAAGGCGTGCCGGTAGCGGGCGTCCGGCCAGAGCGTGCGCAGTGGTGCTGCGCAGTGATCAAGCAGCGGCTGGTCGTCACGCGAATCGGTGACCACCATCGACGCCCGCACTCTTGCTTCGCCGAGCGCGTCGATCGCCATGGCCAGCTTGCCGCGCACCCGGTCGTCCGGGCTGCTCGCCGAAGCGGCGATCAGCGGCGCGTCGGCAAAGCCCAGCGCCGCAATCAGAGGCGTGACCACCGGGGCAAAGCCGGCGGTGACGATGGTGACCCTGGCGTTCGAGCCGCGCAGCGCGGCGATCAGCGGCGCATTGGCGCTGCCTGCCGCCAATGCCGTGACCCGCCGCTGCCAGCGCGCCCGGGTCCAGGGAAACAGCAGGTTGACCAGCCGCAGCCGCCACCAGTCGCGCGCCACCGGGCCGCCCCGGTTGCGCCAGGGCTTGAGCACGTCGAGCAGGCGGAGCAGCACGTAAGCGATGAACCCGGGGCTGGCGCTATCGAGGTAATCCTCGGTGGAATTGCGCAGGTACAGCGTTTCGTCGAGATCGAGCAGCAGGTCGCCGTCGAACGCGGCGATTTGCGCCAGCGCATCGTCTGGCGTCCGGTCGTGGCGCAGTTGGGGATCGGGCAGGCCACTCATGGGGCGATTCGGGGACGTCGCATGAAAATTTGAAAGTAAGCCCGATTTCGCTGCAAAGCTTCGCAAGATCGGCCCCGCCGATGAAAACCGAGCCTCCTGGCGGTGGAACTTCGGCTGCTGGGATTGTAAAGCAGGGGACAGCCGGTATTCCTTGATTTCGCTCAGAAATGATTGATGACCGCACCCAGTACCATCGCCCGGGTCACGGTCAGTCGGCGCATCATCTCTTTCTGATCCTTGTACGGTGTGCGATTGGCGCGGCTTATTGCAAGCACACGCCCTGCCAACGTGGCCACGGCCAGGCCATCGGAGTAGCGGCCGACCGGCGCCGTGTCGATGACCACGAATTCATATCCGTGACGCCATTCGCGGATCAGGCGCTCGAAATGGCCATCGGAAAGAAGTTCCAGCGGGTTCAGCGGCGTTGGCCCGGCAGTCAGCAGCGACAGATGCGGCAAGCCTTCGACGGCCTGCGTGGTCGGAATGGTCCGCTTGGCGATGGCTTGCGACAGGCCGGATTCATTGTCGGCTCCGAACAGGGCGTGCTGACGCGGATTGCGCAGGTCGGCGTCGACCAGCAGGGTCGGGTGGCCGAGCTGTGAAAACGCGATCGCCAGTTCGGCGCTGAGTCGCGAGCGACCTTCGCCGGCGCAGGGGCTGAGCAGCGCCACCATGTTGGCGCGGCTCAGGCCGTCGTGGCGCAGCAGCAATTCGGTGCGCAGCGCCTGAATGCGCTCGTTGCGGCCATCGAAGGGATCACGCAGCAGGTTCAGTTCCGGCACCGGCTTGGCGCGGGGGGCTGCCGGCTGAAAGACCTGGTTCAGCGACTGCACCGCATAGGCGACATCTTCCTCGGTGGCAAAGCCGGTGGAAATCGCGGCTTCGCTGAAGCTGATGTCGAGCACCCGGGCGGCGTGCTCGATCTTGGCGATGGCTTCGTCGTCGAGCGAACAGACCCGGATGAAGGCCTGGCGCAGCAGTTCGGCGGCGTCGAAAGGCTGGTCTTCGGTGAAATTCATCGTCCGGCGGCTGGGATTGCGTTGAATTCGACGATTACCGGAATGCCGTAATCGCGTTCGAGGTCATCGCGGCAGCGCACGCGACGGAACAAAAGGCCCCAGGCCAGCGGCAGCACCACGCCGGCACCGCCACCGAGCACCATCGCCATGATCAGCGTGGTGCGGGTGCGACGGCTGGACGCCTTGGTTGGCGGCGTGGCGCGGCTGACAATCTTGAGATTGTTGTAAGTGGAGGCCGAGGAGCGGGAAATCTCGTCGAATTTCTCGAAGGCGCGGCGATAGGTCGACTGCGCGGATTCCAGTTCCAGGCGGATCTTCTGGCCTTCTTCCAGCAGCTGGCCCTGGGTGATCACTTTCTTGCGCTGCTCGTCGATCGCCGACTTGAGCCGCGCTTCCAGCTTCCGCGCCCCGGCGACATCGGCATAGCTTGCCTGGCTGACGCTGCGCGTCGCTTTCCGGATGGCGTCCTGGGTCGAGTCGATCTGCGATTGCAGTTCGATGACCCGGGGATTCTTCGGCCCGTCGGTGATCCGGTACTGCGACATCTTCGCTTCCAGCTCCGAAAGCTGGCCGCGCAGATCGAAGATCAGGGCGGTGGTGGCGTCGCCGGCATTGGCATTCGGCCCCGAGGAAGCGGCGATTTCCAGCGCCAGCCGCTTCGACTGGGCGTCGAGCAGATCGGCTTCGAGCTGAGCCAGCGCGCTGGAGGTGGTATCGCCCTTGGCATCGGTGGAAATGATGCCGGTGCGCTTCTGGAACGCCGCCATCTGCTCCTGGGCCACCGTCACTTTCTGTTTCAGGTCGCTGAGCTGTGTGGAGAACGCCAGCAGGGACTTCTCATTGTCCGGGCCGCGCCGCTCGTAATCCTTGGAAACGTAGACTTCGGCGATGGTATTGGCGATGTCGGCCGCCGTCATCGGCGAATCCGCCCGGTAGGTCACCGACACCAGCTGGCTGCCGTAGCGCCCCTGGCCGATCACCAGGCCTTGCGCCAAGGTTCGCTCGGCGGTTGCCCGGCGAATGTCTTCGGCCAGCTCGAGATTGAGGGCGTAGTCCTCGTTTTCGTGCAGTTTCAGGCGCTCGACCACCAATTGCAGCACCACCGTGCTGGAAATCAGTTCGAGCTGCGTGGCCATGTAGTTGGCCAGCAATTGCAGCGGAAATTCCTTGCCGGAAATCGGGTCGTTGACTTCCGGATTGATCAGCAGGGTCACCGTGGCGTCGTACTGCTTGGGCTTGCGCAAACCCATGCCGGCCACGATCACGAACACCACGAAACCGATGATCAGGGTGACTTTCCAGTACGCCTTGGAAATCGACAGCAGTTGCTGCACCGACATGCCCGGATGTGTGTACGACTGCGGGATGACCGGCGCGCCGCCATAGGCCGGCATCTGGGTCTGGACCACGGGGAACTGGTCGCGTGTGCTCATCAGAAAATACTCTCCTTGACGCGGATCACGTCATCCGCCTGCAGCGGGTCACTCAACTTCGGATACACCGTCTTCTGGCCGCCGTCCGGCTTGCGGCGCTTGATCTCGATGCGGCTGGTGCTGCCCCGGCGAGTCACGCCGCCGGCAATGGTCAAGGCCTGGATCAGGGTCATGCCGGGTTGCAGCTTGTACTGGCCCGGCGTGTTGACTTCGCCATAGATGAAGACCTGATCGGCGCGCGGCACGAACAAGGTGTCGCCGCCCTGGAACTTGATGGTCGGGAAATCCTTGCGCGGGTCGGACAGGCTGCCGAGGTCGATCGCCGTGCGCGTGGTCTCGCCGTTGGGGCTGGTGCGCACCAGATAGATGATGTCGGCACTGTCCTCGCCCTTGCCGCCGGCTTGGGCCAGCAGGTCGAACACCGTGGTTCGCGATTCCACGGCGTAGCGGCCGGGCCCGCCCACTTCCCCGAGCACCGACACCTGCTGGCTGGTGCCTTTCTCCAGAGTCACCGACACCTGCGGATTGACCAGATATTCACCGTCCGAATAGGTCTTGGCGATGCGCAGCGCGGCGTTCGATGGCGACAAGCCGGCCACCGGCACGGCGTCGATCAGCGGCAGCACGATGCTGCCGTCGTCGCCCACCACGGCGTTGACGCTCAAATCCGGCTTGCCGAAGATCAGCACCGACACGGTATCGCCGACGCCAAGGGTGACCAGCGGGGTGATCGCGTTTGCCGGAACACCGCCACCGCTTGCACCGGGCGCTGCTGCTGAAATGGCAGGCGCTGCCGACGGCGGTGCCGCCATCTTGAAATCGAAATGGAGCTCGGGTCCGCCGTGCGGATTGGCAGCCGAGGCTGTGAATGCCGACAGCAGAATCGACAGGGCGAACAGGCTGCCGCGACCGGCGGCACGAATACGGGATGTCAGCATGCTGGGCTCCTGGCCGAAATCGTCGATGTCACGTCATGCCGTGCGCAGACGAGGCGCGCCACGTCCTTGCAGGACGGTGGACAGCGCACATCGCGGCGAGTTTACAGCAGCGTTGGAGCATGGAAATCGAGTGTTTTGGCGAGCTTTCGGGGCGGACTGTCCGCGAGCAGGACGGCCGCATGAGGCGTCGAGATCATGGCCGGTGGCGGCGCTGATGGGGGGTCCCATCCGCCAGACGTGCGAATCAGGTCCGACAGACGGGCGTGAACCCTGAAGGATTCAGCGCGCGCGCAGGCTCCGAAGCAGCTTGCCGGCCGCCATCCGGGCCGGGGTCACGGCGCGCATCGACGCGGCCTTGACGCCATCGGCAGCGTGACCCGGCGGCTGCGGATTCACGCCCAAGCCGCGCAGGTAATGGTTGCAGGCCCGGGTGCGGCCGGCGGCGCGCGAGCGATCGGTTTCCCAGACGATCGAATAGGAAATCGAGCGCGTCGCGCCGGTTTCCACCCAGTGCGGAGCGTTCTGCGGCTGATGCAGGCCGAGTCCTGCCACCAGCGGAAAGACATGCTCGTGGCTGCGATCACGCCCGGCGAGATCGATCTGAGCGATATCGACCATGCCACGCACGAAAAAGCGCTCGAGTTCGGGCTCGGACACCGCCACCGGCGCGTAGACGTGATAGTGCTTTTCGCCTTCGATCTGGGCGAAGAAATTGATTTCCGGATCGAAATGGAACGGCGTGATCGCCGCGCCGGAACTGATGAACACCGCCGATTCCCGGCGCACCACCTTGGCCCCGCGCAGGCCGCCGCTCAGCTCGATCACCTGGTCGAACAACTGGTCGAGCAGATCGCGGAACGCCGAATCGTGATTTTCCAGCCGCTTCAGCAGCACTCGATGGGCACCCTGATCGAGCCGCGCCATGGCTTCGTGCGGCGCGAGATAGCCGTGATCGACCGAATAGAACTTCGTGCCGGGCGTCGGCGCACTGCCGGCCACGAACCAGTCCGGCGTGCTCGGCACATAGCGTTCGGCGAGCTTCAGCAGGTTGTCGAACGACAGCAGATCGAGCCGGTGCAGATCGTGGCTGTAGCCGAACGGCACCCGATCGAACGAGGACTTCATGCGTTCGGCGTCGAGATGCAGCAGCGGGGTCACGCGGGGGTTGCTCATGGGTGCGTCCTGCGCCTTCGGCGTGATTGCCGGACTTACCGCTTTATTTTCTCCGCGATGCGCTCGAACAGAAAGCCGGAAAATTCCTTCAGGTAGCGCTCCGGGTGCAGCGGAATGATCACATCGAGATCCTGCACCACCCAGCGGTCGCGCAGTCGGTAGCCGGCGCGCTCGAAGTACTGGAGCAGGCTGGCGGCGTTGTAGAGCCGCATCGGCGTCACCGCCGGGCCGTAGTTGTGCAGGGTCCAGCAATCTTCGTAGGGCACGACCGGAAGCTTGTTGAGCAGCACATAGCGCGGGGGTGCTGCCATGCGTTCGATCAGGCCCGGCAGCGATTCCGGCAGGAATTGCAGCGCCCCGGCGGACAGCAGCAGATCGCAGGCCGGTGCCGCTTCCAGGGTTTCGATGAAATCGAGATTGCCGGCTTTTTGTTCGGCAGCGATGAGCCGGCCCTGCTCGGCCAGGGCCGGCACTTCGACCACCGTCCAGCGAACGCCCTTCGGCAATGGCGCGTACTTGCGGTAGCCGTAGTAGGTGAGGCCGATCGAGCCGCCGAGATCGACCAGCCGGGGGTTTTCGCCGAGCAATTGGGTCAGCCAGAAAAACACCGGATAGGTCGACAGTCGTACCGGGTCGATCTGGCCGATCCACAGTTTCGAGGTTTCCTCGTGATCCCAGCCGGCCTTGCGGAAGGCGGGGATGTCGGCCTGTGCGGCGTCCCAGGACGGGTAGATGCCGGAATGCAGGCCGGTATGGTCGTCGCGCTGCATCTGCCGGGCAATCAGCAGCTTCGGGATCAGTGGCAGGTAGCGCGCCCAGCGCCCGAACGGCAGTCGGCCCAGCAGGATTTCAAGCAGCTTGCGACGGATCCGGGTCGCGGTCGAAACGGGGGCACCGAAGGGCATGCGGGTTCCAGGAGCTGGCGCGTGTCGCATGATTCCACGACCGCCGCGCGAATTGACGGGGCCGGATCATGAATCGCCGGTCAAGTGTGTGCAAAATCACTTGACACCGGTCAAAGCCCCGCCATTTCGCCGCGCGTCCCGCCCTTATTCGAGACGCGCAGTCAGTTGCAGCGACGCCGAGAAGGCGTCGAAATCGAAACCCGGCTGGTTGGCAGTGCGTCGGTCGTAGCCCAGTGCCGGCGAGACCTGCAGCCAGCGCAGGGCCTCGTAGTTGACGCCGAAGGCAAGCGTGTGCACGTCGTCGGTACGCCCGGTGAACGGCGTCACCACGTCGCCGGTGGCGCGGTATTCGCTGGTCGTGTAGCCGTAATTCAGGGTAGCTCCGATTTTCGCCGTCGCCTCCCAGGCCAGGCCGATGCTGGCGCTGGTGGCGATCACCGAATTGTCGCCGGCCTGAAAAGCTTCGACGGCGCGCGCCAGATTGATGTTCAGCGAGGTCTTGCCCGTGAGTTCCCGGGCATAGCCGAGGCTGCCGGTGAAGCCGGAGGTGCTGCCGCCGCGCCCGGCGTCTTCGCGGGTGGTGTAGCCGGCGGCGAGCTGGAAATTGGAGATATCGCTGGCTTCGTAGGCAAGGGTGCCGGAGCCGGCGTACTGGGTGAAGGTGGAATCGGTGCCGGTGCCGCTGTAATTGCCGTAGCCGTAGCTGCCGATGACGCCCAGCGTCCAGCGATTGATGCCCAGATAGTTGAGCGCGGTACTGGCGGTGTTCTGCTCCAGCCGGAACGACGGCGCGTTGAGCGCCGGGGCGCGCATCACATCGTTGGTGAAACTGCCGTTGACTTCCAGATCGTTGGTCAGCTTGAACTGCGTGGTGGCCGCGAGCGTGCGCTGGTTCTGGGTGTTGCGAACCGTGTTGTCGGCGTTGTCGAACGAAGATCGGGTGCGCGAACGGGCGGCGGTGAGGCTGCCCTTGACGCGGCCGAGCAGGGACCAGTCAAGCCCGCCTTCAAAGCGGAAGGCGTTCTGATCGAGACTGGTGTTGTTCAGATAGTTGAAGCGGCTGCCTTCCACGGTCCCGTAAAAGCGTTGCTGCGCCCATTCGTAGACGCCTTCCAGGCCGGCGGCATTATTGAAGATCAGATCGGATCTCGAACCGTCGGCCCCGACCGGAAGCTGCGCATTGCTGGAAACCCGGTACAGGTTGCTGTCGTAGGTGGTCAGCGAGGTGACGTAGGGAATCAGCGTGGTTTCCGCTTGCGCGTGGCCAGCGGCGGCCAGCGCCAGAACGGCGGCGATGGCGTGCCGATGCTGCGTTCCGGCGGGCGATGACAGGGTCAACATCTTCGATCTGCGCTCCATGGGCGTGCTCTTCTGGTGGTGGGGCTGCTGGACGGCCCGGCGACCCTCGCGGCACCGGTCGACCATGCTGCCTGTGTCGCAGCCGCTGTGACCGGAAGCTGGGCAAAAAAACCGTGCGGGCGTACCGCTCGCGCGTGTTCGGCCGCCATCCGCTGGTTATGCTGCGCGCCACCCTGACGCCAAAAATCCGCTTCCATGTCCCTGCAACGGCTCGAATTCGACGATTACGACCTGCCGCGCTTTCTCGAAGTGGCGCGCCACTGGGACCGTGATCGCTATGGCTACGTGGTGACGCCGAACGCCGATCACCTGATCCGCCTCGACGAGGACGAGCAGTTCCGCGCCCTGTATCGCGACGCCGCCTTCGTGCTGCTTGACAGCCGCTTCCTCGCCAAGATCATCGCGGCGACGCGGCAGCTGGCGCTGCCGGTCTGCGCGGGCAGCGATCTCACTGCCGGCCTGTTCGCCACGGTCATCCAGCCGGACGATCCGCTGGTGCTGATCGGCTGCGATGACGCGCAGGCTGCCGCCCTGAGCGCGCGCTACGGCCTGCGCCGTCTCGCCCATCACAACCCGCCGATGGGCTTCATCCACGATCCGTCGGCGGTTGCGGCGGTGGCTGATTTCGTCGAGGCCAACAGTCCGTTCCGCTTCTGCCTGCTGGCGGTGGGTGCGCCGCAGCAGGAAAAAGTCGCACAACTGCTCAAGGCGCGCGGACAGGCGCGAGGCCTGGCGTTGTGCATCGGTGCGTCGATCAATTTCCTGACCGGTGCGGAAGTCCGGGCACCGCTGTGGATGCAGAAACTGGGTCTGGAATGGCTGTTCCGGCTGTTGCAGTCGCCGCGCCGGCTGGCCAAGCGCTATCTGGTGCGGGGGCCGCGGGTGTTCGGCCTGCTGCGCCGCACCGATGTGGCGCTGCGCCCGGCGGCGCTGCCACCCGGCTGATCGCTTTCGAGCAGGGCCGCCGCAGCCCGTTCGCTGCGGCGCGGCGCGGCGGTGGCCGGCTCGCTGCGGGCATAGGCGCGGGCCAGGCTCACCTCCGGCAAGCGGGCGCGCGCTTCCCGCTGCTTGAGGTGATCGGCCAGACGCAGGGCCAGCGCGGTCAGGGTGAGCATGGGATCGTCCAGCCCGGAGGTCGGAAACACCGCCGGGCCGGTGACGTACAGATTGACCAGGCCGTGCACGCGGCCATCGCCATCGACCACCGAATTGCGCGGATCGCGCCCCATTCTTGCGCTGCCGAGCAGGCAGGCGTCGGGTATGCCGGTGTGCGCCATGGTCACCGAGGCGGCAGCGGGATCGTGATCGAAACTGCCGGCCCCGCAGGCGCGCAGTGCTTCGTCGAACAGACCCAGGCTGCGGCGCAGGCTTTCGCCGTCGGCAAGGCTGGTTTGCCAGTCGATGACCCACTCCGGACGACCATAGGCATCGTGGCTGCCACCGAGGATCACCCGGCTCGACGGTGTCGGCCGCTGTTCGGCCTGCCAGTCGATCCGGTAGCGGTGTTGTGCAGCGGCGCTGCGCCCCAGGCGGGTCAGCGCGGCGGCAATGCGGTCGTCGGTGTCGAGCGTTCGCAGACGCAGGGCGATGGCCGGCAGTTGCAGGCGATTCTGGGTGTCAGCGTTCAAGCTCAGCGGGCGGCGGCTGAACCTCGAACTGCGCTCGCGACGCCAGATGGCAACCGGCGGCTGCCGCAGATGAACCATGCCAAGCGTTCCCTTGAGCGGCGACAAAAGATAGCGGCCGACATTGCCGTGGCCGTTGCCGATGCCGTCGCGCTGCACATCGCGGCTGGCCAGCAGCAGGCGTGCGGTCTCCAGCGCGCCGATCGCCAGCACCACGGTCTTGGCGCGGATCACCAGCCGTCGGTGGTCGGGCGTTTGCGCTATCACCGTGTCGACGGCCGTGCCGGCGCTGTTCAGGCCCAGACCGGTGACCGTGGCATTGCCGACCATGCAGACATTGGCCGCCGCCGCGAGTCGGCGGCGATGCACGCGGCGCAGCTCGATCGGCGCGTTGTAGCGATCAAGCGCCTGGCATTCAAAGGGGCTGTCGGCAAGATCGGCGATCAGCGGCAGCCGGGCCAGCGCCAGATCGCGCCCGTGGGAGACCGCCGAGGCTTCCGATTCACTGAGCTTCAGGGCGCGCGGGTAGTACGCGGCCAGCGCATCGGCAGCCAGCGGCCAACCGCTGTCCGGCAGATGGCGGCGCGCGGCCAGTTCCATGTCGGACAAGGGCAGACAGCGCCCGGCGTAGCGACGACTGTCCAGCGTCTGCTTCAGCGCGTGCCGGATCGATGCACGCGGGGCCTGGGTGTCGGGCTGGCAGGCGTCGAGTACCAGCACTTCGATGCCGCTGCCAGCGAACTCCAGCGCCATTGCGGCTCCCGCAGCACCGGCGCCGACGATGCAGATCGGCGGCGTCAGTAGCTGGTGGTCGGGCAGGTCAGCGGCGTCGAGCATCGAATCAAAAGAGTCACGGGGGGAAGAAAGCGGGTGCTGCGGAAGAATATCCGAGCGGTGATCAGATGTTGCACCGCAGCGAAAAAGGTTGCACAGAGTGTGCCGCTTCCGCTGACACGCTGACAGGGACGTTGTTTACCGATCGCGATGCCGGATGCGCGAAGT
The DNA here is from genome assembly GCA_021732745.1 of Nevskia sp. Lineage (GTDB taxonomy): Bacteria > Pseudomonadota > Gammaproteobacteria > Nevskiales > Nevskiaceae > Nevskia. Next base: position 570,912 of record JAKFUK010000002.1, on the reverse strand, counting down.
CGTTGATTCCGGTCATGCCCGTTCATGCTTCACACGTTTCCAGCGGCCTCTGCGCGGCATTTTCCGCTGCTGGCCTGTGCTTTGCTTAAGGTCTTTGCACCCGGACTGCCCCTCATCCGATCAAGGCTGGCATAAACTTCGCCGCGCCTGACCGGTACCCGGCCCGCAATCGGGCACCGTCATCGGGCAGGGGGCGTGATCGCAATCTGCTCCTGCGATGATGCCTTTCCGCCCACCACGGCCTGTCGTCGTCCGATGCCAGCGCGCCCGGCCGGATGTGGGACGCTGCCGCCGCTCACTCCATCGCCAATATCGACACCCGTGATGCCTACTGTTCCCACGCCAACGGCCAGTCGCCGCAAGATCAATTACGACTTCGTGTCGGTTGCCAGCGATCTGCTGCCGGTCTGGGACTTTGTGGTCATGCTGCTGACGCCGCTGCTGGCCAACCTGCTCTACGGCCAGTTCTTCGCCATGCAGCACTACGACGAAGCGCCCTGGAAAGGCAGCGACATCCAGGCGATGGCAGCGGCGGTGCTCGCCCCCTTCATGCTTTACGACAGCCAGTTCGGCAGCGATCCCGAGCGCCGTCGCGGTTTCGAGATGCTGCGCAGCTTCGCCACCCGCTGGATCAAGTTCAGCGCCGTGCTGCTGGCCTTCGGCTACGCCACCCGCTCGCTCGACATCATGCCGCGCATGTGGGTGGTGGTCTGGATGCTGCCGAGCTTCGTGTTCACCCTGGCCGCGCGCGCCGCCCTTGCCCGGCAGTTGCGGCGCATGGAAACCAGCGGCGTGCTGTCGCAGGCGATTGCCGTGGTCGGGGCCGGGCCGATCGCCGACCGCCTGATCAAGCATCTGCTGCAAACCCAGCCCGGCAAGATCGAGCTGCTGGGCGTGTTCGACGATCGCGGCAGCCGCAACGACGGCCGCCTGTTCCAGCCCAAGGGCACCCTGGCCGACCTGCTCGAACTGGGCAAGAACCGGCCCATCGACTGGATTCTGGTCGCCCTGCCGGCCACTGCCGACGATCGCGTGCTGTCGATCGTCCACACCCTGAAAACGCTGGCCGTGCCGGTCGGGCTGGCGCCGGAATCGGTCGGGCTGAAACTGCCGAACCAGGTCATCAACTTCATCGGCGAAGGCCTGCCGGTGACCATGCTGGCCGATCGCCCGATCCGCAAATGGGACGCGGTGATCAAGAAGGCCGAGGACCTGCTGCTGGGCGGCATCATCACCCTGCTGCTGCTGCCGCTGCTGGCAATCGTGGTGCTGCTGATTCGCCTCGACAGCCCGGGCCCGATCCTGTTCAAGCAGCGGCGGCATGCCTGGAACAACAGCGAATTCTTCATCTACAAGTTCCGCACCATGCGCTGGGAGCCGGATTCCGGAGCCAGCGCCGGCGTCATCCAGCAGACGCTCCGGGACGATCCGCGCATCACCAAGCTCGGCAACATCCTGCGCAAGACCTCGATCGACGAGCTGCCGCAGCTGTTCAACGTGCTGCAGGGCGACATGTCGCTGGTCGGCCCGCGTCCGCACGCGGTCAACATGCGCACCGAGGAACAGCTCGGCCACGAGATCGTCGACACCTATGCCCACCGTCACCGGGTCAAGCCGGGCATCACCGGCTGGTCCCAGGTCAACGGCTCGCGCGGCGCGACCGACACCGTCGAACAACTACGGCGGCGCGTGGAACTGGATCTGCACTACGTCGAGAACTGGTCGCTCTGGCTCGACATCAAGATCCTGTTCCTGACCGCACTGACCGTGGTGCGCGGCAATAACGCCTATTGAGACCGCTGCCGCGGGGTAGGGCGGATAAGCGATAGCGCATCCGCCGATTCGCTCGCGGCGTCATGGTGGATGCGCTGCGCTTATCCACCCTACCGGTCTCCCGGTGACTTTGTGGCGCCGGATTCGTCCGGACGCGTTCGTCGGCGGATTTCATCGAATAGTGAGCGTTGGCCGGACATCATCAGGCTGACCTCGATCGGCGGATGGTTTCGCAGCAGGACCGTGTAACCCTCGCCCTTGCGGGACAGCCTGACCGAGTGAACGCGCTGCCAGGGGAACATCGTCCAGCGCCCCCAGCGATTCCGGACGTGAAGTCCTTCAGCGTCAAAGGCCAGCGCAAAGTGAATGCAGGTGGCGTGCATCCAGATCGCCGGGATGGCGGCCATCGAGATCAAGGCCAACTTCGCTCCCAGTTCATTCCCCGGACGCTCGCCGGGTGCCAGGAAGCTGGTCACGATCGCCGCGAACGTCAGTAGCCAAAGACCCGCGACCACAATCCGGAACTGTGAGCCGAATTCGATGTGATATCGGTCTCTGGAGCGACGTGCGGTGCTCGTGGCATCCGCCGCCAGCAACCTTTCGATGCCGCCGTATCGACGCGAAAGTTCGGCCTCGACCTGCCGGTCGCGCTCCCGCTCTCTCTGCCGCTCCCGCTCCTGTTCGCCTGCGGGATCGCGGCGCATGTCAGGGAATCAGCACCGCCTTGCCCGTCACCTTGCGTGCCTGCATGTCGAGCATCGCCTGGGCCGCTTCCGCCAGCGGATACGTCTTTGAAATGAAGGGCTTGAGCCGGCCTTCCGCGTGCCAGGCGAAGAGCTGGGCGAAGTTTTCGGCGTTGAGTGCTGCTTCTCGCACGATGAACGCGCCCCAGAACACGCCGAGCGCGGCCGCGCCTTTCAGCAGCAGGCGGTTCATGGCGATTTCCGGAATGCCGCCGGCGGCGAAGCCGACCACCAGATAGCGGCCATTCCAGTTGATGGCCGAAAAGCAGTCCTGCGCCAGCTCGCCGCCGACCGGATCGTAGATCACGTCCGCGCCTTGGCCTTTTGTCAGCTTCTTGACTGCTTCCTTCAGGCTTTCCTTCGAATAATCAATGACTTCGTCTGCCCCTTGCGCGCGGCAGAGTTCGAGCTTTTCGGCACTTGATGCCGCCGCGATCACTCGCGCGCCCATCAGCTTGCCGATCTGGATCGCCGCCAGCCCCACACCGCCCGCCGCTCCCAGCACCAGCAGGGTTTCGCCGGGTTTGAGATTTCCGCGCTGCTTGAGCGCATGGATCGTGGTGCCGTAGACCAGGGTGAAACCGGCAGCTTCGACGAGATCGAAATCGTCCGGCAGCTTCAGCACGCCATCGGCGTGGGCGTTCACTTCCTCGGCATAGCCGCCGATAGGAATCAGGGTGGCGATGCGATCGCCCACCGCGAACTTGCCGACCTTGGCCCCGACCGCCGTGATCACGCCCGACACTTCCGCCCCCGGCGTGAACGGCGGCGTCGCCTTGAACTGGTACTTGCCCTGAATCTGCAAGGTATCGGGGAAATTGACGCCGGCCGCCGCCACCTTGATCCGCACTTCGGCAGGGCCGGGCGGCGGCAGTGTGACCTCGCCGAAGACCAGTTTTTCCGGGCCGCCGAGTTCGGTGCAGAGGATGGCTTTCATGTCGTTCCGTTTCAGTGCGCGTGCGGCCGCGAGTGGTCGTGGCCGTGGTGGCGCAGCTGGTAGTTGCGTAGATGGGCGACGGCCAGCAGCACCGCGCCGACGATGGTTAGCGCCCGCTCGCCCAGCGCATCGAGCAGGCCGAACTGGATGCCGAAGGCGGCGAACACCATGAAACCCATGCCGAGGCTGCCCAGCCAGGCGACCAGCGGCTGGCGATGCCGACGCCAGCCCCAGCCCAGCGCGATCAAGCTGGTCGGCACCGCGCCGAGCAGCAGCCACTGGTGGAAACGCTCGTCGGCAACGAAGCTCGATGCCGCCAGGGGCAGTGCTGCCACCAGCACCGGCAAGGCCAGACAATGCACCAGGCAAAGTGCTGAAAACAGCATGGCCAAGCCGTCCAGACCCCGGATCGGGGGCGCATCGGTAGCGGCGGAAAGGTCGGCGGGGAGCTTCATCGGGCCGGAAGATTAGCATTGACCCGCACCTGCTTGGCCGAGCCGGTGCGGGGTGTTGAGTGCGGGAACGGCAAACGCTGATCTCACGCAGAGAACGCCAAGACGCAGAGAAAAGCAAAACGGCGAGAGGCGGACAAAAAGCGGATGCAGGCAACTGCAACAGCGTTTCGCACAAAGAACACGAAGAACACGAAGAACGGCAAAGGATCGGTGATCGCACCCAAGCGCGTTTCCTTTGTGTCCATCGTGTACTTCGTGCGAAATGCTTTTCCCGCCTCTGCCGTTCTCTGCGTCTTTGCGTTCTCCGCGTGAGCAATCGCTTTTACGCGCGATCAGATCGCCAGCCGGAAGCCGACGCTGATCTCACGCAGAGAACGCCAAGACGCAGAGAAAAGCAAAACGGCGAGAGGCGGACAAAAGGCGGATGCAGGCAACTGCAACAGCGTTTCGCACAAAGAACACGAAGAACACGAAGAACGACAAAGGATCGGTGATCGCACCCAAGCGCGTTTCCTTTGTGTCCTTCGTGTACTTCGTGCGAAATGCTTTTCCCGCCTCTGCCGTTCTCTGCGTCTTTGCGTTCTCCGCGTGAGCAATCGCTTTTACGCGCGATCAGATCGCCAGCCGGAAGCCGACATAGACCGAGGCCCCCGGAATCGGCGCGAAATCCTTGACGAAGGAGGTATGCCGCCGGGCCTCGTCGTCAAGCACGTTGCGGGCGCGCAGGAACAGCTCGCTGGCCGACGTGGCGTCTTCGCTCAGCTTGAAGTGGTAGGCCGCTTCGATGCCCAGCAGGTTGTAGCCGGCGGTCCGGGTTTCGAGCGTCGCGATGTCGTTCTGCGCCAAGACCCGCGTGTAGCTGAACGATGCAGTGAACGGCCCGTACGCGGGATCAACCCCGAAACCGACTCTGGCCGGGGTGATGCGCGGCAAGTCGCCACCGCGATTCAACTGGCCGATCACCTGATCGCCGAAGGCCCGCAGCGACACCTGGCCGGTCAGCTTGTAGGTCGCCTGACCCTCGAAGCCGTAGAAACGGGCGTTGGCCTGCCGGTAGTCGACCAGCAGCAGATCGCCGTCTGGATCGAACGCGCCTTCGTCATCCACTCGATCAGCTACACCGTCGCTGTTGGCCGTGCCGCCGCCGTCGGCATCGAGACCAGCGTCGATTTCGTCTAAATACAGATAGTTGCGAATGCTGTTCAAGTAAAGCGCGCCTTCCACCGACAGCCGCTCGTCGTGGTGATCGAAGCCGATCTCGAAGTTGTTCGCCGTTTCCAGCGCTGCCGTCGCCAGGCCGCGCTCGAAGGTGCCGGTGGCCAGATGCGGGCCGAAGGCGAACAGTTCCTCCGCTGCCGCCGAACGCTGGGCGCGGCTGAAATTGAACTTCACATGGTCGTGCGCCGAGACATTCAGGATGGTGCCGAGCGAAAAGCTCACCGGCGTGTAGCCGCGATTCGGCGCAGGCGCGCTGCCGTCGGCGGGGAAATTCGGCTTGACGGTGTCGCGATTGACACGCACGCCGGCCTCGAACTTGCCCTGCGACCAGGCGTATTCCTCGATCAGGAACACGCCGACCTGGGTGGTGCGCGTCGACGGCACGAAGGCTTCCTCGCCGATCGCGGAAAAGCGCCGGAAATCGTGCTGCACGCCGAACACGCCGCGAAAGCCGGCGATCGGCGCGTGCACGATTTCGACGCGGCTCTGGTTCTGGCTGTTGCGGAACAGGGTGCCGGGCGCGTCCGGCGCTTCGAACTCGGTGTGGTCGTAGGCGTTGAAGGCGCTGCGGAATTTCACCGATTCGATGCCCGGCAGCGGGCGGTCGAGAATGCCTTGCAGGTCGTAGCGGGTCTGGTCGAGATTGATGAAGGCTTCCTCTTCCTGCGGCAGGCCGTAGACCGCGCCGAAGGTAGACACGGCAAAGCTCAAGGAGCTGCCACCCTGCACGTAAGCGTATGAGAAGCCTGTCGAATTGGTCTGCGTGCGGCTGTTGGCGAGCACCCCTTCGCTGCCGCCGCCATCGACCCGGGCATTGCCGGGGATGTCGTATTCATTGGCCTTGCGGCCCGCCGCGTCGACATGAAACTGGTGGTGACCGAGGCCGTAATCGAGTTCCAGCGCGCCGTTGCGGTCTTGCCCGTTGCTGCCGTACTGACCTTCGAGCACGCCGTGGAAGCCCTCGTCGACCGCTGTCGGCAAGCGTCCATTGAGCACATTGACCACGCCACCGAGCGCGCGGCTGCCGTAGAGCAGGGTGGCCGGGCCACGCAGCACTTCGATGGCGCGGGCGTTGGCCACGTCGATGCCAACGGCGTGATCGGGGCTGACATCGGATACATCCAGGGAGCCGATGCCGTTCTCCAGCACTTCGACCCGTGGCCCGGCCTGGCCGCGAATCACCGGCCGGCCGGCACCGGCCCCGAAATCGGTGGTCGAGATGCCGGGTTCGTTTTCGAGCGTCTCGCCGATGGTGCCCCGGCGTTTGCGGTTCAGCGCGTCGCCATCGACAACGGTGGTCGGCTGCACCAGTTCATCGGCCGTCTTGCCAAGCGGATTGGCGCGCACGGTGACGCCTTCCAGTTCAACCGCCGCTTCATCGGCGTTGACGACGAACGGAAAGCTGGCGGCCGCAGCCATCAGCGGCAACAGGCGAAAGGCGATGCGAAAATTCGACGATGCAGCAGCAACACGGCCATTGCGGCCGTGCGGAATGAAAGCGTTCATGGGGTTCCTCGTGACAAACGAAACGGCGGGAGCACGGGGCTCACGCAGGGAAGATCAGCGGTTCGTCAGACGAGAAACAGCGGCGGGCCGCGTGGCGGCGGGAACAGCAGAGTGCTGCGCGACGGCGGCGCGCTGCGCAGGGTGATCGGCCGCTCGATGCTGGCGGGAGCCAATGCCAGCGGCAGCGCCGCCGCCGGTGGCCCGGCCGCCGCATGGCCCGCCACGCAGACTTCGCAGGCAACCAGTTGTTCGCCGGCATTGAGCTGATGCTGAACGCCATGCACCACGGACAGCCACTGGCCGACCGCAAAGGTCAGCGCCAGCAGCCAGAGGTGGAGAGGGCGTTTCAGCATGTCATCGGAAGCAGCTTCGGGTCCGCGCGGCCGTGCAATCGGGCAGCCAGTCTAACCGCGCGAACTTGCTTGCGCCGCTTCGCTGACCGCAATCAGGCCTGGCCGCGTGGGGAGGCAGTCGGGTGTCTGGATGTCCCAGGCAAGGCCCCGCTGCTCCAGCCAGCGGATGAACTGGAAGCCGATGTCCAGCTCGCCGGGATGGATTCCGTGCCGGGCAGACGCAGGAAAGGCATGGTGGTTGTTGTGCCAGCTCTCGCCCATCGAGGGAATCGCTGCCCAGGGCACGTTGTGGGCCTGAATGGCACTGTTGCTCACCAGCCAGCTCTGCGGTCCGTGGGTATGGCAGATATAGCCGACGAACCAGTGCATCGACACGCCGGCCGTCACCCGTACGCAGATGCCCCACACCAGCCACGGCATGCCGCCGATGGCATATAGCAGAACCGCCAGGGGCACTTGCTGGAGCATCCAGGTTTTCTGCAGGAAGCGGTAGAACGGATCGTCGCCGATGCCGGGGCCGGGATCGAAGCGCGGCGGGTCTTTCAGTTCGAGCTTGCAGTGCAGGTTCCACCAGGCATCCTTCAAGGGACCCTGGCCGTGCTTCAGGAAGGGATGGCAGTCGGGCTGGCGTTGCGCCCAATCGCGGAAGTCGTGCGACTGGATCACCCAGAACGGCCCGTGCATGCCGACCAGGGTGCCCGACCACACGAGCAGTCGTTCCAGCCACCTGGGGCACTTGAACGTGCGGTGGATGAGGCGTCGATGGAATCCCACCGAGTGCCCGGTACACATGGTGACTTCCAGCAGGATCAGGAAGACGAAGAAGGCACCCCAGGTGAAATACATCGGCCCCAGGATGAGCGCTGCCAACAGCATCCCGCCGTTCCAGAGGGACCGCGCCGGATCCCAGGCGACGGTTCCCGCCGTCGGGTCGGCATCGGCACCGATGGTCAGCGAGTTGACCTTGTAGGCACCGGCGGCCGAATCGTTGAGCGTGTTCGCCTGCATGTTGTCCTTCCCCGATGTGGCCGGATCGTACAGTTCGGCGGCGGTGACGCAAAATGGCGCATGGCCTCGTCAACCCATCGCGTGTCAGTGCTCGGTGCCGGAATCTCCGGTCTGGCGGTGGCGAGCCTGCTCAGGCTTCGCGGTCACACGGTCACCGTGTTCGAACGCTTCGCCGCACCCCGGCCGCTGGGCTCGGGACTGGTGCTGCACCGCTCTGGCCTGACTGCGATGGCGGCCTTGGGGCTGGACGCCGAAGCAGTACGCCTCGGCTGCCGGCTGACCCGGTTCGAGGGCAGGACGGTCGCGGGCAAGCGCGTCTACGCGCTTGAGCACGATCCCGGAGATTTCAGCCTGGGCATCCATCGGCACACGGTTTTTCACTTGCTGTACACGAAGGCGCTCGAACTCGGCGTTTCCATCGTTGCTGGCTGCGAGGTTGATGCCGTCGAGCACGGTCGCACCGCAGCGACCGTGACCGCAGGTTCGCGTCCACTCGGCGCGTTCGATGTCGTGATCGACGCCAGCGGCGCGCAGTCGCCGATCCGCGACCGCTACGCCGCGATCCGCAGCCGTCACGCCTTTGCCTACGGGGCGCTCTGGGGCGTCTGCGAGGCCGCGAACGATCAGCCGCTGGACGTCCTTCGCCAGCGATTCCACGGCGCGAAGGTCGGCATCGGACTGATCCCGATCGGCCGATTGCCGGACGGCGGTGAAACGCGGCACATCGGATTTCACTGGAGCGTGCGCAACGCCGACATCGACCTCTGGCGCCGCGCGCCGATCGGGGTCTGGAAGCGCGAGGTCGAATCCCTGTGGCCGGAAACGCGCTTCCTGACCGCGCAAATCGCGCGACACGAAGACCTCACCTGGGCCGCCTACGCGGACGTCGCGCTCCACCGGCTGCACGCCGGGCGCATCGTCTTCATCGGCGACGCTGCCCACGCCATCAGCCCGCGCCTTGGCCAGGGGGCGAATCTGGGGCTCGTCGATGCGCTGACGCTGGCGGACACGCTTTCGACAGCGCCGGACGTGTTCGCCGCGCTCGAAACCTACAACGCGAGACGGCGCGACCAGGTGCGCTATTACCACGCGGCGAGCCGCTGGCTGTCGGCGCTGTTCCAGTCCGACCACCGCATCGCACCCGTGCTCCGCGACCTCGCTTTCGCGCCGGTTTCGCGCATCCCGTACATGAGACGCCAGATGCTCGACAGCCTCGCGGGCGAGAAAGCCGGACTTTTCAGAAACCTCGATACGTCAAAGCTAGTGCGGAACTGACTCGCTCCGGCCCCGTTCGCCCTGAGCCTGTCGAAGGGCATGCGCATCAGCGCCGACCCGCAAGGCTTCGACAAGCTCAGCACGAACGGATTTTGTGTACACACTCAAACCGAAAATGCGCTAGAACGGAATGTCGTCGTCTTCGAAATCCGCTGCCGGAGCGGCCTGCGGCTGCGGTGCGCGGCTCGGGGCGGAGGGGCGCGAAGCCGGGCCGCTGGTGCGGGCGGGCGGGGCCTGGCTGTAGTCGTCGTCGCTCATGCCGCTGCCGCCGCCTCCACCTCCACCGCCGCCACGGCCGTCGAGCATCTGCATGTCGTTGACCATGATTTCGGTGGTGTAGCGATCCTGGCCTTCCTTGTCCTGCCACTTGCGGGTGCGAAGCGAGCCTTCGACGTAGAGTTTCGCGCCCTTTTTCACGTACTGGCCGACGATTTCCGCGAGCTTTCGCGTGAAAACGACGTTGTGCCACTCGGTTTTTTCCTTCTTTTCGCCCGATGCCTTGTCGTTCCAGGTTTCCGACGTTGCCAGCGTCAGATTGCAGAACGCATCGCCGTTCGGGAAGTACTTGACCTCGGGATCCTTCCCGATGTTGCCGATCAGAATGACCTTGTTGACGCCGCGTGTTGCCATGAATGCCTCCGTGCTGCCTGGATCAAGTCGGGGTGTTTACGCCGGTGCCGGCGTTGCGAAAGACGCGCCGCCGGACGGCCATTATCCGTCAGATCGCCATCCGGCTGAACGCTTTTCCGGCTGGCTGCCTGACGCGATGACGAATACGTGACAGCGGACGATGGCCGCCCGCTACCATACCGGCCCGCCGCTTCCTGCCCTGCGCCAAAGCCGCAGGCTGCCCGCCATTTCGATGAAAATCGTCTTTCCGTATATCGCCCAGACGCACCAGATTCCGCACAGCCTGCCGATTGCCGCCGAACTGGCGATGCAGCGGCCGGATTGGGATATCCGCTTGGTCTGCTCCTCCGATGCCCAGGAACGGGTGGTGCGGCGGCTGGTGGCGCTGTATCCGCAGGCGACATTGCCAGTGCAACGCTTCCGTCCCAATGCCTTCATCAGCTGGCTGCAGAAGCGCCTGGGCGCAGGCATTCCGGAAAAATCGCTGACCCTGATCCGCAATCGCCGCCTGTTCGCGGAGGTCGACGCCGTGGTGGTGCCGGAGCGCACCTCCTTGATTCTGCGAAAGTTGTTCCTGCCGAAGCTGAACATCATCTGGACCGATCACGGCTCCGGCGACCGCGCCGTGACCTATTCGGCGGATATCGCCACTTTCGACTACCTGCTGGTCTCCGGCAGCAAGAAAGCGGCGCGCATGGGCGCACTCGGCATGCTCAATCCGGGGCGCTATTTCGTTGGCTGCTATCCGAAGTTCGATCTGGTCAGCCGCCTCGATGCCCGCCGCGAAAAGCTGTTCGCCAATGATCGGCCCACGGTGCTCTACAACCCGCATTTCGAGCCCGGCCTGTCGTCCTGGCCGCGCGACGGCTTTGCGGTGCTCGATTTCTTTGCCCAGCAAAGCGACTGGAACCTGATCTTCGCGCCACACATCCGCCTGTTCGACCGGCATCAGCCCGAGGTGCTGGCGAAGCTCGAAAAGTACGGTGCGATCAAGCACCTGCGCATCGACACCGGCAGCGATGCCTCGATCGACATGACCTACACCCAGGCCGCCGATGTCTATCTTGGTGACGTATCGAGCCAGGTCGCCGAGTTCATGGTCCGGCCGCGGCCCTGTTTGTTCATCAACAGCCACGGCGCGGCATGGCAGGGCAATCCGGACTATCTGTTCTGGGAACTGGGGCCGGTGATCGACGGCGTCGATGCGCTGGGCAGCGCGCTCGCCGGCGCCGTGGCCAATCACGGCCAGTGGAGCGAACGCCAGCGCGACTACTTCCGCGACACCTTCGACGCCGAACCCGACGCCATCGGCCGCTCAGCGGCCGCCGGTGCCGCTGCGATCGCGGCTTTCCTCGAAAGCAGGGCCTGAAGGCGAGGACAGGACGCGCTGCCAGACCGGCGCGCGGCGCGCTTCGTCGGCAATTCGGACCACACCGCGCGTTACTAGCGGCATCAGCAAGCTGCGGATGCGCGCAGCCACCGCCGCGTAGCTGTCGGCGGTATGGCTGAAATAGGTGCCCGGCGTGAAGAAATCGTCCAGGCAGTAGCGCAGCACCGCCCGGCGCGCCTCGCGGCGATCCGGCAGCGCGTTCGCGGCAGCCAGGGCGGCGGTCAAGTCGCGTTCATGACCCACCACTTCGGCCAGCGTCGGCACCGAGAAAAAGCTGTTGCCCAGGGTCACGAGCGGCTTGTCGAGCAGGATCGCCTCGAAACCGACACTCGAATTGATCGTCACCACGAAGCGCGCGCGCTTGATCAGCTCCGTCGCCGGGATGTTGCAGATGAAGGTCACGTCCGGGAACTGCTTGATCAGGGCGTCGTTCCTGATCTGCGCCAGACGCTCTTCCTGCGGATGGAACTTGACCACCAGCTTCAGCGGCGGCGCCATCGCCGCCAGCCGTGTCGACAGCGCGGCGATGACCGCTGCGTGGTCGTTGCCCCAGATCGGCGAATGCAGCAGCAACTGCGAATCCTTGACCACCTGCAGCGGGTAGAACACGAATTCTTGCGCCGGCAGCGGCGGGTCCTGGTAGCCCGGAAACAGCGGCTTGCCCAGGCCATACGGCCGCACGCGGTAGAACAGCGCGTTCATCGCCCGCGCCTGCCGTGTTTGCAGGTAGCGCGCCGGAATCGCGGTGCGCACGACGCGCGACGGCGCATCACCACGCACGGCGTCGATCACCTCATCCAGCTGCCGATCCAGCTTCGCTTCAGGCGGCCGCCGGGCCATGCCGGCCTTGATCAGCCGGGTCATCGAAGACGCATGGTTGACCCCTTCCAGATCCAGCTGCATCGAGCCCGGGAAGTAGCCGTGTTCAGCGTAGATCACCGGAATGCCGCGCTGCTTCGCGGCATGAATCGCCAGCGACAGCAGCTTGTTCGAGCCGTTCCAGACCAGCAGCGCATCGACCGCCTGACGATCGAGAAAATCCTCGATTTCGGCATAGCGGCGGCGCGGCTGATCGAGCTTTCCGGGGCCGCGCAGCTTCTGTTCCTTCACGCCGATGGCGCGGCGCAGCTCGTCGTCGGATATCCGCGTCTTCAGGCGCGGTTCGGCAAGCGTGGTCGGGTAGATGCTGATATCGGCGGATTGGGCATAGCGCCGCATCAGCAGCCGCCGCGACCAGTACAGGCAGTGGATGGTCGGCGCGAGGAAATCCTGCAAACCGAGGAAGAACGGCGCTTTCAGCAGCCCCATGTCGAAGATCGCAAGGTTCAGCGGACGGTCGGTCATCGGGCGGCGAATCCGGTCGGTCGATGGCGATGAGCGTGCTGCGCGTCGGTGACAGGGCGGTGACCGGCTTGTGACAGTTGCGGGGGCGAAAAGCCGTTTCTCACGCGGAGAACGCAGAGAACGCCGAGAGAAGCAACGGCAAGAAAAGCAAAAGCGCCGGGGCACAAGGCACAAAGAACAGCAACGGCAAGGACACAAAGGAAAAGATCGAAGCTGTTCTTCGTGCCCTTGCTTTTAACCTTTGTGCCTTTGTGCCCCGGCGCTTTTGCTTGTTCGCCGTTGCCGTTCTCCGCGTCCTCCGCGTTCTCCGCGTGATGCCTGCTTCTGCCATTCCCCAGACGCAAGCGCTCACTCGGCCACGGCCCAGCCGGCCTTTCCCGATATAGTTGCCGGTCCCTTTCGCCCCCTCCCTTCCATGGATTCGATCCGCATTCGCGGTGCGCGCACGCACAATCTGAAGAACATCTCGCTCGAATTGCCTCGGGACAAGCTGATCGTCATCACCGGGCTGTCCGGCTCCGGAAAGTCGAGCCTGGCCTTCGACACGCTGTACGCCGAAGGGCAGCGCCGCTACGTCGAGTCCTTGAGCGCCTACGCGCGGCAGTTCCTGTCGATGATGCAGAAGCCGGATGTCGATTCGATCGAAGGCTTGAGCCCTGCCATCTCCATCGAGCAGAAATCGACCAGCCACAACCCGCGTTCGACGGTCGGCACGGTCACCGAGATCTACGACTACCTGCGCCTGCTCTATGCCCGCGTCGGCACCGCCTATTGCCCGGATCATCCGGCGGTAGCACTCGAAGCGCAGAGCGTGGCCCAGATGGTCGACCACGTCCTGGCGATGCCGGCCGAATCGGCCTGGATGCTGCTGGCGCCGGTGGTGCGCGGCCGCAAGGGCGAGCATGCCGAGTGGTTCGACCAGATGCGCGCCCAGGGTTTTGTGCGCGCCCGCATCGACGGCAAGGTCTACGAGCTGGACGAAGTGCCGACCTTGAATCGCAAGCTCAAGCACGACATCGAGATCGTCGTCGATCGCTTCAAGGTGCGGCCGGACATCAAGCAGCGGATCACCGAATCGTTTGAAACCGCGCTGCGGCTGTCCGATGGCCTGGCGCTGGTCGCCCCGCACAGCCCCTCACCCCCGGCCCCTCTCCCGGGGGGAGAGGGGAGACCAGCGGAAGACATCACCTTCTCCGCCCGCATGGCCTGCCCGCACTGCGGCTATTCGCTGGAAGACCTAGAACCGCGGCTGTTCTCGTTCAACTCGCCGAGCGGCGCTTGTACCACCTGCGACGGCCTCGGTCAGTTGCAGGTATTCGATGCCGAGCGGGTGGTGACCCATCCCGATTCCAGCCTCGCCGAAGGCGCGATCCGAGGCTGGGACCGGCGCAATCCGTATTACTGGGCGCTGGTGTCCTCGCTGGCCAAGCACTACAAGTTCGACACCGAAAAACCCTTCGAGAAGCTGCCCGAGAAAGCCCGCAACGCAGTGCTGTACGGCAGCGGCGAGGACAAGATCGCCTTCGAATACCCGGACGAGCGCGGCAAGGTGGTCACCCGTGTCCACAAGTTCGAAGGCGTGCTGCCCAATCTGGAGCGCCGCTACAAGGAAACCGAATCGGTCGCGGTGCGCGAGGAACTGGCCAAGTACCTGTCCGACAAGCCTTGCCCGGAATGTGTCGGCGAGCGTCTGAACCGCTCGGCGCGCCATGTCTTCGTCGCTGGCACCAGCCTGCCGACTGTGGTTGGCAAATCCGTGCGCGATGCCGAAGCGCACTTCCAGCAACTGAAGCTGCCCGGCCACAAGGGCGAGATCGCCGACAAGATCCTCAAGGAAATCAGCTCGCGGCTCGGCTTCCTGAACAATGTCGGCCTCGATTACCTGACCCTGTCGCGTTCGGCCGAAACCCTGTCCGGCGGCGAAGCCCAGCGCATCCGGCTGGCTTCGCAGATCGGTGCCGGGCTGGTCGGCGTGCTCTACGTGCTCGACGAACCGAGCATCGGCCTGCATCAGCGCGACAACGAGCGTCTCTTGAAGACGCTGGTCCACCTGCGCGATATCGGCAACACCGTGATCGTCGTCGAGCATGACGAGGACGCCATCCGCAGCGCCGATTACGTCGTCGACATCGGCCCCGGTGCCGGGGTCCACGGCGGGCACATCGTGGCGATGGGTACACCGGCGCAGGTGATCGCCAACCCGAAATCGCTGACCGGCCGTTATCTCAACGGAGCCGAAGGCATCCCGATTCCGAAGACCCGCCACAAGCGCGACCCGAAGAAGCAGATCGTGCTGCGCAATGCGCGCGGCAATAATCTGAAGAACGTCACGGCTGAAATCCCGATCGGGATCATGACCTGCGTCACCGGCGTGTCCGGTTCCGGCAAGTCGACGCTGATCAACGACACCTTGCTCGGCTATGCCGCGCGTGCCTTGAACAATGCCGGCACCCGTCACGCGGCTTGCGACGGCATCGAAGGGCTGGAGCATCTCGACAAGGTCATCGACATCGACCAGTCGCCGATCGGCCGCACGCCGCGCAGCAATCCCGCGACGTACACCGGCCTGTTCACGCCGATCCGCGAGTTGTTCGCCCAGGTGCCGCAGTCGCGCGAGCGCGGCTACGAAGCCGGGCGGTTCAGCTTCAACGTCAAGGGCGGCCGCTGCGAAACCTGCGAGGGCGACGGTGTCATCAAGGTGGAAATGCACTTCCTGCCCGATGTCTACGTCACCTGCGATACCTGCAAGGGCAAGCGCTACAACCGCGAAACGCTGGAAATCCGCTACAAGGGCAAAAGCATCAACGACGTGCTCGATCTGACCATCGAAGACGCGCTGGCGCTGTTCAAGCCGGTGCCCGCATTGGCCCGCAAGCTGGAAACCCTACTCGATGTCGGCCTGTCCTATGTGAAGCTCGGCCAGAACGCGACGACCTTGTCCGGCGGCGAAGCGCAGCGAGTCAAGCTGGCCAAGGAGCTGAGCAAGCGCGATACCGGCCGCACGCTGTACATCCTCGACGAGCCGACCACCGGCCTGCATTTCCACGACGTCGCCCAGCTGCTGAAAGTGCTGGATCGCTTGCGCGACGCCGGCAACACCGTGGTGGTGATCGAGCACAACCTCGACGTCATCAAGCGCGCCGACTGGCTGATCGACATGGGCCCGGAAGGCGGTAGCGGCGGCGGCGAGATCGTCGGGGCGGGCACGCCGGAAGACATCGCGAAGATCAAACGGTCGCATACCGGGCGGTTTCTGAAGCCGCTGCTCAAGGGCTGATGGCTGGTCTCCCCTCTCCCTCCGGGAGAGGGGTCGGGGGTGAGGGACTCGCCGGAAAAGGAGTCCTTTGCCTGAAAGTCCCTCATCCCAACCCTTCTCCCGAGGGGAGAAGGGCTTTGTTTCTTCGCGCGAGTGCCGTTTCCGGTCTCACCGGCATCAAAGACCCCCGTGCTAGGCTCCCACCCGAATTTTTGACACACCCCGGAGTTGTCCGCATGTCCTCGATCACCGCCCTCCGCCGCCACGCCCCCGCCCCCAAGCGCGAGGCCGCCGACCTGCGCAAATCCGGCCTCGATCCGAACTTCTGGTACCCGCTGGCGCGCTCGAAGGCGCTCAAAGCCGGCAAGTCGCTGGCGGTCAGCTTTGCTGGCGAGCCGATCGCGCTGGTCCGCCCGGAAAAGGGCGAAGTGTTCGCGCTCGAAGATCGCTGCGCCCACCGCCAGGTGCCGCTGACCATGGGTGTGGTGCGCGGCGAACGCCTGCAATGCCACTACCACTGCTGGACCTATGACCGCACGGGATCTTGCGTCAACGTGCCGTATCTGGACGAAGGCAAGCAGTTGCCGAACGGCGTCAAGAGCTACCCGGTGCGCGAGGCCTACGGCTTCCTGTTCGTCTACACCGGCGACCAGGCTGCGCCCGGCTTTGCCGCGTTCCCGGATGTCTCGACCTTCGCCAAGGGCGAATACAAGACCCGCACGCTGGATCGCACCATCGGCTGCCACTGGTCGTTCATGCACGAAAACCTGATGGACATGAACCATCAGTTCCTTCATCGCAGCCTGATGGGTTCGATCCGCGCCACCTGCCTCGATGTCCGCAAGGGCGACGGCTGGGTGGAGTGCGACTACACCTTCGCCCGCGCCGCCGGCAAGCAGCCGATCGGCGAGCGTTTCATGATCAACCGCAAGGGTGCCGCGAAGGTCAGTGACGGCTCGATCGACATGATGACGATCCGTACCGAATACCCGTACCAGACGCTGAAGTTCTGGACCGCCGGCAGCCCCAAGGACGAGCCGGCACTGGATCTGTGGAACTGCTACTGGCCGACCGATTCAGCCCAGCGGAAGAACCAGACCTACGGCTTGATGATGATCCGCAAGCCGCCGATTCCGGGAATGATCCACGTCATCTGGCCGTTCATCGTCGCCTTCACCAACGGCATCTTCGGGCAGGACACCGAGATCGTCGAAGCGGAGCAGGCGGCGTTCGATGCCCAGGGCGAGGACTGGAATCAGGAGATCTTTCCGGCGATCCAGGAACTGCGGGAGTTGTTGATCGAGAAGAGTGTGCCGGTGGCGGCTTATGCGAAGGGTGGGGTGGTGAAGTTGGCGGATTTGCCGCGGGTTTGAGCGGCGCTGAGGCGAGCCAATGCTTTCTCTGCCCCTGTTGTCCGGCTTGGTAATGGTTTTCTCTGCGCCAATTTACCTGCACGCCGTTGTCAAGCTGCATGCGATCGTCGCTGCGGAACGTCCCGAATGGGTAGACCGCCGCGGCTCGCTAAGCGTCTTCTACACGGGCCTTCCACGTCTTTCAGACCCGAATGTAAGTTTCGCCGTGATAAGTCTCGCTTTCAGTTCACGGTGGCGTGAGCTGAAATCACGTTCGGCGGCCAAGTACGTCGGCCGAATTCGGGTTCTCTTGCCGATGAACTTGGCGATTTTTTCCGGCATCGTGGTCGCTGCCGCTGTCATTGCGCCGTGACATCTACCTGGAACCGCGGCCAGCAAGCGTAGCCCGCGTAGGGCGGGTCGCGACCCGCCGCTTTATGTTTTGCCCCTACTTTGATCCGTACAGCCCGAGTAGCCCGAGTAGGTCGGGAAAGCGGCTTCATCGCGCATCCCGACGGATTCGGTGCCGCCCGCCACTCTGACTGATTTGGCCGGATCGAATTATTCCGCGCTGTCGCGCGCGGGAAGCTTTAATCGCTCCCCGCTTTTCCTTGAAACGCACAAGGAAAAGTCACCAAAAGGAATGCGCCCCTGTCGCTGCGTCGGTTCGCGAGAAGCAGAAGCGCGAACCGATGCCCTGTGCTTCTCGGCCATGGCGGGGCTTTTCGACGCGCCATCCCTGGCGCGGCGAAAAGGCTTCGGCTCCTGCCTCGCCCCCTGCGGGGCCTATTCCGCCATGTCCTGCGATGCTCGGCGCGCTCAAAGGGGGATTTACGGCAAAAGCCACAGCAACCGCCACGGCCACATCAAAAGCCACAGCCGCCGCGCTTCGCGCGGCGGCTGTTTGGCCGTAGGTCGGCAATCCTTTGCCGACATGGTGCTTGACCAAACGCCCCCACCCCTGCCCTCCCCCGCAAGCGGGAGAGGGAGCCGTTTCGGCTTTTGATTGGTTGTTGCTGTTGCCGTGGCTTTTGCATCTCTCCCATTGCATGGCGCCGAGCATCGCAGCGATCTAAGGGGGCAGCGGGCATGGATGCCCGCTGAGCGATGCCGGGCCATGGATGGCCCGTCAGCGCGGTACCCCGGAGAGCGCGAGAAGCACAGGGAATCGACTCGCGCTTTTGCTTCATGCGAGGCGACGCCATGCCTGGGCCGCCCTTCTTTAATTACTTTCTTCAGCGGTTGAAGAAAGTAACTCGCGCGATAGCGCGAAAAAGTGCAATGAAGCCAGATCAATCAACGAGGCAAACGGCAGCGAATCCGTCGGGATGCACGATAAATCCGCTTTCCCGACCTACGCAGGCTGTCTGTAGATCGGGCTTCAGCCCGACCTACAAACAACCGCTCGCCTCAGACCGAGGCCAGCGCCGCATTGAACGTCGCACTCGGCCGCATCACGGCGGCGAGCTTGGCCGGGTCCGGGTGGTAGTAGCCGCCGATGTCGGCCGGCTTGCCTTGCACCTCGGTGAGTTCCTTGACGATGGTCGTTTCGTGCTCGGCGAGCTGCTTCGCCAGCGGCGCGAAGTGGGCGGCGAGTTCGGCGTCTTCCGTCTGGCTGCTCAGTTCCTGCGCCCAGTACAGCGACAGGTAGAACTGGCTGCCGCGATTGTCGAGTTCGCCGGTCTTCGGGCTCGGTGACTTGCGGTTGTCGAGCAGCTTGCCGGTGGCGGTATCCAGCGTCTTCGCCAGCAGTTTGGCGCGGGCATTGCCGGTCTTGATGCCGAGGTCTTCGAGGCTGACCGCCAGCGCCAGGAATTCGCCGAGCGAATCCCAGCGCAGATGGTTTTCCTCGACCAGCTGCTGGACATGCTTCGGGGCCGAGCCGCCGGCGCCGGTTTCGTACATGCCGCCGCCGGCCATCAGCGGCACGATCGACAGCATCTTGGCGCTGGTGCCAAGTTCCATGATCGGGAACAGGTCGGTCAGGTAGTCGCGCAGGATGTTGCCGGTGACCGAAATGGTGTCCTGACCGCGGATCACGCGCTCCAGCGTGTACCGCATGGCGCGCACCTGCGACATGATTTCCAGCTTCAAGCCCTTGATGTCGTGCTCCTGCACGTACTTCACGACCTTCTGGATCAGCTCGTGTTCGTGCGGGCGGTACGGATCGAGCCAGAACACCGCCGGCATGCCGGACTGGCGGGCGCGGGTCACGGCCAGCTTCACCCAGTCGCGGATCGCGGCGTCCTTGAGCTGGCACATGCGCCAGATATCGCCCTGCTCGACGTTCTGGCTCAGCAGCACTTCGCCGGTGTCGACATCGGTGATGTTGGCAACACCGTCTTCGGCAATCTCGAAGGTCTTGTCGTGGCTGCCGTATTCCTCGGCCTGCTGGGCCATCAGGCCGACGTTCGGCACCGTGCCCATGGTCGCGGGATCAAACGCGCCGTGGGTTTTGCAGAAGTTGATCATCTCCTGGTAGATGCGGGCGAAGGTCGATTCCGGCATCACCGCCTTGACTTCCTTGAGGCGTCCATCTGCGCCGTACATCTTGCCGCCGTTGCGGATCATCGCCGGCATCGAGGCGTCGACGATCACGTCGTTCGGCGAGTGGAAGTTGGTGATGCCCTTGCTGGAGTCGACCATCGCCAGTTCCGGGCGATGCTCCTGGCAGGCGTGCAGGTCGCGCTTGATCTCGTCCTGCTGGCTCTGCGGCAGCTTGGCGATCTTGTTGTAGAGATCGACCATGCCGTTGTTGACGTTGACGCCCAGTTCCTCGAACAGCTTGCCGTGTTTCTCGAAGGCTTCCTTGTAAAAGATTTTCACGCAGTGGCCGAAGACGATCGGGTGCGACACCTTCATCATCGTCGCCTTGACGTGCAGCGAGAACATGATGCCGGACTGGCGGGCGTCCTCGATCTGCTGCTCGTAGAACGCGCACAGCGCCTTCTTGCTCATGAACATGCTGTCGATCACTTCGAGCGCGAGCAGCGGCACCTTGTCCTTCAGCAGCATCGTCTTGCCGCTCTTGGTGATCAGTTCCATCTTCACGGTGCGGGCGCGGTCGAGGGTTTTCGACTTTTCGCCGTGGTAGAAATCGCCGCGCAGCATGTGCGAGACGTGGCTGCGCGAGGCCTGACTCCAGGGCGCCATCGAATGCGGGTTCTTGCGCACCGCGTCCTTGACTGCTTTCGGCGCGCGGCGATCGGAATTGCCTTCGCGCAGCACCGGATTGACGGCCGAGCCGGTGATCTTCGCGTAGCGGGCGCGGATGGCCTTCTCCTCGTCGGTCTTCGGCGCTTCCGGGTAGTCCGGAATCGCGTAGCCCTGGGCCTGCAATTCCTTGATCGCGGCGACCAACTGCGAGATCGAGGCGCTGATGTTCGGCAGCTTGATGATGTTGGCGTCGGCTTGCAGCGTCAGCTTGCCGAGGGCAGCCAGTTCATCGGTGACCCGCTGGTCTTCGCGCAGGGATTCCGGGAAGGCCGCGAGAATGCGGGACGCGACCGAGATGTCGCTGGGCTTCACGCAGATGCCTGCCGGGGCGGTGAAGGTTTCGATGATCGGCAGGAACGAGGCGGTCGCCAGCAGCGGCGCCTCGTCGGTGAGGGTGTAGACGATCGTGGATGTGGGCTCGCTCACGGCATGTCTCTCCTGATTGTTCGTCCCGGCCACGCAGGGGCCGGTGGCTCCGCAGACTTGCGGCTGTGGCGGACATAATACCGGCGGTCGGCGTTCGCCAAGCCTCGTCGTCAATCAGATTTTCAGCGAATCACCACCGGATTGACCGGCGCGCCGCTGCCGTTGACCACCTTCAGCGGTGCCGCCACGTACAGGAAGCTCCACTGGCCGTCGGCGGCGCAGTCGGCGGCCAGCGCATCGAGCTGGCAGATTTCGGTGAAGGTGATGCCCAGATTCGACATCAGCGCGATGTGCAGCGGCAGCGCGACACCACTCACCGGGTCGATGGTGACTTCGTTGGCGATGGTGTCGGTCACCAGATTGGGGATTTCCATCTGGTGGAACCAGTCGACCAGCTCGGGGGAGTAGGTCAGGCCCGGCTCGACGAAGTTCTTGTAGAACTCGACCCGATCACGCTCGTAGAAGCTTCCGATCCAGCCGGTCCGGATGATCAGGATGTCGTGCTTTTCGATGCTCACGCCCTGCTTGGCGGCAGCGGCGAGCAGGTCGAGATGGCTGAAGGTTTCGCCGGGATCGAGCACCGCCTTGCCGCGATGGCGAGCCATGTCGATCAGCACTGCGCGGCCGGCAATGCCGCGCTCGGCCAGCGGATAGACCGATGCCTTGCTCATGCCGCCGATGGTGGTGTTGGCGTCATAGCCGTTGTAGAGCTTGTTGTCGCACCAGACATGGCCAAGCGCGTCGTACTGCGTGGAGCCTTGCAGGTACATGAACATCACGTCGTCGGCGTATTCGATCGCGCCGGGGAACGCCGGACCCTTGCCGCACAGGTAGTGGCCGTGATCCATGACATTGATGCGCTGCGCCTGGTTGCGGCCCGGCCAGACTGGATCGCCGCCCGGCTTGCCCATCGGAATCTGCAAGGTATAGGTCTTGCCCTGGCGCACCGCGGCGACGCCGCGCAGCACTTCGGCCTGGTTGAGGAAGTTCAGCGAACCGACCTCGTCGTCCGCCCCCCAGCGGCCCCAATTCTTCGGCGAATCCTTCAGCAGTTCGGCGGTTGTCGGCACGATCTTGTCGGTCATGGCATCTCCTCACGAAGGGCGGGCTGCGTCTGGCGCGCAGCGTCAGCGGATGTTGCATCGGGTGGCCGATATTACGGATCGTGGCGGCGGCTTTGCGATGCGGGTCGGCCCCCGGCCAAGGCGCGGTGCAGGCCGGGCGGGCTAAAATCCCGGTTCTCCATGCCGCCGTTCGCGGCGCACCTGAAGCCGACATGTCCATCTCCCCCCCCATCCGGATTTCCTTCCCCGACGGCAACGTCAAATCCTTCGACGTTCCGCCCACCGGCTTGAGCATCGCCACCGGCATTTCCCCCGGGCTGGCGAAGAAGGCGGTGGTGGTTCGGGTCAACGGCGAGTTGTGGGATCTGAACCGGCCGATCGACCGCGATGCGGCTTTCGAGATCATCACCCGCGACAAGCCCGAAGCGCTGGAAGTGATTCGCCACGACGCCGCCCATGTGCTGGCGCAGGCGGTGCAGGAGCTGTTTCCAGGCACCCAGATCACCTTCGGGCCGTCGACCGAGCACGGCTTCTACTACGATTTTGCGCGCGACACGCCGTTCTCCGACGCCGATCTGGCGAGCATCGAGCAGCGCATGCGCAACATCGTCAAGCGTGATCTGCCGATCATCCGCGAGGTGTGGTCGCACGAGGCGGCGGTTGCGCATTTCGAGCAGGCCGGCGAAAGCTTCAAGGCCGAATGGATCAGGGATGGCATTGCCGCCGATGAAGAACTGACCATCTACCGTCAGGGCGAAGCCTGGCTGGACATGTGCCTGGGCCCGCATCTGCCGTCGACCGGCAAACTCGGCACCGCGTTCAAGCTGACCCGGGTCAGCGGTGCCTACTGGCGCGGTGACGCCAACAACGCCCAGTTGCAGCGGATTTACGGGCTGGCATTTGCCAACGATGCCGACCTCGAAGCGCATCTGAAGATGGTGGAAGAAGCCGAAAAGCGCGATCACCGCAAGCTGGGCAAGCAGCTCGATCTGTACCACCAGCAGGAAGAAGCGCCGGGCATGGTGTTCTGGCATCCGAAGGGTTGGGCGATCTGGCAGGCGGTGGAGCAGTACGTCAGAGGCGTCTACAAGGCCGGCGGCTACCAGGAAGTGCGCGGGCCGCAGATCATGGATGTCAACCTGTGGAAGAAGAGCGGTCACTGGGATAACTACCAGGACAACATGTTCTTCACGGAAAGCGAGAAGCGCACCTACGCGATCAAGCCGATGAACTGCCCGGGCCATGTGCAGATCTTCAACGCCGGCCTGCGCAGCTATCGCGACCTGCCGGTGCGCTACGCGGAGTTCGGCGGCTGCCATCGCAACGAACCGAGTGGCGCGCTGCACGGCATCATGCGGGTGCGCGCCTTCACCCAGGACGACGGCCACATCTTCTGCACCGAAGCGCAGATCGAACCGGAAGTGACCGCGTTCCACCAGCAGGCCATGCAGGTCTACGCGGACTTCGGTTTCACCCATCTCGATGTGAAGCTGGCGCTGCGTCCCGAGAAGCGTCTGGGCGACGACGCGACCTGGGATCGCGCCGAAGACGCGCTGCGTTCAGCCCTGCGCGCGGCTGGTGTCGCCACCTGGACCGAGCTGCCGGGCGAGGGCGCGTTCTACGGCCCGAAGATCGAATATCACTTGAAGGACTCGATCGGCCGCGCCTGGCAGGTCGGCACCATGCAGGTCGATTTCATGATGCCGGAGCGCCTGGGCGCGACCTACATCGACGAGCATTCCGCACGCCAGCATCCGGTGATGCTGCACCGGGCGATCGTCGGTTCGATGGAGCGTTTCATCGGCATCCTGATCGAGCACCACGCCGGAGCGCTGCCGTACTGGCTCGCCCCGGTGCAGGCGGTGGTGACGCCGATCGTCTCGGATGCCGATGCCTACGCTTCGGAAGTGGCCGCAGAACTGTCCAAGCGCAACGTCCGCGTGCAGACCGATCTGCGCAACGAAAAGATCAACTACAAGATTCGCGAGCACAGCTTGCAGAAAGTGCCGGTGATCCTGGTCGTCGGCCGCAAGGAAGCCGAAGAACGCAGCGTGACCCTGCGCCGGCTCGGTTCGGAGCGGCAGGAAACGCTGTTGCTGGCCGATGCCATCATTGAACTCGCCAAGCACTGACAGGAGCATGCGCGCATGAGCTCGGAGAATTCCGGAGACGAAGCGAAGCTGAAAACGCCGCCCATGCTGTATCGGGAGACCCAAGCGCTCATCGAGCAGATCGAAGCGCTGACCGGCACGCGTCTCGTGACCTATTGGAATTCGTTCAGCGGCGCGATCTGCCACAACGATGTGCGGGTGCTGTACAAGTTGTTGACCCAGATGGGCCGGACCGAGCAACTGTCGATTTTCGTCAAATCCGACGGCGGCAATGGCAGCGCATCGCTGCGGATGGTTCATCTGCTGCGAAACTTCTCGACATCGCTGCGTGCCTATGTTCCGTTGGATTGCGAATCTGCAGCGACCATGCTGGTGCTCGGCGCAGATCAGATCGACATGGGTCCCCTGGCATTCCTCACGCCGATCGACACTTCGTTGCGACACGATCTGAGCCCCGTCGATCGTGACAACGATCTGGTCAGCGTCGGGCAGAACGAGCTGACGCGCGTGATCAAGCTGTGGAATGGCGAAGCCGAGAAAGTCGGTGGTGGCAATCCCTATCCGGCGATCTATTCCTACATTCATCCGCTGGTGATCGGTGCTGTCGACCGGGCCTCGTCGCTTTCAAAGATGCTCTGCAACGAGATTCTCAGCTACCACATGGAAGACGCAGAGCGGCGTGATCGTATCTCGGAAACCCTGAATGCGGATTACCCTTCGCACGGCTATCCGATCACTCTCAAGGAAGCGCAGCGCATAGGTTTGAACGTCAAGCCGATCGATCCGGAACTTGAAGAAATGCTGATGTCGCTGAACGATCTCTATTCGCAGATGGGTCAACGCTGCCGTACTGATTTTGATGAGAAAAACCATCACGACAACCAGATCAACAACATCCTCGAGATTTCCGGGCTGCAAATGTATTACCGGATCGACAAGGACTGGTTCTATCGCAGCGAGGAACGCCGCTGGGTGTCGCTCAACGACAAAGGTAACTGGAACACCGTCCAATCCTGCGAAGGTGAAATCATGATCGAGCCATTCCATATTCGATGAAGAACGTCGACGACCATTGGCGTATCGCTGCGACTCGGAAGCTTTTGAAGGCGCGAATCTCATGGCTGCTGATCGGCTGCTGGACGCTGCTTCTCGGGACGGTGATGTTGGTGCAGGCGGGTGATCCGAGCTACCGGCTGGTCAAGGGCACTTGGGAGCAGGGCAGCCTGCTGATCGGCGAAACCACGCCCGGTGCTGCGGTTGTCTTCGACGGCCGCAAGCTCTTGGTATCGCCCGAGGGCCTGTTCGTGTTCGGGCTCGATCGCGATGCCAAATCGCCGGTCTTGCTGACGATCACTGCGCCCGGCGGCAAGCCGATCGTCGAAAGCCATACGGTTGCCAAGCGCAAGTGGGATACCCAGCCGCTCACCGGCATTGCGCCGAAGTACGTCGATCCACCGCAGGAGGTGCAGGACCGCATCGCTGCCGAGCAGAAAATCATCAATGCCGCGCGCCGCCGCGATACCGCGATCAGCGATTTCGCGACACCGTTCGTGTGGCCGGCCACGGGGCGCATCAGCGGCATCTTCGGCAGCCAGCGCATCCTGAACGGCAAGCCCAAGTCGCCGCATTACGGGGTGGATGTCGCCGTGCCCACCGGCACGCCGATCACAGCTCCCGCTGGCGGCGTGATCAGCCTGGCCGAGCCCGATCTCTACTTCACCGGCGGCACCGTGTTCATCGACCACGGCCACGGCCTGCAATCGGTGATGGTGCATCTGTCGCGGCTGGACGTGAAGGTTGGCGATCGCGTCGAGCAAGGCCAGCCCGTGGCTTTGAGCGGCGCTACCGGCCGCGTCACCGGCCCGCATCTCCATTGGGGTTTGTACTGGTTCGGCGAAAAGGTCGATGCCCAGAAGCACACCGGGGCGATGCCGGTGCGGTGATCAGGCGAGGCGGGCTTGCAGCGCGGCAATCTCCGCCTGCAACTCGCCAATCCGCGCGTGCAGCGGCGCCACCACCGAATGCAACTGCGCTTCGGTGTAGCGCGGGGTGATGTGCTGGGAACAGTTCCAGTCGAAGGCTTCAACGGTGATCACGGCGATCCTTTCCATCGCGGCGCGATAAGGGTAAGGACGCAGGGCTGCGACCAGGGCTTCGTTGGCGTCGGCGACATCGGTCAGTTGCATGCGGCCGAGGATCTTCAGCCGTCGGCGGTTCTGGTAGTCGACCAGGAACAGGGCGACGCGGTCGTTGACGGCCAGATTGCCGGCCGAGATGTACTGCCGGTTGCCGCGAAAATCGGCGTAGGCCAGGCGCTTGGCATCCAGCACCTTGAGAAAGCCCGCCGGGCCGCCGCGATGCTGCACGTAAGGCCAGCCGGTTTCCGAGACGCTGGCCTGGTAGAAGCTGTCGCGGGCTGCGATGAACGCCGCTTCGGTGCTGCTCAGGCGGTCGTAGCCCGGATGGTCCGCCGCGTGGCGTGCCATGTCGTGCAGCGAACCGTAGTGCTCCTGACGAGCCTGCACGGCGGTGGTGAACATCAGTTCGGCGTAGCGATGCGGCATGGCGTGCGTCATCTTGTGGTCAAGCGCAGACCTTACGATTCACCCTCCAATTTTTCCATCTCGGGTGCGCCATGCGTTTCGATCCCATTTCCCGCCGCTGGCATCGCCGTCGCAAGTCCGTTGATCGCCGCAGCGTGCTGCGCGGCGGACTGCTCGGTCTGGGTCTGGTAGCTGTCGGGGGCTCGCTGGCGAGTTGCACCGGCAGCGGCGGCAATGACGATCCGGCGAACCCGGCACCGGGTGGTGGCGATCCGGTGGCACCGACTGGCGCGGTTGTCGGCGATCTCGGCCCCTTGTCGACCACGCCGGACGCGAATGATCTGCTGCTGCCGGCCGGCTTCACGGCAACGGTGATCGGCCGCGCCGGCCAGTTCGTTCCCGGAACCGGCTTTCGCTGGCACAGCGATCCCGATGGCGGCGCGGTGTTCGCGCGGCCGGGTGGCGGCTGGGTGTATGTGTCGAATCGCGAATTCCTGCCCGGCGGCGTCGATGCCATCGAATTTTCAGCGAGCGGCAGCATCGTGCGCGCCTACAACATCCTTCCCGGCCCGCTGACCCGCATCAACTGCGGCGGCGGCGTGTCGCCGTGGAATACCTGGTTCAGCGGCGAGGAATTCGAGACCGGCGTGATCTGGGAATGCGATCCCTTCGGTGTGGAACCAGCGCGCCGGCTGACGGCGCTCGGCACCTTCAAGCACGAGGCCGTGGCGGTGGACCCGGCGACCAACGCCGTTTACCTGACCGAAGACGAGACCGACGGCCGCTTCTACCGCTTCCTGCCGACGGCCGCGAACGCCGGTGGCCGCGCCGATCTGACCTCCGGCCGCTTGCAGGTGATGCGCGTGCTCGCCGACGCGGCGTTGGTCAACACGCCGGGGCAGGGCGGGCGTTTCAGTGTCGACTGGCTCGACGTGCCGACCCCGAATCCGCTGCTCGGCGGGCTGGTGCTCGCCACGCCGACGCGCCGGCAGGTGCCGGAAAGCTTCGCTTTCGATGGCGGCGAAGGCATCTGGCATCAGCGCGGAGTGATCTATTTCTCGACCAAGGGCGATCGCCGCGTCTGGGCGCTGGATATCGCCGCGCAAGCGGTCGAAGTGATCTACGACGACTTCGCCTTTGCCACGCCGCCGCTGACCAGCGTCGACAACATCGTGATGACGCCGGGCGGCGACGTGATCGTGGTCGAGGATCAGAACGCCGAGCAGTCGGCCGTCGCGATCACGCCGTCAGGCCGTTTCCAGCCGCTGGTGCAGCTGGGTGTTTCGCATGTCGGCTCCGAAGTCACCGGGCCGGCGTTCTCGCCGGATGGCCGCTTCTTCTATTTCAGCTCGCAGCGCGGCACCAGCGGCCGCGCCGGCGTCGACGGCGTGACCTACGCCGTCGAAGGGCCGTGGTTGCGCGGCGTCTGAAAGCACCGCCTTTCGGCGGCCTTGCGCTTGTCGCTGTCCCGGGAAAGGCGGTAGAAAGGCTCGCGACGACGCGAGCCGGGATCGACCGGATCGCGGCGCGCAATCGAGGCCGGATCCGGGGCATCTGATGCAACAGCAGACCGCAGTCACGCTCCAGACGGACATCCCCTACGACGTCAACGGGCGGCTGACCGTGCTGGTCACCGAACTCGCCGAAAAATGGCTGTCGCCGGACCGCAGTCCGATCATGCGCGCCACCATCCTGGTGATCACCCGTCATCGTCAGGAAAAGATCGTGCTGACGCCGCACAATCCGAAGGCGTCCTGGCGGCAGTACGAGTTCTGGTATCTCGGCGGCAGGGACGAGCAGGTGCGGCTGTCGATCAAGCGTCGCTGACCGCCGCTACGCGAAAAAGCCCGCCACCGGAGAGCAAAGCGGCATGACAGCGGCATCCAGCTACGTACATGGCACATCGGCAGTGCCGTTGATCGGCGAGACCATCGGCCGCTATTTCGACGCCGCCTGCGCCCGCCATGCCGGGCGTGAGGCCTTGATCGCCTGCCAGCACGACGTGCGGCTGAGCTACGCGCAGTTGCGCGAGCAGGTCGATGCGCTGGCCTGCGCGCTGATCCGGCTCGGGCTCGTGCCCGGCGAGCGTATCGGCATCTGGAGTCCGAATCGCGTCGAATGGACCTTGATGCAATTCGCCAGCGCCAAGGCCGGGCTGGTGCTGGTCAACGTCAATCCGGCGTATCGGCTGAACGAACTCGAGTACGCGCTGAACAAGGTTGGCTGCCGGGCGCTGGTCAGCGCGAGCCGCTTCAAGAGCAGCGATTACCTCGCCATGCTCGCAGAACTGGCACCGGAACTGGCGACCTGCGAACCGGGTGCACTGCGCGCCGCGCGGCTGCCGACGCTGGAATTCGTCATTCGCCTCGATGACCAAACCACGCCCGGCATGATCAATTTCGCAGCACTGCTGGCGGCACCCTCCAGCGACGAATTGGCCTGGCTTCAGTCGCTGGGCGAGCAGCTTCAGTTCGACGAGCCGATCAACATCCAGTTCACCTCGGGCACCACCGGCAGTCCGAAGGGCGCCACGCTGTCGCACCACAACATCCTCAACAACGGATTCTTCGTCGGCGAGGGCATCAAGCTGGTTCCGGGAGACCGCGTCTGCATACCGGTGCCGCTGTATCACTGCTTCGGCATGGTCATGGGCAACCTCGGCGCGCTGACGCATGGTGCTGCGATGGTGTACCCGGGTGAGGCTTTCGATCCTCTGACCACGCTCCAGGCCGTGGCGGCGGAGCACTGCACCGCGCTTTACGGCGTGCCGACCATGTTCATCGCCCAGCTCGATCACCCGCGCTTCGCCGAGTTCGATCTGTCCAGCTTGCGCACCGGAATCATGGCCGGCAGCCCCTGTCCGACGGCGGTGATGACGGCTGTGATGACGCGCATGAACATCCGCGACGTGACCATCGCCTACGGCATGACCGAGACCTCGCCAGTGTCGTTCCAGACGGCGGTCGACGATCCGCTCGACTGCCGCGTCGGCACGGTGGGCCGCGTGCATCCGCATTGCGAAGTGAAGATCGTCGACGTGGCTGGCCGCATCGTCGCTCGCGGCGAAACCGGCGAACTGTGCACCCGCGGCTATCCGGTGATGCTCGGCTACTGGGGCGACGAAGCCAGAACCCGCGAAGCCATCGACGCCGCCGGCTGGATGCACACCGGCGATCTCGCCACGCTCGATGACGCTGGCTATTGCCGCATCGTCGGCCGCATCAAGGACATGGTCATTCGCGGCGGCGAGAACATCTACCCGCGCGAGATCGAGGAATTCCTCCATCGCCACCCGGCGATTGCCGACGTGCAGGTGGTCGGCGTGCCGGACGCCAAGTACGGCGAAGAACTCTGCGCCTGGATCGTGCTGCGGCCGGGCCAGTCACTGACCGACGACGCGCTGCGGGCTTTCTGCCGGGGCCAGATCGCCCACTACAAGATTCCGCGCCACATCCGCTTCGTCGACGGCTTCCCGATGACGGTGACCGGCAAGATCCAGAAGTTCCTGATTCGGGAAGCGATGGTCAAGGAATTGGCCATCGACCCGCATTGACCGCGCTGCCCGCCCGGCGCGCATGATCCGCTCCACGCCCTTCCGCCCCACTGTCCCCGCCCCAGCCATGTCCCAGCGCCAACACCATCTGCTGTCCGTCAACAACGCTCGCATCCATGCCGTGGAAGAGGGCAGCGGCCCGCTGGTGCTGATGGTCCACGGCTTCCCGGAATCCTGGTATTCGTGGCGGCATCAGCTGACGGCACTGGCCAGGGCCGGTTATCGCGCGGTGGCGATCGACCAGCGCGGCTACGGACGTTCGTCGAAGTTCGCCAAGCTTGAGGATTACCGGATTCACAAGCTGGTGGATGACGTGGTCGGCGTGGTTCATGCGCTGGGCGAAACCACGGCTGTGGTGATCGGTCATGACTGGGGCGCCCCGGTCGCCTGGACCGCCGCCTGGCTGCGTCCGGACGTGTTTCGCGGCGTGATCGGCATGTCGGTGCCGTTCTCCGCTCGCGGTCTGATCGCGCTGCCCGGCAGCCCGTTCGGCGAACGCCATCCGGGCGAGCTGCACGCAGAACTCGCAGGCCCCGGCCAGACCTTCTATCAGGATCATTTCGGCGCGATGGACGCGGTGATCGACGAGATCGAGGCCGACGTTCGCGGCTGGTTGCGGGGCGCGGTCTGGTCGCTATCCGGCGTGCCGCTGAAGGCCGTGCTGCCGGATTTCGCGAAGATGGATCAGGTCGCGCTGATTCGCGGCAGCGCCATGTCGGTCGCCAACGGCGGCCGCATGTCGGACCGCTTCCTGCCGCCGCCGACACCGATGCCGGAATGGTTCACCGATGACGATCTCGACGTCTTCGCCAACGAATTCGAGCGCAGCGGCTTCTTCGGGCCGCTGGCCTACTACCACAACATCAGCGATAGCTGGGCCGATCTCGAAAGCCACGCCGATGTGCCGCTGAGCGTGCCGGCGATGTTCATCGGCGGCGAATTCGACGTCGCCACCGGCTGGGGTCAGGAAGCGATTGCCCGCATCAACGAGCGCGCCACCGACTATCGCGGCACGGTGATCTTCCCCGGCTGCGGGCACTGGATTCAGCAAGAGCGGCCGGAAGAGACCAACGCGGAGGTTCTGGGGTTTCTGGCGGGTTTGAGGGCCTAGGGCGGCCAGCACATCTCAGCGAATCAAGGCAACGGCAAAAGCGTTTAGCGCGGAGGCGCAAAGACAACAGAAAGGACGCGGAAAAGCCAGATCTCGGGTGGATGCCGATGCCTTTGCTCTTTTCCGCGTCCTTTCTTTTACCTCTGCGCCTCTGCGCTGAGATTTTTTGCTGTCGATTTCAGCGTCGTTTCAACCGACCGCACTGCCGTGTGCGAATCGGATCGGTCGATCCGTCGATCTCATCGTCACCTTGCCTCGAGCTCAAATCCCCGCCATGCAGGTGTACTTCACCACCAGGTAATCGTCGATGCCCATCTTCGAGCCCTCGCGGCCGAGGCCGGATTGCTTGACGCCGCCGAACGGGGCGACTTCGCTGGAGATCAGGCCGGTGTTGACGCCGACCATGCCGTATTCCAGCGCGCCGGATACACGCCAGACGCGGCCGATGTCGCGGGAATAGAAGTAGCTGGCGAGGCCGAATTCGGTGTCGTTGGCGAGGCGGATCGCTTCTTCTTCGGTCTCGAAGCGGAACAGCGGTGCCAGCGGGCCGAAGGTTTCTTCCCGGGCCACGCGCATGTCCGGCATGGCATTGGCGATGACCGTCGGCTCGAAGAATGTGCCACCGAGCGCATGGCGCTTGCCGCCACTGAGCAATTGGCCGCCCTTGGCCAGTGCGTCGTCGATGTGTTCCTCGATCTTGAGGACGGCCTTGTCGTCGATCAGCGGGCCGAGCTTGACGCCATCGACCGTGCCGTCGCCCACCGTCAGTTTTTCGACGGCGGCCACGAGCCTGGCCGCAAAGGCGTCGTAAATGCTGGCCTGTACATAGATGCGATTCGAGCAGACGCAGGTCTGGCCGGCGTTGCGGTACTTGGAGGCCACCGCGCCTTCGACGGCGGCATCGAGATCGGCATCGTCGAACACGATGAATGGCGCGTTGCCGCCGAGTTCCATCGACACCTTCTTGATCGTCGCCGCAGACTGGCTCATCAGCAGGCGGCCGACCTCGGTCGAACCTGTGAACGTCAGCTTGCGCACCAGCGGATGCGTTGCCAGCACATTGCCGACATCGGCAGCAGCACCGGTGATCACGCTCAACACACCGGGCGGGATGCCGGCGCGTTCGGCGAGCACCATCAGCGCCAGCGCCGACAAGGGCGTTTGCGCCGCCGGCTTGACCACCATCGTGCAGCCAGCGGCAAGTGCCGGGGCCGCCTTGCGGGTAATCATCGCAGCCGGAAAATTCCACGGCGTGATCGCGGCACAGACGCCGATCGGTTCGCGGGTCACGATCAGCCGCTGGTTGGCCTGCGGCGCGGGAATCACATCGCCGGGCACCCGTTTGGCTTCCTCGGCGAACCATTCGATGAACGAGGCGGCGTAGGCGATTTCCCCGCGCGACTCGGCAAGCGGCTTGCCCTGTTCGGCGGTCATGATCTGCGCCAGATCTTCCTGATTCGCCATCATCAGGTCGAACCAGGCGCGCAGCAGCCGGGCGCGCTCTTTCGCGGGCTTGCCGCGCCAGGCCGGCCAGGCGGCGTTGGCGGCTTCGATTGCCGTGCGCGCATCAGCGGCACCGAGCTTCGGCACCGTGCCGATCAAGCGGCCGTTGGCAGGATTGCGAACCTCGAGGGTGGCCTCGCCGCCAACCCACTGGCCGCCGATATGGCATTGCCCGCGCAACAGCGTCGGGTCCATCAGTTGAAGGGTCATGACGGATTTCCGAAAGGGAGCGGCTGCTAGCCAGGGACAACAGGGGGCGGTCGGGTCGACGACCATCCCCCGAGTATGCAGCAGCGCCTCGTTTCCCCGTTGCTCAGGGGCGAACCGGTGCCGCCCTGCGCGCCACTTGCGGCCCGGTCTTCGGCAGCTTCGCGGGTGTTTTCGCTTTCGCTTTCGCTTTTGCCTTTGCCTTGGCTTTCGCATCCGCCTTGGCCTGGAGTTGTGCCTGCACTTTCGCTCGGGTGCCGGGCGGCAGGCAGCGCCGACCGCTGTAGATCGCCAAGGCTGCGATCTGGCCGCGCTCGCGGCGCACGCCGACCAGCCTCGCGTCGCAACCCAGCACGCACACCGACGGCGGAGCAACGCTGCGGTTCAGGCTGACCGAGGCCGCCGGCTGGTTGATCTTGACGTCGCAGCGCGGCGGCTTGGCCTTCGCTTTCGGTGCTGCTGCTGACGCGGCAGCAGCGCTGAGGCTCAGCATCAGGGCGACGGCCAGAACCAGCGGGCGGATCATCGGCATCGGGCGGAACTCGGGTTCAACAGCGCCGTTCGCGCCAATGCGATTAAAACGCCTGCGCTTCGCAGCGCAGCCGTTCGCCAGTACCAAAGGCGCGCCCGGCCCGCCCGGCGTGCGGCGCAGGACTCAGGTACTTGCACTCAATTCAATGACGGTCAAGAACTCGAAGTCGCGAAAGCGCTCGCGAAGCCGGCCGTCCAGCTCGGCCAGCCTCGCGGCGTCGACACGCGCCTTGATCAGCACGCTCGGCCGCTTGCCGGATTCGTCGATGCTGACTTCGCATTCGCCGCAGCCTTCGAGAATCTTTTCTGCTTCCTCGATGGCGACGCTCTTCATGGTGATCAGGCGCAGCGCCGGCTTGTTGATCTTGCCGACGGCCGTCGAAGCGCCGGCCGATCCAGCTTTGCAAGATGCGCCAGCAGCAGCGATAGAGGGCGAACCCGTGAATGCGGTTCAGGCCCCGTCTGAGGCCCCGTCGCCAGCCCCTGCGACATCGACATCCGGCTGGATCGCGCGCTTTTTCTGGAGCCCGCAATACTGCGCTCGCAATCGCGGCTCGCGCGCGGCGCAGTGCGAACCGGTGCAGGGTTTCGTGCTGCGCGACCTGATCCGGGTGGTCGACGGCAAGTCGCTTGAAGGCTGCACCACCGGTGCCGTGAGCTTGAGCCCGGAAATCCTGACGCAGATGCTGCAATTCACCAAGAACGCGCCGGAAACACGGGCGTCATGGCGCATCTACGGCCGTTGTTCGGGTTTGAGCGAAGTCGACTACGCGGCCTATACCGAGCTGGTCGACCGCCGCATCTGGTGGCCGCAGGCGTACTCGCCGGACGCAGCGGATGTCGAAACCACTGCGCAAGACATCCTCGCGACCGTGGCCAGCGCCAATCACAAGCTGCCGGTCGATGCTCTGAGCACCCACTGCCGGCGCAGCTATCTGGAATCGGTCGATATCCGCTTCGACGATCGCTTCAACTACGTCCGCAGCTCGGCGCCACCGGATGGCAACTGCAAGGCGGCCATCCGGGTGCGCGGCAAGCCCTGAAAAAGTCCTTGAATCCGGCGCTGAATCAGCCCACCGCGCGGTCGCGGCCGTCCCAGTACGGCTTGCGCAACTCGGTTTTCAGCACCTTGCCGGCACCGGACACCGGCAGCGTTTCGCGAATCTCGATGCTGCGCGGGCACTTGTAGCCAGCGATGAGCGTCTTGCAGTGGGCGTACAGCTCTTCCTGAGTCACGGTCGCGCCGGCTTTCAGCACGAGTGCTGCGTGCACCATCTCGCCCATCGCCGCATCGGGGATGCCGATCACGGCGACAGCCGCCACGGCAGGGTGCTTCGATACGGCGTTTTCGACCTCGACGGAATAGATGTTCTCGCCACCCGAGATGATCATGTCCTTCAGGCGATCGACGATGAACACGTAGCCGGCATCGTCCATGGTGCCCATGTCGCCGGTGTGCATCCAGCCGTTTTTCAGCGCTTCGGCGGTGGCTTCCGGCTTGTTCAGATAGCCGATCATCACATTCGGCCCCTTGGCGATGATCTCGCCGACCTGGCCGCGCGGCAGTTCGACATCGTGCTCGTCGACGATCCGCACCTGGACGTGATAACTCGCGCGGCCGCCGGAGCGCAGGCGGTTGCCGGTGCGGCTGGCGTGATCGGACGGCGGTAGCGCCGTCATCACCGCACTCATCTCGGTCATGCCGTAGACCTGCATCAGACTGGCACCCGGCATCGCCGCCTGGGTGCGATCGAGCAGGGCTTCGGAGGCCGGCGACGCGCCGTACATGATCCGCTGGATGCTGGTGATGTCGCGGTTCTTGGTCGCTGGGAAATCGACGAAGGCTTGCAGCATGGCCGGCACCAGCAGCAGGTCGCTGATCTTTTCGGCTTCGATGATGTCGAGCAGGAAGTCCGGGCGGAACACTGGCAGCACGATGTGGCGACCGCCTCGGAGCAGCAGGCAGGTGGTCAGCATCATGTCGGCCAGGTGAAACATCGGCGCGGCATGCAGGCCGATCGCGCCTTCTGGCAGCGCACCTTCGCCGAGCAGGCTCAGGCCCGATGAGCAGACATTCAGATGCGACAGCATCACGCCCTTGGGCTTGCCGGTGGTGCCGCCGGTGTAGAACACGCCGAACAGATCGTTGCCGCCGGCGCCGATATCGGCCACCGGTTCACTGCGCTCGATCAGCGCTTCGAAGCCGATCGCGGCCGCAGGCAGTGCGCCGTCGCCGGAAAAGATCACCTGTTTCAGGCCCGGCGTGCCGGCCTTGATGGCCTCGCACATCGGCGCGAACTGATCGTCGACGATCAAGGCCAGGCAGTCGGAATCATTCATCGAATAAATCACTTCCGGCGCGCTCCAACGGAAGTTCGCCGGATTGACCACGGCACCCAGCCAGGCCAGCGCCAGATAGCTTTCGAGATAGCGATCGGAGTTCAGCGACAGGATGCAGACCCGCGTGCCGCGCGCGATGCCGAGGCGCTGCATGCCGCCGGCCAGTTTCGCGACCCGGTCATGCAGTTCGCGAAACGTGCGACGGCGATCCTTGCAAACCGTGGCG
Organism: Nevskia sp.; assembly: GCA_021732745.1. GTDB lineage: Bacteria > Pseudomonadota > Gammaproteobacteria > Nevskiales > Nevskiaceae > Nevskia. The sequence goes on along the minus strand of JAKFUK010000002.1, from coordinate 534,841 downwards.
ATGGCGTTCGGCTGCTGCTGCACGGCCCGGTGCAGGCCCTGGGTGAATTGCATGGCTCCTCCTCGTTCTGGTCGTCGATCGAGCGGCTGCTCGTCTGCGTCGTGGCATCGTGTAGAGGTCCGCTTTGCGTCAAACCCGACCTAAGTCGGGCACTGCGCAAGCAGCAGCGGACCAAGCTCCAGCCTCCGAATTGATAGTGCCCCGAGATCACCCAGATGAGCCAGCCGCCCCGCAAAGCCGATTCCCTGTACTGCGACCTTTTCGTACCGGAGGAAACGAAAGCGATCCGCAAGGAAGTGCGCGCCTTCTGCGACGAGGTGCTGGCCCCGGTCGCTCATCGCCTCAACACCACGCCGGAAGCGAAGGAAAACTTCGCCCGTGCAGAATTCGAGGCGATGGCCAAGGCCGGCATCTACGAGATTCCGTACCCGAAGGATGTCGGCGGTCGCGGGCTGGAATACCCGACCCTGGCCACGCTGACCGTGCTCGAAGAGCTGGCCTATTACTCGCCGAGTCTCGCCTCCGCGCTGTACGACGGCCAGGCGATCCTGGTTGGCAAGACCCTGGACCGCGCGCCTGCGCACATCCGCGAGCACTACCTGCCGAAGCTGATCCGTGGCGAGTTCGTCGGCTGCTTCGCAACCTCTGAACCGAATGCCAGCACCGATCTGTCGGTGAAGTCGATGGAAACCATCGCGACCAAGGTGCCGGGCGGCTATCTGGTCAATGGCATCAAGCGCTGGATCACCAATTCGCCGGTCGGCGATCTGATCCTCGTTCTCTGCAAGACCGGTGACAGCCTGACCATGCTGCTCGCCGACATGCATCAGCCCGGCGTCACCGTGTCGGCGCCCGATCTGAAGATGGGCAACCACGTCCAGCTGACCGCCGACATCACCTTCAAGGACGTGTTCGTGGCTGACGACCATCTGGTCGGCCCGAAGGAAGGCAGCGGCCTGCGCACTGCGATTTCGGCGTTGGTGCTGGGAAGAATGGGCATCGGTGCCGTGGGTGTCGCGATGGCACAGGCGGCCTTCGATTTTTCCAGCCACTACATGACCCAGCGCAAGGTATTCGGGCAGGAGCTGGCCCGCATGCAGCACTGGCAGTACAAGTTCGCCGAGCACGCCACCCAGATCGAGATGGCCCGCAGCCTGTACCAGAAGGCGGCCATTCGCTTCGACAAGGAAGGCGGTGCCGACATCGAAGCGGCGATGGCCAAGGTGGTCGGTTCGCGGCTGGCTTGCGACATGGCCCGCGATGCGATCCAGGTCTGCGGCGCGTATGGATTCGTCAAGACGCTTTCGGGGCCAGGAACCAACTTCCCGCTGGAATCGATCTACCGCGACGCCAAGATCGGCGAGATCTACGAAGGTGCGAACGAGATCCAGAGCTGGGTGATCTCGCGGCACATCTTCGGGCGCGAGTACACGGGCTGAGGTCGACAGCCGGGCTCGCGCGAAGAAAAGCTCAAGCAAAGCCTGGCTCACGCAAAGAACGCAGAGAAAAGCCAAAGCAAAGCTGAGTTCACGCAAAGAACGCAAAGGCCGCAAAGAACGGCAAAAGCGTTCTCAACGAAAGTTCTGCTTTGCTTTTCTCCGCGTCCTTTGCGTTCTCCGCGTGAGATCGCTTGTCCCCGCAGCAACCGGCGTTCGCCCGCTTCGCCGTACAATCCGGCGTCGAGACAACAAGGGCAGGTCAGATGGCAAACGACCTCAACATGCCCACCCGCAAGGCGCGTGGAGGAAGAGCGGCACAACTGGACCCGCCGAACCTCGCGTTCGCGCTGGTGCAGACGCGGCTGATTGCCGAGCTGAGCCGCAGCGTCACCCCGGCTACCAAGCTGATCACGCTCGTCGCCCCCACCGGCTACGGCAAGACCACCTTCGCCACCGCGCTCTACAAGCACTATTCGGCGGCCGGCCTGCACAGCCTGTGGATTGCGCTCGACGATCGCGATACTTCCACCGAGCGGCTCATCGGCCTGCTCGAAGACAGTCTGGTCGACCGTCAGGCCGATCCGCATCCGACGCAAGCCCTGCTCCGAGGCGACGAGCCGCTGCAGAACCGCATCGACGCCCTGCTCGATGCGATGGCGCAACTGCCGGAACCGTCGCTCGTGTTCATCGACAACCTCGGCTACTGCGTTGATGAAACCCTGGGCCTGCTGCTCGATCGGCTGGTCTATCGCTCGCCGTCGTCGCTGCATTTCCTGCTGTCGAGCACCGAGCAACTGCCGATCAATCTGGCGCGCGCCAAGCTCGAAGGCCGGGTCCGCGAAGTCGGTTATGCCGATCTGAGCCTGCGGATCGAGGAAATCCGCAGTCTGTTCGGCCCCGCCCTCTGCGCGCAGCTCGGCAATGCTGCGCTCGACAGCATCGCCCGGCAGACTGAAGGCTGGCCGGCCGCCGTGCGGCTGGCGCAGATCATTCTTTCGACCGCCGAGCAGCCGCTGGAAGCGCTGGCCCGGTTTTCCGGGGCCGACGAAGACCTGTCCGACCTGCTGAACCGTCAGGTGCTGGCCGGCTTCCCGCCTGAAGCGCGGCGTTTCCTGCTGGAAATCGCGCCGCTGCGCAGCTTCTGCGCCGATCTTTGCCGCGAGGTCACCGGCGACGATGAAGCCAGCCAGCATCTGGCGCTGCTGCTGCGCCGCAACGTCTTCGTGATTCCGCTCGATCGCAACCGCAGCTGGTACCGCCTGCATGGCCTGTTCCGCGAATTCCTGATCGAGGAAGCGCAGCGCAGCGTGCCGAAGGAACGCCGCCTGCAGGTGCTGACCCGCGCAGCCGAATGGAACGAGCGCGGCGGCCACTGGCAGGACGCCATCGACTACGCGCTCGACGCCGGTTCGGCACCGCTGGCCTGCGCGGTGCTCGAACGGGTGGCGGCGATGTTCGTGCGCGATCGCGGTGATCTGCGCCAGTACATCGAATGGATCGAGGCCCTGCATGCCGGCGGCCATGAAGTCGGCTGGGAAGCGGACTTCTGGTACGTGTTCGCCCTGGTCTTCCATCGCCGCTACGACACCGCGCGCCAGCAGAACGAGCGTCTTGCGCAGCGCGTCGAGCGTGAGCAGCGCGCCGGCCGCGATGCCGCGCAGTTGGCCGATCTGAAGCGCCGCATCGAAGTGATCCGCACCTGTGTCGACACCTACACCGATCGCCTGTCCGACGCCTTGGGCCACGCCACCCGCTGGCTCGCCGAGCGCGGGCCTGACGATCCCTTCGATGTCGCCACCGTGGCCGCCGCCGCCAGCATCTCGCTGAACAGCGCATTCCGCTTCGTCGATGCCCGCCAGATGTGCCGCACCGCGCAGGCGGCGATCGCCCAGAGCGGCAGCGCCTACGGTATCGGATGGGTGTCGCTGCTGACGGCGATGGTCGGCCTCTACGAAGGCGATTACGCCGCCGTCCACAACGAGCTGTACGCGGCGCTGTCGCGCGCGCGCGCCGCACTCGGCGACAGCGCCGGCATCACCCGCACCATTGCCTTCGTCGGCGCTCGTTGCGCAGTCGAGATGGGCCTCGACGACGAAGCCCGGACCCTGCTGACCCAGGGCCTGCGCGGGGCTCACACCCACGGCATTGTCGATACCGCCGCCGACGGCCTCGAAGCGGCGGTCAAGCTGTGGTCCGGACGGGCTGACGATCCGGTGTCGATCGCGCAATTGCGCGAGATTGCCGCCAGCTACCCGCCGCGCCTCGGCCTGATGCTGTCCTGCATGATCGTGCAGCGGCTGGTGCGCCTCGGGCGGCTCGACGATGCCCTTGCCGAAGGGGCCCACATCGGCCTCGGAGCCAGCGGCAGCGAACCGCGTACGGCCAGCATCGAAGGACTGGAAACCGCCCGCGCTGCTGATCTCTACAGTGCTGCCCAGATCGACCTGCTGATCGCCGCCGGCCAGTTGCGCCACGCGGAAGCGCTGATCGCCGCCGAGAGCCGCATCGCCCGCCAGGATGGCCGCAACGCGCGACTGGTGGAACTGGCGCTCGCCGAAATGGCAGTGGCGATCTGCTCCCACAACCCGCAGCCGGCAGCGCGGCATTTCGTCCGTGCGGTGGGGCTGGCCGCGCGGCGCCGGGTGCTGCGGCCGTTCCGCGACCGTGCCGAAACCATCGCCGGGCTGGTCAACGAGACCAAGCCGCAGTCCTGGGGTTTCGCGCTCGATGAAGAGCGGCGTTTCTTCGTCGAAGTCTGCAACGGCCTGCCGCTGACCAACTCGTTTCTGGTCGAGCATCTGGACCAGTTGCAGGGCGAAAGCCAGCTGCTGGAAACGCCGACCGCCCGCGAGCTGCAACTGCTCAGCCTGATCGAAGCCGGCCTTTCCAATCAACAGCTTGCCGATCGCCTGAGCCTGTCGGTGGCGACCGTCAAATGGCATCTCTACAACCTGTACACCAAGCTCGGGGTGTCGAGCCGTTCGGCGGCGCTGGCGCGGGCGCGGGCCTTGAATCTGCTGTCGCGCTGAGGCGGTCGGTCGCCAGCCAAACTATGGAATGGCCCGCTCCCGACCGCCCGGCTTGATGATCCACTCACCAGATCGCAACCGGAGCAAGCGATGAGCACAGCGACCCAGAACGCATCCCCGTCGTCGTCGGAAAATGTCCTCGACTACTTCAAGTACCTGCTGTCGCCAGTGATCCTGTCGAGCCACGCCTATGGGCTGTGGGTCGGCGGCAACTACACCTGGGTCGGGCTGGCGCTGTTGCTCGGCGTGCTGTTCTTCGACGCCTTCCTGAAGGCCGACTACTCGATCCGCTCGCAGCGCCATGCGTGGATCTACGACGTGATCGTGTCAATCACCGTGCTGGCCAGCTTCGTCAACATCCTGTTCTATTCCTGGCTGGTCGGGAATGATCATTTCGCGACCACCTCGTCGGCGGTCGGTGCCTTCGTCAGCACCCTGTTCATCGGCTTCGTGATCGGCGCGCCGCCGGTGCACGAGCTGTTCCATCGCGAAGGCCTCTTCCTGCGCTGGCTCGGCCGCATCGGCCAGTGCCTGGTGTTCGATCCCTGGCGCGAGATCACCCATGTGGTGACCCATCACATGCGTGTCGCCACCCCGGACGATCCTGACTATGCGCGCCGTGGCGATACGGTCTATGGCCACTTCCTGCGCACCTTCCCGGCGCAGTGGAAGGAGTCCTATCACCTGGAAAAGATGATGTGGACCAAGCGCGGTCGCAAGTGGTACGACCTGCGCAATGCCTGGGTGTTCAAGGTGGCCTATTTCGGCACCTTTCTGGCCGTGCTGTTCGCGCTCGGTGGCTGGAAGGGATTGCTGCTGTCGTCGGCGACGCTGTTCTTCGGCCCGCGCATGCTTCTGGAAGTCTTCAACTACTGCAATCACTACGGCCTGATCTCGGCCACACCAGGCCGCTTCGAGAAGCATCACACCTGGAATCACATCACGCCGATGGTGCGCATCCTGGCGCTGGAGATCACCAACCACGCCGGTCATCACGACGACAGCTACAAGCCGTTCTACGCGCTGGAGCCGGATCCGAATGGTCCGCAGCAGCCGCAGTTCCTGCTCTGCGTGATCCTGGCGCTGGTGCCGCCGCTGTTCTTCATGATGATCAAGCCGCTGCTGAAACACTGGGATGCGCACTACGCCAGCCCGCAGGAGCGCGAGATCGCCCGTCGCGAAAACGCGCGTGCCGGCTGGCATGAGCTGAACGATGACGCGCCGGATTCCGTGTCCGGCAAGCTTGCCACCGCCTGATCAACGATTCCGCTCGCGCCATGCTCCAGACCGCTGCCGATCCGACCGCGCGTACCCGCACCGACCCCTGCAAGATCACCGTCCGCGGCAAGGATGGCGCGGAACTGGTGTTCGAGGTCAATCGCAACGACATGCTGCTCAAGGCGGCGATCGAGCAGGGCATCGACTACCCGCACAACTGCCGGGTCGGCGTCTGCGGCACCTGCAAGACGCGGCTGGTCAATGGCCGGGTCAGTCCGATGGTCGATCTGGCGCTTTCCCCCTTGACCAATGAGCAGATCGAGGCCGGTTTCGTGCTCGCCTGCCAGGCCAAGGTGCGGACCGATCTGGTCCTCGAAGCCAAGCTTGGCGGTGGCGCGATGTTGCCGGTGAAGACCGTGCCGGCGCGCGTGGTGCGCTGGCACAAGCTGCCGGGCGAGGTCATCGACCTGCGGCTGGCGCTGGAAACGCCGGTGCCGTTCAACGCTGGCCAGTACTGCACGATCGCCGAATCCGGCTCGTTCACGCGGCGCAGCTACTCGTATTACGACACCCCTGCCGCCGATGGCAGCGGTGCCAGCGAGATCGGCTTCCTGGTCAAGCGCCTGCCGGGCGGCAAGTTCAGCGAGTGGCTGTTCGCGGAAGACCGCAGCGGCGTGAAGTTCTGGGTCGAAGGCCCGTTCGGGGTGATGGGTGTCGATGATTTCGACCGCGACGGCCTGTGCGTGGCCGGCGGCACCGGCCTGTCGCCGATCCTGTCGATCGTCGGCGACCGCCTGCGCAAGTCGAAGACGGCGAAATTCACCATCGTCTTCGGCGTTCGCACCGCCAAGGACATATTCGCCAACGATCGCCTGAACGCGCTGCTCGCCGAGGGTGGCGACCGGGTGCGACTGGTGACCATCCTGTCGCACGAGCCGGCGGGTTCAAGCTGGACCGGCCCGCGCGGGCTGGTCACGGCCGCACTCGATGAAACCCTGGGCATCGACTACGCCCAGACCGCCGCTTTCATCTGCGGCAATCTCGGCATGGTCGAAGCGGTCGAGAAGCGTCTGATCGGCTTGGGCGTGCAGGCGGATAGAATCCACGCCGACAAGTTCGTGCCTTCGGGCACACCCTGAGACGGCCGCATCAGACGGTCGGTTGGGAGCATTGGCGTTGCAGGACTTGCCACTCCTTCCCGACCGAACCCCGATCATGACCTTGCTCAAGACTGCCCCCAATTTCCGCGATATCGGCGGCCTGCCTGCGCGCGACGGCCGTACCGTGCGCGCCGGTCTCGTCTATCGCTCCGATGCCCTCGATGCCCTCGATGCCGATGACCTCGCGCGTCTCGCCAGCCTGTCGCCCAAGGTCTGCTGCGATCTGCGCAGCGACGGCGAACGCTTGCAGAGGCCGCATCGCTGGCCGATCGGTGCCGAGCCGCGGGTGCTGAACCTGTCGGTGGCCACCGACATCCGCGTGCTGATGCCGGAACTGGTGCTCGAACTGCGCAACAACGCCACCGCCGAAGGTGCCGGTGCACTGATGCGCCATCTCTACCGCGACCTGCCGACGGTCTGCGTGCCGGTGCTCAAGCGGGTATTCGAGCTGCTGCTGGATGAAGATACCGAGCAGCTGCCGCTGGTCGTCAACTGCACCGCCGGCAAGGACCGCACCGGCTTCGTCGTCGCCATGCTGCTGCATGCCGTCGGCGTGTCCGAAGACGCGGTGCTGGCCGACTACCTGCGCTCCAACGACGCCAGCAACCGCGCCTCGCTGCAGGTCAAGGTCGCGCATCTGCTGCACGATCTGCTGGGCGCAACCGCACCGCCGGACATGCTCGCCGCCATCATCGCCGCGCGGCCCGATTACCTCGCGTCCTCGCTGGCCAGGATCGTGGCCGATCACGGCTCGGTCGAAGGCTATTTGCGCCAGGCCATCGGTCTCGATGACGCGCAGCGCGAGCGCCTCGCCAGCCGTCTGCTGGTCCACTGATTTCCCCTTGCCGCCCCTTTCGGAGTTGTCTCGATGAGTCTTGCTGAGCTGTCGTTCGATGCCGCCACCGGCGTCGCGACCATCACCCTGAATCGCCCCGAAGTGCTCAATGCCCTGAACGTGGCGCTGGCTGAAGCGCTGCGCGATGTCGTGGTGCCGCTGGCCAACGATGCACGGGTTCGCTGCGTGCTACTGCGCGGCAATGGCCGCGCCTTCATGGCCGGCGGCGATCTGAGCGGCTTCGCGGCCGATTTCGATACTGCTGACGTGGTCATCGACGCGCTGCTCGACGCGCTACATCCGGTGGTCGAGACGCTGCGCGCGATCGACGCGCCGGTGATCGCGGCCGTGCAGGGTGCGGTGGCCGGGGCTGGCCTGTCGCTGATGGCCGCCTGCGATCTGGTGGTCGCCGCCAGCGGCACCCGCTTCCTGCTCGCCTATGACCGCATCGGGGCAGCACCGGACTGTGGTGGCACCTACTTCCTGCCGCGACTGCTCGGCAGCCGTCGCGCTGCCGCGTTGATGTTCTTGAGCGAACAGCTCGATGCCGATGCGGCACTGGCGGCAGGGCTGGTCAACAAGGTGGTGGCGGCCGATCAGCTGGCCGTCGAGAGCGAAGCCCTGGCAGCGAAGATCGCCAGCGGCCCGACCCAGGCTTTCGGCAACTACAAGCGGCTGGCGCAGTCGACTTTCGGCAACAGCCTGCACGACCAGCTCGAAGCCGAGCGCGCCTCGTTCAAGAGCGCCACCGGCACTCACGATTTCCGTGAAGGTGTCACGGCGTTTCTGGCCAAGCGGCCGGCGACGTTCAAGGGCAAGGCCGGCTGAAGGAGACGACCATGCTCACCAACGACCAGATCCAGATTCAGGACGCCGCCCGCCGCTTCTCGCGCGAAGTGCTGGCCCCCGGCGCAGCCGCCCGCGAGAAGGCGCAGGCCATCGAACCCGCCGTGTTCGCCGGTCTGGCCGAGATGGGCCTGCTCGGCATGACCGTGTCGCCGGACTACGACGGTGCCGGTGCCGATTACGTGTCCTACGCGCTGGCCTTGATGGCCGTGGCCGAAGGCGATGGCGCGGTGTCGACCGTGATGTCGGTCCACAACGCGCCGTATTGCGCGATTCTCGAGCGCTATGGCTCGGCGGTGCAGAAGGCCGAGGTGCTGACCTCTGCTGCACGCGGCGAATACATCGGCGCTTTCGCGTTGACCGAGTCCCACGCCGGATCGGACGCCAGCGCGCTGCGCACCCGCGCCGTGCTGAAGGGCGATCGCTACGTCATCAACGGCTCCAAGCAGTTCATCACCTCGGGCAAGATCGGCAAGTACGTGATCGTCTTCGCGGTCACCGATCCGGCCAATCCGAAGCGCGGCATTTCGGCGTTTCTGGTGCCGACGGCGACGCCGGGCTACACGGTCGCCAAGATCGAACACAAGCTCGGCCAGAAGGCCTCCGACACTGCGAGCCTGAATTTCGACGACATGGAAGTGCCGGTCGAGGCGCGCATCGGCGGCGAAGGCGAGGGTTACAAGATCGCGCTGTCGAGCCTTGAAACAGGGCGCATCGGCATCGCCTCCCAGGCCGTCGGCATGGCGCAGGCGGCGCTCGATGCGGCGATCCGCTATGCCGGCGAGCGCAAATCCTTCGGCACTTCGCTGCTCGGTCATCAGGCGGTGAATTTCCGGCTGGTCGATGCCAAGACCAAGCTCGAAGCGGCGCGTCAGCTGGTGCTGTCGGCCGCGCGCATGAAAGACGCTGGCGTGCCCTGTCTGGAGCAGGCCTGCATGGCCAAGCTGTTTGCATCAGAGATTGCCGAGGAAGTCTGTTCGGTGGCGATCCAGACGTTTGGCGGCTATGGCTATGTCGAGGATTTCCCGGTCGAGCGCATCTACCGCGATGTCCGCGTCTGCCAGATCTACGAAGGCACGTCCGACATCCAGAAGATCATCATCGGCCGCTCGCTGGCGGCCTGATCGCGTGTCGAACGGCAACATCAAAACAAGACGGGCGCTGCGCGCAAGGCGCAAAGGAAAAAGAAAGGGAACAGAAAGGAAAGCAACGGCAAAAGCTTTTTCGTAAAAGCGGGTTGATACTCGACACAAGACAATTTGCTGTTTCATCGATCCTTCGCTGTTCGCTGTTCGCTGTTCGCTGTTCGCTGTCCTTTCTTTTCCCTTTCTGTTCCCTTTGTGCCTTGCGCGCAGCGCCCCGGCTTTTGCTTCGACGCCCGACAGCGCATGCACGAGATCGGTCGTGGTGGCGGGCAAAAAAAATCGGGCACCAGGCCCGATTTTTTTGTGCCGCGTGCAGCCTGACTTCAGGCCACCGCGTCCTTCAGCTTCTTCAGCGGACGCACGCGGATCTTCAGCGACGCCGGCTTGGCAGCGAAGGTCTGCTCCAGGCCAGTGAAGCGGTTGATGCCCTTGCGCTTCGGCTTGGCCGGCACCTTGACGGCGGTGATCTTCAGGAAGCCCGGGAGCACGAAGCTGCCCGCACCCTTCTTGCTGACCGAACCGGCGATCGCGCTTTCCAGCGCTTCCAGCACCTTCTTGACGCCCTTGGCGTCAATGCCGCTGTTCTCGACGAGATGGGCCACGAGGCCGGTCTTGTTGAGGGTTTCCTTGATCGGCTTGGCGGCGGCAGGCGCCGCTGCGGCTGCCTTCGGCTTCGGGGCAGCTTTGGTGGCTGCAGCTTTCTTGGGTGCCGGGGATGCTTTGGCCATGTTTCTCCTGCTAGGGGTTCAGTGGGATGGATGACGCTGCGTCCTTGCGCAGCAGCCGCGAGTATACGGATTGAACGCGGGAATGCTGTACAAGCCTCGCACACGCAGGTCGGCGCGTCTGTGGCGTCCGTCGCAAAGCTCGCGCAGGTTCAGTCGAACGCGGCCGGGAAGGGTGTCGGAGCCGGCACCGGTTCGCCATCGGCCACGACGATGCGTGGGTTGCCATCGCGATCGTATTGCGACTGCCAGCAACGCCGGGTCAGCGGTTCGACGAGCGTCAGGCGGCCATCGTCCTCGAACACGCCGGTGTCGATGAACAGCAGGTTCGCGTAGGCCACCGGACGCCGGTCCAGCGAATAGCTGTGGCCGGCGATGATCTGGTCGATGCCCGGCACCGGCATGATCGCGAACCGCAGCGTGGCCAGACGCGACATCGACAAGCGCTCCGGTTGCAGCAGCTTGCACACGCCTTCGCAGGCGGTGATCCGCGAGCGTCCCCAGAGCGCGGTTGCGGCCAGCGATTCGTCGTCGGGATCGAGCTCGTGCTGCGAAGGCGAGTGGTCATGGCGGATCGTTTCGACATCGGACCAGGACAGGCCCAGCGGCACCTCGGCGTGGATCAGGCCGATGCGGCGGCCATCTTTCAGCGGCAGGCTCATGGCCAGCGGCAGGCCATCGATCAGCTTGACCAGCTCACGCAGGGTTTCCTCGGGAATTTCCTGACCCCACTGGCCGCCGTTGCGATGCCAGAGCAGGCCGGCGCGCACGCTGCTCGCCGAGGCCTTGAGCATCGCTTCGTGGTTGCCCCGGAGCGAATAAAACCAGGGCAGCTTTTCGACGCGCCGCAGCAGTTCAAGGCTTTCCGGTCCACGGTCGATCAGATCGCCCAGCGCGAGCAGACGATCGCAGTCGGGATCGAAGTGAACGGCTTCGATCAGACAGTCGAGCAGCGCGGCATGGCCGTGAACATCGCCGACGACGAAATCGCGGCCGTGCATGTTCAGCGGCAGATGGTGGAACGGTGTGTGGATCAGCAAAACGCACCTGGCTTTCTGTGGAAGATCACGATGGATCGGCAAAAGCCGTGCTGGCGCTGATGTAGCCGAGCGATTCGGCCAGCCGATCCAGCGCCGGCCCGTTGCGCTCGCCGATGAAGCGGGCGCAGTACATGACGATCATCCAGCTCAAGACTTCGGCGACATCGTCGGTGGCACCTGCGCGGCTCAGGCCCTTGCGCTGGATGATGTCGAGCGACACCCGGCTTTGCGCGCAGATGCGGTCGACCATGGTCTTGTAGAGGCTGGCGACGTTTTCGTCATACGGCGCGGTGTCGTTGACAGCGGCGAGCACCGCCTGATGTTTCTTGAAAGTGGCGACCATGCCGACCAGTGCTTGCCGCAGTTCCGGATGCTGGGCGGCGTTGGCGTCGCTCATCCAGGTGCCGGTGCTGGCGATGATCTCCTCGGTGACCTGGCTCATCAGGCGCGCCACCAGCTCGCCCTTGTCGCGGAAATGCAGGTAGAAAGTGCCGCGGGCGATGCCGGCTTCAAGGGTCAATTGCTCGACGGTGAGGGCCGCGAAGCGATGGCCCTGTTCGAGCAGGCGTTCCATCGCGGCCAGCAGGCGGTCTTCGATCGACAGGCGGGGCTGGTCGCCGAGCTTGGCGCGCGTGCGGCGGGTCGGACGGGAAGCGATCTGGGCCATGTCGAGGTCAGGAAAAGGGTTGAGCAGATGATACGTTGCTGCAATGTGCTTGCCGGAAGACGATTCTGGCTTGATTGTCATCTTGTCCATTAAATATTGACATGATGTCAATATGTGGCGGATGATCTGGTCACGCCTTCCGAATCGCGCTGTTTGCGGCTCCAGAAAAGGCGACCGACGCGAACGAGGAGTCAGCGATGCACCCCGACAAGAGCCAGCCGACGGCGGCCTGGATCGCGCAACTGCGCGAACGCTTTCCAACCGAGCGCGAGATCGACCGGGTGCTGACCCGCAAGATGCAGCGTCGCGCCGGCCCCGGCTTCACGCCGCTGGCGCTGGACACGCTGGTCGATGGCGTCCGCGCCCTGCTCGATGTCGAACTGGCAACGCCTTACGAATTGCGCGATGCCCGCTGGCTGTCCGGCGGCGCTTCCAAGCTGCAGATGGCCTTCACCTTGGAATGGCAGCACCCGCAGGACGGCCTGTCGTGCACGGCGATGGTGCTGCGCATGGAGCCCAGCGAGTCGATCGTCGAAACCAGCCGCCGGCGCGAGTTCCAGCTGATCCGGGCGATGGACGGCATCGTGCCGGTGCCGCCGGTCTACTGGTGCGACTCGGAAGGTGAGTACCTGCCGTATCCGGCGCTGATCTATGGCTTCGCGCCCGGCGTCACCAAGCCGAGCACCGCCGCCAGCAACGTCAGCGGCCTGGGCACGCAACTGCCGGCGACGTTGCGGGCCAAGCTCGCGCCGCAGTTCGTCGAGCATCTGGCGAAGATCCACACCGCTGATTTCCGGGGCAAGGGGCTGGACGCCTTCGACATTCCCGAAGTGGGCAGCACGCAATGCGCCGAGTGGGGCCTGAACTGGTGGGAGCGCGTCTGGGAGGAGGATTCCGACGAAGACGTGCCGCTGATGCGCCTCGCCGCATGCTGGCTGCGCGCCAACCTGCCGGTGCTCGATCGCGCCGTCGTGGTGCATTCCGACTACCGCCTCGGCAATTTCCTGTTCACCGAAGACGACACCCGGATCAGCGCCTGGCTGGACTGGGAACTGGGCCGCATCGGCGACCGCCATCAGGACATCGCCTGGACCACCAGCCGCGCGTTCGGCGCGATGGCCGAGGACGGCAAGACCTTCCTGACCTCGGGCCTGATGCCGGAAGCCGAGTTCATCGCCGAATACGAAAAGGCCACTGGCTTGAGCGTCAATCCCAAGACCGTGCATTGGTACAAGGTCTACAACGATTTCATGATGGCCACGCTCAGCCTGGCCACCGGCTACCGCGCCGCCCGTGGCGGCAAGACCCATCAGGACGTGCTCGTCACCTGGCTGATCGGCATCGGGCCGATGCTGCTGGACGAGATGCGCGCGCTCATCGAGGAGGGAATCTGACATGCAGATGAGACCGCAGGTCCAGTTGCAGGCCGTGATCAAGGCGCTCAGCGATGTCGTGCTGCCGGCCATTGATCCCGACAACAAGCTCGCGATCGAGCAGGGCAAGCTGTCGATCGGCCTGCTGGCACTGCTGGCGCAGCAATTGCCGATGCAGTTCCGCTTCGATTGCGACGAGCTGGCGCGGCTGATCGCCACCAGCGCCGAACTCGTGCGACAGGCGCAGGGCGGGGCGGGCACGCAGGCCGCAGTCGCTGCCCTGACGGAAGCCACGCGGGCCGCAAGGCTTGCGCTCGATGCCGCAGGCGCCTCGCCGGCCGACATCGAAGCCAAGGTGCGCGCCTTGCGTGCGGCCACTGGCGCGCTGGTCACCGAAGTCCATCGCGATGGCGACGCGGCCTGCCGTCCGAACATCCAGCAGACCGTGCTGGCGATGTCGAAGGAACAAGGCTTGCGCGACCGCTCGATGATGCTGATGCAGGGCTGGGAGCCCGATCCGAAAGCGATTCCGCCGCTCGCCGAGCTGCTGGCCCGCTAACCCCATACCGCCGAGAAACCGACCATGACCATGCCCGCTTCCCCCCGCGTTCTCCCCGTGCTCGACCCCGTCAACGACGGCCGCCACAAATTGCGCGACTTGCCGCTGGAACGCGAGTCGATTCCCTACGTGATCGCGCTGCCCGAGCACGGCATCGCTGCCTTCGTCTACACCTGGATCAACAAGGACGGCCTCGCGGGTTCCGCACTCGCAGCCTACGGCCCGGGTATTGGCGACACCCCGGTTTTCGAGGCGGTGGACGGCATTCCGATGGGGCCGGAAAAGAACTTCGACGACTGGCAGGTCGGCAATCTGTATCTGTCGCAGGACCTGAAGATGAAGACCGCGCGCTTCAAGGTGTCGACCGCGCGGGTTACCATCGATGCCGCCTTCGAGGCCGTGCAGCCGGCCTACGCCTACAGCTTCCATCCCGACGGCTGCCCGAAGTTCGCCGCCACCGATCGTCTGGAGCAGGCCGGGCGGGTGCGCGGCACCATCACTGTCGACGGCAAGGCGCTGGCGTTCGATACTTTCTGCGCCCGCGACCATTCCTGGGGCGTCCGCGACTGGGCGGGCCCGCAGCACTGGAAGTGGCTGCACGCCTACAACGCCGGCACCCAGCTGCATTTCTGGGAAATCGCGATCGGCGGCCGCACTGAACTGCGCGGCTATCTGAACCGCGACGGCGTGTTCGCAGAAATTGCTGCCGTCAAGGTCGCATTCAGCACCGACGCCCGCTACCACCAGAAAACCATCTCGGCGACGGTCACCGATTCCATCGGCCGCAGTGCGCAGGTGGAAGGCGAGTATTTCGCGACGCTGGTGATGCCGCCGGTGCCGAGCTGCTCGCTGATCGAAGGCGCGATGCGCTGCACGATCGACGGCGAAGCCGCCGTCGGCTGGACCGAATTCATGTGGCCGACCGACTACCTCGCCTACCTGGCGTCACGGCAGGCCTGATTCGTTTCGACGCGCCCGGTCCTGTTGCTCCCCCACCGCCCCGAAAGGGTCACTTTGGACCGGGCGCTTTTTTATTTCCGCAGCCCTGCGCAGGAGCGAGCCCGTGATCAAGCCCGAAGATGCCGAATTCCACTTCAAGCCGGACTCTCACTGGCAATGGGTGGAAACCATCGCCTTGTCCTTCCATGTGCCGGGCACCACGGTCAGCGGCATCGTCTATGTGCTGACCCGGCCGATGCTCGGTGTCTGCATGGTCGACGTGACCATTCATGACCGGATCACCGATCTCTGGGAAGAGCAGATCTACATCGACAACCAGCAGCACTTGCCTTGTCCGAAATCGCTGCTCGATTTCAGCTTGCCGAACGGCCTGAGCATCAAGGCAAGCGACCCGACCAGGCGCTACGAAGTGCGCTACGAGGGCATCGACGACACCTCGTTCGATCTCGATTGCGTCGCCATCCACGAGCCCTACGATCTCAACGATCCGGACATGGACCCGCTGGCCGCCGCTCGCCACGGCCCAGCCTGGGATACCTCATGGTCCGGGCATTACGACGTCACCTATCGAATCAAGGGCCGGCTGACGGTGCGCGGCAAGCAGTACGAGGTCGACTGCGTCGACACCGGCGACCGCAGCTGGGGACCGCGCCCGGAGCGCGACAATTCCTCGGTGATCTGGTGGCACGCGAGCTTCGGCGAAAGCCTGACCGCGCACTTGTTCGTCGCCCACGATCTGGCGCGGACCAACGACTACGGCAAGCTGGTCAGCGGCTATGTGCTGGAAGACGGCAAGACCTACGGCATGACCGAATGCCGGGGCACCCAGGAATATCGGAAAGCAGTGCCGATGGGCGGCGAGCTGGAAATCGTCGACGTCCGCGGCAAGAAATTCGCGATGAGCTACTCGGCACTGAATAGCTGCTACTGGGCACCGTATCCGTCGAACACCTACTTGCAGAGCTACATGCGGGTGAATTGCGAAGGCCGGACCGGCTACGGCGTGCAGCAGATCGGCCTGAGCCGCGCCTATCTGACCCGCAACCGCGACGCGATTCGAGCTCGTTCGTAGGGTGGGCAGGCTTCATCTGCCCACCGATTCGCCGACGTTCGGCCGTGGCATACGCGTGGGCAGAAGAAGCCTGCCCACCCTACGTGGGCCGCGATAGAGTTCCTGCGCAGTCATGACAACGAGAATAACGAGGAGAGCGGCAATGGCAGCAACCGTGGACAAGAACCGTCCGAGCCCCGAGTGGATCGCCGAGCTGCGTCGGCGCTTCCCCTGCGAAACCGAGATCGACCGGGTGCTGACCCGCAAGCTCGAACGCCGCGCCGGGCCGCCGTACGCGCCGGTCACGCTGGCGCAGTTGCAGGCCGGCACCGAGTCGCTGCTCAAGACGCAGCTCGTCGAGCCGTTCACGGTGCGCGACTGCCGCTGGCTGTCCGGTGGTGCCTCCAAGCTGCAGATGGCGTTCACGCTGGACTGGAGCCAGCCCGGTGTCGGTCGCGTGTCGACGCCGCTGGTGCTGCGCATGGAGCCTTCGGAAGCGATCACCGAAACCAGCCGCTTGCGCGAATTCCAGATCATCAAGGCGATGGAAGGCGTGGTGCCGGTGCCGCCGACTTACTGGATCGACGCATATGGCGAGCATTTGCCGTATCCGGCCATCGTCTACGGCTTTGCCGAGGGCGTGACCAAGCCGTCGGCGTCGAGCAGCAACGTGTCCGGTGTCGGCACTTTCATGCCGCCGGAGATTCGCGAAACCCTGGGTCAGCAGTTCGTCGACCATCTTGCGATCACCCACAGCTTCGACTGGCGGCAGGCCGATCTCGGTGCCTACGACCGTCCGGCGATCGGCACCCAGGCGCTCGAATGGGCGCTGAATCATTGGGAGCGGGTCTGGGAGGAGGACGCCCACGAGGACGTGCCGCTGATGCGCCTGACCATGGCCTGGCTGCGTCGCAACATGCCGCCGGTCGATCATGTTTCGGTGGTCCACGGCGACTACCGGCTCGGCAACTTCCTGTACACCGAACAGGACCTGAAAATCAGCGCCTGGCTGGACTGGGAACTGGCCTATCTCGGCGATCGCCACGAGGACCTGTCCTGGTGCGCCAAGCGGCCGTTCGGTCATCTGGCCGAGGACGGCAAGACTTTCCTGATCGGCGGCTTCCTGCCGATGCAGGCATTCGTTGCCCGCTATGAAAAGGCTTCCGGGCTCAAGGTTGATCCGAAACGCATGCAGTACTACGACATCTTCAACAACTACAAGGCCGTCGCCATCGTGCTCGCCACCGGCTACCGCGCGCCGCGCAACGGCAAGACCCATCAGGACGTGCTGGTCAGCTGGATCACTGGCATCTCCTATTCGCTGCTCGACGAGCTGCGTACCCAGATGGCCCAGACGGCGGAGTTGCTCTGATGGAACTGCGTCCCGCTTTCCAGATTCCGGCGATCATCAAGTCGCTGAGCGATGTCGTGCTGCCGGCCGTCGATCCGGCCAACAAGCTGGCCCAGGAGCAGGGTCAGCTGGTGGTGGCGATGCTGCATCTGATCGCCCAGCGCCTGCCGCTGCAATACCGCTACGACCGCCACGAGCTGAGCCGCTATCTGGCGCTCGCCGATGCGCTGGCCAGCGCCGGTGCCGCGATTCCCGAAGCCGCCGATGCCCTGCACGCGCTGGCGGCCAGCGCGGCGGAAGGCCGCCTGCTGATGGCGGCGGCCGGCACTGAACCTGCGGCGCTCGAAGCCGCGAATCTCGCGCTTCGCGAGCGGGTCGGCGCCGTGGTGACCGCCGCTGCCGCCACCGCCCAAGATGTCGCACTCAAGGCAATCAACGCAGCGGTGATGGCGCACACGCAGGAAGAACTGCTGCGCGAGCGTGCCTGGATCGCCCTGCAGGGCTGGGAAGGCCCGGCGTCCGGCTTGCCGGCGATCGAAACCCTGATCGGCAGCTGAAACCCGTCCGCCCACCGTGAACTTCCAGCTTTCGCCAGCGCTGCTCGACCTGCAAACACGCAGCCGCCGTTTCATCGCCGACCAGGTGATGCCTTACGAACGCGATCCGCGCCAGACCGACCACGGTCCGACCGAAGACCTGCGCGCCGAACTCATCGCCCGCGCCCGCGACGCCGGCCTGCTCACCGTCCACGCCTCCAAGGAACTGGGCGGCCTGCATCTGAACCACATCGAGAAGGCGGTGGTGTTCGAGGAGGCCGGCTATTCGCCGCTCGGCCCCGTGGCGATGAACATCCACGCGCCGGACGAGGGCAACATCCATCTGATGGAAGTGGTCGCCACCGAAGCCCAAAAGGCGCGCTGGCTGGCCCCGCTGGTCGCAGGAAAGACCCGCTCCTGTTTCGCGATGACCGAGCCGGCACCGGGTGCCGGTTCCGATCCGTCGATGCTGATGACCACTGCCGTGCGGGACGGCGACGACTACCTCATCAACGGCACCAAGTGGCTCATCACTGGTGCCGAAGGGGCGAGCTTCGCGATCATCATGGCGCGGCTGGAAGATGGCCGGGCAACGATGTTCCTGGCCGACATGGCGCAGCCGGAAATCGTCATCGAGCGGCAGATGGATTCGCTCGACCGCTGCTTCGCCGGTGGTCATTGCGTGGTTCGCTTCGACAATCTGCGGGTGCCGGCGGTTGACGTGCTCGGCGAAGTGGGCGAGGGCTTCCGCTACGCTCAGATTCGTCTGGCCCCGGCACGTCTGACTCACTGCATGCGCTGGCTCGGTGCCGCGCGCCGCGCTCACGACGCGGCGATGGATTACGCCCGTCGCCGGCAGGCGTTCGGCAAGCGCCTGGGCGATCACGAAGGTGTCGGTTTCATGCTCGCCGACAACGACATGGACCTGCATCTGGCGCGAATGGCGATCCTGTACTGCGCCGACATCCTCGACCGCGACGAGGGCGGTGCCGCGCGCGCCAACTTCGAATCGAGCCGCGCCAAGGTGATCTGCTCGGAAAAGACCTGGGCGGTGGTCGATCGCAGCGTGCAGGTGCTCGGCGGCAGCGGCGTCACCGGCGAAACCATCGTCGAACGGATCTTCCGCGACATCCGCCCGTTCCGGATCTATGACGGCCCCAGCGAAGTGCATCGCTGGAGCCTGGCGAAGAAGCTGCTGAAGGGCTGACCGTATTCCTCATCGGCAAGGGATTGCTGCCCGCGACGTACAGGATTTTGTAGGTCGGGATTCATCCCGACGGTGCCTCCGCTGACAAGTCGCCGCGCCGTTGCCATGAATGACGACCTACAAAAGCAAGGCTTCGCTGTTCTGCATCAACCCTCTTCCGAGGGCTTCCCATTCCTCTGCCGAAACCGCTTGCAATCCCCTGCATGAACGATAACTATATAGTTCACCGCTAAACTATCATTTGACGACATGAAGGGTATCGAACGTCTGTCCGCTGTCGAATCGAGCACGCCGCGCATGGCGCGGGCGCTGCCGGACATGCCGATGGCGCCGACGGTGCTGGTCCGCCTGATTCGCATCAGCGCCTTCGGGCTTGGCAATTTCTTCGAGCCGGTGTTCCGTGCGCTCGGCACCAGCGAACACGCCTTCCACGCGCTGTGCCTGTTGGTCGCCAGCGAAAAGGGCTCAGCGGCACCGAGCGAACTCAGCGAAATGATCGGCACCAGCCGCGCCAACACCACGCGGATCATCGAGGAGTTGGTGCAGGACGCGCTGGTCACCCGGACCGTCCACGCCCGCGATGCGCGCCGTCACGAGATCGCCATCACGGCAGCCGGCCGGCAGCGGGTACGCGACATCGTGCCGAAGATGATCGAGCCGCTGGAACGGGCTTTTTCAGGCCTGAGCGCCGAGGAATTCGCGCTGCTCGACAAGCTGCTGCGCAAGCTGATCGTGTCGCTGGACAACAGCGCGCGGGCCATGAGTGCGGCCGCCTGAAACGCAGAACCCATTTGGGTCCGTCGACTGCAATCGTCACAACAACGAGGGGAGAACGAGATGGATGAGAAAACGAGTCTGCGGTATCAGCTGATCAGCGCCTGGTGCGGGCCGGCGTTCGTCGTCACCTTCATCATTTTCTGGCTCGGCTTCGGCCACAACTTCCCGAATCCCTCGCCATCGCTGACCGCCATCGCACTGAAGGAGCGTTATCTCGGCAGCCTCGGCGAGATCCGCCTCGGCTTCATCATCTCGATGATCACCGTCTGCCTGTACATGCCGTGGACCTGCGTGCTCGCCGGCCAGATGTCGCGCATCGAAGGCAAGAACATGCCGATCCTGTCGTACCTCCAACTGATCGGTGGCGCGCTCACCGTCATGGTGGTGTCGTTCAGCGCCATGTTCTGGGCGGTCGCCGCCTTCCGTCCGGAAGCCAGCCCCGAGACGTTCCAGCTGATGACCGACACCGGCTGGCTGTGCATCGATCTCCAGTACGCCTGCACCACCCTGCAGATGGTCGCCGCCGCGCTGGTCGGTCTTGCCGATAAAAGTAAAGTGCCGCTGTTCCCGCGCTGGGTCTGCTACCTGACCATCTGGTGCGGCATCAGCTTCTTCCCGGCCAGCCTCACCGGCGTGATGAAGGATGGTCCGTTCGCCTGGAGCGGGATCTTGAGCTTCTACTTCCCGTACTTCTGCTGGCTCTGCTGGTACTCGACCGCCAGCGTTTTCATGATCAAGGAAATCCGCCGCCGGATGAATGTTGCCGAGCCGGTCGGTTCCAGCCGCCTCGCTGCGGCCTGATCCCGGCATTTGCTCCTTCCCCCGCGAAGGGGGAGGGAGTTTCGCCATCGAAACGGACCTTCGACCATGCCCGTCGAGCTGACTGCCCCGATCCCGGCGACCGCCAAGGCCGAACCGCGCCTGCCCGGCGACCCGGACCTGTGGTTCCTGATCCTCGCCGAGCTGCTGACCTTCGGCATGTTCTTCGTCGCCTACGTCGGCTACCGGGCGATGGAGACCGAGGTCTTCAACGCTTCGCAACTGACGCTGGATCGCACGCTGGGCGTCATCAACACCCTGTTCCTGCTGACCAGTTCCTGGGCGGTGGTCAGCGCCGTTCGCGCGGCGCGGGCCAACCACAGCCAGCAGGTGCCGCGCTACCTGGCGCTGGCAATCCTGCTCGGCCTGAGCTTCATGGTGGTCAAGTACTTCGAGTATTCGGCCAAGTTCGCGGCCGGCATCTCCTTGAATACCGACACTTTCTTCAATTTCTACTTCGCGCTGACCATGATCCATCTCGGTCACGTGATCGGCGGCACCGTGGTGCTGACGGTGATCTGGAGCAATGCCCGCAAAGGTGCTTGTCACGCCGGCAACATGCGCGGCATCGAATCGGGGGCCACCTTCTGGCATCTGGTCGACCTGCTGTGGATCTTCCTGTTTCCGCTGCTGTACCTGCTGCGCTGAGGCTCGCGATGCCCGCCTTCCTGCTCAATCCGCATCGCACCTGGCTGATCCTGATCATCGCCACCGCGACCACCTTCTGGGTCGGTGTCGACGGCGGTCTGGGCCTCGCCGCAGGCGCTGTCACATTCGCCATCACCTGGATCAAGGGCCGCCTGGTGGTGCTCGATTTCATGGAACTGCGCCATGCGCCGCCGCTGTGGCGGCGGATCATCGAAGGCTGGCTGATGCTGGTCACCACCTTGATGCTGGCCGCTTACTACCTCGGTCCGGAACTGCTGCCGAAGGCGGGCTAGCTAGGCAGGTCCGGACGTCGAAAACAGCCTGATGCTGCGGTTTGCGATGAACGCCAATGCCTTTCGTGCAATGGTGCATCCGCATATATTCACCGCATGGATACCGCCCGTTTCACCGTCGCCCTCCCGGCAGCGCGCTACGCGGCGCTGAAGGAAACCGCTGCCCGGCAGGGCAAGTCCGATGGCGGAGATCGTCGATCAGAGTCTTGAGCTATACGGCGTGAAGTCCAAGGCGAACGCCATGGACTTGCTCGACAAGGCGCGCGGCTGCGCCGCTGCGCTCGACGACGAAGCCGCCATGCAACTCGCCATCCGCGAGGTCGCCGCGCACCGCGCGCGCCGGTGAAGCATCGGTATGGGGTCGACACGAACATCCTCGTGTCGGCACTGCTGACCAAGTCCGCCGACTCGCCGCCGCTGCTGATCGTTCGCGGCATGCTGAACGGCAATCTGCGCTTTCTGTTGTCGACTGCTTTGCTCGCCGAATACCGCGCCGTGCTGCTGCGCCCGAAGCTCATGCGGATGCACGGCCTCAACGTCGACGAGGTCGACGCGGTGCTGGCCGAGATCGCCGCCAACGGCACGCACCCGGCATCACCCGATCCGAACGACGCGCATCTACTGGCGTTGCTGGATTGCGAGCCGCGTGCGGTGCTGGTGACGGGTGACGATCGCTTGCGTCTGGCTCTCACGCCGCCTTACGACGAGCGGACGATCACGGCGCGTGAAGCGCTGGACTGACTGGTACGAGGTTCGCGACGACCTTCATCGACGGCAATCGGCGTGCGGCGATTGAGTATGTTTTCAACCGCTGTCGCCTTCCGTGTGGTGGCGTTAAAATTAAATTGCGTCGCAATGACGCCGTCCTGCGGGACGAATCCGGGGGCCAACCCCGATGAGCGGCAAATCCAATCAATGGCGGAAATGGGGTCTCGATGAAATCGGGCCGGCGGGTGAACGGGCTGGGCGGCGATGGTCGCAGGAGGGCTGAATGGACAAGGCAATGGTGAGGACTTTGGCGGCGGGCAAGCTCGACGTGATCGGTGACATTCACGGCGAGCTGCAAGCACTTGAAGCCTTGATTCGCGAACTCGGTTACGACGCTGACGGAACGCATCCGGATGATCGGCACCTGATCTTCGTTGGCGATCTTTGTGATCGCGGACCTGACAGCATCGGCGTGATCGCGCGGGTCAAGGCCTGGGTCGACGCCGGTCGCGCCCAATGCGTGCTCGGCAATCACGAATTGAACCTGCTGCTGGACAGGCATCGTGAAGGCAACGGCTGGTTCTTTGGACTAGACGCGCATCGGGAAGATCGCGAAAGCGGCAAGTTCGCCAACTGCCGCGCGGCGACCGTCGACGATCGCGCCGGCATCCTTTCGTTTCTGCGCAGCCTTCCGCTGGTGCTGGAACGCGATGACCTGCGTGTGGTGCACGCCTGCCCGGAAGCCGATGCCCTGCGGGCTGCGCGCGCTTCAGTGGACACCGATGTCGTCGCGTTCCACGAGGCCGCCGAGCAAGCATTGCGGCAGCAGGCCGCTGCGTCGCCCGATCATGCGCGGATCGAAGCCGAAAGAATGCGGTACGACAAGGTCAAAGCCGATCCGCAGGCCCGCGTCAGCTCGCTCCCGCATTTGGCGGCGAGCGAAGCCACGCAGCAAAACGGCCATCCGGTTCGCGTACTGACTTCCGGGCGGGAAGTGCCGGGCAATTTACCGTTCTACTCGACCGGCAAATGGCGATTGCTTGATCGTGACCGCTGGTGGAACCGATATGACGACGAGGTTGCCGTCATCTTCGGCCACTACTGGCGCACGCCGACAGGCATGACGCCGCCGGAGCACAAGGGAGCGCCGGACCTGTTTGCCGAACACCCCGACGACGCCTGGCTAGGACTGCGCGGCAACGCTTTCTGCGTCGATCACTGCGTCGGCGTGCGCTTCGTCGAACGAATGAAAGGCCGGACTGAAAAATTCGAGGGTCGGTTGTCCGCCATGCGCTGGCCGGAGCGGGAACTGGTCATGGATGACGGGCGACGGGCTTCGAGCCTGCAAGGAAGCGGATTTCCGAAGCGGACGGGAAACCACGAGGCCGAACGGAGGGATGCACCATGAAAGCCAACTTCTTTCTCGACGACAGCGATACTTCCATCTACGCCGCGATCGGCGACATGGCAGACGACGGTCTGTTCCGGATTTCGGTGAGCCCCCCGGACGAGCACGGCCGCTGGCAAAGCCGATCAAGCTGGCAATTCCTGATTCCCAACACCCGGCCCTGGGATGCGGCGCACCAGCGCATCTACAACACGCATCGGGTAATGGTCCTCGGTGCGGATGAAATAGAAGCACTGCCAGAAGTGCCGCCGGTTCCTTCGTATGAACCTGTCCGCTGGGCCGACAATTTCCGGCCGGCCAGGGCGGTACTGTCCACGGACTATCCCGAACTTTCCGCCTTCATCGAACAGCGCACGCTGCGCCGAGCCGTCCATTCGATCGACGTGCATCTGATCCTCAGCGAAGACCACTACGAAAGCAGCTTCGGTGATGGCACGTTCGTGGGGCTGGATCAGGCGTTTCCGGAAAATCACTGGCACGCCGCTGATTGCATGGCGCGCGGGAAGAAGGGACAAACGCTGTATCTGCGGCGCGCGACCATCACGCTCGAAGACGGATGCCTCTGCCTGGAGCGTGGCGCGTTCGATCACTGGCGAGATGTGGAAGTGTTCGCAGCACTCGAACGCCATATCGACCCGGCAACCGCACCGAACAACACGGATGGAGCGAATCAGGGCTTGAGCCGCATCATCCTGCCGTGACGGCGAACAGGCAGCGGCCGGCTATGGAATGACAGTTCCAACGCGGGGCAAAAACAAAAAGCCACCCGTGCAGGTGGCTTTCGAAACAACGCAAGTTCTTGAATTTTTAGTGGTCGGGGCGACAGGATTTGAACCTGCGACCACTTGCCCCCCAGGCAAGTGCGCTACCAGACTGCGCTACGCCCCGAATTCGTTGATTGTAGCCTGCCGCCGGACTGTCTTGCGACTCAATACGGCCAGCGATCGAGCAGCGATTGCAATTCCTGCCGGATATCCCGCAATTGCTGCCCACGCCCCACGGCAACCGCCGCCAGCACTGCCGTTTCGGAAGTCTGCGCAGCCGCATCGCCGCGCGGCGCGTCCTTCAGGCGCAGCCGGGCGGCGCCGATGGTGTAGCCCTGTTCGTACAGCAGGCTGCGGATGCGCCGCACCATCTCGACATCGGCCTGCTGGTAATAGCGACGGTTGCCTCGCCGCTTGACCGGCTTCAGCTGCGGGAATTCCTGCTCCCAGTAGCGCAGCACATGCGCCTTGACGCCGCACAGTTCACTGACTTCACCGATCGCGAAGTAGCGCTTGCCGGGAATCTCCGGCAGCGGCGCGAGCTTATGCGTCGTCTTCATCGACGCTGACCCTGAGGCGCAGTTTCTGGCCCGGACGGAACGTCACCACGCGGCGCGCGGAGATCGGAATCTCTTCGCCGGTCTTGGGATTGCGGCCGGGGCGCTGGCTCTTGTCGCGCAGCTCGAAATTGCCGAAGCCGGACAGTTTCACTTCCTCGCCATTCTCCAGTCGCTCGCGCACTTCTTCAAAGAAGTAATCGACGAACTCCTTGGCTTCCCGCTTGTTCAGGCCCAGTTCCTCGAACAGGGCTTCGGCCAGCTCGGCTTTGGTCAACGCCACGATTGTCAGTCTCTTACCAAACCACCCAGTCGGGCATGAACGCTGGCGGCAACGGAGTGCGCGGCGGCGTCGACTTCTTCCACATTCAGCGTGCGTGAATAATCCTGAAAAATCAAGCCGAAGGCGATGCTTTTGCGTCCCGCCGGGAGGCCTGTACCTCGGTAGACATCAAAGGTCTGAAGCGACTTCAGCAGCGGACCGGCGGCGTCGCGAATGACCTCAGCAATCGCACCGGCGGCCACCGCTTCATCGACCACGAAGGCCAGATCACGACGCGACGAAGGAAATTCCGATACCCCAACCGGCACTGGCAACGCGATATCGCGAACCGCAGCCCAGTCGAGTTCGAACAGGTAGAGCGCTTCGGGGATGTCGAGGGCATCAGCCAGCTTCGGATGCAGCGCGCCGAGCCAGCCGACGGCCACGCCATCGCGCACGATGCGCGCCGTGCGGCCCGGATGCAGCGCCGGGTGCTGACCGGCCTCGTAACGCAGCGACGTGCCGAACAGCGCTTCGAGATCGGCCTTGGCATCGAAGAAATCGACCGGACGCGCTGCCGCCCCCCATTGCTCGGGCAGGGCAGGGCCGGCAATCAGGCCGGCGAGCTTGGCCTGCTCGCGATTGGCCTCGCCTTCGAGCGCGTAGACCGCACCGGCCTCGAACAGCCGCGCGCGTTTCTGCTGGCGCTGGCGGTTGTACTGCCAGGTCGGGATCAGGCCGCTCCAGATGGTGGTGCGCATCACCGACATGGTTTCGGCGATCGGGTTGTCGAGCGCGACCCCCGGGGTTTCCGGGTCGAGCTGCGCCTGAATCTTCGGATCGACGAAGCTGTAGGTCACCACTTCCTGATAGCCGCGGGCGACCAGGGCATCCTTGACCCGATCCAGCGCGCGCGTGGTTTCCTTCGGCGAGAACGGGGCCAGTTCGGCGGCGTAGGCGCGCGGCGCGATGTTGTCGTAGCCGTGCAGGCGGCCGATTTCTTCGACCAGATCGGCTTCGATGCGCAGGTCGTAGCGATGCGGCGGCACTTTGACCTGCCAGCTGCTGGCGCCGGTCGGGTTGACGCTCATGCCTAAGCTTTGCAGCAGCGGCGCGATGCGCGCCGCCGGAATCTCGCAGCCGAGCAGACGGTTGACCTGCGAGTGGCGCAGGCCGATCTCGGCGACGTATGCAGGTGCGGTGCCGACTTCGACGATCGGTCCGGCCTTGCCGCCGCAGATCTCCTGGACCAGCGCCGTGGCGCGTTCCAGCGCCTGGCGCTGCAGGGCGGGATCGACGCCGCGCTCGAAGCGGTAGCGCGAATCGGACAGCAGCTTGTGACGGCGGCCGGAGGTTGCGATCGACACCGGCTCGAAGCAGGCGGCTTCGAGGAAGATCGAGGTCGTGGTAGTCGAGCAGCCGGAGGCTTCGCCACCCATGACGCCGGCCAGCACCAGCGGACCGGAGTCGTCGGTGATCAGTAGGTCGCGTGGGTCCAGCGAAATGGTCTGCTCGTTCAACAGCTTGAGCTGTTCGCCAGCTTTGGCGCGGCGCACCCGGATCGCGCCTTTGAGCTGCGCGGCGTCGAAGCCGTGCATCGGCTGGCCGAGTTCGAGCAGCACGTAGTTGGTGATGTCGACGACCGGATGAATCGTGCGAAAGCCTGAGCGACGCAGGCGTTCACTCATCCAGTCCGGCGTGCGTGCGGCCGCGTTAAGGCCTTCGACGACCCGCCCGACGTAATGCGGGCAACCCGCCATGTCTTCGACGACGACGCTGATCCGCGTTTCCGGCTCGACCACTGCGGGCTTCACGCGCGGCGCGGTCATCTGGATGCCGTACAGCGCCGCTGTTTCACGGGCCAGACCGAGAATGCTCAAGGCATCGCCGCGATTCGGCGTCAGTTCCAGCACGATGCTGTTGTCGACGAGGCCCAGATGCTTTTCGATCGGCGTGCCGGGCTTGGCGCCGGGATCGAGTTCGAGCAGGCCTTCGGATTTCTCGGCCAAGCCGAGTTCCGATGCGGAGCACAACATGCCGCTCGATTCGACACCGCGCAGCGCGGCCTTGCCGATCTGCGTGCCGTTCGGCAGCACGGCACCCGGCAGGGCTGCGGGAATCAGGATGCCCGGGCGGGCATTGGCTGCGCCGCAGACGATCTGCAGGATTTCGCCGGTGCCGGCATCGACTTCGCAGACCCGCAGGCGATCGGCTTGCGGATGCGGCGTGGCGCTGACGATCTTGCCGACGACGATGCCTTGCGGCAGCACAGCCAGCATCGGCTCGGCTTCTGCTTCGAGGCCCGCCATGTTCAGCTTGTGGGCGAGTTCGGTGGCGGTAGCTGGCGGGTTGACCCACTCGCGCAGCCAGTTCTCTGAAAGTTTCACTTGAACTGCTCCAGAAACCGCAGATCGTTGTTGAAGAACAGGCGCAGGTCATCGACGCCGTAACGCAGCATGGTCAGACGCTCGACGCCCATGCCGAAGGCATAGCCGGTGTAGCGCTCGGGGTCGATGCCGACGGCGGCCAGCACGTTGGGATGGATCACGCCGCAGCCGAGCACTTCGAGCCAGCGCGTGCCCTTTTCGGGGTCGCCCCAGCGGATGTGGACATCGGCACCCGGTTCGACGAACGGGAAGTAGGACGGCCGGAACAGCGCTTCGACTTCGCGTTCGAAGAACAGCGACAGGAATTTCTGCAAGTCGTGTTTCAGATCGGCAAGTCCCACGTTTTCAGCCACATACAGGCCTTCGACCTGATGGAACATGGGGCTGTGGGTGCGATCGAAATCGACGCGATAGACGCGGCCCGGGCAGATGATGCGGATCGGCGGCTTGCGCTCCAGCATGGTGCGAATCTGTACCGGGCTGGTATGGGTACGCAGCAGGCGCGCGCCATTCAGGGCGTAGAAGGTGTCCTGCATCGCTCGCGCCGGATGCGATTCCGGAATGTTCAGCGCCTGGAAGTTGTGCCAGTCGTCCTCGATTTCCGGCCCCTGGACCGATTCGAAGCCCATCGCGTTGAAGATCTGCTCGATGCGGCGAATCGAGCGCGACATCGGATGCAGCGCGCCGGCGGGTTCGCCACGGCCGGGCAGGGTGACGTCGATGGTTTCCGAGGCCAGTCGGCGGTCGAGTTCGGCATCGGCGATTGCGCGGGCGCGCGCTTCGAGCTGAGCCGACAGCTGCTCCTTCACCTTGTTGACCTGCTCGCCGAAGGCCTTGCGTTGCTCGTGCGGCATGCCACCCAAGCTTTTCAGCAGGTCGGTGACCCGGCCTCGTCTGCCGAGAAGATCGACGCGCAACGCTTCGATCGCGCGCGGTTCCGCTGCGGCGGCGATATCGGTCTGCGCACTGGCCAGCAGTTCGTCGAGATTGGGAGTGGAAGTCGCGTTCATGGCACTCGGTCGTCAATATTTCGAGGGCACAAAAAAGGGGAGAGGCGAAAGACGCCGCTCCCCCGTTTTGCAGCCGGACTGCTTACGCGGCGAGCTTCAACTTCGCCTGCTCGACAAGCTTGGCGAACGCCGGCTTGTCGTGGATCGCGATGTCCGAAAGCATCTTGCGGTCGACTGCGATTTCAGCCAAGGACAAGCCGTGGATGAACTTCGAGTACGACAGGCCCAGCTCGTTCGATGCCGCGTTGATGCGCTGGATCCAGAGGGCGCGGAACTCGCGCTTCTTGACCCGGCGATCGCGGTAGGCGTACTGGCCCGACTTGATGACCTGCTGCTTGGCAGCGCGGTAGACGCGGCCTCGGGCGCCGTAGTAGCCCTTGGCCTTCTTCAGCAACTTCTTGTGACGGGCGCGGGCAGTTACGCCGCGTTTGACTCGTGCCATCTGTAATTACCTTTCGATTGTCTTGTTCGCTGGGCGAATCTTCTATGTAAGCGACACTTCTACAGCTTGGGTGACGCCTTGAATCCGAGGATTCAGGCGTACGGGAGCAGCTGACGGACTTCTTTGTTGTCCGAGGCATGCACCATCGTCGGCCCACGCAGGTCGCGGATGCGCTTGGGCGATTTCTTGGTCAGGATGTGGCGCTTGAACGCGCTGGAGCGCTTGAAGCCGCCTTTCGCGGTGCGGGAAAAGCGCTTGGCGGCGCCCTTGTTGGTCTTCAGCTTCGGCATTTCTACGGCTCCAATGTGTTGCCAATGTATTGATGTAGCAGTCATCCACCGCAAGGATGACTTTGCAGTGTTGTTAGTGCTTGCGCGGGCCCATCACCATGATGGCCTGCTTGCCTTCGAGCTTCGGGTGCTGCTCGACCAGTGCCAGCTCATCGAGCTCGGCCTTGAGGCGGTCAATCAGCCTGAAACCCAGTTCCTGATGTGCCAGTTCGCGACCCTTGTAGCGGATCACGATCTTCACCTTGTCGCCTTCTTCGAGGAATTCCTTGCAGTGCTTCAGCTTGGTCTGGAAGTCGCCTTCCTCGGTCGTCGGCCGGAATTTCACTTCCTTGACCTGGATCTGCTTCTGCTTTTTCCGCGCCGCCTGCTGCTGCTTGTCCTTCTGATAGATGTACTTGCCGTAATCCATGATCTTGCAGACCGGTGGATCTGCATTCGGCGACACTTCTACCAGGTCAAGCCCAGCTTCCTCGGCTTTGGCGATGGCGTCGCGGGTGAGCATGATGCCGACCTGTGCGCCATCATCGGCGATGACCCGTACGCGAGGTACGTTGATTTC
Source organism: Nevskia sp. (assembly GCA_021732745.1). Lineage (GTDB taxonomy): Bacteria > Pseudomonadota > Gammaproteobacteria > Nevskiales > Nevskiaceae > Nevskia. Next base: position 504,776 of record JAKFUK010000002.1, on the reverse strand, counting down.
ATCGTTCCGGCGATCCTGACGTTCCGCGCTGATACGCGTATCTCCCAAAAACCAATAGACAAGGCGGGTTGACCGAAGGGTCCCCCGCCGAAAAGAGCGGCATTATAGGGAATGCGCCGGTCGTGAAACAAGTGCCGCCGCGATCTGCGGCGGCTCGATCGCGATTCAGCCCGGGCAGCGCGCCTCGAAGACCATGGTTTCGTACTGATTGATCTCCTCGGCACCGACATTGATGCCGTGCTGCTCGATGCCCTTGAGCATCGGATCGTCCGACACGCCCGGTCGGTACTGGCGAACATCGACGAATCCGGCGCGGGTGAGGGTATCGGTCAGCAGCGCGGCGTCATAGAAAAACTGGTGGCCCCAGGCGCGAACGGCATTGTTGATCACGAACAGCGGGTTGTAGCCCGGCACGTCCGGCAGGCGGCGGTCGGTGATCCATTTGACATAGCGCGTCGCCATCGCATCGTCGCGCTTGTAATAGAGATCGAGGAGGACCTTGACGTCGGGGGTCGCGACGCGAATCAGGCCGCCAGGCTTGAGGATGCGGCGGCATTCCTTGAGCATCGCCGCGCCGCCCTGATACGGCACATGTTCGATCATGTGCTCGGTGTGGATGTAGTCGAAGCTCGCGCTCGGAAACGGGTAGCGCTTGGTGGCATCCAGGTAGCCGACCTTGAGGCGCGGCGGCTCGATGTCGGTGACCAGCCAGCCGTCGGTGAACGACGGACCTGCGCCGATTTGCAGTTTCTTCGGGCCGGATGCCCGGATGTACGCAGAAAACCGGAACGGGGTCAGCAGGCGCGCCACCGTGGCGATGACCCAGTAGTAACACTTGCGAAGCAAAGCGCGCATGCAATTGATCTCGTGACGGTTGACGGCTGACCGGGAACCCGGAGCCTGCGAATTTAAAGCAGCCCGGCCCAATCTGACAGCAACAAACACGCCTACTTGAAACAGCGGTAATGCTTGGGAGCAGCGCACAAAAAAGGCTCCGGTCGCCCGGAGCCTTTTTCTTGCCGATTTGGTAGGCGCGAATGGACTCGAACCATCGACCCCCACCATGTCAAGGTGGTGCTCTAACCAGCTGAGCTACGCGCCTGCGTAGTCAGCAATAATACAGGACGCCGTCTTGCTCGTGCAAGCTCCCGGGCCGAAAAAGCTCAGGCCGATCGCGCGCCGAGCGCCGTTTCCCGCAGCTTGCGCAGTTCATCGCGTTTCTTCGCAGCCAGCTCGAATTCCAGGTTCTGCGCCGCCTGGCGCATTTCCTTTTCCAGCTTGGCGATGATCTTGGCCAGCTTTTCCGGTGCCATGCGGCCGTAATCGGCCCCTTTCTCGGCAACCCGGCGCGACGGCGTGCTGTCCGTCGCTTCGTAGCCCATCTTCATCACATCATTGATGCGCTTGGCAATCGACGTCGGCGTGATGCCGTTGGCGGTGTTGTGCTCGATCTGCTTGGCGCGGCGGCGATCGGTTTCATCAAGCGCGGCGCGCATCGAGCCGGTGATCACGTCGGCATACAGGATCGCCTTGCCATTCAGGTTGCGGGCAGCGCGGCCGATGGTCTGGATCAGCGAGCGCGATGAGCGCAGGAAGCCTTCCTTGTCGGCATCGAGAATCGCGACCAGCGAGACCTCGGGCAGATCGAGGCCTTCGCGCAGCAGGTTGATGCCGACCAGCACGTCGAACACGCCGAGCCGCAGATCGCGCAGGATTTCGGCGCGCTCGACGGTTTCGATGTCCGAGTGCAGGTAGCGCACCTTGACACCGTGCTCGTTGAGATAGTCAGTCAGGTCTTCCGACATCCGCTTGGTCAGCGTGGTGATCAGCACGCGGTCGCCCTGTGCCACGCGAATCCGGATTTCGCCGAGCACGTCGTCGACCTGCGAGGCCGCCGGCCGGACCTCGACCTCGGGGTCGATCAGTCCGGTCGGGCGCACCACCTGGTCGATCACCGCGTCACCCGACAGCTTCATCTCGTAAGGGCCGGGCGTTGCCGACACATAGATGGTCTGCGGCACCAGGCGCTCGAATTCCTCGAACTTCAGCGGCCGGTTGTCGAGCGCGCTCGGCAGGCGGAAGCCATAGGCGACCAGCGTCTCCTTGCGCGCCCGGTCGCCCTTGTACATGCCGCCGATCTGCGGAACGGTGACGTGGCTTTCGTCGATCACCACCAGCGCGTCGGGCGGCAGGTAGTCGAACAGGCAGGGCGGCGGCTCGCCCGGTTCGCGGCCGGTGAGGTAGCGCGAGTAGTTCTCGATGCCGTTGCAGTAGCCGATCTCCTGGATCATCTCCAGATCGAAGGTCGTGCGCTGCTCGATGCGCTGGGCTTCGAGCAGCTTGCCGTTGTCGGCGAAATACTTGATGCGCTCCTGAAGCTCTTCCTTGATTGCGCCGCTCATCGCCATCGTCCGCTCCTTGGGCGTGACGTAATGGCTTTTGGCGTAGACCGTTGCCCGCGGCACCCGGCGGCGGACTTCGCCGGTCAGCGGATCGAAGTAGCTGATGCCGTCGACCTCATCGTCGAACAGTTCGACCCGCACCGCTTCCTCGTCGGACTCGGCCGGATGGATGTCGATGATCTCGCCGCGCACTCGATAGGTGCCGCGGGCCAGCGCCACGTCATTGCGCACGTACTGCATTTCGGTCAAGCGACGGATGATCTCGCGCTGGCCGAGCTTGTCGCCCTTGACCAGGTGCAACACCATGTTGAAGTAGGCCTCGGGGTTGCCGAGGCCGTAGATCGCCGACACCGACGCCACGATGATCGCGTCCTTGCGCTCCATCAGCGCCTTGGTCGCCGACAGCCGCATCTGCTCGATGTGCTCGTTGATCGCCGAATCCTTCTCGATGAAGGTGTCGGACGAAGGCACATAGGCTTCCGGCTGGTAGTAGTCGTAATAACTGACGAAATACTCGACCGCGTTGTCCGGAAAGAACTCCTTGAACTCGCCGTAGAGCTGGCCGGCCAGCGTCTTGTTCGGCGCCAGGATCATCGTCGGCCGCTGGGTGCGCTGGATGACGTTGGCGATCGTGTAGGTCTTGCCCGAGCCGGTGACGCCGAGCAGGGTCTGATGAGCGAGGCCGCCGCTGAGGTTCTCGACCAGTTTCTCGATCGCCTGCGGCTGGTCGCCGCTGGGTGCCCAGTCGGCCTTCAGCTTGAAACCGCCGTCGATGCGGCGCTTGAGGCGAACCAGCTTGTCGGAAACGTGTTCGACGATCAGATCGGACTTGTTGGTGAACATGGCGGGGGCGATCAAAGGGGACCCGACAGGTTACCGGGCTGCGACGGCGCAGGCTATCGCTGCCGCGCTCCGCAAACCTTCGATGTGGCATCGTTGACGAACGGTTCATCACCCCGGGGAAAGCGTCTTGAGCAAGTCGTCGATCGGTGGTTCATGCGCAGCGATCCTGTCCGGCTTGATCTGGCTGTCCAGCCTGACCGCCGGCCTTGCCCACGCAGCGCCCGGCGACCGCATCGGCGAGCCGATCCTGGCGGTCGCGAACGACAGCGCCGGATTCGGCACGTTCCCCGCCATTGCCCGCAATGCGGACGGCCGCTTCGCCGTTGTCTGGTACAACCAGACCCGCAGCGTCGACGGCAGTGATCCCGTCATCTCGCTGATGGCCCGCTACTACTCGACGCAAGGCCAACCGCTCGGCAGCCCGTTCCGGGTGGACGAGGAATCCCGATTGTCCTTGCTGCCGACCGATCCGAACTCGGTTTCCGCCGGCATGGATGACGCCGGCAATCTGGTGGTGCTGTGGCAGGAATTCGGCGCCACCATCCTGACGCCCGGCGTCATTCGCGGCCGTCAGTTCAATGCCGATGGCTCGCCGCGCGGCCGGGAATTCGTGATGCCGTTCAGCACCAGCGGCAACCAGCTGGCGCCGGATGTCGCCGTGGCCGCCAATGGCGATTTCGTGGCGGTGTGGGCCGAATCGAATCTGGCGCTGCTGCCTGCGGGTCAGTTCACGGTGCCGGTCGCGGACGCGAGTCGCATCCGCAGCCAGCGATTCGGTGCCGACGGCGCTCGGCGCGGTCTGCCGACCTTGGTCGATTCCGGGTTTCTGCTCGCCAATGGCAACTCGAATCAAGGCGGCAACAGCTCGGTCGGGTTTCCGGCGATTGCGATCGGTCGTGACGGCCAGTTCGCGATCGCCTGGACGCGCAGCGTGCAAAGCGACCGCCGGATCATGGCGGCGCGATACGCAGCGAATGGTCAGGCGCAGGGCGCGCGCTTCCTGGTGTCCCCGGCCGGCGACTACCCCGACATCGGCATTGACGCCAGCGGCCGCCTCCTGATCGCCTCGGATCGCGCGTTTCGTCGGTATCAGGCCGATGGCCGGGCGGCGGGTGCCGAAGTGCCCCGTCCGAGCTTCCTGCCGAAGCTCGGCGTGACGCCGCTGGGCGCGTTCGTGCTCGCCAGCGTCGGTCGTGACCCCGCGGCGATGGTGCCTTTCGCGCCGCCCGTCGAACTGGTCCAGTTTTTCGACGCGGATGCGCAGGCGCTGACCGTCCAGAAGTCGGCTGCGCCATCGGTCGCCGCGTTCGGAAACAGCACCTTTCATGGGGTCGGCGTCGATGGCGTAGGCAACTACGCCGTGGTGCTAGAAGGGCAGGCCGGAACGCCAGCTAGCCCCGGTCAGGGCGGCATCTACGTGCAGCTTTTCTCCGGACAGTGATCCGAAGGACTTCGGCCTGACGACCATCCCGCAGTCGCGCGCGGCTGCGGCTTAAAGATCGGCAGTCGCCGTCGCCGATTTCGCTGGCCACAGCAGGGTCAGCAGGCAGGAGCCGATCACCAGGCTGATGCCGGCCAGCGACCACAGATCCGGCGCTTCGCCCCACAGCGCCCAGCCGAGTGCGCCGGCAAAGATCACCGAGGTGTAGGTGAACGGTCCGATGTAGGACGCGGTGGCGATCGAATACGCCTTGGTCAGCAGGAACTGCCCGGCGGTGGCGAAGGCACCGACGCCGAGCAGCCACAGCCAGCCTGGCAGGTCCGGCGTCTGCCACAGCCAGGGCAGCGGCAGGGCGGAGGCGAAACTCGACAGCAGCAGGAAATAGAACACGATGCGCGATGCCGGCTCGGTATCGCTGATCCGGCGGATGCCGATCATCGCCGCCGCTGCGCTGACGCCGGACAGCGCGCCGATCGCCGCCGCGATGCTCGCCAGCCCCGCCGTGCCCGGCTTGACGATCAGGATGATGCCGGCCAGCCCGACCAGCGCCGCCGGCAAGGCGGTGCCGGGCGGCTTTTCGCCGAGCCAGGCCCAGCCGATGAACGGCGCGAACAGCGGCATCGTGTAGGTCAAGAGCACCGCTTCGGCCAGCGGCAGATGGCCGATCGAATGGAAGTAGCCGTACATCGAGATCACGCCGAACGTCGCCCGCCACAGATGGCCGCCGAAACGCCGGGTGGCCAGCAACTCGCGACCACCGCGCACCAGCCAGGGCGACAGCAGCACGAGGCCGATCGAAGCGCGGAAAAACACCACCACCGCGTTCGGCACCGAAGCCGAAGCACCCTTGATGCAGGTGGCGGCAAACGCCATCGCAGCGGCGGCCAACAAGGCATAGAGCGCGCCGCGGCGCAGGTCATCGGACATCGCGGATCGGCTCGGAGCGGGCGGGGCGCGGCAGTCTATCGGCTGCGCAACGCGCTTGCGCGGGCGCGACGGCGAAAGCAAAAGCCCGGTCTCACGCAGAGAGCGCCGAGAACGCGGAGAAAAAGCCGAGGCGGAAAAAACCTGCCGATGCAGCAACGCGATCTCCGCGATCTCGGCGTTCTCCGCGTGAGCCTGGCTTCTCCTCCTCGATTCACAGCCGTCTGTCCGAACCTCCGCGCCATCGGTATGAAATCTCGTCGCAGCGTCGGGCAGGTCTTTACATTGCCGCATCGCCTTTCATCGCCCGGGCCATGCCCAGACTGCTCGCCATGCCGAAAATCCGCTTGTCGCATCGCCACACCGGGGCCGCCCGATGATCAATCCCGACATCGGCGGCACGGTGCCGGAGTCCGCCAGCGGCGCTGCGCGTACTGCCGTGATCCTGCTGGTCGAGGATTCGATCGCCGATGTCCGGCTGATGCAGGAAGTGCTGCGCGAAACCGGCTTGCCGCATGAATTGCTGATTGCCGGTGACGGTGAAAAGGCCTTGCGCGCGATCCGCCGCGAAGGCGAGTACGCCGGTGTGCGGATGCCCGACATCGTGCTGCTCGATCTCAACCTGCCGGGCATGGACGGCCGCGAAGTGCTGCGCACCATCAAGGGCGACCCGGCCCTGCGCCGCACGCCGGTGCTGGTGCTGTCGACCTCAACTGCCGAAAGCGACATCGCCGCCAGCTACGACGCCCACGCCAACTGCTACCTGTCGAAGCCGGTCGACCTCGGCGATTTCTTCCGCCTGGCCGAAGCCCTGCGCGATTTCTGGCTGCGGCTGGTGATCCTGCCGCCGAAGACCGACCCGATCGGGGGACTGTCATGAGCGCCGCCGACTGGCCGAACGAGGAGAACGAGGTGGTGTCGACGGCCGAGCGCCTCGAACCACTCGCCCTGCTGCTGATCGAAGATTCACCGGCTGACTCGCGCCTGCTCCAGGAACATCTGCGCGAAGCCATCCAGCGCGGCGAAGTGATGCTGCAAGTGGTGCGGCGCTTGTCCGATGCCGCCCTGGCGCTGGATCGCATGAAGTATTCCTGCGTGCTGGTCGATCTCGGCCTGCCGGATGGGCAGGGTGTCAGCTCGATCGAAGCGCTGCGGCTGGTCGATCGCGATGATCGTGCTCACCGGCCACGACAGCGACGACATGGCGCAGCAGACCATGCGGCTCGGCGTGCAGGACTATCTGGTCAAGGGCCGCTATGACGCAGGCCTGTTGCTGCGCCGCATCCGCTTTGCAGTGCAGCATCATCGCCAGCTTGCGCAGCTCAATGCCGCGAAAGCGGAATCTTTTGTTCGCGCCAGCCACGATCCGGTCAGCGGCTTGCCCAACCGTCCGCTGTTCGAGGATCGCGCTGCGCGGGCCTTGGCCCAGGCCGAACGCAGCGGTGTCGGCGTCGGCATCCTGTCGATCGGTTTCGACGGCCTGCCGGCCGCCTTGAGCGGTGCCAGCAGTCTGGAAATGGACATCGCCCTGCGCCGCATCGGCACCGCACTCGACGAATGCCTGCGCAAATCGGACACCGTGGCGGCGATGGCGCGCGGCGAGTTTTCGGTGCTGCTGGCACCGACCGATGCCAGCTTCGACGCCATGACCGTTGCCCGTCGCTTCGATGAAATGCTGCGCAGCCTCGAAGTGCCCGGCACCCGCCTGACGCCGCATATCGGCATCGCCATCTATCCGCGCGATGGCGATGCGCTGGGCGAACTGCTCGAACACGCCGAGCAGGCGATGTTCCGCGCGCATCGCGTCGGCGGCGGCGTCTGCCAGTACGAAGGCCGCGAGTTGCTGCCGGCGCTGTCCGCCGCCGACCTTGCCGAGCGCTGGCAGGGCACGCCGCTGGACCGCATCGAACTGCTTTACCAGCCTTGGTACGACGCCCGCGAAAGCCTGCCGATCGGCGTCACGGCGCAGTGGTCGCGGGATGATCTGATCGCCTGGCGCGGCACCGGCCCGGAAAGTCGCCGCGAAGCTGGATTCGCCATGATCAGCGTCGCCCTGCAACGCTTCAGCGGCTGGCGCGCGGCGGGGTTGCGCGTGCCGTCGCTGGGACTGAAGCTCGATCAGGTATTGCTCGATCAGCCGGATCTGCTGTCCTTTCTTGGCCGCGAACTGGCGGCTCGCCATATCGAGCCGCGCGATCTGCGTCTGGAAATCAGCGCTGCCGAGCTGGCTGATGCCACGCCGGACCTGCTCGCGCGCCTGCGCCAGCTTCGCGACGAAGGCTATGGCATCACGCTCGACGATTTCCTCACTGCTGCGGACAGCCTGCTGGCCGTCACCGCCGTGCCGCTCGATGCCGTGAAGCTCGGCCGGCAGTCGATCGCGATGCTGCCGGTCGACCGGGTCGGCGGCAGTCTGCGCCGCTCGGTGATCGCCGCCATCGGCGTGGCGATGAATCTGAGTCTCGATCTGATCGCCTGCGGCGTCGATGACAGCGCCCGGCGCGATCTGCTGATCACCCTCGGTGCCCGCTACCTGCAAGGCGATGCGCTGTGTCCGGCATTGACGGCCGCCGAGCTTCAGGCGTTCTGGCCGCAAGGCCTGCGCGCCGACGGTTGAATGCGGCGATGTTCGCCAACCTGTTCTCTGGTGCCGGGGCCGGCTTGCTGCCCCACGGGGTGTGCTTCCAGCTGCGGCCGGACCTGATCTGGCTGCACGTCGCCTCCGACGCGGTCATCGCGATCGCGTACTTCATGATTCCGGCGGCCTTGCTGTACTTCATTCGCCGCCGCCGCCAGCCGCTGTCGTTCGGCTGGGCCGTGGGCCTGTTCGCCGCGTTCATCGTGCTCTGCGGCCTGAGCCACATCGTCGGCATCATCACCGTCTGGCTGCCGATCTACTACCTGCAGGGCATCGAAAAAGCGATCACCGCCGGGGTATCGCTGGCCACCGCCATCGCCATCATTCCGCTGGTGCCGAAGCTGCTGGCGATGCGTTCGCCGGAAGAACTGGCCGAAGCCAACCAGCGGCTGCGCGAGGAAATCACGTCACGCGAGCTGGCGGAGGAAGAGATGCGCCGCTCGCTGGCCAACATGAACCGCGCGGTCAAGGAACTGGAACAGTTCGCCTATATCACCTCGCACGATCTGCAAGCCCCGTTGCGTACCATTTCCGGCTTTTCGCAACTGCTCAACCGCCGCCATCGCGACAAGCTGGACGGCGACGCGCTGGAGTTTCTCGACTACATCGACAAGGGCGCGCGGCAGATGCAGCAGCTGATCCAGGATCTCTTGGCCCTGTCCCGCGTCGGGCGCAGCGATGCGGCGAGTGTGGAGCGCAAACCGCTGGCGGAAACCCTGACCAAGGCGATCAAGGGTCTGAAGACGAGCATCGACAAGACCGGCGCCGAAATCGCGTTCGGCACCTTGCCGGAAGTCGAAGCCAACCACGGCCTGCTGGTGCAATTGCTGCACAACCTGCTCGACAACGCCATCAAGTTCCAGAAGCCCGGCGAGCGTCCCAAAGTTCGCATCGACATCGACCGCGACGGCGATTTCTGGCAACTGACCATGGCCGACAACGGCATCGGCATTCCGGCGGACCAGCTCGACGCCGTGTTCGCGATCTTCCGCCGCCTGCACGGCCCGGACGATTACGACGGCACCGGCATCGGTCTGGCGATCTGCCGCAAGATCGCCGAATACCACGGCGGCACCATCCACGCGACCTCCGACGACAGCGGCACGCAATTCCAGCTACGTCTGCCGGTCACCGTGCCGAAGCAGCGCGCGCCGACTGCCGTCGCCGAGCTGCACCGGGTCTGACGCGCCGCGTCTAGCGCACCGGCCTCAGCGCCACCCGATCGCCGCAGCGGTTGCGCAGATCGGCACCGCAGGCGCGCGGCGCGAAACGGCGATCCAGACAAATGCGAACTTCCTGCAGATAGCGGCCGCTGCATTGCAGCACCAGCCCTTCGGCCGTGATCGAAGGATTCGCCGCCAGCAGGTCACGGCGCAAGTCGCTGGCGGGCACTGACAGCGTTTCCGACAGCAGGCGAAAGCGTTCCGGAATGCGGATCGCGCGGTAGCTGCGCTCCAGTGCCGCGAAATAGGCATCGGCACCGAGCCCGCTGCAAGTGCCGTGCTTGCGCCATTCGTGAATGATCAGGCCCTTGCTCGGCATGATCGGCAGCAGGCGCTGGATGGTCGCGTCCGACACCCGCTCGCGGCTGGTGCAATCCGCCGGCCAGCCGCGCTCGTTCTGCGGCCACAGGCCGTGAGCGACAAAGGCGTAGGGCCGGGCGCACTGCGGTTCGTCATCGCGCCTTGTGGTCGCGCAGTATTCCGGCGACCAGGACAGGCTCAGCACGTAGTAATCGAACACGCCGGCCGTGCCGCGCGGCGCATCGTTTTTCGCCTGCGCTGTGCCGAGAAGCGACAGCAGCGCCACCAGCAGACCGGTGCGGATCATGGGCTTGCCTCGCAACGTGCTCTTTGCAGCGGAAAGTCGATGCCCTTGAGCCTGCCGTCGACCAGGCCTTCGATGCGCGCCGCGAGCAGCCCTTCCGGCGTTTGTCGGTAGATCACGCGCTGCGGAAAATCGTGGTCCAGCGCTTCGAACACGACTTCATCGGCGCTCAGGCGCAGCACCGGGAACACGGTTGGCGGCTGCCCCGAGGGCTGGGCGTGAAATGCCAGCCGCCCGTCCTCGAGTGGCGCGATACGGCTGTACTCGAATTCGCGCAGCGTGCCGTTGCGGACGGTTCGGCTGACGCCGAACATGGTGTTGGCGGCGGGCAGGGTCCATTGCTCGCCGCTGCCCGGATCGCCGCCGATCGCGGACCAGCAGCCGGCCAGCCAACGCAGATCGTGGATATCGGCGGCCTGCGCAGGCGAGACGATCAGCAGGCAGGCCAGACCACAGGAACGCGCCTCACGCAGGGCTTTTGCTGGCATCGGGGAACTCGTCGATGAGTGGAGTTACAGAAAACGACAGCGGCAGCGTAAACCGATCCGCAGCCATCCGGCGCTGCCCATCGCGGGCAACGCCGGATGAATGATTACAGCAGATGCTTGACCGTCGCCTGACTATGCTTCAGCGATTCCTGCCACAACGCTCCCAGCTCGGCCATGCCGCTGCGGACCCCTTGTCCGGCCAGCTTGCGGACGGCTTCCAGACCGCTGCCGCGCACCGCCTTGCCTCCGCTCATCGCCACGCGAAACTCGCGGACGGCCGGTCGCGTGGCCTTGATGAGGCCGCCGAGCACGGCATCTTCGATCAGGTCCAGCGGCGGGCAGGTCAGGCAGGGATCGGGCAGCGGCGGCCACGGAGATTTGCCGCCGACGGGCACCAGATAGCGATCAAGCAGTTCCGCGCGCAGCTTCGGATTCAGCTCGACCATCAGATCGTGAACGAACTGCGTCACCCAGCAGGGGCCGTAGATCGCCTGCAGCACCGGGCGCGCAGTGGCCCCCAGTTCGATGGTCGACAGGCGCTCGGAGTATTCCTGCAATCCGGCGTAACCGAGCTGCGTGGTCACCAGATGATCGAAAAGGCACTTCGTCGAGTAGCCCGGCGGTGACAGCCAGACCGCCAGATTGAGGAAGTAGCGCCTGATCTTTTCCCAGTTGCTGCCGCCAGCCGCCGCGAGGCCATCGAGGTTGACGTTCATCCAGTGGTGCCAGGTCGAATCCACCGCCACGCGTCCAACATGAGCGGCGTGCCCGTCATAGACGCTGATCATCGGGAACTTGGCGCGCGCCGGCTGCGGCCCCTTGGCGAAATCCTGCGGCGGGTCGCCGAGGGTGCTGCCATAGGCGATTACCAGCGGCCGGGTTGGCTGACCTTCCGGTGTCGGCGGAAATTCAGGTTTTGCACCGCTATCGCTGAAGCCGCCGGCGGCAGTCCAGTTGTAGCTGCGATCGAGCCGGACTTCGTCAGTATCGAAGCACAGACCCTCGTGGGCGTGATCGGGCATCACGTCGATCGGTCCCAGTTCGGGGTGGCAAAGCACCGGATGAGGCCGGCGGCGGCGGCTGAACCAGCCGGTGCGGGCCGAGGCCCAGGTCGTCCACTGGATCGGCTGCGGGATGGCATCGCCCTGATGCATATTGTTGGACAGCGGCGGCGTGCCCGGCCGCAAGGTATCGATGCGATCCGGGCTGCCGATCGGCGGCACGCCATCCGCATTGGTCCAGCGCCGCATGTTGCGCACCCGCGGGATGCGATGGCACATCGACGCGCCGAGGTAATCGTGATCTCCGGTCGCAAAGACGCCGCCTTTCTTTTCATCCATCCAGCGACTCAAAGCACTCAGTTCGCCGTTGGTCGCCGGCAAGGCTCCAGCCTGGGTGATGTTGCTGTCGGGCCCGCCCGAGTTGTCCGGGTTGAAGCCGAAACACCAGACCTGCTGATACCGGTCCAGCACCGGCGTGATGCCATCGCTGTCCTTCATGTCGAAACGGAAGGCGGTGTATTTCGGCTGGAAAGCCGCAGGGCTGGCGATGATGGTCGGTGTGCCGGGCGAGCGCAGGCCGACGTCGATGTTGAAACTCATGCAGCCGACCGAGCCGCCGTCGATCAGGTCGATGACTCGATTGATGCCGAATCCTACGCCGGGGCTGGTGGAAATGTCCTCGTCGACCACCACGAGAATGCGGACATGGCTGCCCCATCGAATCTTGATCAGGTGCTCCGCCAGGCGGGCGCGGATGGCGTCAGGGACGGATTGTTCGAGCAGAAACTGATTGATGTTGTTCACCGTTCACTCTCCATTGTCGGGCTTGATGTGCCGCCGACTGGCACCGTCCGGGATGGACGATCACGCAGGGACGAACGGCTCGGCGACAGTGCGGGAGTGAAGGAATCAGGCAGCGCTGCATCCACGCCATCGACGAATCCGATGACTCGGACCTTAGGGTTGGCGTCGCAGGCACTGTTGCGATGCTGCGCACATTGCGCAGGTCCGCTGTGAACGACGTCACGCGAGCCCGAGCTGCGCCTGCATCCGATATGGCGGAAGCCGCGTGCGAGCAAAAGCACGCGGCTGCTTGACGATCCGCTACTGGACTTTCTGACCCGCCAGGAACAGCCAGGTCTCGACCACCGTGTCCGGGTTGAGACTCATCGACTCGATACCCTGATCGAGCAGCCACTTGGCGAGATCGGGGTGGTCGCTCGGCCCCTGACCGCAAATGCCGACGTACTTGTTGGCGCGCTTGCAGGCGCTGATCGCCATGCTCAGCATCTTCTTGACTGCCGGGTCGCGCTCGTCGAAGCCGGCGGCAACGAGGCCGGAATCGCGGTCCAGCCCCAGGGTCAGCTGGGTCATGTCGTTGGAGCCGATCGAAAAGCCGTCGAAGTATTCGAGGAACTCGTCGGCCATCACGGCGTTGCTGGGCAGCTCGCACATCATGATCAGCTTCAGGCCGTTGACGCCGCGCGCCATGCCGTTGGCGGCAAGGATGTCGGACACGCCCTTGGCTTCGGCCAGCGTGCGCACGAACGGCACCATGACCTGCACGTTGGTCAGGCCCATCTCGTCACGCACGTACTTCAGCGCCTTGCATTCGAGATCGAAGCAGGGACGGAAGTCCTTGGAGATGTAGCGCGAGGCACCGCGAAAACCCAGCATCGGATTTTCTTCGTGCGGTTCGTAGCGCGAACCGGCCACCAGATTCGCGTACTCGTTCGACTTGAAATCGGACAGGCGCACGATCACCGGCTCGGGTGCAAAGGCGGCAGCGATCATGGCGATGCCTTCGGCCATGCGCATCCAGAAGTAATCGACCGGCGACGGGTAGGCGGAAATCATCGTGTCGATGATCCGGCGCACGTCCGGCGGCTGCTTGTCGAGTTCGAGCAGGGCCTGCGGATGGATGCCGATCTGGCGGTTGACGATGAATTCCAGGCGGGCCAGACCCACACCCTTGTGCGGCAGGCTGGCGAAGTCGAAGGCCTGCTCCGGCGTGCCGACGTTCATCATGATCTTGACCGGGATGTCCGGCATCTTGTCCAGCTCGATCTCGTCGACGGCGTAATCGACGTGGCCTTCGTAGACGAAGCCGGTATCACCTTCGGCGCAGCTGACGGTGACATCGGTGCCGTCCTTGAGCACCTTGGTCGCGTTGCCGGTGCCGACCACGGCCGGAATGCCGAGTTCGCGGGCGATGATCGCCGCGTGGCAGGTGCGGCCACCGCGATTGGTGACGATGGCGCTGGCGCGCTTCATCACCGGCTCCCAATCGGGATCGGTCATGTCGGTGACCAGCACGTCGCCCGGCTGCACGCGCTCCATCTGGTCGATCGAGTTCAGGAAGCGGACGCGGCCAGCGCCGATCTTCTGGCCGATGGCGCGGCCCTCGATCAGCACCTTGCCCTTGGATTTGAGCTTGTAGCGGCGCAGGCGGCTGCCGCCAGCGCGCGACTGCACGGTTTCCGGGCGGGCTTGCAGGATGTACAGCTTGCCGTCGGTGCCATCGAGGCCCCATTCGATGTCCATCGGACGCTGGTAATGCTTCTCGATGATCAGCGCCTGTTCGGCGAGTGCCGTGATCTGCGCATCGTTCAGCGAGAACTTGCGGCGATCGGCATCGGCCACCGAAGTGAATTCCACGGCCTTGCCGCCGCTCGGGTCGGCGTAGACCATCTTCTTGGCCTTTTCGCCGAGGCCTCGCTTCAGGATCGCCGGGCGCTTGGCCGCCAGCGAAGGCTTGTAGACGTAGAACTCGTCCGGGTTGACCGCGCCCTGGACCACGGCTTCACCCAGCCCGTAGCTGGAGGTGATGAACACCGCGTCGCGAAAACCCGATTCGGTGTCCATCGTGAACAGCACGCCGGAGGAACCGAGGTCCGAGCGGACCATGCGCTGCACGCCAGCCGACAGCGCGACCTTCGAGTGATCGAAGTTCTTGTGCACGCGATAGGCGATGGCGCGGTCGTTGAAGAGTGAGGCGAACACTTCCTTCATCTTGGCCAGCACGTCCTCGATGCCGCGGACGTTGAGGAAGGTTTCCTGCTGGCCGGCGAAGGAGGCGTCGGGCAAGTCTTCGGCAGTGGCCGAGGAACGCACGGCGACCGAGATCTCGACGCCGGCTTCATCGAGCAACTGCTTGTAGGCGGTGCGGATTTCCGCTTCCAGCGCCGACGGGAAGGGAGCCTGCATCACTGCTTCGCGAATGCCCTTGCCGACCTTGGCCAGCTTGACCACATCGTCGACATCCAGCGCATCGAGCTGAGCGTTGATGCGATCCGCCAGGCCTTCGTGAGCGAGGAATTCGCGATAGGCCTCGGCCGTGGTCGCGAAGCCGTCGGGCACCGACACGCCCAGCTTGGTCAGGTGCTGGATCATCTCCCCGAGCGAGGAATTCTTGCCGCCGACCAGTTCCACGTCGTGCATGCCCAGCTGCTTGAACCACAGTACCGTCGGTGTCGCCATGAACGGGAATTCCTGCTTGTGAGAGGTAACGAAGGGGAGATTCAGGATACCAACTTGAGACCGATGATCGACCCAATCAAAAGTCCGAGGAAGCCGATCTGGGCGGCACTCAGGGTTTCGCCGAAATACAGCACCCCAACCAGCACCGTGCCTGCGGCGCCGATGCCGGTCCACACTGCGTAAGCGGTGCCCAGGGAAATGCCGCGCATCGCCAGATTCAGAAAGAAGAAGCTGGCCAGCGCGAAAGCACCGAAAACGAGGATATATTTCGGCCGATCCAGCGAAAAACCGTTCGACAGCTTCAGGGCTGTCGTGAAGCCGATCTCGAGCAGACCGGCGAGCACCAGAAAAATCCAGGACATGGCAGAAAACAGGCGTTCAGAAATCGGGGGCGGGGCGTGACGGACAGCGCGCAACGCGTCGTGTTTTTTGTGTCCGACGGCACCGGCATCACGGCCGAAACGCTCGGCGGCACATTGCTGACCCAGTTCGAAGGGGTGGAATTCCGCAAGCTCACGCTGCCGTTCATCAACACCGTCGAAAAAGCGCGTGTGACCCTGAACTATATCAACCACGTATCGAGCACGGAAACGCCCAGGCCGATCGTGTTTTCCACCACCGTCAACGAGGAAGTGCGGGCGATCCTGCGCACCGCCAGCGCGCAGTTTCTCGATCTGTTCGACACCTACATCGCGCCGATCGAGGCGGAACTCGGGGTGAAATCCACCCACGCCCAGGGCCGCGCCCACGGCATGAGCGATCACGGCCGTTACAACGCCCGCATCGAGGCGATGAATTTCGCGATGGAGCACGACGACGGTCAGAGCGTCCGCGATCTGGCCCGCGCGGACGTGATCCTGATCGCCCCGTCGCGCTGCGGAAAGACGCCGACCACGCTGTATCTGGCGCTGCAGCACGCAGTGTTCGCCACCAATTTCCCGCTGACCGAGGACGATCTCGAAAACCTCAAGCTGCCGAAAGCGCTGCGCGGCTTCGAGGCCAAGCTTTTTGGTCTGACCTCCGATCCGGAACGCCTGCAACAGGTGCGCAGCGAGCGCCGTCCGGGCTCGAAATACGCCTCGCTGGCGCAATGCGCCTACGAGTTGCGCCAGGCCGAGCAGCTTTACCGGCGCAGCAATGTCCCGCATCTGAACTCGGCGAACATGTCGATCGAGGAGATTGCGGCGATGGTGATGCAGGAAAAAGGGCTCAGGCGGTAGCTGTCGGCGGGCTTGCAGGCGCAACATCGGCGTCATGCCGACGTCACCACGACGCGGAACAATCACGTTCGACGCACACGAATCGAACCAATCGAGAGAGAGGAATCACCATGGGACAGCAACGCAGCCGCCGCAAGCCGAAGCGCGAAGGTCTGGATCGCCGCAATTTCCTGAAATCTGCCGCTGCCGGCCTTGCCGCCAGCACCCTGCCGCTGCTGCCCGAAGGTGGCAACGCCGCCCAGGCGCAGGCGGCGACGCTGTCCTTCGTGCACGGTGTCGCCAGCGGCGACCCGCTGCAGGACCGGGTGATCCTGTGGACTCGGGTCACGGTGCCGGGCGCAGGTCCGGTCACGGTCGGCTACGTGATCGCCACCGATCCGGCGCTGCTCACCATCGTCCAGACCGGCTCGACGATCGCCGACGCCAGCAGTGATCACACGGTGAAGATCGACGCCGCCGGCCTCGAAGCCGGACGCACCTATTACTACCGCTTCAACGTCGGCACCGTGCTGTCGCCGATCGGCCGTACCAAGACGCTGCCGGTGGGCAATGTCGATCGCCTGCGCATCGCGGTGGCGTCCTGCTCAAGCCTTGCGCATGGCTTCTTCAACGCCTACGCGCGGATCGCCGAGCGCGCCGATCTTGATCTGGTGCTGCACCTGGGCGATTACATCTATGAATACGGCAACGGCGATTTCGGCGCTGCGCGCACCTACGAGCCGGCGCACGAAATCCTGACGCTGGCCGACTACCGCCAGCGCCACGGCCAGTACAAGCGCGAGCCGGAGTTGCAGGAACTGCATCGCCAGCACCCGATCGTCGCCATCTGGGACGACCACGAGTTCGCCAACAACGCCTGGACCGGCGGTGCCGAGAATCACTCGCCGGATACCGAAGGCGACTGGGCGACGCGCGTCGCCTTCGCCCTGCAGGCCTACTACGAGTGGATGCCGACTCGAGTGCCGGACGCCAATGACCTGCGTCGCAACTGGCGCAATTTCTCGATCGGCAATCTGGCCGATCTGTACATGCTGGAAGAGCGCGTCGGTGCCCGCGACGTGCAGCTGGAGCCGCAGGTGGCCCTGCTGCCGGAAGCCGGCCTCGGCGTGTTCCGGCAGACCGGTGAATTCACCGATCCGGCGCGCCAGTTGCTTGGCGTCACCCAGGAAGACTGGCTGATCACCGGCCTGCGCAGCGCGCCGCAAGCGAAGTGGAAGCTGATCGGCCAGGGCGTGATGTTTGCCCAGCTGAAAGTGGTGGGCCTGCCGAATGCCACTCGCTTGAGCCAGTTTCTCAATGTCGATCAATGGGATGGCTACAACCCGCGCCGCGATCGCATCTTCGACGCCCTCACCGGCAACGAGCAGAACGACGCCGTCGACAATGTCGTGGTGCTGACCGGCGACATCCACTGCTCCTGGGCCGCCGACATCACGCCGGACCCGAACCGGCTGCTTGGCCCGCGCTTCGGCGGCTACAACGGCCTGACCGGTGCCGGTTCGCGCGCCGTGGAATTCGTCTGCACCTCGATCACCTCCGCCGGGCTCGACAACCTGCAGGCCCTGGTGCCGGTGATTCGCGCCAACAACCCGCATTTCAAGTACATCAACCTGAACCAGCGCGGTTACATGCTGCTCGACATCACGCCGGAGCGGGTGTCGAACGAATGGTGGTACGTCGACACCATCGACCGTCGCGATGCCGGCCAGAGCTTCGCGATCGCCTTCGAGAACCGCCGCAACGAGAACCGCCTGCGGCGCGGCACGCAGAGCGCACCGAAGGCCGTCGCTCCGCTGCCAGCCCCGTAACCCGTAGGTCCGGATTCATCCGGACGCTGCCCTTGCGAAGGCAGCGCCGTCCGGATGAATCCGGACCTACGGATGTTCGAGTCGTCCGGTGAGAGCCGTAGGGCGGCAATCCCTTGCCGCCAGCTTCTGGCGTCGCCTGCGCGGCGGCAAGGGATTGCCGCCCTACGGGGTTCGATAGAGGAAATCACGAAGGTCACATAACCGTCACGCCCCCTCAATAGATTGCCGCCCAGTCATCGGGCGTCGACCGGCTTGCAGCCGGCGACGACCGCGATGCGGCTTTCCAATTCGAGTTCACTGGGGATTTTCGATGACGGGCATGCGCGGCGCGCCATTGGCGCGCAGGGTCGTGATGGCGGCTTTTCTTTTCGCTGCTGCTGCGGCCGAGGCGGACGGCACCATCAGCGGTCGCATCAGTGTTGCCGGCGATGCCGGCAGCGCCTTGCAGGGCACGCTGGTGCGCATCCAGGAACTCGGTCGCGAAGCTGCGGCTGATCGCGATGGCCGCTTCCGCTTTTCCGGCGTGCCGGCCGGCACCTACACGCTGGCGGCGCAGTACCTCGGTGCCGGCGAAGTGGTGCAGACGGTCACCGTGACCGACAACGCCGAAGCGACGCAGGATTTCGTGCTCGGCGACGCGGCGGTCAAGCTCAAGCAGGTGCTGATCGTCGGCCAGCTCGCCGGTCAGGCTGGTGCCTTGAATCGCCAGCGGGCAGCGGACAACCTCAAGACCGTCGTCGATTTCGACGCCATCAACCAGTATCCGGACCAGAACGTCGCCGAATCCCTGCAACGCCTGCCGGGCCTGTCGGTGGCGCGCGATCAGGGCGAAGGCCGCTTCGTCGTGGTCCGCGGGCTCGATCCCTCGCTGAACGCGGCCACCGTCAACGGCGTGCGCATCGGCAGCCCTGAAAACGACACCCGCGCTGTCAATCTCGATGTCATCGCCACCGATCTGCTCGAAGGCCTGGAAGTCACCAAGACCCTGACGCCGGACCTCGATGGCGACGGCATCGGCGGCAATATCGAGATCAAGACCGCCACCGCCTTCGATCGCGGCAACTCGGTCAGCTTGCGCAGCGAAGCGAGCTACAACGACCAGCGCGAAATCGCCAGCCCGCGTCTGGCGGCGACGGCGACGCGGCTGTTCTCGGTCGGCGGCAAGGACGATTTCGGCGTGTCGGCCGGCGTCAGCTATTTCCTGCGCCGCTTCGGCTCCGACAACGTCGAAGCCGCCGGTTTCCCGCTGATCGAAGGCCCGGATGGCGAGGAGCAGCCGGGGCTGGAAGAGGCCGAGCAGCGCGACTACACGATCACCCGCGAGCGCCTGTCGACCACCCTGAACTTCGACTGGCGGCCGAGCCGCGATCACGAATTCTATCTGCGCACCTTGTATTCCAGCTTCGAGGACGACGAAGTCCAGCAGACCGCGACTTTCGCCTTCGACCAGGGCGATGTTGCCTCGCTCGACGACAACGGCGGCGAATTCACCGGCGCGGAACTGGTCCGGGAAGCGAGCTTCCGAGTCGAAACCCAGCGCATCTTCACCGCCGCCCTTGGTGCCAAGCATCATTTCGGCCCCTGGCATCTGGACTACGTCGTGGCCCAGAGCGTTGCCAACGAGAAGAACCCGGACAGCGTCACCAGCGTGTTTGCCGGGGAAGGTTTCGATCTGGGCTACACGCTCGACCGCCGCCGCACGCCGCTGCTGTTCGGCCTCGACGACGCCGTGCTCGATGCCGACAACTACGCGCTCGACGAGATCGAATTCGAATCGACCAAGACCGAGGAACGCGAGTCGAGCTTTGCGCTGAACCTGCGTCGCGATATCGACTTCGGCGGCTACGCGGGCCATGTCCAGATCGGCGGCAAGGCCCGTTTGCGCAAGAAGACCAACGAAATCGAGCTGACGCTCTACGACGGCTTCGGCGATGACGACCTGCTGCTGTCCTCGTTCGCCAACAACAACATCCGCTATCCGCTCGGCAATTTCGGCCCGGGCCTCGACACCGATCGCTTCGTGCCGTTCTTCGACGCCAACCGCGCCGGCTTCGACATCGACGCCGCCGAATCGGCGATCGGCTCGCGCGGCAGCGATTACCGCATCGACGAGGACATCTACGCCGGCTACGCGCTGTCCGCCGTCGATTTCGGCGCGCTGCGGGTGCTCGGCGGCGTGCGCATCGAGCACACCGACTATCAAGCGGTCGGCACCCAGGTGACCATCGACGAAGCGACCGGCGATGGCGATCCGGCCTTCGCGCCGTTCACCGGCTCGCGCAGCTACACCGACGTGCTGCCGAGCCTGCATTTCCGCTACCGCTTCTCCAAGCGCCTCATCGGCCGTCTGGCCTACACGCAGGCGCTGGCGCGGCCTGGTTACGAGGATGCCGCACCGCGACTGAACATCGAAGTCGCTGAGGACGAAGGCGAAATCGAGCGCGTGGCCGAAGCCGGCAATCCCGATCTCAAGCCGCTCAAGGCGCAGAACGTCGATCTCGCCTTCGAGTACTACCCGGGCGGCGTCGGCGTGCTGTCCGCCGGTGCTTTCTACAAGCGCATCCGCAATTTCATCGTCATCGCCGATGTGGCGGGAAGTGCGGGCTTCGAGGCGTTCGACGAAGTGTTCCAGGCCGTCAACGGCAACACCGCCGAAGTGATGGGCATCGAACTCGGTTACACGCAATCGCTGCGCTTTCTGCCATCGCCGTTCGATGGCCTGCTGGTGTCGGCCAATGCGACGTTTGTCGACAGCTCCGCCAGCCTGCCGTTCCGGGACGAGAAAGTGTCGCTGCCGCGCCAGTCGGACCGGGTCGGCAACCTGGCACTCGGCTACGAAAAATACGGCTTCAGCGCCCGCGTGTCGGCAACCTATCGCAGCGCCTACCTGGATTCCATCGAGGAACTCGACGACCCGCGCTTCGACCGCAGCGCCGACAGCAATCTGCAGATCGACTTCACCGGCAGCGTCCAGCTCACCGACTACGCGCGCCTGTACCTGAACCTCATCAACATCAACGACGAGCCGTTCTACGCCTACTTCGGCTCGAAGCGCTTCAACTCGCAATACGAGCAGTACGGCTTCACCGGCGAGCTTGGCGTTAAGCTGAACTTCTGAAATTCGCCTTCGATTCCCTGCTCGCCATGAACCGTTTCCGCGCTGCTGTCGCCGCCCTTGCCCTGGGCTTCATCGCCCCGCTCCTCGCCGGCCCGGTGACGCCGCCGACCTCGCCAGTGACGCCGGTCGCCGAGGCGCTGCATTTCCTGGTCATCGGCGACTGGGGGCGTCACGGACAGGAAGGGCAGAGCGAAACCGCCGGCCGGCTGGCGGCGGCGGCGCGCAAGCTCGATCCGGCGTTCGTGATTTCCACTGGCGACAACTTCTATCCGGTCGGGGTGGCCAGCGTTGACGATCCCTCGTGGAAGACCTCGTTCGAGGACATCTACAGCGATCACGCGCTGCACGCCGAGTGGTACGTGGTGCTCGGCAACCACGACTATCGCGGCAACCCGCAGGCGGAAATCGACTATTCGAAGATCAGCCGCCGCTGGCAGTTGCCGGCGCGCTACTACACGAAGACCGTCGACATCGGCGACAAGGCGGACGCGCAAGCGCAGTTCTTCTTCATCGACACCTCACCGATGATCGAGGACTACCAGCAGCATCCGGACAAGTACGCCGTGGCCGATCAGGACGTGGCTGCGCAACTGCGCTGGTTGGAGGAGGCGCTGAAGAAATCGACCGCGCGCTGGAAGATCGTCATCGGCCACCATCCGGTGTACACGGTCGGCAAGCGCAAGAAAGCGGCCGGCGGCGGCATCCAGAAGGAACTGGAAAAAGCCCTGGTGCCGCTGTTCGAGAAGTACCGGGTGCAGGCCTACATCGCCGGCCACGAGCACGATCTGCAAGTGATCCGCCGCCCCGGCGGCACGGTGACCTATCTGGTGTCTGGGGCCGGCTCGGAAACCCGCCCGCTGGGCGTGCCGGATGCCAAGGATGGCCGCCTGTTCGCGGTGGCCAGCGCCGGTTTCATGGCCTTTGCGCTGACGCCGACGGCGCTCAATGTGGAACTGGTTGATGCCGAAAATCGGGTTCCCTACGCGATCACGCTGAAGCCCTAGTCACCGCTAGGGCAGCACCGCGATCCACTGCCGAAGGATCGCGCTGATCGCCGCCTGATGCCGATCCAGCGCAGCGGCGTCGGCTATGCGCAGCATCGCGCGATCCTTGGCCAGCCATTTCAGCAGGCCGTCCGGATCGGCGATCGCGACATCGCCAAGGCCCTTCGCTTTGGCACCGAAATGCAGGATCAGCTCGATGCCGGTCTTCGCGCGCAGGTTGAAGGTGGCGAACCAGTCGGTGGTGCGGAAACTCGGCGCGTTCCACTTGATGCCTTCGGCGATCGTCGGGTCGACGCTCAGGATCAGCGCCCGCAGCGCGGCCAGCGCAGCTTTCTGCGGGTGATCGAGCGTCGCCATGAAGGCGGTGACTGCCGCTGCTCCGGCTTCCGGGGTCGGCAGTTTCGCGGCGTTCGCCATCGTGCTGGTTCCGCTGGAGGTGGACGCGCAGCTTGTCGTTTCGGCGCTGGCCGCGCCAGCGAAATCGGCCGCCGCTCGCGTAGTCTTGGCCGATGACCATCGCCCGCCAACCGGCCGCAGCGCCGCTCCTGCTGCTGACCAGCCTGTACATCGCCCAGGGCTTGCCGTACGGCTTTTTCACCCAGGCGTTGCCGGTGCTGATGCGCGAGCACGGCGCGAGCCTCAAGGCGATCAGTGCCACCAGCCTGCTGTTCCTGCCCTGGGCACTCAAGTTTCTCTGGGCACCGATGGTCGACCAGATCGGCACCCGGCGCGGCTGGATCCTGCCGATCCAGTTCATCGCCGCGCTGGCTGCCGCAGCACTTGCGCTGATCGACCCGGCGCAGGGTTTCACGGCGGTGTTCGTTGCCGTATTCGCCTTCAACGCGCTGGCCGCGATCCAGGACGTGGCCACCGATGGCCTCGCCGTGCGCCTGCTCGATGCGCAGGCGCGGGGCTTGGGCAACGGCATTCAGGTCGGCGCTTACCGCATCGGCATGGTGCTCGGCGGCGGGCTGCTGCTCTGGGTCTATGCGCGCTTTGGCTGGGTGCCGATGTGTCTCGGCATGTCGGCGCTGCTGGCCTTCACCTGCCTGCCGGTGCTGCTGCATCGCGCCGCGCAGGAAGACGCGTCGACGCGAAAAGTCCGGCCGCCGATCGCCAAGCTCGCCGCCGGCTGGTGGCCGCGCCTGCGGCTGCCCGGCATGAGCCTGCTGCTGGCGCTGGTCTGCGCCTACAAGTTCGGCGATGCGATGACCGCGTCGCTGGTCGGCCCGATGCTGAAGGATGCGCAGTGGCCGACAGCGGAGATCGCGGTGGTCAAGGGCACGCTGGGCTCGATCATGGGGATGGTCGGTGCGGCTGCCGGCGGCTGGCTGGCGTTCCGGCTCGGGCGGCGGCGGGCGCTGCTCGGCTGCGGCATCGCCCAGGCCTTGAGCCTGCTGCTGTATGTCGCCGCCGCCGGCATGCCGGCTGATCGCGCGCTGGTCTGGACCGCCTGCATCGCCGAACACCTGTTCGGCGGCATGGCCACCGTCGCCCTGTTCACCCTGATGATGGACGCCGCGGACCCCGAACATGCCGGCACCGACTACACCTTGCTGGCCTGCGCCGTGGTCGTCGCACAAGGCCTGGCCGCGTTCGCGGCAGCGGCGATTGGCGATGCCCACGGCTATGTGCCGGCGTTCGCGGTGGGCTTCGTTGCTGCGATGATCGGCTGCGCCTTGCTGGTGGTGGCGCTGGATCGCGGCCGCGGTCCGGCGCGCCTCGAAGCGGTCTGGCAAAAGCCGTAGGTCGGCAATCCCTTGCCGACAACCCGGTTCGACCGCGATCGCGCGGCGGCAAGGGATTGCCGACCTACAATTCCGACGACGCCCTCGGAAACCGACAACAACATGCAACCCATCCTCGAACTCGGCGCGCGCGCTGCCGTTCTGCTGAAAGCGCGCGGCGAGCGCATCGCGGTGGCCGAAACTTCGGCCGGAGGCTTGATTTCCGCAGGCTTGCTGGCGGTGCCGGGCGCGTCCACCTTCTTCGTCGGCGGTGCCATCACCTATTCGGCGCGCTCGATCCGGGCGCTGGCCGGCCTGACGCTCGATGATCTGCAAGCCGCCGGCATCCGCTCCAGCTCCGAGCCCTATGCCGCGCTGCTGGCCAAGACCATCCGCGAGAGGCACGGCGACAAGGTGATCTGGGGCCTGTCTGAAACCGGCGCCGCCGGGCCGGACGGCAACCGCTACGGCGATCCGGCCGGGCACACCTGCTTCGCGGTATCCGGGCCGGTCACCCTGGTTCGAAGCTTGCGGACCGGCCGCGCCGATCGTTTCGCGAACATGCAGGCGTTTGCGGCGGCCACGCTGGCATTGCTGATCGAGGCGCTGGAAGCGGCGCCGGACCGTCGCGCGTGAATCCTTGCGCTGTGCAATCCTTCAGACATGAAGGTCAAGGATCTGATCGCATTGATCGAGGCTGACGGTTGGCGCGAAGTGCGTCAGAAAGGGAGTCATCGTCAGTTTCATCATCAGGACAAGCCCGGAACCGTCACGGTTTCGGGAAAATCCAGCGTTGATGTTCCGCCCGGCACGCTCAATAGCGTTCTGAAGCAGGCAGGCTTGAAGTGATCGAAAACTCCCCGCAGGAGGGCAGCATGCGTTTCATGGTCGTCATCGAGCAGGGGCCGAGCAGTTTCGGTGCCTATGTTCCTGATCTTCCGGGCTGCGTCGCAGTCGGGGACACGAAGGACGAGGTGCTGGAACTGATCCAGGAAGCCATCGAGTTTCATCTCGAAGGCCTCAAGGAAGACGGCGGCTTGATTCCTCAACCGCACTCGCACAGCGAGTTCGTCGAGGTTCACGCCTGAGACTCAGGTCACCACGCTCGGCCCTTCGCGCCCGCTCAACTCATTGATGCGAATGAGCTGGTCGGCAATCGCGGCCAGCGGCGCGAGGGCGTCAGTGGTAGTCCAGCCGAGGCGGTCGGCCGCACGCTCGTAGCGTTCGAGATAAAGCCGGATCGTCGCGCCCTCGGTGCCGGTGCCGGACAGGCGCAGGATGATCCGCGCGGCGTCGCCGAAGACGATGCGCAGGCCCTGCGCCGTGGCGACACTGCCGTCGACCGGATCGGTGTACGAGAACTCGTCGGCCTGGGTCACCGTCCAGTCACCAAATTGGCCGCCGACCAGCGACGGCAGCGTGTTCCGCAAGCGGTCGACGATGCCGTTGGCGGTGGCGGTCGGCAGTTCGTCGTAGTCGTGGCGCACGTAGTAGTGGCGGCCGTACTGCGCCCAGTGTTCGGAGGCGATCTGCTGCACGCTCTTGCCGGTCACCGCCAGCACGTTCGCCCAGGCGAGCACCGCCCAGAGGCCGTCCTTCTCGCGGGTGTGGCTCGATGAAGTGCCGAAGCTTTCCTCGCCGCACAGGGTCAGGCGGTTGGCGTCGAGCAGGTTGGCGAAGAACTTCCAGCCGGTCGGTGTCTCGTGGCATTCCAGCCCGCGCGCCTTGGCGACCACGTCGACCGCGCGGCAGGTCGGCATCGAACGGGCCAGGCCTTTCAGGCCGCTCTTGTAGCCGGGCAGCCGGTCGAGATGGGCGGCGAGCATCGCCAGCGAATCGCCGGGCGAGATGAACAGGCCGCGGCCGAGAATCATGTTGCGATCGCCATCGCCATCGCTGGCGGCGATCAGGTCCGGGGCGTCCGGAGTCATCGCCAGCTCGAGCAGATGTTTGGCGTAGATCAGGTTCGGATCGGGATGGCCGCCGCCGAAGTCTTCCAGGGGTATGGCGTTGATGACGCTGCTTTCCGGCGCGCCGAGCTGCTCGATCAGGATGCGCCGGGCGTAGGGGCCGGTGACCGCGTGCATGGCGTCGAAGCAGATGCGGCCGCCGCGCGTGAACCAGTCGCGGATCTGCTCGAAGTCGAAGAGGCTTTGCTGCAGCTTCGCGTAGTCGTCGACGCTGTCGATGACCTCGATCACCGTGTCGCCGAGGGTTTGGCTGCCGAGCCGGTCGAGATCGACGGCTGCGCCTTCAAATATGCGATAGCGGCTGAGGGTCTTGCTGGCGTCGAAAATCCGTCCGGTCAGCGCTTCCGGGGCCTGGCCGCCACCGGCGATGTTGAACTTGATACCGAAGTCGCCGTCCGGGCCGGCCGGGTTGTGGCTGGCGGTCAGCAGCAGGCCGCCGGCAGCGTCGTGGATACGGATCAGGTTCGAGGCCGCCGGTGTCGACAGGATGCCGCCCTGGCCAACGATGACCTTGGCGATACCGTTGCCGGCGGCCATCGCCACCGCCGTCCGGATCGCCACCCGGTTGTGATAGCGGCCGTCGCCGCCAATGATCAGCGTGCAGCCGTGCAGGGTGGTTTCGACATCGAAGATCGCCTGCAGGAAATTTTCCAGGTAATGCGGCTGCTGGAACACTGTGACCTTCTTGCGCAGGCCAGCGGTGCCGGATTTCTGGTCGGGGTAGGGCTGGGTCGGCAACACGCGGACAGGCATCAGGCTCGTTCTCAAAATGGTTGGAAAAGCAAGGCTGTGACAGCCCGCAGCGGTATCTTATAGTCCGGCTCATGCACCCCGACACCACCACTTCCCACCACTGCCCCTGCTGCGGCCAGCCGCGCCGCATCGCGCATCTGGTCGATCTTTACGAGCGCAGTTACCGCTTGCTGGAACGGCTGATTCCGGAGCTGAATCTGCCTTTCGAGCGAGTGGTGTCCAAGTCCGGCACCGACCTGCCGCTGGTGCTGACCGTGGTCGAACGCGCGCCGTACACCGCCGAGCTGCGCCTGACCTACGAGTTCCGCGATGCCAATGGCGAGCGTGTACTTACGCCGGACATGTGGATCAAGGTCTATCGCGATGCCCGCGTCGCCGAAGCCCTGGACTGCGGCCAGCGGCCGACCTGGCTGGCGAAGATCTTCGGCGACGTACAGGCCCGCGACTACCTGCACGATCAATGGGGCCGCAATCACATGCTGGCCAAGTGGCTCGAATACCTGCTCGATCACGGTCACGGTTTCGCCATCGCTGCCCGGCCGCGGATGCCGCAGTAGTCGGCGATCGCCGCCGACGGCAATCTCACGCGGAGAACGCAAAGAACGCGGAGAACAGCAACCGCTTCGTCTAAGCTTTTCTCTGCGGCCTCCGCGTTCTCCGCGTGAGATCGCCGTTGCTTTCCCTGCCGACGACTCGACCAGCCCCATGACGCCTCAACGCTACCGCCCGATCACCATCGCCCTGCATTGGCTGATGCTGCTGCTGATCGTTGCCAGCTACACCTTCATCCTGATCCGCACCGAGTTCCCCAAGGGCAGCGAGCCTCGGGCGCTGGTCAAGATGCTGCACTTCTCGATCGGCGTGACGATCTTCGCGCTGGTCTGGGTGCGCATCGCGGCGCGGCTGGCGGGTGGCCCGGCACCGGCGATCACGCCGGCTCCGAACCCGATCCAGCACCGGGTCGGCAAGATGGCGCATCTGGCGCTGTACGGTTTCATGATCGGCATGCCGATCGGCGGCATGTTGATCTTGAGCTTTGAAGGCGAGGCGATTCCGTTCTTCGGCCTGTTCGAGATCGGGCCGCTGCTGAGCGCCAACGACGGCTATGCCGAAACCGTCGAGGAACTGCACGAGCTGGGCGGCACCATCGGCTACTGGCTGATCGGTCTGCATGCGGTGGCTGGGCTCTACCACCATTATTTTCGCCGCGACAACACGCTGAAGCGGATGCTGCCGGGCCGCTGATTTCGACGCACCTCCATTACGGCGATAACCCGCGACGCCGTAGGTCCGGATTCATCCGGACGCTTTCCTTGATCGACGAGGGCGCAGTCCGGATGAATCCGGACCTACGGGGCGAATAGCCCAACCTCGCGCCCGAACAGTCGCGCCCTGTAGCTATCAAGCAGCGCGCGGTCTGCGCAGTCTTCGAGCGCACCGGCGCACAGCCGGCGCATCGCCGACTGGGTCTGGAAATGCTGGTTGCGATCGACACCGGCCAGATCGACGATCAGCCCGGGCAGCAGGGCGATGTCGGTCAGCGGCAGCGCGGGCTGCCGCGCAACCGCGTAGTTGCTGCGGATCTGGAACTGGGTGATGTGCTTCGGCTCCGCGAAGCTGAACCGGTACGGCGGCGAATCGTGTTCGTAATAGGCCTGGTGATCGCCGAACCAGGTGAACAGCGTTGGCCGCCCTTCGCCAGACAGCAGCGCCTTGTCGATGGTCGCCACCGCTGCATCGAGCGTTTGCAGGCGCTGCACGTAATCCGTCAGCCGGCCGGCCAGGCTTTTCGGAATACCGGCGTCGGCGAGCTTGAAGTCGACCTTGGTGAAGCGGTCGTAGGGTGCGTGTTCCTTGACCGACAGGAAGTACAGGAACAGCGGCTGCGCGGCATTCGGCCCAGCGCGGTGGCGGGCGACGATCTTCAGCGCCGCTTCGGCCATGCGCGGGGTTTCGGCGATGTCCCATTCGTCGCCCGGAAAGCGGTCGTACTCGGGGAAATCGCGCAGGGTCAGGATTTCATCGGCACCCATGCCGTCGTAGGTGCGGCCGGCCCCGTAGAAGCGCTTGAAAGTCGGCATCAGCACCACGCTGCGATAACCGTTGGCCTTGAGCAGGCGGAACAGGTTGCTGCGGGTGTCGGGACCCACGCTATTGAAGACCAGGGTGCGCTGCACGCCGAAATCGTCCGGCACCAGACCGCTGAGCACCGAGAACTCCGACAACCAGGTCTTGCCGCCGAAGGTATGAACGCGCAAAGGCCCGATCGCCTTGGTGTTCGCTGCCGGATCGAACATCGGAAGCTTCGGCAGCTTCGCTCCCGGCAGCCTGAACTGGCGAGGATCAAACGTGGATTCGTGCAGCCAGAGCAGGATGTCGGGCGGTGTTGCGAGGGTCGATTCCGGCAGCGCGGGCAGGGACACTTCGCGTTGCAGGAACAGGGTGGGGTCGCCGGCGTGGGTCGGCAGGTCGAACTCGAACATCTGCACCGAGTACAGCAGCCGCGCTGCCACGCCGCAGCGATGGGCGTTGCCGCAGTCGGCATCGTCGGTGAACACCTCCCAGGTGTGGTGCTTGCGCGCGCCGACCAGCGTGGCCGACAGCGCCAGGAAGACCAGCACGGCGCTGAGCCGCTGCCAGCGATTGGCAGCGCGATGACGATGGGTCGCCCAGATGGCGTCGATCGTCAGCAGGCTGGCCCCGATGATGAATGCCCCCAGCACGCCGTAGATGCGCGGGTACTGGCGGACGATGGTCCAGTTCGCCGGTTCGGCGACGAAGGCCCAGTCGGCGAGGATCAGCCGCGAGTAGAAGTAGACGAACTTCAGCTCGCCCATGCCGTAGATGAACAGCGCGAACGCTGCCGCTCCGGACAGGCTCCAGACCCAGCGGCCGGTAATCGCCAGCAGCAGCGAAAACGGCAGCAGCACCAGACTCAGGTTGATCAGGCCGCAGAGCGCATCGGCGCTGTCGATCAGCGACACCCACACGGCAGCGGCGATCAGCGCGATGCGCAGGGTCGCCAGACCCACGCGCGCGACGCTGGTCGCGCGCGACTTCGGGGTGCTCATCGAGGTGTGGCGGCTCGAATTCCGGCGCTGCCGGGCCTTGCGTCGCGATGGACGCTCATGCGGCGTCGATCAGCGCCAGCAGCTCGGCGGTCTTCGCTTGCATCAGTGCCGGATTGGCGCGCGACTCGACGTTCAGGCGCAGCACCGGCTCGGTGTTCGAGCCCCGCAAGTTGAACCGCCATTCGGCGAATTCCACCGACAGGCCGTCGACCTTTTCGACCTTCGCATCCGCCGTTGCATAAACCGCTTCGATCTTCGCGATCGTGCCCTTCACGTCGGCGACCTTGCGGTTGATCTCGCCGCTCGCAGGGAATTTCGCCTGCCGGTCTTCGACCAGTTGCGAAAGCCGCTTGCCGCTGGCCGAAATCAGGCCGGCGACCAGCAGCCACGGAATGTTGCCGTTGTCGCAGTAGGCGAAATCGCGGAAGTAGTGGTGGGCGCTCATCTCGCCACCGTAGATCGCGTTTTCCAGGCGCATGCGCTCCTTGATGAAGGCGTGGCCGGTCTTCGACTGGATCGGCCGTCCGCCCGCCGTTTCGACCATGTCGACCGTATTCCAGGTCAGGCGCGGGTCGTGGATGATCTTCGCGCCCGGCTCCAGCTTCAGCAGCGCTTCGGCCAGGAGACCCACGATGTAGTAGCCCTCGATGAAGCCGCCCTTTTCATCGAACAGGAAGCAGCGGTCGAAATCACCATCCCATGCCACACCAAAGTCCGCCTGGTGCTCGATCACCGCAGCGGAAGTCGCCGAACGCATCTCCGGCAGCAGCGGGTTGGGGATGCCGTTCGGGAACGTGCCATCCGGCTCGTGATGGATCTTGATGAACTCGAACGGCAGATGCTTCTCCAGCGCGTCGATCACCAGACCGGCCGAGCCATTGCCGGCGTCGACGACGATCTTGAGCTTTTTCAATGCTTTGGGATCGACATAGCCGAGCAGATGCTGGACATAGTCCGGCCGGTAGTCGTGGTGAGTGCGCGCCGCGATGCCGGTCGGCGCGGTGGCGGTCGAGGCGGCGGTGGCTGCTTCCAGCGCCCGCAGGCCGGTATCGCCCGAAATCGGGATCGCACCGCCCTTGACCAGCTTCATGCCGTTGTAATCCATCGGGTTATGGCTGGCGGTGACCATGATGCCGCCGTCGATGCCGGGCTGGAACGACGCGAAATAGACCTCTTCGGTGCCGCCAAGACCGATGTCGACGACTTCGACACCACCTTCGACCAGACCGTGGGCCAACGCATTCAGCAATTCGCCGCTGGACAGGCGCACGTCGCGACCAAGCGCGACACGTTTCGGCGAGAACGCAGCGGCGTAGGCGAGCCCGAGCCGGTAGGCGACATCGACATTCAGTTCATCGGGCACGCGGCCACGGATGTCGTAAGCCTTGAAGCAGGGGAGATGCCGAGTCATGGTTTCAGTTGTTTTATTGATGAGGCGGGCGTAGGTCGCAGCGCGGAAGCAAGCCTGCGAAAGGTCCGTCGGGGTCCGACGGCGACCGCCGTGCCAGCATCAGGAGGAGTCCCGGACATCCGGTGGCGAAATTATGCTTGAGCTTGAGGCCGTCAGAGGGGACAATCCGCGCCGGTCCGCGCTGGTGCCCCCGCGACGACAAGCCGTGAACCCCGCCAGGCCCGGAAGGGAGCAACGGCAGCGGTGCAGTCGGGCGCCGGGGTGTCGCTAGCGCGGGCCACCTTATCTGGTTGTGACGATCGGCTCGCCTTTGGCGGGCCGTTTTTGTTGGGGGCTCGTGCTCGTGCGCCAATCAGGCCGCTCGTTTTGCCGTCAGCTCGATCCCCAGCGCTTTCATCACCGCCAAGGTGGTTTTCAGAGTCGGATTGCCGTGTTCGCTGAACGAACGGTAAAGCTGCTCTCGCGACAGGCCGGTCTTGCCGGCGATCTGCGCCATCCCCTGCGCGCGCGCAACCACGCCGAGCGCGTGCGCGATGTAACCGGCGTCACCGGTCGCGAAAGCCTCGGACATGAAGACGGTGATCGCTTCGTCGGACGCCAGATCTTCGGCAGGGTCGTAGGTGCTCAGTTTTTCGCTCATGTCATTCCTTCCAATCTGTGGCCAGCCGTTTTGCCAAGGAAACATCGCGTTGCTGGCTGCCCTTGTCACCGCCGCACAGCAAGACAACGATCTGCTGGCCCCGACGCGTGAAATACACGCGGTAACCCGGCCCGTGATGAATGCGCAGTTCCGAGACGCCATCGCCGACCGGCTCGGCATCGCCGGCGTGGCCCCAAGCGAGCCGATCGAGCCGCGACGCAATCAGCGCCCGTGCCCGCTCATCCTTGAGTCCGCTGCGCCACTTGCGGAACGTCTCGGTCTGTTTGAGCTCCAGCATGCGACACTGTAGTTTAAGGACGACATTTAGTCATCTGGCATTTGCGTCATTCCGTGGTCGGCCAGGAGGGGGAATGAGAGCTTCAACACGCACGACGGAACTCGAAGTTGCGTGGCTGGCTGTTGAAAGCGCGGTCGGCTTTCTCGAAATCACCGACGAGCGGCAGTACGACCATGCGCTTGCCCTGATCGAAGCCATGATCGACGAGGTACGCGGCGCTGATCGCCATCCGCTGCACGCCGGCATTCGCTGGCTCGCACAGGAGATCGAGCACTGGGAGTCCCGCGCCCATCCGGTCCCGGTCCTGAGTGGTCGCGAGTTTCTGCGCTCGCTGATGGCCGAGCAGGGGATCAAGCAGTGCGATGTTCCGGAAATCGGCACGCAGGGCGTGGTTTCCGAGGTGCTGTCCGGCAAGCGCAGTCTGAATGCGCGGCAGATTGCGGCACTGGCGAAGCGATTCAGGGTGTCGGCGGATGTGTTTCTGGAGTGAGCAGAACTGCTTGCAATCTGCCGTGTTTGCTAATGGCAGGCCCGCTGATTTCCCGCGCGGAAAGGTGATGACAGAACGGCCCGAATCGCCTGCATATCTTTGCCTCGCTGCGCCAATCGATCCGCCAGTTCTCGTGCAGTCATGCCGTCGAAGGGGCTTGCCGGTCTGGAAATCCGGATGTCCAGGTTCGCACCGTTCTCGATCAGCAAATCGGCGATTGCAGAGGCATTGCCGAGGACGGCCAGATGCAGGGGCGTCAGGCCGTCTGAAGAAAGATCAGGATTGGCGCAGCGGTCCAGCAGTACCGCTGCAAGCCTTGAGACTCTTGCTTTCTCGGTGTCTGCTTCGTGACTCGAAGCGGTCAGACCGTAGCCGTTGATTACAAAGTGGAGGACAGGTTTTCCGCGGACAAGGTCCAAGTCAGGTTTGTAGCCAGAGCGTTTGAAGTAGTAGAGCGCCAGCGATCTAGGTACCCACGGATAACTATCGTCGGTGGTGTACGCAAGTACCGGAATCGCAGCATTTGTTTGGAGCAGAAACCAAAGCGCGCCCGCGTAGATACACAGGCTGATGAGCGACAGGATTGCGAAGAGTGGGGCAATTCGGCGGACAGTCCGGGAAAACATCTCTTTCTCTATGGCGGTGTCGTCAGCCTAACCGCCACCCTGCCTCAACAACAAAGCCACGCCCCCCTTCTTGAACTCCGGAATCAAGGTCACCGTCGCGCCGAGTTCGCGCTGCAAATCCGGAATCCGATCGAGCTTCACGAACACCAGTTCGCCCGGTTCCGGCAGCCGGTTCGGGGTGACTTCGCCGCGATAGACGCTGAAGGTCGGCAGGTAGGTGCGATAGCTGACCACTGGCGCGCCGATCTCCTTCGCTCGCTGAGCGGCTTCCTGCACCGGCACCTGCTGAGCAGCGGCGAGCACCGGGATGACGCCGAACCAGACCAGCATCGCCAGTGCCAGACCCGAGCCCAGCAGCGCCTGCCAGGCGGCGATCGACTTCTTGAACAGCAGCACCAGGATTGCGGCCAGCACCAGGCCGCTGAGGATCGTGTAGTCCAGCGTGAACGAGCTGGCCGCCAGGCTGACGATGCCGGCCTCGTAGGGGCGATTGGTGTCGATCGGCACCAGCGGCAGCACCCAGGGCAGGCTGGCCAGCAGCGCGGTGAACAGCAGCACCGGCAGCAGGGTCCAGAATTTGGCCGGCAGGCGGTCCCAGGCGCGGCCGAACAGCACGAACAGCGGCGTGCAGCCGTACAAGAG
Organism: Nevskia sp.; assembly: GCA_021732745.1. Taxonomy (GTDB): domain Bacteria; phylum Pseudomonadota; class Gammaproteobacteria; order Nevskiales; family Nevskiaceae; genus Nevskia. The sequence continues at coordinate 470,954 of JAKFUK010000002.1, read as the reverse complement.
GTAATGCGGCAGCTGGGTGCCTGAGAACGAGAAGAATGCGAACACGAAGCCGAACCAGAGCAGCAGGTAGATATCGAGCGGGTCCGGCTTGCGCAGCCTTGCGAAGGCACCCGGCAAGAGTGCGGTGAACGGCATGACGATCAGCGGCAGCGCGGCGGCGTAGTACCAGAGCTTGCCGCCGTGGCCCTGAAGGGTTGAGCCGTAGCGGGTCAGGTTGTGATCGAACAGGAAGTGGAAGAAGAAATCAGTCTGGCCGGTGAGGGCCAGTGGCACCATCCAGACGGCAACCGTGGCCAGGAACACCAGCCAGCCGAACGGATCGAACACCGCCTTGAGCCAGCGCAGCGGCTGCCGCTGGCTCAGGTAGAACGCCAGGCTCACGATCACCGGCAGGGCGACTGCGATCGGCCCCTTGGTGAGAAATCCGAGGCCCATCCACAGGTAGACGCGCAGCAGCCGGCCGCGCGTCGGTTCCTGCCAGTGGCGGTAGATGTCGAGCATCGACAGTGCTATCCACAGGTTCAGCATCGCGTCGGCAATCGCGGCGTGGCCGATGACGCTGGACATCACGCTGACCGCAACGGCACCCGCTGCGACCATCGCCGCCTTGTGCGAACTGGTCAGCGCGAAGGTGGCGCGGAACACCGCGAAGAACCACAGGGTGGCGCACAGCGCCGACGGGAAGCGGAAACCCAGTTCGGTCTTGCCGAACACCATCACCGATAGCGACTGCGCCCAGTAGATGAGGATCGGCTTGTCGTAGCGCGGTTCGCCGTTGAGTGTGGTGGTCAGCCACTGGCCGGAAGCGAGCATTTCGCTGGTCGCCTGGCTGAACGCGCCTTCGTCGAGATCGAACAGCGGCACCGCCCAGAGATTCGACCAGAAGCCGATCAGGATCGCCGCGAACAGGAAGCCGATCTGGCCCGAGGTCAGTCGATCCTGCTCAAGCACGACTGCGTTCTGCCTCTTCGCTAGCCAGCATCGTCGGAGGCTGTTGCAGATCGCGAAGCTGCCGCCAGCTGTCATCCGCAAGGCCAGCGGCACCATCGGCGACCGTCAACGGCCCTTCGGTGCGCTGGTAGAACACCCGCGACAGCATTTCGGCGATCAGGCCGGTGGTCAGGAACTGGATCGAGAACACCAGCAGCAGCACGGCGATCAGGAACAGCGGTCGGCCGCCGATCGGCTCGCCGAGCACGAACTTGACCACGCCGAGCCAGCTCATTGCTGCGGTGCCGACGAAGCCCAGCGCGAGACCGATCGAGCCGAAGAAATGTCCCGGCCGAGCGCGGAAGCGTAAAAAGAAAAAGACGGTCAGCAGATCCAGCACCACCCGGAAGGTGCGCGAAATGCCGTATTTGCTTTCGCCGAACTGGCGCGCCGAATGGCCGACGGCGGTTTCGCCGATCCGCGTCGGGCTGGTGACCATCGCCGCCCAGACTGGAATGAAGCGATGCATCTCGCCGTACAGGCGCACCTGCTTGATGACGCTGGCGCGGTAGACCTTGAGGCTGCAACCGTAGTCGCGAATCTTCACGCCGGTGACCCGCGCGATCAGCCGATTGGCGAGCTTGGACGGCAGCTTGCGGCTCATCCAGGCGTCTTGGCGATTGGCGCGGTAGCCGGTCAGCAGATCCAGATCGCGGGCATACATCTCCTCGACCATGCGCGGGATGTCGGCCGGATCGTTCTGCAGGTCACCGTCGAGGGTGGCGATGACATCGCCGCGGGCGGCATCGATGCCGGCCTGCATCGCCGTGGTCTGGCCGTTGTTGCGGGCAAAACGGATGACCCGGACATGCGGGCCGTACTTGGCCCCTTCGGCGAGCAGGCGGCGGCCGGTGTCATCGAGGCTGCCGTCATCGACGCAAATCAGTTCCCAGGGGCCGGGATAGGCGGCGAGGCCTTCATGGACCCGCGCCAGCATCGGCCCCACGTTGTCCTGCTCGCGGTACATCGGAATGACGATCGACAGGCTGTGCGCCATGATTTTTCGATGTGTTGCAGTGCGGGAAGAGCCAGAATCTTAGCATCCGGCTCCGTACGGACCGCCTGCGCCGCGCTCAGCGCGCCGGGCGCAGTAGTTGCGCGATCGACGCCGCCGCCAGTGCTTCCAGAGCGCCGCGCGACGTGCCGGCGCGAGCGCGGATGGCGAGGCTGTGCAAGGTGGCGGCGGCGAGCGCGGCGAGCGTGTCGACATCGGTGTCGCCGGGCAGTTCGCCGGCTTCGACGGCTTGCCGGAAGCGCGCCGCGAGCTTGGCGTCGATCAGCCGCAGCACCGCGTGCAGCGCGTCCCGGATCAGCGGCTCCTCCGTCGCATCGACCGTCGCCGTGCAGATCACGAAGCAGCCGCGGGCGATGCCTTCGCCACCGAGATAGACGGTCAGCGCGCCGCCGTAGAAGCGGGCGAGGGCATCGGCCAGGGTCGGGGCATCGGCCATCGCGGTGCTGACCGCCGCTTCCATCATCTGCGCGAAGCGGTCGAGCACGCTCAGGTACAGCCGCCGCTTGTCGCCAAACGCCGCGTACAGGCTCGGCCTATTCATGCCGGTGGCTGCGCTCAGCTCGTCGAGCGAGGTGCCGGTGTAGCCGCCGGTCCAGAACGCATCGAGGGCGCGATCGAGCGCTTCCTCCGGCTCGAAGCGCCGGGGGCGGCCGCGAGGGCGCGGTGTCGATATTTTTGTACCGTCTTGCATTTAATTTCTGAATCCGGATAATTTATTGCGAGACAGTACAAAAACCGCAGTCATTTCGCGACTGCTAATCGCTACCGCCGCCGAGGAGAATCCGATGGACCTGTATTTCGCCCCGCTGTCCTGTTCGCTGGCCACCCGCATCGCGCTGTACGAAAGCGGGCAGGCGGCCGGCTTCCATGAAGTGCTGCTGTCGACCAAGAAGACGAAGGCCGGTGCTGACTATCTCGCTATAAACCCGAAAGGCCAGGTGCCGGCGCTGGTCTGCGACGACGGCGAAATTCTGACCGAGGGCGTGGCCATCTTGCAGTACGTCGCCGATCGCGCGCCGGCTTCGGGCCTTGCCCCGCCAGCCGGCGACTTCGCCCGGTATCGCTTGCAGCAATGGCTGAACTACATCGCATCCGAAGTGCACAAGCAGGTGTTCTACACGCTGTTCAACCCCATGATTCCGGTCGAAGCCAAGACTTTCGCGCGAGAGGTGGCACTGCCGGCGCGCTTCGATCATCTGTCGGCGCAGCTGAAGGACCGCGCCTATCTGGTCGGCGACCAGTTCACCGTGGCCGACGCCTACCTGGTCACGGCGCTCAATTGGGTCGCACCTGCCGGACTGGACCTGAAACTCTGGCCGGTGCTGGCCAACTGGCATGCCGAACAACTGAAACGCCCTGCCGTCGCCCGTGCGGTCGGCGAGGAATTCGCGCTGCGCGCTGCTGCCTGAATCCGGAAAACCAAGCATGAAAATCGCGGCCCTGCTGTACCCGCAAATGACCCTGCTCGACCTCGTCGGCCCGATGCAGGTCTGGAGTTTCCTGCCCGATGTCGAAATCCAGTACGTCTGGCGCGAGAAAGGCCCGGTGACCACCGACTGCGGTTTGCCGGTGGTCGCCACCCATGATTTTTCGGATGCCGAAGCGAACCCGGACGTGCTGTTCGTCGGCGGTGGTGCCTACGCGACGATCGCGCTGCTCGGCCAGCCGGACGTACTGGCCTTCGTCGCCGCCCGCGGCGAGCGCGCCAAGTGGGTGACCAGCGTTTGCACCGGCTCGCTGATCCTCGGTGCTGCGGGCCTGCTGCGCGGCTACCGCGCCGCCTGCCATTGGGGCGCGCGGGAGCAGCTCGAAAGCTTCGGGGCGATCCGCTCGGATGAGCGCGTCTGCATCGACCGCAACCGCCTGAGCGGCGGCGGCATCACCTCCGGCATCGACTTCGGCCTGACCGTGGCCGGGCACTGGGCCGGCGAGGATGTTGGCAAGACGCTGGAACTGATCCTCGAATACGCGCCGGAGCCGCCCTTCGGCACCGGGCGGCCGGAGTTGGCTGATGCGGCGACGCGCGAGCGGGCAGGCCAGATGCTGGCGGCGGCGATGGCGGGGTAGGTTGGGGCTAAGGCCAGAGCCTCACGCAAAGAACGCAGAGGCGCAGAGAACAGAACGAGCGATAAAGCGGCGTGCCATCAAGATCGCACCGACATGGTTTGCTGTTCCTTTGCGTCCTTTCTGTTGCCTTCGCGCCTTTGCGTTTAACGGTTGACGTTCGATTCGTCGTGCGCACGGGCTGATCGACCGCCCAGTAGCCAAGCGAGCGCCCCGGCAATCAGCGCCGTGGTCAGCACCAGCAGATGCAGGTTGACCGCCGCCGCCAGCAGCGGGCCAAGTTCGGCAACGCCCGACGCCGGTGCCAGCAGCGCCATCGCCCCAGCTTCATAGGTGCCGAAGCCGCCCGGCGCGTGCAGCGGCAGCACCGTCGACAGATCGCCGCCGATGGCACCGAGCGTGCCGGCCAGCGATGAAACATTCGCCAGCAGGCCAAGCACCGCGCCGAGCGCGGCCAGCTTCACGCCCCAGGCGGCCCAGGTCAGCGTCAGGTCCAGCGCCAGGGCCGACGGCTGGTTGGGCAGCCCGGCCAGTGCTTTCGCGATCAGGCCGGCGAGCTTGCCGCTGCGCGCCGCAAACCGGCGCTGCAAGGGGGCGCGCAGCGCGGACAGGATCAATGGCGAGACCGCAGCGGCCGCAGCTCCGAGCCAGACCACATGCGACAAGCCATCGACCCGCGCCAGAAAGCCCGAGGCCGCGCAGGCGGCGGCGACGGTGGCCAGCACATGCAAATCGAGCAGCCGCAGCCAGAACAGCGTGCCGGCGGCCTGTGCGAGGTCAATTCCGAACCAGCGCTGCATCAGCACCGGGAAACTGACCTCGCCGGCGCGCGCCGGCAGGATCAGGTTCAGCGCGTTGTTGATCAGGATCAGCCGCAGGCAGGTGAACCAGGCGTTGCGCGGAATCGCCTTTTCCGCCAGATAGATACGGGTACCGCGCAGCGCGTAGCTGGCGAGCATGCCGGCGATCGCGAGCAGGATCGTCGTCGGGGCAATCAGCCCCCAGGGCGCCAGCAGCCGGCCCCAGCCCCAGAAATGCTCGACAACGAAGCCAAATGCCGCGAGGACGCCTAGGTTCAGCAACCAGGCCGTGACCGTAGGGTGGGCAAGCCTCATCTGCCCACCGATTCGCGGCTGCCCGATCCTTGCACCCGCGTGGGCAGATAAAGCTTGCCCACCCTACGAAAGACGACCGATTCGCGGCTGCCCAAGCCGTGCACCCGCGTGGGCAGATGAAACCTGCCCACCCTACGGCTGCTGCGCCAGCCAGTCGGCGAAGCGCCGCAGCCCGGTCTCGAAGTCGGTCGCCGGTTCGTAGCCCAGCAGCGCGCGAGACTTGCTGATATCCGCCCAAGTCCGGCGCATCTCGCCCGGCTGCCAGTCCTGCCAGTCGATCTTCGCGGTGACGCCGAGCACCTTTTCCATCAGCCGGATCATCTCCAGCAGGCCGATCGTGCGGTTATTGCCGAGGTTGAACACCTCGTACGTCGCTTGCGCTTTGTCGGAAGCGAATGCCATCGCCGCGCGCACGCCAGCGACGATGTCGCCCCAATAAGTGAAATCACGCTCGGACGAGCCGTCGCCGTAGACCGGGATCGACTGTCCTTTCAGCATCAGCCGCGCGAACTTGTGGATCGCCAGATCCGGCCGCTGGCGCTCGCCGAACACAGTGAAGAAACGCAGGCCCACGAAGCGCAGCCCGAAGGTTTCGGCATACACGTAGCCCATCTGCTCGTTGGCCAGCTTCGTCGAGGCGTAGGGGTTGATCGGCGTGAGACCCAAGTCCGACTCGCTCCACGGCAGTCGCGGGCAGTTGCCATAGACGCTGCTCGATGAACCGAACACGAACGGCTTGATGCCGCGCTGGTGCGCAAAGCTCAGCAGGTTCTGGGTGCCGATGACATTGGTCATCTGGTAGCCGAGCGGATCGCTCAAGCTGTTGCGCACGCCGGCCTTGGCGGCCAGATGGACGATCACCGTGTACTGATCGTTGAGCAGCGAATTCAGCTTGGCACCCTCGCGGATGTCAGCCTCGACCAGCCGGTAGCGCGGGTGATCGAGATGCGCGGCGATATGGCGGCGCTTCACGCTTTCTGGATAGTAGGGATCGAAGTTGTCGATCACCGTCACCTGCCAGCCGTCGGCGAGCAGGCCATCGACCAGATGGCTGCCGATGAAGCCGGCGCCGCCGGTGACCAGCGCATGTCCAGGGGCGAGCGGAGCAGGTAGCGAAGCAGTCACGAAATGCACTCCAGTGGCGGAGGCCGGAGTTTACGCGGTCGGTCTTGGGCAGCGGCTGGGTTGGGAAAAGCGAGCTCACGCAGAGAACGCGGAGAACGCAGAGAAAAGCGCCAGAGAGAAATGCGTTTGATGTTCTCCGCGTCTTTAGCGTCTTTGCTTGAGATCGCCTTTCGCTGTTCTCTGCGTCTCTCCGCGTTCTCCGCGTGAGACAGGCTTCATGCGCCGCCGCTTGGCGCGCCTCGCCACCATCCGCGACAATGCGGCTCCCCCGCATCGAACCTCCGATCCCGATGAGCTACCTCGCGCTTGCGCGCAAATGGCGTCCGCGCCGCTTCGAGGACGTGCGCGGCCAGGGCCATGTGGTCAAGGCGCTGACCCATGCGCTCGACGGCGACAAATTGCACCCGGCGATCCTGCTGACCGGCACCCGTGGTGTCGGCAAGACGACACTTGCCCGCATCATCGCCAAGGGCCTGAACTGCCAGACCGGCGTCAGCGCCCATCCCTGCGGCATCTGCTCGGCCTGCAAGGAAGTCAACGACGGCCGTTTCGTCGACCTGCTGGAAATCGACGCCGCGTCGAACACCGGCGTCGACAACATCCGCGAGCTGATCGACAACGCCCAGTACTCGCCGGCTAGAGGCCGCTACAAGGTCTACCTGATCGACGAAGTCCACATGCTGTCGAAGGGCGCATTCAATGCGCTGCTGAAGACGCTGGAGGAGCCGCCGCCGCACGTGAAGTTCATCCTGGCGACGACCGACCCGCAGAAGCTGCCGATCACCGTCTTGAGCCGCTGCCTTCAGTTCAACCTGAAGCGCCTCAGTGTCGCGATGATCCGCGACAACCTCGCCGACATCCTCAAGGACGAATCAGTCGAATTCGAAACGGCGGCGATCACCGAACTCGCCCGCGCCGCCGATGGCTCGATGCGCGATGGTCTGTCGCTGCTCGATCAGGCGCTGGTGTTTGCCGGCGGTGCCAGACTCGAAGCGGTGGCGATCGAGGAGATGCTCGGCACCGGCGGTCGGCGCAACCTGCTCGATGTCATCGACGCGCTGGCTGCCCACGACGCCGCCGCACTCTTGGCAGCGCTGCGCCGCCTCGACGAATCGGCCCCCGATTTCCAGGCCCTGCTCAACGATCTCGCCGCTGCGCTGCAGCGCATCGCGATGCTGCAACTGCTGCCCGGATCGGGCGAGGACGATGACGATCCGCGTCTGGCGCCGCTGGCCGGGAAACTCGCCGTCGACGACGTCCAGCTCTGGTACCAGACCGCCGTCCTCGGCCGTCGCGACCTGCCGTACGCGCCGGATCCGCGTCTCGGTTTCGAGATGACCGTGCTGCGGATGTTCGCGCTGAGGCTCGATGACAGTGCGCCGGCTGCACCTGCCGGTGGTGGCGGTGGACGGACGGTTGCGCCGACGTCATCGGCAGCGCCGTCCCGTGCTGCGGCTGCAGATCTGCCCTGGGCGACAGCCGCACCAGCGCCGCCGACGCGCGCCGCCGACATCATCGTGCCCACTCCTGTCGTCTCAGCGGCGGCCAACCCCTCTCCCCTCAGGAGAGGGGCAGGGGTGAGGGACTCCGCCAGCATTGCAGTACTGCCGCAAGCCGCTGCAACACCAACGCCGGCGGCACCCGCCGGCAACGCCGAGATGTGGCACGCGCTGGTCGACACCCTCGGCCTCGACGGCATGACCCGCCAGTTCGCCCGTCACTGCGCCTGGCTGTCGCATGAAGGCGGCGTACTGCGTTTCGCGCTCGATCCGCGAGCCAAGCACTTGCAGACCGAAGAACGCCGCGCGGCGGTCGAAGCGGCGCTGACGGCCAAGCTGGGCGTGCTGAAGCTCGAAGTCGAGCCGGTCGCCGTACCCGGCCATCTGCATCCGGCGGCACTGGACGATCAGAAAGTCGTCGACCGCCAGCGCGATGCCGAAAAGGCCATCGAGCAAGACCCGGTGGTCGCCAGCTTCCGCACGCTGTTCGGTGCCACGGTGCGCGCCGGCTCGATCCAGCCGATCGACCCGACCCAGCATTGATTGAACCCGTGGCGACACGCCCCATCGTCTGGCGAACGCCCACCCCAACCCGAATCAGGAGAGCCGCATGAAAGGTCCGCTCGCGCAGTTGATGCAACAGGCGCAGAAGGCGCAGGAAACGATGAAGCAGGTGCAGGCCGAGATCGCCGCCACCGAAATCACTGGCGAGTCCGGCGCCGGCATGGTCAAGATAACGCTGAACGGCAAGCACGAAGCGCGTCGCGTGGTGATCGACCCGGAAGCGATGAAGGAAGACAAGGAATTCCTCGAAGACCTGATCGCCGCCGCGATCAACGACGCCTCGCAGAAGCTGGAGCGTCACTCGGCGGAAAAAATGAGTAAGGTCACCGCCGGCATGAACCTGCCGCCGGGCATGAGCTTCTGAGCTTTTTATCGCGAACAGCGTTTCTCACGCAGAGAACGTGGAGATCGCAGAGAAAGGCAACAGCGAGAACAGCTTTCTCACGAAGTACACAAAGAAAGCACGTCACCGGCAAGCAAGGTTCTTTGCGGTTCTTTCGTGTGAAACGCCTTGGCTTTTCTCTGCGATCTCCGCGTTCTCCGCGTGAGAATCGCTTCCTCCGAACAAACAGCAGCCCCCGATGGCCACCTACACGCCGCGCCTGACCCGATTGATCGACGCCCTGCGCCGGCTGCCCGGTGTCGGCCCCAAGTCGGCACAGCGCATGGCCTTCCACTTGCTCGATCGCGATCGGGAAGGTGCTGCGTTCCTGACCACCACGCTCGCCGAAGCGCTGACCGGCATCGAACGCTGCCCGAGCTGCCGGATGTTTCGCGAGGACGCGCGCTGCACGTACTGCGGCGATGCCCGGGTGGCGACCGGCCAGCTCTGCGTGGTCGAGCATCCGGCCGATCTGATCGCGGTCGAGAACACCGGCGGCTATCGCGGCCGCTATTTCGTGCTGATGGGGAAACTTTCGCCGCTCGACGGGATCGGTCCTGCCGAACTCGGACTCGACAATCTCGCCGCCCAGCTTGCCGACGGTGCGGTGCGCGAGCTGATCATCGCCATCAATCCGACCGTGGAAGGCGAAGCCACCGCGTACTACCTGGCCGAGCTCGCGCGCTCGAAGGGTGTTGCCGTGACCCGCATCGCCCACGGCGTGCCGATGGGTGGCGAGCTGGAGTACGTCGATGGCGGCACGCTGGCGCGCGCCTTGAGCGGCCGCTTGCCGGTTTAATCCCTACGGTTTTGCCGGGGCCGCAACCAGCCGCCCGAGCAGTGCCGTCAGCAGCGGTGCGCGCTTGCTTGCATCTTCGAGTTCCGGTGCGGTGATGGTCAGCCGCTTCTGGCCTTCGAGCTTGTAGACCCGCGGCTGGGTCTGGATCAGCTTGATCAGCTTGATCGGCTCGATGGCAGGCTGGGGCCCGAAGTCGAGCATCGCGGTCTTGGCGCCGGCGCGAATCTTGATGAAGCCAGCCGACTCGCCCAACTGGCGCAGCAAGGCTGCTTCGCACAGGCGTTCGGCCTGCGGCGGCAAGAGACCAAAGCGGTCGATCAGCTCGACCTTCAGCTCTTCCAGCGCGTCCTCGGTCTTGGTCTCCGAAATGCGCTTGTAGAGCACCAGACGGGTGTGGACATCGGGGACGTAGTCGTCCGGAATCAGCGCGGAGGAGCCGAGATCGACTTCGCAGGGCGCTTGCCCGAACGGAGCATCGGCGATCCGGCCATGACGCAGCGCGCGGACCGCATTGGCGAGCATTTCCGCATACAGCGTGAAGCCGATTTCCTCGATCTGGCCGCTCTGGTTCTCGCCCAGCAGCTCGCCGGCACCGCGAATTTCCAAGTCTTGAGTGGCGAGTGCAAAGCCGGAACCGAGCTCGCCCAGTTCCTCGATCGCCTGCAAGCGCTTGTTGGCATCGTCGCTCAAGGAACGACGCGACGGCACCAGCAGATAGGCGTAGGCGCGGTGATGGCTGCGGCCGACGCGACCACGGAGCTGATGCAGCTGGGCAAGGCCGAGATGATCGGCGCGGTCGATCAGGATGGTGTTGGCGGTCGGCACGTCGATGCCGGATTCGATGATCGTCGTGCAGACCAGGATGTTGAAGCGCGCGTGATAGAAATCGAGCATCACCTGCTCAAGCTCGCTGGCGCGCATCTGGCCGTGCGCGACGCGGACCTTGCCTTCGGGCACCAGGGTCTGGATTTCGGCGGCGAAACGCTCGATGTCCTTGACTTCGTTGTGCAGGAAATACACCTGGCCGCCGCGTCGCAGTTCGCGCAAGCAGGCCTCGTATACGAGTGCTGAATCCCACTCGGAAACGAAGGTGCGGATCGCCAGACGCGAGCTCGGCGGTGTCGCGATGATCGACAGATCACGCAGGCCGGCCATGCTCATGTTGAGGGTGCGCGGGATCGGCGTGGCGGTCAGGGTCAGCAGATGAACCTCGGCACGCAGGTTCTTGAGCTTTTCCTTGTGACGGACGCCGAAGCGGTGTTCCTCGTCGACGATGACGAGGCCCAGATCGGCGAAGCGGACATCGTCCTGGATCAGACGATGGGTGCCGATGACGATGTCGACCTGACCCTTGGCGAGGTCGTCGAGCAGGGTTTTCTGCTCCTTGGCCGTGCGCAGGCGCGACAGGCCGGCGATGCGGATCGACGGGGTGCCGGCCGGTTCGCCAATCGCTTCGCAGTACTGCGCGAAGCGGTCGCGGAAGTTCTTTTCGTGCTGCTGCACCAGCAGGGTGGTCGGCGCCAGCACGCAGACCTGCTTGCCGTTGGCTGCAGCGGCGAACGCGGCACGCAAAGCCACTTCGGTCTTGCCGAAGCCGACATCGCCGCAGACCACGCGATCCATCGGCTTCGGCAGCGCCATGTCGGCGAGCACGGCGTCGATCGCTTTCTGCTGGTCCGGCGTGGTCAGGAAGCGGAAGCCTTCGTTGAACACCGCGAAGGCGTCTTCATTGACCGGCAGCGCCATGCCTTCGCGCGCTGCCCGGCGGGCCTGGATCTGCAACAGCTCGGCGGCGACATCGGCCGCCCGCTCCTTGGCCTTGGCGCGCGCCTTCGACCAGCGATCCGAGCCGAGGTTGTGCAGCGGCGCCGCCTGTTCCTCGGCCCCGGTGTAGCGGTGGATCTGGTTGAGGCTGGCGACCGGCACGTAGAGCTTGTCGGCGTCGGCGTACTCCAGCACCAGGTATTCGGCTTCGACGCCACCGGCATCGAGCCGGATCAGCCCGCGATAACGGCCGACGCCATGCTCGACATGCACCACCGGCGCGCCGAGCTTCAGATCGTTCAGATCGCGCAGGATGGTTTCCGGGTCGCGCACCTTGCCGCGCTTGCGCATCGACACCGGCGCGCGGGCGCCGAACACCTGCGCTTCGGCGATCAGCGCGACCTTGGCGGTCGGCAGATTGAGGCCGTCCTGCAGCGGGCCGAGGACGATGCCATAGCGGTTGCCATCGGCCGCGAACGCCGCCCAGCGCTCGTACTGGCGCGGCAGGATGCCGAGGCCTTTCAGCCAGCCGATCAGCGCTTCGCGGCGGCCGGCCGATTCGGCGACGAACAGCGCGCGGCTGGTCGAGGCCTTGAGCAAGGCTTTGAGTTCGTCGGCGGTGCCGGCGATCGGGGTGCAGGCGAAGTCCGCCGTGGCGGTTCCGTCGGCGATCCGCACCTGCGGGTAATAGCCCAGTTCTTCGAGCGCCGTCGCAGGCGTCACGAACAGATCCGCCGGCCGCATCAACGGCCGCTCGAGATTCCCCGAATAGCGCTCGAAGCGCTCCTCGATCTGCTTCCACTCGGCGGCGAGTGCCAAGTCCAGATCATCGGTGGCGATGATCAGCGCGTGCACCGGCAGGTAGTCGTAGATCGTCGCGGCAGCGGCGGTATCCGGCGAGAAGAACAGTGGCAGATAGGCTTCCACGCCACCCGGCATCAGGCTCTTCGACACTTCCGAGTAGATGCGTGAACGTGCCGGATCGCCGGGAAAATACTCGCGGTAGCGGCGGCGGAAGGTTTCGATGCCGGCCTTGTCGGTCGGGAATTCGCGCGCTGGCAAGAGCCGGATTTCGCTGACCTTGGTCGTCGAACGCTGGGTGTCCGGGTCGAAGACGCGGATGGTTTCGACTTCGTCGTCGAACAGGTCGAGCCGATAAGCGTCCGAGGCACCCATCGGGAACACGTCGATCAAAGCACCCCGCACCGCGAACTCGCCCTGCGTCTGCACCTCGGACACGCTCTGGTAGCCGGCGGCGATCAGGCGTTCGCGGAAGGCGTGCGGGGGCAATTTGTCGCCGGCTTTCAGCAGCAGCGCACGGCCATCGAGCCAGCTTCTGGGCGGCAACCGTTCCAGCAGAGTGCCGGCGGTGACGATCATCACGCCACGGGTCTGCGAGGGCAGGAGATAGAGCGCGGCCAGCCGGTCCGACAGGATCTCCTGATGCGGCGAGAACGGGTCGTAGGGCAGGGTTTCCGCGTCCGGGAAGTGCATCACCGGCAACGACGGATGGGCGAAGAAGCGCAGTTCTTCTTCGAGCTTGTAGGCGTGCTGCTCGCCATTGGTGACCGCGATCACCAGGCCATCATGACGGGCGGCGGCTTCGGCGATCGCCAGTGCGGCAGATGCGCCCGGCAAACCGGTCCAGTGCAGGCGCGATCCGGCCTCCGCAGGCAGCGGCGGCGACAGCAGGATCGGCAGGGTGGGCTGCGTGCTCAAGGGGCGCGGATTATGGCCGCGCCCGGCCGTGATGTCAGCCTGCGTGAGCTGCTTCCGGTTCCGGCACCCGCAGCAGGGTGGCCATCTTGGCGTGGTCGATCGACAGCAGGTCGCCGCCATCGGCCTCGAAGCGACGCCAGGCAATCTGGATCGGGTTCTGCGCAGTGGTCGCGATCGGGTGCTTGCGTGGGTGATAGCTGCGCTTGAACACCGGAATTGCAGCGATGAACAGCCGGCCGAGCATCTCGCCACAGAAGGCCAGGGTCTTCACCGCCTGCCAGGGCTTGCGCAGCCAGCCTTCGTGGCGGGCCATGCGCGGATACAGGCGCAGCGTTTCGGTGGCGATGTGCAGGGCGGCCTTCAGCACCATCCACTTCCGATACCACTCGTGCTTGCCGTACAGGTGCTGCCAGACCTCGAAAGCGACCGCGCCGTGCTCGATCTCTTCGACCTGGTGCCAGACCCAGACCGCTTTCATCAGCGGATCGGCCTCGGCGAACCAGCGCTCGTGATTCTCGAGGATGATCATCCCGGCCAGAAAGGTGAAGGTCTCGTAGCCGGCGGTGAAGCCGATCCGCGTCTTGGCGTCATCTTCGGCGGCATGCTTCACGAACCAGGCGATCGAGGCGTCGTCGATGGCCTTGATGTCCGGATAGCGGGCGCGCAGGTGCTGATTGAAGGCCGTCAGGTTGTGCGCGTGATTGGCTTCCTGACCGATGATCGCGGTGACATCGCGCTTGAGCTTGGGATCGCAGATGTCTTCGCGCGCCTTGCGCAGTGTGGCAACCAGATAGCGCTCGAAGTGCGGCACGTGCATGGCCAGCGCGTTCAGGAACACCGCGAACTCGGGCTTGGTGCGGCTCCAGACCACGTCGACCGACTGGTCGGCGCCGAGCGGAAAGCGGAACGCCCGAACCGGGAAATCGTCCATCGGATGTTGTGAGAGCTGTGCCATGGCGCGCCTCGATTGTTTTGTCTCCTCGTGGCGGAGCCTAGGGCAAACTGACGCACAAACCAACAACCAGGGGAAAGGACATGACCAGCATCACTTCGGCAGCATTGATCAAGCACGGACTCGCGGCACTGCTGGTGGCCCTGATCGCCGGCTTCATGTTGACCTTCAAGATGCTTGGCGGCATCTCGTTCTCGCCGGTACCGCTGTTCATCGAGTATGAGTTGCCAGGCTCGGTTGGCGGCTGGCGCGCCGTGCATCTGGGCATGCTGATGAACGGCATGATGGCGATCGTGCTCGGCATGGTGGTGCGCCTGTTCGTGCTCAAGGATGGCAGCGCCAATACCGTGCGCTGGTGCGTGCTGGTCGCGGTCTGGGGCAATTTCTGCTTCTACCTGTTCAGCATGTTCGGCTACAACCACGGCCTGACTCTGGGCGCGAACCGGCTCGGCGAAGGCAACTGGGCGGGTGCGGCGGCGTTCATCCCGGCCGTGGTCGGCGCAGTGACCCTGATCACCGCCGTGATCGTGCTGCTGCGCGCGCCGTTGAAATCCGCCTCCAACTGATCCGCGACGTTCCGCGATGGCCAAGTCCCTGAATCCCGGTGCCGCCAAGCTGCGCTACGTCTGCAACAACTGCGGTGCCGATGCGCCGAAGTGGCAGGGCCAGTGCGCCGATTGCGGCGAGTGGAACACGCTGATCGAAACCACCAGCGCCAAGCCCAAGGCGCGCGCCGGCAGCTTTTCGGTCGAACGCAGCGCGGTGCGTCGGCTCGACGAGATCAGCGGCGAGGACAGCGAGCGGGTTCCGACCGGTCTTTCCGAACTCGACCGCGTGCTCGGCGGCGGCATGGTGCCGGGCGCAGTGATCCTGATCGGCGGCGAGCCCGGCATCGGCAAGTCGACCCTGCTGTTGCAGGCGCTCGCGGCACTCGAAGGCCGGGTCAACACGCTGTACGTGACCGGTGAGGAATCGCTGACTCAGGTGTCCTTGCGCGCGCGCCGCCTGGGCCTGCCGCGTCTCGATCTGCCGGTGCTGGCCGAGACTGGACTTGAAACCATCCTCGACACCCTGAGCCGGACCACGCCCGGCTTCGTGGTGCTCGATTCGATCCAGACGCTGTATACGGATGCACTGGATGCCGCGCCCGGCTCGGTGTCGCAGCTGCGCGAATGCGCCGCGCAACTGGTGCGCTACGCGAAGGCCAAGAGCTGCACGATTGTGCTGGTCGGCCATGTCACCAAGGAAGGCGCAATCGCTGGCCCGCGCGTGCTGGAGCACATGGTCGATACCGTGCTGTATTTCGAGCAGGACGTCGGCTCGCGTTATCGCATCGTCCGTGCGGTCAAGAACCGTTTCGGCGCGGTCAACGAGATGGGCGTGTTCGCGATGACCGATGTGGGGCTGAAAGAGGTCAGCAATCCCTCGGCGCTGTTCCTGTCACGGCACGAGCAGCCGGTGCCGGGCTCGGTCATCACCGTGACCCGACAGGGTTCGCGTCCCTTGTTGGTCGAGGTGCAGGCGCTGGTCGATGCCACGCAGGGCAGCAATCCCCGGCGTGTGGCGCTGGGGCTGGAAGGTAACCGTCTGGCGATGCTGCTGGCGGTGCTGCATCGCCATGCCGGCATTGCGCTCGGCGATCAGGACGTGTTCGCCAATGTCGTCGGCGGCATGCGGATTCAGGAAACGGCGGCCGATCTGCCGTTGCTGCTGGCCGCACTCTCAAGTTTCCGTGGCAAGCCGGTGCCGAACGACACCGTGGTGTTTGGCGAAGTCGGTCTGGCCGGTGAAATCCGCCCGGTGCAGAACGGCGAGGAACGCCTGCTGGAAGCGGCCAAGCACGGCTTCAAGCGGGCGATCGTGCCGGAGGCCAACAAGCCGCGGAAAAGCGTGAAGCTCGATCTGGAAGTGATCGCGGTTCAGCGGCTGACGCAGGCGCTGGATGCGGTCTGACCTGCGGGGCTTCTGCCAGAAGTAGGGCGGCAATCCTTTGCCGCCGGGCTTCAGCGCCGAATTTGGCGGCAAAGGATTGCCGCCCTACGGCTTTAGTCGGAATGACGATCGCTATAGCGCTTCCGCCAGCAGACGCTCCACCGCCGCCTCGATCTGCTTGGCATTGGCATCGCCCTCATGCGTCTCGCCGGCAAACGCGGCGCGCACGTTGCCCTGCTTGTCGACCAGATACCAGGCCGGCCAGTAGCGATTGCCGAAGGCGTTCCAGTAGCGGTAGTCGTTGTCGATCATCACCGGGTGGGTGAGCTTGAATTTCTCGACCTTGGCGACGACGTTGGCGCGGACATATTCCTGCGGCAGTTCCGGCGTGTGCACGCCGAGCAGTTGCAGGCCGCGGCCGGCGTACTTCGCTTCAACGGTCGCCAGCCATGGAAACGAGCGGTAGCAGTTCCAGCAGTCGAAGGTCCAGAAGTTGACCAGCACCACCTTGCCCTTGAGATCAGGCCAGGTCAGCGGCTTCGAGTTCAGCCAGTCGGCCTCGGCGGTCTGGCTGAAACGCGGTGCGGGCTTCGCGTCGGACGCGGCATGGGCCACGGCGATCGGCTGCGGGAACGGCTGCTGGCTGAGCAGCGACCAGACGCCGTAACCGACGATCAAGGCCGCGATCGGCAGCCAGCGCAGTGCACTCGACATCGGTTTGTCCTCATTCGATTTGATCAAAGGATAGGCGGCGCTGGCGTTGCTGCCAGCCGCCGCTTGATGCCGATCAACGCAGGCCGAACTGGATCGCCAGACCCAGCAATGCGCAGACGCCGATCAGCTTCGGCACGCTGACGCCGTACTTCAGCAGCGCGATCAGGGCCGCCGTGCCGATCAGCGCCGCTGGCCACTCGAAGGTGCCGCCGAAGCCGGCTGGCCACAGCACATGAAAGGCGAAGAACAGCGCCAGATTCAGGATCACGCCCACGACCGCCGCCGTGATGCCAGTGAGCGGGGCGGTCAGGCGCAGGTCGTCGCGGGTGGCTTCGACCAGCGGCCCGCCAGCGAGGATGAACACGAACGACGGCAGGAAGGTGAACCAGGTTGCGACGCTGGCGGCCAGCGCGGCGGAAGCAAACAGATGCCCCGGGCCGAGCGCGCCGGCCAGCGCATCGGTCTGCCAGCCGCCAACGAAGCCGACGAAGGCGACGATCATGATCAGCGGCCCCGGTGTGGTTTCGCCGAGCGCCAGGCCGTCGATCATCTGCGGCGCGCTCAGCCAGCGGAACTGGTTGACGGCCGATTCGAAGACGTAGGGGAGCACCGCGTAGGCACCGCCGAAGGTCACCAGCGCGGCACCGGAGAAGAAGCCGGCCATCCTGGTAATCGGGTTGTCGAAGCCGAGGCTTGCGACCAGCGCGAAGTAGACGGCGGCCCACAGCGCGAGGCCGATCAGCAGCACCGAGACCAGCCGCGCGCTGCGATAGCTGGCGTGAGCGACAACGGTGTCATCGTCGATCAGGCTCGGCGCGCTGCTGGCCTTCGACTTGCCGTGGCTGCTGCCGGTGCGGAAGCGTTCGGGGGCAACCCGCCCGCCGATGTAGCCGAGCATCGCAGCACCGATCACGATCAGCGGAAACGGCAGATGCAGCGCGAAGATCGCCACGAAGGCCGCCGTCGCAATCGCCCAGAGTGCGGCATTGTTCAGCGCCCGCTTGCCGATGCGCCACGCGGCGTGGACGACGATCGCGGTCACCGCCGGCTTGATGCCGTAGAGAATTCCGGCGATCACCGGTACCTGCCCGAAGGCGAGATAAGCCCAGGTGAGCGCCATCAGGATCGCCAGCGATGGCAGCACGAACAGCGCCCCGGCCGCGATGCCGCCGCGGGTGCCATGCAGCAGCCAGCCGATGTAGGTCGCCAGCTGCTGTGCTTCCGGACCGGGCAGCACCATGCAGTAGTTCAGCGCGTGCAGGAAGCGCTTCTCGGAAATCCAGCGGCGGCGATCAACCAGTTCGGCATGCATCACCGCGATCTGGCCGGCCGGGCCGCCGAAGCTGACGCAGCCGAGCCAGAACCAGAAGCGCAGCGCAGTCGCAAACGGCACCGGCGCAGGCCGGTTGGCCGCTGGATCGGCCGAAGCGATATCGAGGGTATTGGAGGATTTCGTGTTCATGCGCTCCTGTGGGGCACGGCCCCGCCTGGAGCAGAACTTGGACGCGGCGCGTCGATCCACAGGGTGTCTGCGAAAACCCTGCGCCAAGTCTATCGACTGGCGTGTGGGCTGAACATGGCCGAGCGCGTCAGGCGCGGCGACTCCAGCCGGCGATCGGCGCCACCGGCAGGCGGCTTTCCGGAATCAGATCGCGCAGCCGCCGCGCGAAGCTGCGCATGCAGACCTCGCCATTGCCGAGCGGCCCGGTGCTGTAGCTCGACGACGCCATGCCGGCCTGCACGCGGGCAATCAGCGTGGTGTCCTCGCGGTTGACTTGCCGGTTGATGCGCCAGTTCAGATAGCGCGCGGCGCGCATCTCGCGGCGCGCGTCCGGGTGCACATAGGCGATCTCGCGGATCAGCGTCTCGGTCGGCGAGATCGGCAGGAACTGCATGAAGTCGACCTGATCCGGATAGAGATCGAAGGCCACGTTCGGCCACAACTTGAAGTAGGTCCACTGGCGCTGATGACTCGCCGGCAGATGGGTGCTGAGCGGCAGGAAATGCTGGTAGCCGCGCTCGCACCAGTTCTTCGATGGCGCGTCGACGATCGTGCCGACCATCCGGTCGACCCAGGGCTGGGCCTCGATCGCGTAGCTGCCGCCGAACAGCCGGCTCAGCCCCGGATGGGCAACCGGGATGTGCAGGCCGTCGGAGTAGTTGTCGCTGATGTTCTTCCAGTTGACCGGGCGCGGCCTCAGCCGGACCTTGCCCTGCGGCTGCAAAGCGTCAAGCTGGTAGAGCGCCAGCTCATCGAGATACGGCGTCATCATCTCGCGCACGCTCGGCAGGCCCGGTTCCAGCCGCACGAAGACGAAGCCCATGAAGATTTCGAGATCGACCGGCGCCAGTCCGTGCGCAGCGAGGTCCAGACCGGCGAAGCTCCGTCGCTGCGGCAGCGCGGCGAGCTGGCCATCCAGCGCGTAAGTCCAGTGGTGGTAGGGGCAGGTCAGCCGCCGGCCACAATGGCCCTTGCCGGGTTCGACCAGGCGTGACGCGCGATGCCGGCACACGTTGTGGAAGCCGCGCACCGCGCCGTCATCGCCACGGACGACCAGCAGCGATTCATCGAGGAATTCCAGCGTGTGGTAATCGCCGACGGCGGGAATGTCGCTGACATGGCAGACCACCTGCCAGCTCGGCCGGAACACGGCGCGGACTTCTTCGGCGAAGTAATCCGGATCGCGATAAGTCCACGCTGGCAGGCTCAGGGCAGCGTCGGCCGTCGGGGCGGGCGCAGCTGATCGGGCGGGCGAAGCGTCGGGGCTCATGGCAGGGGGCGGGGCAGGTCGAACGGGAAGCGCGACAGTGGGCGAGGGATACCGGAATGGCGGATCGACAAGGCCCGAGTCCGTGGCGCATGGTAAACCGGCAACGTCGGCCCGAACCGGCCGCCATTCCCGTCGATTCACTCAGGGCCAGCGATGATTCGCAACCGCAAGATCGGGCCCGTGCTGGCTACGGCACTGGTCGCCAGCAACATGGTCGGCTCCGGCCTCTTTCTGCTGCCAGCCACGCTGGCCGCCGTCGGCAGCATCACCTTGTTCGGCTGGCTGATCGCGACCATCGGCGCGTTGCTCGTGGCCTCGACATTGGCCCGGCTCGGTCAGGTTTCGCCGCAGGCCGGCGGACCCTGCGCCTACGCCGATGAAGCGCTCGGCCGCTATATGGGTTTCCAGTCGACGACGATCTACTGGCTGTCGTGCTGGACCGGCAATATCGCGATCGCCGTGGCCGCGACCGGCTACCTGGCGAGCTTCGTCACTGGCTTGTCCGCGCCGCTGGCCGGCTCGTTCGCGACGGTTGCGCTGATCTGGCTGCTGACCCTGACCAACATCTATGGCGCGCGGCTGGTCTGCAAGCTGGAATCGGTCGCGATCGTGCTCGGCCTGATCCCGATCCTGCTGATTGCCACGCTAGGCTGGCGCTACTTCGACAGCGGACTGTTCCTCGCCTCCTGGAACGTGCGGGAGCTGCCGGCGATGACGGTCATTCCGGAATCACTGGTGCTGGTGTTCTGGGCGTTCACCGGGCTCGAAAGTGCTTCGGTGGCGGCCAGCGTCATCGAGAATCCGCAGCGCAACGTGCCGATCGCGACGATCGCCGGCGTGCTGCTGGCCGCCGTGGTCTACATCGCCTCGACCACGGTGATCATGGGGCTGATTCCGGCGGGCGAACTGGCGACATCATCGGCCCCGTTTGCCGATGCCATGCGCCTGATGCTCGGACCGTTTGCCGGCGCGCTGGTGGCGCTGATGGCACTCATCAAGGCCGCCGGCACGCTCGGCGGCTGGATCCTGCTGACGGCGCAGACCGGCAAGGCCGGCGCCGATCGCGGTTTGTTCCCGGCGGTGTTCGGTCGGGTCGATCGTCATGGCATCGCGGTGCCGAACCTGCTGATCATGGCGGTGATCATGACCGTGGTCGTGTTCGCCACCGCATCGCCGACGCTCGGGCAGCAGTTCGGCAAGCTGATCGAGATTTCGGTGATCTTCTGCCTGCTGGTCTATGTCTACGCAGCACTCGCGATCTGGCATTACGACCGCCACGCGCAGCCGCCGCGCGGCTTCAATCGCCATCAGGTAATCGCGGGACTGGCGATCGGTTTCTGCCTGTGGGTGATCGCGAAGTCCGGCGGCGGGCTGCTGATCTGGTCGGCCGGGGCGCTGGCGATTACCGCCGTGCTGTACCCGCTGGTCGCGCGGCGCGCGACGCTGGCGGGCACTTGATCGCGGCGATGATCGTGGCGCTCAGCTTGTCGTCAGCGTTGCCGGCCGAACGCGAGCACTTTTGATGGCATTGGCGCGGACATCGGTGATCTCGATCTGGTAGTCGCCGATCGCAAGCCTCCGTCCCGGCTTCGGCAGCTCCTGCAACTGCTCCATGACCAGGCCGTTGAGGGTTTTCGGCCCGCCGGTCGGCAGCTTCCAGCTCAAGGACCGATTCAGGCTGCGGATGGTCACCGAGCCGTGCACCAGCACGCTGCCGTCGGCATCGAGATAGACGTTCTTGATTCTGGTTGCCGGGTCCGACGTGAACTCGCCGACCACTTCTTCGAGGATGTCTTCGAGCGTCACCAGCCCCTGGATGTCGCCGTATTCGTCGACCACGAAACCGATGCGCCGCTTCTGGTCCTGGAAGTTCAGCAGCTGCTGGTTCAGCGGTGTGCCTTCGGGGATGTAGTAGGGGTCCCGGACCAGGGTCATCAAGGTGTCGAGGGCGAGATTGTCCTGCACGGTCAGGCGCAGCACCTTGCGCAGATGGACGATGCCTTTCAGGTCGTCGATCGAGCCGTCGAACACCGGCAGCCGCGTGTGGCTGGAGGCGATGATCACTTCGCGGATCGTTTCCCAGGGCTCGGAGATGTCGATGCCGACGATTTCGTTGCGCGGAATCATGATGTCCTCGACCGTGGCCTTCTCCAGATCGAGGATCGACAGCAGCATCCGCTGATGGCGCTCGGGAATCATCGCCCCGGCTTCCGCGACCACCGAGCGCAGTTCCTCGCTCGACAGGCTGTGCGCCGCCGCATCTTCCGGGCTGACGCCGAACATCCGCAGCACGCCGTTGGACAGCACATTGACCACGTAGACCACCGGGTACACCACCCATTGCAGCGTGGTGTAGATGTAGGCCGAGGGAATCGCGACTTTTTCCGGATGCAGTGCGCTGAGCGTTTTCGGGGCGATCTCGCCGAAGATCAGGATGAAGATGGTCAGCACGCCGGTGGTCGCGGCGATCCACGGGCTGCCGTACAGCTCCAGAGTGATGATGGTGGCGATCGCGGTCGATGCCGAATGCACGGCGATATTGCCGAGCAGGATCATGCCGATCAGCCGGTCCGGGCGTTCCAGCAGCTTCTCCGCAAGCTTGGCACCGCGATGTCCGGACTTCGCCATGTGGCGCAGCCGATAGCGGTTGAGCGCCATCAGCGCCGTTTCCGAACCGGCGAAGAACGCCGACAGCAGAAGCAGGAAGACCAGCAGCAACAACAGCCCGACTAGTGTTTTGTCATCCAACTGGAAACCGACCCCGTGACCCCTCGTCGGGGCATTAAAGCGGACGGGCAGGGTGGCGTGTCAACCCCTGCACTGTTGCGGACTCAGTACCAGCTGCGGCCGAGCACCTGTTCGAGGATCAGCTTGGAGCCGAAATAGGCGAGCACCAGCACGATGTAGCCGGACAGCGCCCAGCGCACCGCCGTGCGGCCGCGCCAGCCGTGGCGGATGCGGCCGTAGAGCAGGAAGCCGAAAGTCAGCCAGGCGCAGAAGCTCAAGACCGTCTTGTGCACCAGATGCTGGGCGAACAGGTTGTCGACGAACAGCAGGCCGCTGACCAGGGTCAGCGACAGCAGGAAGAAGCCGAAGAAGATCAGCTGGAACAGCAGGCGTTCCATGGTCTGCAAGGGCGGCAGCCGCCCCGCCAGCCGCATGCTGCCGGGCTTGCGCAGGACCTTTTCCATGCGCCAGGTCGCAATGGCCTGGATCGCTGCCAGGGTCAGCAAGCCGGCGCTGAGCAGCGAAAAGATGATGTGCAGGCCGATCTTCCAGTTCGCCATCGAGATCGGATGGCCGGAATCCTGGAACAGCGCGGGTGCCAGCGCCCAGATCGCGGTGATCGGGTAGTGCACCACGCCGAGCGCGCGCAGCGGTTCGCGGAAGCAGAACACCCAGAGCATCAGCGACGACAGGAATCCGAGCATCGACGGAAACTCGGCAACGCCGATGATCAGATTCGGCCCCGAGATCACCTGCTGGCTCAGCGCAGCGGCATGCGCCAGCAGCGCCAGCGTCAGCACCAGATGCTCGTGGTCGAACTTCGCGCGCAGCGCTCGCCAACCGGCGAAGGCGTACAGGGCAGCAGCGATCAGGCTCAGGGCGAGAGACATGGGCGGGTCACGGAAAGATACCGAACGATAGCATCGCCAAGGGCGATTCCTCGGGCCCTGTCGCCGGGCAGGACGGAGAAAACCCCGTGCTACATTCCGGGCTCGCACGAACTGCTGACGGCCATGCAGATCAGGATTCTCGGATGCAGCGGCGGGATCGGCCCCGGCTTGCGTACCACCAGCCTGCTGGTCGATGGCCGCCTGCTGATCGACGCCGGCACCGGCGTCGGCGACCTTCATGCCGTCGAACTGGCCGCCATCCACACGGTGCTGCTGACCCACAGCCACCTCGACCACGTATGCGGCCTCGCTTTCATGGCCGACAACCTGTTCGGCGAGATCGACCACCCGCTGGTCGTCCACGCCATTCCCGACACCCTCGCGGTGCTGCGCGAGCACGTCTTCAACTGGCAGCTATGGCCGGACTTCACCGTGCTGCCGGATGCCGAAAACCCGCTGGTCGTGCTCAAGCCGCTGGCGGCCGGCGCGCCGCTGGTGATCGGTGCCGTCACGGCCACCGCGTTTCGCGTGTCGCACACGGTGCCGGCGGTGGGCTACATCCTCGACGCCGGCAGCGGCGTCTTCGCCTTCACCGGCGACACCTGCGCCACCGACCGCATCTGGACGGCGCTGAACGCGCTGGACCGGCTTGATCACCTGATGATCGAAGTCGCCTTCCCGAACCAGGAAAACCTGCTCGCCGACCGTTCGCGACATTTCACGCCAAAAGGCCTGCGCGACGAGCTGAGCAAGCTGCGTCACCGGCCGATGCTGCACCTGACCCACGCCAAGCCCGGTGCCGAAGCGCTGATCGCCGCGCAGTGCGCGGTGGCGCTGGCCGGCTGGCAGTACCGGCATCTGAGGACCGGGGACGAGATCGTTGTTTAGCTGCCTGGTTCAAAAAGCCTGTCTCACGCAGAGAACGCAAAGGACGCAGAGAAAAGCCAAAGCTGAAAAGCATTCCGGAGCACAAAGGCACAAAGGGAAAAAGCAAGGGCACAAAGTAAAGCCTGATGTTTTCTTCTGTGCCCTTGCTTTCGCTGTTCTTTGTGCCTTTGTGCCCCGGAGCTTTTGATTCTCTCGTTGTTGCTTTTCTCTGCGTGCTCCGCGTTCTCCGCGTGAGATAAAGCTGTCAAGGCAACGCGCTCCGGCATAATCGCCGCGCCCCGCAACGACCCACGGCAGCGCTGATCCCATGTTTGAAAATTTAAGCTCCCGCCTGACCCGCACGCTCGACGCCCTTCGCGGCCAGGGCCGTCTGACCGAAGACCAGGTGTCGACCGCCGCGCGCGAGCTGCGCATGGCGCTGCTCGAAGCCGATGTCGCACTGCCGGTGGTTCGCGATTTCATCGACAAGGTCAAGGCGCGCGCGGTCGGTGCCGAAGTCACCGAAAGCCTGACGCCGGGTCAGGCGATGCTGCGCGTCGTCCAGCAGGAACTGACGGCAACGCTCGGCGGCACCGCCGAGCCGCTGAACCTGCGCACCCAGCCGCCAGCCGTGATCCTGATGGCCGGCCTTCAGGGCTCCGGCAAGACCACGTCCACCGGCAAGCTGGCGCTGCGGCTGCGCGAAGTCGACAAGAAGAAGGTCATCGTCGTGTCCTGCGACGTCTACCGCCCGGCGGCGATCGAGCAGCTGCGCGTGGTCGCCGGCCAGGTCGAGGTCGAGTTCTTCCCGTCGTCGGGTGCCGACAAGCCGGTCGACATCGCCAAGGCCGCATTGGCACACGCCAAGCTCCAGTTCGCCGATGTGCTGATCGTCGACACCGCCGGCCGTCTCGGCATCGACGAGGAAATGATGCTGGAGGTCGCGGCACTGCACGCGGTGCTGAACCCGATCGAAACCCTGTTCGTCGTCGACTCGATGACCGGTCAGGACGCCGCCAACACCGCCAAGGCCTTCGCCGATCGCCTGCCGCTGACCGGCGTGATCCTGACCAAGACCGACGGCGATTCGCGCGGCGGTGCAGCACTCTCCGTGCGCCATGTCACCGGCAAGCCGGTCAAGTTCATCGGCGTCGGCGAAAAGAGCGGCGCACTCGAAGTGTTCCACCCGGACCGCATCGCGGCGCGCATCCTCGGCCAGGGCGACATGCTCGGGCTCATCGAGGAAGCGACCCGCAAGGTCGACAACGAAGCCGCCGCCAAGCTCGCCAACAAGCTCAAGAACAAGAAAAGCTTCGATCTGGAAGATTTCCGCCAGCAGATGGCGCAGATGGAGCAGATGGGCGACATGGCCTCGATGCTCGAGAAGCTGCCGGGTGGTGCGAAGCTGCAGGCGCAGATGAAGAACGTGAAGCCGGAAAAGGAGATCAAGCGCGCGGTGGCGATCATCAATTCGATGACCAAGCAGGAGCGCCGCTATCCAGACCTGATCAAGGCTTCGCGCAAGAAGCGCATCGCCACCGGCGCTGGTGTCGAGGTCCAGGAAGTCAACAAGCTGATGCGCCAGTTCGACCAGACCAAGGAGATGATGAAGAAGCTCCAGGGCGGCGGCATGGCCAAGATGATGCGGGCGCTGGCCGGACGCATGCCGCCGGGCTTCGGGCCGCCGCCAGGGCGCTGATCACTATTTCGTAGGGTGGGCAGGCCTCATCTGCCCACCGATTCGCCACCGTTCGAACCGCAGCGCCCGCGTGGGCAGGTGAAGCCTGCCCACCCTACGTGCGGGGCATCTTCAGCAGATCCGCCGGTCGGTCAATATCGAAGCCGGCCGCTGCCAGTGGCACCACCACCACCCGCGCCGCATTCATCTTGACGATGCCGCGCGCGCCGTCGTCACCGATCAGTGCTTGCAGCGCCGGCAAGCAATCAGCCGGAAACAGGCAGGGCGGGCCTCGGTTGTCGCCAAAGCCGGAGACCAGCAGGCGATCCGGTGACTGGCGATGCAGATCGGCCATCCGCATCAGGTCTTCGGAGGTGACTTGCGGCAGATCGGCCAGGGTCAGCAGCAGGCCGGACGGGGCGGCTCGCGCCAGGACCGCATCGACGCCCTGCGCAATCGAGCGGCCGATGCCGCGCCACCATTCCGTGGCGTCGACGATCTCGATATCCAGCCCGACCAGTTCGGCGCGCACCAGTTCGCCGTGGGAGCCAATCACCATCTGCACCGGCAGGCCGGTTTCGAGGGCAGTGACGGCGGCGTGGCGAACCAGGGTGCAGCCGCTCGGCAGGCGGGCCAGCTGTTTGGCGCTGCCGTAGCGCGTCGACGCGCCCGCCGCCATGACCATGACTACGGGAGCGGCGTTTGAATGACTCATGCGTGGATCGGTCCAGTCGTTTGACTGAGTGATTCTGCCCGTCGGCCGCTGGTCATGGCGAGGATTTCAGCGCTGATCGCCAGGGCGATTTCTTCCGGTGTTTCTGAACCGAGGTCGAGTCCGGCCGGCGCTCGCAGTTGTGCAGGCGACAGGCCCGAGCCCTCGTACAGCCGCTGCGCCCGGCTGCGCGAGCCCAGCGAGCCGAGGTAGGCCAGCGGTGCCTTGCCCAGCGCGCGCAGGTAATCGACATCGCGACCAAGATTGTGGGTCATCACCACGGCGAAGCTGCGGGCGTCGAATTCGAGCTTTTCGGTGATGGTTGCCGCCGTTGCCGTGACGCGGCGCACGCCGTCCGGCAGCAGGCCGGGCGGCACGCGGTCATCGCGATCGTCGACCAAGGTCACCTGCCAGCCGAGCACAGCGGCAATCCGCGCCAGCGCCACGGCGGCGGCATTGATACCGACGATGAACAGCGCGTACGGCGCAATCAGCGCTTCGAGCAGCACTTCGTAATCGTTGCCGCCATGCGTGAAGCGCTCGACGGCCGGGTTGGCGGGCGTGCGTTCCACCGCCAGATCGGCGAGCACGCCGCTGATCAGGCCAGCGCCGAACTCGTTGACCATGATCCGGCCTTCGTCGATGACCATGCGCCGCGGCTTCGGCCCCATCACGCTGCCGTCTCGGCGATACACGGTGGCCAGCACGCCGCTGCGGCGGGCGTCGAGACAGCTTGCGGCCGCTTCGATGAAAGCGAGGTCGCGCACTTTCGTCAGCGGTTCGATCAGCACTTCCAGTTCGCCGCCGCAGCCGAGTTCGAGCAGGGCATCGAGGCCGGATTCGCGGTCGTAGCGGACGATGCGCGCTTCACCGACTGCGATCACTTCACGGGCGCGGCCGATGATGTCGGCTTCCGGACAGCCGCCGGACAGACCGCGCACCACGCTGCCGTCGCCACAGACCAGCATCCGTGCGCCGGGGCGGCGGAAAGTCGAGCCTTTGGTTTGCGTCAAGGTGGCCAGCGCGCCGCCGCCGTGCGCGAAGCCGCTGTCAGCAAGCGCGCGCAAGCCGGTCAGCAGGCTGCCGAATTCCTGGGGGGTGTTCAAAGACTGGATTCAGCCGGACAGGTTGAGGTCAACAGCAAAAGCGATGTCGCACGAAGGTCACAAAGGACACCAAGAACAACAAAATCCTTGGACGCTTTCCTTCGTGATCTTCGTGTACTTCGTGCGAAACGCTGTTTGCAGCCCAATCAAGCACTCAGCTGATCACCAAACGGCAGCTTGCGAATCCGCTTGCCGACTGCCGCGAACACCGCGTTGGCGACCGCCGGGCCAATCGGCGGCGTGCCGGGTTCGCCGACGCCGGTCGGCTTTTCCGCCGACGGCACGATGTACACCTCGATCTTCGGCATCTCGTTGATGCGCAGCATCGGGTAGTCGCCGAAGTTGCCCTGCACGACCGCGCCCTTGTCGAAGCTGATCTCGGACTTGAGGATCGCGGTCAAGCCGAAGCCGATGCCGCCTTCCATCTGCGCCTTGATCACGTCCGGGTTGATGGCCAGGCCGCAGTCGACGGCGCAGACCACGCGGTCCACCGTCAGCAGGCCCTCTTCGTCGATCGACACTTCGGCGACTTCGGCGACGAAGGTGTTGAACGACTCGTGCACGGCGATGCCGCGACCGCGCTTCTTGCCGGCCACCTCCGCCAGCGGCTTGCCCCAGCCAGACTTTTCGGCGGCCAGCGCCAGCACGCCGAGATGACGCGGCTGCTTGGCCAGCAGGGTCTTGCGAAACTCGATCGGGTCCTTGGCCGCTGCATGCGCCAGTTCGTCGATCATGGTTTCCATCGCGTAGGCGGTGTGGGTGTGGCCGACCGAACGCCACCAGAGCACCGGCAGCGGGTACTCGACGGTGTGCAGTTCAACCTGCAGGTTGGCGATGTCGTAGCGGGTATCCGATGTGCCTTCGACCGAGCTGTGGTCGATGCCGTTGTGGATCATGAACGGCTCCATCGGGGAGCCCTTGGCGATCGACTGGCCGACCAGCCGGCTCTGCCAGCCGGCGATGTTGCCGTCGCCATCGAGCCCGGCCTTGATGGCGTGCACGAAGCCGGCGCGGTAATAGCCGCCGCGCATGTCGTCCTCGCGGGTCCAGATCATCTTGATCGGCGCTTCAACACCCTTGGCGCGTGCGGCCTTGGCCAGCGCGGTCGCTTCGACGATGAAGTCGGATTTCGACGAGGCGCGGCGGCCAAAGCTGCCACCGGCGTAGAGCTGCTTGATCGTCACCTGCTCAGGCTTGAAGCCGAGCACGGCGGCGGCGGAGGCCTGATCGGCAGTAGTGAACTGCTCGCCGTTCCAGATTTCGCAGCGGTCGGCCTTGAGATCAACCACGCAGTTCAGCGGCTCCATCGCGGCATGCGCCAGATACGGGAACTCGTAGACCGCTTCAATCTTCTTGGCTGGCTTCTTGAGGGCGGCAGCGGCATCGCCGCGGGTACCGGCCACCGGGCCGGGCTTGGCAGCCAGTGCCTTGAATTCCTTGGCTATATCGACGCTGCTCTTGGCGAACGCGGCGCTGTCATCCCATTCGATGACGAGGGCATCGCGGCCCTGCTTGGCGACCCAGGTGTTCTTCGCCAACACGGCGACGGCCGCGCGGGTGACGCCCGGAACTGCGTCGACACGAACCACGTCGATCACACCGGCCACGGCGCGTGCGGCGGTGTCGTCGACGGTCTTGATCGCGCCGCCGAACTTCGGCGAGTGGGCGAGCACGGCGACCAGCATGCCCGGCAGTTTCACGTCCTGGGTGAACATCGCCGTGCCATCGGTCTTGCCGGCCGAGTCCTTGCGCGGCGTCTGGGTGCTGCCGATCAAGGTGAAGTCCTTGGGGTCCTTGAGCTTGATCGACTCGGCGGTCGGCACCGTCTGTTTCGCGGCACTTTCGGCGAACTGGCCGAAGCTCGCTTCCTTGCGCGAGGCTGCGTGACGAATCGTGCCCTTGGACACGGTGATTTCAGCCGCCGGCACCTTCCATTGTTCGGCGGCGGCCGATACCAGCATGGCGCGCGCTGAAGCACCGGCCATGCGCATCTGCACATGGGCGTCGGCCATTGCGGTCGAACCGCCGGTGCCCTGACCACCGAGCATCGCGTTGGCGTACTTCGAGGCGTCCGCCGGTGCCGCTTCGACCGACACCTGTGCCCAGTCGGCGTCGAGTTCTTCCGCTGCGAGGGTGGCCAGCCCGGTGAACGTGCCCTGGCCCATTTCCAGGAACTTGGCGATCACGGTGACCGAATTGTCGGCCCCGATGCGCAGGAAGGCGTTCGGCACGAATGGCGCGATGTCGGCGGCCGACACGGCGGCCTTTTCACTGGTGCAGGCCACGGGCCCGAAGCAGATGCCGATGGCCAGTCCGCCGCTGCCTTGAAGGAAGCCGCGGCGGCTGACATTGATCAGCGGCGCGGCCGTGGTGTTGACGTCGGACTTCGAAGCCTGCCCGGTGATGCGATTCAAGATGCCCATGTGATTGCTCCGGTCGGGTTCAGGCCAGCGCCTTCGAGGCGTCATGGATCGCCGCACGAATGCGGACATAAGTGGCACAGCGACAGACGTTGCCGCTCATCGCGGCGTCGATGTCCTCGTCGGTCGGGGCCTTGTTCTTTGCCAGCAGGGCGACGGCCGACATCATCTGGCCGGACTGGCAGTAGCCGCACTGCACCACGTCCAACTTGCGCCACGAGGCCTGGACCGCGGCGCCGACCTTGTCGCCGACCGCCGCTTCGATGGTGGTGATGTTCTTGCCGGCAGCAGCCGCAACCGGCGTCACGCAGGAGCGGATCGGGTTGCCGTCGAGATGCACGGTGCAGGCGCCGCACTGGGCCACACCGCAGCCGAACTTGGTGCCGGTCAGGCCGACTTCGTCGCGGATGAACCACAGCAGTGGCATCGCGGGGTCGCCGTCGTGCGTCTTCTTGACGCCATTGATGGAGAGTTCGGTCATGGGATGGGCTCCTGAAGCCGGGGGAAGGCGGCCATCATAAGGAAATGATGACCCGTGGTGTGAACGATCGGTAACACCGAGCATTTTCCACGTCATCGCAGCCGGATTGGTACCCCCGGATGCGCCCAGTCTTTCAATTCGGGGGGGCTGCCATTACAATCCCGCGCTTTCGCGTACCCTGCGGCAGCATTTTTCCCGAGAGTTCAAAAGATCATGATGAAGATTCGTCTGGCCCGCGCCGGAGCCAAGAAGCGCCCGTTCTATCACGTCGTTGCGACCGACAGCCGGTCGTCGCGTGACGGCAAGTTCGTCGAGCGCCTGGGTTACTACAACCCGAATGCCCGCGGTCAGGAGCAGAAGCTGGTCGTCGACAGCGCCCGCATTGCCTACTGGCAGTCGAATGGCGCGCAGGTGTCGGAGCGCGTCGCCTATCTGGTCAAGGGCGTGCCGGCAGCCGTCGCCGCCTGATGCCGGATTCCTCCCGCCGGGTGACGCTCGGTCGCGTCGCCGGCGTGTTTGGCGTCAAGGGCTGGGTCAAGATCGTTTCCAACACCCGCCCGGTCGACAATCTCCTGAAGTATCCGCAGTGGTGGCTGGGCGCTGAAGAGGGCTACCTCGCCAAGCTGATCGACGCGAAAGCGCAGGTCAACGGCATCATCGCCCAGCTTTCCGGACGCGATGGCCTGCCGATCACCGATCGCGATATCGCAGCGAGACTGGTCGGTAAGGACATCTCGGTGGACCGCACGGAACTGCCGCCGGCAGCACCCGGCAGCTACTACTGGGCGGACCTGATCGGCATGAGCGTCTTCTCCAAGGAAGACGAGCCGCTCGGCACGGTCACCGGAATGATGGAAAACGGCGTGCAGGATGTGCTGGTGATGAACGACGGGACGGTCGACAGACTGATTCCCTTCGTTCAGGGGCCGATCATCCTGAGCGTGGACACGGAAGCGCGGCGCATCGTCGCCGACTGGTCGCCGGATTACTGAGTGAAGGTCGAGGTCATCAGCCTGTTCCCCGAGTTCGTGGAGCAGGTGGTCAAGGTCGGTATTCCGCGCAAGGCGCTCGATTGTGGTGCGTTGCAGTTCAACGCCCGCGATCTCCGCAATTACAGCGACGGGGCCGATCGGCGGGTTGATGATCGTCCCTACGGCGGTGGTCCGGGGATGGTCATGGAGCCGGGACCGTTGAGTGATGCGATCGCCGCCGCGAAAACGGCGATCGGCAGCGGCGCCAAGGTCATCGCGATGAGCCCGCAGGGCATCCCGATGACCCAGGCTCTGATGAAACAGTTGTGTGCAGAATCGGGACTGATCCTGATCTGCGGGCGCTACGAAGGGCTGGACGAGCGGGTCACGCCGCAGATCGACCTCGAAGTGTCGCTGGGCGATTTCGTGCTGTCGGGCGGGGAACTCGCCGCGATGGTGCTGGTGGATGCAGTGGCGCGGCTGTTGCCGGGCGTGCTCGGGCATGAAGGGTCGGCGGATGCCGACAGTTTCAGCGCCGGGTTGCTCGATAATCCGCACTACACGCGGCCGCCGTTGTGGCGCGATGCACCGGTACCGGACGTGCTGCTGTCCGGCGACCATGCGAAAATCGCACGTTGGCGTTTGAAACATGCGTTAGGGGCCACTTTCCTGAAGCGACCTGACCTGATTGAAAAGCTGGACCTGAGTCGTACCCATGCCGAGCTGCTTCGGGAATTCCTTTCCGAACACTCAGGCGAGAAAAACCAGGCGTCGAAATGACGTCATCTTTGGAACGAGGTGTAGTGACATGAGCAAGATCATTCAAGCGCTGGATGCAGAAACGATGGCCGGCAAGGTCATCCCGGACTTCCGCCCGGGAGACACCGTCGAAGTGAAGGTCAAGGTCAAGGAAGGCGACCGCGAGCGTCTTCAGGCCTATGAAGGTGTGGTGATCGCCAAGCGTTCGCGCGGCGTCAACTCCGCGTTCACCGTGCGCAAGCTGAGCCACGGCGAAGGTGTGGAGCGCGTCTTCCAGACCTACAGCCCGCAGGTCGCCGAAATCCTGATCAAGCGCCGCGGCAGTGTGGCCCGCGCCAAGCTGTACTACCTGCGCGGCCGCCAGGGCAAGGCAGCGCGCATCAAGGAAAAGCTGGGTTAAAGACGTCCGCGCGCCTTGCCGGCGCGTCGCAGTCTTCAAAAAGCCGGCGTCGGAAACGATGTCGGCTTTTTTGTGGCTGTCGTATCGGCGATGGCGCTTGTCAGTCGCCGGTCTCGTCGCTAGCATCCTTACCAAGTAATACTTTCAGGGCATCAGCGCATGAACTCGACAGCCGTCACTTCCAAGGGTCAGGTCACCATCCCGCAAGCCGTGCGTCGGCAACTGGGGATACGGCAGGGCAGCCGCGTGGAGTTCCGGCTGGTCGATGGTCATGCCGAACTGCATGTTCAGGATCATCCTGCGGAGGTCGTGGGTGATGGCTTCGGCATGCTGACGTCCAGCCGCAAGAGTCTGCCTGCGGATTTCGACCCTGCCAGCTTGCTCGGTCCCAAGCGGTAGCAGCGGTGATCGGGCTCGATACCAATGTGCTGGCGCGCTACTACGTTGCCGATGCCGGCGATGCCGACAGCGAGGCGCAGCGCGAAGCAGCCCGGCGGCTGATCGAGTCTGGCAAGCCGCTTTCGGTGTGCAAGACGGTGCTGCTGGAACTCGAATGGGTCATGCGCGGGCACTACGAATTCTCGCCCGCGCAGATTCAGCCGGTGCTCCGGCACCTGCTGGCCCAGCCACACATTGCGATTGAAGACCGCGCCAACGTCGAGCGTGCCTTGGCGCATTACACAAAGGGCCTCGACTTCGCCGATGCCCTGCACCACGCCAGCTACGGCGACTGCCAGTCGATGGCGAGCTTCGACGACCGGCGCTTCGCCCGGCGGGCCAAGCGTTTGGGCCTGATTCCTGTGGTCAGCGTTCCGGGATGATCAATCCAGCTGGACAGGTGCCAGCGAAGCCGGTGATGCTGTAGCACTTGAGTGCTACAGCGATTGCCAGCGGAGAACACCGATGTCGACCACCACCATCCGGATGCCGGAAACCCTGCGCGAGAAGGTGCGTGAAGCGGCCGAACGGGCCGGAATTACGCCGCACGGTTTCATCCTTCAGGCGATCGCCGAGAAGGCGGAAAGCGAGACCTTGCGTCATGCGTTCCACGAGGCCGCAAACCAGCGCTACGCCGGGATCGTCGCCAGCGGCGAAACGATCCAGTGGGAGCACATGAAGCTGTATCTCGAACAGCGGCTCGAAGGTCAGAACACCGAGCAGCCAAGAGCGCGGAAATGGGTGCCCTGAGGTGTCCCGGATCGAGCTGGCGCCGGCGCTGGCCGAGGATTTCGAACGTATCCTCGATCATCTCGCTCAGTACGAGATCACGGATGGCGATTCGCGAATCCGCGACATCATGGCCGCCATCGGCATGCTCGAACGAAACCCGCTGATCGGCAGGCCGGCTGGGGACAACCGCGAACTGATCATCGGCAAGGACGCGCGAGGCTATGTCGCGCTGTACCGATACATCGACGCGCTCGATATCGTTTTCGTGCTCGCACTGCGCCACCAGCGCGAAGCCGGCTACGTCCGGCTTTGACGGGCTCTTGAAACCACGCCGGCCTGAACCCAACAAGCCGAAGCAGGTTCACTTCAACGAGAGCGCTCCATGACCACCGATACCGCGGCACCGACGCAGCACGAGTTCCAGACCGAGACCCGTCAGCTGCTGAAGCTGATGATCCACTCGCTGTACTCGAACAAGGAAATCTTCCTGCGCGAGCTGGTTTCCAATGCTTCGGATGCGGCGGACAAGCTGCGCTTCCTGGCCATCCAGAACCCGGCCCTGCTCGATGGCGATGCTGATCTGGGCGTCGATCTGGTGGTCGACACGGCGGCTGGCACCTTGACCATCCGCGACAACGGCGTCGGCATGAGCCGTCAGGATCTGGTCGACAACCTCGGCACCATCGCCCGTTCCGGCACCAAGGCGTTCATGGAGCAGTTGTCGGCGGACGGCAAGAAGGATGCGCAGCTGATCGGCCAGTTCGGCGTCGGCTTCTACTCGGCCTTCATCGTCGCCGACCGGGTCACGGTCACCTCGCGCAAGGCCGGCGAAACCGAAGCTCATGTCTGGGAGTCGACCGGCGAGGGCAGCTATTCGCTGGAACCCGCTGAAAAGGCCACGCGCGGCACTGACATCACGCTGCATCTGCGCGAAGACGAGAAGGAATTCCTCGAATCCGGCCGTCTGAGCCATCTGGTTCGCAAGTATTCCGACCACATTGGCCTGCCAGTTCGGCTCAAGGTCGATGAGGCCGAAGTCGAAACCCTGAACAAGGCGGCAGCACTCTGGACCCGGCCGAAGTCGGAACTCACCGAAGACGACTACACCGGCTTCTACACGCATCTCTCCCATGATCCCGGCAAGCCGCTGACCTGGGCGCACCAGCGCGTCGAAGGCAATCTGAGCTACATCTCGCTGCTCTACATCCCGGGCACCGCCCCGTTCGATCTCTGGGATCGCGACAAGGCGCGCGGCCTGCAGCTCTACGTGAAGCGCGTGTTCATCATGGATCACGGCGCGGAGCTGCTGCCGTCCTACTTGCGCTTCGTGAAAGGTCTGGTCGATTCCGACGACCTGCCGCTGAACGTCTCGCGCGAGCTGCTGCAGGGCAATCGCAATGTCGAAAAGCTCAAAAGCGCGCTCGCCAAACGGGTGCTCGACCTGCTCGACGACATGGCCAAGAACAAGCCAGAGGACTACGCCAAGTTCTACGAGATCTTCGGTGCGGTGCTCAAGGAAGGGCTGGTCGAGGATCAGGCCAATCGCGAGCGCATTGCCAAGCTGTGCCGCTTCGATTCGACCGCTTCGGTCGATGGGGCGAAGGTGTCGCTGGCCGATTACGTCGCCCGGATGCCGGAAGGCCAGACCAAGATCTATTACGTCACCGCCGATTCGCTCGCCGCCGCCCGCGCCGTGCCGCATGTCGAAGGCTTCCGGAAGAAGGGCTGGGAAGTGTTGCTGCTGTCGGATCGCATCGACGAATGGGTGGTCATGCACCTCAACGAGTTCGACGGCAAGCGGCTGGAATCCTGCGCGGCCGGTGGTGCCGATCTGGAATCGGATATCGCCACACCCGAGAAGGAAAAGGCCGAAACCGAGTTCGCGCCGCTGCTGGAGCGCATCGGCAAATCGCTGGGCATCAAGATCGAGTCCGCCAAGCTGTCATCGCGGCTGGTCGAATCGCCGGCTTGCCTCGTGATCGGCGATTTCGGTTTCAGCCGCCGACTGGAAAAGATTCTCAAGCAGGCCGGGCAGGCCGCCCCGGCGATGCCGCCGGTGCTGGAAATCAATCCGGATCATCCGCTGGTCGAGCGGCTCAAGACCGCCGGTGATGCCGAGTTCGACGATCTGGCCGCGCATCTCTACGACCAGAGCGTGCTCGCCGAAGGCGGTCAGCTCGACGATCCGGCGGCCTTCGTGCGTCGGCTCAATGCGCTGATCCTGTCGGGCTCGCGCCCGGCCGCTGAAGCCGGCCGGATCATCGTCGACTGAGGGCGGCGGCAGCCGCGTCAGACAGCCGTCACCGCAGTCGTGCCTGGTGACGGTTGCTGGCTGCGTTTGTGACGCTGCCGTTCAAAGCCGCTGCTGCCGAATTCCGGCCAGCGGCTTTTTTTGTTTCAGAATCAGAGCTTTGAAGAAAGCAGGCGGCGGCCCGCCCGGTGGTTGCGGATCGGGAACGGAACTTGGAACAGACCGTCCGAACCGCGATCGGAGAACCGGGTGAATCAGCTTGACGCGCGACCGCCGCCGATGTCGTGCAGCCGCCTGAGGGCGAGTCCGCGCGCTTTCCGCCATCGGGGGCGCGTCGGTGGAAGTTCGTTGCTGACGCCGCTGATTGCCGTGCTGACGGCGGCGCTGATGGCGGTGATCGCTCAGTTCGCGTTGCTGGCACCGCACACGAAGATGGTGTCGGCGCTGGAATCGCTGCGCCTGCCTTTGACAGGCGACGCGCGCCTGCGCCCGTTTGGCGCTTGCGGCGATGTCTGCTCGGTCGACCGAATCTGCCGCCACATCGTGCTGCGTGATGGCCTGCACGACGGCAGCCGGGTCAGCAAGGAAGTTCTTGCGGCGGCCGAATCCTGCTACTGATTGCATCGTCGGCGATCAGCGCAGCAAGCGGATCGTCTCCAGATAGCGCTTCTTCCAGACCGGAGCTTCGACCGCGACCAGGCTGACCGTCTTCCCGCTGGCCGGCGCATGGATCATCCGCCCGTCCCCGAGATACAGGCCGACATGCAGGCCGCCGGAGCGCTCGAAGCGGTAGAACAAAAGGTCCCCCGGCTGGGCACGATCGAAGTCGATGCGCCGGCCGGCGTCGCGCTGCGATTTCGTGTCGCGTGGCGCAATGACGCCGGCTTCCGAGTAGGCGTACTGCACCAGCCCGCTGCAATCGAAACCGGAAGGATCACGCCCGCCATAGCGATACGGCCGACCGAGTTGGCCGAGCGCGGTTTCGATGATTTGCTGGCGGATGCCGGGGGCGTCGGTGACCGGCGCGCTGCTGCACGCAGCAAGCAGCGCGATCAGCGCAGCCAGCAGCCCGCTGCGCAGCAGGCCGCGCGTCATCAGCCGCCGTGCAGCTTGTCGAGATAGCGCTCGGCATCGAGCGCCGCCTGGCAGCCGGTGCCGGCCGAGGTGATCGCCTGGCGATAGACGTGGTCCATCACGTCGCCAGCGGCAAACACGCCGTCGACGCTGGTCGCCGTGGCATTGCCTTCGCTGCCGCTCTTCACCTTCAGATAGCCGCCGGCCATGTCGAGCTGGCCTTCGAAGATGCCGGTGTTCGGGCTGTGGCCGATGGCGATGAAGACACCGGCCAGCGCTACATCGCGGGTCGCGCCGTCGGTCAGGCTCTTGACCCGCATGCCGGTGACGCCGGAAGCGTCGCCGAGCACTTCATCGAGCGTCGAAATCCAGATGATTTCGACCTTGCCCTCGGCCTGCCGCTTGAACAGCTTGTCGTGCAGGATCTTCTCGCCCTTGAACTTGTCGCGACGGTGCACGACGGTGACCTTGGTGGCGATGTTCGACAGGTACAGCGCTTCCTCCACCGCCGTGTTGCCGCCGCCGATCACCGCGACCTCCTGACCCTTGTAGAAGAAGCCGTCGCAGGTTGCGCAGGCCGACACGCCCTTGCCCTTGAACGCTTCTTCCGACGGCATGCCGAGGTACTTGGCGCTGGCACCTGTCGCGATGATCAGCGCATCGCAGGTGTAGCTGCCGGAGCCGCCGTTGAGCGTGAACGGGCGATTTTTCAGATCGACGGACTCGATGTGGTCGTAGATGAACTGGGTCTCGAAGCGCTCGGCGTGGCGGCGCATGCGGTCCATCAGATCGGGGCCTTGCAGGTGTTCGACATCGCCGGGCCAGTTGTCGACCTCGGTGGTGGTCATCAGTTGGCCGCCCTGCTCGATGCCGGTGATCAGCACCGGCTTCAGGTTGGCGCGGGCGGCGTAGACGGCGGCCGTGTAACCGGCGGGGCCGGAGCCGAGGATGATCAGCGGGTGATGGTGGCTCATGGATTCTTTATCGGGTCCGGGCGAGGCCCGGACGGGGCGGATGGCGAGGCGCGAAGCATAACCAGCAGCTTGCGTGGCCGTGCAGGGCTTGCTTCGAGATGGGTGCGATCAGCGGCGTTTCCAGTGCCCGGCATCCAGAACGGATCGTCCGCGTCAGCCGCGCCCGCATGGTTTTTCAGGATGCCGCATACAGCGCGAGGTACTGCCGCGCAGCGGTCTGCCAGCCGAAATCCCGGCTCATGCCGGCGTGGATCAGGCTCAAGGCGGCTTTCGGATCGCGAATCAGCTCCACGCCCCGGGTGACCGCCCAGGCGACACCGCCGGCATCCGGGTCTTCGAACACCACACCGGTCGCCGTGCCGTTCTTCAAGGTTCGCGGCGTGGCGTCGACCACGGTGTCGGCAAGCCCGCCGGTGCGATGGACCACCGGCACCGTGCCGTAGCGCTGGCTGTACATCTGGTTGAGGCCGCAGGGTTCGAAGCGCGAGGGCATCAGGAACAGGTCGGCACCGGCTTCGATGCGATGGGCCAGGCCTTCGTCGAAACCGAGCTTCAAACCGATGCGCCCTGGTGCCTGCAAGACTTCGCGGGCGAGTGCGCCTTCCAGCAGCTTGTCGCCGCTGCCAAGCACGGCGAGCTGGATCGGCAGTTTCAGCAGTTCCGGCAACGCCGCCAGCAGCAGATCGAAGCCCTTCTGGTCGGTGAGTCGGCCCACCATGCCGACAATCACGGCATCGTCATCCGGGGCGAGGCCCAGTTCCTGCTGGATCGCCCGGCGGTTGGCGAGCTTGCCAACGCGGAAATTGCCGGCGTTGTAGGTCTGGACCAGATGCGGATCGCTGGCCGGGTTCCAGAATTGCTCATCGATGCCATTGAGAATGCCGGAGAGACGCGGCGACAGATGCTCCAGCAGGCCCTCGAAGCCGCAGCCGAAGGCCGGGGTGCGGATTTCCTGGGCGTAGGTCGGGCTGACGGTGGTGATCGCATCCGAAAACACCAGGCCGGCTTTCAGCATCGACATCTGGCCGTGGAATTCCAGACCATCCAGCGACCACCAGCCCGGCGGCAGGCCGAGCGCGGTGAACTGCGCACGCGGGAAAAGCCCGCCGTAGGCGAGATTGTGGATGGTGAACAGGCAGCGCGGTGCTGGATCGCGCAAGCGCAGCCAGGCCGGTACCAGGCCGGTCTGCCAGTCATGGCAGTGGACGACGTCCGGCTTCCAGCCTCCGCTGGCTTCGCCCATCGCCAGCCGCGCCACCGCTTCGCTGAAGCAGCCGTAGCGCCAGGCGTTGTCATTCCAGGGACGGTGCTGCGGGTCGTGGTAGGGATCGCCATCGCGGGCGTAGAGCCAGGGGTAGTCGATCAGCCAGTGGACGAGTTTCGAGCCGGGCAGGCAGCCGCTCCACACCGTGAAACGCTGGCCCCGGACCTCCAGTTCGCCGAGGCGAACCGGGTCCACCAGCTTTTCCAGCGTGCCGCGATAGGCCGGCAGCGCCACACGGACATCGACACCCAGCGCTGCGAGAGCACCGGGCAGGGCACCGGCGACATCGGCAAGACCGCCGGTCTTGGCCAGCGGCAGGGCTTCGCTGGCAGCGAACAGAAGCTTCATCGCGGGAATCCGGGAAATGGGCAATGCGTCAGTTTGAACAAGCGATGAAGCTGTTTCGCACGAAGTACACGAAGGCCACAAAGGAAAAAGGCGAACTCACGGGGATTGCTCGCTGCTCTTCGTGTTCTTTGTGTACTTCGTGCGAACGATCGCGACCTGCTTCCAGGCAAGGTCACGACAAGCAGGTGCGGCACCTAATCTTCCAGCATCTCGTGCGTTACCAGGGTGACGCCGGATTTGGTGACGTGGTACCAGCTTGCCGTGCCGTTGGTGCCTTCGCCGATTTCGGTGCCGTCCGGGATCACGCAGCCTTCGTCGATCACCGCCTTGTTGATCCGGCAGTTGCGGCCGATGGTGACGCCGGGAAGGATCACCGAGTAGGCGACGTGACTGCCGGTTTCGATGCGGGCGTTGTTGAACAGCACCGAATTGCGCACTTCGGCCCCGGCGATGATGCAGCCGGCGCTGACCATGGAGTCGATCGCGCAGCCGCGGGCGTCGGGCTTGTCGAGGATGAACTTGGCTGGCGGCAGTTGGGCGGCGTGGGTCCAGATCGGCCAGCGGTCGTCGTACAGGTTCAGCTCCGGCAACACGTCGGTCAGCTCCAGATTGGCCTTCCAGAACGCATCCACCGTGCCGACATCGCGCCAGTAGCCCTGTTTGGAGCTGTCGTAGAGATCGCGAAACGGATAGGCGAACACTTCGGCGTCGGCAATCGCCTTGGGGATGATGTCGTGGCCGAAATCGTGGCTGGATTCGCTGACGCCGGCGTCCTTGGACAGCGTGTCGAGCAGGAAGCGGGCGTCGAACACGTAGATGCCCATGCTGGCGAGTGCTGCGTCGGACTTGCCGGGCATCGGCTTCGGCGTGGTGGGTTTTTCGTCGAAGGCCACCACGCGGTTGCTGCCGTCCACGGTCATCACGCCGAATTCGTTGGCGTCCGTCAGCGGCACTTCCAGACAGCCAACCGTCACTTTGGCACCGTTGGCGACGTGCTGGGCGATCATCGGGCCGTAATCCATCTTGTAGATGTGATCGCCAGCCAGGATCAGCACATGGGCCGGTTCGTGGGCCTTGATGAACGGGATGTTCTGGTACACCGCATCGGCCGTGCCGGTGTACCAGCTGGTGCCTTCGCTGCGCTGCTCGGCCGGCAGCAGTTCCACGAATTCGCCGAACTGGCCGCGCATGAAGCCCCAGCCCATCTGCAAATGACGGATCAGCGCATGGCTCTTGTACTGGGTCAGCACGCCGACCCGGCGCACGCCGCTGTTGATGCAGTTCGACAAGGTGAAGTCGATGATCCGGAACTTGCCGCCGAACGGCACTGCCGGTTTCGCGGTGTTGGCGGTGAGCTGCTTCAGGCGCGAGCCGCGACCGCCGGCCATCACCAGCGCCAAGGTTTCGCGCGTGGCGCGGCTGACGATGCGTCCTTCCGGTTGTGTCGACACGGTTCTCGTCTCTCCGGGGCTCGAAGCCCGTGTACCCTGATGCATCATCGCCCGGCAACGGTCGTTCCGTCGCCTGTCATCGACGTAGCTTGCTGCGCTTTGCACGCCGCCGGTGCAGACGGCGGCACGAAGCATGCGAATTCGATGCCAGCGAACGCCGGCTCTCCGGGTGTTGCGCCCCACGATCGTTCACTGCCCGCGACCGCGCCATTCCATGAGTCGCCCTGCCGAACACCATCCTGACGCCGTCCGGGATCAGCGCCTTGATGCGCTGGTCCGCGGCGAGCCGGTCGACGCCTTCGCCGTGCTTGGCCGCCACGGCGACCGCATCCGCACGTTCCAGCCCGGTGCGCGCGGTGTCGAGGTGCTGGATGCCGCAACCGGCGCGCTGCTCGCCACGCTGCAC
The DNA here is from genome assembly GCA_021732745.1 of Nevskia sp. Classification (GTDB taxonomy): domain Bacteria; phylum Pseudomonadota; class Gammaproteobacteria; order Nevskiales; family Nevskiaceae; genus Nevskia. Next base: position 429,600 of record JAKFUK010000002.1, on the reverse strand, counting down.
TGTCATTCCGGCGACGGGGTGTTCGAGGGCAGCATCGTCGGTAACGCCGCCTGTCGCCTGCGCATCCATTGGCCGGACGCCGTGCAGGAGGTGGAAGACGCCTACAGCTTCGGCCTGCTGCTTGGTGCCCTGGACCTGCACCTGTTTCACGAGGGCCGGCATCGCCAGCTCGGGCGGATGATGGGCGCGCAGCCGATGAGCGTCGACGGCGTGCCCGGCGTGCGTTTCGCGGTCTGGGCGCCGAATGCGCGGCGGGTGTCGGTGGTCGGGGCTTTCAATCTTTGGGATGGTCGCCGTCATGTCATGCGCAGGCGCATCGAAGCCGGCATCTGGGAGCTGTTCCTGCCGCGTCTGGAGATCGGCGCGCTGTACCAGTTCGAGATCGTCGGTGCCGACGGCGACCGCTGGATGAAGGCCGATCCCTTCGCCCGGCAAACCGAAGCGCCGCCGGGCACGGCCTCGGTGGTGGCGGCCACGCCGCCGCCGGTCGGGGCACTTGCCCATCGTGATGAACGGCAGGGCCGCGATGCGCCGATCGCGATCTATGAAGTCCACGCCGGTTCCTGGCAGCGCAACGATTTCGGCAGCGGCAGCCCGCCGGATTGGGATCAGCTTGCCGAGCGCCTGGTGCCCTATGTCGCCAACCTGAACTTCACCCATATCGAGCTGATGCCGATCGCCGAATACCCGTTCGGCGGCAGCTGGGGCTACCAACCCTTGGGCCTTTACGCGCCGACCGCCCGCCACGGCGCGCCGGAAGCCTTCGCGCGCTTCGTGGCGGCCGCCCATGCCGCCGGCATCGGCGTCATCGTCGACTGGGTGCCAGCCCACTTTCCGGCCGATGCCCACGGCCTGCGCCGCTTCGACGGCACCGCCCTGTTCGAGCACGAAGACCCGCGCGAGGGCTATCACCCGGATTGGAACACCCTGATCTACAACCACGGCCGGCCGGAAGTCAGCGGCTTTCTGATCGGTGCCGCCCTCCATTTCATCGAGCAGTACGGCGTCGACGGTCTCAGGGTCGATGCCGTCGCCTCGATGCTGCATCGCGATTACTCGCGCCGCGCCGGGGAATGGGTGCCGAACCGCTTTGGCGGCCGCGAAAACCTGGAAGCGGTCGCCTTCGTGCGCGAACTGAACCAGGTCGTTGTCGAGCGTTGCCCGGGTGCGATGGTGATCGCCGAGGAATCCACGTCCTGGCCCGGCGTCACCGCCGACACCCGCGACGGCGGCCTCGGCTTCGCTTACAAGTGGAATATGGGCTGGATGCACGACACCCTGAAATACATGGCGCGCGAGCCGATTCATCGCCACCACCATCACGCCGACATCACCTTCGGCCTCATGTACGCGCACGCGGAAGCCTTCGTGCTGCCGCTGTCGCATGACGAAGTGGTGCATCTGAAGAAATCGCTGGTCGCCAAGTTCGCCGGTGACAGTTGGCAGCGCCACGCGGGCTTGCGCGCGTATTACGGCCTGATGTGGGGCTATCCGGGCAAGAAACTGCTGTTCATGGGCGGCGAAATCGCCCAGGAACGCGAATGGAACCACGATCGCGAACTGGACTGGTTCGGCCTGCGCGACAGCCGCAAGCGCGGCATGCAGCGCTATGTCGGCGATCTGAACCGGCTTTATCGCGACCGGCCAGCCCTGCATCGCGGCGACTGCGACACGCGCGGCTTCCAGTGGATCGTCGTCGACGACGCCGCCAACAGCGTCTTCGCCTGGCTGCGGCTGGCCCCCGACCACAGCAGCCCGCCGGTGCTGGTGATCTGCCACTTCACGCCGCGTGTGCTGAGCAGCTACCGGATCGGCGTGCCGAGTGCCGGCCGCTGGCGGGAAATCCTCAACAGCGACGCCGCGATCTACGGCGGCAGCAATATCGGCAATGTCGGCGGCGTGGTTGCCGACGCCATTCCCAGCCACGATCAGCCGGCCAGCCTGGAGCTGACCATCCCGCCGCTGGCCAGTCTGTGGCTGGAGCTTGAACGGTGAGCCGTCGCCGTCTGGAACCCGGCAGCGCCTATCCGCTGGGCGCGACCTGGGATGGCAGCGGCGTCAACTTCGCGGTGTTCTCCGCGCACGCCGACAAGATCGAACTCTGCCTGTTCGATACCTCCGGCAAGCGCGAACTGGAACGCCTCGCGCTGCCCGAATGCACTGATCAGGTCTGGCATGGCTATCTGCCGAATGCCCGGCTTGGTCAGCTCTATGGATTTCGCGCCTACGGTCCCTACGATCCGCAGCGCGGCCATCGCTACAACCCGCACAAGCTGCTGCTCGATCCCTACGCCAAGCGCCTCGCCGGGGCCATCGCCTGGTCCGACGCCCTGTACGGCTATCGCCTCGGCTCGGCCAAGCACGATCTGTCCTTTGATCGCCGCGACAGCGCCGCCGCCATGCCGAAAGCCGTGGTCAGCGAAACCCTCATGGAGTGGGGCGAAGACCGGGCGCCGAACATCCCGTGGTCGAAAACGGTGATCTACGAGGCGCATCTGCGCGGCCTGAGCATGCGTCGGGATGACCTGCGCGCACCGGAACGCGGCAGTTTTGCCGCCCTCGGCAACCCGAGGATGATCGAGCATCTGGTCAAGCTCGGCATCACCGCCGTGGAACTGCTGCCGATCCACGCCATCGTCCAGGATCGCGAACTGCAAGCCCGCCGCCTGCACAACTACTGGGGCTACAACACGCTGAGCTTCTTTGCGCCCGAGCCGCGCTACATCACCGAAGACGGCTTCCGCGAGATACGCAGCACCGTCAAGCGCCTGCACGAAGCCGGCATCGAGCTGATTCTCGATGTGGTCTACAACCACACCGGCGAAGGCAGCGAACTGGGGCCGACCTTGAGCTTTCGCGGTCTCGACAACGCCAGCTACTACCGGCTGGTGCCCGGTGCCGAACGCCATTGCATCAACGACACCGGCTGCGGCAACACCGTCAACACCAGTCACCCGCGGGTGCTGCAACTGGTCATGGATTCCCTGCGCTACTGGGTGCAGATGTTTCACGTCGACGGCTTCCGCTTCGACCTGACCAGCACCCTCGGCCGTGAACCCACCGGCTTCGATCCCGGTTCCGGCTTTTTCGATGCGCTACGCCAGGACCCGGTGCTGTCGAAGGTCAAGCTGATCGCCGAGCCTTGGGACATCGGCCCCGGCGGCTACCAGCTCGGTCGCCATCCGCCCGGCTTTTCGGAGTGGAACGACCGCTTCCGCGACGACGTGCGGCGCTTCTGGCGCGGCGACGAAGCGATGCGGCCGGCGCTGGCGGCAAGGCTCAGCGGCTCGGCCGACATCTTCGATCACAGCACCCGGCGGCCCTCGGCCTCGCTGAACTTCATCACCGCCCACGACGGTTTCACGCTCGCCGATCTGGTCGCGTATTCGGAAAAGCACAACGACGCCAACGGCGAGGACAACCGCGACGGCCATTCCGACAACCACAGCGCCAACTGGGGTGTAGAGGGTGCGACCGACGATGCCGCCATCAACGCCCAGCGCGCCCGCATCCGCCGCGCCCTGCTGGCCACACTCCTGACCGCCGACGGCACGCCGATGCTGCTGGCCGGCGACGAATTCGGTCACTCGCAAGGCGGCAACAACAACGCCTACTGCCAGGACAACCCCACCGCCTGGCTCGACTGGTCGCAGGCCGACAGCGCAGAAGGCCGCGCCCAGACCGACTACACCGCGCGCCTGATTGCCGCTCGCAAGGCCCATCCCTCGCTGAGTGCCGCGAAATACCTGCACGGCCGCTCCGAGCCGCTGCCGGGCGTTGCCGACATCGCCTGGTTCGACGAGCGCGCCGACAGCCTGTCGCCCGAGGCCTGGCAGGACGTTCACGGCCGCCGGGTGATCCTGCGCCGCGCGGTGGCGATCGACGCCGGCGTGGTCGACGTCAGCCTGGTGCTGGTCAACGGCTCGCATGAGGACGCACCGTTCCGCCTGCCGATGCCGCGTTTCGCCTGGACCCGGCTGATCGACAGCGCCGCGCCGCAGGCACCGGAAGATGTCATCGACGGCGAGCAGGTGATGGTCGGTGCCCACAGCGTGGTGCTGATCGCGGCCACCGCCGGCACCGCAGAATCCACGGCCGAGGGAGCCGAGCACTGATGTCCGCCTTGCAGGAACTGGCCGCCGCTGCCGGCCTCTCGACGCGCTGGATCGACTGGCAGGGCGTGCATCGCGAAGTCCGTGACGACACCCTGCACGCCGTGCTCACCGCCCTCGGCTACCGCGTCGACGACGTAGCCGCCTGCGAACGCGAACTGGCGCGCCTTGCTGCCGAGCGCGCCGCCGCCGTGCTGCCGCCGATGCTGGTGGTGCGGGCCGGTGCGGCGGCGGACGTCGGGCATATCGCCGATCCGGCGCTGCGCGCGTATGTGCTGACGCTCGAAGACGGAACGGTGCTCGAAGGCACGGCGGAAGCGGGCGACGACGGCATCTGCCGCATCGCGCTGTTCGCCCCGATCGGCTACCACCGGCTGGCGATCAACGGCCAGCACCTGCAACTGGCGATCGTCCCGCCGCGCGCGTTCACCGTGCAGGATCTGGCCGGCGAGCGTCGACTCTGGGGCTGCACGGCGCAGCTCTATGCGCTGCGCTCGAAGAGTGACGGCGGCATCGGCACGTTCTCCGGCCTTGGTGCGCATGCGAAAGCGCTCGGCGAGCAGGGTGCGGATGCGCTGGCGGTCAGCCCGGTGCATGCGCTGTTTGCGGCCGATGTCGAGCGCTTCAGCCCCTATTCGCCGTCGAGCCGGCTGTTCGTCAACGCACTGCATGTCGATCTTGCCGAAGCCTTCGGCGCGGAAGCACTGGCTGCCGCGCTGGTCGATGAGGGCGCAGCGGCACTCGCCGACGAACTGGAATCACTGGAACTGGTCGACTGGCCGCGCGCCGCGCGCTTGCGTCTGAAACTCGCGCGTCGCCTGCTGGCCGGTTTCGATCAGTTGTCCGATGCGCTGCGCGCCGACTGCGCGGCGTTCATCGAAGCCGGCGGCACGGCGTTACTCGATCACGCCCGCTTTGAAACCCTGCACGGGCATTTCCTCGGCCTTGCGCCGCCGCTTTGGCGCTGGACCGATTGGCCGGCCGAGTACCGCAATCCGCGCAGCGCCGAAGTTGAAGTTTTCGCGGCCGGACAGGCGGCCGAAGTCGCTTTCCACCTGCGCTTGCAATGGCTCGCCGATCGCGGCCTGCGGCTGGCGCAGGCGCAAGCGAAAGCTGGCGGCATGGCGATCGGCCTGATCAGCGATCTGGCGGTCGGTGCCGATGGCGGCGGCAGCCACGGCTGGAGCCGGCCGCAGGATTTCCTGCAAGGCCTGTCGGTTGGGGCACCACCCGACGCGCTGAATGCGCTCGGGCAGGGTTGGGGCCTCACCGCCTATTCGCCGCGTGCCCTGTGTGATGAAGCCTACTCGCCGTTCCTTGAACTGCTGCGCGCCCAGCTACGCCGTGCCGGCGGCCTGCGCATCGACCACGTCATTGGCTTAGGTCGCCTGTGGCTGGTGCCGGACGGTGCCGGCCCGCGCGAAGGCGCCTACCTGCAATACCCGATCGAAGCCCTGTTCGGCCTGATCGCGCTGGAATCCTGGCGGCACCGCGCGGTGATCATCGGCGAGGACATGGGCACGGTGCCGGACGGCTTCCGCCAGCGCATGAGCCCGGCCGGCATCCTCGGCATGCGGGTGCTGTGGTTCGAGCGCGACTGGGGCTTCTTCGTCGAGCCGGCGCGCTGGCCGGCCGATGTCGTCGCGATGAGCACCACCCACGATCTGCCGACAGTTGCCGGCTGGTGGACCGGCCGGGACATCGACTGGCGGGCCGCGCTTGCGCTGTACGGGGAAGGTCAGGACGAAGCCCAGGACCGCGCGGCGCGCGTCGTCGATCGCGAAAAGCTCTGGGGGGCCTTCGTCCATGCCGGACTGGCATCGGGCGCGATGCCGCCGGTCGATCAGCCTTCAGCCGTTGTCGACGCCGCTTGCGCCTTTGTCGCTGCCACACCGTCACCACTGGCCCTGATTCCGCTCGAAGACCTGTTCGGCGTCGTCGAACAACCGAACGTGCCCGGCACCATCGACGAACACCCGAATTGGCGGCGACGGCTGGCGGGCGATGTCCGGACCCTGTCCGAAGCACCGGAGATCGCGGCTCGCATGGTTCGGATCGCGGCGCGTCGCTGAACACGGTTGATGCTGCGCCCAACTTGATCGGCTGCGGCAAGCAGCCAAGCACTGCCGCCTTTCGCCGCGCATCCACTTCGGTAGTCGCCGGCGTATCGGGTGCGCAGCTTGCGTATCCCCCATAACGAATTCGAGGAGAGCCGAACCATGTCGAGCATCACGGTTGCAGAAGCAGTTCATGAGCCGCGGTCGCGGTCGGGTACTGGTATCGGCTGGCTCGGGCGGCTGATGTCGATCGCCGCGCTCGCCGTCGGTGGCGTGGCCATCGCCGCGCCGCCGGCCATCGTGTCGCTGCCGGTGACGTTTCAGGTCGAAAACCAGAATCGCACCCTCGTCGCCTGCCTGTCCGATGGCCGACCTTACGAGATTCGCGGCCATCTGGTCGGGCCAGCCAGCCTGCTCAGCGGCAGCAGCCTGCCGGCCGTCACCACCTACCTGCATGGCATCGGCTGGGGCGAGTTCTTCTGGCATTTCACCGCCAATCCGCAGTACGACTACGCCAGCCGGATGGCCGAACAGGGCCATGTGTCGCTGGTCTACGAGCAGCTTGGCTACGGCGGCAGCGGCCGTCCTTCGGGCCTCGCCGTCTGCTACGGCAGCGAAGCGACCATCGTTCGCCAGATCGTCGACAGCCTGCGCGCTGGCACCTACGTGGTCGAAGGCCGCACCGCACCAGCCCCGACCTTCAGCCGCGTGGCGCTGGCCTCGCACCAGGCAGCGGCGCTGATCGCCGAACCGGTGGCCTATTCGTTCCGCGATTTCGACATCGACGCGCTGATCGTCACCGGTTTCAGCGACGCGCCGCTGGCCTTCCGGCCGCGCTTCCTCGCCCAGGCGGCACCGTTCTTCGCATCCTGCCTGGCTGGCGGCCAGCGTTCCGACGGCGCGACTGGCCCGTTCTTCTACCAGTTCTTCCCGGTGGCCGACCGCGCCTTCCGCGACCTGAGCTTCACCGACGCCGAAGCCAGCGTCATCGACCAGTCCGCCGCCCTGCGCGACCGCTCGCCCTGCGGCGAGGCCGCGTCATTCCCGCAGAGCATCACCGTCGACGCGCTGAAGCTCGTGCTCGGCCGCATCCAGGTGCCGGTGCTGCTGGTCAATGGTCTGGAAGATCGCTACTTCATCCAGCCGCTGGGCGGCAACCTGCAGCGCACCCTGTTCCAGGGCAGCAACGACGTCACCGCTGCCTTCATCGCCGGCAGCGGCCACGCCCTGCCGCTGGAACGCACCGCTGCGGACTTCCGCCAGGTGATGCATGAGTGGTTGTCGGCGCGGGGTTTCTGACCCAGCCCAGTCGAGGCAGGGACGGGCTGTCAGTCTCGTAGCCCGGATGCAAATCCGGGCTACGGCGCTAACGCCTTTGCAGCGCCAAGCCCGCGTGGCATAGCGGGCATTGTTGTGGCTCCCACAAAGACAGCTTTTCACGGGTTGCAGCGACTACCGGGATCGAGCGCTCGGCGAAGTACCGCTCTCCGCGATCTCCGAGCAGCATCAAGGCCCCCACCACTACGGTTTGAGCCCCGAGGCTCGTCAGTTCGGTCACCGTCGCGCGAGTGGACGAGCTCGCGCTGATGGCATCATCAACCACTGCGAATCTCTCCCGTGACGCCTGAGCACGAACACCTGCCGACAGCCGGTACGTGGCACCAAACAGATCCGAGCCTGACTGTTCCGGGCTTCGCTCCGTGAAGTAGAACCGCAGATTCAGCTTGGCCGCGACCACCTGCGCAACAAATGCTCCGCCGACAAGCGGCCCGCAGACTGCGGTGACGGCGTAGGGACGCAGTTGATCGACAAGTGCGTCAATACGGGGTTCCAGAGCAACTGGATCGAGAAAGAGAGCATCCAGGTCGAGCCACAAATCGGTATGCAGCCCCGATTCGAGTGCGAAGTGACCGCGTTGAACCGGTATTGATCGAAGGTGCACGGACGTATTCACGGGTTCTGATGCCCAACGATCCTATATAAAGCATCGGTAGCACGCCCGGTACGTTCTATTAAAGCGGGGTTACGGTTTTTGCCGTTGCCGTTGCCGTTGATGTGGCTTTTCCGTTTCTCCCCCATTGCATGGCGCCGAGCATCGCAGCGATCGGAGGGGGTGAGGGTTCGCGCTTAGCGAGCGTTGCTCGCTGCGAACCCGAACGCATGGATGCCGGTCGAGCGATGCCGGGCTAGGGATGGCCCGTCAGCGCGGTACCCCGGAGAGCGCGAGAAGCGCAGGGCATCGACTCGCGCTTCTGCTTCTCGCGCGGAGCGCGAAATAGTGCAATTGCGGTCAGCCGATGAAAGCAACCCTCACCAAGAGCCGGTTCGCTAGAGACTGGGGAATTGGTAAGGTGTCACCGTAATTCCCGTAATTCCCGCACCGTAATTCCCGAATTCCCTGTAAATTGGGGAATCAGTAGGTCGTGACTCAGTTTGAAATGTGGTCGTGATGTTTCGCACAAAGCACACAAAGAACACGAAGAAAATCAAGCCAATACCATCAGATTGACGTCTTTCTTGGTGGCCTTTGTGTACTTCGTGCGAAACCGCTTCATCGCAATTTCAAAGTGATGCACTGCCAATCAGTAAGGTAATTCCGTAATTCAAAGCCCATATTTGACAGGGTCTCGCCCATCGGCGGCGATTTTGCTGCGAAGACGGGCGATGTACTTCATATCGTCTGGATCGTTGTTCCAGTAGTTTTCTCCGACAGTTTCGACAGCCGTCCGCATCAGTCCGGCCTTCGTCTTGCCAACACCACTGTCCCGTAGCAGCGCGTAGAACAATTTATCGGCGGCCGCCTGACTGACTGACTGCGTGCGTGTGGTATAGCCAGTCGTGAAAAACCGCCGCTACCATGAATTCGGGGTCGAATGGCGATCCGATGAACGGTCGTAACGCCGATGGAATGCTGGCCCCGTCGTACTGAAAGAACTTGGGCACCCAGATGGCAGTACCGTTGAATTGGGTTTCAGTGTCAGTTGCAACCTCATACGCCACAGCCAACTTGTTGGAATCGGTCTTCACGACTGGGAACACGAGTAGCTGAATCACGTTTGCCTCCTAATTAATAAACAAGGTTTTATACGCAACCTGCCCATGGGCTGATTTGGAGGACAGATCGCATGCTTGCAATCAGCCGATACTCCAATAAAATTTCGACTGGCAGCTGGGTAAAACCTCGCCTTATTGAGAACTAGGTCACAGTTCTGTAGCCCGGATGCAATCCGGGATCGAAGACCGAACGAAAAGCCTTGGATCGCATCCGGACTACGGTGCTGCCGAGCCACGACTTGGATAAATTGGGGAATCGGCAAGGTGTCACCGTGATTCTCGCAGCCTCCGCTGTGGCGACCCAGGCTTTTCAAAAGCCGCGCCAGTGAGTCCGGCATCCGCGATGAGCTTCTCCAATTCGTGCTTTGCCGGGTCGTTGGCGTACATAAAGACAATGGCAGTTCTCGGGTCCTTGAACAGCGCGGCTGTCTGCGGCACTTTAGAAGCAACAAACACTTCTTTTTCAATGATTCCCGTCACAGGCTTCTTTTTGGACGCGACCGGATCGATACAGTCGATGAGGTTGGTGACGTGGTAGAACCATTCACGATGTCCTTCCACGTCGAGCGGTAGAAACTGGCCGAATCGCTCCAGATAGGAACCCAGCGCGGACTTCGCTTTTTCGTTGAAGACAAGGGAGCCATGAGCCAAATGGCTGATGTCGACACGCGGCCTATGATTCTTGCCGTAGGGCTCGTTATCTACAGCGACCCGCACCGGGGCTTTCCAGACCAGCGGCCGACCGTCAGCGTCGAGCATATTCGCTGCGCGACCTTCAGGGGGTAAAAGCCCCGCGAATTCGTTCAACGACCAATGGGTGAATTTCCATACTTTCACGGCGGCAGGCCTCAGTAGTCGAACGTGTCAGCCAAGATTTTGCTTTTGATGTTCTGCAGAGTCGGCCTGACCGTGTGCGTGCCAGCCCTGAAGGCGAGGCTTAGCTCAAGCAGGACGGCGTCATGGTATTTCGGGGAGTGCAGATTTTGATGCGCAGTGGCGCGCTTCTGTCCCGGGACTCTTGAATCCCAGGTTCGCCGCAGATACATCCCGTTATTGGCGTCGTTGATCCCGATGTTCGATTTGAACAGGATTTTTCGGGACCCGTCCGCGCGCCGCGCGAGTCGCGCGACGATGTGATGGGAGTCGGCTTCCAGATGCCGCTCCTTGCCTGTAGCGGCCTTGATGTTTCGGCCCAGAATTTCTGAATGATCAATGTCGAGTTCGGCATTGCGACGTAGACGCAGCGCGGAAGTTCGCGGTGCCGTGATGCCATTCTTGTAACAAACTTGGGCCTTGCGCCGCGTTTCCAGTAGGGCGTTTCGGTCGCCGTACCGATTAGTGTCTCCCTCGGAGGCGTGGTTCAGGGACAGCGTGACGTCATGAATGTCTTCAGATGACACTGTCCTTTACAACAACAGATCATTTCCCATTGATTGTCTCGCATCCTGTAGGCACAAATTGAAAGCCAAGCGGGATCTTATCCAGCCGTCCCCTTCCGTGTCATGAGCAGGAAATCAGTCGAGCACAACGCGCATCGGCCCAAGGGCCACCCGATAAGCCGCTGGAGAGACGCGGCACACCATTGTCCGGCAGCGCAAAGCTGATTTCTTCCGTCGCCCATCGCCCGTCGCTCGGCTGCATGTCAATTGCTGATTTTTTTCGCATAGCCGCTACCCTGTCAAAAAGCGGCTCCGACGCAGTAATCACGATGAAACCGTACCCGTCTCCCACAGGCCCCACTACCAACGCCGGCTGACCTCGAACAGCAAGCCCAGCACACCATAGCCGTCCCGGGCATTGGTAAACGGCTGGGCGGGGTTTTCGGCGAATTCGGACTTTTCCGGCTGGTACTGGACGGCGGTAGCGATTTCCCACGTCTTCGACAAGGTGTAGCGGATGCCGAAATCGAACTCCAGTTCCTGGGTGAGGTTGATGGTCGGGGTGACGTTCTCATCCGGGACCGGGTTGCGGGCGATGTTGATGCCGGCCAGCAAGCGCAGGCGATCGGTGACGTCGTAGGCGGTGCCGATCGCCAGCACGAACTGGTCGTGGAATTGCAGGGCCTGCACCAGTTCGATGTTCTGGGGCACGTCGGCGTTCGCAGTTTCTGGATCGCGCGCGGTCAGGCGCACGTTCTTCGCGGCACCGGACCAGTCCAGCCAGGTGACTTCGGTGGAGATCAGCCATTTCGGCGTGGCCTGCCAGGCGATGCCGATGCCGAAATCCTGCGGCAGGGCGAAGCCGGTGACCCGCGCTTCGCCGTAGCGGACCACGCCCTGGTCGATGGCGCTGTAGTTGACGCTCAGTTCGCCGCCTTCGAGCTTGAGCTTGTTGATGGTGGCGTAGCTGGCACCGATGGCAATCGTCGGGCTCAGTTGATACAGCAGGCCGATGCGGCCGTTGTAGCTGACGCCGTCGGTACCATCGAGGCGCAGGCCGAAGAAGCCGGCTTCGGCGTTCGAGGTGTTCGGAAACAGTTTCTGGCGGATCGAGGCGTAGGACACGTTGAACGCGGCACCGACGCTCAATTGCGGCGTGACCTGCCAGCCCAGCCCGGTCGACAGGCGGGTGACGCCGAAGATCGCGGAGTATTCGTCGACCGTGCCGAACGCCGTGTTCAAGTCCTCGTATTCGGTGCCGTAGCCACCCGCCACGAACATGCCGATGCCGAAGGTCAGGTCCGGCCGCAGTATTTTTCGCGAGTAGCTGGCGTTGAGCAGGGTGCCGTAGGCCTGATCGGATTTCTGCCGCTCGTTCAGCGAATCGCTGTGGCTGAAGCCGTAGGTCACGAAGGGCTCGACCGATGCATCGAGCCGGGAACCCGGAATCTGCGTGAGATTGGCCGGATTGATGGTGACGGCGGTGGTCGAGCCGGGCACGGCGATATCGGCGCTGCCCATGCCGAGGCTTTGCGAGCCGACGCCGGTCACGTTCAGGCCGTTGCCGGCAAAGGCTTGCGTGCCCATGAGGCCGCAGGCGGATAGCAGAACCGCCGCGCGACCTGTCGTCGTCAGCTTCATTTCAGTCTTTCTCCCTTGGGTTTTCTTGCCGGATCATCGTCCGGGCAGGCTCGCTTCGACGCGATATTTTGACGCGCTGTATTTTAGATTTGAACAGCGCGTCTATTTTATCGCGTCACGCAGTCTCGGGGAGTGCAACAGGAGATTTGAGATGCAATCACGATGTTTCGCACAAAGCACACAAAGAACACGAAGAAAATCAGAGCGGTACAGGCAATTCGGTGACTTCCTTTGTGCTCTTTGTGTACTTCGTGCGAAACCGCCATTGCGCGCTATCAAAGCGATTCGCTGCCCGCCACTTCAGGCGTCGGGATGAAAGCGCTTGCCGAGCGAGGCCGGCTGGTTCAGCAGGATGGTCTTCGGATCGCGGCAGATGAGCACCAGCACGACGATGGTCGCCACATACGGCAGCATCGACAGGAACTCGCTCGGTACTGCGACACCAAACCCCTGCGCATACAACTGCATCACCGTCACCCCACCGAACAGGTACGCGCCAAGCAGCACGCGCAGCGGTTTCCAGGTGGCGAACACCACCAGCGCCAGCGCGATCCAGCCGCGTCCGGCGCTCAAGCCTTCGACCCACATCGGCGTCAGCGCAGTCGACAGGTACGCCCCGGCAATGCCCGACATCGCCCCGCCGAACATCACCGCCAGATAGCGGATGGCAAGCACCGGCTCGCCGATGGCGTGGGCCACACCCGGCGATTCACCTACCGCCCGCAGCCGCAGCCCGGCGTGGGTGCGCGTGAGAAATCCGTTCACTGCGAAATACAGCGCGATCGACAGATAGACCAGCAGATCGTGGTTCAGCAGCAGCGGGCCGATCACCGGCAGATCGCTGACGCCGGGAATGTCCAGCTTCGGCACCCGGTCGATCGGCATGCCGGCGTAACCCCGGCCGATGAAGGCCGACAGGCCGACGCCAAACAGGGTCAGCGCCAGTCCGGTGGCGACCTGGTTGGTCTGCAGGGTGAGTGTCAGAAACGCGAACAGCAGCGATAGCAGGGTCGCCGCCAGCGCCCCGGCGATGAAGGCCACGGTCAGGCTGCCGGTCGCGGTGCCTGCGGCGAAGGCCGCGACGGCTCCGACCAGCATCATCCCTTCGACGCCGAGGTTCAGTACCCCAGCGCGCTCGGTGACCAGTTCGCCGAGCGCGGCATAGATCAGCGGCGTTGCCGCGATCACCGTGCTGACGATGATCGGAACCAGCGGATCGAGATTCATCCGGCCACCGGGCGGGCAATGCGCCGCAGCCGGAAGTCGATGAACAGGTCGGCGGCCAGCAGGTAGAACAGCAGGCTGCCCTGGAACAGGCCGGTGATCGACGACGGCAGTTGCAGCTCCACCTGCGCGGTTTCCCCTCCCAGATAGAGCAGCGACATCAGCAGCGAGGCCAGCACGATTCCGAAGGGATGCAGGCGGCCCACGAAGGCAACGATGATCGCCGCGAAGCCATAACCCGGCGAGATCACTGCTTGCACAAGCCCGATCGGCCCCGCCACTTCGCTGATCCCGGCCAGGCCGGCCATGCCGCCGCCGATCAAGAGCGCCAGCCAGATGTTGCGGCGCTCGCTGAAGCCGGCGTAGGCCGCTGCGGCCGGTGCCAGCCCGGCGACCTGCATGCGATAGCCGGCGAAGGTTTTCGTCGAGAACAGCCAGGACACCACCGCCAGCAACAGCGCCATGATCAGCGCGCCGGTGACCCGCGTGCCCTCGACCAGCGCCGGCAGGATGGCGTTTTCGGCAAAGGCCTTCGACTGCGGAAAGTTGTAGCCGGCCGGGTCCTTCCACGGCCCGTGCACCAGATAGCCGAGCAGTTGCTGGGCGATGTACACCAGCATCAGGCTGACCAGGATCTCGTTGGTGTGGAAGCGGGTGCGCAGCAGCGCCGGAATCGCGGCCCAGGCCATGCCGCCGAGCGCGCCGGCCAGCATCATCAGCGGCAGCGCCCAGGCTCCGAGAGCTTCACCCCAGAACAGTGCCACGCCGCTGCCGACGATGGCCCCGAGGATCAGCTGGCCTTCGGCCCCGATGTTCCAGACATTGGCCTTGAAACCGATGGCCAGGCCCAGCGCGCAGAGCATCAGCGGTGTCGCTTTCAGCAGCAGTTCGCCGATCTCGTAGCTGCCCGCGAGTGGTGCCAGAAAGAACACCCTGAACGCCGCCAGCGGGTCCTGACCCAGGATCAGGAACACGATCAGGCCGGTCACCGCCATCGCCAGTGCCGCGATCAGCGGCGAGGCCAGCCGCATCGCCGCCGATGGCGCAGCGCGTTTTTCGAGCCGGAACGGCCACAGCATTCGCAGGATCGACTCAGGCCGCGACATGAGCCGTCTGCCGGTCATCGACGCCGCCCGCCATCATCACGCCGACGCGCTCCACGCTCAGTTCGGCGGTCGGCATCGCGGGCGACAAGCGCCCTTGCGCGATCACCGCGATGCGGTCGCAGATCATGAACAGCTCGTCCAGCTCTTCGGAAATCACCAGCAGCGCCACCCCGGCTTCGCGCAGGTCGAGCAGGGCCTGACGAATCAGCAGTGCGGCACCGACATCCACCCCCCAGGTCGGCTGCGCGACCACCATCACCTTGGGTTCGAGCCCCGTTTCGCGGCCGACGATGAACTTCTGCAAGTTGCCGCCGGACAGGCTGCCGGCCAGTGCCTCGGGGCCGCTGCACTTCACCTGGAAGCGGGCGATGGTGTCGGCGGCGAAGCGGCGCGTGGCCTGCTCGCGCACCATCCCGAAGCGCACCATGCCGGTGCCTGCACCGGTCAGCAGCGCGTTCTGCGCCAGGCTCATCAAGGGCACCGCGCCGCGTCCGAGGCGTTCCTCGGGCACGAAACCGAAGCCCAGCGCGCGGCGGCGGGCGGGGTCGAGCAAACCTGCCGACTCGCCGCAGATGCGCACCATGCCGCGCTCGGGGCTCAAGGCTTCGCCGGACAGCACCGCCAGCAATTCCTTCTGGCCGTTGCCGGACACCCCGGCGATGCCGACGATCTCGCCGCCGCGCACGCCGAGGTTCAGATCTTTCAGTTCAGTGCCGAAGGGATCGCGCGTGGCCAGCGACAGCGCGCGCAGTTCCAGCCGCAGCGCGTCCGGTACGCGCGGCACGAGCTGGCAGCTTTTCAGCTCGGTGCCGATCATCAGCCGCGCCAGGCTGGCATTGCTCTCGAGACGCGGGATCGCGGTGCCACTCACGCGGCCGCCGCGAAGTACGGTGGCGGTGTCGCAAAGCGCGCGGATCTCGTCGAGCTTGTGGCTGATATAGAGAATCGACACACCTTCGCGGGCCAGCCGGCGCAGTGTCTCGAACAGGGTCAGCACCGCTTGCGGCGTCAGCACCGAAGTCGGCTCGTCCATGATCAACAGACGCGGCGATTGCAGCAGGCAGCGGACGATTTCCACCCGCTGCCGTTCGCCCACCGACATGCTGTGGACCAGTCGATCAGGATCGACCGGCAAGCCGTAGTTTTCCGAAACCTCGCGGATGCGCGGGGCGAGCGCCGAAGGCCGGCATTTCTCGTCCATCGCCAGCGCGATGTTCTCCGCCACGGTCAGCGTCTCGAACAGCGAGAAGTGCTGGAACACCATGCCGATGCCGCGGCGTCTGGCCTCGGCCGGGCTGCCGATCGAAACGACCTGACCCTCCCATTCAACGCTCCCGGCGTCCGGCCGGGTAACGCCGTAGACGATCTTCATCAGCGTGCTCTTGCCGGCACCGTTCTCGCCGAGCAGGGCGTGAATCTCGCCGACGCCCACCCGCAGGTCGACCGCGTCATTGGCGACCACGCTGGCATAGCGCTTGGTGATGCCGCGCAACTGCAAGCGCGGCGTCGGCAGCGCGGCTGGCTGCATGCCCTGTGGCGGAACTGCCATCGCCGTTTGAGTCCGTCCGCCTGCCAAGTGAGTGCACCGAATGAGTGCAAGGCTCATGCCATGCGTGGGCAAGTCCAGTGGATTTCGCCGCTGATGCTCCAGTCAGACCGCTTTTTGACCGTGGCATGTTCGTTGCGCTGAGCCCGTGGAGAACATGCAATGCCTGTTCGTGCCTCGGGTGGGTGGCCCGGTGCCGAGCGGTTTCCACATCGGGAGATGGACGACGAGTCCATTGATCAACGAATCGAACTTGGGGGGTAGCAGATGAAGCGCAGGAAACCGGTACTGGGATTGAAAGCCATTTCCCTGATTTTTCTGAGCAGCAATCTCGGTGCCGCCGGCATCACGCGGGCGCAGACCAGCGAGCCCCCTGCGGCTGAATCGCCAGCCGCTGCGGAAAGCACGCCGCCGGCAGCGGAAGCCGGCGTCACCCAGCTCAAGCAGGTGGAAGTGCGCGCGGTGAATCGCGCCGTCAACATTCTCAACACCGAAGCGGTGGATTCGGTATTCGGCTTCGACAAGAGCATCAAGGACACGCCGCGCTCGATCACCTCGATCTCGAAGGAAACCCTCGACAAGCTCAACATCAATGTCATCGACGACCTGATCACCCTGAGCCCGGGTTCGTTCACCCAATCGTTCTTCGGCGTTGCCGGCTCGCTCGACCTGCGCGGCACGCCGGGCGAAAACTATTTCCGGGGCGTGCGCCGCATCGACAATCCCGGCAATTACCCGACGCCGATCGCTGCCAGCGATCGCATCGACATCGTGCGCGGCCCTGCCTCGCCGATCTACGGGCCTTCGAAAGTCGGCGGCTACCTGAACTTCGTGCCGAAATCCGCACGCGCCGCCGACAAGTCCGATGGCGGCCGCACCGGCGGTGAAGTCGGCGTCAGCCGGGGCAGCTTCGACAAGAACATCGTCCGTGGCGAAGTCGGCGGCCCGGCGTCGATCGCCGGCAAGCAGTTCGGCTACTACCTGTATGTGGAAGGCGAGGATTCGGGCTCCTACTACGAGAACACCAACACCGACCAGAACATCTTCCAGGCCTCGCTGGACGCCAATCTCACTGAAAGCTCGCGCGTGGAGTTCGGCGGCCAGTACCAGGATTTCCGCGGCAACCAGGTGGCCGGCTGGAATCGTCTGACCCAGGATCTGATCGACAACGGCACCTACATCACCGGCAGTCCCACCTCGCTCGACGGCAATGGCGATGGTCTCCTGTCAGCCGCTGAAGCCACGTCCGCACCCTGTTTGAATGCCGCGACCAACTGCTTCGGCAATCCGCTGGGCATCTTCTATTTCGGCGGCGTCGGCGCGCAGTCGGCAGAACAGGTCAACGCCGATCTGGCCAATCAGCCTGGTCTGGCGCTGCAGAACCCCGGCACCACGCAGCTGCGCAACTCGCAGGTGCTGGCGCAGCCGGATGATCGTCTCGACAGCAAGGTCATCACTCTCTACTTCGACTACATCCACACCTTCTCCGACGATCTCAAGCTCACCAACAAGACGTTCTACGAATCGCTCGACAATATCAACGAGAACGCCTATGGCTTTTCGCAGTTCGCCGACACCTTCGCTTTCGAGGACCAGCTGAACCTGTCGTACAAGTGGAGCGGCAACGACTGGATGACCGCCAACTATCAGGCCGGCGGCTCGGTGCGTTATCAGGATTTCGAGCACGGCGACAATTTCGGCTTCGAGTATTTCGATCGCCGCGACATCAGCCGCCCCGGCACGCCGATCGACCGCCGCACCTTGAGCACCCGCGACGGCCCGGAGATCGAACCCTGGTCCAGCCACACCATCGGCAACTACGTCAACTTCGGCGTCGCCGCACTGGCCGATCTGAACTTCATCAAGTCCATCCACCTGCTGCTCGGCGGACGCTGGGACTGGGTCGATGTCCAGTCCACGGCCTGCGCGTTGAACACCACGGCCTGCAACGGTGTGGAGTTCAACGGCAACGAGAACAAGCCGTCGTGGACCGTAAGCCTCAGTTACGACATCCCGGTGATCGGCGTCACGCCGTACTTCACCCGCGCCACCCAGTCCACCTTGATCGCAGGGCAGGGCGGCCAGGTGGACCCGCCGAGCGTTGAATCCGGTTCGGTGCTCGCCAAGTCATCGCTGGTGGAAATCGGTGCCAAGGGCAGCTTTCTGCGTAACCGCCTGTACGTGTCGGCCGACTATTTCCGGCAGGATCGCGTCGATCTGAACTCGCAGAACATCGTCACCAACAGCACCACGCAGTCCGAAGGCTACGAACTGGAGTTTCGCGGTGTGGTCACCAACAATCTGGCGATCACCGGTGCCTACACGCATCTGACCGTCGAGAACCTCACCGCGCAACAGGACGGTTTCCAGTTCGGCTTCGCCGGTGCCAGCGATCTGCCGGCCGGCGTCGATCCTTCACTGATCTTCGGCGGCGTCATCAATGGCCTGACCTTTACCGGCCCGGGCACGGTCAATCCAAGTGCAAGAAAGGCCGGCATCCCGGAAGACCTGTTCAGCATCAACTTCATCTACAACTTCAGCGAAGGCCTGCTCAAGGGCCTGACCAGCACATTCGGCGTCACCCATGTGTCGTCGACGTTCTCGGGCTTCTCGAGAGCCGTGGAACTGCCGGAATACACCTTGTTGAACATCGGCCTGAACTACGAAACCCGTCACTGGAAGCTCGGCATCCAGGGCAAGAACCTGACCAACGAACGCTACTACCGCTCGAACTTCCCGGACCTGTTCGGCTCCTCTGTCGTGCTGCCGGAACGTCCGGTCAACTGGCTGGCGACGGTTGCCTATCGGTTCTGACGGGGGAATCGTTACGGAGGCGAGATGTTGATGCAAGCAGCGCGAAAGACCGGCTCGCCCGAACTACGGCAGACTTCGGCGAGCCGCGGTTCGGCTGGTCTCCCCTCTCCCCCCGGGGCCAGAGCATGTCTCTGGCGGCGGGGGTGAGGGACGCTCAGGCAAAGGGACCCGGAAGCCTGGAAGTACCTCACTCGGCCCTCTCCTCACCCATCATTCCGGCGAAAGCCGGAATCCAGTGCTCCGCTGCCAGCAGTGCGCAAGACTTGAAACTGAATCCATAACAATCCCGCTACAGCCCGCCCACCCACTTCAGAACGCTGCCAACGAAGCGTTGCAAGCCGCTGATCGGCGCAACAACGAACTTCCCCAGATTGATGTCCTGCGGCGTCTCGCCGGCTTTCTGCAAGGCCTTGTGCAGGGTCGACAAGTCTTCGCCACCCAGCACCAGGCTGGCTTCCCGAGGCTGAAAGCTGCTTCCGGCCGGAAACAGCGTGCCGGCGGCCGACATCTCGATATGGGTGCCCAGCACGGCGGAAACCGCACGGGTGCTGGAAAACGCTTCGAGACGGGCGATGGTCGCCCGGTATTCGTTCCAGTTCTTCACGTACAGCCGGCCCGGATAAAGCGTGTCGCCGGTGAGCAGCCAGCCCGTGCGCGGATCATGCACGGCAATCCCTCCGTCCTGATGTCCCGGTGCGGGAACGATTTCAAGCGTGCGCCCACCCAGCTCCAGCTTGGCAAGGCCCGCGGGCCAGTCGGTGAACCCGAAGAACTGGCGCACGGCCTTGGCGTTGGCTTCCACCAGGGTCACACCGGGTTTGCCCCGGAACTGGGAATCCGCAGCCGTGTGATCGCGGTGGCTGTGGGAATGGGTGACGAGAATCTTCAGCGTCTGGCCCGGTGACCGCGCCATCCGCTGCGCAATGAGCCCTTGAATGGTGTCATGGAGCGGGAACGCCGCTGCATCCTCCGTGGCACCGGTGTCCTGGACAAAGACCGTGTGTTCCCCGAACAGCACATAGATGAACGGTGCCTCCGCGTGCACGCACTTGTTTTGACGCAGCACGTAAGTAGCCGCATCGAATTGAAGCACCTCGATCGCCGGGTCGCGGTTCGTGGTGCAATCCTTGGCCCCATGTATCCAGGCATGGGCGGCGAGGTCGGTCGCGGCGTTTGCCTGCATCGAGACAGCAATGGCGATGGCGATCAGGGAGACTTTCATGGGCGGGTTGGCAGGCGCTCGGTTCACGGGACTATCATCGCAGGGTGGGCCGCGCCTACCTTCTGCGTCTTACTTCAGCGCTGCTTTTTCGCGCTATCGCGCGACTTACTTTCTTTGACGCAAAGAAAGTAAGCAAAGAAAACAGGCCCTCGGCATGCCGTCGGATCGCGAGAAGCAAAAGCCGCGATCCGATTCCCTGTGCTTCTCGCGATCTCTGGGGTGCGCGATAATGGGCCATCCATGGCCCGGTATCGCTCAGCGGGCATCCATGCCCGCTGCCCCCAGAGATCGCTGCGATGCTCGGCGTCACGCAGAGGGCCGAACGTCAACAGCAGCAGCAACAACAACAACAACAACAACAACAACAACAACAGCAAAGTCCACTGCCACCGCCAAATCAAAAGCGTCATACCGGCGAAAGCCGGTATCCAGAGTCGTGAAGTGCGGCGGTCAAGGGCACTGGATACCGGCTTTCGCCGGTATGACGGATGAGGAGCGGTACCGCCGCTGTCGCTTCGGCTTGTGATTTGGCTTTTGCATCTCCCTCCCCTTGCATGTCGCCGAGCATCGCAGCGATCGGAGGGGGCAGCGGGCATGGATGCCCGCTGAGCGATGCCGGGCCAGGGATGGCCCGTCAGCGCGGTACCCCGGAGAGCGCGAGAAGCGCAGGGTGAAGATTCGCGCTTTGCGAGCACTGCTCGCAGCGAATCTGAACGCCCGGCCGTGATGCTTGGCGGGGCCGGGGGTCAATCAGGGGTTCCCCGCGAGTCGACGACATGCCGGGCGCCCTTCCTTCGGTTACTTTCCTTGGGCGACAAGGAAAGCGGGAAGCGGTTGAAGCTTCCCGCGCGCGATAGCGCGAAATAGTGCGGTGAAGTCAGCCTGTGAAAACAGCTCCAACAAAGACTGGTCCGATCGAAAGCTGGGGAATTAGGAAGGTGTCACCGTAGTTCCGCGTTGATGGCCCTCGCCCGGCGCTGCCCTCAGGCGACGGTCACCTTTACGTCGACACTCATGCCCACGTAATCCTCAGGCGCACCGTTGTAGCTGCCGGCCAGCGGCACCGCCTGCGAGGCATCGCGAGCGACCGCGACGCGAATCAGATTGTGGCCGCCGAACAGCGCGTTGGTTGGATCGAACTCGACCCAGCCGGCGCCCGGCAGATAGACCTGTACCCAAGCATGGGTCGCACCGCCGCCGACCACGCCGGCATCGGCGCCCATCAGGTTCTGGTCATACAGATAGCCGGATACGAAACGCGCGGCAAGCCCGAGGCTGCGGACCGCTTCCATCATGAACACGGCGAAATCGCGGCAGCTGCCGGAGCCCTTGTCCAGCGTCTCGACCGGCGTCTGCACACCCACCTCCTCGCGCCGCGCGTACGAGAACTGATCGCGAATCGCGACATTGATCGCATTCAGCACATCGAGCGTCTCCGGATCGCCCTCCTGCCGCGCGAACGGCTTGGCCCACAGATCGACCCGCCGATCCGGATCCGGGTAATGCCGTTCAGTCGTGCGGCCGAGATCGGCCATTTCCTGCGACGAGTACGTGAACGGCAGGAAACGCGCGAACTCCTCTAGCGACAGGTTCACCGGACCGCTTGGAAAATGCTCCGCGCGAAAGCTCGACACGAACGACAGCTCCATGGCCGGCTCGGCAAAACTGGCGATGGCGATGGAGTTGCCGAAGACATCGTGCAGCCAGCGGACATTCGCGGCGGGCGAGATCGACAAGCCGGTTTCCATGAGCCGCAGATCATGACTATCGCGCGGGCGGCACATCATCCGGTGATCATGAAACTGCACCGGCTGGGCGTAGCGGTAAACCGTGGTGTGCTCGACGGTCAGGACGGTCATGCCGGCGCCCCGGCGCTGGAATTCGCGCCAGAGTTCGCGCTGGATCGCCCGGCTCGCGAGTCAGCGGTGACTGTGCCCTTGCGGGACAAGACCGGCGGCACTACTTGCGCGCCCCGAAGAACAGCAGCCCGCCGAGCAAAATCGCCGCGACACCCGCCCAGACCGGCACGTTGACCGTCTCCTTCTCCTTCACCGACAGCTCCAACGGCCCGAGTTTCACGTCGTGCGTGTCCTTGGTATAGACGAAGCTGCCGTAGCCGAGACCCAGCGCGCCGAGCACTACCAGCGCCAGTCCAGCCAATTTGATCGGATTCATCCCGCGTTCCCTGTCATGTGCGACTGCGACGGTCGACCCGAACGGTTCGATGAAGCCGCATGACATCTTGCGCGCAATTGGGGAATTACGGTGACACCTTACCCATTTCTCAATTCCCTCTGGATGGTGTTTTGTAACTCGTTCGCAAGTCAGACGCAATCAGCGTTGTAGGGCGGGTCATGACCCGCCATTGACGCAGCGATGCCGCCAGTCGCTTTGCTTTGGGACATCGCGAGCAGTGATGGCCGTCGGTAATTGCTTCACGGAAAGCGGCGGGTCGCGACCCGCCCTACGAGCTACGCTTTGGGCCGTTGCCGTTGCCGTTGCCGTTGTCGTGGCTTTCGCTTCGGCCGTTCCCTCCCCTTGCATGTCGCCGAGCATCGCAGCGATCGGAGGGGGCAGCGGGCATGGATGCCCGCTGAGCGATGCCGGGCCAGGGATGGCCCGTCAGCGCGGTACCCCGGAGAGCGCGAGAAGCGCAGGGCATCGACTCGCGCCTTTGCTTCTCGCGAGTCGACGACATGCCGGGCGCCCTTCCTTTGGTTACTTTCCTTGGGCGACAAGGAAAGTAACTCGCGCGATAGCGCGAAATAGTGCGCCAAGGCTAGCTTGTGAAAGCAACTCCGACAAAGGCTGGTCCGATCGAGAAACAGAGAATTAGTAAGATGTCACCGTAATTACCTAGTCGGTAAACAATCCGAACTGGCCATCGGCTTCGAGTGGAATAACTCTGTCTACGATGATGGTCGGCCTACGATCTGTAACGAACCGACTCTTTGCGTGACGAGTGACCCTGCCTTCTACTCGGCAGCGGAGAAACAGCGCAGCTTTGTACTGACGAATACTGCCGTGGGCCGGTACGCAATTAATGACATGACCCATGTATTCAAGCCCGACTGAGTTTGAAGCTTGGCTACCGCGAATAAGCCGACCTTCAATATAAGCCTCTGCGCCATGATTAAGTTCTGGAAACAGGAAGTCTTCTTCGAACTCATCTTCTTGTATTTGGTCAAAAAGAAACTTCTCTTCTTCGACAATCGTCACTTCTTCGGATGCGCCCAACTTAATAACGCCGATGGTCAACACACGATCGGTGCGAATTACGGATGTCATTCGTGCTAGAAGGCGAGGTGGAACCTGCTGATACCAGCGAAGATACTCGACCGGAATTTGCAGCTCTACGCCTTGATTGTTCGCGACAAGAGCAGTCTCGGAGCCAAGGGTCGGCTCGATTCGTACTTGTTCCCAGCCGCGTGACCTACGAGTGTGTTTGATGAGCTTGGCAAGATACTGCAGCGCATCAACCGACTTCTTGAGAGCATGCTTTAAGCCGATATCTTTGAAGTCGTTCTCGGCCAGTTTTTCTCCTGCCTTCTTCGCATACCCAAGTACAAAGGCACCGCCGACAGCAGCAGTACCCGCGAGAATCACGGCCTCCCAAGACCCAGCGCGTGTCTGTACCGGGATATCGTATTGAAAATTGGAAAAATCCGGTGACTGCTGCCGATTGAAGAAACGAATAGCTTCATCAAGGCCAACCAATGCTGAGCCCGCGCTCCCTGCGTCAATGATTCCGTTGACGAGATTCTGGCCAGAGTACCTGACAAAACCTATTTCTTCGCACTGTTCCTTTTCGACCGCCACTGTAGCCTCCTTTTTGCTGGCTAACTATAATTAAATTTCAGAGATACATGATGAATCGGTGCTTATCGTGAAAAAATGTAGAAAAATTGCGGAAAATGCACCCTAAAATATAGACTATCGTGCAAGTTATTAATTGCTTGTAAAAAGACTCGGCACGCGCCCAATGGAGGATAAGCCCCCGTTGGTCGGCGTATCAATGCTTGCCACTAGGAATTACGGTTACACCTTACCCATTTCTCAATTCCCTCCGGATGGTGTTTTGTAACTTGTTTGCCAGTCAGAGGCAATCAGCGTTGTAGGGCGGGTCACGACCCGCCATTGACGCAGCGATGCCACCAGTCGCTTTGCTTTGGGACATGGCGAGCGGTGATGGCCGTCGGTAATTGCTTCACGGAAAGCGGCGGGTCGCGACCCGCCCTACGAGCTACGAACTACGTCCTTCCCCGAAGCGTCCCTCACCCCCGACCGCCAGAGACATGCTCTGGCCCCGGAGGGAGAGGGGAGACCAGCGGTCTGTCGCGAGGCGCGCTGAACTCGATGTGAAGGTGTTCGGAATGATCTCGACGCCGCTCGGCGCAATCACGAACACGCGCAGATCAAACAGAACAGCGTTCGGAACGAACGCGAAGGCTTTCAGAACGAACGTGACGGCGTTCAGAACGAATGCGACGGCGTTCGGAACAAACACGACGGCATATAAAACGATCGCGACTGCGTTTTTTATCAACAGGCAGACGTTTGGCGGCAACGCGATGTCATTTTTTTGTGATGCGATGCCGTTCATCTGGAACAGGAGCACGTTATGAAGCGATGCAATGGCGAAATACTGCGACGCAACGTCGATTTATGACAACGCGACGGCGAATTTCGACAATGCGTCGACGTTCATCGGTATCTGGATGAGCTTATGCACGAGCACGACGGCATATTTTTGCGATGCGATGCCTGAATATGCAGGCTGTACGTCGAAATACAGGAGTCGACGGTTCGACAGGCTTCCCGCACCGGCAGTTTGAAGCAGGAAATCGGCTCGATACCGTCATTCACGCGGCAAACACAGCAGATAGCGCTTGCAGGTGAAGGAATAGCTGACCGGCCGCACCTCCTTCAAGCCATCGAAGCCCTGCTTCCGGAACTTGGCGGCGAAGCGGGCGACGCGGGCATCGTAGTCGGCGAGCAGTTTCTGCTTCACCGGCGCTTCCACGAACGAGTAGGTCAGCGAGTTGCGGCCAAGCTGCACGATCTCGTCCCAAGACAAGTTGAACTCGCTCACGGCCACGAAATATTCGTCGGTGAGGTTGGAATCCCACATGCCGCGGTCATCGGTGGACAGTGCGACTGGAATACCGGTGCGCAGGTATTCGGGGAATGGATGCTGGCGGTAGTCGCTGACGTATTCCAGCAGCAGATTGCTGATCAGGTTGATCTCGACCATGTATGGGCCGTGCTGCATGCGGACCATGGTGTCGGGATCGGTGATCAGGTTGACGCCGTGGCCGATGCGCTGGGCACCGAGCAGCAGGGTGTCGCGCACATGTAAGTTGGGTTCGTCCACTTCGCCGGCGTGGATGGACAGCTTGATGTCCGGGTACTGATGCCGCAGTTCGCGCAAGGTCTTCAGGAAACGCAGCGGGTGGCCTCGGTCGTCGTCCTCGCGGCCGACCATATTGACGCCCACCCACAAGTCCCGGTGCTGGTCCGTGAAGGCGTAGAGATTGCGCAGATCCTCTTCGGCACCGGGCAGGAAACGCAGGATCGAACTCTGGAAGCGTACGGTCACGCCGGTGGCTTTCGCTTCCGCCGACTGGAGTCGAGCGCGGTAGATGGCCACGGTTTCGTCGTCGCTGTAACGGCTGCCGTCGGCCTTCAAGCCGCCTGCCGCGCCTTCCTGGGTTTCCAGGTAGACGAGATTTTCCTTGCCGAAGGCCTGCATGTTGCGCAGCAGGATGTCGGCGACGACATGCGGATTGCGCTCCAGCTCGTTCAGGCGTTCCCAGTGACGGCCGAAGAACTCGTTGCGGCCTTCGTGTCGGGTATCGAGGCGGATGCTGTCGAGCCAGCCTTGTTTCTCAGTGGCATTCAGGTCTTGCAGGCGCTTGTATTCGCCTTTCTGGCAGGCGTCGAGCTGCTTGTAGCTGGACGCTTGAAGGTTGCGGAACAGGATGAGGTAGGGCGCGAAGCTGTATTCGTTGCTGCCGTAGGGCAGGCAGTTGTCGATGCGGACCTTGGTGTAATAGACGTAGCCGCGCGACTCCTGCGCAAGCGCAGCCTGCCACCACCATTCCGACAGGCCAGCGCCGGTCAGGTGGTTGTGCAGATCGCCGCCTTTCGGCAGCGCATACAGGAAGCGATAGAGCTGTTCGGGTGTCGCTTCAGCCTTGAGTTTTTCGAACCAGGCTTCGGCGGCCTGCGCCGGTGCGATGTGGGCGTTCAGCAGGCAGAACGGCAGGGCCAGGGATCGAAGCAGCAGCTTTGCGCGTGTCATGTGAGAGTGTTTCCAGTCGTTCGGAGCAGCATACGGGTGTCGCCGGTGGCGGCGACGGCGCATGCGTCGTCGAATAGCGCTGTCGGGTTGCAACCCGACCTACCGGGGTGGCTGGTCGCGGTATTCCGGCCAGTTGCCGATCAGTTTCTGCACCACGATGTTGCCGATCTGATACGCCGCTTCCAGGGCCGGCCGGCCGTCTTCGGGGTATTCGGCCGTGGTGCTCCAGGCGGCGTCCTTGCCGGGCGGCTGCATGCTGAAATTGCTGACCGTGCGCAGCACCATGATGCGGTCGAGATCGACTTTTCCGCTGCGCGACAAACGGCGCAGCGCAGTCAGCGAGCCGCTGTCTTCCATTGCCGAGACCATGAAGTTGGCGTCCGGCCCGCCTTGCAGCTGCATCCAGTCATTGGCCCATTTCGTCATCATTTCGCCGTGGAAGTAGGTGCTGGACGACATGGTGTCGCCGATGGTCACGAACGGCGGCTTGAGTGCATTCGGATAGCCGGCGAACTGCTGGCGGAACGCGGTGATCCCTGCGGAATCGGCGATCGGATGGTCCTTGGTGAGCGCGTAGGCCCAGTCGGCCAGCGCCGGATTGAGCGGGAACGAGATGGTGTCGACGGTCCAGCCCTCGGACTTGTCGTTGGGCTTCTTGGCACCGAGGGGAATCAGGCCGTAAGCCCAGTCTTTCGGTATTTCGCGGGCGTCGATCTCGTAAAGCAGATCGCCGTCGACCACATGCTTGGCCCAGGCGGCCGTACCCAATGACACGTCCTGCGGATCGCCGCCGCCGATGCCGGTGATCAGCCAGTAGGCATGGCTCAGGTCGAAGCGCGGATCGACCCCGAGCGCCATGATCGAAGTCGCGGCGTTGGTGATGCCGCCGCCGGTGCAGATGGCGAGCAGGCCGGCGTCGTTCATGCGCAGCGCGTATTCGCCCATCGGGAAATCGAGCGTCTGGTCGAGCTTCTGGCGCTCGATCCAGAACTGGAACTCGCCGGGCTTGTCGCCGGTGGGTTCGCCGTTCTCGAACATGCTGACCACGACTACCTTGATCGGTATCGGCTTCGGCGCTTCGCTGGCGGGTTTCGAGCAGGCGGCAAGTGCACCGAAGACGAGCAGCGGCAGCATCCAGCGCGAGGTACTCATGACAGGCTGGCTCCGAGCAGCGCAAGGTAATGCCCGCGTCGCGTTTCATCGAGCCAGGCGACATCGAAGCCGTTGCGCACCAGGGTGGTGATTTCGGCCGCCGTGAAGCCGGCGTCTTCATGCAGCGCGTTGAGGTTTTCGTTCAGGTAGGCGCGGAAGTAGGCGGGGTCGTCGGAGTTGATGGTGGCTTTCATGCCCAGCGCCAGCATTCGGCGAATTTCCTCGCCGGTGAGGTTCTGGACCACGAAGCGGTTCGACACCGGGCAGATGGTCAGGCCGATGCCGCGTCGGGCGATCTCGGTGCACAAGGCCGCGTCTTCCAGTGCATTGACGCCGTGGTCGATGCGGTCGACGCCGATCACCTCCAGACACTGTCCGATGTGCATCAGTGTGTTCTGCTGGTTGACATCGCAGTGCATGGTCAGCCGATAGCCTTCCACCCGCGCCTGTGCGAAGACCGCTGCGAACTTGATCGGCGGGTTGTTCTTTTCATCGGAATCGAGCCCGACGCCGACGATCCAGGCCTTGTACGGCAGCGATGCCAGCAGGGTTTCCATGGCCGATGCCGCCGACAATTCGCGCAGGAAGCACATGATCAGCTGCGATTCCACGCCCAGTTCGGCCGCTGCCTGAACCTGGGCGCGACGGATACCGCTGATCACGGTGTGGAAGGCCACACCCCGGCCGGTGTGCGCCTGCGGGTCGAAGAGCATCTCGCAATAGAGGATGTTCTGCGAGCGCGCCTTGCTCAGGTACGCGAAGGCAAGTTCGTGGAAATCCTGTTCGCTGACCAGCACGTCCATCGCCCGGTAGTAGATGGCGAGAAACGATGGCAGGTCGTGGAAATCGTAGGCGGCGATCAGCGCTTCCGGCGTGTCATGGCCCAGCGCCACGCCATTGCGGGCGGCCAGCGCGAAGCTCAGCTCGGGTTCGAGCGTGCCTTCAAGGTGTACGTGCAGTTCGGCTTTCGGCAGTTGCGCAATCCAGGCGCGCAGGTCGGGGTTGGAAGACATGGGAGCGTTCGGTGAGCCGAATGGCGATTCATGACAGGGGCAATAGGCATGCCAGTGCTGATGGCGTAAAGCGTTGCTCACGCGGAGAACGCAGAGGACGCGGAGAAAGACAAAGTACGAAAAGACCGGATATCGAAATGCGTTTCTCTGCGTGCTCCGCGTTCTCTGCGTGAGACCCGCTGTTCGCCCACCCGCGCGCACATTTCGTGCATCACGCACTGGCATGAGCCGAACTGAACACGGAGTCTCGCGAAACATGAGAAACACCCCGTCACGCTGGATCGCCGCGCTGGCGACTTTCGGCCTTGTCGTCGGTAGCGCCCTTGCAGCCGATGCACCGCCGCTGAAGGTGGCCTTCGTCTACATCGGCCCGGTCGGCGATGGTGGTTGGACCTACCAGCACGATCTCGGCCGCAAGGCACTGGAAAAGGCGATGGGGGACAAGGTCAAGACGGTGTTCGTCGAGAACGTGCCGGAAACCGCGGACGCCGAGCGGGTGATCCGTCAGCTTGCCGCCGGCAAGAACGATCTGATCTTCACCACCTCGTTCGGCTACATGGACCCGACGATGAAGGTGGCCAAGCTGTTTCCGAAGGTGCGCTTCGAGCATGCCACCGGCTACAAGTCGTCCGTCAACGCCATCAACTACGACACGCGGTTCTACGAAGGGGCTTACCTGCTCGGCGTGATCGCCGGTTCGATGACCAAGACCAACACGCTCGGTTTCATCGGCTCGTTCCCGATTCCCGAAGTGATCCGCAACCTCGACGCCTACACGCTGGGCGCGCGCAGCGTGAATCCGAAAGTGAAGACCCGGGTGATCTGGGTCGATACCTGGTACGACCCCGGCAAGGAGCGTCAGGCTGCGGAAACCCTGATCGCGCAGGGTGCCGACATGCTCAGTCAGAACACCGATTCCCCGGCGGCGGTGCAGGTGGCGGAAGAAAAGGGCGTGCACGCCTTCGGCTGGGATTCCGACATGAGCCGCTTCGGCCCGCGCGCCCATCTGACCGCCAACACCCAGAACTGGGGCGTCTACTACATCGACGAAGTGAAAAAAGTGCTCGACGGCAGCTGGACCGGCAACCGTCAGGTGCGTCTGGGTCTGAAGGAAGGGCTGGTGGTGCTGTCGCCCCTCAACAAGGCGGTGCCGGCATCGGTCGCGAAAGTGTTTGAAGCGCGCAAGCAGGCGATCATCGACGGCAAGCTGCATCCCTTCGCGGGCCCGCTCAAGGACAACAGCGGCACGCTGCGCATCGAAGCCGGCAAGACCATGCCGAGCGATCAACTACTGTCGATCAACTGGTATGTGGAGGGTGTGGAGGGGTCGATTCCGAAGTGATGCGTTTGCCTTTGACGTGCTTGAAAAGCGGGTCTCACGCGGAGAACGCAAAGGACGCAGAGAACGGCAAAGGCGAGAAAGCATTTCGCGCCAAGCTCGCCAAGCACGCCAAGGCCACCCCCAAAGCCCTGACTGGAATTCGCTTTTCCTTCGCGGCCTTGGCGTGCTTGGCGTGAGATCGCTTTTGCTGTTCTCTGCTGTCTCTGCGTTCTCTGCGTGACTCCGCTTCTAGCCGTCCCTTGCCACTCTGCCTAGCCTTCAGGACTTCGAACCCTCGCGACATGAGCCGACCCATCACCCTGCTGCACGACGCCGATGTCGTCGTGACCATGGACGCCGCGCGCCGTGAGATTCGCGGCGGCAGTGTCGTCATCGAAGGCGGGGTGATTGCCTGCGTCGGCAGCGCGGCTGAAGTCGCCGCCTGGATCGCCGCCGATCCGGCACGCACGCCGACCACCACGCGCAACATGGCCGGCTGTGTTGTGCTGCCGGGCTTCGTCAACGGCCATCATCATCTGTATCAGACGCTGACCCGCGCGATCGGCACCGGTGGCGGCCTGATCCTGTTCGACTGGCTGAAAATGCTCTACCCGATCTGGGGCCGCATGGACCCGGAAAGCGTGTACGTCAGCGCCAAGATCGGGCTGGCCGAACTGGTGATGAGCGGCGCGACCACGGTGGCCGATCATCTCTACATGTTTCCGAACGGCAGCCGCATCGACGACGAGATCGCCGCCGCCCAGGAACTGGGCGTGCGTTTCCATCCCACGCGCGGCTCGATGAGCGTCGGCGAATCGAATGGCGGCCTGCCGCCGGATCATCTGGTGGAGCGCGAGGACGCGATCCTCAAGGATTCGCAGCGCGCCATCGAACGCTTCCACGACCCGGCACGCCATTCGATGCTGCGGATCGGCCTGGCGCCCTGCTCGCCATTCAGCGTCAGCGGCACGCTGATGCGGGAAAGCGCGCGGCTGGCGCGCTCGCATGAAAGTGTCGGACTGCACACCCATCTGGCTGAAACCGCGGATGAGGATCGCTACTGCGTCGAGAAATTCGGCATGAGGCCGATCGACTACGCGGAATCGGTGGAGTGGCTGGGGCCGGATGTCTGGTTCGCGCACATGGTGCATCCGTCGCCAGCCGATATCGCCAAGCTGGCGCACAGCTGCAGCGGCATCTGCCATTGCGCCAGCAGCAACATGATCCTGGCTTCCGGCATCGCGCCGTTGCGGGCGATGGTCGATGCCGGCGTGCGGGTCGGTATCGGTGTCGATGGTTCGGCCAGCAACGACGGCAATCACATGCTCGGCGAAGCGCGGCAGGCGATGCTGCTGCAAAGAGTCGGCTGGCCGGGTTTCGAGTCACGCGCTGATCGCTTTTCCGCTCGCGAAGCGCTGGAACTGGCGACCCTCGGGGGTGCACGGATGCTGGCTCGGGACGACATCGGCAGCCTCGCGCCCGGCATGTCGGCCGACGTGGTCGCGTTTCGGGTTGACGGCATCGAGCACGCCGGGGCCCAGGCCGATCCGGTGGCAGCACTCCTCACCTGCTCCCCGGTCCACGCCTGGACTTCGGTGATCAACGGCCGTCTGGTCGTCGATGAAGGCGTGCTGGTCGGCGTCGATCTGCCGGCGCTGGTGCGGCGGCACAATGCGGCGAGCCAGCGGCTGCTGACGGCCTGATGCGTAGGGTGGGCAGGCTTCATCTGCCCACCGATTGGCGACCGACCGACCTTGGTGCCCGCGTGGGCAGATGCAGCCTGCCCACCCTACGGATGAGTGGCGGGTTCGAGCCCTTTCAGTAACAACGCATACCAGCGAATGAACTTCGCGTAGTCGGCCACCGCGATGCGTTCGTTGGCCCCGTGGATGCGCTGCAAGTCTTCCGTATTCAGGATCACCGGCATGAAGTTGTAGCGGTTGTCGTAGAGGCCTTCGTAGTGGCGGGCGTCGGTGGCGCCGAGCATCAGGCCGGTGGTCACCACGGCGTCCGGGAACACGGCGCGGGTGGTGTCGGCCAGATGCCGGAAGGCGGCGGAATCCGGGTCCGACACGGCGGTGGCGGCGTTGCCGGTGCCGCCTTCGAGCGTGATCGCGATGCCGTCGTCGGCGATGGCCTTGCGGATATGCGCTTCCACCGAGGCGAGGCTGTCGCCCGGCAGCAGGCGGAAGTTGATCACCGCGCTGGCTTCGGCCGGCAGCACGTTGTCCTTGATGCCGGCATGCAGCATGGTGGGTGCTGTGGTGGTGCGGATCATCGCGTTCGAAGCCGGTGCATCGGCCAGCAATTTCAGCAGTAGCGGCTCGAACAGCCAGCGGTTGGCGATCGCCACGCGATGGACGAGGCCCATGGCCGGTGCTGCGCGTTCCAGCATGACGTCCACCGGTGCCGCCAGCCGCGCCGGCAGCGGCCGATCCTGCAAGCGCACCAGGGCCCGGGCAAGGCGGGTGACGGCAGTGTCCGGCGGCGGCTGGGAGGAATGGCCGCCGATGGCGCTCGCGGTCAGCCGGAACGAGGCATAGCCCTTTTCGGCGGCCATGATGGTCGCCACGGGGCGGCTGACGCCGGGCATCAGGCCCACGGTCAGTGCGCCACCTTCGTCGAGCAGGAAGGCGGCGTGAATGCCGCGCTGCTTCAGGGTTGCGGCGATGGCCTGCGCGCCGTGGCCGCCCACTTCCTCGTCATGGCCGAAGGCGAAGATCAGGGTGTGCGGCGGCTGCCAGCCCTGCGCGGCCAGCGCTTCGGCTGCTTCCAGCATTCCCATGACGTTGAGCTTGTCGTCGAG
The DNA here is from genome assembly GCA_021732745.1 of Nevskia sp. Classification (GTDB taxonomy): domain Bacteria; phylum Pseudomonadota; class Gammaproteobacteria; order Nevskiales; family Nevskiaceae; genus Nevskia. The sequence goes on along the minus strand of JAKFUK010000002.1, from coordinate 396,849 downwards.
CGTGCCGCGACCCCAGATGAAACCTTCGGCAACCACGCCGCCAAAGGCCGGATGCGTCCAGCGCGCCTCGGTGCCCGGCTCCACCGGCACCACGTCCATGTGGGCGAGGAACAGCGCTGGCGCTGCGGCGGGGTTCTTGCCGGTCCAGGTGAACAGCAGGCTGCCGTCGCCGATTGCTTCGCGCGTCATCACTCGATGGGCGTTCGGGTACTGCGTTTCGAGCAGGGTGGCCAGTGCCGCGAAGGCGGCGACATCGCTGCGCTCGCCGGTGGCCCGGGAGATGGTCGGGATGCGGATCGCGGCACCCAGGCGTTCGGCGGCGGCGGCTTCGTCGATGTCGGCGAGCACGGCGGCGACACCGGGGGCCGCCGGCAGGGCAGGGAGGCGCAAGGTGTTGATGGCCAGCACGGCGATGAGCGTCAGCAGCGTCAATGACAGCAGCTTGATCAGGCGCATTCGGGTTCGGCAACGAAGGGCAAGTTGCGAGGATCGGTCATTCCGTTGTCTGTTGAAACACCCGGCGTCGCCCCGCTTTACAGCGCAGCGCAGCAAGGCCGACAGTGGCGGCTACGCCGGACCACGGAAAACCTGCCGCGATGATGAGTGCGATCACCACGATCTACCTGCCGCTGGCGCTGGCGATCATCATGCTGGGGCTCGGGTTGTCATTGACGATCGCCGATTTCCGCCGCGTGCTGACGCAGCCGCGCGCGGTAGCCGTGGCCTTGCTGGTGCAGGTGGTCCTGCTGCCGCTGACGGCGTTCGCGCTGTGTCATCTGTTTGTGCTGACGCCGGAATTCGCGGTTGGCCTGATGCTGCTGGCGGCCTCGCCTGGCGGCACCAGCGCCAACCTGTTCAGCCATCTGGCGCGCGGCGACGTGGCGCTGAACATCAGCCTGACCGCCGTCAATTCACTGCTGGCAATCATCACCCTGCCGCTGCTGATCAACCTGTCGTTGCTGTATTTCCTCGGTGCCGGCAAGAGCGTGCCCTTGCAGTTCGGCAAGGTTGCGCAGGTGGTGGCGATCGTTCTCGTGCCGGTGCTCATCGGCATGCTGCTGCGCCACCGCCAGCCGGCGTTGGCCATGCGCTTCGAGCGGCCGGTGAAGCTGTTCTCGATGCTGTTCCTGCTGGCGATCGTGGTACTGGTGATGGTCAGCGGCTGGAAAGCGATCACCGCGCATCTGCCGAGCGTTGGCGGCGCGATGTTGAGCTTCAATCTGATCAGTCTGGCGGTTGGCTACCAGTTGCCGAAGCTCGTCGGCCTCGGACGGCCGCAGGCGATTGCCATCGGCATGGAGATCGGTGTCCACAACTCCGGTCTGGCGATCGCGCTGGCGCTGTCGCCGCTGCTGCTGAATTCGCAGACGATGGCGATTCCGGCCACGCTCTACAGCCCGATCATGATGCTGACGGCCGGCGCTTTCGCCTAGTGGCTGACGCGGACGCGGCGATCACCCCAGCCACACCTCGACTGACACGCGCTGCTGCGTCAGCACGGCGCTGATCGGCCAGCGCAGCGCATCCGGCGTTTCGCGCGCCTGCTGGTAGATAGCGAGCTTGGTCGCACCTGCCAGCGGCAGCATCAGGCAGCGCGCATCCAGCAGCGCCGAAAGCGTGAGGCTGATGCGCGGATGAGGCGCGGCCGGCGGCGTGATGGCCGCCAGCGAGGCGGGATTGTCGAGCGCCAGCGCGGCAGCCAGACCTGCCGCGCCCGGGAACAGCGACGCGGTGTGACCGTCCTCGCCCATGCCGAGCACGACGACATCGAAGGGCCTGGGGATGGTCGCCAGCGCGGCAGCCGAGGCTGCAAGGCCATCGGCGACTGTCGCAAACGCCGATTTCAGCGCCACGAAGCGGGCGGCGGCGGCACGGTCGACCAGCAGATGCTCGCGCAGCAGGCGTTCATTGGAATCCGGCGAACTCGGATCGACCCAACGCTCGTCAGCCAGCGTGATCCAGACCCGGGACCAGTCGAGATCGGCAGCGCGCAGGCGCGCGAACAGCGGCACCGGGCTTTTGCCGCCGGAGACCACCAGCGACGCGACGCCGCGTTCGGTGAGTGCGGTGCGCAGGCGGTCGATGATCGCGTCCGCCAGCGCTGCGGTGGCTGCTTCGGCATCGGTGCAGCGGTGTTCGATCAGCATGACGTCCTCGTTCGCGTTGGAACCGTCGGTCACGGTGCCCCGCGAGTTTTGCATCGTTCTTGCAGTGCTATCGTCGCTTCGCCTCGTCACGCTAGCGGTTTCCCTGCCATCCGATCGGCGGCGCTTTCGGAGAGACCATGTCGCTGAATCCCGTCGTTGCCGCCGTCACTGCCAGGATCAAGCACCGCAGCGCGCCCACCCGCAGCGCCTATCTGAAGCGCATGGATCAGGCCCGCGATGCCGGCACCGCGCGCGGGCGGCTTGGCTGCACCAATCTCGCCCATGCTTTCGCGGCATCGGACAGCGGCGACAAATCCAGCCTGCGCGCCGCCCGCTGGCCGAATCTCGGCATCGTCTCCGCCTACAACGACATGCTGTCGGCGCACCAGCCGCTGGAGCGCTACCCGGCCATCATCAAGGCGGCAGCGCGCGAAGCCTTCGCGGTGGCCCAGTTCGCCGGTGGCGTGCCGGCGATGTGCGATGGCGTGACCCAGGGCGAGCCAGGCATGGAGCTTTCGTTGTTCTCGCGCGACGTGATTGCCATGTCGGCGGCCATCGCCTTGAGTCACAACACTTTCGATGCCGCCTTGATGCTCGGCGTCTGCGACAAGATCGTGCCGGGGCTGGTGATCGGCGCGCTGTCCTTCGGCCACCTGCCGGTGATCTTCGTGCCGGCCGGGCCGATGACGTCCGGAGTGTCGAACGACGACAAGGCCAAGGTTCGCCAGCTGTTCGCGCAAGGAAAAGTGGGCCGCGATGCGCTGCTGGAATCGGAAGCCGCCAGCTACCACGGTCCCGGCACCTGCACTTTCTACGGCACGGCCAATTCCAACCAGATGCTGATGGAAATCATGGGCCTGCATCTGCCGGGCGCGGCTTTCGTCAATCCGAACACGGCGCTGCGCGATGCGCTGACGGCGGCGGCTGCGAAGCGCATCGCCGCCGTCACCACGCTCGGCGATGCCTATCTGCCGATGGCGGAAGTGATCGACGAGCGGGCCATCGTCAATGCCATCGTCGGCCTGCATGCCACGGGTGGCTCGACCAATCACACGATCCATTTGATCGCCATGGCGCGCGCCGCCGGGATCATCATCGACTGGGACGATTTCGCCGACCTGTCGGCCGCCGTGCCCTTGCTGGCGCGTATCTACCCGAACGGCAAGGCTGACGTGAATCACTTCCACGCAGCCGGCGGCATGGGTTTCCTGATCCGCGAACTGCTCCATGCCGGGCTGATGCATGGCGATGTGAAAACCGTGGCTGGACGCGGACTCGAAGCCTATGCCGAGGAGCCGTATCTGGACGCCGAAGGCCAGCTCGCCTGGCGCGCCGCACCGCTGCAATCGCATGACGAAACGGTGCTGCGGCCGGCGGCGAATCCATTCAGCGCCGACGGCGGCCTGCGGCGGCTGACCGGCAACCTGGGCCGCGCTGTCATCAAGGTGTCAGCGGTGAAACCGGAACATCGCATCGTTGAAGCGCCCGCCATCGTCTTCGATTCGCAGGAAGCCGTGCAGGCGGCGTTCAAGCGCGGCGAACTGCGGCGTGATTTCGTCGCCGTGGTCCGCTTTCAGGGGCCGCGCGCCAACGGCATGCCGGAGCTGCACAAGCTGACGCCGCCGCTGGGCATCCTTCAGGACGAGGGTTACAAGGTCGCACTGGTCACCGATGGCCGCATGAGTGGGGCTTCCGGCAAGGTGCCGGCGGCGATTCATGTATCGCCGGAATGCCTGGCCGGTGGCGATCTCGCCAAGCTGCGCGATGGCGATATCGTGCGTCTCGATGCCGAAGCGGGCACGCTCACTGCGCTGGTCGATGCGGCTGTTTGGGCTGAGCGCGAAGCGGCGAGCGCGGATCTGTCCGGCAACGAATACGGCACCGGGCGCGAGCTGTTCGCGTCCGCGCGTGCCTGCGTCGGCACGGCGGAAGAAGGCGCGATGATCGTCGGCAGCGCCATCACCGGGTAGGGTGGGCAGGCTTCACCTGCTCACCGATTCGCCATCGCCGGAACCGTTTGACCGCGTGGGCAGATACAGCCTGCCCACCCTACGAACCACGAACAAGAACAGGAACGCGCATGCAGATTGTCGACATCCTCAAGGACGGCCCGGTGATGCCGGTCATCGTGCTCAATGAATTGAAGCACGCCGTGCCGCTGGCGCAGGCGCTGGTGGCCGGGGGCATCCGGGTGCTGGAAGTGACGATGCGCACGCCGATTGCGCTCGACTGCGTGCGCGCCATCCGCGCGGCGGTGCCGGACGCCATCGTCGGCGTCGGCACGGTCACCAGCCCGGACGACGTGCTGGCCGCGATCACCGCTGGCGCCCAGTTCGGCGTCAGCCCCGGTGCGACGCCGGCATTGCTCGATGCGATCAACAAGTCCGGCCTGCCTTTCTTGCCCGGCACCATGACGCCCAGCGAAGTGCTGGCGGCGCGCGATGCCGGTTTCCGTGCGCTCAAGCTGTTCCCGGCTGGACCGGCCGGCGGCATTCCGCTGCTGAAAGCGCTGGCCTCGGTGTTTTCCGACGTGCTGTTCTGCCCGACCGGCGGCATTGATGCGGCCAGCGCTCACGGCTATTTGGCGTTGCCGAATGTCGCCTGCGTCGGCGGCTCCTGGCTGGCCCCGCAAACGCTGATCGCGGCCGGCGACTGGGACGGCATCACCGAACTGGCGAAGGCGGCGGGGCGGCTTCGATAATCAGTGCAATTAATGCTCTATTTTGGTGCGCAATCGAGGATTGCAGTGAGGTCAGCTTGATCTGCACCAAATCAGTTCAGTTGGTGTGACGGGTAATGTCTTGTTGATGTCAAGAAATCGTCAATGAAATCATGGTTGAGTGCGTTATCAAGGTGTTTTGAAGATATTGAAAACAGCCTCTTGAAAATCGCGTGTTTCGCACCGAAAATGTGCACAACGCACCATGAAAAAACATTCCGCCATCGTCGTTCTGCTGCTCGCCCTGCTGATGCAGGTGCGGGTGGCGTATGCCTGTGAGGCGAACGGCTTCTGGCCGTCCGAAGATTGCGATGCCCACGGGCTGATCGTCGATGCCCATCCGGACGCGCCCAGCGATCGCGGCGACCGCTGCGATGTCAGCCTTGAAGTCGCTGCGCGCGGCGGCCGCACTTGCAGCGATCTGCTCGGCTTGTTGGCCGAGCCGGTCGGCGGCGAGTTCATCGCCCTGCTGCCGGCGGCGTTTGCTGTCGCTGAACAGGCGGTGTCGATCGAGCGGGTGGCGGCTGCCGGCCCCCAGGCTCCCGCCGCGTCTGCCGGAACCCGTACCTATCTCGTGACGGCGCGCCTGCGCCTGTAAGCGGCATCCGGACGCGGCGTCGAGCCGCCCCGCATCCGGATCGCCACGCTCGATGGCCTTGCCCGCCATCACTCCCGAAGGGCCGCTGTGCTTTCCCTTTCGTCCGAGACGAGGTATTACCGTGTCCAACTCTTTCCGTTTTGCTGTCCTGATTGCTGCCGCCACCCTCACCATGACCGCCAAGGCCGACAACGCCGCCTGGCTCAAGGCCAAACAACCGGCACTGAGCCGCACGACCGCCCAGGAAGCCCCGGCCAGGGCTGATCAGCCGTCGGCCGGGTCGATCGAAGCCTGGAAGCAGGCCAAGTTTCCGGCCTTGCAGGTGACTGATGCCAAGGCTGCTGTCTCGAAGGCTAGCGTCGAGCCGCCGAAGGCCGGTTCGATCGAAGCCTGGAAGCGCGCCAAGTATCCGCACCTTCTGAGAAGCGGCAAGCCGCGCTGATCCGCGATTGCTGAAGCGAAAAAAGCCGCCGGCAGCAATGCCGGCGGCTTTTTTCGTCACGCTGCGTCGGCGTCAGAAGGCTTCGCGATACGGGCGCAGATCGAGTTCCTGCGTCCAGGCCGAGCGGCTCTGGCCGTGCAGATGCCAGTAACTGTCGGCGATGGCATCGACATCGAGCAGTCCCTCGGTGCCCAGCCGTTCGACCATGCCGGGAATCGCGCGGCGCAGGCGGTCGCCGTTGACGCCGCCGTCGATCAGCACATGGGCGACATGCAGGCCTTTCGGGCCGTATTCGCGGGCCATGCTCTGGCTGATCATGCGCAAGCCGGCCTTGGCCGACGCGAAGTGCGCGAAGCCGGGCTTGCCGCGCAGGCTGCCGGAAGCGCCAGTGAAGATCACCGTGCCGCGCCCCAGCGGCAACAGGCGGCGTGCGGCTTCGCGGCCGACCAGAAAGCCGGCGTAGCAACCCACCCGCCAGAAATCCTCGAACTGCGCGCCGGTCAGTTGCGTGAAGTCGATGATCTGGTTGTTGCCAGCGTTGAACACCACGGCGTCGGCGGGCGCGCGACCGTCGGCGGCGCTCATCGCCAGATCGAAGGCGGCAATCACCGAAGCCTCGTCAGTGACATCGCAGACCACGGCCGACGCCGCGCCGCCGCTGGCCGTGATGGTGGCGACGACCTGCGCGAGCTTGTCAGCACTGCGACCGGCCACGAAAACATGATGGCCGCCGGCTGCAAAGCGTCGGCAGACAGCGGCACCGATGCCCTGCTCGGCACCGACACCGAAAACGATCGCAGTGGGGCGTGGCGAGGTGGCTGGCGACATAAGGCGTACTCCTTGGACGTTGAGGGGCTGGGGCTGCCGACTCTACGCCGCGCCGTGCCGATCCGGGCCAAGGTTCGCCACGGTCGCCGTCATGCGCTTCAATAGCCGCCACAACAACAACCAGCCGATGACAGGGGAGCGCGACATGAGCCGGATTCCGGGTTTTGCCTACGGGCTGGTCTGCTACGCGATGTTTCTCGCCGTGTTCCTGTATCTGGTTGCCTTCATCAACGACGTGCCCGGCGTGAAGACGGTCAGCAGCGGCACCGTCGGGCCGATGGGGCCGGCGCTGGCGGTTGATCTGGCGCTGATCGCCTTGTTCGGCATCCAGCACAGCGTCATGGCGCGCGCTGGCTTCAAGCGCTGGTTCACGGCCTTCGTGCCGACATCGGTGGAGCGCAGCAGCTATGTGCTGGCCACCAATATCGTGCTGATCCTCACCTACCACTACTGGCAGCCGCTGGCCGGCCAGATCTGGAAAATCGACGATCCGACCCTGGCGACCGCGCTGTACGCGCTCGGCGGCCTCGGCTGGCTGATGGTGCTGATCTCGACCTTCCTGACCCATCATTTCGACCTGTTCGGCCTGCGGCAGGTCTGGCTCAATCTGCTGCGCCGCAGCTACACGCCGATCGCCTTCCGCGAGCAGTATTTCTACCGCTGGATTCGCCACCCGATGATGACCGGCCTGTTCATCGCTTTCTGGGCGACGCCGGACATGACTGCGAGCCATCTGCTGTTCAGCCTCGGCATGACGATCTACGTGTTCATCGGCGTGCATTTCGAGGAGCGCGGCCTGCGCGAGGAGCTGGGCCAGCCGTATCGCGATTACGCGGCGCGCACCGGGCGTTTCCTGCCGTTTGCCTGAGGCCGTGGGCGGTTTTTGCCGCCGAATCGGGGCGCGGCATCGGGCATAGTGACGGCCGACTTCGCGCCTGACACCGAATCTTCTCCGTGCCGTTCACGCTCGCCCATCCGGTGCTGGTGATCCCGCTGCGCCGCCGCGCCGACCTGACCGCGCTGGTGATCGGCAGCATGGTGCCGGACCTCACTCATTTCGTCGGCTTCGACATCAACCGCAGCATCACTCATCACGCGCTGCTGTGGCCGCTGTTCTGCCTGCCCGTCGGTCTGCTCGCTTATCTGCTGTTCACACGGCTGCTGCGCGAACCGCTGCTGTCGCTCGGGCCGCGCGGTCTGGTCGAACGGCTGGTGCCGCGTGATCGGCAGCCGCGCCAGCCGGGGCATCAGCGGCTGGTGCTGCTGGGCCTGCTGATCGGCGGCGCATCGCACCTGCTGTTCGATCGCCTGACCACGCTCGAACCCGCCTACGCCTGGAGCCGACCGCTGCTGGCGCCGATGGTCGCGGTCGCCGGCATTCCGATCTCGGTGCAGGACCTGCTGCGCCACGGCGGCGCGCTGCTCGGTCTGGGGCTGATCGGCTGGTGGACGCAGCGCTGGTGGCGCGCCGCGCCGCGCCGGCCGCTGAGCGCGGAAGACCTAGGGCCTTTGCACTTGCAGCCTCTGGTGCGGGCGCTGATCGTCATCGTCGGGGCCAGCGTGGTGCTGGCGGCGGCGCTGCTGGCGGCGATGACCGAAGACGGCGTTTCCGCCCGTCACCTGATCGGCAACACCGTGCGCTTCGCGATGCCGGCCACCACGCTCGCGCTGATGGCCTATGCCGCGCTCTGGCATGTCTGGCGGCGCTCGGTCTGGCCGGGCGGCGTGCAGCGCTAACGCCGGATTCAGACCGCGCCGCGATCGCGCAGCGTGAGGTAGGCGTGCAGCAACTCCGGTTGCAGCGCTTTCAGCTCGCGACGGGCGGGGATGTCGTCCGGGGCTTCGAGCAGGTGATGCAGGGTCCGGTAGCAGGCCCGATCGCCGTCGCGGGCCAAGCTCACCGGTGGCTGATCCGGAAGCAGCCATTCGCGCTGGCGCGCGTCGGCCAGGAGCAGCCAGGCCGGAAAGCGGCCGATCGGCAGCGGCGGTTCGGCGAGCCGGAATTCCGGCCAGCGTCGGCGCAGCGCGCTGTCGGGGTCATCGGCGTCCAGCGCGTCGAGCAGCGGCGCGGCGGCCTTCGGAAACTGCCAGCACAGTTGCATCCGCAGCTGCCGGGATTCGCCGATCCGCTGCTGGCGCGCCTGGATGGTCGCCAGCCGTGCGATCAGCGCCGGTTCGCGGGTCCAATCGCGCGCCGATCCGGTGATGCTCGCCGCCGCGTCGCGCCAGTGACCGGCGGCCATCCAGGCGTGGCTGGGGTGCAGACGCAGATCGTCGCTGTCCGGCGGCAGCTGGGCCAGCCGCTCGGCCAGCGCCACCCACAGCGGTGCGAGATAGCGCCGTGCCGCCGAACCGAGCAGGCCTTGGGCGGCGGGCGCGAGCCTGTGCTCGATCTGGTCCAGCCGCTCGATGGGCGTCGTCGTCGCGTCCCCGTCGATCGCATCCAGCAGGGAGGCGAATTCCGTCGCTTCGCGCGGCGATTCCCGACGCAGGCGCGCCAGCGATCGCATTGCCGCAGCGTGATCGTGGCAGGCAAGGGCGGCGCGCAATTCGTCGCGAGCGAACGCGGCAGCGCTGTCCTGGAACAGATCGCCCTGCACGCGGCCGGCCGGTCGCGTCCATAGATTGCTGCACAACAGCATGAAGTGCGGGTCAGTGCTGGAATCGTGCCGGCTGTCCGTGCGCCGCTGCCGCTGCAAGCCTTGGGCGCGGACATGCCGGATCGCGTCTTCCAGCGCGGTGATCGCAGTGGCGGTCGGGACCTGCAGGGCCGCTTGCAGCGATAGCGGCTCGCCGCGCTGCCAGGCGCAGAAATCGGCGTAATCGAGCCAGTCGGCCCGCAACAAGAACTCGAAAGGATCGAATTCGCCGTGTTCGAGCAGCAGGCGATCGGTGAGGGCGGTGCGATCCGCCGGGCTCATTCCGGCAGCGCGAGCCAGCGCAGCGGCGTACCGGCCGCCACTTCGCCGGTGCCGGCTTCGACCCAGACCAGGACATCGGCGCGGCCCAGGTTCGACAGCATGTGCGAATCCTGCTTCGGCAGCGGATTCAGTCGCGCAACACCATGTTCGTCGTGGCGCAGGCGCATGCGCACCAGGCGGGCGCGCTCGTCGTCGCGCTCCACCGCATGTTCGAGCACGCCGGTGGTCCAGCCGAGATCGGAGCGCGCCAGCCCGGCGAGCCGATCGAGCACCCGGCGGACATGCAGCACCATGCCGATCAGCACGGCACCCGGATTGCCGGGCAGGGCCAGCATCAGTTTCTGGCCGTCGGCATCCTCGCGCAGGCCGAAAAACATCGGCTTGGCTGGTTTCTGGGCCACTTTCCAGAACACCCGCCTGAGCCTGAGCGATTCCGCCGCCGCCGGCAGGAAATCCTTGTCGCCGACCGAGGCACCGCCTGCGCTGATCACCAGATCGGCTTCGGCGAAGGCCTGTGCGAGCGCGGCGCGCACTTGCGAGGGATCGTCGCCGAGATGCACCGGCGGCGGCACGTCGATGCCTTGGGCGCGCAGCAGTGCGGTGATCAGCGGGCCGTTGGAATCGTGGATTTCGCCGGGCAGCAGGCGGCTACCGGCCGGGCGCACTTCATCGCCGGTGACGAAGACACGCACCCGCGGCCGGCGATGTACGCGCACCGTCGCTACTTCGGCATTGACCAGCGAGGCCAGCAGCCCCGGGCCGATGCGGCTGCCGGCTTCGGCGAGCACCGTACCCTTGGCCAGTTCCTCGGCCTGATGGCGGATGTTGCGACCGGCGGGAAAGGATTTCGTGAAAACCAGCGTGTCGCCATCGCGCTGCGCGCGTTCCTGCGCCTGCATGGCGTCGGCACCGGTCGGCAGCATCGCGCCGGTGAAGATGCGGGCGGCAGTGCCGGCCGCCAGCGATGGCTGCGCGGCATGACCGCTGGCGGCGATGGTCTGCACGATCGGCAGGCGCACCGGTGTGGCGTCGCTGGCGGTGGCGACATCGCGGCTGGCGAAGCAGTAGCCGTCGAGCGCGCTCTGGTCGAAGCGCGGCAAGTCGGTTGCCGCCCGCGCGGCGTCGGCCAGCACGTAGCCGCAGGCGTCGAGCGTGGCGATTTCCACCGCCGGCAGCGGCCGCACGATGTCGGTATAGGCGGCGAGGGCGTCTTCCAGCGAAATCATTCGGTGATGCTCAGGGTGTCGGACAGCCGCAGCTCGGCATGCTGCCATTCTTCCGGCGTGTTGACGCTCCAGGCCCAGCGCGGCCATTCGGCGAAGTTCGCACTGACCGCGCGGTGGCGCGCGTACCAGTCGCGCGGGGTGCGGCCGCCGGTGTCGAGGTAAGCGACGAGATCGGCCAGCAGTGCGCGCGGCAGCAGGCAGCACAGCGGCTGCGGGCCGTGGCCGTCATCGGCGTAGGCGATCTCTGCATTCGCGCGCGTGCGTGCATCGTCGAGACGCGCGGCGAGATCGTCCGGCAGCAGCGGCGCATCGCCGGGCACCAACAGCACCCACTCGGAAGTCGCCGCCGCCAGCCCGGCCGCGATGCCGGCCAGCGGCCCGCAGCCGGCGTGGCGACCGTCGTCGACCACGGTCAGGCCGTACGCCGCGTACTGCGCGGCATGGCGGTTGGCGCTGACGATGATGCTGCCGGCCTGCGCGGCGACTCTTTCCAGCACGCGCTCGAACAGGGGCCGGCCGGCGAGCATTTCCAGCGGCTTGTCGACACCGCCGAGACGCTGGCCGGCACCGCCGCAGAGGATCACGGTGTCAGGCCGGGTCATCGCCTGCGGCTCAGGGGCTCAGCACGGTCGGGGCGGCGACCGGCTCGGTTTCCGGGAAATCCAGCGTGTAGTGCAGGCCCCGGCTTTCGCGGCGAGCCAGTGCGGAATCGACGATCAGCTCGGCCACGGTGACCAGATTGCGCAGTTCGATCAGGTGATGGCTGACCCGGTAGTGCTGGTAGAACTCGAGAATCTCGCGCTTCAGCAGCGCCACGCGGTGGCGGGCGCGCAGCAGGCGCTTGGTGGTGCGGACAATGCCGACGTAATCCCACATGAAGGTGCGCAGTTCCAGCCAGTTGTGGCTGACCACGACATCTTCGTCGGAATCCGAGACCCGCGATTCGTCCCAGGGCTTCAAGGCCGGCGGCGGTGGCAGGGCCGGCAACTCGGCGATCAGGTCGGTGGCGGCGGCATCGGCGAACACCAGGCATTCGAGCAGCGAATTGGAGGCCAGCCGGTTGGCCCCGTGCAGGCCGGTGCTGGCACATTCGCCCGCTGCGTACAGGCCGGCGATGTCGGTGCGGGCGCTGAGATCGGTCACCACGCCGCCGCAGGTGAAGTGCGCCGACGGCACCACCGGAATCGGCTGCGTGGTGATGTCCAGCCCGAGCTTCAGGCAGTGGGCGTGGATCGACGGAAAATGCTCGCGAACGAAATCGGCCGGCTTGTGGGAGATGTCGAGCCAGACGTGCTTGACGCCCAGCCGTTTCATTTCGTGGTCGATGGCGCGGGCCACGATGTCGCGCGGGGCCAGTTCGGCGCGTTCGTCGAAGCGCGGCATGAAGCGTTCGCCGACGCTGCCATCGGGATTCGGCACATGCAGGGTCGCGCCTTCGCCTCTGAGGGCTTCGGAAATCAGGAACGAGCGCGAATCGCCGTGGTAGAGCGTGGTCGGATGGAATTGCATGAATTCCATGTTGGCGACCCGGCAACCGGCGCGCCAGGCCATGGCGATGCCGTCGCCGCTGGCGCCGAACGGGTTCGATGAGTACAGATAGACCTGATTGGCCCCGCCGGTGGCCAGGATCACGGCTTTCGCGGCGACCGCCTCGATGCCCTTGCTGCGCCGGTCATACAGGTATGCGCCCTGCACACGGCGAGCGGTCTTGTCGATGATCAGATCGACGGCGACCGTGCGTTCCCGCACTTCGATCAGCGGATGGGCGTCGGCCAGGGCGGCGAGCGTGGTTTCCAGCGCGTGGCCAGTGGCGTCGGCAGCATGAACGACGCGACGGTGGCTGTGCCCGCCTTCGCGGGTCAGGTGGAGGCGCTGCCCTCTGAGTTCGCCATCGGCATGGGTGAACACCACGCCCTGATCGACCAGCCAGGCGATGCATTCCGGCCCGCGTTCCACGGTGTGGCGCACTGCCGCTTCATCGCAAAGCCCGGCACCGGCAATCAGGGTGTCCTGAACGTGGGCTTCGACCGAATCATCTTCGTCGAGCACGGCAGAAATGCCACCTTGTGCCCAAAGAGTCGAGCCGCTGGCCAGCGTGCCCTTGGACACCACGCAGACGCGGTGACCGGCCTTGGCCAGACGCAGCGCCGCAGACAAGCCGGCAGCGCCACTGCCGAGGATCAGCACATCGGATTCGTTCACGCGGGAGGGTGGGGCTTGCTAGTATTTGCGGACAGACTTGCGGCCATGAACCGTCGCGGAGTTTAGCCAGAATCCCCGGCGACGCGGGTGCGGCACCCCGTCCTCCAAGAGCGCATGAACCCCGACATCACCGACGAAGAACTGGTTGTCCTTGCGCAGAGCGGCGACAAGCGGGCGTTCGAGATGCTGGTCCGCAAGTACCAGCACAAGATCGTGCAACTGGTCAGTCGACTGGTGGGTGACGGCGATGCGCCGGACGTTGCCCAGGAAACGCTGATCAAGGCCTGGCGGGCGCTGAAAGGCTTTCAGGGCAACAGCGCCTTCTACACCTGGCTGTACCGGATCGGCATCAATACGGCGAAGAATCATCTGGTGTCGCGCGGGCGCAGGCCGTCGAACCAGGACATCGATATCGCCGACGCCGAGCAGTTCGGGCACACCGAGCACTTGAGCGATGTCGACACCCCCGAATCCCTGCTGCTGTCGGACGAGATCAAGCAGAAAGTCGGCGAAGTGATCGCCAAACTGCCACCGGACCTGCGCCAGGCCATCGTCCTGCGCGAGCTGGAAGGCTTGAGTTACGAGGAAATTGCCGAGGCCATGGACTGCCCGATAGGCACCGTGCGGTCGCGTATTTTCCGCGCCCGGGAAGCGATCGACGCGGTGGTGAACCCATTGATGAGTTGACAGGTCTGAGCCTCGGCAAGCGGATTGCCGCAGGTGATGGTTCGGCTGAGTGATTTTTGCCATGAGGCGGTCGGAACTTTTACGTTCAGCCGCGGTTAATGTCCCATGTCGCGGCTTCAATGCCCGGTCCGGAATGAGCGAAATGTCTGAAGAACTGTTGTCAGCACTGCTGGATGGCGAATGCACCCCGGCTGAAGTCGAGGAAGTGCTCGCCGCCATCGACCGGTCTCCGGCCCTGAAAGCGCGCTGGAGCCGCATGTGCGCCAGCCGCGATGCCCGCGCCGGGGTCAGCATCGCCAAGCCGGCCTTCGATTTCGCGGCCGGCGTCATGGCCGCACTCGATGAAGCGCCGGCCGAAGCCGTCAATCCGAAAGTCGTGCCCCTGCGTCCGCGTGCGGTTGCCCCACAACCGGTGCCGCTGCCAGCGGCTGCCGTCAGCGCCCGCAGCCTGCGTTGGCAGCGTTTTGCCGGTCTGGCGGTGGCCGCTTCGATCACCGGCGTGGTCGCCATCAGCGGCCGCAACCTGCTCGATCGCCCGATTGCCAGCGACAGCGCGGCGACGCTGGCCCAGGTGACGGCGGATGCCGGCGGCAATCCGGACATCGTCAAGGTGAATGCCAATGGCGAAATCGTCAGCACGGCCGATCAGGACGCGGTGCTGTCGGCGCAACTGGACGATGAAACCGCCAGCAAGCTGACCGGCTACATCATCGAGCACATCAATTTGCCGGCCCGCGCCGGTATGGGTGGCGCACTGGGTTACACCCGCATCGTTGCGCAACCGGGGAGCTACGCGTCGGCCAGCGGTAGCAACTGATGCGTCTCTGGTTGCTCTGTGCGGGCCTCGCCTGCGCTGTCCCGGTTGCTCCGATCGCCCGGGCCGCAGACGTACCCGAAACCGTCACCGCCATCGACCCCGGCATGATGCTGGTTCGTTCGGCCGAGGCCTCGCGCACCCGCAATTACCAGGGCGTGGTGATCTATCGCGGCGACGAGCGCTTTGAAGTGCTGCGCGTGCAGCACCGCTACAAGGACGACAGCGAGCGCGAGCGCCTGGTGTCGCTGACCGGCGAACCGAGGCAGTTGCTGCGCATCGACAACCGCCTGATCTGCATCCTGCCGAAAGGCCGTTCGATGTCGATCGACCGGCCGAATCTGAAAGGCTTCCTGGCACAGTTGACGGCCGAAAGAGTCGGGCAACTCAAGGCCTTCTACGAATTTCGCAGCGAAGGCGTGGGCCGCATTGCCGGCCGCGCCTGCAATGGCGTGAGCGTGCGGCCGAAGGACAAGTACCGCTACGGCTACGAGGTCTGGACCGATCAGGAAACCAACCTGCCGCTGAAGATCAGCCTTACCGGCCCGGAAAGCGAAGTGCTGGAACAGGTGATGTTCACCGAAGTCGCCTTCCCCAAGACCATCGCCGACGAAGCCTTCGAAACCGAAGTCGACATCCGCAAGTTCAACCTCATCACCCGCAACCTGCCGAAACTGGATGACGTGCCGACGCCGGACCAGCACGGCGAGCCGCAGGTGGCATTCGGCAAGCTGCCGCCGGGCTTCAAGATCGTGTCGCACGATGATCGCGCGCTGCCGGACGGTTCCGGCAATGTCGAGCACTTGCTGCTCTCCGACGGCCTGTCGTCGGTGTCTGTGTTTTCGACGGTGCAGTCGCGCGAGGAAAAAGTGCTCCAGGGCGTTTCGCACATGGGCGCGGTGCAGGCCTACGGCAAGGTGGTGGGCTCCTTCCATGTGACCATCGTCGGCGAAGTGCCGGGGGCGGCGATCAAGATGATCGGCGACAACCTGCGCGTGCCGCTGCCAGGGCCCGTTCAGGACTCGGGCGTGGTGCAGCCGTTCGATCGTCCGCTGACCCAGACGATCATCTCGCCGCAGGCTCCAGCCCAAACGCCCGCGCCAGTCGCTCTGCCGCGCTGAAAGTGATCGTCCGATGGTGCCGACGGCAGCCGGGCGCGGCCGTCGCCCGCCTGTCTTGCCGCCGTGACGCGGCCCATGTTCAACTGCTTCGCTGCTGCTGAACCTCTGCGCTGAAATGAAATGATGGCTGCCGTGCCGTCAACCCGCCTGCCCCGGCCGGGCAACCCTGGAGTGGAATGATGCACATCGTCGCCGGTCGCAAGACCGCCGTGCTGGCGCTGCCGCTGCTGATCGCCGGCAGCCTGCTGGCGGCCTGTTCGTCCGAGCGTTCGGCGGGCTTGCCGGAACTGGCCGGTCTGGTCGAGAAAGTCAGCCCCACGGTGGTCAACATCAGCGCCGTGCCGGTGGAATCGGACGCGCCGCTGGCATCGGCACCGGGCAGCGACGGTCGGCCGGTGCCGGACTGGCTGAAGAAATTCCTCGAAGAACACGGTGACAGTGCCCGTGGCGGCAATGCCCCTGGCGATGGCGGTAGCACCGACGAACCGGTCGATCCCCCCACCGATTCCCAAGGCGACAACCGCAGCGACAGCCCCGGCGGCAATGGCGACGGCGAAGGCTTTCCCGACGAAGGCGGCGGCCCGGGTGGCGAGCAGTCGCTGGGCTCCGGCTTCATCCTGTGGTCGGATGGCTACATCATCACCAACCACCATGTGGTCAAGAACGCGAAGGAAATCGTCGTCCGCCTGTCCGATCGCCGCCAGTTCCCGGCCGAACTGGTCGGCAGCGACGAGCGCAGCGACCTGGCCCTGCTCAAGATCGACGCCAAGGATCTGCCGGCAGTGAAGCTGGCCGATGTGAAGAAAGCGCGCGTCGGCGACTGGGTGCTGGCCATTGGCTCGCCGTTCGGCTTCGATTACACCGTGACCGCCGGCATCATCTCGGCCAAGGGCCGCAATCTGGAGACCGAGCAGTACGTGCCGTTCATCCAGACCGACGCGGCAGTGAATCCCGGCAACTCCGGCGGCCCGCTGTTCAACCTGAAAGGCGAAGTGATCGGCGTCAATTCGCAGATCTACAGCCAGAACGGCGGCTTCCAAGGTGTTGCTTTCGCGATCCCGATCGACGTTGCCGCCAAGGTCGCCAAATCATTGAAGGACACCGGTCGCGTGCGGCGCGGCTGGCTGGGCATCGTCATGCAGGAAGTCGATCGCAAGCTGGCCGCTTCGTTCGGCATGGACAAGCCGGGCGGTGCCTTGCTGGCCCGAGTGCTGCCTGACAGCCCGGCGCAGCAGTCGGGACTCAAGGCCGGCGACATCATCGTCAAGTTCAACGACACCGAAATCGCCACCTCGCGCACCCTCAAGCCGCTGGTCGGCGATGTCACGCCCGGCGAAACCGTGACCCTCGAAGTGCTGCGCGAAGGTCGCCGGGTGACGGTCAAGGTCGAAGTCGGTGAACTGGCCGAGCAGGATGTCGCTGACGGCAGCGGTGCCGCCGTGCCCAACGATCCGGGTACTGCGCCAGCTGAACCGTCTGGCCGCCCACTCGGTGTCGTGGTGCAGACGCTCGGCGACATCGAACGCCGCCAGGAAAAGGTGGTGTCGGGCGGCGTGCGGGTGGTCGATGTGGGTCCCGGTCCGGGTCGCGATGCGGGCTTGATCGCCGGTGACGTGATCCTGTCGATCGCCAACACCGAAATCGACAGCGCCGACCGCTACACCCAGGTCACCGACCGCCTGACGCCGGGCCAGACCGTGCCAATGCTGGTGCAGCGTCAGGGCGCGCCGCTGTTCCTGGCACTGACGGTGCCGCCGAAGCAGTGAGTGCGCTGACCTTGTTGAGCCGCGACGGCTGCGGCCTTTGCGAGGAATTCCTTGAAGCCTTTGCCGCCGCCTGCCCGGACTTGCTGCCGCGACTGGTCGTCGCCGATGTCGACAGCCGGACCGGGTTGGCGGGCCGCTGGGGCAATGTCATCCCGGTGCTGATCGACGAAGACGGCACGGCGCTCTGCGAAACCTTCTTCGATGAAACGGCGCTGCGTGCCGCGCTGGCTGAAGGAGCCGCACGATGATTGTCCGTCCACGTCCCCACTGGTTCGCGATGCTGTTCATCTGGCGCGGCTCGGTGCTGCGCAAGCTGGTGCCGCGGCTGGCGATCATTGCTGGCATCGGCGTGTCCGCGCAGTTGCTGCACCTGCTGTGGCCGGCAGCGACCAAGTTCGAGCTGGCGGTGGCGCCGTTCTCGCTGCTCGGCCTGTCGATCGCGATCTTTCTGGGCTTTCGCACCAACGTCAGCCACGATCGCTACTGGGAAGCCCGCAAGCTCTGGGGCTCGACGATGAACGCCTCGCGCCAGCTCGCTCGACAGGCGCTGACCCTCGCCGAATGGCCGCCGGCATCACCGGATGCCCAGCGCTTCGTCCGCACCCTGATCGCCCATGCCCACGCATTCCGCCATCAGTTGCGGCGTACCGATGCCCGCGCCGACATGGAACGCCTGCTCCATCCAGAAGACCTCGATCGCGTCATGGCGGCGCGCTGGAAACCGGCCGTGCTGCAATTGCAGCTTGGCGACCAGCTTCACGAAGCGCGCCGCCGCCAGCAGTTGCCAGACATCCTGATCGTGGCGATGGAGCGTGGGCTGGAAACGCTGGGTGACGCCGTCGGCGGCTGCGAACGGATCGCCGGCACCCCGATTCCGCTGACCTTCTCGGTGATGGTCCACCGGATTATCTACTTCTACTGCACCCTGCTGCCGTTCGGTCTGGTGTCGTCGATCGGCTGGTACACGCCGGTGTTTGCCGTGTTCGTCGCTTACGCGTTCATGGCGCTGGAAGCGATCGCCGAAGAACTGGAATCGCCGTTCGGCACCGACGACAACGACCTCGCCCTCGAAGCGATCTGCCGCAACATCGAAGCCTCGCTGCTCGAACTGCTCGGCGAACCGCTGCCGCCGGAGCCGCCGTTGCCGGCGGATTTTGTGCTGCATTGAAGCCTCGACCGGCGTCCGCGCCGCGAAAAGGCCCGGCCGCTATACTCCGCCGATCTTTTTTGCCGCCCCGCCCATGTCGCAGCCCGCTCCCCGCGTTAGCCAAGCCCAGATTCGCAATTTTTCGATCATTGCCCATATCGATCACGGCAAGTCGACGCTCGCCGATCGCATCATCCAAATCTGCGGCGGACTGGAAGAACGCGAGATGCAGGCGCAGGTGCTCGACAACAACCCGATCGAACGCGAACGCGGCATCACCATCAAGGCGCAGGCGGTTTCGCTGAATTACAAGGCGAAGGATGGCCTGACGTATCAGCTCAACTTCATCGACACGCCGGGCCATGTCGATTTCTCCTACGAAGTCAGCCGTTCGCTCGCCGCATGCGAAGGGGCGCTGCTGGTGGTCGACGCCTCGCAGGGCGTGGAAGCGCAGAGCGTCGCCAATTGCTACACGGCACTCGAGCAGAAGCTCGAAGTGATGCCGGTGCTGAACAAGATCGACCTGCAGAACGCCGAGCCGGAACGGGTCTGCCAGGAAATCGAGGACATCATCGGCATCGAGGCGACCGATGCGCTGCGCATCTCGGCCAAGACCGGCCTCGGCGTGGTCGATGTGCTCGAAGCCCTGGTGCTGCGCCTGCCGCCGCCGAAGGGTACGGTCGATGCGCCCTTGCAGGCACTGATCGTTGACAGCTGGTTCGACAATTATCTGGGTGTCGTGTCGCTGGTGCGCATCGTCAACGGCCGCCTGCAGAAGGGTCAGAAGGTGCGGGTGATCTCCACCGGCAAGGACTACGAAGTGACCATGCTGGGCGTGCATTCGCCGAAGCGGGTGCTGCGCGAGTCGCTGGAGACCGGCGAAGTCGGCTTCATCGTCGCCGGCATCAAGGACATCTTTGGTGCGCCGGTCGGCGACACCCTGACCGAAGCGTCGCGCGCTTCGGTCGAGCAGCTGCCTGGTTTCCGCCAGGTGCAGCCGCGCGTGTTCGCCGGCATGTTCCCGATCGACTCCGATGATTTCGAGGATTTCCGCGAATCGCTGCAAAAGCTGCGCCTGAACGATTCGGCCTTGCAGTTCGAGCCGGAAAATTCGGGCGCGCTCGGTTTCGGCTTTCGCATCGGCTTCCTCGGCATGCTGCACATGGAAATCGTCCAGGAGCGCCTGGAGCGCGAATACAACCTGGACCTGATCACCACGGCACCGAGTGTCGTCTACGAGATCGAGACCGCGACCGGCGAGATCAAGAAGATCGACAACCCGAGTGACCTGCCCGACGCCGGTGCCTACAAGGACGTGCGCGAGCCGATCATCCTGTGCCGCATGCTGATGCCGCAGACCTATGTTGGCGGCGTGATGCAGCTGTGCATGGACAAGCGCGGCGTGCAGAAGAACATGCGCTACCACGGCAACCAGGTGCAGCTCGAAGTCGAGATGCCGCTGGCCGAAGTGGTGCTCGATTTCTTCGATCGCCTGAAGTCGGTCAGCCGCGGTTTTGCCAGCTTCGAATACGAGTTCGTGCGCTTCCAGACCGCACCTTTGGTCAAGCTCGACGTGCTGGTCAACGGCGACAAGATCGACGCGCTGGCCACCATCGTCCATCGCAACGATGCCGAAGCGCGCGGCCGCGACCTCTGCGACCGCATGAAGGACGTGATTCATCGCCAGATGTTCGATGTCGCCATCCAGGCGGCGATCGGGGCGAAGATCATTTCCCGTTCGACGGTCAAGGCGCTGACCAAGAACGTGCTCGCCAAGTGCTATGGCGGCGACATCAGCCGCAAGAAAAAGCTGCTGGAAAAGCAGAAGAAGGGCAAGAAGCGCATGAAGCAGGTCGGCTCGGTGGAAATTCCGCAGGAAGCCTTCCTGGCCGTGCTCGGCGTCGATCGCCGCAATTGAGCCCGTTCAAACGCTGGGCGCTCGCGGCCAGTCCAACCTTTCTTCATCGCCCGGTTCCCCATCAATGAGCTTCACCGTCCTGTTCAACCTGATCCTCACCGTGGCGACGGTCCTGACCGGCATCATCTGGGCGATCGACCGCTACAGCGCCGCCCCGAAGCGCGCCAAGCGGATGGCGGAAACCGGCATCCCGGAAAAGCAGGGCGCGTTCTCGGAATTTTTCGGCGGCCTGTTTCCGGTGATCGCGGCGGTGTTCGTGATCCGCTCGTTCCTGTACGAGCCGTTCCGGATTCCCTCGGGCTCGATGATTCCGACCCTGCACATCGGCGATTTCATCCTGGTCAACAAGTTCAGTTACGGGCTGCGTTCGCCGGTCGGTACCTGGAAGATGCTCGATCTCGGCGCGCCCAAGCGCGGCGATGTGGTGGTGTTCATCTACCCGAACACCGATGTCCGCGACCCCAATCGCGGCAACGATTTCATCAAGCGCGTCATCGGCACGCCGGGCGACCGCATCCAGTACGCCAACAAGCGCCTGACCGTGAACGGCGTGGAAGCGCCGATTTCGGTCGCCGAAGTGCAGGCCGATGTCGGCTACGGCGATGTCCGCGCCCACGAGAACTTCGGCGGCGTGAAACACGACATCCTGATCAAACCCGATCGCCAGTCCGATCCGTTCAGCTGCCCGTTCGTGCAGCCGAACGGTGACAACTTCGACTACACGGTCCCGGCCGGTCACTATTTCATGATGGGCGACAACCGCGACGGCTCCAACGACAGCCGCTGCTGGGGTGTGGTCCCGGAAGCGAACCTGAAGGGACGCGCGGAACTGGTCTGGATGAGCTGGGACCACGAACGCACGCGGCCCGTGCTGGGGCGGATCGGTACGCTGATCCGCTGAGGCCGAGGGTTCGCTGAATCGGCGGCGGTCAACGGAGCACCATCATGAAAGCACGCACATCCCAACTCGGCATGACGCTGTGGAGCGGCCTGTATCTGTTCGGCAGCCTCGCGTTCATCGCGCTCTGCGGCATCAAGATCGGCCCGCTGTATCTCAACGAATTCACCATCAACCGCGCGGTCCGGGATGTGGCGGCGCAATCGTCGGTGGTGGGCAGCGAAGTCGATGTCGCGGCAGTGCGTTCAGCCCTGCAAAGGCGCTGGGACATCGACTACATCGACCAGCTTGAACCGCGCGACATCAAGGTCGTGCGCACCGCCGCCGGCCTGTTCCTGAGCTACGACTACGACGCCGAAGTGCCGCTGTTCGCCAACATCATCGTCGTTGCCCGGTTCGCGGACGACATCCCCCTGCGCGCGGTGCCGGGCGGTTGAGCGCGAACGAGATCGAGGTCGCCGCCCGCGAGCGGCTGCAGAAGGCGATCGGCTACCGGTTTCGCGATGCCGAACTGCTGCTGCGCGCGCTGACCCATCGGTCTTTTGATCACGACAACAACGAGCGGCTGGAATTTCTCGGCGACGCGCTGCTGAATTTCACCGTTGCCGCCGAAGTGTTCCGGCTGCGGCCGAAAGCGCCGGAAGGCGATCTGTCGCGCCTGCGCGCCAGTGTGGTGCGCGAGGAAACCCTGGCCGTTGCCGCGCGTCGTGTGCCGCTGTCCGAGGCCATGCGCTTCGGCCCCGGCGAACTGCGCACCGGCGGCCACAAGCGCGGCTCCTCGCTGGCCGACGGGCTGGAAGCGCTGGTCGGCGGCGTGTATCTCGACGGCGGCATCGAAGCAGCACAGGCCCTGTGCCTGCTGCTGCTGGCCCCGGAACTGGCGAATTTGCCGGAAGTTGGTTCGCTCAAGGATTTCAAGACCCGCTTGCAGGAAGTCTTGCAGGCACAATCGCGGCCGCTGCCGGAATACAGCGTGCTGCGCGAGGAAGGCCCGGCGCATCGCCGCAGTTTCCTCGTGCGTTGCCAGCTCGGCGATGATCCGCTGGCGACCGAAGCAGAAGCCCATTCCCGGCGTATCGCCGAACAACAGGCGGCCAGCAAGATGCTGGACGCGATCACCTCCCGAGAGAAACCCACCAATGCGTAGCGGAATTGTTGCCATCGTCGGCCGACCGAATGTCGGAAAATCCAGTCTTCTCAATGCCTTGGTCGGCCGCAAGGTGTCGATCACGGCACCCAAGCCGCAGACCACGCGGCATCGTATCCAGGGCGTGCTGCACGGCGACAACGCCCAGGTGGTGTTCGTCGACACCCCCGGCATGCATCGCGCCGCCAAGAAGGCGCTGAACAAGGCGATGAACGACGCCGCCAGCAACAGCCTGCATGACATCGACCTGGCGCTGTTCGTGATCGAGGCCGGCCGCTGGACCGATGAGGACGACGCGGTGCTGGAGCGCCTGAAGTCGGTGAAATCACCGGTGGCGCTGGTGATCAACAAGGTCGACCAGTTCAACGACAAGAACGCGCTGCTGCCGCTGATGGAAAAGCTCGGGCCGCTGCGCGAATGGGCCTTCATCATGCCGCTGTCGGCACTGAAAGGTGCCAACGTCAATGTGCTGGCCAAGCAGTTGATGGAGCGCATGCCCGATGGCCCGCCGCTGTATCCGGAAGGGCAGGTGGTCGGCCACGACCTGAGTTTCACGATTTCCGAACTGGTGCGCGAAAAGCTGATGCGCTCGCTGGCCCAGGAGCTGCCCTACGCGCTGACCGTGGAAACCGAGGCGCTGGAGCAGGAAGGCGAAATGCTCAAGGCCTCGGCGATCATCTGGGTGGAGCGTGACGGCCAGAAGAAGATCGTCATCGGCGAGAACGGCGACATGCTCAAGCGCATCGGCACCGCCGCCCGCCGCGAACTCGAAACCCTGACCGGCCGCAAGGTGTTCCTGAAGCTCTGGGTGCGGGTCAAGGAAGGCTGGACCGATGATCCCAAGGCCCTCAGCCGCTTCGGCTACGAAGGCGGCTGAAGCCGGCGCGGGTGCGGCGATGACCGGCACGCGCATCGAGCTTGAAGCCGGCTGGCTGCTGTCGCAGAAACCCTATCGCGAGACCAGCGAACTGCTGGAAGTGCTGACGCCGACCTACGGCCGGATCGGCCTGATCGCCCGCGGCCAGCGCGGTCCGAAGGCGAGGCAGCGCGGCGTGACGGCGCTGTTCCGGCCGCTGCTGCTGTCCTGGCTCGATCGCGGGGAACTCGGCACCTTGACCGCTGTGGAAGCCGCCGGTCCGGGCATCGAACTAGTCGGCGAGCGCCTGTTTCACGGCTGGTACCTGAACGAGCTGCTGCTGAAGCTGCTCGCGCGCCACGACCCGCATCCTGCGATCCATCGCGACTATGGCGTGGCGCTGGACCGCCTGACCGGCGATGCCGCGACTGCCGAGGCGGCGCTGCGGATTTTCGAGAAACGGCTGCTGGAGCAGCTGGGCTATGGCCTGCCGCTCGATCAGCCGCTCGATGCGGCCGGGCATTACCGCTATCTGGCCAGCGAAGGGTTTCGCCCTTGCGCCGAAGGCACGCGCGGTGCGCTGGCCGGCGCCAGCCTGATCGCGCTGCGCAATGAATCCGTGCTCGACCGCCGATCGCTCGACGACTGCCGCCACCTGCTGCGGATGGCGCTGGAGCCGCACGCGCCGCGTGCCAGCCTGCGCACTCCGCAGCTGCTGCGCGACATGCGTGCCTTCGCTGCCGCGCGCCTGGTGCAGCCGAAGGACTGACCGGCGAGCCGCCAGCACGGCCGGCCCGGCCCGTTGCCCCAGGATTCGGCATCCGGCACGCGGTTTCATCGCTGCGCCGGGTTCGGGTCTGATCGAAGTCAACGCAGACCGACACGCGGTCGCGATACCGTCGAGAAATCGTAAGACAAAATCTATAAAAGTTAAGAGCAATGTCTCGCCACCTGCCCACCACCTGACCGCCATGCTCGAAGCAAACGACCTGACCAAGCGCTACGACCAGCACCTGGCCCTTGATCGGCTGAACCTGAAGGTCGCGCCGGGGGAAATCTTCTGTCTGCTCGGCGGCAACGGAGCCGGCAAGACCACGACCATCAACCTGTTCCTGAACTTCATCCAGCCGACCTCGGGAACGGCGACGGTCAATGGCATCGACGTCGCCGCGCGACCGCTGGAAGCCAAGCGGCAGATCGCCTACATCCCCGAAACGGTGATGCTCTACGGCAGCCTCAGCGGCATCGAGAACCTCGAATACTTCTCGAAGCTCGCGCTGGGCGTGAAGCGGCCCCGGGCGGAGCTTCTGGACTTGCTGGTGCAGGCGGGGCTTGCGCCGGACGCGGCACCACGCAGGGTCGAAGGCTATTCCAAGGGCATGCGCCAGAAGGTCGGCATCGCCATCGCGATGGCGCGGAACGCGCGCGCCCTGCTGCTCGACGAACCGACTTCGGGGCTCGATCCGCAGGCCGCCAACGAGTTCGCGCGTCTGCTGGAGCAGATGAAGCATCGCGGCGTGGCGATCCTGATGACCACGCACGACCTGTTCCTGGCCAAGCAGACCGGTACCCGCGTCGGGATCATGCAGCGTGGCGTGCTGGCCGCGATGTTCGGGACCGACACGGTCGACCACACCGAACTCGAACGCATCTATCTGGATCTGTCCTACGGGAAGAAAGCCGCATGAGCGCCATCACCGAAACCGCAGCGCCAGTGCCTGCGCTGCCGCCGGCAGGGATGGTGGCCACCATCGCCGGCAAGGAATTCACCGAACTGCTGCGCGATGCCAGGCTCAAGTGGGCCGGCGGGCTGATCGCCGTGCTGATGCTGACCGCGCTGCTGCTCGGCTGGCAGCAACAGCAGCAGCTTGATCGCGAGCGCGCCGCCGCCAGCCACACGTCGTATCAGCAGTGGCTCGGGCAGGGCGAGAAGAACCCGCATTCGGCAGCCCACTACGGCCAGTACGCGTTCAAGCCGGCCAGTCCGCTGTCGTTCCTGGATCCCGGAATCAATCCCTATGTCGGCTCGGCGGTGTGGATGGAAGCGCACAAGCAGAACGAATTCCGCTTCCGGCCGGCACGCGATGCGACCAGCCTTCGCCGGTTCGGCGACCTGTCGATCAACTTTGTCTGGCAGGTGCTGTCGCCGCTGCTGATCGTGCTGATCACCTTCAACGCGTTCACCGGCGAGCGCGAACGCGGCACCTTGCGCCAGTTGCTCAGTGTCGGCGTGCAGCCGGCGCAACTGCTCGTCGGCAAGATGACGGCGATCTCCGCACTGCTGGCGATCCTGCTGGTGCCGCCGATGCTGATGGCGATGGCGATGCTGTTCTTCGTCGACGAGCATCACGTCGACAGTCTCGACATCCTTGGCCGCAGCGGCCTGATGTTCATCGGCTACGCGGTGTATCTGGCCGGATTCGCGCTGCTGTCGCTCGGCGTGTCGGCAGCCTGCGGCAGTTCCCGCAAGGCCCTGATCGTGCTGCTCGCGTTCTGGGTGCTCAACTGTTTCGTGGCGCCGCGCGCGATCACCGATGTCGCCGCCCGACTCGCACCGACGCCGAGCGCGGTGCAGTTCCAGTCCGCCCTCACGCAAGCCAAGAAGGCGAACTTCGGGCATGACGAGAAGCACCCCGCGTTCATCGCGTTCCGCGACAGCGTCCTGGCCCGCTACGGCGTGAGCCGCGTCGAGGATCTGCCGGTGAATTTCCGCGCCCTGTCGCTGAACGAGGACGACGAGCGCGGCTACCGCATCTACGACGAACACTACGGCCGCCTCTGGGCGATCTACCTGGAGCAGGAACGGATCCGCTCGCTGGCCGGGGTGCTGTTCCCGATGGCGGCACTGCAACCGTGGTCGATGGCCATGGCCGGCACCGACATCGCGCAGCAGAACGATTTCGCGACCGCCGCCGAGCGCTATCGCCGCGAAATCCAGAAGGCGATGGCGGCCGACATGATCCGCAATCGTCCGAACGACGGCAGCGACTACGTGGCCGGCCCCGAGCTGTGGGCCAGCATCGCGCCGTTCGAGTACCGACTTCCGCAGGCCGCCAGCGTGCTGGGCAATCAGTGGCGCAATCTGCTGCTGCTTCTGGTCTGGGCAGCGATGATCGGCGGCTTCGCCCTGACCGTGGTTCGCCGTCTGAGGCCGACATGAGCATGCCTGCCCCCACTGACCGCCCCGTCGCGGTGTCGTTGTTCCGGGATGCGTTCGCGCTGGAGCGCCGGCTGTTCCGCGCCGAGCGACTGATGCCGGTGATCGTCGCCATGCTGTTCTGCGCCATCGCCTACGCCATCGCCAACGGCGTGGCCTGGCAGGATCGTCAGAACACGCTGCTGGCGAGCGCGCAGCTCGAGGAGCGCGCACGGCTCGACGAGCAGCTCGGCAAGCTCGCCGACATGCAGGAGGGCCGCTACACGCCGCCCAGCGCGTTCCAGAATCCGCGCAGCCCGCTGTGGGTCGGACTTCGTCATGCCGCGACCTACGCCGCGCTGCCGCCGTCGCCGCTGGCGGTCAGCGCGATCGGTCAGAGCGACCTGAATCCGCCGTACGTCCTGGTGTCGGCCGACACCCGGGAATCGTTCGCGCTGAACGACGAGATCGAGAATCCCGGCAACCTCCTGGCCGGCCGCTTCGACCTGTCGTTCTTCATCGTCTTCCTGCTGCCGCTGGTGATCGTGTCGCTGTCCTACAACGTGCTGTCGTCCGAGCGCGAGCAGGGCACGCTGGCGATGGTGGCGTCCAATCCGGTGCGCATCGCCGTGCTGATGTGGGCCAAGCTCGGCTACCGGGCCGGACTCGTGCTGCTGCCGCTCGTGGCCTTCACGCTGCTGCTCCTGCTGTCGATGGGTGCCCCGGTGCTTCAGGCCGACGGACCGCTGAGGCTCCTGGTCTGGCTGTTGGTGGTGCTGGCCTATGTCGGTTTCTGGTTCGCCGTCACGGCGGCGGTCACCAGCCTCGGCAAGGGGTCGGCGCAGAACGCGCTGATCCTGGTCAGCACCTGGATCGTGCTGGTGCTGGTGGTGCCGACCCTGGGCAGCGTGGCGGTCGAACTGGCGTATCCGGTGCCGTCGCGCGCCGAAATGATCAACACGCTGCGTGAAGTGAAGAACGATTCGGCGCGCGAGGCCGATGCCAATGCCGCGCGCTATGCGATCGAACACGAGTCGGCCGACAACGGCGGCGCAGTCAGCGAAAAGGATTACAAGACCGCCAGCCAGCGCGTGATGATGGTCAAGCTGGCGAGCGACCGGATCGCAGCGACGATGGCGGTGCACGAACGCCAGATCGCCTCGCAGCGGGACACCACCGCCTGGCTGCGCTTCCTGTCGCCGGCCGTGCTCCTGCAGGACACGCTGAACGAGATCGCCGGCACCAGCGATCGGCGGTATGCCGATTTCGCGCGCCAGGTCGATGACTTCCACCGAAGCTGGCAGGGCTACTTCAACGACCGGGTGCTCGCCAACCGGCCGCTGGACGCCGCCGACTACGCGCAGTTCCCGCGCTTTGCGTACCAGCCGGAGTCAGCGGGCGTGCTGATCGGGCGGATCCTGCCGACGCTGCTGGGCCTGCTGCTGCCGATGCTGGTCCTGGTCGTCGTCGCCAGTCGCGGTGTGGCGCGTTACCCGGTGGATGCGCGCTGACACGATGCCGTTCGACCTTCGCGCTGGCTGGCGGCAGGCACGGCACGCAGGGCTGACGCGCGTCCGGCAGCGGTGCGATCATCGCCGCCGCATTCATGGATCAACGGCCACACCGCGATGACCTCTTTCTCCGAACTGCTGGCCCAGGGCTCGTCGAACCTGTGGTTGTTCATTCCGAGTGCGCTGCTGCTCGGCGCGCTGCACGGCCTGGAGCCGGGCCACTCCAAGACCATGATGGCGGCCTTCATCATCGCCATTCGCGGCACGGTGTCGCAGGCCATCCTCCTCGGCGTCAGTGCGGCGGCTTCGCATACCCTGATCGTCTGGATCGTGGCGCTGACCGGCCTGTACTTCGGCGCGCAGCTCGACAACGAGCGCACTGAAGCCTGGTTCCAGCTGGCATCCGGTGTGCTGATCGTCGCCATCGCGGTGTGGATGCTGCTGCGCATCCACGGCGAGCAGCAGGCAGCACATGGGCATCACCATCACGGCCCCGGCGATCACGATCACGACCATCATCACGAAGCTGACAGCGAGGCGATGGACGCCCACGCCCGCGCCCATGCCGACGAGATCGAACGCCGTTTCAGCGACAGCCGACCCAGCACCGGCCAGATCGTCGCCTTCGGCCTCACCGGCGGCCTCGTGCCGTGCCCGGCCTCGATCACCGTGCTGCTGCTCTGCCTGCAACTGAAGAAATACTCGCTGGGCCTGACCCTGGTGCTCGGCTTCAGCATCGGCCTGGCCCTGGTCATGGTGCTCAGCGGCGTGCTCGCCGCCCTGAGCCTGAAAGCCGCGCGCAACCGCTTCGGCGGCTTCGGCAAATGGGCGGCGCGCGCGCCTTATCTATCGAGCGCGCTGATCATCGTGGTCGGACTGATCAGCGTGCAGATTGGCTGGGAGGGGTTGCAGACCGTTCAGTAAAGGCGCGGCGACTGGTTCGATTCCCGGGGCTCGATCGGCTCGGCACGCGCCGCACTGTCTGCTTCCGGCACCGAGGGGCCGTGGGCCGCAGCTTCATAGTCGCCGGCCGGCGCGAAATCGTAGAAGCGGACGGTGGTTTGCCAGGGCGTATTGGCGGTCACCGGTGTGAGGCCGTCGATCAGGCGAAGCTGCTCCAACCAGAAATGGCGACCCGCTGCATTGGCCGCGATCGGCACCAGTCGGCGTTCGATGACCAGGTTGCAATCCGGATCGCTGCTGTCGAGCGCGCAGCCCGTGTTGTCGTTGCTGCTGGCACGCCGGTAGAGCTGCACGCTCACCGAGCCATCGCCGCGCACAGCCCAGCGTTGCAGGGAACCGCGGTTGATCATCCGCGGGCTGCCGGGGTCGCTGCTGGAAAGAGCGTCGTTGGAGTTGCGGAACTCGTCGCCGGCAAGAAACTGGAAAACGCTGCCACGCAACTGCGGAAACCCGAGTATCGATCCGCCTCCGTTTTCGAAGCCATCGGAGCCGACTCCAAACGCATAGTAGACGCCGCGAATCGTGGCGTTCGAGAACACCAGGCTGCCGTCGCTGGCGTAACCGAGCTGATCGCTGATCCGGCGGCGTCCGTCCGTGTAGCGGTGATCGGCAACCGCCAGTTCGGCACCGTCGAACGGCCGCGCATAGCGGCGATAACGGCTGACCGTGCCGTTGCCCAGCGTCACGCGCAGGGCACCATCCGCCTCGATGATCCAGGTGAAGCTGCGACCGGTCGGATTCAGTGAACCGGTGCCGTTGGCGGAAAAGCTGGCGATTTCCTGCGCCAGCCCGCCCGAAGCACTGGTATCGAGACTCGGGACTTCGGAGGCGTCGACGACCAGCGAGAACGTCCGGCCGGCGACATTGCTGGTCAAGTACGGTTCCGTGACGTCGAGCGGCAGCCAGTAGCGACCGCCGCGATCGAAAGTTGTCTCGTTGAATCGCGGATCGTCACAGGTCCGAACGAAGGTGAAGGTACGCACGGCACCGACACCGAGTCCGCGCCGCACGGCGATGCCGCGCAGTTCGATTCGACACGCGACAAACACCTCGGTGCCGGTAGCCGGATCGATGAACGGCCGCTCCGCCGGATCACCGATCAACGGCGGCACGAAACTCAGCTGCAGGGTCCGGTTGCCGTCGACGGCCCAGCGCAGGCCGGGTAGGGCGCCGGCGGTTGACAAGAACACGCCGCTGCCGTCGGCGTTCAGCTCGAAGCTGTCGATAGGGCCGTTGACCACGGCGTAGCGGAACTGCAGCGCACGCGTGCTGCGGATCGGCAGGTACAGGGTGCGCGGCACGGCGGCGGTCGTCACGCCCGGCGTCAGTGCGGGATCGGCATCAACCGTGGCGCGGGCCGCGACATAGCGCGCTTCGCGGACCTCATCGGTGCGCAGGAAGATGAGAAAGCCGAACCGGGTCGCTTCGTCGTCTACCAGATCGAGCGTATCGACGACGCCCGAGGGCAGTGCGAATTCCCCGTTCACAACCAGGCGAATGATCGTGGCGTATTCGGTCAGGCGATCCTGATCCACCTCCAGGCGTCCACGCGCCAGCGCACCGGCATCCCCCGGCAACGCGCCGCCATTCGCTTCCGACACCAGCACCGCTTCCGCCGTCGAGACATTGGTGACGTTGACATTGAAGTTCTCGCTGGCCACCAGCCGGCGATCAAAGCCGGCCTGCGTCAGCAGGGCGGAGAACGGTCCGAGCAGGCTGCGGAAGCGGACGCTGGGGTCAGCGCTGCTGCCGACAGCGTCGATGCTCACGAAATCGCCGACCGCCGTTGAGGGCAGGGTGGCGACGATGCTGTAGCGGCCGTCGGCACCGGCCGAGCCGGTGAAATTGCGACTGCCCACGCGAACCGTGACCGCCGCGTTGGCGATCGGCCGATCGACGACCTGGCCTTCGATGGTCAAGGACTGCTCGACCGGCG
This sequence comes from Nevskia sp., assembly GCA_021732745.1. Classification (GTDB taxonomy): domain Bacteria; phylum Pseudomonadota; class Gammaproteobacteria; order Nevskiales; family Nevskiaceae; genus Nevskia. Next base: position 365,866 of record JAKFUK010000002.1, on the reverse strand, counting down.
GCGTCACCGTCTGGGTGATGCTGGACGAGGCACCGAGTTCGGTGTTGTTGCAGCTCAGAGTGTAGGTGTAGCTGCCGGGCGCGGTGGGCGTCACCGTTTCCGAGCCGCTGATCGGCCGCGGGCCGCTCCACGCCCCGCTGGCGACGCAGCTCACCGCCGAGGTGGCGGACCAGCTCACCGTGGACGATGCGCCGAGCGCAATCGACGGCGGCACCAGCGACAAGGTAATGCCGGGCTGCTGAGCGCCGCCGGTACCGCAGCCGCCGAGCACCAAGGCCAGCAAGCCGGCCGCCAACCGGCACGAAATCCTTTCCATCGCTCTCCTCCTCGCGTCTTTGCAGTTCGAATAACTGCTCTTGTCGCGGGAGTTTAGCGAGCCGCGCGCGGACGCGAATGTGTCCGGTCGTACAAGAAAAGGGGCGCTTTCGCGCCCCTCAAGGGTCATGGCCTGTCAAAGCCTTGCAGGGAGACGTACGACACGAAAGGGAGCCTGCGAGCACTTGGATGCAGCAGTCCCGCTTTCGGACGCGGCAATGGCGCAGAGGGTTGGATCGCCCGGCGCATCGTCCCGTCGCAGCCATTGAGCGCGCAGGGCAGGTACCAAGTCCCCACGAGCTTCCAGCGGATTCGCATCGGAATTGCAACGGACGGCAAGCGCTTGAATGGCTTGCGCTTTCCGGCTCGGCTCGGCGGGCGACAGCGCCAAACGGGGTGTGCGGCGATTACACTGAAGGCCTCCTTTCCATCCCCATCTCCCATGCTTGCCTTGCGTCTCGGCGTCAACGTCGACCACATCGCCACCGTCCGCCAGGCCCGCGGCACGGCCTACCCCGATCCGGTCGAAGGCGCACTGCTGGCCGCCGCCAGCGGGGCCGACAGCATCACCATCCATCTGCGCGAAGACCGCCGCCACATCCAGGATCACGATCTGGCCCGGCTGACGCCGATCTGCCCAGTGCCGATCAACCTTGAGATGGCGGTCACCCCGGCGATGGTCGACATCGGCGTGGCGGCGCGGCCGAAGTACGTTTGCCTGGTGCCCGAACGGCGCGAGGAGCGCACCACCGAAGGCGGGCTCGATGTCGCCGGCAACCTGCCGGCGGTCACTGAAGCCTGTCGGCGACTGGCGGACGCGGGCTGCATCGTCGCGCTGTTCATCGCCGCCGATCCGCTGCAGCTGGCTGCCGCCAAAGCCAGTGGCGCGCCGCAGCTGGAAATCCACACCGGCCATTACGCCGACACTACGGGCGATGAGCAGGCCACCGAACTGGCGCGGATCGCCGCCTTTGCCCGTGATGCTGCGGCGATGGGCTTCGAGGTCCACGCCGGCCACGGCCTGAATGTCGACAACGTCGCGCCGATCGCGGCGATCCCGGAAATCGTCGAACTGAACATCGGCCACGCGATCGTTGCCCGCAGCCTGTTTGTCGGCTTGCCGATGGCGATTGCCGAGATGCGCCAGGCGATGACGGTCGCGCGTCGCGCTGCCTGAAACAACGCGCTTGATCTACGGTATCGGCACCGATCTGCTGCGCATCGCTCGCTGCGAGGAGCTGTATGCGCGGCAAGGCGAACGGGCGCTGGCCAAGCTGCTGATGTCCGAGGAACGCGCCGCCGTGGCCAGCCAGAAAAGCCCCGGCTACGCGATTGCCCGGGCGTTCGCGGCGAAGGAAGCTTTCGTCAAGGCGCTCGGTACCGGTTTTCACGGCGTCAGCTATCAGGATGTCGGCGCGCTGCGCGAGCCTAAAGCGAGGCCGCAGCTGATCTTCAGTGCGGCCATGCAGGCGCGGCTGGATGCGCTCGGCATCACCGCCGCGCATCTGTCGTTCACCGACGAGGCCGGGATGATCATGGCTTTCGTGGTGCTGGAATGCGGTGCGCCGGCCGCTTGAGGCTATTCTTGGCCACCTTTGTGGACACTTTCGCCATGGAAAAGATCGTCAACCTGCATATCGAGAAGCTGCCGGAAGGTGTGTATCTCGCCACGTCGGACGATGTGCCGGGCCTCGTTGCCCAAGGTCGGACCATCTCCGAAACCCTGGAAATTGCCCGTGATGTCGCGCGCAAGCTGCTGGAAGCGCAGGCGGGCAACGCGCTTCCCGATGCGCGCGACGCGTTCGATTACCCGTTGGTCGTCGCCGCCTGATGGGGCGGTTGTCCGGCTTTCGTTATCGGCAGATCGCCCAGCGGCTGCGGACGCTCGGCTTCGAGTTTCATCGCCATGCGGCCGGCAGCCACGAAATCTGGCACAACCCGGAATCAGGGCATTTCACGACAATCCCTCATCATCCGGGCGACATGCCGGAAGGCACGCTTCGCGCAATCCTGAAGCAGGCGGGCGTGAGCCCCGATGACTTCCTGAAGTGAAATAATCCGCAGAATGAACCCGATCACTCTCCCCGACACCATCGGCAACACGCCGCTGGTGCAAGTCAGCCGTCTGCCCGGCATCGGCTCGAACCGTCTGTTCCTGAAGCTGGAAGGCAACAATCCGGCGGGCTCGGTCAAGGACCGGCCGGCGTATTCGATGATCCGCCGTGCCGAGGAGCGCGGCGAGATCAAGCCTGGCGATACGCTGATCGAAGCGACGTCCGGCAACACCGGCATCGCGCTGGCGATGGCGGCGGCGATGCGGGGTTTTCGCATGGTGCTGATCATGCCGGCGCATCTGTCGGTCGAGCGCCGAGCGGTGATGAAGGCCTTCGGTGCCGAGCTGATCCTGGTTTCCAAGGAACAGGGCATGGAAGGCGCGCGCGATCTGGCCGAGCAGATGGAAAAGGACGGCAAGGGCAAGGTCTTGAATCAGTTCGGGAATCCCGATAATCCGCGCGCCCATTACGAAGGCACGGCCCCGGAAATCTGGACTTCGCTTGCCGGCTCGCTGACTCACTTCGTGGCGACCATGGGCACCACCGGCACCATCATGGGCTGCTCGCGCTACTTCAAGGAACAGAATCCGGCGATCCAGATCACCGGCGTGCAGCCGGACGGCGAATCGTCGATCCCCGGCATCCGCAAGTGGCCGGAAGCCTATCTGCCGACGATCTTTGACCGCTCGCGTATTGATCGCGTGGTCGAGGTGTCGACCAAGCAGGCGGAAGACACGATGCGCGATCTGGCCCGGATCGAAGGCGTGTTCTGCGGGCCGTCGTCGGGTGGTTCGGTGTGGACGGCCTTGCAGCTCTGCAAGGAACTGAGCGGGGCGACCATCGCCGCGATCATCTGCGACCGTGGCGACCGCTACATCTCCACCGGCGTGTTTCCTGAGTGAGCCGCAAACGAAAGCCGCTGCCGGACACCGAGTTCAGCGCCACCGTCACCGATCTCGATCACGACGGCCGCGGTGTGGCCCGGGTCGATGGCAAGGTCACCTTCATCTTCGGCGCGCTGCCCGGCGAAACCGTGCGCTACAAGCTGCTGCGGGTCACCCGCGCGCTCGATGAAGCCGAAGTCACCGCCATTGACGTGCCGTCACCGGACCGGGTCACGCCCGGCTGCGCGCATTTCGGGGCCTGCGGTGGCTGCTCATTGCAGCATCTGGCACCGGCTGCGCAGATCGCCTTCAAGCAGCAGTCGATGCTGGAAGCGCTGCGCCGCATCGGTGGCGTGACGCCGGAAGCGATCGCCGAACCCGTGCTCGGCCCGGTCTGGGCCTACCGCCGCCGCGCGCGCATGGGTGTGAAGCTGGTGCCGAAGAAGGGCGGGGTGCTGGTCGGTTTTCGCGAGCGCGATGCCAACGGGCTGGCGGTGCTGAACCGCTGCGAGGTGGTCGATCCGCGGCTCGGGGACAGGCTGCGGCTGATCGCCACGCTGTTCGATGGCTTGAGCATCGCCGGCCAGATTCCGCAGATCGAGGTGTCGGCCGCCGAGCATGTCGCGGTGACCATTCGCGTTCTCGCACCGCCGAGCGAGGATGATCGCGCCAAGCTGCTGGCCTTCGCGGCCGAGCACGATTTCGACTTCTACCTGCAGAGCGGCGGCCCGGACAGTCTGGTGCCGCTGGACGTCGCCCGGCCGCTGGCCTATTCGCCGGATGGCAGCGCCTTGAGCCTGAAATTCCTGCCGGCCGATTTCATCCAGATCAATTCCGATGTCAGCCAGCAGATGGTCGTGCAGGCGCTGGACTGGCTGAACGTGGCCGCTGGCGACGAAGTGCTGGAACTGTTCGCGGGGCTGGGCAATTTCACGCTGCCGCTGGCGGCGCGCGGTGCGAAAGTGACGGCGGTGGAAGGCGATACCGGGCTGGTCGCGCGCGGTCTGGAAAACCTGCGCAGCAACGGCTACGACGGCCGCTTCCTGAAGGCCGACCTGTTCAAGCCCGATCCGAAAGCCGACTGGTTGAAGCACCGCTACGACCTGGCGCTGATCGACCCGCCACGCAGCGGTGCCAAGGAAATCCTGCCGATGCTGGCGGCGACGAAAGCGCGCCGCATCGTCTATGTGTCCTGCCATCCGGGGACCCTGGCGCGCGACGCCGGCGAACTGGTCAACGCTCACGGCTACCGCCTGACCCGGGTCGGGGTGCTGGACATGTTCCCGCACACGACCCATGTCGAGTCGATGGCGCTGTTCGAGCTTTGATCGCGGGCCGGGGCGTTAACTGCTCACGTCAAAAGTTAAACGCAAAGGCGCAAAGGGAAAAGAAAGAACGCAAAAGATAAAAACCAAATATTTCAAAGGCTTGAAAATAGAAAGATGTGCAGCGACAGATAGACGCTGTGATCGCAATTTATGCGATTCCCCCGCTGCATTTGCCGTCTCGCTAATTTTTCGTTGCTTTTTTGCGTCCTTTCTTTTCCCTTTGCGCCTTTGCGCTGAAATTTTGATTCTTCTTTTCCTATCCCTTTGAAGACATGAGCAAACTCCAACCATGGCAATTGAAATCGAGCGCAAGTTTCTGGTCGTCGGCGACGACTGGCGCGCGCAGGCCAGCAAGCGGGTGCCGATGCGGCAGGGTTATCTGACCGAGGACAACGGCAAAAGCTCGATCCGCGTGCGCCTGCAAGGTGTCGAAGCGCGGCTGAACATCAAGGCGGCGGTGGTCGGCCGGGCGCGTGCCGAGTACGACTACGAAGTGCCGGTCAAGGACGCCCGCGAAATCCTGGACACCCTGTGCGTCGGCCTGGTCGACAAGGTTCGTCACTACATCGACGCGACCGGCCCGGATGGCAGCGCGCTGACCTGGGAAATCGACGAATTCGCCGGTGCCAACGCCGGGCTGGTAGTCGCCGAAATCGAGCTGAAAACCAACGATCAGGCTTTCGACAGCCCCGTCTGGCTGGGCGCGGAAGTCACCGAAGACCGGCGCTATTACAATCACAGCCTCGCGCTGCATCCCTGGCGCGACTGGCCCGAGAACGAGACGTCTTGATCCTTTCTTCCTCGCTGCACCCCCACGCGCCCGCATGACTCTGGGACCGATCATGGCCGATGTCGGCGGCCTGAGCCTGACTGCCGAAGACCGCGAGGTGCTGGCCCATCCGCTGGTCGGCGGCGTGATCCTGTTCGCCCGCAATTACTCCGATCCGGAGCAACTGCGGGCGCTGTGCAACGAGCTGCTGGCGATAAAAGTCCCGCGGCTGCTGATCGCCGTGGATCACGAGGGCGGCCGGGTGCAGCGCTTCCGGGTCGGCTTCACGCGGGTGCCGGCAATGGGCACCTTGAGCCGGTTGCACGAGGAATCGCCGTCGCGCGCCGTCGAAGACGCACGGCTGTTTGGTGAAACCATCGGCCGCGAACTGGCCAGCTTCGGCATCGATCTGTGCTTCGCCCCGGTGCTCGACCGCGACTGCGGGGTGTCCACCGTGATCGGCGACCGCGCGTTCTCGTCCGATCCGGAACTGATCATCAAGCTGGCGCGCGCCTTCCGTGCCGGTCTCAATGCAGCGGGGCTCAAGGCCACCGGCAAGCACTTCCCGGGGCATGGTGCCGTCGCCGCCGACTCGCATCTGGAACTGCCGATCGACCGCCGGCCGTTCGCCGACATCGAGGCCCGGGATCTGGTGCCGTTCAAGGCGCTGATCGACGACGGCATCGAGTCACTGATGCTGGCCCACGTCCGCTACAGCGCCTTCGACGACATCCCGGCCTCGTTCTCGCGCAAGTGGATTCGCGGCCTGCTGCGCAGCCAGTACAAGTATAACGGCGCGGTGTTCTGCGACGACCTGTGCATGAAGGGCGCGGTGGTGGTCGGCGACATCGTCGAGCGCGCGCGGGTGGCGATTGCCGCCGGCTGCGACATGCTGCCGGTCTGCAACGATCGTGGCGAAGTGGTGAAGCTGCTCGATGCGCTGCCGGTCAAGGAGCGGCGTCTGTCCAGCGCTCGTCTCAAAGCCCTTTATCGAAGCGACACGTAGGGTGGGCAAGCTGTACCTGCCCACCGATTCGCAGCAGTCGAAACAATTCAACCCGCATGGGCAGATAAAGCTTGCCCACCCTACGAAAGAAACGACGAAACATGAGCATTGACGCCGCCGATGCGTTGAAAGTCTTGAGCGAAGCCGATTGCCTGCATAGCGAAACGGAAGTCGCGGCGGCCTACGACAAGCTGGCAGCCGCGATCAGCGCCGAATACGCCGACAAGTCGCCGCTGTTCCTCTGCGTGATGAACGGCGGTCTGGTCACCACCGCCGAGATCACCCGGCGGCTGAACTTCCCGTTCCAGATGGATTACCTGCACGCCACGCGCTATCGCGGGGCCACCACGGGCGGCGGCCTGATCTGGAAGCGCCAGCCGCCGGCCATCCTCGATGGCCGCCATGTGCTGGTGATCGACGACATCCTCGACGAAGGCCACACCCTGGTCGCGATCCGCAAGACGCTCGAAGAATTTGCGCCGCTGAGCCTGAAAGTCGCGGTATTGGCCGACAAGTTGCACGATCGTCGCGCCGCCGGTGCCCACGCCGAGTTCATCGGCCTCAGTGTCATCGACCGCTACGTGTTCGGCTGCGGCATGGATTACAAGGAATGCTGGCGGCAGTTGCCGGCGATTTATGCGCTGCGGGGGGCGTGAGGGTTGGATCGGCGCGCGCTTTCGGAAGTGCCTTGAATGGCACTTCCGAGCGTCGATCCAACGGGCGGCAGCCCAGGGTGAGGCGGTTGGATCGAAGCTGGCGTAGAAGTTCCGTTGTGCCATTGCAGATGAAAGTTACCCCGGAAACTGAAGACATGACCACGCCTCACGCCTCACCCCTCACGCCCCGCGAAGGCGGCCCGAAGGTCGCCGTCATCGGCGGCACCGGCATGAACGACTGGCCGGGCCTGGAAATCTCGGCTTCGACGGTGGTCGACACGCCCTACGGTGCGCCTTCGGCACCGCTGGTGCGCGGTCAGGTCGCCGGCATCGAAGCGATCTTCCTGGCTCGCCACGGTCAGGGCCACAAGATTCCGCCGCATGCCATCAACTACCGCGCGAACATGTGGGCACTGAAGAACGCCGGGGTCGAGCAGGTGATCGCCATCGGGGCTGTCGGTGCCATCGCCGGCTGGTTTGCGCCCGGCGCGCTGGCAGTGCCGAACGATCTGATCGACTACAGCTGGGGCCGCGAGCACACCTTGTTCGACGGCCGGCCGGGCAGCGGCCTCAAGCACATCGAATTCAACCAGCCGTACGCGCCTTCGGTGCGCAAGGCGCTGCTGGATGCGGCGAAAGCCGCTGGCGTCGACGTTCGCGACGGCGGCGTGATGGCCGTCACCCAGGGGCCGCGTCTTGAATCTCCCGGTGAAATCCGTCGGCTGAAGCAGGACGGCTGCGACATGGTCGGCATGACCAGCATGCCGGAAGCGGGGCTGGCCACCGAACTGGCGCTGCCGTACGCCTGCCTCGCGGTCAGCGTCAACTGGGCACCCGGCATCGGCAGCGGCGACATCCACGGCCAGATCGAGCACTGGCTGGCGCTCAGCATGGCCAAGGTGCGCGCCATCCTTGAAAAAGCGCTGCCGGAACTGGGCAGCTAGGTTTGCCGCCCGACATTCAAGTCAGGCGCGTCAGGGTCGATAATCAGCGGTCGACATCACCGCGTCTGCTCCATTGCCACTCTTGATCTGCACACCTGCCGTCTTTTTCCGCTGGATCGGTATCAGCCTGCTGGCCGTGGCTGCGGTGTCGACGACCGCCCGCGCCGCGCCGGTGCTGGTGGTGGATCAGGTGGCGGGGTTGGCTTCCGCCGATCTGCTGGGCGAGCAGCGACGCCTGAAGCCCGGCGACGTGATTCGCGAGCGCGAGGTGCTGAAAACCGTCGGCACCGATTCGCGCCTGAGCCTGCTGTTTGCCAGCGAAGGGCGGCTGGAACTGGGCGGCGACGCCATGCTGGCGATCGAAAAGCTGCCGGTGGCCGCCGATGCCGCCGACCTGCGCAGTCTGGTCAGCCTGCGCGCCGGCTATCTGCGCGTGCTGTGGACGCTGCCGCCGCAAGAGGCCAGCCGCTGGCCGTTCCATCTGTTCTTCGGCGGCCGGCGCTCCAGCCTGACGCCCGGCGAGTATTTCTTCGAGCGCAGCGATCGCGGCCTGCGCAGTTGCGTTGCCAGCGGCCGTTTGACCGTCACCGCCATTGCGGGCGACGGTCAGGAAATCCTGCGCGACGGTGCCTGCTACGACCTGCCGGTTGCCGATAGCGCGCGCCGTCAAACCCGCAGCGATGCGAACTGGGAAGCGGTGCGCCGCGAATTCACCACCACGCCGACCGGCAAGCTGCCGCCGCTGACGGCAGTGGTCGCCGCCGAAGCCGCGCCGGTGGTGACAGCCCCGCCGCCGGTCGCCCAGGTCTCGAACGCCCCGACCGGCAAACCCGCTGGCTGGACCCTGCTTCTCGGTTCCTATGGCAATGCCGACAACGCCGCGCTGGTCGCCGACAAGCTGCGCGCCGGTGGCTATCAGCCGTTCACGCGGATCAAGGAAGTCGATGGCAAGACCTGGCATAGCGTCCAGGTGCGCGGTTATCCGTCGCGCGAAGTCGCCGATGCGAAAGCGGCCGATGTTGCCGAGCGGCTGCGGATCAAGCCGGTGAAGGTGGTGCTGCTGCCCTGATCAGGGTTGCAATGCCAGCAGGCGCAGGCCGAGCGGCACGAAGGGCTCGAAATCCGGCCCGTTCAGCGTCGCGAATTCCGCCCCGGCGCGGATCGCGGTGGCGGCGATGCAGGCGTCGGATTTGAGGCGCCGCCGCCGACCTGCGGAATTGAACAGCCGGGCGGCGAGCGCGGCCGAGACCTCGTCGAATGGCATCAGGTGGTCGCCGACCAGGGCCATCGCGAAGGCATGCTCCTCCGCGCTGATCCCCTTTTCGAGGCCGGAACAGAACTCGAACCAGGCGATGGCACTCATGCCGATCGGCTCGCCGCTGCCCAGACGATTCAGGAACGGATGCCCCTGCTCGGCCAAGTGCGGCAGGCGGATCAGCACATTGGTGTCGAGGTGAATCAAGGCTGCCGGAAGCGATCGAGCTTCTCGGAGTAAAGCTCGTCACCCTCGTGGCGGATGGCGCGCACTTCGGCGATCAGACGCTCGGTCTCTTCCAGGCTGCGCGGCGGCGGATTGTTGCGCCAATGATCAATCACCTGCGCCGCCGTCATCTTCGGCTTCGCAGGCAGGCTCTCACGCCCGGCGGCGATGCGCACCGAGCGGCGGATGACTTCCGCCTGCGAGGCGTTCCATTGCGTGGCCAGCTCGCGGATGGTGAGTGCCGTTTCCGGATCCAGCGCGTAGGTACTGCGGACGGTCATGGTGGCCATGCTGGGGGCCTTCGTTATGGTGTGTCGTTATGGTATGCCTTGAAATGATCGACTGCCAAGCCGACGCCGACGTACTCAGCGCTGGAAGTCGTACAGGCTGCCGAGCTTCAGAATCTGGGTCAGCTCGTCGAGCGCGCTGCGCGAGGCGTCGAGCAACTGAGGGTCGGCGAGGTCGGCGAGCACCAGACGGTCGCGGTAATACTTGCCAACCCAGGTTTCCAGCCGCGTTGCCAGCGCATCGTCGATCCAGATTTTCGGGTTGACCGCCGCCTGTTGCGCCGGGTCCAGCACCACGCGCAGGCGCAGGCAGGCAGGGCCGCCGCCGTTGCGCATGCTCTGGCGCAGGTCGAATACCTCTGCTCCGGCGATCGGGTTCTGTGGGTCGTCGACAATGCGCTGAATCGCCGACCAGACCCGCTCGTTGTCCCGACATTCGTGCGCACAGATCATGCGCATCGTGCCGTCCGGCATCGTCAGCAACTGGCTGTTGAACAGATAGCTGCTGACCGCTTCATCGACGCCCAGATCGCGGTCCTTGATCTCGATGAAAACCGGATCGCGGCCCGACATGCGCCGCTTGACCCAGTCGCGAATCGCCTTGGTGTCGACGAAGGCCCGCTCGTGATGCAGCAGCAGGTGCTGGTTGCCGACCGCGATCACATCGTTGTGGAACACCCCGGCGTCGATCGAATCGGGGCGTTGCTGGGCGTGGTGGACGTAATCCGGATCGAGCCGATGCAGGCGGGCGATGGCTTCGCCCGCCGCCCGGTTCTGGCGCGCCGGATGGACCTCGGGCTTCGGGTCCTTGTCGCCCGCCGCGCCGTAGACGAACAGCTCCAGCCCGTGCGCACCATGCTCGCTGCACAGCCGTGTGTGGTTGGCGGCCCCTTCGTCGCCCATCTGCGGCGTCGATGGCAGGGCTGCGTGATGCGCGAAGTGCTTTTCGCTGCGGAAGATCGTCGCCAGCGCACGCCCCGTGACCACGGGCTCGATCGAGCGATGCAGATGGGTAGCCAGATTGGCCGGCGTGAAATGCACGCGGCCGTCGGCGCTGTCGGCGCCCGGCGAAACCGTTGCCGCATTGGCTGTCCACATCGACGAGGCCGAGGACATCGCCGCCAGCAACTGCGGCGCATCGCGGCGCACGCGCATCAGCACCTCGGCGTCCTTACCGTCGAAACCGAGCTGCTTGAGCGTCGGGATATGAGGGCGTTCCTGCGGCGGCAGCACGCCCTGCGCAAGACCGAGTTTCGCCAGCGCCCGCATCTTCGCCAGCCCCTGCAAGGCGGCGGCGGCAGGATTCGACGGCTGCTCGGCGTTCTTGGCGGCGGCGTTGTTGCCTTGCGCAAGGCCGGCGTAGTTGTGGGTCGGGCCGACGAGGCCGTCGAAGTTGGCTTCAATCGTCATGGAGGTTGGGCGGTGGCACTGACGAATGGGAAGGCTGAAAAGTTAAACGCAAAGGCGCAAAGGACAACGATGAAGCAGAGGACGCAAAGGAAGGCAAAAGCTTTCCGATCATGCTTTTCTTTGCGTCCTTTCTTTTCCCTTTGCGACTTTGCGTTGAACGGTTGACGTTGTTGCCGGCGCGACCGCGCATAGGTTTCATCTCATCCCGCTGTACAGCTCGGCAAGGCCCGGCGGCAGGCCGCCCGCAGCCGGTGACGCCGCCGCGCGATAAGTCGCGGTCGCATGCTGCTTGACCGCGTAATAGCGGCCGAAGGCAGCCAGCGCGGTGTCGATCTTGTCGCGCGGCGCGTCCAGGTGGGTGACCAGCCGAGTGCGCGTGCCAAGGCTGGCGATGACGCCCTGCTCGGGCAGGTAGAGCTTGAGCGCCGCCAGGTCTTCCTGGGCGATCTCGACGAACACCATATTGGTCTGCACCGGCTCGACGTTCAGCCCGAGCGCCGCCAGCCCAGCGGCCAGATGCACGGCATTGTCGTGATCCTCGGCAAGGCGCGCCACCTGATGTTCCAGCGCATGCAGCCCGGCAGCGGCATAGACGCCGGCTTGCCGCAGCCCGCCGCCGAGCGCCTTGCGCCAGCGTTTTGCATTGGCGATCAATGGCTTGGCACCGAACAGCAGCGAACCGGCCGGTGCGCCCAGGCCTTTCGACAGGCACAGGGACAGCGAATCGAAACCGGCGACGGCTTCACGCTCGCTCTGCCCGGAGGCGATCACCGCGTTCATCAGCCGCGCGCCGTCGAGATGGGTGGCCAGGCCGCGCGACTTCGCGAACAAGGTTGCGTCTCGAACATAGGTCGGCGGCAGCACTTTCCCGCCGATGGTGTTTTCCAGCGCCAGCAGCCGCGTGCGAGCGAAATGCAGGTCGTCCGGCTTGATCGCGGCAGCGATGTCGGCCAGCGCCAGCGAGCCGTCCGGCTGGTTGACCAGTGGCTGCGGCTGGATCGAGCCGAGCACCGCCGCACCGCCCTGCTCATAGCGGTAGGTGTGGGCGTCCTGGCCGACGATCATCTCGTCGCCCCGGCCGCAGTGGCTCATCAGGGCGGCCAGATTGGACTGCGTGCCGGTCGGGAACCAGAGTGCAGCCTCGTAGCCGAAGCGATCGGCGGCGTAGTCCTGCAGGCGATTGACGCTGGGATCGTCGCCGTAAACGTCATCGCCAACCTCCGCCGCGTGCATCGCGGCCCGCATCGCAGCACTCGGGCGGGTGACGGTGTCGCTACGCAAGTCAATGATTTCAGAACGATTCATGGCTTGACCGGAGCGATCAGGCGATCGGCTTCAGTGCTGGCGACCGGGTAGGCGCAGTAGTCGGCCGCGTAGAACGCGCTGGCGCGGTGGTTGCCGCTGGCGCCGGTGCCGCCGAACGGGTAGGCCCCGCTGGCACCGGTGGTCGGCCGGTTGCGGTTGACGATGCCGGCGCGGCTGGCTTTCTGGAAGCGCTGCCATTCGCCGTCGTCATCGCTGAGCAGGCCGGCCGACAGGCCGTAGCGCGTGGCGCGGGCCATGCGCAGGGCGTCGTCAAAGGTCTGGTAGCGGATCAGTTTCAGCAGCGGGCCGAAGTCTTCCTCATCGCGCAGCAGGTCGACGACGGCGGTGACGTCGATCAGTGCCGGCGTCACATAGGCCGCCCCCTGCGCCAGCCTGCGCATCGGCAGCAGCGCGGTCGCGCCTTGTTCGAGGAGTTGCGCCTGCACGGCGAGCAGTTGATCGGCCACCTTGCCCGACACCACCGGCCCCATGAACGGCTGCGGCAGGCTTTCCGCCGGGCCGACGGTGATAGCCTGCGCGGCCGTCACCAGCGCGGCCACCAGGGCGTCGCCTTGTGCGTCGTCGGCCACGAACAGCCGTCGCGCGCAGGTGCAGCGCTGGCCGCTGGTGATCCAGGCGCTCTGGACGATTTCGTGAACGGCGGCCGGAATGTCGTAAGTCCCGCCAACCACCAGCGGATTGTTGCCGCCCATTTCCAGCGCCAGGATCACCCCCGGGCTGCTTGCGAACTGCTGGTTCAGGATGGCACCGGTGCGCGAGCTGCCGGTGAAATAGAGACCGTCGAGTTCAGGATGCTTCGCGACCGCTTCACCCGTCGCCCGCTCGCCTTGCAGCAGATTCAGCACGCCCGGCGGCAGGCCGGCGTCGATCCAGGTCTGCACCATCGCTTCGGCAGTCATCGGTGTCAGCTCGCTGGGCTTGAACAGCACGCAGTTGCCGGCCAGCAGGGCCGGAACGATGTGGCCGTTCGGCAGATGACCCGGAAAGTTGTACGGCCCGTAGACCGCGACCACGCCATGCGGCCGATGGGTCAGGCGATGGCGGCCGAAATCGGTGGCCTGCTCCTTGACGCCGGTGCGCTCGTGCAGGGCCTTGATCGACAGCTCGACCTTGCCGGCCATGGTCGCCACTTCGCCGCGCGCTTCCCACAGCGGCTTGCCGACTTCGCGGGCGATGGTCAGCGCCAGCGCTTCCGTGCGTTCCTTGAGCAGCGCGGCGTAGCGGCGGGCAATGCCCTCGCGTTCGGCGACGGTGGTGTCCGACCAGGTCTCGAAAGCGGCCCGTGCGGCGCGAAAAGCGGCGTCGACATCAGCCGCGTCGGCCGCCTGACCACGCCAGATTTCGCTGTCGGTCGAAGGATTGCTGCGCGTGAAGGTCGGGCCGTGCCCGGATTGCCACACACCTGCGATGTAGTGCATCGCCTGTCTCGAAGAGGAAGTTGCGGGGATTATGGCGAATGGCCCGGCTTCCGCTCTCAATCGCGGTCGATCCGCGAGCTGTCGCGCGTTTCCGGCAGGCGCAGGTAGAACAGCAGCGACACGCCGATCATCGCCGCCACATACCAGTAGAAACCGGATTCGACGCCGAGCTTCTTGAACCACAGCGCCAGATATTCCGCCGTGCCGCCGAACAACGACACCGTCAGCGCGTAAGGCAGGCCCACGCCGAGTGCCCGCACGGCGACCGGGAACAGCTCCGCCTTCACCACCGCATTGACCGCCGTGTAGCCGCTGATCACCACCAGCCCGGCCAGCATCAGCGCGAATGCGGCGTAGGGATCGCGCACCGTGGCCAGCAGCGACAGCATCGGCACCGTACCGAGTGCGCCGGCGACGCCGAAAAAGATCAGCAGCGGCCGGCGGCCGATGCGGTCGGACAGCGCACCGAACGCCGGTTGCAGCAGCATGTAGATGAACAGCGCGGCGGCGGAAATCAGCGTGGCATCGTCCTTCGAGAAGCCGCTGGTGTTGACCAGAAACTTCTGCATGTAGGTGGTGCCGGTGTAGAAGGCCAAGGTGCCGCCCAGCGTGAGGCCGATGACGGTTGCGACCTGCTTCGGATGCTCGTGCAGCAGCTTTCTCAGCGGCGAGCGTTCCGGGGCCGCCTGCTTGGCGAAGCTTTCGGTTTCGTGCAGGCCACGGCGCAGCCAGAGCGCAGCCAGCGCCAGCAGCCCGCCGATCAGGAAGGGAATGCGCCAGCCCCAGGCATCGAGCTGCTCAGGCGTCAGCAGCCAGCGTTGCAGCACGATCAGCAGCGCCAGCGCGCTCAGTTGGCCGAGGATCAGCGTGACGTACTGGAAGCTGGACCAGAAGCCGCGATGCTCTTTGCTCGCGACCTCGGACAGATAGGTCGCGGAGATCCCGTATTCGCCGCCCAGACTCAGTCCCTGCACCAGCCGGCAGGCGATCAGGATGATCGGCGCGGCGATGCCGATCTGCGCGTAACCCGGCGTGATCGCGATGGTCAGCGAGCCGGCGCACATCATCAGCACCGACAGCAGCATCGCCGCGCGGCGGCCTTTTCGATCGGCCAGGCTGCCCATCAGCCAGCCGCCGATCGGCCGCATGAAGAAGCCCAGCGCGAACACGCCGGCGGTGTTCAGCAACTGCGCGGTCGGGTTGCTGCCGGGGAAGAAGGCTTTCGAGAAGTACAGCGCGAACGCCGAGTAGGCGTACCAGTCGTAGTACTCGACGAGGTTGCCGATCGAGCCGCTGAAGATCGCCCGGAAGCGCGCGCGCGGCGTCATGGCGGCGGCATCTGCGGCGGGATGTATTCCAGGGTCAGCCCCAGCGCCCAGAGCAGGAACAGCACTACCGGAAGATGGACGATGAACTGCATGAACGTGTAGCCGACGATGTCGCGCACCTTCAGTTTCACGATGCCGAGCAGCGGCAGCATGAACAGCGGATTGATCAGGTTCGGCAGCGCTTCGGCGGCGTTGTAGATCATCACGCTCCAGCCCAGATGCACGCGCAGCTCGTTGGCCGCCTGCATCACGTACGGCGCTTCGATCAGCCACTTGCCGCCGCCGCTGGGCACGAAGAAACCGAGGGTGGCCGAGTACAGGCCGATCACCACCGGGAAGCTCTCTTTCGTGGCGATGCTGGCGAAGAAGGTCGACAGATGACCGGCAATGGTCGCGCCGTCCGGCGTTTTCGCGGCAGTCAGCACCATGGCGATGCCGGCGTACAGCGGGTACTGGATCATGATCCCGGCGGTCGTCGGCACCGAATGGGTCACCGCATCGAGAAAACGGCGCGGCGTGCCTTGCAGCAGCAAGCCGATGACCAGGAACAGGAAGTTGTAGGTGTTGAGGTTGGCGATCGCAGGCACGAAGCCACGCGCCGCGAACTCGCCCCACAGCCAGGCAATGCCGAGGGCAGCCAGCAGCCAGTTCAGGATCGGACTGTGTTCGGGCCGCTCGCCGGGACGCAGGCTCTGGGCGGGCGACACGCGGGGCAATGACACGTCGATGCCCAGTTGCTCCGCCGTTTGCGGCTGCGCCGGGGCCGAACGCACGGCAACGAACCAGGACATCGCGAAGATGACCACGGTCATCACCCCGGACTGCCACAGGAAGATGGTCTGGGTGAACGGAATCACACCGGTGATCGCCAGCAATTCCTTGCTCATGCTGGCGGCATTGGCCTGGAACTGCGCAGCCGTCGACGACAGCCCCAGCGCCCAGACCGCACCCAGGCCCAGATAACCGGCGGCCGAAGCGGCGCGGTAATCCATCGGCAAATCACTTCGCCTGGCCAGCGCCCGCACCAGCAGCCCGGCGGTGACGAAACCGAGCGCCCAGTGCAGCAGGGACATGGTCATGCAGGTCACCGCCACCAGCCCGACCGCGCCGGGACCGGTTTTCGGTTGCGCCGCCAGCTTCTCGATCAGCCGCGCCACCGGCGGCGACAGCGCCACCACATGGCCGCCGATCAGCACATAGCAAACCTGCATCGTGAACGGGATCAGCGACCAGGCCCCGTCGCCGAAAGCCTTGGCGGTGACGGTCGGCGTTGCACCGATCGCGAGGGCGGCGACACAGACGATCAGCACCGCGCTGACCGAAAACACCCAGGCATCCGGAAACCAGCGCTCCGACCACGCGCAGAAGCGCAGCGCGAGGCGCGACATCGGATTGCCGTGGCTCATGCGGTCAGTGACGGCACATCAAAAGCTTGGCTCACGCGGAGAACGCGGAGTACGCGGAGAAAATCGAAAGCCGATCAGGCTGTTCTCCGCGATCTCTGCGTTCTCTGCGTGAGAAGGCTTTTTGCTCAAGGCACCGCCTTGCCCGAGAAGTAAGCCTTGCGGATGTCCCGCCCGCACTCGACGCTGGCCCAGTAGGCATTGGCGCGCAGCACTTCGCGGGCGACGATGCCGTAGGTCTTCTTGTCCGCCGAGATCCACGGATAGAAGCCCTGCAGGCCGGGCGAGGAGAAGCTGCCGTCGCCGGTGCGCGGGTCATCTTCCACCCAGTGGTTCAGGCTGTAATGCCAGGCTTCCTTGACCGGGCTCTTGCGTGCGCCCGGGCAGCGGCCGGGCAGGGTGCAGACGGCGTCGGCCCCCAGGAATTCGCGCATCCGCAGTTCGCCGTTGATGATCTTGCGCAGGAAGCCGGCGTAACCGGCCGGGGTGCCTTCCATGCCACCGGCGGGCTGCGGCTTCTTGTACGACAAGCCCAGATCGTTGCCGAGATAGGTGCGCACTTCGCGCGTCAGCTGGTCGGCGCTGTAGCGGCCGAGGCCGAGATCCACCGCCAGCCGCTGGTCATGACCGCCGCCGTACGAGAACTTGCCGACATCGCCCGGCGTCTGCGAAGCATTGGAGCGCGAGGTGGCGCAGGACTCCACCGTGCGGCTGAGCAGACAGGCCACCGGATTGAAGCCGGAAAAACCGGCGCGCATCGTCAGGGCTTCCACAGTCGCCTCATCAGGCTGACGATTCTTGCCAATCTTTTCAAGGACATAAGCGCCCCAAACGAACTTCGACGCGGAGGCGATCGAGATTTCCTTGTTCGCCGAATAATCGTCCCCGACCGCGCCGGACACCACCGCGCCGCGGCCGTCACCAACCTCCCAGTAGAAATCGCCGATCGCCTTGCAGTTGCGGCTGCCAGTGGCGGTGGCTTCGGCAGCGGCGGACGGGCCGCTGGCGGACGAGGAAGATTCAGCCTGCACCGGCGGTGATGAACAGCCGAACAGGCTGGACAGGATCAGGCCGGCCAGCAGCAGTCGGCGACCGGGAAGACGAAGGAAGGAACAATCACGGGAATGCGGATTCACGAAGGACTCCAGAGTTTCAATGCGGGATACACCGCTGACCTCAGACTGACAGAACGACGGCGGGTTCGTGCTAGTCATCGCTCCCGAGCAGCCCGCCCAGCAGGCCACCACCGGCGACACCGCCAAGGATCGAACCTTCATCGCGCGAGCGCCCGCCCATCGCCGGTGCCGCCATGACGATGCGATTGGCCATGCGCGACAGCGGCAGCGACTGCAACCAGACCTTGCCCGGGCCTTTCAGCACCGCATAAAACAGGCCTTCGCCGGAGAACAGCGCCGACTTCAGCTTGCCGATGTACTGGATGTCGAAATCGACCGTCGGCTGCAAGGCCACGATGCAACCGGTATCGACGCGCAGGAACTCGCCCGGTGCCAGGGTGCGCGCATACATCGTGCCGCCGGCATGGACGAAGGCCAGACCGTCACCTTCGAGCTTCTGCATGATGAAACCTTCGCCACCGAACAGGCCGACGCCGAGCCGCTTCTGGAAGGCGATGCCGATGGCAACGCCCTTCGCTGCGCACAGGAAGGAATCCTTCTGGCAGATCAGGGTGCCGCCGACATCCGGCAGATGCACCGGCAGGATGGTGCCGGGGTAGGGGGCGGCGAACGCCACTTTCTTCTTGCCGAGGCCCTGGTTCTGGAACACCGTGGTAAACAGGCTTTCGCCGGTCACCAGCCGCTTGCCGGCACCGGCGAGCGCGCCCCAGAAGCCGGATTTGGCCTGCGAGCCATCGCCGAAGATGGTGTCCATGACGATGCCGTCTTCCATGAACATCATCGCGCCGGCTTCGCCGATCGCCGCTTCATTGGGATCGAGTTCGATCTCCACGAACTGCATGTCCTCGCCGTACAGCTTGTAGTCGATCACGTCCATGGCCATGGGGCTTGCTCCTGTGGGGTTGGGGTAGGCGCAGATTGTGCCGGAGCGCTCGCCTTGTGGGTCGCCATTCATGGCCTGCCCCGGCGAAGGCCGGGGGCGACGGCGCTGCGCTTGGCCGGCGGCGCGGCCGTCGCGCTGAAGCCCGACCTACAGGCAAATCTGCGGGATCAGAACTGCGGCAGCATCCCGCTCTTGTCGTAGGCGCGAAACAGGGTCCGGGCGAGCGCCCCGAGCGTGCCGCGCACTTCATCCGGCGTCTGGTGGCGCAGCGGCAGCACCACCGCTTCGATGATCGAGATGATCGCCCGCGACATGTCGTCGAGATCGCCACCGAGATCGAATCGGCCCATGTCGATCGCTCGCGACAGCAGGTCGCGCACGGCCAGGGTCGAACGGGCTTCGAAGCCGCGCTGCTCGGCGGCCAGGCCGGCGGTTTCCGGGCTGTCCGGGATCAGCCAGTAGCCGGCGATGCCGTTGCCGATCAGCGGGTCCTGCAACAGTTTCGAGATGCCGTTGAACAGCGATAGCACGCCCTCCACGGGATCGACGCCTTGGGTGCGCACGGTGTCGAAAATATAGTGGTCGAACAGCGAATGCAGGCGTTTCAGGCAGGCCAGATAGAGCGCTTCCTTGCTCGGGTAGTGCCAGTAGAGCGCGCCCTTGGACAGCTTGGCGGCGACGGAGATGTCGCCGATCGACACGCCGTCGAAACCGTAGCGTCCGAACAGGTCGAAAGCGCAATCCTGGATCGCTTTCAGGGTGTCGAACTGTTCGTGAGCGGGTTTGCGGGCCATGCGCGACGCTGAAGTGAAGATTGGAGCGCGATTATCACGAATGACCGTGGGGCGCGCATGGTTCGCGGTCGCCGGAAGAAGGCGGTTTCGGCGGTAAACTGCGCCGCTGGCCAAGCCGCCAGTCCTCCTTCGCATTTTCAGCCAACGGCATGAACGATTTCTCCCATTGGGGCGCATCGACGCTCGGCGTGCGTGCGGCCGAGCCGCGTACCGACGAGCGCGAGCACTCCGCCGCCATCCATCTGACGTCCTCCTTCGTCTACGGCAGCGCTGCCGAAGCCGCCGCCGTGTTCTCCGGCGAAAAGCCCGGCAACGTCTATTCGCGCTTCACCAACCCGACCGTGCAGGCCTTCGAGCGCCGGTTGGCAGCGATGGAAGGCGGCGATAGCTGTGTTGCGACCGCCAGCGGCATGTCGGCGATCCTGGCGATGTGCATGTCGGTGCTGAAGGCCGGCGACCACGTCATAGCCTCGCGCACCCTGTTCGGGTCGACGATCAACCTGTTCAACAACATCCTCGGCAAGTTCGGCATCGACACCACCTTTGTCGATCCGAGCGATCTCAATGCCTGGGGGGCGGCACTGCGGCCGACGACTAGACTCTATTTCATCGAAACGCCGAACAACCCGCTGACCGAGATTGCCGATATCCGGGCGCTTGCCGATATCGCCCACGGTGCCGGTGCGCTGCTGGCGGTCGACAACTGCTTCCTGTCGCCGGTGTTGCAGCAGCCGCTGGCGCACGGCGCCGATCTGGTTGTCCATTCGGCGACCAAGTATCTGGACGGGCAGGGCCGCTGCGTTGGCGGTGCGGTGGTCGGCAACGCCCAGATCGTCGGCAAGGACGTGTTCGGCTTCATGCGCACGGCCGGGCCCAGCATGAGTCCGTTCAACGCCTGGGTGTTCCTGAAAGGTCTGGAAACCCTGGGTTTGCGGATGCGTGCGCACTGCGAATCGGCCCTGGCGCTGGCCCGCTGGCTGGAAACCCAGCCCGGTGTTGCGCGGGTTTTCCATCCGGGGCTGGAAAGCCATCCGCAGCACGAGTTGGCCAAGCGCCAGCATCTGAAGCTCGGCGGCGTGACCGGCTTCGGCGGCATCGTGTCGTTTGAAGTCGATGGCGGACGCGAAGCCGCCTGGCGGGTGATCGACTCGGTGCAGATGCTGTCGATCACCGCCAACCTCGGCGACACCCGCACCACCATCACCCATCCGGCCACCACGACGCACGGCCGGATCACACCGGAAGCCCGCAAGCTGGCCGGCATCACCGAAGGCCTGGTGCGGGTGGCGGTGGGGCTGGAAAACGTCGAGGACATCATCGCTGACCTGTCGCGCGGGCTCTGAAGGGCTCGCCGCGATGCATCACGACGACGCACTGGCGCGATTGCGAGCCCGGCTCGCGGACAGCAGCGAGACGCGGCGGCCGGTGGCCAGACCCGATCTGCCGCTGAAGCTGGGCCATCTGGTCACCGAATCGGCGGTGGCGCTGCTGAAACCGGCAGCGGTGCTGGTGCCGATCCTGCGCCGGCCGCACGGCCACACGGTGCTCTTGACCAAGCGCGCCGACCATTTGCGGCAGCACAAGGGCCAGATCAGCTTTCCCGGCGGCCGTCGCGATGCCGGTGACGCCAGCTATGCCTTCGCCGCGCTGCGCGAGGCGCAGGAGGAAGTCGGCCTGCCGCCGGAAGCGGTGCAGGTGCTCGGCTATCTCGACGATCACCCGACGTTCACCGGCTACCGGATCACGCCGGTGGTCGGCTATGTCGATGCCGCGTTCGCGCCGATCACCGATCCCGGCGAAGTGGCCGAAGCCTTCGAGCTGCCGCTGGCCTACGTCACCGGCGACGACTGCTTCGAGCGCAAAGTCTTCAGCCGTGGCGGCTTTGAAGTGCCGTTCCTCGAAATCCAGTACGCCGGCCACCAGATCTGGGGCGCGACGGCGGCGATCCTGTGGAACCTGCGCCAGCAGTTCATCGCCGAATGAGCGCCGGTCCGTTTGCCGATGCGCTGGCAATGCAGGAAGCCGCTGCCGCCGAAGGCTTCGACTGGGACGACCCGCAGGGCTTGTGGGACAAGCTCCATGAGGAAATCGGCGAACTGCGCGAAGCGCGTGATGCGGCACATCGCCAGGAAGAACTCGGCGACCTGCTGTTCATGATCGCCAACATCGCGCGGCATCTCGATCTGGACCCGATGGCGGCGCTGGCTGCCGCCAACGCCAAGTTTCGCCGCCGCTACGGCCATGTCGCCGCCCATCTCGACCAGCTGCCGCCGCTGGGCGATCCGCAGCGCATCGTCGAGATGGAAGCGCTCTGGCAGGCGGCCAAGCGGCTGGAGAAAATGTCGCCGCCGATGCTGGAAACGTCGCGTCTGCTGATCCGGCCACTGACTTTCGACGACGCGCCGTTCATCCTCGAACTGCTGAATACACCGGGTTTTTTGAGCCAGATCGGCGATCGCGGCGTGCGCACGCTCGACGATGCGAAGGCCTACATCGAAAGCGGGCCGATGGCCAGCTATCGCCAGCATGGCCTGGGCTTGAGTGCCGTCGTGCGCCGTGACGGCGGCGACACGATCGGCCTCTGCGGCCTGCTGAAGCGCGACACGCTTGCCGATATCGACATCGGCTATGCCCTTTTGCCGACCGCTTTCCGGCAGGGTTACGCGGCCGAAGCCTGCGCAGCCGTGCTGGCCGATGCCTGGACTCGCCTTTCGCTGCGCCGGATCGTCGCCATCGTGTCGGTTGGCAATGCCGCGTCGATGCGGGTGCTGGAAAAGCTCGGTTTCCGCGACGAGGGTTTCGTCCAGCTGACGGCGGATGCCGAGCGGCTGCGGCTGTTCGCGATCGAAGTCCCACTGGCTTGACAGCATTCGCGGCGGCAGCAAAAGTCGCAGCGCTTACTAATAGTTAGTGGAGACAGCCATGCCGACCAGCGTTGCCCTCGGTCCCCGTTTCGAGAACTTCGTCCGCGAACAGATCGCCAGCGGCCGCTACAACAACGTCAGCGAAGTGCTGCGGGCGGGGTTGCGGTTGCTGGAGGATGAGGAAAAGGCGCGTGAAACCAGGCTGGACGAACTTCGAACTGCCATCCGCGCGGGTCTGGACAGCGGCGAGCCGCTGGACGAGGAAGCGGTGTTCGCGCAAGTCGAGCGCCGCATCAGTTCTGTGGCAGCCGGTGGCGAATGAGGCCGCGCTATACCCCGGCAGCGACGCATGATCTCGTTGACATCGCAGCATTCATTGCGCAGGACAACCCGACCCGCGCGCGAACTTTCGTTGCCGAACTGCGGCAGGTCTGCCGGAGCCTGGCTCGCCATCCCGAGTCGGCACCGACACGATTCGAGCTTGCGTCCGCGCTTCGCTGTCAGCCGCATCGCCATTACCTGATCTTTTTTCGACCTGAAGCAGGCGGTGTACTGATCGTCCGTATCCTGCACTCGGCGCGGCATTTGCCTGCTGCATTCGCGAGTCTGACGACGTCGGACGACGCCGATCCCCATTGATTCCCCGCCCCCACACCCGATGATCGACGACGCCTCAAGCCTTGCCCCCGACGCCGCACTGCGCGCCGACATCTGCATCGTCGGCGCCGGTGCCGCCGGCATCACCCTGGCGCTGGAACTGCGCGACAGCGGCAAGTCCGTGCTGCTGCTCGAATCGGGCGGCATGAAGGACGAGGCGGCGTCGCAGGCGCTGTATGCCGGCGAAACCTCCGATGAAGCGCTGCATCCGCCGCCGGACAAGTACCGGGTGCGCCGTTTCGGTGGCTCGACCACCATCTGGGGCGGTCGCTGCATGCCGTTCGACGCCATCGACTTCGAAGCGCGGCCCTATCTGCCGCACAGCGGCTGGCCGATCGGGCTCGACGACATCGCGCCGTTCTATCCGCGCGCCAATGAATGGGTCGAAGCCGGGCGCTTCGCCTACACCGCTGAAACCGCCTACAACGGCCCGGAACCGCCAGCGATCCGGGGTTTCGACAGCGAGCAGGTCAGCCAGAACCGGCTCGAACGCTTCAGCCTGCCAACCAACTTCGCGGCGCGGCACGGTCATCTGCTTGAAGCGGCGGCGAATGTCCGCGTGCTGCTGCATGCCAACTGCACGGCGATCCGTCTGAATGCGGATGGTGCGTCGGTCGCCCGTCTGGATTGCGCGACCCTGGACGGCAAGCGTTTCACCGTCGAGGCCGGCGAATACGTGCTGGCGACCGGTGGGCTGGAAGTGCCGCGCCTTCTGCTGGCCAGCAACGATGTCGCCAAGGCCGGCATCGGCAACGGCCGCGATCTGGTCGGCCGCTATTACATGTGCCATATCGCCGGCACGGCGGGCACGCTGACCGTCACCCGGCCGCGTGCCGACGTTCATCACGGCTACGTGACCACCCCGGATGGCGTCTACGCCCGCCGCCGTTTCGCGATCAATGAGGCCGTGCAGCGCAAGCTCGGCACCGGCAATTTCGTCGCCCGCCTGCATTTCGCGAACTTGAACGACCCGGCGCACAAGAGCGGCATCCTCAGCGGCCTGTATCTGGCCAAGTCGTTCATCAGCTACGAGTACTCCAAGCGCCTGCACGACGGCCGCCAGCGCACCGTGAAAACCTGGTTGCAGCACGCGCGCAACATCGTCTTCGACCCCTTCGACACCCTGGCCTTCCTCTGGCACTGGATCACCAAGCGGACCTTGGCAACCCGCAAGTTCCCGTCGGTGGTGATTCCCTCGCGTGCCAACCGCTTCAGCCTCGATTTCCACTCCGAGCAGGCCCCGAACCCGGACAGCCGCATCACCCTGACGGAACAGCGCGACGCCCTCGGCGTGCCACAGATCCACATCGACTGGCGCTACACCGACTGGGACATCGACACCGTGCGCGTCTCGCTCGGCGTGATTCGCGATGAGCTGGCGCGCACAGGCTGCGGGCGGCTCGAGTACGACGAAGCAAGCGTGGCCCAGGAAGCGCTGCGCTACGGCGCCTACGGCGGCCATCACATCGGCACCGCGCGCATGGGCGCGACGCCGGAAACCGGTGTCGTCGATGCCGATCTGCGGGTTTTCGGGGTGTCGAATCTGTCGATTGCCAGTGCGGCCGTGTTCCCGACCTCCAGCCAGGCCAATCCGACCTTGACCATCGTCGCCTTCGCCGTGCGGCTGGCGCAGCGGCTGCGTGGTTCGACTTAAGGTCCACAAGCTGGATAGACTAAGGCCTAGTCCACTCCAGAGATCGGCCATGACCGCCAATCCGCCCATCAACGTCCACGACGCCAAGACCCAGTTCTCGAAGCTGCTCGCCCAGGTCGAGCAGGGTCAGGAAGTGGTGATCGCGCGCGCCGGGCAGCCAATCGCGAAGCTGGTGCCTTATGTCGCGCCGAAGCGGAAGATCGCGCCGCCGGGGAGCCTCAAGGACATGGGCTTCTGGATGTCCGACGACTTCAACGACCCGATCGACGACTTGTTCGACTGCCTGAAGGATTGAGCGATGCGTTATCTGCTCGACACCCAGCTGGTTGTCTGGTGGATGACCGGGTCCGAGCGCATGCCGAAACAGGTGCCGGCGCTGCTGGCCGAGCAAGACAGCGCGGCCTTTGTCAGCCGCGTGAGCCAGTGGGAACTGGCGATCAAGATTTCCACCGGAAAGATGACGCTGGACCTGGCGAGAGTCTGCAATCAGGTGGTGCCCGACGGTTTCGAGTGGCTGGAAATCAACTCCGAGCACCTGTTCGCCGTGGCAACGATGCCCTTGTTCGCCGACCACAAAGACCCCTTCGACCGTCTGCTCGCCGCGCAAAGCCTGACCGAGCCGCTGATCCTCTTGACCACCGACCCGAAGCTGGCCCGTTACGGCAGCACCGTCAGGATCGTGTGAACCTGCCTCAGTAGCTCAGCACCACGCGCGCGCCGAGCCTTTGATCGTCGTCCGCGAGCTGCGATGGCCCGCTGCGCAGCACCGAGGCGGCGGCGTAGGCGTTGATTTCGACGAAGCTGCCGAAGCGCAGCACGGTTTCGATGCCCACATCCGCGCGTTGCGAGGTGCCGTCCGGCCGTCCGGCGAGCGAATCGCGGAACTCGGCAGCGCCGTATTCGGCGAACAGCGTCGGTTTCAGCGACGCCCAGTTCCAGGCGAAGCGCTTGCTGCTCAGGGACAGTCGGCCAGCGTAGCCGTTGTCGCCGGATGCGGTGCCGGGCTCGAAAGCGCGCTGGCTGCCGACGCCGCCGAGCACGAATTGTTCGAGCTGCGGCAGCGGTTTCGATGCGAACTGCGCATTCAGCTCGATGGTCGGCACCAGCCAGGCGTTCGGGCCGTAACTCAGGCGCAGGGCCGGGCGCGCCAGGCTGTACTGGCCGCCGGCAGGATCGCCGGGGCCGAACGGCGAGGTGGTGAAACCCTGGGCGAGATTCACGGCCGCTTGCAACTCGAAGATGTCGAGACCGCCGATCCGGAAGCGATTGGCCGTGCCGATGGTCACTTCGCCTTCGGTGTAACGCTGGGTGAACAGGCGCTGATCCTCGAAATCCAGCGTCTGATGGGTGCGGCTGATGCGCAGGTTGAAGGTCAGGCGGTCGTTGTAATCGGCGTACAGCACATTCAGCCAGGAAACACCGGCCTCGCCGATCTCGCCGTCCAGGCCGAGCCGGGTGACGCTGCCATCGGTCAGCGTGGCGTCGACGGCCGGCGCGAAGTCGATGTAGCGGGCGTCGACGCCGAACACACCCGCCGTCGTCACCTGGCTGAGCTGGGCATTGGCATCGCGGTACGGGCCGCTGTTCTGCTCCTCGTTCAAGCCTGCGGGGCGGACGCCGAGGTTGCCGCCGAGCAATAGCTCGGTGCCGGTATCGGCCGACAGCCTGAGTTGCGCGTCGGCGAGATAGCGGCCGGAAAAGCGGCTGCCGCTGGTGGTGAAGCCGACCTGGGCCTGAATCTGGCGACGGCCGGGGGTGGCGGCGTCGATGACCAGTTTGGCGGCGTCGACGCCGTCCGGCACCAGACGCATCGCGTAGTTGTCGCCCGCGCGCTCGCTGTAAGTGTCGGCGAACACCCGAGCCTGTTCCAGATGGCTGCTGCGCAGTTCGCGATGGCGGCTCAGGTCCTCGAACCAGCCGCGCAGCGCGGGCGGCACGTCGATGCCGCTGATCCGGCCGCGATCGACGGCCACGAACAAGGTCTCGCCTTCCACCGCATAGGCTGTGCGCGCGGCCGGATAGCCGTTCAGTACACAGGCGGTGCTGAGGCCGCGAATGAAATCGGCTGGCGTTTGCGCGGCGCGCGCGGCGCGCTCGATCGCGGCGGTGCCGACTTCGCAGCGGTCGGCGACATGGAAAGTGAGCGCGCCGATGCCGACGTGGATGTTCGCGGCAGCGCGAATGTCCGCGACCGACACCAGTTGCGGTTCGATCGGCGGCGGCAGGGAAATGGCCACGTTCAGGTCCTGGACTGGGGCGAGGAAATCGCCGGACGGCAGCCCGGGCGACAGCAATGAAAAGCCCGGCGCGAAGCCGGGCTTTTCGACGGCAGCTTGAAGGTTACAGCGAAAGCGCTCAGCGGCCGCCGGTGCCGATCGTGACCACCACCGGACCACCGCCGCGAACATTGACGCTGATCGTGCCCGGCACATTGACCAGCGGCAGGTTCAGGAACGCCGGGCCGGGCAGCGGCAACACGATCTGGCGAATGTTCGGGCCGACCGGCTGGCCGCGCAGCACGGCGGGCACGATCAGCAGCAGGTCGACGCCGGTCGGCGCGAGTTCCTTGATGATGTTGGAGTAGCTCATGCGAATGCCTTCACCGAGGCCGCCGGACGGCCGCTGCAGCGCGGCACCAAAGGCGCCCTGCTGGGCCTGCGCCGGAATCAAAGCTGAGGCGGCAACGACGGCCGCAGCGATAAAAGTCTTCTTCATGTTCCCCTCCAGGATGGTTTCAAAAAATCAGCCGTGCTCGCCGCACGTCAGTGGCCGAACGCTAGCAGGCCGCCCGACGATTGTCGATATTCGGAAAGCCGTTGACTTCAATCATGATTTGAATGAACGACTGGTACCGTACGATCGTTGTGCGCGGTGTCGGCCGATGTGCGAATGCCGAGACCGGCACCGCAGCGGCCCACTTTCCGGCGCGGCAATGCGACACTCCGCCGCCGCGAATTCCGCCTGATCCGTACCCGTATTGCCGTTCATGAGCGAACCGACCGAAACCGAACGCCTGCCCCTGCGCCTTTTCGCCGAGAAGGCCTACCTCGACTATTCGATGTACGTGGTGCTCGACCGCGCGCTGCCGCACGTCGCCGATGGCCTGAAGCCGGTGCAGCGGCGGATCATCTACGCGATGAGCGAGCTGGGGCTGTCGTCCACCAGCAAGCCGAAGAAATCGGCGCGCACCGTGGGTGATGTGATCGGCAAGTTCCATCCGCATGGCGACAGCGCTTGTTATGAGGCGATGGTGACGATGGCGCAGCCGTTCGCCTATCGCTATCCGCTGGTCGATGGCCAGGGCAACTGGGGTTCGGCGGACGATCCCAAGAGCTTCGCGGCGATGCGTTACACCGAAGCCAAGCTGACGCCGTACGCGGCGACCCTGCTCGGCGAGCTGGAGATGGGCACCTCCGACTGGGTACCGAACTTCGACGGCACGCTTCAGGAACCGAAACTGCTGCCGGCGCGGCTGCCGAACATCCTGGTCAACGGCACCACCGGCATTGCCGTGGGCATGGCTACCGACATTCCGCCGCACAACCTGCGCGAACTCGCCGCTGCCTGCCAGCTGCTGCTGAAGAACCCGGCGGCAACGCTCGATGAAGTGATGGCGGTGCTGCCCGGGCCGGATTTCCCCACCGGCTGCGAAATCATCAGCGAGCGCGCCGAGCTGCGGAAGCTCTACGACTCAGGCCTCGGCATGGTCCGGATGCGCGCGCGCTGGGAGCGGGAGGACGATAACGTCGTCATCACCCAGCTTCCGCATCAGGTGTCCCCGGCGCGCATCCAGGAGCAGATCGCCGAGCAGATGCGGGCCAAGAAGCTGCCGCTGGTCGAGGACCTGCGTGATGAGTCCGATCACGAGAACCCGACTCGCATCGTCATCATCCCGCGCTCCAACCGGGTCGATGTCGAAGCGCTGATGACCCATCTGTTCGCGACCACCGATCTGGAAAAGTCGGTGCGCGTGAACCTCAACATGATCGGGCTCGACGGTCGGCCGCGAGTCAAGAACCTGCCGGAAATCCTCATCGAGTGGCTGGTCTACCGCGTGGCGACGGTCAAGCGCCGCCTCGAACACCGGCTCGCCAAGGTCAACGATCGGCTGCACATCCTCGATGGCTTGCTGATCGCCTTCCTGAACATCGACGAAGTGATCCGGATCATCCGCTTCGAGGACGATCCGCATGCCGAGCTGATGCGCCGCTTCGGGCTCAGCGACATTCAGGCCACCGCGATTCTCGACCTGCGTCTGCGCCATCTCCAGAAGATCGAGGAGATGCAGATTCGCGCCGAGCAGGACGAACTGGCGAAAGAGCGCGCCAAGCTTGAAGACCTGCTGTCCTCGGAGGCCAAGCTCAAGAAGCTGGTCGCCAAGGAAATCGACGAAGACGCCAAGAAGTACGGCGACGACCGGCGCTGCCCGCTGGTTGCCCGCGCACCGGCCGTGGCATTCGAAGCCGCCGAAATCCTGCCCAGCGAGCCGATCACCATCGTGCTGTCGAAGGCCGGCTGGATCCGCGCCGCCAAGGGCCATGAAGTCGATGTCACCGGCCTGTCGTACAAGACCGGCGACGAATACCTGACCTCGGTCGCCGGCCGCACCAATCACCTGCTGATCCTGCTCGACTCGAAGGGCCGCGCGTACTCCTTGAATCCGCGCGAACTGCCGAGCGCCCGCGGTCAGGGCGAGCCGGTGACCACCAAGCTCGATCTTCAGGACGGCGCTTCGATCGTCAGCCTGCTGGCCGGCGAAGGGGCCGATCGCTACGTGCTGGCCGGTACCGACGGCTACGGCTTCATCGCCAAGCTCGACGATCTTCAGGGCCGCAACAAGGCCGGCAAGGCCTGCCTGACCCTGGAAGGCACGCCACTGCCGCCGCAGCTGACCCGCAAACCCGACGATCGTTACGCCGTCGCCACCGCCGAAGGCCGCCTGCTGGTGTTCGCGGCCAGCGAGCTGCCGGAACTGTCGAAGGGCAAGGGCAACAAGCTGATCAGCCTGAAGGGCGAGGACCGCATCGTCGCCGCCTGCCTGCTGCCAGCCGGTTCGGCGCTGGAAGTCACCAGCCTCAAGCGCCGCCTGACCATCAAGGCCAGCGATCTCGACGCCGGTTATCTCGGCGCGCGGGCCTCGCGTGGCAATCCGTTGCCGCGCGGCTATCAGCGGGTCGACGCCATGGCGGCGGTGGTCAGCGGCCGTACTGGCGAGTCGGGGGCTTGATTCTGCCGGCTTGATCGCCAGATTTCGCGATACCCGCAACCTGCATCCGGACCTGAAACATGAAACGCATCGGCCTGTTCCTGCTGACCAATATCGCCATCATGCTGGTGCTGTCGGTGGTCGCGAGCCTGCTCGGCGGCGACCGCTTCTTGACCCAAGGTGGTCTGAATTACGGAAGCCTGCTGATCTTCTCTGCGGTGTTTGGCATGGGCGGCTCGTTCATCTCCCTGGCCATGTCGAAGTGGATGGCCAAGCGCTCGACCGGAGCCGTGGTCATCGAGCAGCCGAAGAGTGCGGCCGAAGCCTGGCTGCTGGCCACCGTCGAGCGTCAGGCCCGTGCGGCCGGCATCGGCATGCCGGAAGTCGCGGTCTACGATGCCCCTGAAATCAATGCCTTCGCGACCGGCATGTCGAAGAACAATGCCCTGGTCGCGGTGTCGACCGGCCTGCTGCGCGCTCTGAACCAGGACGAGACCGAAGCGGTGCTGGGCCACGAGATCGCCCATGTCGCCAACGGCGACATGGTGACCCTGACCCTGATCCAGGGCGTGCTCAACACCTTCGTGATCTTCCTGTCGAAGATCATCGGCTACGCGGTGGATTCCGCACTCAAGCGCGGCGACGACCGCAGCGGCCCTGGCATCGGCTACTACGTGACCTCGATGGTGATGCAGATCGTGCTCGGCTTCGCCGCCTCGATCGTCGTCGCTTGGTTCAGCCGCCGCCGCGAATTCGCCGCCGATGCCGGCGGAGCCCATCTTGCGGGCAAGCGCAAGATGATCGCCGCACTGGCCAAGCTGAAGGCGCAGCACGAACCGTCGAGCCTGCCGCAGGGCATGCAGGCCATGGGTATCTCGGGTGGGGTGAAGAGCTTGTTCATGACGCACCCGCCTCTTGAAGAGCGCATCGCGCGCCTTCAGGCCTCGCAGTAAAACGAAGCGTGAAGCAAAAAGGCGACCCACCGGGTCGCCTTTTTCGTAGGTCCGGATTCATCCGGACAGCACCGCCGCCAGCCAACAAGGCGTCCGGATGAATCCGGACCTACGATCGGATCAGTGCTTCGCCGCCATCGGATCGTCGCTGAGCATCACCACTTCCGGCTCCTGCACGTGATAGCCGGAAATGTAGTTGACGCCCATCTGCCACAGCCGGGCCATGACATTGGCGTCTTCCACGTGGCTGACGATGGTTTTCATCTTGTGCTGCTTCGCCGCTTCGACCAGTTCGCTCAGGCGGGCGATGGTGGCGCGATCGCCGAAGGACTGGGTGAACGAGGCGTGGAACTTCAGGAACTGCGCCGGGATGTAGTCGAGCATCTGCGCCGAACTGGGGCCGACGCCGAAATGCTCGATCGCGAAGCCGGCACCGAGTTCGACCAGCTCGCGGGTCAAGGTCCGCGCCTTGCGGATGTGGTTCTGCAGCACCAGTTCCTGCGCTTCAAAAACGATCTCGTCGCGCTTGAGTTGGCGTCCGCCAAGCAGTTCGCGCAGCCAGACCATGAAGGCTTCGGCGTCGCGCACTGTGTCTTCAGAAATCTTCACGAACAGCGTCGCGGTGTCCTGAGGCCGGGTGCGGCGGGCGATCAGGTCGAGCGCGCTACCGACCACCCAGCGGTCGATCGAGCGCATCAGATTGAATTTCTGCGCGGCCGGCAGGAATTCCGACGCCGTCCATTCGCGGCCGGTCTCGTCGGTCATTCGCACCAGCAGGTCGAAGTGGTTGCGGGTGTCACCTTCCAGGCTGGCGATCGACTGCCAGGCCAGCTTCATGCGGTCCTCGACCAGCGCTCGGCGGGTGAGCGCGGCAATCCGCGCTTCCT
Organism: Nevskia sp.; assembly: GCA_021732745.1. Classification (GTDB taxonomy): domain Bacteria; phylum Pseudomonadota; class Gammaproteobacteria; order Nevskiales; family Nevskiaceae; genus Nevskia. Next base: position 334,224 of record JAKFUK010000002.1, on the reverse strand, counting down.
CGCGCTCGGCCTGTGCGGTGCGGGTTGACGAGCCGACGATCACCACGCGGTTGCCGTCCTTGGCAGACGCGCCGCGTGCCTCGCTGACCAGCTGCTTGATCACCGTGTCGACGACATCCGCAGGGCCGGGCTGGAACAGCGCGATGGTCAGGGTCAGCTGGGCTTCGCGATCGTTGAGGCTGAAAATTTCCTCGCGCAGCTCGCGGCGCAGGGTTTCGGCCAGTCGCTCGATGCTGGTCAGTTCCGGACGCTCGACAATCGCCGCGCGCTCGTCGATCGAAAAGCCGAACAGCCGGTCGCCGGCACCGAGACGGCTGGCAATCGCGGCACTTCCGAGGCCGATCAGCGCTTCGGCGTCGACATGGCCGACCCGGTCTTCCAGACCTGCGGCGTCATCGAAGCGGATCAGCAGCGCGGCGCGGGTCATGCCCTCCGGCACTGCTGTGGCGAGCGCGCTGCGAAACGCGGCGCGGCCTTCAACCGGGCCGGCAGCGGCTGAGGTGCGCGCCGGCTCGCGTCCCTGATCGGCAGCGCGGATCAAGAGTTCGATGACCTGCTCGCCATCCTGGCTGCCAGGAATCATCTGCGCCTTGACCACGGCAACGCCGCTCTTGCCGGCCAGCCGCAGTTCCAGACGTTCGCCGAGATGGCGGCCTTTCAGCACGGCGCGCAGCCGTTCCTTGATTTCGCCTTGCTGGTCGCTGGCGACGAGGTCGATCAGCGGATGACCGGCCAGCTTTGCGGGGTCGTCCTGACCAATCAGCTTGGCCATCGCGACATTGGCGCGGACCACGATGCCTTCCTGCACGGTGGCGACGGCATCGCCGGTCGATTCGGTGAGCTTTTCGTGGCGTGATTCGAAATCGGCGAGCCGGGCACGGTTCTGGCGCAGGCTGCGGCTCAGGTTGTGGCGGGCGATTTCGCGGGCAACCACCCGTTCCAGGTGCTTGAGCTGGGTGCTGTCATCGCAGCCGACCAGATCTTCGGCACCGGCAGCGAGCGCGGCCAGGGTTGCGTCCAGCGCCGGCTGACGGCCGAGCAGCAGAACAGGGAGTTCAGGTTGCAGGCGCTTGCAGGCTTCGAGCACGCGGTCGCGCGAGGCGGCCGGCACGTCGCGATCGGCGAGCACCAGATCGGGCGGGTTGTTGCGCAGGCTGTCTTCGAGCATGTCGAGCGCCTGCACCCAGCGCACCCGTAACGGGTGGCCGGCATTGCGCAGGCTGGTCTCGATCTTTCTGGCCACGTCCTCGGCCAGGCTCACCACCAGCAGCACACCGCTGACGGCCGGCACCGTCAGCGCATCGCGCCATTCGTCGGTGGCAACCGCTACCACGGCAGCAAAGTCTTGGCCGGCTGACCGGCGATCTCGCGGACCAGACGCGGCACCAGGTAGCCGGGCAGCCGCGCTGCCAGCGCCTTCATCAATGCCTGTGCCTGAGATTCGCTCACGTCGAAATGCGCTGCGCCTGCCACCCGGTCGAGTACGAACAGATAGTAGGGAAGCACGCCAGCCGCGAAGCAGCGCTCGGACAGGCGGGCTTGCGCATCCGCTGAATCATTGATGCCGCGCAGCAAAACCGCCTGATTCAGCACCGTGGCACCGGCTGCCTTGAGCTTCGCGCAGGCGTCCGCCACCGCCCCGTCGATCTCGTTCTCGTGGTTGATGTGCAGCACCACGACCTTCTGCAAGCGCGTGGCGTTCAGCCAGCCGAGCAGGTTTTCATCGACCCGCTCCGGCAGCACCACCGGCACGCGCGTATGCAGCCGCAGCCGCTTGATCCACGGTCGGGCGTCGAGCGCGGCGACGAACTCGGCGAGCTTGTCGTCGCTCAGCGCCAGCGGATCGCCGCCGGACAGGATCACTTCCTCGATGCTGTGATCGGCGTCGAGGCTGGCCAGGGTTTCACGCCAGTGGCCGCGCGAGCCGAGCGCCTCGCTGTACGGGAAATGCCGCCGGAAGCAGTAGCGGCAGTTGACCGCACAGGCACCGGTGCTGATCACCAGCGCCCGGCCGACGTATTTGTGGATCAGCCCGCCACCTTTGAGTTTCGCCAGATCGCCGACCGCATCGGCCGTGTAGCCCGGTGCGTCCTCGGCTTCGCGGGGCGATGGCCAGACTTGGAGGAACAGCGGGTCCAGTGGATCGCCGCGACGCATGCGGGCCACGAAGCCGCGCGGCACGCGGATCGGGAAATCGCGCAGTTTTTCAGCGGCCAGCGATGGCCATGCCGGGTCGATATCGAGGGCTGCGAGCAGCTCGGCCGGGCGGCTGATCGCCTCGGCCATCAGGCGCTGCCACAGCGGGCGCGCGGGGTGCAGCAAAGGGTTCAGGCCGTCGTCCATCGCGGGATTGTCGGGGGTTGGGCCGTCAAGCTCAACGCGCAGCCGCTTTCTTCTTCGCGACCGGCTTGCCCTTCAGCGGTTTCACCGCGACTTCGCCAGCTGCCGGCGTCTTTGCCTTGTACTTGCAGAACTCGGTGATCGAGCAGCGCCAGCACTCCGGCGTCCGCGCCTTGCACAGGTAGCGGCCGTGCAGGATCAGCCAGTGATGGGCGTTGAGCAGGTATTCCTTCGGCGTCACCTTTTCGAGCTTGGCGGCGACCTTGTCGGCGGTCTTCTCCGCCGCCAGACCGGTGCGGTTGGCAACCCGGAAGATGTGGGTGTCCACGGCAATCGTCGGCACGCCGAAAGCGACATTGAGCACGACACTGGCAGTCTTCGAGCCGACACCCGGCAGCGCTTCCAAGGCCTTGCGATCGTTCGGCACCACGCCGCCATGCAGGGCCAGCAGCTGCTCGCAGAGCTTGATGACGTTTTTTGCCTTGGTCTGATAGAGCCCGATGGTCTTGATGTAGTCGCGCAGCCGCGCCTCGCCCAGATCGAGGATCGCCTGCGGCGTGTTGGCCACCGGCCACAGCTTAGCCGTGGCCTTGTTGACGCTGACATCGGTGGCCTGCGCCGACAGCACCACCGCCACCAGCAGCTCGAAGTGATTGCCGTAGACCAGATCGCTGCGCGGATTCGGATTGACGGCAGCGAGGCGTCGGTAGAGTTCCGTGCGCTGGGCTATATTCATTGCGTATTCAAGGATTTGCGGGATCTGGCGCGAGCAATGGCGGCGGCGATGTCATAGCCCTGTGCCTGGGTGCTCAGCAATTCGCCGCGCCGCAGTCGGCGCGCTTCGTCGCGGCTTTCGCGCTCGCGGGAAAGGCGCGCCTTGCGGGCGCGGTGCAGCGTGCGCCAGCGCTCGGCCATCGCATCGGCAGGGGTCTGTATGGACGCGCGCGGCACCATGTCGATGCAATCAACCGGGCAGGGCGGCAGGCACAGATCGCAGCCCGAGCAATCGTCGGCGATCACCGTGTGCAGGTATTTCGGCGCGCCGATGATGGCGTCGACCGGGCAGACCAGCACGCACTTGAAGCAGCCGATGCAGCGGGCTTCGTCGATCACGGCGATGGTCGGCGTCAGGGCCTGATCGGCGGTAAGCGCCGCTGTTTCCGGCCATAGCGCAGCATCTGGCGGCAGCAGCGGTTGATCCAGCGCTTCCGCGAGTGCCGCGATGGTCGCCAGGCCACCCGGCGGGCAGCGATTCAATGTCGTCGTGCCGGCCGCGAGCGCTTCGGCATAAGGCAGGCAGCCGTCGAAGCCGCAGCGGCGGCACTGCGTTTGCGGCAGCAGCGCATCGAGTCGCGCGACGAGATCGCTCACGCGCCCAGCGATCCGTAGGGTGGGCAGGCTTCATCTGCCCACGCTGCGCCGCCGATCGATGTTCGCGAATCGGTGGGCAATTGAAGCCTGCCCACCCTACGGCAGGCGCGGTTCACGTCAGCGATTGCCGGTACATCTGCCGCGCCAGCGCGATCGCCAGCAGTGAGGCGATGAGCTTGATCGCCAGCACGCCGAGCTGCGCCCAGGTGGGAATCACCAGCGCCAGCACCAGGAAACCGAGCCCGGAAATGAAGGCACCACCTGCGAACAGTGCACACAGCGACAGCATCGCGGTCAGCCGCGTCGGCCGTCCGAAGGTACCAGCGACTAGAAACAGCCCGGTGCCGCCGAGCAGTGCGCCGATGTAGGGATTGCTGCGGTCGGCCTTCCACGCCGCCAGCGCCAGCGCGATCAGCGTTGCCCCGGCGGCCGCGCAGTACAGCCGCGCCGCGAAAGTGGCATCACCCGGCAGCCTCACCTATTTGACCTTCATGCCCGGCTGCGCGCCGTCATCCGGTGCCAGCAGGAACGGCCCGCCCTCGTCGCCGCTGGCCGCCAGCACCATGCCTTCGGACATGCCGAAGCGCATCTTGCGCGGCGCCAGATTGGCGACCATCACGGTCAGCCGGCCGACGAGTTTCTCCGGCGGATAGGCGCTCTTGATGCCGGCGAATACCTGCCGCTTGCCCATCGCGCCGAGGTCCAGCGTCAGACGCAGCAGCTTGTCGGCACCTTCGACGCTTTCGGCGTTTTCGATGCGGGCGATGCGGAGGTCGATCTTGGCGAAGTCCTCGATGGTGGCTTCGCTGGCGCTCGCCGGTGAGGCGGGAGGCGTGAGGGGTGAGGCGTGTACAGCAGCCTTCGCTGGCTTCGCAGTCTTGGCTTTCGGTGCTTCGGCCGGGGTTAGGCTGTCGGTCGATGCGGCGATCATCGCCTTGATGTGGGCGGGGTCGATACGGGTGGCGAGCGCACTGTAAGGCTTGATTGTTCGTCCAAGCAGCGGCTTGTCGAGGCTGTTCCAATCAAGGATGTCGCCGCCCAAGAATATCTCCGCTTGCGCCACGAGTGACGGTAGAACCGGCTTCAGATATCCACTTAGCAACCGGAACATGTTCAAGGTTGTGGTACAGACGGCCTGCAACTCGGTTAACCGTTGTTCCTTCGCTAGACGCCAAGGCTCTGCAGTCGTTACATACTCATTCGCGTAATCGGCACTATTCGCAATGAGCCTCAGAGCTTCTGAAAAATTGCGGCGTTCGAATGCTGTTCTAATTTTGCCGCTTTGCGATTCAATCTTTCGATAAGCCGAATGCCCTGATTCGTAGGAGTAGCGCTTACTTCCATCGATGATCTCCAAGGCTTCAGCGAAGCTCTCGCTTAGCTTTCCGTCGAACTTTGATTCGATAAACCCCGCACAACGGCTGGCAATGTTCACGTACTTGCCTACGATGTCGCTGTTCACCCGTGCGACGAAATCATCAAGATTCAGGTCGAGATCATCGACGCCATCGGACAGCTTCGCCGCGAAGTAATAGCGCAGATATTCCGGATTCAGCCCGGCATCAAGGAAGGTCCGCGCCTTGATGAACGTACCGCGCGATTTGCTCATCTTCGCGCCGTTCACCGTCAGATAGCCGTTGACCGACAGCCCGGTCGGCTGGCGATGGCCGGCACCTTTCAGCATCGCCGGCCAGAACAGGCCGTGGAAATTGATGATGTCCTTGCCGATGAAGTGCCATAGCTCGGCGGTCGAGTCCGGGCCGATGAATTCGGCGAGCCGGGCTTCGTCGTTGCCGAGCAGGGCCGACAGCGACGCAAAGTAGCCGATCGGCGCATCGAGCCAGACATAGAAGTACTTGCCGGGCGCACCTGGAATCTCGAAGCCGAAGTACGGCGCATCGCGCGAGATGTCCCAGTCGCGCAGGCCGCCGGCCGTCCATTCGCGCAGCTTGGCTTTGACGCTCGAATGGATGACGGTTTTTTCATCATTCAGCCAGGTTTCGACTTCTCCCTGAAGCTTTGAAAGCTCGAAAAAGTAATGCTCGGACTCCTTGAGCACCGGCGTCGCCCCCGAAACCACCGAGAACGGGTTCTTCAGATCAGTCGGCCCGTAGGTCGCCCCGCAGCTTTCGCAGTTGTCGCCGTACTGATCGGCAGTTCCGCACTTCGGGCATTCGCCCTTGATATAGCGATCCGGCAGGAACATTTCCTTGACCGGGTCGTAGGCCTGTTCGATGAAGCGGCTGGCGATGTAGCCGCTGGCTTTCAGCTTCGTGTAGATCGACTCCGACAGCCGCCGGTTCTCGTCCGAATGGGTCGAGTGGTAGTGGTCGAAATCGACGCCAAAGGCTTTGAAATCAGCGGCATGCGAGGCCTGCATGCCGGCGATGAAGGCTTCCGGGGCGACGCCGGCCTTTTCGGCCGCCAGCATGATCGGCGTGCCGTGGGCATCGTCGGCGCAGACGTAGGTCACTTCGTTGCCGCACATGCGCTGGAAACGCACCCAGATGTCCGCCTGAATGTAGCCAACCATGTGCCCGAGATGCAGCGGGCCGTTGGCGTAGGGCAGGGCGTTGGTGACCAGGATTTTTCGGCGCGCCGGAGCAGACATTGGCAGGGGATGTGCTTGAAACGGAACCGGATTATCGCATGCAGGCCCCTGCCGTCCGACTTGATGCCGGGCATGGCGGAGGTCGGGGCCGGCCGTGCAGACTTGAGGCCCGTTCAATCACCGTCAACCTGGGAGCATTCACATGACAAGCAGTCTGGGACAGAAGCTGGCAGCGGAGTTCGTCGGTACCGCGTGGCTGGTGCTGGGCGGTTGCGGCAGCGCGGTGCTGGCGGCGGGTGTGCCCGATCTGGGCATCGCCTTCGCGGGCGTGTCGCTGGCGTTCGGCCTGACGGTGCTGACCATGGCCTACACGATCGGCCATATCTCGGGCTGTCATCTGAATCCGGCGGTGTCGATCGGGCTGTGGGCCGGCGGTCGCTTCCCGGCGGCGTCGCTGGCCCCGTACATCGGCGCACAGGTCGCCGGGGCGATCTTTGGCGCGGCCGTGCTGTACGTCATCGCCAGCGGCATTCCGGCATTCAGTCTGGCGGGTGGGTTTGCCTCGAACGGCTATGCCGAGCATTCCCCCGGTGGCTATTCGATGGCGGCAGCCGCGACTACCGAATTCGTGCTGACCTTCTTTTTCCTGACCGTGATTCTGGGTGCCACCTCCAGCCGCGCGCCGGCCGGTTTCGCGCCGATCGCCATCGGTCTGTGCCTGACCCTGATCCATCTGATCAGCATCCCGGTCACCAATACCTCGGTGAACCCGGCGCGCTCGACCGGCCCGGCGCTGTTCGTCGGCGGCTGGGCCATCGCCCAACTCTGGCTGTTCTGGGTGGCGCCGATCGCCGGTGCCATCGCGGCCGGCTTTTTTTCGCGCTGGCTGGACAGCAGCAAGCGCGCTTAAGCCGCTGCTGAGCCGCCGCTGGGTCGCGAAACAGCGCAGGATCGGGTTGCCGATCCGGCAGGCGGGACAGAAACGACATGGATGATGCAAAAGCGACACCGGCGGCCGGCACCAAGGCCGCCGAATTGTTCGTGCGCTGCCTCGAAGCGGAAGGCGTGGAGCTGATCTTCGGCCTGCCCGGCGAGGAAAACGCCGATCTGATGATCGCGCTGCTGGACTCGAAGATCCGCTTCATCCTGGTTCGCCACGAACAGGCAGCGGCGTTCATGGCCGATGTCTACGGCCGTCTGACCGGCCGCGCCGGGGTTTGTCTGGCCACCCTCGGCCCGGGGGCGACCAATCTGGTCACCGGCCTGGCCGATGCCAACATGGACCGCTCGCCGGTGGTGGCGATCATCGGTCAGGGCTCGACGCGGCGGCTGCACAAGGAAAGCCACCAGAACATGGACACGATCGCGATGATGCGGCCGATCTCCAAGTGGGCGCAGTCGATCATCGACGCCGACGCCATCCCGGAAATCCTGCGCAAGGCGTTCAAGCTGGCAGAAGCCGAAAAGCCCGGCGTCTGTGTTGTCGAATTGCCGGAAGACATTGCCAAACAAAGGCTTGCAGCGGTACCGATGGCAGTGACCAAGACCCGCCGGCCGGCCGCCGATGCTCAGGCCGTGGAGCAGGCGGTGGCGATCCTGCTGGCCGCGAAGAACCCCGTGATCCTGGCCGGCAACGGTGCCTTGCGGAAGCGCGCGGCGGCGCAGTTGCGCGAACTTGCTCATCGCTGCGGCTTGCCGGTGTTCAACACCTTCATGGGCAAGGGCGCGCTGGCGCGGTCGGACCCGCACAACCTGTTCACCATCGGCCTGCAGGCGCGTGACTACGGCAATCAGGCGATGGAGGTGGCGGACGCGGTGCTGGTGGTCGGCTACGACCTGGTCGAATACAGCCCGCAGTTCTGGAATGCCAAGCGCGACAAGCAGATCATCCACGTCGATTTCCTGCCGGCCGAGGTCGATCAGGACTACCCGGTGGCCGCCGACGTGGTCGGCGACATCGCCGCCAGCCTGGCGCAGATCAGCGCGCTGCTGGCGAAGGATCACGCCAATCGCCTGCCGCTGCACGACATCGGCCGCTGGCAGCCGCTGCGCGAGCAGATTGCCGCCGATCACGGCTGCGAACGCGCCGATGCGAGCTTCCCGATGAAGCCGCAGAAAGTGCTCTGGGACGTGCGCGAATTCCTGCGCGACGACGACATCCTGCTGTCCGATGTCGGTGCCCACAAGATGTGGATCGGCCGCTATTACCCGGCGGAAACCCCGAATAGTGTCTTGATTTCAAACGGATTCTGTTCGATGGGCTTCGCGCTGCCGGGGGCCATCGGTGCGAAGTTCGCGGCCCCGGAAAAGCGCGTGCTGGCGATCTGCGGCGACGCCGGTTTCCTGATGAACGTGCAGGATCTGGAAACCGCCGTCCGCTACCGCCTCAACATCGTGGTGATGATCTGGGTCGACGGCAGCTACGGCCTGATCGAATGGAAGCAGCAGAACGAATTCGGCAAGCACTTCCCGCTCGGCTTCGGCAATCCGGATTTCGAGCTGCTGGCGCAGTCATTCGGCTGCTGGGGCCGAACCTTGACCACCGCCAGCCAACTGCCCGGCGCGCTCGAAGAAGCCTTCCGGCAACCGGGCCCGGCGCTGATCGCGGTGCCGGTGGACTACCGCGAAAACGTCAAGCTGACCGAGCGAATGGGGCGTTTGGTGGCGAAGATTTGAGGGGGCTACGACTGGACTTTACGAAGATTGCGAGTTCGTCATGACTGATCCCGCCCTATATCTCGTGGCCGATGGCAGCCGATACATCGTTGTCGAAGATCTTGTATTAGGCCGCGAAAAATTCAATCTGGCTTTAGCCGCCAGACTAGCCAACGATGAAATCGCCAGGATCAAGCTGGCAATGTCGAAGCTGGACGATGATTCAGGTGCATACGAGAATTTACGGAACGAATTGAATGATCTCGAAATGTTGGTTGCCGACTTTGGAGATCGTTTGGAGGTACTGATGAATCTGCCGGGACTTTGAGTTACCGGAAAGAATCCAGCATTTCCATGAACGCTTCGGATGAGACTTCGATCACGCCTGCCCGGCTTCCAGCGCTCGAAGCCGGTGCACCGCCATCGTGCCGCGAACGCCGCTGATCAGGAACGTCGTCAGCAGGATGGTCATCACCGGATTGGCGAATTTCCCGGTGTTGTAAATGATCGAGATTTGAGCAAAAAGATACAGAGGCAGCGCTAGCCAGGCGGCACTTCGGGAGTTGAAGCGCATGCCGAGCGCCAGCACGGCGAAGACGACAGCGTCGACGAGCACCCAGGGATCCAGTCCAGCCAGGCTCGTGCCGGAGTACCAGGTCCAGGCACCGATCGCGGCTGTGACCAGCGCAATCACCAATGCCGCACCTGCGCCCAGCCTGGCCGCCTTGACGGCCTCCGGCATCGTCTTGGTCGACGGCCACACCCACTCCTTCATTTCGCCCCAGGAACTGCTGTCGGTGCGCTTCTTTCGGTCGGCCATGTTCTTGAACCTCCTTGTTTTTCCGGCGTTGGTGTTGAGTCGGATTGTCCGGCAGCGTCAGCCGCGCAACAAGCGCTCCAAACCCGATTCCTCCGGCCACACCGCCAGTTGCGCCAGCACGCGCAGCTTGTCCGGGTGACGTTCGCGTGCGGCGAGCGCCGCGACGCTCTCGCGGTAGGCGTCGAGCGTCAGCGTCGACAGGCCGGTGTCGTAGCGCAGCTTGCCGACGACAAAATCCTGCCAGCGGGCGCGTTCGTCCTCATCCAGCGTGTCCGGGTAATGGCGGGCGCGGTAGCGGAACAGCAGTTCGTCGTAGCGGGCGTCGGCAAATGTGCCGTGCAGGCGGGCGATCGAATCAGGACCAGCGTTGCGCACCTTCGCCAGCCGCGCCTTGTCGCTATCGGGCAGGAAGCCGCCGTACAGCGATAGCTCCGGATCGGTCCCTTCGCGCGGTTCCTGGGTGAACACCTCGCGGACCTTGGTTTTCAGCGCGTCACCGGCGGCGACCAGCTTGGCGTGATTCGCGAGGCAGGCGGCGACATCAATACCCCAGCGCTCGGCGTCCGGGCCTCTGAGCGTGGCGATCGGCGACAGCATCGGCGACTTGTTCAGGTGCACGCCTTTCAGCGACAGGCGCTCCACACCCTCCGGCAAGTCCTCGGCCGAGGCGAACACCCGGTCGCGGATGTCGTCGGCGTCGAGTTCCAGCAGCTCGTCGATGTCGGACGACAGATCGAAGGTCAGCACGCAGTTCGCGTTGGTCGGGTGCATGGAGATTGCCGCGATCACCGCCATGCAGCCGCGCGCGGCGGGAATCTTCGACGACACATGTACCACCGGGGCCATGGTGGTGACGTTCAACAGGGTGGCGGCGAATTTCTTGTCGCGCAGTTTCAGCGCGTGCTCGAACAGCCGCGGCTGCGCTGTTTTCAGGCGGCGGGCCAAGGCGATCGTGGCATCGACATCGCTGAGCGCGTCGTGGGCTTTCTCGTGGGTCAGGCCGTTGGCCTTGCTCAAGCGTTCGAGCTTGAAAGTGGTCGCGCCGTTGTCACCAACCGGCCATTCGAGGCCTTCAGGCCGCAGCGCGTGCCAGAGGCGGACCACGTCGATCAGATCCCATCTGGAATTGCCGCCGCGCCATTCGCGGAGATAGACCTCGTGGAAGTTGCGATAGAGCAGGTGGCGGGTGAACTCGTCGTCGAAGCGGATCGAGTTGTAGCCGGCGGCGCAGGTTTCCGGCACCGAGAACACTTCGTCGATCTGCCGGGCGAATTCGTACTCGGGCAGGCCCTCGTCGCGCGCCTGCTGCGGGGTGATGCCGGTGATCAGGCAGGCTTCGGGCGCTGGCAGCACGTCGATGGCGGGCTGGCAGTAGATCACCAGCGGCTTGCCGATCGGCTCCAGATTCTCGTCGGTGCGGCGGGCGGCGAACTGCGACGGCCGGTCGCGCGCCGGGTCGGTGCCGAAGGTTTCGTAGTCGTGCCAGACGAAGCTTGCGGCCATGTTCGTGAGGAGTGAGGCGTGAGGAGTGAGGTGGTCCCGCGTGCGCGGATCGTGTCGACGCCGGACAATACACGCCCGGGGCGGCGACAATCTGCGCCCCTGCTTGCCTTGACACGCCCATGCTCCGCACCGACCTGCTTGCTGCCCTCGATACCGTCATCCATCCGCTGATCGGCCGCGGTCTGGTCGAAGCCGGCTGCATTGCCGATCTGACGGTCAGTGCCACACCGCATGTCGTCGTCGAACTCGGCTTTCCGGCGGCCGGCATCGCACCGGAGTTCGTCGATGCGGTGAAAGACGCGCTGCGCGCAGCTTGCGGTGTTGAAGCCACCGTACGCATCGGCTGCCGGGTGCTGCCGCAGGCGGTGCAGAAAGGCCTGAATCCCTTGCCGGGTGTGGCCAACATCATCGCCGTCGCTTCGGGCAAGGGCGGCGTCGGCAAGTCGACGGTTGCGGTCAATCTGGCGCTGGCGCTGCAGGCAGAAGGTGCACGGGTCGGCATCGTCGACGCCGATGTCTATGGGCCTTCGCAGCCGCTGATGCTGGGCTCCAAGGAACGGCCGAGTTCGCCGGACGGCAAGCGCATCAACCCGATCATTGCCCACGGCTTGCAGGCGATGTCGATCGGTTTCCTGTTGAAGGACGACGCCCAGCCGGCTGTCTGGCGCGGTCCGATGGCGACCCAGGCCCTGATCCAGCTGCTGACGGAAACCGTCTGGGATGACCTCGATTACCTGATTGTCGACATGCCGCCGGGCACCGGCGACATCCAGCTGTCCTTGAGCCAGCGGGTGCCGGTGGCCGGCAGCGTCATCGTCACCACGCCGCAGGACATCGCCCTGCTCGACGCCCGCAAGGGCTTGGAGATGTTCCGCAAGGTCGGCATTCCGGTGCTCGGCGTGGTCGAGAACATGGCGACTCACGTTTGCACCCACTGCGGCCACGAGGAAGCGATCTTCGGTGCCGGTGGCGGCGAGCGGCTGGCCTCTGATGCCGGGACCGAACTGCTCGGCCGGATGCCGCTCGACATCCGCATTCGCCAGCAGGCCGATGGCGGCAACCCGACTGTCGCGGCTGACCCGCGCTCGGAGCTGAGCTTGCGTTATCGCGACATCGCCCGGCTGGCGGCGGCGCGGCTGGCCTACGGCGCCGCCGGGGTGCTGGCGTTTCCGAACGTGTCGATCAGCGACGACTGAGTTGCCGCAAACATGCTGAACCGGCGCATTCCGATCGTCTGGCTGCTGATCGCGCTGTGCGTCTGGGGCGGCTGGCGATCATGGAGCCAGCGCAGCGTGCCGACCTCGCCGGGCAGCATCGCGCCCGATCCGCCGCAGCAGACCGCACTCGATGGCGACGATGCGAGCTTCGCCTACAAGGCCTGGACCCTGAAGCCGCTGGCCGCATTCGCGCTCGAAGCCCGGGTCTTGAGCCGCGAGGACTACCGCTTCGACCGGATGGCCAGCCTGGTGCCGACCGATCTGGCGCTCGGCTGGGGGCGGATGTCGGACTCGGCGGTGCTGGACCAGATCGAGATCAGCCAGAGCGGGCGCTTCTTCTACTGGAAAGTGCGGGAATTCCCGATTCCGGAGCGCGAGATCGTCCTCAGTGCGGCGAACATGCACCTGATTCCTGCGGACGATGCCGTGGCCAAAGCGCTGGACACGGTGCGGGTCGGGCAGGTGGTGAGCCTCAGCGGCAGGCTGGTCGAAGCGCGCTCGGACAATGGCGTGACGATGCGCAGTTCGCTGCGCCGGGACGACAGCGGGGCTGGGGCTTGCGAGCTGATCTGGGTCGAGGCGCTCGAAGTCCTGCAATAAGTCGGATGCGTTGCGGCGATAATCCGCGCTCGAAATCCCGCCGCCAACCGAATCGCCGCCGATGAGCATCAAGTCCGACAAGTGGATCCGCCGCATGGCCGACAGCGCCCGCATGATCGAGCCCTTCGAAGCCGGCCAGGTGCGCGCGGTGAACGGCCAGAAGATCGTCAGCTACGGCACTTCCAGCTACGGCTACGACGTGCGCTGCGCCGACGAATTCAAGATCTTCACCAACATCAATTCCACCATCGTCGATCCGAAGAACTTCGACGAGCGTTCGTTCGTCGATCTGAAATCGGATGTCTGCATCATTCCGCCGAACTCGTTCGCGTTGGCCCGCACCGTCGAATACTTCCGGATTCCGCGCTCCACGCTCGTGGTCTGCCTTGGCAAAAGCACCTATGCGCGCTGCGGGATCATCGTCAACGTCACGCCGCTGGAACCCGAGTGGGAAGGCCATGTGACCCTGGAATTCTCGAACACCACGACGCTGCCGGCGAAGATTTACGCCAACGAAGGTGTCGCCCAGATGCTGTTCTTCGAGAGCGACGAGATCTGCGAAACATCTTATGGCGATCGCGGCGGTAAATATCAGGGCCAGACTGGCGTGACCTTGCCGAGAACCTGAGATGAAAACGCTACTCCTGCCGTTGCTGGCCCTGAGCTTCGCGGTATCGGCCGGGGAGACCCTGCTGGTTGCGCCGCGCATCCACACCCTGAACCCTGCGCAGCCAACCGCCACGGCGATGGTCTGGAATGACGCGGGGGTGCTGCTTGCGGTCGGCGAGGCGCAGGCACTCCGGCGGGCTTATCCCAAGGCGCGCCAGACCAGTGCCCGCAACGCCACCGTCGTGCCCGGGCTGATCGACGCCCACGGCCACATCATGGGCCTGGGGTTTGCGCTGCTGCGCGCCGACCTGACCGGCACTCGCAGCAAGGCCGAGGCGATCGCCCGCCTGAAAGCCTTCGAGAAAAACCTGCCGAAGGGCGAGTGGCTGCTCGGCCGCGGCTGGGATCAGAACGACTGGCCGGAAGCGGCGTTCCCGACCGCTGCCGATCTCGACGCCGCGTTCCCGGAACGCCCGGTCTGGCTGGAGCGCGTCGACAGTCACGCCGGCTGGGCCAACAGTGCCGCGATCCGCCGCGCCAAACGCGAACTCGGCGGCGACTGGCAGCCCGATGGCGGGCAGATCGAGCGCATCGACGGCGAGCCGAGCGGCGTCTTCGTCGACACCGCGACGCAACTCATCGACGCCGTAGTGCCGCCGCCCGGCGAAGCGCTGCGCGAGCAGGCGCTGCGCCGGGCGCTGTCGGCGGCCTCCCGCGCCGGCCTGACCGGCGTCCACGACATGGGCGTGTCGCGTGCAGACCTGGCGCTGTACCGGCGCTTCGCCGACGCCGGACGCCTGCCGCTGCGGATCACCGCCTATGCCGACGGTGACAGCGATGCCTTGTCCGATCTCTGCGCCAAGGGCCGCTATCAGCACGCCGGCCAGCGCCTGCGCATGCCCGGCGTGAAGCTCTATGCCGACGGCGCGCTCGGCAGCCGCGGCGCGGCCCTGATCGAGGATTACAGCGATGCGCCGGGCAGCCGGGGCCTGCTGGTCACCGATGCCAAGGCGCTGGAACGGGCAGCAACCCGGGCACGCGACTGCGGCCTGCAGGTGGCCGCTCATGCCATCGGCGATCGCGCCAACCGGCTGGTCCTGGATCTTTACGACTACCTGCTGAAACCGGCCGGCGATGCCGCGCGCCCGGACCGCCGCTGGCGCATCGAACACGCGCAGGTGGTGCCGGTGGCCGATATTCCGCGCTTCGCGTCGCTCGGCGTGATTGCCTCGATGCAGCCCACCCACGCGACCTCGGACATGCCCTGGGCCGAAACCCGCGTCGGACCGGAGCGGATCAAGGGCGCGTACGCCTGGCAGCGGGTGCTGCAATCGGGCGGGCGGCTGGCGCTGGGTTCGGATTTTCCGGTCGAATCGGTCGATCCTCAGCTCGGGCTGTACGCGGCCGTCACCCGGCAGGACCTCAGTGGCCAGCCGGATGGCGGCTGGTACCCCGATCAGCGCCTGACCGCGTTCGAGGCGCTGCGCGGGTTCACCGTCGATGCTGCCTACGCCGGTTTCGCCGACAGCGAAGTTGGCATGCTGAAACCGGGCCTGCGCGCCGATTTCCTGGTGCTGAACGAGGATCCGCTGACCGTGCCACCCCTGCGTCTGAAGACGCTCGGCCTGCGTTCGACCTGGATCGACGGCAAGCCGGTTTCAGCGCTCGACTAGGCTTTTGTGCTGCCGCGCGCGGCCTGCCATGCGGCACCGACGCGGCGGATCGCCCAGGCGCGATGCGCCGCCGGCGGCCGCTTGAAATCCTCGTCCAGCGTCTTCGGCGTGATGTCCTCGACATCCAGCCCGTGCGGTTTGAAGTCGTCAAGCTTGAAGCGCTTGCGGTTGCACGAGAAGTACAGCACGCCGTTCGGCGCCAGCAGCTGGGCGGCGAGGGTGATCAGCTCGACGTGGTCGCGCTGGATGTCGAGCGTGCCGTCCATCTTCTTGGAGTTCGAGAAGGTCGGCGGGTCGCAGAAGATCAGGTCGAACTGCGGCGGACGGGACTTGTCGGCCTGTTCTTTCAGCCAGGCCAGGCAGTCGGCGCGATAGAAGCGGTGCGGGTTTTCCTTGGCGGATCTTCGCTCGACATCGACCATCCGGAAGCCGTTGATGCGCAGGTTTTCCTGCGCCCAGTCCAGATAAGTGTTTGAAAGATCGACGGACACGCTTTCCACTGCACCACCAACCGCCGCCTGCGCGGTGGCCGAGCCGGTGTAGCAGAACAGGTTCAGGAAGCGCTTGCCCTTGGCTTCCGCACGTATCCGCTGGCGCAGCGGCCGGTGATCGAGGAATAGGCCGGTGTCGAGGTAATCGGTGAAATTTACCTGCAACTTGCAGCCGTGCTCGTCGACGACATGCAGCGCGCCGCTCTGCCCCTGACGGCCGTACTGCGAATCGCCCTTCTGCTGGCGGCGAACCTTCAGATGAATGTTCGAGATCGGCACTTCCAGCACCTGCTGGATGGCGTTCAGGCCTTCACGCAGGCGGCGCTCGGCGTGCACCGGGTCGATGGTTTTCGGCGGCGCGTATTCCTGGACGTGAACGTGCAGGCCGTCGGCTTCGTAAAGATCGACGGCCAGTGCGTAGTCGGGCAGGTCGGCGTCGTACAGGCGGTAGTTGCTCACGCCGCTGCGCTTGGCCCACTTGCCGAGGTGCTTCAGGTTCTTGCGCAGGCGGTTGGCGAAATCGCCGTCGACGATCTGCGCCGGTGCGGGGCTTTCCGGATCGCGGGCGGCGATGTCGAAGGTCAGCAGCTTGCAGGGCAGGTCGCCGTTGTAGAAGGCGTACATGCGCTCGGCGCGCAGGCCGAGGCGCGGTCCGAGGTCCGGGCGGCCGGTGAAGACACCCGCGCGCCAGCCGGCGAAGTGCTGTTTCAGCAGCGCGCCGAGCAGGCTGTACAGCTTGACCATCTCGGCTTCGCTGCCCATGCGCTCGCCGTAGGGCGGATTGGTGCAGACCAGACCCGGTGTCGAGGTCGGCGGTCGCATCAGCGAGACATCGGCCTCGGTTAGCTTGATCTTCCAGGCCAGACCCGCCCGCTCGATGTTGCCGCGCGCGGCTTTCAGGGCGGCCGGATCGAGATCGGCACCGTACATCGTCGGGATGCGCTCGGCACCGGCTTCGCGGCGGGCCTTGGCTTCGTCCATCAGCACACGCCAGTTGTCGACTTCGCAGGTGGAGAGCGCCAGGAAGCCATGCCGGGTGCGCAGCAAACCGGGGGCGACATCGCCGGCCATGAGTGCTGCTTCGAGCAGCAGGGTGCCGGAGCCGCACATCGGGTCGTACAGGCTGCCGCCGCGCGCGAATACCGCCGGCCACTGGCTGCGGATCAGGATCGCGGCGGCAAGATTTTCCTTCAGCGGCGCACCGCCCGTGGCCAGGCGATAGCCACGCCGGTGCAGGCTTTCGCCGGACAGATCGAGGCTGATCGTCGCCTGTGCACCGTGCAGGTGCACATGGATCGAAACGTCAGGATCGTCGGCGTCGACATTCGGGCGGCGGCCGTGTAATTCGCGGAAGCGATCGGCGAGGGCGTCCTTGACCTTGAGGGCGGCGAAATGGGTGTGGGTGACAGTGTTCGAGCGGCCGGCAACGTCGATTGCGAAGGTCGAATCGACATCGAACCAGGCTGGCCAGTCGATGCGCTTCGCCCCTTCGTAGAGCGCTTCGGCGTCGGCGATCTCGAAGAAATCCAGGGGCAGCAGCACGCGGCTGGCGAGCCGAGACCACAGGCAGGCACGATAGGCGTCGACCCAGCGGCCATTGGCAGTGACGCCACCGCCGCGTTCGGCGACTTCGGCGAGTCCCAGCGCCTTCAGTTCATCGACCAGCAGGGGTTCCAGCCCGCGCGCGCAGGTGACGAAGAGAGGTCCGGGAAGCGGGGCGGAAACTGAATCGGCAATCACGGCGGGCATGGGCGTCCGGGGCGGGGCAGCGGACGACGCCGCAGGTCATCAACGTGCCACGACGATGGCACGATACTGGCAGTATGGGTACCGCAAGGACGCATTTTACCGGTGAACGACATCGACCATCTGAACGAAGTTTCCGCAGTGTCCGCCTCGCTGTCCCGTCGTCGGCTGCTGATCGCTGCCGGCACGCTGGGCCTCGCCGGTTGCGCCAGCGATTCGCTGAGCCTGCTGGGCTCATCGTTCAGCAGCGGCGGTGGCGGCGGCAGCGGCTATCCGATCAGCGATGCCCAGATTGCGGCCATTCCTTACGCGAGCATTGGCGTGCGGATCGGCAGCAGCGCCGGGGTGGTGATGATCCTCGCCAGTGTCGACGGTGCCAACCTGCACTGGGCATCGGCCGATCGCGTGGTGCTGATCACCCAGCGCGGCCGGCTGGTCAAGACCATCGGCTTGCCGCGCGATCTGCTGACCACGCGGTTCACCGAAGGCGATCCGCTGCCGCTCGCCGTGCGCGGCGAGGCCCAGGCCGATGAAGCGCGGATCAGCCGGATCATCGACCTGCGGCCGAAAGATGATTTCAGCGTGCCGGTCGAAAGCCGGTGCGCAGCCATCGGGATGGAAACGGTGACCATCTTCGGCCAGCCGCGTTCGCTGCTGCACCTGCGCGAACGGGTGGTGGTGCGCAAGTGGCGCTGGTCGACCGACAATCAGTTCTGGGTTGATCCGGCGACCGGCAAGGTCTGGAAATCACGCCAGCAGTTCTGCCCGGACGTACCGGCGATCACCCTGGAAGTGCTGCGCCCGGCGCTCGAAGCGGCCTGAGCGTGGTTGCTGCCGGCCACAAAAAAAGCCGCTCCGGAGAGCGGCTTTCAGATGCAGCGAACGGCTTAGCGCGCGGTCGAGGTGGAAGTCGACGTGGCGGTTGCGGTGCTGCCGCCGCCTTCCGCGCCGATCACCAGCACGGCGATCGCGGTGGACGCGCCGAGGCCGACGGCAAGCACCGTCGAGATGTCGCCAGCGGCAAAGCCGGATGCCTTTTCGATGTTGCCGGCAGCGCCGGCAGCCGGCGGGGTGGCGTCCTGGGCGTGGGCGACGCCGGTGGTCGCGGCGAGAACGGCGAGGGTCAATCCGATAACGGCATGCTTCACGGTGGTGCTCTCCTTAAGAGTTGCGGGATGCTTCAGAGCTGTCGAATGCCGCTGTCAGCCTGCATCGAGTGCTGGCGAACGATACAAGGACGGCCGGGCGGCGTCCAGCCTTGGCATCATCGCGGGAGCGGGCGACTGCCGAATCCGCTGCCGCATCGGCCCGGCCAAGCCGGTATCCTTGCCACGCCGAGTGTGGGCGGTCGGCACCTTTTTCAGCATGGATTCTGATCGAACGTGAGCAAGCGGATTTCCCCAGTTGTTTCCGCCATGGGTGCCAGCCTGATGCTGGCGTTCGCCGTCGCCGGGCCGGCGCGCGCGCAGTTGCCCTTCGATCCGGCGGCGATCGAGCAGTTGACGCCCGAACAGCGGCAGAAAGCGCTCGAAACCCTGGGCAGCGGCAGCACGGGTGGTGCGGTGGCCTCGCCCGATGGCCGTTTCCGCGACCAGCAATTGTCGACGCCGACGGCACCGGTCGCCGATGCCGAATCGCAGCGCCTGCCGGGCGCGGCGGGCAGTTCGCTGTCGACCACCGCTGGCAACCTGCGCAACGGTGGGCGCAGCGAAGCACGCCCCGAAGCGCCTGCCGAGACACCGGCGCGCGCGCCGGAGCCGGTCGAATACGGCGATGTCGCCGACGAGCCGCTGAAGCCCTTCGGCTACGACCTGTTCGCCACTGGTGCCACCACGTTCGCACCGGCCACCGATATCCCGGTGCCGGCGGATTACGTGGTTGGCCCGGGTGACTCGGTGCGCGTGCAGTTGTTCGGCAACGACAACGGCAATTACAGCCTGCTGGTCGGCCGCGATGGCCAGATCAACTTCCCCAAGCTCGGCCCGATCGCAGTCGCTGGCCAGCGTTTCGAGAACGTCCGCCAGTTGCTCACCGAACGGGTCGCGCGCGAGCTGATCGGCGTGCAGTCGAGCATTTCGCTGGGCGAACTGCGCTCGGTGCGCGTGTTCCTGACCGGCGACGTGCGCCAGCCGGGTTCGTACACGGTCAGTTCGCTGGCCACCATCACCAACCTGCTGTTCGTCGGCGGCGGTGTCACCGAAGTGGGCTCGCTGCGGCAGATCGAACTGAAGCGCAACGGCCGGCTGGTGCAGCGCCTCGATCTTTATGACCTGCTGCTGCACGGCGATTCCAGCGGCGATGCCCGCCTGCTGCCGGGCGATGTGGTGTTCGTGCCGCCGGTCGGCGCGCGGGTGTCGGCGGCCGGCGCGGTCAAGCGCCCGGCGGTCTATGAACTGGATCAGGAAGAAAGCGTCGACGAAGTGCTCGAACTGGCCGGCGGCCTGCTCGCTTCGGTCAACACCGGCACGGCGCAGATCGAGCGTTTTGAAGGCAACAAGCGCGCGATCCGCCAGATCGACCTCGCCCGCGACGCCGATCTGCTGTCCGATGTGCAGGACGGCGATTTCCTTCGCGTCGGCCCGGTGGCCGGGGCGATCGACAACAAGGTCCGGATCATCGGCCATGTCCGCTACCCCGGTCCTTACCAGTGGCAGCCCGGGTACACGCTGCGCAGCCTGCTCGGCACCGCGCAGATCAAGGCCTCCGACGCCAAGGCCGAGGCCTATCTGCCGCTGGGCCTGATCGAGCGCACCGATTCCGCCACCGGCGTGCGCGGCTGGGTCAGCTTCAATGTCAGCGCTGCCCTCGACCCCGCCGGCCCGGCGCTGCCGCTGAATCGCGACGACCGGGTGGTGATCCTGACGCGCGACGATGTCTCCTACCTGGATTCCCGGGAAGTGCGCAGCGTGGTCACCGGCGATACCCGGGCGGCCACCAGTTGCGAAGCGCTGCAATTGCTGTCCGAACTGGCCAATTCCGAGCGCGCCTCGCGGTTTCTGAAGGCTTTCAGTGCCGAGAACGCCAGGACCACCGAAACCGCGCGCACCGATACCGATACCGAACGCTGCCCGGCGCTGTTCACCGCCGCCCCCCGCGCCTTGCAGTACTTGCTCGAAGAATCGACGGCGGTCTACGGCGAAGTGCGGCGGCCGGGCCTGTATCCGATCGCCCGCGGCACGCCGCTCAAGACCCTGATCGACGCCGCCGGTGGCCTGAGCAACGAATCCGACCGCGCCAACATCGAATTCGTGTCCTACGCCGAAGCGCTGACTACCGGCCAGCCTTCGTATCGAACGCTGAATCTGCGCGATGTCGCGGCACAGAACCTCGCGGTCAATCCCGGCGACCTGTTCAATTTCAAGCCGCTGTATGTCGGTCAGGAAGTCGGCACGGCGCGCATCCAGGGCGAAGTCCGCTTCCCGGGCTCCTACGGCATCCTGCGCGGCGAACGGCTGAGCCAGTTGGTGAAGCGTGCCGGCGGCGTGACCTCCAACGCCTATCCCTACGGCGCGGTGTTCACCCGCGTGGCAGCACGGACGGCGGAACGCGATTCCTACCGGCGCGCCGCCAGCGACTTGCAGGAAGCGATGGTGACGGCCGTCACCAGCGGCGCGCTCGGCAAGGACGCCGCCAACTCCGCGCAGTTCCTCGGCACCGTGATCGCGCGGCTGCAGAACGCGGAAGCGGTGGGCCGGGTGGTGATCGAAGCCGATCCGGCGATTCTCGAAGCGCGGCCGGAAATCGACCCGATCATCGAGCCGGGCGATCTGCTGGTGATGCCGAAGCGGCCGATTTCGGTGACCGTGATCGGCCAGGTGCTCAATCCCGGCAGCCAGGCGTTCTCGCCGGGTTCCACGGTCAAGGATTATGTCGAGCGGGCCGGCGGCTACTCGCAGGCGGCGGACGATGGCCGGGTGTTCGTGATCCTGCCGAACGGCACGGCGCAGAAGCTCAAGGCCAGTTTCTGGAACTACAAGGCCCAGGATCTGCCGCCCGGCAGCGTCATCGTGGTGCCGCGCGATCCGGCACCGTTTAACTTCGTCGCCTTTTCGGAGCGCGTGTTCGGCCTCTTGTCGAATCTGGCGATCTCGGCGGCGGCGCTGGCCTCGATCAGTCGCAACTGATCGCGCCCGGCAGCCATCCCGCCCGCGCCCGATGCGCCTGCCGCCGCATCGCTGGCTGTGGTCCCTGCTGCTGGCCGGCAGCGGGGCCGCGCTGGCGGAATCGTCGCCGGTGCTCAATGACTTCGGCGGCGTTGGCCTGATCCAGACGCCGTCGGCGCGCTTCGCCACTGTCGGCACGTTCGGTGCGGGTTTGTCGAGCATCAAGCCCTACAACCAGATCCAGTTGTTCGCCACACCGTTGCCGGGCTTTGAAGCCGTGTTCCGCTATACCGATGTCATCGACCGCCCCTACGGCCCGGAGTCGTTCAGCGGCAATCAGTCGTACAAGGACCGCAGCTTCGGCTTCAAGCTGCTGCTGATCGAGGAAAGCGCGACGCTGCCGGCCGTCGCCATCGGCATCCAGGATTTCGGCGGCACCGGCGTGTTCGGCGGCGAATATCTGGTGGCCAGCCGCCGCTGGTACGACTGGGATTTCAGCTTCGGCCTCGGCTGGGGTCGTCTCGGCGAAGGCGGCGACCTGCGCAACCCGCTGGCCCGGCTTTCCAACCGCTTCGATCGCGACCGCACTGGCACCGGCACGTCGACTTCCACGCCCGGCGGCAGCGGTGTCGGCCGCCTGTTCACCGGCGGCACCATCGGGCCGTTCGGTGGCGTGCAATGGACCACACCGATCGACGGCCTGCGCCTGCAAGTGGAGTACGACGGCAACGATTACAGCAACGAGCGAGGCACCGGTTCGTCGATCCGCCAGAGCCTTCCGATCAATGTCGGCGCCGATTACGAGGTCAGCGACGGCTTTCATCTCGGCCTCGGCTACGAGCGCGGCGAACGCCTGAGCTTCCGCCTGTCGCTGCGCACCAATCTGGAAACCGGGCGCGGCCCGCGCAAGAGCCTGGACCCGCTGCCGCCGCCGGTCATCGTGCGGCTGCCGGAAGCGGTGTCGACGCCGGCTCCAGCGACTTTCGATCTCAAGGAAACCGCCACGCTGAGCACGGCCGTTGGCACCGCGCTGGCGGCGCAGAATTTCACCCTGGCCGCGTTCGACGTGCGGCCGGCAATGCGCAGCGCCACCATCTGGATCGAACAGCAGCGCTACCGCAGCGCGCCGCTGGTGACCGGACGCACGGTGCGCGCGGTCAGCGGCCTGCTGCCGCCGTGGATCGACCGGATCACCGTGGTCGGCGTCGATGCCGATGTCGAAAGCTGGCGGATCGCCGTCAATCGCGCGGAATTCGAGAAATTCGGGCAATTTCGCGGCAGCCCCGAGGAAATCCGCTACAGCGCCCAACTGGATCCGGTACAGCCCGGCCGGCCCGAGGCTGACTTGAGCGGTCTGGTCAAGCTGCCGGCGTTCAGCTGGGACACCGGCCCCGGCTTCCGTCAACAGATCGGCGGGCCGGACGGCTTCTACTTCGGCCAGTTGCTGTGGCGTCTCACCGGCGATCTCCGGCCGACCGACAACCTGAGCTTCAGCGCCACGCTGACCTTCAACCTGCTGAACAATTTCGACGATATCGAACTGGAGTCGAACAGCCTGCTGCCGCGCGTGCGCAGCGATGTCGTCGAATACCTGCAACAGGGCCAGCAGGCGGTGGCCAAGCTGGAAACCAACTACATCTGGTCGCCGGCCTCCGGTGTCTACGCGCGCCTGTCCGGCGGCCTGTTCGAGGAACAGTACGGCGGCGTGGCCGGCGAAGTGCTGTGGCGGCCGCATTTCCAGCGCTGGGCGGTCGGCATCAACGCCAATGTCGTGCAGCAGCGCGATTTCGCCGTGCGCTTCAATTTCCGCGATTACCGGGTCGCCACCGGCAACGTCAACGTCTATTACGACTTCCCGTGGTTCGGCCTCAAGTCGAAAGTCAGCTTCGGCCGCTATCTGGCCAAGGATTGGGGCACCACCATCGAAGCCGCCCGCGAGTTCAGGAGCGGGGCGACACTCGGCGTGTTCGCCACTTTCACCGACGTGCCGGCGCGCGTGTTCGGCGAAGGCTCGTTCGACAAGGGCTTTTTCCTGAGCCTGCCTTTCGATCTGGTCTTCCCGCGCTCGACCCGGCGCAGCGTCGGCTTCCTGTTCCGTCCGCTGACCCGGGACGGCGGCCAGAAAGTGCGCGACGGCATTGATCTGTACAACGCCACCGACGCCGGCAATGGCGGGCGCATCGTCGACGACTGGGCCGACGTGGTGCGCTGAACCGCGCCGCAAAACCGTCGCCGATCGGTCAGGCACGCCACTTGTAATGACCCCGATGTCCGCCGGATTACCGGCACGCTTTCGGGAGCCGCACCATGAATTCCGCACTCTGGGTTGCCAAGACCGGGCTCGATGCCCAGGCGACAAGAATGAGCGTGGTGTCCAACAACCTCGCCAACGTCAATACCAGCGGCTTCAAGCGCGGCCGGGCGGCTTTCGAGGATCTGCTCTACCAGACGGTGCGCCAGCCGGGCGGCCAGACCACCCAGCAGACGCAGGCACCGACCGGGCTCACGCTCGGCACCGGCGTCCGCGTGATCGCCACCGACAAGCAGTTCACCCAGGGCAACCTCCAGCAGACCAATAACTCGCTGGATGTGGCGATCAATGGTCGCGGCTTCTTCCAGATTCTTCAGCCGGATGGCGCGCTAGCCTATGGCCGCGACGGCAGCTTCCAGCTCAACAGCCAGGGCGAACTGGTCAATTCCAACGGTTATCCGCTGCAGCCGGGGATCCAGATTCCAGCCAATGCGCTGTCGGTGACCATCGGTCAGGACGGCACGGTCTCCGCCCAGTTGCCGGGGCAGGCGGCCGGCCAGCAGATCGGCACCTTGACCTTGGCCGATTTCGTCAATCCGGCCGGTTTGCAGGCGGTCGGCGGCAATCTTTATGTCGAAACCGCTGCCTCGGGCGCGCCGCAGGTCGGCACGCCGGGCGTCAATGGGGTGGGTTCGGTGCAGCAGGGTGCGCTGGAAGCCTCGAACGTCAACGTCGTCGAGGAACTGGTCAACATGATCGAGACGCAGCGCGCCTACGAAATGAACTCCAAGGCGATCTCGACCACCGACCAGATGCTTCAGTACATCGGGCAGAACCTCTGATGCGTGGCGCGCTCGCCCTGCTGTTCTTCGCGTTGCTGGCCGGCGGCTGCACCAGCATGTCGCCGCGCGTGTCGTTCGAGGACGAGCGCCCGCAGCCGGTACCGATTCCCTTGCCGCAGGGCATGCCGAGCGAAGGTGCAATCTTCAGCGACGGCCAGTCGATCGCCCTGTTCGAGGACGCAAAAGCGCGCAACATCGGCGATCTGGTCACCATCCTGCTCGTCGAGCGCACCCAGGCGCAGAAGTCGGCCGAGACCTCGACCAACAAGTCATCGAGTGTCGATGTCACCGACGTGACGCTGTTCGGCAAGTCGGTCGGCGTCAATACCGGCGTCTCGGGCAGCCGCAGCGCCACCGGCGGCGGCGAATCCACGCAGAGCAACCGGCTCGACGGCAGCGTCACCGCCGTCGTCGTCGCCCGCTTGCCGAACGGCCTGCTGCAAGTGCGCGGCGAAAAGCAGATCACCCTGAATCAGGGCTCGGAAATGGTGTTCATCGACGGCGTGGTCCGGCCGATCGACATCTTGAGCAACAACACCATTTCGTCCGACCGCGTCGCCAATGCCCGCGTGTCCTACAAGGGCCGCGGCGCGCTGGCCGATGCCAACGCCCAGGGCTGGCTGACCCGCTTCTTCAATTCCCCGTGGTTCCCGTTCTGAGCGCCCCGATGAGCACCATGCGCGTCGCATTCCATGTCATCGCCGGGCTCTGCCTGCTGGTGGCGCTCGCCGTCCTGAACACCGCGAAGGCCGAGCGGGTGAAGGACCTCGCCAACGTCGCCGGCGTGCGCTCGAACCCGCTGGTCGGCTACGGCCTGGTGGTCGGCCTCGATGGCACCGGCGACCAGACCTCGCAAGCCCCGTTCACCGTGCAGAGCCTGCGGGCGATGCTGGCGCAGCTTGGCGTCACCGTGCCGCCGAACGTCAATCCGCAGCTGAAGAATGTCGCCGCCGTGGCGATCAACGCCGAACTGCCGCCATTCGCCAAGCCGGGTCAGGCGATCGACATCACCGTGTCGTCGATCGGCAACTCGGGCTCCTTGCGCGGCGGCACCCTGCTGATGGCACCACTGAAGGGTGCGGACGGCCAGATCTATGCCCTCGCCCAGGGCAATGTCGTGGTCGGCGGGCTGGGCGTGTCGGCCAAGGACGGCTCGCGGGTCACCATCAATGTGCCGAGTGCCGGCCGCATCCCGAGCGGGGCGATCGTCGAACGCAGCGTGCCGGCCACTTTCGGCGCGTCGCCGGAATTGCGTCTGGACCTGCGCACGGCCGACTTCACCACCGCCACGCGGCTGGCCGCCGGTATCAACTTGGCACTGGGTGGCGAGATGGCTCGCGCCGTCGACCCGGTGACGGTCAGTGTGGTTGCTCCGGCTGACCCGAACGCCCGCGTCGCTTTCATGGCCCAGCTCGAAAATCTCGACATCACGCCCGGCGATGCACCGGCCCGGGTGATCGTCAACGCGCGCACTGGCACCGTGGTGATTTCCTCGACCGTGCGGGTGCTGCCGGCGGCGGTGTCGCACGGCAGTCTCAGCGTGACGATCAGCGAGAAGCCACAGGTCAGCCAGCCGGAAGCCTTTTCGCGCGGTGAGACCGTGGTGGTGCCGCGCTCGCAGATCGAAGTCACGGCCGGTGCCAAGCCGGCGTTCGTGTTCGATGGCGGTACCAGCCTCGACGACATCGTCCGCGCCATCAACCTGGTCGGTGCCGCACCGGGCGATCTGGTGGCGATTCTTGAAGCGCTGCGCGCTGCCGGTGCGCTCAGGGCCGAGCTGGTGATCATCTGATGGCCAGTTCGCCGATCAATGCTGCGGCGACCTCGTCGCCGATCGACGCCACCGATTTCGGCCAGTTCGCAAAGCTGCGCGCTGGCGCGAAAGGCAACGATGCCAACACGATCCGCGAAGTGGCGCGGCAGTTCGAGTCCCTGTTCACCCAGATGCTGCTGAAGGCTTCGCACAGCGAGGATTCGGCCAGCAATGACTTGCTCGGCGGTTCCGGCAGCGATACCTATCGCGATCTCTACGACCAGCAGATGGCCGGTCATCTGTCATCCGGCAAGGGTCTGGGCCTCGCCGATCTGCTGACCCGGCAGCTGCTCGGCAAGGCCGCGCCCGATGCCGCCGATGCCAGCATCATCCAGAAGCTGCAACGCGCGTCGCAGACGCCGGCTGCGATCGACGACGCACCGCCGCTGAAATCGGCCGAGCGTCCGACCAGCGCCGACGCCTTCGTCGATGCTATCACCCCGCATGCCGAAAAGGCCGCGAAGGAACTGGGCATTCCGGCGCGGGTGCTGGTGGCGCAGGCCGCGCTCGAAACCGGCTGGGGGCAGAAGCAGATCAAGAATGCCGACGGCAGCGACAGCCACAACCTGTTCGGCATCAAGGCCAGCCGCAGCTGGGAAGGTTCCACCACCAGCACCCTGACCCACGAATACGAGGCCGGCGAGAAGCGCGTCGAACGCGCCGATTTCCGTTCCTATGCCAGCGTCGGCGAGGCTTTCGACGACTACGTGTCCTTCGTCAAGGACAACCCGCGCTACGCCGCCGCGCTGCGCAACGGCGGTGACGGTGTGCAGTACGCGCAGGGCTTGCAGAAGGCCGGTTATGCGACCGATCCGGCCTACGCGGCCAAGATCGCGAAGATCGCCTACGGGCAGACCATGAACGCCTCGCTGAACGATGTCGCGGGGCGGAGCTTGTGAGCCGCGCGCGCCATAAAAATGGCGCGAAACGGGGTTTTCACCCGCGCTTGCGCCGTGGCACCGAACCTGCAGGAACCCGCTTATGAGCGACATTCTCGGAATCGGCATTTCCTCCCTGCTGGCCAACCGCAGCGGTCTCGACGTCACTGGCCACAACATCGCCAACGTCAACACCGCCGGCTATTCCCGGCAGCGGCTCGACCTCACCAACCGGGTCGGGGCCGCGACGTCCTATGGCTTCGCCGGTGCTGGCGTCACCGTGCGGGCGGTCGAGCGCCTGTCCGACAAGTTCGTCTTCGCTCGCGAGATTTCCGGCACCGCCTCGCTGGCCCGGGTCGAAACCTTCAGCGTCGAAGCCAGGCGCACCGATGCCCTGCTGTCCGACGCCAACACCGGCTTGGGCACCACGCTCAACAGCTTCTTCGACAGCCTGTCGGTGCTGGCGACCACACCCTCGTCGACCGCCACCCGCCAGACCGTGATCAGCGCCGCCGATGCCCTGGCCGGACGCTTCAACGATCTTCAGGCGCAACTCGACAGCGACGAACGCTCGATCAACAGCCGGGTCAGCCAGACCGTCACCGAGATCAACAACTACGCCACGACCATCGCCAGCCTCAACGACCGCATCTCGCAGGCGCTCGGTGCCTCGGGCGGCAAGCCGCCGAACGATCTGGTCGACCAGCGCGATCAAGCCGTGCGCGAACTCGCCCAGCGGGTGTCGGTGACCACGGTCGAGCAGGACAACGGCGCACTCAATGTTTTCGTTGCCAACGGCCAGAGCCTGGTGGTCGGCACGGTGTCGAGCCCGCTCGGTACCAAGCCCAACGAATTCGATTCCGCACGCACCGAAGTGACGGCGCAGGGCGGGGCAGTGATCAGCAGCCAGGTCGGCGGCGGCACGCTTGGCGGGCTGCTCGACACCCGTCGCGAAATCCTTGATCCGGCTCGGGAAAAGCTCGGCCGCATCGCCATCACGCTGAGCGAATCCATCAACGCCCAGCAGGCCCAGGGTGTCGATCAGAACGGCAATTTCGGCGCGCCGCTGTTTGCACCGCTGGCCGGTGCAGCGCCTGCCTCGACCCGCAATACCGGGAGTGCAGCGGTGACCGTCGGTTTCGCCGATGCCACCCAGCTCGACGGCAAGCCGTACCAGCTCAGCTTCGATGGCAGCGCCTGGTCGCTGACCGATGCCAACACTGGCGCTGCGGTGCCGTTCACTGGCAGCGGCACCACGGCCGATCCGTTCGTCGCCAAGGGCCTGAGCCTGTCGGTCACCGCCGGGGCCGCAGTCGGCGACAAGTTCCTGGTCCAGCCGGGCCGTCGTGCGGCCGGTCAGCTCAGTGTCGCGATCAGCAATCCGGCGCAGATCGCCGCTGCTGCGCCGATCAAGGCGGCGGCCGCCGTCACCAATACCGGGTCCGGCATGATCACGCCGGGCAAGGTCACCGATGTCGGCAATCCCGCGTTGCGCGATCCGGTCAGCATCCAGTTCACCGGGCCGGGCACCTATTCGGTCAACGGTGTCGGCAGCTTCGCGTACACCGAAGGCCAGCCGATCGACATCAACGGCTGGCAGGTCGAGATTTCGGGCAACCCGGCCACCGGCGACAACTTCAGCATCGGCCCGACCGGCGCCAACAGCGGCGATGATCGCAACGCGCGCCTCTTGTCCGGCATCGCCACCAAGGCGCTGCTCGACGGTGGCCTGAACACGCTGACGGCCGCCAATGGCCAGCTGGTGCAGCAGGTCGGCTCCAAGGCGCAGACCGCGCAGTTGCAGCTCGATGCCCAGACCTCGCTGGCCGCGCAGACGATCAGTGAGCGCAATGCGCTGTCCGGCGTGAATCTCGACGAGGAAGCGGCTGATCTGCTGCGTTGGCAGCAGGCCTATCAGGCATCCGCCCAGATCATCGCCACGGCCAGCACGATCTTCGATTCGCTGCTCGCGGCGACGCGCCGCTAACGGAGTCTGATCCCATGCGCGTCTCGACCGCCGATTTCTATCGCCAGAGCATCGTCTCGCTGCAACGTCAGCAGTCGCTGGCGCTGCAGACCCAGAACCAGCTGTCGTCCGGCAGCAAGCTGCAGACCGCTGCCGACAACCCGACCGGTGCCGCCCACGGCCTGTCGCTGGACCAGACGCGAGTCGCCAACCAGCGCTACACCGAAAACACCAAGGCCCTCGGCGAGCGTCTGGGGCTCGAAGAAAACGCCCTGTCCGGCGTCACCGAAACCCTGAACCGGGTGCGCGAGCGCGCGCTGCAGGGCAATGGCGGCACGCTCGGCGATTCCGATCGCGCCTCGATCGCGGCCGATCTGCGGCAGTCGCTGGACAGCCTGCTCGACTACGCCAACGCCGCCGACGGCGAAGGCCGCTACCTGTTCGCTGGCAGCAACGACGCCAGCGCGCCGTTCTCGCTGTCCGGCGGCGGCACCCAGTTCAGCGGCGACGACGTGATCCGCCAGGTGCAGATCGGTCCGAACCGCGCCGTGCAGTCCAGCGATGGCGGTGCCGATGTCTTCCTGCGCCAGACCTCCGGCAACGGCACGTTCAGCGTCGCGGCAACCGGTGCCAACACCGGCACCGCGACCATCGCCACCGCCAAGGTCTTCGACGCCGCCGCCTGGGATGGCGGCAGCTACGTCTTGAGCTTTGCCGGCGGCAATTACAGCGTGCAGGACGGCGGCGGCAATGTGGTCGCCAGCGGTGCCTACACCGCCGGCCAGAGCATCCGCTTCAAGGGTGCTGACCTGACCGTCACCGGCGCACCGGCCGATGGCGACAGCTTCAGCATCGGCCCCAGCCAGCAGCAGGACCTGTTCCAGACCGTTCGCGACCTGATCACCCTGTTCGAAACGCCGACCGCCGCCAATCCCGCAGCGCGCGCCAAGGTCCAGACCGGCGTGCTCGACAAGCTCGGCGCACTGGAAACCGCGCAGAGCAAGGTGATCGACGTGCGCGCGCGGCTCGGTGCCCGTCTGGTCGCCGCCGAAGACGCGCAGAACCAGCTGTCATCGCAGCTGGTGAAGATCGACGAAGCCCTGTCCGGCATCCGCGACATCGACTACGCCGAAGCCGCCAGCCGCCTGACCCAGCAACTCACCGGGTTACAGGCCGCGCAGCAGTCGTTTGCGAAGATCCAGGGTTTGAGTCTGTTCAACTATCTGCGCTGACGCGCTACTCAGATCTTCGACTTCGCCATCACCCGCTCGCAAACCTGCGCCAGCACGGTCACGAACAGGCCAAAGGCCTTGAACTTCGGGTTTGTGGTCTGGCCGAGCTTGTAGCGGTAGTAGATCTGCTGAGCGATCACGCCGAGCCGGAACAGGCCGAACACGTAATACCAGTCGGCATTCGGAATGGCGCGGCCGGTCTTGTCCTCGTAGTGACGGATGATCTCCGCCCGCGTCAGCATTCCCGGGATATTCGAGGGCTGCATGCGGATGGCCTGCATCTCCGGCGGATCGCCGGCTTCCACCCAGTAGGCCAGCGAGGAGCCGAGATCAAGCAGCGGATCGCCGAGCGTGGCCATTTCCCAGTCGAGCACGCCGATCACGGACATCGCGTCGTCCGCACTTAGCACCACGTTGTCGTAGCGGTAATCGTTGTGGATGATCGCTGGCCGCGCCGAGTCCTCGGGCTGATGCTTGATGAGCCACTGGATGATCGCCTCGTAGCTCGGGATGTCGTCGGTGATCACGCGGCCGAAGCGCTCGCTCCAGCCGCTGACTTGGCGGCCGACATAACCGGCTGGCTTGCCCATGTCGCTGAGCCCGGCGGCCTCGTAATCGAGCTGATGCAGGGCGATCTGGGTGTCGATCAGGTTCAGGCAGAGCTGGCGGGCGCGTTCCGGGCTGTAGCGGACGCCGGCGGGCAGATCGCGGCGCAGGATCACGCCGGTGAGCTTGTCCATGACATAGAAATCGGAGCCGATCAGGCTGGCGTCGTCGCAATAGGCCAGCGGTTTCGGGCAGGCGAAATGCGGGTTCAGGCGCGCCAGCACGCGGAACTCGCGACCCATGTCGTGAGCGCCCTTGGCCTTGGTGCCCGACGGCGGCCGCCGCAGGATCATGTCCCGTGTGCCGATGGTGAGCTGGTAGGTCAGGTTCGAAGCCCCGCCCGGAAACTGCCGCAGTTCCAGCGGACCGTCGGCAAGACCGGGAATTTGCGATTTCAGGAACGGCAGGATCGCCTGCGGATCGAAGGCGTTCTCGTCGCGGACGGTGCCGGCGGTGTCCAGCGGGGCGGCGGTATCGGTCATCTCGGGCTCGATGGCGGGAAGGCCCGGCATTGTTGCCGATAGCCGCCGTGACCGGCAGCCGTGCCGGCCCTCAAGCCCGGCCGCGATCGAGGTAGCGTTGCAGTTCCGGCAGCGGCAAGGCGGCGGACAGCCGCCAGCCTTGCAGGTAGTCGACGCCAACTTCGCGCAGCCGCTGCATCTGGAAATCGGTCTCCACGCCTTCGGCCACCGTCGCCAGACTGAGCCGACAGGCCATCTTGACCATGTCTTCGACCAGGCCGGCAGTGACCGATTCGGTGCCGATGGCATCGACGAAGGCCTTGTCGATCTTGAGCAGATCAAAGCGGTACTGGGCGAGGTAGCGCAGCGACGAATAGCCAGTGCCGAAGTCATCAAGCGCGATGCGCGCACCGTAGCTGCGCAAGGCTTCGATGGCGTCGCGGGCGACATCGTCGGACGATGACAGCAGCTCGCGTTCGGTCACCTCGAAAACCAGCCGCCCGGCCGGGAAGTCGCCGCCGAAGATCTCGCGGACCAGCGCCGGCAAGCCCGGATCGGCGAAATGCTTGGGGCTCAGGTTCAGCGCCACGTAGAAATCCGGGTGCTCGCGCAGCAGGGTTTCGAGATCGGCGCGCACCTTTTTCATGAGCCAGGCGGTCATCGGAATGATCAGGCCGGACTCCTCCGCCAGCGGCACGAAGACATTGGGCATCACCAGGCCCTTGCCCGGGTGCTGCCAGCGCAGCAGGGCTTCAACGCCGACCGCGCGCAGATTGTCGCTGGCGTGTATCGGCTGGTAGTGCACGCGCAGCTCGTCGTTGTCGATGGCATCGACCAGCTGGGCGTCCATCGAGCGCTCGCGGCGGTCGAGATTGGCCAGCAGCAGGAACAGCGGCAGCGACATGGCCAGCCCGAAGGCCACGAACATGGCGGCGTTGTCCCACCAGTCTTCGATCAGTTCGTCGCGCGAGCCGCTGACGATGATCCGGACCGGATAATGACGCGCCGGCAGCGTGCGGATCAGGCTGTCGCCGTCCTCGATCACCGCCGCGCTGCCGGCCCGGGCCAGCACGGCGCCGTCCTGGCGTTCGACTCTCAGGGCGATCGACTGCTCGTCGATCGCCGCGCGGATCGGCTCCATCAGCTCGCGCGGATTGAGCAGCAGGTTCACCGCGAAACCCGGCAGCGGTGTGGTGCCGGCTGCGCGCAGCACGATGATCGACACCTGATCCTCCAGCGTCAGATCCGGTGCTGCGATGTGGACGCCGCGCGCCGGCCAGGTCAGGTGATCGCGGTTGGTAACCGGCACCGGCGATTCGTAGCGACGCACGCTGGTGCAGACCAGCCGCTCGTCGACGATCAGCCCGGCTTCGCGGAAGTACAGGGAGTTGTAGACCGCGCGCCGCAGCTGGTCGACGGTTTCGCCACTGCATTCGCGGTCCACGGTAACCGCCAGTTCGGACAGCGTGGTGTCCGCTGCGGTGAAGACATCGTCAACGCGATGCTCCAGCAGGGATGCGTAGCGATCCATCCGCTCGGCGGCATCCGACATCGCCTTGCGCCAGGTGGTCGCCAGGATCAGCAGCGACGGCAGGAAGCCGGCCACCACGGCCGCCACGGCGATCAAGGCCAGTCGGCGTCTGCGCCTGGGAATCACGTCGGCAAGGGCTCGCGTCGCAGGCGGAGCGCATCCGCCCGCCTGTCGTCATTGGCGACAAAAAGAATGCGGGCCACCGTCAGTGCCGACGGTCCTGGGCCGCCGCCGCCGGAGTTGTGCCCTGATGTCTGGCTTCTTCCTTGGCCTGGATGGCGGCGCGCAGTTGATCGACGTTTTCGCGCAGCACATCGGCCACCAGCTCATCGGTGCGCGGGTCCTTGAGCACGTCGTGGACGATGCCGATGCCGGTGTCGATCACTGAATTGACCACATCGTTGTAGAACGGAATCCGGCTCAGTGCCCGGGTGCGCGGGTGCTCCTTGAGCTTGTCGGCGATCATGGCCCGCAACTCCCTGTCGTTCTCTTCCAGCGCCCGCGCGATGTTGCGCGTGTAGGTGCCTTTCTTCAGCACGTCCGACACCTCGATCAGCACGGCCGTGGTCACCAGGCTGCCAATCGCACGCATGATGCTGTCCCGAAACCGGTTCACCAGTCGATAGGTGAATTCGTCCCCTAGCGCCCGATCGGCGGCCATGCCGAAGCGCGACAGCAGAATGACGATGCGCACCACCCGGAACAGCCGGAAGCCGCGCAAGGCCGGCTCGGACACCGGAATCATGCCGAGGATTTCGTACCAGTTGCGAACCAGAAAGCCGCGCGTCCAGCCATCCCGCGACCAGCGCCACAGGAATTCCACGGCGAAGATCGCGCAGATCGCGTAATCGGCCTTGATGAGCTTGGCACTGGTTTCGGGCGACACGCTGCCCCAGGTTTCCCAGCTCAGCAGGCCGATCGACACCAGCGCCAGCGCCAGCAGCAGCCAGTCGAGCACGGGCACCCGGCGGGCAGCGTCGGTGAAGGTGGCAGGCGCGGCTTCAGTCATCGGGGTGGGCGTTTCGCAGGTGGGCGGTCTTCAGGCCGGCGGTGCGGCGGTCATCACTGCTCGGGCTTCGGCGGAATGATCGGCGGCGTCTCGCCCGCTGGTGAAATGCCGCCATCTCGACGAGCTTTGAGTCGTTCGCGCAATTTCCGCTTCTTCTGTTCACAAGCTTCCGGATCGGCGTCGCAGCGGTCGCGAAGCTGCTGGCGCTTTTCCCGGAACGCCTCCTTCTTTTCCTCGCAGGCGGTCGGATCGGCAGCGCAGCGCTCGCGCAGTTCCTGAGCCTTGTCGCGCAGCGCTTCCTTCTTTTCGTCGCAGGTGCTGGGATCGTCCGCGCACCGCTTTTTCAGATAATGCAACCGATCGCAGGCCGCCGGATTGACCGCGCAGCGATCGGTCGTCACTGAATCGCCGGCCGCTTGCGCCCATCCGACCACCGCAATCAGCAGCCCCAGCAGGGCAGGGCGTGCAGCGGACAGGAACGGTTTCATCGCAGCCTCCTCGGGCGTCACGGCAGTCTTGTCGCAATAGCAAACCACGAAAAGCGCAGCTGCGGTGGGACTTCCGCATTGCCCCTGTGGATGGGCTTGA
Source organism: Nevskia sp. (assembly GCA_021732745.1). GTDB lineage: Bacteria > Pseudomonadota > Gammaproteobacteria > Nevskiales > Nevskiaceae > Nevskia. The sequence continues at coordinate 299,368 of JAKFUK010000002.1, read as the reverse complement.
CAGCATCGTCGGCGCTACGCGGAATACCTGGATGAAGACCACCTCGCCGCTCTGGATCACCCATCCCGCCTGCACCCGCCACGAAATGGGGCCGGGCCACCCGGAGTCGATCGCCCGCCTGCACGCGATCCAGGCGCACATGGCGGCCTGCGGCCTGCTGCCAATGTTCCGGCAAGTCACTGCGCCTTTGGCTGGCCGCGACGCGCTGATCCGCGTCCACGAGCCGAAACTGGTCGATTACCTGCTGGCCGCGAAGCCGAAGGAAGGTCATTACCTGCGCATCGACCCCGACACCGCGCTCAACGCCCACAGCGCCGAAGCCGCCCAAGCCGCCGCCGGTGCCGTGATGCTCGCCGTCGACGAAGTGCTGGCCGGCAACAGCCGATTCGCCTTTTGCGCCGTGCGCCCGCCCGGCCATCACGCCGAGCGCCGCCGGGCCATGGGCTTCTGCCTCTTCAACAGCATCGCCGTCGGTGCCGCCCATGCACTGGCGTCCGGTATCAAGCGCGTCGCCGTGCTCGATTTCGACGTCCACTACGGCAACGGCACCTCCAACATCTTCCGCGACGACCCCCACGTCCTCGTCTGCAACACCTACCAAGACCCCTACTACCCCGGCTGGGTCAGCGATCCCTCGCGCCGCCACATCGTCGACGCACCGCTCAAGGCCGGCGATGGCAGCGCGGCCTTCCGTGCGGCTGTCGAGACGCACTGGACACCTGCCATCGAAGCCTTCAAGCCGGAATTGATCCTGGTCTCAGCCGGCTTCGACGCCCATGGCGATGATCCGCTGGCCGGGCTGGAACTGAGCTTCGATGACTACGCCTGGATCGGCGGCCGCATCCGTGAATGGGCGGATGCGCATGCTGGTGGGCGGGTGGTGGCTTCTTTGGAGGGTGGTTATGACTTGGGTGCGTTAGCGGGGAGTGTGGAAGTGTTCACCCAGGCTTGTGCGTGACCTTCGGCTTTACGGCGTCATGATGGTTGACAACACCGAGTCCAATTCCGCGACGTAACCATTCTCCCCCGTTCTGCTCGCGATTCCGCGCAATCCGCTCAAAATCAGTGCCAAGTAGGGCTTTTGCGCCGTAAGCGCGGTGCCACCGCCAAGCGTCAAGTAAATCCCGACTTCGATAGTCGTTTCCGGATTGCTTGTGAAGATCTCTGTTACCGAAGCGAGCGACTGGAGGATGTTCGAGGTGACTGAAGGGTCAACGTGCGTGTCGATGCATAGTTGCAGCATTCGAGCAAGAACCGCCGCGAACGCCACCCCTTCCTTGCCGGGGATCGATATCCGGACTGTCGATTGATAGGGAACTTCGATGCCCCATTGGCAAGGGCAGCTACAGCCGGCCGCCGGGCAACCGCGTTGGAGACCGTTGGTGGTAATCGGATTGGAAATGCTGACATCAATTCCGAATAGCTTGCCGAGCAGCTCAGCCGTGATTCGCAATGAATCGAGTTGAGAATGCGAAAAATCGATACCCTCATATGGGCGCATTCCTCCCGCGATCGTGCGCGAGGTAATCACCGCTTCTGCTGCCGCCAAGTCTCCGACGAGAAACGCACTTCGAAACATCGCGTCCTTGTGAAGGTCGGCAACAAGAACCGTGATGTGCTCGGCAGTAGCTTGCGTCATGGGATCAATACCTCGGTAAGTGCTGAAACGGGTGTGGGATCGCCGTCAAACGCCAGGGGAGCGCGCGACTTCGCGAGTGGGTCCTATGCGGCGCAGTTCTCGAAGGCGGCCATTGAACCTATGAGAATCAGGGAGGGAGACGAAGCTGTCGCCTACTTCCGCGATCGCGGTTTGCAACTCCGGACTTTCCGGGGTCAATCGCGCCATGGCTTCTGCACGAATGAGGCGCAGGTGCTGGATATCCGGATGCTGTAGCTGCTCCTCGCCGATGGTTGCAGTCAAGGCTTCGTTGATGGTGGCGAGCGCAGCTTCGGGTCGTCCGTCACCGAGTTGCAATTCAGCCAGCGCGGACGCCGGCCCCTTCAGATGTTGCGCTTCCAATGCGTCGCCATAGAAAAGCCTGATCGCTGCGATGACATCACGGAACTGACTTTCCGCTCGCGGCTTTTCGCCGAGTGCCAGCAATACTTGCCCCCGGACCTGCGCCGCGAAGATGCCTTCTCCGTTGCCTTCCCCGCCCCAGGAGTCGGCGTCGGCGACCAGCGTCTCGATTTCCTCTCGCAGGGCGGCAGAGGGCGCAGTTGCTGCCTCTGCCTCGATTCGTTCGACCGCCAGCCGGACGCGCTGGATTCTCGGCACATTGGTATCGGCAGCAGCGAGCTTCTCGGCCTCGCGAAGATTGCTAACGGCTTTTTCGTGCGCACCGATGGCCTTGTCGATGAGGCCCGCCACCATCGCCAGCTTGAGGCGTACGCGATTCGAGACGTCGCTCGTCATCGCAGCAGCTTTTGCTACGTCGGCGATCCGCTCCTCCGCGAGCGTCCATTCGCCGAGGAAGTACAGGCTGCGTGCGATGTCTACAGACAGGTTGAGGCGAGCGCTCGGCGGGGTCTTTTCGCCAGCCAGCGAACGCTCCAGTTCGTCGATCAGCGGCAAGTCACGGCGAAGATTACCGCTGGCGTAGCTGTAGATGATGAAGCGGGAAGTCAGGGCCAGCTTGTTGTCCGAGGCTCCTTTGCCGAGCGCGGCAAAGCCTTCAAGGGCCAGGCGGCCATGTCGCCGCGCATCCGCGAAGTATTCGAGCGCGGCATACGAGTGCGCGAGCGAGGCATGAATCTCAGCCGCAGTCCGAGGATCATTCACAAACCGCTCGTCGATACTCCCAGATGCGGAATCGAGCAGTTCCTTGACCGTCAGCGAACGGACATTGGGACGATCAGCAGATATGCGGTCCAGTACGTCGCGGCCCAAGTAAGCGCTGATTCCTTGCGCGCGGGCGGTTTCAGTTTCCGCCCGATGCTGCGCCCGCGTAGCCTGAATGTAGAGCGTAACGCTGGTAACAAACCCAATCGCCAAAGCCCCAAAAGCCACCATCACCCCCACCCGCCGCGCCTTCATCCGCTCCAGCGCCCGCGCCGCGCGCTCGGCTTTTTCGGCGGCAGCGCGTTCGGCCTCGCGGGCAACGCGACGGGATTCCAGGCGGCGCAGGTTGCGCGCCAATTCGCTGGCGTCGGCGAGGCGGCGTTCCGGGTTGCCTTCGGCGGCGGCGGCGATGTCGTCGCGGAGGATTCCATCTTCTACTTCGGCTTCCCAGCCCGCTGCCAACTGCCGACGCAGGTTGCCGATGGCGAACTGGTAGAGCATCACGCCGAGGGCGTAGATGTCGGCCTTGACGGTGGCTGGGTGGCCGGCGAGGACTTCCGGGGCGAGGTAGAGCGGGGTGCCGCTGCTGCCGTCGGCATCGGCGTCGATCACCTGGGTGAAGCCCATGCGGGTGATTTCGAGCGCTGCGAGGCGGTTCGGGTCGAGCAGGCGGCTGGAGCCGAAGTCGGCGAGGCGGATGGCCGGTCGACCGTCGGTGTCGGTGACGACGAAGATGTTGGCCGGCTTCAGATCCTTGTGCAGGATGCCCACCAGATGGATCTCGGCCAGCGCTTCGGCGATCTGGGCAATCAGGTCGAGACGGGTGGCGAGCGGCACCTTGCCGATGCCGCCTTTCGCCTCGAACCATTCCTGCAAGCTGCCGCCGGGGCAGTATTCGGCTTCGACGAACCACGGCGCTTCGTCGAAATTCCAGTCCAGCAGGTCGACGTAGCACACCTTGTCGCCCACGCTTTCGCGCAGCAGGCGATACACGGTGACTTCGCGCTTCAGCGCCGACAGGCCGCGCGGGTCAGTAGTGAACTTGAATACGCGGCGGGCGCGGGTCTTGACGTGCTCGCCCAGCCAGCTATCGCCGCTGCGGCCGAGCCGCCGCACCAACTGCCAGTTCGGGCGCATCGGCGGCTGATCGCCGGGCTGGAAATCGAGCTTGGGCGCGGCGATGGTCGGGGCCTTGTTGTCGTCCTCGATCAGTTGCACCGGCGCGTCGAAGCGGTAACCGAAGCCGTGCACGGTTTTGAGCCACAGCGGACCGCTGCTGCCGAGCCCCTCGCGCACGCTGGCGATGCAATTGCCGACCACCGCTTCGTTGACCACGCGGCCGGTCCACAGCGCTTCCAGCAATTCGTTCTTGGTGACCAGTTCGCCGGGATGCCGCAGCAGCAGCATCAACATGTTCAGCGGTTTCGGTTCCAGCGCCAGCAGTTCGCCGTCGCGGCGCAACTCGCGGCGGGTTTCGTCCAGCTCGAAAGCGCCAAAGCGCCAGCGCGCGCTGTGCAACGCAGGCCCGGGGGCCTGACTGAAGTCCGGTTCGATCTTTTTCGACATCCCTTTTCCCGTCCTGAAAGCGGTTCGCCTGTGGCGATATGCCGGTCACAGTGCGATGACAATCGTGCGCTGCGTCACGCGTGACTGGATCATCAGCTTTGAGGCGGGGGAAGGCGAGGGTTCAGGCTCCGGGAAATGAGACGCGGCGCACAGTTGTACCGTGGTTGGATTCAGCCCAAAGCTCAGTAACCGGCGGCCTGACCGTCCTTCCGGGATTCGGAGGCCCCGAAATAGACGCCGTTGACCGGATCGCGGGCGATGGCCTGATAGCCGCCGTAGCCGCCGTGGTTCCAGCCGATGCGGTGGCCCTTGATCAGCAGCGCCTGCACGGTATCGGCCGGATAGCCGGATTCCAGGCTCACTTCGCCGCCGTCGGTCATCACTTCGCCGGTCGGTTCGGATGACTTCGTGTGGTAGATGCGCGGCGCATCGCCGGCTTCCTGCAGGTTCATGCCGAAATCGACGAGGTTGACGACGATCTGCGCGTGCGCCTGCGGCTGGGTGTCGCCGCCCATCACGCCGAAGCTCACCCAGGGTTTGCCGTTGCGGGTGATGAACGCCGGAATGATGGTCTGGAACGGGCGCTTGGCCGGCGCGTAGCTGTTCGGCTGGCCCGGCGTCAGCGAGAACAGCTCGCCGCGATCCTGCAGGATGAAACCCAGGCCGGGCGGCGTCATGCCGCTGCCCATGCCGCGATAGTTCGACTGGATCAGCGACACCATCATGCCGTCCTTGTCGGCGGTGGTCATGTAGATGGTGTCGCCTTCGTAGAGCGCGGGATTGCCGGCGTCGATGCGCTTCGCGGCCTTCGCGGGGTCGTAAAGCTGGCGGCGTTCGGCAGCGTAGTCCTTGGAGATCAGGCCCTTGACCGGCACCTTGGCGAATTGCGGATCGGCGTAGAACTTCGCGCGATCCTCGAAGGCGATCTTCTTGGTCTCGATCATCGCGTGCACGTGCTCGGGGCTGCCGAAGCCGTGTTTCGCGAAGTCCAGACCTTCCAGCAGATTCAGTTGCTGCAACGCGGCGATACCCTGCGAGTTCGGCGGCAGTTCCCAGACGTCGTAGCCGCGATAGTTGACGCTGACCGGTTCCACCCATTCGCCGCGATGCGCGGCCAGATCCTCGTAGGCGAGGTAGCCGCCTTGCGCCTTCATGTAGCTGCCGATGGTGCGGGCGATGTCGCCCTTGTAGAAAGCATCGCGGCCGCCCTTCCCGATCTGCTCCAAAGTATTGGCGAGAAAGGGGTTTTTCCAAATTTCGCCCTTTTTCGGCGCGCGGCCTTCGAGGGTGAACTGCTCCTTGAAACCGGGATAGACCGACAACAGCGGCACCGAGCGATCCCAGTAGTACGCGATCAGCTCGGTCATCGGGAAACCGTCGCGGGCGTAGGCGATGGTCGGCGCGAGGTTCTGCTTCATGGTCCGGCGGCCGAAGCGCTGATGCAGCGCGAACCAGCCGTCGACCGCGCCCGGCACGCTGACCGGCAGCGGCCCGCGCTGCGGGATGAACTTCAGCCCGCGCTTCTGGAATTCCTCCAATGTCAGCGATTGCGGCGAACGGCCGCTGCCGTTGTAGCCGTGGAGTTTCTGCGTTTTCGGGTCCCAGACGATGGCGAACAGATCGCCGCCGATGCCATTGCCGGTCGGCTCCATGAGCCCAAGTGCCGCATTGGCGGCGATCGCCGCATCCACCGCCGAACCGCCCGCTTTCAACACATCAAGCGCGATCTGGGTCGCCAGCGGCTGGCTGGTCGCCGCCATGCCGTGGCTGGCGACCACTTCGGAGCGGGTAGCGAAAGCATGACCGGTGACGCGGTCAGCAGCATGAACGGACAAGCTGGCCAGCGCGCAGGCGCAGGCGGAAACCACGGTAGCAAGCAGGCGCATGAGGGTTACTCGAAAGGACTGCGCCGACTGTAACGAATCGTAGGGTGGGCAGGCCGTATCTGCCCACCGATTCGCAACCGTTCGAGCGTCCACGCCGCGTGGGCAGGTGAAGCCTGCCCACCCTACCGCCGCTGCAATACCCGGCGTGACTCAGTTTGAAATGTGGTCGTGACATTTCGCACAAAGAACACAAAGAACACAAAGAAAATCAATCCAATACCATCAGATTGACGTCGTTCTTGGTGGTCTTTGTGTACTTCGTGCGAAACCGCTTCATCGCAATTTCAAAGTGATGCACTGCGCAATACCCGCAGCCCGGCAATGGCAGCCAGCCCGGTCGCCATTGTGGCGGCGAGGGCCCAGGTTTCGTTGCCGAGGGTGCGCTCGAAGAACCACCAGGCACCGGCGAGGAATACGGCCGATGCCAGCGCCAGATGCAGGCGGTGATACCAGGGCCGCTTGCCGAGGACGGTCAGCAGCGGCACCACCAGCGCGACCAGCAGCAGCTGGAAGCATTCGATGCCGACATTGAAGCTCAGCAGCCCCGGCAGGTTCAGCTCACTTCCTTCGCCCAGGCTTTCCGCCAGCGCGCCGGCAAAGCCGAAACCGTGGACGAGGCCGAATCCGAAGGCCAGCAGCGGTCCGTGCGTGGCCTTGCGGGTGCGCAGGGCGACGAACCCGACCCAGGCGATGGTCGCCGCGATCAGCGCTTCCACCCAGTTGCCGGGCGGCTGCACCAGCCCCTGCGAGGCCAGACCCAGGGTGATGCTGTGCGCCACGGTGAACGCGGTGATGGTGATCGCCAGCCGCCGCAGATTGCCGGACAGCAGCACCAGGCCGAGCAGGAAGATCAGGTGGTCCCAGCCGATGGCGATGTGATGGACGCCGAGCTTGAAGAAGCTCCACATCGTGGCCTGCTGCGCCGATGCCGCCGGTTGTGCTGCGCCGGTTTTCGCCCTGATCGACAGGCTCACCGCGCCGGTACCGGGCTCGCCGGCTGCGGCGATCAGTTCGGCGATCGCCGAGGTCACGGCCGGCGGACCCTCCGGGCGCGGGGTGAAATCGGTCATCGACTGCGTGCGGCTGACCGACGGCACGTCCGCCGCCAGCAGCCGCATGCCGGCGTCGGTGCTGACCGACACCTCACGCCAGCCTAGGCGTTCCGGGTGGTCATCGCGGTAGCGCAGGCTCACCGATGCATCGGCGGGCCAGACGGCAGGGGCCGACAGATGCGCCAGCAGACGCAGGGTGGTCAGGCCGGCTTCGCCGGGCGACAGCGCCCATTCCTGCCCGATCACGGTCAAGCCCAGACGCTGATCGCCGGCTTCCAGCAGCAATTTGGCCGGCAGGGCCTGCGCCCAGCTTGCAGCGTAGGCGGCCCATTCGGCATCGCTGATGCTGTTGTTGCCGTCGGTATCGCTTTCCGCACCCACGCCCAGGGTCGGAACTTCTGCAAGATCAAGCAGATAGTCAACGCGAACGGCATCCGGCGCAGCCACGATCGCCACTTCGCGATTGAAGGCATTGCGGCCCAGCGGATGGGCCAGCGCCAGATTGGCGGTCAGCATCAGCAGCAGGGCGAGGAGCCGGCTGGCGGTGCGGGCGGAGCGGTGACGGGATCGGCGACGAAACAGGGGCAGGGCAGTCATGAGGATCTGGGCAGACAAAGAACCACGGCGGATGCGATCCGCTGAATCGACGTTCAAGGACGCGGTTCAGAGCGCTTCCATTGAATTGACTTCACTTCACAAGATCTGTCACTCCCGCCTGCGCGGGAATGACGGCTTGATGCGTTCGCCAGTAGCGAAAACGCACTAGCGCATTTTGGGTTCAAGTGACGACATCGCCCCGACACCGTTCGCCCTGAGCTTGTCGAAGGGCATGCGCAAAAGCGTCGACCAGCAAGGCTTCGACAAGCTCAGCCCGAACGGATTTTGTGTGCGCACTCAAACCGAAAATGCGCTAACCGCTAACCGCTAACCGCTAACCGCTAGCCGCTAGCCGCTAGCCGCCAGCAGCCGCAGCCGCCTTGCTGGCTGCCGTTTCGGCATCGAGCTTCTGAATGGCGTTCTCCGACAATTCGCTGCCAGCCGCCTTGGCCTGGTCGTAGATCGACTGATAGACCGCGCGGCTTTCGCGGTTCGGGCGGATGGCCAGATCGCGGGCGGCGTACTCGCCGGCCTTGCGGAAATTGCCCTGCTTGAGCTTCAGCAGCGCCAGCGGCCGCAGATAACCCTCGAAACCGGTGCCGACCGACCACTCGAAATACTTCTCGGCCGCAGTGCGCAGCGCTTTTGCTTCCTTCACGTCACCCTGCTTTTCGCGGATGTCGGCGAGCTTGGCCTGGTATTCGGCGTTCGGCCATTCGCTTTCGACCACTTCGCGAAGCAGCTTTTCGGCTTCGTCGAGCTTGCCTTCGTAGCTGGCCAGATCGGCAAGGCCGACTTTGGCCTGGGCAGTCGAGGGCTCCTGTTCGAGCGATGCCTGATAGAAGGCGCGCGCCTCCGCCAGCTTGCCGCTCTTGGCTTTGACATCGCCGTGAACGGCGTAGATGTAGGCCTGACGCAGACGAGGCAGCGGTTTCGGGAAGTTGACTTCCGGTGCGCGACTCAACAGGTCGGACGCCTGTTCGAGATCACCTGCAACTTCCGCCCAATACGCCAAGCCTATGAAATTATTAGCAATCCGGAACTCGGAATTCACCAGGCGGCGTAGATACGCTTCGCCGGCCTGCATATCGCCGATTTGCACCGACGATTCACCAGCAACCGATTCAAGCCCGGAGAAGTGCGGGTACTTGCGCAAGCCCTTCTTGGCGACTTCGATCGCTTCGACAAAGCGATGCCGCGCTGCCAGCACTCTGGCGCGCGAGGTGTACAACTCCGGAATCTGCATGACCCCGACTTCAGTGCGAGTCCGTGTCGCCATCTTCGCTTCGGCGTCGTCGAGCGCTGCGAGTGCATTGTCGAAATCACGACCGTCGCCGGTCAGCCGGCCACGGTCAATCAAAAGATTCACCAGTTCGGCCACGTACTCGACATCGGTACGCCGGGCGGCTCCCCGCGCCACGGAACTCGCGATCTGCTTGTCAAAATAATGGAGCTTTGTCAGACCGGCAGCATTGATGTACGGGAGCTGTTCGTCCTTCGGCCGCAGCAGCAAAAAAGCCGCGCCTGCAATTACAAGCAACACCAAACCAGCGAGCCAGCGGCCCGCACGTCGTGAAACTGCCATCGTTATCTCCACAGCCCGCCTACGGCAGGCAAAAATCGAAATATTCGGGGAATTCCGGGCAACAAAAAGGCGGGAAGAGTCTAGACCCTTCCCGCCGCTTTTCTGAAGCCGTTCTTGCGGAATTCAGGCCGGCAACAGTAACCGCTGCCGGCCTGAATTCACGTTGCGCGACGTGCGCCCGTGATGAATTACGGGTTGGTCGGCGAGAAGCCCGTGGTGCCGGCTTCGCCGGTCAGCGGGTTGAAGCCGATGTACGGGAACGTCGTGCGCAGATGCTGCTGCTCGCTGTTCTGGTTCGCGACATTGGCCACGTCGGCCGCCGGCTCGATGAAGTCCGTGCCGGACAGCACCAGGAACACGCGAGCATCTTCGCAAGGCGTCAGGACGTTCAGGCTCAGGCGGCCGAGCAGGCCGTCGGATTCACCCGGACGCAGCAGGCCGAGCACGCCACCGTTGAGTAGGTTGCCGATCAGGCCGCCGTTGAGGATGCCACCGACCACGTTCAGCTCCTCGCAGTTCACCGCACGGCGAGCGAAGCCGTTGGACGACAGACGCGGACCCGAACCCGGGAGGACGTTGGCGATGCCAGGCAGCACCAGCGTGTCCGGGAACTTCACATCGGCCGTTTCGCGGGTGATGCGCAGCACGATGTCGGTGACGTCATCCGCCGGACGACGGCCGTTCTGCAGGCCCCACTGGTTCAGCGCGAGGGTCGGCGAATTGTTGTTCGCCGCGGCGGCACCCGGACGGGAATTGCCCGGTGCGCTGTCGAAGGTCGTGTCCAGATTGATGCGCAGATAGTCCGGAAGACCGAGCTGCGCCTGCAGGCGACGGTTCTGGTTGTTGCTGAAGCTGGCGAACTGGCCCGAGTACAGCGGCACGCCGTTGATGCCGAAGCTGTTGAAGCCCAGCACGGTCACAATCGCCTGACGGCCCTGCACGGTGTTGCCACCGCCGATCAGCAGGTTTGACAAGCCACTGATCAAGCCACCGAGCAGACCGCCGCCGGTGTTGTTCTGGCCAGCCGGGGTGGTGGTCAGCGAGTCCGGATACATGCGATCCCAGAGGCGGACGTCATGCTCCGGGCCGGTCGCGTTGTGCAGATCCTTGAGCAGCGCGGTCGGCAGCGGGGTGGTCGAGCTGAAGCTGGCCGGGATGGTCACGCCGGTGCCCGCGAAATCGGCGGTCACCAGATGGCGGTAGGCACCACCCGGAGCAGCGGTCGGATCGAGCATCGGCTGCTGGAACACGAACACCGTGGCGGTGATCTGCTGGCCCATGCGCTCGAACTGGTGGAACGGGCCCTGCTCGTTCATCGACAGGCCGTCGAAGGTACGAACGGCCGGACGGCTGACCGTGCCGTAGGTGCCGATCAGGCTCGGGTTGATCGCGCCGCCGCGGCTCTGGTCCGGAATGCCGGCGCCACGCAGCAGGTTGCCCGGCACCGACACGGCGAACAGCGAGCCGTTGAAGCCGCCGAAGGTGTCGACGCCCGAACGAACGTTGAGCTGCAGCGGACGGCCGCGCAGGCCGCCGATCAGGTCGCCGGTCGCGAAGCGGAACAGGTCCTGGGTGTGGTTCGGCTGGTTGTCCGCGCCGGTCACGTAGTTGGTCAGCGCCTGGCCAGTACGCAGCGACGGCACGGTGCGCGAACGGGCGTTGCTGTTGAGGCCCACGCGCAGGATCGCCTGGGTGGCGTCTGTGATGAACGAGTCATCGGCGACACCGGCGTAGCAGTTGGTCTGGCCGCCGAGACCCTGATGGATGTAGTTGTCCTGGACTGCGCCGGTACCGGTGGCGGAAGCGGCAAAGGTCGTCGGCGCGCCGGCAAAGAAGCCCGTGCCGCCCATCAGCGTGGTGCTGCCGGTGTTGACCGGCTGGCACAGCTCGACAACACCCGGGCCGCCCGGAACCAGACGGGTGGTGATGTTGCTGCCGGTGGCCGGGCCGAGGAACACGCGGTACGGCTGGTTGCCGGCGCGCGAGTTGGTGCCGCCGAACTGCACCTGCATCACCAGGTCAGGGGCTGCGCCATTGGCCTGATTGTTGTCGATGTGAATCTGGTATAGGAAGGTTTCCGAGAAACGATACGAGGTCGTCAGACCCGGCGTCGCGAACGGATTGACCATGCCGGCCAGGATGATGTTGCCGGGGCGATCCGGGTCCGGCCAGCCGAAGGCGTCGGTGTAATCGCCTTCGATTTCGGTGTCGACCGCGAAGGAATCGCGATGGTCGGCGGCGAAGGCCGACGGGGCGCAAACACCGACGGCGAGGAAAGCCGCGCCAGCGGTGAGCATCCAGGAGCTGCTCTTTCTGATTGCAATTGTCATGTGTGACTCCGATAAATGATTGGGCTCGCGGTTTCACGGCGAGTTACTGCTCGTTCGCAAGGTCGGCTTCCCATGAATCCCCACAGCCCGGGTTGCCGATCAGCGTTTTGTCGAACGATCAAACTTTCGCTCCTCGTGTTGCAGTGCATCCAAAAGCATTAGCGGAGCGAGTCTTGCATTGCTCCGAGGGCAATGTAATTAACGTCTGTCAGGACTGAAATTGATCTGAATCAACGCCTACCTGAAATGACCTGTAGTTTTTTTCACCCCGTTATCAAGCACTTGTGACAAGAGCGTGACGACGCTCGCAAAACCGGGGGGTGGCAACTGTGTCGGCCGTCACATTGGGGGCGAGCGGCATTTCGACTGGAACCTGTTGTATTTTGTCAGGTAAGTGCAGCCGCCCAGCGGTCGCCCAGATAGCGAAAAGAGATGTTTCTCGAAACAAACGCCGTCGCGGCGTGTGTTTATCAAGACTTCCCGTGACAATGGCGCGAGACGTGCAAGGGCTTGGTCATTGGAGGCCTGTCAAATTCTGGTTAAGGTGGGGGCTTCGGCAGAACTGTCATCGACGTCTGTCACCGTAGATCCAGGCGGAAATTCAGCTTGGGGGGCTGGCTGACAGCGGATTCGAGACGCAACATCGGCGCAGGGGAGGGAGATGGTCCGGGCAGGGGTGCCGGGGCTGTCGGAATGGCGGTTTACCGCGTTGCGCGGGCGCTGTTTTGAAGATTTGCGACGGGCGCATGGACGATCGCACCAAGTCGCAGCACCAGCATCCGTAATGGGGAAGGCGGTATCACGATGATCAAAAGTGATGAGATTCACGGGGATCGGCTGTTGCCGAGCCCCTGTTTCGGCCTGTTCGACAACGCACCGGCCCTGACGTATTCGGAAGGCACGGTGCTGTTCAAGCAGGGGGCGACCGCGCGCGACGTCTATCTGCTGGAACAGGGGCTGGTGAAGGTGATCTTTCTCGACCCCGGTGGCGAGGAAGTGATCATCGAACTGTGCAGCGCCGCCGGCACGCTGATCGGCGATACCTGCGCGGTGCTCGGCAAGCACGGCGTTTCGGCAGCGGTGGTGACGCGCAACACGCGGATGCGCCGGGTGGCGTCGTCGAGCTTCATCGAGCTGATCCGCCAGAACGCGGAGATGTCCTGGCAGTTGCACAAGCTGCACTGCGTTCAGCATTCGGGATTGCTGGATCGCGCAGCACAACTCGGTTATCTGTCGGTGCGCGAGCGGGTGGAGCAGCTGATCTGGGGCTTGTCGCGCGCCTGCGAACTGGTGCCGACGCCGAAAGGCCTGCGCATGCAGTTGCCGCTGAAGTACCGGGAGCTGGCGCAGCTGATCACGGTGTCGCCCGAGCATCTGTGCCGGGTGCTGGGCGTGATCGAGAAGGAAGGCCTGATCCGCCGCGAAAAAGGCTGGCTGTACCTGATCGAGCGCGACAAGCTCTATCACAACCGCTTTCCCTGACGGCCGGGCGGGCGACGCTGCCCACCCGATGGGGCGGATGTGGCGACATACTCAAGGGGAGACGCAAGGAGCAGCCCGCCATGACCCGCCCCGCCATCCTCAACGACCGCCATTACACCTACGCCGACTACCTCAAGTTTCCCGAGGATGAGCGCTGGGAAATCATGGATGGCGTGGCCTATCTGCTTCAGGGCGCACCCGGCGACTGCGATGCGAAGGCCATGGCACCGAGCCCCGCGTTCGAGCATCAGTCGATCGTCGGCGAGCTGAGCCGGCAGATCGGCAATCAGTTGCGGGGCTTGCCCTGCCGCGTGGTGACGGCACCGCTCGATGTCAGGCTTGATGTGGCGAACGCGGATGCAACGGTCGTCCAGCCTGATCTGATGGTGATCTGCGACCGCGCCAAGATCGACAAGCGCGGTGTCATTGGCGCGCCGGACTGGATCATTGAAGTGCTGTCGCCTGCTACCGCAGGCCGCGACCACATCACCAAGCGCGATCTCTACGAACGACATGGCGTCCGTGAATACTGGCTGGTCCATCCGATCGACCGCGTGGTCACGGTCTACCGCGACTGGCAAGTCGGCCGCTACTCGCAAGCCTTTGTGTCCGAAATGACCGGCAAGCTCGCCATCACCGCCATCCCCGGCCTCGAAATCGACTGGGATCTCTGGCAACCGCTCGATGACGCGCCGTAGGGTGGGCAGGCTTCATCTGCCCACCGATTCGCCGCCGTCGAAGTCCGGCCCCGCGTGGGCAGATGAAGCCTGCCCACCCTGCGGATCGTGATGCGCTTGCATGCCTGACTCCGCTGACGAAGCCGCCGGCTGGCAATTCTGGATCGACCGCGGCGGCACTTTCACCGATGTCGTCGCGCGCGCGCCCGATGGCCGGCTGATCAGCGACAAGCTCCTGTCCGACCACCCGGAACGCTATGCCGACGCTGCCAGCGAAGGCATCCGCCGCCTGCTGGCGACGCACGGCGGGGCGAATTCGAGGATCGACGCCGTCAAGATGGGCACCACGGTGGCCACCAATGCGCTGCTGCAAAGGCGCGGGACGCCGACCGTGCTGGCGATCACCGCCGGCCATGCCGATGCCCTGCGCATCGGCAGCCAGAGCCGGCCGGACATCTTTGCGCGGCGCATCGTGCTGCCGGAAATGCTTTACGCACGGGTGATCGAGATCGACGAGCGGGTGGGTGTCGATGGCGCGGTGGTGCGGGCGCTGAACGCGGAGGCGGCGCGTCGCGACTTGCAGTGCGCCTTCGATGACGGCTACCGAAGTCTTGCGATCGTGCTGATCCACGGCTGGCAGCACAGCGCGCACGAGGCGGAAGTCGCGGCAATCGCCCGCGACATCGGCTACCCGCAGATCTCGGTCAGCCATGACGTGAGTCCGCTGCAAAAGCTGGTGCCGCGAGGCGACACCACGGTGGCCGACGCCTATCTGTCGCCGGTGCTGCGCGATTACGTGTCGCGGGTGGCCGATCAACTGCCGCCGGGTGCGCGCCTGCAATTCATGCAGTCGAACGGCGGTCTGGTCGCCGCAGACGCATTTCGCGGCAAGGACGCGGTGCTGTCCGGGCCTGCCGGCGGCATCAACGGCATGGCGGTCGCTGCCCGCGCGGCCGGCTTCGCGGCGGTGATCGGCTTCGACATGGGCGGCACCTCCACCGATGTCTCGCACTGGGCCGGTGCCTTCGAGCGCCGCTTCGAGACCACCGTGGCCGGTGTGCGCCTGCGTACGCCGATGCTCGATATCCACACCATTGCCGCCGGCGGCGGTTCGATCTGCCGCTTCGATGGTGCGCGGCTCAGAGTGGGACCGGAATCGGCCGGTGCAGTGCCCGGACCGGCGGCCTATCGCCGAGGTGGGCCGCTGACCATCACCGATTGCAATGTGCTGCTTGGGCGCTTGCAGGCGCGGCATTTCCCCGCAGTGTTCGGGCCGGCTGGCGATGCGCCGCTGGACGCCGATGCCGTGCGCGCGAAATTCACTGCACTGGCGGCCGAGGTCAGCGCGGCGACCGGCTTTGCGCAGACGCCGGAACAGCTCGCCGCCGGCTTCATCCGCATCGCCATCGACGACATGGCCCGCGCCATCCGCGCGATCTCCACCGAGCGCGGCCACGACGTGCGCGCCTGCACCCTGGTCAGCTTCGGCGGTGCCGGCGGCCAGCACGCCTGCGCCGTGGCCGATGCGCTGGGCATGCAGACCGTGCTGCTGCATCCGCTGGCCGGCGTGCTGTCGGCCTTCGGCATCGGTCAGGCCGATGTGCGCAGCCTGCGCGAGCGCTCGATCGAGCAGCCGCTGGTCGATGACGATGCGGCCTTGCAGGCGGTGGCGGACACGCTGGCAGCGGCCGCGCTCGCAGCGCTTGATGCCCAGGGCGAGCGTTTTGCGCAGCGCGCGGTGACGGTCAGTGCGCGGCTGAAAATCGCGGGTACCGACAGCGCGCTGGAAATCGCCTTCGATACGGCCGCCGCCATGCGTGCTGCCTTCGCGCAAGCGCATCGCGCCGCTTTCGGTTTCGCGGCGGACGAGGCCGGGCTGGTGGTCGAGATGCTGGTTGCCGAAGCGGTGGGCTCGCCCGAACAACGCAGCGCTGCACCCTCGATCGACTTTTCGACGGTCTTCCCGCCGCCAATCGACGGTCTCGCGATGCACGACGGCAACCGCGTTCAGGCAGTGCCGGTCTGGCATCGCGACAGCCTGCCGGCGGGCTTTGCGATCGACGGTCCGGCGATGATCGCCGAGAGCACCGGCACCACCGTGGTCGATGCCGGCTGGCGGGCGGAAGTCGATGCGCAGGCCCACCTGATCCTGCGGCGCGATGCCGCCCGCACCATGCAGCCGCTGAGCATCGGTACGGCTGCCGACCCGGTGCTGATGGCGCTGTTCAACAGTCGTTTCATGGCGATTGCCGAGCGCATGGGCGAGCGGCTCCGGGCCACGGCGACCTCGGTGAACATCAAGGAGCGGCTGGATTTCTCCTGCGCGCTGTTCGATGCAGAGGCGAATCTGATCGCCAATGCGCCGCACATCCCGGTGCATCTGGGTTCGATGGGCGACAGCGTGCGGGCGATCGTCGAGGCGCGCAGCGCGGGGGATTGTTTACAGCCGGGCGATGTCCGCATGCTCAACAACCCTTATCGAGGCGGCACCCATCTGCCGG
This sequence comes from Nevskia sp., assembly GCA_021732745.1. Taxonomy (GTDB): domain Bacteria; phylum Pseudomonadota; class Gammaproteobacteria; order Nevskiales; family Nevskiaceae; genus Nevskia. The sequence goes on along the minus strand of JAKFUK010000002.1, from coordinate 282,910 downwards.
ACATCACGGTGGTGATGCCGGTGTTCGATGACCAGGCGCAGCTCATCGCCTTCGTCGCCGCGCGCGGCCATCACGCCGATATCGGCGGCATCTCGCCGGGTTCGATGCCGCCCGGTTCGACGACGATCGACGAGGAAGGCGTGCTGATCGACGATTTTCTGCTCGTCGCCCAAGGTGTGTTCCGCGACGCCGAAACCCGTGCGCTGCTGGCTGGCGGGCCGTATCCGGCTCGCAATCCGGATCGCAACATCGCCGATCTGAAAGCCCAGATCGCCGCCTGCGCCAGCGGTGCCGAGGAACTGCGGGCGATGGCCGCCAGCCTTGGCCGCGACACCCTCGCAAGCTGGTTCGCCCATGTGCAGGACAACGCCGAAGCCGCCGTGCGCGAAGTGATCGGCCGGCTGTCCGATGGCGCCAACCGCATCGAAATGGACGACGGCGCGCGGATTCAGGTTGCCGTCACCATCGACCGCGCAACCCGCAGCGCCACCGTCGATTTCACTGGCACGTCGGCGCAGCTCGCCAGCAATTTCAACGCGCCGCGCGCAATCGCCCGCGCCGCCGTGCTCTACGTGTTCCGCACCCTGATCGACGACGCGCTGCCGCTCAATGACGGCTGCCTGCGGCCGATCAGGCTGGTGGTGCCGGAAGGCTCGATGCTGAATCCCGAACAGCCGGCAGCGGTGGTCGCGGGCAATGTCGAAACCAGCCAGGCGATCACCGATGCGCTGTTTGCAGCCCTCGGCGCGCTGGCTGGCTCGCAGGGCACGATGAACAATTTCACCTTCGGCAATGCCCAGCATCAGTACTACGAAACCATCTGCGGCGGTGCGGGTGCGGGGCCGGGTTTCGCCGGTGCCAGTGCCGTGCAGACGCACATGACCAACAGCCGGCTGACCGATGTCGAAGTGCTGGAAGCGCGCCATCCGCTGCGGGTGGAGCGTTTCGCGATCCGTCAGGGCTCGGGCGGCGAGGGCCTGCATCGCGGCGGCGATGGCGTGATCCGGCAGTTCCGGTTTCTGGCACCGATGACCGCCAGCATCCTGTCCAACCGCCGTCGAGTGCCGCCGAGCGGGCTGGCCGGCGGTGGCGACGCCGCCTGCGGCCGCAGCCGTGTCGAACGCGCCGATGGCCGCATCGAAACACTCGCCGCCACCGACAGCGCCGCCCTGCAGGCCGGCGATGCCATCGTCATCGAAACCCCCGGTGGTGGCGGCTACGGCACGCCCGCGCAGGTCCGGATTCATCCGGACTGCACTGCGGCCATCCGGAAAAGCCCGCGTCCGGATAAATCCGGACCTACGGTTCAGCGGCGGAAAAAAGTGTAGACGGCGACCTGCACGACATGATTCACCGTGTCGCGGTCACGGCCGTTGAGCCACTGGTTCAGGTAGCCGATCTCGACGTCGGTGGTCGGGTTCAGACGCCAGCCGAGCGCGACATAGGCGCGGTTCTGATCGAAAACCTTGCCGTTGAGATCATCGCGATGGCTCAGATTGACCATCGCTTCATTTTGCAGCGCCAGAAACGCGCCGTTGACGAACGGTGCGGCGGCCGACAACGGCAACTGCATGCGCGTGAACCAGCGGAAGCGGTCGGCATAGACATCCGGCGCGCCCGGCCGGCCGATGAAGCGCTGTTCCAGACGCAGGCGCTGCGACACATTCAGCGCGCCCAGCCGGTAGCTGGCGAGGTACTGCTGCCAGCCGCGATGTTCGACGGCATCGCGGGCATCGCGATTGAAGGTGCCGATGTACGCATAGCCCGCACTCAAGGTGTGGCCGGGCGCGACGTACCAGGACACCCCGGGCCGGACCAGCAGATTGCGCGGGCCGGCCCATTCGTCCTGGCTGCGCAATTGAAGATCCGACACCAGGCCGATCTGCTCGTTGAACTTCCAGTTGTTGAACCAGGCGGCCCAGCCAGTCTGCTGCTGGTCGGCGGCGCGCGCAGGCAGCGCGCCGATCAAGAATGCGAAAGCGGCGAGGCCGCAGCTGCGGAACATCATCTGAACTCCGTGAGCCGGAAACGGGGACGATAGTTTGCGCAATCGGTCCGGAATTTTTTGTTGAAGATTTCCAATGGTTCGAGCCCTCGCTCGACAGGGCACACTCTGGCTGCCGGGTTGTGTCCCGGTCTGAATCTGGAAGCAAACAGACCCGGAGCACGAAGGCACAAAGGTGAAAAGCAAGGGCACGGAGATGCTTTTCCTTTGTGTCCTTGCTTTCGCTTCTCTTTGTGCCTTCGTGCTCCGGAGCTTTTTCGGCCTCAGCTTGAATGGAGGCACCACCGGTAACCGCGTCACCCATCGCAGGCAGGAGCGAACCTCATGCTGGTTCTGAGCGGCATCGTCGTCGTCATCGTGGGCTTCGCCGCGCGGATCAATCCGCTGCTGGTGATCGTCGTGTCGGCCTTGCTGACCGGGTTGGCAGCCGGGCTGAACATCGTCGAAGTGGTGGCCGCACTCGGCAAGGCCTTCAACGACAGCCGCTATATCTCGGTGGTCTGGCTGATCCTGCCGGCGATCGGTCTGCTGGAGCGCGCCGGCCTGCAAGAACGGGCGCGGACCCTGATCGCCGGCCTGCAATCGGCCACTACCGGTCGCCTGTTGTCGCTGTATTTCCTGTTGCGCCAGATCACGGCAGCGCTGGGCCTGCATTCGCTCGGCGGCCAGGCGCAGATGGTGCGGCCGCTGATCGCGCCGATGGCGGAAGCGGCGGCCGAGTCGCGCCTCGGCGCGCTGCCGGACGACTGGCGGCAGCGCATCCGCGCGCAGGCAGCGGCGGTCGACAACATCGCCCTGTTCTTCGGCGAAGACATCTTCATCGCCATCGGCTCGATCCTGTTGATCGTCGGCTTTCTTGCCGCCAACGGCATCGTCGTCGAGCCTTTGGCGCTGGCCTTGTGGGCGATTCCGACGGCGCTGGCGGCGGCGGCGATCCACCTGTTGCGCCTGCGTCGCTTCGATCGGCGGCTGGCGCGGGCGCTGTCGGTACCGGAGGCCCTGAAGTGATCGGCCTGCACGAGGTTTATCTGGTCGCCGGGCTCATGTTCGGCGGCTTCGCGCTGGCCAGCGCCTACGATCTGGCCAACCCGAAGCGCTGGAACAATGCCGCGTTCTGGGGCCTGTTCGCCTTGAGTTTCCTGTTCGGCGACCAGTTCGGCGACCTCGCCAACGGCGTGCTGGTGATCGCCATGGTGCTGATCGCCGGGGTTGGCGGGCTGGGGCAGGGCGAGCCGCGCACCACATCAGCGGAAGAACGCCGCGCCAGCAGTGCCAAGCTCGGCATGCGCTTGCTGGTGCCGGCGCTGGCGATTCCGCTCGTGACCCTCGTCTGCGTGCTGGGCCTGAAGGGCGTGACCGCCAACGGCCAGCCGCTGATCGAGGCGAAGCACGCCACGCTGGTGGCGTTGACTGGCGGCGCGCTGGCGGCGGTGCTGCTCGGCGTGCTGCTGCTGCGCCAGCCGATCAGCGCGGCGGCGCAGGAAGGCCGGCGGCTGATGGATACCGTGGGCTGGGCGGCACTGCTGCCGCAGATGCTGGCTTCGCTCGGCGCGGTGTTCGCGCTGTCCGGCGTCGGGCCGGTGATCGGCGACATCGCCAAGGGCATGGCGATCAGCGGGCCGCTGGTCAGCGTTGCCGCCTACTGCATCGGCATGGCGCTGTTCACCATGATCATGGGCAATGCCTTCGCGGCGTTCCCGGTGATGACGGCAGGCCTCGGCCTGCCGCTGATCGTGACTGCCAACGGCGGCGATCCGGTGGCGATGTCTGCCATCGGCATGCTCGCCGGCTTCTGCGGCACGCTGATGACGCCGATGGCCGCGAATTTCAATCTGGTGCCGGCGGCCTTGCTTGAACTGCACGACCGCAATGCCGTGATCAAGGCGCAGACGCCGACGGCGCTGGCGCTGCTCGCCTTCAACATCGTGTTGATGGCGCTGGTGGTGTACCGATGAGCGGGCTCACGGCCGATCTGGCCTCGCATTACGCGCGAATCGCGCTTGGCCATGTCGGTCGCGAATACCCCTACAAACTCGGCCAAGTGATTGAATCCGATGATGATCTTGCTTCGCCGCGCGCACTGCACCCGATCTTCCACGGCAGTTTCGACTGGCATTCCTGCGTCCACGGCTACTGGACCTTGGCGACCCTGCTGCGGCTGTATCCGAGCTTGCCGGAAGCCGCCGCGATCCGTGCGCGCTTCGCTGCCGCCTTCAACGATGCCAAGGTCGCGGGCGAGCGGGCGTTCATCGCCAAACCGGCCAATCGCGGCTTCGAGCGGCCCTACGGCTGGGCCTGGCTGCTGATGCTGCAAGCGGAACTGCTGCGCCACGACGCTCCGTGGGCGTCGGTATTGCAGCCGCTGGCGGATGACTTCGTCGACCGCTTCCAGCGCTTCCTGCCGATGGCGACTTATCCGGTGAGGGTCGGCACCCACTTCAATACCGCGTTCGCGCTGGTGCTGGCGGACGAGTACGCGCGGCAGGTCAGCGACGCTGCGCTTTCGACTGTGCTGCATGCGGCGGCACTGCGCTGGCATGCGAGTGACCGCGACGCCCAGGCCTGGGAGCCCAGCGGCGACGATTTCCTGTCGTCGACGCTCACCGAAGCGCTGGCCATGCAGCGGCTGCTGCCGGCGGCCTCGTTCGCGTCGTGGTTTGCAGCCTTTCTGCCGCGTCTCGTCGATGGCCAGCCTTGCAGCCTGTTCGAGCCGGCCACGGTCAGCGACCGCAGCGACGGCAAGATCGCCCATCTCGACGGCCTGAACCTGAGCCGGGCCTGGTGCTGGCGATCACTGTCTTCCGTGTTGCCGGCCAGCGATCCGCGTATTCCGGTGATGCAGGCCGCGGCCGATCGCCATCTGGCGGCCAGCCTGCCCGCCGTTGCCGGCGACTACATGGGCGAGCACTGGCTGGCGAGCTTTGCGCTGCTGGCGCTGCGGCCGCTGTCCGCGAATTAATGTGTATCTGACCCCAATTAAGGGGGCGCTTGCCGGGCGGTGGCGCAGCGGTCAGGATGCGCGCCCATTCCACTGATCGCACCCGGAGACGCGCGGCATGCTCAAGCACAACACCTATTTCGACGGCGCGGTGCAGAGCGTCGGCTTCGAGCGCAATGGCCTGCCGGCCTCGGTCGGCGTGATCCTGCCGGGGCAGTACCACTTCGGCACTGCCAAGGCCGAGCGGATGACGGTGACCAGCGGGCTGTTGCAGGCCGATATCGCCGGTTCAGGCTGGGTCAATTACCCGATGGGCACTTCGTTTGAAGTGGCCGCCAACAGCGGCTTCGATGTGCGTGCTGTTGGCGGCCCGGCGGCTTATCTCTGCGAATACCTGGGCTGAGCGCGGTTCAGCGCGGTGCCAGCAGCAGGCCGCGCCGACCGCTGGCGCTCGCCGGCAGTAGTTCGGCCGAGCCTTCGAACTCGACCCGGAAACCGCCGAGCAGCAGGGTCTGCAGCGGCGGCAGATCACTGACGCATTCGCCGACACCATCGTCATCGGTGATCGCGATGCACAACCGTTGGCCGTCGCGGTCGAACACCCGCAGCAGTTCACCGGACTCCGGCAGCAGCGGCGCAAGCGTTTCCAGCCGGGCACGGTAGAGCTGCCGCAGACCGGAGCCGAGGCTCAGCCGGGAGGGCTCGGCCGTCAGCCGCGTGGCCAGGGCATTGCAGGTGATCTGGATCGGCGGCGAGCGCAGCAGCAGGCTGTTGAGGCCGACGACCCGCGCTTCGACGAAGCTTCTACCCGCCGCCAGACAGGGCACCGCGAACCGGACCCGGCCATCGGCGTCCGTGGTGCCGAACGGCGGCGTCACCACATTGCCATTGAGCACGGCGAGGTCCACCCGGCGGCCTGCGCGGCGATCGTCGACCGAGGTTTCGAGCTGCACGGCTACTTCCGCGTTCTGGCGGACGTCGAGGGTCTGGCTGGCTGGAGTCGCCGTCAGCCGTTCGACCAGCGACACCGCCCGGGTGCCGCGTGAGGCGAACGAGGCGAACAGGATGTTGTCGTCAGCGCTTTCGTTGTTGAAGCGGATGCCGATGTTGCGGCTGTTGACTGCCATCGCCTGTTCAAGCGCATAGCGCTCGTCATCGCAGCGCGCACCGAGGGTGCAGCCGCTGATCAGGCCCGGCACGTCCGGGCTGTCGCCAATGCCGCCGACGGTCAGCAGCGCGCCAAGCTCCAGCGCGCCGTCGTCCTGGCCACCGGCCAGACGAGTCATCGTGATGGCATTGACGTCGATCACCGTCGACTGGCTCTGGTCGCTGCTGTCCTGGGCGCTGAAGGCGATGCCGATCGTGAATTCGGCTCCGCGATCGGCGACATCCGGCCCGATCGGGTCGACGAGGTTGACGTCGATCCGGTTGTCGCCAGCGCTGTGGCTGCCGAAGTACAGCAGGACCGTGCCGTCGGCAACTGCGGGGTCGTCGAAGACCACGGCGAGGATGCTGCCGTCGATCAGTTCGGGACGGGTTTCGACCACCGGCAGGCTGATCAGGCCGGGTGCTGCGGCATCGACCAGCGGCTTGACGATGGCGGTGACATCGGCGCGGGCATTGACCGCGAAGACCCGGGTGTCGACGCGCGTGGCTTCGTCGATATCCACCGGAGCGCCGCCGAGCAGCAGATCGCCATCGTCCGGCAGGTGCTGGCTGAAGCCTGCCGAGGCCACCAGCAGATGCGCGCTGCGCACCGTGCTGGCAGCGCTGCGCTTGTCGACGCGCAACTGCGCACCTGGCGCATTGCTGCCGACGCCGTCGGTCGACAGGTAGACATTGCCGGAGGCGCTGACGACATTGCGCAGGCCGGATGCCACAGCCACCGAGGCCGCCGGAGCGGCGTTGGCGCTGCGCAATGCCGGCGCAAACGGCCGCTTGCCGAGCGCGGTGCCGGCACTGGCGGCTGCGCTCATCAGACCGAGCAGCAAGCCAGCCGCCGCCATCGCGCCGCGGTGCAACGTATGTCGGGTGACACCAGGGACAGGGTTCATCGGACTCCCTCCGTTTTTGTGATCGCCCCTTGATCAGATGCGCCAGAAAACGCGCGCGATGCCGCTCATTCTTGTCGGCAGCAGGGCGTTACCGGGCTTCGCGTCGGGACATTGCCATCTTGGCAATTTACCCGTATCGAAACCATGACTTCGATCACGATCTCTTTGATTTTCTGTTTCAAGGCTGCGCTGATTCAAGCCGTCGGAAAATCCTGATACCTGATTTCAATACATTGATTGAAAAGAAAAATAGTAGATATCGGCATCAATACTGAGGCGGTCATGACAGACACTTCGTTCAGATGAACGCATCTGTATTGATTATCGTCAAGGAAAGCCACAGGACCGCCTTGACCTCATGTTTACTCAGCCTGCGCGGCTGTCAGGGCTGAAGGTAACCGAGCAACTGGCCGCTGTCCGGCACGATGTCGCGCCAGTGCTGGACCTCGAATCCGAGGATCACGCAAGCGCAGGGCGGCAGCTCGGCGAACGGCACGTCGGCCATCAGCCGCGCCAGTTCGCTGAAGCCCGGGTTGTGTCCGAACAGCAGCACATGACTGTCGGCATCGTCGAGACGGTTGACCAGATGCAGCAGGGTGCCGGGCGTGGCTTCGTAGATCTGTGCTTCAAGGCGGATGGCGGCGTCATCAAGACCGAAAGCTTCGGCGAAGCCCTGCGCCGTGGTGATCGCCCGCGTCGCGGGGCTTGCGATCAGGGCCACCGGGGGGGCGATGGTGGCGGCCAGACGCTGCGCCATCACCGGCACATCGCGGCGTCCCCGGGGGTTGAGCGGACGTTCGAAGTCGCCGAGCAGGGGGAAATCCTGGCTCGACATGGCGTGGCGGATCAGGGTCAGGCGTTTCATCGGCGAAGGGTAACGTAAGCTTCGGGAGGGTTCGATTTCGACGGAGTGCGCGGATGGCGGGCAACAGGAAATGGCTGCGGTATCTGGCATGGGCGCTGGTGCCGCTGGGCCTGTATTTCGCACATGTCGAGTACCAGACCTGGCGCGGCGAGCAGGCGTTGATCGCGACCACGCTCGATTTCAAGTCGCTGGATGCCGCGCTTGCTGCGTCGAAGGCCAGCGGCAAGCCGGTGCTGGCCGATTTCTCGGCGATCTGGTGCCCGGCTTGCCGCGCGCTGCATGCCGATGTCTTCACCGATCCGGCGGTCAAGGCGGCGATCACCGGCGGCTACGAGCTGAGCCGCATCGACTATGAATCGCCGGAAGCCCCGGCTTTCATGAAGCGCTACGACGTCAGCGGCTTTCCGACCTTGCTGGTGCTCGATGGCGACGGAAACCTGTTGCGCCGCCTGCCGCTGAGCTTCGATCCGCCCGCCTTCGCCGCCAGTCTCAGGTTTCCTTAGGCGACGCTTTTCTGCGCTGGCAGGCCGTTGACCAGCACGTCGGCAATGGAGCCAAACATTGCCGTTGACCGCTGCGCCCGCGCCATCGTGCGCATGCCGCTCAGGCTTGCCATCACCGTTGCTGCATAGGCGACGGCGGCTTCGCGGGTCTCGAAACGGCTGGCGACGCCATCGGCGATCGCTTCGACCCAGCTCTGGATGACGGCGGTGACCGCGTCGGCAATCGGCCGGTTGCCCGATGACATTTCGCCGCCCAGGTTGGAGGCGACGCAGCCGGCCGTGTAGTTGCTGGCTTCCAGTTCCTTCGCGGTGGCTTCGAACATCGCCCGGATGAAGGCGGGCGTGTCGCCGTCGACGCTCGCTGCCCGACGCGCGATGCGGCTGCGGATGTCCTCACCGAACACCGTCAGCGCTTCCAGTGCCAGCTGTTCCTTGCCACCCGGAAAGTGGAAGTAGAACGAGCCTTTCGGCGCGCCGCTTTCCTCCAGTAGCTGGCTCAATCCGGTTGCCGAATAGCCCTGGCTGCGGAACAGCCGCACGGCCGCTTCGATCGCGTCCTGACGGGCATTGCTGGTTCTGGCCATCGTCCTTCCTCCTCCGCTTGGCTCAACTGACCAACGGCATCTTGCGCCGTCGATTCAAATTATGTAGGTTAGTCACCATAGTATGGTGAATGCCATAGTGTACCGGCAAGTGGCGGAACTGCCCAGCCGGAGTGGTAACCGGGGCCGGCGATCCGGCCGTATCGGGGTAGAGGTTTGAGAGGAACAAGCGATGAAAACCGTGAACGTGGTGTCGTATTCGGCCTTGCTGCTGTCGGGTCTGGCGTCGATGGTGATGGGTGCGCGCATCTGGTCGGCACCCGATGTATTCGCCTACCAGATCGGGCAGGGGAGTTTGTCGGCGGATGCCATCGGCGCGCTTGCGCTGAGCCACGGCGCGGCCTTGCTGGCGATCGGCGTGCTGGCGATTGCTGCCGCTTTCCTGTCGTCGACGGCCCGCTGGCTGGCACTGGGCCTGCTGATCGCCATCGGCATCGCGGGCTGGTTCGGCGTCTGGCAGTTCGACGAGGCGCGTGATGCTTTCTACAGTCCGGCGCTGAAAACCTTGCTGCTGGCCGATGTCCTGAGCTTCGCCGCCATCACCGTGGTCCGCGATGCCGACCGCGCCGCACCGAAGCCGACCGACGCCGAGTTTCATTTCCGCTGGGGTTGAAGGCCAAAGCCCTGTAGGTCCGGATTCATCCGGACGATTTTCCCGGTCGACGGACGCGCAGTCCGGATGAATCCGGACCTACGGGGCATTCAACAAGCCTTCTTGTTCGCCGCCGTCTGGCTTTCAATCTGCTTGATCAGCCCATCGAAGCCGACCGACTTGAACGCCTTGTCGTACTGGCTGGCGCGGATCGCCAGATCGCTGACGCCATCGGCGACGACGTTGACGATCCGCCACTCGCCATTCACTTCGCGCAGCACGTAATCGAAGTTGACCGGATTGCCGCTGGCCAGCTTGAGCTTGGCATTCACTTGTCGGCTGCCATCGGCCAGCTCCTTGGTCGCCAGGGTTTCAAACTTCTCGCCGCCGTAGCGCGAGAACTGGCTGCTGTAGGTCGCCAGCACCAGTTCGCGGAAGGTGGCGGTGAACTGCGTGCGCTGCGCTTCATCGAGCGTCTTCCACTGCCGGCGCATCACCTTGCTGGCCAGATAGGGCAGATCGAAACCGGCATCCACGGCCGTCGCGATCTTCGCCGAACGGCCGCTGCAGCTGAGCGCCGCACCCTGCTTCATGTTGCCGATCAGCACCTCGTGAAAGCCGGTGACGGTATCGGCCGGGGCTGCCGCTTGGGCGCAGGGCAGGAAGATCGCGAAGGCGACGAGGGAACGCAGGATCACGGGGAGTTTGGGCATCGGCGACAATGTCGGGGGTTCGGGGGCCTATTGTCAGGCGCACACATCGACCCGCACCAGCCTTTCAAGTTCAACCTGCTCAAGGGGTTTCTGGCGGATGAGTCGTTTGCTTTCAGCGTGGGTGGATGCTGCCCAGCGGCGCGCGGTATTGGTGGTGATCCTGGCCTTGCTGGCGGGTGCGGGGCTCGCGGCGTACACCGCGAAGCATCTCAGCATGGATACCAACATGCAGAACCTGCTCGCCCCGGAACTGCCGTGGCGGCAGGCCGAGATCGAGATGGACCGCCAGTTCCCCAAGCTCAGCCACACCCTGGTGGTGGTGATCGAAGGCGGCATTCCGGAAGTGATGGACGCCGCGCAGGCAGCGCTGGTCGAGAAGCTGCGGCCGCGCGCCGACGTGTATTCCGAAGTGTTCGCGATCGAAACCGAAAGCTACTTCCGCCGCAACGGCCTGATGTTCTTTGAAGCCGACAAGCTCCAGAAGCTCGCCGATGACATCACCGCCGCCCAGCCGTTTCTCGGCGCGCTCGATCAGGACCCGAGCCTGCGCGGCCTGTTCACCCTGCTCGGTCGAGCGCTGAACGCGCCCGAAGGTACGGATTTCGACTTGTCGCCGGCCTTCAACGGCATTGCCACCAGCGTCGCCGGCAGCGCGGAAGGCGCGGACGCGCAACTGAGCTGGCAAGCGCTGGTCGGCGGCGGTGCCAGCGAACTGGCCGGCAAGCGGCGCTTCATCGAGCTCGGTGCCAGGCTCGATTTCAAGCGCCTGCTGCCCGCCGAATTGCCCGTGCAGGCGGTCCGCGACGCGGTTCGCGACTTACGCCTGGCTGAAAAGGGCCTGCGAGTGCGCCTGACCGGCACCGTCGCCATGGAGCACGAGGAAATCCAGACTGCGTTTTCCGGTGCCGGCATCGCGCTGTTTCTGGCACTCGGTGTGTCGGCGTTGCTGCTGTGGTTCGCGCTGCACTCGCTGCGCCTGATGCTGGCCACCATCCTGTCGCTGGCTTACGGCCTGCTGCTGACCACGGCCTTCGCGGCGGTCGCGGTCGGTCATCTGAACCTGATTTCGGTGGCCTTTGGCGTGCTCTACATCGGTCTCGGCCTCGATTACGCGCTCTATCTGTGCATGCAGTACCGCGAGCGGCTGGGGCAGGGTTTGCCGGCGAAGGGCGCGCTGGGCGTGTCGGCGGCGGATGTCGGCGGCTACATGACGGTCTGCGCGCTGACCACCTCGCTGGGCTTCTTCGCCTTCATCCCGACCGACTTCCTCGGCATCGCCGAACTCGGCGTGATTTCGGGTGCCGGCATGATCATCAGTCTGCTGGTGACCGTCACCCTGCTGCCGGCGCTGATCCAGTTGCTGGCCCCGAACCCGCAGAAGCTGGCCTGGACCCCGTCGCTCGGCAGCACGCTTTCAAAGGTGCTGGCCTGGCCGTTCGCCCACGCCAAGCCGATCTGGATCGTGTCGGCGATTCTCGTCGCCGGCTCGCTGTTTCTGGTGCCGGGAGCGCGTTTCGACAGCGATCCGCTGAAGCTGCGCGATCCCAAGACCGAAGCGATCATGACTTTCCGCGATCTGCTCAAGGATCCGGAAATCCCGACCCTGACCCTGTCGGCGCTGGTGCCGGATCAGGACACCGCGACGCGCCTCGCCGCCGAATTGTCGAAGCGCCCGGAGGTCAAGCGGGCGATGAGCCTGGACAGCTTCGTGCCGGCCGATCAGGAAGAAAAGCTGGCGATCATCGAAGACCTGCGCTTCGCCCTCGGTCCGCAATTGACCGACGCGCCAGCCCCGAGCGAGCCAGCCGCGCGTGACGACGATTTCGCGGTGATCGAGCAGATGCGCGCAGCACTTCCGGCCTACGTCGCCGCCCAGACCGGCAATCAGGCGACAGCCGCGAAAGCCTTGCAGGACGCACTCGATGGTTTTGCGGCCGAATACGGCAAGCGCGACGCGGCCGGCCAAGCCGCACTGCTTGCAGGCTTGCGCGCCAACCTGCTCGGCAGCCTGCCGGCGCGGCTGGCGGGGCTCAAGGAAGCGCTGAAAGCCAGTGCCGTGACAGCCGCCGACCTGCCGCCATCGCTGATCGACCGCTGGAAGAGTGCTGACGGCCTGTACAGAGTCGAAGCGATGCCGAGCGCGATCCTCGACAACCCGACTGCTGAGGCCGCGTTCATCGCCGCCGTGCAGTCGGTGGCACCGACCGCCACCGGCGGCCCGTCGACGCAGGCGGAAGCCGGGCGCTCGGTGGTCGAATCGTTCCAGGACGCCTTCATGTACTCGGCGGTCGTCATCACCCTGCTGCTGCTGGTGCTGCTGCGCTCGGTGATCGACACGCTGCTGGTGCTGGTGCCGCTGGCGATGGCCGGGCTGCTGACCGTCGGCGCTTCGGTGCTGGCTGGCGTGCCGTTCAATTTCGCCAATGTGATCGCGCTGCCGCTGATTCTGGGTGTCGGCGTCGACTACGGCGTCTATCTGGTGCAGCGCGGCCGCGATGCCGCCGATGGCTCGCTGTTGAAGACCGGCACTGCCCGCGCCGTGCTGTTCGGGGCCCTGATCACCATGGTCAACTTCGGCAATCTGGCCTTCGCCAAGCATCCCGGCATGGTCAGCATGGGTCTGCTGCTGACCCTGGGCCTCGGCATGACCCTGCTCTGCGCGCTGGTGCTGCTGCCAAGCCTGCTGGCGCTGCGCTGGAAGAATGCGAAGGCCTGAAAGTCACAAGCTTGTCTCACGCGGAGAACGCAGAGGACGCAGAGAAAAGCTTCATCAAGAAAGGCTTTTCTCGCATTTTGCTTCTCTCCGCGTCCTCTGCGTTCTCCGCGTGAGAAATCGCTTTTTTCGCACCCGATTGAGAGAAACCCGATGAATCTTGGAATTGCCGTCCTGACCGTCTCCGACACCCGCACGCTCGCCGACGACAAGTCCGGCAATCTGCTGGTCGAACGCATCGAGCGCGACGGCCACCGACTGGCGGCGCGGCTGATCAAGAGCGATGACCGCTACGGCATCCGCGCCCAGGTCTCGAACTGGCTGATCGACGAGGCGGTCGACGTCATCATCATCACCGGCGGCACGGGGCTCACCGGCCGCGATCTGGTGCCGGAAGCAGTGCGGCCGCTGCTGGACCGGGTCACGGACGGTTTCGGCGAGTTGTTCCGGATGCTGAGCTATGCCGACATCGGCACCTCGGCGATCCAGTCGCGCGCCTTCGCGGGTTCTGCGAACGGGCGGCTGGTGTTCTGCCTGCCGGGTTCGCGTGGTGCCTGCGAGCTGGCCTGGGACCGGATCATCGGCCTGCAACTGAATGTCGCGACCCGGCCCTGCAACCTCGTCGACATCGTGCCAAGGATGAAGGAATCGCCGGACGTGCCGGCGGGCAAGCGGCCGTCGAATCGGGATTGACCGCCTCAGGCGGGAACGCCGAGGCGCTGCATCGCTTCGATCACCAGCGGGTGCAGGTGCTCGTCGCCTTTGGCAATGCAGGCGCGCAACTGCTTCTGCATGCGCGGCTCCCAGAACTTGTCGATGTGGTTGGCCACGCCGCGCACCGCGTCGGCGCGAACGGGTTCGGCGGCGAAGAAATCGGCAATGCTGTTGGCCATCTCGCTCAAGTTTTGCGGGTTCATGCGGGGACTTTCTCGGATGGAAGCGTGACTGGGGCGGCGATCAGCCGCGCGCCGCAGGCGTAGACCACATGGTTGTTGTTGCGCGCGTAGCCGACCAGGGTCAGCCCGGCTTCCTCGGCCATGCGCACGGCGAGCGCGGTCGGTGCCGAAATCGCGGCCAGCAGCGGCATGCCGATGGTCGCGGCCTTGAGCACCATCTCGTAGCTGGCGCGCGAAGTGATCACCGCGAAGCCGCGCGCGGCGTCGATACGTTCGATGCTCATCGCGCCGATCAGCTTGTCGAGCGCGTTGTGGCGGCCGACGTCCTCGCGGACCAGCAGCAGCCTGCCGCTGGCGTCGGCCCAGCCCGCTGCGTGCGTGGCACCGGTCACCGCATTGATCGGCTGGCGCTGGCGCAGCGCATGCAGCGCCCGGAGCAATGCAGTCGCCTCAATCGGCAGACCGGCCGGCACATGCGGGGCCGGGCGCATCGCCTCCTCGATGGTTTCCGAGCCGCACAGCCCGCAACCGCTGCGGCCGACCAGATTGCGGCGGCGGTCGGAAAGCCGGGCCTGGCGCACTTCAGGAATCCGCAGCGAGACTTCATAGCCGTTGTCGAGGGCGGTGACGCCGAGGATTTCGACTTCGTCGGCCGACGCGACGATGGCCTCGCTCAGACAGAAGCCGAGTGCGAAATCGCCGAGATCGCAGGGCGTGGCCATCATCACCACATGCGGCGCGCCGTTGACGATCAGCGCCACCGGCACTTCTTCGGCCACGCAATCCTGCGTCGCCACGCGGCTGCCGTCGCGCACGGTGACCACCGGCAGCAGCGCGTAGCCGGCTGCCGCGTCGTCGATCAGCCCGCGACTACTTGGCGATCGCGACGCCGACATGGCTGGCTTCTTTCAGCATCTGCTGCTGGTGGTCGCTGAACTCGCGATAGCGGCGCTGCCATTCGCTGGGCTGGCTGACCCGCGTCACCTGCACGGCGGTGACCTTGAACTCGGGGCAGTTGGTCGCCCAGTCCGAGTTGTCGGTGGTGATGACGTTGGCGCCCGAGAACGGGTGATGGAACGTGGTGTAGACAACACCCGGCTGCACGCGATCAGTGACGCGCGCCCGCAGCACGGTGTTGCCCGAGCGGCTTTCGATGCCGACCCAGTCGCCGTCTTTCACGCCACGGGTTTCGGCATCGTGCGGATGGATTTCGAACACGTCCTCGCTGTGCCACTCGCTGTTCGCGGTGCGTCGCGTCTGCGCGCCGACGTTGTACTGGGACAGGATGCGGCCGGTGGTCAGGATCAGCGGGAACTTGCCGTTGACCTTCTCATGCGTCGGCACGTATTCGGTCAGCAGGAAACGGCCCTTGCCGCGCACGAATTCGTCGATGTGCATGGTCGGCGTGCCGAGCGGGGCTTCGTCATTGCACGGCCACTGCACCGAGCCCAGTTCATCGAGCTTCTTGAACGACACACCCTTGAAGGTCGGCGTCAGGCGGGCGATCTCGTCCATGATTTCGGCCGAGTTCTTGTAGTTCATCGGATAGCCGAGCGCATTGCTGAGCATCTGCGTGGCTTCCCATTCGCCAACGCCGCTCTTCGGCCGCATCACCTGCCTGACAGGTGAGATGCGCCGCTCGGCATTGGTGAAGGTGCCGTCCTTCTCCAGAAACGAGGAACCCGGCAGGAAGACATGGGCGAACTTCGCGGTCTCGTTCAGGAACAGGTCCTGGACCACCACGCATTCCATCGCGCTCAGTGCTGCGGTCACATGCTGGGTGTTCGGATCGCTCTGGGCGATGTCCTCGCCGTGCACGTACAGGCCCAGGAATTCGCCATCGAGTGCGGCTTCGAACATGTTCGGGATGCGCAGGCCCGGCTCGTTCGACAGCGACACGCTCCATTCGGCCTCGAACTCGCTGCGCGCCTTGCCGTCCGACACATGGCGGTAGCCCGGCAGTTCATGCGGGAAGCTGCCCATGTCGCAGGAGCCTTGGACGTTGTTCTGGCCGCGCAACGGGTTGATGCCCACCCCTTCGCGGCCGACGTTGCCGGTGGCCATCGCCAGATTGGCGATGCCGATCACCATCGTCGAACCCTGGCTGTGTTCGGTGACGCCAAGGCCGTAGTAGATCGCGCCATTGCCGCCAGTCGCATAGAGACGGGCCGCACCCCGCACCATCGCCGCCGGCACGCCGGTGACCGACTCCATCGCTTCCGGCGAGTTGCGGCTTTGCGCGACGAAATCGCGCCACTTGTTGAACGAGCCGACATCGCAGCGCTCGGCAACGTAATCCTCTTTCACCAGCCCTTCGGTGACCACGACATGGGCCAGCGAGTTGATCAGCGCGACATTGGTGCCGGGCAGGAGCTTCAGGTGGTAATCGGCCTCGATGTGCGGCGTGCGCACCAGATCAATCCCGCGTGGGTCGGCGATGATCAGCCGTGCGCCTTCGCGCAAGCGGCGCTTCATCTGGGAGGCGAACACCGGGTGGCCATCGGTGGGATTGGCGCCGATGACCACGATCACGTCGGACTGCATCACCGAATCGAAAGTCTGGGTGCCGGCCGACTCGCCGATCGTCTGCTTCAGGCCATAACCGGTCGGCGAGTGGCAGACGCGGGCGCAGGTATCGACGTTGTTGTTGCCGAAGGCCGCACGCACCATCTTCTGGACGACATAGACCTCTTCGTTGGTGCAGCGGCTGGAGGTGATCGCGCCGACCGAGCCACGCCCGGCCTTGGCCTGGATGCGCTTGAATTCAGCCGCCGCGTGATCGACCGCTTCCTGCCAGCTCACTTCGCGCCAGGGATCGGAAATCTTGGCGCGGATCATCGGCTGGGTGATGCGGTCCTTGTGCGTCGCATAGCCGATCGCGAAGCGGCCCTTCACGCAGGAGTGACCATGATTCGCATGGCCGTCCTTGTTCGGCACCATGCGGACGATGTCCTCGCCCTTCATCTCGGCGCGGAAACTACAGCCGACGCCGCAGTAGGCGCAGGTGGTCGTCACGCTGTGCTCGGCCTGGCCCTTGGCGATCAGCGACTTCTCGCTCAAGGTCGCGGTCGGGCAGGCGGCCACGCAGGCACCACAGGACACGCACTCCGATTCCATGAAGCTGTCGCTTTGGCTTGGGGACACCATCGAGTCGAAACCACGGCCGGAGATGGTCAGCGCCAGCGTGCCCTGCTGTTCGTCGCAGGCGCGCACGCAGCGCGAGCAGACGATGCACTTCGACGGATCAAACGTGAAATACGGATTGGATTCGTCTTTTGCGACGAAACGCTCGTTGGCCTTGCCATCCACTTTCGGATGGACATGGTTCTCGCCGTCATAGCCATAACGCACTTCGCGCAGGCCGACCGCACCGGCCATGTCCTGCAATTCGCAGTGACCGTTGGCGGGGCAGGTGAGGCAGTCCAGCGGGTGATCGGAGATGTACAGCTCCATCACGCCCCGGCGTAGGTCTGCGAGCTTGTCGTTCTGCGTGATCACCTTCATGCCGTCGGCGACGAGTGTGGTGCACGAGGCCGGATAGCCGCGCATGCCTTCGATCTGCACCAGACACAGGCGGCAGGAACCGAAGGCTTCCAGCGTGTCGGTCGCGCAGAGCTTGGGGATGTTGATGTCGGCCAGCGCGGCGGCGCGCATCACCGAAGTGCCTTCCGGCACCGTGACCTCGCGGCCGTCGATGCTGAGCGTGACCTGTTTGGCCGGTACTTCGGCAATGGCGGTCTTCCGGCCGACGTTGCGTGGTGCACGCGGAGCGGGGGTGCCGAGATCCTTGTCGATGATCGAGAACATGGCTGCTTACCTCGGGAGGCTTATCGCTGCGTCGCGGCGGAAAAAGCAACCGTTAAACGCAAAGGCGCGAAGGGAAAAGAAAGGACGCAAAGAAAAGCCTGAGTGGCTTTCAGAGTTGATTGACGATGCGGCGGGTGCCGTTGCGGATGGAATCCGCATGAAAATTGAACAGCAGACCGAGGCGCTTGCCGGAAAGACGGAGGTAGGTGAGGACTTGCGCGGAATGAACTGGAGCCAGCGCGGTAACGGCTTTGAGTTCAACGATGACCAACTCTTCGACCAGAAAGTCGATCCTGTACGCGTCACCCAACTCCACGCCTTTGTAGCGTGCAGGCAACGCGAGTTGTCGATGAAAATGGAGTCTGCGTTCGGTGAATTCGATTGCGAGTGCTGCTTCATAAGCTGATTCGAGCAGCCCAGCGCCGAGTGCGTTATGAACTTCGATGGCCGCACCAATGATGATCTTCGAGCATTCATTCTCATCCACCTTTGCGTCCTTTCTTTTACCTTTGCGCCTTTGCGTTTAACGGTTGACGTTGGCCGTTCAGGCCGGAGTCGCACGAGGACGGAAGTCATCAGGGAAATGGTTGAGCGCCGACAGCACCGGAAACGGTGCCATCCCGCCCAGCGCACACAGCGAACCGGCCAGCATCGTGTCGCAGAGATCACGCAGCAGCGCTTCCTGCTTCACCGGCTGATCGCCGGCCACGAGCCGGTCGATCACTTCCATGCCGCGCGTGGAGCCGATGCGGCAGGGCGTGCACTTGCCGCAGGATTCGGTGGCGCAGAACTCCATCGAAAAACGCGCCTGCTCGGCCATGTCGACCGTGTCGTCGAACACCGTGATGCCACCGTGGCCGACCATGTTGTTGAGCTTGGCGTAGGCCTCGTAGTCCAGCGGCAGGTCGAACTGCGACTCCGGGATATACGAACCCAGTGGACCGCCGACCTGCACGGCGCGGATCGGCCGGCCGGAGAGCGTGCCACCGCCGTAGGTGTGGAGCAGGTCGCGCAAGCTGACGCCGAAGGCTTTTTCGACCAGCCCGCCGAACTTGATGTTGCCGGCCAGTTGCACCGGCAGGGTGCCGCGCGAGCGGCCCGTGCCGAAGTCCTTGTAGAACGCCGCTCCCTTGTCGAGGATCACCGGCACCGAGGCCAAGGTGATGACGTTGTTGATCACCGTCGGGCAGCCGAACAAGCCCTTGATCGCCGGCAGCGGCGGCTTGAAGCGGACCATGCCGCGCTTGCCTTCCAGCGATTCCAGCAGCGCGGTTTCCTCGCCGCAGATATAGGCGCCGGCGCCCATCCGCACTTCCAGATCGAAGTGTTTGCCCGATCCTTGGATATTCGCGCCCAGCCAGTTGTTCGCGTAGGCGGCAGCAATCGCTTCATTCAGCGCGCGCTCGCCATACGGATACTCGCAGCGCAGATAGATGTAGCCGCGCGTGGCACCCACCGCGATGCCGGCAATGGTCATGCCTTCAATCAAGAGGTAAGGGTCGCCTTCGCAGACCATGCGATCGGCATAGGTGCCGGAATCGCCTTCGTCGCCATTGCAGACGATGTATTTCTGCGCGCCTTCGGCACCCAAGACGGTCTTCCACTTGATGCCGGCCGGGAACGCTGCACCACCGCGACCACGCAGGCCGGAGTCCGTCACCGCCGCGATGATCGCCGCCGGTTCCATCGCCAGCGCGTTCTTCAGGCCCTTGTAGCCGTCATGGGCCAGGTAATCGTCAAGGCTGACCGGATCGGTGATGCCGGCGCGCGCAAAGGTCAGGCGTTCCTGGGTCTTCAGGTATGGCAGTTCCTCGACCAGCCCGAGGCACAGCGGATGGGCATTGCCGAGGCCGACAGCGAACAGCGAAGCGACATCTTCCGCCTGCACCGGGCCGTAGCCGATGCGGCCAGCGTCGGTGGCGACCTCGACCAGCGGCTCCAGCCAGAACAGGCCGCGCGAGCTGTTGCGGATCAGCTTGATCGCCACCCCCTGACGCGCGGCTTCGGCTGCAATCGCCACTGCGACTTCATCGGCACCGAGCGAAATCGCGGCGGAATCGCGGGACACGTAGACGGTGATCATGCCGACACCCCGATCAGGCGATCGAAGCGCGCGCTCGTGACGCGGCCTCGGAGCTGCATGTCGATCAGCAGGCTGGGGCCGACCGCGCAATTGCCGAGGCAGTAGGCCGGTTCCAGCGTGTAGCGGCCATCGGCGGTGGTTTCGTGGAAGTCGATGCCGAGCCTGGTCTTGACATGGGTTTCCAGCGCACGACCGCCAACCGCCTGACAGGCTTCGGCCCGGCACAGGTGGATGACGTGCTCGCCGGGCTTTTCAGTCCGGTACCAGTGATAGAACGAGACGACCCCATGAACCTCGGCACGCGACAGGTTCAGCGACTTCGCGACGATTGGCACTGCGTCCTTCGGCACGTAGCCGAGCGCGTCCTGAATGCCGTGCAGGATCGGCAGCAGCGCGCCGGGCAGCTCTTTCAGCCGGGCCAGCACGCCATTGATCGTTGCGATGTCGGCAGGCGACAGCGACGACAGCTCGGCGAGCTTGATCGGTGGCTTGCGCTCGAAAGTGGAAGTGGACATGAGAACTCTTTTTCAGTCAGTTACTTGAACAGGATCGCGGCCTTGGCGACGGTTTGCGCCACGCCCCAGGCCAGCGGGATGCCGACCGCAGCCCAGGCGATGGCGACCAGCACGGCAGGGCTGCCTGAAGCCACGCCGCCGGTTGATGCACTGCCGGCAGGCGCGATTTCATGCGCCAGTTTTCTGGCAGCGGCGAGTTCTTCTTCGCTCATCTGCCATTTCGGTGCCACAGGGCGAATCAGCAGGTTGCAGAGGAAACCGGCAACCAGCAGGGCGGCCAGGATCAGCATCGTCGTGTCGTAGGCCTGCGCCTTGGCGACACCCTGCGACAGCTGGAATTCGCGCAGGTAATTGACGATCACCGGGCCGAAGATCCCGGCCATCGACCATGCGGTCAGCAGCCGGCCGTGGATGGCGCCGACGAACTGGGTGCCGAAGATGTCGGCGAGGTAGGCCGGCACGGTCGCGAAGCCGCCGCCGTACATCGACAGGATCAGGCAGAACGCGCCGACGAACAGCGCGATCGAGCCGGCGTGGCCGGTGCTCGGAGCCGAGGCGTAAAGCGCGGTGCCAAGCAGGAAAAAGATCGCGTAGGTGGCCTTGCGGCCGAGCTTGTCGGACATCGAGGCCCAGAAGAATCGCCCGCCGATGTTGAACAGGCTCAACAGACCCGTGAAGCCGGCGGCGATCGCGGCGATCTGCGCGGCCTGGGCGGCATCGAGCGAGCCGATCGCGGCGTCGACCCCGATGAGCCGGCCGCCGAACACTTCCTGCAACATCGGCGAAGCCATGCCGATCACGCCGATGCCGGCGGTGACGTTCAGGCACAAGACACCCCAGATCAGCCAGAACTGCGGCGTCTTGTGGGCGTTCGACAGATGGACATGCCGGGTCGAGATCATCGCGTTGGCCGCGGCTGTTGGCGGCGTCCAGCCAGACGGCTTCCAGCCTGCGGCGGGCACGCGATAGGCCAGCGCGCCAGCGGTCATGAACACGGCGTAGACCAGCGCCAGGGTCAAGAAGGTTTCGGCGACGCCGATGGAGGTCGGAGTCGCGAACTTCGTCATCAACAGTTGGGCGAGTGGTGAGCCGATCATCGCCCCACCACCAAAACCCATGATCGCCATGCCGGTGGCCATGCCGCGGCGATCCGGGAACCACTTGATCAGCGTCGAAACCGGCGAGATGTAGCCCAAACCCAGGCCGATGCCGCCGATCACCCCTGACCCGAGCAGCATCAGCCAGAACTGGTGGGTGTGGATGCCGTAGGCCGAAACGAGCATGCCGCCGCACCAGCACAACATCGACACCAGCCCGGCCTTGCGCGGCCCGGCGCGTTCCAGCCAGCCGCCGAACACGGCCGCCGAGGAGCCGAGAAAGACGAAGAACAGCGTGTACATCCAGCCCAGGGTCGAGACTTTCCAGTCGCAGCCGGTGACCCACAATTCAGCGAAGAACGAGGTGCCGGCCGGGCAGGCGAGCGGTGCGGTGATGCCGACGGCCTTCGACAGCGGCAGCCAGAACACGCTGAAACCGTAGGCCATGCCGATGCACAGATGAATGGCGAGCGCAGCCGGCGGCACCAGCCAGCGGTTGAAACCGGGGCCGGCGATGCTGCGTTCCTTCGCGAGAAAGTCGAGGGCCGAAGCCGATCCTCGATCCTGCGCGATGCTGCTCATTCCGCCTCCAGGTTATGTTCAGCGCAACATATGGGCGCACAGCGCTGTGTGGCACGAACGCTACGGTAGTCTTAGCTTGCAGCGATGAAAATATGTATCGTAAAGCCGTTGAAGTTCCGGCTCTGCCACCTCCACCATTTCACTCGGCGGGTTATTCGATGTTCAAGGTTTCAATCCAGCCGCAATGGCAACTGGAGCAGGCTGACGGCAAGCAGTCGCTGCCCCGTCTGGTCGAACTGCTGGCCCGTGTCCGCGAGACCGGCACCCTGGCCGAGGCCTGCATCCAGGCCGGCCTGTCCTACCGCTACGCCTGGGGCCTTTTGCAGGACGGCACCCGCACCTTTGGCGCGCCGCTGGTGACCATGCAGCGCGGTCGAGGTGCGGTACTGACGCCGCTGGCCGAGAAACTGGTCTGGGCCGACAAGCGCATCAATGCCCGTCTGGCGCCGCTGCTCGACAGCCTGGCCTCCGAGCTGGAAGTCGAACTGGAACGCGCGCTCAGCGACACCGGCGCGATCCTGAGAGTGCAGGCCAGCCACGGTTTCGCGGTGGAAACCCTGCGCGACTGGTTCGTGCGCAGCCGGATTCCGATCGACCTCAAGTACCGGTCGAGCTTCGAAGCGCTCAGTTCATTGAAGGGCGGGGCCTGCGACCTGGCCGGCTTCCATGTGCCGGTCGGCGATTTCGAAGCGCAGGCGCTGACCCAGTACGCCGCCTGGCTGAAACCTCAGACCCAGCGGCTGATCATGCTGGCAACGCGCCGTCAGGGCCTGATCGTCGCCCCCGGCAATCCCCGGGGCATCCAGACCCTGGCCGACCTGACCCGCGACGACGTCCGCTTCGTCAATCGCCAGCCCGGCTCCGGCACCCGGATGCTGCTCGACCTGATGCTGGAACGCGCCGGTCTCGACGGCAGCCAGATCCGCGGCTTCGACAGCGGCGAGTTCACCCATGCGGCGGTCGCCGCCTATGTCGCCAGCGGCATGGCCGATGCCGGCGTCGGTGTGGAAGCCGCAGCGAAGCGCTTCGATCTCGGCTTCGTGCCGCTGGCGGGCGAGCGCTACTTCTTCTTGTGCTCGAAGTCCGCACTCAAGACGCCGGCCCTGCAAAGCGTCATCGACACCCTCTGCAACCCGGATTTCCGCAATCTGGTCAATGCCTTGCCGGGCTATGACGCCGCTCACTGCGGCGAAGTGCTGGCGGTGGATGAGGCGTTTCCGGAGTTTGGGCGGTTGCCGAAGGGACGGGCTTCGGCGCGGGGCAAGGTCGGCTAGCGCGTAGCCCGGATGCAATCCGGGGCTGTTCCTTGCCAAGAGCGCGATCCCGGATTGCATCCGGGCTAAGTTGATTAGCCCGCAGCGCGGGCAATCGCCGCATTCAGCGTGTTGTCCATCAACATCGCCACCGTCATCGGCCCGACGCCACCCGGCACCGGCGTGATGAACGCCGCGCGCTGACGCGCCGCGTCGAACTCGACATCGCCGCACAGCTTGCCGCTCGGCAGGCGGTTGATGCCGACGTCGATGACGATCGCACCCTCGCGCACCCAGTCGCCCTTGACCATGTCCGGAATGCCGGTGCCGACCACCAGGATTTCGGCGCGGCCGACTTCTTCCGGCAGGTCGCGGGTGCGGCTGTGGGCGACGGTCACCGTGCAGCCGAGCAGCAGCAGTTCCAGCGCCATCGGCCGGCCGACGATGTTCGACTGGCCGATCACCAGCGCCCGTTTGCCGGCCAGCGGCACGCCGGTCGACTTCAGCAGTTCGACGCAGCCCCAGGGCGTGCACGGCCTCAAGGTCGGGGTTTTCTGGGCCAGGCGGCCGAAGTTGTACGGGTGGAAGCCGTCGACATCCTTGGTCACGCGAATCCGCTCGATGACCTTGTCGGCGTTGATGTGCTTCGGCAGCGGCAGCTGGACGAGGATGCCGTCGATGCTGTCGTCGTCATTCAGGCGATCGACGATCGCCAGCAGTTCCGCTTCGGAGGTCGTCGCCTCCAGATGATTCGGCACCGAGCGGATGCCGACTTTCTCGCAGGTTAGCCGCTTGTTGCGGACATAGACCTCGGAGGCCGGATCGGCACCGACCAGCACCGTGGCCAGCGCCGGTGCCCGGTGTCCGGCGGCGACCCGCGCTGCGACGGCGACCCGCACCCGCTCATGGACCTGTGCTGCCACCGCCTTGCCGTCGATGAGTTGTGCTGTCACGCGCTGTGCTCCGAGGTCAAAAATCGCGCGGATTCTCGCATGGGCGATGCTTAGGGCCTGTTAACAATAACTTTGGTCGCTGCGTTGCAGGTCAAAAAGTCGCCGGGCGAGGCGCGAACCGCAGGCCATAGCCACCCTATGGCCAAGGTTCGCAACGAAGTCCGGCGACTTTTTGGCCGCAACCCTTCGGGGCGGGGCCGTTTTTGCCCATTGCTGCCTCTCTCGTCGCGCCAATGGAACAACCATTGGCCGCTTCGATCGAGTTGCACTGGGCAAAAACGACCTCCGCCGCAGCGACCAAAGTTATTGTTAACAGGCCCTAGGGGAGCGGCTGACCGCGCTTACTCTGACAAAGGATCGCCGTGGGCGCCGGCGGGCGTGCCTTCGCGCAGGCGGCGCATGCGCTGCTGGATCTGGCAAGCCAGCCGCCAGCCCAGCAACTTCGCGCTCCAGCGGAATTGATCGCTGCGAAAAGGTTGACGGCCGTCGCTGCCGCCGAGTGCGTCCATTTCCATGCGGGCTTCGGCGGCCAGATCCGGGTGTTCCACCCAGTTCAGCAGCATCTGCTCCTCGTAGGCGTTGGCGCAGGCGTAGCGAACCTCCTGGCTGGAATCCTGGGCGAGCAGGCGTCGGGCAATCATCCGGGTTGCGTACAGCCGTGATGAACGCGCGGGGCGATCGCTGCGCACGCTGATCGAATGCTTGACGCCGACCCGGTAGTAGCTGAGCGCCTGCGGACAATAGCGAACGCCGGCGGACGCCAGCAGCACTCGCGAAAAGTAGTCGCCGTCCTGATTCTGCTGAAGACTTTCGTTCCAGGGACCGGCCTCGCGGACCAGTGCGGCCGGCGTCAGCCAGGCGTGCGGAGCCATCATGTCGCCGTTGGTCCAGGTGGATACCAGCCAGGCGTGGCCGTCCATGTCGGTCCAGTTCGGCTGCGGCCGGATTCCCCTTTGGCCGGGACGGCGCGAAAAGCGCGCGAACGGCCCGAAGTAGACGTAGGAATCGCCCAATTCCCGCCAGCGGTCGACCTGATGCTCGATCTTGTCGGCAGCCAGCAGATCATCGCCATCGAGCATCTGGATCAAGTCTCCGGTGGCCAGCCGCAGGCCGGCGTTGCGGGCGGCGCAGGCACCGGCCGGCGCCTGGCGGATCAGCCGCAGGCGCGGGTCGGGGATCGAGGCGACGATGGCGGCGGTGTTGTCGGTCGAGCCGTCGTCGACCACTACCAGCTCGAGGTCGCTGTAGGTCTGGGCCAGCACGCTGTTGATCGTTTCACGTATCCACCGGGCCTCGTTGCGGCAGGCGACGATGACGGAAACGAGCGGTTTGCCAACGATCACGCGGAAATCCTGGTGGAACGAAACGAGTTCATGACGGCCGGGCCGGCGTTGGGCCGATCACCCGAGTGCTGATCGGGCGTGTCGCTTGCGCGGCATGGCTTGACGACAATCAATGATAGAGGTCGGCCTGTGCGCAAAACGTGAAAATAGCAGGGGGTCCTAACTGAAACAGGAGGAATATTCGACAGCCGATGCCGCCACCCTAAGCGCGCGCACGCGCTCAGGTCATCGGCAAATGCCGACTTTCCGCTGGCGGGCGGGATCTTCACGATCGGCGGTAGGACCCCCTGCATCGAAATTGGTTCCCGTGATCGGGCACGCGATTGCCGCACAGCCCATCCCGTAAACTGCGACCGGTCCGAAACGCGACCGATCCGCCCGCCGTCCATGCCCCGTCTCGAGGTTCACCAGCTCGTTGTTAGCCGTGGTGACCGGATCGTGGTCAATGACCTGAGTTTTTCCGTCGCGGCGGGCGAAGTGCTGCATGTGCTGGGCCGCAACGGGGCTGGCAAGACTTCGCTGCTGGAAGTGCTGTGCGGGCTGCGGCGTCCCGACAGCGGCCACATCGCGCCGCAGCCCGAAAGCCGCGAGCGGCACTGGATCGGCCACAAGAACGCGCTGAATCCGGTGCTGTCGGCGCTGGAAAACCTCGAATTCTGGGCGGCGCTCAACGGCGAGCGGATCGACGATCCGCGCGCCGCACTGGCGGCCGTCGGGCTGCAGAAAGCGCAGGCGACGCGGCCCTCCGGCCAGTTGTCGACCGGCCAGAAGCGGCGCGCGGCACTCGCCCGGCTGGTCGCCGCGGCGCGTCCCTGGTGGTTGCTCGACGAGCCGCTGGCCGGGCTCGATGTGCAAGGGCTGGATCTGTTCGCCGGCCTGCTCGCCGCGCACGTCGGCGGCGGCGGCGCGGTGATCGTCACCAGTCACCAGCCCCTGCCGGGCGCGCTCGCCACGCTGCGATCGCTGAACCTGAGCGCGGCATGAGTGCGGCCGGGGCAATCTTTCGCCGGGAGTTGCAGATCGCGCTCCGGCGGCGTGCCGAATGGGCGCAGCCGCTGGTGTTCTACGGCATCGTGGCGCTGCTGTTTCCGCTGGGCATCGCACCCGAATCACCGGCCTTGAAGACCTTCGCGCCGGCCATCATCTGGGTGGGCGCGTTGCTGGCAGCACTACTCGGCGTCGAGCGCCTGTTCCGAGCCGATCTCGACGACGGCAGTCTCGAACAGATGCTGATCGCCGAGGTGCCGCTGGCGCTGCTGATCGCCGCCAAGCTGGCCGCGCAATGGTTGCTGACCGCTGCCCCGCTCGTGATCGCTTCGCCGCTGCTGGGCTATGGCCTGGGCCTGGAAACCGGGCCGGTGATCGTGCTGTTCTGGAGCCTGCTGCTGGGCACGCCGACCCTGATCTTCACCGGCGGCTTTGCGGCAGCACTCACCGTGGGCGCGCCGCGCGCCGGCCTGATGCTGCCGATCCTGGTGCTGCCGCTGATGACCCCGGCGGTCATTTTCGGCGGCGGCGCGGTGCGTGCGGCGGCGGCTGGCCTGTCGCCCGAGGCACCGCTGTATTTTCTCGGCGCGCTGCTGGCGCTGTCCCTGACCCTGCTGCCGATGGCGGCGGCCGGCGCGCTGCGCAACGCCCTTGGCTGAACCCCGGAGACCGCGATGCCTCGTCAACCCCCGGATCAACTGATGAAACCGTTGCCAGCGCCGCCAAAGTCGGCGGCGGCCCCGATGTCGCCCAGCCTGGAGCGGCTGGTGCGCGATCCCGGCTATCCGGCGCTGCTGGCGATCGGCCGCAACCGTAGGGTTCCGCGCCACCGGGTGGTGATCGAGGCCGGTGCCCAGCCGACCTGCCTGTATCTGCTGCTAAATGGCCTTTGTGCGGTGCGCCATACCGGCTCGCGTGATCAGGATCTGCTGCTGGCCTACCTCTGCCCGGGCGATTTTTTCGGCGAGATGGGCATGCTGCCGGGCGTGCCGGCGCGCAGCGCCCGGATCGACGCCGCCGCCGATTCGACCTTGCTGGAAATCCCCTACCGCGCGTTTCTCGACTTGACGCAGCGCTACCCTGGCTTCTGGCTGGAACTCGCCGGCCAGCTCGCCAGCCGCCTGCGCACCACCAATCGTCGCCTTGCCGAAATGCCGGCGCTGCATGCTGCAGAGCGGGTCTGGCGCGCGCTGTCCGGCCTCGTCGCCGATGGTGGCGGCAAAAAAAATGCGAAAGGAGTGGCGATCCGCATCACCCGTCAGGATCTCGGCAAGCTCGCCGGCTGTTCGCGCGAACTGGCCGGCATGGTGGTGCGCGATCTGGAGATTGCCGGGCGTCTGCAAGCGCAGGGTCAGACCTTGATCCTGCTGGATCAGCCGGTGCCGGAACAAGCCTTGCCGAGCGGCTGACGCGCCTTGGGTTTGCAGACTCGAACAAGGATTCCAGCCCTACCTCGCCGCCGCCATCAACGGTCCGACGACTCGGAGGGAACGGGCATAATGTCAGGTGCGCGGTACAGTTTTCGCCGCGCTTCCCCCGACTTTCGACCGCCTGCAGGACCGTTTCCGCACCATGTGGACCTGGTTTCACCGACTGGCCTCGCCGCCGACCTTCTATCGCTTCGCCGAGCGCCTCGCGCCCTGGCTGCTGATCGCCGGCCTCGCCTTGATCGGCGTCGGCGTCTGGCAGGGCCTGTTCGTGGCACCGGCCGATTACCAGCAGGGCGATGCTTTCCGGATTATCTATGTGCATGTGCCGGCGGCTGCGCTGAGCCTGTCGATCTACACGGCGATGGCAGTCGCCGGGGCGATTGCTCTGATCTGGCGCATGAAGCTGGCCGAAGTGGCCGTGGTGTCGGCGGCGCCGATCGGGGCCAGTTTCACGGCCCTGGCACTGGTCACCGGCATGCTTTGGGGCAAGCCGACCTGGGGGGCCTACTGGGTCTGGGACGCGCGGCTGACTTCGGAACTGGTGCTGCTGTTCCTGTATCTGGGCGTCATTGGCCTCAATCAGGCCTATTCCGACCCCCGCACCGCCGCCCGCGCCTGTGCCTGGTTGGCGCTGGTCGGTGTGGTCAACGTGCCGATCGTCCATTACTCGGTGCAGTGGTGGAACTCGCTGCATCAGGGCTCGACGATCTTGAGCGCGGAAGCGATCGCCAATCCCAAGATGGCCCCGAGCATGCTCAAGCCGCTGCTGATGTCGATGGCCGGCAGTTATCTGTTCTTCGGCGCGGTCTGGCTGCGCCGGATGCAGAATGGGGTGCTGGTTCGCGAGCGCAGAGCCAAATGGGTGAGAGCCTTCGCTGGGCAAGCACTGCTTGCCGAAGGCTCGAACGCCCGGCCAGGGATGGCCGGGCCGGGGCTCGTCGAGGCCGCGACGCCGCGCCAGGGACGGCAGGATGATGCCGATCGAGGACGCGGGGCATGAACGAAAAGCACGCCATCTTCATCTGGACCAGCTACGGCCTGACCGCCGTGCTGCTGCTCTGGAACTGGCTCAGCCCGAGGCTGACCCGCAACGAATTGCAGCGGCGGCTGTCCGAGGACGCGCCCGATGAGGAATCCCAGGAATGACCAAGCGTAACCAGCGGCTGCTCGGTGTCGCCGCCTTGCTGATCGGTGTCGGTGTGGCCGCCACCCTCGGCTTCACCGCCTTCCGCAAGAACATGATGTATTTCTACACGCCGAGCGACCTCGCGGCCGGCACGGTGCCGGTCGGCGCGGCAGCGCAATTGGGCGGGCTGGTCGAAGCGGGAAGTCTGACCCGTGGCGAAGGCTTGAAAGTCGAATTCCGGGTCGCCGATTGCGCCAAGAATGTCGCCGTTCGCTATGAAGGCGTGCTGCCGGACCTGTTCCGAGAAGGGCAGGGCGTGGTCGCCGATGGCTACATGACGGCCGAGAAGGTCTTCGTCGCCACCCGCATCCTCGCCAAGCACGACGAAAACTACATGCCGCCACAGGTCGCGGACGCCTTGAAGGGCGATCCGGAGTCGGGCAAGCATTCGTGCATGCCGTTCAAGGCGGTTGCGGCGAACGCGGGCTGATCGCTGCTTGCGGCTGCGGGCAGAAACTGGGCGTAAGCTCGCTGTATGTCGAAGACGGATGAAATCAAGGAAGAGCTGGGCTGGCTGAAGGTGGGTTTTGCGCTTCTTGTGGCGATGCTGGCGTAGATCGTCGCCTGGCTCGCTCAGAACTACGAGACTGCCAAGCCTGCGATCGTCGCCGCTGCGGCGCTTGCAGCCGTTGTTCTTGGAGCTTTCATCGTCGGGATCAACCGACGCGCGTTTCGTCGAATCAGGCAACTGGAGAACTTGTGATGGAATGGACCGTGATCGTCGCTCTGGCGGTATTGGTGATCGCCCTGGGTTCTGTTCTGTACGAAGGCAACCCGCGCAAACCGAAGTAAGCAACAGACCGGGTCAGGCCACAGCCGTAACCCGCCTTCCGAGAAATGCGGGGACGCGCGAAGCAGCGGCCGCCCCGCCTCACGCCTGACCCCTCCGCCTCACGAACACATGATTCCTGAACTCGGCCACTTCGCGCTGATCCTGGCGCTCGGCATCGCCTTCCTGCAGACCGTCGCGCCGCTGGTCGGCTATCGGCGCCGCGATGCCAAGCTGCTCGCCTTCGCCGGTTCGGCCGCGCAGGCGCAGTTCTTCTGCATCGCGTTTGCCTACGCCTGCCTGACCATCTCCTTCGTCAACACCGATTTCTCGGTGGCCTATGTCGCGCAGAACGCCCATACCGACCTGCCGAACGTCTATCGCTTTTCGGCGGTCTGGGGCGCGCATGAAGGCTCGCTGCTGCTATGGATGCTGATGCTGTCCGGCTGGACCTTCGCGGTGTCGGTGTTCAACCGCCGGATTCCGGCCGAACTCAGCGCACTGGTGATTGCGGTGCTCGGCGTGATCTCGGTGGGCCTGCTGCTGTTCATGCTGCTGACCTCGAATCCCTTCGATCGCCTGTTCCCGGTGCCGCTGCAAGGCCGTGACCTCAACCCCCTGCTTCAGGACTTCGGCCTGACCATTCATCCGCCGATGCTCTACATGGGTTACGTCGGCTTCAGCGTCGCCTTCGCGTTCGCCGTGGCAGCGCTCATCACCGGCAAGCTCGACGCCGCATGGGCGCGCTGGACCCGGCCGTGGACGACCACTGCCTGGATGTTCCTGACCCTCGGCATCACCCTCGGTTCCTGGTGGGCCTACAACGAACTCGGCTGGGGCGGCTGGTGGTTCTGGGATCCGGTCGAGAACGCCTCGTTCATGCCCTGGCTGACTGGCACCGCGCTGATCCATTCGCTGGCGGTCACCGAAAAGCGCGGATTGCTCAAGAGCTGGACCGTATTGCTGGCGATCCTGACCTTTTCGCTGTCCCTGCTCGGCACCTTCCTGGTCCGCTCCGGCGTGATCGTCTCCGTGCATTCTTTTGCCAGCGATCCGGCGCGCGGCTTGTTCATCCTGATCTTCATGGCCGTGATCACCGGTGCGGCCTTGACCCTGTACGCGTTTCGGGCACCGAAGCTGGCCAGCGTGGGCGAACTGCATCTGTTTTCGCGGGAAGGCCTGCTGTTGCTGAACAACGTGTTCCTGGTCGTGGCCTGTGCGGCGATCCTGATCGGCACGCTGTATCCGCTGGTCATCGACGCCCTGAACCTCGGCAAGATTTCGGTCGGCCCGCCGTATTTCAACGCGATCTTCCTGCCGCTGATGGTGCCGCTATTCGTGCTGGTCGGCTTCGGTGCCGTGGTGCCGTGGAAGAAGGGCAAGGCCGGTGAAACCTGGCAGCGGCTGAAGCTGCCGGCGCTGTTCGCCGTGGCGTTCGCGATCGTGGTGCCGCTGGCGCTTCACGGCCGGGCGACTTTGCTGGCGGTCACCGGCGGCCTGCTCGGTGCCTGGACCATCGTCGCCGCGTCGCAGGACGTCTGGCGGCGCATCCGCGCCAAGCCCTCGTTCATCGCCGGCCTTGCCTCGGTGCCGCGTGCGACCTGGGGCATGACCCTGGCCCATGCCGGCTTGGGCGTCTGGGCGCTCGGTGTCGCCTTCGTGATCAGCTACGGCTACGAGAAGGACGTGCGTCTGGCCCCGAACGCGACGACCGAGATCGGTGATTTCACCTTCGGCTTCGTTGGCGCACAGGAAGCGAAAGGCCCGAACTTCATCGCCCAGCAGGGCGAAGTGACCATCGAGCGCGGCGACCATTCGGTGACCACGCTCTATCCGCAGAAGCGCTTCTATCCCTCGCAGCGCAACGTCATGACCGAGTCGGCGGTCGACGCGACCCTGATGCGCGATCTGTACGTGTCGCTCGGTGAAGGCTTCGACGACGGTTCCTGGAGCTTGCGCATCTACGTCAAGCCGATGATCCGCCTGATCTGGCTGGGTGGCGTGCTGATGTTCCTCGGCGGTTGCCTCGCGGCCAGCGACAAGCGTTATCGACTGGCGCGGGCAGCAGATCGCAAGTTGGCGCTCGACGGCGGCACGCAGGCCGCCTGATCCCGAACGCCCATGCGCTACGCGATTCCGCTGCTGATTCTCGGTGTGTTGCTG
This sequence comes from Nevskia sp., assembly GCA_021732745.1. Lineage (GTDB taxonomy): Bacteria > Pseudomonadota > Gammaproteobacteria > Nevskiales > Nevskiaceae > Nevskia. The sequence goes on along the minus strand of JAKFUK010000002.1, from coordinate 250,861 downwards.
GCCTTCTTCGCAGTCGGCCTGCAACGCGATCCCCGGGTGTTGCCGAGCCCCTTGATCGGCAAGGCGGTGCCCGCTTTCGAGCTGCCGGTACTGGCGCTTCCGAAAGCCGAATCGCCGCCGCTCTCAATGGGCAACGCCGCGTTCGCCGGCAAGCCCTATCTGGTCAACTTCTTCGCCAGCTGGTGCGCCGGTTGTCAGGTCGAGCATCCCTATCTGATGCAGCTTGCAAAGCAGGGCGGGGTGACCATCGTCGGCGTCGATTACAAGGATGCCGATGCCGATGTCCGCCAGTGGCTGGCCGCGCGCGGCAACCCCTACGCGCCGATCCTGGTCGACCTCGACGGCCGCGCCGGCATCGACTTCGGCGTCTACGGCGTGCCCGAAACCTTCGTGGTCAGCGCCGATGGCCGCATCCTGCACAAGCATGTCGGCGCGCTGACGCCGGAAGCGTTTGCGCGTGACGTCAAGCCACTGCTCGGAGCCGGATCGTGAAGCGCCTCGTTGCCGCCCTGTTCGCCGGCCTGCTGCTGGCAGCCCATGCGCAGGTGACGGTCGAAAAACCCGAAATTCCGCTGAGCGTCGAGCAGGAAGCGCGCCTCGCCGAACTGCTGCCGGACCTGCGCTGCCTCGTCTGCCAGAACGAATCGCTGGCGGAATCGCGGGCGCCGCTGGCGCTGGATCTGAAGTACGAGGTTCGCGAACTGGTCGCCTCCGGCAAGTCGCCGACCGAGATCAAGCGCTATCTCACGGATCGCTATGGCGATTTCGTGCTGTTCCGGCCTCCATTCGATGCCCGCACCTGGCTGCTCTGGCTGGGGCCGTTCGCGCTGGTGCTGGTGGCGCTGCTGGTGCTGCTGCGGCAGATACGTGGCGGCAAGCGGGAACTGGCCGCCACGAATCCGAAAGCCGTCGACAAGGCAGCTCTCAAGAAGCTGCTCGAAGAAGCCAAATAATGAATCCGACTGTCGAGACCGGCCTGGCGATGGCCGGCCTGCTGTTGCTGGCCGTGGCACTGGCCACCCATCCCTGGTGGCGTGCCCGCGCGGCCACCCGCCAGAACCGCCGCGCGGCGAATGTCGCGGCCTATCGGCTGCGGGTCGGCGAAATCGAGGCGGAAACCGCGTCCGGCCTGATTCCAGCCGAGGAAGCGGCCGCGCTGCGTGCCGAACTCGATGCCCGGGTGCTGACCGATGCCGACGGCACCGAGCCGGAGCTGGTCGCGAAAGCCGAACGTCGGCCGGTGGCGATTGTGCTGGTGACCCTGATCCTCGCGATGTTCGCCAGCGGCTGGTACCTGTGGCGCGGTGGCTGGGAAATGCAGCAGCAGATCGCCGCCGGACCGCCACCGGCACCGAAGCTCGATCCGGCGATTGCGGCGATGGTCGACAAGCTCGCCGAGCGCCTGAAGACCAATCCGGACGATGCCGAAGGCTGGTCGATGCTTGGCCGCTCGTACATGGTCACCCAGCGGTTTCCGGAAGCCGCCGCCGCGATGGCCGAGGCGAACAAGCGCGCGCCCGCACCGCGTGCTGACTGGCTGGCCGACGAAGGCGAAGCGCTGGCTTTCGCCGGTGGCGAGGAGGTCAGCGGCCCGGCGGCTGATCGCTTCGAGGAAGCGCTGAAGCTCGATCCGGCCTACCCGAAAGCGCTCTGGTACGGCGGACTTGCGGCGGTCGGGGCCGGTGACTACGCGATCGGTCGCGCCCGCTGGCAGCAATTGCTGGCCCAGCCCGATCTGGCCGAGGAGATGCGCGGCGCGCTGCGCGAGCGGGTGGCGGCGCTCGACAAGGCGCTGGCCGAAAGCGGCATCAACCCGACCGAGGCACCGGCGGCACCCGCGGCGGCCGCCGCGCCAGCGGTGAGCCTGAGCGTGCAGGTATCGCTCGCCCCCGCGCTGGCCGACAAGGTGCCAAAGGGCGCGATCCTGTTCGTGTTCGCCAAGGCGGCATCCGGTCCGCCCCTGCCGCTGGCAGTGCAGCGTCTGCCGGACGCGAAACTGCCGCTGACCGTCCAGCTCGACGACACCATGGCGATGGCGCCGGGGCTGAATCTGTCCGGCTTCGAGCAATACGTGATCACCGCGCGCTACAGCGCGTCCGGCAGCGTGCAGGCGCAGCCGGGCGATCTCGAAGGGCGCATCGACGCTGCGCGGGCGCAGTCCGGCGGCGCGCCGCTATCGGTGGTGATCGACCGTGTGCTTCCCTGATCCGGCGAGAAGCCCGGAGCACGAAGGCACAAAGAACAGCCACAGCAAGGACACAAAGGAAAAGCTTTTCTTAGTGCCCAGCTGTTCCCCTCTGTGCCTTTGTGCCCCGGGCTTTTGCGGTCGGAGTATCCGGTCGAACCCGGCCGATCCACCCGCCATCGGCTTGAAATATCCAATTTGATCGGCAAGGCGCGTAACATTCGCGCGCGGCGAAGTCATTCGCCGACTCCCGGACCCCGATGAGCACCACGACTGCCCGCGTTTTCGATCTCCCGGCATTGCCGCCGGTGTTGCCCGCATTCGCACGCGCCGCGCTGTCAGCTTCCCGGAAAGTCACGTCTCCGGTCGCGATTCCCGAGTGGACGGTCCGCGTCGGCAGCCTCGGCTTCGATCGCCCGCATGTCGCCGCCTACAACGCGCTGTGCGGCTTCAATCGCGCCGACCAGATCGCGATGACCTATCCCCAGGTCCTCGCCACGCCGCTGTACCTGAATTTGATGACCCGCCCCGGCTTTCCCCTGCCGCTGATGGGGCTGGTGCATGTTCGCAATCGCATCGAGATGCGCCGCGAGCTGTCGATCGACGAGAACTTCGATGTCTCGGTCAGCCTCGGCGCCAGCCGCGAAGTCCGCGCCGGGCTGGAACTGGATCTGATCATCAGTTTTTCCGAGCTTGATGGCGATGTGCTCTGGAAAGCGACCATGACCGTGCTCAAGCGCGGGCCGAAGCGCGATGGCGATGCGCCGGTTGCCAAGTCTTCCGCAGCGCAGGACGAGCCGGGACTGGCGCAATACCTGACGATAAGCGCGCCCGAGGACATCGGCCGTCGCTACGCGCGCATCTCGCAGGATTTCAACCCGATCCACCTGTACGCCACGTCCGCCAAGCTGTTTGGCTTCAAGCGGGCGATCGCCCACGGCTTGTGGACCAAGGCACGGGTGCTGGCCGAGCTGTCGCCGCGTCTGGCCAAGGCACCGCGATTGTTCGATGTGCAGTTCCGCCAGCCGCTGCTGCTGCCGGGCCGCGCCACCCTGCGCTACGTGCAGGAATCGGCGCGCATCGACTACGCGCTGCTTGAAGCGGCCGGCGGCAAGGTCCATCTGGCAGGGACCCTGCGATAGACTTTTTGTGATGACCACACCCTCGTGCCGCGACGTCTGTCGCCGCTCTTCCACGACGACATTCAGACCCTGAGGCCATACGCCATGCGGATCAGAAAAGCTGTATTCCCCGTTGCCGGTCTCGGCACCCGCTTCCTGCCGGCCACCAAGGCCAGTGCCAAGGAAATGCTGCCGGTGGTCGACAAGCCCTTGATCCAGTACGCGGTTCAGGAAGCGATCAGCGCCGGTGCCGAAGAGCTGATCTTCATCACCGGCCGCTCGAAGAATTCGATCATGGATCACTTCGACAAGGCCTATGAGCTGGAAGCCGAACTGGCTTCGCGCGGCAAGGGCAAGCTCCTGGAAACCGTGCAGGAAATCCTGCCGCCGGGTATCACCTGCATCTTCATCCGTCAGGCCGAAGCGCTGGGTCTTGGCCACGCCGTGCTCTGTGCCTGGCCGGCAGTGGGCGATGAAGACTTCTCGGTGATCCTCGCCGACGATCTTATCGACGGCCGCCTGCGGCCCTGCCTGGCGCAAATGCAGCGCGTTTATCAGGAGTACGGCACCAGCGTCATCGCCACCCAGCGGGTGCCGATGGATGAAGTGTCGAGCTACGGTGTCGTTGACACCCAGCCGGTCGGCCCGGGCCTTGGCGAAATTCGCCGCATCGTCGAAAAGCCGAAGCCGGAAGACGCGCCGTCGAACTTGGCGGTGGTCGGCCGCTACATCCTGACGCCGCGCATCTTCAAGCTGCTGGAGCGCACGCCGCGCGGTGCGGGCGGCGAAATCCAGCTGACCGACGCGATCAGCATGATGATTCAGGAGCAGACCGTGCTGGCCTACGAATTCGAAGGCACGCGCTATGACTGCGGCTCGAAGCTAGGCTATCTCAAGGCCAACGTCGAATACGCATTGAAGCACCCGGAACTCGCCGACGATTTCCGCGAATACCTCACTCAATACACCGCCGACTGGCATACGGCCGGCAACCTCGACGCGTCGGGAAAGCCCACGCGCTAAGTGCACGCGCCGACCGGGCGCAAGGACTGCAATGACTGGAAGCAAGTATCACAGCCTGATCGAAACCTCCTCCATCCAGGGCTCGAACGCCGTGTATGTGGAGGATCTGTACGAGCAGTATCTCGACGATCCGAATCAGGTCGATCCCGAATGGCGGGCCTATTTCCGCAACGTGCAGGGGGCGGACGGCGGCAATGACACCGCTCACGGCCCGGTCCGCGCGCAATTCGAGAAGCTGGCGCGCGAGCCCAAGGTGGCCGTCGCCAATCAGACGGTGCCGGGCGATCTGGTGGCCGCCGAAAAGCAGGCAGCAGTCCTGCGGCTGATCAACTACTACCGCGTCCGCGGCCATCAGGCGGCAAAGCTCGATCCGCTGGGCCTGACGCCGGTGCCGGCGATTGCCGATCTCGATCCGGTGTTCCACGGCCTGATGCCCGAGGACATGGACACGGTCTACAACACCGGCACCCTGGCGGCGGCTGATCGCCTGCCGCTGCGCGAGATCATTCGCATCTGCCGCGCCGTGTACACCGACACCATCGGCTCGGAGTACATGTACATCACGGAAACGGCGCAGAAGCGCTGGATCCAGGCCCGTCTGGAAAGCCGCGCCTTCCTGCCGCGTCTGGCGCCGGAACGTCGCCGCGAAGTGCTGACGCAGCTGGTCGCCGGAGAAGGCATCGAGCGCTACCTGCACAACAAGTACGTCGGCCAGAAGCGTTTCTCGCTGGAAGGCGGCGAAGCGCTGATCCCGGCACTCGACGAAGTGATGCGCACCGCAGCCTTCGCCGGTGCCGAGGAAATCGTCATCGGCATGGCCCATCGCGGCCGCCTGAACGTGCTGATCAACGTGCTCGGCAAGTCGCCGAAGGATCTGTTTGCCGAATTCGAAGGCAAGTACTCGGCGGAATCGCTGTCGCGCGCCGGTGACGTCAAGTACCACATGGGCTTCTCGACCGATGTCGAAGTCGCCGGCAAGCGCCTGCATCTGGTGCTGGCCTTCAACCCCTCGCATCTGGAAATCGTCAACCCGGTGGTCGAGGGCTCGGTCAAGGCGCGCCAGACCCGCCGCAAGGACGAGCGCGGCGATCAGGTCATACCCGTGCTGATCCACGGCGATGCCGCGTTCGCCGGCCAGGGCGTGGTGATGGAAACCATGCAGCTGTCGCAGTCCAAGGGCTACGGCACTGGCGGCACGATGCACTTCATCGTCAACAACCAGATCGGCTTCACGACGCCGAACCCGATCGAGGCTCGCGAAGGTCACGAGAGCCGCACCAGCCGCTACTGCACCGACCTCGCCAAGATGTCGGAAGCGCCGGTGTTCCACGTCAATGGCGATGACCCGGACGCCGTTGTGTTCGTCACCCGCCTGGCGATGGACTTCCGCAACGCCTTCCACAAGGACGTCATCGTCGACATCTGCTGCTACCGCCGCCTTGGCCACAACGAAGCGGACGAGCCGTCGGTCACCAGCCCGGTGATGTACGAAGCGATCCGCAAGCTGCCGACCACGCTGGCCCTGTATGGCCAGCGTCTGGTCGCCGAAGGTGTCGTTCCTGCGGATGCACCCGAAAAGCTGGTGCGCGCCTACCGCGATGCCCTGGATCGCGGCGAAAACATCGCCCGCACCACGCTGGGGCTGGTCGGCAACAAGCACACGGTGAACTGGTCGAACTACGCGAAGGGCGACTGGGCCACGCCGGCAGAAACGGCGATGAGCCTGGAGATGATCCAGTCGCTGAACAAGCGCCTGCTGACCCTGCCGGAAGGCTTCACGCCGCACGCCCGCGTTGCCAAGATTCTCGACGACCGCGCCAAGATGGCCGCCGGTGAACAGCCGATGGACTGGGGCTTCGCCGAAATCACTGCCTACGCGGGTCTGGTGACCGAAGGTTTCAATGTCCGTCTTTCGGGGCAGGACGTGCGCCGCGGCACCTTCTTCCATCGCCACGCCACCCTGCACGATGCCAAGACCGGCTACAGCTACACGCCGCTGCGGCATCTGGATGCCGATAAAGATAAATTCATCGTCAGCGACACGCTGTTGAGCGAGGAGGGCGTGCTTGGCTTCGAGTACGGCTACTCGACCACCGATCCGGACAGCATGGTGATCTGGGAAGCGCAGTTCGGCGATTTCGCCAACGGCGCGCAGGTGGTCGTCGACCAGTTCATCTCCTCGGGCTTCGTCAAGTGGGGCCGTCTCTGCGGCCTGACCATGTTCCTGCCGCATGGCTACGAAGGTCAGGGTCCGGAGCATTCCTCGGCGCGTCTGGAGCGCTATCTCCAGCTGTGCGCGGCGAACAACATCCAGGTCTGCGTGCCGTCGACCCCGGCGCAGTTCTTCCACATGATCCGCCGCCAGATGAAGCGCTCGCTTCGCCTGCCGCTGATCGTGATGACGCCGAAATCGCTGCTGCGTCACAAGCTGTCGGTGTCGACGCTGGCTGATCTGACCAGCGGCAGCTTCCAGTACGTGATCGACGACGCCGAGATCGACAAGAGCAAGGTCAAGCGCATCGTGTTCAGCTCGGGCAAGGTCTATTACGACCTGTTTGAAGCGCGCCAGAAGGCCGGTCGCGACGACGTGGCGCTGGTGCGTCTGGAACAGCTCTACCCGTTCCCGCGCATCGACTACGAAGCGATCATCACCGCGTATCCGAACGCCAAGGACGTGGTCTGGTGTCAGGAGGAGCCCGAGAATCAGGGCGCCTGGTACCAGATCAAGCACCGCCTGCGCGCCTATCTGGCCGCCGATCACCAGCTGTTCTACGTCACCCGCAAGGGCAGCGCGACGACGGCGGTCGGCTACCTCAAGGTGCACAACAAGGAGCAGGAAGAACTGTGCGAGGCCGCGCTGAACGGCGGCCTGCCGCTGCAGGGCGGCGCCTGAGCCTCGGCTTTTTTCGGCCCGCAGGCCAAACCCAACACCTAAGAAAGAACGAACAGCGGAGCGCTCATGAGTATCGAGATCAAAGTCCCCAACCTGCCGGAATCGGTTTCCGAGGCCACCGTCGCCGCTTGGCACATCAAGGCCGGTGACCGAGTCGCCCGCGAGCAGAACCTCGTCGATCTGGAAACCGACAAGGTCATGCTCGAAGTGCCGTCCACCGCCGACGGCGTGCTGGTCGAAATCCGCGTGCAGGCCGGCCAGACGGTCAAGGCCGGCGACATCATCGGCATCGTTTCCGAAGGCGCTGCGGCTGCCGCTCCAGTCGCCGCTGCCCCGGCGGCTGCCGCCGTTGCTGCTCCGGCTGCGGTTGCCACCAGCACTGACGACGACGGCCAAGGCCCGGCAGTTCGCAAGCTGCTTGCCGAGCTCGGCCTGTCGGCCGCCGCCATCACTGGCACCGGCAAGGGTGGTCGTCTGACCACCGAAGACGTCAAGACATTTGCGGCCAACCAGAAGGCCGCCCCGGCCGCTGCTGCGCCGAAGGCTGCCGCTGCGCCGGTTGCCGCCGCTGCGCCGAAGGCCGTACTCGGTGCCCGCACCGAACAGCGCGTGCCGATGACCCGCATCCGCGCCCGCATCGCCGAGCGTCTGGTCGAAGCCCAGGCCACCGCCGCGATGCTGACCACCTTCAACGAAGTGGATCTGAAGGCGGTCGGCGACATTCGCGCCAAGTACAAGGAACCGTTCGAGAAGGCCCACGGCGTGAAGCTCGGCTTCATGAGCTTCTTCGTCCGCGCCGCCGTCGAAGCGCTGAAGAAGTACCCGGCGGTCAACGCCTCGATCGACGGCAGCGATGTCGTTTATCACGCGTACTACGACATCGGCGTGGCCGTCTCCACCGAGCGTGGACTCGTGGTGCCGGTGCTGCGCGATGCCGATGCCCTGAGCCTGGGCGATGTCGAAAAGGCGATTGGTGCGCTGGGCGTGAAGGCCCGCGCCAACAAACTGACCATGGAAGATCTCACCGGCGGCACGTTCAGCATCACCAACGGCGGCGTGTTCGGCTCGATGATGTCGACCCCGATCCTGAACCCGCCGCAGGCCGCGATTCTCGGCATGCACGGCATCTTCGATCGCCCGATCGCCGTCAACGGCCAGGTCGTGATCCGCCCGATGATGTATCTGGCCCTGACCTACGACCACCGCCTGATCGACGGCCGCGAAGCCGTGCTGTTCCTGAAGCACATCAAGGACTGCCTGGAAGACCCGGCACGTCTGCTGCTGTCGCTGTAAGGCGCATCCAGCGGTAAACGAACCCGCAGCACTGGTGACGGTGCTGCGGGTTTTTTGTGGGCCGCGTCCGCTACGCAGGTCTGGATTCACCCTGACAACTTGCCCGACGATGGCTGTAAGGCGAAACTGCCTTGCATTCATGTCTCGATCAAGGTTCCGCCATGACGACGCTCACCATTACCAGCAAAGGTCAGGTCACCTTCCGCAAGGAACTGCTCAAGCACCTCAATTCCCAACCCGGTGACCGGCTGGAAGTCCAGTTGCTGCCCGGCGGTCGACTCGAAGTGAAAGCGGCACCGGCCGCCGATGTCGATGTTTTCCTTGGACTTCTGGAAGGCAAGACGGCCAAGGTCGCGAGCATCGAGGAAATCGATGCTGCCGCCCGCGAGGGCTGGCAGGGCGTACATCGATGAAAGTCACCGTCGACACCAACGTCCTGGTCCGCGCCGTCATCGGCGACGATCCGACCCAGGCTGCTGCGGCGAGACGGCTGATGAAATCGGCCGAACTTCTGGCCGTCACCTTGCCGAGTCTCTGCGAGTTCGTGTGGGTATTGCGTCGCGTCTACGAGCTGCCTCGCGAGGACATCAGCAACGCGATTCGTTCACTGCTGTCGGTCGCGACCGTTCAGGCCGACCGTCAGGCAGCCGAAGCAGGCCTTGCGCTGTTCGCGGCAGGAGGCGACTTCGCCGATGGGGTCATCGCTTTCGAGGGAGAACGAATGGGCGCGACGACTTTCGCGTCATTCGATCGGCAGGCAGTGAAATTGTTGCAGGCGGCTGGCGTGCAGGCGCAGTTGCCGTGAGGGGCTTCGTCCGGGATAGCTGAGGCTCGGAGCCTGGCCGCTTTTACACGCAGCAGCTTGCGGTGCTGTTATCCGTCGGATTCAATCGCGGGATGGAAACCGATCTCGAAATCATCGGAAGCGTCGAACGGGTCGAACTGATCGCCATCGGAGCAGGAATTCATGAACTGGCAAACCTGCGCATTTGTTCGGGGAAGGTCGCTGGCGCAAACTCAAAGGCGTCGCGAGGGTACGTTTGCCGTCAGGCAATATCCGTTCCTGCGAGGTGCATTGGTACGAAGCGCACGGCATCGGCAAGCGCAAACTCAAGGTGAAACGCTTCCTGGATTGATGAACGCAATGAGATCGAAATTCCTGCTCTGCGTGAACGACGGCGGCTTTCCAGAAGCCCTGGAACCGCGCAAGTTCTACCGGGTCCTCGACGATGTTGCGGCAGCAGTCGAAGGCATGGTTCGCGTGATTGACGAGAGCGGGGACGACTACCTGTATCCGCTGGCGTGCTTTATCGAGATACCGCTTTCTGGTGCGGTCGAGGGCAGGCTTGAAGCAGCTTGAGTTTGTGGGGCGTGTAATCGGCCATTGAGCCTGGCCCTCTTAAGTTCGCGCGTCCGACCTCTTTGATTCTTTTGGAGGACGCGCTCGTCTTCGCATATTTTGGTAACGGAGAAGCAGTATGACTATGGATAGATTTTCGGAAGCTTATGCTGAGGCTCAGGGTGCCATCGGGTCAGGGGACTTGTCGGGTGCCTTCAAGAGTTTGAAATGGGGTATCAAGGGGTTGTTGGCTGCTGGAGGACCTTCCGCGTCGAATAAGGAAGTACTCGACAAGCTACGGGCGATAATCTCGAAGGAAGCTGGTGTATTGCTCGTAGCTGCCACAGCGACATCAACCACGGCGGCCGCAAAAGCGATCATCGGAGGTGCAGGCGTTGGAGATAAGCGCAATGACAGAGTGGCGATGCTGAAAATGCTTCGGCATTTGTACCATCAGATTAGCGCTGGAGGTCAGCAGATTTGGGTTTACTCTCCACCTGTAAGCTTCTCAAAATGGATTTTTGACGAGGTCAAAGGTGTTAACGACACGGCACTTGAAGCGGCGATCTCAAAGGATGCAGACGAGGTCTACAGCGAAATCCAGCGGGCAACGATGGCGAATGCGATTCAGAAGGCACGCGCGTTTTGTCAGTCGGTGGCTGTGAAAATGGGCAAATCAAACGCAGAAACCGACGCGGTCGTTCGCCGCTATTTCGGCGGCGCCGCAACGGACGCAAAAGCGCTGGCGGAAATTAGGAAAACCCTCGCGTCTGGCTATCTGAAGATCGCGGCCGCCTGTAACGGATGCAGTATTGTGATATCCGACGAACCGGGCGATCGCACGGGCGGGGGATGGGATGATTGGGCATTTATCTGGCCCAGCGAATCAATGAACGTCATTTACCTGCAAGGTGCGTGGCTCACCAAGGCAGACGAGATCAGTCCTAGTAACCAGTCTCCCATTTATCGCTGTGCCCGTACGATTATTCACGAGTTGTCGCATAAACACGTAAATACTGAAGATATCTGCTACGGCCCAGCGGGATTGATGCCATCGTCGTCGCTGACGCCTGAATACGCGCTGCACAACGCGGATAGCTGGGCTTACTTTGGGATTGATGTCCTCGGCTTTTTGACCGGCCCAGACAAGACCAACGGTGAAACCGCAAATGTTGCGATCCGGAAAACACCCTCCAAGACGTTAAGCGCCTGACGAGGTTTGTGGTCGGTGGGCCAACAATGAGGATTCGATGACGATGAAAGAACAAAGAGACAAGGAAAGACGGGATATTCCGAAGCCTGACCCACTGTTGGTTGGCGGAATGCGTATTGAAGTTGTAATTTGGGGCAAGGTCAGAGGTCTGGGGCAGAACGGTGGATACATTGCCGCGATCAATCCGAGAACCGGGCAGGAACTGTGGCTACTGAAGGTCTATGATGTAGATTACTCTAGCGGCATCGAGTCCGACAAAGCAGATCGGTTTATTCAGGCCATGCGTATTGTGGCGGATGACACCATTGAGGTTGTTGCCGAACGCGGCGAGGTCTATCGCGTCAATGTTTCCCGGCAAACGAGTTCGAGACGTTTCAATGCATAAGGTTGCCGCCGATTGTCGAGAGCGTTGTGCACGCATTAGTGCGAGAGGGGTGTTTGGGCTCTTGGCGTTCGCTGCTGTCTCAAGTGCGACGGGGATTGAGAAGGAGCGCTCTGCGCCGCCGGTCGTGCCCGGCTTTTTGCTGGCCGGCGTAAAATATGAAGCGGTTCGGTGGGGAGCCAGCATCGGCGCTACCGGCAACGGCGGTTATCTCCGCGCCGTGGATGAAATTACTGGCGAATTGCTATGGGTTCATCGCATCTACGGGGTGATGCGCGACGTTGATATCGAAGGAGACAAGCAGGATGTATTTATCGTCGGTATTCACGCGTCCGAGGGCGGCGAAAATCTGATCATAGAAACCGAGAGAAAGCACCTTTTTCATTTTGATTTGCGGACCCACACCGTTGAAAAAATAAGATAGTACGGTGTGTAACTTGGCTGTGGACAAATTACTCAACGAATCCAAGGGTCCAGGTTCAGGATAACGCCAGCGCCGCAGCCCGGATGAAATCCGGGATCGCAAATTCGACGAAGGAAGCCCCGATTCCATCCGGGCTACGCGCTACAACGTAGGTCCGGATTCATCCGGATGGCTTGAGACCGGTCCGAAATGTCTCCCGCAGTTCCACGTTCCGGTCCATCAAGCACCCGACGCAAGCGCCTCCGGTCCCGATCCTCAAGGCCCTTCGTGTAATTGCAGGACGAAGTCGCGATTGCTCCGTGTATAGCCGATGACGAAGTTGCCGACGGCATCGCAGGCAAGCGCTGGGTTGGACCCGGATACGCTGGGTCCGGTCACCTCGAACTGGCCGGAGAGGGCGGTGCCGCCGGTGGCGTAGCGTCGCGCGACGATGCTGCCGACTTCGCGGAAAGCGACGACGTGATTGCCTGCGGCATCCATGCAGACGGCGGGCGAGGTTCTGAAGTTGTTCGACTGGGCGTCGGCGCGGGTGCGCGGTCTGATCGGGCTGCCGTCGCTGGCCAGCAGGTCGAGTTCGATGGCGCGATCGCTTGCATCGGCGGCTTCGCTGCTGTGAACGAGCACGTAGCTGCCATCGGCTGATGAATCGAATTGGACGCCGGCGCGATAGGCGTCGGTAGCAACGCCGACTTCGCGTGCCGGCTGGGCGCTGCCATCGACGTTGTAGTTGCGCGTGTAAACGCGGCCGCGGGAAAGTGCGCGAACCCCGCCGAAAGTCGACCAAGCCGCGAGCGTGCTGCCATCGGTCCGCATTTCGATATCGGTGCCTGTGAGCAGGCGGCCTGCGCTCAGGAAGCCGAGCCTGCCGATCTCGACGTTGGGTTCCGAGACCGTTGCCACCTGGCTGAGCGGGCCAAGCGGGGCGCCGGATGCGTCGTAGCGGCGCAGGCGCAGGGTTTCGCGGGCGTCGCCGAAGCAAACCGCGCCGATCAGGTACTTGCAGGCGAAACGGTTGCCGACCAGCGACCGCTGGAAATCGCTGAACATCACGGCAAAATCGCCATCCGCGTTCATGTCCACGCTCAGTCGACTGACGCCCTGGTTGATGTCGACGAGCGTGCCGACCGCGCTGTCCGGGGTGAGCACCGAAGCAACTTCGATCACCGGGCCTAGTGCGCTGCCGTCGGCGGCGTAACGCTGTGCCCGGATCAGGGTGCGGCGTTGCTCTTCGTTGAACCAGGCGACGACGAAATCGCCGTCAGCGTCCATGGCGGCCCCACCGGACGAGCCGCGACCCGGGAAGGTGGTGACGGTGATCGGCGCGCCCAGCGGCGTGCCGTTGGCGGCGTAGCGCTTGGCCGTCAGGGCTCCGGATTTCAGATAAGACGCGACCATGCGGCCGTTGCCGGCGCGGGCGACCTGTTCGTTCGCCGCCGAGTTGGCAACCACGATCGGCGGGCCGATCGGGTCCCCGGGTGCGGCACCCGCAGTCGGAGATAGCAGTGCCGCCGATGACGCCGCGAGGCTCAGCAGGGTGGCGGCACTGGGGCGCGGCGAGTCTGTGGCGTGCATCGGCTTGCTCCGGAACGGCTGGGGTGGCGGCAAATGAAGGGTGGGTGCTGATGGAAAAATAGCAGGCTGGTGACGCCCTTGCTTCGAGGGGTAATCCGGACGGATAGGAGCCTGCGAACCTGCCTGCGCGGCGCGCCTGATCACCGTGCAATTGCGGCGACATCCGCCGATTGCTTGACTGCCATTCCAGGAGTCGAGTGAGCGCGCTTCATCTGCCCTCAACAGCGGAACATGGACGGTACCGATGTCAGGCCGTCGGTGGCGTCATTCGGAATGCGTCGGCCGATCGCTGCCGCTGCGGCGATGTGCTTCGCGGCCGCGCAAGGGCCTGCCATCGCAGCTCCTGGCGACAGTGTGGGTGCCCCGTTCGAGATCGGCCTTGCCGAAGGCAATCTTTTTTATAGCGATGCATCGGTGGTCCGGAACGGGCAGGGGCAATCGGTGGTTGTCTGGCTCAGCCCGGATGGCGTGCGCGATCGGCGAGCAGCGACTAGTGGCGCAATTCGCCGATCCCACCGAAGCCGGTTTCCCCGGGCTTCCATCGGTAGCAATGGATGCAGCCGGCGATGCCGTGATCGCCTGGCGCGGCTTTCGGCCCCGGATCGGCAACCTTCCGCCGCAGCCGGTGGTGCTGGCGCAGCGCTATGCCAGCGACGGCACCGCGCAGGGCGTACCGATGACGGTTGCGGCTGCGCCTGACCAGATTCCCCCGAGGATCGACGTGGCCATGGACGACGACGGCGATTTTGCCGTGGTCTGGCAGCAGCGAGCCGGGTTTTCCGTGGGCGGTTATCTGCCGCCGCGCGGATGCGGAATCCTGGCACCGTTATGCGGAAGCTTGTATGCCAATGCGGGGACGTCCAGCTTCCATGTCCGCCGATACGATGCCAATGGCGCCTCGGCGGGCTTGAGGGCCGTCGTCAATCTGGCAGTGGAAACAGCCAGCGTGAACCGGAACGATGCGGAGATTTCGACGCCATCGGTGGCAATGAGCGCCAGCGGCCAGATGGTGGCGGTGTGGTCGGTAGCCAGAAATACCACGCCTTCGGTACGCATTCTGGCTCAGCGCATTTCCGCCCTCGATATTCCCCTGGGGCCGCCGATCGAAGTCGGAACGACGCGCGTCAGCATCAACACCGGCCGCTTGCCGGAGGTCAGAGCCGCGGCAAGCCCTTCGGGCGCATTCGTCATGGCCTGGGAGGACTCCGAATCCATCGTCCCTGGCATGCCGCGCCCCAGTCCGCAGATTCTCATGCAGCCTTTTTCGGCAGCGGGACGACCATTACGGCCCGTCATCAGCCTCGGGAGCCTATTCCTCACCACGCCTCGTCTGGCTGCCGATGCGCAGGGTCAGTATTCGCTGGTGTCGGTCGGAAGTGGCGGGTTTGTCGGCAACCAGTCCGTGGCGACCTTGCTCGGGCAGAGCTTCGAGAGCCCTTGAGCGGGATGGATCAAAGCCGGTCGGCTTGGAGCATGTAGGGCGGGTCGCAACCCGCCGCCTTCCGTGACGGAGTTGCCGCCGCAACGATCCAACCTACGCTTTGCAAATGAAGCCGCTGGCCGCCCCGCTGCGTCTTGGGCGGCGCATCATTCCGATATCGCGATGATGCTCACGGCCCCTGGTGCAACCGCAGCACGAATTCGCCCGTGCCCAGCGTGTAGCCGATGACGAAGTTGCCGACGGCGTCGCTGGCGATCACCGGTCCCTGCTGAACGATGCCGGGGTCGGTGACGTTGAACAGGCCGCCCAGCGCCCCGCCGCCGACAGCGTAGCGTTGCGCGAGGACGGCATTGCCTTCCCGGAAGGCGACAACATGGTTGCCGGCGGCATCCATGCTGACATCCGGGTTGGACAGGCAGTCGAATCCGCTCGGGGTCTGATCGACACGGATTCTGGGCCGCAGCGGGCTGCCGTCGCCGGCCAGCAGGTCGAGTTCCACACCGCAATCGAGCGTCTCGCTGGAGGTCGCGGAACGAAGGCTGCGATGGACCAGCACATGGCTGCCGTTGGCGGAGGAATCGAGCCGCAGGTCACCGCGAAAAGTCGTCGACACCGGGCCGACCGGGCGTGTCAGCCGCGCAAGGCCGTTGGCACCGATGACGCGGGTGTAAAGGCCACTGGTAGCAGTGCCGGCGACACGGGTCTGCGTCGACCATGCCGCCAGCGTGCTGCCGTCGGCCCGCGTTTCGATGTCGGCACCGGTGATGATGCGGCCGAGGCGAAGGCCGCTGACAACGCCGCCGAGGGTGACATCGTTTTCGGTCGCTGTGGTCACCAGATTCGCCGGGCCTCGCGGCACCCCGGCGGCATCGAAACGACGCAGACGCAGGGTTTCGGTGGTATCGCCGACACAGGCTGCGCCGATCAGGTACTTGCAGGCGAGGCGATTGCCGATGAACGAGGTCCGGTAATCCCCGTACAGCACGCCGAAATCGCCGTCCGCATTCATGTCCACGATCACCGGACCCACGCCCTGATCGATGTCGACGACGGATCCGACCGTGGTGTCCGGCGTCGACAGCGACGCCACTTCGATGTCGTCGCCCTGTGCCGTGCCGGCGCTGGTGTAGCGCCGGGCCATGACCAGGGTGCGCCGCTCGTCTTCGCGCGACCAGGCGATGACGAAGTCGCCATCGGCGTCGATCGCGACACCCCCGGATTGTTCGCGCCCGGCCAGCGGCGTGACCGCGATGGCCTCACCGAGCGGCGCGCCGTCGGCGGCGTAGCGCCGCGCCATCAACGTGCCGGCGCTGAGATAGGAGGCGACCATGCGGCCGTTTGCGGCACGGGCGACACGGATGGCGTTGACCGAGTTGGCAACGATGATCGGCGCGCCGATCGGCTCGCCCGGTGCGGCGGCAGCAGCGGGCGTCGTCAACGCCGCAGAGCCGGCGGCCAGTGCCAGCGCGGAAGTCATGCCGAAGCGCGGCATATCGGTCGGATTCATTGGATTTCTCCGCAAGTGGCGCTGTGTTTTCCGGATTTGAGCCGCGTAATCGAGATTAGCGATGTTTTTCTGGCGGCGGAAGTCAGGGTTGCGACAGGCCACCAGAGGCACTAGCCCGACGCCAGCCCATGCGCCCAGGGCGCGTGCTCGAAGGCGCGGTAGTCGCAGGTCAGCTCGCTGTTGGCCGGAATGTCGACGGCTGCAATGGTGCGGATGTCGTCTTCAAAGCAGTTGGGCGTGGCGGCGTGGTTCATGAACTTGCCGTTGTCGCCGCAAAGCATGTAGACACCGTCGACATTCAGATAGCTGTAGGCGCGGATGCGGCTGCGGAACGGCTCCGGCATGGCTTCCAGCTCGTCGGGGCTTAATTCCCAGTCGATCGCCGGGTTGAGTTCCCAGACCACGGTGCCGGCCGCAATCGCCACCGGGGTATAGACGCCAAGGCCGTGAATGCCGCTGGCGGCGACGTAAGTCGGAATCAGGAACATGCGCGTGTCGGGGTCAGTGGGACGGTTCAGAAGCCGCTCGGCGCGTGCTGTTCGGACTGTGCCTGGGTGATGTTGCTGCCCGGCGGCACGCTGCGCGTCAGCCAGACATTGCCGCCGATGCTCGAACCCCGGCCGATGGTGACCCGGCCAAGGATGGTCGCACCCGCGTAGATCACCACATCGTCCTCGACGATCGGATGACGCGGCTGGCCTTTCACCAGACTGCCGTCCTCGGCTTCGACGAAGCGCTTGGCACCGAGTGTGACCGCCTGATACAGGCGCACGCGGTCGCCGATCACGGCGGTTTCGCCGATCACCACGCCGGTGCCGTGGTCGATGAAAAAGCGGCCGCCGATGGTGGCACCCGGGTGAATGTCGATGCCGGTGGCGGAATGCGACAGCTCGGCGATGATCCGCGCCAACAGCGGCACATCGAGCTTGTAAAGCCGGTGCGCGAGCCGGTGGTAGATCACCGCCATCACGCCGGGATAGCAGAGCAGCACTTCGTCGACGCTGCGCGCGGCCGGATCGCCGTGGTAGGCGGCTTCGACATCGCTGTCGAGCAGCGCGCGGGCGTCTGGCAGATAGGCGGCGAAGGCGCTGACGATGTCGCGCGCGCGCGCCGGCACTTGCGCTTCGCTGTTGTCGCCGCGCTGACGCGCCGTGTAGCTCAGTTCCAGCTGCACCTGCCCGAACAGCGCGTTGAGCGCGGTGTCGAGGGTATGGCCGACGTAGTAGTCCTCAGTTTCCGCGCGCAGTTCGGGCGGGCCGAGGCGCATCGGGAACAGCGCGCCGCACAGGGCGTCCATGATCGCCTGCACCTGCTGGCGGGCCGGGAATTCGCGGCCGCCGGAATCAAGGCTGCGATGCCGCGCCTCGCGCCAGCGCTCGCGCTGCTGGCGCAGGCCGGCGACCACCTGATCGAGATTCCAGTGCGACTGCGGTGCGGCGTTCGGGTTCATGAGCTTCGAGTGAGGGTGTCAGGCGCGCGGCGGCGGCGTCGGCAGCCGGCTTTGCAACAGCGCTTGCAGGATGGCCATGCCGATCAGCACGAAGCCGGTCTGGATCCAGGAGGTGATCATGCTGCGCTGCTGCTTGATGCCGTCGCTGATCTCGCGCGCCACGGTGGCGCGCATTTCCGGCAGTTTCTCGGCCGCAGGCTGGCGTTCCGGCGGCAGCCGGGCCAGATCGAAGCTCAGATTCAGTTCGGCGGCCAGCGCCAGGTCTTGCTCGGTGTAGACCGGCAGTTTCTGGAGCTTGTAGGCCCCGTAGCCGCTCAGGCTCAAACCAACGACGGCAAACAGAACGGCGAGGTGATAGCGAATGTTGCGGCGCATGGCTCAGGGTCTGTGAACGACTACTTTGATCGCTGCGTTGTGGGTCAAAAACTCGCCGGGCGAGGCGCGGACCGCAGGCCATAGCCTACCTATGGTCAAGGTTCGCAACGAAGTCCCGGCGATTTTTTGGCCGCAACCCTTCGGGGCGGGATCGTTTTTGCCCATTGCTGCCTCCCTCGTCGCGCCAATGGGTCGGCCATTGGCCGCTCCTCGTTCGTTGCACTGGGCAAAAACGACCTCCGCCGCAGCGACCAAAGTAGTCGTTCACAGACCCTTTCCGACGCCGCTGGGCGCGTGGGTGTCCTGCGCTAGACTTGCGGCCATCAAGTGGCCATCACAGGAGTTGTCCCATGCTGATTGGCGTCCCCAAAGAAATCAAGATTCACGAGTACAGAGTCGGCCTGACGCCGGCCGGCGTGCGCGAGTTGAGCGCGCATGGTCATGAAGTGATCGTTCAGGCATCCGCCGGTCTCGGCATCGGCATTCCGGATGCGCAGTACATCGCCGCCGGTGCGGTGATCGTCGATACGGCACAGGAAATCTTCGCGCGTGCGGAGATGGTGGTGAAGGTCAAGGAACCGCAGGCGGCCGAGTGCGCGATGCTGCGTGAAGGCCAGTTGCTGTTCACCTATCTGCATCTGGCCCCGGACCCCGAGCAGACCAAGGCACTGGTCGACAGCGGTTGCGTGGCGATTGCCTATGAAACCGTCACCGACGGCCGCGGCGGCCTGCCGCTGCTGGCGCCGATGAGCGAAGTCGCCGGCCGCATGTCGATCCAGGCCGGTGCCCACGCGATGGAAAAGGCGCAGGGCGGCACCGGCGTGCTGATCGGCGGCGTGCCCGGCGTGGCACCGGCGGATGTGGTGGTGATCGGCGGTGGCGTCGTGGGCTACAACGCCGCACGTATTGCCGTCGGCATGGGGGCGAATGTGACGATTCTCGATCGCTCGCTGCCGCGTCTGGCCTGGCTCGATACCGCTTTCGATGGCCGCCTGACCACGCTGTATTCGACCGTGGATGCGCTGGAAACCGCCGTCTGCAATGCCGATCTGGTGATCGGTGCGGTGCTGGTGCCGGGCGCTGCGGCCCCGAAGCTGGTGACCCGGGCAATGCTGAAAAAGATGAAGGCGGGCGCGGTGATCGTCGATGTCGCCATCGACCAGGGCGGCTGCTTCGAGACTTCGCGGGCCACCACCCACCAGAACCCGACCTATGTCGAGGAAGGCATCGTTCATTACTGCGTTGCCAACATGCCGGGCGGCGTGGCCCGCACCTCCACCTTCGCCCTGACCAACGCGACCATGCCGTACGCACTCGCACTCGCGGACAAGGGCTACAAGCGCGCGCTGCTGGACGATCCGAACCTGCGCGAAGGCTTGAACGTGCATCTCGGCCGGGTCACCTACAAGGCGGTGGCGGAAGCGCTGGGCTACGACTACCAGTCGACGCAGGAAGCGCTCAAGCCCTGGTGGGCGTCTAGCGATCATTGATCCTGCTGGCTGCGTAGGGTGGGCAGGCCGTATCTGCCCACGCGGTGTGCGGCCATCAAACTTCGGCGAATCGGTGGGCAGGTGAAGCCTGCCCACCCTACGAGTGGGTCGTGACTCAGTTTGAAATGTGGTCGTGGCATTTCGCACAAAGAACACAAAGAACACAAAGAAAATCAATCCAATACCATCAGGTTGACGTCGTTCTTGGTGGTCTTTGTGTCCTTCGTGCGAAACCGCTTCATCGCAATTTCAAAGTGATGCACTGCCTACGCGCGGGGATTGAGATAGACATCGAAGCGCAGTTGCGTGCCATCGAATTGCAATGACGGCGCGATTCCGCCCAGCGGCGGGGCCTTCGATGGTCGCTTCACGACCACACGCCGGGCAGCCGATGCCAGCGCCGGCAGTAGCAGGGCGTCGGCATCGGCGTCACCGCCGGTGAGTTCGCGCAGCAACTGCATTTCCTTGGAGGGCAGGGCGCTCTTGCCATCATCCGGGTACATCGGATCTAGGTAGATCGCGTCCCAGCGGCCGTGATTGGCCGGATCGGCGATGACCTGCACCGCGTCGCCTTCGAGAATCTCGATGCGCTCGGCAGCGGCCTGTGCGCCTGTGACGGCCAGCGCCCGCAGCCGGGCGTCGCGCAGCAGTGCGCAGGTGGTGGGGTTGCGTTCGAGCAGGCTGACCGCAGCACCCAGCATCGCCAAGGTGAAACCATCCCGGCCCAGGCCGGCGGTGGCGTCGAGCACCTGTAGCGGGCCTTCGTCCGGCGTGCGCGGCTTGTTCAGGCCCACCGCTTTCGCCAGCGGCTGCTTGCGGCCGGCCGCGATGCGGCGAGCGAGATCGGGGGTGAGCCAGTCGGCGCAGATGGCCCCGAACTTCGGCCGATGCAGGGCGCGCAGGCTCAGGCGGGCGATGCCGTCGGCAGCGGTGACCGTTTCCAGCGCAAACGAAAAACCCCGGGCCTCGCGGTCCGGGGTGATCGTCACGACGGCAGGCGCGGCTTGATCAGGCGAGCTTCGCGGCATCGAAAAAGCTGGTCATGCGCTGCGCCAGCATCATGTCGCCGTCGAGCTGGAGCTTGCCGGTCATGAACGCGGTCATGCCGTTCAGGTCGCCCTTGAGCAGGGACACCAGATCGTCGTCGTCCATGGTCAGGGTGACGTCGGCATTGCCGGCCAAACCTTCGACGACTTCGCAGGCGCCGCCCTTGATGACGAGGTGGGCCGGCGTCGAAATGGCGAACTGGACAACGGCGTCGGTGCCGGCAGCGGCGCTGGCATCAAACGCGGCGGGGAGTTTCTTCAGGAAGTCGATGGCGCTCATGGGGGGCTCCGGATAGGGAGCCGCATCCTACCTGCGCCGATGCCTGGAAGTAAACAACTGTAAACATCCTTACCGCTGCTTCGACGCGCTCATCGCCGCGCGCACGCGCGCCGCCGCCGCCGGTGCCAGCAGCACCGGCTTGATCGAGCTGCGATACAGCCGGCCCTCGGCGATCAGCCTTGCCGCAAGGGCTTGCGCGGTCTGCGGATCGAGCACCACGAAATCCTGTCCTTCGGCGAAATCGCCCAACAGAGCCTTGAAGGTCCGGAAAGCGGCACCCTTGGTCAGGCCCGCCGCTTCATCGAGTTCACGCAGGCTCAGCCAGTGGCAGTAATGATCCGTTCCACCGGAATCGGTTGCGTTCATGCGAGCAAGGACAGCGCCGTGAACTGCCCGTCGCGCAGCGCCAGCACTTCGCAGCGCGAGGCGCGCCAGTCGGCCAGCACGATGCGTTCGCAGGCTACGCCATCGATATCCAGCCGGTGCCGGGCCGGTCGATGGGTGTGGCCGTGGATGATGCGGCGGACGCCGGAAGACGTGAACGCGTCACGGATGGCATCGCCGTTGACATCCATGATCGCTGCCGGCTTTCGGGCCTTGTCGCGATCACTCTGGCCGCGCGCTGCGCCGGCCAGTTGCACGCGCAGGCGCTTCGGCAGGCTGCGAAAGATGAACTGGGTCAAGGGCTTGCGCGAAAAGCGCCGCCAGCGCTGGTAGGCGAGATCATCGCTGCACCAGCGGTCGCCGTGGCTCAGCAGGGTGGGGCTGCCGTCTAGCGCAACCACCACCGGATCGGCCAGCAGCTCAAGCCCGGCGCGTTCGGCGTAGCGGCGGCCGAGCAGGAAATCGCGATTGCCATGCTGGAAGTACAGCTTCACGCCGCTGTCGCGCAGGGCACGCAGGGCATCGGCTTCGGCGGCATGGTCGCTCAGACCTTCGGCGTCGCCGATCCAGACCTCGAACAGGTCGCCGAGGATGTAGACCGCCTCCGCTTCACGGGCCGGACCCGCAAGAAAGGCGAGAAAGCGATCCCGCAGCGACGACGGCGTGTTTGGCAGATGCAGATCGGACAGCAGGAAGATCACGCGGCGGCGCGGGTGCTCACCGATGCCGCCGCCCGCTCGACCTCGGCCAGCGCCGCTTCGATGGTGTCCCAGTCCGGCTCGCGGCTGCTGTCGTGTTCGCTGAGCACGCGGCGGAACTGCTTGCCGCCCGGCTGGTTGCGGTACAGCCCGAGCATGTGCCGGGTGATGTGCGGCAGGCTGTTGCCGGCGGCGAGTTCATCGTGGATGTAGTCGTACATCGCGTCGATGACCTCGACCCGGCTCGGGGCCGGCCGGGTATCGCCAAAGAGTCGGGCGTCGATTTCGGCCAGGCGATACGGGTTTTCGTAGACCTCCCGGCCCAGCATCACGCCATCGACCTGCTTCAGGTGCGCCAGGCATTCGTCGACAGTGTGAATGCCGCCGTTGATGACGATGGTGAGCGCCGGGAATTCCTGCTTCAGCCGGTACACGGTGTCGTAGCGCAGCGGCGGGATTTCGCGGTTTTCCTTCGGGGAAAGGCCACTCAGCCAGGCTTTTCGAGCGTGGACGATGAAGGTGGTGCAGCCGATTTCGGCGATCGGCTCGATGAAATCGCGCAGGAAGGTGTAGTCCTCGCTGTAATCGACGCCGATGCGGCATTTCACCGTCACCGGCAGGCCGCTGGCCTTTTTCATCGCCAGCACACCGGCTGCGACCTGCTTCGGGCCCATCATCAGGCAGGCACCGAAGCCGCCGTCCTGCACGCGGTCGGACGGGCAGCCGCAGTTCAGGTTCAGTTCGTCATAGCCGTATTGCGCGCCCAGTTCGGCGGCATTGGCCAGCAGCGGCACATCGCTGCCGCCGATCTGCAGCGCCACCGGATGTTCGGCGTGATCGAAGCGCAGATGACGCGGCACATCGCCGTGGCGCAGCGCACCG
The DNA here is from genome assembly GCA_021732745.1 of Nevskia sp. Taxonomy (GTDB): domain Bacteria; phylum Pseudomonadota; class Gammaproteobacteria; order Nevskiales; family Nevskiaceae; genus Nevskia. The sequence continues at coordinate 227,863 of JAKFUK010000002.1, read as the reverse complement.
GTGGTGACCATCTCGGTGTACAGGCGTGCGTGACGCGTCAACTGGCGGTGAAAGAACCGGCAGTGGCGATCGGTCCAATCCATCATCGGCGCGACGCAGAAGCGCCAGGGATTGACGGTGCTTGCTGCGCTGCCCGCTGATTCCGCCGGGGGGGCGACGGCGTTCGTCAGGTCCATCTTGATTCCTTGTCGGTGCGCCCGGCATCGATTCCGGGTCTGTAGCGAGACCAAAGGCAACGTCCCGTCTTGTTGATCCCGGAGTCGTCGCCAGCCATGACGGGCCGTGTTTCCGGGCAGCGGCCGACGGTGGCCGCATGCAAATCACATCACAGGATAAAGAGTGCGGGTCAGCCCGTACACCGGAAATGCGACCGCGTCCGCCATCCGGCTCTCGGAAAGGCAGTGCTTTTCGTGATCGGAGTCACGGCGGAACTCGAAAACGGGCGCGGGACGGATTGCGGCCAGCGCCATTGTCGGCACTATCAGGTCGGGTGTCGTGCAGCAACGAACGGGAAAGGTCGGACGTGCCGCTGCCGTTCGTCGGCCGGAATCATCGGAACCATGACGCCGCAGTACCGCGCATTCAACCGCGATGCGCGTATTCCAATAACGAGGGTTCAGCAGGGGAGCACGGACATGAGCAAGGCAACATCGGTTGTCGGAACCTGGGTTGACCGCCTGACGACGGCGACGTCGACGGCCCTGCGCCGCTTCGCTGCGCCGCTGGCGATCGGCGTGCTGGCCTCGCTGTCGATGGTCGGCCAGGCTGGCTTGCCAGCGAAGCGACCCGGCGTAACGCCGCCGATATCGACGAGCCATGCCGTGCCGCAGATCAAGCCGGTCGCCGCTGCCCAGATGGCGGTGCTGACCCAGATCAAGGCCGCGAAGACCGCGAACCAGCGCAAGATCGACTCGCGCCTGTACATGAGCCTGATGCAGCAGCGCGGCGACGCCCGCCTGTCGGCGCTCACCCATTTCCGTTACGCCCGGCCTGAAGCCGATGGCCGTTTCCCGGTCGACATCACGATCCGGCGCGGCGGCGATGTGAAGTCGGTTTTGCAGGCGCTGGCCGCGCTCGATGCGCCGCTGCTGTCGCCCAAGCGCATCGCTTTCAGCGCCCGCACCATCAGCACGCGGGTTGCGCTGAAGGATCTCGAAGCCTTGGCGGCGCTGCGATCGGTCAGCCGCATCCGTCAGGCGATTCCGGCCCAGACCAGCGCGCTGAAGACGCCCGGCCCGGTCTCGGTGCCCGCGTCGCGCAGCCGCATCGGCCGGCCGGTCGCCAACGCGCTCGACCGCTCCGAAGGCGTGCAGGCGCACGGTGCCGATCAGGCGCGCGCCACTTTTGGAGCCACCGGCGGCGGTCAGATGATCTGCGCGCTGTCGGACGGCATCGATTCACTGGCCGCATCCCAGGCCAGCGGCGATCTGCCGGCCGACATCCTGGTGCTGCCCGGTCAGGCCGGGGGTGGCGACGAAGGCACGGCGATGCTGGAAATCATCCACGACATGGCCCCGTCCGCCCGGCTCGGCTTCGCCACCGCCTTCAATGGCGAAGCGAGCTTCGCCCAGAACATCCTTGATCTCGCAGCGGCGGGCTGCACGATCATCGTCGACGACGTCATCTATCTCGACGAATCGCCGTGGCAGGACGGCCCGGTCGCGCAGTCGGTGAACGCGGTCACGTCGGATGGCGTGCTGTATTTCTCCTCCGCCGGCAACGAAGGCAATGCCAACGACGGCACTTCCGGCACCTGGGAAGGCGATTTCGCGCCCAGTGCCACACCGCCGCCGCCGGTACTCGCCGGTGTTGGCGATCTTCACGATTTCGGCGATGGCGGCGTGTCGCTGAGCGTGGAGGGCGGCAACGGCAACACGCCGGTCATCCTGATCTGGGCCGAGCACTACACCCTCGACGAAGGCTTTGCCGGCACCGATTACGACGTCTACCTCCTCAGTGATGATCTCAGCACCATTTTCGACGCGAGCGCCGATATCCAGGACGGCTCCGGCAACGACGATTTTCCGGTCGAGTTCGTCGGCGGCGGTGCCTTTACCGGTGATCGCATCGTGGTGGCCAATTTCAGCGGTGTCACGTCGAGCGATCCGCCGTTCAACCTGATCGTGTTTCGCGGCGAAGTGGATGACGCACTGGCCACCAGCGGTGCCACCCGCGGCCACAGCGCCGCCATCAACGCCTACAGCACGGCCGCTACTCCGGCGGCAGCCTCGTTCGACGGCGTCACCGCCGACGGCCCGTTCCCGGGCCTGTTCACTGCGGTCAACGAATCGGAAAGCTTCAGCTCCGACGGCCCGCGCAGAATCCTGCTCGATTCGTTCGGCAGCATGCTCACCCCCGGCGACCGCAGCTTCGCCACCGGCGGCGTGGTCCGCCAGAAGCCGGACATCACGGCGGCCGACGGTGTTTCGACTCAAGCCCCGGGCTTTGCGACGTTTTACGGCACCTCGGCCGCAGCGCCGCATGCCGCCGCGATCGCCGGCCTGCTACGCGGCGCGGTGCCCTCGCTGGCCATCGGGCAAATCCGCGCCACCCTGCAAAACACCGCGATCGACATCGAACTGTCGGGTGCCGACCGCGATACCGGCTTCGGCATCGTCATGCCCTTGCCGGCGCTGACCGCTGCCGGTGCGACACCGCAGCCCTTCCTGGCGGCGGGCGCTGCCGTGGTCAGCCAGGTTTTCGGTGATGGCGACGGTGCCATCGAACCCAACGAAGTGTTTTCGATCAGCCTGCCGCTGAGCAACATCGGCGCGGTCGATGCCACCGGCATCAGCGCCACCCTGAGCACTGCCGGCGGCAGCGTCACCGTGCTCGACAGTGTCTCGACCTACGCCGACATCGCGCCCGCCGGGTCTGGCAGCAATGCCACGGCGTTCCGCTTCCGCGTCGATCCAGCCTTCATCTGCGGCAACAACATCGCTTTCACGCTGAACGTCGCCTACAACGGCAACAGCAGCCCGCAGACGTTCGGACTGAGCAATCCCACCGGCAGCGACGGCACGCCGATCGCCGTCAGCTACGGCGGTCCGCCGGTGGCGATTCCGGACGCGCCCGGTCCGGCTGTCGATGCGCCATTGACCGTGTCCGGCCTTCCCGGCGCGATCCGCGACGTCAACATGAGCATCGACGGCGCGACCTGCACGGCAGCGGTCGGTGCAACCACGGTCGGCATCGACCACACCTTCGTCGGCGATCTCGATGTCGGCCTCGTGGCCCCGGACGGCCGGGTGGTGACGCTGATCTCCGGTGCTGGCGGCGGCGGCAACAACTTCTGTCAGGTCGCGCTGGACGACGAAAGCGCCGGCCCCAGCATCCAGACCATCAATGGCGCCAATGCGCCGTTCACCGGCAGCTACCGGCCGGCCACCGCCCTGTCGGCCTTCGATGGCGGCAATGGCAACGGCACCTGGACATTGCGCGTGCAGGATTTCGCCGGCATCGACACCGGGAGCATCCGCGCCCGGAGCCTGAGCGTGACCCCGGCGATCTGCGATGCCGTAGCCGCCACGCCGCCGACGGTCAGCAGCGTGCTGCGTGCCGCCAGCAGCCCGAGCAATGCCGCCAGCGTCAGCTACACGGTGACATTCAGCGAAGCGGTCAGCGGCGTCGATGTCGGCGATTTCGCGCTGACCACCACGGGCGCGCTGCCGGGTGCCGCCGTGACTTCGGTGTCGGGTTCCGGTGCGAGCCGCACGGTGGTGGTCAGCACCGGAACGGGAACCGGCAGCGGCACCTTGCGCCTCAATGTGCTCGACAACGATTCCATCATCAGCACCACGAGCGCAGCCTCGCTGGGCGGCGGCTTCGTCACCGGCGAGATCTATGCCATCGACCGTGCCCCGCCGACTGCAACACTGGCGGTCGCGGCAGGGCAGGCCAATCCGGTCGCCGCGGCACCGGTGCGCTTCTCGGTGAGCCTGAGCGAGTCGACAGCCGATTTCGACGCCACCGACGTCTCCATCGGCGGCACCGCAGCGCCAACCAGCGCCGTGGTCACCGGCAGCGGCACGGCTTACGAGATCGCGGTATCCGGCATGACGGCCAACGGCACAGTGACTGCGCAAGTTAACGCGGCCGCGTTTGCCGATGCAGCCGGCAACGCCAGCACGGCGTCGGCGCTGGTCAGCACCAGCTTCGACGGGGTGGTGCCGAGCATCGGCTACACGCTGGCCGCGCAGTCGGTGGCGGAAGGGGGCGGCGGGACAGTCACCGTGACGGCGACCCTGAGCACAGCACGCCTCTCGGCAGTCTCGGCACCGATTGCGATCGGCAGCGCCAGCACCGCGACCCAGGGCGGCGACTACACCTTGGCTGCGACCACGATCGACATCCCCGCCGGCAGCACGGTGGGCACGGTGGCGGTCAACGTGATCGGCGATGCCGTCGAAGAGCCGGACGAAACCGTGGTGCTGACGCTGGGCACGCCGAGCGGTGCGACGGTCGGCACGCCGGCCACCCAGACGGTGACCATCAGCAATGACGACGACACCACGCCGGACCCGTTCAGCTTCGCCGCAGTCACCGGCGCAGCCCCGGGATCGACGCAGACCAGTGCCGCGATCACCGTCGCCGGCATCAACCAGCCGACCGCGATCAGCATCGGCACCGGCGGCAGCTACAGCATCAACAGCGGTGCGTTTACCAGCACGGCCGGCACCGTGATGAACGGCCAGACGGTGACCGTGCAGCAAACCGCATCAAGCGCCTTCGCGACGGAATCGACGGTGAGCCTGAGCATCGGCGGCGTCAGCAGCGCGTTCAGCGTCACCACGCGGGCCGGCGATGCCCAAGCCAACGCTTTCGCCTTCGTCGACGTGATCGACGCCGAACCGGCCACACCGACAGCATCGAACGCCGTCGTCATCGGCGGCATCGAGGTTCCGGTGGCGATCAGCATCACCGGCGGCGAGTACAGCATCAACAACGCGGCGTTCACCAGCGCCGCCGGCACGGTGTCAGCCGGCAATTCGGTGGTGGTGCGGGTGACCTCGTCAGCCACCGAACTGACGGCGGTGTCGACCACCCTGAGCATCGGCAGCGGCACCGACCAGCGCAGCGACATCTTCACGGTGACCACGCGCGCAGCACCGTCCGGCGGCGGCTCAGCCGGTGGCGCACTGCTCGGCGTGCTGGGATTGGCCGCGCTCTGGCGGCGTCGTCGGGCGCTGTTCGGCTGATCATCGGTCACTGACGCAAACGGAAGCCGGCCTCGAAAGAGGCCGGCTTTTTGCTGTCCGAAACCGGACAAGCCCGGTGATAAGCTCCGGCCAACCTTTTCGAGAACCCGATGACGATGCGCCGAGCCCTGCTGACCGCCACGATCCTGCTGCTGAGCTGGCTCGCACCGCTGCAAGTTCGCGCCGCCGACCAGGCGCTGTGGGAAAAATCCACCCTCAACCAGATCCTGAAGCGCGGCGAGCTGCGGGTGGGCCTGGAAGCCGGCTACCTGCCGTTCGAGATGCGCGACAAGCGCGGCGAAATCATCGGCTTCGATGTCGATCTCGCCAAGCTCATGGCCCGCTACATGGGCGTCAAGGTCAGCTTCGTCAACACCCAGTGGGACGGCATCATCCCGGCCCTGCTGACCGACAAGTTCGACATCCTCATGTCCGGCATGACCATCACGCCGGAGCGCAACCTGCAGGTCAATTTCGCCGAGCCCTACATCATCATCGGCCAGACCATCCTCCTGAACGCCAAGCACCGGGACACGGTGAAAACGGTCAAGGAACTCAACGATCCGAAGTACACCGTCGCCACCAAACTCGGCACCACCGGCGAAATCGCCGCGCGCCGCTACCTCGGCAAGGTCAAGCTCAAGACCTTCGAGACCGAAGCCGACGCCGCCCTCGAAGTGCGCAACGGCCGCGCCGACGCCTTTGTCTACGACCTGCCGTTCAACGTCGTCTACGGCGCGCAGTACAAGGACGCCTTGGTGCATTTGAAGGAACCGTTCACCCGCGAACCGCTCGGCTGGGCCATCCGCAAGGGCGACCCGGACTTCCTCAACTGGCTCGACCACTTCCAGGACCAGATCCGCAACGACGGCACCTACGACGCGCTCTACAACAAATGGTTCGAAGGCACCGCCTGGCTGGTGAACGTGCAGGGCGGGTAGGGTGGGCAGGCTTCATCTGCCCACGCGGTTCATGCGCTACCCAAGATCGAATGAGGTCCCGCCGGTCGCCGCCAATCAAAACCGAAACTGCACCCCGGCTTCGACATTGAACTCCGAGCCCCGATCCGGAAATGGTGTGGCGTCCTGCCAGCGCACCGACAGATCGAACAGGAAGTTGCGCCAGGGGGCGCTGATGCCGCCTTCGATCTGGTGCACGTTCACCGGTTGGGCGCTGACCGAATTGAACTGAAAGTTCGTTCCGGTGGCTTGAAGCGCAGCCAGTTCGGCGGTGCTGATCTGGGCGTTGTGCCATGCCAGCCGGTAATGTCGCCCACGGCTGTCGGTGAGGCCGCCGACAAGTGAAATCAGCGTGGAATCGCTGTCGAGCGAAAATCCGATGGTACGGCCCCGGTAGCGGAAGCCGTCGGCGTACTCGTCGTTGTTGTAGGCGAGCCCGGTCAGCCGGTCGTCGAACTCGAACCAGTCGTCGGTTGCGCGGGTATCGCTGTATTCGGCCGTGAAGCTCCACGCGGCACCGCTCGCACCCCAGGGTCCGGCCCAGTTCAAGCCGGTCAAATAGCTGGTGAATGCGTTGATAAAGGGTCCTGTGTCGTCATTCAGGAATTGCACGTAAGGCGAAACAGTGAAGCGATTGAAATCGCGGACATATTTGAACTCGATCGTCGCTTGGTCGTTCGAGTTGTTGCGGTCGGAGTCGGTGTTGTTGATCGCGAACGCGGCTTCCAGCGGGTTACAACCGAGGGATTCGCCGCAGAACTGCACGGCGCGCGTGATCGCCACCGTGAAGCCTTGTGCGGGCATGAACTCGAAACGCAGCGAGCCGACCCAAGTGTCCTGCACCTGACGGCGCTGCTCTTCGAGCAGGCCGACAAAAAAATCGAGCTGCCAGTTGCCGAGCCAGCTCAGCCAGCGTGTTTCAAAGGCTTCCGTGCCGTTGCGCGTGATGCCGATCTTCGGAAACGGCCGCGAGTTGTTCGACAGGATCAGGCTCGACACCTGGCCCGGCCCGTACCATTTCTCGACGAAGCCGCCATACAGCTGCCAGTTGCCGAGCAGGGCCGTCGCATAGCTGCCGTCCAGCGTCGGGCGGTAACCGTTGCCATCAAAGCCGGACAGGGCACCCACCCGAAGATTCGCCGCAAAGCGCTCGCCGTCGTAATCAAGGCCGACGCGGGCATCCACCTCATCGCGGGCGTTGTCACCGAAATCCCGGATCAGGTTGGGATCGCTTGCCACCCGAACCTCGCCAGAAGGTCGAAGACCGCCGCCGGGGCCACCCAGCCGCGTCAGCACGCGCTGGGCGGCTTTACGGACGTGTTCGGGCTGGCCGGCGAGTGAGGTGCCCTCCTGCAGATTCGCGAACTGCCCCGCCGGAATCGGCCAGGTGGTGACCGGCCCGGCGATCAGACCGCGCGCGGCCAGTAGTTCGATGTCGCTGCGCAAGCTGCGGTCGCCCCCGTCAATCCAGGGCGCCGCCAACGCAGCGGCGGATGTCAACAGCCCGGCGAACAGGACGAGCAAAGCCGGGGCAACTGCCCACTGACAGCAGGCAAAACAGGTCGCGCAGCGGCGGATCATGGCGGTGATTGACATATCGAATGCTTGTTGAGATTGGTTTTTTGCCCGGATCAAGGGGCAGCCGGTCAGGGAACCGCGTTCCATCGCGCCGCTGGAAGATAGCCAAGTGGGCCGGAATCAGCCCGGTCGGTCGAGTCTCGCAATCGCCTGCGACAACCATGCCGGATGATCAAGGTACCAGTCCACTGTTGCCGCCAGACCATCGGCAAAGCCGACGCGCGGCGTCCAGCCCAGCGACCGTTCCAGCTTCGAGCCATCAATGGCGTAACGCCAATCGTGTCCGGGGCGATCCGCCACGAAACGGATCAGCCGCGCATGCGGCGCGTTCGCGGGGCGTCGTTCATCGAGCAAATCGCATAGCCGGTGAACGAGATCGAGATTACTAAGCTCGGTGCCGCCGCCCACGCAGTAGCTGTCGCCGACCACGCCCCGTTCGAGAACCACGCGCAACGCGCGCGCATGGTCATCCACATGCAGCCAGTCGCGCACATTGCCGCCATCGCCATATACCGGCAGCGGCTCGCCACGAAGCGCCTGCACGATCATTCTTGGAATCAGTTTTTCGGGTAGTTGGCGCGGCCCGTAATTGTTTGGGCTGTGCGTGGTCAGCACCGGCAGCCCGTAGCTGCGATGCCAGGCCCGCACCAGATGATCGGCCCCGGCCTTGGTCGCCGAATACGGCGAGTTCGGCGCGTGCGGGGATCGCTCGTCAAAGCGGCCACCCGGCCCCAAGGCACCGAATACCTCGTCGGTCGAGACATGCAGGAAGCGGAACGCGGCCCGATTGGCCGGTGAAAGGGACTCCCAATGCGCGCGCGCCGCCTCCAGCAGCATCGCCGTGCCGACCAGATTGGTCTGGATGAAGGCCGCAGGAGCGTCAATCGAGCGATCAACATGGCTTTCGGCAGCCAGATGCACCACCGCGTCCGGCCGCACCGCAGAAAAAAGCGCGTACAAGGCCGGGCCATCACAGATATCCGCGACATTCAGCGTGAATCGCGGATGATCCAGTGCCGGAACCAGCGACTCCCGCAGCCCGGCGTAGCCAAGCTTGTCGACGCCGATCAGCTGCCAGTCGGTTTCCGCGAGCCATTGGTTGACGAGGGCAGAACCGATGAAGCCGGCGCAGCCGGTGATCAGGACCCGGCGGGGTGATTGATTTTTCATCATCGTCCCGCAGATGTATACGGTGCCGCTACCTGCCGCGCGGTTCCGGGACGATGAGGTTCAAGCTGCCATAATGGCCACCTCACCCTCGCAACCCTTCGATTGATGGACAGTTCAAGCGCGGAAATCTCCATAGGCGATCTTGCAGCGACCCTGTGGTCGAGACGATTGCTGATCATATGCGCGACGGCAGTTGCCGCCGGGATCGGCGTCGCAATTGCATTTGTGTTGCCGGAAAAATTTGAGTCATCTGTGGTGCTCGCACCGAACGGCGACGACGTTGGCGGCAAGCTCGGTGGTGCTGGTGCTTTGTTGTCGCAGTTCGGCGGGATCGCCTCACTCGGAGGGTTGAGCCTCGGCGGCGGGGGCGGGCGGAAGTCCGAAGCGATCGCTACCCTGCAATCGGGAGTCCTCACCGAAGCATTCATTCGCGACAATAATCTGCTCCCGGTGCTTTACGAAGATGACTGGAATGCTGCAGGCAAGGTCTGGACGATCTCCGATCCCGCAAAGCAACCTACCCCTTGGAAAGCGGAAAAATTGTTCAGGGAGAAAATTCGTTCCGTGCACGACGACAAGAAGACAGGCCTGATTACGCTCACTATTACTTGGTCTGACCCTCAGCTCGCCGCGAAATGGGCGGCAGAGTTGGTAGCACGTACCAACGCGACGCTACGAACTCGTGCCATTGCCGAAGCGCAGCGCAACTTGGACTACCTCAACGAACAATTAAAGAAAACCAGTGTCGTCGAACTTCAGACAGCCATTTACGGGCTCATTGAGAATCAGATCAAGCAAGTGATGGTTGCCAATGGCAGTGAGGAGTTTGCCTTTCGTATCATCGACCCAGCGCGCGTTTCGGAAAAGCGCAGCAGCCCAAAGCGGGCGCGCATCGTGATCCTGGCTATCTTTTTGGGCCTGACCATCGGTTGTGGGCTGGCGTTCGCGTTGCCGCGCAAGTTGGCTGTGCGAATGGGACGACTGGACAGAGATCGATCGCTTGCGAATCAGTAGGTCACGCTTTCGCGAAGTCGGTCTTCACGAGCCGAGTCGATTTTGGCGAGATGTAATGGGCAGGATATTCCGTATCAGGCTCATGTACGAGCAATGAACGAGTGTCGTGATGGGGAACTTTGAAAGTGCGCTTCGGTGACAATTCAGCCAGCGGTGCAGGTAGTGCTCTGCTTTTTTCCGCAGCGCAGATCATCGTGCAGTCGCTAGTGCTTTTTTTGACCTATCGAATTGCTGTCATCGAGATCGGTCTCGCCTCGCTGGGACTCTGGTCTGTGGCTTCTGCGGCAGCGTCATTCGGTCGGGTCGGTGATATGGGTTTCGCGGGAGCGCTGCCTCGACTCCTGGCGCAGGGATTGGGCCGCGAGACTGGTCGGAGAGGCACTCGGCAGACTGCAGATATGATCGAAACGGCTGTGTTGTCGTCTACCCTTGGTACGCTATTCTTAACCGCGCTGTTGACTTGGCCGCTGATGTGGTTCGCCGGTCAGATGTCCTCTGAGGTCGACCAGCCATTGGTGGTCCCGCTTGTAGTTGGCGCGGATGCCGCCTTGATAGTGACAGCGCTTTCGATCACCTTTTTGTCCTGCCATGACGGCATTGGCAATTTCCGTTATCGCGCTATTGTGGCGATCGGCGGCAATCTGATTAGTCTGGCAGCGGTATGGATACTTATTGGGCATTTGGGTGCGCTGGCTTTGCCTGTGTCTGTCATTGTGCAAGGCTTATGGTCGGCAGCACTTGCCTGGATAGGTTTGCGGCGTCGGATTCCAGGATTGTCTGCAGTTCCGGTAGTGTGGTCGAGAACCGCATTTAGGGAACTGCTGGCGATAGGCAAGTTCACGCAAACTAACTCGATTCTTATCATACTTTTCGAGCCATTATCCCGCGTACTGGCTGGGCGCCTCGGCGGCGTCGAGTTCGCAGCCCTGTTCGACCTGGCGGCGAAAGTCGCAGGAAACATCCGCCTTCTATTCTCCAGTTCTGCACAGGCAATGGTGCCGTTTTATGCATTCATCAAGGACAGCACTGCCCGCACGGATGCTCTCTTCAAAGCGTCGAGCGGTGCAATCGCCGTTCTAGCGGCGGCGGTCATTGCTCTAGCCAGTTTGATTTCTCCAGTACTTTCGCTACTTGCGCTCGGAACCATCCGCCTTGACTTCCTTGCAGTGTTCTGGATTCTGCTCGCTGGCAACCTCGGCAGCATAATCGGCGGACCTGCGTTTTCCTACGCCCTCGGTGCCGGGTGCGTGGCGGTGACCACACGCGCCTTCGTGGTGCAGGCAGCCACGTTCGTGATTGCAACCCTTTTGACCCTGCCGCTGTTCGGCGGGAATGCAGTGGCTGTGGCGTACGGACTGGGATTGGCGCTGCCGGGCCTTTACCTCATCTTTGCAGGACCTAACCTTGATGCTGGAGCCCGGCGGCGGCTACTTGTCGGGATAGCACGTGCGGTCTCGCCGATCATGCTCGTCCTGCTTGTCGCAATATGTATCGCGATATCGCCAGATGAAGCTGTTAGGGGCATCCTTCCGTGGGGGTTGACAGCGGCTATCACGCTGACAATTGCCGACCTCGGGATTCGATTTGGCCGACAATTGATCTATTGGGCTAAAGAAATTAATGGCTACCGCATCGCCAACTTGCCGACAGCAGTCACCTAGGCACGTCCTGTGCTTGTAGGCCGCATAGACTTCGAACTGAATGACCTGTTCCCCACGATCGACAAAATGAAAAGCCTGCTTAAGCGTGCCACCGTCGCCACGCTCGCTGCGGTAAACGCCTATCCTTCTCGGATGACCGCATCGGTCGAGCTAAAACGGCTGATCTCCAGCCTGCGACCGATTACCACCGCGACTCCACTAATCCAGCTCGGCCCAAATGGCGACGGTGGCTACCTAATACCGGATGATCTCGATCGCATCGCCGCTGTGTTCTCCCCAGGCGTAGACCGTATCTCAGGATTTGAACTGGACTGCGCAGTTAGAGGAATTCCCATTTTTCTCGCCGACAGATCTATCGATGCGCTGCCGGTGAACCACGAGCGCTTTACGTTCACAAAAAAATTCATCGGTGCGACAGATACGGAAGTCTTCATGACAATGGACACTTGGGTGCGCGATTCAATTGCAAACGATACGGATGATCTTTTATTGCAGATCGATATCGAAGGCTATGAATACGAAACTTTTTTTTCGATGACCGATGCCTTGCTGTCGCGCTTTCGCATCATCGTCGTAGAATTTCACGACTTGAACATGCTTTTCAGCGAGCCCTACTTCCGAATTGCATCGCGCGTGTTTGAAAAGCTGCTTGTCAGCCATTACTGCGTCCACATCCATCCAAATAACGTCGGTGGTAGTGTCGTGATCGATAGCATCGAGATTCCTGTGCTCGCCGAGTTTACATTTTTGCGCAAGGATCGCGGCAGGACGACCGGATTTGCGACCACCTTCCCACACCCACTTGACAGCGATAACACACCGCTTCCTACGCTGACGCTGCCTGCTTGTTGGCACGCAGCGTCATGAAGACTGGTATCAGACGGGTGCGGCGGTATCTGTAAGAATGAAAGACCTGTTGCGATTATCGCTCCTGATGCTTCTCGGCGGATTCGTGTTCGATTTTCGGGGCGATGGCGAAGGCGGACCATCGGTCATTCAATATATCTTCCTTGCAATTTCAGTGCTGGGCGGGTTGGGCGTCATACTCTCAGGGCTGGCTTTGAGCCGCGGACAGATCGATACCGGCTCGCGATTCGGGAAACGAGTACTTGTGATCGCGGTGGCCTTCTGCGCATGGGCTCCAATAGCACTCGTCGCAAGTTCCGATACAGCGCACAAAGATTTTATTAGCGTTATCTTGCCGTATGCTCTTTATGCACAGAGTATTTTGGCAGTGCTGATTGCGTTGCAAAACGGCGTGCAAGAACGCCTTATCATTCGAACTATAATTATAGTTTCAGCCATATCTTGTGGATGGCGTCTTGTTTACGCGGTCACCTTTGGTGGCATTGAACTTGAAAATGCTCGATGGGAGATTCTTTCGCCTAGCCTACCTTTCATCTTGGGTTCAAGCGTAGCTGCTATATACAGTAAAACGCATCGGCGGTTGGCGTTGATTGGTATTAGTTATTTTCTGTCAATAGTTTTTTTGTCAATAACACGAGGCTATATAATTTCCCTAGCTACTGTGCTAATCGCGACCTTAGTAACAGCACACGGTCGAGGAAGCCAGATTTTCGCTCCGATAGTATTCGGAAGAGTGTTGCTTCTCCTGTCTGCGCTATTCTTAAGCTTGACGATTCTGATATTTACCTTACCCTCGGGAGTAGGCGAACGATGGACAGGACGGTTATCCGGAGAGAGATTGGATTCCGGTGAAGAAATTACCTTATTGTACCGCCTCGCCCAGTTTAAAGGACAATACGATGAGCTAACTAGCAGCAAACTGACACTGCTAGCAGGAAAAGGATTCGGCGCTCAATTTGTGTTCGATGAAGTGCTACTTTCGGGCTTATCTTTTATTGGTACAGATGAAGTTATCGAAAGTACAAACGGTGCAGACTCGACGTGGAGCTACCCGGTTTTCGCGCACGGAATTATTATGGGGCCACTATTCCTAGTTTCCTTTTTATTTACAGTAATACATGCGCTCAGGACTGCAAGGCTTTCGAAGCATGCTGGATCAGCAGCGTTTCCAGCCTTATTTTCTTGCTTTTCTCTCGTTGCATTATTAGGTGTAAGTCTTACTAGTAACATTTTTAATGAAAGACTTGGCGGTATTTTGGTTGGTGCTGTTGTTGCTATTGCTATAAGGCAACAGAATCGAATATCAATAAATTAAAAATTGGGCAAAGAATAGCATTACAAGTTAGACAAAATAGTATTGTCTTGCTGGCTAAAAATTAGTTGACTTTTTTACTAAGTTAGGACGGTATCGTGACTCTCCAAAACATACTTATCATTGATCCGGATACTTTAGGGCATCACCCTAATTATTTGGGTTTGATCGCAAGCGCCTTTTGTGACGCTGGTTTTTCCGTTACCGTTGCAGTCGACACATCCAGTGAGGCTATCCAAGAACAGCTGCTGGGCCAAGCGTGGTTTGTTATTGATTTTAAGGTTCCTTCACAGCGTCAAGGTGTTGCAAATGAGTTTGATCTAGTACGAGATCAGTTTTTCTATTGGACGAAGTGTAAAGCTATGATAGAAAACCTTCGATCTAAAGGTTGGGCTGGAAGTGTTTTTTTTCCTTATTTAGACAGGATTATTTATGCGATAGGTTTAAAAGGCTCTCCGGACCGTAGCCAACCTGTTTCGGGCATATTTATGCGTGCGCAATTTGGTGTTGCTCCGCCTAATTTTGGTTTAAAGCGGCGTTTTCGCCAGCGCGTTCTATCGGGAATTTTTCGCCGATCTGCGCTGTCGCGGCAACTCAAGCAAGTCTTTTTTATCGATCCAGTTACTGCTACCGACGCCCGCCTACTGGTCTCCGACACGGAGTTAAGGATTACTGAGCTCGTCGATCCGGCTAATTCTTTCAGGACACGAGAAAAGTCCGAAGCAAGATCAGTATTAGGATTGCCAGCGGAGACTCATTTGATTCTCGTTTATGGAGAAATCGCTAGGCGGAAGGCAGCCGCAGAGTTGCTCGCCGCATTAAGGATGAGGCGGTCATTTGGTCGTGCTCTCATAGTTGGACGTAGCGGCGATGATCTCGAAGACAGCTTCATGAAAGCGGTCGACGGTGACCGTATGCTATTAGACGAACTAATGATACGGATTGATCGCCGTGTGACGGACGCAGAAGAACAACTATTATTCGAGTCAAGTGATAGTGTGTGGGTTGCCTATCATGATCATCCTGGCATGAGCGGCGTATTGGTTCAAGCTGGTCAGATGCGATTACCAGTATTTGGATGCTCTTCGGGAGCAATTGGTATGTACTGTATGAAAGAAAATGTTGGTATCTCTTTGGACCCTCAAACTGTTGAAAATGTAGTTCGTGCTCTGGATATCGCTGCGTTTGATCCGCATACCTTTTTATCTATGGGTGAGAATGGGTACTCCGTCTTTAAGAATTTTACGCGTCCCGCGTTTAGGAAGATGTTGGCCGAATACTATTTTTGATTTATGGGCAGTTCACCTGATTTTGAACTTTCGTTGGTAAGGTTTCAAAAATGCTATCGCAGTATCGCTCGAGCCGGAAATTGAAGAAAGTCCAGAAGGGTCGTCGCCTATGTATTTTGTAGCTACGAGGGATTCTTGATAGAAGAGTACTTCGTATCAATACTAATGCAAACGTCGCTTGCGCCTTGGATGGGCACATTATTTCAATGAATTTCTCGGCTCCCCTTCAACCCGTTTCCATTTTTCTCTATTTCGACAAATTTTAATTAGACTTTAGTGGTAGCTTGCTTTGCGCGAATAATATTTTAGATGCGGTCCAATTTTCCTTTCAATAGCAGTTTCATATAATTAGTATCTCTAATTCTATTCAGTACGGACCGAAGTTTTTGCGCCGGAAGAGATTGAAACATGATGCTTCCAAAAACTCGATCGTAATAAGCATCTGGTAGTACAAATGGAGGATCAATAATTGGAAATTCCATCTCATATGCTTGTATTGGAAACCTAGGATCTCTAAAACTAGTATGAGTGGCATCTGACCCCCATCCAATGTTCACTATTAGATTTTTCGTAGGGACAATTGAAAGCATTGACTGATAAAGAAGTGTAAAAGCCCATTGATAATCCCAGGCATCGAGATCGTTGGACAGTGCGCGGTTGACCAACCGCAAAAGTGCTTTTCGCTGAGTAGGATTAGGATTAATTGAATCTAGCCAGCGAGAAGACGTCATTACAGACATCATGGATAGGTTCACATCGTAGTATTGCCACGCCCGCCTCCAGGTGGCCCAGCCCCAAGTTATGATATGGCGAGAAAAAAAGTAGCCTTCTTTCGGTTCGCCTTGGAATCCACGGTCTTGAAAAAAACACGAACCGGCGATTTGACCCATACGGTAATCATGCCGGTAACGCTCTAGCATTGCTTCGCAAAACCAATAAAAGCTTTGCGCAGGCAAGCAGTCATCTTCAAGAATAATTCCTTCAGATTCATGCTGAAAAAACCAGTCTATCGCTCCGCTCACCGCGAGTCTTGAGCCAATATTTTGATCTCGAAAAAGCGTTTTAACATCACAAGGCCAGTCGATGTCAGCAATTATCGCGCGCGTTGCCTCACACTTTTCGATCTCTCCATGCTTGTGTTTTCTAGGCCCATCGGCGGCGACATATAAGCGCGGTGGACGGGCTTTTCTTATTGATTCGAAAACTTTGCGAGTTTCGTCATGGCGTTTGAAAATTATTAGTAAGATTGCGGTTTCAAGTGACTTCATTGGAGTGAATCCGGTGCTAGTACTAGTTTTTATGCTAATGTTGCTCATGTTATGTAATTCGCGAGTTTTATGTGGTTTTTACTTGAATTTTATATGGCGATTTTTTCGCATCTTGATATTTAACGGAAAGCTTCTACAATATGAATAATATTTTCATAGTCAAGTGAGATCTTTATATTTTAAATAGTTGATGGTTTGATGGGTTTGCTGCATTATATTTAACTGCTTTTAGACTGATTGCATTGGTAACTAATTATGAAAAAGATAAGCGTAAAAAAGCTAATAAAGCTTTTCACGATTTTAACCTCGGGCAATGGTCGTTGGCTGAATGGATTGCGGTTGGGGTCTGCGGCGGCTACCGAGCATAAAATGATGTTTCGCAAGATCGGATCATGTGGAACCGTGATTGATATTGGCGCAAACAGAGGGCAATTTGCTCTTGCTGCGCGACGTTATTTTCCCCTCGCAAAGCTGGTTTCTTTTGAGCCCCTTCCTGAACCTGCCGAAGTCTACCGTGCTATTTTTTTGGGCGAAGTTAACACCACGCTTCATCAATCTGCTGTCGGGCCAACGCGAGGTTCTACAACGATGCACCTATCGGCCCAAGACGATTCGTCGTCATTGTTGCCGATTACACAGTTGCAAAACAGTATTTTTCCTGGAACGGCTGAATGTGGAACCTCGATTATTAAAATTGGGCGGCTGTCGGATTTCGTTCTTATGAGTGAGATTGTGAGTCCTGCGTTACTGAAGATAGACGTACAGGGTTTTGAGTTACAAGCTCTAGAAGGCTGTGAAGAGTTGCTTTCAAGGTTTTCTCATATTTATGTCGAGTGCTCATTCGTCGAGCTTTACAAAGGGCAATCTTTGGCTGATGAGGTTATCGCTTGGCTAAGGCTTCGTAATTTCCAGCTCGCGGGTGCCTACAATATGTCGGTCGATGGGGGCGACCGCCCGATTCAAGCGGACTTTCTGTTTGAGCTTAAGACTTTAACGACGGTCTGAATCGATGTTGCTCTTCGAAAAAAAGGAAAGGCTTGCTGCTGAAATATTCAATTCGGCATCGAAGATGCCGCAGTGTCGCGCATTCCTAACAGATGAGTATCTCTGTCTTACATTTGCAATTGCGTGCTGCGGATTAAAGTTTAAAATTTGCAAGTTTCGAGAAGCGTTTTCCTTTGAGCGGTCAACTGAGTAATGAAGCCATATATCGTACTGGTTTTATCGCCGTTTTTTTATCCTGAGCCGATTTCGACCGGTCGTTACAACCTGACCATGACCCAGGGTTTGGTTGCTGCGGGCTGCGCGGTGACGGTGGCCTGCTGCCATCCGTTCTACCCGGCGTGGAAGGTGGAGCGCTCGGATGCACAGTTGCCCGGCATGCGGATCGTTCGAGGCGGTGGCCGGCTGTGGTTCCCGGGTAGTCCGATGCTGCGTCGGGCGGTGCTCGAATCCTGGTTCGCGGTGTTCGCGATCGGGTCGGCCTTGCGTCGTCGGCGCCAGATCGACACCGTTGTCGCTGTGTTCCCGCCGAGCCTGTTCTTCCTCGGTGTGTCCGCTGTGCTGCCGAAGGCGGTGCGCCGGGTTGGCGTGATACACGATCTGCAGGGCGTGCATGCCGAGGCCAGCCGATCGAAGTTGACGCGGGCGCTGGTCGGGGTAATCGGCGCGATCGAACGCCGGGCTTTCCGCGCCTGTGATCAAGTGGTGGTGTTGTCATCGGCGATGGCCGACAAGTTGGCGGAGACCACCGGCGTGACTGCTGATCGGATCAGCGTGGTCTATCCGTTCGTCAATCTGCCGCTGTCGGTTTCGGGTGCGGTAAGGCTTGCGACTCAGTTCCCGCCGGATTTCGTGCATCTGGTTTATTCGGGCGCGCTTGGCGAAAAGCAGAACCCGCTGCTGCTGGCCGATATCTTCGAGTACGTTGCCGCAACGATGCCTGAAGTCATGATCCACGTTTTCTCGGAAGGCCCGGCGTTCGAGGTCATGAAAGCGCGATTTTCCGGGTCTGCAAGCCCGCAAGTGCAGTTCCGGCCGCTGGTGCCGGAGCAGGATGTTGCAGAGTTGTATGCGCGTGCCGATATTCAGCTGATTCCGCAGGCGGCCGGCACCCAGCACGGCTCGATGCCGTCGAAGCTGCCGAACATCCTGGCCAGCGGCCGGCAAATTCTTGCGATCTGCGATGACGATAGCGAGCTGGCAACCATGATCGCGCGCTTTGGCGCCGGCATGAGCCTCGCTTCATGGGAGCCGTCAGCCGTGCAGCAGGTGCTGACAAGACTCGTCGCCAGGATGCGCGATCCGGCGACTTCGCGCGTGGATATTGCATCCGTTCGCAGCTTTTTCAGTCTCGACCGTCTGACCGATGCGATCCTCGGGCGCGAACGATCAACGCCGGGTCAAGCCGAGCTGCCGTAACGGCAGCGCTTCACTTCGAATCATCCCGATTTCATAGAGCAGTTCAGGAGATACACAGCA
Organism: Nevskia sp.; assembly: GCA_021732745.1. GTDB lineage: Bacteria > Pseudomonadota > Gammaproteobacteria > Nevskiales > Nevskiaceae > Nevskia. The sequence continues at coordinate 209,066 of JAKFUK010000002.1, read as the reverse complement.
TGGCAAAGCGTGCGCTGATCACCGGCATCACCGGCCAGGACGGGGCTTATCTGGCCGAGTTCCTGCTGAACAAGGGTTACGAGGTGCATGGCATCAAGCGTCGCGCGTCGTCGTTCAACACGGCGCGCATCGACCATCTGTACCAGGACCCGCACGAGAAGGGCCGCCGGCTGATCCTGCATTACGGCGATCTGACCGATTCAACCAACCTGATCCGCATCGTCCAGGCCGTGCAGCCGGACGAAATCTACAACCTGGGCGCACAGAGCCACGTTGCGGTGTCGTTCGAGAGCCCGGAGTACACGGCGAATTCCGATGCGCTCGGCACCCTGCGTCTGCTCGAAGCGATTCGCATCCTGGGGCTTGAGAAGAAGACGCGCATCTATCAGGCGTCCACCTCAGAATTGTTCGGGAAGGTGCAGGAGATTCCGCAGAAGGAGACGACGCCGTTCTATCCGCGCTCGCCGTACGGCGTCGCGAAGATGTACGCCTACTGGATCACGGTGAATTACCGGGAGTCCTACGGCATGTATGCCTGCAACGGCATCCTGTTCAATCACGAATCGCCGCTGCGGGGCGAAACTTTCGTTACCCGCAAGATCACCCGGGCGCTGGCGCGCATCTATCTGGGCCTGCAGGATGCGCTGTACCTCGGCAACATGAATTCCCTGCGTGACTGGGGCCATGCACGGGATTACGTCGAAATGCAGTGGCTGATGCTCCAGCAGGAACAGCCGGAGGATTTCGTGATTGCGACCGGCGTGCAGCATTCGGTGCGCGATTTCGTGAACTTTGCGGCGGCGGAACTGAGCATGACCCTGGATTGGCAGGGTTCGGGGGCCGATGAGTTCGCCACGGTGCGGACTGCGCCGGACGAATGTGCCGCGAAGCCGGGCACGAAGATCGTGGCCGTCGATCCGCGTTATTTTCGTCCGGCGGAGGTTGAAACCCTGCTCGGCGATCCGACCAAGGCCCGCGAAAAGCTGGGCTGGACGCCGAAAACCACCTTTGCCGAGCTGGTGCAGGAAATGATGGCCGAGGATCTGAAGGCGGCGCGCCGCGACACCATGGTGCAGAACGCCGGTTTCCGCGCGTTCAGCTACCACGAGTGACGGCGATGACCGAAGCAATGACCCCGGCAATGAAGCTGAACGCGCCGATTTTCGTCGCCGGACATCGCGGGCTGGTGGGCTCGGCGATCGTGCGTCGCCTTGCTGCCGATGGTTTCACGCGGGTGCTGACGCGCACGCGCAGCGAACTGGATCTGACCGACAAGCGCGCCGTGCAGGCGTTCTTCGCGGCCGAAAAGCCGGCCTACGTGTTCCTGGCGGCAGCCAAGGTGGGCGGCATTCTGGCCAACGACACCTTCCCGGCCGATTTCATCCGCGAGAACCTTGAAATCCAGATCAATGTCATCGACGCCGCTTGGCGGGCGGGCGTGAACAAGCTGGTGTTCCTCGGTTCTTCGTGCATCTACCCGAAGTTCGCGCCGCAGCCGATCCGCGAGGACAGCCTGCTGACCGGCCCGCTGGAACCCACCAACGAGTGGTACGCGATCGCCAAGATTGCCGGCATCAAGACCTGCGAGGCCTACCGGAAGCAGTACGGCTTCAACGCCATCTCCTTGATGCCGACCAATCTCTACGGGCCGGGCGACAACTTCGATCTGAAAAGCTCGCATGTGTTGCCAGCGCTGATCCGCAAGTTCCACGAAGCGAAATTGCGCGGCGATTCAGAAGTGGTGGTCTGGGGCACGGGCACGCCGCGCCGTGAATTCCTGTACGTGGACGATCTTGCCGACGCCTGCGTGCATCTGTTCCGGTCTTACGATGATGCCGGCGTGGTCAATGTTGGCGTCGGCGATGACGTGTCAATCGCGGAGCTGGCGTCGCTGGTCGGCGAGGTTGTCGGTTTTGCGGGCAGGATCGTTTACGACACCACCAAGCCGGACGGCACGCCGCGCAAGCTGCTGGATGTGTCGCGGCTCGACGGTCTGGGCTGGAAAGCGAAGACCAGGCTCGAAGACGGCATTCGCTTGACGTATCGCTGGTATCTCGAAAGCTGTCGCTGATCGTAGGGTGGGCGGGCGGTATTTGCCCACCGCTTAGCCCACATTCGACCGCAGCGCGCGTGGGCAGGAAGCTTGCCCACCCTCGTTTTGAAAGCCTGTGTAGGTCCGGATTCATCCGGACTGCGCATCCGTCGGCCCGAAAAGCGTCCGGATGAATCCGGACCTACGGTTGAGCGCTTGAGCTTGAGCGGCGGTTGAACCTTGGCGAGAATCCGGTGGGCAGGTGAAGCTTGCCCGCCCTACAAAGGTGCTGGTGTCTCCGGAACGGCGCTGTCCCCCGGGATTTGCGCGATCATGATCGTATCGAGCGTCACTGAAACGGGCAGTTGGACTTTTGGCGTCAGCGAGGTAGCGGAGTAACCATGAACTTTGCCCTTGCGTGCGAGCAGGAAATGGATGGACGTTGGATAGCCTAAATTCCGGAATTGCCGGGAGTGCTCGCGTACGGTGCCACTGCCGACGAAGCAATGACAAAAGCTGAGGTCTTGGGACTACGCGTTTTGGCCGAGCAACTGGAGCACGGCGAGGCTCATCCCCGGCCGATCCACATCGAGCTTGCTGTGGCGTGAGCAACTGGCCCTCGGCAAGGGCCAAGCGAGTTCTCGCAGCGCTGCAATTGGTTGCCGATTAGCCTAATACGCCCCGCTGCCCTTCAGCACCACCCGCACCGTCTTCAGGATGATGCCGAGATTCATGCGCAGGCTGCGGTGCTTGGAGTAGAACGCATCGAGCACCACGCGCCGCTCATAACTGGAATCGCTGCGGCATGAAACCTGCCAGAGGCCGGTCAGGCCCGGACGCTGGGCGTAGTAATGCTTGGCGAAGCGGCCATACTTTTCGATCTCGAACGGCTCGATCGGGCGGGGGCCGACCAGGCTCATGTCGCCCTTGATGATGTTCCAGAGCTGCGGCAGTTCATCGAGGCTGGTCTTGCGCAGGAAGCGGCCGATCGGCGTGACTCTGGGATCGTTCTTGAGCTTGAAGCTGGCTTCCCATTCGGCACGCAGGGCGGGGTCCTTTTCGAGCACTTCCTTCAGCAGCTCCGAGGCATTCGGCACCATGGTGCGGAACTTGTAGACCGGGAACTCGCGGCCGCCCCGGCCGAGGCGCGGCTGGCTGAACAGCACCGGGCCTTCCGACAAGCCGAGCGCAATGGCGGCTGTGACGATCACCGGGCTGAAAACCACGGTGAGCCCAAGGGCGAGCGCGATATCGAAGCTGCGCTCCGCGAACCCGAGGAGCGGGGAACTTGTGACAACGGGTTGATTGATGGCGGCGCTTCTGTTGCTGCGGCGCGCCAGATAGCCGACGTGAACCCGCGGCGGGCTCAGCGGGTAGGCAGTGACCGGATGGGCAGAACGAACATAGCCGCTCTTGGCGGGCGTTCGGGTTTCAGCTGGGCTGGACATGAGGTTTCGGGATTCCAATTCCGCGTGATTATCGTGGAGTAATGATGTTGATCATGTGAACCTTCCGTGCTTCGGAATTCGGAACTGCGAACGGCGTCATGCTTTGTCAGTTTCGCGCTGCATCCAGCGCCAGGTATCCGCTACCGCAATTTCAAGATCGGTGAACATCGGCGTCCAGCCCAAGCTGGCATGGGCTAGCCCGGCACGGCCAACCGCGTATGGTGGATCGCCGGCACGACGGTCTGCGTAAACCACCGGTATGGGCCGACCCGTGACGCGACGCGCGGTTTCGACGATCTGGTTCAAGGAAAATCCTTTTCCGACGCCGAGATTGAAAGCTTCAAACGTACTCTCCGCAAGCAAGGCACGGGCCACCGCCCGGGTATGCGCCTGCGCCAGATCACGGACGTGCACGAAATCACGAACACAGGTGCCATCCGGGGTTGGATGGTCCGAGCCGTTGAGCGTCACTTTTTCGTCAAGGCCGGCGGCGACTCTCAGCACGACGGGGATGATGTGCGGTTCCGGGTCGTGGTTTTCGCCGATTTCGCCGTCCGGGTCGGCACCGGCGGCGTTGAAGTAGCGCAGGGCAATGGCGCTGAAACCGTGGTTGCGCACGAAGCCGCGGATCAGTTGCTCGCAGTTGAGCTTGGTCTGGCCGTAGAACGAGCTGGGCTCGCAGGGGGTGGTTTCGTCGATCGGGGCGTCGTGCACGCCGCCGTAGACCGCGCAGCTCGATGAAAACACCAGCGTCCTGACGCCGGTGGCGCGCATTGCCTCAAGCAGGCGGGCGGTGCCGACGACGTTGTTCTCGAAGTACATCGACGGGTTTGCCATTGACTCGCCAACATAGGCGAACGCCGCGAAATGCACGACCGCCGCCGGTTTCACATCGCGCATCACCTGTTCGAGGTGGGCGCGATCCAGGATGTCACCTTCGATCAGCGGCCCCCATTTCACGGCGGCGCGATGGCCGCGGCTCAGGTTGTCGTAGACCACCGGCCGGTAGCCGGTCGCTGCCAGCGCCTTGCAGGCGTGGCTGCCGACGAAACCGGCGCCGCCGGTGACGAGGACGGTCTGGCCGTTTTCAGTTGCCGACACGGACGATCTCAGCGCTTCTGGCCACGCAGCACGCGCTCGAAATAGGGAATCGAGCGGGTGAGGCCTTCGCGCAGGGCGATTTTCGGTTCCCAGCCCAGGGTGTTGCGGGCGCGGGTGATGTCCGGGCGGCGCTGCTTGGGATCGTCCGGCGGCAGCGGCAGGTGTTCGATGGTCGATTTCGAGCCGGTCAGCTCGATGATCATGTCGGCCAGCTCGCGGATGGTGAACTCGCCCGGATTGCCGAGATTGATCGGGCCGGTGACCTCGCTGGGCGAGTTCATCAAGCGCACGAAGCCTTCGACCAGGTCGTCGACGAAGCAGAACGAACGGGTTTGCTGGCCTTCGCCGTAGATGGTGATCGGCCGGCCGAGCAGGGCCTGCATGATGAAGTTCGACACCACGCGCCCGTCGTTCGGGTGCATGTTCGGGCCGTAGGTGTTGAAGATGCGGGCGACCTTGATTTCGACCTTGTGCTGACGGTAGTAATCGAAGAACAGGGTTTCCGCACAGCGCTTGCCTTCGTCGTAGCAGGAGCGGTAACCGACCGGATTGACGTGGCCCCAGTAGTCCTCTGGCTGCGGATGGACTTCCGGATCGCCGTAGACCTCGCTGGTGGAGGCCTGGAAGATCGGCACCTTCAGGCGCTTGGCCAGACCCAGCATGTTGATCGCGCCGTGGACGCTGGTCTTGGTGGTCTGGACCGGATCGAACTGGTAGTGGATCGGGCTGGCCGGGCAGGCGAGGTTGTAGATCTGGTCGACTTCGACGAACAGCGGGTGCGTCACGTCGTGGCGCAGGAACTCGAAGCGCGGATGGTTGAGGATCGGCGCGAGGTTTTCCCGCGAGCCGGTGTAGAAATTGTCGACGCACAGCACTTCCTGTCCTTCGGCCAGCAGGCGCGCGCACAGGTGCGAGCCGATGAAGCCGGCACCACCGGTGACGAGGATGCGCTGCGGTCCGAACTCTCGCTTGGTTCCCATTCCCTTGTTGTTCTCTGAAGGTTGTGTTGTTGGTGAAATGTGTGGATGTCGCGTGTTTTCGCCGTTCTAAGGGCGCTGTCGAAGCGAACGATTGAGGCGGTGCGTCGCGTCGACAGGCGTCAGTAGAACAACATCATGACGGCCGACTGGCGCACGAACTCTTGAATTTCGGATGTATCCGGACCCTTGGACCTTGAAAGCGGCGGAAGCTTGAAACCTGAACGATTGACGGATGCTGAACGGACCTCGTCAGCCCGCTGCGACTTTGCACTGCTAGTGAGGCTTGACCTGCAATGGTGCGCCAGAACGGTGCAGGCATGGTGCAGTGCAACGGATTGCAGATTACACGATGGTGCAGACTGCGAACAGCACAGGCAAAAGTCATGCAAATAATAAGGGATACAAAGGCTTGTAGCGGATTTTCGGCCGGCCACCGGAGGTTTGCTGTGCCCGAAATGTGAACTTGGACACGAAACCGAGTCTGACAGTTCAGTCAGTTCGGCAGTGTGCTGACTTTTCCGCCTGTGTCGCCCAGCAGCACGCCATGCGGCTTCAGGATCGCGACCACCGGCACCTTCGCCCGCAGCGCGCGCAGCATCCAGTACTGGCCGCTGAGCGCGCGCAGCACGAACAACAGATCCGACACCGGCTTGAACTTGAATGACAGCCCCAGATTCCGCTTGATGGCGCTGCGGATGTCGACGATGAAACGGGCGTCGTCGAAATCGAACAGCTCGGCTTCGGCCAGCCGTCCGAGGATCAGTTCGGCCAGCTCGCGGTAGAACGCGGTCAACTGATCGGTCGTGACGCCTTCGCTGATGCCGCCGAGCGCGGTCAGATGCGCATGCAGATCGTCCCAGCGCGACTCGTGCGCCGCGTTCAGCACCGCCACCACGCGATCGGCGACGGGTCGGCTCAGGCGTTTCACGCAGCCGAAATCGTAGACCACGATCTCGCCGGTTTCGCGGAACGCGAAGTTGCCGGGATGCGGGTCGGCGTGCACGGCCAGCGCTTCGAACATCTGCTGCAGCGCCCAGCGGCTCAGGGTGATGCCGAGCCTGTCGCGCACTTCCTGCGGCCAGTCACGGGCGATTTCCAGCGGTTCGCCCGCTTCCTCGCTCAACACCAGAATGCCGTCCGCGCACAGCGCTTCGACCGGCTTCGGATAGACGATGCCGGGCTGCTTCGCATGCTTGCGCAGATGCTTCAGATGCTGGAGTTCGGCCGCGTAATCGGTTTCCTCGCGGAAGCGATCGCGGATTTCGGCCATCAGGGTGTCGATGGAAGCATTGTCGACCGGCAGCAATTTCGATAATCCGATCAAGCGCTTGAGCTGCGCGACATCGGCATCGACAGCGTCGACCACGCCGGGATAGCGCACCTTGATCACCACCGGCGCGCCGTTCGACAGCACCGCGCGATGCACCTGGCCGATGCTGGCAGCGGCGATGGCATCGGGTTCTACCGAGCGGATGCGCTTCTTCTGTGCCGGCGTCCACTGAGCGTCGAGCAGCGGCTCGATATCGGCGAACGGCAGCGGCGTAACCGATCGCTGAAGCTTGCGCAGTTGCTCTGCGAGCGCGGGCGGCAGCACATCGGCGTACTGAGACGCGAGCTGGCCCATCTTCATGGCCGCACCGCGCAGATCGCCGAGCGTCTGTGCCCAGTCTTCGCCGACCTCGGCCCAATACAGGGCGGTGCGCTCGATGCGGTCGCCGCCGGGCAGCTTGTTGAGCACCGTGCGCCCGAGCGTGCGGATGCCGGCACCGAGAATGCGGCCGGTGCGCCCGCCGGGGCCGCGCGACTTGATTGCCATCGTCGAAGGAATTCGGGAAACGAGTCCGCTCTTATACCGCGCAGCCGCTCAGGCGCGGCGGTAATCGGGGTCAGATACAGATTTCGGCCGCCGATCGAGGCCGTGGTCGGCAGACCCTAGAATGCGCGTCCCGCTTGAGCGACACGAGATACGCCGCGCATGAATCCGATCGACACCCTTCGCCAGGCCGCACTCGACTATCACGAGTTTCCGACGCCGGGAAAGCTCGCCGTCACACCGACCAAGCAGATGGTCAACCAGAACGATCTGGCGCTGGCCTATTCGCCCGGTGTGGCGGCGGCCTGCGAGGAAATCGCCAAGGACCCGGCCAATGCCTTCCGCTACACGGCGCGCGGCAACCTGGTGGCGGTGATCACCAATGGCACGGCGGTGCTGGGGCTGGGGGCGATCGGCCCGCTGGCAGCCAAGCCGGTAATGGAAGGCAAGGCGGTGCTGTTCAAGAAATTCGCCGGCATCGACGTTTTCGATCTGGAAGTCGAGCAGCGCGATCCGGACAAGCTGATCGAACTGATCGCTGCGCTCGAACCGACCTTCGGCGGCATCAATCTGGAAGACATCAAGGCCCCGGAGTGCTTCTACATCGAGCGGAAACTCCGCGAGCGGATGAAGATTCCGGTGTTCCACGATGACCAGCACGGCACCGCGATCATCGTGGGGGCAGCCGTCACCAACGGTCTGGAAGTGGTCGGCAAGAAGATCGGCGAGGTCAAGCTGGTGGTCAGCGGGGCGGGGGCGGCGGCGCTGGCCTGCGTCGAACTGCTGGTCGAACTCGGCATCAGCATCGAGAACATCTGGCTGACCGATCTCGCCGGCGTGGTCTGGAAAGGCCGCACCGAGCTGATGGACGAGGACAAGGCGCGCTACGCGCAGGTCACCGACGCCCGCACCTTGGCTGAAGTGATTCCGGATGCGGACATCTTCCTGGGCCTGTCGGCCGGCGGCGTGCTGAAGCCGGAAATGGTCAAGACCATGGCCGCGAAGCCGCTGATCCTCGCACTTGCCAATCCGACGCCGGAAATCCTGCCGAGCGAGGTCCGCGCCGTGCGTGACGATGCCATTGTCGCCACCGGCCGCACCGATTATCCGAACCAGGTCAACAACGTGCTGTGCTTCCCGTTCATCTTCCGGGGCGCGCTCGACGCCGGGGCGACCACCATCACCCGGGCGATGGAAATCGCTGCCGTGAAAGCGATTGCCGAACTGGCGCGCCTGGAACAGAGCGATGTCGTGGCCAACGCCTACGGCATCGAGGATCTGTCATTCGGCCCCGAATACCTGATTCCGAAGCCTTTCGATCCGCGCCTGATCGTCCATATCGCCCCGGCCGTGGCGAAAGCGGCGATGGATTCCGGTGTCGCCACCCGACCGATCGCCGATTTCGACGTTTATCGCCAAAGCCTCCAGCAGTTCGTCTATCACAGCGGCACCTTGATGAAGCCGGTGTTCGCCGCCGCGCGCCGGGTGCCGGCCGCGAAGAGCCGGATCATCTTTGCCGAAGGCGAGGACGAGCGCGTGCTGCGGGCAGTGCAGATCGTCGTCGATGAGAAGCTGGCCCGGCCGATTCTGGTCGGCCGCCCGAAAGTCATCGAGCAGAGCATCGAAAAATACGGCCTGCGGATTCGCAAGGATGAGCATTTTTCGGTGGTCAATCCGGAGTTCGACGAGCGCTACCACGCCTACTGGAGCGAGTACCACGCGATCATGGCGCGCCGGGGCGTGACGCCGCAGTACGCGCGCATCGAGATGCGCCGCCGCACTACCCTGATCGCCGCCATGCTGCTCAAGATGGGCGAGGGCGACGGCATGATCTGCGGCACCTTCACCACCACCTGGCGGCACTTGCAGTACATCGACCGGGTGATTGGCTTGAAGCCGGGGGCCAACTGCTACGCGCTGATGAACGGCGTGGTGCTGCCGACCCGCCAGCTTTTCATCGTCGACACCCATGTCAACGTCGATCCGACCGCCGCCCAGCTCGCCGAGATCACGGTGATGGCCGCCGAAGCGATTCGCCGCTTCGGCATCGAACCGCGCGCAGCGCTGCTGTCGCATTCCAACTTCGGCTCCAGCGATTCCGCCAGCGCGCTGAAGATGCGGGAAACCCTGAAACTGCTGCGCGAACGGGCGCCGACGCTGATCGTCGACGGCGAAATGCACGCCGACTGCGCGCTCGACGAAGCCCAGCGCCGCTCGGTGCTGCCGGAATCCACGCTGACCGGCCAGGCCAATCTGCTGGTCTGCCCGAACCTCGATGCCGCCAACATCGCCTACAACCTGCTGAAGACGGCGGCCGGCAACAATGTCGCAATCGGCCCGGTGCTGCTCGGCTGCGCCCGGCCGGTGCACATCCTGACGCCGTCGGCGACGGTGCGCCGGATCGTCAACATGACGGCGCTGACGGTGATGGAGGCGGCGACCGGGGCGGGCTGAGGCCTGATCTCGACGACGGCCGGTGCCGGGCGTATTCTTGTCTGACAGACAGTAATACCGGAGTACGCATGAACGCCATGACCATCAAGCTGCCGCCAGAACTCGATCTGGCAGTCCAGAAAGCAGCCCTTCGGCAGCGGATCGCCAAGTCCGAGCTGGTCCGTCGGGCGCTGACCCGTTATCTCAGCAGCGCCAACACGGCTGAAAAGGGTTTCGTGTCGGCCGCCGATCTGGCCGGTGATTTGATCGGGTCGGTCGATGGCGGTCCTGGCGACCTCGCGACCAATCCTCGTCACATGGACGATTTCGGAAAATGACCCGCGAGGTCGTGCTGCTCGACGCCGGCCCGCTGGTCGCGGCGCTGAATCGGCGCGAGCAGATGCACGCCTGGGCCGCTGGACAATTCGAGCAATTGCCGCCGCCCCTCCTGACCTGCGAAGCCGTATTGGCGGAATCCTTCCACCTGTTACGGAACGTGGATGGTGCTTGTGAACGCATCCTCGGCATGCTGGAACGCGGCGCGGTGAAAATCGGCATGTCGCTCGACGATGAAAAAGTGGCGGTTGCAAGCTTCTTCCGGCGTTACCGTGATGTCCCCGCCTCCCTCGCCGACGCCTGCCTGATCCGCATGAGCGAGCTGCACGAACCCTGCGCCGTGCTGACCCTGGATTCGGACTTCCACGTTTACCGCCGCCACGGTCGGCGGATCATTCCGCTGATCCGACCGGCGGCCTGAAACCGGGCGCATCGGCGTCGCTGCACTGCGCAGCAAAGCTGCGTTCAAGTATCCTTCGCGCGCTTTTTGAGCAGCCGCTCGACACCTGACAGGAACCAACGTGGATCAGACACTCGCCCTCCGAGTGGGTCGTATCAAGCCTTCTCCGACGCTCGCCGTCACCGCCAAGGCCGGTGAACTCAAGGCGCAGGGACTCGATGTGCTGTCGCTTTCCGCAGGCGAGCCGGATTTCGATACCCCGGCGCATGTGAAGGCCGCGGCGATCAAGGCGATCAACGACGGTTTCACCAAGTACACGCCGGTCGGCGGCACGCCCAGCCTCAAGAAGGCGATCATCGCCAAGCACCAGCGCGACAACGGTCTCGACTACGCGCCGAACCAGGTGCTGGCCTCGGTCGGTGGCAAACAGGCCTGCTACAACCTGTGTCAGGCGCTGCTCAACGACGGCGATGAAGTGATCATCCCGGCACCGTTCTGGGTCAGCTATCCGGACATGGTGCTGCTCGCCGGGGGCAAGCCGATCATCCTGCCGACCGACGCCTCCACGCGCTACAAGATCACCGCCGCGCAGCTCGCGGCCTCGATCACGCCGAAAACCCGGCTGATCTTCCTGAACTCGCCGTCGAACCCGTCCGGTGTGGCCTACACGCGCGCCGAACTCACCTCGTTGGCCGAAGTGCTGCTCAAGCATCCGCGCGTGATCATCGCCAGCGATGACATGTACGAGAAGATCCTCTGGGCCGACGAGCCGTTCGCCAACATCATCAACGTCTGCCCGGCGCTGTACGACCGCACCGTGGTCATTCACGCGGTGTCGAAGACCTATTCGATGACCGGCTGGCGGCTCGGCTGGTCTTGCGGCCCGAAATGGCTGATCACGCCGATGGCCGATATCCAGAGCCAGAGCACCTCGAATCCGACCTCGATTGCCCAAGTGGCGGCTGAAACCGCACTCAATGGCGATCAGGCCTGCGTTGCCGAAATGACCGTCGCCTTCAAGCGCCGCCACGATTTTCTCGTCGCGGGCCTGAACGAGATCCCGGGCATCCGCTGCCAGCCGAGCGACGGCACCTTCTACGCATTTCCGGACATGTCCGGGCTGGTTGCCGCCAAGGGCCTGGCCGACGATCTGGCGCTGGCCGATGTGCTGCTGAAGGATTCGCTGGTGGCGCTGGTGCCGGGTTCGGCGTTCGGCACGCCGGGCCACATGCGCCTGTCGTTCGCCACCAGCGATCGCGTGCTGACCGAGTGCCTGAAGCGCATCGACGCCTACGCGCGCAGCTGATCGCGTTTCACTCGCCCCGGAACGTGCGCTCACGCACGCTCCGGGGCGTTTTGCGTTTCAGGACTTGTGCAGTTCCCGCTACGCTAAGCTGATGCCGGTGGCAGGTTATCGGCAGCCACCGACCCGAATTCGGAGCAGGCGAACATGGCACGCGATCCGGACGCGAAGCACCGCCGACTGGCGGCAATCGTGTTCACCGACATCGTCGGCTACAGCGCCATCGTCAATCGCGACGAGGCCGAAGGCGCGCGGGCGCTGGACCTGCAAAGACGCATCGTCCGCAAGCAATTGTCGAGCTATGGCGGCCGCGAAATCGAAACGGCGGGCGACAGCTTCCTGCTCGAATTCGCCAGTTCCCATGCCGCGCTGCGCTGTGTCGCCGCGATTCAGCGCGATCTGCGCGGTCGGCGATCGTCCGGGGCCGGTGACGTGCCGGTGGTGCTGCGCGCCAGCCTGCATGTCGGCGACATCGCCCATCGGCGGCGCGAAGTGTTCGGCGATGCCGTCAATGTCGCGGCGCGCCTGCTGCCGCTGGCCCCGGAAGGCGGGCTTGCCCTGTCGAAAGCGGTATTGAGCCAGTTGCGCGGCCGTTTGCCGGAAGCGCCGCGATCGCTGGGCGAGTGCCGACTCAAGAACATTGCCGAAGCGGTGGAAGTATTCGTCTACGAACCGGACCGGCTCGACGCCCTGCCGCTCGATCCGCCGTCGGTCAATCCGGATGGCGGCAATCGCGGTCGCTTCGATCGCCGCCGGCTTTCTTACGCGGTTGCTGCTTTGGTGGCGGTGGCGGGGATGTTCCTGTTGCTGCCGAAGCTGCTGGCTCCCCGCAACGCTACCGATTCACCCGGCGCGCATCAGCGGATTGCGGTGCTGCCGTTTGCCAGCTTTTCCAGCGGGGCCGACGACAGCATGATCGCCGCCGGCTTGCAGGACAGCATCCTCACCAATCTGGCGCGGGTGGACGATCTGCGGGTGATTTCGCGCACCTCGGTGCAGCCTTACCAGAGCAGCAACACACGCAAGATTCGCGAGATTGCCAGCGAGCTGGAAGTGGATTCGATCATCGAAGGCAGTCTTCAGCGCAATGGCGACCGCATCATGGTGCAGGTGCAGTTGATCGACGCGGCAACCGATCATCACCTCTGGGCGCAGAGCTACGAACGCGATATCGGCGACCTTTTCACCGTCCAGAGCGCCATTGCCCGCGACGTGGCCCAGGCGGTGAAAGTGAAGTTCGGCGCGCCGCAGGTGCAGGCGCTCGACACCACGCCCACCCGCAGTGTTGCGGCTTACACCGAGTACCAGCGGGCGATTGCCGAGCTGGACCGCGATTCCAGCCGCTTTCCCGAAGCCCAGGCGGCGCTGGAACGCGCGCTGGCGCTCGACCCGGACTTTCCGCTGGCGCTGGTGCTCGAAGCCGAGGTTCAGGTGCGCCGGTTCGCCAGCAATGTCGATCGCAGCGAAGCCCCGCTGCTGGCGGCCAAGACCGCCCTCATCCGTGCTGCCGAATTGCAGCCGGACCTGCCGCAGCTGCATCGCGGCTGGGGCCGCTACTACGCCGAGGGTCGCCGCGATCTGGAATCAGCGGTGGCCGAGTACCAGACCGCGCTGCGCCTGATGCCGAACGACGCCGAAACCCTGAACGCGATCGGCACGGTGTATCGCGAACAGGATCGTCTGTCCGATGCCCTGGTCGCCCTGCGCCGGGCCGCCGAAATGGCACCGCGCTCGGTCGATGCGCAACTGAACGTGATCTCGGTGCTGGAGCTGATGCGCAACTACCCGGCGGCGGAAACGGCGCTGGACCGCATCGCCGCCATCGAACCGGACAGCCAGTTGCTGCCCGTGTACCGGGCGAGATTGGCGCTGGTGCAGGGCGATCAGGCCAAAGCCCGTGAATGGATGACGAAAATCACCTACGCGCCGGCGCTGGAACAGCTCCATTACTACCTGGGCGATCTCGACGAAGCGATTCGCCAGATCAAGCGTCAGCCGGAATGGCAGGACAACGGCACTGGTGCCGCGGCCTATCCGATACACGCCAATCTCGGTTTCAAGCTGTGGCTGCGCGGCGATCAGGACGCGTCGCGGGTGCAGATGGCGAAGGTCGTCGCCATCCTCGAACCGCTGGTCGCGATTCCGGATCCCGCGCCCTGGGATCAGCGAGGCGCGCTGGCCTTGGCCTATGCGCGGCTCGGCCGGCTGGCGGAATCAAGAGCCCTGATCGACCGGATTCAGCGCGAAGATTGCTGCCCCAGCCCGACGTCGCGCGCCGACATCCTGTCGACCATCGCCTTCACCGAGCTGGCGCTCGGCAACCGTCCGGCGGCGATCGCGGCGATTGACCGCATCCTGAGCGCTTCGTCCTTCGTTTCCGCCGAATTCGTGGCCATGGACCCCGGTTACCGGGAATTGCACGGCGATCCGGCGTTTGAAGCGTTGCTGGACAAGGCGCGCGCCGCCCGCCCGGCCGCGACCCGCATCGCGGCGCGCGGCGGGCGCTAGCGTATTGGGGGTTCAAATGACGACATCGGGTCGTGACTCAGTTTGAAATGTAGTCGTGACATTTCGCACGAAGCACACAAAGAACACGAAGAAAATCAATCCAGTACCATCAGGTTGACGTCGTTCTTGGTGGTCTTTGTGTACTTCGTGCGAAACCGCTTCATCGCAATTTCAAAGTGATGCACCGCCCGACGTCGCCCACCCCGAACGGATTTTGTGGACGTAACCCAAGCGAAAGACGCGCTAGCGCGGCCGGAAACGGATTCCAACCTCGATCACGACGCCGGACTCCGGCACGTCGATCTCGAAAATCTCGACGAACTCCCTTGACGGTGCCGGCCCTGGACCGCGCGGCGGCAACTTGATGGTGCCATTGCCGAGATTGCCGACTTCCTCGAAATCACCCAGCCCGATTTCTCGCTTGTCGCTGACCACGTAGCCGAACTGCAGGAACATGTCCTTGGCTTTTTTGGGCGTTGCCGGAGACAGCTTCGACGACACGGTGCTCGCCGCTGTATCGGGGGTCTTCACGCTGGGCACGGCTTTCTTCGTCGACATCGAAATCTCCCTGAGGCTGATTTGAACTGGCCCGGACAGGCGCGGCGGATGGCGAAAATCGCAAGCGTCGGCAGCGCCGAGCACCTGTCGGGACGGTACGTCAGCCGATTCCTCAGCATCAAGGACGAAGCTCGTCAAATCAGGCCCAAATGCGACCTCGCTCGCAGAATCGCGGCAACACGGGCGCATCGCATCTGCGGGGTTGCCTTTGCAGGCCAGTTGGGTAAAATGCGCGACCGCAATGTTCCTTGATAGCTCAGTCGGTAGAGCAAGTGACTGTTAATCACTGGGTCCCAGGTTCGAGTCCTGGTCAAGGAGCCAACTCATTCCGCTGCAAAACACGCCTCCGGCCGCAAGCCGGGGGCGTTGTCGTTTCAAGCCTCGCCCAAGGTCCGACCGGTGCTTTTTGGCCTTTGACAAGGCCGAACCCGGTCAACAGACTCGCAGGCGCATACAAGGAGCGAAGGCGATGGCAGGCATGCACGAAACCCCGACGATGGCCGCTGCCCAAGCTGGCGACCCGCTATGCCAGTCCGGCCGTCCGGTGCTCAGCGATCCGAACGGCGATTTCGCGCGCCACTACAACCGTCAGAGTTTCTGCTTCGAGCACGGCCTGAAGGGCAATCCGCTGTTCGAGCTGGATAGCCTCGTCGCACTTTCCCAACGGCTGCCGGCGCACCCGGATTTCGCCTACTGGTCGAATGGCCCGGTGTCGGTGAACGATCCCTGGGAAAAAGGCATGGCCGCGCGCCATTCGCTGCAGGACACCATCGCCGGCATCGCCGGCAACAATTCCATCGTCATCCTGAAGCACACCGAGCAGGATCCGGTGATCGGCCCGGTGCTGCGGGAAATCCTGTCGAAGTTCGTCGAATACGCGGGCGCGCAGATGCGTGATGACGTGATCGTGGGCGAATCGCTGATTCTGGTGTCCTCGCCGAAGCGCATCACGCCCTACCATTTCGATGCCGAGCTGAACTATCTGGTGCAGGTCACCGGCGACAAGACCTTCAGCGTTTTCGATCACACCCGGGCGCTGCAAGTCACCGACGAAGAGCTGGAAGGCTATTTTTCCGGCGCGCCGAGTGCCGCAAAGTACCGCGACGCCAACCAGGCCAATGCCACGGTCTATGACTTGAAAGCCGGGCAGGGCATCCACATTCCGGTCACGGCACCACATTGGGTGCAGAACGGCGACAACATTTCCGTCGCGCTGTCGATCAATTACGAGCTGAAATCGGTCGCCCGGCGCGCCAAGAGCTACTGGCTCAACCACCGGCTGCGCAAGCTCGGGATGACACCGGCTTCACCGGGCACCTCGAATTTCCGCGACAGTCTCAAGACCGCGTCCGCCACCAGCCTGCAAGGCCTGCGCAGCCTGGTGCGGGCAGCACCCCCGGCACCGACCTGGCAAGTCTGGACGCCAAGCTGAACGGCGGCGATCCCCGGCTTCGATCACCACGGCGCGGTTCGTGCTGGCCTGAGATGCCGAAAGCCCTGCGCGGACCTGTGCCCGAAGAACTGCAATGAAGCTGCCGACATTGTCACCCCAGGCCTGGCTGACCCTGCAACTGCTGTTCACGCAGTTTTTCGGCCTGCTGCTGTTCGCCGTTCAGGCGCCGCTGCTGGGGCCGAAAGCCTTCGGCCTGATCTCCATCGTCATGGTGTTCATCGGCTTCTGCGAGTTCGTGCTCGAAATCGCCAGCACCGACGCCCTGATTTCGGTGAAAACCATCGAGCCGGCCCATTACCGCTCGATGACCACGGTCAATGCGCTGTTCGGCCTGAGCTTGGGCGTTGTCGTGTTCGTGTTCGCAGACCCGATCGCGGCCCTGTTCGGCGAACCGGAACTGGCGGCGGTGCTGCGCTGGATGTCGGTGCTGCCGCTGGTGTCGGCGCTGATGTCGGCCCCCAACGCGGCCACTCGCCGCGCCATGCAGTTCAAGCCGGTGGCGGTGCGCGGCATCATCAGTGTGGCGGTGGGCGGGGTTGTCGGCCTGGTGCTGGCCCTGCTCGATTACGGCGTCTGGGCGCTGGTCTGGCAGTCGATCGTGCAGCGCGTGCTGGGGGTCGCCATCCTGTGGATCGCGGTGCCGCTGCCGCTGCGATTCGGCTACTCGCACCGCCATTTCCGCGAATTGTGGCCCTTCGCCTCGCCGATGCTGATCTCGCAAACCATGGCCTGGGCGGCCGGACAGATTCCGCGCTTCATCCTCGGGCTGTGGGTTGGTGCCACCGAACTGGGCCTGTTCAGCCTGGCCTCGCGGCTCAATGAAATCCTGCTGCAGATCACGCTGTCGCCCCCGTTTGCCGTGGCGCGGGTCGAAATGCGCCGCTTTCTCGATGATTTGTCGGGAATCGAGACCGCCGTGCACGACTTGCTGCGCCGCATGGCGCTGCTGTGCTTCCCGCTGGCCATCGGCGGTGCGGCGGTGATGCCGGTGCTGTTCCAGGTCTGGCTCGATGAACGCTGGCAGGGCGGTGTCCTGGTGGCGCAGTTGATGCTGCTCACCGGCCTGCCCTGCGTCACCCATTACGCCCTGAGTGCCGCGCTGCTGGGCTTGAATCGTCAGGCCGCAACGGCTGCGAATTCGACCATGCAGACCGTCACCACGCTGGCCGCCGTCGCTGTTTTCGCGCCGCTGGGTCTGGTGCCCGCCGTTGCCGCGCTGAGTTTCCGGCCGCTGCTGACCGCGCCGGTGCCGATGCACTACCTGCGCGCGGCCGCCGGGGTGTCATGGACCGGTGTTGCGCGCGCGCAGATGCCGACGCTGGTATCCGCCCTGATCATGGGCGCGGCGGTGTGGAGCCTGTCGGTGGCGCTGTCGGCGATGGTGATCGGCCCGCCGGTGCTGGTGCTGGTGGTGCAGACAGCGGTTGGCGTCGTCATTTACGGCGCGCTGATCCTGCGGCTGTCACCGGAGCAGGCGAGGCCGCTGGTGGAGCGCGTGCTGCGGCGATTCCGTCGCCGGGCGGCTTGAACTTCAGACCCCGCGCGGTCGGCTGGCGAAGGTGAACAGCCGCCCCAGGATGAAATTCCAGAACATCACGGTTCCGGTTGCAAACACCTGGGCCACGAAGTAATGAAAGCCGAAAGCTTCGATCTGCACCCAGAACAGGCTGGAATTGATCAACAGGCCGGTTCCTGAAACCACCACATAACGACCCGCCGAGCGCGCAATCGGCGCTTCACTGCGAAACGTGAAGAAATAGCTGGCAGTGAAGTTGAACAGCGCGCTGACCGCGAAACCGACGCTGGTGGCCACCACCGCCCGCCAGCCGAATTTTTCGTGCAGCGTGTACAGCAACACATAGTGAATCGCGGTGGCGGTGCCGCCGACGAGCAGGAAGCGCAGGAATTGCGCAACCAACGCACGCCGAGCCGGCGGCACCGCCAGTTTCATACAGCGTTCTCGCCGCGCTCCCGGATGTCTTTCGGCAACTCGCGCAGGTAGGTCTTGCACTCGCCGGTCGCGGGATCGGGACTGCGACGCCATGTGATGAAGTATTTTTCGGCTTTCACCAGGCACAGCGATGCAAGCTCGCGGCGGATGTCTTCGTCGCGGTCGAATACCGAGAGAATGCCGGTCAAATCCTCGACTACAACCTCGGCAGTCGCCAGCTTAGCCATCAGCCGTTCCTTGTCTGGCGGCAACATCTGGCCCCACTGAATCAGCCAGCTATCGGCGTTGATGATGGTAGGGAAGTAATGGTGTACGCCGGTGGCGTAGGACAGCAGGAACAGCCGGTTCGATTTCGAGCGCTCGACGACCTCCGTCCATTCCTTGACGAAGTCCTCATGGGCATAAAAGCCAGCGCTTTCCGGCGTTTTCGCCATTACCCGCCATTGCCACAGCGCGGTCGAAGCCTGGTTGCCGAAGCTGAACACGCCAAGCGTGAAGAAAATTGCGATCAAGCCGCTGCGCGGTCGGCTATGGCGCAGTGCTGACAGACCGATCAGCGTGCCGGCGACGAGCAGGAAGTCATAGATGATGTGCTGCGGCGGCGTGCCGTAGGCCACCAGGATAAACACCCAGTGCAGGAAAGCGCAGATCACCACGAAGGCTGATTTCGGGTCGATCCCGCTTGCATCGGCGGGCCTGCGCAGCAACTTCCAGGCGTTGAAGGCACCAAGGGCGGTCAGCAACAAGGTGCTGAATACCCACCAGGTGGCTCGATCGAACACGTAGTAGCGCGCCGCCGACCAGTTTGGTCGACTTTCAGAGACGCCGGGATACAGGAAAATCTTCAGTGAGGTGAACACGCCGTAGTCGACCGCTTCGTAGAACGATGCGCCTTGCAGCGGCAGCGCGGTGGCGAGGGTCGAAGCAACACCGAAGTAGACGCAAAACAACAAGCCGAGCGCCAAATACATCGCCACCCCGGGGCCGACCAGTTTCAGTAGTCGGCCGAACTTCCGTTCGCCTTCCAGCCACCAGTGCGCGAGCAGAAGCAGACCGATGCAGCCGAAAGTCACCAGCGACAGGCTCGGCACACTCCAGCAGCCGAATGCAGCAATCACCAGCGCCAGCCGGTAGCGCCGTTCCAAAACGCAGGCCAGCGCCCAGACCATCGAAATCTGAACCAGCACGTAGGAAATATTGGGACAGACCCAAATGATGATCGGTGATAGCGCGATCGCCCCCAGCATCCAGCGAGTCGGCTGCGCGGTGTGCCGAACAATGACCGTGAACGCCGCCGCCATCAGCGCGAGGTGCATGAAATGGCAGGCGATCAAGGGCCATGCACCGCGGCCGAAAAGCTTGAACAACACATCCTGAAGCAGCACGGGCAGCAAGCCGTACAGGTAATAGGTGTCGACGCCGATCCTGAAGCCCTTGTCGAGCAGATAAGCGAAGTTCAGGAAATTGCCGCGATCCTTGAAAACCCAGAGATCGAACGAGTATTCCGTGGTCCAGCAGATCGCGTAGAGCGCAAGAAAGCCCGCGAACATCATCGAAAAATGCAGCCTGTCATCAGAAGGCGAACGGGTTGCAGCGATGACGCTCATGCGAACTCTCCAGATGATGCTGGGCGGGATTCAGGAACCAGGCGAGCGCGCCACTTCAATGTCGCCAAACGGCGCAATCGGTGCCGGCCAGTAGCGGACATCGACTTCCGGGAACGGTGAAGTGTCGGTGTCGAGCAGCGGTGACGGCCGGCCGCGCAGGGCGCGGTCGAACCAGGCCAGCGCGTAGGCGTGGATGATCTGGTGGCCGCGGTGCGGGTCGATGCGGCCGCTGGCCACGCGGCCGGGCCGCGGCGAGGTCAGGCAGAGGTCGGCGAAGTTGAAATGCAGCGCGTCGCGGATCGTCACATGCATGCCGCCGTGCTTGGCCAGATTGGCGGCGAGCTGCGTGTAGTCGTCCTGATCCTCGATGGCGTTGTAGCGCTGGTCGGCAATGGTTGAGGAGAACTGCGCCGGGTCCGGAAACGGCAGCGGCTCGGACAGCATCAGCATCGGCCGCAAAGCGCCTTCGCGGCGGCCTTCGGCCCAGTGGCGGCCGTCGAGATTGATGGCGGTGACGAAGCGGCGGTCGCGGTTGACGGTCTGCGTGGCGACGGCACCGCCGAGCGAAAAACCGATGATGCCGGCGCGGTGTACGTCAAAACGGCCGCGCAGGCGGTGCGTGGGGCTGGCAACGAGTGCGGCCAGCCGATCCAGCGTGGCGGAGGCATCGGCCGCGCGGCTGCGCACGCGGGCCTCGGAAATCTCGATCAGCTCGCGATACCGCGCTTCGCTGCTGTATTCGTAGGATTGCTGCAATTCGGTGAGCAAGGCGGTGTGTCGGGCGTCCGACATGCCCGATTGCCGGGCGGGATACTCGACCGTGGCCACGTAATACCCGTGGCTGACCAGTTCCCGCACCAGCGCCGCGCTTTCGATCGCCACGCCGGGCCAGCCCGGGTAATAGAACAGCAGCGGCGCTGGCTCGGGCAGATCGAGCGGCCAGGCGTCGGCCTGCGCCGGCTCATCAAGCTGACTGCCGCGCTGCGGGAACTGCGCCAGTCTTTTCGCCAGCGAAACGCGGCCGAACGGTCCCTTTGCCGCGTCGGCGCGCGCCGGAAACCAGATTTTCACTTGCGCGGGCGGATGCCGCCGTTCGGCAAGCGTGGGCACATCACCGGGCGGGGCGCTGCCTTCCACTGACAGCGCCATCATGCCGATCCGCGGATACGGCCCGCCCGGCACGGCATAGCGAACCGCCGGCTGCAACCAGTTGCTGACGGTGCTCGCCACCAGCAGCAGGCCGGCTACCGCCAGCAGCAGGCGCGCTGGCGGGGCGTGATCGGCGAGATTCAGCAATTTCAGCAGCCAGGGCAGCACGGCCAGCGCCAGCAAGGACAGCGATGCCAGCAGTACCGGCTTGCGCCAGCCTTCAAGCAACACTTGCATCAGGATCAGCAGCAGGCTGGCGGCCAGCAGCAGTACGGCCAGCATTCCCGGCTTCGGCGAGACGACGATCTGCCGTAACAACAGCAAGCTCGCCAACAGCCAGATCAACAGCTCGAAGGGCTTCACAAACCCCCTCGCGGCTGACGGTCAGCGGCCATTGCCGGTGCTGCCGCCATTGATCGCCGCCGCCATCTGACTGACGCCAGGGTCCTGGAACATCGAGAAATGGTCGCCGTCGACCATGTGCAGGCGCACGCCCTGTGCCGCGAACGGACCCCAGCCGGCGTTCGGATCGAACCACAGGCCGGTCGGTTCGCGATGGCTGCGGAACAGGGTGATGGTGCCGTCGAAGCGCTTGGGCTCGTAGCGCGAGGTGACGTCCTGCAGATAGCCGAGCAGCCACTGGTCGTAGCCTTCCGGCTCGGCCATGGGCTGCACCGGTGCCACTTCGGGCAGGGCCGTGTCGGCGTTGCGCCGGAACAGGCGGTTGAGCATCTGGAAACTGCTGCGATTGGCGAGAAAGGCCCGCAGGCCCTTGCCGGTTGCGCGCTTCTTGCGGTAATCGTCGAGCACGAACTGCCAGCGCAAGGTGTAGCCGTTGATCGCGCGACGCAGCGGCGACAAGCGTTTCAGGTAGTTCGGCACCCAGGAATCCATCAGGTACAGATTGGCCACCGGCTGCCCTTCGGCCTGAAGCTGGCGCGCCACCTCGAAAGCCAGCGCGCCGGCCACGCACCAGCCCATCAGCAGATACGGCCCCTTCGGCTGCACGCGGCGGATCAGTTGCACGTAGCCGGCGGCGATTTCTTCCAGGGTTTTCGGCAGCGTGTCGATGCTGACCGTGGGATCGAACAGTTGCAGCGAGGTCACCGGCTGTTCCTGGCCCAGTTTCTTGGCCAAAAGGTAATAGATGCCGGTGTTGTTGATGGCGATCATCGGCGGCCGCGCGCCGTTCGGTTGCAGCTTGACCACCTGGCGGAAGTCGAAATCGCGGGTGTCTTCGCTTTCCAGCAGGCGGGCGAGTTCGCGCACCGTGGGCGCGCGGAACAGGGCCGCAAGTCCGACCCGGCGGCCGAATTCCGCTTCCACCCGTCCGAGCATGCGTGCGGCCAGCAGCGAATGACCGCCCAGTTCGAAGAAATTGCTGTCGACCTCGACATCCTCGCGCTGAAGCATCGCGGCCCACAGGCGACGCAGCCGCCGTTCCAGATCGGAAGGACGGCCGCCGATGGCACTGGCGACGATCGCCGGACGGCGCAGGGTATGGAAATCGACTTCGCCGGTCGCGGTTCGCGGCAGGCTTTCCACTGCCAGGAAATTCGCCGGCATCAGCGCCGCCGGGACCCGGCTGGCGAACGCCCGACGCAGCATTTCGGTGATTTCGGCCCCGGAGCCGCCGCTGACGCCGGCCAGCACGATCCAGGCGGTGATCGACGCGTCCGTCTGGCCGTCAGCGGGCTCGTTGGCGATCAGCACCGCTGCGTCGGCCACATTCGGATGCCGGCACAGCAGCGCTTCGATCTCCGCCGGCTCCACCCATTGGCCGCCCAGGCGCAGGGCGCGGTCGTTGCGGCCGTGAACTTCAAACAGGCCGTCGCTGCGTGCGCGTGCCTGATCGCCGGTGCGCAGCAGGCGGTGGTCGCGGCTGCCGAGGCCGGGATCGGCGATCAGCCGGTCGTGCGCCATCTGCGCGGTGAACGAGCCGACCGGCAGCGCCGGTCCACCGATGTGCAGTTCGCCGATGGCACCGGTCGGCAGCAACTGCCGCGTCGGGCTCAGCACCCGCAGCAGGCTGCCGGGCAGCGGTGTGCCGATGACGCGCGTGTCTGCAGCGCGTTGCAGGGGATGGATCGCCGTGCAGATCGCGGCACCGGGCGCGCTGTACAGCGTCCACACTTCGGTGCTGCGATCGAGCAGGGTTTGCGCCGTGCGCGGGTCGAGCCGCTCGCCGAAGCACCAGGCGCGAATGCCGGGTTGGCCGTCCCAGCCGGCGGCGAGCAGCCGCGCCCAGGTCGGCGGTGCGGCGTGCAGCACGGTATTGCCCTGGCGCTGCAGCAGTTGCAGCAGGCGACGCGGGTCGTTGATATCGGGATCGGTGGCGATCACCACGCGCGCGCCGACCAGCAGCGGCAGCAGCACTTCGACCAGCGCGGCATCGAGCGTGAACGGCGTTGTTGCCAGCATGGTTTCGGCGGCTGCCAGCCCCGGCTGCCTGCCCAGCGCCAGCAACTGGGTTTCCAGCGCGGCGTGGCTCAGGCGGAACATCGCTGGCCGGCCTTGTGGCGTTGCCAAGCCATACACGCAGGCCTCGCTGCCCGGTAGCGGCGTTTCGACTGCCGCCGCCGGTGCGCGGCTGATGGCGCTGGCTTCGGCATCCAGATTGATGACGATCTGGCGATCGACCGGCAGCGGCGTCAGTTGCGGCGTGCGGGTGATGAGGGCGCTGACGCGCGCCGTTTCCAGCATCTGGCTGATGCGCGAGGCGGGTTCACGCGGGTCCAGCGCCACCCAGACGGCACCGATGCGCAGCACCGCGAGCATGGCGATCGGCCAGTCGACACCGCGTTCGAGACAGATGCCGACCCGGGCACCAGCGGCAACGCCGCGACCACGCAGATAAGCGGCGAGATGGCCGGCTTCGATATCGAGCTGGCGGTAGCTCAAGGCCCGCTCGGCGACCGACACCGCCACCGCGTTCGGCGCCCGCGCGACCTGGGCGGCAAACAGCGCGCCGAGCCCGACGAGTGGCTGCGGCGCATGATCCGCGCCTGATTCGAGCAGGCGGCTGCGCTCATCAGCCCCGATCAGCTCGATTTCCGACAGCCGCAGCCGCGGATTGCGGCTGGCGAGGTCGAACACGGTCCGCACGTAGCCGAGCAGGCGGTCGACGGTCTCGCGCTCGAACTGGTCGGTGTTGTACTGGCAGGAGAAGCGCCAGCCATCCGGCCGTTCGACCATGAAGAAATTCAGGTCGTAGATCGCGCCCGCCGGCAGCGAGGGCATGTCGACGAGCTTGAACGGGCCGTAGTCCTCGTTCTGGATGAAAGTGCGCTGGAAGATGAAATTCACCGAGATCAGCGCCGACTGCGCGCTGCGCCGACCGCCCTTGACCATCGACAGCAGCCGCTCGATCGGGATGTGCTTGTGTTCCAGCGCGCTCGCCGTGGTGTCGCGTACACGCTCGATCAGCTCGCCAAACGTCGGATCGCCTGTCAGGTCGTTGCGCAGGATCAGCGAGTTGACGAACTGGCCGATCATGCCTTCCAGTTCCACCTGATCGCGATCCGACACCTGGGTGCCGATGACGATCTCGGTTTCGCCGGTGTAGCGGTGCAGCACCGTGGTCAGCGCGCCGAACGCGGCGGCGAACAAGGTGGCACCGAATTCGCCGCTGACGGCTTGGGCGCGGTTGGTCAGCTCGCGCGGCAGCACCATCGACGTGATCGCGCCGTTGGTGGTCGGCACGGCCGGGCGCGGCTTGTCGGCCGGCACCTTGAACGGCTTCAGGCCGTTGAGCTGCCGCGACCAGTAGGCTTCCTCGGCTGCCGTGCCGCGTTCGCGGGTCCAGGCCAGATGCCATTCAGCGTAGTCGGCGTATTGCAGCGGAAGATCGTCGAGCGGAATCGGCAAGCCTGCGGCCAGCGCCTGATAGATCGTGCCCATCTCGCGAGCCATGACGCCGATCGACCAGCCGTCGGAGACGATCTGATGGGTGGTGACCAGGATCACCGCATCATCCGGGGCGTAGCGCAGCAGGGTGGCGCGCACCATCGGGCCTTCGCTCAGATCGAACGGGGCCCGCGCTTCGATGACGCCGATACGGTCGCCTTCGGCACTGCGTTCGGCTTCCGGCAGCCGGGTCAGGTCGATTTCGACCAGCATGAACATCGAGCGCGGCCGGATGTCCTGCACCGGCTTGCCATCGACTTCCCGAAACACCGTGCGCAGCACTTCGTGGCGGTTGATGAGATGCAGCCAGGCCTTTTCCAGCAGCGGTGCGTCGACCTTGCCGAGCAGCCGCCAGCGCACCGCGACATTCAGCGAGGAATTGCCCGGTTCGATGCGGTCGAGCAGCCAGAAGCGTTCTTGCGCGATCGAGCAGGGATAGATCGACGCGGCGTCTTCGCCAGCGCCGACTGGCGCGTCCGCCAAGCCGTCACCGTCGGTCATCGAGGATTCGATGTCGCTGAGATCGTCCATGGCGTGCAGGCTGTTCATTTCCGTATCGGACATCGTCGACTCAAAGTACCTCGGTGCCGGTGCGGCGCTTGCGCGCGAACTGCGCGAGCGAGGGCAGGGCCTTGCCGGTGGGTTCGGGCGCTTGCCCGGCGGCGGTGGTCAGCGCCTTCGCCAGCACGGCGATGCTGCGGCTCTGAATCAGCTGTTTGGCGGTCAATTTCAGGTTTTCGCGATTGGCGCGCGCGGCGATCTGGAAAATCTGGATCGAATCGGCGCCGAGCGAGAACAGGTCGTCGCTGGTGCCGATGCGCTCGCGCTTGAGCACTTCGGCCCAGATGCGGCAGAGCAGGGTTTCGGTCGCGCTGGTTGGCGCCACGTACTCCGCTTCCACGGTTTTCGCGGCGTCCGGCATCGGCAGGGCGCGACGGTCGATCTTGCCGTTCGGCGTCAGCGGCAGCGCCGCCATTTCCAGCCAGGCGGCCGGAATCATGTATTCCGGCAGATGCTCGGCGAGGGCTGCGCGCAGTTCCGCCGGGCTGTGCTTGGAGACTCCGGCTTCGTAATAGGCGACCAGACGCGGCGCGCCTGGCACATCCTCGCGCAGCAGCACGGCCGCATTGGCAACGCCGCCGTGGCTCATCAATCCGGCTTCGATTTCGCCGAGTTCGATGCGGAAGCCGCGCAGCTTGGTCTGGTGATCCATGCGGCCGAGGTGCTGCACGCGGCCATCGGGCAGCCAACGCGCCAGATCGCCGCTGCGGTAGAGCCTTCCGGCACGAAACGGGTTGGCGATGAACTTCTCGGCCGTCAGCTCGTCACGCAGGTAATAGCCGCGCGCCAGACCATCGCCGCCGATGTGCAACTGTCCGGCCACGCCGAGCGGCACTGGCTGGTCGCGGGCGTCGAGAATGTGGAACTGGGTGTTGGCGATTGGCTTGCCGATGCTGATCGGCTCGTCACCGGCGCTGATGCGCTCGCAGGACGACCAGATCGTGGTTTCGGTCGGGCCGTACATGTTCCAGAGTTCGCCTTCGCCAGCGGCGAGCAGGCGGTTGGCCAGTTCGCGCGGCAGCGCTTCGCCGCCGCAAAGCATGCGGAAACCGGCCGCCGGCTTGAAATCGGCTTCGAGCAGGATGCGCCAGGTGGCCGGTGTCGCCTGCATCACCGTCGCTTTCGCGGCTTGCATGTGCGCCAGCAGACGGAAGCCGTCGGCCAGTTCCTCGCGTTCGGCGATCACCACTTCGGCACCGACGATCAGCGGCAGGAACAGCTCCAGCGCGGCGATATCGAAGGAAATGGTGGTGACCGCGAACAGCACGTCGTCATGGCCGAGCCCCGGCTGGCGCGCCATCGCCATCAGCAGGTTGACCACGGCGCGATGGCTGACTTCCACGCCTTTCGGCAAGCCGGTCGAACCCGAGGTGTAGATGGTGTAGGCGATGCTTTCGGCGTTGGTGGCCACCATCGGCTTGGCCGCCGAGGCGCTGGCGATGGCGGCGGCGTCGCGCGCGAACTCGATCACCGGCGCGCCGTTGTCGATGCTGCCGATGGCGGTCGGATCGTCGGTGATCAGCGCCGAAATCTTCGCTTCGCCGAGGATGTGCTTGAGGCGCGCCGTCGGGTGGGTGGGATCGAGCGGGATGTAGGCGCGGCCGGCTTTCAGCACGCCGAGCAGGGCGGCCAGCATGTCGGTGGAGCGCTCGATCAGCACGCCGACCGGTTGGGTGGAGGTGCTGCGCGCGATCAGCAGGTTGGCGATGCGGTTGGCGCGCTCGTTCAGCTCGCGGTAGCTGAGCGTGGTGTCGCCGAAGGACACGGCGCGGGCGTCCGGCGTGGAGGCGGCGCGCACCTCGAACAACTGGTGAATGCCGTGCTCGCGCGGGTAATCCGACGCCGTCTGGTTGAAATCGACCAAGAGCTTCTGACGCGCCGCTGGCAGCAGGCAGTTGGCCTTGACCAGCGGCTGCGCCGGATCGGCAACGAAGGCTTCGAGCAGCGCCTGATAGCTGTCGAGCCAGCCGCCGATGGTGGCTTCGTCGTACAGCTCGGTGTTGTAGTCGCAATCGAGTCTCAAGCCGTCGTTTGATTCGATGACATTGAGGAAGATGTCGAAATTGACGTAGGCCTTGGCGTTCGGCACCACGTCGACCGTCATGCCCGGCAGTTGCAGGCGATCGGCCAGGCGTTCGAGGTTGAACTGGATTTCGGTCAGCGGCAGGCGGTTGGGCTCGCGTTTCAGCAGGCCTTTTTCGCTCAGGCGACGAACCAGGGTGCCGAAGGTGTAGCTCTGGTGCTCGAAGGCGTTCAGCACCTGCTTGGCGACCGTGCCCAGATGCTCCGACACCTTCATGTCCTGCGACCAGCGGCCGCGAATCGGCAGGAAGTTCACGCAGTGGCCGACCAGAATCTGGTCTTCCAGCAGCGATTGCCCGGCCGTCGGCACGCCGACCACCACTTCATCGAGCCCGCTCAGGCGTCCGGCCAAGGCTTCAAAAGCGGCAAGCAGGGTCGCGAACAAGGTGCTGCCGAGGCGGGCACCGGATTTCTTGACCGTCTTGTACAGGTCAGCGTCGATGCGCCGGCACAGGCTGGCGCCGTGATAACCGCGCAGTGCGCCGCGCGGACGATCGGTGGGCAGGTCCAGCGGCGTGACGGGCGTTGCGAATTCCTGAAGCCAGAAGGCCTCGGTTTTCGTCGCTTCGGCGGCATTACGCTCGCGTTCGCTGCGCGCATAGCTGCTGTAGGCCAGCGGGGCGGCCAGTTCGGCGATCCGGCCTTCGCAGGCGGCGGCGTAGATGTCAGCCAGCTCGTTGACGATGACGTTGATCGACCAGCCGTCACAGACGATGTGATGCGCGGTGAGCATCAGCGTGTGCCGCGTGTCGCCAAGCTTGACCAGCTTGGCGCGCAGCAGCGGACCCCGGATGAGATCAAACGGCGTACGTGCGTCCTCGTCAAGGATGTCGGCGAGCTTTGCCTCGGCATCGGCACCCGAGACGTCGATGGTCGGATAGGCGAACGGGGCCGGTGCAGCGACGTTCATGGTTTCACCGGTGTCGCTGAAATACGCGCGCAAGGCGTCATGACGGGCGACGACCCGGTCCATCGCGTGCTGAAGCGCGGCGGCATCAAGGCTGCCGTTCATCGTCAGGCTGACCGATTCGTTGAACGCGCAGGAGGCTTCCTCGCCCAACTGCGCCGACAGCCAGATTTCAACCTGCGGCTGGGTCAGCGGCAGGCCGACATGGGCGGGCTGGTTCGCTTCATTCGCCGGAACCGCTTTCGGTACGGCAGCAGTGACCGTCGTTGCCGCAGGGGCTGATGCGCCAGCGAGAATGCCGACGCTGCGCAGCTCGCTCAGCGCGTCGCGGAAGGCGTCGACGATCTTGCGGATGTCGTCGTCCGAGTGCGCGGTGGTGAGGAAGCAGGGGAAGCCGTCCTGGATGTGAATGCCGCGCAGGCGCAGGTGATAGAAGAACAGGGTCGCGAGCGGATGCTCGTTGTGGAAGTTGAAGTAGAACCAGCTCGAAAAGCTCTCGACGCGGGTCTTGAGGCCGCCCTCGGCGAAAATCGCGTTGAGTTCGCCGACCAGTTTCGTGGTGCGTGCCGTGAGCCGCTCCTGCAACGCCGGGCCTTCGCGCTTCAGGTGCTCCAGCACCGCGTGGACGGCGGCGAGCACCAGCGGGTGGCGCACGAACGTGCCGGCGAAGAAGGTGACGCCGACTTCCGGGTAGGAATCGTCGCCGTACCGCCAGTCGCCGCCATCGAGGCCGTCCATGAACTTGGCCTTGCCGGCGAGGATGCCGACCGGCATGCCGCCGCCAACCACCTTGCCGTAGGCCGCCATGTCGGCCTGGATGCCGGCCAGCGCCTGCATGCCGCCCTGGTGGACGCGAAAACCGGTGACCACCTCGTCCATCACGAACACCGTGCCGGCGGCCTCGGTGATCTTGCGCACTTCGCGCAGGAACTCCAGCGGATACAGATGCGGATGGCGGCTCTGGATGGTCTCGACGATCACCGCCGCGCAGTCTTCCGCGTTGTCGCGAATCCATTGCAGCGACTCCGGCGTGCCGTAGTCGAGCACGATCATGTTGGCGACCGACTCATCCGGAATGCCGTTGGCACCGGGCTTGGTGCGCGGCTTGGCACCCGGCTTCTGAACGCCCTTGACCAGCACTTCGTCGAACTGGCCGTGATAGTCGCCGTTGAACACCACCACCTTCATGCGGCCGGTGATGTTGCGGGCCACGCGCATCGCCGCCATCACCGCTTCCGAGCCGGTGTTGCAGAAGGTGACGCGTTCGTTGTTGGTCATCTCGGCGAACATCTGCGCGACCTTGCCAGCCAGATCGGCCTGCGGGCCGATCGCGAAGCCACGGTCGAGCTGCGCCTTCACCGCTTCGGAAACGAAATCCGGCGAATGGCCGAATGCGGTCTGGCCGTAGCCGTTGACCAGATCAACGTACTCGTTGCCGTCGACATCCCAGATTTTCGAGCCCTTGGAGCGCGCGCAGACCACCGGGAAGACCATTTCCTTCCACTCGCCGCGATAGCCGGCAGCGGTGCGCGGATCGGCGTGCGGCAGACGGAATTCCTGACTGTGCGACTTGGAGCCGGCAAGCTTGGTCGCATAGCGCTCGACCAGATCAGCGATATGCGCGACCTGCGCCGGTGTCATCGCGGTATCCGAGGTCTTCTTGCGGACTTCCTTGAACACGTCGAAGCGCGACGGCCGGTGGAACTCGCCTTCGCTGTCGGCGGCGACCGACGCAGCCGCAGGCGCAGTTGCTGCCACAGGGACGACCGCTGCGGGAATGGTGGCCGAAGTCGGCGTGGCACCGCTGACGCCCAGACCCTGAAGCGCCGCCATCTGGTTCTGGATCAGCGCCGACATCGCCGCCAGTTGTTCGCGGAACAGGGTTTCCACACCGCCACCAGCCAGCGGAGCAGTGCTGGTCATCATCGGCTGCGCGATGTAGTTCGGCATTGCGGCGGCGACCGGGGCAGGTGCGGCGACCGCTGCGCGCGGTGTTGCATCGGCGAGAAACTGCACCAACGCCGGGATCGTCGCGTAATCGCCGAGCAACTGGCGGAAGGTGATCTTGACCTTGAGCTTCGCCTGGATGCGCTGCGCAACCTGGGTCAGGAACAGCGAATCGAAGCCCATTTCGAGGAACGTCAGATTCGGCTCGTCGACCGGCGGCGTTTCGCCGGACAAGTCTTCGAGGATCGCGACGACGGTGGCGCGCGTCGAATCAAAATGGGCGTCGGCAGTGGCGAGTGTCGTCACGGGAGCATCCTGCGGGGCAAGGGAAACGAAAGAGGGTGCGGCGAGCGCGGCGACAGCGATCGACGCGGCTGGTGCGCGGGCGGCGACGGTGGCCGCATCCGGCGCGCTCGGCGCGTCGATCCAGTGGCGGCTGCGCTGGAACGGGTAGGTCGGCAGCGCGATGCGCTTGCGCGGCGAGACATGCAGCGCGCGCCAGTCCGGGTTGTGGTCGGCGATCCACAGCTTGCCCAGCGCGGCGAGCATGGTGTCGGTATCGGCGATTTCACATTCGGCATCCGGCAGCGAGGCAGTGATGCTCAGGCCGCGGCCCTTGGTGATCTGGGTCGCGAGCGTGGTCAGCACATTGCCGGGGCCGACTTCGAGCAGCAGCGGCGTGCCTTCAGCGGCGACCGTTGCCAGACCATCGGCGAAGCGCACCGCAACCCGGGCGTGGCGCGCCCAGTAATCCGGCGAGGTCGCCTGCTCGGCGGTGATCCAGGTACCGGTGACGCAGGACACGTAGGGAATCGTCGGCGCGCTCAGTGCGGCTTTTGCCACGACTTCGCGCAGCGGGGCGACGATCGGCTCGACCATCGCCGAATGGAAGGCATGCGAGGTATGCAGGCGGCGATGGATGCTGCCGCGCGCGGTCAGCAGCGTCTCGAAGGCTTCAATGGCCTCGAAAGGGTCGGATACCACGCACAGGCTCGGGCCGTTGATCGCGGCGATCGCCAGCTTGTCATTGAGCAGCGGCAGCACTTCCGCTTCTGGCAGCCGCACCGACAGCATCGCGCCGCCCGGCAGTTCGCCCATCAGGCGGCCACGGGCGGCGACGATCGCCAGCGCGTCTTCCAGCGCCATGACGCCGACGAGCGTTGCGGCCACGAACTCGCCGATCGAGTGGCCGATCATCGCGGCAGGTGCTATGCCACGGCTCAGCCAGAGCTGGGCGGTGGCGTATTCGATCGTGAAGATCGCCGGTTGTGCGGCGAGGGTGGACATCAGCGCCTTGGCGGCATTTTCGGTGTCGGTCTTTGGGTACAGCAGGCTGCGCAGGTCGAGACCGAGATGCGGCTGCAAGAGCGCTGCGCATTGGTCGACAGCGTCGCGGAACACCGCTTCGGCCGCATACAGGCCGGCACCCATGTCCGGGTACTGCGCGCCCTGGCCGGGGAACATGAACACCACCGGCGACGGCTGAGCGGGATTGACGCCCATCGCGACCCGGGCGGGCTCGCCGCCTTCAAGACGGGTCAGTGCCTGACCGATCGTCGAGGCGACGAAGGCGCAGCGATGATCGAAGCCGCGACGGCCGACTTGCAGCGTGTGCGCCACGTCGTCGAGCTGTGCATCCGGATTCGCGCGCAGGAACGTCGCCAGGTTTTCGCGGGTAGTGGCGAGGGCAGCGGCATTGCGGGCCGACAACACGAATAACTGCGGGCCGTTTTCGGCGTCCAAACGCGCTTCGGCCGGCGCTTCTTCGACCACGACATGGACGTTGGTACCGCCGACCCCGAATGCGCTGACCCCCGCGCGCAACGGGCCATCGGCCTGCCAGGGCATCAATGCGGTGTTGACGAAAAAAGGTGTGGAGACGAAGTCGATTTGCGGATTCGGCCGCGTGTAGTGCAGCGAGGCGGGAATCTGCTTGTTGTGCAGCGCCAGCGCGGTCTTGATCAGGCCGCTGACGCCGGCGGCAGCGTCGAGATGGCCGATGTTGGATTTCACCGAGCCGATGCGGCAGAACTGGCTGTCCTCGGTCGCGGCGCGGAACGCGCGAGTCAGGCCGGCGATCTCGATCGGATCGCCCAAGGGTGTGGCGGTGCCGTGGCATTCGACGTAGCTGATCGAGCGCGGATCGACGCCCGCCTGCGCGTGGGCCATCTCGATGCAGCCGGCCTGGCCTTCCACACTCGGGGCCGTGAAGCCGACCTTGCCTGCGCCGTCGTTGTTGACGCCACAGCCGCGAATCACGCCGTAGACGGTGTCGCCATCGGCGATCGCATCTTCCAGCCGCTTCAGCAGCACCATGCCGGCACCACTACCGAACACGGTGCCGGTGGCGTCGGCGTCGAAGCTCTTGCAATGGCCGTCAGCAGACGCCATCCCGCCTTCCAGATGCTGGTAGCCACGCTGTTGCGGCAGGCTGATCGACACGCCACCGGCGAGGGCTGCATCTGACTGGTACAGCATCAGGCTCTGGCAGGCCTGGGCGACCGCCAGCAGGGATGTCGAGCAGGCCGAGTTCAGATTGATCGCCGGACCTTTCAGATCGAACTTGTAGGCGATCCGGGTGGCGGTGAAATCGTGGCCGGCCCCGAGCAGCTGCGGGTACTGGCTGACCTGATAACCGCTGGTGAACTCGGCGATCTTCTGCCGATCGTTCATCACATGGCGCAGGAAATAAGTGTTGATGCTGGAGCCGGCAAACACGCCGATGTTGCCGCTGAAGCGCGCCGGATCGAGCCCGGCGTGCTCCAGCGCTTCCCATGCGCATTCGAGCAGCACCCGATGCTGCGGATCGGTGAGTTCGGCTTCCTTGGCGTACATGCCGAAGAACTCGGCATCGAACTGGTCAATGCCGCGCAGGATCGGCCGGGCGGCGACGAAGTTCGACGCGGCGCGAGTTTCGGCATCGAAAGCGTCTTCAAGCTCGGCGGGGCTGAAGCGGGTGATCGACTCGCGACCGGCGACCAGGTTCTGCCAGAACTGATCGACGGTGTCGCAGCCGCTGTCAGCACCCGGCAGGCGCAGGGCCATGCCGACGATGGCAATGCCGCCTGCCGGCAGTTCGCTGGCTTCGTCGACGCCTTGCGGCAGGTTTTCGGGGGTGGTCATCGCGGCATTCAGCGGGATTGGGGGCGCGACTGCGGCCGCGAGCGGGCGAGTGCGGCCTGCTGGCGGCGCGCGCGTTCCTGGGCCGTCATCGGGGCGATGGCCGAGGTTGCCGCAGCCACATCCTGGTTCAGCCAGGCGGCAAGCAGGCGGATGCGCGGGTAGGTGAACAGGTCGACGATGGTGGTCGGCTTCGGCAGCAGTGCTTGCAGGGCGGCGTGGACTTTCAGCATTTGCAGGCTGGAGCCGCCGATGTCGAAAAAGTTGTCGTCGACACCGATCGCGGTGGTTCCCAGCACCTCGCGCCAGACTTTCATGACGGTTGCTTCCAGCGCGTTCGCGGGCAGCGGTACCGCACTTGCGGCAGCGGGCGTGGCCGATGGCAGCGGCAGCTTCGCGCGATCAACCTTGCCGGTCGGCGACAGCGGGAATTCGTCCAGCACCACAAGGCTGGCCGGCTGCATGTAATCGGGCAGTTCGCTGCGCAGGAATTCGCGCAGCGCCTCGATCGCCAGCGGCTGCGCCGTCACTGCCGTCACGAAGGCGGCGACCCGGCGATCCCCGGCGGCTGCTTCCCAGCTCAGCACGGCGGCGTCGCGCACCAGACCGCTGCGGCGGATGCCGGCTTCGATTTCATCGAGTTCCACGCGCTTGCCATTGATCTTCACCTGTCGGTCGGCGCGGCCATGAAACTCGATCACGCCGTCGCTGCGGCAGCGCACCAGATCGCCGGTGCGATAGACGCGAGCACCGGGGGTCCTATCCGAGGGATGCGGAAGAAAACGCTCGGCATCCAGCTCCGGACGGTTCAGGTAGCCGATGGCAAGACCCGGCCCGCCGACGTACAGCTCGCCGAGTTCGCTATCGGCCACCGGCTGCATCGAGGCATCGAGCACCAGCGCTTCGGAGTGGCGGATCGCACGGCCGATCGGAATCGGCCCCGGTTCGCGATCACGGCTGATCGTGTGGCAGCAGGAGAACGTGGTGTTCTCGGTCGGCCCGTAGCCGTTGATCAGGCGGATGTGCGGATGCGCGGCGAGCAGCTTGTCGACATGGGCCACCGACAGCACGTCACCACCCGCCAGCAACTGGCGCAGGCCGCCGAGGGCGGCAAGCTGGTGGTCGACCATCAGATGGAACAGGCCCGCCGTCAGCCAGCAGGTGCTGACCTGATGCAGCCGGATCGCGGCGGCGATCTCGTCCAGCGATGGCTGCGCCTGCGGCACGATCGCCAGACTGCCGCCGTGCAGCAGGGCGGCCCAGAGCTCGAAAGTGGAAGCGTCGAAAGCCAGCGGGGCCAGATGCAGGATGGTCTGGTCGGCCCCGAAATCGGCGAAATCGTTGTCGATCACCAGCCGGGTGATCGCCTGATGCGGCACCTGCACGCCTTTCGGGCGGCCGGTCGAGCCCGAGGTGTACATGATGTAGGCGCGGTCGGCCGGGGCGATCGCCGGGGCCACGAAGGCGGCGTCAAGCGCCGGAAAATCGCGGTCCAGATCGAGCATCGCGCGGCCTTCAAAGATCACCGCCGCCGGGCGGGTGCGCATCGCGGCTTGCGTCAGCACCACGCCGGGGGCGCTGTCATCGAGGATGAACTGCAACTGCGCGGCAGGGTAGGCAGGGTCGAAGGGCACGTAGGCGGCGCCGGCCTTGAGCACGCCAAGGATGGCGGCGACGGTGTCGATCGAGCGCGACAGGAACAGGCCGACGCTGTCGCCCTGCCCGATGCCACGCGCTTGCAGGCCTGCGGCAATGCGGTTCGAGTGCTGGTCGAGTTCGGCATAGGACATCACCCGCGTTGACTGCCGCAGCGCGATCGCCGGCCCGTGGTCGCGGACGATCGCTGCAAAAGCGGCGGTCACCGTTGTTCGCCACGGCCACACGGAAACTGCGGAAATCTCGTCGAGAATTCCGCCTTGCCGATCCTGTTGCTGGGCGTTCGTCAATGATTCCTCAAAAAAAAGTCGATGCCCGGTAGTGACAGCGAACAAGTGTCGTCCGATGACAATGATCCACTAATGCACGTATTGATGGTTGCATTTTCGGCGGGGATAAACGGATTTGACGACACTTGCCGATGACCGGGCCGCAGCACTGGCTTTCGTGTGCAGGAACCTGAAGTCGGATCGGCGTACTCGTCGTTCCGGCGTTGCAGGCACGGGGGTTGCGGCGGCTTGTTACAGACTGGTCCGGAAACTGCGTCCTGGCTTGATACAGCCCCGATGCCAGTGCCGGAATTTCGATCAGATTTATGTTTGGCGAGCATCGCCGCAGATTCCCGCGCGGGAGCCGATGAAATCGCAGAATGCCCGCGGGCTGGCGACTGATTTCCCGGTTGAAATCGAAGCCGATGCGGATCGCCGCTTTCTGCCTGCCACCCGATTTCCCTGTCTGCATTTGAGCGACCGTCTTGCCGGATTCGGACCAATGGCCGAAGCATACAAGTGTCGGCACTGACGAAGATGTGACCGATATCACAGCCGCCACGCCGAAAATTCGGGCCCGTTTGCCGTCGATTCAGGGCTTCCAGCCCGCGACAGCCCTGCGCGCGCCTTCGACGGTCAGGTGATCGCGGTCGAAGTACAGCGGTACTTCGCCTGCGTGCGTCTGGCATTGGCCTTGCGGGCATAGCGCATCGATCACCGACAGGAATACCGGGGCCAGGGCCGGATTGCGGCGATAGACTCGATCAAGTTCGAAGCGCTCGGTCTTCACCAGCCTGGCTGCCAGCGGGCGGCCGAGGATTTCCTCGTAGGCCAGCAGCAGCGGCAGCCGGGCGCGGAACTCCGGCGACGGCCCGAACAGCGCCAGGCGTTTGCCGGTCTTGCCGAGGCTTGCCAGCGTGCCGGCGAGCGCGGCTTGGTCGCCGATTTCCCAGCGTGCAGAAATCAGTACGGCCGAAAGTTCGGGCGGCGACTGCGGCAGCCAGCGTTCGAGCATGTAGCGCATCAGCACCACACAGTAATCCGAGCCGACAGCGTTCAGCAGCGGCTTGCAGCCGGAAGCCGAGGCCTGCAGAAAGTTGATGGCCGGATGGGCTTCGCGCAGGGCGGTCATCAGGTGCACGGAATGGCTGTCGCCGAGCACCAGCACGTTGTCGCGTTGGGGATCAATCTTCAGACAGGCTGCGGTAAAGGCGTCGAGATCAGGCGCGCCGGGCTTGAGGAAGCAGGGATTGCCAGCGAACTGGCTGTCGCGCTCCTGGTATTTGAGGTAATTGGCGAAGGCCAGCGCCTTCGGCACCGAAAGCCATAGCGACCGGCCCATCCAGCCGATCGCGACGATCGCGAGGCTGGTGGCGAACACGATCAGCCCGAAGTTCCGGAACAGCCGGTTGCCCTGCTTCGCTGTCCCTGCGGCCTTCGGCGTCTCGCGGAACGGATTCTCG
Organism: Nevskia sp.; assembly: GCA_021732745.1. Taxonomy (GTDB): domain Bacteria; phylum Pseudomonadota; class Gammaproteobacteria; order Nevskiales; family Nevskiaceae; genus Nevskia. Next base: position 172,083 of record JAKFUK010000002.1, on the reverse strand, counting down.
ACCCAGCGCCAGCTCATCCAGGCCAGCACGACGCTGAGCAGGCAGATGGCGATCTGCGATTTCGGAGTCAGGGCCTGCACCGACACCACGAAACAGATCACCGGCCAGTGCACCAGATACAGCGAATACGAGATCTTGCCGATGAAGCGCATCGGCGCACTGCCCAGCGCCCAATTCACCGGCGAGCGGGCACCGGTACCGGCGATCACCGCACAAGTGCCGAGCACCGGCAGCAGCGCCGAGATGCCCGGGAACTGCATCCGGTTCCAGTAGCTGAGGCAGGCGGTGAAGATCGCCGCGACACCGGCAGTGGTGAGCAGCGCCTTGAGCGAAGCGGGAATCCGGTCCAGCCGCGAGCCGGCCAGCAGCGAGCCGGCCAGCAGTTCCCAGGCCCGCAACCAGGGCAGGTAGAAGGCGGCGGAGGCATCGCTGCGCACCACCCATTCGGCCGCGACCAGCGAGGCGACCGCCATCACTGCCATCGCCGCCAAACGGCGCGCCTTGGAACCGCGACTCAACAACAGCAGCGTCGGCGGCAGCACCACATAGAACTGCTCTTCCACCGACAGCGACCAGGTGTGCAGCAGCGGGTTGTAGGCGTTGTCGGAAAAATAATCGGTGGTCGCGTAGAACAGGAAGTTCGATGCCGAAAAAAGCCCTGAAAACAAGGCATTGCGAATGGCTTCGGCTTCGCTTGGCGGCTGGATCACGAGGAACAGCGTGCAGCCGAGCAGGGTGGCGATCAGCGCGGGCGCGATGCGCCGGATGCGGCGTTCGTAGAAGCGCTTGATCGAGAAACGACCGGCGTCGATATCGAACAGGATGATCCGGGTGATCAGATAGCCGGAGATGACGAAGAACACGTCGACGCCAACAAAGCCGCCGCCGAACACCGGGTATTCGACATGGAACAGCAGCACCGACAGCACGGCGATGGCGCGCAGGCCATCGATTTCCTTGATGTGATTCATTCAGGCTCAGCGTGGTCGCGCCCTGGTCTGGACCAAGGGCGTGCGGCGTCGGTCAGATCGCTTCGGCTTCGCGCCGGGCAAAGGTGTTGTTGCAGGCGTCGCGACTTTTCCAGGGGTTGAACAGGCCGCGATAATTCACCGGCCGTTGGGTGTCGGCACCGCTGGAAAAGAAATCGCTGGACAGCAGATAGGCGGACACGATGCGTTCTTCGCCGTGGCGCACGGCATTCGGGGTGGTCTCGTCAGCCGGCAGCCAGCCGTACAACGGCGCCATCGCCGCGATCAGCCGCAGCTTGCCGCGCGCCATCACGCCCGCAGCCGCGAAATCGGTAGCGAAGGCGGCCACGCCGGCCGGCTCCAGCACCAGGTAATCAAGCCGCTTGCGCAGCACGATCTCGATGGCGTCCTCGGGGCGCGTCAGGCCCAGGCGCAAGGCCGTGAGGCCGATGATGCCGAGGCCCCCGTACAACAAATGTCGACGGCTGATCATGCGGATTTCGCGACCATGAGATGGTCTGCCGCCCGCAGCGACAGCGCCGATATGGTCAGGCTCGGATAAGCGGGTGATGCGGTCGGGAAGCTGCTGGAGCCCAAGACCAGCAAGTTGCGGAACTGGTGATGGATCAGGTTGCCGTCGACGATGCTGGTGGCGGGGTCCTTGCCCATCACCACCGTGCCCTGGATGTGGGCGGTGGTGCGGCCGAGTGCGGTGTTGACCACGCGCTCGATCGGCAGCGCCTTGCCCAGCACTTCGACCATGCGCGGAATCTCGGCCCAGGCGCGATTGGCGTAGTCGGAGTAGCCGACGAAGCGGGCTTCCGCCATCGCCGGATTGTCGGCGAGCACGGTCACGGTGTTGTCGTCGCGCGGAATCTCGTCGAACATGAAACGCAGGAACAGGCGTTCGGTCCAGCGGTTCTTTTCCAGCCGGAACGCCGGATGACCGTAGGCAAACGGCGCGTTCCAGGTTTCGATCATGCAGGCCGGGTAGTTGCGGCGGTGCTCGCCTTCGTAGAACAGATAGCCGTTGCCGGACACCGTCGAGGAACCGTTGTAGGACTTGACGCCGCCGAGATCCAGACAAACGTCGATCGACATCTGCTCGTGCAGGCGCTTGCCAAGCAGCGGATGGCCGATGTTGGAGCGCAGCAGCAGATGCGGGTTGAACAGCGCGCTCGCTGCCAGCACGACCACGTCGCCATCGGCGCGCTCATCCTTCCCGTCCTGCTGGTAGACCACCGAGCTGACCAGACCGGCTGCCGTCTCCAGCCCCACCACCGGGCAGTGCAGTTGCAGGCTGACTCTCGGATCCTTGTAGAGGCTGGCCAGGCCGTTCTGGACGGTGAATTTCGCGTCCACCGGGCACAGTTCGCAGATGCCGCTGGCGCAGCAGACGCCGCGGGTGCCCGTGGCCACCCGTGCCCGACTGGTGGCAGCATGGAACCAGCCGTCGGGGAAATGCTTCTTGAGCAGGGCATCCGGTTCGGAAAACCGGTGCGGTGGCTGCGGGTAGGGTTTGGAGCGGCGATGCGGGCTGTCGGCCGGCCCGGAAATCGACATCACCTCTTCGACCACCGTGTAATGCGGTTCGAGATCGTCGTAGGACATGGGCCAGTCGTGGCCAACGCCGTAGCGCGATTTCAGCTCGAAATCGCCCGGCATCATGCGCGTGGTGCCGCCCCACCAGCAGTTGGAATTGCCACCGAAGCCGGGGCTGGTCAGCCATTCCTTTTCCGGCGTGCTGTTGCGGAACACCGCTTCGGGCGCGATGTTCGAGGTACGCCGGTTGTCGATCTGCCAACGCTTGTCGTCATGACCGCCGCGCTCAAGCACCAGCACGCGCACATCGGCCGGAGCACGTTCGAGATAGCGCATCAAAAAGAACGCACCTGCGAATCCGGTGCCCACGATGATGAGGTCGTACCGCTCCGCCACCTGAATCTCCCTGGACTTGCTGACTTGTTTTTTATTGCTGACGTGCCATCCGGGGATGCCCCCGGCAGCGCGACATGCAGGAATCGTGCGACCCGGGCAAACGATACACGACGCCACTATCGTGGAGTCGCGATGGTTTGTAATTTTCGCGCGCTAGCCTTCGACAGTGATGCACCCCCGTCGCCGGTTCCCGCAATTGCTGACCGGTCGCCGTCGCGGGTTCGGTGGCACAACGGCACAACTTGTGCCTGTTAGGCTACACAACGCTGCCGCAGCATCGGCACCTCGGCACGAAAGGGCACCGTCGCCTAGCTCTCGCCTGACCCCACAGCGCACCGAAAAATGAATGAAATTCGTGCCTTGACTGGTCTGCGCGGCCTTGCTGCGCTGATTGTCTTCTGGGGACATACCCGCGAAGCGCTGGCTTCCCGGGGGCTGGAAGTGGAAATTCCCCTGTTGATCGAACGCCTGTTCCTGGCTGGCGGTCGGCAGGTCGACATCTTTTTCGTGCTCAGCGGCTTCATCATGGCGCTGATCTATCGAAGCTGGTTCACCGGCGGGCTCAGCCGCACGGCCTACTTCCAGTTCCTGCGCCGTCGCGTCGCCCGCATCTGGCCGCTGCATGTGTTCATCCTGCTGCTGGTGATCGCCACCGTGGTGGCCAGCCAGATCGCCGGCCTGAAAACCAATCACGGCACCGAGCGCTTCGATTACGCGACCCTGCCGCAGCACCTGCTGATGGTTCACGCCTGGGGGCCGTTCATGGAAGGCCCCGGTGCCTGGAATCCGCCGTCGTGGTCGGTCAGCATCGAGTGGCTGGCCTATTTCGTGTTTCCGTTCCTGATCTGGGGCACGGCGCGCTGGAGCACCCGGCCGTGGCTGCCGATCATCGCCATGGTGATCATTGGTTTTGCGCTGAATGCGCAGATTTTCTGGGGGCTTTCCGGCCTCGAAGGCGTGACCCGGGGACTCAGCCAGTTCGCGCTGGGTTGTCTGATGGCCAATCTTTATGGCAGCCGCACGGCCGAATGGCTGCAAACCCGCCTCGGCAGCACGCTGGCGATGTTGCTGCTCGTGGTCGGTTTCGCCTTGCTGCCGGAAACCGGCTTCATCGTCGGTGTGTTGACCGCGCCTTTGCTGCTGGCGCTGTGCAGCGACAGCAATGCGCCCGCGCGCTTCTTTGGATCGAAGCCGATGTTTTTCCTGGGCGAAATCTCCTACTCGATCTATCTCGGCCACTTCCTGTTCACCTCGATCGCCTATCGGCTGATCAGCGTCGAATGGATGAAGACCGGAGTGCTCGAAGCCGTGGCCGGCGTGCTGCTGATCAACGCTTTCGTGATCGGTGTGTCGACCCTGTCCTACTACTTCGTCGAGCAGCCGGGCCGCGATCTGCTCAGCGGCCGGCGCAAGCGGCTTGCGTAGTGCGCGGACACCGGCTGCACGGATCTGAATTGCGACACGACAGCTGATTCATGCATTCGCAAATGCTTGAAGATGCTTGCTTTTTGTCAATGCATCGCAGTGCAAGATGAATAGAATGTCGTATCCGACTTGATCAATGATTGAATGTGATGTTTCTGCCTGTCGTACCCGCAGGATGCCGCCCGAATGGTGACGCAGGGCTTGCCGTCAAAGCGAATTCCCAATCCGGAGCGCGGACTTGAGCCGTCGTCGCGTCATCGTGCTCGGTGCCGGCGGCTTCATCGGTCGGCGCATCGTCGCGGCCCTGGCCGCCAGCGACTGGGCCGTGCCGGTGGCCGGCGTCCGCAGTCCGCAGCCGGGCGAAGGGGCAATCGAGCAACGCCAGGTCGATGCGACTTCGGAAGCCTCGTTGCGCGCAGCACTTGCCGACGCTGACGGCATCGTCAACTGCATTGCCGGCGCCGCCGACACCATCACCGCCAACGCCCGGGCGCTGGCCGCCGTGCTGCCGCAGCTCGCGCGCACACCGCGCGTGGTGCACTTAAGTTCAATGGCGGTGTACGGCTCGGCGGTTGGCCGGGTTGACGAAGACGCGCCGCTGCTCGGCGATCTCGATGCCTATGGCGCGGCCAAGGTGGCGGCCGAGCGCCTGCTGGCACCACTTCCGAACCTTGCGATCCTGCGGCCGGGCATCGTTTATGGTCCCGCCAGCCTGCAATGGAGCGGCTTGCTGGGCGATCTGCTGCTGGCGCGTCGCCTCGGCGCGCTGGGTGCGGCAGGCAACGGCTGCTGCAATCTGGTTCACGTCGATGACCTTGCAGCGGCGGTGCGCCTGGCCCTTGAAACGCCGGTGGCCGCAGGCCGCGCCTACAACCTGGGTGTCGACGACGCTCCGACCTGGAACGGCTATTTCCAGCATTACGGCGAAGCCCTGGGCGTGACGCCACCGTCCACGATCAGCACGCTGCGACTGCAACTGGAACTGAAACTGATCGGGCCGCTGCTGAAGGTCGGCGAGTTGGCCGTCGGGGCCGGACGCCTGCCGCCGCCGATCCGCCCCTGGCTGACGCGCCTTTGCCGGCATGACCTCCGGCTGGATGGTCGCCGCGCGGCGACTGAACTTGGCGTGGTTCATCGGCCAGTCGCCACCGGGCTCCGCGAGGCGGCCGCCTGGCATCGAAGCGGGTACCCGCGCGCCGCAGCGCGTCCGGCATGAACGGCCTGCTCGCGGGTGTGGCGACGGATGGATCGTCGGGTGGCTTGTTGTCGATGCCAGCAGGCGGGATCGGCGCGCGTCTGCAGCGCTGGCGCTATCCGCTGTCGCTGCTGCTGATCTTCGCCGCCGTTTTCGGCCTTGAACTCTGGTTGTTCCGCGAGGTGTGGAGCGCTTACCACCCCTCGAACGATGACATCGGGCTGCTGGTTCATTCGACCAGTCTGGGCGGCATGTCGCTTCCCGAACGCCTGCAAGCCTGGCTCGGCGAAGGTTTCTCGAACTACTGGTACATCTATCCCGACTGGACGCAGCCGCACACCCATTACCTGCGTCCGGGTGTCAATGTTGCCTTCCTGCTGCTGCACGGCATCCTCGGCGACGCCTGGAACCTCTACCTGGTGGCCTGTTACGCGCTGTATGCCGCCGTGCTGGTGCTGGTGGTTGACACCGCCTGCCGAACCTATCGGCTCACCGGCTTCCCGCTGGCTTTCAGCGTGCTGGCCGTGGCGCTCACCCCGGCCGCCTGGTTCGAGGGCGAGCTGTTCTTCCACCCTTCGTTCGCTTTCGATGCCGTGGTCGCCGGCCTGATCGTGCTGGCGTTTCGTGCCTATCGCGTACGTCGCTACGGCTGGATGCTGCTGTGGCTGACGCTGGCGGTATTCACCAAGGAAACCGCGCTCGCTGCCGCCGCTGCCGCCACCAGCGGCGTGCTGCTGCGGGAATGGCGACACGGACGCTGGCGGGCGCTGCGGCTGACCGCCATCGTCAGCGTGCCCGCGCTGCTGTGGTTGCTGGCGCGCTGGTTTGCCTTCGGCAGCGAAGTGGGGGTGGGCGTCGCGGCGGCTGGCACGCACAGCCCGCTGCTGCATGCCCTGCGCGAACTGCTCGAATGGCCGTTCAACGACGGCCAGTTGAATGCCGACACCGTGGCGGCCATCCGCCGCATGGATTTTTCGGCCTTGCCGGCACCTCTGCTGATGCAACTGTTCGCCAACCTCGGCTTTGTGGTCGTGGTCGGCTGGACGCTGCTGCGGCGCTGGCGCTTGTTTCGACGCACCGGCGTCATCGCCGTGCCGGTGGTCCTGGACACGCTGCTGTGGCTGTCCTGGCTGACCGCCCTGCTGATGGTGACGGCGGTGACGCCGCGTATCGGCCTGGCCGCATCGCTGTTCGCGGTGCTGCTGCTGGCGCATATCTGGCAGCGCGCCGGCACCCGGCAACTCCGCCTTGCCGCGACTGCCGTGGCAACCCTGCTGCTGGTGCTCAGCTTCGGCACCAGCCAGTCATTGCTCGCCAGCGGCGCGATTGCCACCAATGTCGAGCGCAGCCGCAATCAGGCCAAGCTGCACATGCTGCTGCGTCAGGAGGCCGTCGAAGGGCGCACCCTGATGGTGGTGAACGATTTTTCCTCGCGCTTCGTCTCCAACGACGACTTGCGCCGCTTTGTCGATGCGCCGGGGCGCGTGCTGCGGATCAGCAGCATCGAGTACGTCGACAGCCGTCGCGGCGCACCGGACAGCGCGCCGCCGGACCGTCATTTCCAGGTCCGGCAGATGGAAGGCCGCTACCGGATCGATGCCGAACTGCCGCCCGGCTATCGCTACCATTTCGAGGACGCCGACCAGAAACTGTTGCTGCGCGACCTCGCCGACGAACGCGCCGGTGCCAGCGGCTGCCGCTACCGCTTTCCGGATCTCCGCATCGACACCGAGCAGCGCATCCACTTCGGGGCCCGGCTGTCAGCCGACTGCATGATCGGCGGCGATGTCCGGATCGTTTATTACGATCCGGCCGATCATCGTTACAAGGCGCTGCCCTAGGGCAGAACTAGAGCTTCAGCTTGCGGAAAATCACTTCCGGCACGTTCTTGATGATCTGCATGATTCCCCACCAGAACCAGGGCGTGTAGAGCACCGGCGTACCGCGCTGCATGGCCTTGACGATCGACTTTGCGACCGCTGACGGCGTCGCCCACAGCGCGCCCTTCTTGAAGCTGGCAGTCATCGGCGTGTCGACGAAGCCGGGCTTGATGGTCAGCACATGAACGCCTTTGGGGTGGAGGCGCTGGCGCAGGCCGCTGGTGAAGGCGGTGACGGCAGCCTTGGCCGAGCCGTAGACGTAGTTCGACTGCCGGCCGCGATCGCCGGCCACCGAGGAAATCACCGCGATGCAGCCGCGACCCTGGGCTTCGAAGCGGTTGCCGAGTTCCGTGCACAGCACCATGTGGCTGAGCGCGTTGATGCGGAACTCTTCCAGCATCAGCTCGCTGCTGGCGGCGGCGGCCGGCTGGTCGGTGAGCGTGCCGTGGGCGATCAGGGCGGTGTCGAGACCACCCAGACGGCGCGTCGCTTCATCGACCAGCTGCGGATAGCCGGCCAGTTCGCGGGCATCCATGACATAGGTGTCGACCTGGGCGGCACCACGCAGGCGCAGGTCGTCGGCAATGGCACCGAGGCGGTCGGCATTGCGGCCGACCAGGAACAAGGCGTCGCCAAGAGCGGCGAATTCGCGGGCGCTTGCTTCGGCAATGGCCGAAGTGGCACCCATGATCAGGATTCTTCTCATGCGTTCGGGGTTTCGGTGACACGCCGCCAGAACGACGACGTGAACTTCGGATCGACAAAGCGGGAAAAATCCCGCCACCGGGGGAAATAGTGCTGGAACGCCGCTGCCGACATGCGCGCGTCCTTGGCCGGGTATACCGCGCCGCCGACCGAGCGGGTCAGGTCGTCAAGTGCTTCGAGCAAGGCCAGCGTCCGCGCGCCGCGATTGGGGAAATCGAGCGCCAGCGTCGCACCCGGGCGCGGGAACGACAGCAGGCCGCGCGAAGCCACGGTGCCGAAGGTTTTGAGCACCAATAAAAAGGAGCCGAGGCCGGATTCGCCGATCCGCCGCAGCATTTCTTCGAGCACTGCCTCGGCCCCGGCTTCGGGCACCGCGCACTGGTACTGATAGAAGCCGTCCGGTCCGTACATCCGGTTCCATTCATGAATGGAATCAAGCGGATAGAAGAAAGGCCGGTAATGCCACAGGGCATCGGTGGCGACTGCTCCTGGGCGGTGATAGTAGAGCTTGTTGAACGCCGTCAGGCTCAAACCATTGATCGCCGACACCGGCGGCGTGAACGGCATGCGCAGGCTGCCGTTGCCGGGTGGGCGGGCGTCGACCGCCGCCTGCGCCGAAGCGTGATTGCCGCGAATGAAGATGCCGCGGCCGAGTCGGCGACCGGTGCCGGAGCAGTCGATCCAGGCGACGGTGTACTCCCAATCCGCTTCCGATTCGGTGGCGATGGCAAAAAACTCGCGCAGGTTGGCGAAGCGCCGACTGTCGCCGATCAGCCAAGGCCCGGCCACCCGCTTCAATTGCACGCGCGCCCGGCGGATCAGGCCGGTGAGGCCGAGACCGCCGATGGTGGCATCGAACCAGTCGCTGTTTTCGGTCGGCGAACAGCGGCGGACGCTGCCATCGGAACGCAGCAGCTCGAAATCCAGTACGTGATTGCCGAAGCTGCCGGCGCGGTGATGGTTCTTGCCGTGCACGTCGTTGGCGATCGCCCCGCCGACGGTGACGAAGCGGGTGCCCGGCGTCACCGGCAGAAACCAACCGCTGGGCAGCGCCAGGTCAATGATTTCACTCAGCAATACGCCGGCTTCGAGGTCGATCACCCCGCTTGCCGGATCGAAGCTGATGTAGCGGTCGAGCATCCGCGCCTTGAGCAGCACGCCGCCGTCGTTCTGGCAGGAATCGCCGTAGCTGCGGCCATTGCCGAACGGCAGCATCGCAGGCTCGTCCGGCAGCCGATCATGGCGGCTGGCGATCGGCAGCAAGCGCTGCGCTGCGCCCGGCAGGCGCCCCCAGGAACTGCCAGCAGCGGCCATCAGATGGCGAGAACCACGATCGCACCGATCGCCGCGATGATCGCGATGCTGATCCGGTCGCGGATCGCGAACAGGATCGGGTCGTCGTGCATCTGGCCGCGCGTGGTCAGCAGCCAGACCCTGGCGATCCAGTACAGCAGCAGCGGGCAGATCAGCCACATCGGCTTGGAATCGCTGTACAGCGCGGCTGATTCCGGGCTGTTGATGTACAGCGCCATGACCACGATGCCGGCGAAGCCGGACGCCGTGCCGAGGCTCAGCAGCAGCGGCAAATCTTCGGCGCTGTAGCCGCGCCCGGCGGCCTTGGCCTTGCCGGCGCGGTTGGCGTCGTCCAGTTCCGCGTAGCGCTTGACCACCGCCAGACTCAGGAAGATGAACATCGAGAAGGCCAGCAGCCAGAACGACACAGTCACGCCGGTCGCAGCACCACCGGCAACGATGCGGATGGTGTAGAGGCCGGCGAGCATCATCACGTCGACGATCGCCGCCCGCTTGTAGCGCAGCGAATACGCCCAGGTGAACAGGTAATAAGCCGACAGCACCGCGCAGAACTGCCAGCCGACCTGCACCGCGATTGCGACCGCCGCCAGAAACAGCGCGATGCCGACCGCCACACCCCTGCTCGCCGGCAGCGCGCCGGACGCGAACGGCCGGTGGCGCTTGCGCTTGTGACGGCGATCGGATGACAGATCGAGCAGATCGTTGAACAGATAGACGCTCGACGCGCACAGACCGAACGCGAGAAAAGCCAGTGCAGCGGAACCGAGCACCGCCGGATCGGCAATCCGGTGCGCAAGCAGCGCCGGCAGGAAGATCAAGAGGTTCTTGACCCATTGATACAGCCGCGCCGCCTTGATCCATAGCTTGAGCGACCCCGGCACGGCCGCGAACACCGGCCCGGCTTCGGCGAGCTTGGCCGCGCGCTCGGCCAGCGATGCCGTGCCGACCACCACCGCTTGCCGCGCCGACGGCCAGACCTTGAGATCGACCTCGTCATTGCCGACGTAATCGAAGCCGCGCTCGCCAAAACGCGCGACCAGTGCGGCGCGCTTGCCGTCGCCGGACAGGTTTTCCGCGCCGTCGCTGGCGATCACTTCATCGAAGATGCCGAGATGCGCGGCCACCGCGTCGGCAATGCGGCGGTCGGCGGCAGTGGCCAGCACCAGCTTGCGGCCGGTCGCCCGTTCGGCACGCAGCCATTCGAGCAGGTCCTCGCGATACGGCAGGCAACTGACGTCGATCTGCGCGCGGCTGGACACTTCGCGCTTGAACGTCGCCTTGCCGCTGGCGATCCAGCCCGGCACCGACAGCAGCGCCAGCGGCGCGTCCTTGGCCAAGCCGAGCACGGTTTCGTGCAGGGTGTCGATGGCGGTCAGGGTGCCATCGAGATCGACGCACAGCGGCACGGAAACGGCGGTTGGGCTGAGGCTCATGGGGTGATCAGGCGGGGAAGGCTTTTGCGGGTTTCGAGCACGGTGGCGGCAATCAGGCCGAGGACAACGGCGAACCACAGGGTGGCCAGCCGGCACAGCAGCATGGCGATGACGGCGGTCGTCACCGGCACGCCTTGCGCGACCAGCAGTGCTGGCATCGCCACTTCCATGCCACCGATGCCGCCAGGCATGAAGAAGGCCGCACCACCGGCCAGCACGGCGATGCCGTAGATGCCGGTGGCGGTGACCAGCGAGGTGCTGAGGCCCAAGCCCTCGCAGATCCAGTACAGACCAATGCCTTCCACACCCCAGGCCACCAGCCCGAGCACAAGGCCGGTCGACAGCAGCCGAGGCGACAGCAAGCTGCGCGAAGCCCGCAGCAGATTGGCAATGCCGCCGAGCGCCTTGGCGATGCGGCCGCTGCGCGCAGCCGCAAGGCGATCAAGCAGGGCGCTGACCGCCGGCCGGCCGATGAACACCACCAGCGCCACGGTCACGCCAAGCGCACCCGCCAGCACCGGCCAGTACGAGTGATCCTGAAGCACGAACAGGCTGGCCAGCAGGGCGATCGCCATCAGATCCAGCACCCGTTCGACGAACAGCGCGGCGATCGAATCGGCATAGGGCACGCCGTGCTCGCGCAGATACAGCGAGCGCACCGCCTCACCAGCCTTGCCCGGGCTCACCGTGAACGCAAAGCCGCACAAGTAATAGAGAAAGTGCCGACCGCGCGGCACGCTGTGGCCAAGCTTCGACACATACAGCGACCAGCGATGAAAGCGCAGCCCGTAATTGAGCAGCGAAGCCCCAAGCACCAGCAAAGTTCCGGACCAGCCCAGCGACAGCAGCGCCGCCTGCAGGCGATCGGCATCGGTCAGCACCGCCGCCGCGAGGTAGATCAGCACACCAAGGCCGGCGACGGCGATCACGGCGCGTCGACGTCGTGATGACGGTTTGGTCAGTTCCTCGGTCACGCCTGAGCCTCGATCGCCGGCTCGTGAGCCGTCAGTTCAGATGGATGATGCGGCACGCTCATGTCGAGGCGCGGCGGTCGGATGATTACTGCATTGCAGCATCGTACGGGGCCGGTCGGGGCTGACGCCAGTGGCAAGATCAATCGCGTCCGACCGTGGGTGGCATCAGCGCGACGAAGCCGGCGTTTGCCGGGCTGCTCGACAGGCTGCGCAAACGATTCTGGATCGCCCGCAGCACCCCCGCCGCATCGAGCCCGCAATCGGCCAGCAACTGTTCGCGGCTGCCGTGGCCGACGAAGCGGTCGGGCAGGCCCAGATTCAGCACGGCACACGTCGCGCGATTCGCCGCCAGCCATTCGTTGACGGCACTGCCGACACCGCCGGCCACCACGTTGTCTTCGAGCGTCACCAGCAAGGCGTGATCGCGCGCCAGTTCGGCGAGCAGAGCTTCATCGAGCGGCTTGACGAAGCGCAGGTCGGCGACCGTGGCATCGAGCAGCGCCGCCGCTTCCATCGCGGTGGCGACCAGGCTGCCGACGCCGATCAGGGCAACACTTACCGGCCGCCGGTTGGCGCTGCGCCGCAAGACCCGACCACGGCCGATCGGCAAGGGTTCTGCGGGTTCGATGGCCGCACCCGGGCCGTGGCCGCGCGGGTAGCGCACCGCGCTCGGACCGTCATGCGCAAGGCCGGTCGCCAGCATCTGGCGGCATTCCTGCTCGTCGCTCGGGGCCATCAGCAGCAGATTCGGGATCGCCCGCAGCAGGCTCAGGTCGAAAGCACCGTGATGGGTCGCGCCATCGGCCCCGACCAGCCCGCCTCGGTCGATCGCGAACAGCACCGGCAGGCGCTGAGTCGCCACGTCATGGATCAGCTGATCCAGTGCGCGTTGCAGGAAGGTCGAATAGATCGCGACCACCGGCTTCAAACCTGCGCAGGCCATGCCGGCGGCCAGGGTCACGGCGTGCTGTTCGGCGATGCCGGCGTCGAAATAGCGATCCGGGAAGGCCTGCGCGAACTTCACCAGACCGGAGCCTTCGCGCATCGCCGGCGTGATCGCGACGACGGCCGGATCGGCGCTCGCGGCTTCGATCAGCCAGTCGCCGAAGACATCGGAATAAGTCGATTTCGCAGCCGGGGCGGGCAGGGCTCCGGTCACCGGATCGAAGCGGGTGACGCCGTGGAAAGCGATCGGATCGGCCTCGGCGGGCGCGTAGCCCCGGCCCTTGATCGTCACCACATGCAGGAACTGCGGACCGCGCACGGCTTTCAGGCGTTCCAGCGCGGGCAGCAGGACGTCCAGATCATGACCATCGACTGGTCCGCTGTACGAAAAGCCGAGTGCGGCGACCAGTGCCGCCAGCGAGCCATCGCCGGTCGATGGCAAGGCGCGACCGAGCTGCCGCGCCACGGTGTCGCGCAGCGCGCCGACGTTCTCCGAGATCGACAGGTCGTTGTCGTTGAACACCACCAGCAGGTCGAGCCCGAGGTGACCGGCATGGTTCATCGCCTCGAACGCCATGCCAGCGGTGAAGCCGCCATCGCCGATCACCGCGATGCTGCGCCGGCCTTGCGCGCGCAGCTTTTCAGCCGCTGCGAAACCCGCCGCAGCCGAAATCGCGGTGCCGGCGTGACCGCCGCCGAAGGCGTCGTATGCGCTTTCGCCGCGATCGAGGAACGGCGCCAGCCCGCCGTGCTTGCGGATGGTTTCCAGCCGTGCACGACGGCCGGTGACGATCTTGTGGGCGTAGGCCTGATGGCCGATGTCCCAGACCAGCGCGTCGCGCGGCGTGTCGAACACCCGGTGCAGGGCCAGGGTCAGTTCGACCACGCCGAGACTGGCCGCGAAATGGCCGCCGACGCGCGCGAGCGTCTCGATCAGGCAGCGGCGGATTTCATGGGCGAGCTGCGGCAGCTGATCGGCGGGCAGGGCGCGGATCGCGGCCGGATCGTCGATGCTGCCGAGCAGCGCGTAGCCCGGAGTCTCGTTCATCGCGATGCGGGAATCAGCGATCGGTGGGGGCGTCGCCGGCATCAAGCAGGTTCTTCACCCGCAGCTCGGCGGTTTCCAGCGAGGTCCGACAGACCTTGGTCAGGCCCATGCCGCGCTCGAACAATTGCAGGCTTTCTTCCAGCGGCAGGTCGCCGCGTTCCATCTTGGCGACGATGGCTTCGAGTTCCGACAGCGAGCCTTCGAAGCGGGCCACCGGGTCATCGGCGGCGGTGTCGTTGGCGGAGGCAGTTTTCCGGGTCATCGGGTGGGTCCGTGAGAGGCCGTCATTGTAGGCGCTGCGGGCGGGTCAGCCGGGAAGCGTGCCTCACGCGGAGAACGCAGAGACGCAGAGAAAGACAAAGCCCAAGCTAGGACAGCGAAAAGCCATCGAGGCCTGCCGAACCGAAAAGCGAATCTCACGCGGCGAACGCAGAGGACGCGGAGAAAGATAAAAGCCAAATCGAGAAAAGGAGAACCCATCAAAAAGCTGTACTGCTTTTCTCTGCGTCTTTGCGTTCTCTGCGTGAGATCGCCGTTGGCTTTTCTCTGCGATCTCCGCGATCTCCGCGTGCGATAAAAGCCGCTGCATCCGAACCCGGCAGCCGCCGCATCTGAACCCCCGACAACACAACAACAACCCAGGAGTTCTCCATGTTCCTCATTTCCGCCGCCGAGTTCGGCATCGACATCGGCAAGCATGCCGGCAACGGCGGCTCCAGCTTCAGCCTCGTCGAAGCGTTGGTGCCGCTGACGGCCGTGATCATGGTGTTCAGCGTGCCGGTGATCATCGTGCTGGCGGTGTTGCGCTACCGCAGCAACCGTCAGAAGTCGATCAACGAAATGGTCATGAAACTGGCCGACCAGGGCCAGCCGATTCCGCCCGAGCTGTTCCTTGAGCCGGGCAAGAAGCGCAAGTCCGATGTCAGCTCCGGCCTGAGCCTGATCGGCGCGGGCATCGGCCTGATGGGCTTCTTCTGGTTCGCCGACGCTGACGAAGCGGTCGGCATCGGCTTCATTCCCTTGATGATCGGCCTTGGCCAGCTGATTGCGTGGAAGATCGAGCAGAACAAGAAAGACGCCTGAGCCGGACCGAACGACGACGTGGCCAGCGAAGCGGTCAGGGTGCAGGCGGTTGAGCCGATGCCGACGGATGGTCCGCCGGATACGGCACTCGTCGCCCGGGTGCTGGCCGGCGACGATCGCCATGCCTTTGCAGCCCTGGTGCGCCGCCATCAGGGTTCGGTGCGTGCGCTCTTGCGCCGGCTGTGCAAGGGCGATGACGCGTTTGCCGATGATCTGGCGCAGGAAACCTTCCTGCTGGCGCATCGCAAGCTCGACCAGTTTCGCGGCGATGCCAAGTTCAGCACCTGGATCTACCGCATCGCCTACAACAGTTTTCTCATGGCGATCCGCTCGCGCCACGAGGAGGAATCGCTCGACGAGAACACCGTCGACGGCGAATCCGCAGACCACGACGGCCCGCAAGACCTGCATCCAGAAGAGACCGTCGCCGACCTGCAGATGGACCTGCAAAGGGCGATGGCGATCCTGTCGCCAGCCGAAAGAGCCGTGATTGCCCAGTGCTACTATCTGGACCGCAGTCACGAGGAAGCGGCTTATGCCCTCGACTGCCCGCTTGGCACGGTGAAATCGCATATTTCCCGCGCCAAACAGAAGCTGAAAGTGCATTTGCAGGTCTGGGAGCCGAAAACCTCATGAACCACGAGCGCAAGCAGCCGGAAGGCCAAGGCCAGCCCGAGGACGACACGATGGACGGATCAATGTTCCCTGCCGGCATGTCTGGCCCGATGTCCCCCGGCGACGACGCCTGGATCGAATCCCTGCTGCGCGAAGACGCCGCTCGCCAGCCGCATATCGCCGACGATGGCTTCGTGGTCCGCGTGCTGATGAACATGCCGGCCCCGCGCAAGCCGGCCCCACGCTGGATTGTGCCGGCGGCCACTGCCACCGGCTGCGCGATCGCTGCGCTGTTCACGCCGGCCGGTGCCTGGTTCGCCACCACGCTGGTGCAGTTGCTCGATGTGCGGAATTTCTCCGCCGCTCACCTGAGCGTGCTGGTGCCGGTGGCGGTGTTCTACGCCTGCTCGTTCTCGGCGCTGCGCGAGCGTTGATCGTAGGGCGGGCCACGCCCGCCGTGCGCCTCTCGTTTTCCAGGGGATCGGCGGCCGCGGGCCGCCCTACATCCATCAACATCCCGTAGGTCCGGATTCATCCGGACGATTTTCTCCACACCCGGCGACGGCGCAGTCCGGATGAATCCGGACCTACGGGTGTTTGTGGCTTGCGGCAGGGCGGGTCATTGAGTACCGTCCCGCGTCTTTCGCATCTCCCCTGACGCAAACCCGATGGCCATCCCGAATTCGTCCGCCTATGGCGCGGAGCAGATCGAAGTCCTTTCCGGCCTCGACCCGGTGCGCAAGCGCCCCGGCATGTACACCGACACCTCGCGCCCGAACCATCTGGCGCAGGAAGTCATCGACAACTCGGTCGACGAAGCGTTGGCCGGCCATGCCAAGCGCATCGATGTCGTGCTGCTCGCCGATGGCTCGCTGAAAGTCAGCGACGACGGCCGCGGCATGCCGGTCGACATTCACCCCGAGCACGGCGTGTCGGGTGTGGAACTGATCCTGACCAAGCTGCACTCCGGTGCCAAGTTCTCGAACAAGGCCTACGGCTTTTCGGGCGGCCTGCATGGCGTCGGCGTGTCGGTGGTCAATGCGCTGTCGAAGGTGCTGGAAGTGCGTGTGGTCCGGGGCGGTGGCGAGTACCTGATCGGCTTCGCCGACGGTCACAAGGCGGCCGAGCTGACCCGGGTCGGCGATGCGCCGCCGCGCAAGTCCGGCACCACCGTGCATTTCTGGCCGGACGAGAAATACTTCGACTCGCCGAAGTTCTCCGTCCCGCGCCTGAAGCAGGTGCTGCGCGCCAAGGCCGTGCTGTGCCCGAACCTGAAGGTCACGCTGGATGATCAGATCAACGGCGAGCAGACCGTCTGGCAGTACGAGAACGGCCTGCTCGATTACCTGAAGGACGCGCTCAACGGCGCGGAAGTGCTGCCGGCCAATCCCTTCATCGGCAAGTTCACCGCCAAGCGCGAGGAAGCCGAATGGGCGCTGTGCTGGGTCGCCAGCGGCCCGGAAGCGGTCGCCGAGTCGTACGTGAACCTGATTCCGACCGCGCAGGGCGGCACTCACGTCAACGGCCTGCGCACCGGCCTGACCGAAGCGATCCGCGAGTTCTGCGAGTTCCGCAATCTGTTGCCGCGCGGCATGAAGCTGTCGCCGGAAGACGTCTGGCAGGGTTGCAGCTTCGTGCTCAGCATCAAGATGCTCGACCCGCAGTTCGCTGGTCAGACCAAGGAACGGCTGTCGTCGCGCGAAACCGCCGCCTTCGTGCAGGGCGTGGTCCACGACTCGTTCAGCGTCTGGCTGAACCAGCATCCGCAGGAAGGCGAGCAGGTGGCGCAACTGGTGATCGCTAACGCCAACGCGCGGATGAAGCTGGCCAAGCAGGTGGTGCGCAAGAAGATCACCAGCGGCCCAGCACTGCCGGGCAAGCTGGCCGACTGCGTGCTGACCGATCTGGCGCAGACCGAGCTGTTCTTGGTCGAAGGCGATTCCGCCGGTGGCTCGGCCAAGCAGGCCCGCGACCGCGACACCCAGGCGATCATGCCGCTCAGAGGCAAGATCCTGAATTCATGGGAAGTCGACGCCAACGAAGCCCTGGCCTCGAACGAAATCCACGATATTTCGGTGGCGATCGGCGTCGATCCGGGCTCCAAGGATTTGACCGGCCTGCGCTACGGCAAGGTCTGCGTGCTGGCCGATGCCGATTCCGACGGCCTGCACATCGCCACCCTGCTCTGCGCGCTGTTCCTCAAGCACTACCGCCCGCTGGTCGCCGCCGGCCACATCTACATCGCGATGCCGCCGCTGTTCCGCATCGACGCCGGCAAGCAGGTGTTCTACGCACTCGACGACGCCGAACGCCAGGGCATCCTCGACCGGCTTCAGGCGGAAGGGAACAAGTCGAAGATCAATGTCACCCGCTTCAAGGGCCTGGGCGAGATGAATCCCTTGCAGCTGCGCGAAACCACGATGAGCCGCGACACCCGCCGCCTGGTGCAGCTGACGCTCGATGGCACGCTCGACACCGGTATCCCGGATGCCGAAGGTGCGGACGTGCCGATCACCGTCGACGCGATCATGGACATGATGCTGGCCAAGAAGCGCGCCGGTGACCGCAAGGCCTGGCTCGAAGAGAAGGGCGACAAGGCCGAGGTCTGATTTGCTTTTCGCGCCGCTGTGTCATACGGTCGTATGACAAATGCCGCTCCGAGCTTGCTATGTCCGAAGATTCGATACGCATCAACGCCCGCTTGAGCGGTGAAGACGCGCGCCGCTTTGCCGACCTCCAGGCGCTGGAAGGCTCGGCGACCAATGTGATTCGCGAAGCGGTTCGCGAGTACCACCTCAAACGCATCAAGCCGCGCCGCAACGCCTTCGAGATCATGACGGCGAGCGGCTTCATCGGTTGCGGCGCGGGTCCGGCTGACCTTTCGACCGACACGGACCGCCATCTGAGCGAAGCGCTGCGGGAAAAGTACCCGCAGCATTTTGACGATCAAGCTGAATGATCCTTGCCGACGCCGGTTTCTGGATCGCGCTGGCCAATCCGCGTGATCGGGCGCACCGCGCCGCCGTGAATGCCGCGCAAAAGTGGGCGACGCAAGGCTTCGTCAGCACCTGGCCGGTACTGACCGAAGCCAGTCATCTGATCCACAGCCGGCTCGGCAGCGATTCATTGCTGCGCTTTGCCAGCAATCTCGAAAATGGCATCTGCGAAATTTTTCCGCTGCCCGCGCAAGTCTTGCCGCGAATGCACGCGCTGATGACGCAATACCGGGACCTGCCGATGGATCTGGCCGATGCATCGCTGGTGGTCGCCGCCGAACAACTCGGCGACGGCCGCATCCTGTCGACGGACACCCGGAACTTCGGCGTCTATCGCTGGAAGAACCAGCAGCCGTTCCAGAATCTGCTGGCGTTCGACTGACCCCGCCTGTCGTTCGGGCCGCGCGGACTCAGCGGCCGACGATCTTTTCCCGCCATTCCGCAGCCTTGGCCAGCACCGCCGGTTCGTCCAGCGTCAGCAGGCGGCGGTCGCGCATCAGCGCCCGGCCGGCGACAAACACATCGGTCACCTGATCGCGACCTACGGCGTAGGCCAGCGTCGAAATCACGTCGTACACCGGTGTCGTCGAAGCGTGATTCAAGTCGATGGCGATGAAGTCCGCCGACTTGCCGACGGTCAGCGAGCCGATTTCGGCATCGAGCCCCAGCGCTTTCGCGCCGTTGATCGTCGCCAGTTTCAGCGCGACCGCCGCCGGTACCGCGCGTGGATCGCCAGACGAGCCCTTTGCGAGCAGGGCGGCGGTGCGCAGCTCGGCGAACATGTCCAGATCATTGTTGCTGGCCGCGCCATCGGTGCCGACCATGACATTGGCACCGGCGGCGATGAGTTTGGCGATCGGCGCGATGCCGCTGGCCAGTTTCAGATTCGATTCCGGGCAGTGGGCGATGCTCACGCCGAGTCGGCCGCAGTCGGCGATTTCCTCGTCGCTGAGCTGGGTCATGTGCACCGCGATGAAGTCCGGGCCGAGAAGATCGAGGGCTTTCAAGCGCGCCAGCGGGCGACGGGCATCCGGGCTGGCAACCGCCTGATCCACTTCATCGGCGGTTTCATGAACATGCATGTGGATCGGCAGGCCCAGTTCGGTGGCCAGCGCCCGGATTTTCAGCAGCGGGCCGTCGGATACCGTGTACGGCGCATGCGGCGCGAACGCGGCGCGCAGCAGCGGCTGGCGGCGGATGTCGTTCTCGTACACATCGAGCCCCTTGCGGATGTACTCGTCGGCATCGCTCGCCCAGGCGGTCGGGAAGTCGATCAGCAGCAGGCCGATCATCGCCCGCATGCCGGTGGCGGCCGCGACTTCCGCCGTGGCATCGGGGAAGAAATACATGTCGTTGAAGCAGGTGGTGCCGCTGCGGATCATTTCCGCACAGGCCAGGCGCACGCCGTCGACGCAATACGCGCGGCTCACCACCGCGCCTTCCGCCGGCCAGATGTGATGGTTCAGCCAGTCCATCAGCGGCAGGTCATCGGCGATGCCGCGCATCAGCGCCATCGCCGAATGAGTGTGGCCGTTGACCATGCCGGGCATCACGGCGTGGTCGGGCAGGTTCAGGGTGTCGCGCGGCGCGTAGGTCTGGCGCGCGAAATCAGCCGGCAGGATGTCGACGATCCGGCCGTCGGCTACCGCCATCGCATGCTCGGTAAGCGCGACGCCAGCGGGTTCGATCGGCACCAGCCACTTCGGGAAGACCAGCAGGTCGATGGTTTGCATGGGGTTGAATGAAGTTGTCGAGATGAACGAGTTTCGCAGGTCTGGGCTGTGCTTAAAGCCTTGCTCACGCAGAGAACGCGGAGGACGCGGAGAAAAGCCAGAAGAAATAAAGGCTGCTCACGCAGAGGACGCAAAGACGCAGAGAAAAGCAAAGCGAGAACAACTTGTTCGAGGAAAGCTTCAGATTTGTCTGTCTCCGCGTCTCGGCGTCTTTGCGTGAGACTTGCTTCTGCTTTTCTCTGCGTCCTCCGCATTCTCCGCGTGAGACCTGCTTCGTCGCGTCACGAGCGCGCAGCCAGCCAAAGCTAGAATGCAGCCCCGCAAATCCGGTACCCGATGCAATGACTGAAACCTCGAAGGGCGTGCAGGCGATCCGCTGGCAGGGCGGGGTCCTGCAACTGCTCGACCAGCGCCTGCTGCCGGTCGACGAGCGCTGGATCGACTGCCGCACGGCCGGCGAAACCGCCGCCGCGATCCACGACATGGTGGTGCGCGGTGCACCGGCGATCGGCATTGCGGCTGCCTTCGGCCTGGTGCTCGCCGCGCGCCGCGATCCGGCTGCGTTCGATGCAGCCGAAGCCGTGCTCGCCGCCTCCCGGCCAACCGCCGTCAACCTGCACTGGGCGCTGAAGCGCATGCGCGGCGTCTGGACCGGTGATCTGGCGCGGCTGGAAGCCGAAGCGGTCGCGATCTTCGACGAGGATCTGGCCCAGAACCTGACCATGGCGGCCTTCGGTGCCGAACTGATCGCGCCCGGCTCAGCGGTGCTGACTCACTGCAATACCGGCGCGCTGGCCACCGGCGGCCACGGCACTGCGCTCGGCGTGATCCGCACCGCCTGGGCGCAGGGCCGCATTGCCGAGGTTTACAACACCGAAACCCGGCCGTGGCTGCAGGGTGCACGGCTGACCGCCTGGGAGCTGATGCGCGAAGGCATTCCCGGCCAGCTGATCGCCGATGGTGCGGCGGCTCACCTGATGAGCACCAGCAAGATCGACTGGGTGATCGTCGGTGCCGACCGCATCGCCGCCAACGGCGACACCGCCAACAAGATCGGTACCCACATGCTGGCCGTGGTGGCCAGGCATTACGGCGCGAAGTTCATGGTCGTCGCGCCCAGCGGCACCTTCGATCTGAGTCTGGCCAGCGGCGACCTGATTCCGATCGAGGAACGCACCGCGAAGGAGCTGACCGAGTTCAAGGGCGCGCAGATCGCGCCAACCGGCATGCGCGCCTTCAACCCGGTGTTCGACGTGACGCCGGCAAGTCTCATCGACGCCATCGTCTGCGAGCGCGGTGTCGTCACCCCGCCATCCACCGCGGTACTCAAGGCCCTGCTCGGATGATCTACCAGCTCGAAAATCGCATCCCGCAGCTGCACGACACCGCCTGGGTCGCCGACAACGCCGTGGTCATCGGCTCGGTGGTGATGGAGGCCGGCAGCAGCGTCTGGTTCAACTGCGTGGTCCGTGGCGACAACGACCTGATCACCATCGGCGAGAACAGCAACGTGCAGGACGGCTCGGTGCTGCACACCGACACCGGCTTCAAGTTGACCATCGGCCGCGATTGCACCATCGGCCATCAGGTGATGCTGCATGGCTGCGAGATCGGCGAAGGCACGCTGATCGGCATCCAGAGCGTACTGCTGAACGGTGTGAAGATCGGCAAGAACTCGATCGTCGGCGCTGGCAGCCTGGTGCCGGAAGGCCGCGAGTACCCGGACAACGTGCTGATCATCGGCAGCCCGGCGGTGGTCAAGCGCGAACTGAAACCCGCCGAGTACGAGCGCATGCGTTACGGCGCAAGACACTACGTTCAGAACGCGGCGCGTTATCGCTCGAGCCTGAAGGCGCTGCCGCCGCGATGAAGGCCTGGCTTGCGCTGTTGTTTGTCGTCAGTGCCTTCGCTACGCAGGCGGACACGCTGAACGAGCGCGATCGCCCGGCGTTTGAAGCGATCGTCAACACGCTGGCGCCGAGCGCTGCAACGCTGGACTGGACCGCGCTGCTGCAAGCCACGGCCACCCATCCGAGCCTGATCGGCGCGCCCTACCAGGCCAATCCGCTCGACCGCGATGCGAAAGGCACCACCGAGCCGCTGCGCGCCGGCTTCGATGGCTTCGACTGCGTGACCTATGTCGAAACCGTGCTGGCGCTGGCGCGGACGATCGCCGTCGGCGAGACCACGCCGGCCGATTACGCAGCCGAGCTGGCGCGGCTGCGCTACCGCAACGGCGAGCCCGGCTATTGCGCGCGTCAGCATTACTTCGGCGACTGGGCGGAATTGCAGGTCGCGGCTGGCGTGCTCGATGAAGTGACCACCAGCGTCGCCGGCGACCCGGCCAATTTGGCGGTGCTGCGGCTGACCCACGGCTTCGACTTCCTGAGCCGAAACGCCGACAAGACGCTGGCGCTGGCCAACTCGCCGGAACGTCAGGCCTGTGTCGCCGAACAGGAAGCCGCACTTTCCGCCCGCGACGACGGTACGCCGTACATCCGCGCCACCAGCCTGCGTGCGGTATCGAATCAACTGCGGCCGGGCGACCTGATCGCCTGGGTCGCCGATGTGCCGGGGCTGGACATCCTGCACGTCGGGGTAGTCGTTGCCCGGCCCAATGGCCGGCTGGAGCTGGCCCAAGCCTCGAAGCGCGAAGGCCGGGTGATGGTGTCGCCGGACCTGCTGCGCTACGCCGGCTCCCTGCGCCAGCAGCGCGGCGTGCGGGTGTTCCGGCCGCGCGATCCGCGCTGACAGTGACGCTGACCGCGCGGCGGCAAGGGATTGCCGCCCGACGATGCAGGCAGTTTCAACGTGCAGGTCGGCAATCCCTTGCCGACATCCATGCCCGAACGAAAGCGCCTAGTCGACCAGCCTGAACTGCACCGTCGCCGCCGCAATCGCGCGCTCCGCGGATGACGCCTGCCGCAGTTCGACCCGCAGATTGGCGAAACGCCGGCTGCGGCTGATCACGGCCGCGGTGGCCAGCGTGTCTTCCAGCACGGCGGAGCGCAGGTATTCGGCGGTGATGCTGAACATCCTCGGCGGCCTCGCGGCAGCACCGGTCACACGGATCAGCTCAGCCGCCGCAGCGATCTGCATCAGCGATGCCAGCGCGCCGCCGTGCAGCGCCGGCACCCTCGGGTTGCCGACCACCGTCTCCGCGTAGGGCATCCGGGTCTGGAGCCTGCTGTCGACATCGACGATGGCGATGCCGAGACTGCGCGCGAACGGCATCCGGTCGATCACCTGCTGGACGGCGGCTGCCGACATCCTCGCGCCGCTCACGGTGCTTCTCCGGGTGGCGGCGAGAACACCGCGAAGGTCGCTGTGGCGACCGCCACCGGACGCGCCGGGTCGCCGTCATGAGCGATGCCGCGCACGGTGGCGATGTGGTCGTCCAGGGACACGATCCGTGTTTCGCAGCGCACGCCGAGACCCGGCCCGGCGTTGCGCAGGAAATCGACGCGCAGGTCGAGTGTGGCGGTGCGCCGCAGCACGTCCATCACGGTCAGCGGCACCGAGCCGCAGACCGTGTCGAGCAGGGTAGTGATCGGGCCTTCGTGCAGCGCGTTGGCTTCGGCGTCACCGACCAGCCGAGGATCGAACGGCAGATCCACGACCAGCTCATGTTCCGCCACGCGCACGACCTTCAAGCCATTGAATTCGTTGAATGGAATCCGCGTGACCATGAAGGCTTGCAGCTCGTCCGGCGTGAAGCGCAGCAGTGGACTCATGACAGCCTTCCAATTGGGGTCAGATACAAATTACGCAAATGATGGCAGGGCGGATAAGCGACAGCGCATCCGCCGCCACGGTGCTGCAATCAGTTCGCAGGCTTCGCGCCACCCAGCGCTTCGGTCAGATCGGCGATCAGCAGGCTCAGCTCGCCGGTCATCAGCGTGAAGTCGACGTCGAAAGCGTCCTCGTCGTTCTTCTTGGTCGCCGCATCGTCCTCGCTGATGTCGATGAATCGCACCCGCTTGATCGCCAGCTTGTCGGTCAGCACCAGGCTCAGGCGCTCGCGCCAGGCCATGCCGACCCGGGTCACCACCTTGCCGCCGCCGATCAGGCTTTTAAGCTCCGGGCCGTCGAGGCTGTGGCGCACGTAACGGACGGCGGCCTTGGTCGGATTGTCGGCCAGCAGCTCGCAGTCGTCCTGCACCTGGAACATCGGTGGCGACGAACCCGTCGCCAGCCAGCCGGTCATCGCGGCGGATGGCGCCTGTTGGGTGTCCAGCGGCACCGCCGGCAGATCGCCGACATCGGCGCGGAACACGGTGCCGAGGTCTTCTGCCATCTTCGGCGACGAGGAATCGACGACCAGATAGCCGTGCTCGAAGTCGATCCAGGCGCGCACCGTGCGGTTGCGGATGAAGGCGCGCGGGCGCAGCTCCTCGATCACCAGATCCTTCAGATCGCGCAGCTGCTTGCGACCGGGCGCGAAGCCCTGCTGCTGTTCGAGTGCGGCGGCCTTTTCCTTCAGCACCTGATTGACCACCGAACCCGGCAGCATCCGCTGCTCGGTGCCGAGCGCGATCAAGAGCTGCTTGCCCTGCGAGTAGACGAGTGTGGCGCCCGGTGCCGGCCGCACCCAGCCCTGACTCGACATGCTGGCGGCATTGACCGGCAGCAGCGGGTGCTTCGCCAGCTTTTCCTCGACTTCCGCTGCGGTCATCGTCCAGCCCGGGGTCAGGGTGTAAACGGTCAGATTCTTGAACCAGGTCGACATCGGGGCGTGCGGGCAGGGCGGCGAGGGGGCGATGAGGGTAGCGCAGGCGGCATGGCATCAGGGGTCGACAGCGCAGGAAAAGCGATCTCACGCAAGGAACGCAAAGGACGCAGAGAACAGCAAATCATTATTTCTGTTCGCTTTTCTCTGCGATCTCCGCGTTCTCCGCGTGATGCCGCCGTTGGCTGTTGCGTCCCGCCAAGCGATGACCGGACACTAGCCGCTACCCCAACCGGAACTCGCCCACCGCCGCCCGATGCGCAAGCTCGCCGAAAACTTCGGACGCGACATCCAGGCGGGGCTGACCGAACTCGGGCAGGCCAGCCTGCTGTTCGTCGAATCGCTGCAATTCACGCTGACGGGTGCGGCCCGCCAGCAGCCGGTGCGCTTGTCGGCGGTGATGGCGCAGGCGATGGAGATGGGCATCCGGGCGCTGCCGATCGTCACCGTGCTGAGCCTCGCGATCGGCGCGATGGTGGCGATCCAGGGCATCTATTCGCTCGGCCTGTTCGGAGCCGAAAGCAAGGTGACGCTCGGCGCGGCACTCTCGGTCAGCCGCGAGTTCGCCCCACTCATTACCGGCGTGCTGGTCGCCGGCCGCAGCGGTTCGGCACTGGCCGCGCGGCTCGGCACGATGAAGATCAATCAGGAAATCGACGCCCTGACCGTGATGGGCATCAACCCGGTGCGCTTTCTGGTTGCCCCGGCGCTGCTGGCGATGCTGCTGATGCTGCCGCTGCTGACCTGGTTCGCCGACATGGTCGGCCTGTTCGGTGCCGGCCTGTACATCACCACCACGCTCGGCCAGAGCTTCCCGGCCTATCTGTCGGATTTGCAGGCGGCGCTCAAGGTCGATGACGTGCTGCATGGCCTGGGCAAGAGCGCGATCTTCGCGGTGGAAATCACCTTGATCGGCGTGGTTAACGGCCTCGGCGTGAGCGGCGGTGCGGACGGCATCGGCCGCGTTACCACCCGCGCCGTGGTCCACGGCATCTCGGCGATCGTCATCACCGACATGCTGTTCGCCTGGCTGGTGATCCAGGGATGACGCCTGCGATCGAGGTTGACAGGCTGTTCGCGCACTACGGCGACAAGGCCGTGCTGCGCGACGTGAGTCTGCGCGTCGCTCCCGGCGAAGTGATGGTGATCATGGGCGGCTCGGGTTCCGGCAAGAGCACCCTGCTGCGCCATCTGCTCGGCCTGCAATTGCCGACCTCGGGCACCGTGAAAGTGCTCGGGGTCGACATCGTCAAGGGCCGTCGCCGGTCGATGCTGGAGATGCGCCGCAAGATCGGTGTGGCGTTCCAGAGCGGGGCGCTGTTCTCGTCGATGACGGTCGGCGAAAACATCATGCTGCCGCTGCGCGAGCACGCCCGGCTGGATGAGGCGACGATGCGGATCATGATGCGGCTGAAGCTCGATTTCGTGAATCTGCCGGGCTCCGAAGACCTGATGCCGGCCGAGCTGTCCGGCGGCATGATCAAAAGGGCGGCTCTGGCCCGCGCCATCATCATGGACCCGAAACTGGTGTTCCTCGACGAACCCAGTGCCGGCCTCGATCCGGTGGTCGCCGCCGGGCTCGACGAGCTGATCCTCGAACTGAAGGCGACCGGCGTCAGCCTCGTCGTGGTCACCCACGAACTGGAAAGCGCGTTCCGGATCGCCGATCGCATCACCGTGCTCGACAAGGGCGAAATCCTGGTCAGCGACACGGTCGATGCGGTCCGTGCCAGCCCCAACGCCCGCGTGCAGGCGCTGCTGACCCGCAAGGTGGAGCATGCGACGCACAATCCCGATGAATTTCTTCTTGCGCTGACCCGGGCCAACTAAGATCCGACCATGACCTCCACGCGCCTCAATCTGGCAGTGATCGGCGGCTTCGTGCTGCTGGCGCTGGTGTCGCTGATCGTGTCGCTGGCTGTACTCGCCGGCCGCACCGGCGCGAGCGACGGCTACAGCGTGGTCTACGGCAACGTCGCCGGGCTCAAGTACGGCTCGCCGGTGTTGTACGAGGGCTATCCGGTCGGCCAGGTCAGCGCGATCAAGCCGCTGTTCGATGCCGGGAAAGTGCGTTTCCGGGTCAGCCTCGCGATCAGCCGGGGCTGGAAGATGCCGTCCGATTCGACCGCCTCCACCGCCGCTGCCGGCCTGCTGGCACCGATGACCATCGCCATCAAGGCCGGCAGTTCGGCAACCCTGCTGAATCCCGGCGACGAGATCGCCGCCGGCAGTAATCGCGACCTGTTCGCGACCGTGGCCGGTGCCGCCGGTACTGTCGACAAGCTGGCCAACGAAGCCCTGCTGCCGCTGTTCGGCAATCTCGACCGTCAGGTGACCGCCGTCGGCACGCTGCTGGACGACGATGTCCGCCGCTTGGTCGGCAACGCCAACCGGATCGCCGAGGCAGCCGCTCAAACCATGCCGCCGCTGCTCGCCGATGCCCGCGCCGTGACCGCCAATCTGGCCCGCGTCAGCCAGCAGATCGACGGCGCGATCACCCCCGAACGGCTGGCCGCCATCGACCGGATCATCGCCAACGCCGATCAGGCAACGGCCAGCCTCGCCAAGTCCAGCAAGGCGCTCGAAGCCCTGAGCGGCGACTCGGGCGACGACCTGCGCATCGCTGTTCGCGAACTGCGCCTGACCAGTGAAAGCCTGGCCCGCCATTCCGACGCCATCACCCAGAACCTCGATTCGGCGGCGCACAACCTGAAGGACTTGAGCCGGCAGCTGCGCGCCAATCCAAGTTTGCTGCTGCGGGCGCCGGACGAAGAAGTGGAAGCGGAGGGCGGACGATGAAGCGTCAGCCATTCAATTCGTCATTCCGGCGAAAGCCGGAATCCAGTACGCCTCCGGTTGACAGCGCGCCGATGGCGGGACTGGATCCCGGCTTTCGCCGGGATGACGCTGGGGATGGAGGTGTCACGAATCTCGGCCGCCGCGTAACCATCCTCGGCCTCGCCAGCCTGCTCGCCGCCTGTGCCGCGAAGCCGGTCGATCCCGAACGCTTCTTCCGTCCGAGCCTGACGCCACCGGCTGCGCGCGGCAAAACGGCGTTGCGCATCGTCGTCGAACCGTTCCAGGTACAGGGCATCTACGCCGACCGTGCGCTGGTCAGCCGCGATGCCGCCGGTGCTTACCGGCAGTCGGTCGGCCGCAGCTGGGTCGGCCCGCCGTCGCTGCTGCTCGGCGAAGCGCTGGTCGACTATCTGCGCGCCGCCTACGGTGCCGACACGGTGTTTCCGCCGCAGTCGCGGATCACGGGTGATGTCGTGATTCGCCCGCAGCTCAAGCGCTTCGAGCGCGTGCAGGCGGCCGATGGCGATCAGGCGCTGCTGGCCGTCGAATTCCTGGTCAGCGGCCGTGATGGTGCCTTGCTCGGCAATCTGGTGTTCAGCGAATCGGCGAGCGCGGGCAGTGGTCCGTCCGACTACGTGGCGGCGCAATCGGCGCTGCTCGGGCAAGCGTCCGCGCAACTGCTGGTACGGCTCGACGCCATCCTGCCGAAGGTCAATCCTTAAGCCGGTGGCCGCACGCGACCAGCCGGGCCTGTTTGCCGATCTGCCCGAACCGCCGCGTGCCAGCGGCCGCCGCGCCGCCTACTTCTTCGCGCTGTGGCCGGATCGCGCCGTGCGCCGCCGGCTGGCATCGGCAGCCGCGCGGATACCGCTCGGCGAGGGTGGTGTGGTCTACCGGATCAAGCCCGAACGCCTGCATCTGACCCTGGCCTGGCTGGGCGAGATCGACAGCGTCCGCGTCGACGCCGCCCGCCGCGCCGCCGACGAAGTGCAGGCAAAACCGTTCCTGCTGCGCCTCGACCGTCACGGCCATTTCCCCGGTCCGAATGCGCTTTGGCTGGGCGCATCGAAGCTGCCCGGCCCGCTGGCCCGCCTGAAAGCCGAACTGGACCGAGAACTGCTCGGCTACGGCCTGCCGGTCGCCACCGAGCCGTTTGTCCCGCACCTCACCGTACAGCGAAATGTTCGGACGCCTGTCGAAGTGCCTGCCGAAGCGATTGACTGGCCGGTCACCGAATTCGCCCTGCTGCGCAGCGCCCGCAGCGCCGGCAAGGCGGATGGGTATCGGGTGGTGGGGCGATGGAAGCTGGATGTGTTGACGACAGGCTGATGCAGTTTTAACGCGGCTTTTACACTCGGGAATTTTTGGGTTTGGGACCGCGCACTCGGTCACATCTAAGCCCCAAAGTCTGACGGCCGGATGCATTTTCGGGCATTTGTTCGCGCACCATTACGGCAGGCAATCGCTGAGGGAACAGCACCATGCAACAGAGCTACTGGCGCTACTGGGGCAAGGCTCGACCGGATGAATCCGGGCCGAGCTGGCATCCATTGCCCTGTCACAGTCTGGATGTGGCGGCGGTGGGCCGTGAGTTTCTGCGCCAGTCCGGTGCGCTTCGACGCCATTGGAGTGCGCGTCTGGGCTTGAGCGAAGACGTGCTGCTCGACCTCGTCACGTACTTCCTTGCGCTCCACGATCTCGGCAAGTTCGCGGTGCCGTTCCAGGCGCTGAATTCCGATCTGCTCGCCACGCTTCAGGGCGGCCGCAAAACGCAGAAGGTCTACGGCAACCCGCGCCACGACAGCCTCGGCGCCATCCTGCTTGCCGATCACTACCGGCTGCAGCCGCAGGTGCCGGTACTGTCGTCGTTGCTGGATGGTGGTCTTTACGACGCCGCGTCGTTCTGGATCAGCGCGGTCACTGGCCATCACGGCCAGCCGCCGAGCTTGCACGGCACGGTGCGCGCGCATTTCGATTGCGTCGATATCGAGTCGGCACTTGGCTTCGCCGATGCGGCCGGCAAGCTCTTGCTTCCGACATCGAGCGTCGAAGCATGGATTGCCAGCTGTCCCGACCAGCGACTCGACGAACATCGGCGCTTCTCCTGGTGGCTCGCCGGGCTCGCGGTACTCGCTGACTGGCTGGGCTCCAACACCCGTTACTTCGCTTATTGCGCAGTACCCGACTCGCTCGAACAGTACTGGCCGCAGTCGCAGCGGCAAGCCCTTGAGGCCCTGGCGGCGAGCGGCGTCGTGCCGCGTCTGCCGGCTGACGCGCAGGCATTCGCCACCCTTTTTCCGGAAATCGGCACTGGCGGCACGCCGTTGCAACTTGCCTCCGAACAGGTGCCGCTCGCGGCGGCTCCGCAGTTGTTCGTCCTGGAGGACGTGACCGGCGCGGGCAAGACTGAAGCCGCCGTGATGCTCGCCCACCGCCTGCTGTCGGCCGGCCTTGGCGAGGGCCTCTACTTCGCGTTGCCGACGATGGCCACGGCGAACCAGATGTACGAGCGCATCGGCCGGGTCTACGACCGGCTGTTTGCGCCCGGCAGCGAGCCTTCACTGCTGCTTGCGCACGGGGCACGCGAGCTTTCGTCAGCGTTCCGGAACTCGGTGTTGCCGGAGGATCGTCCGCCCGAGCCCGAAGACGAGGTGCAGGAAACCGCCAGCCAGCGTTGCACCGCCTGGCTCGCCGATACCCGCAAGGCGGCACTTCTGGCGCAGGTCGGCGTCGGCACCATCGACCAGGCGCTGATGGCGGTATTGCACGCCAAACACCAGTCGCTGCGCCTGCTGGGCCTGTTCGGCAAGGTGCTGATCGTCGACGAGGTTCATGCCTGCGACAGCTACCTGTTCAGCCTGTTGAAGTCGCTGCTGCGCTTTCATCGTGAAGCGGGTGGCTCGGCGATCCTGCTGTCGGCCACCTTGCCGGAAAGCATGCGAGCCGAGCTGTGCGCCATCTATGCGCCGGGTCATTCGCCACAATCCCGCGCCTACCCCTTGCTGACTCGGGCCGCTGCCAACGGCGTGGCCGAGCGGGCGGTTGCGACCCGCCCGCAGGTGGCGCGCAAGGTCGATATTCAATGGCTGACTGATGCTGACGCCTGCGAATTGCATGTGCTCGCCGCCGCCCGTGCTGGACAGGCGGTGTGCTGGATCCGCAACACCGTTGGCGATGCCATCAAGAGCTATCGCCGCCTGCAGGATCAGCATTCCAGGGTTCAGCTGTTCCACGCGCGCTTTGCCCTTGGTGACCGGCTGCGGATCGAGCGCGAGGCTGTGAATCGCTTCGGGCGCAGCGGTGAAGATCGGAGCGGACAGATCCTGGTTGCCACCCAGGTGGTCGAGCAGTCCCTCGATCTGGATTTCGACGCCATGGTCAGCGACGTGGCACCGATCGACCTGCTGATCCAGCGTGCCGGACGCCTGCATCGACACGCCCGAGGCGAGCGCGGAACCCCGACGCTGGCCGTATTCGCGCCGCTACCGAACACGGACGCCGATGCGCTCTGGCTCGGCACCAGCCTGCGCGGCAGCGCCTACGTGTACCCGGACCTGGGCCGCCTGTGGCTGACCGTCGACGAACTGCACCGACGCGGCGGCTGGCGCATGCCGGACGATGCGCGCGACCTGATCGAAGCGGTCTACGGACCCGACGCTTTCGAGCGCGTCCCCGCAGCACTTCAAGCGGTGATGGACAGCCAGACCGGCCAGCGTCAGGCCGCTGTCAGCGTGGCCTGGAACAACGCGCTGACATTGGCTGCCGGATACAGCCTTGCCGGCAGCGGGCTCGGCAACTGGGCCAGCGAAGCCCACACGCCGACCCGGCTTGGCGATCCGACCGTGACGCTGCACCTGCTGAAGTGGGCCGACGGCGTGCTCGGCGATTTCTGTCCAGACCCGGATCCCCGGCGCGCGTCCGGCCTGAGCCGGCTTAGTGTCCGGGCGGCGATGGTCAGCGATGCGGCTGAACCGTCCGACCCTCGACTGGCTGCGGCGCTCGAAGCATGGCGAACCCGGATGGGGCGGGCGGGGAAGTGGGTGGTGCCGGTTGCTCTGGTGGAGTCGGATGGGGGCTGGGCCGGTCGCGGCCGGCAATCGAAGGATGGCGACGCGGGCCGTGATGTCGCGATTTCTTACAGCGCAAACGAAGGGCTGAGCATCAGCAGGGTAGGGGCGTGAAGCGCTCGACGGCCTTGTCTTCAGGCTTGCCGTTGTCTGGCTTTTCCGAGCAGGAGGTTTCGTGAATCTCATTGAAGAGCGCTGGCTCCCCGTCATCCGCGAGAGTGGCTACGCCCGCATCGCGCCGCACGAGATCACTGACAGCATCGATCCGGTGTTGCGCCTGGCGGCGACGCGTCCGGATTTCAATGCCAGCCTGTTGCAGTTCCTGATCGGGCTGGTCCAGACGGCCGTTCCGCCGGTGAGCAATGCGGATTGGGTTGATCGTTACGCGACGCCGCCCGATCCTTCGAATCTGCAAGCGCAATTCGCAGCGTTCGCGCCTTATTTCGCGCTCGATGGCGATGGCGTCCGTTTCATGCAGGACTTCGTGCCCGCCGAACTCGCGGAGCAGGAGCCGAACGATATCGCCGCGCTGCTGATCGAGGCCCCCGGCGAGCAGACGACCAAGTTCAACAAGGATCTGTTCGTGAAACGCGGCGGGGTCGAAGCGCTGTGCGAGTGCTGTACTGCCGCAGCCCTGTTCACCTTGCAGACCAACGCACCTCCGGGCGGCGCAGGTAACAACACTTCGCTGCGTGGTGGTGGGCCGTTGACGACCTTCGTGATGGCCACGCCGCTGAACTCGGCTCCGGTGACGCTATGGCGTTCGGTGTGGCTAAACGTGGTCGAGAGAACCACCCTGGGCCGCAATCATCCGGACGCGGAGCGCTTCACGCCGGCAGCCGTTTTTCCGTGGTCGGCCCCGACACGGGTCAGCGAAGACCGCAACAGCTCGGCACGCAAGGCGGCAATGAAGTCCGGTGGTGCGGCCCCGGACAAGCAAAGGCCGCAGGTGACTTTCGCCGATGGTCATCCGTTGCACGTCTACTGGGCGACGCCGCGCCGCATCGTGCTCGATTTCGAGGCCACCGATAGCGGCGACTGCGACCTGTGCGGGGAACCGTCGCCGCGCCGTGTTCGCCAGTATCGGGCGAAAAACTACGGTGCCAATTACACCGCCGGCTGGCGTCATCCGCTGTCGCCTTATTACCGGATGAAGCCGACCGACGAGGAGTTCCTGCCGCTGCACCCGAAAGGCGGGCTCGGTTATCGCGACTGGCTGGGGCTGGTCGGCAGTGCGCTGCCGACCCTGGAGCGCGCCTCCGTGGTTGGGCAGTTCCTCGACCAGCGCCGTCGTGCCCTGGATCAGCGCCTTCGCAGCGCCACGCCGATGCCGTTCCGGATTCATGCCTGCGGCTACGACATGGACAACATGAAGCCGCTCTGCTGGCACGAAGCCTTGATGCCGCTGCCGATGGTCGATCCCGAGCGCATCGAAGGCAGCGTGCAGCAATGGATGGAGGCGGCTGATCTGGCTGCGAGCTATCTGCGCGGAGCGCTGAAAGCCGCCTGGTTCTCGCCCGGAGCCACCGTGCGCAGTGATTTCACTTTCGCGACCGATGCGTTCTGGCAAGCCACCGAACCCGATTTCTATCGCTTGCTGAACGACCTGAACAAGGCCAGCTCGACGGATTTCCCGAGCGATGAAGCGCTGATGACGCTACGTCAGGACTGGCATCGCAGCCTGCGCCGAGGTGCTGAAAACCTGTTTGAACTGCATGCCGAAAGCGGGCCTGCCGAGCAGGGCAATGCCAAGCGTGTGGCCTTGGCGCGTAACCAGATGATCCGCTACCTCAATGGCGAAAAGCTGAAGAAGGCCCTCGGGTTGCCCTTCGAACCCGTTGCCGGCAAGCCACGCAACGCCAAGTCAAATGCTGTCGCGCTGAAGTGACTATAGGAACTAATTGGAAAATGGAAACCAGACTCCAGACACCGTTCGTACCCGGTTCACCGTTAGCTAACGCTGTTTTGAGCTATCGGCATTGGCTACACGATGCCGGGCCCGTACGTCATCTCGGGCATGCCCGAGAGATTTCCGCAGCCCGTGCTGCTCGCGCTCAACTGCGCCGTTGTGCAAATGGTCTTGATGCCGTCGCTCAGCGGGGCGCGCACAGGCTGTTACGCGACTGTGAAGAATCATGTGCCGGGGCGGAGACTCGTTGTCCGCCGCCTGATCAGCTGCTATCGCTCGCTCCGCTACTGGCTTGGGTCGAGATAGATCAGTACGAGAAGTCGTTTCCGGAGCAACTTGCAGCCCCTCAATCCGAGGGTGGTGATCGCCCCCGGTACAGCGAACTTCGCTTTCGACGCTTGCTCGAATCGCAGGGGGCGGAGGTCTATCAGGAACTACGTCGGGCCTTGCAGTTCTTCAAGAACAAGCCAGTGAATACCCTGTGGATCGCCGAGGCAGCCTGCTACTGGAACGACGAATTCCGCGGCCCCGACCTTCGCCGACGCTGGGCCTACGAGTATTACAGCCACCTGCCGAAGACCGGCTGAACGCCGCGCCTTGACCGAATCCCGCCATTCAAGTCCCCGATCAAATACCAAGGAACCTGCGACCCATGACCCAGTTCATCCAGCTGCATCTGATCACCAGCTACCCGCCTGCCAATCTGAATCGCGATGATCTCGGTCGCCCGAAAAGTTGTGTGATCGGCGGTGCGGGCCGCCTGCGGGTGTCCAGCCAGAGTCTCAAGCGGGCCTGGCGCAACTCCGAGGTGTTCGTGGACGCGCTGGGGGCGAACAAGGGCACGCGCACCAAGTCGCTCGGACGGCGCGAACTGCTGCCTGTGATGCTGGCCGCCGGGATCGACGAAAAAAAGGCGACGGAATGGCTGACGCCGATCATCAAGTGCTTCGGCAAGCCTGAGACCAATGATCCGCTGCAGACCGGCCAGCTGTTCCACATCAGCCCGGCCGAGCGGGCGCTGGTCGATGCCTTGGTCGCGACGCTTGCTGCCGAAAAGCGCCCGCTAGTTGCGGAGGAGCTGAAGCTGCTGCGCAAGGATCACAAGAGCGCCGACATCGCGATGTTCGGCCGCATGCTGGCCGACAGCCCGGCGTTCAACAGCGAAGCAGCGGTGCAGGTCGCCCACGCCTTCACTGTCCATAAGGTGCAGATCGAGGACGACTATTTCACTGCCGTCGACGATCTGAACAACGGCCAGGAAGACCTCGGTGCGGGTCATCTTGGCGAAACCGGCTTCGGTGCCGGCGTTTTCTACCTTTACATCTGCGTCGACCGCGATCTGCTCCTCGCGAACTTGCAGGGCGACACAGCACTTGCCAACCAGACGCTGAGGGCATTGCTGGAATGCGCGGCCACGGTCGCCCCTACCGGCAAGCAGAACAGTTTCGCGAGTCGCGCCCACGCGCTGTACTGCCTGGCCGAAAAGGGTTCGCAGCAGCCGCGTTCGCTGTCCTTGGCATTCACCCGTCCGGTGCAGGCGGGTGATGTGCAGACCCAGGCGATCACCGAGCTGGAGCGGCTGCTCGCCAACATGGATCAGGTCTACGGCCCGCGCAGCGACGGCCGCGCCTCGTTCAACGTGCTGAGCGGCACCGGCAGCCTGAAAAGCGTTCTGGACTTCATCACGGAGTAGCCATGCACGAGGTTCTGCTGTTCCGGATATACGCAGCACTGGCCAGTTTCGGCACCGTGGCGGTTGGCGAGCAGCGTCCGAGCCAGACCCATCCGGCCAAGAGCCAGGTGATCGGGCTGGTGGCCGCGGCACTCGGGATACGCCGCGATGAGGAAGCGCGTCTCGCCCAACTGGCGAATGGCCTCGGCATGGCGGTGCTGCAAGTTGCCGATGGATCGCTGCTGCGCGATTACCACACCGCCCAGGTGCCGAGTCAGAGCGATCTCAACAAGGCTCCGCATTCGAGCAGGCGCGACGAGCTGCGGGCGGCACCCCGGCAGGAGCTGAACACCATCCTGTCGACGCGCGATTACCGCTGCGAAACCGTGCATGTCGTGGCGCTCTGGCGGCGCGCCGCCGAGCTACCGACTTTGGCCGCCATTCAGGCGGCACTGGAACAGCCGGTGTTCGTTCCCTACGTCGGCCGCAAGAGTTGCCCGCTGTCGCTGCCGATGGCACCGCAGGTCGTACAGGCTGACAGTCTGAATGCCGCGTTCGCTGCCGAGCTGGCTGGCTTCCACACGCGATGGCTGCAACTCAACAGCGGGCGGAAGCCATCATCGCGCCAGCCCTTGTCACAGCATCCGACGTGGCTGTTCTGGGAAGACGGCAACACGCTCGATCCTCCAGCCGGCCTGGTTTCGATGCAGACCCACAGCCGTCACGATGCCAGCCTGAGCCGCCGTCGCTGGCAGTTCGGCGCGCGTCTGGAACACATTGCCGCGTGGACGGGTCAGGAGGCGCAGCCATGAGTTTCCTGTCGCGAGTCAGACTCGATACGGCTGCCCCCGAAGGCCTCACGCAGATCAGGAAGCTGGCAGCCGGCCCCTATGCCGAGCACCAGATTCTGTGGACCTTGTGGGGTCGGCGACCGGAGGCCGAACGCGATTTTCAGTTCCGTCGCGTCGACGGCAGTGTCCCCACCTACTACCTGCTGTCGGCAGTGCCGCCGGCAGCCGAATCGCCTGGCTGGGTGATCGAGACCAAGCCGTTCAGCCCCCGGATCGAAGAGGGCGACGACCTGGCATTCGAGCTGCGCGCGAACCCGGTGGTGACCCGTCGATCGCCGGACGGCAAGTCCCGCCGTCACGATGTGGTGTGCGACGCGCTCAGGGCTCAGCCGGTGGCTGACGAGCAAGGCCGCGCAGACATCGAACGCAGTGCCGGACTGTCGTGGCTGGCGCGGCAGGGTGAGCGTCATGGCTTTGCGTTCAATCCGGCCATGGTGCGTACCGGGGCCTACCGGCAGGAACAGATTCGCGGCGGCGGCCAGTCACGGGAGATCCGCTATTCCTCGCTGGACTACAGCGGTCGCCTCGCCGTCACCGACGCCAGTGCTTTCCTGGCCTGCGTCCGCAACGGCCTCGGCAAGGCCAAGGCCTTCGGCTGTGGCTTATTCTTGCTGCGCCGAACCTCTTGAGAACGCCATGAATATCGACGACCGCATCGAAGCCGATCCCGCCATCTGCGGCGGCCGTCCGCGCGTGAAAGGCACTCGTCTCACCGTGGAATTCCTGCTCGGATTGAAGGCTGCGGGGTGGACGGAAGCGCAGATCTTCGAGGGCTATCCGCACTTGACCGAGGCTGATCTGCGGGCCGTGTTCGCATTCGCGAAAGCGCTGATCGAAGAGGATCAGTACATCAGCTTTTCGCGAGTCGCCTGATGCGCTGGCTTGCCGACGAGAACATCTCGGGGCAAGCCATCCGGCTCCTGCGTGATGCGGGTTTCGAGGTACTCAGCGTCGCCGAGCAGCGTCCGGGCGTACCGGATGAGAATGTCATCGCCTGGGCGCGTGAACAGCAGGCCATCCTGCTGTCGTTTGATCGCGACCACGGTGACCTGATCTTTCAGCGCAAGGTCTTGCCGCCGCCGGCCGTCGTTTATCTGCGCCTGCACCCGCCCGATCCCGAAGCGCTGATCGGACTGCTCGACCGAATGCTGGCTGCCGGCACCGACGCGCTGATGGGCTACTTGACCGTCGTGACCCAGGACGGAATGCGCCAGCGGCCGTTTCCGCACGGGCAATGAGCGATCAACTGCCGCCTCTGAAGCCGCTGCCGATCAAGGAGCGGATGTCGGTGCTCTATGTCGAGAAAGGCAATCTCGACGTGCTGGACGGTGCCTTCGTGGTCGTCGACAAGACCGGTGTACGCACCCATATCCCGATTGGCGGCGTTGCCTGTTTGATGCTGGAAATCGGCACCCGCATCAGCCACGCGGCGGTGCGGCTGGCGGCACAAGTCGGCACTTTGCTGGTCTGGATCGGCGAGGGCGGGGTGCGCCTCTATTCGGCGGGTCAACCGGGGGGTGCGCGGGCCGATCGCCTGCTGTATCAGGCCAAGCTTGCGCTGGATGAAGACGCGCGATTGAAAGTGGTGCGCGAGATGTATCGCCGCCGATTTGGTGAAGAGCCACCGGCGCGGCGCAGTGTCGACCAGTTGCGGGGCATCGAAGGCGCGCGGGTCCGGGCCACGTACAAACTGCTGGCTCAGAAGTACGGCGTCGACTGGAAAGCCCGCAACTACGACATCCAGACTTGGGATGCAGGCGACCTGCCGAATCGCTGTCTGTCCGCCGCCACGTCCTGTCTTTATGGCGTCACCGAAGCCGCCGTGTTGGCCGCCGGTTATGCACCGGCGCTCGGTTTCATCCACACCGGCAAGCCGCTGTCGTTCGTCTACGACGTGGCCGATATCTACAAGTTCGACACCGTCGTGCCGATCGCCTTCGCGCTGGCTGCGCGCAAGCCTGCCGAGCCGGAACGGCAGGTGCGGATTGCCTGTCGCGATGCGTTCCGCCAATCGAAGCTGCTGGAAAAGATCATCCCGGACATCGAAGCGATTCTTGCTGCTGGCGAGCTGTTGCCGCCGCAGCCGCACGAGGATCAGGTTCCCGTCGCGATTCCCAACCCCGAAAGCCTGGGTGACCCCGGGCATCGCGCCGGATGATCGTCATCGTCCTCGAAGACGCGCCACCGCGCCTGCGCGGCCGGCTGGCGATATGGCTGCTGGAAGTCCGGGCCGGCGTCTACGTCGGCGAATACGGCCGCCGGGTCCGCGAATATCTGTGGAACCAGGTCACCGACGGCATCGGCGACGGCAATGCCGTGATCGCCTGGCGAGACCCCTCCGACGAAGCCGGGTTCCGGTTCGAGACCGTCGGCACCAATCGACGGCTACCCGTGGATTACGACGGCACCAGACTGGTCGAATTTCTGCCGCAAGCCTCTCTCCCCGCGTCGGGAAGTGAGTTTTCTGAACGCTCTTTGCCAATTCGAAGAAAGCCCGCCTGAAGACCTGAACGCAGGGTCGAAAAGGCGGTAGATTTATCGACATGCAAAATGACTTTACGGTTCAGTCATTTGCGTTTGGTGCGTTCCCCGCGATCGCGGGGATGAACCGTACCGCACGATCGTTGAAATCGGCGGCCGGACGCGTTCCCCGCGATCGCGGGGATGAACCGGGAGCGAGGTCGGTTTTTTATGAAAATCAAAAGCGTTCCCCGCGATCGCGGGGATGAACCGACCAGTCATTTTCAGACATACTACGTGGAAAGGCGTTCCCCGCGATCGCGGGGATGAACCGTAGAGACAAAGCGTTTGATGCACGTCATTCGCGCGTTCCCCGCGATCGCGGGGATGAACCGATCACGGCAGGAACAATCGAGGATGGCGCGCCGCGTTCCCCGCGATCGCGGGGATGAACCGAACTCGGGTACGTGCCGCACCCGAAAACGCCGGCGTTCCCCGCGATCGCGGGGATGAACCGGTGATCGAATCGCAGCTAATCCGAACCTATATGCGTTCCCCGCGATCGCGGGGATGAACCGTCGTACTGGAACGAGATCGTGGCCCCCATCGTGCGTTCCCCGCGATCGCGGGGATGAACCGCCCGCATGACCAGCGTTCCCACCATTGACGCCGCGTTCCCCGCGATCGCGGGGATGAACCGTTTCAGGAATCGGCCAAACTGGTTCATGGGGGGCGTTCCCCGCGATCGCGGGGATGAACCGCCCTGCGTGCTTCGGCGAACGCGGCGATCTCGGCGTTCCCCGCGATCGCGGGGATGAACCGTACCCGAATAAACAGGACAGGACGCGCCAGTAGCGTTCCCCGCGATCGCGGGGATGAACCGCGCAGGTGGATCGACGTTGTAACTCGGAGAAAGCGTTCCCCGCGATCGCGGGGATGAACCGCGAGTTGTAGGGGTCTGCGGCCTGCTCCATTTGCGTTCCCCGCGATCGCGGGGATGAACCGATCGCGATGATGGCCGCAGCGGCCGTGACGAAGCGTTCCCCGCGATCGCGGGGATGAACCGAATTCAACGCCCGCTATGCGATCGCCGCCGAGGCGTTCCCCGCGATCGCGGGGATGAACCGAACCGGCGGCCCATCTGGATAGCGGCGACACCGCGTTCCCCGCGATCGCGGGGATGAACCGGCTCGCTGATCGTGGACCCGCCGCCCACCAGCGCGTTCCCCGCGATCGCGGGGATGAACCGACGAGGCGGCCGGTGAGGTCTTTCTTTCGACCGCGTTCCCCGCGATCGCGGGGATGAACCGTCTTAAAGAAAATAACGGTGACTCTTCTTTTCGCGTTCCCCGCGATCGCGGGGATGAACCGGTCTATGCCTACGAACACGATGTGCCGAAAGCGCGTTCCCCGCGATCGCGGGGATGAACCGACGTGGTCGGCCTGCATGTGGCTCCGGCGATCGCGTTCCCCGCGATCGCGGGGATGAACCGACGACGATGCTGATGGCTTGCGCTGGCATGGAGCGTTCCCCGCGATCGCGGGGATGAACCGAATCGAACTCATTGAGCAAATGCGATGCGTGGGCGTTCCCCGCGATCGCGGGGATGAACCGCCACGCTGCGACGACTTCTTTTGGCAGTTCCGGCGTTCCCCGCGATCGCGGGGATGAACCGTTGCAGCCGAACTGTCGGGTCGAGCGGACCCTGCGTTCCCCGCGATCGCGGGGATGAACCGGGGGTCAGTTCGTCGATCATGATCAGGCGGCGGCGTTCCCCGCGATCGCGGGGATGAACCGTCCCCGAGCAGCTTGGCAACGCGATCGAGGCTGCGTTCCCCGCGATCGCGGGGATGAACCGGCACTCATCGCAGAGGCCTTGCAGATTCGATTGCGTTCCCCGCGATCGCGGGGATGAACCGCTTACGCCGAGGTTGGGGTTGGCCTTGACCCAGCGTTCCCCGCGATCGCGGGGATGAACCGGTCATGCCCTCTTCCGAACCAGATCCGAAACCGCGTTCCCCGCGATCGCGGGGATGAACCGCCGGCGAGGCTGGCCTGGTCGACAAGACGCCCGCGTTCCCCGCGATCGCGGGGATGAACCGAATAACGAAACGAACCCCGGCGATGGGGTCGGGCGTTCCCCGCGATCGCGGGGATGAACCGCGCGCCCATGCGCTCGCTCAGTTGCTGATTGAGCGTTCCCCGCGATCGCGGGGATGAACCGAACACGCACGAATCCGCATCGTAGATCGGCTCGCGTTCCCCGCGATCGCGGGGATGAACCGCAGTTCAAACGTGGTGCCGGGGAAGCTGTTGAGCGTTCCCCGCGATCGCGGGGATGAACCGGACCTGTTTCCGTTCCCGGAATTGGAGTGACAGCGTTCCCCGCGATCGCGGGGATGAACCGCATGTGTCTGTCGGCATGGCGTCAATGGAGTCGCGTTCCCCGCGATCGCGGGGATGAACCGAGCCCGTTGTCCTTATTGTTCCGCAAGCACACGCGTTCCCCGCGATCGCGGGGATGAACCGCACTGACCCCCCTTTCCTCGCTTAGCGCTTACGCGTTCCCCGCGATCGCGGGGATGAACCGAACCAGACGCCGCGATACGTGCGTCGCCACAGGCGTTCCCCGCGATCGCGGGGATGAACCGCGAGGCCGCGATAGCGAAGTTCGGCACACGCAGCGTTCCCCGCGATCGCGGGGATGAACCGGCGAGAATCTGACCCGAATTGAGGTCCGAGAGGCGTTCCCCGCGATCGCGGGGATGAACCGGTCGGAGCGTCGCCTAGACCGCGCCACAGGGCGCGTTCCCCGCGATCGCGGGGATGAACCGGTCGGGATGTATGCGTCAAGATCAGGGACGGTGCGTTCCCCGCGATCGCGGGGATGAACCGTAGTTGATCCACTAGCATATTTCTCTCCGGTTGCGTTCCCCGCGATCGCGGGGATGAACCGGGCAAACGGGTTGCTTCTACTGCTAGTTACAAGCGTTCCCCGCGATCGCGGGGATGAACCAATTAGCGCCGTGATGGCCAGAATGCAGCGCATGCGTTCCCCGCGATCGCGGGGATGAACCGGCCGAGTTTTGCGCCAATACGGAGGCGGTATGGCGTTCCCCGCGATCGCGGGGATGAACCGGGTGTCCAGACCTGCTTGTGTGCGACCGCGATGCGTTCCCCGCGATCGCGGGGATGAACCGAACTGGCGAGCGAAGATGGAGACTATTACCAGGCGTTCCCCGCGATCGCGGGGATGAACCGTTCCTCGGTCCGTGCTCGGACATTGATGCCAGGCGTTCCCCGCGATCGCGGGGATGAACCGGGTGTGCAGCTTTGCGATTTCCGCGCTCTTAAGCGTTCCCCGCGATTGCGGGGATGAACCGCCGAACAACACCATGGACCCGGCGGTGTTCCGGCGTTCCCCGCGATCGCGGGGATGAACCGCAGGTCGAAGTAGCGGGTGCGATTGCTGCCAAGCGTTCCCCGCGATCGCGGGGATGAACCGTCACTGTCGAGTTCGTGCGCCGCCAGATCGAAGCGTTCCCCGCGATCGCGGGGATGAACCGTCAGGCTCCGATCAGGGGATTTGGCCGCCGCCGCGTTCCCCGCGATCGCGGGGATGAACCGGCTCCGCAATGGCTACGGCGAGCGCCGACTCGGCGCGAGTCTCGGGCCGATGGGTCGCTTCCGACACCTCGCTGGCATACTCCGCCCATTGCGGCGAAGCGATGCCTGCGCATCGCGCCCGAGGAGAAACCAACCATGCAGGCCCCACATGAATTGGGCCTCGACCGTGCGCAGGAAGACCTGCTCGCGCGGCTCGATGTGCTCGCGACTTCACTTGATGCTTCCGCTGCGCTGGATGTTGCAGCGTTCCGCCCCTTCCTTCGTGCCTATTACCAGACGGCGACGCTGGAATCGCTGATCCAGCGCGACGACACGACCCTGGTCGAAATCGCCCGGCAGCACTGGATGTTCGCGAAACGGCGGCCGCCCGGGGAGATTCTGGTCCGGGTGTCGCCGCCATCGGCCGGCATGCGCCACGCGGTGGTCGAAAGTGCTGCCCGAGACCAGCCTTTCCTGGTCGATACGCTGACCATCGCCGTTCGCGCCGCCGGGGCTGCGATCGACTGGAGCGTGCACCCGGTGATCGCCATTCGCCGCACGGCGGATGGTGCGCTGGATGCTGTCGCCGGCGATGGCTATGGCGAGTCTTTGATCCGGCTGGAGTTCGCGCCGCTGGCGTCGGCGGCCGCTTACGCCAAGCTCGAAGCGGATTGCCTGGCCGGCTTGCGCGATGTCCAGCAGGTGGTGGCCGATCACGCGGCCTCGGTGGCGCGGGTGGTGGACTTGAGCGCCGAACTGGCAACGCCGCCGCCGGGTGCCGACAAGGCCGCGTTCGGCGAAGTGCGCGCCTTTCTCGACTGGCTGGTCGACCAGCATTTCACTTTTCTCGGCGTCATCGAAAGCGTGGCCGAAAAGCGCGGCGACGGCCGCAGCCATTTCCGCACCGATGCCACGTCCGGCCTTGGCCTGCTGCGTGCGGGATCGGTGTGGGCCGAGCAGGAACTGATCGCGCCGATCCGCGAACTCGACAAGTACGCCGATTCCACGCGGCTTGCCGTGATCACCAAGGCCAATCTGCGTTCGACCATTCACCGCGCCGAGTTGATGGACGTGATTTCGGTCAAGCGCTTCGATGCCGCCGGCAACCTCATCGGCACCGTGCGCCTGCTCGGCCTGTTTTCGACCGAGGCCTACATCGACCGTCCGCGGCAGATTCCGCTGGTGCGCGCCAAGGCCGATTACGTGATGGCGCGGTCGCGGCTTGGCGAGCACTCGCACTCCGGCAAGAAGCTGCGCGACATCCTGCACGGCCTGCCGCGCGACGAGCTGTTCCAGTCCAACGAAGAGGAACTGTTCCAGCTTTGCCTTGGCATCCGCGCGCTGCGTGATCGCCATTCCTTGCGCCTGTTCATGCGCCGCGATCGGTACGGCCGCTTCTATTCCTTCCTGGTCTACCTGCCGCGCGAACGCTATTCGCGCGAGCTGCGCGACAAGGTGGGCGGCGAGCTGATGGCGATCTGCGGCGGACTGGCGCTGGATCGCAACATCGAAGCCGTCAGAGGCGATCTCACCCGCCTGCATCTGATCGTGCGCACGCCGCCGGGCACCACCATTGCGCTGGCACCGGCGGAGGTCGAAGCACAGGTGATCGCGGCAACGCGCACCTGGCGCGATCAATTGCACGAGGCGCTGATTGCCGAACCCAGCCTTGCCGCACGCTATGCCAACGCTTTCCCGCTGTCGTATGCGGAAAGCGCAAGTGCGGCGCAGGCAGCGGCCGATGCCCGCGTGCTGGCCGGTCTTGACGATGCGCAGCCGCTGGCAGTGCGTCTGGAGGTGACCACCCCCGCCACCGGCCTGCCGCAGGCCACCGGTCTGACGCTGTACACGCTGGGCACGCCGATCGCGCTGTCCGACGTGTTGCCGACCCTGGAAAACTTCGGCTTCCGCATCACCCGTCAGGACCCGACCGAAGTCCGCCCGGCCGACGGCGGCTCGCAGTGGCTGCAGGTGTTCGATGTGGCGCACGGCGGCTGCACGCTGGCTCCGGCGACGCAGGCGGCCTATTTCGAGGCCGCGTTCCTCGCTGCCTGGCGCGGCGACATCGAGAACGATGGTCTGAACAAGCTGGTGCTCGGCGCGGGCTTGTCGGCACGGCAGGTCACTTATTTGCGCGCCTTGACCAAATACCTGCTGCAGACCGGCCTGCCGTTCAGCCAGAGCTACATCGAAGGCATTTTGATCGAGCACGCGGCGATCGCCCGGCTGTTGGTCACCGCTTTCGAGACCCGCTTCGATCCGGCGCTCAGCGCTGGCTCGCGCAC
Organism: Nevskia sp.; assembly: GCA_021732745.1. GTDB lineage: Bacteria > Pseudomonadota > Gammaproteobacteria > Nevskiales > Nevskiaceae > Nevskia. Next base: position 127,452 of record JAKFUK010000002.1, on the reverse strand, counting down.
CCAGGAATGGCTGCGCACCGGTCAGGCGCTGGATCACGCGCTCGACCAGGTTTCGAGCCTGGATGCCGATCGCCTGCTGCGCGCCTTTGTCGCGGTGATCCGCGCGGCCTGGCGTAGCAATGCTTTCCAGAAGGCGGCCGATGGTCAGGCCAAGGCCTGGCTCAGCCTGAAGCTCGATCCCTCGAAGATTCCCGAACTGCCGCAGCCGAGACCGATGTTCGAGATCTGGGTTTACTCGCCGGATGTCGAGGGCGTGCATCTGAGAGGCGGCCGGGTGGCGCGCGGCGGCTTGCGCTGGTCCGATCGCCGGCAGGATTTCCGTACCGAAGTGCTGGGCCTGATGAAGGCGCAGCAGGTCAAGAACACGGTGATCGTGCCGGTCGGGGCGAAGGGCGGTTTCGTGGTCAAGAAACCGGTCGATGCCAGCAATCGTGAAGCCTGGATGGCGCAGGGCATCGCCTGTTACAAGACTTTCCTCAGAGGCCTGCTCGATCTGACCGACAACCGCGTCGGCACCATGATCGTGCCGCCGGCCGATACCGTGCGCCACGATCCCGACGACGCCTATCTGGTAGTGGCTGCCGACAAGGGCACGGCCACTTTTTCGGACTACGCCAACGGTGTGTCGGCCGAGTACGGCTTCTGGCTCGGCGATGCTTTCGCCAGCGGTGGCAGCGCCGGCTACGACCACAAGAAGATGGGCATCACGGCCCGGGGCGCCTGGGAATCGGTGAAGCGCCATTTCCGCGAAATGACGCCGGGCGTCGACATCCAGACCGAGGCGTTCACGGCGGTCGGCATCGGCGACATGAGTGGTGACGTCTTCGGCAACGGCATGCTGCTGTCACCGACGATGCGCCTGCTCGCCGCCTTCGATCATCGCCACATCTTTCTTGACCCCACGCCGGATGCGGCCGCAAGCCTCGCCGAGCGTCAGCGGCTATTCGCCTTGCCGCGTTCGTCCTGGACCGATTACGACGCAAGGCTCATCTCCAGCGGCGGCGGTATTTTCCCGCGTACGGCCAAGCTGATTGCGATCACCCCGGAAGTGCGTGCCGCACTCGATATCAAGGCAGACGCACTGACCCCGGCCGAGCTGATGAAGGCGATCCTGAGCGCCCCGGTCGATCTGCTCTGGAACGGCGGCATCGGCACTTATGTGAAAGCCAGCCACCAGAACAATGCCGAAGTCGGCGACCGCGCCAACGACGCCATCCGCGTCAACGGCCTGAGCTTGCGCTGCAAGGTGGTCGGCGAGGGCGGCAATCTGGGCTGCACGCAGGCCGGGCGCATCGAGTACGCCTTTGCCGGTGGGCGCATCAACACCGATGCCATCGACAACGCGGCCGGCGTTCACACCTCCGACCGCGAGGTCAATATCAAGATCGCGCTCAGTGAACCGGCCAGCACCGGCGAACTGAGCCGCGAGGCCCGCGATCCGCTGCTGGCGTCGATGACCGACGACATCGCCCGCTTCGTGCTGCGCGACAACTACGTGCAGAGCCAGGCGATCAGCCTGCTGCACCAGAACGCCGGTGCGCGGCTGGACGATCACGCCGAGCTGATGCGCATGCTGGAGCGCGAAGGGCGGCTGGATCGGGCGATCGAAGGCTTGCCGGACGAGGACGACATCAAGCGCCGCCGCGCCCAAGGTGCCGGGCTCACCCGGCCGGAACTGAGCGTGCTGATCGCCTACTCGAAGATTTCCCTGTACGACGCCATCCTCGCGTCAGGCGTGCCGGACGATCCCTTCTTCGTCCGCGATCTGCTGGGCAATTTCCCGCCGCTGCTGGTCGAACGCTACGACGCGCTGCTGAGCCGCCATCAGCTCAAGCGCGAAATCATCGCCACCATCCTGTCCAACGCCTTGGTCAACCGCATGGGTGCCGGCTTCGCCCAACTCTGGGCCGACGATCACGGCCTGACCCGCGCCGAAGTGCTCAAGGCCTACGCCACCGCCCACCAGATCTACGGCGGCGACGGCTACTGGGCCGGTGTCGAAGCGCTCGACAACGTCCTGCCGGCGGCCACGCAATACCGGCTGATGAACCTCGCCATAGGCTTGCTCAAGCACGCCACCGGCTGGTTCGCATCCAGCCGCTGGGCAGCCTTGCCGGTGGCCGAAGCGATCGAGCGCTACACCGGGCCGGTCACAGAGGTCGAAGCCTTGCTGCCGGCGGCGCTGCCACCGGCCTATCGTGAAGACTGGGATCGCAGCTACGCCGCGATGACGGCCGAAGGCGTGCCGCAATCGCTGGCGCGGCGTCTGGCCAACACCCGGGCGCTGGGCGCGGCGCTGGACATCGCCGAACTGGCCGAAGGCGCGAATGTTTCGATCGCCGAAGCGGCAGCCGTGTATTTCCGCATCGGCGAGCGCTTCCGCCTGCTGTGGCTGTTCGCGGCGATCAACGAACTGCCGACCATGGGCAAGTGGCAGTCGCTGTCGCGCGTCAACCTGCGCGACGACGCCTGGAAGATTCACCGGCGGCTGGCCGCCGCTGCGCTGGCTTTCGCAGGTGCCGATGCGGAAGCGCGCATCGCCGCCTGGTTTGCCAGCCGTGAACGCGCGGCTGCGTTCGCGCAAACCCGGCTCGCCGAACTTCAGGCGGCCGGGACGCGGGATTTCGCCGGGTTGTCGGTGGGGATCAGGGAGTTGGGCAACCTGGGCTGATCCACCCTGATCCAGCGCTCAGCCGTAGGGCGGCAATCCCTTGCCGCCGACACGCTCCGGTGAAGGGCGCGTGTCGGCAAAGGATTGCCGACCTACTGTGCGGTGGAAAAGCGGGATCTCACGCAGAGAACGCGGAGATCGCAGAGAACAGCAACAGCCTCGTAGGGTGGGCAGGCTTCATCTGCCCACGCGTTGCGCCGCAGTTTGACGGTCGCGAACTGGTGGGCAGATGAGGCCTGCCCACCCTATGTTGGCCTGGCTCAGGTCGGGCCGGCCGCTTCGTCCTTCAGCGCTTCGACCTGGATATCGAGCGTCACCTTGCCGTCCGGGATCGCCTTGCCGACGCCGTAGGAAACGCCGAAGTCGGTGCGGTCGATCACCGCCGTGGCATCCGCTCCGCAGACTTCGCGCTTGAAGAACGGGTGCGGAATGCACTTGAACTGGTTGACGGTCAGCGTCACCGGCTTGGTGACGCCGTGCAGGGTCAGGTTGCCTTCGACGGCGGTGATGGCGTCGCCGGTGAACACCAGTTTGGTCGACTTGTAGGTCGCAGTCGGGTACTTGGCAACGTCGAAGATGTCGTCCTTCCTGGCATGCTCGTTCATCTTCTCGAAGCCGAAGTCGATGCTGGTCATGTCCATCAGGATGTCGATGGTGCCGGTCTTGGCAGCGCGGTCCAGGGTCACGGCACCGCTGGACTGGTTGATCTTGCCGCGCCAGAACGAGATGCCGCCGATGTGCGCGGCCTTGAAGCTCGGGTAGGTGTGGCTGGAATCGATGGTGTAGCTGTCAGGTGCGGCCACGGCGGTGCCGCAGGCGGCGGCAAGGACAGCGGACAGCAGCATTTTGGAACGGGTCACGGGTGTTTCCTCGCAAGGTTATCGGTGGACGGTGAAAGATAACCGCAGCGCTCAGCGCGCGGCGGGTACGAAAATCCTGAACTGGATGGTCACGGTGTCTTCGACCGTGTCTTCCCAGGCCGGGTCGCCGATGCTGAAGGCTTTGCGCGAGATGATCAGCTTGCCGCTGTAGCTCGAACCGGCGGCGTCCGCTTTCACGGTGACCGGCACTTTCAGCTCGGCCGTCCGGCCTTTCAGGCTCAGCTTGCCGGCTGCCGTGAAGCTGCCGTTTGCCGCAGGCGTCAAGCCGGTGGCAGTGAAGGTCGCCTTCGGGTATTTCGCGGTATCGAACCACTCGGGTTTGCGGACTTCGGCGTTGTAGTCGTCATCGCCGATGTCGAAGCTGGCGGTGTCGATATCGAGAACGGCCTTCGCGTCTGCCGGCTTGGCTGGATCGTGATTGACCCGGCCAGTGAACTTGGTGAACGGCGCTTCGACCGGCACGCCGATCTGGGTGAAGACCGCGGTGATCGTGCTTTTGGCGGGGTCGATGGCGCGTTCGGCGGCGAACAGGCTGCCGCTGATGCTGAATAGGGCAGTGGCGAGAGCGGCGTGGATCAGTTTCATGTCGATTTAGCGGTGTTCGGGCGGCGCGCCCAGGGCAGCATGCGGGCGAGGGTGCCGTCGCGGTCGATCAGGTGATGCTTGACGGCGGCACCGGCGTGCACTGTGACCAGTGCTGCCATCGTCCAGTTCAGGATTTCGTGCACTTCTTTCAAGGACTTCGCCAGTTCCTTGTTCTTCGCCACCAGATCCGGCAACTGCAAGGCCTTGATGCCGAAATAGACCACCGGATAACCGCTGGCCGAGCTGTACAGCCAGCCGCTGAGCGGAATCGCGACGATCAAGACATACAGTGCCAGATGCGCGTAATGCGCGGCCTGCAACTGCCAGCGCGGCTGGCCGGGCAGCGGCGGCGGGGCGGGGTGGGTCCAGCGCCAGACGATGCGCAGCGCGGCCAGCGCCAGCACGGTCATGCCGCTCCACTTGTGCCAGGAATAGAGCTTCAGCTTGTCCGGCGACAGCTTCAGGCCGGTCATGTACAGGCCCATCGCGAAGCCGCCGACGATCAATCCGGCGATCAGCCAGTGCAGGGTGATGGCGGTGGCGGTGTAGCGGTCGGATGCAGCGCGCAGGTTCGACATGGGCGGGGCGTGAACGGGAGTGGCTGAACCCTAACGCCCCGTGGTCGGCAGTGCTACCGGGGGAAGATCATCGGCCGACGAAATCGGCACCGCGTAGGGCGGCCCGCGGCCGCCGCTGCTGCCGCGTAATGTGTATCTGACCCCAATTAAAAGCGATTGACCGTTGAGTGACGATTAATGACAATCGTCAGATGAGAAGCGCAGCCATTACCCAACCGGCGATCCGGGATCGCATCCTGGCCGAGGCGGAACGTCTGTTCCGGGCCTACGGCTATTCCAAGACCACCGTTGCCGATGTCGCGCAGGCGTGCGAGATGTCGCCGGCCAATGTCTATCGCTTCTTCGAATCGAAGGCGGCGATCAACGAAGCGATCACCGAAGTCGTGCTGGCGCGCATGGAAACGCTGTCGCAGGGCATTGCCCGCGAGGCGCGGCCGGCGTCGGAGCGGCTGAAGCGGCTGGTGATGGAAGGCCATCGCTTCACCTGCGAGCAGTATCTGAACGAATCGCGCGTTCACGAGATCGTGGCGATCGCGATGGACGAGCAGTGGGGCGTGATCGACGCCCATATCGAGCGGGTGCGCGCCTGCTACCGGCTGGTGATCGAGGACGGTGCGCGCAGCGGCGAGTTCACCTCGAACAAGCTCGAAGACCGCTGCCAGTGCGTGTTCAACGCGGTGATCCCGTTCTGCCATCCGCAGATCGTCGCCGAGCGCTACTCGCTGGATCGCGGCCGGCAGGCAGCACTGATGGCCGAATTCCTGGTCGATTCGCTGCTGGCCCGGGCCTAGCTGATTGCAGTTTCATCTAACGAAAAACAATGTTTCGTCAGTTTGGCTAGCCGAGCCGGACGACCGCCGAGCAGCAAGGAAGGAGTGCCTGTGAACCGTCTTTCGATCCTGTTGCCGACCGGCTTGAGCGCCGCCCTGCTGCTGCTCGCCGCCTGTGGCAAACCGCCGGCGGCTCCGGAAGAAATCCGCGCCGTGCGCACCGTGCTGGTCACGGTCGGCAGGACCGATGCCGCCAACACCTACGCCGGTGAAGTGCGGCCGCGCTACGAGTCGAATCTCGGTTTCCGGGTCGCCGGCAAGATCGAGACGCGGCTGGTCAATGTCGGCGAGCAGGTTCGCAAGGGCCAGGCGCTGATGCGGCTCGATCCGCAGGATCTGGCCCTGAACGAAAGCGCCAGCCGCGCGACCGTCACCGCGCAGGAAGCGCAGTTCGCCGTCGAAAAGGCCGATTTCGAGCGCTTCTCGAAGCTCGCCGACACCGGTTTCGTCAGCCGCGCTGAGCTCGATCGCCAGAAAACCCGCTTCGAGGCCGCGAAAGCGCAGCTGGAATCGGTGCGCGCCCAGGCCCGGGTCAGCGGCAATCAGACCGGTTATGCCGAACTGCGCGCCGATGCCGACGGCACCATCACCTCGCTCGAAGGCGAAGCCGGGCAGGTGGTCGCCGCCGGTCAGACCGTGGTGCGGCTGGCGCGCAGCGGGGCGATGGAAATCGCGGCCAATGCGCCGGAACAGCTGATCCAGAGATTGAAAGTGGGTCAGCCGGTCGAGGTGCTGCTGTGGTCCGCGAACGGCAAACCGATCAAAGGCCGGATTCGCGAACTGGCGCAGTCGGCCGATGCGGCGACCCGCACCTATGCGCTGCGGGTCAGCGTCGAGAACCCCCCGGCGGCGATGCAGCTGGGCATGACTGCCAGCGTCCGGATCGTCGATGACAGCCTGCCGGCGCTGATTCATCTGCCGCTGACCGCCTATGTCGAAAGCGGCGGCGCGCAGGGCGTCTGGGTGTTCGACGAGGCCACCGGTGCCGTCAATTTCCGGCCGCTGACCTTGGTCGGCTTCGAGCGCAACGAAGCGCTGATCGCCGAAGGGCTGAAGCCCGGCGAGCGGGTGGTCACCGCCGGGGCGGCGCTGCTGCGCGCGGGTCAGAAGGTGAAGCTGCTCGTCGAACCTCCGGCGGCAGGCTGAGCCCACCATGAGCGACCCGAAAGCGCAGGACGGCGGCGGCTTCAACCTGTCGCGCTGGGCGATCCGGCACGACTCTTTCACCCGCTTCATCGTCGTGCTGCTGATGCTGGCCGGGGTCGCGGCCTACCTGAACCTTGGTCAGAAGGAAGACCCGGAATTCACGTTTCGGATCATGGTCATCCGCACCATCTGGCCGGGGGCAACGGCCACCGAGATGGAGCAGCAGGTCACTGACAAGATCGAGGAAAAGCTCGCTGAAACGCCGTGGCTGGATCGCACCCAGAGCTATTCCAAGCCGGGTGAGTCACAGGTGTTCGTGTTCATCCGCGAGGACACGCCGCCGAAAGACATCCGCCCGCTCTGGTATCAGGTGCGCAAGAAGGTCGGCGATATCCAGGCGCAGTTGCCGCAGGGCGTGCAGGGGCCGTTCTTCAACGACGAGTTCGGCGATACCTATATCGCCATGTACGCCTTCGAGGCCGATGGCTTCACTTACACGGAGCTGAAGGATCAGGTCGACAACGCCCGCAAGGTGCTCGGCAATATCCAAGGTGTCGAAAAGGTCGACCTGCTTGGCGAGCAGCAGCCGCGCATCTACGTCGAGTTCAGCTATCGCAAGTTCGCCCAGCTCGGCATCACCTTCCAGCAGATCGGCGACGCGCTGCGCGGCCAGAACATCGTCGCGCCCGCAGGCCGGCTCGATACCGAGGACCGCGCGCTGTTCGTGCGGGTCGGTGGCGAGTACGACAGCATCCGGCAGATCGAGGACACTCGATTCAGGGTCGGTGACGCCACTTTCCGGCTCGGTGATTTCGCCCAGGTCTATCGCGGCTGGGAAGACCCGCCACGGACCAAGATTCGCCATCGCGGACATGACGCCATGGCGCTTGGCGTGGTCATGGAGAAGGACGGCGATGTGCTGAAGGTGGGCCGCGAACTGGACGCCATCGTCGACCGGCTGAAAGTGTCATATCCGATCGGCATCGAAGTCAGCCAGATCACCGACCAGCCGGAAGTGGTCCGGCATGCGGTCGGCGAGTTCGTGCAGTCGCTGGCTGAAGCGGTGGTGATCGTGCTGGTGGTCAGTTTTTTCTCGCTCGGTTTGCGCACCGGCATGGTCGTGGCGCTGACCATTCCCTTCGTGCTCGGCGTCACCTTCCTGGCCATGGACTGGGCCGGCATCCAGTTGCAGAAGATTTCGCTCGGCGCGCTGGTGCTGTCGCTGGGGCTGCTGGTCGACGACGCGATGATTTCCGTCGAAATGATGGCCCGCAAGCTCGAAGAGGGTTACGACAAGCTGAAAGCGGCGTCGTATGCCTACACCTCGACGGCGTTTCCGATGCTGACCGGCACCTTGATCACCGCTGCCGGTTTCCTGCCGGTGGGCTTCGCGAAATCGGCGGCTGGCGAGTACACCTTCTCGATCTTTGCGGTCGTCGGGATGTCGCTGATGATTTCCTGGCTGGCCTCGGTCTACGTCACGCCGTGGCTGGGCATGCGGCTGCTCAAGGAACGCGCGGCCGGCGTCCATCACGATCTTTACGACACCGCGTTCTACCGCCGCCTGCGCGCGGCCATCGACTGGTGTGTGGATCACCGGATCACGGTGATGGGCGCCACCGCCGTCGCCTTCGCGCTCGGTGTCGCCAGTTTCAGCTTGATTCCGAAGCAGTTTTTCCCCGAGTCAGTGCGCAACGAGATCATGGTCGATCTCTGGCTGGCCGAAGGTTCGAGCTTCGCGGCGACCGAGAACGTCGCCAAGCGCATGGAAGCCAAGCTCAGGGATGATCCTGATGTGCTGGATTACACCGCTTGGATCGGCACCGGCGCGCCGCGCTTCTATCTGGCGCTCGATCAGCAGCTCCAGCACGTGAACTTCTCGCAGTTCATGGTCGTGGCCCGTGATGCCAAGGCGCGCGAAGCGCTGCGGCTGCGCATTCGCCAGTGGCTGACCGACGAGTTCCCGGAAGTGCGCGGCAAGGCCGATCCGCTGCCGAATGGCCCGCCGGTCGGCTGGCAGGTGCAGTTCCGGGTGCAGGGGCCGGATGCCACCGTGGTTCGCCAGTTCGCCGACGAAGTGAGTGCGGTGGTCGCCGCCAATCCGCAAGCCCGCAACGTCCACGACAACTGGCACGAAAAGATTCTGGTGGTCCGCGACGAGATCGACCAGGACAAGCTCCGCGTGCTCGGCATCACCAGCGAGCAGATCCGGGGCGCGGGCCAGACCATCCTGTCCGGCACCACCATCGGCACCTATCGCGAAGCCAATCGCAATATCGAGATCGTCGCTCGCCAGCCGCTGGACGAGCGCAACACCATCAGCGAATTGGCCGATGCCTACATGCCGACCGCGAGTGGGGTTTCGGTGCCGTTCTCGCAGTTCGGCACTGCCAAGCCGGAGTTCGAGCCGGGCGTGATCTGGCGGCGCTCGCGGCTGCCGGCGATCACCATCCAGGCCGAGAACATTCCCGGCACCCAGCCACCCGACGTGACGATGGCAATCGACCAGCAGCTCGCGCCGATCCGCGCGCGGCTGCCGGTCGGCTACGAGATCGCCATTGCCGGCTCGCTGGAGCAGTCCAAGCTCGCCAATGACTCGATCAACGCCCAGATGCCGATGATGCTGATCGTCATCCTGCTGCTGCTGATGATTCAGCTGCAGCACTTCGGGCGCACGGTGATGGTGCTGCTGACGGCACCGCTGGGGATCATCGGCGCGGCAGCAGCGCTCTTGATCACCGGCCTGCCGTTCGGCTTCGTGGCACTGCTCGGGGTGATCGCGCTGGCCGGCATCATCATGCGCAACTCGGTGATCCTGGTGGATCAGATCGACCAGGACATCGACGAGGGCCACGACCCGTGGACGGCGATCGTCGAATCGGCGGTACGTCGCTTCCGGCCGATCGTGCTGACGGCAGCCGCGGCGGTGCTGGCGCTGATTCCGCTGGTCCGCAGCGCCTTTTTTGGACCGATGGCAGCAGCACTGATGGGTGGTCTGGTGGTCGCCACTGTCCTGACCATGACCTTCCTGCCGGCGCTGTACGCGGCCTGGTTCCGGGTGAAGCGGCCGACGTAGGGCGGGTCGCGACCCGCCATGACGTTCGCGCCAAGGCCAAAATGGCGGGTCGCGACCGTTGCTGAACGCCGCGCAACTGTCAATGGCGGGTCGCGACCCGCCCTACGGCTGAGGTCACCTTAGATGTCGGCATGTCGCACGCTGTTGCTCGCACTCCTGCTGCTGCCGCTGGCGGCAATCGCTGATCACGCGCTGCGCGGCGTGCCGATGGCGTCCGGCGAAGTGCGCTTCACCGGCGGCAGCGAGCTGATTACCCTGGCCGGCACCCTGAGCCGCCCCGGCAACGTGCCGAAGGACCGCCGCCTGCCGGCCGTGGTGCTGATCCACGGCAGCGGGCCGAATGATCGCGATGAAACGCTGTATGGCCACAAGCCGTTCCTGACGCTGGCTCAGGCGTTCACTGCCGCCGGCTACGCGGTGTTGCGTTATGACAAGCGCGGCGTCGGCGCATCCAACGGCACGCAGAAAGGCGTGACCCTGTTCGACTACGCCGACGACGCCGAAGCCGCCTTCGATTTCCTGCGCCGCCAGCCCGGCATCGACCCGGCGCGCATCGGCCTGCTTGGCCACAGCGAGGGCGGGATGATCGCGCCGATGATTGCCGCGCGGCGGGCTGAAGTCGCCTGGCTGGTGCTGCTGGCACCGCCGACGGTCCCCGGGCGCGAGATTTCGCAGTACCAGAACGCCCAGAGCGCGCTCGATCGCGGTGCCAGCGAGAAATCGGCGCTGGAAGCAGCCGATGAAGCGGCGCGGCTGTTCGACATCCTGACCGCCGATATTCCCGAGTTCGAGCGCGATGCCCGCCTGCTCGCCGCACTCCAGCGCATCCGCGAAGTGCGCCAGCTTCCCGAAGGCTTCGTCGAAAGCCAGCGGCAGACGCTGAACTCGAACTGGTTCAGGCAAATCCTCACCTACGACCCTGCGCCGACGCTGGCGAAAGTGAACAAGCCGGCGCTGGTGCTGTTCGCCGCACTTGATCATCAGGTCGCACCTGCGCTCAACGAAGGCCCGGCGCGTGCGGCGCTCAAGGACAACCCGGCCGCCGACATCCGCGTGCTGCCCGGCGTCAATCATCTGTTCCTGCGCACGCAGTCGGGTGCGGTGTCGGAATACCCCTACATCAAGGGCGGGCTGGCGCCGGTGCTGCTCGATGCCTTGCAGGGCTGGCTCGAACAGCGCGGCTGAATCGCGACGGTCTTCCGGCGGCAGGACCCGCAGCAGCGGCACAAAGCCGTCATCGCCGACGCCTGCAGGCGCTGAAATCGCCTTGCAGGACGGCGCTGTCGACCGCCCTTCCGCCCCCATCACCCGCCTGTAGGCATTTCTGCCCCAACACCGCCGCAGAGGGCGGCTTGGCCCTTTTGTTGCACTGCACATGACGGTAAGGTCCAGCCGGCGCTCCATGTGCCGCTCGGGCGCAGGACGCCCGATCACGCACATGAATACCGCCGGCCGGTGGTCTTCGAGTCGGCGGGAGTGCGGCCATGAACGTGATCGGGAAGCGGGCAGGCAGATGGATGTCGGCAGCGGCGCTGCTCGCCGTGGCGATATCGCCGACGGTTGAGGCCGAATACGACGAAGCGGCGCAGACGGCCACGGCGCGCTTGTCCGAAGAGGTCCGCTTCCGGGGTGCCAACGATCGGGTGATGCTCGCCGGCACCTTGAGCCGCCCCGCCTACATCGCCCGCGACATGCCGGTGCCGGCGGTGGTGCTGATCCACGGCAGCGGCCCCAATGATCGTGACGAAACCCTGTACGGCCATAAGCCGTTCGCGATGCTCGCCGCCGCTTTCGAATCTGCCGGCTACGCGGTACTGCGCTACGACAAGCGCGGCGTCGGTGAATCCGGTGGCAGCCGACAGGGCTCGACGGTCGTCGATTTCGCCGCCGATGCCGAAGCCGCCTTCAGCTACCTGAAGCGCCGTCGCGACATCGACTCCTTGCGCATCGGCCTGCTCGGTCACAGCGAGGGCGGCATGGTCGCGCCGATGATCGCTGCGCGGCGTAATGACGTGGCCTGGCTGGTGCTGCTGGCACCGCCGACGGTCAACGGCCGCGAGATTTCCCGCTACCAGAACAATCAGGGTGCGCTCGATCGCGGAGCCACTGCGGTCGAAGCCGAAGCGGCGGCCGATGAAGCGAGCCGACTGTTCGACATCGTCATGGCCGATCAGCTCGCCGCCCAGCGTGACGAACGCTTGCTGGCCGCGCTGCACGCGCTGGCTGCGCGGCGGCGGATGTCCGAAGCGGTGGTTCAGGCGCAGCGCGAATCGCTGAGTTCCGACTGGTTCCGCCACATTCTCGCCTACGATCCGGCACCTGCGCTGCGTCAGGTCCACACGCCGACTTTGGTGCTGTTCGCGGCCCTCGACCACCAGATCGCGCCGTCGCAGAACGAAGCTCCGGCACGCGCCGCGCTGGAACACAACCCGGCTGCCGAAGTGCGCGTGCTGCCTGGCGTCAACCACCTGTTCCTGCGCAGCAACTGGGGCGCGGTCGCGGAGTATCCTCGCATCGCCACCGGGCTCGCCCCGGTGCTGCTCGACACGCTCGCCGACTGGCTCGACCGTGTGGAGGATCGCCTGCCGACCTATACCGCCCAACGATGACCTCACTTACGACCTCAACGATCTGGATCACCGGCGCATCCAGCGGCATTGGCGAAGCTCTGGCGCTGGATGCCGCCAAGCGCGGCGCGAAACTGGTCTTGAGCGCCCGTCGCGTCGCTGAACTGGAGCGGGTGCGCGCGGCCTGTCCCGATCCGTCGAAAGTCGCGCTGCTGCCGCTGGACCTGATGGCCTTCGATGCCGCCGAAGCGGTCGCGAAAGCCGAATGCTTCTTCGGCCCGATCGACGTGCTGGTCAACAACGCCGGCAAGTCGCAGCGCAGCCTGCTGGTCGACACCTCGATGGATGTCTACCGGCAATTGATGGAGCTGGATTTCTTCGCGCCGGTGGCGCTGACCCGGGCGCTGGTCCCTTCGATGCGGGCGCGCAAATCCGGTCACATCGTGATGATTTCAAGCATCGCCGGCCGTATCGGCGCACCGCTACGCACCGGCTACAGCGCCGCCAAGCACGCCCTGGCCGGCTTCACCGAAGCCGCACGCGCCGAGCTCTGGCGTGATGGCCTGCGCTTCACCACGGTGTTTCCCGGCTATGTGCGCACCAGCATCGCGCTCAATGCCCTGTCAGGTGACGGCCAGCTTCACGGCATGACCGACAAGCACATCGACGGCGGCATTGATGCCGCCGACTGCGCCGACAGCATCTGGTGCGCGGTCGAATCCGGCGACGAGGAAGTGTTCATGGGCGGCAAGGAAGTCGCCTACGAGCGCCTGAAGCGCTATCTGCCGGGCCTGTTCTCCTTCGCCTTGAAGCGCAGCAACGTCAATCGCTGAGTGCCGGGTTACAGGTCGGATTGGGCGGCCGGATCGCTGAACAGCATCGCGGCGTTGACGTCGTACTTGTCGGCCATCTCGTTGATGTACTGCGCCAGCCCGCGCAGGTTGGCGACCAGCAGGTCGACCTGGGCGATGTCGTCGTTGTCGCCGACAAAGTTCAGACGGATGACGCCGCCGTCATTGGAAATCTGCTCCGAGACGGTCTTCAGGTTGATGCTCAGTTCCACGGGCTGCTCCAGACGAAAGGGGTTGTGAATCAATCAGATGCGCGACAATAGCTCGACCACGCGACGCTCGGCCCAGCTTTCAAGCTGAAGATTTTCGATGAAGCCGCAATGGCCACCGCGTTTCGGCGCGTCGAAGGCGATCATCGAACCGCGTGCGCCCAAACCATCGAAATCGGCGATCGGGATCACCGTATCGTCCTGCGCGGTGAGGATTGCCAGAGGGCTTGCCGAGCCCATCAGCATCGGCGGCGTCAGCGTGTAGCTGCCGAGATAGTCTTCCAGGCTGTCGAATTCGGTGTGGTCGACGACAAAGCGGCGTGTGATCTCGACGAAGCTGTCGGCGGCATTCAAAGCGCTGAAGTCGTAGCGACCCGGCCAGGCATCCGATTTCGCGGCCAGGGTCTTGCGCCACTTGTCGAGGAAATAGCGCTTGAACACCTTCGGCCCTTCGTCGATGGCGCGGAGTGTTGCGCCGGGGTCGATCGACGGCGAAATGCCGATCGAAAGCGCGGGCGTCACGCCCGCCGCCGGGCCGAGCAGGCCGACGCGCAAGGCAAAGTTGCCGCCGAGCGAAAAACCAATGACCGCCAGCCGACCGCCTTCGCTGCCGTCGATCAACTGCGCGGCGCGCACGCCGTGCAGCACTTCGGCGATGCGCGCGGAATGGAACATCCGCTCGTTGAGTGCATGAGTGCCAGCGTGGTCGCGCAGATTCAGGCGAAATACGTTCCAGCCGGCATCGAACACCTTCGAGGCCATCGAATACAGGTAGGCGGAATCGTGGCTGCCTTCCCAGCCGTGGATCAGCACCACCAGCCCGCTTGAAGACCGCGATTGCGGCTGGCGCGCGTACATGCCGGTCAAACGCACTTGCTGGCCACCATCGACGCCGCAGTCGAGCAGATGCTGTACCGACGCCGCTTCCATGCCGCCGCCATTGCGCGCCCAGCGGCCACGCACCGGGCGCTTGGTGGCGAGCACGGTCTGTATCAACTGCGGTGCCAGCAGCGGATTCGGCCGGAAGGCCGTAACCCCGGTCGCGCTGCTCATGCCGCGCCCAGCAGGCGGCGCAGCGTGCCTTCGTAAACCGCACTGAGCGCGTCGAGATCAACCACGCGCACATGCTCGTCGACCTTGTGGATCGAATCATTGACCGGCCCGATCTCCACCACTTCGGTTCCCATCGGCGCGATGAAGCGGGCATCGGACGTGCCACCGCCGGTGAACAGCACCGGCGTCAGGCCGGTGACCTCGCGAATCGCCCGCTTCGCCGCTTCGATCAGCGCGCCCTGACGGGTCAGGAACGGCTGGCCGCTGTGCCACCAGTGCGCTTCATAGCGCAGGCCGTGGCGGTCCAGCACTTCGTGGACGCGAGCTTTCAGGCTTTCGGCCGTCGATTCCGTGCAGTAGCGGAAGTTGAACACCAGTTCCGCCGCGCCCGGAATCACGTTGTTGGCACCGGTGCCGGCATGAAAGTTCGAGACCTGGAACGAGGTCGGCGGAAAATGTGCGTTGCCGGCGTCCCATTCGATCGACACCAGTTCGGCCAACGCCGGGCTCACGCGGTGGATCGGGTTGTCAGCCTTCAGCGGATAGGCGACATGGCCCTGCTTGCCGAAGATGGTCAGATTGCAGCCCAACGAACCGCGTCGGCCGATGGTGATGCGATCACCGAAGGCTTGATCGCCCGTCGCCTCGCCAACAATCGCGTAATCGGGCTTGATGCCGCGCGACTTCAGCACCTCGACGACATGTTTGGTGCCGTGCAGGGCCACCCCTTCTTCGTCACTGGTGATCAGGAAAGCGATGGTGCCGCTGACGGTGCCACCTGCGAGCAGCCGTTCGACTGCGCAAACCATCGCCGCCAGCCCGCTCTTCATGTCCGCCGCACCGCGGCCATAGAGCACGCCATCACGGATGTCCGGCACGAAAGGATCGCTGGCCCAGGCGTTCGCCGGCCCTGGCGGCACCACATCGGTATGGCCCGCCAACACGAACAGCGGCGCGCCGCTGCCATAGGTCGCCCACAGGTTGGTGATGCCTTCCGAGTTGATCCACTCGATGTTGAAGCCGAGGGCCGCCAGCCGATCCGCCATCAACTGGCAGCAGCCGGCGTCATCGGGGGTGAGCGAGCGGCGCGCGATCAGCGCACGGGTAAGGTCCAGCACCGGCGAGGTGCGAAAGTCATCGGCCATGGGGCGGTGTGGGATTCGGGAGGATGGCCGATTTTACTAGCTGGTCGCAATTCCGGCTTGCGGGCGGGAACGCCCATCACTGCTGGATTCGAGGAACTGCCATCAGCAAGACTGGTTTTTCACAATGGGAAGTACGCGCAGGTGGCACTGCTACCGTAACGCTGCCAGGCGGTACGGTGCAGTTGTTCGCTTGTGCTGACTGTGATGCGCTTTTGGGCGGGAATGAGTGAGCGTTTGCGCGCGAAGCTGCGTTTCATTTTCGCTTGTGACAACACAGTAAGAGAATGGAGTCACCGGAATTCCGAAATCATCCGGACTGCAAGCCTCACCACTTGATGAACGGCGGCGCGCTCAGCGGATGTTGCTTGAACCAGCCGCCGGCGAGGCCCATCAGCGTCTTGTGGAAGCCCTCGTTCGGGTACGCGGTTTTAAGCGTCCGGACCGTGTCGCCGGGAATGCCGAACTTCACCAGCCCCAGCGATACGTCGACGAGATCCGCCTTGCGGAACGCTTCGACCAGTGGGTACGTCGGGTCCTTGAACGCGCGCAGCTTGTGGTGCTCGTCGATCATCAACTCGACTTCAGTCGTCCAGGCTTCCAGCCCCTGCGACTTCAGATAGTCCCGCGCCCGGCGCGACGACGGCGGCAGGTAGTCGATGGTGCCGTCGGACCAGATGCCGAGATCGTGAAAGCAGGCGGCGATGGCGATCTTCCGGCGGTCGTCGGCGGTCGCGGCCGGCATCAGCGCCAGCGTGAACGCGGCCATTCGCTGGCAGTGATTGCGGTAGCCGGGAAATGCGCTGCCGATCTGCGGCTTCCAGGCAGCCAGCAAGTCATCGAGCAGGGCAAGCGGTTCGGAGGCAGTCATGGCGGGCAGTTTCCAGTGGCGTGAGCGCCCATTGTCTGCTGAGCGAGTCGTTGTCCGTAGTGGCCTGATGGACAAACAGCGCCGTGATCGGGCCAAATCGAGCGCATGGTCAAGCCCGCCGCCAAGCCCGTCATCGCCGTCGTGGTCTTCGATCAGATCAGCCCTTTCCATCTCGCCGTGCCCTGCGTGGTGTTCGGCGATCCGCATCCGGGCCTGCCAGCCTTCGATCTGAGGGTCTGCGCCGTCAAACCCGGCAGCCTGATGACCACGGCCGGCTTCCGTATCGAGATCGTCCACGGCCTGGAAGCGCTGCGTCGGGCCGAAACGATCATCGTGCCGAGCTGGCGAGACCCGGAGGAAGCCGCGCCGCCGGCCTTGCTCGATGCACTTCGCCGCGCGCATCGTCGCGGCGCGCGGATCGTCGGCCTCTGTCTCGGCGCTTACGTGCTGGCCCAAGCCGGGCTGCTCGATGGTCGCCGCGCCAGCACGCATTGGGGATATGCGCAGGACTTCGCGGCACGCTATCCGGCCGTGAGGCTCGATCCCGATGTGCTGTACGTCGACGAGGGCCAGATCGTCACTTCGGCCGGCACCGCCGCCGGCATCGACTGCTGCCTGCACATGGTCCGCGACCAATACGGCGCGGTCGCTGCGAACGCGGTTGCCCGGCGACTGGTGGTGTCGCCGCATCGGCAAGGCGGGCAGGCGCAGTTCATCAGCCAGCCGTTGCCGGCGACGGCGCGCAACTCGCGGCTCGGCGCGGTCATCGACTGGCTGCGCCAGCATCTGGACCAAACCCACAGCCTTGATGCGCTGGCCGCCCGTGCGCTGATGAGCCGCCGCACATTCACACGCCAGTTCCGCGTGCAGACCGGCGCGACCGTCGGCGATTGGCTGCTGGCCGAGCGTCTGGCTTTCAGTCAGCGGCTGCTGGAAACCACCGATCAGCCCGTCGAACGGATCGCACTGCTGGCCGGGCTGGGTTCCACGTCATCGCTGCGTGCGCAGTTCCGGCGCAGCTTCGGAGTGTCACCGTCGCAATGGCGGCGCAGCTTCAACGGCGGCTGAGGCGAGGTCGACAGTGGGTCGTCGCGCTTGGCAGACTCTGCTGATGAACCTCGATATCACCCACTCTGGTCAGGCCTGCGGTGCCAGTGTGCGCGGAGTCGACCTCGCGCAATTGCTGGACGCGGAGACCGTTGCCGCCCTCCGCGCGGCCTGGCTCGAACACCACGTTCTGGCCTTTCCCGATCAGCAGCTGTCCGACGACGATCTGGAGCGCTTCACGCAAGCGTTCGGCGGCTTCGGCGAAGACCCGTTCATCGCGCCGATTCCGGGTCGGCAGCACATCATCGCAGTCGAACGGCGGGCTGACGAAACCTCATCGCTGTTCGCCGAAACCTGGCATACCGACTGGAGCTTCCAGCCGAGGCCTCCGGCCGGCACAGTGCTGTACGGCAAGGTGATTCCGTCGCTCGGCGGCGACACCCTGTTCGCCAACCAGCACGCCGCACTCGATGCGATGCCGGACGGCTTGCGCCAGCGCATCGAAGGCCGCACGGCGCTGCATTCGGCGAAGAAGGCCTACGCGCCGGACGGCCTGTATGGCGAGCGCGACAAAAAGGGCCGTTCGATGGTCATCAAGCCGTCGAAGGACGCCGAACGCGTGCAGCGCCACCCGCTGATCCGCCGCCATCCGGAAACAGGCCGTGCAGGCCTGTTCGGCTGCTTCGGCTACATCATCGGCATCGACGACATGGACGACGCCGAAGCGATGCCGCTGCTGTTCGAGCTGTACCAGTGGCAGTCACGGCCTGAGTTCCAGTACCGCCACCGCTGGCAGCCGGAGATGCTGGTGATGTGGGACAACCGCTCGCTGCTGCATGCTGCCACCGGCGGCTATGCCGGGCATCACCGGCTGCTGCATCGGACGACGATTGCGGCGGCGTGAGCCCGCGAAGGCTTCAGCGCGTCACCCGCCGCAACACATCCAGCATTCCCGTCGCCTGATTGGCCTCGGGAATCACCCCGTCCTTCATCAGCACGGCATGCAGCTTCGGCAGGTTCCAGTGCGGGCAAGACGGCATCAGGTGGTGTTCGAGGTGGTAGTGCTCGTGGTGCGGGGCGAACAGCAGCTTTTCGAGCCAGTTGGCGCGGGTTGAACGGGCGTGCAGCAGCGGGTTGGTGGAATCCGGATCGTGGATCGCGCCGTGGTCGGCGAGCACGCGGATGCGCATGGTCAGCGGGAACGGGATCAGGAAGGCCAGCGCCCAGAGCAGATAAAGCCAGCCGTGGCCGAGCGCGTACAGCGGCGCCCAAATCGCGAACTGCCAGGCGATCGACACCGCACCGCCGTTGTTGATGAAGCTCCGCACGTAGTCGACGAAGGTTTGCGGGCGATCGTAGGCCAGCTTCTCGACCACGCCGTTCTGCTGGAACTTCCAGTAGCCGGCGCTCATCGCGACGATGCCGATCAGGAACTTCACCCCGGATTGCCCGGACAGGTCGCGCAGCAGCTTTCGGCGCAGATTGGCCTTCGTCACCGGATAGCGGTCGACCATGATCCGGTCCGGGTCGTCCTTGGTGCCGGCCAGCCGGTGATGGGCCATGTGGTAGGCGCGGTACATCGGCATGTTGTTGAAGTTCGGCAGCGCGCACAGGTACTGGCCGACCCAGTCGTTGATTTTCGCGTTGGCAAACAGCGATTTGTGTGCCGTTTCGTGAGTCAGGATGGCAAGGCCCACATGGACGCCGCAGAGCACCAGGATCGCCATGACCCAGGCAACCGGATGCGGCCAGGCGATCGGCAGCGCGAAGGCCGCGACCATCAGGCTGTAGTCCTTGGCAACTGACGCGGCACCGCGCCAGTTGGAGCGCTGCTTGAACTGCTCGCGCAGCGCCGGATCGAGGCTGTAGGTATTCATGACGTGGCCTCCGGGCCGGTATGGGCAAACTCGCCGTGGCGGCCGCTGCCATCGGCGAAACGGGTGGCGCCGGCGCGGGTTTCGCCGGTCTGGATGGTCTTCAAGCCGAGCGCGAACTCGTGGCCGATGGCTTGGGCTTCGGACATCGACCACTGGTCGAGCGCGCTCTGGCGGTCGCTGCGCAGACAGGCCTGCGGAAAGGCGCTCAGTTCCAGCGCCAGCGTTTTCGCGGCGGCAAGCGCTTCGCCTTTCGGCACGCGACGGTTGGCCAGACCGATCGCGAACGCTTCGTCGGCATCGACCGCGCGGCCGGTGAGGATCATGTCCATCGCCCGTGATTGCCCGATCAGCCTCGGCAGCCGCACCGTGCCGCCGTCGATCAGCGGCACGCCCCAGCGGCGGCAGTAGACGCCGAACACCGCCGTGTCGTCGGCGACCCGGAGATCGCACCACAGCGCCAGTTCCAGCCCGCCTGCGACCGCGTGACCGGACACCGCTGCGATCACCGGCTTCGACAGCCGCATCCGCGACGGCCCCAGCGGGCCGCTGCCGTCGACGCCGACATGGTTGATGCGCGCCGGATCGCCGGAGCTGACCGCTTTCAGATCGGCACCGGCGCAGAACGCGCCGTCAGCCCCGGTCAGGATCGCGACGCGCAGTTCGGGATCGCGATCGAAGGCCTCGAAAGCGGCGACCAGCGCGTCGGCGGTTGGCCGGTCGACGCAGTTGCGGACTTCCGGCCGGTTGATGGTGATGGTCACCAGCGGCGGGGCGCGGTCGATCAGGACGAGTGGGTTCATGAGTTCATTACAGATATGTGCATTGATAAACATTATCGGTAATGATTGCTGCCTGCAAGCCGTGCTTTGTCCGGATGAATCCGGACCTACGAGATGAACGATGAAACTCACTGCCAGGACCCTGATCCTCGACCTGCTGCTGGCCATTGAAGGCCAGCCGTTGTCGGCGCGCGATGCCATCAGCGGCGCAGCACTGCTCGGCATTCGCGAGAACAATGTGCGCATCGCGCTGATGCGGCTGTCGACGGAAGGCCTGATCGAAGCGGTCGACCGTGGTCTGTATCGCCTGAGCGGTGCGGCGCATGAACTGGCGGGCGAGGTCGCCACCTGGCGGACCATCGAGGCGCGCACCCGGCCGTGGCGCGGTGACTGGCTGGTGGTGCACAGCGGGCCGCTCGGACGCAGCGATCGCCGGCGCATGAAAGCCCGCCAGCGGGCGCTGGACATGCTCGGCTTCCGGCCGCTCGATCCCGGGCTGGAAGTGCGGCCCGACAACATCGAGGACAGCGTCGATGCGGTGCGCGCCCGGCTGGTCAAGCTCGGGCTGGAAGCGGAGGCCGGGGTGTTCGTCGCCAGCCAGTTCGATGCCGCGCGCGAGGCGCGGATCGCCAGCCTCTGGGACGGCAAGGCGCTGAATGCGGCTTACCGGAACCTGGGCAAGGAACTGGAAGCCTGGATGCAGCGCGCCGCACAACTCGAACCGGAAGTGGCGGCCCGTGAATCCCTGCTGATGGGCCGCAAGGCGATCCGCCAGGTGGTGTTCGATCCGATGTTGCCGAGCCCAATGGTTGATGCCGATGCCCGGCATGCCTTCATCGAAACCGTGCGCGCCTACGACCGCGCGGGCCAGGCGATCTGGCGGCAGGTGCGGGGGCTGCCGCCGCTGGTCTGATTGCCGACGGTGTTCCGGGCGCGATTTCGTATGTGGGGCGATGTCGACGACCGCTCAGCTCCGGGTTTGCTGCCGTGTGTCCCGATCAACCTCCAGTTGTCGCGATGCGAGTCGATTTTCGGGCCAACGAGCCATGTCTCGATCCTGTGGATGCGCAGTCCGACTGCTGCCGATCCGCTGGTGATCCAGACCTGACGTCGTCTGCAGATCCGCGCCGCGGCACGGGACTGCAACGATCCGCCACAGGTACCGCGCCTGCCCCCATGCCCCTCCCATCTGAACGAACTTCGACCACATCCAGCACTTCGCGCCATGCGCGCGGCTTCACGCTGGTCGAACTGATGGTGGCCGTGGTGATCGTCGCGATACTCGCGACCATCGCGCTGGCCTCGTATTCCTGGGCCACCACCCGGGCCCGGCGGGCAGCGGTGCAGAGCTACATGCAGGACATCGCCAATCGTCAGGAACAGCTGCTGCTCGATGCCCGCGCCTATGCCAATTCGGCCGCCAGCCCGCCGATGCCGGCGCTGCCCGACGAGGTCAACGGGCGCTACACGGTGGCGGTCACGGCCGACAACAGCGATACCCCGCCCAGTTTCCTGATCACCGCCACCCCGGCCGGCAGTCAGGCCAGCAGCGATACCCGCTGCGCCACGCTGACCCTCGACCAGGCCGGCACCCGAACCGAATCCGGTTCCGCCACCGTCGCCGACTGCTGGTAGCCCGCCATGATCCGAACCCTGTCGTCCGGCCGCGTGCGCGGCTTCACCCTGATCGAACTGATGGCGACCATCGCCGTCGCCGCCATCCTGATCGCCATCGGCGTGCCCAGCTACCAGCAGTTCGTGGCCGGGCAGCGGGTGCGCGCGGCGGTGTCGGCACTGAACTACACGCTGCTCTTTGCCCGCAGCGAAGCGATCAAGCGCAATGCCGATGTCGTGGTCGCACCGGCCGGCAACTGCTGGCAGGGCGGCTGGACGGTCAGCGTCGGCGGCAGCACCCTGGCCAGCGAAGGCGGCTATCCGGATCTGATGATCGCCGCCCGCAGCAGCCCGGCACCAAGCCTGTCGTTCAATGCCGAAGGCCGCATCGAGGGCAACACCACGCCATTCGAGGTGTCCAGCCGCAGCGCCACCGACGTGGCGAAGCGCTGCGTCAGCGTCGATCTGTCCGGATTGCCGGCAACCCAGCACGCGGTCTGCCGCACGGCCGTGGCGAGCTGCTCGTGAAGCGCCCGCCGCATTTCCCGCGCCGCCAGCGCGGCATCAGCCTGATCGAGGTGCTGATCACGCTGTTCGTGCTGCTGGTCGGCCTGCTCGGGGTGGCGGCGCTGTCGCTGGCCAGCCAGCGGGCGTCGATGGAAAGCCTGCAACGCAATCAGGCGCTGATGCTGCTCAACGACATGGTCAGCCGCATCAATGCCAATCGCTCGGTGGCCGACTGCTACGCGATCAGCGATGCCACCACCGGCACGCCGCTGTTCGGCATCGGCTCGGCGACCCTGCCGGTCTGCGGCGCCGGCACCATCGAGGCCTACACCCAGGCCAACGCCGATCTCGCCGAATGGGACGCGCTGCTGAAAGGCGTAACCATCGCCAATGCCGATGACGAAAACGTCGGCGCGATGATCGGCGCGCGCGGCTGCGTCAGCCGTCTGGCCGACGGCAGCTTTCTGGTCAGCGTCGTCTGGCAGGGCCTGAATGCCACTGCCGCGCCGTCTGCCGGCCTCAATTGCGGCCTTGATCTGTATGGCGATGAAACCCTGCGCCGCGCGGTGTCGGTGCCGGTGCAGTTCGCCGATCTGAGGGGAGCCTGATGACTTGCGTCCTGAACCGCCGGCAGCGCGGCTTTTCGCTGATCGAGCTGATGGTGGCGATCGCCCTCGGCCTGTTCCTGATGCTGGTGATGACCCGGCTGATGGCGCAGCAGAGCAGCGCCTGAGCCGAGATCGAGAAATCCGGCCGCCAGATCGAGAACGGCCGCTATGCCGTCAACCTGTTGCAGGAAGACATCCAGCTGGCGGGCTATTACGGTCAGATCGGGGGCGTGTCGACCACGCTCGCCGCGATGCCGGACCCTTGCGAAACCGGTGCCACCACCGACGGGCTCGATGCCATCGGCGACGCGCTGAGCCTGCCGATCCAGGGCTTTGACAGCCTGAGCAGCCTGCCGACTGCGCTGGGCGTCTGCTTGAACGCCGGCAATCATCTCGATGGCACCGACATTCTCGTGGTCCGCCGCAGCGATGCCGAGAACGACGTGGTGCTGCCGGTCGACACGGTCAGCGGCCGGGTCTATCTGCAAAGCACGCCGTCGGAGCTGATGGTCGGCCGAGGCGGCAGCACGGCAGTCGCCACCTTCACCCTGCTGCGCAAGGACGCGGCAACCCCGGCCGAGCTGCGCCGCTATGTCGAGCGCATTTATTTCGTCAGCCCCTGCAATGTGCCGAGCACCGGTACGGTCTGCGATGCGGCTGCCGACAACGGCCGGCCGATCCCGACCCTGAAGCGCCTCGACATCGGCGTCAGCGGCTTCACGGTCACGCCGCTGGTCGAGGGCATCGAGAACCTGCAACTCGAATACGGCATCGACAGCAGCAACGATGGCGCGCCGGACCGCTACGAGAACGACCCCAGCCTCGCCGAATGGCGCGACGTGGTGGCAGTGCGGGTTGGCCTGCTGTCGCGCGCCACCGAGCCGACGGCCGGCCATGTCGACGATCGCAGCTACGTGCTCGGCGACACCACCATCGACGCGCCGGGCGACGCCTACAAGCGCCAGGCCTATTCGGTGGCGGTGCGCGCCGTGAACCAGAGCGGGCGGCGCGAATGAACGTGCATCGTCAACGTGGCGTGACCCTGGTGGTCGGCCTGATCTTCCTGCTGGTGATCTCGCTGCTGGCGGTGTCGGCGATCCGCTTCAGCTCGGTGAACCTGAAGATCGCCGGCAATGCCCAGGCGCAGGCGGAAGCCACGGCGGCCGCGCAAGCCGCGATCGAACAGGTGCTCGACAGCGCCGCCAACTTCTACGCACCGCTGTCCGCCCGGGACATCGAGATCGACATCGACAACGACGGCGACGCCGATTACGAGGTCGCGGTCGCCGCGCCGACCTGCCTGATGATGATGGCGACGCCCGGCTACAGCGCCAATTTTTCCGGCTTCGCGCCTCAGGACGGCTACTGGGACATCGGCGCGGTCGCCACTGATCCGCGCACCGGCGTGTCGGTGGAAGTGCACCAGGGCGTCAAGGCGAGGGTGCTGGCATCCGCCGGCTGCCCAAGAGCCGGACCATCGCAATCAAGAGGCAGCGGTCATGACCATCATCCGATTCGCCATCGCCGCCCTGGTGCTGAGCCTGGCGGCACTGCGCCCGGCTGCCGCCGAGGACACCGACATCTTCACGGTCAATCCGAACGTGGAGTCGGAACGGCCGAACATCCTGATCATTCTCGACAACACGGCGAACTGGAACACGCCGTTCAGCGCCGAGATCGCCGCCCTGCAGGCGGTGTTCGGCAGCGTGGTGGATGACCGCTACAACGTCGGCCTGATGCTGTTCACCGAAACCGGTTCGGGCAACAGCAGCAATCCCTGCGGCACCGCGTTTCCCGGCGTCGGCAACGCCGGTGCCGATGGCGGCTACGTGCGCACCCACATCCGCCAGATGACCACCGACAACCGCGCCAAGATCACCTGCACGATCAACAACCTGCACAAGAACAACGACAAGTCCAACGGCGGCAAGGCGGGTCTGACCTTTTCCGAGGCCCATCGCTATCTGACTGGTGGTCAGTCGGTGTCCGGCGGCCCGCCGCAGGCTGGCTACGGCAATCGCAAGCCGAAGTCCGATCTCGATGCCTTCCGGACCGGTACCGCGCGTTACAAGTCGCTGCCCAGCGGCTGCGCACGCACTTTCATCATCTACATTTCCAACGGCGCGGTGCAGGACAACACCTCCGACACCAATGCCGCCGCGTCCGCCCTGACGGCCGCCGGTGGCTCCACCACCCAGATCACCCTGAACCCGAACGGCAGCCAGTCCGGTGTCGGCGACGAATGGGCGCGGTTCCTGTACCTCAACCGCCAGATCATCAGCTACACGATCGACGTGCTGCCGGTCACCAACGGCCAGGGCCCAGGCTGGACCGCGATGCTGCGCTCGATCGCCACCCAAGGCCGCGGCCGCTACTTCGCCGCGACCAATACCAGCACCCTGCAGGCCGACATCAACAAGGCGCTGACCGAAATCTTCCAGGAAGTGCTGCCGATCAACAGCGTGTTCGCCTCGACCGCGCTGCCGGTGTCGAACAACGTGCGCGGCACCTTCCTGAACCAGGTCTACCTCGGCGTGTTCCGGCCCGATGCCAACTCGGCCCCGAACTGGGCCGGCAACCTCAAGCAGTACCAGCTGGCCGCCGACCGCAGCGTCAGCCCGCCGGTGGTGTTCCTCGCCGACAGCGCCGGCACCAAGGCGCTCGACGACGATTCCGGCTTCATCATCCCGAGCGCGGTCAGCTACTGGACCACCGGCTCGACGTTCTGGAACGCTGGCTACTACACGTCGTCGCAGGGCAGCGGCGGCACCAGCGATTCCCCGGACGGCGAGTTGATCGAAAAGGGCGGCGCGGCGCAGGCGCTGCGAGTCAGCTACGCCAGCAGCCAGACCGCGCGCCGGATCTACACCTGCACCAGCGGCTGCGTGGCCGGCTCGGCGCTGTCGGCAACACCGTTCGATAACGCCAACGCCGACATCACCATCGCCGGCACCACGGCAGCCCAGCGCACCAGCATCATCAACTGGGTTCGCGGCGGCAACACGCGCGGCGACGACAATCCTTCGGCGAACACCGCCCATGTCCGGGGCCTGGTCCACGGTGATGTCATCCATTCGCGCACTGCCGTCATCAACTACGGCCGCACGGCCGACGATGTGGTGCTGTTCTACGGCGCCGGCGACGGCCTGCTGCATGCCGTTCGCGGCGGCCGGGTCAGCGGTGCGGGCGGTGAGACTTGGTCCTTCGTAGCACCCGAGCATTTCGATCGCCTGAAGCGCATCCACGACCACACGCCGGTGATCGGCGGCAGCGATACCAAGCCCTACTTCATCGACGGCTCGCCGGTGGCCTGGACCTATTCCACGGCCAATGACGGCGTCATCAACCACACGCGCGGCGACAAGGCCTACCTGTTCCTGACCATGCGTCGCGGCGGCCGCATCCTGTACGCGCTGGACGTTTCCGATCCCGATAACCCGAAGTTCCTGTGGAAGCGCACGCCATCCGACACCGGCTTCGCGGCACTGGCCCAGACCTGGTCGACGCCGGTCGTGGCCAGGGTGCGCGCCCAGGCCAATCCGGTGCTGGTGTTCGGCATGGGCTACGACGCCGCCGCCAACGATCCGATCACCCAGGGCACCTCGACCATGGGTCGCGGCGTGATGGTGATCGACGCCACCACCGGCAGCATGCTTTGGCAGGCCGGTGCCTCGGTCAGCGGCGGCACGGCCGTGACCGTGGCCGGCATGACTCACGACTTCCCGGCCGATGTCGCGGTGATCGACAGCAATGCCGACGGCTTTGCCGATCGCGTCTATGCCGGCGACACCCGCGCCAACATCTGGCGCATCAACATCGGCGGCAACGCCTTCAGCGATTGGACCGTGCACAAGTTCGCCGAGCTCGGTTCCGGCCATGCCAACGCCCGCAAGTTCCTGTTCGCCCCGGACGTGGTGCTGACCGAACCCAGCGACGGCAGCGACTACGTGCTGATCGGCAGCGGCGACCGCGAGC
The DNA here is from genome assembly GCA_021732745.1 of Nevskia sp. Taxonomy (GTDB): domain Bacteria; phylum Pseudomonadota; class Gammaproteobacteria; order Nevskiales; family Nevskiaceae; genus Nevskia. The sequence continues at coordinate 100,585 of JAKFUK010000002.1, read as the reverse complement.
ATCCCTTCGACACCACGATCCAGAACCGCTACTACGCACTCCGCGACGACCACGCGCTGAACTATGTGCGCGCAGCGCCGATCGAGGAGAGCGATCTGTTTGACGCGACCAGCAACTTGAACACGCCGGCCAATGCCGATGGCTGGCTGATCCAGCTGGAAGCTGGCGAGAAGGTGGTCGGTGGCTCGACTACGCTGAACGGCACGGTGATCTTCGGCACCAATATCCCCGCCACCGAAGTTGCCGACAGTTGCTCATCGCTCGGCGAAGCGCGGCTGTACGCGGTGAACTACAAGACCGGCCAGCCCTCGTTCAACGGCAATCTCGACGAGGTAATGGGTGTTGAGGACCGCTACGCCGTGACCCCCGGCGGCGGCCTGCCACCCACACCGGTGCCGGTCTCGGTGTCGATCGACGGCCATGTCTACACCGTGGCGATCTCCGGCCCGAACGTCATCGCGCCGCCGGGGCCGGACATCAACCGGCGCTATCGGCAGTATTGGCGGAAGAATCGCGAGTAGGTCGGCGCTGAAAAGCGGGATCTCACGCAGAGAACGCAGAGGTCGCGGAGAACAGCCAAGGCGAGAGAGAAGCGAGATGGTGTCTTGCGAAGCCTTTGTAGGTCGGGATTTATCCCGACGGCGCTGCCGCCGATTGGCCGCCGCGCCGTCGCCATGAATGGCGACCTACACAAGCAAGGCTTTTCTCCGCGTCTCTGCGTTCTCTGCGTGAGCAATCGCCTTTCAGGTTGGCAAGCCGATAACCGGCACGGTTTCAGCCTTCGCCTCTATCACCGGCGGCAGCAGCTTGTACATCACCGGCGTCACCAGACGGCCGATCAGGGTTGATGAGACGAGGCCGCCGATGATCACCCAGGCCAGTGGTGAATAAAGCCCCGAGCCTTGCAGCGCCAGCGGCAGCAGGCCGCCGATGGCGGTCAGCGAGGTCAGCAGGATCGGCAGGAAGCGCACTTCGCCGGCCTGCTCGATCGCCCGGTTCAGCTCAACACCTTCGCGACGCAGCTGGTTGGTGAAATCGACCAGCAAAATCGAGTTCTTGATCTCGATGCCGATCAGCGCAATGAACCCGATGATCGCCGAGAAGCTCATCGAATAGCCGCTGGCGAACAGTGCCAGCAGGCCGCCCATGACCCCGAGCGGAATCACGGTGGCGACGATCAGGGTCGACTTGAAGCTGCCGAATTCGAGCACCAGCACCGCCAGAATGCCGAAGGTGGTGATCATGATCGCCGCCCCAAAGCCGGCGAAGCTTTCGGCGCGGCTTTCGGCTTCGCCCGACACGTCGTAGCGATAGCCGGCCGGCCACTGGATGCTGCCGAGCTTGGCGACCACCGCCTTGGTCAGCACGTCGGTGTTGTAGCCGGTGCGGCTATACGCGGAGACGGTCACCGAGCGGGCGCGGTCGTAGCGTTCGATGCCGGCCGGTGATTCCACCAGCTTCAGTTCGGCCAACTGGGTCAGCGGCACCTGGGTGCCGTTGACGGTGCCGACATGCAGGCCGTCGAGCGTGTCGAGGGTCGAGCGCGCCTGCATCGGTGCGCGCAGCACCACGGGGTAGTTGTCGCCATCGGCAGTGCGGAAATCGCCGGCCGGCAAGCCCGCGACCGCCAACCGCAAGGTCTGGTCCAGTTCCACCGGCTGCACACCGAGCAGGCCGGCGCGTTGCGGATCGACCGCCAGCTCCAGATCGAGCCGCGCGCGGCGCAGCGGGTTGATCACATCGCGGGTACCGGGCACGGCATTGATGATCGCTTCGACTTCGCCAGCGAGAGTGCGCAGCGTGTCCAGTTCCGGGCCAACCAGCCGGATGGCAATGGGTGCTGCGATCGGCGGGCCGTTCTCGAACTCCTTGAGCACGATTTCGGCACCGGGAATCTGCGCGAACTTCGCCCGCAGCCGGTCGTAGACGGCGGTGGTGCGGCGCTCGTCGAAACGCTCCAGTTCAACGAACACTTCTGCGAAGTTCGACGACAGTTCCCGCTGGAACACGTTGTAGTAGATCTGCGGATTGCCGCGCCCGAGGTTGGACATGGTCTTGGCAACATCCGGCTCCTGCGCCAGCGCGTTCTCGACTTCGCGCATCACCGCATCGCTGGCCGCCAGACTGGCTCCGACCGGCAAGGTGATCTGCACCAAGAACTGCGGCGTGCCGGCCTTCGGGAACAGCGAAAAGCCGATCGCCGGCACCAGTGCCAGGCTCGCCACAAACAGCAGCCCGGCAGCGGTGGCAGTGGCGGCCGGACGCGCCAGCGCCCGGTGCAGCAGCGGCGCGTAGACGCCACGAATCACTTTCTGGGTGGCACGCAGGAAGGCGTTGCCGTCCTCGTGTTCCTCGCGCGGCAGCATCCGCGAGGCCAGAAACGGAATGATGGTCAAAGACACCAGCAGCGAAGCGGTGACCGTGAACACCACCGCCACCGGCAGCGAGCGGATGAACTTGCCGGCGTTCTCCGGCAGCAGCAGCAGCGGCAGGAAGGCGAACAACAGTGTTGCCGTGCAGCCGAGCACGGCGAGTGAAATCTGCTTGGTGGCGAGGATCGCGGCGTCGATCCGGGTATGACCCATGCGCAGGAAGCGGGCGATGTTTTCGGTGACCACGATCGAGTCATCGACCAGCAGCCCGAGCGCCACCACAAAGCCGGCGATCGACAGCTGGTTGATCGAGAAACCGGCGAAGTGCAGGGCGGCGACACCCGTCGCCAGCGACAGCGGTATCGAGATCATCACCACCCCGGCCGCGCGCAGGCCCAGCGGCAGCAGGGTGATCGCGACCAGGGCGATGGCCAGCCCGAAATCGAGGGTCAGCCTTGAAAGTCGGCGATCGACGTTCTTCGACTGATCGAAGGCGCGTTCCAGCGTTACATCGGTCGGCAGCGTTTTCGCGAAGTCGGCCACTACGGCTTCGATGGCCTTCTGCGTCGTGAAGATGTTCTGCGCGTCCTTCTGGTTGGCGGTGATCCAGATCGCCCGACGGCCGTTGTAGCGCGCCGTGTATTCGACCGACTCGTAATCCCAGTCAACGGTCGCGACATCACCGACCGTCACCAGACGACCGGCGCTGCCGCCGACCACGGTGTTGCGCACGGCGTCGAGCGAGTCGTAGCTGCCCGAGGTCTGGAGGTTGAAGCGGCGGCTGTCGATGTCGATCGGCCCGCCGGGGATGTTGGTGTTCTCACCAGAAACGGCGGCGAGCACGTCGGCGGCTTTCAGCTTCAGTTCGGCGAGCCGGTGGAAGTCCAGCGCCACCCGCAGCTCGCGCTTCGGATAAGCCCAGGTCTTGGCTTCGCGGACTGCAGCAATTGTTTCCAGCCGGTCTTCGAGGTCTTCGGCCAGATCGGCGAGCCGGCCGTAGCTGGCGGTTTCCGACACCAGCGCCACCTGCACGATGTTGACCAGCCCCGGATTGATCTTCTTGACCTCCAGCCGGGTCACGCCAGCCGGCAGGGTCGGGCGCAGGGCGGCGATTTCGCGCGACAGCTCGTCGTACTTCTTCTCGACATCGACCTCGCTCTGGAACTCGACCTGCACCAGGGCAAGGGAATCATCGGCCTGGGTGAAGATGTGCTTGACGTCGTCGATCTCGTTGATCGCGTCCTCGATCGGCTCGGCGATCTGCCGTTCGATCTCGATCGGATCGGCACCCGGATAGATGGCGATGACGTTGAACGCCGAGATCGGGAAGTACGGATCTTCGGTGCGCGGAATGCTGTTCAGGCTGCTGATGCCGAGTGCGGCCAGCAGGCCGAACATCACCAGGGTGAACGGGAAATTGCGGACGGAAAATTCGGGCAGGCTCATGGCGCAGCCACCGTCACCGTTTCGCCGTCGCGCAAGTAAGCCGCGCCATCGGTGACCACCTGGGTGCCGTCGGGCAGCGCTTCGCTCAGCGCCACTTCACTGCCGCTGACGAAGGCCACACTGCGTTCGGCGCTTTTCACCGTGCCGGTCTTCGGATCGAACAGATAGAGCCGCGCCTTGGCCTGATCGCCTTCGACGAGGGCGGCGATCGGCAGATAGCTGCGGCTGCTGGCAGTGCTCGTGGCCGGCACGATGCGGGCGCGGCCGATCAGGCCGCTGAATGCCGGCAGTTCGGCTTTTGTCGTGTCGACCGCCAGCTCGCAGCGCCAGGTGCCGGTGCGCGGATCGCTGGCGCGGGCGATTTCCTGCACTTTCGCGGCGAACACGCGGTCGGGCAGGGCATCGAAGCGCACTTCCGCCGTGTCGCCAACCCGCACCCGCAGCGCGTCGCGATCGGCCAGACCCACTTCCAGCACCGTGCCGCTGTCACCGGCCGACACGATCAGCACCGGGCTGCCGGCCTGAACCAGCTCCCGTGGTTCGGCGAGCCGGGACAGCACGCGGCCATCCGCCGGTGCGGTGATCTCGGCATAACGGCGATTGAAGCGGGCGGCGTCGAACTGGGCTTTCGCTACCGCTGCGGCGGTGCCGAGATCGTCGATCTGCTCGCGGGTGACGACATCGTCGGCGAAGAGTTTTTTTCCGCGCGCCAGATCGCGGTTGGCCTTGTTCAGCGCTTCCTGCGCCTGGGTGACCGAGGCGTCGATTTCCGCCGCTTCGATGCGCGCCAGCCGCTGACCGGCGCGTACCTCTTCGCCTTCGCGGACGTCGATGGCGGCAATCACGCCGCCGACCTTGAAGGCCAGCCGCGCTTCATCGCGACTGGCGGCAAGGCCGGTGGCCAGCACCGGCGGCTCGGCCGGGCCGCGCTTGACGGTGGCGATACGGACTGCGCGCAAGGGCGCAGCAGCGGCGACTTCATCGGCATCGCTGCCGCAGCCGGTCAGCAATGCGGCGGCGGCAAACAACAGGCAGGCGTGGCGGGCAGTCATGGCGTGGCACTCGAAACCAGCGTGGCGGGCAAGGGGAAGCCAGCGCGCGCGTATTCCTGCTCGGCGCGGGCGGTCTGCAATTCACTGCGGGCGATCACCAGGCTCAGGCGGGCCTCGGTCTGGGCGCGCTCGGCATCGAGAAATTCGATCTGGCTCAACTGCCCTGCGTCGCGCTTCTTCTCGGCGATCCGGAAGCCTTCCTCGGCGGCGGCAATGCGCGCTTCGGCGGTGCGCAGCGCGCGTTCGGCGGTGATGGCGTTGTCATCGGCGGACAATCGCGCCAGATCGAGCTGGCGGCGAACATCGTCGCGGGTCGCCTGCAACTGCTGCGACTGCGCGCGGGCCTGCGATTCGGCAGCACGGCGAGCACCGAAGTCGAACAGCGTCCAGTTCAGCACCAGCGAGGCGGTGGAGACATCGGAATCACGGTCGATGGCGTAGCTGGTGCCCTGCACGCCGCTGTCGGCGACAAACGACAGCGTCGGCAGGAAGCTCGATCCGGCCAGTTTGGTGGCGTGGTCGGCGGCGTCGATCTGGAAGTCGAGTGTGCGCAGTTCCGGGCGGGTGCCGCTGTCGCGCTTCTCGACCGTGGTTGTGGACAGCGCGCCGTCCGCCACTGCCACCGGCTCGCTTTCATCGCGATTGCGCAGCAGGTTCAGATAGCGGCGGGCGGCGCGTTCGCTGTTGCGGGCCGCGTGCAGGCGCTGTTCGACGGCGAGGAATTCGGCTTCGGCGCGCAGCACGCGGTCGCGCGTGGCCTTGCCGGCAGCGACCAGCGATTCGGCGACTCGGCGGTTTTCGGCCAGCGTCAATTGGCTGGCTTCGAGAATGCGGATGCCGGCCTGCACTTGCGCCAGCTGGAAGTAGGCGGTCTTGACGTCGCGTACCAGGGTGCGGGCGAAGGCTTCGCGGGTGGCGATCGAGCCCTCGAACTCGGCGGCGCGGATGCGGATCTGCTCGGTGATCTGCGGCGCGTAGATCGGCGCGCTCAAGGTCAGCCGGGTGTCCTGTTCGGTGCGGCGCAGGAAGTTCACCCAGGTGTTGCTGAACACCGGGAACTGCGTGGCGTTCGGCGTGCCGGCGGTCAACTGGTTCAGGGTCTGGTACGCCGGGTTGACCAGATCGCCGGAAGGAATCTCGAACGCGCGGCCGCCGTCGGCCACGGTGTAGCGGGCGTTGAGCGCCAATTGCGGTGCGCGCCGGGCGCGGGCAGCGCCCAAGCCCTGTGCTGCCGCTTCCACGGCGAAGTCCTGCGCCTTCAGCGCGGCATTGCTGGCGAGGGCATCGGCGAGATAAGCGGCCAGCGGATCGGCGTCGACGGCAGTATCGGAATGCGCGGTTACCGACCCGCACAGGCTGGCAAGCAGCAGGATCGACCGCACAGCGCGGTGCCGCAGCTCCCGATGTTGGAACCGCCGCGTGATACCCGAAAAAATGGATTCATGTCCATCATTTAGACACATGTCATGCTCCGGACACAAAATCAGCTCGCAATCGAGCGCGTCGCCATGTCGATGGCGTCGCTGATGAAGGCATTGAGGGCGATCCCTTCGTGGGCAAAGATTTCGCCCTTGGTCACCGCCAGCTGGGCAACGCCGTGGGTGAAGCCCCAGAGCGTCATTGCCACCCGCAGCGGATCGCCCAGATCGGCGCGCAGGCTGCCGTCTTTCTGGCCGGCGAGCAGGGCGGTGATGGTTTCCATGTGCACGGCGCGGCCGGCGAGCATCATCCGGTGGCAGACGCTGCTTTCGTCTTCCAGCTCGGTGTGCTGGGCCTCCGCTCGCGCCATGGCATTGAAATAGACCGGGAATTCCTGCACGAAGCCAATGTAGGCACGGCCGATCGCCTTGATCTGGTCAACCCCCTTGCCGTTGCGCTTGCGGGCTTCGCTGAAGCGCTGGCGCAGCAGGTCCATGCCGCGCAGGCACAGCGCGAACTGCAATTCGCGCTTGTCCTTGAAATAGATGTAGAGCAGCGCCCGGGACACCCGCGCAGCTCGGGCGATGTCGTCCATCTTGGCGTCGTCGAAGCCCTTTTCGGCGAACACGATTTCGGCGGCGTCGAGGATGTCCTCGCGGCGGCGTTCCTTCTCTTCAAGGCGGCGAAGTTCGATCGGTTCCATGGCGGCATTCTGTTGATGAATTATACAGATGTCAAATCACTGGACGCGCGTCGTGCTGATTCAGTCGATCAAGCCGCCGCCGTCGTCAGGTTTGGGCCGGAAGGATCCTCGGCTACCGGACGGCTTTACGTCGTGGGTAATTGAAAAGGGTGCAATTTCAGGGGCCGCTGTTTATTATCCGGGCATCCGCAGGCAGGCCGGAAGCAGTTCACGAAGTCGGCACGCGGAAACACAAGGCAAAGAGGGAAGGTCACGGCGCGTCTGCGCGCCGGAGCGCCAGCCCCGACCAGGCAGTGCGAATGACGTGCGGTCATTGACGGGAGAATTTTCGATGCGTGCAAGCAAACCTGCGGCGTTGGCCGTGATCGTGACCGGCAGCCTGCTGCCCTTCGCGGCGACGGCGACCGAGTTCGATTTCAGCTTCCTCGATCAGGATTTCGGGGCGGTCCTCAACCAGACGATCACCGCCGGTGTCGCCTTTCGTCTTGAACCGCAGGACTCCCGGCTGATCGGCAAGAGCAACATCAACCCGAACGTCTGCTCGGGCGTCTACCAGCTCTGCCAGGGCTTGAATCGCGAGCAGATTTACCCGGCCCAGCAGCTCAGGCGCTCGCCCGGTGCGGCCTCGCTGAATTTCGACGACGGCAACCTCAATTTTCGCCAGGGCGACATCACCCAGAGCCCGATCGTCTGGAGCCACGATCTGAAGATCGAATCCGGCGATTTCGGCTTTTTCTATCGTGGCCGCGCCATTTATGACCCGGCGCTGTACCACGGCAAGGTGCGCTACCAGAACCGGATCACCGCCGAAAACGCGGCCTCGGTCGGCACCTCGGGCACGGTGCGCAGCAATCCCTCGAACCGCTATTTCCCGCAGGTTTTCGGCCCCGGCGAAGCGTTTACCGAAGCGCGCAACGAAGACGAAGCCAAGCAGATCGGTCTGCGCTACCAGTTTCTCGATGCCAATTTCTTCGGCTCGGTGGCCTTGCCGGGCGACCGCGAATTGCAGTTCCGCATCGGCCGCCAGACCGTGCAGTGGGGCGAGTCGACGGTGGCGATCCTGAATTCGGTCAATCAGGCGCAGCCGATCAACGCCAACGCTTTCTTCCGCAGCGGCAACGGCCTGCTGGAAGATTTGTACGTGCCGGTCAACATGCTGCGGCTGTCGACCAATATCGTCGAAGGCGTGTCGATCGAGGGTTACTACCAGTTCGAGTCGCGCGTTGTTGAAGTGCCGACGCCGGGCACCTTCAATTCCTTCGTCGATCTCGGCACCACCAATCTGCGCAACTTCGTCAACGCCAGCTTTGGCTCGGCGGCTGACGATTTCGACCAGCAGGCTGGCGGTGTGCTCGACAACCCGCTGACCGCCGTCACGCCGACCAGCCTGACCATTCCGCGCCTGCCGGACAACAAGGCATCCGACCAGGGCCAGTACGGCTTCAAGCTCAGCTATTACGCCGAATGGCTGAACAACGGCACCGAACTGTCCGGCTACTTCCTCAACTATCACTCCAAGCTGCCCTACGTCAGCACCTACGCGACCAATGCCAGTTGCGCACGCCGCGAAGGCTCGGCAGTGGGCATCGACGCCCGCAACACCACGGAATTCCTCCAGTCCTGTCCGAATCTGCCGATCGCGCTGCAGGGCTTCGCCGGCCAGACCTCGCTGACCCTGGACACCTTGCAACTGCTGGCCGCCAGCCCCGGTTCGGCAGCCGACATCGGCGGCGATCTCGGTGCCTTCGCCAACCTGATCCTGCCGCGCCCGGGCTTGCAGGTGTCCGATGCCGTGGGTTTCGATACCGCGCGCATCCAGCTTGAATATCCCGAGAACCGCAAGCTGATCGGCTTCAGCTTCAACACCACTTACGGCGACTACAGCTATCAGGGCGAAATCTCCTACCGCCCGAACCTGCCGCTGCAAGTGGCCATCGTCGATCTCGCCTTCGCCGCGTTCGGGCCGTCCCTGACCCGCTGCCACGATGTGGCGATCGGCTGCTTCGGCACCACCAACACCGTGGCTTTCACCGAAGACGGCGGCAACCAGTACAGCGTCTACGACAGCAACAACTTCGTCGATGCCGACGGCAACAATCCCTATCCGGACAATCTGAGTCTGGTGATCGGCTCGGTGCCCGGTTCGGCGCGCAGCTTCCCGAACTTCATCACGCCGTATCGCGGCGGCACCATCGGCGAAAACGCGCCCAACTCCTACATCCAGGGCTGGATTCCCGGCAAAGTGCTGAATTACGTGTTTGGTGCCACGCGCGTGCTGTCGGGCACTGAAAACTGGATTGGTGCCGATCAGGTGATCCTGCTGTACGAAGTGGCGGCCACCCATGTGCTGAACCTGCCGCGTTTCGATCAGTTGCAGATCGAAGGGCCGGGTGCCGCCTACACCTCGGCCACTGCCGGTGCCGATGGTTCGGGCGCCGATGGCTCGCGTCTGGCCTGCTCCACCAATCCCAGCTGCTCGATCGGCGGCGACGGCCTGCGCTTCAATCCGTTCCAGGCCTCGCGCAACCAGTTCGCGCACAGCCTGGCCGGCGGCTACCGCATGGTGGCGCGCGTCAGCTACGAATCGGTGTTGCCGGGCATCTCGGTCCAGCCGCTGCTGATCTTCCAGCACGACGTTTACAACAACTCGCCGGGACCGGGTGCCAACTTCGTCGAAGGCCGCATCCAGCTGAATTCGGTGTTTGAAGTCCGCTACGAAAAATCGACCTCGATCAGCCTGACCTACAACCTCTACACCCGAGGCGGCGCCAACAACCTGATCCGCGACCGCGACAACATCGGCTTTTTCCTGCGTTATCAGTTCTGATCCCGGGTTCGTAAAAAGCGGTGCTTCACGCGGAGAACGCAGAGAACGCGGAGAACAGCGAAAAACAAGAAAAGCTCCGGAGCACAAAGGCACAAAGAACCCCAAAGCAAGGACACGAAGGAAAAGCCTTGATGCGCTTTTACTTTGTGTCCTTGCTTTTCACCTTTGTGCCTTTGTGCTCCGGATTCGCTTTACCGCTTTTCTCTGCGTTCTCTGCGTTCTTTCGCGTGTGAAAAGGCGGTTCGCCGACGCGAACGCGCCGCTTGTTACCATGCGCGCCGCCTTCCAACCGGTGACCGCCCGATGAACCATTCCCCAGCCGCTTCCGCTTGCAGCCTGATCGGAGCCGCACGATGAACGCCGATTCGACCGTCGTGGTGGTCGGCGCAGGGCAGGCCGGCAGCGAATTCGCCGCCGAGCTGCGCACCCTGGGCTTTGAAGGCCGGGTGCTGATGGTTGGCGACGAAGCCGAACTGCCGTACAAGCGGCCGCCGCTTTCCAAGGGCTTCCTGACCGGCGCGATGACCGCTGATCAGCTACCGATCCGCAACGCTGCCGTGCATGAGAAGAACCGCATCGAGTTTCTCGGCGGCGTGTCGGTCACCGCCATCGACCGCGCCAAGAAGACCGTGGCGCTGTCCGATGGTCAGTCGATCGCGTATTCGAAGATTGCGCTGACCACCGGCGGCCGGGCGCGTCCGCTGCCGCTGCCGGGCGCGCAGCTCGCCAACGTGCTGTCGCTGCGCTCGATGGCTGATGCGGCGGCGATCCGCGAACAACTGGTCGAGGGCCGGCGCCTGGTGATCATCGGCGGCGGCTACATCGGTCTGGAAATCGCAGCTGTCGCAGTCAAGAAAGGCTTGACGGTCACGGTGCTCGAATCGGCACCGCGCGTTCTGGCCCGGGTCACGGCCCCGGAGATTTCCGAGTTCTACACCCGCGTGCACCGCGAGGAAGGCGTCGATATCCGCCTCGGCGTGCAGATCGCGGCGCTGATCGGCGACACAGCCGTCAGCGGCGTGCAACTGGTGGACGGCAGCATCATCAATGCCGATGCGGTGATCGTCGGCATCGGACTGATCCCGAACACCGAACTGGCGACGGCGGCGGGCTTGTCGGTCGACAACGGCATCGTCGTCGACGAATACGGCCAGACCTCGGACCCGGACATCTGGTCCGCAGGCGACTGCGCCAACCGTCCGAGTGCGATGCTCGGCGGCCGCGTGCGTCTGGAATCGGTGCCCAATGCGATGGAGCAGGCGCGCTACGCCGCCCGCGCCCTGATGGGCCAGCCCAAGGCCTATGACGAGCTGCCGTGGTTCTGGTCCGACCAGTACGAGCTGAAATTGCAGATGTGCGGCCTGTCGAACGGCTACGACCGCTTAGTGGTGCGCGGCTCCACCGCCAACCGCAGCTTTTCGGCGTTCTATCTCAAGCAGGGTCGGGTGATCGCGGCGGACGCGGTCAGCCAGTTGCGCGACTTCGGCATGATGAAAAAGCTGGTCGCCGCGCGTGCCAGCGTGGCACCGGAACGTCTGGCCGACGAGGCGGTGCCGCTGAAGGAACTGGTGGCGGAAGTCGGGGCGTAACTTCCTGCCGGGAAAAGCATTTCCCACACAGAGTACGCAAAGGACGCAGAGAAAAGCGGTAAAGCCAATCCGGAGCACAAAGGCACAAAGAACGGCAAAGCAAGGACACAAAGGAAAAGCATTGATGTGCCTTTACTTTGTGTCCTTGCCTTTAACCTTTGTGCCTTTGTGCTCCTGAAGCTTTTGCGCCTTTCGCTGTTCTCAGCGTCTTGGCGTCTTTGCGTGAGGATCGCCGTTGCTTTTCTCCGCGTGAGCCCTGCGCTGGGCCAGCCGGGCACACCCAACCTTCGGTCGGCCGTGCTGCCGTTTTCAGGCTGATAGAATCCGGCATCGACCTTGCGCGGCTCGGTCTGACCGGCCCCCAGTCGGCTGATCGCTTCCAGACTGCTATCTCCTTGACCATCAATCCTGTGGATTCCGTGTTTTCCGCTGGCGGCCTGGCTGCCGTTGCGGCTGCTGTCACCAAGCTGCCGTCGGGCAAGGGCCGTTCGGCTGATCTGGCGATGCTGCTGTCGCCGATCGACGATGACATGCGCGCCGTCGATGCCCTGATCCGCCGCCGCCTCGCGTCTGAAGTGCCGCTGATCAACGAGATCGGCGGTTACATCATCGCGGCCGGCGGCAAGCGCCTGCGTCCGGCGCTGCTGCTGCTGATCGCTCGCGCGCTGGGTGCGAAAGGGGAGCTGCCGAACCTGCTCGCGGTGGTGATCGAGTTCATTCACACCGCCACCTTGCTGCACGATGACGTCGTCGATCACTCCGATCGCCGTCGCGGCCTGAAGACGGCCAACGCGGTCTGGGGCAATGCCGAGGCGGTGCTGTCCGGCGACTTCCTGTACTCGCGCAGCTTCCAGCTGATGGTCGAAAGCGACCGCATCGCAGTGATGCGGACCATGGCCGACACCACCAACGCGATCGCCGAAGGCGAAGTCCTGCAGCTGATGAACTGCAACGACCCGGACATCACCGAAGCCCGCTACCTGCGGGTGATCGAGCTGAAGACTGCGCAACTATTCCGTGCGGCCGCCACGCTGGGGGCGATCGCTGCCGATCTGCCGCCCGAGCAGCAGGCGATCTACGGCCAGTTCGGCCACGACTTCGGCATGACCTACCAGCTGATAGACGACCTGCTCGACTACACTGCCGACCCCGAAGTCAGCGGCAAGAATCTGGGCACTGATCTCGCCGAAGGCAAGCCGACCCTGCCGCTTTTGTACGCGATGCAGAATGGTTCGGAAGCCCAGCGCGCGCTGATTCGCGACGCCATTGCCAACGGTCGCGTCGATCGCATCGACGCCGTGCTGGAAACGGTTGAAGCCACCGGAGCGATCCCGTATAGTCGCGCCCTCGCCGGGGAGTACAGCGTCTCGGCGACAGCAGCGCTGCAAGGTTTGCCCGAAACCCCGCATAAAAAAGCGCTCATTGATCTGGTCAGTTTCTGCCTTCGGCGAGACAGCTAGATCATCGTTTCAAACCGCAGTTGCGGGGCGTAGCTCAGCTTGGTAGAGCGCTTGCTTCGGGAGCAAGAGGTCGTAGGTTCGAATCCTGTCGCCCCGACCATTTACGAAGACCGCCGCCCGGCGGCTTCATCGAAGTCCGAGACCCGACACCATGGCGCTCTCGGCACATTCCGATTCGCATTGCCCTGTTTCATTGCTGGCTGCCGACGAAGCCTCGCCGGTCTGGACCCAGCGTCTGGACGGGACTTCGCCATTCATGCTGATCGGCGATCACGCCGGTTGCGCGGTGCCGCGCAGGCTGGCGTCGCTAGGTTTGTCGGAAGCGGAACTGCGTCGCCACATCGGCTGGGACATCGGCTCGGCGGAAGTGGCGCTGCGGCTGTCGGTGATGCTGAAAGCGCCGCTCGTCATGCAGCGCTATTCGCGACTGGTGATCGACTGCAACCGGCCGCTGCACAGTGCCGATTCGATCGTCGCGATCAGCGATGGCACGGTGATTCCGGGCAATGCCTCGGTCAGTGCGGCCGAGATGGAAGCGCGGGCAGGCGAGATCTTCCAGCCGTATCACGCCGCCATCAGCGCCGTGCTCGACGAGCGCAAGCGTCAGCGCGCGGCTAGCGCCCTGATTGCGATTCACAGCTTTACCCCGATCTGGGAAGGCCGGCGGCGGCCCTGGCAGGTTGGCGTGCTGTACAACCGCGATCCCCGGCTGGCCGTGGCGCTGGGCAAGGCGCTGGAAGGCGAGGGTGGGCTGAGCGTGGGCTACAACGAGCCCTATGACTTAAGTGACGAAACCGATCATTCGATCCCGGAACACGGTGAACGTCGGGGCTTGCCGCATGTCGAACTCGAAATTCGCCAAGACCTGATCGCCGACGCCGCTGGACAGCAGCAATGGGCGGCACGGCTGGCACGCTTGCTGCCTCCCCTCTTGGCAGCGTTGTAACTTCGGCACCGGGCATCTCCGGCACCGTGGTCCATCCACATTGCCGGAAGATTCCATGCTGATCCGCTTTGGCTACGAGATCATTTACCAGTGTCCGCAGCCGACACCGATGATCCTCAATCTGCACGCGCACTACTCGCGTGCGTCCGATCTGGTGCAGCCCGACCACCTTTGTGTCGACCCGCCGGTGCCGGTGACCATGTATCGCGACGGCTTCGGCAACTGGTGCAGCCGTATCAAGGCGCCGGCCGGTCGCGTGCGGCTGTATGCCAACGGCCTGATTCGCGATCACGGCCGCCATGAGCCGGTGCTGCTCGATGCGCTCCAGCATCCGGTGGAAACCCTGCCCGAAGAGACGCTGGTCTATCTGCTCGGCAGCCGCTACTGCGAAACCGATCTGCTGACCGACACTGCGTGGAAACTGTTCGGCCACACGCCGCTCGGCTGGCGACGGGTTCAGGCGATCTGCGATTTCGTCAACCGCCACATCCAGTTCGGCTACGAATTCGCACGACCCACCAAGACCGCCTTCGAGGCCTACATCGAAGGCCGTGGCGTCTGCCGCGACTACGCGCATCTGGCGATCGCCTTCTGCCGCTGCCTGAACATCCCGGCGCGCTACTGCACGGCCTATCTCGGCGACATCGGCGTGCCCAAGGTCGATGCGCCGATGGACTTCGCAGGCTCCATGGAAGTGTTCCTCGGCGGGGCCTGGCATGCCTTCGACCCGCGCAACAACGCGCCGCGCATCGGCCGCATCCTGATCGCCCGCGGCCGCGATGCAGCGGACGTGGCGATCACCACCACCTACGGGCCGCACACCCTGGAACTGTTCCGGGTGTGGACCGACGAGGAAGGCTCGACCGCGCCGATCACCCTGCCGGCCTGAACTGACAACGTCGGTCCTGTGTCAGATATGGCTGGGCGTTGGCGCGTTTCCGCACATCTTGTTTGCCGGCCCCATCTGCTACAGAGTTCGCTCAGGCGACGGGCCCGATCACATCCAGCCGCCCGCGCCAATCCGTCTATAAAAACCCTTTTTGAGGAGAACTACCGTGGGCATTTTCACGCATGTGGTTGTTGGCACCAACGATGTCGAAGCCGGTCGCAAGTTCTATGACGCCGTGCTCGACACCATGGGCCTGAAGCGCGTCATGAACTTCGACGCCGCTTCGCTGTGGAGCACCGGCGCCGCCGACTCCGACCTGTTCATGATCACCAAGCCCGGCAACGGCGCACCGGCGACCTTCGCCAACGGCGGCACCATCAGCTTTGCGGCACCGTCGCGCGCTGCCGTGCACAAGTTCCATGAAGTGGCGCTCGCCCACGGCGGCAAGGACGAAGGCGCGCCCGGCCCGCGTTCGTTCACCCCGACCGCTTACGCCGCCTACGTCCGCGATCTGGACGGCAACAAGATCTGCTGCTACTGCTTCGCCCCGGCCTGATCGGGATTGCTTGCCGCCCGCCGCTGAGCGGGCGGCAAGCGGAAACAAAAAAGGCGGAAGGTCTCGCGACCTTCCGCCTTTTTTATGGCCGCGAATCGACTCAGATCGCGTCCGGCCCCATCTCGCCGGTGCGGATGCGCAGCACCTGTTCGAGATCGGAGACGAACACCTTGCCGTCGCCGATCTTGCCGGTGTGCGCGGCCTTGGTGATGGCGTCGATGGTCGCTTCGACATGCTCATCGCGCACCGCGATCTCGATTTTCAGCTTGGGCAGGAAATCGACCACGTACTCGGCGCCGCGATACAGCTCGGTGTGGCCCTTCTGGCGGCCAAAGCCCTTGACTTCGGTAACGGTGATGCCGGACACGCCGATGCTGGCCAGCGCTTCGCGCACCTCGTCCAGCTTGAAAGGCTTGATGATTCCGGTGATCAGCTTCATGGCGGCGGGGTGCTCGGGTTCGCGGGGGTGCCTGCACGGTAACGGGCTGCACCGCGCCGTACAAGCGCGCGACGGCAGCCGATGATGGGCCGCGCGCCTTGAGGGATTGCTCGGCCTGTCATTGTCAGTTCAAGTTGACATTGATACTGTCAACCCATGAACGCACCCCATCATTTCCGACTGCCCGCGCCCCTCGATTCCCGACCCCATGCGGTGGTCATCGGCAGCGGTTTCGGCGGGCTGGCAGCGGCCGTCCGGCTCGGCGCCCGAGGCTACCGAGTGACGGTGCTGGAAAAGCTCGATGCCCCTGGCGGCCGGGCCTATGTCTACCGCCAGGACGGTTTCACTTTCGATGCCGGTCCGACCATCGTCACCGCGCCGTTCCTGTTCGAGGAACTGTGGGCGCTGTGCGGACGGAAGCTGGCCGACGACGTCGAACTGCGCCCGGTTTCGCCGTTCTACCGGATCCGCTTCGCCAACGGCGAAATCTTCGACTACACCGGCGATGCCGACGCGATGCGCCGCGAAGTCGCCAAGTTCGCAGCCGATGACGTCGCCGGCTACGACCGCTACATGAAAGCCAGCGAGGAAATCTTCAAGGTCGGCTTCGAACAACTGGGCCATGTGCCGTTCGACTCGATCATGGACATGGTCCGGGTGGTGCCGGAGCTGATGAAGCTGGCCAGCTACCGCACCGTCTACGGCATGGTGTCCCAGTACGTGAAAGACGAGCGCCTGCGCACGGTGCTGAGCTTCCATCCGCTCTTGGTCGGCGGCAATCCGTTCACCACCACCTCGGTGTACTGCCTGATCGCCCATCTGGAGCGCAAATGGGGCGTGCATTTCGCCATGGGCGGCACCGGGCGGCTGGTCACCGGGCTGGTCGATCTGATCGAAGGGCAGGGCAATGTCGTTCGCTGCGAAAGCGAAGTTGCCGAAATCCTGCTCGAAGACCGCAAGGCGGTCGGGGTCAGGCTGGTCAACGGCGAGCGGATCGCGGCCGATGTCGTGGTCTCGAACGCGGATGCGGCCTGGACCTATCGGCATCTGATTCCGAATGCGGCCAAGCGGCGCTGGAGCAACGGCAAGCTCAATCGCGCGCGCTATTCGATGGGCTTGTTCGTCTGGTACTTCGGCACGAAACGCCAGTATCCAGACGTCGAGCACCATACGATCATGCTCGGGCCGCGCTACAAGGAATTGCTCGAAGACATCTTCGATCGGAAGGTGCTGGCCGACGATTTCAGCCTTTACCTGCATCGGCCGACGGCAACCGACCCGTCCCTGGCCCCAGACGGTTGCGACACGTTCTACGTGCTGTCGCCGGTGCCGCATCTGGCCAGTGGCACGCACTGGTCGAAGGAAGCCGAGCGCTATCGGAAGTCGATCGAAAAGCTGCTGTCGGCAACCCTGCTGCCGGGTCTGGAGGAGGAAATCGTCAGCCAGCGGATGCTGACGCCGCAGGATTTTCAGGACCGCCTGAACTCGGTCAACGGTGCCGCCTTCAGTCTCGAACCGATCCTGATGCAAAGCGCCTGGTTCCGGCCGCACAACCGCAGCGAAGACTTCGAGAACCTGTTTCTGGTCGGCGCCGGAACCCATCCGGGTGCCGGACTGCCAGGCGTGCTGTCGTCGGCGCGGGTGCTCGATACCGTGGTGCCGAATGCGGAGGCGTTTGCGCATGTCGGTCGTTGAATCAGCGGCTGCCGATCTCGCCGCCTGCCGCCGCCTGCTGCGGGCGGGATCGAAATCCTTCTACATCGCTTCGCTGCTGCTGCCGACCGCAATCCGCGACCCGGCCTGCGCGCTCTACGCCTTCTGCCGTCTGGCCGATGACGCGGTCGATGTCGACGGTGGCGGCCTGCATGCCGTGGCCCGGCTGCGCGACCGGCTCGACCGTATCTATGCCGGCACGCCGCTGCCAATCGCGGCGGATCGCGCGCTGACGCGCGTTGTCCACAGCCATGCGATCCCGCGCACCCTGCTCGATGCGCTGATCGAAGGTTTCGAGTGGGATTCGACCGCCCGCGCCTACGAAACCCTGTCCGACATCCACGCCTACGCCGCGCGCGTCGCCGGTACCGTCGGCGCGATGATGGCGCTGCTGATGGGCGTTCGCGAACCCGAGGCCATCGCCCGCGCCTGCGATCTGGGCACGGCGATGCAACTGACCAATATCGCCCGCGATGTCGGCGAAGACGCCCGCAACGGCCGGCTCTATCTGCCGCGCGCTTGGCTGCGCGAAGCCGGTATCGACCCCGATGCCTGGCTCGCTGCACCGGTGTTCGACGCGCGCTTGCACAGCGTCATCGAGCGTCTGCTGCGCGAGGCCGACCGGCTCTATGCGCAGGTCGATTCCGGAATTGCCCGGCTACCGGCCGGTTGCCGCCCCGGCATCATGGCGGCGCGGCTGCTGTACGCCGAGATCGGCCATGAACTGCGCCGTCGCGGCGGTGATTCGGTCAGCCAGCGGGCCATCGTGCCGGCGGGTCGCAAGCTGGCGCTGCTGATGCAGGCCTATAGCCGCGAACCGGACCCGAAGGCCGGTGCGGCGGCCCCGGCGATTCCCGAAACCCGCTTCCTGATCGACGCCGTGGCGGCAGCAGCGCTGCCGGTTCCTGCCGAGTCCGCGACCGGCGAACCGGTATTGCCCTGGTGGCGCTTTCGTGACCGCGCAGTCTGGGTGCTCGACCTGTTCGAGCGGCTGGAGCGCGAGGAACGGCAGGCGCAGGCTTCGCGCCGTCACGCGGCGGTCTCGGCAAGCCTGAGCCACCGGCCAGCGTGAAGATCGACTGGTTCGCGGTGCTCGATCTGGGCCTCGCCTTCGGGGTGATCCTGGCGCTGCTGATTTGGGAGTTGATCTCGCTGCGCCGCACTCAGCGGCGGGATCGGGAGCGGGAAAAATAATGTTGTAGCCCCCTTCCCCGCGCTTTTCGGGGGAGGGCTGGGGTGGGGGCGTTGAAGTTTGCACCACCGCCAACCGGCCCCGTCCCGGCCTTCCCCCGCACGCGGGGGAAGGAGCAAGCCTCAGCGCCGCGCCCTCGGCATCCTGAACGGCAGCATCCACTGCACCACCGGGCTGTTGAAGCGATCCAGATCCAGGCTTTCGTGCACGCCCAGGGTCGGCTCGCCGCACAGCGTCGCGGCGAGTGTGGAACGCGCATAGAACGGCGTGTCTTCCAGCGTTTCGACGATCGCCGCATCGCCACGCGACGTGCGATCAACGCGCCAGCCGCTGCGCGGAAGCACGGTCGGCGGCGGCGGTGCGAAGGGCTCGGCGGCTCCATGCCGATCGAAGCGCAGCGCCAGCGCGCGGGTCGAGGCATCGCGCCGTTCGATGTCGTACAGCAGCGCCGCGCCACCGTCGCGCAGCGGGCTGCGCGACCAGTGCCAGCGGCGCATCGCGTCCTCGATCGGGCTATCGCCGCTGTTGCTGTCGAAGTAGGCATTGCCGGTCCAGCGAAGCTTCGGCGCTTCCAGCAGCACTTCGATGCGCGCACTCGGCGCGATCGGCCGCCAGTGATGACCCGGAGCCAGGGTTTCGACATGCTGCGCCAAGGCCTGCGGATGCAGGCGCAGACAGCCTCGGATCGCGGACGGCCAGGGCACGGTGGTTTCATCGAGCGACACGGTCAGGCCGTCGCGGTTCCAGTCCAGCTCGCTGTTGCCGATGGCCAGGCTGTCGGCATCGCGGGCAACACTCCCGCGACGGCGCTCGGTCATCGCCCAGCGGTGGCCGGATTGGCCGTACAGCGCGATGTTGATGGCGCTGTGATCCAGTGGCTCGGCAGCCGGATTGCGGCCGCGCGCACGCTTGTAATACGGCGAAAAGACGCTGCCGATGAAGGCGATCAGCGTCAGCCCGTGCTTGCCGTCGTCGCTGAGGGCGTCGACATACCACCAGCGATAGCCGCCGGGCACGACCGGCGCGTCGAACCGAGGTCCGACTGAAGGCTGGCCGCGGCCAGCCGGCCGGACAGCGCTGCCATCGGCACTCCCGGCCCCGGATGCGTGCTGCCACCGGCCAGGTACAAGCCCGGAATCCGGCTGCGCGCCCCCGGTCGCTGGAACGAGGCCATCCAGCCGTGCGAGGCCGGGCCGTACAGCGCCCCGCCAGTCCCCGGAAACAGCCGGTGAAAGTCGGTCGGCGTGGTCAGCACCGTCTGCTCCGGATTGTGTTTCAGACGCAGGCCACAGCGGTCCAGCAGCGCGAAAGTCGCGGATTCGCATGTCGTCACACTCTCGGCAGACAAGGGATTTCGATCGCCGTCGGGCGGCGCGTTGACCAGGCACAGCAGGCGTTCGCCGAGGCGCGACACGCTGCCGCCTTCGTCGTCGCGATCTTGGGCGCAGACATAGACGGTGGGCGCTGCGGGCAGTTGCCGGCGCTGGAAGATGTCGCGGAACTCGGCGCGATAATCGTTTGAAAAGAACACGTTATGACGCGATAGCGGAAAGCTGCCGCTGCTGCGCGCCACCAGATTCCAGGTGAGCGCCGACAGCGAACGCTGCGCGGGCTTGAGCGGTTTCACCGCGCGTTGTGCTTGCTGGCCAAACAGGCCCGAGGCGACCGCCGCCGGATCGGCGTTGACGATCACTGCATCGGCCGCCAGCCATTCGCCGCTGGCCAGTTTCACGCCAGTGACGCGCTGGCCGTCGTCGACGATTTCGGCAACCTCGCTGCCGTAGCGGATCGCAGCACCCATCTGCATCGCCGCTTGCGCCAGTGCCTGCGCCAGCGCGTGCATGCCACCGCGCACCCGCCAGACGCCGTCCTGCTCGACATGGGCCACCAGCATCAGGGTCGCCGGTGCCGCGAACGGCGAGGAGCCGCAGTAGGTCGCATAACGGCCAAACAACTGGCGCAGGCGCAGATCGTGAAAATGCGAACCCAGCGAACGCCACAGCGAAGCGAATGGCGTGATCCGCCAGAGATCGCCGAAGCGGTTCAGGCCGATGGCACGCATCAAGGCCAGCGGGCTGTCGCAGTTGTTGCGGATGAACGGGCCTTCGAGCGTCGAATAGATCGCTTTCGCTCGCGCGCTGAATTCGAGGAAACGGCGGCCTTCGTCCGGCCCTGCAAACGCGGCGATGGCATCGGCGGAGCAGGCGAGGTCGGCGTGCAAATCCAGATGCTGCGCGCCGCCCCAGGCGTGACGCGCCAGCACGTCGGCGCGGTCGAGCGGGACGGCGGAAGCGAAATCCAGCCCAGCGTCGGCGAATAGTTGCTCGAACACCCAGCGCATCGTGAACACGGTGGGGCCGGCGTCGAGTTTCAGGTCGCCGATGGTCACCTCGCGAACCTTGCCGCCCGGCGTCGGTGCGCGTTCGAGCACGGTGACCTCGAAGCCCTGCGCGGCCAGATCGAGCGCTGCCGACAAGCCGCCGACACCGGCTCCGACGATCAGCACCCTCCGCGCTTGCCCCACCGTCTATCCCCTGGCTGCCGATCCTGCGCTGTCGCGTTGACGCGACCTCGTTCTGTGTCTATCGTAAATGACACAAAACATGTAAACATAGATTTACACAAATCCGATCCGATCGAAAGCGGACGGATTGCCCATCCGGTGCAGCGGCTTCGACGAGGGGACAGCGACATGGCAACCGTGACGCGAATCGAGCAGGCCCTGATGTCCGCACTGTCAACCGTCGATGCCGGCGGCTGTCCTCCGAAATTGGCGGCAGCACTGCGCTACTCGGTGTTTCCCGGCGGTGCCCGGATTCGTCCGCGCCTCTGTCTGGCGGTGGCAATGGCCAATGGCGATGACGATCCGGCCGCGACCAACGCGGCAGCGGTGGCCATCGAACTGCTGCATTGCGCCTCACTGGTTCACGACGACCTGCCCTGTTTCGACAATGCCGAAACCCGGCGCGGCAAGCTGTCTGTGCACCGTGCTTATGGAGAACGGCTGGCGGTCTTGTCCGGCGACGGCCTGATCGTGCTGGCCTTCCAGCATCTGGCGACGTCGCTCGCCCATAACCCGCAGCGTCTGGTCGCGCTGACACCGATCATTGCCCGCGCCATCAGCGCGCCGACCGGCATCGTTGCCGGTCAGGCCTGGGAATGCGAACCGCTGGCGGTGCTGTCCGACTACCAGCAACAGAAAACCGGCGCGCTGTTCGCTGGTGCGACGATGGCTGGCGCTGCGGCTGCCGGCTTTGCCGATCCCAGCCAGTGGCGAGCACTCGGTGAACGTCTGGGCGAAGCTTTCCAGGTCGCTGACGACATCCTCGATGTCGCCGGCAATGCGGAGAAGATCGGCAAGCCGACCGGCCAGGACGCAAGCCTGGGCCGTCCCAACGCGGCGCGCGAACTGGGCATGGGCGGGGCGCTGCTGCGCCTCGAAACCCTCGTCGACAGCGCCATGGACGCGATTCCCGACTGCATCGGCGCCGGTGCCCTGCGCACCGCGATGCGACTGGAGATGCAGAACCTGCTGCCGGTCGAACTGCGTCACGCGGCCTGAAGCCGCAGGCGAATCCCATGTCCGCCCTTGGTGCCGAACCTGCGGCCGGCTCGTGGCTGGACCGCTTCCACGCGGTCTGCAATGCCGCGATCGCCAATCCGCGCTTCCGGCGCTTCGCCGCCAGCTTCCCGCTGACCCGGCCGATCGCGCGCCGCCGTGCCCAGGGCGTGTTCGATCTGGTGTCCGGCTTCGTCTATTCGCAGGTGCTGCTGGCCTGCGTCCGGCTCGATGTGCTGAACCTGCTGGCCGAAAGCCCGAAGACGCTCGAAGCGTTGAGCCTGCGCATCAGCCTGCCGATGGCAGCCACGCAGCGGTTGGTCGATGCCGCCGTGGCGCTGAAACTGATCGCACGATGCAGTGACGGCCGGCTGCGCCTGGGCAGCGTCGGCGCGCCGATCGCTGGCGATGCCGGGATTGCCGCCCTCGTCGAACATCACGCCCTGTTCTATGCCGATCTGCGCGATCCGGTGGCGCTGCTGCGTGACGGTGCCCGCGAGGACGGCGAGCTGGCGCGCTACTGGCCGTACTGCGCCAATCGCTCCGGCGAAGGCTTTGCACCTGAGCGGATCGCGACCTACAGCCGGCTAATGTCGGCTTCGCAGACCCTTATCGCGAACGAAGTGCTCGATGCCTATCCGATGCGCCGGCACCGCCGCGTGCTCGATGTCGGCGGCGGCGAGGGCACCTTCCTCGCGGCCGTCGCCGCGCGCTGGTCGCATGTCGATTGCTTCCTGTTCGATCTGCCGCCGGTGGCCGAGCGCGCCGCTGCCCGCTTCACGTCGCTGGGCCTGAAAGCGCGAACGCTGACGGTCGGCGGCAGTTTCCTCACCGATAGGCTTCCGCTCGGTGCCGATCTCCTGACCCTGGTCCGCGTGCTCCACGACCACGATGACGACTCGGTGATGACCGTGCTGCGCGCCGCCCGTGCCGCGCTGCCCAGCGACGGCCGGGTGCTGATCGCCGAGCCGATGTCGGAAACGCCGGGGGCGGAAACGGTCGGCGATGCGTATTTCGGTTTCTACCTGCTGGCCATGGGTCGTGGACGGCCGCGAACCCCGGCACGGATCGGCGAAATGCTGGTCGCTGCGGGCTTTTCCAGGCCGCGCCTGATCCCGACCGCGATGCCGATGCAGACCTCGGTGGTGGTCGCCGAGGTCGCCACGCCTTGATCGTCAACAAGCCTGGACGAGTGGTTGAAATAAAAGCGTAAATTTAAGTTGACAGTTTGAACTGTCAGACTAAACTAACAACAGCAACAGAAGTCCGATCAACGGACCGGAAGTACCGCAGCAGCGAATTGGAGGAACGGGCATCGACACCATCGCAGTCGTCTTCGAGCAGCCGGAACGCCTGGCGCTGACGCGCCTGACGCTCTCCGAGCCTTGCGCGGACGATGTCGTGGTCGATATCTGCTGGAGCGGCATTTCCACCGGCACCGAACGCCTGCTCTGGACTGGCCGCATGCCCAGTTTCCCCGGCATGGGTTACCCGCTGGTGCCGGGTTACGAGTCGGTCGGCCGCATTCGCGAAGCTGGTGCGAACTCGGGCTCCAAGGTCGGCGATCTGGTTTTCGTTCCTGGCGCGCGCTGCTTCGGCGATGTGCGCGGCCTGTTCGGTGGTTCGGCGCAGACGGTCGTCATCCCCGGTGCCAAGGCGCTGGTCGTCGACGCCGCACTCGGTGCCGATGCCACGCTGCTGGCGCTGGCTGCGACCGCGCATCACGCACTGGTCGCTCCCCATTCACGCTTGCCGGATCTGATCGTCGGTCATGGCGTGCTGGGTCGCCTGCTGGCGCGCATGACCATCGCGCTCGGTGGTGCCGCGCCCACGGTCTGGGAAACCAATGCCGATCGCGCCGTCGGTGCGCTGGGTTATCCGGTGCTGGCACCGGAAGCCGATCCGCGCCGCGACTACAAGACGATCTGCGATGTCTCCGGCGACGCCCGCCTGCTCGACACCCTGATCGGCCGTCTGGCCATGGGCGGCGAAATCGTGCTGGCAGGCTTCTACAGCGAACGCCTCGAATTTGCCTTTCCGCCGGCGTTCATGCGCGAGGCGCGCATTCGTGTGGCGGCGCAATGGCAGCCGCAGGACCTGCTGGCCTCCAAGCAACTCGCTGAATCCGGCGCGCTGTCACTGGCCGGCCTCATTACCCATCGGCAGCCGGTGCGAAGCGCAGACAGCGCCTATCGCACGGCCTTCGGCGATTCCGCCTGCCTGAAGATGATTCTCGACTGGAGTCGTAAGCAATGAGCGCACCTGATGATGGCGTTTCCGCCATCCCGCTGAGCCAGTTGACCGATTACCTGCGCGCCGAAGCCGCGAAGGAGCCGGACGCCATTCATACTGGCCCGGTCACCAAGGAAACGCAGATCATCGCGATCTACGGCAAGGGCGGCATCGGCAAGAGCTTCACGCTTGCCAACTTGAGCTACATGATGGCGCAGCAGGGCAAGAAGGTCCTGCTGATCGGCTGCGATCCGAAGTCCGACACCACGTCACTGTTATTCGGCGGAAAGGCCTGCCCGACGATCATCGAGACCAGCTCGAAGAAAAAGCTGGCCGGTGAAGAAGTGAAGATCGGCGATGTCTGCTTCAAGCGCGACGGTGTCTTCGCGATGGAGCTCGGCGGGCCGGAAGTCGGCCGCGGCTGTGGCGGCCGCGGCATCATCCACGGCTTCGAAACGCTCGAGAAGCTCGGCTTCCATGAGTGGGGTTTCGACTACGTGCTGCTCGATTTCCTCGGCGACGTGGTCTGCGGCGGCTTCGGCCTGCCGATCGCCCGCGACATGTGCCAGAAGGTCATCGTTGTCGGCAGCAACGATCTGCAAAGCCTCTACGTCGCCAACAACGTCTGCTCGGCGGTCGAATACTTCCGCAAGCTCGGCGGCAATGTCGGCGTTGCCGGCATGGTCATCAATCGCGATGACGGCACCGGCGAGGCTGCGGCGTTTGCACAACACGTCGGCATTCCAGTGCTGGCGACGATTCCCGCCAACGACGACATCCGCCGCAAGAGCGCGAACTACGAAATCGTCGGCCGCCCGGGCTCGGTCTGGGGCCCGATGTTCGCGGAGCTGGCCGAGAACGTCCACAACAGCATTCCGATGCGGCCAACGCCGCTGACCCAGGACGGCCTGCTCGGCCTGTTCTCGGCACACAGCACCGGACGCGACTACGTGCTGCAACCGGCTACCGAATTCGACATGTGCGGCAAGACAGAAATCGTCAAGCCGACGCTCGAAGTCGTCTACGACAACGTCTGAGACAGACACGAACGCCATGGCCGACGACGCTCCGATGCTGAAGAACCCGCAAGCGCTGAACAGCGACGGGCTCGGCTGCCATTCGGGCAAGGACCAGATGATCGAAGCCGCAAAAGCGGCCGGCAAGACCATCACGCTTGAGCAGTACGCCAAGGATTATCCGAAAGGCCCGCACGATCAGCCGCAGTCCATGTGCCCTGCGTTCGGTTCGCTGCGTGTGGGTTTGCGCATGCGTAGAACGGCAACGGTGCTCAGCGGCTCGGCCTGCTGCGTCTACGGCCTGACCTTCACCAGTCATTTCTACGGTGCCCGTCGCACCGTCGGCTACGTGCCGTTCAACTCGGAAACCCTGGTCACCGGCAAGCTGTTCGAGGACATCCGCGAAGCAGTCTTCAAGCTCGCTGATCCGGTCAACTACGACGCCATCGTCATCATCAATCTCTGCGTGCCGACTGCCAGCGGCGTGCCGCTGCAGATCCTGCCGAAAGAGATCAACGGCGTTCGCGTCATCGGCATCGACGTGCCAGGTTTCGGCGTGCCGACCCATGCCGAAGCCAAGGACGTGCTGGCTGGCGCGATGCTGAAGTACGCGCGCAGCGAAGCCGAAGCTGGCCCGGTCGCCGCACCGCGCGGTGGCATCAGCAGCAAGCCGACGATCACCTTGCTGGGCGAGATGTTCCCGGCCGATCCGGTGATCATCGGCATGATGCTGGAGCCGATGGGCCTCGCCGCCGGCCCGGTCGTGCCGACTCGCGAATGGCGTGAACTGTATTCCGCACTGGATTGCGCGGCGGTCGCCGCGATCCATCCGTTCTATACCGCCAGCGTGCGTGAATTCCATGCGGCGGGTCGCAAGGTCGTGGCATCAGCACCGGTCGGCCATGACGGCACGGAAGCCTGGCTGCAAGCGATCGGGCAGGCGACCAATGTCGGCCAAGCCCAGATCGACGCTGCCAAGAACCGCTTCCTGCCGGCCATCAAGGGCGCACTGGCCAAGATGCCTATCAAGGGCCGGATCACCATGTCCGGTTACGAAGGCTCGGAACTGCTGGTCGCACGCTTGCTTGTCGAAAGCGGCGCTGATCTTCGTTATGTCGGTACCGCATGCCCGCAAACGGTCTGGAGCGATCCCGATCGCGAATGGTTGCAGGCGAAAGGCGTGCACGTTCAGTTCCGCGCATCGCTGGAACAGGACATCGCCGCGATCCGCGAATTCCAGCCCGACGTCGCCATCGGCACCACGCCGGTCGTGCAATACGCGAAAGAGCACAAGACACCAGGACTCTACTTCACCAATCTGATCTCGGCGCGCCCGCTGATGGGACCGGCCGGTGCCGGCTCGCTGGCGACGGTGATCAATGCCGCGCTCGGCAATCGCGATCGCTTCCTGGCGATGGACGAGTTCTTCGGCGGCGTCGGCAAGGGTGATACGGCTGGCGTCTGGGAAGACACGCCGAAGCTGCGCCCGGAGTTCCGCGCGAGCTACGCGAAAAAGATGGAAAAGGCCCGCAAGGCCTCGAAAGTCGAGGAGCCGATCTGATGCTCGTCCTCGACCACGACCGCGCGGGTGGCTACTGGGGTGCCGTGTATGTGTTCACGGCCATCAAGGGCTTGCAGGTGGTCATCGATGGCCCTGTGGGCTGCGAGAACCTGCCAGTCACTTCGGTGCTGCATTACACCGATGCGCTCCCACCGCATGAGCTGCCGATCGTGGTGACTGGTCTTGCCGAAGAACAGCTCGGCCGCGAAGGCACCGAAGGTTCGATGAAGCGGGCGCATGCCGCACTCGATCCCGACATGCCGGCAGTGGTCGTCACCGGCTCGATTGCCGAGATGATCGGCGGCGGCGTCACGCCGGAAGGTACCGGCCTGCTGCGGTTTCTGCCGCGCACCATCGACGAAGATCAGTGGCAGTGCGCCAACCGGTCGATGAACTGGTTGTGGACGCAGTACGGGCTGAAGAAGATTCCGGAGCGTAAAGCGCGGAAAGAAGGCGAGAAGCCAAGAGTCAACATCATTGGCCCCTGCTACGGCACCTTCAACATGCCGAGCGATCTGGCCGAGATTCGGCGGCTGGTCGAAGGCATCGGCGCCGAGGTCAATCTGGCGTTCCCGCTTGGAAGCCATCTAGCCGATGTGCCGAAGCTGATCAATGTCGATGTGAACATCTGCATGTATCGCGAGTTCGGCCGCCTGCTCTGTGAATCCCTGGAACGGCCTTACCTGCAAGCGCCGATCGGCCTGCATTCGACAACCAAGTTCCTGCGCAAGCTGGGCGAACTGCTCGGTGTCGATCCGGAGCCGTTCATCGAGCGCGAGAAGCACACCACGATCAAGCCGATCTGGGATCTGTGGCGCTCGGTGACGCAGGATTTCTACGGCACTGCGAGCTTCGGCATCGTCGCCAATGACACCTACGCCCGCGGCGTGCGCCATTTCCTCGAAGACGAGATGGGCATGCCCTGCAACTTCGCGATCTCGCGGATTGCCGGGGCCAAGACTGACAACGAAGCAGTGCGTCAGCTGATCAAGGAAAAGCCGCCGCTGGTGCTGTACGGCAGCTACAACGAACGGATGTACCTCGCCGAATCCGGCGGTGGCGGAATGATGAAGGCCACGTACATTCCGGCTTCGTTCCCCGGCGCGATCATCCGCCGCCATACCGGCACGCCGTTCATGGGCTACGGCGGCGCGACTTACCTGATCCAGGAATTCTGCAACGCACTGTTCGATGCGCTGTTCCACATCCTGCCGCTGGGCAGCGACATGGATCGTGTCGAGGCAACCCCTTCGCGATTGATCGCCGAGTTGCCGTGGCGCGATGACGCCAAGGCACAACTCGATGAATGGCTGGAATTGCAGCCGGTACTGGTGCGGATCAGCGCGGCCAAGCGCCTGCGCGATCGTGCCGAAGCCGATGCGCGCCGCGCAGGCGAAGACGCGGTGACGGCAGTGCGGCTGGCGGCTTCGCGCCGGGCACTGACTGAAGGCGCGTCCGCATGAACGGACTTCAGACGGCGCATCAGCCCGCAAGGGCCACAACACAGCGGAGGCCCATCAAGGCCGCCGCACGTATCGACGAAGTGGAGTCGTCCACTTCGAGGGTCCCTGCCGCGCGGGTAGCGCGGTAACGGCCGAAAGGCCTGAGTGGAGGTTCTGGAAATGGCTGAAGAAAGAAGCGGCTCCCTGTCCGGCCTGTCGGAAAAGGAAGCGAAAGAGTTTCACGGCGTGTTCGTCACCAGCTTCATTCTCTTCACGGCGATTGCGGTGGTTGCGCATTTCCTCGTGTGGAGCTGGAAGCCCTGGGGCTGATTGACTGCATGGTTGCATTCGATATTCGGGCATCGAGCCCAGGAATCGAAACTTCGTTGTTCAAATAGTTATAGGAGGCTTAACCATGTGGAGAATCTGGCTGCTTTTCGATCCGCGCAGAGTGCTGGTCGCGCTGGGTACGTTCCTGTTTGTCCTGGCAATCCTGATTCACTTCATCCTGCTCGGCACGCCGAAGTTCAACTGGATCGGCGGTGCTGCTGCCGCTCCGACGGCAACGTCGCAGTTGTCGCCGCTGCCGGCGTCAACGGGTTCCGCAGGACAGTCGTAACGGCAATGCCTGCAGCCGGTGGCGGATGAGACTGGACACGTCCAGCTGATTCCGCCGCCGGAAGCAGTGCGTCAAATACCCATCTAGCCGACAGACCAGGGGGTCTTCGTCATGGCGATGCTCAGCTTTGAAAGAAAATATCGAGTCCGCGGAGGCACCCTGTTGGGGGGTGATCTGTTCGACTTCTGGGTGGGGCCGTTCTACGTCGGCTTCTTCGGTGTCACCACTGCATTCTTTGCCGCGCTCGGTACGGCCCTGATCGTTTACGGGGCCTCGCTGGGGCCAACGTGGAATATCTGGCAGATCAGCATTGCACCGCCGGATCTGTCCTACGGCCTTGGCATTGCGCCGCTGGCGCAGGGCGGGCTGTGGCAGATCATCACGGTCTGCGCACTCGGTGCCTTTGTGTCATGGGCGCTCCGGGAAGTGGAGATCTGCCGGAAGCTCGGCATGGGCTATCACGTCCCGTTCGCGTTCAGCTTCGCGATTCTTGCCTACTTCACGCTGGTCGTGGTTCGACCGGTGCTGCTCGGTGCCTGGGGGCATGGTTTTCCGTACGGCATCCTCAGTCATCTCGACTGGGTGTCGAACACCGGCTACCAGTACCTGCATTTTCATTACAACCCGGCGCACATGCTGGCGATCACGTTCTTCTTCGCCACCACGCTTGCGCTGTCGCTGCACGGCTCGCTGATCCTGTCCGCCACGAACCCGCGCAAGGGTGAGCCGGTCAAGACCGCCGAGCATGAAAACACGCTGTTCCGCGACATCATCGGCTATTCGATCGGCGCGCTTGGCATTCACCGTCTGGGCCTGTTCCTGGCCTTGAGCGCGGTGTTCTGGAGCGCGGTCTGCATCGTCATCAGCGGCCCGTTCTGGACCCATGGTTGGCCGCAGTGGTGGAGCTGGTGGCTCAATCTTCCGGTCTGGGGCTAAGGGGGCAGTCATGGCTGAATACCAAAACATCTTCACCAGAGTTCAGGTGACAGCACCCCCGTATCCGGGTGTGCCGCTACCGAACGACGGCTCCATTGGCGGTCGCGATGGCAAGCCTTTCCTCCAGCATCTGATCGGCAAGTTCGGCGACGCGCAGATCGGGCCGATCTATCTCGGCTGGACCGGCGTCACCTCGATCCTGTTCGGCTTCATCGCCTTCGAGATCATCGGTCTGAACATGCTGGCCTCGGTCGGCTGGAACTGGATCGAGTTTGTCCGTCAGCTGCCTTGGCTGGCGCTGGAACCGCCGCCGCCGTCGTATGGCCTTGGCATGCCGCCGCTGAATCAGGGTGGCTGGTGGCTGATCGCCGGCTTCTTCCTGACCGCGTCGGTACTGCTCTGGTGGCTGCGCACCTATCAGCGTGCGAAAGCACACGGCATGGGTCCGCACATTTCCTGGGCCTTCGGTGCCGCGATCTGGCTGTACCTGGTGCTTGGCTTCTTCCGGCCGATCCTGATGGGCAGTTGGGGTGAAGCAGTGCCGTTCGGCATCTTCCCGCATCTGGACTGGACCGCCGCGTTCTCGATTCGCTACGGCAACCTGTTCTACAACCCGTTCCACATGCTGTCGATCGCCTTCCTGTACGGCGCAACGCTGCTGTTCGCCATGCATGCGGCAACCATTCTCGCGGTGAGCCGTTATGGCGGCGAGCGCGAGCTGGAGCAGATCGTCGACCGTGGCACGGCATCCGAGCGTGCTGCCCTGTTCTGGCGCTGGACGATGGGCTTCAACGCGACGATGGAATCGGTGCATCGCTGGGCCTGGTGGTTCGCCATCCTGTGTCCGATCACCGGCGGCATCGGCATCCTCTTGACTGGCACGGTGGTCGACAACTGGTACCTGTGGGGCATCAAGCACCACATCGTCGCCGCCTATCCGCAGGTCTGGGCTGCCCCGACCGTCGATCCGTCCACGCTGCCGGGAGCCGCGCCATGAGAACGACAGCAAACAGACTGAAAGTCGTCGCTGCACTGGCGCTGGCTGCACTGGTCACGTCCGGCTGCGAACGCCCGCCGATCGACGAAGTGCAGGGCGGCTATCGCGGCACGGCGATGGTGCAGATGTACAACCCGCGAGTGGTTGCCGCGCAGGCGGCAAACAACACGGTGCCGGTGGCGCAGGCCGCAGCAGCGGAGGGCGGGCCGCTGGCAGGCACGGTCTATCAGAACGTGCAGGTGCTGGGCGGGCTGTCGATCGGCGAATTCAGCCGCACCATGCTGGCGATCACCGAATGGGTGGCACCGAAGGAGCAGGGCTGCGCGTACTGCCACGAAGGTGCCAACTTCGCCGATGACGCGAAGTACACCAAGGTGGTCGCTCGCAAGATGTTGCAGATGACGCAGAAGATCAACGCCGACTGGAAGCCGCACGTCCAGGCGACGGGGGTCACCTGCTACACCTGCCATCGCGGCAAGCCGGTGCCGGAATACGTCTGGTTCAAGGATGTCGACAACACGGCGGCCGGCGGTCTTGGCAATCGTGCCGGTCAGAACCAGTCGACGGCGGCGATCAACGGCTCGTCACTGCCGTCGGATCCATTCTCGCCGTTCCTGCTGGGTTCCGAGCCGATCCGCTTCACGGGCGATTCGGCACTGCCGGCCGGCAATCGCAAGTCGATCAAGCAGGCGGAGTGGACGTTCGCGCTGATGACCCACATGTCGCAAGGCCTGGGCGTCAACTGCACCTACTGCCACAACTCGCGTGCTTTCAACGACTGGTCGCAGAGCCCGCCGCAAAGGACCACGGCGTACTACGGCATTCGCATGGCGCGAGCGCTCAACAACGAGTTCATGGTGCCGTTGACCGATGTCTTCCCCGCGCACCGCAAGGGGCCGGGTGGCGATGTCGCCAAGCTGAACTGTGCGACCTGCCATCAAGGGGCCTACAAGCCGCTCTATGGCGCCAGCATGCTGAAGGACTACGTCACAGCGCTGGCGGCACCGGTGCCGCCGCCGGTCGTGGCACCTCCGGTCGAAGCGCCGCCTGCCGAAGGCGAAGCGGCACCGGCGGCAACACCGGCAGAAACCAGCTCGACGGGCGATGCGCCTGCCGGGGTCAAGCAGCCCGGATAACAACTCCGCAGCAACAGCGCCGGTGGTAGCACTGCCGTCGGCGCTGACCTGAACCCCCGATTCCTAGTGGATCGGGGGTATTTTTTTGCTCGACCCCGGAACAGCCGTCTCACGCAAAGATCGCGGAGACGCAAAGAACATCAACCGCAAAAACGGTTTCGCACAAAGCACACGAAGATCACGAAGAAAGCCAATCGCCGTTTCGCCGAATGCTTTTTGCCGTTGCCGTTCTTTCTTTTCCCTTTGCGCCTTGCGCGCAGCGCCCGGCCTTTTGCTGTTGCTTCAACGCGAGCGACCCAAAGCTCAGCTGGTCGGATGCAGATGGACGTGCGGCTCGCCCATCACCCGCGAGATTTCCAGCGCCACCGGCACCAGATGCAGATGGCCGTGCCGCACGCCGCGCTCGGCGATCAGCGATTCGCCGAAAGCCTGCACCTGCTTCAGCGGTCCTCGCAGCGCCATCGTTTCGAGGCAGTTGTCGTGGTCCAGGTGGACATGCATGGTCGCCATGCTCAGGCCATGATGGTCGTGCTGGTTTTCGGCCAGACGGCTGGCCAACTGGCGCTCGTGATGGTTGTACACATAGGACACGGTGGCCACGCAATGGCTGGCCTTGCCGTCGTCGATGCGCTCGTTTTCCAGCCGGCCGCGCAACAGGTCGCGGAAGGCTTCGGAGCGATTCTCGTAGCCGTGACGTTCGGCCCAGGCATCGAACTGGTCTGCCAGTTGATCGTCAAGAGACAGCGTGATGCGGCGCATGAAGACTCCGGGGTTTGAAAGGAATTACTGCTGCTGACGCAGATAGTTCAGCAGATCGATGCGGGTGATCAAGCCGATGAAGTGGCCGTCACCATCGGCCACCACCGCAACATGGTCGCGCTGGAATACGGCGATCAGTTCGGCGAGCGAGGCATCGGGTTTCAGGGTGTCGACTGCGGTGACCATCGCGGTGTCGACGGTGTCGGCAAAGCGCGCCGGTTCGGCCTGCACGCGCAGCAGCAGATCGGATTCATCGACGATGCCGACCACCCGCTCGCCGTCCATCACTGGCACTTGCGACACATCGAACAGCTTCATGCGCCGGTAGGCGAGCAGCAGGGTGTCGGTCGGCTTCAGGGTCACCGAACCGCCTTCCTGGTAGCGGCGCACGATCAGATCGACCAGATTGCCGTGCCGTGGCCTGGGCAGCAGGCCCTGCTCGAACATCCAGTAATCGTTGTACATCTTGGTCAGATACTTGTTGCCGCTGTCGCAGATGAAGGTGACGACCCGCTTCGGCGCAGTCTGATCGCGGCAGTAGCGCAGCGCGGCGGCCACCAGCGTACCGGTCGAAGAGCCGCCGAGCAGGCCTTCCTTGGCCAGCACTTCGCGCGCGGTCAGGAAGCTTTCGGCATCGGGAATCGCGTAGGCCTTTTTCGCGTACTTCAGCTCGCAGTTCGGCGGAATGAAATCCTCGCCGATGCCTTCGACCAGCCAGGAGCCCGGGGTGACGGTCTCGTTGCGTTCGATCAACGGTTCGAGGATCGAGCCCTTGGGATCGGCCAGTACCATCTCGACATGCGGAGCGACTCGCGCGAAGTAGCGGCCCAGCCCGGTCAGGGTGCCGCCGGAGCCGACGCCGACCACCACGGCATCGCACATGTGGTTCATCTGCGCCCAGATTTCAGGCCCGGTGGTCGATTCGTGGGCCAGCGGATTGGCCGGATTGGCGAACTGGTTGACATAGAAGCTGTCCGGCGTTTCGCGGGCCAGGCGTTCGGCGATGTCCTGGTAGTACTCGGGATGGCCTTTGCCGACATCGCTGCGGGTGATGATGGTTTTCGCGCCGAGCGCGCGCAGATGCAGGATTTTCTCCTGCGCCATCTTGTCCGGGATCACCAGGGTCAGGTGATAACCCTTCTGTGCT
The DNA here is from genome assembly GCA_021732745.1 of Nevskia sp. Taxonomy (GTDB): domain Bacteria; phylum Pseudomonadota; class Gammaproteobacteria; order Nevskiales; family Nevskiaceae; genus Nevskia. The sequence continues at coordinate 66,578 of JAKFUK010000002.1, read as the reverse complement.
GCGACCAGCGCAAGCCCCAGCCCAGTGTTGCCGGCGGTGGCTTCGATCAGGGTGCTGCCGGGCCGAATGCGGCCCTGTTTTTCCGCTGCTTCGATCATCGACAGGCCGATGCGGTCCTTGATCGAGCCGGTCGGATTCTGGTTTTCCAGCTTCACGAACAACCGGCAGCAGCCGGTGTCGAGGTTCTTCAGTTCCACCAGCGGCGTGTTGCCGATGGTGTTGAGCACGTTGCCGTCACGGGCCATTGTCAGCCCTCCGGATTGGGATAGCGGCGGAGCGTAGCACGGGCATTTCGCGGGTCTGGACGGCAGAGACTGCTAGGCTTCACCGATGAACGCCAACCCCCAGAACCTGATCTGGATCGACCTGGAAATGACCGGTCTGATCCCCGAAGAACACCGCATCATCGAGATCGCCACCCTGATCACCGACAGCCAGTTGAACTGGCTCGCCGAAGGCCCGGTGATCGCTGTCCACCAGCCCGAGCTCGAGCTGGCCAAGATGGATGACTGGAACGTCAACCAGCACGGCAAGTCCGGTTTGACGGCGCGCGTTCGGGCCAGCACCGTCAGCGAAGCCGAGGCCGAAGCGCAGACGCTCGCGTTCCTGCGCCAATGGGTGCCGGCCGGCAAGTCGCCGATCTGCGGCAATTCGATCTGTCAGGACCGGCGCTTTCTTGCCCGCTGGATGCCGGCGCTGGAAAAGCACTTCCACTACCGCAATCTCGATGTCTCGACCTTGAAAGAGCTGTGCACGCGCTGGTCGCCGGAAATCGCCAAGGGCTTTCGCAAGGAATCCAGCCATCTGGCGCTGGACGATATCCGCGATTCCGTCGCCGAGCTGCGCTATTACCGCGAGCACTTCATTGCGCCGCGCGGCCCGTAGTTTGTATCTGACCCCAATTGTTGGTTCGATGGTTCTTGATCAAGAAAGGCACGGTCCTGAGACCGTGCCTTTCCGTGCCGACCGCAGGGCCTGATCGAAAAAGCCTCAGCGGATCGGGCGCAGCTTACGGCAGCGAAATTCCGAGCAGTTCGGCGATCGGCCCGCGATCCGAGGTCTGCGAGTAGACCGCATCGCCGTCGAAGCGCGCTGTGTAGCCGAGGCGGAATACCGTGGCCAGCAGGCGGGACACCGTCAGGTTGCAGCCGCCGACGCCGTTGGCATCAGTGGTGCTGGTGCAGTTCTGTCCGCCGGCGGTGAATACCAGGCTTCGACCAGCAACGCCCGCTCCGCCATCGCTGAGCCTGGCCTCGAAGCGCAGGCGTAGCTGCAAGCCGGGCAGGGCGGAAATCACGGCCGGCTCGGCGACCAGCGTCGGGCTGCGCAGCACGACCGCGACGGTGGCGCTGGAGCTGTTGTTCGCCGGCAGCGGATCAGCCTGCACGCCGCCGATGCTGGCGGTGTTGACGACGATGCCGGCAGCGTTCGCCGAGGCGATCAAGGTGATGCTGGCCAGCCCGCCGGGCGGAAGCGTGCCGATCGCGCAACTGACCTGCGATCCGGCAACGCTGCAACTGCCCTGCGTGGCATTGGCCGACACCACGCCGAGGCCGGCGGGCAGGGTATCGGTGACCACCACGCCGGTTGCCGCACTCGGACCATTGTTGGTTGCGACCAACGTGTAGGTGATGTTGTCGCCGACACGCGCTGAACCCTGGGTGGCCGATTTGACGATCGCGAGGTCAGTCGAGGCCTGTACCTCGACGGTCGCCGTGGCAGTCGCGGTATTGCCGTCGCTGTCGGTAACGGTGAGCTGCGCAGTGTAGGTGCCGGCCGCCGTGTAGCTGTGTTCGATCGTCGGCGGTGGCGGCCCGTCAGCGCTGGTGGGAACCGATCCATCGCCGAAGTCAATGATGTGGCTCGCCAGCGGGCCATCCTGGTCGCCGCTGCCGGCTGTCAGGAAGCTCACGGTCAGCGGCGCAGTGCCGGTATCCGGCACGGCCACGAGCTTGGCGATAGGCGCGAAGCCGGCCACCAGCGAGTTGGCGTCAAAGAAAATGGCCGAATCGAGGATGCGGTCGGCGCGATCGGCGATCACCAGCTTCAGCCGGTTGGTGGCACCGGGGACCACGACCGCTTCGCACTGCAACATCGTGGTCAGACCGTCGAGCTGGGTATCAAGCGTTGGCGGGCTGTTGTTGACGAAGAACACGCTGTTCAGACCCAGATTGACAGTATTGATGCTGACCGCCTGACTGGTGCCGGGAACCATCGCGCAGTTCACACCGTTCACGAACAGGGCGAAAACGTCATTGAACTCGGTGTTGACGAATTCGTTGTATTCCTCGGAACCAAAGACATAACGGAAGCTGATCGTCGCTGCGGGCGAAACGAAATCGAACTCCAGCGATGCCGCGTCCAGCGTGCCGCCGCCGACGAGTCCATCGAGATCGGCATCGCCTGGGCGGCCGTTGTTCAGTGACCGGTCGTCATCGTTGTTCGGTCCGACAACATTGGCGATCGCACCACTTGACAGGATCACGCCCGTCTCGATTCCGATCGGAGCCAAGGCGTTGGCAAACAGCCCAGCGGCTACAGGCGCGCCGTTGTAAGTGACATTGGAGACGGTGATGCTGTCACCGGCGAGCGTGCTGGCCATCTGCGCTGGTGTCACTACACCGCTTTCGATGGACTCCGTGGTGATCTGCGCATGCGCGGCCCCGGCAAGCATTGCACTGCCGAGTGCAGCCATCGTCGCCCGGCCGAGCAGCGAACCGATATCGGAACGGCGACGCCCTGCCAGCGGGGAATCCGTTGAACGCCGTGCTGCGTGCAGCGCACTGCATGCGGGTGATAAAGAGAGTTTCGACATTGGACACCTCCCTGAACTGTAGTTATCAATCTTGATGACGACTCCCGGTGCTTGGCACCGGAAGCCGCCCGGTAATCGGCGACGTTCATGCGGGTCGGGCTGAAATCACCGATGCCGGATGGTCATCGACGCGGTGTCAGGAAACTGTGATCGGGCTCAAAGGAACGGCCTTTATTCCGACAAATGGACTGTTTCGGATTCGCGCAATCAGACCTTGATCACAGAAGCGCGGAAGTGGCGTCGAGCAGGCACTTGATTCCGAACTGCGGGCGATAGCCCAGCGTTCGGACGGCGTGGTCGATTGCGTAGACGCGGTCGATCGAGGTCGGTAGCAGCCAGCTGCGGGCGGCGAACAGCGGGGGCACTTCCGGCGCGCGGCGGGCGATTACCCGGGCAGCGTTGTGCAGGAGTTCGGGGCAGTCGGGGATCAGGAACGGGCTGGCGGCGGAAATGTTGAACACCTCGAAACCCGGGCGATCCGCTGCCAGCGCCAATGCATGCGCGGCGGCGACATCGCGCAGATCGACACCGCGATGCAGGCGATAGATCGCCATCTCGCGCAGCGGTTCGGGGAAGCAGCGCGACATGCGCAGGACGATGCAGGGCAAGCCGGCTTCTGCGGCTTCGCGGCACAGGCTTTCGGCGGCGAGCTTGGTTTCGTCGTAGATATCGCGTGGCTGCGGGGTCAGCGCTTCGGTGACCCAGACCGCGCGCTCCGCAGCAACCAGCGCCTGACCGTAGATCGAAGTGCTGCTGGTCATCACGAAGCGGCGCACGCCGGCCGCGAGGGCGGCTTCGAGCAGGCAACGGCTGCCGTCGATGTTGGTGGCGCGAAATGCAGCGTCAGGCAGCACGCCGACATGCGGCGCGTGCAGGGCTGCGGTGTGGATCACGCCGTCGATGCCGGACATCGCGCGGCGCACGATCGCTGGATCGTCGATCGAGCCGATCAGTGCGGTGGCAGGGCCGACAAGGCGATCAAGGCCGGTGACCGCATGACCCAGCGCCGCCAACCGGGCCGCGATGGCGCTGCCGACCCGGCCGCTGCTGCCGGTGACCAGCACGCGCATCGAAGCGCCTGCGGCGAGTCGGTCAGTTACCCGGGCGGCGGGTCGGGCGTTCGGCGAAGGGATCGTCGAAGTCTTCGCCGATCAGCTTGCGCAGCTCGCGGTCTTCGCGAAATTTCTCGACATCGCGCCAGTCGCGGCGCGTGGTCGGCATCGGGTTGCCCTTGGCGTCGAGGGCCGGGGCGTCGTCGTCGAAGCTCTCGGTTTCGTCGGCGAATTCGTCGAACGGTTTGGGCGGCGGTTGCGCTTTCTTGCCCGGTCTTCCTGCCATGCCTGCGCGTGCTCCACTGGATGAAGTTGGTGAGTCGTCGACCCCTGATGGCGCGCGTTTTATCAGGCTTTCGGCGAGCCGGGAAGCCCCCCGTCACGCGTCACGATCCGCGCCAGCTTCCCGCTTCGCCGCAAGCGGGCCAGCAGGCCGATGAACAGCGCCATCAGCATCGCTGGCGATGCCGCACCGCCGCCTGAATCGCCGCTTCCGCCTTCGTCTTCCAGGCTGGCGCGCAAGGTGTAGGTGGCGCCCGGCGTGCGGTCGTAATTGACCACGGTCACGTAGTAGCTGCCGGTGCGCGCGCCGCCGAGGCTCACGGTTTCGTTGCCGTTGAGCGAGACATTACCCTGCTGCGATTCGGGGACGTTGATGTAGTAGAACGAGGCGTCGTCGCCTTCGCTGACTTCGGTCGCGGCATCGAGATCAATGCTGTACTGCGCGGGCTCGCCGTAGCGGACGAAGAAGTCCACATCGCTGCTGCCGGTGGACTGCAAGCGCAGCCGGGTGTTGGCAAACGGCAGGCTGGCAACGTCAATCACCCAGGTGTGGAACTCGTCGTAGAGACCGGGCTGGAAGCTCTGGGTCACGGTTTGACCCTCGCTAAGGCGGCCGACATCCAGCAGGAAGCTGCGGCTGGTCGCGTAGCCGCCATCGGCGGTGATCGCCAGGGTGAAGGCGATCTGCTGGTAGCCGCTCAGGGTCGACGGCACGCTGACCGAGAAATTGCCGCTCTGCACCGCGCCTTCGGCGATGCTGCCGAAACTGGTGGCACCGCCGTTGACGATGACGCCGCCGGTGGCGCTCAGGCTTGCGCGGACGTTGCTGGCGGTCTGCCAGAGGTTTTCGATGGCGACGCGGATGGTCGCGGTTTCACCGGGATCGAGCCGGCGGTTGCCGCCATCGTCGACGACCACCGGGTCGTACACCGGAATGTCGACGGTGCCGCTGCTGAAGCGCAGGGTGTAGCTGCTGGTCCGCGCCGGGCTGATCACCAGCGCCGGGCCGGGCAGCAGGCTCAGCGCCCGATTGGCGTCGAGCCGGCCGCTGGCGGTGCGCAGGTTGGCCGGACTGCTGCCATCGACCCCGCGCTGGCCGGCATTGATCAGCCGCGCCTTCACTTCGCGCACCGTCGCCGTCGGCAGGTAGTCACGGATCAGTGCTGCGATGCCAGACACGTAGGGGGCCGAAAACGAGGTGCCGCTGATGCCGTTGGGGGTGGTGTAGCCGCCGTTGAGGGTCGTGGTGATGATCTGCAGGCCGGGTGCGGCGAGCGGCACGGTCACCGGGCCGTAGGTCGAAAAGCTGGCGATGCCGTCCTGGCGATTGGTGGCGGCCACCGCGAGCACATTGGGCAGACGATAGTTGGCGGGGTAGGTCGCGCCGGAAAAATCGAGATTCGAGTCCTGGTTGCCGGACGAGGCAACGAACAGGATGCCGGCATTGCCGAGCATCGCGATCGCATCGACCTCGCTCTGCGCGTAACCCGGCCCGCCATAGCTGGCGTTGACGATCCGCGCGCCGTTGACTCTGGCGAAATCGAAGGCGCGCAACTGGGTCGCAACGTCGAAACCGAAGCGCAGCGGCATGATCCGCTCGTTCCAGGCGGTACCGGCCACGCCGACGCCGTTGTTGCCCACTGCCGCCGCTGCGCCCGCCACTGCGGTGCCATGCGCTTCGCTGTTCGAGGTCGGGGCCGGGTTGCTGTCGTTGTCGACGAAATCGAAGCCGGCCACCATGTTGCCGGCCAGATCGGGGTGCGTGGTCTCGAAGGCATCGTCGATGACCGCGATGATCACATTGCCGCGCCCGGCGCGATCGGCCACCGCATTGCCGTCGGCATCCCAGGCATTGACGGCATTGAGATCGCCGCCAGGAATGCCGGCCGGACCATCGGGGAAGAAATTCGCCTGCCCGGTGTTGCGCAAACCCCACTGAGCCGCGAACTGCGGATCGTTGGGAACCGCCTGATGGCGGCGGCGCAGGAAATTCGGCTCCGCGTACTCCACCAGCGGATCGGCCGACAGCATCGCCACCGCGCCGGGCACGTCCATCGTCGACGGCAGCTTCAGGCGCTCGAAGCGGCCGTCGAACATCCGCTCGCCGGTTTTCATGCCGTGGCTGGCAGTCATCGCGGCGATGGCCGGTGCGTTGGCCGTGGCCCGGTACTTGACGATCAGCTCGCCCGCGCGAAACGGCAGATGGCGGCTTGCGCTGGCCGCGCTGGCTGGATCGGCCCCGTGTGCGGGGCCTATCGCCTGCGCGGAGGGTGTCGCGAAGACAGCGGCGCAGGCAGCGGCCAGCACCCGCACAGGCACATGTTTCATGGACGGCATCTCCGGACGGCGGAAGGTGATCGGTCGCCGCATCATCAGCGACGAAACGGGAAGGGTGTCACCGGCGAATACCGGCGACGCGCGAGTGGCAGTGATGCCGCGACCAGCGGCGTCTGCCTTCGACAACGCAATCCCGGGAAAATTGTTCCCCCGATCCCGGCGCGATCTTGGTAAACTGCGCGTCGTCGTGTGGGGCGGTAGCTCAGCTGGGAGAGCGCTGCGTTCGCAATGCAGAGGTCGGGAGTTCGATCCTCCTCCGCTCCACCAATCGACACGCTCGCGAAGCCGCAGTCCGTCAAGGATCTGCGGCTTTTTTTGTGTCTTTTGGGGGCTGCGATGGGCTGTGGTCAGCGCCGGCTCAGGCCGCGCAAACCTGTGTCGCGCGCTGCCAGGCGGGGCGCTGTTCGAGGCGGGCGAGGTAGGCGCGCACTTTCGGGAAGGCGTCCATCGGCGCATGGGTCGGGAACGGGATCGCCGTGCCGGCGGCCATCGCCAGCGTGTAATAGACCATCACGTCGGCGGCCGAAAACTGGTTGTCGACCAGGAATTCGCCGTCGCCCAGGCTGCGTTCGACATGCGCGAACATCGCGTGGTATTCGCCCATCGCGAAGGCGTTGAGGCCCGGCGCGTCGGACTGCGTCAGCACCGACAGCAGGTCGATCAGCACCGGGTACATCAGGGTCGATTCGGCGCAGGCCATCCAGTAGTCGTACTGGCGGCGCGCGGCACTCCCGGCTTCCGGGCGCAGGCGGCCGCTGCCGTGGCGGTCGATGAGGTAATCGCAGATCACCGAGGATTCCTCGACCACGATGCCCTCGTCCTCGATCACCGGTGCCTTGGCCAGCGGCGTGACGGCGCGCAGGGAATCGGGCGCGCGGAAGGTCTGTGGATCGCGGATGTGGCGCACGGCTTCATAGGCAATGCCGAGTTCTTCGGCCAGCCAGACGATGCGCTCGGAACGGGACAGCACCAGATGATGGATCTTCAGCACGCGGGTTCTCCTGTTCAGTTCATGCGTTGATGAGCAACTGCCAGCAGCTCGCGGCATTCGCCGACCATGCGTTCGATCAGCTCGGCACAGGTCGGGATATCGTCGATCAGGCCCACCGACTGGCCGGCCCAGATCAGCCCGGCGCTTTCGTCGCCGGTTTCCAGCGCCACGCGGCCCTTGGCCCCGGACACCAGATGCTGGATGTCGGCGAAGGTGCAGCCGCCCGGGCGGTTCTCGATCGCCACCACCTCGTCCGAGACGCTGGTTTTCAGCACCCGGCCGGTGTTGTGCAGGGTGCGGAAGATGAGGTTGGTGTCGCGCTCGGATTTGGTGACCAGCAACTGCTTGATGTTGTCGTGGATCGGCGCTTCCTTGGTGACGCAGAAGCGGGTGCCCATGTTGACGCCTTCGATGCCGAGCGCGAAGGCGGCGGCCATCGTGCGGCCATCGGCGATGCCGCCGGAGGCGATCAGCGGAATCTTCACCTTGCGGGCGGCCAGCGCGAACAGGATCAGGCAGCCGATGCCGTCTTCGCCCGGATGGCCAGCGCACTCGTAGCCGTCGATCGACACCGCATCCACCCCGTTGCGCTCGGCCGACAGCGCATGGCGCACGGCGGTGCACTTGTGGATGATCTTCACGCCGCGCGCTTTCGCCTTGGCGATGAATTCCTTCGGATTGTTGCCGGCGGTTTCCAGCACCTTGATGCCGTTGTCGAGCGCGGCATCGAGATAGGCCTCGTAAGGCGGCGGCTTGGCGCTGGGCAGGATGGTGAGGTTGACGCCGAACGGCTGGTCGGTCATCTCGCGGCAGCGGATGATTTCCTTGACCAGATCTTCAGGCGTCGGTTGAGTGAGCGCGGTGATGACGCCGAAGCCGCCGGCATTGGACACGGCGGCGACGAGTTCGGCGCGGCCGACCCACATCATGCCGCCCTGGATGATCGGATATCGGCTGCCGAGCAGTTCGGTGACTCTGGTCTTCATGCGCGTGTCGGAATCTGGAAGTGGGGAAGGGCGCGCCGCCGTGCAGCGGGCGCGGCAAGTATGCCGAGGCCGATCGCCTTGCGCGCCATCGCCTTACCGAGCGACCCGCCTTTCGTCTGGCCGTGAAAAAGCCCTGCCGATCGTTGATCGACAGGGCTCGCTGCAACCCGGACCGACCGCGATCAGCTGATCGCGAAGCCCTCGTAGCCTTTCGCCGCAACCTCTTCGCACTTGCCGCGATAGACACCGACGCCACCGCAGTACGACAGCAGCCGGCGCGGCTTGCCTTCGATGTTCGAGCCCATGTACCAGCTATCGGTCTTGACGATCAGCGTGGCATTCGCCGTTTCATCGTGGTGCTTGACCCAGGCGTCCTCGAATTCCTTGGTCGCCTCGATTTCGTTCTTGCCTTTGGCGCGCAGCGCAATCAGGCAGTCGGAAATCCAGTCGACCTGCTGCTGCAAGCAGGTGGTCATGTTGCAGAGCGCGGCCGAGGGCGCCAGCGGTGCCGCCGTGGTGAACAGGTTCGGATAGCCGTGCACGCCCAGCCCCATCGCCGTGCGGATGTCGCGGCCCCAGTCGTCCTTCAGCGAACGGCCGCCACGGCCGCGAATGTCGATGCGGGTCAGGGCACCGGTGCCGGCATCGAAGCCGGTGGCCAGGATCAGGATGTCGACCTCGTGCACGGTGCCGTTCTTCATCTGCACGCCGTTCGGCACCACGCGCTCGATCGCCGATTCGCGGCAGTCGACCACCGTCACATTCGGCCGCAAATAGGTTTCCAGATACTTGCTTTCCAGCGGCACGCGATGGGTGCCGAAGCCGTAGTCGGAATCCTGCGGCACCAGCTTGGCGATCAGATCGGGATCGTGGTTCAGGCGCTCGCTCATCTTTTCGCGCACGAACGCGGAAATGTCCTTGCTGGCTTCCTCTTCGGAAAACACTTCCGGGAAGCCCGACAGCCACAGCGCCAGCGAGCCGTCCTTCCAGTAATGCTCGTAGATCGCGCGGCGCTGCTCAGGCGTGTGGTCATGCCAGGAGCCGTTGGCGAAGTCGTACTCGAAGCCCGAGAACGTCGACTGCACGCGCGCTTTCAGCGCTTCGAAGCCCTCGGACTTCTTCGCCCAGTCGGCTTCCGAATACTTCGGGTTGTTCATCGGAATGATGTACTGCGGCGTGCGCACGAAAGCCTTGAGCTGGCCCACCATCGGCGCGATGGTCTGGATCACCTGGATGCCGGTGGCACCGGTGCCGACCACGCCGACCGTCTTGCCGGTGAAGTCGATGGCTTCCTTCGGCCAGCGCGCCGTGTGGAAAACCCGGCCCTTGAAGGTAACCTGGCCCGGAAAGCGGTTTTCCAGCGGTGCCGACAGCATGCCGCCGCAACTGACGAAGAACTGCGCCGTCACCGTATCGCCCTGATCGGTATTCACCGTCCAGCGCTTCGCCGTTTCGTCGTAATGGGCAGCGGTGACGCGCGTGGAAAAGCTGTAGTGCTTGCGCAGATCGTGCAGATCGGCAACGTGATTCAGCCAGGCCTCGGTCTCCGGCTGGGCCGGGAAGCGCTCGGTGGGCTTCCACTGCGCGTACATGTCCTTCGAGAACCAGTACTGGTAGATCTCGGCCTCGGAATCGAAGCGGGCACCGGGATAGCGATTCCAGTACCAGGTTCCCCCCACCGCCGACCCCGCCTCGAAGGCCTTGACCTTGAAGCCCGCCTCGCGCAGTCGATACACCTGATACAGACCGGCCACACCTGCGCCGATGACGACAACGTCGTAGTGCGCGGTTTCAGCAGCGGACATCCTGGCAACAGCACTCATCGGGGGCTCCTCCGGTTGGCATGACGGGCTCTGATGCTGCCGCGAACGGCGCTGGCCCATGACACATGAAACCAGAAGCGCGCCCATCCCACCAGATGGGGTAGCCCGCGTCAGAACCTGCCCGATTGGGTGGTGCGGTGGGTGGCGGCTGGGTAGATGAGCGGGCGGGCTCGTGAGCGACTTGGTCGCTCGAAATGAGGCTTGAGAGTGATCTTGACCAGCCCGAGTAGGGTCGGGAAGACGGCCTCACCGCGCATCCCGACAGATTCTGTGTTGAACCGTAGGTCGGCAATCCTTTGCCGATGTGGCGCTCTGCCGAACGCCCCCAGGGGTTGTCCTGACAGGGCGGCACCAGTCTGACGGGGGGCTGGCAGCAGCTAAAAAATTCATGCAATATATTTCATACATAAACTATATGCGTAACGATCATGAAAGGATCAGAACGTCTCACCCAGATTGCCGACAGCACCCCGCGCATGCAGCGAGCACTGCCTGATCTGCTGATGCCCGGCACCGTGATGGTGCGGCTGCTGCGCGCGACGGAATTCGGCCTCGGCAACTACTTCGAGCCGGTGTTCCGGGCGATGGGCCTGACCGAGAACACGTTTCACGTCCTGTGTCTGCTGCTGGCCAGCGAATCCGGCAATGCCTCGCCCGGCGAACTCAGCGAAATGGTCGGCACCAGCCGCGCCAACATGACGCGGTTGCTGGAAGAACTGCTCGAAGACGGTTACATCGCACGCAGCATCGACTCCCGCGACGCGCGTCGCCATGTCATCTCGATCACCCCCGTCGGGCGAGCGAAAGCGCTTGAAGCCGCGCCGCAGTTGCGCGAGCCGATCGAGAACGCTTTTTCCGATCTCGATGCCAACGAATTCGCGGTGCTGGAGCGCGTGCTGCGGAAGCTTGTCGTGTCGCTCGACAAGTCGCCGCGGGCGCTGCGAATGGCGGCCTGACGGGTCCAAACAAATTTGGCAGCGAATCAGACGCTGCTCCCGATGGCGCGCCAGACGCCATTTCCTTGTGTCACCGGAGTGAGTGCAATGGATGAACAAACCAAGATTTTCTACCAGAAGCTGTCGATCTTCATGGGGCCGATCTTCGTCACGACCTTCGTGATCTTCTGGGGCTGGCTCGGCAATAACCTGCCGCCGCCGCATCCGGACTGGCCGGCGCAGGCGTTCACCGATCGCTACGTCAACAATCTCGCCGAGATCAGGGTCGGCTTCCTGGTGGCACTGGTCACCATCTGCTTGTACCTGCCGTGGACGGCCTACGTGACGACTCGGATGAAGCGCATCGAGACCGGTCCGTATCCAGTGCTGGCCTATACGCAACTGCTCGGCGGTTGCCTGACGGTGATCGTCGTGTCGATCAGCATGTGGTGCTGGGTGGTGGCCGCACAGCGGCCGGAACGCATGCCGGAAATCACGCAGATGCTGACCGACGCCGGCTGGCTGATGAACGACACGCTCTACATGTGCACCACGATGCAGATGTGGGCGATGGCGCTGTGCATCTTGCACGACAAGAAGGCCAAGGTACCGGTGATGCCGAACTGGGCCTGCTACCTGACGATCTTCTGCGGTGCCACCTTCTTCCCGGCGAGCCTCACTGCGATCCTCAGAGATGGTCCGTTTGCCTACGACGGCCTGCTCGGCTATTGGGTGCCGTACCCGGCCTGGCTGATCTGGATGTACATCGCCAGCTACTTCCTGCTCGGCGACCTCAAGCGTCGCGTCGAAGTGGGCGAAGGTGAAGAAGCGCCGCTGCCGGTCGCAAGCACGTTGCGGCCTGCCGCAGCCGTCGCGAAGCAGACGATCAGCTAGTCGTCACAGCGGCGAATTGCGGGGGAACCCATGACGGTGAATACGGAGGCGGGACTAAGCACGAGCCCGGCCGGCAGCAAACGCGAACGACACCTGCCCGGCGTCGAAGGGGTATGGGTTTTCGTCTACGCCGACATGGCAGTGTTCGCGCTGATGTTCGGCTGCTTCATGTGGGATCGGCACCAGGCGCCGGAGCTGTTCGAGTCCTCGCGTCAGGCATTGAGCCTGAACTTCGGCGGCGTCAATACGCTGATCCTGCTGACCAGTTCGATGCTGGTGGTGCTGGGAGTGGACGCGCTGAAGGCTGGCCGCACGCATCTGGCACCCGGATTCTTCGGCAGTGCTGCGGCCTGCGGCGTCGCCTTCATCGTCTCCAAGATTCTCGAATACGGTTACAAGTTCGATGCCGGCATCGGCCTGACCAGCAATGCGTTCTTCCAGTACTACTTCATCATGACCGGCCTGCATCTCGGCCATGTCGCAGTGGGGACGATCATCATCGCGGTGCTGGCGGCCAAGTCGCGTTCGGAACGTCCGGGTTGCAGTGTTGCGCTGTACGAAGGCGGGGCCACCTACTGGCACATGGTCGACCTGTTGTGGGTCTGCATCTTCCCGCTGCTGTACCTGGTGAGATAGCGCATGGAAAGTGCCGTCAAATCCGTGATCGCCGTCTGGCTGCTGCTGATGCTGAGCACTGCCGCCTCGACCTGGTGGTTCGCGCAGCCGACGTTCTCGCCAGTGCTCGGCACGCTCGCGGTGATGGTGATCGCGGCCGTCAAGGTCGGCCTGGTGATGTCCCATTTCATGGAACTGCGCGGGGCACCGCGCCCCTGGCAGATGGCCGGCGTGATCTGGGTGATCGCGGCTGCCGGCACCGTGATGGGCATCTACCTGATGTGAGTGCGGCAGGATCAAGGCTTTCGTCGACGAAACGATTTGATCGCAAGAGGGGAAGGCTCGGCCGAACAAAGCCCGAGTAGGTCGGCAAAGCAGCTTTATCACGCATCCCGACGGATTCGGTGCCGCCTACCTCCCTGACTGATCTGGCTGCATCGAGTTATTCCGCGCTATCGCGCGCGGGAAGCTTTAACCGCTTCCCGCTTTTCCTTGAAACGCACAAGGAAAAGTTACCAAAAGGAATGCGGCCCCGTCGCTGCGTCGGTTCGCGAGAACTCCTCATTGACCCCCGGCCCGGCCCAACATCACGGCCGGGCGTTCAGATTCGCTGCGAGCAGTGCTCGCAAAGCGCAAATCTTCACCCTCCGCTTCTCGGACATGGTGGGGCTTTTCGACGCGCCATCCCTGGCGCGGCGAAAAGGCTTCGGCTCCTGCCTCGCCCCCTGCGGGGCCTATTCCGCCATGTCCTGCGATGCTCGGCGCGCTCAAAGGGGGATTTACGGCAAAAGCCACAGCAACCGCCACGGCACATCAAAAGCCACGGCCGCCGCGCTTCGCGCGGCGGTTGTTCGGCCGTAGGTCGGCAATCCTTTGCCGACATGGCGCTTGGCCGACCGCCCCCACCCCAGCCCTCCCCCGCAGTCGGGGGAGGGAGCCGTTTCGGTTTTGATTGGTTGTTGCTGCTGCCGTTGCTTGGCTGTTGCTTCCGCCTTTCTCCCCCATTGCATGGCACCGAGCATCGCAGCGATCGGAGGGGGTGAGGGTTCGCGCTTAGCGAGCACTGCTCGCTGCGAACCCGAACGCATGGATGCCGGTCGAGCGATGCCGGGCCAGGGATGGCCCGTCAGCGCGGTACCCCGGAGAGCGCGAGAAGCACAGGGTGAAGATTCGCGCTTTGCGAGCACTGCTCGCAGCGAATCTGAACGCCCGGCCGTGTTGTTTGGCCGGGCCGGGGGTCAATGAGGAGTTCTCGCGAGTCGACGACATGCCGGGCGCCCTTCCTTTGGTTACTTTCCTTGGGCGACAAGGAAAGCGGGAAGCGGTTGAAGCTTCCCGCGCGCTAAAGCACGAAGTAGTGCGATGAAGTCAGCGGACGAAAGCGAATCCAACAAAGGTGGTTCGTTCGTCAATCGGGGAATTGGTAAGGTATCACCGTAATTCCGCCTGCCTCGATGCCGTTCTGCATGACATCGACGAGCGACTGCTTTCAGCCCGAGGCCGACGGATTACGCCTGCGCTTCAATGCCGGGAAGCAGACATTCGCCTGTCGTCACGGCGCTACACCCCTACGGAGCACAGACTTTCAGCGCGATCAAAGATCGTCATGGTTCGATGTTCTGACCTCAACGTCGGTTCTGGTAACGCTCCAGTTCGTCCGGGTCGTAGCCCTGGTCAGTCAGCACCATTTCGTCGAGATCGAAGTTGAAGTGCAGCACTCGTTCGAGCACGCGCCGCGCGAGGCGGTCGAACCAGGTCTGGTTGCGCGAAGCCTTCTTGGCCAGCGCGAAGCCGACCTTGGCCAGCGCCACGCGAACGATGTAGGGCTGCTTCATGCGAGCGCTCCGCTGCGCTTGACGATGCGGCAGGGCAGGCCTTTCAGATGCGGCACGCCCTGCTCGACATCGAGGTACTCGCCATCATCCGGGCACAGCTGGGCGTCGGCGTACTGCATCGCGCCGGACAGCTTGCCAAGGCCGCGCTCGGTCTCCGGCTTCCACCAACCGTGTGGAATGCGCACCAGGCCATCGGGCATGTTGGTGCGCACGCCGACCTGAATGTCGACCTTGCCGGTGCGGGTTTCGACCTGCACCCATTCGCCTTCGCTCAAGCCCTGTGCTTTCGCCGTGGTCGGACTGACGAACAGCACCGGTTCCGGTTTGCGTGCGCGCAGCTCGGGCACGTGGCGGCCACCGGTCTGGAAGTACTCGGCCTCGCGCACGCCGGTGAACATGGTGAGCGGGTACTCGGCATCCGGCGGCGGTGCGTCGCGCCAGTACGGCAGCGGATCGAAGCCGAGGTCGTCGAGGATCGACGAACGCAGTTCGACCTTGCCGCTGGGCGTGGCGAAGCCTGTCTTTTCGTACTTGCGGAATTCGAGCTTGTCGGCGTGGACCTCGTAGGTCTCGGCGAAGGTTTCGAAGTCGACACCGAGCGCCTCCAGTCGCCAGTCGTACAGCGCTTCCAAGGTCGGCCAGGGCACCAGCTCGGGTCGGCCGAGCGCGCCGGCGATCCGCTTCCAGAACTCGAAGGTGCTGGTGCATTCGCCCGGCGGCTCCATGGATTTCTGCGAAGGCTTGTAGATCGACAGCCAGCCGTAGCCATCGAACATCCACGGCCGCTCCAGCCAGGAATCGCCGGGCAGCACGTAGTCGGCGAGCTGGGCGGTCGGCGTCATCACGTGCTCCTGCACCACGATCAGGTCCTGGTTCAGCAGGGCCTTGAGGATCAGCGGCATGTTGGCGAAGCCCATCAGCGTGTTGTTGCCGATCGAGAACAGCGCCTTCACCGGATACGGCCCTTCGCCGGCCATGGCCCGAAACACGGCCGAGGGATTGGCCATGAAGCAGCCGGTGACCTGATTCGCGTACTCATGGCCCCAGACCCGCTTGCAGGGCTCGCGCAGCGCGGCCTGGCCGCGATAGGTGAACACCGGATGTGCATCCGAGCCGAGCTGCTTGGCCTTCTGCGACTCCGGCAGCGCCTCGTGCATCTCGATCTCGGATTCCGAGACGATCTTCGGATGAAAGCCCATCAGCGCTTCGCCGCCCGGCACATCGAGGTAGCCGCAGACCGCGCGCAGGATGCTCTGCAGACGGATGCCCGAAGTGCTGTTGCGCTGCTGGTCGGTGATCGGCGTCCACGGGATCACCGACGGCCCCATCGTCGCGTACATGCGTGCGGCCTTGGCGATCATCTCCGGCGAGCAGCCGGTGAGCTCGGCGACTCTCGACAGCGGGAACTCGTCGACCCGCTTGCGTAGATCCTCGAACCCGATGGTCCAGCGTTCGACGAAGGCGCGGTCATACAGGCCTTCATCGAAGATAACCTTCAACCAGCCGAGCATCATCGCGGCATCGCTGCCGACCTTCAGTGGCAGCCACAGGTCAGCCATCTCGGCGCATTCGCTCTTGCGCGGATCGAGCACGATCAGCTTGCCGCCGCGCGCCTTCACGCGCTGGATCTGGTTGTAGACCGGCACCCAGCTGTTCTTGCCCGGGTTGTGGCCGAACAGCACCACGCAATTCGTGTTGTCGTAGTCCGGCCAGGGATACCAGCCGTAAGTGAGGCGATTGACTGCTGCGGTGTTGCCTGCGCACAGCGCGACGCCGCTGATCCAGTTCGGCGAACCGACGTGATTCATGATCCGCCGGCCGAGGCCGTGATCGGTGCCGGTATTCCACTGGCTGGTCGACACCGCCCAGGCTTCGGGGCCGTGCTCGTCGATGATCTTCTTCAGGCGCGTGCCGATGTCGGCCAGTGCTTCGTCCCAGCTGACGCGCTCGAACTTGCCGGAGCCACGCTCGCCGACCCGTCGTTGCGGATAGAGCACGCGGTCGGGGTTGGCGAAATTCTTAGGTGCCGTGATGCCCTTGATGCAGATGTTGTCCTTGAACAGCGGATTGTCGGAGGAGCGCACGCGCGTCACCCGGCCTTTCTGCACTTCGGTGACCACGCTGCAGGCGATATCGCAGCTTGCACACAGCGTCTTTCGGGTCGTGATGCCGGGGCGCTGATGCGGACGCGGGATGCTTTTGCTGCCAGCGGCGGAAGGGGTGATCGAAGGGGCGCCGGGCATCGTGAGCTTCCTGGATGAAGGGGTCAGGCCGTGACAGGCTGATATGGTGCGTGTATATACACTCAAATGAACGCCAAGCGCTACCACCTGCCTTTCCTCGAAGACGTCCGCACTCAGCGCCATGTCTGCTTCGCCGAACAGCTGCGCTCGGCGAACCGTGCGATCACCAAGCTGTACACCGAGCATCTGGGTGATGCCGATATCGGTATCGCCCAGCTGTCGCTGCTGATCCGGCTGTACTACTTCGGCGAGATCACGCTGTCGCGACTGGCGCAGAACCTCGAAACCGATCGCACGACCCTGACCCGCAACGTGCAGATCCTGGAGCGCTCCGGACATCTGGAAATCGTCGGCGGCGAGGATCGCCGGCAGCGCAAGGTCCGCCTCACCGATCGTGGCTTCGAAGCACTGAAGACCACGATTCCGCGCTGGCTCAAGGCTCAGGAGGCGCTGCGCCAGCAGCTCGGCGATCCGCTATGGGACGAGCTGTTCCAGGGCATGCGCAGGCTGGCCCGGATGGAAAAGGAACCGACTCGGCAGAAATCGTCGGTTCGGTCTCAGTCCCATGGAGCAAGCAGATGAGCCGTGTGGTGACCGATCGAGTGGAGAGCAGCATGTCGACGGATCTTGATCGTCTCAACCGCGAGGCGATCGCCGCCGCACAAAGGCACATGGGCGAAGTCGCCTGGGGCACTGTTGCGCTGGTGATCGGGGTCGTCACGGCAACCATCGCCAATCTGTGGCTGTTCGCCGCCGGCATGATTCCGGCGTGGGCTGCAGCCGTGGCGCTGGCTGTGCTGACCTATGCGTCCTACACGCCACTGCACGAGGCCGCGCACGGCAATATCCACGGCCGCAACGAGCGCTACCGCTGGGTCGGAGAACTCTGCGGTTACCTGTGTGCGCCGATGATCATGCTGCCGCACAGCTCGCACCGGCTGGAGCACATGAACCACCACCGGTACACCAATGATCCGGTGCGTGATCCGGACTTCCACATCAGCTCGATGGGCAACGGTCCGTGGGCCTTCCTGATCGCGCCTTTCCGGCTGCTGTTGATTCATGTCACCTACATCTTTCGCGACCATTGGCAGCAGCGAGCCAGCTTCGGCGAAAAGTGCCGCTACATTGCCGAAGTGAGCTTCAGCCTTGGATGGCGCATCGCATTCCTGAGCCAGGTGCCCCTGCTACCGGGGCTGGCTGTGATCGTGATCGGGTACATCGCGGGGGCCTTCTTCACGGTGTACTGGTTCGCTTACCGGCCGCATGTACCGTACGACACCGTCGGCCGATACGCGGATACCTGCAGCCTGATCGTGCCGCGCTGGTTGAAGCCCTTCGAATGGATCTGGCTTGGGCAGACCTTGCACTCGGTCCATCACGCGTTCCCGCGAGTGCCGTTCTACCGCTATCACTCGCTGTTTCGCGAAGTCGAAGCCGCGATGCGCGCGCATGGAGGCAAGGCGATCGGGATCTTCTCGCGCGTGACAGTCACACTGTAAAAGCGGCCCCGCAGGTTGTGCCGGCAAGCCCTAAGCGGACGGACGTGAATGTCTGCAGCTGGCACGTCACGGCCCGCGAGAACGCACTTTTATCGCGCGCGCGCAATCGAACCCCCCAACGGACCACGCAAAAAATGGTGCCCCGAGCAGGAATCGAACCTGCGACCTACCGCTTAGGAGGCGGTCGCTCTATCCACTGAGCTACCGGGGCGTGTCGGGATGCGGCTTGCTGGCTGGTGCGCCCGGCCGGACTCGAACCGGCACGACCGAAGTCACAAGATTTTAAGTCTCGGGCGTCTACCGATTCCGCCACGGGCGCGTTGCGTCAGCATTGTATCGCCGATGGGCATGACGAAAAACGCGACGCCGGATCGGGGTTCGATCCGGCGTCGCGCGGGTGCCGCTTGCGACTTACGAGCGGTCGCGGAAGTGCGTTTCGACCTTCTCGTCCTGGCCCTTGACGTCGACGCAGACGCTGGCGGTGGGGCGTGCCAGCAGACGCGGGATGCCGATGGCTTCGCCGGTCTTGTTGCAGTAGCCGTATTCCTTGTCGCGGATGCGGCGCATGGATTCGTCGATCTTGCGCATCAGCATCGACTCGCGTTCGCGCAGGCGCAGGTCGAGCCAGTGCTCTTCCTCGGCGGTGGCGCGGTCGGCGGGGTCGGCGAACACTTCGCGCTGATGCAGGCGTTCCTTGACGTCGAGTTCGCGGGCGAGCACTTCGTCGCGCATCTTCAACAGACGCTGACGGAAGAACTCGATCTGCACATCGTTCATGTACTCGTCTTCGGACATCTTGCGGATGTCGTCATCGGTGAGGTTGACGACGTTGCTCATCGTCGCGGCAGTGGCTTTCGGCGCGCGTGCGGGACGCGCGGGCTTGTCGGTGACCGCTGGGGTCGCCGTTTTGGCGGCTGAGGTTTTTACGGCGACGGCTCGGTGGATGGCGGAACTTCCGGCGCTGGGACTGTCGTCGACCTGCGAACCGGGGCTGGAACTGGCTTTCTTGCTACTTACGGCTTTTTTTTTTCGACCGATGCGGCCTTGGCGGCCGGTTTCGGAGCTGCTTTCTTGGCGACAACGGCTGCGATGGGGGCAAGGGTCGGAGCTTTGACGGCTGCTTTCTTCGCTGCTGCTTTCTTCGCCGGGGCTGCTTTTTCGGCCGCAGCAGGTGCCTTGGCGATGACTTTACCGATCAGTTTCTTGACCGCCTTCACGGCTTTGGAACCGGCTACCGGCTTGAGCGCCGGCTTCGCAGCGGGCTTGGCTTTCGCCGCAGTCTTCTTGATGGCCACCAGCTTCTCCTGCAATGCGATCCGGGGAAGTAAAATCGAACCGCTACCGGCGATCCGATAGCGTCGGTTTATAGCATTCACCCTTATATGCGTCAATGAATCCATTGCCCTCCGGACTGCCCCTGTGGCGGCCTTCCGCGCGTCTGGAAACCCTGCGCTCGCGGGCGGGCCTGCTACGCCGGATCAGGGCGTTTTTCGATGCGCGCGGGCTGCTGGAAGTTGAAACGCCGGTGCTGTCGCGAGCCGCGACGGTCGACCCCCAGATCGACAGTTTCAGCACCCAGGGCGGGCGCTGGCTGCATACCTCGCCGGAGTTCGCGATGAAGCGTCTGCTGGCCGCCGGCAGCGGGCCGATCTGGCAACTCGCGCGGGTGTTCCGCATCGACGAAAGCGGCCGTCATCACAACCCCGAATTCACCTTGCTCGAATGGTATCGGCCCGGCTGGGACCACCATCGCCTGATCGACGAAAGCGACGCGCTGCTGCAAGCGCTCGGGGCCACGGCACAAGCCTGCGAACGGCTGAGCTACTGCGCGGCCTTCGTGCGCTACGCCGGGGTTGATCCGCTACGCGATTCGCTGGCGGTGTTGCGTGCCGCCTTGCCGGCTGCGCTGGCTGAACTGAGCCTGCCGGACGATGACGACAGCAGCGCGGCGCGCGATGTGGTGCTTGATCTGTTGATGAGCCATGTCGTCGGCCCGGAACTGGGCCGCGAGCGGCCGCTGGTGCTGTACGACTTTCCGGCTTCGCAGGCGGCGCTGGCGCGCATCCGCCATGACCATCCGCCAGTCGCCGAGCGTTTCGAGATTTTCTGGCGCGGGATTGAATTGGCCAACGGCTTTCATGAGCTGACTGATGGGGCCGAGCAGCGCCGCCGCTTCGAGGCTGATCGCGCGCGTCGCGCTTCGGAAAACCGCGTCGTGCCGCCCTACGACCGGCATCTGATCGAAGCGATGGAACACGGTCTGCCGGCCTGCGCCGGGGTTGCGATCGGCATTGATCGCCTGCTGATGCTGCTGCTCGATCTGCCGACCATCGGCGAAGTGCTGGCCTTCGACGATCCGCGCGCCTGAACGTTCGTAGGTCCGGATTTATCCGGACATCGCACCTGTCGATAAGGTAAGCGTCCGGATGAATCCGGACCTACGTCAGTTGCGGGCGATGTCCCGGGCGAAATGGGCAATCAGCGCCGTGACAACGACGATGAAGAGCACCCGCACGAAGCCGCTGCCTTTCGCGATGGCCAGCCGCGAGCCGAGCAGCGAGCCGGCGACGTTGAATGCCGCCATCGGCACCGCGTAGGCGTAGATCACGCTGCCGCTGGACATGAACCAGGCGAGGGCGGCGAGGTTGGTGATGGTGTTGACGGCCTTCGCCGAGGCCGAGGCGACCAGGAAGCTGAAGCCGAACAGGCCGACGAAGGCGAAGATCAGGAAGCTGCCGGTGCCGGGGCCGAAGAAGCCGTCGTAAAAGCCAATGCCGGCACCGATGGCGATGCCGACCAGCCGCTGGCTGCCGGCATCGAGCTTCGGCGCATGCAACTTGCCGAAATCCTTCTTCCACAGCGTGTACGCCAGCACGGCGACCATCATCACAAGGATCAGCGGCTTCAATTCGGCACTGCCGAGCGCGCTGACCGTGCGGGCACCGGCGAACGAGCAGACGGCTGCGGCAACGCCGGCCGGCAAGACCAGCTTCCAGTCGATCGGCACCCGGCGCGCGTACTGGATGGTGGCGCTCGCCGTGCCCCAGATCGCGGCGAATTTGTTGGTGCCGAGTATCGCGGCCGGCGCGACGTTGGGCAGCAGCATGAACATCGCCGGAATCTGGATCAGGCCGCCGCCGCCGACCACGGCGTCGATGAAGCCGGCGAGAAACGCGAAGCCGCAGAGCGCGGCGAGCGTTGGCGTCAGGACCTCAGCTAGTTCCGGCACTGCGCTACAGCAGTTTGGAGACCGCGTTCGGAATCTTGTAGCGCTTGTCCGCGAGCAGCTTGTTGAGTATCTGGGTCAGCCAGGCGCGCGACGAGGTGAAGGTTTTCAGCTTGATGTAGCGATCCTCGCCTTCCGTCTCGACTTCGTAGCGCTCGACGGTGATGGTCACCGGGTCGCGCTCGCCTTTGAGCATGGCGCGCGCGGTCAGGCGGCTGACGGCGGTGTCGATGGTGACGTCGACGATCTCGCCATAAGCCGAGAGCTTGTCGTTGACATAGGCCTTCAGCGTCATCGCGATGGCGCTGTCTTTCACGCCTCGGGCAAGTCCCTTGAGCATGGTCGGTGGTCCCTGTTCAGAGAATGTCGGAAGCGAAAGCCGCCAGTCGCGAGCGTTCGCCGCGCGCCAGCGTCACATGGCCGCCGTGCGGCCAGCCACGGAAGCGATCGACGACGTAGGTCAGACCGGACGTGGTTTCCGACAGGTACGGCGTGTCGATCTGGGTCAGATTGCCGAGGCAGACGATCTTCGAGCCGGGGCCGCAGCGGGTGATCAGCGCCTTCATCTGCTTGGAGGTCAGGTTCTGGGCCTCGTCGATGATGATGTAGCGGTTCAGGAAGGTGCGGCCGCGCATGAAGTTGAGGCTGCGGATCTTGATGCGCTTCGACAACAGGTCGTTGGTCGCTGCGCGTTCCCAGTCACCGGCATTGCTCGTCTGGGTCAGCACTTCGAGGTTGTCCATGAGTGCGCCCATCCATGGCGTCATCTTTTCTTCCTCGGTGCCCGGGAGGAAGCCGATGTCGTCGCCGAGCGGCACGGTGACGCGGGTCATGATGATTTCGCGATAGCGCGGCTCGTCCAGGGTTTGCGCCAGGCCAGCCGCCAGTGCCAGCAGCGTCTTGCCGGTGCCGGCAGCGCCGAGCAGCGACACGAAATCGACGTCCGGATCGAGCAGCAGATTGAGCGCGAAGTTCTGCTCGCGATTCTTGGCGTGGATGCCCCAGACCGGCGTCTTGCCGGCGCGGTAGTCGCGGATCACATGCAGCTTGGCGGTGTCGCCGTCGAGCGCCTGAACGGTCAGTTCGAGGCCGCGTTCGACTTCGTCCGGCAGGTACAGAAATTCGTTGACATGCCATTCCTTGACCTTCGGACCGCTGACCTTGTAGCAGGCGCGGCCGCGATCATCCTGCCAGCTGTCCATCTTTTCGCCATGCGTGGTCCAGAAATCGTCCGGCAGCTTGGCGTAGCCCGAGTACAGCAGATCAAGGTCATCGAGCACCTGATCGTTGTGGTAGTCCTCGGTGTGGACGCCAACGATCGCCGCCTTGATCCGCAGGTTGATGTCCTTCGACACCAGCGTGATCGTCCGCGAAGGATGCTGGCTTTGCAGTCCAAGGGCGGCCAGCAGGATGTTGTTGTCGGGCTTGTTGCCCGGCAGCATTTCCGGCAACGCGGCGGCTGACGGCCGGGTCTGGAAGAACAGGCGGCCGGACGAGGGCGCCGTCGGCGTGCCGCCGGTGTGGCCGTTGCCATTGCCGTTGGCGCCCTTGTTGACCGTGGTCGGCAGCGGAATGCCTTTCTCGATCTGCGCATGGTCCTTGCCGTGCATCAGGCCATCGAGAATCCGGGTCACCTGACGGACGTTGCGCGAGGTTTCCGAGGTGCCCTTCTTGCCGTTGTCGAGCTCTTCGAGCACGACCATCGGGATGTAGATGTCGTGCTCCTCGAAACGGTACAGGCAGCTCGGATCGTGCATCAGCACGTTGGTGTCGAGCACGAAGATCTTCTTTTTCATCGAGTTCCGGAGGGCGAAACAAACGAGCCGATGCGCGACAGGGCGCGCATCGGCTTAAAAGTTGCGGGAATGAGGGTCGACAAGGGCGTCAAAGTGCCTTGACGGCCTCCAGCACTTCGGCGGCATGGCCCTTCGCCGAGACCTTGCGCCAGTCGCGGGCGAGCTTGCCCTTGGCATCGAAGACAAAGGTGCAGCGGTCAATGCCCATGTACTTCTTGCCGTACATGCTTTTCTCGACGATGGCACCGAAGGCCGTGCACATCGCTTCGTCAGCGTCCGACAGCAGCAGGAACGGGAAGCCGAACTTGGCGCAGAAGTTGTCGTGCGATTTCACGCTGTCCTTGGACACGCCGAGGATTTCGGCTCCCGCCGCCACGAACTCGGCATGCAGGGCCGTGAATTCGTTGCCTTCGACCGTGCAGCCTGGCGTGTTGTCCTTCGGATAGAAGTAGACGACCAGCTTCTTGCCCTTGTAGTCCTTTGCAAGGCTCACCGATTTTCCGCCGCTGGCGGCCAGGGTCAGGTCGGGAAGCTTGTCGCCAATGGTCAGACTCATGCAGCGGGTCCTCGGTCGCGGGAGGTGGAGAGGTGGGGTCTGCTGGCGATCAGACTACACCTGCCTTGCAGGTTCAAGACGGCAAGATTCAGGCCTTTCAGCGTCCCCGAATCAGCTCTTGATCGGATCAAGCATGCCGTCGGCGTTCAGATCGTCGCAAAGGTCCATGAACGACTCGCGCAGCGCCTGCGGGTGCTGGTTGACCGGCACATGCAGCACCATCTGCACGCTGACCATGCCGGCACCGGTATGGGTCGACTGGTACTTCTGTGTCGACATCTCGGCCACCTGCACGTCCTGGCTGTGGAAGAACTCCAGCAGATGGACCAGCAGGTCCGGTTGCTGCGGTGCGATCACATCGGCGGCGTAGGGACGGAATTCCGGGTTCTGCTCACGCATGTTGCAGCGCTGGAAGCGAACCTGAAGTTCCAGCTTTTCGGCGATGCCGGGCAGCGCGGTTTCCAGGCGGCCGAGCGCGCTCCAGTTGCCGGACACCACCAGGTTCGCGGTCAGGCGATCGCCGATCGGCGCGATGCGGCAATCCTCGACTTCGCCACCGCGCTCGCGGATCGCCTTGAACAGCTCAAGGGCCAGTTGCGGGCGCGGCTGGCCCAGGACGGAAATCGACAGCAGGTTTTCAGGGACGGCCATTGAGGGAACGATTGCAGGACACGGGAAATCAGTGAAGGGCGAAGTCAGCCGGCTGGCCCGCGCGGGCTGCCGACCTTGTTCCGTTATAATCGCAGTTTAGCCACCCGCACCCAATTCCGCATGATCCAGGGCAGCATAGTCGCGATCGTCACGCCGATGACGCCTGCCGGTGACGTCGATTTCGACGCGCTGGCTGCGCTCGTCGAATGGCACATCGCCGAAGGCACCGACGCCATCGTGGCGGTCGGCACCACTGGCGAATCGGCCACCTTGAGCGTCGAAGAGCACATCGCGGTGGTGCGGAAAGTGGTCGAAGTGTCGGCCAAGCGGGTGCCGGTGCTGGCCGGAACCGGCGCCAATTCGACCACCGAAGCGATCGAACTGACGCGCCTGGCCAAGGACGCGGGTGCCGACGCCTGCCTGATTGTCACGCCGTACTACAACAAGCCGCCGCAGGAAGGCCTGTATCGTCATTTCAAGGCGATTGCCGAAGCGGTGGCGACCCCGATCGTGCTTTACAACGTGCCCGGCCGCACCGGCTGCGACATGCTGCCGGCCACGGTCGCCCGGTTGGCGCAGATCGCCAACATCGTCGGCATCAAGGAAGCCAAGGGCGAATTGAGCCGCGTGCGCGAATTGCTGGCGCTGGGGCTGCCGAAGGATTTCGCGCTGTACACCGGCGACGACGCCACGGCGCGCGAATCCATGTTGCTCGGCTTTCACGGCGACATCTCGGTGACCGCCAACGTCGCCCCGCGCAAGATGCACGCGATGTGCGTGGCCGCGATTGCCGGCGATGCCGCGTCTGCGGGCATGATCGACGCCACCTTGAGTCTGCTGCACAAGAACCTGTTCGTTGATCCGAACCCGATTCCCGCCAAGTGGGCACTGGAAGCCATGGGCCGGATTGCCGGCGGCATCCGCCTGCCGCTGGTGCCGATGAACCCTGACCATGTCGACGTCGTGCGCGAAAGCCTGCGCGCGGCGGGAGCACTTTGATGCTGACCCTGAAACCCCGACGTCACCTTGTTGCCGTCGCCGCGCTGGCAATGCTCGCCGCAACGACCGGTTGCACCACCAACGCCTACTGCAAATCGCCGCAGCCCTACGAGAACGCGGTGTCGATTCCGCCGATCAAGGCACCGGAAGGCCTGAGCATCCAGTCGCCCAGCACTGCGCTCAAGGTGCCGGACGTCAAGGTCGATTCAGTGACCTTCGGCTACTACACCCCGGACCCCGACAAACCCGGCAAAACGCGCCTGCACTGCCTGGATCATCCGCCGGTGCTGGTGCTGGCCCCAGAAACAACCCCGTAAGCCCCGCCATTTCGTTAGAATGCGCGCGCCGCGACACGGCAAGGTTTGAAAGACACGGAGAGGTGTCCGAGCGGTTGAAGGAGCACGCCTGGAAAGCGTGTATACGAGTCAAATCGTATCGCGGGTTCGAATCCCGCTCTCTCCGCCACACAAATAAAAAAGCCCCTTGAATGGGGCTTTTTTATTTGTGCGACCTGAGCGCAGAGCGCGGGATTCGAAGCGGCGGCTGTAAACGCGCAAATGGCTTGAGGGGCATCGGGCGGGTGGTTTGAGGGCTCAAAATAGGGTCATTGGCTGGGTTAAAGGGCGGGGCTCGGGCCAGCCGTCGCGCCAATTTCCGATGATCAGTTCGTTCGCGGCCTTTGGGCTGTCGCTTCCGGCAACGAGATAGGTGGTCGAAACTTCGCGCATTGGCAGGCCTTTGAAGGCTTTCCGGATGGCTGGATGGTCATTGATCGAGATGATCAGGGTGCCGGCGATGTTGCTGGCCAGGCTTGCCATTTCCTCATAGTTCTCGAAGCCGAAATCCATGCCATAGCCTTCGGTTTGCCAGTAAGGCGGGTCGCAGTAGAACAAGGTGTGCGGGCGGTCGTAGCGGCGGATACAGTCTGTCCAGGGCAGGTTTTCGACATAGGCGGTCGATAGCCGCAAATGAGCAGCGCTAAGGTCTTCCTCAAGCCTTAACAGATTCAGCCGAGGCGGCGCGGTGGTCGCATATCCGAAATTCTGGCCGTCTATACGTCCGCCAAAAGCGTTGCGCTGAAGGTAGTAAAACCTGGCCGCGCGCTGAATGTCCGTAAGCGTGCGCGGGTCCTTGATCTGCTCCCATTCAAAGATTTTGCGGCTGGTCAGCGCCCATTTGAACTGCCTGACGAATTCCTCGAGATGGCACTGGACGATGCGATAGAGGTTCACGAGCTCGCCATTGATGTCGTTGATGACCTCGACATCGCTGGGCTGCTTCATGAAGAAAATGGCCGCGCCGCCGCAAAAGGGCTCGACATAGCAGCCATGAGGGCCGAACAAGGGCAGGATGGACGAGGCAAGACGGCGCTTGCCGCCAAGCCAGGGAATGATGGGCAAAGACATGGGAACCTCGATTGACGCGACCTAAGCCGCGTGTGAGTCTCCTTACGCCCTGCGCAGGGTGAGGGAGCCTCGGCTGGTCCACGGTCATTGCACCGGGTTCTGGTGGTCATGTCGGCGCTCCAACGCCGGCATGGCCGCTTCCTCTTTGGGCTTTATGACGAAGGCATCTTCGGTAACCGCAGCGTCGCCAGGTCGCCTGATTCGCCTTCCAGGACAATGCTCGACCCAAACTGGCTCTGACCACGCGGAATCAAGACGTAGCGTTCCGAAGGCACCCCGGCATCGCCTATGCCTTCGTAGAACACATTCGCTTCGACGTTGCTGCTGCCAACATCTCCGCTGTTGATCACTGCGACGCGCCATTGCTCGGACGCCGATTTCAGCGTCAAGGCCTCGTCACCCAGCAGGATTTCGGCAGGTTTCCCGATTGGCAAGGGTTGGGCATCAAGCGTCACGTCGCCCAGCTCGACGATGAGCTTCAAGAGGGTGGTCAAAGTAGGGTCTCCAAGTCATACGCAGGGCCTTCACTCGATGCGGCTGCAATAGCGCTACGGATGCTGACGCAGGCCCGGATTTCGTCCGGCCAAACGATTAAAGGCTCGCCGCCAACCAACGATGGCGGCTCTCCCAGCATCATCAGCAGCAGCTCCTTGCGCAGCGCGGGCTCCGTGTATTGCGCGATCTGACCCGCACTGGCTCCGTGGGGGAACACTGTCAGCACCGGGCGTCCGAATGCATCGACCTGCAGGCTGCCGTCTTCGCCCAGCCAGCGCACGATCGCCTGCAGCGTTCGCCCATTGGTGAACTCGTCGCGATAAGCCGAACTCGATGCCGCCACGAACTCGCCTGTGTCTAATTGCAGCAGCTGCTCATCCGGTGCGATCACGCTGACTGCCTCGCCTGTCTGAGGATCCTCCACCGTGAAGATCGCCAGGACGGCGGGATCGGTGACAACGCTGTAACTCATGGGAT
Organism: Nevskia sp.; assembly: GCA_021732745.1. Taxonomy (GTDB): domain Bacteria; phylum Pseudomonadota; class Gammaproteobacteria; order Nevskiales; family Nevskiaceae; genus Nevskia. The sequence continues at coordinate 38,662 of JAKFUK010000002.1, read as the reverse complement.
TTGGCCTCCGCCGCCGCCGCTACCCGTGCCGCCAGAACCGCCACCGCTGGCCGGCACGGTGAATGTGATGTTGCCGACGTGAATGCGCGTGTCGGAGCTGACCACGGTGATTTGGCTAGTAGTCGCCTGCAATGAAAACGTGCCGCCGCTCAAAACTGACGACCCCTCGTAAAACAGCCGGTATGTCTGCGGCACGCCTCGCGTGATGCCCGACACCGTGACGCTCGAAGCGCCGAAGCTGGCTGCGTAGCTGCCCTGCTGTAGGGTCGCGGCCGAGGCCGACAGCGTCACGTTTGCAGGGGTGGCGGTGTCCCAGGAAGCCCCGAGCGTGAGGCCGTTCCATAACGCACCAGCATTCGCGGTTCGCACCGGCGGCAGATTTCGACCACCGCCGATCCGCACGCCTGACGTTGCCAGCGTCAGGAATGCACCGGTCTGTGCGTTGGTGCGAACAGTCGCCGCCGACACCCCATTGACGTTGGTTACATCGTTCGCGGTGCCTTGAGACGTGACGATTTCACTATCGCCAAGCATGGCCCCAGCATTGCTCAGCAGGTTTAGCCCGGCCCGCGCTCCAACGGTGGCCCCAGTTTCGCCTGCCCAACGCCGGGTCTCTGTTTGCAGCACATAGTCGGCCGTGTTGTTGACGATGGGCTTGGACATGTCCGGCCGGCCATCGGTCAGGATGTCAAGCCGAGGCCTGCCATAGACGGTGCCGTCCGACAGGATGTCGAGCGGCTTGCCAGTAACGACCTGGGCACCGGTTTCGGCAGCCCAACGCCGGGTCTCTGTTTGCAGCACATAGTCGGCCGTGTTGTTGACGATGGGCTTGGACATGTCCGGCCGGCCCCCGGTGAGAATGTCCAGCCGCGTGCGCCCATAGGTCGCGCCGTCCTGAACATCAATATCCAGCAGGCTCACACGCCGCAGCACCACGTTGTCGAGGTAAAAAGTGCTGCCGCCGCTATTGCTGTTGTCGGCCAGCAGAATGGCGTTGTAGGCGTTTGCCGGAGCCACGATGGTGGCAGTCTGCTCCGCCCAGGCCTCGAAGCCAAAGGTCAGGATGGCGTCCGTGAACAGCCACTGCTGAAGCCGGTCATACCAGCGAACGATCACGCGCATCTCGCCTGTCGATGCGATGCCAACGGCAGACAGGACAAAGCTCTCGCCGGGGACCACGCGCAAGGATTGCCGCGCGGCGACGCCCTGGTAATCGCCGCTGCACGCCACCTGCAAGCTGCGCTGCCCGTTGTACGCGGACAGGCCGTTGAGATAGGCCAGCCCGGCCGGCGCATTCGGTCCCGCCTCGCCCGCCATGAGCCCTGTGGGGCCAGCCGACCATAGCGGCGGCGGCAAGGTATCGCCTGCCTCGAAATCGCCATTGGCGATGAGGTCCGCGCTCTTGCGGAACGTGTCGCGCTGGTAGATCGGGCCTTCCGGCATTTGATCCAGATTGGTCAAGACCGGGCCGCCTGGCGCGGCTATCACGTCGACACCGAGCGTGCCGCCCACGGTGGCACCGTTCGCCACGGTCTTGGCCCGGGCAAAGACCGGCGTGCTGTAAGTGCCGCCGCTGCCCGCGTAGTCGATGAACCTCATCGTGTACCAGTAGGGCGCGCCGTCGACCACGGCATCGTTGTAGGCGGTTCCTGGCGCGGTATAGAGCAGCGTGAACATGCCCGGGATACCGCCGGCATCAGGCGCACGATAGATCTCGATGCGAACGTCGGCCGCCAGCCCAGGCGGGCGAGTCCAGATCAGATGCACGCCGTCCGCCAGCGGGGTGGCCACAACGCCCACGATCTGCGGCAGGTACAGGGTAGAGGCCTGCACCATGTGGCTGATCGACGCCCAGACGCTGGGCATGCCTGCCACGGGGATGCAGCGCACCTCCACCACGTACATCGTGCCGATCTCGACCCCATGCAGCAGGATCGGCTGCGCGGGGTTGAAGCGGTGGTAGGTCCACTGATCGGGCACAGCGGCCGGCCGAATGCGCACTTCGTAGTAGCTGATCGGCTGGCAAAGCGCGGTCACGGGATCATCACTCGGATCACCGGGCGCGGCGAGCCGCCCGGATTGGTGGTGGGCGAATCGCCCTGCATGCCGCCGCTGCCGATCGTCGGGTTCGGCGGGCAGCAGCGAATCAGCGAAGGGTCGATCACGATCTCGCCGGGCGGGGGGAAAGCAGGCGGGGTCAGGTTCTGCGTTTCGCGCAGCGAAGGCGCGTCGTCGACCAGGCTCACATTCGCCGACAGTTCCGACTGCGGCTCTACCAGCACCACGCGCATCATTCGGGATTCCGAACCCAGCGTGCCAACCATCGCCAGATCGCCGATCTGCACGCCTCCCAGCGGGGAATTCAACACGAACAGGTTGGTCTCGCCTGCCGCCGCCGCGATCGGCGCGATCACCGAAGTGCCGTTGCTCAGACGCACGCGCAGCGCGTAGCTGGTGCCGGCCTGCAGGGTCAGGAATTCGTCGATCTCGATCTGGATCGCCGCCCCGCCGCCATTGGTCACGATGCGGCGGATGCGCCCCGCGCCCAGACCGGCGCTGATCCGTTCGTTGACCACGCCAACAAGGTCGCCACGCTGAGCGACGAGGTTTTCCACGTCAACGCTCAGGCTGTAGTTCGATCGCCGCAGCTCGGCGCTGGCCAGAAAATAGACGCCGCCGTACCAGGCCTGCTGCGGGCTGGTGACGCCGCGCAATTGCAGGGTCTCGAAGCGGGTGGCGGTCAGCGCTGTATAGCCCGGTGCCGGCACCACGATTTCGTCCTGCTGCCAATCGAGCGCCGGGTTGACGAAACGCACGCGCACTGCATGCGCGGCCTCATCGCGTGAGGTCAAGCGCCGGAACCCCGACGTGTTGCGGGGCGTGAACCATTGCACCGGAACCGTGACCGCTTCGTCCCGAACCACGGTGATGCGGCCATCGCGCTGGCTGAAAGCGGCGCGGCCTACGCTGGCGATGTCGCCGGCCAACTCAAACACGGTAGTCGCGGCGTCGATCACCGCGTCGAAAGTGCGGCCGCGCGTGGTGCATTCGGCCGCCCAGTCCACGATCGCGGCCAGGTTGATGCCGGCATCCCGGTTCACCGCGCGCTCGGTGGCGATACCGCAGAACACGTCCACATAGGCCCAGGCTGGGCTGCGCGTGGGCTGCACTACCCAGGCGCTGCCGTTCCACACTGGCAGGTGCGCTTCGGCAATCAGGTTGATGGCATCGATCACACCATTGAGCTGGTCCGTGGAGCGAATGCGCAGTGCCAGCAGCACGGTGTTCGGCACCACACTGGGCAGCGTGTAGGTGATGCCGCGCAGGGCTGACCAGGCGCAGTCGGCATAGGTGGCTTCCGGGCTGCCAATCTCGAAAACGGTGGTGGCCCGGGTCAGCCGAACCTCGTACTGGCCGTTCGGCACCTTGACCCGGATGCCCGCCATGCGGGTTTCGCGCGTCATGCCGATCAGGCTGATGTGGTCATCCGTGCCCGCGCGGCTGATCCAGCCGGCCGAATAGCTGATGTCCCCGGTCCCCACCGGGTTGATCCAGGCCCCGCCGCTGCCGGCGGCGCGGTACTGCAACAGAAAGCGCACGGTGGCCGTGCGCGTGCGATTGCGGTCGTCGGTTGCGAACAGGCCGTTGCCGAACACCAGGTCGACATGAAACTCGTCGATACCAAGCGCCGTGGTGCGTGTGGCCGTGCTGGCCACCGCGTTCAGCACGATCTCGAATTGTTCTTCCGAAACGTCATTGGCGAACAAGGCTGGAGCCGGGCCGATCTCCATCTCGACCCCCTCGTATTCGCTGATTGGCGTGGTGCCGATGCGGATATCGCTGATTGTCAGCGGGCCATAGCCGAGCATGAGCAATGCGCGCAGATACTGGATTTCCCCCACCGTCTCGGTAAACGGCAATGCCGCGAAAGGCGGGAAATAGCGCATGCGGCCGAACACGCGGGGGATGGGCCGATAGGGGGCGGCCTCGTTGCGCACGCCGGTCAGCGCGTTCCGCCGGTTGAACGAATCTTCCTGCCCGAGCTTGGGCAGCGGCGGCGTCAGCAGCTTCTTGAGCTGCTTGCGGACGAAGCGGTCGTGCGGAGCAAGGCGGCTCAGCAGCCGGCGAATCCGGCGGATGAAGCGCTGCGGCACTGCCCGCACGTCCACCACAGCGCCGGGCTTCGGGCGAACGCGCGGCCACCATTCGCGCGGGACCTCCACGCCGTTCACGGACGCCTGAAAGTGGCTGGCCGCATCGCCCAGCAGTACGGCCAGGCTGGCTCCGGAAGCCGCTTCGGCTTCTACGGAATCTGCCTTCAGCGGGTGGGCATAAACCCGGATTTTGACCGGGGCTTCGGCCACCTTCAGATTCGCGGGCAACGCGATCGGCGCGCGGTAAAAGCCCGCCACCCGCGAGCGCCAACGCGGCTGATCCAGCGCTTCGATCGACGCGCCGATGCCGTCCGTGGTGTTGATCATGGTGAGCGGGGCCGTGCCCACCACCACGCCGGCATGGCGCAGATGGCGACCGATACGGAACAGCACCATGTCGCCGGGCTGCGGCTCATCCACGCGCTGCCAGGCTGCCGCTTCGCGCTCGATGAGCTCGAATCGGTCGGTCTGATCCGGATCGCATTGGTCGGCATAGTCCGGAGTGGCCAGGCCGTACACGGTTTCCCGCACGGCCTTCACCATGCCCCAGCAATCCAGCCCCACTGCCGGGTCTCGGCCGATGTCGAGATAGGGCACTTGCAGAAATGGAGCCAGCTCGGCGCGCATCAGAACAGCCCCGGCGAGTTGACCGGCGTGAACTGATCACGCGGGTAGGGCTCATCGAGCACGTCATCGTAGCCCAGCGAGCACTGCACTGCGCTGGCGTCGGCCGATTCCGATTTCACCGCCAGCACATACGGCCCCACTTCCACCACATCCGGCTGGCTGGCCAGCACCACTTCCAGCGTCACGATCGGCACGCCGGTGATCGCGCGCAACGTGGCTTCGATCTGCTGATCGACGTTGTCGACGCTCAAGTTCACCTGCGGCAAAGACTCGTCAGAGTCCGTGGGCAAGGTCAGCTCAAACGACAGCGGCTGGAAGGTGCCAGCGCTGCGAACGAGCGGAACGGGATCGTTCACCACGCGGATTGGCGTGGCCAGCCCGGAGCCGGAGATCGTCAGGCACTCGAGGAATACTTCGTCCGTGGTTTCCGCCAGCACGGCGCGCAGCGCGGCAATGGACAGGGTCATGGCTTGCGCACCAGGCTGAGTTCCGCTGTCCAGCCGCGTGCGCCGCGCTTGGCGAATTGGGGCGGGCTGGCGAACTGGTAGAACGGGGAACGGGGCGCGCGGCCGACGTAGAGATTTCCGAACGTAGCAAGCCCAAAATCTGATCCGCTTGGTCCGGCAAATTGCGCGATGCCTCTACCTAAAATCGCCCCATCAGGAACGACGCCACTGCCAGTCAGATGCGTCGGGATCTGACCAGCCGCGACTTCGCAGGGCACGATCTGACCGGCATATTGATTGGCCGCGTTCAACATGCTCACGCCAAACTGGCAGGCAAAATTCGCCGGCCCGCTCCAAATGGTGGCCTCGCACCAAAAGCGCTCTCCGGCCGCAACGTGAAAATCCTTCAGGTCTAGCGCAAATTGCCCCGCCTGCAGAATGAAATAGCTGGTGCTTGGCGGCTCAAATCCCGGCTGCAATGGGGCCGATCCGAAAGCCTGCCATTGTCCAAGTTGAAGATCCTCGAACGTCGACTTGCTGACCAGATTCAACGCCCCCAGCGCTTGCGAAAGCTGCGGCCACTGAAACGACAGCGCCCCGCTCGCCAGCGTGCCGGTAAACCATCCGCGCAGCAGGTCTTTTTCTTCCTGCGAGCGCAGCACCACCGAGCACGTCACCGGATCATCGACGGCCGTGAACGCGCGCCGACGCTTGCCCGGCCCCTGCTCGCTGCTGGTACGCAGCAGGTTGTCTCCCGGGGATTCCGCGAAGGACGCCCGGAGCGGGTATTGGATGAGACTTGACGGCCACAGACTCATATCGTTCTCGCATAGCGCGGCACGCCGCGCCGCAGCAGCGCGCTGTTGATCGGCCCATCGCCATCGATGCCGCCCACCACGATTTCCTGCACCAGCACCCGCAGGCCATCAAAGCCGTCGCTTCGCGTCACCGGCTCTACGCGCACTTGTGTATTGCGGGTCTGGTTGACCACGTCGACGACCAGGCGGACTTCAGAACGCCCGCCGCCTGCAATGCCCGCAGGCGCAGCACGGTTGGCGGGAATGACTTCGCCATCGGCACCCGGGATGAGATAGGAACGCCCGGTGCTCTTGTTGCGGAACACTTCGGTGGAGCCGCCTTCGTCGATCTCGTATGGATTGCCGGCAATGACGCTGCCGCCGAAGCGGCGGCCAGGCGGCTGGCTCCTGCGCAGGTTGGCAATGTGAATACCCTGGGCCGCCACGGCTGTTGCCGCAGCGATCGGAGCAAGCACCGGGCCGAACACCGGCACCGCCAGCGCTGACTTGAATGCGGCGATGGCGATCTGCGGAATCTCAAGCAAGGCCTGACCGATGGCGAATGCCTTGTAGACCGCATAGCCCTTGCGCCCGAACGAAGCCGCGATGTCGGCGACTTGACCGAACACGGTGGCGGTACCCGTGGCAATGCTGGCGTAAACCTGCATGCGCGCCGCCACGTATTCCTCATCGATCCTGATCTGGGCCTCGGCATGCGCCTGGGCCAGCTCGAGCTCGCGGCGGCGGTATTCCTTGCCATTGTCTGGATCCAGCTCGGCGGCGCGCGTGTTCGCTTGATCGGCGGCTCTGAACGCTTCGCTTTCCTGGCGCTGTTGACCTGATCGGATGGCATCCAGACGGCCGAACGGATCGGGATCCGCCAGGCCGCGACGATCGCCGAAATCAGGCCGTCTGCCGCGCAGGTAGGCCTCGCCCGCGCGCTCGGCCTGCTGCCGCGCCTGTGCGGCGTCCTTGAGGCTGGCTTGCTGCTGCTGAAGCGTGTCGAGCTTCATGAGCTCGATCCGAAGCAGCTCTCGCTGCGGCTCTAGGCCGGCCAGCACACTGTCGTACTCGCCGGCTTTCAGGCGGGCCAGTTCGCGGCCGGCTTCGGTGAGCTTGCGGCCGGTGTCGAGTTCTTCTTCCGCGCCAGAGAGGCGTGCTTGAACGGCGACGATCAGCTTGTCTGCGTTTTCCGCGCGCTCAGCCTCAACCTTGGAAAGCTCGCCCGCGTCCTTGAGCGCTTCCCTGCCTTCGGCCGTCAGCCGCGTGCGCGCCGTTTTTTCGGCAGCAAGCGCGTCTTGACGAGCAGCCAATTCGCGGGCCAGCGATTTTTCGTATTCGCTGGCGTTCTTGAGCTTGCCATTGCTGATTTCGTAGTCGGCCCGCTCCAAAGCGCTGCGCCGGTCCAGCAGCGCGATCTCGCGCTGGAGTTCGGCGACGTTGCCGGCGTCCACACGGGCTGCGCCTGGCGCTGCCAACAGCCGCTCCCCAGACAAACCGCCGTTGACGGCCGCCGGGGTTCCAGGGCCGAAAAAGCGTTCGGCCGGGGCGGCATTCGGGTTGTAGATCTGTGGGCTGAAAGGATTTTCTGCCACGAAGCTGCGGGCGCTATTGGTGCTCCTGGCGCGCTGCCCGATTGTCTGGTTCCGCTGCCCGCTCACAAAGTTGTTGGCGAGGATGATCGGATCGACAAGCGGCGCAAAGGCGGTTTCCACGCCGGCAACGAAGCCACCCTCACGATCGTAGCGGAGCAATTCGGCGAGATAGTTGGCTCCCTGCCCAGCCGCGCCCACGACAGGGCGCGAGGTGGCATCGGCGGCGGCCAGAATTTCGTTCTTTAGCCGCTCGAAACCGCTGGCCAGCGAGTCCACCTCCGTCAGCGCGCTGGTACCGAAATTTTCGCGCAGCGCTCGGCCGAACTTGGGCAGGAAATCATCCGAGGCGATGGCCCCTTGCTCCAGCAGCTTGCCAAGCTCGGCCTGTGTGACGCCGATGGCTTCAGCCGCGATGCGGAATGCGCCAGGGAGCCGCTCGCCGAGTTGACCGCGCAGTTCTTCGGCCGACACCGTGCCTTTCGACACGATCTGGGTCAGCGCCAGCAGCACGCCGTTGGTGTCGGCCGTGGACAGCCGCAGGCGGGCGGCGGCTTCGGAAACGGCGCTGAACACTTCACGGGTCTGTTCGCCTTCAAGGATCGTTCCCCGGGTGGCGGCAGAAAACCCGGCGTAGGAATCCGCCGTGCTGATGAGGCTTGTTCCCAGGCGACGGCTCAGGCGCTCAGCGAACTCGAACTGTTCATTGGCCGCCTGCTGCGAGCCGAACACGGTCACCAGCCGCGTGTTGACGGCATCCAGGCCCAATGCCGCACCCGTGAAAAAGCGGCCGACCTCGAGCGCGGAGTAGGCCAAGCCCAGGCTGCCGAGCAGGCCGGTCAGCTGGCTGAAGCCGGCGGCGCTGCTTTCGGCTGCTCTTTCGTTCGCCAAAAAGATGTCCGATACCGTGCGCGCGCGGTTGCCGACTCCGCCCAGGGCACCGGCCGTGTTGTCGACATCCGCGCGCAGCCGCCTTTGTGCGATGGCCCCGCGATCGGAGGCGGCAGCGGTGCGGTCAACCCCGCGCGTGGCATTTCCCGCCTGCGTAGCGACGCCGCCCAATGCGGCGGACGCGCCATCCGCTTCCGTCTTCAAACGGCGCTTCCGGGGCGCGCTGCGCTCAGCCGCCATGCCGACGGCCTCCACCGCTTTGCCTGCGGTGCCGGCGGCAGTTCCCATCTGCTGAAGGGATTCGCTGGCGGCCGCCAGCTCGCCGCGATACTGGCGGCCGTTGACGGTGAGCAGCAGTTCGACCCTGTTGGTCATGCGGCGCGGGCGGCCTCAGGCGGGATCAGGGTCGGGGTCCGGGTCATCGAGAGGGCGCTCGGCATCTGCGGAGAACAGCGCGGCATCGAGCGCGTCGACCAGGCGAATCGCCACCTGCGCATTCCAGCTTTCACGATCGATGACCGGCCACCACGCCGCGCGATCGAGCGCGATCGGCTTGCCGTCCTTGCTGCGGTGGACGGCTGCGCGCAAGCGCTCGTACCAGTCCCAGACGGGATGCTCCCAGCCGAGGCTGGGAGGCAGGTCTTCCGGGCTGGGTTCGTCACCGTTATCAAGGATCGACTTCAGCCAGCCGGGGCCGCCGCCGCGCACCCAGCTCGCGAGGCGGCCAAGGCGTTTCCCGCTTCGTCCACGGTCTTGAAATAGTTGAGGGTCACGCCGTCCACCTGGCCGATGATCCAGTCGCTGGCCATGGTGGTGTCCATGAGCTGGTCGACGTTCTCGGGCGTGAACGGCAGCGGCACGATGCTGCCGTCTTCCGCTTCACCGATCAGGCCATCCCAGCCCAGCACGCAAGCGCGGCCGATGGCCCGGCTGTAGGCGGGCACATCGCGATCAACCTTGGTGAGCTTGCCGGCGTCGTCGTAGACATAGGTCGTGGTTTCGGCGACCAGCCGCTGCTTGGTGGCAACGTCCAGCGGGGTGAGCAGCAGCTTGACGCCGGCGGCTTCCCACGGTGCCCAGATTTTCAGCTTGCCGATCAAAAGCATGGTTTGGAATTCCTTGAAGATGGGTTTTGGAAGGGCTTAAAACTTGCAGCTGCGCACCAGCGCATGCGCCTGTTCCAGCTTTTCCCTGGTCAGCAGGCCAGCGGCGATCAGCACTTGCTCGACCCGCGCTCGATGCAGGATTTCCTGCTGCGCGCCAAGCAAGTTCTTCCGCAGCCCCTCGATTTCCGACGGTGCGGTATCCGTTTCGGACCCGAGGCTCATCAGTACGTCGGGATCGCGTTGGTCAGCGTCAGCGTCGGCGCGGCCGAGCCGGCGGCGTAATGCGCGGACCACTGGATGTCGGCCGTCAGGCCTCGGCCGGCCGGGATGGCGGTGGGCGGCTCGTCGAACTGGACATCCGGAATGTTCAGGACGAGCGTCTCGGCACCGTTCCGGCTGGATGCGGAGCAGACCAGCCGGCGCGACAGATTGGCGCGGGCATGGTCGACCACCGTGCCATCCTCGAAAAACACCTTCAGCGTACCGCTGAGCTTGGGCTGACCCAGCAGCACCACGCCGTAGCCCGGCAGCGCGTCGCCGATTGCCTGAGGATCCAGATCGTTGTCGAAACTGACGGTGCAGCCGCCCACGCGGCCGAGCGTGCTCGAGCCTTGCACGTCGTAGATCGCCGCCCGGCTGGGCTCCGCGCGGGCTTTCACGCGCTTCGCCGCAGGCGTGGTCATGTAAGCCGTGGTCGGCTGCGGCCGGACCTCATTCGAGAACAGCAGGCTGGTTTCGATCGACTGCTGCGCGGCCAGCACATCCCAGCTCAGGGTGCGCAGCATGCCGCCCAGGAAGCGGTGGAAGCGGCTGCCGCCGCTGCGGACACCCGCCAGCTCGAAAAGCGCGCTCGGCCGGTCGTTGAGGCCCAGGCTGAAAACATGGGTATAGGCCCCGGCGCTGCCGGTGGTCACCGGCTGACCCCACATCATCTTGGCCCAGAACCCGAAATCGTTCAGGCACATGATGGCGTTCAGCGTGCCTTCGGGCGTTTCGTCGCCTTCATCCCGCTTGTTGGCGAGCGCCTGGGGGTCGATGGTCTCGTCTTCCTGGCGCTGCGGATTGCGGTTGAAGTCCAGGGTGCTGTATTTCAGCAACTGCGCGGCGGGCGTACTCTGGGCTTGCCGATAGTCGGGCTCGAAGCCAGCAGCCAGCGTGAAATGGCGGCCGTGATAGATGGTATTGCTCATGGGGCTTGCTCGTGGTCGATTTCGAGACGCAGGGTGAAGCGCAATGCCATGCAGGCGGTGAAGCGCCCGGCGGGCAATCGGTAGACGCCGAATTCGGCGAGGTTCAGCTCATGGCAGCCCTCAGGCTCCCAGCCGGCGAGCGCGGCGATGGCCTGCTGGACCAGCTCGTAAACGCCGTCTGCTCCGGCCCTGGCGGCACCGCGAACGGCCGACACGTTCAAGGCCTTGAGATAGACCATCACGTCCGCCTGGCCTTCCTGCAATTGCGAACGGCCGCGTGCTTCGTCGAAGCGCCCGCCGCGCACCAGCACATAGGCGCAGGGCGGCGGCACCGTGTCTTGCGTCAGTTCGTCTTCGCTGTTGAGCGTGGCAACGGCGACGAGCGCCGGCACCGACGCTTTCAGTCGAGCGCAGATCGCCGAGTCGATGGCGGCGAGATCGAGCATCAGAAATCGCGCAGGCTGGCGCTGGTGAAGACACGCGGTGCGGCATCGAAAGCGGCGCTGCTGCTTTCGGCGGTTGCCGGCGCGGCCTGCTCCGGAAGCCCCAACCTGGCCGTGCCATCGGACAGGTTCTTGAGCAGCTTGCAGGCGTCCAGATAGTCCTCCCGGATTTCTGCCGTGCGGCCCTGGGCGAACAGGTGATAGCGCGTGAGGTAGCCCGCCACTCGCTGCACAACCGGCGGGATCACGGTCAGCGGTACCTGGTAGCGGCCGGCCAGGTAGCCGTCGATCTCGCCGTCCGCCAGCGCAGCCGCGCGGTCGTAGACGCCGGTGTCGGCGACGCCATCGCGGTCACGATCGGTACGCTGGATCAGCTCGGTTTCGCCGAACTGATCCGCGTACTGGCTGGCAGTGCAATAGCTCACGCGGCGGGCGGCGTTGCGGGCTCGACGAACAGTTCGGCGGCCGGCGGCTGCATGGCCGCGAGCTCGGCAAAGGCCTTTTCCGACAACATCAGCGTGTCGCCGGGCTCGATGCGCAGCGCGCCGTTGAACAGCGGCGTCAGTGCCACGGCCTTGACGGTTTCGGAAGGCGGCGCATCAGCGGCCGGCGGAGACTTGGGTTTGGGATTGGCCATCGGATGCTCCTGGTACCTGCGGATTCAGCAAGCGCCCGGGCTGGCCGGGCGCTGCGGTTGACGGACAGCGCTGCGCGCGCTTACGCCGGGTTCTGGACGAGAAAGCCGGAGGCGATGCCGGAAAGCACCGGGATGCGCTCGTACACCGCCGGGTAGACCCAGCTATTGGTGCCCGGGTCGTAGTACGGATTGAAGAACGCCGGGTGACCGGACATGGTGTAGGTGTAGCCATAGCTCGGCATCGCATTGCTCTTGGAGCCGAGCGCGGTGACACCGAGCACGATGTTGTTGCCCCAGAGATCGCCATTGGCGTTGAAGTTGTCGGCGCTGTCGACATAGCCCACTGCCGTGCCGATGGCGAGGTTCGGGATCTGCAGCAGATCCCGCGCATCGGCCAGGGTGACCGTGCGGCTGCGGTTGTCGCTGAGCGTGGCCTTGACGCTCGGATTGTTCTTGAACGCGATCCAGGCTAAGGCCGAGAACACGCCGGCATTCGGATACAGGCCGCAGGACGAGCGCACCGCTTCGCGGAAGCCGTCCATCGCGAGGATCGGCGTGGACGCCGGGTCACTGAACTTGCCGGCGCCGGTAAGCGCGATCTTGTTGTTGTTGCCGTAGTTCGCGGCATTCGTGGCCACGGTGGCCTGCTGCACTTCCAGCCCACGCCGGACGATCTTCATCGCCAATTCGGCAGCACCGGCAGCGGTATCTATCCCCGGCACCGCCTTGGCATCACGCTGGGTTTCCACCGGCACCTGGCCGGCGATGGCGTGATTCTCCAGCGCATAGGGCTTGCCCAAGTAACCGTAGGTCACCCGCTTGATCTCCGTGCCCGGCGCGCGCGCCGTGCTGTGCCGGCGGAACGATTCCTTGCCGAACTCCAGCACCTGGCCACCGGCGACGGCCACCGGCACCGGCGGAAACAGCGTGAACCCGACGAACTCCGGGTCCGAATAACCCTGCGCGAGGTTCGTCAGGATGGGGTTGATGATGCGAGCTTCGGACGGGTTGAGCGCCATTGAGATACTCCTTCGGGATTCGGGTCAGGCGGTAAGTGGCGAGCGGCGGCCGGGCGGCCTAGTTCGGAATGAGACGGATGACCACGCGATCACCGGCAGCCACCGCGACCTCGCCGGGGAACATGCGGCCGACGATCGGCCCGCTGGTGCGGGTGATGGCGCGGCCCTGGGCGTCGGTCTCGACGGCGACACCGGCAGCGATCGCGGCACCGGCCTCAACTGCCGCCAGACCATCGGCGATCACGGGAATGACCTGACCGGCCACACCGTTGGTTTGCGCCACACCGATGGTGTTGGCGGCAGCCCCGGCCTGTGCGCCGCCATAGGTGACGAAGCGCTCCACGGCAACGGTGCCGGCGAGCGGGATGGGAAGGGTCAGAACAGGCAGAGTTTCGCGGCCCATGATGGGTCTCCGGCGTCAAAATGAAGGGGGTGAAGGCGGCAAGCCGCTCAGGAACTCACAGCCGTGACGGCCGCGAAGTACGAAGTACCTGGATGCGCCGCCTGGTACTGGACGGCGGCGGCATGGACCCTGAGCAGACCGGGATCCACCGGGGCACCGGAGGGCGCGTTGAACTCGATCAGCGCCGGGTCGTCTTCGCTGGCCGCGCGCTCGTTCAGATCCACGACCACGGGGAGGTAGCGGTCCAGGAACTTCTGCATGGCCGCACGCGGGGCCTGCTTGATCTTGTCGCTGCCGTCGCTGAACTCGATCTCGGTTTCGGCGTCGAGGTTGCTCAGCAGTTCGACCAGCACCGGCGCGTCGACCGCCCGCAGCTTGCCGCTGGCCTTGAGGCCGTCCGCGAAGCTCGCCACTTCCGTGGCGCGCCTGGCGTCTGCATCAGCCTTCTTCGCGGCGTTGAAATCGGCAATGTCGGCATCGAGCTTGGCGCGATCGGCGGCAATCTGCTGGGCAGTGACAGTCATATCGGTCTCGTCGGGTTTTTCGGTGGTTGCGGGCTCGGCCAAAGCCAGCGGCGATGCGCCATCCGGCTCCAGTTCCTTTCGGAGGCCTTCGCGGGCAGCGATTTCGAGATGCTCCAGCTCATAGGCCGGCAGGGCGCGGTCTGCGTCTTCCGCGCCGAACTTGACCAGGACGAACTCGCGCAAACGGCGCAGCAGGCCGGCGAGGGTCTGATCGGCAAACGGCCCGGCGAAATCCACCGTCACGCAAGCTGCGTCTTCGGCGAACTCGATGGCTTCCAGACCCTTGATGGCTGGCGGCTGTGCGCCCAGGAAGCCGATATGACGGAGGCTCCACTTGCCCGGCGTCGGGTTGCCCTTGTGCTCAGGCGGCCAGAGGCTGGCCGAGCGCATGGGGTAGCTGCCCGTACGGGCGGCTTCGGAGAAATCGGGGTTGACCTGCTCCGGCTCGGCGAACAGATCGTTGCCACGCTGAACCAGCTTTGCCACCCAGCCATAGGCCGGGGCGTTGGTTTTCGGGTGGCCCACCACCAGCGGAGCGCGATGCCGGGCGGGGTCGTAGCTTTCGGCCAGGTCGGCGATCACGCGAGCGTCGATCACGACCTCGCGCCCGCTGGAATCAGTGAACTTGCCGTGCTTCAGAGTGTGGACGCGCTTCATGGACTGAAGCGTGCAAGCGCGGCAGCTCGCCGGGTGTTTCGCGTGCGCGACTTATTGCGCCGGGTCGCGCGCGGGAGCCTTCGGCTCACTTGACGGATTAACGGAACCCGTTAACTTGACCCGGATGCTTGACCGGAAACCGTCCGGTCAGCCTTCGGCGGCAGCTTCCAGATGATCGTCGATCGTGGCCCGGATCAGCTTCAGGTCCGCTTCCGAAACACCAATGAACGGCCGCGCCGGAATGTTGCGGCCCGGCCAGCCGAACTGGTGAACCGGGGCGTAGACATCTGGCGACCCGATGCGCAGGGTCTCGCTCTGCACGGCGTAATTGATACCGCCGATCAACTGCCCCGTGAGCACCAGCAGATCGCCCGGGTTTCGGGTTCGCGCATCGCCGGGGTTCTGTGTGGCCTTGCCGGCGGCCTTGCGCCTGGCGTACTTCGGGCTGACGGCCGCCCAGGGCTCACCATCCGGGCCGGTGTGCGTTGTGAAGCGGTGGCGGGTGCTGGCCGTCAGGCTATCGCCGATCGCCTTGAGCGGGCCGTCCAGATTCTGCCCGGCGTCTTTCAGGCGTTGAAGCTGGGCCTGCGCTTGAGGAAAGCCCGTGAACCGAGCGCTGAACCCGGCAGTCATGCCGGCAGGCTCAGAGACGCATGCCAGGCCTCAGCTCGCGCCGCGTCGAATTGGTAGCGCAGACCGGAATCACCCGCTTGTGCTTCGCGGTGATCCAGCGCGTTGTCGTAGATGCGTTCGGGGATGCCCTGCGGGTAAGCCCGGCAGGTGTGGGCTTCGATGCGGTGCTGGCAGATCAGGCACTGCGAGACTTTCGGGAACAGGCGCGGCCCGCCGTCGAAATAGACCGTTGTCATGACACCTCTCGCCGGTAATTGAGGCGCAATCGTCGCGCTACTCGCTGCCAGACGACGTGCGCCGAGTATAGATCGAAGTCGTACAGGTTCAGGCGCTCGAATCGCACCGCTGCGGCAAGGTCGGCGTTGGTCCGCAGCCGCTCTTCCTGGATGACGGCCGCGAATGCGGCCCGGTCCGTAATCTGGTCGAGGCCAGTGAGGCTATAGCGCAAGCGGTCGGTCACCACCCGCAGTTCGACGAGGCCATAGGTCGCCGCCAGAATCACATCCTCCACGGAGAACGACAGCCCTCCGGGATGGTTATGGCTGAACGCACTGCCGCGCAGCGATTCCAGAATGCGTTCTTCGACGCCGATGCGATCGAACTCCCCGATGACTTCATGAAGCGCACGCCCTTCGGCATCGAAGAACGCGCCGTGCTCGCGCAGCTCGTTGCGGATCCTGTTTTCAAATTCCACGGCGGCCCGGCGGGCAGGCGTGGAAACATCCGGCTGCACCGGGCTGCCGAAATCCGGGACCACGTCGTCGACACGCGGGGGCGGCTGGCGGAAGTCTGGCCGTGGTGCCGGCGGCGCGGCGGGCACCGAGGCGATCTGGCGATCAAGGGCATCGCGAAGCGGTTCGGGCAGTTTCGGCCGCAGATCGGCGGCAGCAGCGCGTGCCGGTGTCTGCGGCGCGGTCACCGGGTTGCCCCTGACCGACTCGGCCACCCGCGCGCCTGGCGCGTAGTCCCAGCCGGGGTCGATGCCTTGCGGCACCCGCACGGTTCGCGGGTTGCCGGAGCGCACCCCCACCGTTACATCCTCGAGCACGATCGGCGGAGCCGTGCCCACGCTGAGGCCCTGGGCTTCCAGCGTGCGGCGGGATTCCGCATAGACCGTGCACCGGCAGCCCCAGCCGTTCGGCGGGTAGTGGGTTTGCCACCAGGGGTCGTCGTAGCGCAGCACCAGGTTGTCCCAGGCCAGATGCTGAACGCGCGGGTGCTGAACGAAGTCCGAATGCGAGTACCGCCAGAATGGGCGCGTGCGGAGTAGCGCCGGGTCGGTCAACTGCGCGTAGCGGCCGGCCTGATAGCTGGTTTGCAGGTTGGTTTCATAGATCAGGCGCGTGCGCCAGCCCCGGCCACCGTTGTAGCTCCAGCCGTGGCGCTGGACGATCTGATCGAACTCCGCGCGGAACTGCGCCAGGCTGCGGCTTTCGGTGATGGCCCGCTCCACCGCGCCGCGCAGATCGGACAGCAGCTCCGCCTGGTACGCCCCGGCCACGACGAAGCCGGTGTCATGCGCGCCTTTCCAGACGTCCGTCCACCCGGCCGTAGGGATGTTTTCCTTTGCCAGCAGGAAGCTGATCTGCTCCCGGAAGGCGTTCGGGTTCAGGTTCGCGGGCAGCGGGCGCGGGGTGTCCGGCACGGTCAGATTTCGCCGGCTGGGCACAGGCCGGAAAACCGGCCCCGCTGCGCGCGGCCTGCGCGCCCTGCCACTCGGATAAGGCCCGGGCGGCGAAAATCGCTCACGTCGCCGTCTAAAGGCCTTCTAAAGGTATTTGCGCCGCTCATTCGGCGCGGACATCCGCCCGAGCACGCAAATGCGTGAGTGCAATGGCATCCCGGAGCAGGCTCGCGTGCTGTGTGGCGTCCAGATTGGCCGCCAGGCGATCGATGCCGGCCAGGACTTCGGCAAAATCGGCCGCGCTGTCGACCAGGCGTTTCACCGGATCAGCAATCTGGGCGGTGATCGCGGCCGCGAACGGCTCGAGCGCGTCTGCCACCTGATCCCCGGCATTCCTGCGCGGCGCGCTCCGGCCGGGCTCGGCCAGATCGGCCGGCGTGAGCGGCCCGGCGATCTGCAAACCCGCCGCCATGCCAGCGGGCGGCGGCACCACTTTCTTGACGAAGCCGTCGCCATAGGTGTCCTTGATGTACTGCGGGGTGGGCTCGTAGCCGATCGCCACGATGATCTGGTCGCGCTCGGCGCGGGCTTTCAGATCCTCCGGCTCGCTGAAATCCCATTTCAGGACCGGGGTCGCCGCACCCGGCCGGTTGTAGAAGGTGATCCACTCCAGCAGCGTGCTGCGCAGCGTGGTGGCCAGCAGATCAGCATCGGCCTTGGTGATTTCCAGCCGCACTTCGTTCTGCACGCTGGCCTGGTTGGAACCCATGCCGCCACCGCCACCGGCACCGCTGGTGGTCATGGTTTCGCCAAGCACCGCCTTGCTGATTTCCTCATCCATGTAGCGCAGCAGGCTTTCATAGGTGGTGACCGTGCCGCTGCGCTGCGCCTCGAGCAGCTTGATGTCCATGCCGACGGGCGTTGAAATGTTGGCCTCGCTGCTGACCGCCCGCAGCGCCGAGCGCAGGGTGTTCTTGTCGGCTGGCGATGCCCCGGGAGGGTACTGCCCCCACAGCGTGGGGTTGCCGAACTTGTCGGCAAAGGTCAGCCAGAACTGCAAACCCTGGCGCTTGAAAAACACCGGCCAGAACAGCCGCGTGCCCAGGCCCAGGCCGTAGGGGTTGCCGTCTTTCGAGCCGAAGCGATGGATGATGAACTTGCGCTCCGGCAGTTCCTCGCCGTCGTTCAGGCTTTGCGCCGTGAGCAGGCGCGGCCGGTAGTCCCGGCCGAACACGAAACGGCGCTGGGCACGCGCCAGCACGTCGACGGCCACCGTGCCGGCGCGGTTGGCCCACAGGATTTCGCCTACCGCGTATCCCTTGAGGGTGGCATCCAGCAGGTTCAGACAGATGAGATCGAACGGCAGCGCGCGCAATTGCTCGTCGCAGATCGCGGCGGCGGTCTTGTCGGCGCGGCTGGTACCGCCGGGCTCAAGGGTCCACTCACGGGAAATCAGCGCCAGCTTGCGTTTTTGCAGCACGGCATAGCAGTGCGGGTCGCGCTCGAGCTCGTCGTAGATCCGCAGGCCCTTGCCGCCACCCCGGGTGAGCAGGGTGTCGTCATCGGCCCGGATCAGATTGTCGAACTGCGCAACGAATGGGTCGCGCGCGATCGGTGCCGACTCCCCCAATGGCGGGCTTGAGGGCGTCTTTGAGACGGTTTCAGCGAGTTCCATCACATGCTCCGGAAGTAATCGCCTGTGTTGAAGGCACCGCGCGGTTCGCCGTCGCTTTCATATTCGATGGGGCAGTAATCGGCGCGGCTGGCGGCGTGGGCCAGCAGCATGGCGATGCCGGCGTCGCCGTGACGCTTGCCCCCGCCTTCCGCAGTCACGCGCAGATCGGGCACGCGCGGCACGCCACGCATCATGCGAAAGGCGGTCAAGTCGCCGGCCACTTCGTCATCCTTCGGAATCAGCATCAGGCCGTCTTCCAGATCGGCCTTGAGCGGTGCCGTGTTTTCGCGGTACCAGGCTTCGGTGAAATGCACTTTCTCGATCACGGCCTCGCCGAACTCGCGTTGCAGTTCTTCCGCCAGATAATCGCCATTGCCGCCGGCATCGAGCTTGCCCGCCGAGAAACGCGGCAGCCGCCGGGCGATATACAGCAGGATGCTTTTCTGGGCGCGATACGGCACGTTGGAAAGCTCCACCAGGAACGGCACATGCCGAGCCAGCGTCGCGGCGATCTGCATCGGCGCGATCACGCTTAAGTCCACATGCCGGCCGAAATCCTGACCAAACGCGCTGCGCTTCAGCGGGTCCAGCTTGCGCAGTTCCGGATCCAGTTCGGCCCGGCACCAGTCGGCGATCTCCGCATCGATCAGATGCTCAGGCCACAGCGCCATGCCCTTGGGCGCGGAATATCGGATCACCCGGTACTCGCTGCGCATCCGCGCTTCGACCAGGGCGCGGGTCAGCCAGATGCCGGTGCCGGCGCTGGGAATGCACAGCAGTTCTTCATCCAGATTGGCCCTGTAGCGCGCGAACAGGTCCGCACGCCATTCGGCCTGGGCTTCAGCACTCCAGGGCTTGCCGGTCTTGAGGCACACCCGCTGATAAAGGCCATCCGCCAGCGCGTCTTCGATCGTGGTGCGGTGCAGGGCGTAAGGCAGGCGGCCGGCACGCACGTTGAGCACCAGCTCGTTGAAATAGTTGGCCTCGCCGTTGTGGCTGGACACCAGGCGCACTTTGCCGCCCCAGATCAGCATGGCGAGCGCGGCTTTCATCAAGCCCGGCAGATCGTCATGGAACGCCGCTTCGTCGATCGTGATCTTGCCCTGCTTGCCGCGAATCGAACGCGGCCGGGACGACAGCGCCAGAATCTTGTTGCCGCTGCCGAAATCAATGCGGAACGCCTTGATCGCCTTGGCTTCCCCGCGCTCGCCGGTTTCCTCGAACAGGCAATCTTCAACGGCCCCGGCGGCGCTGTTGAATGCCCGCGCCCACATGGCGCAGTCGTCGATGTACTCCCGGGTCATGTCTTCGGAATAGCCGATGTACATGGCGTCCTGGCCGCCTTCCGTAGCGGCGAACAGCACGCTGTCGGCGGCGTCGCACCAGCTTGCGCCGACGCGGCGGGATTTCTCCCAGAGTGCGACATCGGCCGCTTCATCCAGCCAGCGCTGCTGATAGCCGAGCAGGGCGGCAGGCGCGGCCTGGCTCACGCGCCGATCCCCAGAATTTCGCGGCGGATGCTTTCGCTGGTGGTGGCGCTGATGCCCTTCTTCTTCACTGCCTTCACAGCGGCCTCGGCAGCGGCTTCAAACGCGGCCTTGCGCATCTTTTCTTCGCGCTCGATGTTGTGCCGCCCGGCGGTCTCCAGCCGGTGAATCGCCAGCGCCAGCGAGTTCAGCGCTTTCGGGTCCACCACCACCGCGCCGCCGTCTTCACCCGGCTCGCTCATGGCGAGCGTGGCATCGAACGCCAGCGTTCGCAGCAGTTCCATGACCAGCTTGCCGATATCGCCCGATGGCTCGTTGCCGAGGCGGTCCGCCCATACCTGCGCCACCTCGCGCGATTGACGCATGCGCTTGCCCACTTCCTCGAAGCGCTCCGAATAGCGGCCCAGGGCCGAGCGGCTGGGCGCAAGCGCCACGCCGAATTCGCCCTTGATCGACGCCACGATCTCGTCCAGCGTGAAGCGGCCGGCTTTCAGAGCATCGTCAATCGCCTTGCGAACCGGCAGCGGCAGCTTGGAGATGGAGCTTTTCCGGCTCACGCGGGTGGCCCCGGCCGCTTCACGCCGGGCACCTGCGCGCGCGCGTGGGCTACGTCCAGGCCGCGCGCGGTGATGGTGGCGATCACCACCGTGGCGATCGCGCGGGTGCTCACCAGCCCTTGTTCGGCAAGCCATGCCAGTTCGGTGTGGAGCTGATCGCGGCTGAGGTTCAGCGCGTACTCCGGCAGGATCATCTGCAGGGTGCTGCTGTTGGCTTCGTAAGCGGGCGCTTCGGCGAGCACCCGCAGCACCACCAGCCGTGCCTCTTCAGCCACCAGTTGCTGATAGCTCTTTTTCACGTTCCGCGCTCCATCAGATACTGGTTCATGCGCTCCACCATGCGGGTGTTCGCGTCCTGGCTTCCTTTCAGCTCGGCCACCACATTGCTCAGGCTGGTCATGGCCTCGCGCAGCGCGGTCATGTCGTGATGCGTGGGCACATGCTTGATCGCCTCCGCCATTTGCGACACCTGCAAGCTGAGGCCGTCGAAGCGTGTTGTCATGCCGGCGAGCTGGCTGTCTTGCCGGGTCTGGTTGACGTCGATCCTGGACGCCAACTCGAGCTGAACCGTGCGCAGCGCAGCTTTGGCGGCAGAGTCTCTGCGGATCAACGCGGCGACGATCAGGCTGGTGAGACTGAGCAGAAAGGTGAGCGCGGTGAACGCCAGCTTGATGATTTCCAGCCAGTTCAAGGGCGCGCTCCAAAGGTAGTTTTAAGGCGGGTTTCCTGCGCGCGCGCATGGTCGATGCAGCGCGTGGCGGCCGGGTTGGCCTCAAGGCGTTTGGCCGGAATGGCGCGCCCGCAATCCACGCAACAGCGGCCGCGTGATGAGCCGCTGGCTTGTGCTGGCCGCCGTGCATGATGGGCCGCCAGCGCGTCATCGCGTTCGCGCTGGGCGAGGTCATTGGCGATGTCGACGATGTCGGTCACAGCAGCCCCCCGGATCGGGTCCAGGAGAGTGGCGGGTTTGACGGTGAAACCGTGATTTCAGAAACGTCCGCTTCTGGCGTTCCAGCGCCGCTCCATCCAGTGAAATCAGACTTCCCCGGCGCGTAGTTTTTCAAAACCGGAGAGTCCAAACCGGGGCTGAAATGTTCGAGATGCGACTGTCGAACGGGCGCGATCTGATTCATTTGCGCGATGATCTCAGCCTCGCTGAGAGCATCGAACCAGGTGTACCGAGGGCCGACTTTGCCTGGCAGCGCGCCTCCCGGAAAACCAAGAAAAGCCCCGACCGAATAGCTATCCAGATTTGTTTGAATCGGCTCAGGCAGGTCGCAAACGGTTTTGAGTATTTGGTTTCCTTGGCGGGAGTAGAGATCCATTCGCAACGGCGTTGTAGTGTGGTCGATCACATACGCCAAGCAAGTCCAACCCGCAGACTGGTCAAAACAGTCGTTTGGGCGTGCATATTGCGTCCCGTTGCCGCCGTCCCACAGGCGTTCAAACCCTCCGAACACTGTTTCGAGTTGGGTGTACAGAGCATTTTGGGTAAACGAGCCGTCGTCGATGAACGCCTCGTTAGAAATGTAGGCGAAGCCGCCGCTGTCCGCTCCTTGCGTGAAAGCGGTTAGCGCGCCCGCTCTTGAATTCTCTTGAACGTCAGAATCCAAGCGGATCCATGCGATATCCGTCAATTTCAAAGGCGTCGGTAGCGTCAGCGCGTTATTCCGCGCTATGTACTTGTTGTTTCCCGCCCCATATTGACGACTCACGGCGCGGCGTATCCCACACCAGCATCAACATCAACGACCCCCGACACCGCGTCATCCGTGAGCACATGAACATCGCGCGCGTTAGGGGCGGTGCTCGAAAGCGGAGCGGTGCCGCCCTGGTAAAGCAGTGTCCGGCCGGAAATGACGTAACTCGCCGCCCGGCCGCCGGTGCTGTCTTGCCGCCGTACCAGCCGAAGACGGCCCACCTGCGCGAGATTGACGATGGTGATGATGACCGTTGCCGCCGTCAGCAGCACCGTCTGATTCGCCCCGTTCAGGCCGTCGATGGTGATGGCGGCTCCGCTGTTGCCAGCGTCGTACATGGCTGCAACGGGCAGACAATCCGCAGGCAGCCGGTCGCCAGCGGGCATGGCAGCGCTTTTGCCCTCGAGGCGGACCAGCGGCCTGCGGGTGGCCATTACAGATTCACCCCGTCATCCGGCTCAAACGACAGCGCCGTGGCGCTGACTGCCGTGCCCACGAACTGGTCCACCTGGCCCACGGTGGTGATCGGGGTGGCCGTGATGCTGCCGGCCGTGGCCGCGAGGTAATAGCGGGAACCTGGCGTCAGGCCGCCGCGCTGCGTGTTGGTGCCCTCGAAATACACGGTGGCGTTCGCGCCGTTGGAGACAGCGGCCAGCACGAAGCCGTTGGCTTCCTTGCCCGGCGTGGACGCATCCGCCTTGCGGACGTTGGCCGCACCGGCGTTCGTGTACACGTTGACGAGATCGCCAGCCGCGAGCGCTTCGCTGGCGAGGATGGACGCGGTATCGGCACCCAGCCCCACCGGCATGACCGAGCCGTCGAGACGGCCCGTCGCATCCAGCGCAGGGATGTCGCCGTCGTTGGCAGCACCGGCAGAAACCACGATTCCGAAAATCTGGGTCCATTTGCCGGCGACGCGGCGATAAAAACTCTTGGCAGCCATTGAAAATCCTCAGAGGTAGAAGGGGGTACCGATACGAACCAACAGCGTGGTGGCGGCGATCGCCACCCCGATTTGAATTTCAGCGCCCGTGGTCGGCGGCGTCTGCGTGAGCAGGCCATTGACGCCCACAAACACGGGATCGCCCGGCGTAAAGGCCCAACCGGAAAATGTTTCGATGCCGCCGGTCCGGATCACGATCGGCGCGCCTGACGCGGCCGCTGCGACACTGATCCCGAACACGGTGGCGGCATCCTCCGGCTCGTTGGCGCTGGCGTAGAGCACGCTGGTGCTGGTGGCGAGGCGTATAGCGCGATGGCCGCTCAGTGCCGCTCCGGCCGTGAGCTGGATCAGGTTCGCCGGGAGCGCCCCGCCGTTGGCCAGCGATTCCAGCCACTCCGCCTCGCTGCCCGCAAAGCCATTGCGCAGCGCGATCTGGTACGCCGAAAGGCCCTGCAGCACCGCGTGAAAGCGCTCCGGCAGCACCGACACCTGCGTTGCGCTGTTGAGATTGATCGGTGCGGTCATTGCTTGGCGATGTCGGCTTCAATCAGTAGCGGCCCGCGCAGCCAGGTTTTCACCCGGCCATCGCCGTAGGTGATTTCCAACTCGCAAGTGCAACGGGTCACGGGCAGATCGCGCGTCGTGGCGGGCGGCAGCTCGTTGAGCAGCACCGCCCCATCGGCCAGCAGCAACGTGCCGGCAGCGGTGGACCACTCCACAACGAGGTCGCCGGTCTGGATATCGCGCGCCTGGCAGAACGCGCTGGCACCGTCGCCCCATATTGCCGGGGCTCCGTCGA
Source organism: Nevskia sp. (assembly GCA_021732745.1). Lineage (GTDB taxonomy): Bacteria > Pseudomonadota > Gammaproteobacteria > Nevskiales > Nevskiaceae > Nevskia. The sequence continues at coordinate 14,758 of JAKFUK010000002.1, read as the reverse complement.
TATCGATGGTGAAACCACGGGCGTCCGTGGTGTCACCGCGCGTCAGGGTGCCGAAATCGTGCTTGATCGGCAGCAGGCTCATGGGGCGGCAGCGACCTTTTGCTCTCGATGCCATGCGAGCAACGCCCGGCGGCTCACCTCAATGCCAGCGCATCGCTCGGCATTGAGCGTGTGGTTTTCAAGGATGGCGGCGGGTGTCAGCCCGGCGGCGATCTGGAGTGCGGAATCGGCGGCGCTGCCGGGGTCGGCTCCGGCGGTGTGGTCGGCTCCGGCAGCAGCAGAATCGGCGGCGGGCTCGGCCGCAGCATCCATTCCGGCGGCCGGGGCATCGGGATCGGGTCGCAGGCGATCGAGCGTGAGGGCTGCATTCCACAACCGCTGATAGCCAACGGTAAAAGGGCAAGCAGGCAAAGCAACAGGCTCGGCCCCAGGGGCCGGCAGGTAGACGGTCGTGACATGCGGAATCCTCTTGACGATAGTGCGAACGGCTTGCTCACGGCGTTCAGATAGCGCGTCGATTTCGGCTTGCAGGCGCTCGCCCAGGGCGACGGCCGCTTCGAGATCGGCAAGGGCGTCAGCGCGCTGCTGCGACAGGGCTCGCTCGTTGCCGAGTTCTTTTGCGGCAATGGCCGCGTCGTAGCCCGCTTTGGCTTCGGCCCTGCCGCTGGCATTGCCACCGAGAAACAGCATCGCGGCAGCGGCCACGATCAGCAGTACGGGCATGAGAGCGGCCAGGCTTGCGCCGACGCGCTTGCCCAAATGCTCAGCTAGAAATACAGCGATGAAGCTCATGAGCGGTTCTCCGTGGTAGTAGCGGGGGCTTCCTGGGCAACAACACGGCCGGCCACCGCCAGCAGCGCCAGCACGCTTGCGGCGGTGGCCATCCAGTTCGGGGGGATTGCGGCTTTCAGGTCGGGCGGCAGCTCGAGCCACACTTGAAGCAGCGCGACGTTCAGCAGCGATAGCCGCACGGACCACCAGCGCAGGCTGGTTTTCCAGTTCGGCACCAGGCGCGGGCGGTTCACAGCGCGGCCTTGTGGTTCGGCAGAACGTGCTTGCTGTCCGGCTTCATGCCGGCGGCGAGCCACGCGGCTACGTCGAACCCCGGGCAGGTCTTCAGCCATTCGTGCTGTTCGACCTTGCCGTCGCCGTCCTTGTCCGGCGACAGATCGCGGTGCCCCAGAACGGCCAGCGGGCCGAAGCGGCCCTGCATCTCCGCCACCACTTTCGCCAGCGTTTTCCATTGCCCGGCAGTGAAGGCGTCGGTGCCGACGATGCACACGCCGATCGAGTCCGCGTTGTGCCCGGCGGCATGCGCGCCCACTTCGTCCGCCAGCCTGCCGGCACGCAGCGTGCCGTCCAGCTCGATCACGTAGTGGTAACCGATAGACCCCAGCTCAGGCCGGAATGCCTTCCGCGCCGCCGCCTGCCGCTTGAACCCGCGTTCGCGGTGCCAGCGGTCGATATCGGCAATGGACACGGCGCGGCCGTTCGGGCTGGCCGAGCAATGAATGACGAGGCGCTTGATCAATCTCATGCCGCGCACCTTCGCCCGCGCGCGAGGGCGCTGGTATGTCGCGTGCGCGACTCAACAAAAAGGCCCGCGCGGGGCGGGCCTTTCACCGACATCGATGCGCCCTGAGCCGATCAGCAGGCCCAGGCTTGAGCTACCAGTTACTGACCAGCCGTCGAACTGCGATACGCGCCATCGAGCGTCGCGTCAGCGATGTCGGCCACCATCTCCGACACTTCCTTGAGCACGAGCACCGCCACCGCGATCAGGCTCCCCGAAACGATGCCGATGACCGGGCTACCGCTGGAGAAAGCGCCCACCACCACAATCAAGGCCGCGATCAGCCCGATCGCCGTCACGAAGCCGATCACGCGCCGGAACATGGGGTAATGACTGTTCTGGCGCAGCTGAACCACGTACTGCTTCCGCATCGCATTCATGTCGCTCGCTCTCCCTGGTCAAAGCAGCGTCCGCTGCCGTTTGGATACTGCAATCGCTTTCTGGAATTCGATGATCTTGCGCACCTGCTGTTCGCACAGGCCGTGCGCGGTGGCCAGCGCATCGTAGTTGGTGCCGTTGAAGGTTTCCCAGATCTGCTGGTCACGCAGGGCGATCTCCAGCCGCCGGCCCATCGGCAGGTAGATGGGGTGACCGCCGGCCACCTTGGCCAGCGCCAGCACGGCCCGCTCGGCCAACGCGCGCGCAGCCGCTGGTGCGTGGTCCCGCTGCAGATCGTGCGCCAGATGGTCCACGATCTCGATCAAGCGCGCGGGCCATTTGTGAGAAAGGTCCGCTTCCGGAGCGGCATCGGGCGCGGCGGTGGTCATGGCTTGCCTGGGCCGGCCTGCGCACTGCGGCGGGTGTCGATGACCAGGGCGGCAATCAGCTTGCCGAGCTGATCGCTGGTGCACCAGGTGTAGAGATCGACACCGAACATTTTCTGGCTCATGGCATCCGCATAAGCGTCTGCACGGCGGCCGCCGGGATGGTTGATCAGCAATGCGCGAATCTTTGCCACCTGCCGCGCCTTGTCTTCCGCAGGCCGCTGGCGAGGCTTGGCCTTGCCAGCCGGGGCCGCTCGCGGTGTTTTCCGGGGCTGGGCGCGCTGGGCCGGGGTCAGGCGCGATTCGAGCTGCCGGATGATGGCCTGGCGTCCGGTTTCGTCGGCATCGGCCGAGGAATCCACCTGTGCGGCGAGCCAGAGCACGGCCTCGTACTGCTCCCGCGTCATGCCGATCTGCGCCTTGAGCAGATGGATGCGGGCCAGATCGACCCGGCGAGGATCGCGGACGGTGTTCATGCGCTGAAGATGGACATGCGCGGCAGCGCCTTGCGAATGCCGGCCAGCGCCCGGCTCCAGCCGATGCGCTTTTTCCACAGGCGGCCGTCGACATGCACTTCGTAGCAGTCGATCCGATTCGATCGGCGCAGCTCGATCCGATGCTTCACCTCGCCGCAGTCGTAATCCGTGATCTCGATCAGCCGCCGCAATGCAGGCGGCTGCCAGCGATCAACGCGGTCCACAGCAGACGGATCGCCCCCCTGGCGAGGCGCGCGGCAGCGAACAGCTTTGGAGGTTCGGCGGTAGGACATTTCAACCTTGCATGGGTCGGTTAATTGGCGTTGGACACAAAATCATTGATCCGCCGGAAAGCAGCCGTGTTCTTGGCGGCAGCCATCGCATCAGGACATTGGCCTGCGCGCTCATGACCGAACATGCAGACGCCTCCATGAGGCTCGGTATCAATCCAAAAGATGTAACAGGGATTCCAGCAAACCTTGCAATAAGCACTGAAAGGGCCGTGGTCTCGGGCGCTGCGCTTGTCCAACAAGGCGTTCGAGCCGAGGTCTTTGCCTTCCTGCGTTTCACTTTTCATCGGGTTTCTCGGCCGGGCAAAGCCCCGGCTCAACTTTGGCGTTATGACTTGCTTTCATAGTCTGGCTTCAGCGCCGCGTCCATCGCATCAGCGGCTTGAGAAAGACGCTTGGCCGTCCGGTCAAAAGGCCCGGTTCCATCGCTCGCGCTTGCTGGCAAGGTAATCACGTCAACTACTGCATCAACTGGGGCCACGGCCACAGCTACAACCGCCTTTGTGAGATTCGTTAGCATTCCAAACATTTGACTCTCCTATCCGTCATAACCAGCCATTGCACGCGACCCACTGGCCGCGCGTTTTTCGTTACTTCAATCCGGCTTCTGTTCGCGGCCAGCGGTCGCGTGAACGTCAGCGTTAGCCAGCATCAAAAGCACAGCGGCATGGCACGCATCTTCGTAGGGGTCTTCGTGGTCGCACCAGCACGCCAAGTTCTTCCCTCGCAACTCGGCCTGTGCAGCGGCAACGAGCGTCGCGTTGTCGCCAGCTACCGAGCGGTAGAGCACAAAGGCATGTCGCTTGTCTTTCACCGGCAGGCCCAGCGGGTTCTTGGCGTTGCCCGGCATAAATGGGTTCCCCCACTTGGTGGTTCGGTCCACCTTCACGGTGTTCGGCGGCATCCGCCAACCCTTCGCCCGGCTCAGCCGCACACGTCGCGGCAGCGCAGGGCTAACCAGGCATTCAACCCGACGTTCTTGCCCCGCGTGGTTCGGCTCATCCATTCGAGTTTTCTCCGGGGCAAGAACGCGGGTTAATTTCGGCGTTGTACGTCACGACCCGGAAGCCCACAGCTTGCGGGCCTTGCGCGTCATCACTTCATCAAACTTTCGCGCGTAGGTTTTCCAGCCGGACGCCACCATTTCGGCAGTCGCGCGTCGGCGGCATCGCTCCCATCGGCGTGGGTCGCTTTCCCAAAAACGGCCGCACCCTAAACTCGGCATCGTCACTGCCCTCCAGTACAACTGTCGCTTGCAGCCGATTCGCTATCGCTCCGGCTGAAGCTGGCGTTGGGCGGAAAAGACTCAGCGCAGAAAGCAACATGCTCGGCCGCGTGGATCGGGCACATGAATTGCCGTTCCCGTTCGTTGGACTGCGGGTCCGAGAGGCTGCATGAATCTGGCGCTGGCGAGCACAGTTCGCCATTCCATCCGTCAGCAGCGCACTCGTTGCAAAACTCTGCGCCGTCGTTGTCGAGCGCTATTTCGTCGCGACCGTGGGTCTCGCAAAAGTCCAAGCAGCCGTAGCCCGACAAGGCATTGCGTCCGACATCTTTGCCTTGCTGAACGCTGGCGCTGGAACTCTCAGTCCTGCGGGTGAACCACCGGCGCAGCACGTAGCCCCGCACAACGCTGATGCCGGTGAACCACGCGCCGATCATCAGGTTGTCGTGAAGCGGCAGGTGAATCCCAAACATCGGGAAAATCGCCAACTGGCTGAGAATCGCCACCACGTAGCCGATTGCCGTATTGCTGCAACTCTCGATCAGGCTGTGTCGTTTGGTTTGCATCATCGTGGCTCCCGCCGAGACTTGGCGCATAAGGCTGGCCCTGTGGGCCGGGGTGGCTTTTCAAAAATTTCAGCAACGCGCGCCATGTCAGAGGCTTGCGGGGCAAAGCGGAGATTCGGCGGTGGCCACCGCCTTGATCGCGGCATCACAGGCGGCGCGATAGACGCGGACATCCGCGATCAGCGTCTGCGGGTTTTTTCCACTGCGATGGCGAAGCGCCCGCCACGAAGTCCACACGGCGTGCTTGTGAGTCGACGGTGTCGCTTTCCAATGCGCGGGGCACAGCAGCTGCCCTGGACGCGCACTGGCGGTGCAGCCAGGGACGGGACATGTGCTCACGTCAGTTCCGCACGGGAACCAACTTGCCGTCCATGCCAAGCGCGCGGTCGTCCGGAAAGAAACCGGTGGTCTGGATGCCTTGCGAGGCCTTGAGGTAGTCCACTTCGACTTTGGCCAGATTGATCACCACTTGGGCAACTTCGGCGATCGCCTTGGCGCGATCCAGCGGCATTGGCTTGTCTTCGTCCTGAAGCGCTTCGATGGTCGCGAACAGATGGTTCCGCAGATCTTCAGCTTTGTTTTTCATTGGCCTTCTCCAATTTGTTGATCTGCCGTTGCAGTGCACCGCGTGCCTGGATCAGCAGCCCGATCTCTTTCGGGTAACGGGTGTGGTACGAGTTGCGCCGTTGCAGCTCGGCGCGGGAGACGCATTCGAGATTTGCCGGCTCAATGTGATTCCGGTTGCCATCGCGGAACACGATCACGCTGCCCGTCGGCACCGGGCCATTGGCCTGTTCCCACACCAGGACATGTTTCATCTTCCAGTCGAAGCGGGACTGGCCGGGAAGCGCGGAGTCGGAAACCTTCACTTTCCAGTAGCCATCGACGCAGACCTCGGTGCCGATCGGCCGCCAGGTGTTCGCTGGCTTCACGCCGGCTTTGAACTGCGTCGAGGCCATGCGCCCCGGAGCCCAGCCCGGCCGTCGCAGGCCCTTGTTTGCAGGCACCAAGCCGGGCTTGAATCGGCAGTCCTTGCCGATCCTGCCGTCCAAGCGGTGGGCGGCCGGGCTGGCAAGAAAAGCCTTGCTTTTGCGCAGGCCCAGCTTGTTGGCAAATGCATAGACGCGCTCGATCGGTCGATCCAGACGAGCGGCGATCGCAGCCGTAGGGCTATCCGGATAGAGATCGCATAGCAACGCGATATCCACTTCCGTCCACTTTTTGCGCGGCGGGCAATCAGGGGTGTTCAGAGCATCGTGAGGATCCTCAGCCCCGGAGATGGACTGCATCAGCAGCACGTCGTCCGGCGAGAACCGCACATGCAGGGGCTGGGCCTTGGCCTTGGCGCGCGTCATGGGTCAGTGCAGCTTCCCAGCGCTTTGGCGGTTGTGTTCGCTCATGACTGCGCCGTAGCAGGTCACCAGCAGCGTCAGCGCGCCTTCATGGCCCAGCGTGGTGACGATCTGCCGCAGCAGCGCCGACATCACCCCGGCAAAGAAGCCAGCCTTGCACTGCGTCTGGTCGATATGCGTCTGGATGCTCTCCGCGAAGGCGGTGCCTTTGACACGGCCGGCGACATTGTCCGGGCACTGTTTCTGGCCGCAGCTCATGAGTCGCGTTCCTCGCGGATGTTGAGCAGCGCGCCGCTGACGTCAAAAACGCCGAAGTCGGCGATTTCGTCGATCGCGTCAACCAGCTCGTCGTAACCGTCGAGCGCGGTTTCGAGCTCCACGTTGCTCGGCGCTGCCTTCGCGGAACCATGAGTCAGCAGCCCCCAGCGGTTGTCGACCAGCAGCCGGTCCCCGGCGTACACGCTGACGCTCCAGCCCTTGGCCGTGCATTCGAGCACCACGCGGCTGGGCGCTTTCACAGCGAAGCCACGTCGAGGCTGATGGCCTGGTACTGATCGCTGTCGCCGATCCGCTCATAAAAGCGGACGTAGGGCTTGCTGCTGGCAACACGCACGCTGTCGCCGATGGCCTGCATGGCGCGCTGCCAGTCGTCATCGCGAATGTCGAGATGGCGCAGGCCCAGCACACGGCCGGTGTTGATGCGCCCTTCCTTGCCCACCTGAAAGGCATCGTTGACCAAGGTCATGATCTTGGGGTCGCCGTTCGCGCCCCAGGTCTGCACGCAGGCGTCGATCAGCTGCTTGGCGGCTTGCAGGCGTTCGTCAAAGACCAGGCTGTCCTGGATAGAGCGCTGGATGCGGTAGCGCCCGTCATAGCTGGTCAAGGTGACATTGCCCTTGTTGCCGCCAATCTTCGCGCCGTATTGCTCGGCACTCAGCTCGACGAAGGCGGCGATGTCCGCAAAGGCGGTGGACTTGAACAGCTCGATCTGTCGCGATAGCAGGCGCGCCTTTTCGATCAGTTCCAACACCAGCGCTTCGCGCGCCTTGTCGATCGGCTTGATGAGGGCTTCGGCAACCAGCCGGCCTTGGGCATCGCGCCAGTAACCGGCGGGCGCGGTGTTTTCGTTGTGGCTCATGAGTCGGCTCCGGGGTGGTTCAGTGCAGCTCGATCGCGCAGACGCGATCGAGGTAATCAATCAACGCGCGCGTGGCGGACGAGCTCAAGGCGATGTGCTGGTCACCGGCATCGATCTCCAGCCGGCCATCGCTCCACAGCGCATAGCTGGCACTGTCAATCTGAAGGCTGGTAGCCACGTCGAATTCGGCGATTTCGCCGATCGAGCAAGGGATGGCCTGGCCGGTGTTGCGCATGGCGTCCGGCAGCGCCAGAAACGGCGCAGCGGGGCACTGCCGTTGCTGCTCGCGTCGCGCAGCTTCCTTGTCGGCGCGGTCCGCGTGCCAGGCCAGCAGCGGGTCGATGTCGGCCTCAAAGAAAGAATCGGGATCGACATCGGCATCAGAATCAGAAAGCTCGTGACGTGAGCCAGCCGGTTCCGTCACTGCCCTTGGGAGATCAGTCTGGGCCGCCGGAACTGCCGTCGATGTTGCTGTGTCGATCGGCTGCACAGCCGGCGTAGCAAGCGCCGGAGGGAATTCGGAGGTGGACGTGCCTGCGGCTGCGGCTTCACCCGTGGCACTCAAACCGAGCGCCTCCACGGCTTTCGGCGACAGGCAGTACAGGGGAACGCCGGCCGAGCCCCTGCGCACCACCTGATCTGCGAAGCAAAGCTTGAGAACGGCCTGGCTAAAGGCGCTCTGGGTGATGTTCAGCGCATCGAAAATCTGCCGGCCGATCGCGCCATAGCCCGGCTGTGTACCGAGGTAGGCCACGATGCGCTTCTGGTTTTCCTGGCACGCACTGCTGCCGGCGGGAACGCTGCGGGCCAGCGATGCGGCGGCGGGCGCGGCCGGTGCCGCCGCTATGGCGGCCGCTTGCAGCGTTGCGGCGGCGGGCGCGGCCAGTGCGGCGTAAACCACTTCGCGGCCGGTATCGATGCGCTCCACCAGGTCACGAATTTGCAGCGCGTCCAATGCCGCTTTCAGCTCGATGGCACCGAGCCATGATGATTTCTGAAGCGCGGTCAACTTCACGCTGCCGCCCGCATCACGCAGCAGTTGGAGCACCTCTGCTTCTACTGCCAGGAGCGGCCTCACGAGCCAAAATCCCGATCGCACAGCACTTCATAGCGGCGCACCAGCACGGCCGCTTCGCAGTTGCGCGCCTGGGCCATGCGCCGCTGAATCCGGCGCAGCCAGATGCCAAAGCCGGTGAAGGGCTTGCGGGGCACCGGGCGGCTGCGGCAGCCGCCCATGAAAGTCCCCACATCACGATTGATGGTCTGCACGGTCATGCCTCCATTGGTTCCACACAGCGCCGGCAACGAAGCCGGCATCGAAGATCAGCATCAGGATCAAGATCGCCACGAAGTTGCTCATTCAGGCCTCGCTGGCGTTGGGTGCAGGAACGCGCGCAGCCGTTCCGGAAGGCGCAATGCGGGAATGCGCGCAGCCGTTCCGGCAAGCCCGGTACAGGGTTACGCGGGCGCGATTGGTGGCCGCAAACGGCTTGCGCTGGTGCTCAAGGCAGGCGTGTTCCAGGATGTCGCCAAGCACCGGGCACGGTACCGTGGCGTTGGCAAACACGCCGTGAACCGCACGCTCCACAGCTGCGTAACTGCCGGTGTATTTGTGGCGGATCACTTCGCCGACCACGGCATCGGAATAGCGCAGGCGGCGGGCCACTGCGGCCTTGCCGCTGGCATCGCAGGCTTCCGCCAGTTGCAGCACCCAGGCGGGGCATTCCGGCTGCCAGGCCGCCGTGGCCACGTCGACGCAAGAGGCCTTCATGACGCGGCCTCCGGACTCATCACCCGGCCCAGATTGGGATCAAACACCTGCTGCACGCGCTGCACCTGCGGTGCCTGCGGCCCGGTGTTGCGGACCGGGATCAGCCGATAGCGCGCCGGGCGCTGGGGCGTGTGCTCGACGACCACCCGCAGATAGCCGGCGGCCTTCAAATGCTTGATGTAATCCCGAGTGTCTTCCGGGTCGACGCGGCAGGCGGCGATGCTGGCGGACTCCGCCAAATCGTCCGCACCGAACTCCTGGAGGATGCGCATGGCACGCCACAGCAGCTCGCGGCTCAAGCCCTGGGTCACCGGCTTGCCGGCTTTGGTCACACGCGGGGCTTCCACGCCCACATCGCGCACCAGCGTGTAGCGCAGCGGCGCGTAGCGCTGCTGGGCCGCCGTCTCAAGCGCGGCGCTCAGGTAGCCCGCCGCCACCAGCCCTTGCAGGTAGCTGCGCAGGGTGGCTTCGCCGATGTGCGTCTCATGCTCGAGCTCGGCCAGGCGGAAGCTGCGCAGCTTGCGGATGGCGGACCAGATGGCCTGCCGGCCCTGCGGGCGCGGATGGTCTACCAGCAGATCCACCGGCTTGCGGCCGCGACGGTGCTTGAGCGCCACCACTTGCTCCCGGCTCAAGGGCGTGCCCGGCGGCGTGCCTGGCGTCTTGCTCATGGGCTGGCTCATCACGCGGCCAGCCGGCGCGGCGCTTCGCCGGTGTAGAAGCCGTCATTGCCATAGTCCTTGAGCGTCACCCGCTCGAAGCCATGCGTGACGCCGAATTCCTGAACCCGTTCCAGGTTCACCACAATGCGGCGGACGATGCCCCGGCCCACCTGGTGGATGGCTGCCAGCAGGTCTTCGGCTACTTCCACGCGGCGGCAGTACAGATCGGCCAGCTTGCGGGTGTCGTCGGCGGTGGCCGGCAGCGCCGGGAACCATTCCAGAACGCGGTTGTGGAAGCGCTCCCACTGCCGCAACTTCTTTTCCAGGTGCTCTTCACCGACCAGCAGAATGGGCACGCCGCCGGCCGCTTCGTGGAGATCGCGGATCACTTCCACTGCCGAGCGATCGACCAGGAAATCGAACTCGTCCACGATCAACGGCCGCCCTGAAAGTGCCAGTTGCTCGGCGGCCTGATCGCCCATCTCGTAGATGGTTTTCGCCGGTTTGATCTGCATCTCTTTCAAGATGGCGATCAGCAGCGCCTTGCTGGTCCAGGTGCTTTTCACCTCCACGTAGTAGGCGCGGTAGTGATTGGCGGCGCGGGTGGCACCGAAGCTCTTGCCGTAGCCCGAAGGCCCGTTGTGAACCACGATCTTCGGCAGATGGTTCGGCGCGGTGATCGCCCGATCCAAAGCCCGCATGACCTGGGCCACGTTGCTGATGGCGGCGGTTGCGCCGTCATGGCTGGCGATGCTGTTCCCCTGCTGCATGTGTGGCTCCCTTGCGGTGGTGATGACAAGTCGCCGGGCTTCCGGCTGGCTTTGAAACGGGTTTTGAAGCCGGGCTTAAAGGCCCTTTCTGAGCAGCATCCCCACGCGGTATTCCGACGTGGTCTGGTAGTTGTGGAACCACTTGCGTTCGTCATCGCCGACGGCCTCGCCAGCGCCGATCCGGCGCTCGATGTCGAGGAAACGGCTGATGCGGTTGTCGACGCCGATCTGAGGGTTCACCGGCCGTGCCGGCATCTGCACAACTTGCGCAGGGGGCCGGGCTTCGAGTTCGCGCAGCAGGTCGCGGCCGCGTTGGTCCAGACCCGCTGATGCCGGCATCTGCGGCCCGGCGGCGCTGCTGGCAGCGGCGTTGAGCGCAGGCGTGCTGTAGGGCGTGGATGGCTGCGGCAGCGCCACCACGTTGCCGCGCCGGGCGCGGGCATCGTCGAGCAGCTCGGCTGCGACATCGCGAGTTTTGAGCCGGCGGGCGCTGCTGCGGATTTCGGTGCGCAGGCGACTGATCTGCGCGGCCTGTAGCTGACGCGCTTTGGTGGCGATATCGCGGCGATCGATGCCGGCGTATTCAGCCGCCACCGCTTCGCACAGCCAGGCCAGCTCGCCGGTGTCCGGATCGGTGGCGTAGACCTCGATCAGCCCCTGGTCTTTCGGATGCGTGAGGCAGCGCACGCGCTCACCGGCACGAGGGCCAAGTTCAGCGGCGATGTACCAGGCGTTGTCGACGCTGATGCCGTTCTTGGTCACCGTGCGCCAGCCGTCGTTGCTGACGGCCGGGCATAGCAGCAAGTCGAGCGCACGCACGTCGCTGATGCGGCGCGGCACCTGCTGCCAGCTCGCCGCCTTTTCAACCGGCGTGCAGTCGATGCCGCCGTGCCGGCGGTGGGCATAGATTTCGTCCGTGTACAGGTCGCAAATCGCCTGCAATTGCGCGCCCGTGAGATCGCAGGGCACGGTGTCGTTCTTGCTGAATAGCTGCTGCGCGAAGCTCAGGCGGCTGCGGATCGCCTGGCGCTCTTCAACGTCGTGGCCGATGAAGCTGGGCAGCAGCTCGATAGCGGCGTCGTGCGAGAAAACACCAAGGGAGCGTTCGATGAACGGCTTTTCCCAGGGGCTGAACTTGTTGGCGCGGCTTTGCTCGATTTCGAGGTCGCCGAGCACCCGCGTCATGTGTTTGCCGACGTAGTCCTTGCCCTGATCGGTGCCGACTGTTTCGGGAACGCCCCAGTCAAGGATGCATTCGCGCAGCAGCCCGGCAATGGCCTCGGATTTCGAGACGCGCGACACCAGCATCTTGAGCCGGCGGCTGAACACGTCGATGCAGCCGACAATCGCGTGGCGGCCGTCGATGCACTGCACGTCGGCCGGCGTGCTGTCCATCTCCCAGCGCTGGTTCAAGCGCAGCACGAACTGATCAGCGTCGCCGAACGCCGTCATGTATTTGTTCTTCCACTGGTCCGGGCTGGTGAGCGCCGTGGCCAGAGACCGGTTTTCGCTGCGCCAGGCCTTCATCCACGCGCGTAGCCGGCATTCGCTTGGCAGGCGCATGTCCGGCACGTTGCGGAAGCGCCGTTCGGCGGCAATCAGGATCTGCGAGGCGCGGGCATGGGGGTGCTCGGCCAGCATGGCCAGCACGAACTCGCGAAGCGCTGGCTGGCTGTCAACTGCGCCGCTGTCCTTGCGGTTGCCGTAGGCGGTGGTCAGCGCGGCCGTACCGCCGCTGTTGACCGCTGCGCGCATGCGTTCCAGCGTGATCGCGCTCAGGGTCGGCCGGTAGGCCCGCACAGCCTTCGCAACGATCAACGCGCCGCTGTTGTAAGCCGCCAGCGTTGCGCCCCAGCTGCATCCGCTGCGGCGGTGATGCTCGTCCAGGGCCTGCCAAAGCGCGGCGCGCAGATCGAGATGCTCGCGTTTCCAGCCGGTCAGCCCGGCGGTGGCTTTCAGGCTGCTTTCGGCTGTTGCCTGGCGGCTGTCGCGCGGCGCTGCTGAGGCCGCTCCGATCGACTGGCGCTCTGCGGCGGCAGCGGCCGCCATTTCGCGGCAGGTCAGGGCGGAACGGGTGGCAGCCGGAAGGGCTTCGACCTGGTATTCCGCGCCACCGCCTCGGCCCGAGCGCGGCCGGCACGGCCACGCTTCGCGCGTTGCGAGCCGGATGAAACCGGATTTGGTCGCGGGCAGACCGGGCAGCCCGACCAGCTCGGCAGCAGCGAGCCAGCGCTTCATTCCGGCTCCCCCATCATCTTCTTGAGCTCGCGCATGCGGACGGCAGCGTCGTCGCGTTGCTTCTGCAAGCGGCCCAGCTCAGCGTTCAGGGCTTCCTTGCCAATCAGCAGGCGACCGCCGCGCACATCGGTCAGCCAGAGCGTCAGGGCGTGGCTGTGACACGCCACTTCAAGGGCGGCCACCAGATAGAACGGCAGGTTGTATTCCTCACGTCCCGGCGCGCTGTAGGCGTCGAGCATGTACTTGCTGACATCGCGCCCGAGCAGGCGGCTCATTGATGCTGCAATTGCGTACCGGTCGTCGGGTGAGTCCGCGAGCATCTTCGAGACGATTTCCGAGACCTGTGTCCGGTAGTCGTGGCTGCCCGGGCAAGGGTTCGCCGGGCGCGGCACCTCGAAAAAGTCCATCTCGATGGTTCGGGTCTCGCGGCGCATGTCTATGCGGCTGCCTTCAACCGCGTATTGCGCGCTGCAACATCCGGCGTAGCATTGGCACCATGACAGCAAATTTTCCGGCCGCTGCGTTGCCCGCCGCGCTGCCGTTTCGGCAGGCCGTCGGCGTCGTAGCGGTCTGGAAACAGTTCTTGCGGTGTCAGGTCGAGGGCGGCGGCGATGCGATGTTCCATCGCCGGATAGCGCTTGCCGAAAGCGGCATAGAGCGTCTGCCGCTTGCAACCGTGCTCGGCGGCGACGCTGGCGAGCGTCCGCCCTTGAAGCTGGAGCTGATAAATCACCCAGGCCCGACGTTTTTTCGGGTCCAGAAAGAGGCGCTTCAGGGTGCTGTCTATCTTCGGCATGGAAGCAAACATACGGCACGTTCATTCCGAACGTCAAGCACAAATATTCCGGTCACAGTTTGAACATTGACCGAACATGCGGAAATAGAGGAATAGTCGTGCAGGATCAAATACTTGGCGCAACAGTGACCGGAGCCCTGGACGCGGCGTGCTCGGTCACAGTTGAAGCTCCGAACCGTGACCGCGAGTTCTGCGAGCGCGTTGCTGAAGTGGTCAGCGACAGCGGTGGCCCGCTCGCGTTGGCACGTTCGTGCGGTTTATCGGAACGAGTAATCAGGAAATGGGCCGCTGGCGAATCAGACCCTTCCCGTGAAAACCTGCTCAAGCTCGCCAAAGGCGGCAACGTGTGCCTGCTATGGCTGGCAACAGGGGAAGGCTTGAAGCGAGGGAAAACAGGGGCTGAAGGCGCGGATCACGATCAGCTCACGGTGCCGCGCTACCGGCTGCGCTTCGGGGCCGGACCTGGGCGCATTGCTGTCGATGAAGAGCCTGCAAGCGAAATCTCGTTCAGCCGGGAAATGCTGCGCCGCAAGGGTCTCAAGCCCGAGCATTGCGCCCTGGGCGAGGTGGCCGGCTCATCAATGGAGCGCGACCTGTTCAACGGCGACTTGTTCCTGTTCGATCGCAGCGACTGCAACGTCCGCAGCGGCTGCATCTATGCAATCAGGCTGGGCGACGAGCTGATCGTCAAATACGTCCAGCGCGCGCCGGGCGGCGGCGTGATCCTGATCAGCGCGAACCCAGCGGTAGCGCAGCCGATGGTCATCCCGCCGACGATCTCTGCCGAGGAATTCGAGATTCTCGGAGCCGTTCACATCTCAAGTCGTTTCTGGACGTGACCCCTCAAACCATCTCGTCACGCCGTCATTTCACCCTCAAACCGATCGCGCAGCAGATTGGTCGCTAATTCGAGTCTAAACCCCTGTTTTGTCCCGAATTATCCCGTTTCATCCCATCCGATCCCGGACCCTCGGTCCATCTGCTCTCTCACAGCGGCAGCCGCCGGGGGGCGATCAAGAGCGGGAGGGTGGGCACGGCGACTCCCTGAAACCGACTCAATGTCGGGTTTTTTGTTTGTGCGACCTGAGCGCAGAGCGCGGGATTCGAAGCGGCGGCAGCCGCCGGGGGTCGATCAAG